>NZ_CM179095.1:140000-2102500 GCF_058747975.1 Rhodobacter maritimus | reverse complement strand
CGACACAGGTGGACTGGTAGAGAATACCAAGGCGCTTGAGAGAACCACGTTTAAGGAACTCGGCAAAATGCCTCCGTAAGTTCGCGAGAAGGAGGCCCGGTTCGTAGGCAACTATGGGCCGGGGGCACAAACCAGGGGGTGGCGACTGTTTACTTAAAACACAGGGCTGTGCGAAGCCGTAAGGCGACGTATACAGTCTGACGCCTGCCCGGTGCTGGAAGGTTAAAAGGAGGGGTGCAAGCTCCGAATTGAAGCCCCAGTAAACGGCGGCCGTAACTATAACGGTCCTAAGGTAGCGAAATTCCTTGTCGGGTAAGTTCCGACCTGCACGAATGGCGTAACGATCTCCCCGCTGTCTCAAACGTGGACTCAGCGAAATTGAACTGTGTGTCAAGATGCACACTACCCGCGGTTAGACGGAAAGACCCCATGCACCTTTACTATAGCTTCGCACTGGCATCAGGATTGTGATGTGCAGGATAGGTGGTAGGCTTCGAAGCGGGGACGCCAGTTCCCGTGGAGCCTCCCTTGAGATACCACCCTTCGCACTCTTGATGTCTAACCGCGGTCCGTTATCCGGATCCGGGACCCTGCGTGGTGGGTAGTTTGACTGGGGCGGTCGCCTCCCAAAGAGTAACGGAGGCGCGCGAAGGTTGGCTCAGAGCGGTCGGAAATCGCTCGTTGAGTGCAATGGCAGAAGCCAGCCTGACTGCAAGACTGACAAGTCGAGCAGAGACGAAAGTCGGCCATAGTGATCCGGTGGTCCCGAGTGGAAGGGCCATCGCTCAACGGATAAAAGGTACGCTGGGGATAACAGGCTGATGATGCCCAAGAGTCCATATCGACGGCATCGTTTGGCACCTCGATGTCGGCTCATCTCATCCTGGGGCTGGAGCAGGTCCCAAGGGTATGGCTGTTCGCCATTTAAAGAGGTACGTGAGCTGGGTTTAGAACGTCGTGAGACAGTTCGGTCCCTATCTGCCGTGGGTGTAGGATACTTGAGAGGAGTTGCCCCTAGTACGAGAGGACCGGGGTGAACGTTCCACTGGTGGACCAGTTATCGTGCCAACGGTAGTGCTGGGTAGCTATGAACGGACAGGATAACCGCTGAAGGCATCTAAGCGGGAAGCCCCCCTCAAAACCAGGTATCCCTTGAGAGCCGTGGAAGACCACCACGTCGATAGGCCGGAGATGTAAGCGCAGCAATGCGTTCAGTTGACCGGTACTAATTGCTCGATAGGCTTGATTTGATCCAGTAGAAGCCAGGCTTCCAATGGATCGAAAGCAGGTATACGCAATAACTTGACTTGGATACGCTTCTTCCTCGGTTTGGTGGTCATAGCACGAGCAAAACACCCGATCCCTTTCCGAACTCGGCCGTTAAGTGCCGTCGCGCCAATGGTACTGCGTCTCAAGACGTGGGAGAGTAGGTCACCGCCAAACCTAGAAAGAAGCGATACGTTCTCTCGAAACGATCACGGCCCCAAAGCACATAACCATGCCCAAGGGGCCCATACAACGCGGGAACATGAGCGCCCGCAACGGAAGACCGACGCGCGATCGAAACCCCGCGCAACGCTTCCGCCAGGGGACCAAAGCACAAACCCCTGACCCAAAACGCTCAACGGACGCGGGGTAGAGCAGCCCGGTAGCTCGTCAGGCTCATAACCTGAAGGTCGTAGGTTCAAATCCTACCCCCGCAACCAAAATAATCCAATAATAACAACGATAGGGCGCCCCACGGGGCGCTTTCCGCGTTTGGGCCAGGCGAGCCGGTGCTACACCGGTGCTACGGCGCAGAGCGAAGCAAGACGGACGGGGAGCATCATCAACCCGGCCCCCTGGCAAGCGCAACCCCAGCAACCGCATAAGTGGGCGGGAAGCGGCCGTTCGTTGCGGGCGCGAGAGTTCGCTTTAAGTCAAGCCAAAGCCGACGTTAGACGTCTTCCGAGGGGTGGCGAACATCATCCCCTTTCAGGCTCGAACGTCATTGGTCTCCTTGCGTTGTAGCGAAATTTCAGGTTGCGCGTAGAATGCATTTTCAGGATTATCATCCGCCGCACCACGGTCGCCGCCTTGTCCAGAAACGTGCTCTACGAGGGCGCCACGAAGGAGAATTCTTTGCCAGACCTCATGCATTCCTTGAAAGACCATCGAATTGAATGCGATTCTACCCTCATATCGCTGAGAGTTAATGATTATCTTCAATTAATTGAAGCTGCATATGAAGAGAAAGGCGGCATCGAGTTTCAGAGATCAGCACTCAAGAGCAAAACGGCGAAGACCATAAGGCAGCGCCTCGTCACCGACATATCCAAAGGCGCCATCATTCCTCCCGTTGTGCTTGGTGTCCTTTGCTCTAAAAAAGATCAGGAAGGAATCTCAGCGGCAAGGACCAGTCAGGAAGTGTTAAATATACTTCAAAGACTGCCTTCCGATGATATATCGATAATCGATGGAATGCAGCGGACAACTGCGTTGCGTGAGGCAAGCGACTTAAACCCTGAGGTGTTGAAACAGGAAGTCCGTGTGGAGGTTTGGTCAACACAAAAGATCGGGAGTCTGATCTACCGGATGTTGATCCTGAATACAGGACAAGTCCCTTGGGAAATCGCAAGACAGCTAGAAACTGTGTACTCGCAACTCGTGCGGGTCGTAAGGGACCACGCTCCGGCAGGAGTTGAAATATACTCTAAGGACGACGAGAAGAGGCGCCGTTCCGCCGGAAAGTACCAAGCAAGTACGATTGTGCGGCTTTTTCTGGCCTTCTCGGCACGTCGTGCAGAGTTTGATCTAAAAGATCGGGTTGCAGAAGATTTTGCCAGACTTGATGCAATTGAGTCGAGTGCGCACGAAGAATTTGTGGATTACTTCATCCGGACGTTCACTCTTCTGGTAAATCTTGATTTTGCCTTTTCTAGACTAGATGAAGTTGTGGATGTCGGTAGTGTCCGTATTTCGTCAGGAAAAGACTTCTTTAACAATGAGCCGGCTCTAACTGGCTTCTTCGTGGCTACAGCCATCCACCTTTTCGACGCTCCCGGTTTCAATATAGACTGGTCCGCCACCGAAAATAAAATGTCGGGGGCAGAACGCACTATCGACGCATTGACTGGCCGGCTTGATAAAATGAGCTTAGCGGAGCTGGCGATCTTCTTGCAGCTTGAAACGCTTAACGACCGCTTGAACCAAAGATCTGGCCAAGTTGGTCGTTTTGAGAAAGATTTGTTTGTTCGCTCGTTCTCAACCTTGTTGAACCGCGGCGATGAACTTCAGGATATGACACCCTGCTGGCTGAGCTAATGGCGCGCGATTACAAAGACTATGTGAAAGCGGTTTTTAGGCCTCTTGTAGATGCGAGCGGCTTCAAACAAGCGCATTTACTAAAAACGGCTGACATCGATGAGGATAGGCGTCAGGAGCAGTTCAAGCGGTTTAAAAACTTGAAGTTTGATCGGTCTCGTGCGTCGCCCATTGCAAATGGTGGGTTCGTTGCTATTGCAAATGAGGGGGAGCTGGAGCTACTGCTTGTTTGCGCCCCCTCCCTTAATGAGCAGGAAGTTCAGTCCCTCGAAGAATTTCTCTTAGAAAAATACGATTGGACATCGGCGGAGTTCGATGAAGCCACATTGTTGCTGGTTGTGAAAGAGCTTCCCGGTTTTATGAAATTGACCAATGAATTCCGAAATGCAGCTAGCGCTCTTAATATTCTTGACGTCATAGACGAACATTACTCAGGTCATCATTTGACAGAGCTAAAAAATGCTTACCAAGCGGTTTGCGTTTTTGTAGTTAGTGCAGGTAATGCACTTCACGGAAAAGAGATATCAGAGATAAGCCTCAAAATTGCTGCCGCAAGCCCCCAATTGCGATCACCAATTCTTACTGACAGTGTAGCCAGAGCGATAATTTCACTCGATGGTGCGGTGGGTTGCAGTAGCTTCAATCTAGAACAAGCAGTCAATGCTGCTCAATGGCGACATGCATTCCTAGACATTTATAGATGTCTTGAAAGCCTTTTCTATTTCCCTTGGATCAATAAGTTGAGGAGTGTTACAAAACCTGAGACTTCACTCCTAGAGTTGCGTGACAGATGTAGAGACGATTTGCGCTGGAACGCGAAGGAAAAAGATTCCATTTCTGAATTGTTCTTATTGGCCAGCTCTCCAGAGATGGAAGAGATTGAGACGACCGAAGAGTTTTTCAAGGAGATAACCAACGACCCGAATGCAAAGCGTGATGCCTTTGGGCGACGAGTGTATTTCGCTCGAAATTCGTTGGTACACCATGAAGATCGTGAAGACCCTGATGCCGATATGCCGAGTAGTCAAGACTATCAGGCGCTTACGCTCTATTTGTGTGAATTCCTGAAGGCTTTCGACGCGAAGTACGGCAGATTGTTGTCGAAAGGATTAGGTGTTTGAACACTGCGATCGCGACGAACGTCTGAAACGCGGGTTGCGATCGTAGATTGCTAGGAAGACGTTAAGAGACCGCAAAGGGCCGGCTGCGCGTTTCCGGAGCTGCGGCGAACTGAGCCCAGCACCAGGGGGTGGGCAGGCAGGTCGACGCGAAGAGCCCACTGCGGCCGCTCAGGACGGGCGCACAAGTGCGGCGCTCGTTACGGCGCAGGACAAAACGGCATGCCAGTCTTGATGTGATCTCGTTCGTATCCGAGCACCGCTTCTGCAATGTCTTGCTGCCCGGCTTCCATTCGCGAAATATAGTACCACCAGAAGTCCTCGATTTTGAGCAACTCCTGAAACTTAGCTGACTTCATCGTGAAGAGCCTATCCTGAGCGGTGGTGAACGTCGCCGGTGTTTTCTCGACTAGGTGGCGGTGCGCATACGCGAGGCAGTTCTTTGCGAGCCTGACACAATTCCGTGCGGCACTATCGCGGACAACTTCGCGCGGCGTCTGCACCCGATCCGGATCTGTGCGTAGGTCGCTGTACATCGACGGTTCGCGCCCGTGCTTAACGTGAGCGATTATATTTGACGCTACCCGTATCGATTCACGCTGATCCGGGCTACTCATGGCCCACATGCTCAATGCATAATTGATCTTCTCTCCGTGGCTTTCCATTGACTTTTTCAGCTTAGTGCAGACCGCTGGGTCGGACAGGTTCCGGTTCTGTGAATCGAAAGCGAGCAGCGCTTTACCCGCTTCCTCAACACACGCCACAGCCAAAAAGTAAGCCCGGGCCATGTGGTCATGTTCAAGTAAAAGCGATGCTTCAGCGAGCAGTTCATCGGCATTGCGGAGAGCGGCTTCACTGTAAGAGCGGAGAAGCGTTGCCGTCAGTGTGGGTAAATGCGGTGAACCCATGGGTACTCCTGAAATGTCGAGGAATCAGGACTGTACCTTAAGCGCGAACGGCAGCCATGTCCCGCATAGCAGACTGCGCCTGCTCGATCTCGCTGTGCCAAGCATGAACGTCCGGTTTGGGGATGCTGCTAGGCAGCGTCCAACAGGGGCCGACTGGCAGCTTAGGGCCGAACCTTCCCCTTCCGTTGTCCGCCTTGTCCGCCGTTGTCCGCCGCCAAGCGAATAAGGGTTGATTGGCGGACAAGGCGGACAAGGGCGGACAACGGTTAGCCGGGTTTGGGCGTGATTGGCTCCGCCCTTTCAGCCATCCAAAGCTTCCCCTGTCCTTGGGTGACAGATCGGCGCGCCTGGCCTGAGAAATTCCCCGGCCAGGAGCGCTAGGCTCTCAGGCGTGAGACAGGGAGATCACTCGCTCTCGCGTCTTGCCCGTGCGCTGATACTCCACCGTAACGCCCTGGCGGCGCAGGAGCGGCGTCGCGCGGCGCAACTCGCTGCCGAAGTGATTGGGTTTGCGCGGGAAGGTCTCGGCGCTGTCGGTTTCGCTCGGGAAGAGATTGCGCAGTGCATGGATCAGGTCGCTCGCGGTGCCGCGCCAACCGGGCCGATCCTGCATGAAGCGCAGCAAGAGGGTCGCCACCATGTTGTTGTCGATGGCCACGGCCTCGCTTTCGCACCGGTTCGCCTGGTAGGCCGCCAAGAACGCCCCCTCAGGCCAGCCCAGGGCTGGTTCGGCGGCGGTAACCCACCTGGCGAAGTCCGCCAGCCTGGGGCGCTCCGAGAGCCGCACAGCGGCGCTATGGGCAAGAGCGTGGCTCGCGGCGTCCAGAAGCCCCGCCAGGATGCGCGGGCGCGCCGCCTCGAACCTTTCCCAGAAATCGCTTTCGAAGGCGCGGGCGCTCTCGGGGATCGTCGGCAGGGTCAGGATGATCGCCCTGTCCGCCAGGTCCGCGCGCTCGGCCAGGTCGGGAATCCCGTTCAGGATCAGGGGCCGGGTGGCTTGGAACAACACCTCGTCTGCGTCGCTGTGAAGTTTACGGGTGGCAAAGCCGCCCCCGGTGGAAAGCCTGCACAGGCAATCTGCCATAGCGGGCTTGATCCGCGACAGGTTGTCGAAGGCCAGAACATGCGCGCCCTGCGCCGCAATTACCAGGTCGCGCTCGTCGCCAGGGAAGGACCGGGTTTCCAGGGTGGAGGGATCGACCAGGGCGCGCAGCACCTTCGTGGCCGTGCTTTTGGCGCAGCCCTGCTCCCCCGAGAGTACCAGGATAGGATAGGGGCCATCCGGGCGCAGCGCGCCCAGGAGCCAGCCTACCATAAGCTGGAAATCGGCCTCGCTGCCGATGTTCACGAAGTCCCGCAACAGGCCCACGTCGCCGCTGCCAGGAACCGGGATCGGGAGGGGCGCCAGACCATTGCTGCGCCGGAAGCGCGGCTCCTTGGCTTGGCGCATGTGCCAGCCCTCGGGCGTCACCTCCACGCATGAACAATCGGGCGTCCCGAGATCCAGGGCAAAGCCCTGCGCGGTCTTGCCGATGCGCAAGGGGGCAGGGCGCTCCTGACCCTCAAAGAGGGCCTGGCCGACCATCTGGCGCACCGTGTCATCCAGCTTGGCGCTCGGCAGGGTCTTCCCGGTGGTGCGATATTCCTCATAGGCCAGGAGGCGCTTGAAGGCGGAGCTTTCCAAGGCAAATGTCTCCCAATGACCCTCGCGCCGGATCGACGCGAAGGGGCGCTTGTCGGGTGTGTGCCAGAACTCCACCTCCTCAAAGAGGCTATCGTTAAGGGGAGGCTCCGCCGCGTGCGACTCTTCGCCAGCCTTAGCCACAGGATTGGCTAACGGCGTGGCGAGTTGCGCGAGTTTCTTTATGTGCTCGGCAGTCCAGCCTTCGGCGACGGCATCCGCCGCATCCCACCCCTTATTATAAGATATCGGCGGCGCATCCCCTTTGGGATATCGTACCTTATGCAGGGCCAGGTCAGCGGTCGGGATGACCTTCGGCGCAGTGCCGAACGCCTCGTGCAATGCGACCGAGAGCCGTTCGGCATATTTCGCGCCCGGCTCATCCTTGTCCGGCCAGATGATCACGCGGCGCCCCTTCAGGGCGGAGATATCCGTCTTGTGGGCGGCCTGGGCGCCCCCGAACGTCGTGGTGGCGAGAAAGCCGAGATCGGCGAGCGCATCCGCGCATTTCTCCCCCTCGACAAGGATCACGGCGCGGTTTTCGTTCGCGGCGATCAACTCATCCACGCGGTAGAGCGGGCGATGCTCGGGGGCGCTCCACTCACCCGTTACCATATTATAGGGGAGGAAGAATTTGCCCTCGCCCTTATTGTAACGGTTGGCGACCAGAACCGCGCGCCCGTCTTCGTCCCGATAAACATATTGGGCTGATGGCTTGCCCGCCTTGGGGTGGCTCAGCGTGGCAATCGTGCTCATGCGCGCATCCCCCAGGTATCGACCAGTTCTCGCGCGGCCTTCATCTGCGGCAGCCCGTTCAGGTAGGCGTAGAGGCTCACAGGATCGCCGCCCTTGTCGCCCGTGGCGAAGTCGGCCCACTTGCCCAGGCGCAGATTGACCTTGAACGAGCCGAGCCGGGTATCGGCGCGGGTCGGATTCAGCGCCACCCATTCCTCGCCCATCTTGCGGCCCTGGGGGAGCCAGGTCTGCACCAGGGCGGGCCAGTTGCGCAGGCAGCATTCGTTCACGGTGACCAAGAGGACATGGCGGGGCAGGGGGCGATCAGTTGTCATTGGCGGCCACCTCCTGAAGGCGGGCGAGTTCGAAGGCTTCCACGTCGCCCAGGCGATAGCGCACGAGACGCCCCACCTTCACATAGGCCAGCGGATAGCGTTTCGTGCAGCGCCAGGTGCTCAAGGTGGTGGTGGAGACGCCAAGGCGGTCGGCCACGTTCTGGGGGGTCAGAAGGGTCTTAAGGGATTGTTGCACAGAGGTTTCCTCGCTGGTTAGGTTAACGAAGAAACCATCTCGTCAATCGTCGTCGTTCGCCATCAAACCCTGTAACAACATTTTCCCCGCTTCCGACGATTTGAGTGTTTCAAAGAACTCGTCCTTGGAAACGATCGCCCGCTCGCGCGGCAGGTGCCCTTCTGGTAGAGGGAGCGATTGCAGGCCAGAGAGCAGATCGGCAGGGATGCCGCTGAAGCCCAGAAGCGCGTCGTTGGGGGCATGCGCCTCTCCTGACGCGATTAGTTCGGAGAAGCCGATACTGAGCAGCAGCCCCACTTCTAAAGCGCTCTGTTCCAGTGAAGCTGTGGCCTCGGTCAGCGCTTTCACGACCAGACGGCTCGTCAGTTCCTTGTCTAGGCATTGAGCCGCTTGGGTCAGGGCTGCGATTGCAGTCGAGGAATATTCCGCCGTCTCTTTGTCGTAATGCCCGGTTCTCGGCGGCTCCCCGAAGGTTTCGAGCCAATATGTGACCATCAATAGGCTCCACGGGCGCAAAGCGTGGATACGTCCGATGTCAGGCTTCTGAATCGCTTCCGCTTCCACGGAGGCTAGGCAAAGCGCCAGCAGGTTGAGGGCGTGTGCCAGCCCTTCGTACCGGAAGCCTTCCCCTGAGCCGGAGAGCGGAAAGATCGCATCCAGAATGCGGAAGGAGTCACGCTCTCGCGTCTGATCATCCGGATAAGCTTGCCGTAGTTGGCGGCTTGCATCCATGACCGCGCCGATCATGGATCGGTCTTGCAATGCCGTCATCAGGCTATCGGCCAGGTCGCGGCTTGATTTCTGGGCGCGGCGCAATTGCCTGAGCACTTCGGAGCGCGATGCCGTTGCAGTCTGGTCGCCGCGACGACGCAGATAAAAAGCCCCTGCAATCGCCAGAAAGTCGATCCCGATGGCGCGCGCGCCGGGGTCGCTCAGGCCCGCCGTCGCAAAGATGGTTTCAAGATCGGAAGGCTGATAGCTGGCGAGCGCTTCTCGATAGCTCGCCATGAACTCACCATCACTGTTGATCATCAGCCTCTTCCTTCAGTCGCGCGCCCGCATATCCCAACATCGCCTCGGTGGCCTTGTTCACCGAGTCCCGCACGGGATCGAGGTTGAGGCGGGCATAGATCGCGGTGGATTGCTGGCTCTTGTGGCCAAGCGACTTGCCGATGATGTAACCATTCGCCCCGGTGGCGGCCTGGTAGCTGCCGAGCGTCCGGCGCAGGTCGTGGATGCGCAGGTCTTCAATCCCGGCCTCGGCCAGAATGCGCCCCCAGGCTTTCTTGGGGTCCGCCAAGTGGCCGGTGCGGCCCTCGCCAGGAAAGACCCAGGGGCTTTCGGAGGCCAGCTTGCGATGCGTCAGGAGTTCCATTGCAGGGCCGGGCAGGTGGACCACCTGCGCCTCGCCGTTCTTCGTCTCGGGGATGCGCCAGGTCGCGGTGGTGAAGCTCACATCCTTCCACCGCATCGCCAGCAGGTTCGATTTCCGCGCGCCCGTCAGGAGCGAAAGCATGAAGAAATCCCGCGCGGCCTCGTTCGGCTCATTACCCAGGGCCTCGAAAAAGCGCGGCAACTCGTCGGGCTGCAAGAACCGATCTCGGCTGACCTCGCGGTATTTTTTGATCCCGATGGCCGGGTTGGTCCCGTCCCATCCCCAGTCAATCGCCTTGTTGAAGATCGAGCGGATGCGCTCAAGCAGGCGGTTCGCCTGGGTCTGGCCGTTATCCTTGCCCACCTTAGCATGTAACCGCTCCACCTCGTGCTTTTCGATGGTGGAGATACGGCGCTTGAACCAGTGCGAGAGGAATTTGTTCACCTCGCGCTCGTCATAGGCCCAGGAGCGCTTATGCACCTTGGAGTATTTCTCCAGGTATTCGGAAAAGAGCGCGCCAAAGGTCATTTCGTCGCGGATCGCGCGGCGCTCCTTCTGCGGGTTCTTGCCCGCTGCAATCGCCCCCTTGGCGCTCATCGCCGCCTTGCGGGCATTCTCGATGCTCATATCGGGGAAGCGGCCCAACAGGATGCGCTCGGGGCGACTCTCAACCCGTTTGTAGAGATAGAAACTTTTGCTCCCGGCAGGCGTCACCGCCAGGACAAGGCCCTTCTCCTTCTCGTCGTAGTAGTAATCCTTGCTGCCCCTGGAGGCAGGCGGGGCTTTCAATAGCGCAGCCTTGGTGAAGTTCAGATGATGGCTCGCCATGCTCGCGCCTCCTGTGCGGTGCCGCCTTGGTGCTACGCTGGTGCTACACTGTGGCGCAAAAATGGACAATCCGCAGCAAACATTCTCAAAGCAGTATGGTGCCTAACGTACTGATAAAACAACAAAGAAACATTATGCACAAAGTAAAGCAAACATACGACGATGAGGCTCATAACCTGAAGGTCGTAGGTTCAAATCCTACCCCCGCAACCAAAAAATACCATACACATCAATGCGTTACGCGCCGCCCTTGGTCGGTCGTTTGCGTTGCGCCTGAGCCCGTGGAAGCACTCTGGAAGCACAAGGCGCACACTCAAAGGTGTGGCTAAAGGGCAGCGGAGCTTGCCGGGCCTCAAGAAGCGCCTTCAATGACCGCGGCTTCTTTCCATGGTAGACGCGACAGGCGGGGTCAGATGCAACGCTTACTTTCCATGACATCCCGTTGCGACTGTACATCCCCCGCGCTTCCTGAACCCGTCAACGCAAGCTCAGTTGTCACAACACAGAAACATTGCGCGCCAAGAACCGTAAATCTTAGCCGAACGAGAGCGAATGAGAGCGACGAAAAAGGGTAAAATACAGCGGCTCATGGGGCGGAAAGGTAGGCGGCCACAAGGAAAGGACTTGAAACGAGCCCGGCGCGCCGAATGCTGCCCGCGTCGAATACGTTGATGATCTAGGTCATGTCGCCACTTTACCGCTTATGCGCAAATGCGCAAAAGCAGGGGGGCCGCCGTGATTCTTACAGTCCTTTCCGCACTTGCCGAGCCTACCCGTCTTGCGGCGATGCGCCTTCTTGCGGACGGGGCCGAGCATTGTGTCTGCGAATTGATGCGCGATCTTGGAGCGACCCAGAGCCGGATCTCGCGCCACATGCAGATCCTGAAACAGGCCGGATTGGTGCGAGACCGGCGTGACGCGCAATGGGTGCGTTACCGGATGAACCCGGATCTGTCGCCCCTCCTGGCCAGGTTGGTCGATGCGGCGTTGGCTCCGGACGGGATGGCTGAGGAGGCCGGGGCGTGAGTGTGTTCGGGTGGATGAACGACCAACTCTTGCGGATGGTCTGGCTCGACGAGCTGGTGGGGCAGGGTCTTACAGCTATCGGGATCGATCCGGCCTCGCGGATCGGTGGATCGGCGCAGTTCTTTGTCTACGATGTGGTCAAGATCTTCATCCTGCTGTCGGTGCTGATCTTTGTCATCTCCTATGTGCAGAGCCATTTTCCGCCCGAACGGACACGGACTATGCTGGGCGGGCGCTCGGGTCTGGGGGCCAATATTCTGGCGGCCCTTCTGGGAACGCTGACCCCATTCTGCTCGTGCTCGTCGATCCCGCTGTTCATTGGCTTCACTGCGGCAGGTTTGCCGCTGGCGGTGACGTTTTCTTTCCTGATCTCCTCGCCACTAGTGGATCTTGCCTCGGTGATCCTGCTCGCTTCGATTTTCAGCTGGCCCATTGCGTTGGCCTATGTTGCCGTGGGCCTGGTCGTGGCCGTCGCAGGGGGCACCGTGATCGGCCGGTTGGGGATGGAAACCCATGTTGCAGAGTTCGTGCACTCTGTCCCGGTTTCGAACGAGATCGGGACAATGTCGCGGGGCGACCGGCTTTCTTATGCCCGCGATCAGGTGGTGGAGATTGTCCACCGGGTCTGGCCCTATGTGCTGATTGGCGTTGGTATCGGGGCGGCCATCCATAACTGGGTGCCGGCCGAGGTGATTTCCACCTTGCTAGGGCAGGACAAGTGGTGGTCGGTCCCGGTCGCCGTGCTGGTGGGGGTCCCGATGTATGCGGATATCTTCGGCACCTTGCCCATCGCCGAGGCTCTGGTGGGCAAGGGGGTAGGGCTTGGCACGGTGCTGGCATTCATGATGGCGGTCACCGCGCTGTCGCTGCCCTCGCTCATCATGCTCAAGCGCGTGGTGAAATTACCGCTTCTGGTTGTGTTCACGGGGGTCGTGACCGTCGGCATCCTGTCGATCGGCCTGATCTTCAACACGATTTCCAACTGGTTCATCTGAGAAAGGAACTGGATATGATCATCAAGATCCTCGGCTCGGGCTGCAAGAAATGCGTGACCCTCGGCGAGAACGCCCGGGCCGCAGCCGAAGCCGCAGGCAAGCAGGCCGAGATCGTCAAGGTCACCGATTTTGCCGAGATTGCGGCCTATGGCGTCATGTCGACGCCGGGCCTCGTCGTGGATGAGAAAGTCGTCTCGACCGGCAAGGTTCTGACACCGGAAGAGATTGAAAAGCTGATCTGATGGCGTATCGCGTGCGCGCCGTATCGACGTGCATGGCGGCCTTGCCATGGCCAAGGAGGCCAAGGTGACGCTCTATAACGATCTTGCCGGGCGGCGGGACGCGACGAACCCGGCCGAGTTGTTGTTGTCGGCACTGGCGCCTGCATGCTGAAGGAGAGCGTGGTCCTTCTTGAGGCGATGCGTCATATTGCACCGCCGAGGCTGGCCTTAGTCCGCGATGGAATTGTCGTGGACAGCCTAAAACGGATCAGCACCTCAATCTTCTGCATTGCAACATCCTGAAATATGGGACGATCTTGAAAACACTATCGGCGGTTGTGCCGCTGGAAGGAACCTTGCGCCGAGCCGCGGCCGAGGGATCGGCGGTGTAGGGCCGAGAGCCGTTCATGACCGGAGGCGGTTGATGCGCAAAAATGCGGTTCTTGCCCCCGGAAAACGCTACTGTCCGCCGGATTTTTCGATGCGGATCGTGCCGGACAGCACCTCGATATCTTCGCGCCCCGAGACGATCTGGCCCAGCTCATAAAGGCCCGGCGCGGGGCGAAAGCTGTCGTAGAACATCACCACATCGCCCCATGGGGCGTAATAGGCCAGGGTGCCGGTCTGCACGCTCCTAGCCAAGGGGGTGTCGGCGGTTTCCAGTTTCCTGGGCGGATAGAAGATCTTTTCGATCCCGCCGTAATTCTCCACTTCGATATCCATCGAAAGCTGGGCGTAAAGCTCCTTGGCGGCCGTGCTTTCGTTGAGGTCGTAAACCAGCGTGGCCTGTTGTGCGATGACGGTGATCTGCATATCTGTTTCCAACTCTTGTACCGTTCCATTCCGGGCGGGCGCGTCGACGCTCCCGTCGGCCATTGCCGGGCTGAGGGCGGCGAATGACAGTGCATTTGCCGCAAGCAAGATAGCGGCGCCCCGCCCGGAACGTCTCATGGAAGCCTCCTGAAACCGTGTACTTTCCTGTCGACGCGCCTTGCTTGGCGCTGTGGGAACAACCTAGCGGTTCTCATCCACGTAATTGAGAGCGCGAAGCGACTAGCGTTCATGAGTACAGCTCACCAATCAATTGCCGCGCGCAGGAGGAATTTTCTGTGGTTTCATGAGCGGGCCTCATGGGCGCGTCCCGTCACCAGGGTATTATCCCGCCTTCCCACGCGCATTAACCTTCCGTTTGGCCGATGGAGACGCGCTGTCATGATCGCACCATTCGCAACCATGCACCTCCAGCAGCTTGGCCGCACGCGGACCTCGTGCGGTCTGTGGCATACATGTGATGGCAAAGAGGTCCAAGCCATCACCGCGGGTCGCTTTCCTTTCGTCTTGCGCGATCGACTGATCCAGCCGAGGCCGTGTTTGCATAATCGGTGGACTTCATGAGTCACCCCCATATATCGTGAAGGAGACCTGACATGATCCTCGACACGCAGATCAAGGCCGCCTTCATGCTTCGTGAGAACATCAACGACCTTATTGCCCTTGCCGCAGTTGCGGAGGAGCGAAGTTTCACACGCGCCGCCGCAAGGCTCAATGTTTCGCAATCGGCACTCAGCCATACCATCAAGGGGCTTGAGCAGCGGCTCGGCCTGCGGTTGCTGACCCGCACGACCCGTTCCGTTGCCCCCACGCTGGAGGGCGAAGATCTCCTGGCAACGCTTAACCCCTGCTTCGAGACAATCGAGGCGCGGCTTCGCGCGCTGAACGATGCCCGCGATCAACCGACCGGCACGGTGCGGATCGTTGCCGTGGAATACGCGATCGAGACGATCCTCTGGCCCAGGCTGTCGCCGGTTCTGAAGCAATATCCCTCGGTCAATGTCGAGCTTGTGATGGACTATGGCTATACCGATCTTGCCTCGTCGCAATGCGATGCCGGGGTTCGGTATGGCGAGCAGGTCAGCGAGGGCATGATTTCGATGCGGATCGGCCCGGATGAGCGCATGATCTGCGTCGGTGCGCCGGAATATTTCGATGCAGCCGGTATTCCCGAAACACCTCAGGATTTGGCCGGTCATCGTTGCATCAACCTTCGATTGTCCACGCATGGCGCTCTTTATGCTTGGGAATTCGAAGACCGGGATGGAAATGAAATTCGCGTCAAGGTTCAGGGGCAGGCGTGTTTCAATACGATCAACCCGGTAATGCGGGCCGCAAAGGATGGCCATGGACTGGCGCTGATCCCCGAACGCCTTGCGACCGAGCATCTTGCCTCGGGGGCGCTCAAGCCCTGCCTTGACGACTATTGCCCGTCCTTTCCCGGCTTCCACCTGTATTACCCAAGCCGCCAGCGGCCGTCTTCGGCCTTCGGTGTCGTTCTGGAGGCATTGCGCGAGCGGGGGTAAGTGTTCATGAGTCTGGATCATGAGTGGCGTGATCGCCCGGGGCATTAAACTCGTCACACGAAGTAACACATCATCGGGAAACCACCCCTTGGAAGGACAACCCGATGAAAATCTGTATTGCCGCCTCTGTCCTGGCCCTGATCGCCTCTGGCGCTGCCGCGCAGGAAGTTGCCAAAACCCTTCCCGAAGCTGTCGGGCGGATTTCACCGGCGCTTGAGGCCTATTCCGTCGACGATCTTTTCGGCACCGTCTGGGCCGCCGAGGCGCTGTCCCTGCGCGACCGTGCGCTTGTGACCTTTGCCGCGCTCGTGACGCGGCACGAGGTGGAAAACCTCGGCGCCTTTGTCGAGCTTGCCCTCGACGCCGGCGTGACGCCCGCCGAACTGTCCGAGGCCATCGCGCATCTGGCCTTCTACAGCGGTTGGGGCAACGCGACTGCCGCGGCCGTTGCCATGGCGCCCGTTTATGAGGCGCGCGGCATTTCCGTCTCCGATTTGCCGGGGGCGGATCCGGAGTTGTTGGCCCAGGACGAAAAGGCCGAAGCTGCCCGTGAGGATCTTGTCAGCGGTCTTTATGGTGCGGTCAGCATCGGCGTCGTGGACACCACGCGCGAACTGTTGTTCCGCGATCTTTGGCTGCGTCCGGGCCTTGCACCGCGTGATCGCAGCGTGATCACGGTGGCCGCCCTTGTCGCAGCAGGCCAGCCCGAGCAGATGACCTTCCACTTGAACCGGGCCATGGATAACGGGTTCACGCAGCAAGAGGCTGGCGCCATGCTTTCGCATCTGGCTTTCTATGCGGGATGGCCAAAGGTCTTTTCGGCCCTGCCAGTAGCCAAGCAGGTCTTCGAAAGCCGCTAAGAGCGATCTCGGCCTGGTCGGACAGGTTCCGGCCGACACCGTCGACAGGAGGCATCTTATGAAGATCGGCATTCTCGGATCGGGCTTGATGGGCGCAAAGCTTGGCCGCCTCTGGGCGGAATGCGGGCACGAGGTGACCTTCTCCTATGCCCGCAATGAGGCGAAACTCGAACGACTAGCGCATGCGTGCGGTGCGGCACATGGCCCGGTCTCCCGCGCCGTGGAGGGGGCAGACGTGCTATTGCTCGCCGTCCACTGGTCGCGCATTCCCGACGTGCTCGAACAGGCGGGCGATCTGGCGGGGCGGGTGGTGCTGAATTGCTGCGTTCCACTGAACGAGGCCAATACGGAGATCGTTGTCGGAATGACGACAAGCGGTGCCGAGGAACTGGCCCGAATGCGCCCGCAGGCCCGCTGGGTATCGTGCTTCAATACCACCCCATCCGAAAGTTTCGCGCCGGTCTTTGCCAGCAGGGGGCGATCACCCGCCCCGCAAGTCCTTGCCTATGGCGACGATGACGGGGCCAAGCGAATTGCCCATGGCCTGATCCGTGATATCGGCTTCGAGGCGCTGGAAGCCGGGGGCCTTCGCAATGCACGCTTCATCGAGCCCTTCGCCATGGCGACGGTTGAACTCGCCTACGTTCAGCCGGGCGGGCCGGCGCTTACCTATCGTTTTGAGAAACTGCGCGGTTGACCGCGCGAAAGGCAAGGAGATCCTGCATGAAGATCATTCGCTCAGGCACTGCACCGTCGAATCCCGGCCCCGCTGACTGGTTCACCGGAACCGTCCGGATCGACCCTATGTTTGCCGCCGAAGACCCCGGCCGCGTTGCCGGTGCCCATGTCACCTTCGAACCCGGAGCGCGCACCGCCTGGCACACCCACCCGGCGGGGCGACGCTGATTATCACCTTCGGCCGCGGCCGGGTCCAGCGAGCGGGCGGCCCCGTCGAGGAGGTGTCCCAAGGTGATATCGTCTGGTTTCCCGCGGGCGAAAAACACTGGCACGGCGCGTCCCCCGACACCGTGATGAGCCATATCGCGATCCAGGAAAGCATCGATGGCAGCGCCGTCATATGGATGGAGCATGTCTCTCAGGCAGACTACCTCGGTTAAGGCCGAATTTTCTTCCTGATGGATTACAAGAGTGAATGGCGATGACGCCGACGTTCCGAGACCGAACCCGCCTCAATCGCCGCACCGTCGTTGTGACTGGCGCCGCGGCGCTTCTTGCCCCGGGGTTGCCACTTGGCGCTCAGACCGTCGCCGCACCCGTTGTCGAGACCTCTGCAGGTCAGGTCCGAGGCCTGCGCCTTGGTGGCGTGAACCGCTTCCTTGGTATTCCCTACGCCCAGAGCATCGCAGGCCCGAACCGTTTCGCGCCACCGCGGCCTGTCCGGCCCTGGATCGGACCGCGCGATGCCACGCGCTATGCCGACAGCGCCCCGCAGTCTGAGGCAGATCCGGTCGGGGGAACACCCGTCACGCCGGCTTTTGCCGAGCCATCTTATGTCCGTCCCGGGGACGATTGTCTTGCGCTTAACATCTGGGCGCCGGAAGACGCGGATGGCACGCTTCCCGTCATGGTCTGGCTGCATGGTGGAGGCTGGATCAGCGGCAGCGGTTCCTGCGCGATCTATGACGGCGAGAACCTTGCCGGGCGTGGTGACGTGGTGGTCGTGACGCTCAACCACCGGCTCGGGGCATCGGGCCTGACGGATTTCTCGCGCGTTCTTGGCGGTGAGTTTGCCGACAGTGCCAATCTTGGCATCAAGGATATTGTCGCGGCACTGGAATGGGTGCGCGACAATATAGCCGGGTTCGGCGGCAATCCCGGCCTTGTGACGATCTTCGGGGAATCGGGTGGAGGCTGGAAGGTGAACACGATGCTGGGTGTGCCGGCGGCCAGGGGGCTGTTCCATCGAGCCATTGTTGAAAGCGGCCCGCTGACCCGTTTCATGACCCCGGAACAGGCCGACGAGGTCGCCGGTGCCGTGCTTGCCGAACTGGGGATCGGGCCAGAGAATGCATCGGCGTTGCAAGATATCTCGTTCACACAGGTGGTCGCGGCGCAGGCGGCGGTGATGGCCCAGCCCCCGATGTCCTTTCAAGCCCCCGGCTTTCCGAGCGGCTTCTGGCCCGTCGTCGATGGCGATTTCATCCCGCGCCACGTCTACCACCCCAACGTGGCCGAAACCGCCCGCGACATACCGCTACTGATAGGGCAGACCGGCACCGAGTTCACGCTGTTCATGCTTGGGGACAAGGCGGCCTACGCGCTTGACGATGCCGGGCTGGAAGGCCGTGTAACGCAAGTTTTCGGCCCGCAGGACACGCCGCAGATCCTTGCAGCCTACCGGCGCGATTTTCCGAGCGACGACCCTTCGGCGCTCTAGTTCCGCGTTTTTTCCGACTACGCCATGGGGGCCTTTAACTCGGAAATCATGGATCTGCGCGCTTCGTCCGGCGCCGGAGGTGTGTATGCCTATCGCTTCGCCTGGCAGACACCGATCCACGAAGGGAAGCTCTATTCGCCCCACACGATCGAGATCCCTTTTGTCTTCGACAATGCAACGACCGAGGCGGGCATCGTCATGACGGGGGGCGGGGCAGGGGGCGCGACGCTCGCCCGCACCGTCTCGACGGCCTGGGTGCAGTTTGCGAAGACCGGGAAGCCGACGGCGCCAGGCCTGCCCGACTGGCCGGAATATTCATCCGAGGGGCGCCTGGCGATGCATCTCGATATAACAAGCCGTGCCGCCCCGTTCATCGACCCCGCCATCGCCCGGCTTTTCCTGACCCATTTGCGGGAACGCGCCGGAGCCGAGTGATCCATGAATGGGGCGGCAGGTTCGGTCATTCATGTGCTGGCCTCATAAGTCAGTTGATGTCTGGCCGGATTATCACCGCATCCCGGATGAACTATTTTCCAGACATGACGCCGGAATGGGCGCACCAGCAGGCGGTCGATCCGCCAGGGGAGCACCAGTCGGCATCGCCGTCCCGGTTTGGGATGTGCGACCGAGAAAAACCGTGAGAGAAAGGCAAATAAATGATTTTGCAAGATAATTACACCCTATCCAATGGTGTTGAGATCCCGAAGCTTGGGCTTGGCACTTGGATGATCGACGATGACAAGGTCGCCGAGGCCGTCAAGGCGGCGGTGGGTCTGGGGTATCGTCATATCGACACCGCACAGGCCTATGCGAACGAACGCGGTGTCGGTGAAGGGGTGCGCGCCGCCGGTGTCGCGCGGGACGAGCTGTTCGTGACAACCAAGCTCGATGCCGGCATCAAGAACTATGCCGATGCGAAAGCGGCCATCGACGGTTCGCTGAAGACGCTCGGCCTTGATCATATCGACCTGATGATCATCCACAGCCCCACACCGTGGACCGAATTCGGTGGCGAAGACCGCTTCTTCGACGGCAACCTGGAAGCCTGGCGCGCGCTGGAAGAGGCCTATTCGGCAGGCAAGTTGCGCGCTATTGGGGTATCCAACTTCGAGAAGGGGGATCTCGACAACCTGCTCGGCAATGTTTCGGTCAAGCCGATGGTCAACCAAATCCTCGCGCACGTCAGCAACACGCCATTCGACCTGATCGACTATACCACGCGCAAGGGCCTGTTGGTCGAAGCCTACTCCCCCGTCGGGCACGGCAAGATCCTCGGCAACGCCGAGATCGCCGCGATGGCGTCGAAATACGGCGTCAGCGTCCCCCAGCTTTGCATCCGCTACGTCCTGCAACTCGGTCTTCTTGCCTTGCCGAAAACTGCGAACCCGGCGCACATGGCCAATAATGCCGATGTCGATTTCGAGATCTCGGATGCCGATATACAAGCGCTGAAGGATGCCGAGCCGATCAAGGATTACGGCGATGCAAGCATGTTCCCCGTCTACGGCGGCAAGCGCTGATCCCAAGGCGTGGTCGGCCCCCCGGGCCGCCCGCGCCTCGCAAGCCAAGCGTCGGAAACAAGGAGGCGATGATGGGGCTCTGGAATGTCGTTGCGGCCGCCGCCGCAAGCTGGGTGTTCGGCATGATCTGGTATCGGGCGCTGTCCGGCCCCTGGATCGGGGCCGCGGGCCTTTCCGGGAAGGCAAACGCCTGGCGGGGCTACCGCTCTGACCTGCTGCCCGTCATCCTTTCGGCGCTGACGATGATCGTTGTCGCGGGCTTCATGCGGCATGTGTTTTTCGTGTCAGGCCTGACCGAGAATGTTCCCCTCGGCCTGGTCGCGGGAATGGGGGTCGGCTTGTTTTTCATCGCCCCATGGACGATGCTCGACAATTTCAGGGCGGGGCGCCCGCTCAGGCTTACCTTGATCGACGGCGGCTACGCGACCTTCGGTTGTGCGATCATGGGGGCCTTGCTGGTGGCGTATTGACCGGCGACAGTCGTCCGACGCCGGGGCAGGTGCCCACCGGACTTCGTGCCCGCGAATAACAACGGCCGGTGAAGCCATCCGCTCCACCGGCCGCCGTTCTGGAACGGATCAGGCCTTCACGTTCTTCCTGGCAAGAGCGTTGTAGATCAGGCCCCCAAGGACCGCGCCGATCACCCAGTTATAGCCGGACAGGAAGGCGAACCACGGCACCCAGACCGTCGCCACCGAGAAGATCGCCGCGATGACGAAAGCCTTGACTGCCGTCTGGTTCCAGCCGTTGTCGTAGTGATAGGCGCCGCCATCCATATTGTAGAGATCGTCTTCGTTCAATTCCTGGTTCCGGTGCCAGTAGTAGTCGACGATCATGATCCCGAAGATCGGGGCCAGTGTCGCGCCAAGCGTGTTCACAAAGCCGCTGATGCCGAACTGGCTGATGAAGCTGTTCCAGAAGCCACCGATCACCAGCGCAAAGAACGAGGTGATAAGGCCGGCACTCCGGAAGCTGATCTTCTCGGGGTTCAGGTTGGCGATGCCATTCACTGCCGGGATGAAATTCGCCACGAGGTTGATGCCGACCGTCGCGGCGAAGAAGGTGATTGCCGCGATCACGCCAAGCAAGACACTGTCGGTGCGTTCGACGATTTCGGTCGGGTTGATGATCTCTTCCCCGAAAACGACGGCTGCGCCTCCGGTTGTCAGAAGGGCCAGTGCCGAGAACAGGATCATGTTGAACGGCAGACCGGCAAGGTTGCCCATCACCATCGCGCGCCGGTCTTTGGCGTAACGCGAGAAGTCCGAGAAGTTGATCATCACCGCCGCGAAATAGGCGACCATGGTGCCGACGATCGCAACGAAGCCCTTGAATTCGGTTGAAAAAGTGCTTTCTGGATTGGCAAAGATCGTTGCCGTCGCCGACAGAAGCTGACCATCCGAACGCTGCCAGAGCACGATGACAAGCCCTATCATCACCACATAGACGAAAGGCCCGGCGATGTTCAGGAAGGTTTCGACCCAGTTCATCCCCCGCCAGAAGATGACGATGTGGAAGGCCCAGACGATCACGAAGGACACCCAGTCGATGCCGGTCATGCCAAGGATTTCCGTGCCGCCATGTATCCCCGTGACCGAGCGGATCAGAAGCGCAAGCGCAGTGGAGGCGAAATAGACCTGCACGCCATACCAGAAGACCGCTACGGTTGCGCGCAGCACGGCGGGAAGTTTCGCGCCCTGGGTGCCAAGGCTTGCGCGGGCCAGAACCGGGTAGGGAATTCCGTATCTTTCACCGGCGGCGCCCGAAAGGTTGACCATCCACATGACGAAAAGCCCTGCGAAGATCAGTGCGGCGAAGGCGGTCCAGCCGCCAACGCCGTAGGAAATGAAAAGCGAGGCGACGAGGGAGTAGCCAAAAAGCGACTGCACGTCATTTGCCCAGATGTTGAAGATGGCGAACCATCCCCAGGTTTTCTCGTCGGCGCCAACGGGGTTCAGCGTGCTGTGCCCCTCTGGGTCCAATGTGCCGCCATGGGCGACATGCTGTTGGGTTGTCGTCATCTGTTTCTCCCTGGGGCCGCCCTTGGGAAGGGGGCCAAAGCAGCGCCGTTTCCTGCGCCGATCCGCTGTTGAGACTTGTGTCGATTTATTGTTGTAACTAACATTTTAGACAGTATCTTAATTAAACAACTATAATAAATTTCATATAGCACTTTAAGGGAAAAGCTGAGAATTGCGACCGTGGAGGGGACGATGAGGCAGGCACAGGACAACGAGCTTCTGGCAGACAAGGCGCATGTGGCGCTTTGGGACGCGCTGCGTTCGGGAAAGTTGCGGGAGGGGCAGTTCCTGTCGATGTCGCAGCTTGTCGACCAGCTCGATTGCCCGATTGCCGCGATCCGTGATGCGGTCAAGCATGGAAGTTCTCTGGGCTTGTTGACTACGCTTCCGAAGCGCGGGGTGCAGGTGATGGAGGCGCGTCCGCAGACCATTCGCGAATGCCTCGATTTCCGCATGGCTCTGGATCAGGAGGGGGCGCGGCGGCGGATTGGCGCACGCGCGACAGCCGGGTTGGCGGCACTGCGGGCACAGCACGAAGAGATGGGCCGCGCCGCCCGGGCCGCTGCCACGAGTGACCTTCCGCAGAAGGCCATCGCGGTCGATCTGTCGCTGCATGACTACCTGGCCGAGGGGTTGGGTAATTCGCTGCTGGCGGCGGCCTACGCGGCCAACCGCATGCGCATTGCCATCATCCAGAACGCCCGACCTTTCCTGCAGGACAGGATCGCTTCTGCCATGGAAGAACACCTTGCCATCATCCGGGCGCTGGAGTGCCTCGACGCAGAGGCTGCGGCAGGCGCTATACGGGTGCACTATGAACAAACGCTGCGGTGGTGGGGGGTCACCTGATCCTGCGGGCGGGGCAGGTTGGCGCATGATCTATCGCGCCGCGTCCCTTCCCAGAGTCAGAAGCGCATAGCCCGTCAGCAACAGGGCGATGGCGCATGCAATCGTTCGGACACCATTCCAGAACTGCCACGGGACTGAATAATCCTGCCAGATCCGTGCGGCCTCGGTGCCGGACGGTGGAACTGCAACCGATGCCAGATCCGTGTTCATCGGCACGTTGAAGGTCATCGTGACCAGAAATGCCCCGGCGAAATAGACCAATGCGGCGGCGCCGAACGCCCATCCTGCCCGGGGGTGTCGATAGGCGCGTGCGACCAGCGCGGAAACTGCGAGGATTGCCGGGGTTCCGAAGAAGGCGGGGAAAAAGACGATGTTGCGGACCGAGGCATTCATCGCCTGCATGGCCGCGATGGCAACGGTGGGTTCGGCCCTATCGAGCCCCCACATTGTCGAGCAGACCCAGGCATAGAAGAACCCGAAGATCGCGCCGGACATCAGCAACGAGAGCAATGCGCAGATGGCAAGGGGGGCGGGCATCATGCGACCCCCGCCTTGCGCGAAAGGGTGCGGAAAATCCGGACCAGAACGAACAGCGCGGCCAGTTGTGCCAGGACGACAGCGGGCCAGATCTGGGCGATCTGGGCATCGAGATACTTCTGCGGGCCGAACGAAACCAGCGCAAGGATCACGGCCAGAACGCTTAGCCCCCGGCCTGCGGGCCCCTGCATCGGTCCTATAATGATTGCCGCGATGGTGACGGAAAGCGCGGCCCCGATGAATGGCGCAATGCCAAATAGCGGCGTGGATGCCGGAGGGTGCGGGGGAACGCCCGCGTAAAGGGCGGACAACATTACCAGTTGCAGGACCGAAAGGGCAGACAGCGCAGCGATGACGGAACGATCTTGGTGCGGCATCTTGATCTCCATATACGTAATTGTGATTACGATTGTATGCAAACGTAATTCATGTTACGGAAATATGTCAAGCCAGTGGAGACACCAATGCGAGAGGAGAACCGGGCGCTGCGCCAGGAGCAGATCGAAAAAGCGGCGTATGAGCTTCTGGAGCAGAAAGGCTATGCAGGCACGTCGATGCTTGGCATCGCGCGTAGGGCGCGCGCGTCCATCGAGACGCTTTACAACTGGTATGGCGACAAGCAGGGCCTGTTCCGGGCGTTGGTCGCGCGCAATGCCACCGAGGTCCGCACATTGCTGGCGGCCGAGTTGTCACGGGGGCTGGACGCCGTTTCCATTCTTGGCCTGTTCGGCCCCAGGCTGCTTGAGCTGCTGCTTGGAAATCGCGCAATTGCGCTGAACCGGGCGGCGGCGGCCGATGCCAGCGGCGAGCTTGGGGTGGCGATCTCTCAGGCGGGGCGGGAAACGGTCATGCCGCTCCTGGCACAGGTTCTTGAGGACGCCCGGCGCAGCGGATACCTGCAGTTCGACCGCCCCGAAGAGGCGGCGGAACTTTATCTCGACCTACTTGTCGGCGACTTGCAGATGCGCCGGGTGATCGGGCGGACAAGTGCACCTTCCCCCGAATTCGTGCAGCAGCGATCCGAGATGGCCGTCCGTAACCTGAGCAGGATACTGCGGGGATGACCCCGGAATGCAGCCGCCTGGTGCGTTTTGGCCGCGCCGGGCGGGGCACGGTCGATCTCAGGTTTCCAGCAAGTTCGCGATGGCTTTGGCTGTCGCCTTGGCAGAGCCCGGATTTTGGCCCGTCACCAGCTTTCCGTCGATGACCACATGCGCGACAAATGGCAAGAATGCCCTGTCATATCGCGCCCCGCGCTGTTTCATCAGCGCTTCGGCGTTGAAAGGCATCTCTTTGGCAACGCCTGCCAGCACCTCTTCGCGCCACGAAAATCCGGTCAGCCTGCGGTCCCTGACCAGAAGCGAGCCATCCGACAGGAGCGTGTTCAGCAATCCGCAATAGCCGTGACAGACCGAGGAAACGATCTTGCCTGCCTCCCACATCTGCCGTGTGATCTGCTGCAGGCCGGGGGCATCGGGAAAGTCCCACATCACCGCATGGCCGCCGGTGAAATAGATCGCATCGAACTCCGTGGCCTTGATCCGGTCGGGGCTGGCCGTATCGTCCAGAAGCGCCATGCGCGCCGGGTCTTTCAACCATCGCTTCGTGCTGGCATCCAGGAACGGCCATTTCAGCGCGCGCGGCTCCAGTGGCGAATACCCGCCCTTCGGGCTGACGATGCGCTGTTCCCATCCCTTCGCCGCAAAGACATCCCAGGCATGGGTTAGCTCCGACAGCCAAAGCCCGGTCGGATGGGCGGGGTCGTCGTAATGCGCGACATTGCTTACGACGTGAAGAATGCGTCTTGCCATGCCTGCTTCCTTTCCGTTCCGGTTGCCCGCCGCTTGCCGTGCAGGGAGTGGAATTGAACAGAAAGAAAAATAGCCGGCGCCCTGCAAACCCGAAATGGTCCAGGGGGTCACCCTGTGGCGTGGGCAAACATCGGGGCGCCTGAAATATCCAGCTCTTGCGGGAATTCGGCCCTGAGGATCGTCCCGCTGTCGGATTCGGTGATGAAGAGCGTGCGCCCGTCCACGCCCCCGAACGCGCAGTTCGTCGTGCCAAGGCCGCGCGGAGAGCGCACGACCGCAACGGGCCGTCCAAGCGCGTCGTGCACCCAGACGAGTCCCATTCCCGTCTGGCAGACCACCACCCCGTTTTGCGCCGTCAGCGCAAGTCCGTCCGGACCCGCGCGTCCGCCCGAGAATTGCAGGAAGAGCCCCGCCTTGTTTACGCGCCCGCTGGGTGAAAGTGGCAGGCGCCAGACGGCATTTGCACGGGTGACGGCAAGGAAAAGCACATGTTCGTCACGGTCCAGAACCAGCCCGTTGGGGCTTGGCACCTTGTCGATCAGGCAGGTGAGGGTTCCGGTCTCGGGCTGCCAGCGGTAGACCCGGCCGGTCGGGTCCTGCAGTCCGGTTTGCCCCTGATCGGTGAAATAGAGCGCCCCGTCACGCCCGAAATGCAGGTCGTTGCACCCCTTGAACCCTTCCGTATCGCAATCGCGCAGGGCATGTGTAACCTCTCCGGTCGCGGGATCGAGCTGCATGATCCCATTCTGGAAATCCGCGATGAAGATACGTCCGTCGGCATGAATCTTCAGTCCATTGGGCTGCCCGTCGTAATCGGCGATCTGTTCGATGTTGCCCCGAGGGTCGCAGCGGAAGACCCGGCCGAACGGGATGTCGACGAAATAGAGGTTGCCCTGACGGTCGAATGACGGCCCTTCGATAAAGCTGTCGACGGTCTGCCCCCGCCGGTTGCGATCCGCCCAGTAGGAGGAAACGCCGCCTCGCCGCAAAGAGGCCGGCAGTTCGGTAAAGACCTCGGCATCTATTACGACAGGCTCGGGGAAGGGGTAGGTCATGGGGTCATCCGAAGGTGAACGTGGGCAGGAACAGGGCGATCTGCGGGAACGCGATCAACAGCATCATGAAGGCAAGTATGATGATGAAGAAAGGCAGTGTCCCCATGATAACGTCTTCGACCTTCACCTTGTCCGACGAACTTGCCACGACGAACAGGATCACACCCAGAGGCGGCGTGAGCTGCCCCAGTTCGACCAGGATCACGACGAACACCCCGAACCAGATCGGATCGACATCGAGCGCGAGAAGCGCGGGGAAAATGACCGGAACGATGATCGCAATCATGCCCAACCCCTCCATGAAGCATCCCAGGATGGCGAAGACGACCATGACGATCAGCAGGAAGGCTAGGCGCGAGACCTCGGCGTCTTCCAGCATGGCAACCAGATCCTCACCGATGCCCGAAAGTGCGGTGGCATAGGCGAAGATCATCGAGGTGAACACGATGAACAGGATGTTCCCGCTCATGACTGCGGTGCGTGAAAGCGCTTCGGTCAGAAGGCTCCAGGAAAGGCGGCGGTAAAGCGCGGCGATGAGGATCGCCCCGATGGTTCCGACGGCGCCTGCCTCGGTTGGGGTGGCGAAACCGCCGTAGATGCTGCCCAGAACGATCATGATAAGCAGAAGGAACGGCACGATGTCCAGAAGTGCATGCCCGAGTTCGGACGCGGTCGCGCGCGCGGTGTCCTTCGGCGCAAGCGCGGGATTCATTAACACGCGCAACATGATGAAACCCATATAGCACAGCGCCAAAAGGATCCCCGGGATCAGGCCCGCCGCAAAAAGCCGTGCGATCGAGGTCTCGGTGAAGGTGGCATAGATGATCATGGTGATGGAAGGCGGGATCAGGATGCCAAGCGTCCCGCCGGCGGCCAGAGATCCCGCGGTCAGCCGCAGGTTGTAGCCGCGTGCCGCGAGTTCCGGCAGCGCCACAGTCGACATCGCCGCAGCGGTTGGCGCACTGCCGCCCGAGATCGCGGCAAAGATCCCGCTGCCCGCGATATTGGTATGCAGAAGCCCGCCGGGCAGGCGGCGCATGAATGGGGCCACGCCGTTGTAAAGGCGGGTGGACAGGCCCGATCCCAGCAGGATTTCGGCCATGAGGACGAACAGCGGGATCGCTGCCAGCGTGAAGCTGTTGGCGGCGCCCCAGCTGACGATGCCAAGCGCCTTGAAACCGCCGAACCCCTTCAGCAGCCAGATGTAGAACAGGCCGGACCCGGCCACGGCGAACTGCACCCACATGCCGCCAACGATGATGCCGATCAACAGGCCGAAGGCGAGTATCGCTTCCATCAGGTTTCCTCCCCGGTCCGGCCGAAGGTCAAAAGGATTTTCTCGATCAGAAAGAAACCGATCACGCCAAACCCCAGGGGTAACAGCATCTGCGGGATCCACAGCGGCGTGCGCAGCACGGTCGGGGCGAATTTGCCGCGCACAAACGAGCTGAGCATCACGTCCTTCGTTTTCCAGGCCAGAATGATGCAGATGGCAAGCGCCACCACTACGAACACCCGCATCAGCCAAAGCCGAACGTGCGCCGGAACAGCATCGAACAGGAAATGCACCTGGAAAAGCGAGCCCTGCCGCAAGGCAAGAGAGGCGCCGAAAAAAGTCAGCATCACGACGCCGTAGCCGGTCAACTCTTCGGCGAAGCCGAGGGAATAGTTGAAGGCGCCTCGAAGGAAGGCTTCGCCACAGACAAGTGTCACCAGCGCGGCCAGCACCGCACCCGTCGCAATACGGGTCAGGCGGGCCGCCACATCGAAGGCGGGGCCGGCCGAGACCGGCCCCTGATCCTGCCCCTGCATTTTACTTACCGATCGCTTCGCGGACGGCCTGGAGGGCGGCTTCGTCTTCCGGGCCGTTTTCCTTGGCCCATGCCTCCCAGAATGGGGTCAGTTTTGCACGCGCTGCATCTGCGTCGCCATCTGCGGCCTGCACGATGGTCATGCCGGCTTCGGCCTGCGATTTCATCTGGACACCTTCGTCCTCGGTGAACTCAGCGGTCGTCGCGGGGCCTTCTTCCGCCACGATCTTGCGCAGGGTCGCTTGCGTCTCCTCGCTCAGCGCCTCGAAAGCGTCGGCGTTGGCGATGATCATCGAGTTGCCATAGTTCACCGAGAAACGGTAGTTGTAGGGCAGGAATTCGTGCCAGTTCTTGGCACCGCCGGCCGATGCGGTCAGCACGCCCTCGATCACACCGCGTTCAAGCGAGGTGGGAACATCGCTGCCCGAAAGCGTGATCGGCGCGCCGCCGAACTCTTCGATGAACTTGCCCTGTTCGGGCGAGGTCACGCGGATCTTGTGACCGTTCAGGTCATCGAGTCCGTCGATCTCGAAGGTGGTGAAGATCGTCTGTTCGGGGTAGCGGTAGCCCCCCAGAAGGACTACGCCCTGTTCACCGAAGGCCTCGACCAGCGCCGGCTCCATCGCGGCATAGGCCTTTGCCCATTCATCGTCGTTCTCGATCAGCATGGGCAGGTTCAGCACGCGCGCCAGCGGTACGTTGCCCGAGAAGAAGAAGTCCGCGGCGAAATCGACGACGCCATCCCCGACCGCCTGCGTGATGTCAGACGACGCGATCTGAAGCGTCTTGCCAAGGTGCAGCTCGATCGTCAGATCGCTGCCGGTTTCCTCTGCGACGCGTTCGGCGATGCGGTTCATGCCCTTCACGGCGGCCGTCGTGGACACCGACGAATAGGTGTAGGCGGTCCATTCTTCAGCCTGGGCGAGGCAGGTCGACGCCGCCAGGGCGAATATCGCGCTCATCGTTCCAAGTTTCATGATATCTCCTCCGGTTATTCGCGTTCTTTGGTTTTGATCTTGTGCGGCGCCGTGAACCCGGCGCCGCGCAAAGGCCTAGTCTTGCGTTCCCGTCTTCGATCCGGGTTCCTGGCCGGGCGCCGACGCCTGCCGCCGGCTCAGGTAGCGGCGCTTGAGCAGCGGCCCGACCACGACCGCGACCGTCAGGGCGACGATGATCAGGCTGGTGACGTTCTGGAACAGGATCGTCCAGTCGCCACGCCCGATCCTGAGGGCAAGGCGCAGGTTCTCTTCGGCGAAGGCGCCGAGGATCAGGCCAAGCACCACCGGCGGCAGCGGGAACTTCAGCTTGTCCATGACATAGCCGATCGCGCCGAACCCGAGCATCAGGTAGACATCGAACATCCGCCCGTGGATCGAATAGACCCCGATCAGCATCAGCACGATGATCACCGAGCCGAGCAGCGGGCGGGGCAGGTTCAAAAGCCGCGCGAAGCTGTTGGTGGCAAGCGATCCGCCAAGGAAGACCAGAAGGATCGCGCCGAACAGGAACTGCCACATGAAGCCGAACACGATGTCCGGGTTTTCGCGGAACAGCATCGGGCCGGGTTGCAGGCCGTGGATCAGCAGGCCCCCCAGCATCACCGCCGCGACCGCGGTTCCGGGGATGCCGAGCGTCAGCGCCGGGATCAGCGCAGAGGCGGTATCGGCGTTGTTGGCGACCTCCGAGGCCGCAACGCCCTCGGGTTCCCCGTTGCCCCAGGTGTCGGGGGTTTTCGATGTCCGGCGTGCCTCGTTATAGGACATGAAGGCCGCCATGGAGCCGCCCGCGCCGGGCAGGATGCCGATCCAGATCCCGATGAGAGAGCCGCGGATCCACGTCTTCCAGTAGCCTTTCATGCGCGGCAGCGTCTTCCAGATCGGTTCGGTCCCAAGCTTGTTGGCGTCCGTCTCGGTCTTCAGCGGCACCTCGAGCAGGTCGATGACCGGTGGCAGCGCATAAAGCCCGACCAGCAGGATCACGATGCTGATGCCGTCATAGATTTCCAGCCGGCCGAAGGTGTAGCGGTCGGTCCCGAAGATCGGGTCGGCGCCGATCACCGAAACGAAGACCCCGAAGCAGGCGCTGATCAGGCCCTTGACCGGGTTGCCGCCCAGCAGGAAGATGATCGAGGCAAGGCCGAAGACCGCGACCCAGAACACCTCGGACGGGCCGAAAAGCAGCGTCACCTTCGACAGGGGCGGGGCTAGAAGCATCAGCGCGAAGGCGCTGGCGATGCCGCCGAAGGCCGAGGAGACCACGGCTACCTGAAGCGCGTATCCGCCCTGGCCCTTCTGGGCCATGGGATAGCCGTCGAAGGTGGTGGCGACGGCGGCGGGCGTGCCGGGAATGCGCAGCAAAACGGCGGGGATCGCACCGCCATACATCGCGCCGTTATAGATGCCGGCCATCAGGCCAAGGGCGACCAGCGGCTCCAGCCCGAAGGTGAAGGGAACAAGGACCGAGATCGCCATGGTCGCGCTGAGGCCGGGCATGGCGCCGACCACGATCCCGGCGATCACGCCGATGATGACGGCCGCGAAGTTGTAAAAGCCCAGAACGTCGGGCAGGGCGTGCAGAAGATCGGAATACATGGCGGCCTCAATCCTTCCAGAAGCGGCCGGCCGGGAACTCTTGGGACATCCCGAGGCCAAAAATCAGCCAGATCGCGCCGACCACGACCAGCGTGGCGGCAGCAAGGCCAAGAGGGTTGCGGTAGCCGAAAATCCACGCCACGAGCGGGACCGAAATCGCGGTGCTCGGGTAGAAGCCGAGGAAATCCGTGGCAAGTGCATAGGCGACGATCAACACGAAGGCGCCTGCGACGCGCTTCGGCGCACTCGTCATCGGCTTCGGTTCTTCGCCAGCTGCCGCCTTGCGCTGATCAGACAGCAGAAGAAGGACCGCCAGGCCGATCAGCCCGGCCAGCATCGCCGCAGGCAAGAGCGCGGACATAGCGCGCATTCCGAATGTCGGGATGACGAATGCGGCGGATACCGCGATGATCCCGAGTGCGGTCAGGGTCTCGGGCCGAAACAGGCGATTGGTATGTGGTGCGGACATGACATCGGCTCCGGGTTCGGGATGGGCCGGACACGAGGCAGGGGCCGCGCGTCCGGCAGGAGGGTCAGTTCCAGGGGGTTTCTTCCCAGACGCCCTTGGCGAGATCATGGAGATCCTGGGTCAGCGCCTTGAACTCGGCCCCGGTCACCACCTCGACGGGGTTCGCCGTCGCGGCCATGGCGTCAAGGAATTCCTGATCGCCGGCAAGCTGGCCGAACGCCTCAAGCAGCCTGGCCTCTACATCTTCAGGCAGGCCGGCGGGCGCGACGAAGCCGCGCATGGAGCCGTTCAGAAGCTCCAGCCCCTGTTCCTTGAAGGTGGGCAGATCGGGCGCGAAGGGCGAGCGTTCGGCCTGCGCCACGCCCAGCACGTTCAGCTCTTCCTGGAACTCGGCAACCTCGGAGATGTTGAGGATGCCCATCGCGACATGACCGCCCATGAGCGCCGTGCGCGCCGGGGCCGAGCCCGAGAAGGGAACGATGGTGAACTCGGCGCCGGTCAGTTCCTGAAGCTTGATGAGCATGAAATGATCATCGCCGCCAAGGCTCGACATGCCCACGGTGACAGCGCCGGGGTTGGCCTTTGCCTCTTCGATCAGCTTTTCCAGTGTGTCGAGCCCGCCTTTCTGCGAGGTGACGATCACGTTGGGATCGTTCACCACGTTGGCCAGATAGGTGAAGCTGTCGACATCGTATGCGGATTCGCGGTCGATCGTCCGGGCCATCATGCCGGGCAGGTTGAAAGTACCCAGAGTATAGCCGTCGGGGTCGGCCGCGGCCGTTTCGGTGATGCCGATCTGGCCGCTGGCGCCCGGAACGTTCTTGACCACGAGGCTTGCGCCTTCCCCAAGGTATTTCTCGATGAAGGGGGCGGCCGTGCGGGCCATCACGTCGGTGCCACCGCCGGCGTCGAAGCCGACGATCACTTCGATCGGCTTTTCGGGATATTCGGCCAGGGCGGCGCCTGCCGCCAGGATCATCGCGCCCGCCATGGCGGTATTTTGCATCAGTTTAAGCATGTTACTCCTCCGGTTCATGCGTGTTTTCAGGTTTCGGGGAATGCGCAGCCAAGCTTTTTCAGCGCCGCATCCACCCAGGTCCGGTCGTTCTTTCCCTCTGCGATGGCCTGCATCTGCCGGGTTTCGGCATCCTGCTTGGCCAGGGTCTTTTTCAGGACGTCTTCGGCATCGGCGATCGACACGGCCAGTACGCCGTCGCTGTCGCCGATCACGATATCGCCGGGATTGACCACCATGCCGTTAAGCGCAACGGGTACGTTGATTTCGCCGGGACCGTCCTTGTAGGGGCCACGATGCGTGACCCCGGCCGCATAGGTCGGAAGGTTGGTCGAAACGAAGGCATCGACATCGCGGATCGCCCCGTTCAGCACGAAGCCCGCCACGCCCTTCTTGACCGCGTAGGCCAGCATCAGCTCGCCCATCAGCGCGTTGGTCAGATCGCCGCCGGCATCGACAACGATCACATCGCCCGGCACCGCCATGTCGATGGCCTTGTGCAGCATCAGGTTGTCGCCCGGGCGGCAGACGACGGTCAGCGCGACGCCGGCCATCCCGCCCGAGGCATGCATCGGACGCAGCGACGGTCCGGCCGCCGCCATGCGCGACATCGAATCCGAAACATTGGCGACCGGCAACCTTGCAAAGGCGTCGACCAGCGCCTTCGGCGCGGCATGGGGGCGGGCGAGAATGCGGAAACCGACGGTCATGTTCAGTCCTTCCTATTGGGTCGGGGTCGTTCGGGCCGCATCCAGAAGCGTGCGGTTGGCGATGCGTTCGGGCGGCAGCGGCTTGCCTTCAAGCAGTTCAAAGATGCCGCGCACGGCTTCCACGCCGACACGGGCGCTTGCCTGCCGCGTGACGCCGCCGATATGCGGGGTCATGACGATCTGCGGCTCGGCGAAGAAGGGATGGTCCGCGGCGGGCGGCTCGGCGGCAAAGGTATCGAGGCCCGCACCGGCAAGCTGGCCGCTGTGCAGGGCCTCCAGCAGGGCGGCCTCGTCGATCAGGCCTCCGCGTGCAGTGTTCACGACATACGCGCCCTTTGGCATCCGCGCGATCGCCTCGGCGTTCAGGATCTGGCGGGTCTGGTCGTTCAGGGGGCAGTGAAGGCTCAGGACGTTCGATTGCCGGAGCAATTCTTCGAAACTGGCACAGCGGTGAACGCTGTACGCCGCGAAAACCTCGTCCGAGGCATAGGGGTCATATCCCACCAGGTTCAGGCCCAGTCCCCGTGCCATCCGGCCCGTCGCCTGTGCAATGGCGCCCATGCCCATCAGGCCCAGTGTTTCACCGGCCAGCTCGCGGCCGGCAAAGCCCGGCTTTTCCCAGCGACCCTGCCGCAGGCCGGCGTCAAGCGGCAGGAGGCGCTTTACCGTGGCCAGCATCAGCGCAATTGCGTGCTCGGCCACCGATACCGCGTTTGCTCCGGTTGCCACCAGAACCGGTATGCCGCGCTGGGCGGCGGCGGCCAGGTCGATATTGTCGACACCCACGCCATGCTTGGAAATGACACGCAGTTGGGGTGCGCGATCCATCACGCTGGCGTCGATCCGGCCCATCCGCGAAACGATCCCCACGGCCTGGGTCCGCTCCATATAGTCGGAAATGACATCGCTGTCGGCATAGGGGGGCGTGTGCACCACCTCATAGCCGTGCTCGGCCACAAGCCGGGTCGCGCTTGGGTCGAGGTCGGGCCCGGTCACCAGGATCGTCTTGCTCATCGCGCAGGTCTCCGTTGCGCGCCTTGGAACGAAAGCGCGCCGATGTTGTTCAGGATGTTTCAGTAATGCGTCGATCAGCCTCCCAGCAGATCGCGGCAGTCCTCCGGTTCAGACATTGATATCAGACAGAGGCTCTTCACAAAAACGCGAAATTCTGGTTCGTATATTAAGAAAAACTGGATTTGTTATGGATACCCGACAGCTTCGCACCCTGCTTGCCATCGCCTCGCACGGCACTTTCGCACAGGCCGCGGGGATCGTCGGCCTGACCCCCTCGGCCGTCAGCCAGCAGATCAACGCGCTGGAGCAGGAGTTGCGCACCACCTTGTTCGACCGCTCGTCCCGGCCCCCGAAGCTGACCCCGCAGGGGGTGCAGGTGCTTGAAGTCGCAAAGAATATCCTTCAGTTGGAAGAAGATACCAAGGCCAGCCTGCGCGGCGATCAGATTGCGGGCACGCTGATGCTGGGATCGGTCCGCTCAAGCGCGCTGAACCTTCTGCCACGGGCGATCGTCCAGATGCGCCTTCAATACCCGCTTCTCAAGACCAATCTCAGGATCTCGCTCTCCTCGACGCTGATCGCCGATGTTGCGGCCGGACGAATCGACGCCGCCGTGGTGGCCGAACACGTCGGCATCCCCAACGCCTTACGCTGGAGTCCGTTTCTGCGGGAACCCCTGTGGCTGATCGCGCCGGAGGGGACCGAATCGACCGACCCGATCCACTTGCTGAATTCCCGGCCCTATGTCCGCTTCCGCAGCGCCGTCCCGCTGGCGAACCTTATCGATACCGAGTTGTCGCGCCTTGGCGTCGTGACCCAAGACATCGCCGAGATTGATACGATCGGGGCGATCGTGACCTGCGTGCGCCAGGGGCTCGGGATTTCGGTCGTGCCGCATGTGGCCTTGCAGGAGCCCGAGGATTTCAGGCTTGCGCGGCTTCCTTTCGGCCAACCGCAACTGACGCGCCAGATCGGCATCGTGGAGCGCGCAGTCTCTCCGCGCGGAGAGATCATTGCCCGGATCCACGACGTTCTGGCGCAGCTTTGCGGCCCCCATGGAGTGCCGCGCGGATAGCGCACGGACCTTGGTGCCGACACGGCCATTCCTGCCATCGCGGCATGGCGGTTCGGGAAGGCGTTTCGTGTCGGTGCGGGCGGTAGGCCCTTGATTTTCAATTGATGACAACTGGCCCCGACTGGGCCGCAGCGGGCGAGCTCCGTTCTGGACGGGCTTTTGTCGCGCACGCTGCAGCGCGGCGGGGATCAAGCTTGAAACGCTGCGCCCAACCCTCTAGCATGATCGGAGCAGACCAGTTTTTCGGTGCAACCCGGTGTTTGCGTGTGCCGCAACGGTTCAGTCGGTTTCCAGTCGTTCGTTTGGGCCTTGATGCGTTAGCTAAGCCCTCGTCTGTTTTTCCGTATCCATCAGGTAAGCCCCGACATGCGGTTTCTTCAACAAATCTCGTCACGATTGATTTTTGTCAAATGGTCGAGGTGCCGGGTCCACTACGACACGGGTATGGTTCACGCATTGCGCCTATGCCTGTTCATGATCAACCTGCTTTCAGTGGGTCTGTATGGCTTGGCCGCGCAAGCCAGACCGCTTGCCGCAACCGACAATCTGACGATGGTGATCTGCAGCGAATACGGAACCTACACCCTTGCGGTGGATGCGAACGGCAGCCCGGCAGAGCCTTCGAAACATTGCTCGCAATGCCTTGACTGCTTTTCTTTCCCGCCCTTTGCGCTGAATGATGCGGTCACTACGCTGCGCGCACCCGAAGCCCGCCCGCGCGTGTCGTCGCTGCCTTCCGACCCTGAACCTGTCTCTCTTGCCCAGGCTTTCCCATTGCCGCGCGGCCCCCCATCGGGGGTCGTGGCTGAGCTTGTTCTGCGTGCCCTTGGGGCGCAAAAGCAGATCTACAAGATCGGTATCGCTGAACATCTCCGGAATTCCGTTCAGCGGATCGACATTGGGAACAAGCATCGGGCGAAAAACGAGGTCGCTCGATGAACCTGATAACCAGACTGTTCCTTTCTCTCGCCCTTGTGCTTTTGGCTGCAATGCCGGGCCGGGCGGAACCTGTTCTCCCGAGTTTCCTGAAGGAAGTGCCTGCCGCGTCGATCGTGGAGGGGGCCGATTCCTATGGCCCGTTGCGCGACGATGTGCCGGTTGCCCCGATCCTCAAGGCAGGAGAGATCGTCGGCTGGGCTTTCATCACGTCGGATTTCGTTTCGACCACCGGCTACTCCGGCAAGCCGATCCACACACTTGTGGCCGTGGGTGCCGATGCGCGTGTCATCGGGGTAAAGCTTGTCAAGCATTCCGAACCTATCGTCCTGATCGGCATCCCCGATTCCAAGATGCAGGCGCTTGTGGCCGATTATGCCGGGCTCGATCTGGTGGCCGAGGCGCAATCGGGCGGTACGGCGCATGATCTCGACATCATTTCCGGCGCGACCGTCACGGTGATGGTGATCGACGATTCCATCGTGCGGTCGGGCCTGAAGGTTGCGCGGGCGCTGGGCCTGGGCGGTCTTGTGCCCGATGCGCCCGATAGCGGCCCGCGGTTCGAGCTTAACCCGGATGCCGCCGCTCCTTCCGACTGGATGACCATGCAAGGCGACGGCACACTGCGCGGTCTGACGCTGGATGTGGGGCAGGTGAACGAGGCTTTCGCCGCGCTGGGCGATCCCCGTGCCGATGCGCGCGCGTTGACCGACCCACCGGAAACCACCTTCATCGAGATGCAGGCGGCGCTTGTTTCGCATCCCGCGATCGCACAGGCGCTGCTGGGCGATGCCGAGGCAAAGAACCTGTCGAACTGGCTGGCCGAGGGCGAGCATGCCGTGGCGATCATCGGGCACGGCCTCTACAGCTTCAAGGGGTCGGGCTATGTGCGCGGGGGCATCTTCGACCGTATCGTCCTGATCCAGGACGATGTTTCGGTGCGGTTCCGTGACCGCGGCCACAAGCGGATTGTGGGGCTGAGTCCCGCCGACGCGCCCGCCTATGACGAGGCGGACCTGTTCAAGATCCCCGCCGATACCGGCTTCGACCCGGCCAAGCCGTTCCGCATACAGTTGCTGGTGCACCGCGATGTCGGCCCGATCGAAAAGCTGTTTACCACCTTCGATCTGGGCTATCAGTTGCCGCAGCAATATCTGCGCGCGCTTCCCGCGGCGCCCGCGCCCGACCTGCCGGCCGGTGTGGCCGAGGTGACCGGGCAAGAGGAAAGCGCCGCGCATCAGGCGCTGTGGAAGCGGATCTGGGCGGACAAGAAGCCCGCCATTGCCGTGACGGCGGCCATGCTGACGGTGCTGACGCTGATCTTCTTCTTCCAGTCGCTGGCCACGCGCAATGCGCGGGCGTTCTTCTGGTTCCGCATGGGCTTTCTGACCGTGACGCTGGTATTCCTTGGCTGGTATGCCAACGCCCAGCTTTCGGTCGTGAACCTGATGGCGCTGTTCGGGGCGCTTGTGTCGGGATTCAGCTGGCAGGCCTTCCTTCTGGACCCGCTGACCTTCATCCTGTGGTTCGCGGTCGCGGCGGCGCTTCTGTTCTGGGGGCGGGGGGCCTATTGCGGCTGGCTGTGCCCGTTCGGCGCGCTTCAGGAACTGACCAACCGGATCGCCCGCGCGCTGCATGTCCCGCAATGGACCTTGCCCTGGGGCCTGCATGAACGCCTGTGGCCGATCAAATACATGATCTTCCTTGGCCTGTTCGGCGTCAGCCTGATGTCGATCGAGCAGGCCGAGCATCTGGCCGAGGTTGAGCCCTTCAAGACCGCGATCGTTTTGAAGTTCGTCCGCGCTTGGCCGTTCGTGGCCTATGCTGTGGCCCTTCTGGTGGCCGGACTGTTCGTGGAGCGGTTCTACTGCCGCTATCTCTGCCCGCTGGGGGCGGCGCTGGCCATTCCCGCGCGGCTGCGCATGTTCGACTGGCTCAAGCGCTATCGTGAATGCGGCAACCCCTGCCAGACCTGCGCCCATCAGTGCCCGGTCCAGGCGATCCACCCCACGGGTGAGATCAATCCGAATGAATGTGTGAACTGCCTGCATTGCCAGGTGCTGTATCAGTCCAAGACCATCTGCCCGGTCGTCATCAAGAAGATGAAGCGTCGTGAAAGCGTCGGCTCTGCCGTGCCGCGCGACCTGACCGGGCATCCCAACCAACCCAAACCCCAACCTGCTGAATGAAAGGACAAATCATGTCTGAGGGACGCAATCTAGGGATTACCCGCCGCGGTCTTCTGGGGGCCACGGCCGGTGGTGCCGCGCTTGCCGGCACGCTGGGCGGCCGCGCCGCCCTGACCGGGGGTGCCATCGGGGCCGCCACGCTGGCGGGCGCCGGCGCCGCGCGTGCCGCGACCGAGGCGATCAATGTCGCACCGGGCCAGCTTGACGAATATTACGGCTTCTGGTCCTCGGGCCAGACCGGCGAAATGCGCATCCTGGGCGTGCCGTCGATGCGCGAGCTGATGCGCGTGCCGGTGTTCAACATCTGCTCGGCCACCGGCTGGGGCATCACCAACGAGTCGAAGAAGATCCTCACCGAGGGCCTGACCGAGAAGACGAAGAACTACCTTGCCGCCAACGGGCTTGAATTCCCGCGCAACGGCGATTTGCACCACGTCCACATGTCCTTCACCGAAGGCCGCTATGACGGGCGCTTCCTGTTCATGAACGACAAGGCCAACACCCGTGTTGCCCGTGTGCGTTGCGATGTCATGAAATGTGACAAGATCATCGAGATCCCGAACGCCAAGGGCATCCACGGTCTGCGCCCGCAACGCTGGCCGCGCACCAACTATGTCTTTGCCAACGGCGAGGACGAGGTGCCGATGGTCAACGACGGCAAGATCCTCGACGATCCGTCGCAATATGTGAACTTCTACACCGCCGTGAATGCCGATGACATGACCGTGGCATGGCAGGTGATGGTCAGCGGAAACCTCGACAACACCGACGCCGACTACGAAGGCAAATACGCCTTCTCGACCTGCTACAACTCGGAAATGGGGATGAGCCTCGCGGACATGACCGCGGCGGACATGGACCATGTGGTCGTCTACAACATTGCCGAGATCGAGAAGGGTATCGAGGCGGGCGACTTCATCGAGTTGAACGGCGTGAAGGTGATCGACGGGCGCAAGGGCCAGAACAAGAACTACACCCGCTATATCCCGATCCCGAACAACCCGCACGGCTGCAACATGGCGCCCGACAAGATCCACCTGTGCATCGGCGGCAAGCTGTCGCCGACCGTATCGGTGATCGACGTGCGCAAGCTGGACGATGTGTTCTACAACGGCGCCGATCCGCGCTCGGTCGTCGTGGCGGAACCGGAACTGGGCCTTGGGCCGCTGCATACCTGCTTCGACGGTCAGGGCCGCGCCTACACGACGCTGTTCCTCGACAGCCAGGTCGTGGTCTGGGACATCGAGAAGGCCGTGCGCGCCTATGCCGGCGAAGAGGTCGACCCGATCGTCACCAAGTCGGACGTGCACTACCAGCCCGGCCACAACTCGACCGCTGAGGGCGAGACGCTGGACGCGGCGGCGAAATACTACATCACCATGAACAAGTTCTCGAAGGACCGCTTCCTGAACGTGGGCCCGCTGAAGCCCGAGAACGAGCAGGTCTTCCTGATCGAGGGCGACAAGCTGACCCTGGTGCATGATGGTCCGACCTTTGCCGAACCGCACGACTCGATCCTGGTCCACGCCTCGAAGGTGAACCCGCTGTCGGTCTGGAACCGCGACGACCCGATGTGGGCCGATACGCGCGCGCAGGCCGAAGCCGATGGCGTCGATCTGGACGACTGGCAGGACACGGTGATCCGCGACGGCAACAAGGTGCGGGTCTACATGTCGAGCCAGGCGCCGCAATTCGCCCTCGAGTCCTTCACCGTGAAGGAAGGCGACGAGGTGACGGTCTGCGTCACCAACCTCGATGACATCGACGACCTGACCCACGGCTTCACCATGGGCAACCACGGCGTCGCCATGGAGGTCAGCCCGCAGGCCACCTCTTCGGTCACCTTCATCGCGGGGCAGCCCGGCGTCTACTGGTATTATTGCCAGTGGTTCTGCCACGCGCTCCACATGGAGATGCGCGGCCGCATGTTCGTGGAACCGCGGGACGTGTAAGTCATGTTGATGCGCTTGGCCCTCTATCTTGCGCTGCTGTTTCCGCTGCCCCTCGGGGCGGTGGAGGTCGCGGTGCAACCGGGGCCGGGTACCTTGCAACAAGCCATCGCCGGGGCGGCCCCCGGCGATGCGCTGCTCCTTGCGCCCGGACGCTACTCCGGCGCGATCACCATCGACCGCAGCCTGACGTTGCGCGGGGGCGAAGAGGCGGTGATCGACGGGCTGGGGCAGGGCACGGTCGTCACCATCGCCGCACCCGATGTCACGCTGGCAGGGGTGACGGTGACCGGCTCGGGCCTGAATGGGCAGGATCTGGACGCAGGCGTCAAGATCCTGAAGGGCGCAGACCGCGCGCTGGTGCGCGACAACCGGGTTCTGGGCAACCTGCACGGCATCGACGTGCATGGCGGCCGCGATGCCCGCGTCATCGGCAATACCATCGAGGGCACGCTCAACCCGCGCCTGAACGACCGCGGCAACGGCATCTATGTGTGGAACAGCCCCGGCGCGTTGATCGAGGGGAACTCGGTCCGCTGGGGGCGCGACGGCATCTTTGCCAACGCCTCGCGCAAGAACGTGTTTCGCAACAACGTCTTTCGGGACCTGCGCTTTGCCGTGCACTACATGTATACCAACGACTCGGAAGTTCTGGGCAATGTCAGCATCGGCAACCATCTGGGCTTTGCCATGATGTTCTCGGACCGGATCGTCGTGAAGGACAATCTCAGTCTGGGCGACCGAAGCCACGGCGTGATGCTGAACTATGCCAACAGCGCCGATGTCTCGGGCAATCTGGTGCGCGGCGGCACCGAGAAATGCCTGTTCATCTACAATGCGCACAAGAACCTGATCTTCGGCAACCGTTTCCAGGACTGCGGGATCGGCATCCACTTCACCGCAGGATCGGAACGTAACGTGCTGACCGGCAACGCCTTTCTGCGCAATCGAGAGCAGGTCAAATATGTCGGAACCCGTCATGTCGAATGGAGCTTCGAGGGGCGCGGCAATTTCTGGTCGGACCATCCCGCCTTCGATCTGAACGGCGACGGCATCGCCGATGGCGTGTTCCGGCCGAACGACCTGATGGACCACATCCTGTGGTCGCAGCCCGCCGCGGCCCTGCTGACCGGATCGCCGGCGGTGCAGCTTGTGCGCTGGTCCCAGTCCTCATTCCCTGCGATCCTGCCGGGCGGGGTGGTCGACAGCCACCCCCTGATGCAGGCGCAAACCATTCCCGTTCCCGACGATCTGGCCGCCGAGGAAGCCGCCGTGGCCGGACGTTGGGCGAAAGGCACTGAAGATGACATCGACTTTGAAGATCTCGGGTCTCACTAAGCGGTTTCCGGGGGTGAACGCCCTGAGCGATGTGTCCTTCTCGGTCGCGCCGGGCGAGCGGGTGGCCCTTCTGGGCCATAACGGCGCCGGGAAATCGACGATCATGAAGATCATCCTTGGCCTTCTGCCGGCAAGCGAAGGCACCGTCGAAGTGTGCGCAACCGCGCCGGGGTCGGCCGAGGCTCGCCGCCAGGTGGCCTATATGCCCGAAAACGCCGCCTTCCATCCGGCCCTGACCGGCGAGGAGCAGCTGCGCCACTATCTCGCGCTGCGGGGCGAGGACAAGGCGCAGGCGCTGCCTCTTCTGGAACGGGTGGGCCTGCACGAGGCTGCCAAGCGGCGGATCGGAACCTATTCCAAGGGGATGCGGCAACGCGTCGGCCTTGCACAGGCGCTGATCGGCCATCCGCGCCTTCTGGTGCTGGACGAGCCGACATCGGGGCTCGACCCGGTGTCGCGGCGTGATTTCTATGCCTTGCTGGACGATCTTGCGGCCGAAGGCGCCTCGATCCTGCTGTCGTCCCATGCCCTGACCGAGGTCGAGGCGCGCACCGACCGCATCCTGATCCTGTCGAAGGGGCGGCTGGTGGCCGAGGGCGGGTTGGGTGATTTGCGGCGTCAGGCGGATCTGCCGGTGACGATGCATGTCATGGCCCGCAACGGATATGCCACGGAAATCGCCCGCCGGCTGCCCGGCGCCATCCAGCTTGACACGCGGTTGCAGATCAGTTGCCCGCAATCGCAAAAGCTCGACCTGCTGGGCCAGATCACCGGCCTTGGCGACAAGGTGGCCGACCTCGACGTGGTGCCGCCCAGCCTGGAAGATATCTACAGCCATTTCAGCCGGAGGGACGGGCAATGAGGCGCATCCTTTCCACCGCCCTCGCAGAGCTTCGGATCTCTGTCCGCAACCGCTGGGTCGCCATTGCGCTGCTGCTGATGGCGGTGTTCTCGCTGGTCCTGACGCTGGCCGGGTCCGCCCCGACCGGGGGCATCGGCGCCGATGCCCTGTCGGTCACTGTGGCCTCGCTCACTTCGCTTGCGGTCTATCTGATCCCGCTGATCGCGCTTTTGATGAGCTTCGATGCCATCGCCGGCGAGGTGGAGCGCGGAACGCTGCCGCTTTTGCTGACCTATCCCGTCGCGCGCCTCGAGGTGCTGCTGGGCAAGTTCCTCGCCCATCTGGCCATTCTGGCGCTGGCGGTCGCGCTTGGATACGGGCTGGCGGCGGCGGTGACCGTCTCGGGCGACCGGGCGGCGGTCGCCGGGCTTCCCGCGCTGTGGCGGCTTGGCTGGTCTTCGGTCCTGCTGGGGGCCACCTTCCTGGGCGCGGGCTATGCGGTTTCCTCGCTTGCGCGCCGTCCCTCGGCCGCGGCGGGGCTGGCGATCGGGTTGTGGCTGGGGCTGGTCGTCCTTTACGATCTTGGCCTGCTGGCGGCCGTGGTGGCCGATAGCGGCGGCTGGTTCACAAGCACGGCGTTCCCCTTCGCGCTTCTGGCCAACCCGGCCGATGCGTTCCGCCTGTTCAACCTGACGGCCTCGGCCTCGATGGGGGCGGCGTCGGGGATCGGCGGGGCCTCGGCGACGATTCCGGTCTGGCAATCCTTCCTTGCCATGCTGTCCTGGCCCTTCGTCACGGTGCTGCTGGCCGTGCTTGCATTCCGAAAGGTGACACCATGAAACGCGCGCTGATATTCGTTCTGCTTCTGGCCGGGTGCAAGGAAGAGCTGACCCAGGCCGTCGATCCCGTGGCGCTTACGCCCGAGGCGGTGGGCCATTATTGCCAGATGAACCTGCTGGAGCATGAGGGGCCGAAGGCGCAGGTCCATCTTGAGGGGCTGCCGGGCGCGCCGCTGTTTTTCTCGCAGGTCCGCGATGCGGTCGCCTATGCACGCCTGCCCGAACAAAGCCACCCGATCCTGGCCATCTGGGTCAATGACATGGGCGCGCCGGGCGCGACCTGGGCTGAACCGGGGGCCGAGAACTGGATCGACGCGGCCTCGGCGCATTATGTTGTGGGTGCGGCGGGGATCGAGGGCGGCATGGGCGCGCCCGAGCTGGTTCCCTTTGCCCGTGAAGAGGATGCCGCGGCCTTTGTCCGCGAAAAGGGTGGCCGCGTGCTGGAGCTGGCCGCCATTCCCGATGCCATGGTGATCGCGCCGGTTCCGGGCGACGATACCGATGACAGTGAATATCTGGACCGCCTGAAGGCGCTGTCCGAGAAGGCCGGAGGATAACCGATGCTGAACCGACGCCGTTTCCTGACCATTGCCGCCGCGGCCAGTGTGGCACCCCTTGGCGCGCGTGCCGCCGATATTCATGTCGAAACCGGGATTGCGCTTGGCGCGAAGGTGACGCTGCGGCTGGCCCATCCCGAGGCGCGGATGTTCGCCGCGCGTGCCATGGCCGAGATCCGCCGCCTCGAGGCGATCTTCAGCCTGTATCAGCCCGACTCCGCGCTTGCGCGGCTTAACCGCGAAGGCCGGCTTGATGCGCCGCCGGCCGAGCTTCTGGAATGCCTGTCGCTGGCCGATGCGGTGCATCGGGGCAGCGGTGGCGCCTTCGACCCCACGGTTCAGCCGCTGTGGCAGGCCTATGCCGAAGCGGCGCAGAACGGCACGAAGCTGACCCCGGCCAAGCGCGCCGCCGCGCTGGAGCGCACGGGCTGGGGCGGGGTGCAACGCTCGGCCAGGGCGATCGCGCTGCGCCCCGGCATGGCGCTGACGCTGAACGGGATCGCACAGGGGCTGATCGCCGATCGCGTGGCCAACCTGCTGCGGGCCGAGGGGCTGGAATCGGTGCTGATCGACACGGGCGAAATGGCGGCGCTGGACGGCCCGCCGCAGGGCGGCGCCTGGCATGTGGCCCTGCAACAGGGCGGGGCGGTGGAACTGGCGAACCGCGCGCTTGCGACCTCGGCCCCGCTGGGGATGACCTTTGCCGGCGATGGCCGCACGAGCCATATCCTCGATCCGCGCAGCGGCAGGCCTGCCGCGGCAGCATGGAGGGGGATTACGATTTCCGCGCCCCGGGCGGCGCTTGCCGACGCGCTGTCCACGGCGGGATGCCTGTTATTCACGCGGGACGAGATCGCGCGGATGTGCGACGGCTTTGCCGGCGTCGTGCTCGAATCCGCCGTCTCTGCCTGATCCGGAGGTTGCGGGACAGAGGTGTCGGCCTCGACTCCGACCGGGCGGCGTTGCCGATAACCGTCCCGGGGCGCCTGGTGCTCCCGCAAGGCGCGCGCCCGGCATATCCGTCATAGGTGCGATGTCGTGCCGGTTATCGGCTCGCGAAAGGCGCGCATCGGGCCGGTAGTCCGTTCGGATTCCACGCGAAAATTCCTCTCGCATCATCGCAAGATAGCTTTGGCAGCCGAACTCCCGAAGCGGCGCGCGGGCGCCTGCATGGACCCCGAAAACCGCAGTTTCACCAATGTATGGTGGTGGCTTCACAACCCACTTGACAGGTGAAAAACGATACAATTAACATGTTAAATTATTAGGCGGAGGATCGGCCCGGCAAGGGCGATTGGCCGAGCAACGGGAGGAAAGAATGCTGAACTGGATTAGCCGCAAGGGACTTGTGGCCTGTGTCGTAACGACCATTCTCGGCGGCGCCCAGGGCGCGGCGGCCGAGACCATCGCGCTTGGGTTTGCCGGGGGAAGCGGCCCGACCGACATGCCCGCAGTGCTTGCCCTCGACGCGCTGAAAGCCCAGGGCTGGAGCACCGAGGTCATCGAATTCGATTCCCCCGACATCCTGACGCAGGCACTGTTGAACGGGCAGGTCCAGATCGCGGCCATGGGGCCGGCCACCGCCTTCGCGGCCGATCTGGCCGGTGCGGACCTCAAGATGGTTGCAAAGAACAACCGGAACGACTTCATGATCCTTGCCGCGCCGGGGATTGCGGATTGCGACGGCCTTGACGGCCGCATCGTTGCCATTCACAGCACCGGCAGCACCACGACCGCGCATCTGATGCGCTACATGGAAAGCACCTGTCCCGACGCGAAGCCGAACATCATCGTGCTTTCCGGGTCGGCCAACCGCGTTGCCGCGCTGCTTAACGGGCAGATCGAGGGTACCATCGTCCGGCTGGAGGACTGGATGGCGATTACTGGCGGCCAGGATGACCGCGCCCATATCCTTGCCATGCTGGTCGACGAACAGCCGACGCTGCTGACCCAGGCCATCGTGGTAAGCGCCGGCAAGCTGGAAGAGGACCGCCCCGCGATCGAGGCGTTCGTGACCGCGCTGGATGCCGAATTCGCCGCGATCTACGCGGACCCCGCCGCATTCGCTGCCAAGGCGGCCCCGCACCTGAAGGAAATCGACCCCGCGAAGCTTGCCGATGTCTATACCGCATTGGCTGAGGCCCAGATGTTCCCGCTGAACGAGGGGCTGAGCCAGGAACAGGTTGCCGACACGATCGCCTTCTATGAGGCCGCCGGCAAGGCCGAGCCTGGCAAGCTGACGCCGGACACGGTTGCTGATTTCTCCTTCACGGGCAAATAAGCCATGGCGTTCGCCAATACTTCAACCGGGCGCGCCGCTTCCCCGCGGCGTGTCCTGGAACTGCGCAAGCCGATCTCGGGCATGTCTGCGGCGATCAGCCGGATCGTCGCCTTCATCCTGTTCGCATCGGCATGGGAGTTCGGTGCCAGGGCAGCGGACTCGATCCTGATCCCCACCTTCACCGAAACCCTGCGCGCGCTTTACGAGACGACCCTTGTCACGGGCGAGATCTGGCCCGCGCTGTGGATCAGCAACGTGCCCCTGATCATAGGGTTCGTGGTCTCGGTGGCGATTTCGGTGCCGCTTGGTCTTGCGATGGCGCGCTGGAAGGTCATCGACCAGATGCTCAGCCCGGTGACGGCCCTTGCTCTTGCGCTGCCGATCGCGCCGCTGATCCCGGTGGTTCTGGTGGCGCTTGGGATGGGGCAGGCGCCCAAAGTGGTGATCATCGTGCTGTTTTCCTGGGTTTTCATCACCACGAACGTGCGCGCGGGCACGCGCAGGGTCGACCGCAGCCTGGTAGAGATGGCGCGCAGCTTTGGTGCATCAGAGCGTCAGGTCTGGTTCCGCATCCTGATCCCCGGCGCAATTCCGGCGGTGTTCGCGGGGCTGCGCATCGGACTGGGGCGCGCCTTCGCGGGGATGGTCATCGTCGAGCTGATCATGCTTCCGGTCGGTATCGGCGCGCTGCTTCTCGACTATCGCGGTGATTTCAAGGCGGGGCTTCTTTATGCGACGACGATCCTTGTCGTCATCGAAGCGGTCGTGCTTGCCGTCGCCATGCAGGCGCTTGAACGCCACCTTATCAGATGGAAATGAACCTATGTCATCCATGATCGAAGTGCGCGATCTTTCGCACGTCTACAACGCGCAAGGGCAGGGCGGGACGCCGGCGCTGTCGGATGTGAACCTGACCATCCGGAAGAACGAATTCGTCACATTCCTTGGCCCCTCGGGCTGCGGCAAGACAACCCTGATGCGGATCATCGGCGGGCTGGTCACGCCCACGTCGGGATCGGTGCAGGTCAACGGCAAGCCGGTGCGCGGACCCAACCTCGACTGCGCCATCGTCTTCCAGAACTTCGCGCTCATGCCCTGGGCAAGCGTTCTTCAGAACGTGGCGTTCGGGCTGGAAATGCGGGGAGAGCCGAAGGCGCAGCGGATCGAGAAGGCGCGCGCGGCCATTGATCTTGTCGGGCTTGGCGGCTTCGAAGAGAAATATCCAAAGCAGCTTTCGGGCGGGATGCAGCAACGCGTCGGCTTGGCCCGCGCGTTGGTCGTGCATACGCCGATCATGCTGATGGACGAGCCGTTCGGCGCGCTCGATCAGCAGACCCGGCGCTACATGCAGGAAGAGCTTCTGCGGATCTGGCAGAAGGATCAGCGGACGGTAATCTTTGTCACGCATGACATGGAAGAGGCCATCCTGCTGGGCGACAAGGTCGTTCTCATGTCAAACCGTCCGGGCCGTATCGAAGAGGTCATCGACGTGAAATTCGCGCGGCCAAGGGACCCCGAGGCGGTCGAGCGGTCGCCCGAGTTCGCCGAGCTGAAGGAATACCTCTGGCACCGCCTGCGCCAGATGCACGAGATGAGCGCGGCATGACCATGGCCCGTGACATGACATTCGGAACCGAAAGCGCCGGTGCGGCCGCGTGGCGCAGGCTGCGCAGCTTCGGCTCCACCTGGGGCGGCATCGCCGTCATCGCACTGATCTGGGAATTGGCCGGCCGCATCGCCGGGCAATTCTGGCTGCCGCCGTTCTCGACGGTGATCGCCCGGCTGTGGGAGCTGCTAACTGACGGATCGCTGACGCCGCATCTGCTGGCCAGCCTCGGCTCGCTGACGCTGGGATTTTCCATCGCCCTGGCGATCGGCCTGGTGGTCGGTTTCCTGATGGGGGTGTTCACCTGGGTGAACTCGGCGCTTGACGTCTATGTCAATGCGATGATGTTCACTCCGGGGCTGATCTTCGCGCCGATCCTGTTTGCGATCTTCGGGCTTGGCTTTGCAACCCGGGTCAGCGTGGTGGTGATCTATGCGGTGTTCATCATCATCATCAACACCGCCGCCGCCGTGCGCAATGTCGACAGGCCGCTGCTTGAGATGGCCGCGGGTTACGGCGCCAGCCGCTGGACCGCGCTGATCCGCATCGTCCTGCCCGATGCCTTCCCGCTGATCCTTGCCGGGATCCGCATGGGCGTGGGCCGCGCAGTCAAGGGCATGGTCAATGGCGAGATGTTCATCGCGCTGATCGGTATCGGCGGGCAGGCCGCACGGTTCGGCAAGCAGTTCGACTTTACGTCGGTCTGGGCCCTGTCGGTCTTCATCATGATCATCGCCGTGGTGATCAACCAGGGCGTCAGCCATCTGGAGCGGCGCATGACCTCCTGGGTCGAATAGCAGGGGCGCTTGCGCGGGGGAGGGTCATCCCCCGCGCGGACCAAGCCGGGACAGCAGGAATTCCAGTTCGTTGAGCAGATGTTCGACCCGGCCCGGCCCCATCACCTCTTCGATCCCGGCGTAGATCTCGGAGGCTTGCGGCGTGACAGAGGCGATGAGTGAGCGGCCTTCGGGCGTCAATTCGACAATCACGCGCCGCCCGTCGGCCTTGTCGCGGGTCGTGCGCAACAGGTTTCGGCTTTCAAGGGATTTCAGGATCCGGGTGAGCGAGGGAGCAAGGATGCAAGCGTGGTCCGCAAGGGTGGTGGCGTCAAGTTCGCCCTCTTCACGCAGCACGCGGATTACCCGCCACTGCTGCTCGGTGATGTCGTGGGCGTGCAGCATCGGGCGCATGCGCTCCATCACCGCCTCGCGTGCGCGCAAAAGCGCAATGGGTAGCGTGCGCTGCGTGCGGGCAAGCTCGAATCCGGTCTGTCCGGGCGCTTCGTGCTTTGGGGTATCCAATCTGTCCTCCTGCCTTCGGGGGATTAGTTCACATGTTATAAAGTTTGTCGCTTGACAAGTCAGGTATTAAATTAACATGTTAACAAAAATGGAGGAGACATGCCGCATCTCGTGATCGAATACGCGCCCGATCTGGCCGCCCAGGTCGAGATTGCGGCACTCTGCCGCGCCGCGCATGCGGCGATGGCCGCCGATCCGTTGTTCCCCTTGGCGGGCATACGGGTGCGGGCCTATCCGGCCGCCGCCTGCATGGTTGCCGATGGCCTGGACGAAAACGGTTTCGTGGCGATGACCCTTTCGGTCGGTGCGGGCCGCAGCAAGGCGGATCTGCAAGCCGCGGGCGCCGCCATCTTCAAGGCTGCCCAGCAGGTTCTGGCCGGGCCGCTTTCCGGGGCGCATTTCGCCCTGTCCCTCTATATCCGCGAGATCGACCCGGATCTCAGCTGGAAAGACAACCCCATCCATGCCCGCCTGAAGGGCAAGCTCTGACGAGGATCGCAATGACTGCTTTCGAAGACAATCTTGCCCGTGCCGAGGGCTATCTGGCGCGCTTTCGCAAGGACGGTGTGCTCAACCATATCAACGGGGTATCGGTCCCCGCGCGGGACGGGCAGTGGTTCCAGACCGCCACGCCGGTAGACGGGTCGGTTCTGGCGCAGGTCGCGCGGGGCGGGGCAGCGGATATCGACGCGGCCGTCGCCGCCGCGACCGAGGCCTTTCCCGCATGGGCCGCCTTGCCCGGCGCGGAGCGGCGGCGCATCCTTCATGCCGTCGCCGACGCGATCGAGGCCAATGCGGACGAGATCGCCCTGGTCGAATCCATGGATACCGGGCAGGCCATCCGCTTCATGTCCAAGGCGGCCCTGCGCGGGGCGGAAAACTTCCGCTTCTATGCCGACAAGGCCCCCGAGGCCCGCGACGGCAAGACGCTGCGCGCGCCGGGGCAGCTCAACGTCACCTCGCGCCGTCCGATCGGTCCGGTGGGGGTGATCACGCCATGGAACACGCCGTTCATGCTGTCGACCTGGAAGATTGCTCCGGCATTGGCCTGCGGCTGCACGGTGGTCCACAAGGCGGCGGAATTCTCGCCGCTGACCGCGAAGCTTCTGGTCGAGATCGCCGAAAGCGCCGGCCTGCCCAAAGGGGTTCTCAACCTCGTGCACGGGTTCGGTGAGGATGCGGGCAAGGCGCTGACCGAACATCCGGGGATCAAGGCGGTGGCCTTCGTCGGCGAAAGCCGCACCGGCGCGATGATCATGGGGCAATGCGCCCCCACTCTAAAGCGCGTGCATTTCGAGCTGGGCGGAAAGAACCCCTGCATCGTCTTTGCCGATGCCGATATCGACCGGGCGGTGCAGGGCGCGGCCTTCATGATCTATTCGCTGAACGGTCAGCGCTGCACCTCGTCCTCGCGGCTGCTGGTCGAGGAAAGCATCTATCCCGAATTTACGGCACGCGTGGCCGAGCTTGCCTCGAAGATCGTCGTCGGTCATCCGCTCGATCCGAAGACGGTGGTGGGGCCGCTGATCCATCCCGAACACGAGCGCAAGGTCTTGTCCTATTTCGAGATCGCCCGTGCCGAAGGCGCGACGATCGCCACTGGGGGCGAGAAGCTGGGCGACAAGGGCTGCTTCGTCCGTCCGACCCTGTTTACGGATGCGACGAACGACATGCGCATCGCCCAGGAAGAGATCTTCGGCCCGGTTCTGACCGCGATCCCCTTCCGCGACGAGGCGCATGCGGTCGAACTTGCCAACGGGGTGCAATACGGGCTTTCGGCCTATCTGTGGTCGAACGATCTGGAGCGCACGCTGCGGATGACCGACCGGCTGGATGCTGGGATGATCTATGTGAATTCGGACAACGTCCGGCACCTTCCCACCCCGTTCGGCGGCATGAAGAACTCGGGAGTCGGGCGCGATGGCGGCGACTGGTCCTTCGAATTCTACATGGAGCAGGTGAATGTCTGCCTGCCGACCCAGACCCGCCAGATCCCGAACCTTGGCTGAGACCATGGCGGACCGGGGGGTCCCCGATCCGCGCATTGACTTGAGGAGATACAGAATGAACCCTATCGCCGCCTTCCGGGCCGATGGACGGGATCGCTATGGCGTTGTTACGCCCGCCGGGATCGTTGACCTGACCGCCGAATTCGGCGCGCGTTTTGCGGGGCTGCGCGAGGTGGTCGAGGCCGGCGCCCTGGCAGAGCTTTCGGCTGCCGCCGAGGGGCGCCAGCCCGACTACCGGGCCGATGACGTGACCTGGCTTCCCCCGATCGCCAACCCCGAGAAGCTGATCTGCATCGGTGTGAACTTTCCCGACCGCAATGCCGAATACAAGGATGGCCAGCCGCAGCCCAGATACCCCTCGATGTTCGTGCGTTTCCCGCGCAGCTTCGTGGGGCACGGCGCGCCGCTGATCCGCCCGCCGGAAAGCGTACAGCTTGATTACGAAGGCGAGATCGTGATCGTCATCGGCAAGCCCGGCCGGCGGATTGCGCCCGAGGCGGCCTATGACCATATTGCCGCGCTCAGCCTTGCCAATGAAGGCACGATCCGCGACTGGGTCCATCACGCCAAGTTCAACGTCACCCAGGGAAAGAACTGGGATCGTTCCGGCGCGATCGGTCCTTGGCTCGTGCCGTTCTCCGATGGCGCGCAGATCGACGACATCGAACTTGTGACCCGCGTGAACGGAGAGGTCCGTCAGCGCGACCGGACAAGCCGCATGATGTTCGATTTCCGTTACATCATCAGCTATGTCTCGACCTTCACCACGCTGGTGCCGGGCGACGTGATCCTGTGCGGCACCCCCACCGGGGCGGGTGCCCGGCAGGAACCGCCGGTCTGGCTCAGGCCCGGAGACGTGATCGAGGTCGAGGCCGAAGGGATCGGCCGCCTCGTCAACGGTGTGGAGGACGAAGCGTGCTGAGCCGCGAGGATGCGGAAGCCGCCGCGGCCGATCTGCTGCGGGCCGAGCGCGAGCGCTGTCAGATCGGCCTGATTTCGCGCCGCTTTCCGGGCATGACGCTTGATGACGCCTACGCGATCCAGTCCGCGCAGATGACGCGCAAGCTGGCCGAGGGGCGGCGCATCGTCGGCTGGAAGATCGGTCTGACCTCCCGCGCGATGCAAGAGGCGCTTGGCATCGAAACGCCCGACAGCGGCGTGCTTTACGATGACATGCTGTTCGGGAACGGGGCGACGGTTCCGCGCGGCCGCTTCATCCAGCCCCGGATCGAGGCCGAGATCGCCTTCGTGCTGTGCCGGGGCATTTCGGGCAATGCCACCCGCGAAGAGGTTCTGGCCGCAACCGAATTCGTGACCCCCGCACTTGAAATCCTTGATACCCGCATCACGCGGGTCGATGCCGATACCGGCGCGCCGCGCGTGATCTTCGATACCATCTCCGACAACGCGGCGAATGCGGGGCTTGTCCTTGGGGATGGACGCTTCGATCCGGCCGAGGTCGACCTGCGCTGGATCGGGTCCATCGTGAAGAAGAACGGCCGTGTCGAAGCCACGGGGCTTGGGGCGGCGGTTCTTGACGATCCGGCAACAAGCATCGTCTGGCTTGCCCGGCGCATGGCGGGCTATGGCCAGGAATTGCAGGCCGGCCAGATCGTTCTGTCGGGATCCTTCATTCCGCCGATCGAATGCCCGCCCGGCAGCCGGATTCACGCCGATTTCGGCAGGTTCGGCGCGGTTTCACTGGATTTTGCGTAAGGAAAAACCCGATGGACGCAGCGGAAAACGCCTTCAAGGCCGATCTCAGGACGGGGAAAACCCAGATCGGCCTCTGGCTGTCGCTTGGCGAGGCCACCACGGCCGAGCTTTGCGCACAGGCCGGTTTCGACTGGCTGGTGATTGATGCCGAACACGGCCCGAACGGCCTGCGCGATATTCTGGCGCAGTTGCGGGCCATCGGGTCGGCCGCGCATCCGGTCGTCCGCCTACGCAGCGACGACCGGGCCCTGATCAAGCAGGCGCTGGATGTTGGTGCCAAAACACTGCTGTTGCCGATGATCGACAGCGTCGAGCAGGCGCGCGAGGCGGTGCGCTCGGTGCTCTATCCGCCGATGGGTGTCCGGGGGATCGGGGCATCGCTGGCGCGCGCCTCGCTTTACGGTACCGTGACGGATTACCTGCAAAAGGCCAATGACGGGATCTGTCTGCTGCTTCAGGTCGAAAGCCTGGCCGCGCTTGAGGCGCTGGACGGGATCCTGGCGCTTGACGGTGTCGACGGCGTGTTCGTGGGGCCCGCCGATCTTGCGGCGGATATGGGCCATATCGGCAACCCCGGTGCGGCGGAAGTCCAGGCCCGCGTGGTCGATGCGCTGCGCCGGATCCGCGCGGCGGGCAAGGCCGCGGGAATCCTGACCGGCGATCTGGCCCTAGCGCGTGGCTATCGGCAGATGGGGGTCGAGTTTCTGGCCATCGGCTCGGATGTCGGGGCGTTGAATGCCGGCCTGCGGGCAATGCGAAACGGGCTTTCTGGCTGACGGTATCCGTCAGGGGGCAGGGCGGTCCGGGAGGATCAATCCGTGCCGGTCGGAAGAACCAGTTCCGCCTCGAAGCCCGACGGGCTTCCGGGCCGGGGGGAGCGCAGCACAAGCGGCGCCGGGATCCGTTCCGCGATGGCCGCAACGATGGCAAGGCCAAGCCCGCTGCCCGCGTTTGCGGTGCTTCCCCTCTCGAACCGGCGGGTCAGCCGGTCAAGCATCTCTGTCGCAACGACAGGGCCGTCATTGCTGACGCGGAATGTGCCGTCAGGCCCTAGTGCGACCTCGATCCGCCCGTCGGGGGCGCCATGGCGCAGGGCGTTCTCGATGAGGTTGCGGCACAGGATGCCGAAGGTGTCGGGGTCAAGATCCGACATCACCGGCTGCGCGGGCAGGCCAAGCGCGATCCGGCCCGGTGCGGCGCGTTCGATGTCTTCCACGATCAGCCGGGCGGCGATGCGCAGATCCGCGCTGTGCCCAAGCCGCAGCCGCCCGCCTTCGGCGCGGGCAAGCTGCATCAGCCGCTCGGCCATCCGGGTCAGTCGCTTCAGCGAGGCCTCGATTTCGGCCGCGCGCTGTGCGGCATCGGCGTCCTGCGTTTCCGCCTGAAGCCGCTGCGCCTGCGCAATGGCCCCGGCCAGCGGTGTGCGCAGCTCATGCGCGGCATTGGCGGCGAAGCTGCGCTCGGCCTCGAAGGCGGATTTCAGGCGGGCCAGCAGCAGGTTCAGCGCGGCCCCGACCGGGGCGGCCTCGACGGGCAGATCCTTGCAGGGGATCGGGGTCAGGTCCAGCGGCGAGCGGGCGGCAAGCCGGTCGCGGTAACGCCGGAGCGGCGCAAGGCCCGAACGGACGGCCAGAACGATCACCAGCAACGCGGCCGGGATCACGACCAGAAGCGGAAGCCACAGGCGCAGGCGCACATCGCGCGCCGCCGCCGCGCGATGATCCAGCGGCTCCGCGATGGTCAGGCGGATCGTGCCCTGAAGCGCCTCTTCGCCATAAAGGCGATGCGTGGCGGAGGTGCGAAAGCCCGGCCCGCTCCAGGCGGGAAACAGGGCCGGATCGGCCTTGTGCGATTGCAGCAGGACGCGGCCCCTGTCGTCCTGCACGATATAGGTGAGGAACTCGTCATGTTCGCGCAGATCGGCCAGGCGTTGGGTCACGCCTTCGTCCTCGCGCCCGACGATCTCGACGACGGCCAGCGGAAGCAGGCGCTGCGCGGCCTCCTGCAAGGTCGAGTCGAAGATCCGGTCCATCTGCTGACGCATCGCCACCGCGGTGACGGTGGCCGCCAGGATCCACAGAAGGCTTAGCAGAATGCCAAGCGAAAGTCCCAGCCGAAGCTGAAGGCTGCGCGGCATTCTCATGGTGCCCCCAGCCGGTATCCCAGCCCGCGTTCGGTCTTGATCACCGCCGCACCCAGCTTCTTGCGCAGCCGGCTGACATGGACCTCGATGGTGTTGCTTTCCACCTCGGCGTCGAAGGCATAAAGCTTTTCCTCAAGCTGCGCCTTGGAAAGAAGCTGCCCCGGACGGGTCAGGAGCGCCTCGAACAGGGCCCATTCGCGCGCGGTCAGCTGCACGGGGCGGCCGTCGCGGCGGATTGTGCGGGCGGACAGGTCGATGGCAAGCGGGCCGTGCATCACGATCGGGTTGGGATTGCCGCTGTAGCGCCGCGCGACCGAGCCGATCCGCGCCGTCAGCTCGGCCAGGTCGAAGGGTTTCACCAGATAATCGTCGGCCCCGGCATTCAGCCCCTCGATCCGGTCGGACACCTGATCAAGCGCGGTCAGGATGATGACCGGCGTCACATCGCCCCGTGCCCGCAGCGCGCGAAGGAACACGATGCCCCGCCCATCGGGCAACATCAGGTCGAGCAGGACCAGATCATAGGCCGCACCGGCAAGGGCATCCCCCGCCGCGTCCAGCCGCGTGACCCAATCGACCGACTGGCCGCCTGCCGCGATCTCGTCGCGTATGGCGGCGCCCAGAACCGTGTCATCCTCGATCAGCAGGATCCGCATCGTATTCCCTTCCTTGTCCTGACGCGCATCCCTGGCAATCCAGGCTGACGCAAAGCTGATCGTGCCGCGCCGCGCGCTTCAGCATCCCGTCAGGTTCGCCGTGCATAACGTCCTTCAACCCGCCGCAACCCGGAGTTTGCGCCATGAAGAAGTCGCTGACAATTCTTGCCTTTCTTTCGATCCTTCCCGCAGGGGCGGCGCTTGCCGACGACGACTGTTTCGTGCCCATGGCCGACTGGCAACCAAAGGAGGCCGTGGCGCAGCTTGCCGGTGAAAACGGCTGGACCGTCCGGCGCATCAAGATCGACGATGGCTGCTATGAGATCAAGGGCACCGACACGGACGGACGCGAGATCGAGGTGACGGTTCACCCCGGCACGCTGGCCGTGATCGAGGTCGAATACGATGACGATGATGACGATCGCGCCCGCCGCGATGATAAGGGGTGAAACCATGACTGATACGATGAAACATGCAGACCCCGCGGATTTGTCCGGCCCGGTGGGTAGCGTGCGGGTCTGGGATCCGCTGCTACGCGTCTTTCACTGGGGCCTCGTGACGGCCTTTGCCGTCGCGTGGTTGTCGGCCGATGAGGTTCAGCCGGTGCACGAGCTTGCGGGCTATGCCGTCGCGGGGCTGATCGCCTTTCGCCTGATCTGGGGATTTGTCGGCAGCCGGTTCGCGCGTTTTGCGCAATTCCTGCGCGGCCCGGCCGTGACGCTGTCTTATCTTGGCGACATGATGCGCGGGCGCGAGCGGCGCTATATCGGGCACAACCCGGCGGGTGCGGTGATGGTCGTGGTATTGCTGCTGACGCTCGCGGGCACCGCGCTGACCGGCTGGCTGCTGGAAGAGCCGACGCGGCTTTCGCTGGTGCCAGAGCTTCCGCAAGCCGTATCCCCTGCTTTCGCGGATGGAATGGACGATCACGACAGGGACGACGATGAAGGCATGGAGGCGCTGGAGGATGTGCACGAAGCCCTGGCTACATTTGCCCTTGTGCTTGTGGCGCTGCATGTCGGAGGCGTCCTGCTGGCATCCTTCCGCCATCGTGAAAACCTGGCCCGCGCCATGGTGACCGGTACCAAGCACGCGCCGGGGCCGGACGACATCGCCTGACCGGCCAAGGCGCAAGGTAGATTGCCCGGCAAGGGCCCCGTCCGGAAGGCGGGGCCTTTTTGTTTGCCGCAAAGCTGACCGGAGGCTGACGGGGAAAGTGGCGGCGCGTCAGTGCGCGATCAGGTTCGGGGCGCAATGTCCTTTCATGGAAAAACCGATCAGAGGAGTTCGCACCATGAAAACGAAGCTTGTGGCCCTTGCCCTTCTTGCCACCCTTCCGGCCGGGGCGGCGCTTGCCGGCGTTGACTGCCGGCCGACCGCGCAGCCGCAATCCTGGGATGCCGTGATCGAGCTGGCACGGAATTACGACTGGACCCTGCGTGAGATGGAAGTTGACGACGGCTGCTATGAGGTTCTTGCGACCGACCCCGGTGGCAATGTCGTGAAAGCCAAGATCGACCCCGAAACCCTTGAGGTGGTCGAAGCCAAGATCAAGAAGTTCGCCTATCGGGCGCCGATGCTGGCGCCGGCGCCGTCGGTCGTGCCCCTGACCGAGGCGCCGAACTGACCCGAAGGCGCGCGACAGGATCACGGGCCGGCAGCAAGCGCCGGCCCGTTTCATTTTGAAAACCGGCCAAGCCGCGCGGACAGGGTGCAAGGTGGGGCAGGGCGCCTAGCGGGTTGCCATGGCAAGAACCTCGACCAGCGAGCTTGCCCCGAGTTTTTCAAGGATACGGGCGCGGTGATGATCGACGGTGCGCGGGCTGACCCCAAGGCGCGCGGCAATCGCCTTGCTGGAAATCTCGGAAGGATGGGCCACGATATGATCGACGATTTCGCGTTCGCGCGGGGTCAGGCGGTCGATGCGGGCAAGGCGCGCGCGCGCGTCCGCAGTGCGCTGCCGGGATTCGCGTATCTGTGCGCAGGCGGCCTCGAGTCGCTCGATCAGTATGGCCTGGGAAAACGGCTTTTCCAGAAAGTCGACGGCACCGCCCTTGATCGCCTGAACTGACTCTGGCACCCCGCCATGCCCGGTGATGAAGATGATCGACAGATCATGCCCCAGCTCGTTCAGCCGTGCCTGCAATTCCAGCCCGTCCATCCCCGGCATGCCGTAATCGAGGATCAGACATCCCTGACGCGAGCCGCCATAGGATTCGAGAAACGAGAACGCCGAAGCATGCGCCTCGACATCGAAGCCGCGGGTTTTCAGGGCGCGCGAAAGCGAGGAGCGGATGGCATCGTCGTCATCGACCAGGAAAATGGTAAGTGGGCTGTCGGGCATGGATTCTTCGCGGCCTCCTCCTCCGTGGTGCGATCCTGTTCCCCCTTGGTATTATGTGGCATCTGCGCCTTCTGCCAGATGTTCTTTCGTTTCAGGGTGTTCCGTCACGTCACGCGCCTCTCTGGCGACGGGCAGGGTGAAGCAGAACCGTGCGCCCCCCACATAGCTGTCGTCATGGATCAATGTGCCGCCATTCGCCTCGACGATCGAGCGGCAGATCGACAAACCCAGCCCCATACCATTGGGTTTCGAGGTGTCGAACTGGGTAAAAAGTGCGATGTCGGGGCTGATTCCTGGGCCGTTATCCTCGACCTCGATCATTGCCTGCCTGCCGTGTGCGGTGGCGCGCACGGTGACAAGCCTGTCGGTGTCAACGCCTGTCGACATTGCCTCGATTGCGTTGCGCAACAGGTTGACCAGCACCTGCGCAACCTGCACGCGGTTGCCTTCAAGCATGGGCATGTCGGCCGGCACCGTAGTTTCGATGGTGACGCCGGCCTCGGTCGCCTCGGCCTGCACAAGAAGCATGGTCTGGGTCAGCAGCATGCCGAAATCGAAGGCGATGCGCGCGCCTTCGTCGCGCATGATGAAACCGCGCAACGCGCGGATGATCTCGCCCGAACGCAAGGATTGCTGCGAGATTTCCGACAGGATTTCGTTCAGTTCGGCAACATCGGTTGGCTTTTGCCCCAGCAGATGCAGTGCCGTATCCGCGTTTTGTGCGATTGCGGTCAGCGGCTGGTTCAGCTCATGCGCGAGGCCGGCGGCCATCTGCCCCATCGTGTTGCCGCGCGACAGGTGCGACAGTTCGCGGCTGAGCTGCCGGATCTGCCCCTCGGCGCGCTTCTTGTAGGTTATGTCGTCCATCGTCACGACGGTATAAAGCGGCTCTTGCCCCTGGCCGTGGATGAGGATGGCGTTGATCGAGACCCAGATTACCTCTCCGTCCTTGCGCCGGCAGCGGATCTGACGATGCACCGCCACGCTCGCATCCTTGAGCGCCACCGAGCGCCAGACCGGCAGATCCTCAGGGGCGGCAAGGTCGGTCAGGTGCATATGTGCCAGTTCCCCCGCGCTATAGCCTGAAATGGCGCAGAAGCGTTCGTTGGCACGGATGAACGCGCCGCTGCCGGGCACGACATGGGCCACCCCCTGCGGGGCAAGGCGGAAGGTCTGACGATATTCCGCCTCGGACCGCTGGCGCGCCACGATCTGTTCGGACAGTGCCGCGTTGGCCCGCTCAAGTTCGTGATAGGTGCGGGGCAGCTTTTCGTTGGGGTCGATCTCGCCGCGCGACAGCATGGCCGAGCGCAGCGCGAAATCGCGGAAGGGCTTGTGGATCGCGTTGGCAAGGGCGAGGCTGATCAACCCGGTGACCAGCGCGACCGCCGCGGCGATCCAGATGTTCATCGCGCGGTTGCGCTTGATCGCGGCGGTGAAATCGTCCTCCGGGGCGTAGACGGCAATGGTCCAGGGTAGGATTTCGCCGGGCATGGGCAGGATCGCGGTCACATATTGCTCGCCCTCGTAGGAAAATTCCGAAGGCGCCTCGCTGCCGACCTGTCCGCCCCCCGCGGCGATGGCCGAAAAGGCCGTGCGCGCCACCGGATCGTCGAAATCGGCGATGTTCACGAAGCGAAGGGTACCGTCCACATTCGTCGTGCGGATCAGGTCGATGAGCGGATGGGCGATCACGTCGCCGTTGCGGTTGATGATCAGCGCGCGCCCCCGGTCGCCGATCTGCAACCTTGCCAGGAAATGCGAGATCATGCCGATCTCGATATCCACGCCGACCACGCCCTTCACCTCGCCTGTCGTGTTTTGCACAGGGGCGGAAAGCGTGATGCCCGGTTGTTGCGACGAATAGAAGATGTAGGGATCCGTCCAGACCGTCTCGCGGGTGTCCTTGGCGCGAACGAACCAAGGGCGGGTGCGCGGATCGTAAGGGTCCGCGTCGTCGCGGCGGGTCTCGACGATGCGGAAATCTGCGTCGCGCCAGACCAGTTCGACCTTGCGCGCGCCGTTCTCGGTCGAGATGAATTTGGTCCGGAACGGTCCGGGGCCGTCAGGGCTGCGCATGACGAACACGAAGCTGCCGTCTTCGGCGCCATAGTAAAGGCCCGAGAACTGAGAGGCGAGGCGCAACTGCTGGAACAGGAACTGTTCAAGCTGACTCAGGTCTTCGCTGACGATGACCTGGTTTTCGGCCAGCCGCGCGGCCAGCTCGGCCGCGTCCTTGGCCGGCCGCAGGAACCAGCGCGAATGTTCGATCGTGTTGACGCCAACGTCATGCAAAAGATCGCGCGCATGCCCGATCAGCGCACGTTCCGACGAGATGTATGAAGAAAACACCACAGCCAGAACCGCAAGAAACTGAAGCCCGGCAAGGCAGATGGCGATCACCATCCCCAGCGACTTGTTCATTCCCAGCATTTTTGTCGTCTCTTCCGTCATTTACCGCTGACGGCCGGGGGGAGGAATCGGCCGGCACGCCGCGTCGCTGTCTTCGATTTGAGGCCGGGTGATCGCCGCTCCGCAGGCACGGTAACAGAAAAAGGGCCAGATTGTCCTTGAAAAGCACGCATTGCTTCCTCGCAATAGGCAGATTTGCCTAGGTAATGTTGCGAATTCACAGGTCGTCCACTTTCGTGAGACAAAGGGCCAGTAAAGATTATCCGGTTTATTTCCGCCCAATCCTTTTCTTCCCGTGTTGGTAACGAGTATTGAGTGTTGGCGATGGTTCGGGCCAGAAAGCGAACCGGCCGGCGTCGTGGAGTTTCATCCGCGACGCCGGTTTTTTATTTTCAAAACAATGCGTTGACGATCTCCTTGAAAGTTCCGGGTTTCTTGGGGCTGTTCGTTCGACCCGTCCGGCGAAGGCCTGGAAACTTTTTGGCGGCATGTAACCCAACTGTCATCTGCCTCTCGTAAGCCAGCCCCCGGTAGGTTCAGGAGACAGACAGACCATGAAACAGATTCTCTATTCCAGCACCCTTGCCCTGACGCTCGTTTCGGGGGCCTCGGCGCAGGATTTGCCGCAGGCGGGATCGGACTGGTTCAAGGCGGCGCAGGACACGATCGCCGCGCGCCTTGCGGTCCAGCCGGTCACCGGCAAGGCCCGCAACGTGATCCTGTTCACGGCAGATGGCAACGGTGTGGGCACCAATTACGCGATCCGCTTGTTCTCGGGCCAGCAGGCCGGGGGGCTGGGCGACGACTATGTCCAGCCGCATGAGGCCTTCCCCAATGTCGCGCTGGTCAAGACCTATTCGTCGAACGGCCAGACCCCGGATTCGGCCCCGACCGCGGCCGCGATGAATTCCGGCATCAAGACGAAGAACGGCATGATCAACATTCTCGATACGGTGAATGTGGGCGATTGCGCCGCGGGGGCGGAAGCCGGAACCCGAACCTTCGCCGAGATCGTGAGCGAGATGGGCAAGTCCGTCGGCGTGATCTCGACCGCGCGCATCACCCATGCCACGCCGGCCGCGGTCTATGCCCGCACCGTCAGCCGCGACTGGGAAGACAATTCCGCGCTTCCCGAAGGCTGCACGCAGAAGGACATCGCCGACCAGCTTGCCGAGCAGATGAAGGCCGGCGTGATCGACCTGGCACTTGGCGGCGGGCGCGGCCATTTCCTGCCCGAAAGCGTGACCGATGTGGAAGGCAAGGCGGGCAAGCGCACCGATGGCCGCGACCTGACCGAAGAGCTTCGCGCGATCGGCGCCCAAGTGGTCTATGGCGAAGAGGATTTTGCCGCGCTCGCCCAGGGGGGCAATGCCCCGATCCTCGGCCTGTTTGAATCGAGCCACATGAAATACGAGGTCGACCGCACGGGCGAGCCGTCGCTGGCCGAGATGACCGAGGCCGCGATCAAGACGCTGTCGGCTAACGAGCAGGGCTTCTACCTGTCCGTCGAGGGCGGCCGTGTCGACCATGCCAACCATGACGGCAACCTTTACCGCACCGTCAGCGACGGCAAGGCCTTCGCTGATGCGATCGCAAAGGCGGTCGAAATGACGAATGCCGAAGACACGCTGATCATCGTTACGGCCGATCACGAACATGCCCTTGCCTTCAACGGATATTGCGGGCGCGGCTCGAATATCCTGGGACTGTGCATGGCCGAGAACGAGCAGGGTGTCGAGCATTCCGGAGTTCCTAATCTGGGCGATGACGGCAAGCCCTATACCGTGGCGGGCTTCCTAAACGGTGTGGGTTCGGTGCTGGTTCAGCAGGCTGACGGCAGCTATGCGGGTAGCCGTCCAGAGCTGAGCGAGGATCAGGCCACGGATGTCGACTACATCCAGCAGGCGCTTGTGCCGATGTCCTCTGAAACCCACTCGGGCGAGGATGTGGCGGTCTATGCGCGCGGCCCGTGGGCGCATCTGTTCGGCGGCGTGATCGAGCAGAACGTAATCTTCCACGTCATGAACTACGCCGTGCACGCCGAATAAGGCGCGCCTGTGTGACTGTGGGCCCCGGCGCGATCCGGGGCCCATGCCCGTTTGCCCGATACCTTGACGGAGAGTGCCATGAACCGCCGCCAGATCCTTGCCCTGATGCCCGCTCTGGCCATTGCGCGCGCGGCCCGCGCCGCAACGCCTGGGCCGGTGCGGCTGCGCGAACTTTACAACAAGGATCTGAGCTTTTCCGATCTTGCGCAGGGGGCAATGGGCAAGCGGATCGCTGTCTCGGGGTTCATGGCGCCGCCGCTCCGGGCGGAATCGGTGTTCTTCGTGCTGACCAACCGTCCCATGGCCGTCTGCCCCTTCTGCGAGCCGGGCATGCCCTGGCCCGACGACATCCTGGCCGTCTATGCCCGGCGGATCGTCGATGTCGTGCCCTTCAACGTGCCCATCCTGGCCGAAGGGATCCTTGAGCTGGGCGATCATGTCGATCCCGAGCTTGGCTTCTATTCGAAGGTGCGTCTTTCCGATGCCACCTTCGCGCGGGCCTGAGCTGATGGTCCCCGATCTTCTGGCCGCAGGGGTGCGGGTGCGCTCGGGCCGGGGGCGGGGGCTTCTTGCGCTGGATCGCCTGGCCGTGCCCGCCGGGCAGTCCGTTGCGGTGATGGGGGCCTCGGGCGCGGGCAAGTCGACGCTTCTGCATGTGCTGTCAGGGCTTTTGCCGCCTGATGAGGGGCAGGTGCTTTGGGGCGGGCAGGATATCGCCGCGCTGGACGAGGCCGGGCGCGCGGCGATCCGCCGGCACAGCTTTGGCCTGGTCTTTCAGGATTACCACCTTTTCGAAGAGCTTTCGGCACTGGGCAATGCCGCACTTGCGGCGGCCTTTGCGCCCCGGCCCGCGCGCGCAGCCCTTGTCGCCCGGGCCGGGGGCTGGCTTGCGCGGCTGGGGCTTGGGGGCCTGGACGCGCGCAGCGTGGCCAGTTGCTCGGGCGGAGAGCGGCAGCGCATCGCGGTGGCGCGCGCCCTTGCCTGCGAGCCGCCGGTGATCCTTGCCGACGAACCGACGGCAAGCCTTGATCGCGCGGCGGCCGATGCGCTTGGGTCCGATCTTGCGCGGCTTGCGCGCGCGGACGGGCGGACGCTGATCGCCGTCACGCATGACCCGGCCTTCGCCGCGCGGCTGGATCGCTGCCTTGTCATTGCCGATGGGCGCATCGTCGAGGACAGCCATGACTGAGATGTGGCGCGCCCTGTCGCCCGGCATGCAGGACGCCCTTGTCGCGCTGCTCCTTGTCGCGCCGGGGGTTCTGGCGGGTGCCATCGTCCTGCGGGGCCTTGCGCCCCGGGCGCTGGTGCGGGCGATGCTGCGCCGTTTCGCTTCGGTGAATGCGCTTTTCGTGCTGCTGATCGCGGTCTCGGTCGGGGTGGGGACCGGCCTTGTCGCGCAGGAACGCGGGCTCCGGCAGGGCTCGGCGCGGGCGGCCGGGAAGTTCGACCTAATCGTCGCCGCGCCAGGCAGCGAGCTGACCGCGATGCTGGCCGCCGTCTATCTGCAACCCTCTGACATGGCGCTTCTTTCCGGCGCTCAGTATGCTGAGATTGCCGGGGCCGACGGGGTCGATTTCGCGGCCCCTATCGCCTTTGGCGACAGCTATCAGGGTGCGCCGGTCGTCGGCACCACGGCGCAATTCGTGACCCATCTGGCGGGCCCCTTGGCGGAAGGCCGTCTTTTCGCCACGCGGGACGAGGCCGTGGTCGGCGCCTATGCGCCGCTGGCGCCAGGGGCCTCGTTCAGCCCCGTTCATGGCGAAGCCGATGCTGCGGAACATGACGCGCATGACGGCGTTTCCTACCGCGTGACCGGCCGGATAGCGCCGACCGGAAGCCCGTGGGATCGCGCCATCCTCGTGCCGGTCGAAGGGGTCTGGGCGGTTCACGGGCTGCCCGATGGCCATGCGCCGGGCGATGCGCGGATCGGCCCGCCTTTCCTGAGCGACCAGATTCCCGGCACCCCCGCGGTTCTGGTGCGCGCCCGCGAGGTCTGGGGCAATTACGCGCTGAAATCGCAATTCACCCGCAAGGACATGATGGCCTTCTTTCCCGGCACGGTGCTGGCGCAGCTTCACGGACTGATGCGCGAGATCCGCAGCGCCATGTCCCTTCTGGCGGTGCTGAGCCAGGTTCTGGTGACGCTGTCGGTACTGATCGGCCTGATGATCCTGATGCGACTGATCGCGCGCAGTCTTGCTGTCCTGCGCGCGATCGGTGCGCCGGGGCGCTTCGTCTTCGCCGTGGTCTGGAGCTATTGCGCGGTGCTGATCGCGGCGGGGGCGGGCATAGGGCTCGGGCTTGGCTGGGGCGCGGCGCGGCTTCTTTCGGCCGTTATCACAAGCCGGACCGATGTTCTGGTGACCGCCCGGCTTGGCTGGAACGAGGTGCACCTGGTCGCCGGATTCATCAGCCTCACGCTTCTGCTTGCGCTGTTGCCGGCATGGGCCGCGATCCGGCGGCGCCTGTTGGTTGATCTTCGAGGCTGATTTAATCTTTCATTTGTTTCATTGTGTTATGCGCTTCTTGTGTTACGGCAGCGCCAATCCCGGCGAACGAGCGTGCCTCTTCCGTGTCGTGGAAGTCGATGATGGCTGTGCCATTGAGTTCGATCCCCGCCCACCGCCGCCCATATCGACAACAGGGCCGTGCCTTCGGGCGCGGCATTTTCCATTGTAGAAGTCCGAATGTGGCAGAGTTGTTGAGGAGGCCCCCGAAAACGACAAAGATCTCGCTTTTGCGAGACTTTTATGCCGTTGATCGTATTAAGAGATTTTGGCTCCGGCGGTAGGGATCGAACCTACGACCAATTGATTAACAGTTAGCATGTTAATCAGTGATTTCAATTGGTTAGGTTGCTGCGATGGGTTTTCTGGTCCGTTTCATATCAATGGGTTACGATCTCCGCAATCGCGCGGATTTGGGCATTCGCCCGCTGTCGGCCACGCTTTTCGGCGGCGGCGGCGTCGATCAGCTGGCCCTCGGTCTGCGGCGTCGGGCCGGTCCAGCCCGCCACCGGCTGGAGTAGATCAGGCGGGATATGCAGATCCGGCGCAGGGTCAGGGCCACAGCCGGCCAGCAGCCCGGCGCAGATGATCAGACAGCGGCGCATCGCGGCCCTCCATGGATTTCAGGTCATGCTCGATGTCGGCCCAGGCCTCGGCCTCGGCCGCCATCCGCTTGATATGGGCGGCGTGGATCTCGGCCGTCCTGGCATAGGACGCCACCTGCGCCTCAGCGGCCGACAGGGCGGCCGACAGGCGGGCGTTGCGCGATTGCAGGTGCCACGACAGCCCCCCAAGGCCAAGCGCCGCCAGCAGGGCAAAAATCAGCAGGTATTTGATCATCACCGCCGCAGCCCGGCATGGATCAGCAGCGCCACCGCCACGATGCCGATCACGACCCCGGCAGCGCCGGCGGCCAGAATTGCGACCACGGTCCAGAACAGGCTCATGCCATCGCCCTCAACTTGGCGCGCAGCATGTCGCGCAGCATGTTGCCCACCTCGATCGGATCGCCGGGCCGGGCCATGCCGGGCAGCCAGCAGATATCCCACTTCTGGCGCTGCGCGATCCCCAGCGTCGGCTGCACCTCGGCGTGGCTGTGCGTCGACCAGATCGAAACGGGGATGTCGTATTCCAATGCGAACCGCGCACTATCGATCAGCATCGCATCCAGCTGCACCTCGGTGATCGGTGACCGGCCGGCATCGAACGGCCGCTCGACAGCCTCCCGCATCGCGCAGAGCGATTGCCCGATCGCACCGTCATTGGCATAGCGCGTGTGGGCCAGATGCGCAGTCAGCGGGTGGGCCGCGATCACGCTGCCGTCGCCCTGATACAGGCGATGATAGGCGCGGCGGTCCGTCGCATTGGCCGTGTGCGCCCCACCGGTCCAGTGCCAGCGGATAATGCTGATGCCGGACGGATGGATGAGCGGCCGCCCGCGCCGTTTCTGCGCCGCCCGCGCCTCGGCCTCGGCCGCGCGGGTGCGCGGGCCGTATTTGCCATCGATCGGCCCGGGCCAGAACCCAAGCGCGGCGCAGCGCGCCTGAAGCATGCGAATTTCGTATGTGGTCATGTGGTGCACCCCGCGAGATGTTGCAGCAGCACGATCAGCACCGCGACGATCAGACCGACGCGGATGCGGTGCCAGAAATCGGCCCAGGGACATTTCTTGTCCCGGCGAATGACAGGGACTTTCGCGCGCATTATCCACCCTCCCCAGGCAAGCGTCCCGATCCGATGCGGGACAGAACCACCTCGATGATCGCGGGGCCGAACACGCCGACGAAATACGATGCAGCCCCGCCCGCACCAAACACGGGGATGACCTCGGCCGGCAGGTCCAGCCAGTGCGCGATCACGGCGCCAGACCCGGTGCCCATCCCCGCCGACGTCAGCGCACCCAGGGCGATCTGGCGAATGGCCTCGCGCGTACGAACCTTGATGATCAGCGCGTTGGTTGCGCCGCCCGCCGCGCCCCATGCCGCAGCAGCAAGCGTTGCGCTTGCCGCTGCAGATCGCCAGATCTCGCCCCAGATCGTTGCATCGTTCTCGTTCATTCTGCTCGTCTCCGCTGGTCGTTCGGCCGGGCGATCACGCCCGGGTCATCAGGATGTAGGGGGGGTCGGCATAGGCCGCGGCGCCGGTCACAGCGGCTGCGCCGCTGCCGACGACCATCTGGCCCGATAAGTAATGCGCCCAAACACCAGCGTTTCAGCGGCCTGCTTTGGGCGTGCGAAAATCTCCCCCGTAAGTGGAGACGGCATACCGAGAGAGACTAGGTTATAACCCGCCCCGCTTCCTGCGGCGCGCGCATCCATCACGCCCGCCGGGAAAAATCTCTTGGGCAGGGATGAGGTCAGCGCCGTATACGTTTCCAGAGGGAATGTTCCGGATATGTTGATCGAGATACCAATGTCCGCGCCTACTTGCCTCACCGTGCATAGTCCGGTCTGCCCGACAGAAAGGGGGATGGAGATGTCTCCTGTATCGTAGTCCGGTATGCTCGGGGCGGTGACCACCAAATAACCCGCAAGTGTCCTCGGTGTATCGTCCGATGACGGCATCGAATACGCGGTTTTCCACCAGCACTGCGTGCTGCCACCACCATCAAGGTTCATGGCGATGTGCAGGTCCTCTGCCAAACAAAGAGTAACCAGATCAGCCGCAGTGATGCCGTAGACCCCGGTCTTACCCTCGACCTGAATGAGCACGAGGTCGCCATTCGCACGCTGGCCCAGCACAGACCGGGCGGACACTGTAGTCGCGAGGGTTCCGGTCGGGGTCTGGCCCACCCCGTCAACCACGAGCAACCACCCCCAGCCCGCAGACCACACGGCACCGGCATCCACATAATCTTGCGCCGTCAGACCGTCAGACAAGCGGCCAGCCCTTAGCCGCCCATCGCGATACATGATCGCCGCTTCCCTGCGGTAATCGCTGTCCTCGAAATCTTGGACTGCAACACCGTCCAAGATTTGCAGGCCCGACGACACATATCTCCCTCCGCCAACGTGGAATGACGCATCGCAGTTTGCGACGATCTGATGCCCCCGCTCGGTGGCCACCGCGCGCAGTTCCGCGATATCCTGCGTGCCATCCAGAGGGTCAAAATTATCGCCGGGTTCCTTGCGCAACGTCTGCGGTCGCGGGTTCTTGATCTCGATCACGTCATAGACCTGGCCGCCGCTGCGCACATGGCGGATCGTCACGCGGGTGGGCAGGTCCGGATCGCCATGGTTTCCGCCGTGGTGCCAGAACGTCTCGGGGCCATACCAGGACCAGCCCGGCAGATCCGCGATATCGGTGGATCCGGGCACGCGCAGATAGGCGTGGCCCCCGGCCGTCACCACCGTGCCATCGGCCCAGACATGGCCCGCCGCGATCGCCGCGATGAATGCCGCGCGCGTGGCAAAAGCATTGCGGAACGGGCGCACATAGAGCTTCACCCCGCCAAACGTGGCGGCGTGGTGATCGACCGCATCCGCCTCGGCCACCATGAAGGCAAATCCCTCGTCGCGGGTGCGCACGAAATCGCCGGGGGCCACGCCATAGGCGCCCGGGGTGTAGCTCAGCTGCTCGTCGTCCAGCAGGGTCGCCACGTCATCGAATGGCGGCAGGCCGATGGCCGCGGCAGAAGCTGCGGCGGCCTCGGCCGCGGCAAGGGCGGCGGCGGCATTGGCCTGCGCATCGGCAATGTCCGTCGCATCCGGGCCGGGCGCGGGGTTGCCATTCTCATCCGCGATGACCAGCCGGCCGGCCTGCATCACGAACGGGTCGAGGTCGCCATCGACGCGCAGGGCGCCGCGCATCTGATCCTGCAATTCCTGCACCGCCATGGTCATGCGGTCCAGCTGCACCTCCAGCCCCCGTTCCCGTTCCCCCAGCAGGCCCACCCAGCCCTGTTGCACGGGCGTGACGCGGCGCACATGCAGCGTGCCGCCATCCAGCTCGGCCGCCCGGGCGGGCGTCAGGGTGATGTCACCCGCGCCCTCCGTCGAGGCGGGCGTGGCGGTGAAATCCGCATCCGACAGGGCGATGCGCTCACCCTCAAGGATCACCGCGACGGTCAGCGATCCCGCGACATAGGGGTGCGGCACCGCGTAGGGGCCGATCCCCTGCACCTCATAGGCCGGGGACGGGGTGTAAAGCTCGGTCGTCATCGCGCAAGATCTCCAAGGGCGTTCATGGGGTCAGGCAGTCGGGAAGGGGCGGCGGCGCCACGCTTCCAGTAGAACTGGGTGCGGTAGTCTTTCTTCAGTTTGGCATCTTGCCGGCGCCACATCTTCTCGGCGTCCGGATCGAAGAGGACCTGCAACTGGTCCCAGATCAGCCGGTCAAAGGCCAATCTGGTCGGCACCGGGATAAGGGGCTGAAAGGTGGCAAGCGGATTGTAGCGACGCAGCAGGTTCACCGCGTCGCGCCCAATCATCGTGTCCTTGCCTTGCACGGCGCGCGCGACGTTCGACCCGATGGCGGTGGCGAAATCGCCGCCTGCGCCGAACACGGGCCCTGCCAGCGTCTGAGCGATGCCACCGCCGGCGCGGCTGGTCGAGCTGGAAAGGAAGTCCCCGAAGATGCCCAGCCCTCCGGCCTGCATGAAGGCCGCGCCCCAGAATGCCGGATCATCCATCGGCCGGGGGTCGCGACCCAGGGCTGTCTGCTTCAGCTGGATCGTCAGCCCGCCCATCAGGGTCATCATCGCCAGGTATTTCGCGCCGTAGGACCACCTGTTCCAGGTTCCCTCGATCTCATGGATGCGGCGGACCTGGTTGTGCATCACCGACATCGCGTAGGACTTGTACATGAAGAACGAGCGCGCCATCTCGCCGCTGAACGATCCCGGCGGCGCTTCCCCGACAATCGAAGCGCGGCCGCGCAGGCTGGTTGACGGGATCGAGAACTCGACGTGATCCTGCACAAGCGCGCCGAAGCGGATCGCGATATCCTCCACCTGGTCGCGGGGCAGGGTGCTGTGCTCCAGAAACCAGGTCGGGTTCAGGTGCTTGCCGCCGCGCGCATCGGTATAGATCGCTTCTGGCGCGCGGATTGCGTCCCAGTCGCTGGCGGTGAAATTACGGCCCTCCATATAGCGCCGCAGGCGGGGGTTGATCTGGTCAAAGCTCTGGGTCGCAAGATCAGCAAGATCGCTGCCGAAGGCCATGGACACCGCCACCCTGCTGCGATCGGTCAGGAATGAAAGCCCGTTCGCCCGCAGCACCGCATTGGTAATCCTGCTGGTCGTTTCCGGCGACCAGATGTCCCCCATGAACCGCGCCTGCGCGTTCGAGCTGTCGAACCATGTGTCCATGATGAAGCCCAGGTCCTTGGCCTTCTGTGCGTCCAGGCCGGTCAGGGCCTCGCCGAACAGCTGCTTGACCGGCGAGCTTCCGTTCAGACCGATTGCCTGCGCGGCCATGCGCATCGAGACCAGATCGGAAAGCTGCGAAAGGGGCGCGCTGCCAAGCTGCGCTGCGGTCAGCAGGTTGCGGGTGCCCGCCATCAGGGTTCCGAGGGCCTTGTCATGAGGGCGGTTTGCCGTTCCATTCAGGATCTTCAGCATCACCCGCGCCTTCTTGGCCTTTCGATCGATCTTGCGGGCTGCCTTTACGCCCAGCTTTCCCTCGGCCCGCATCACATCGCGGGTCATGACCTGGACGGCATGTTCAAGGCCGGCGGTCGGGTTCGGCCCGAAGGCGCGCATCAGGCCGATATCGCGCGCCATACCGCGCAGATGCCCGATCACCCCGTCAAACGGGTTGGCTGCGCCGAAGGCATCGTTATAGGCCATCCAGTCATCCGCCGATTTGAAGTGCAGAACCCGGTGCGCCTGGTGGGCGTTTTTCAGGGCGGCCGCGCCCATGCTCATGCTGGCTTCGCGCTTTGACCAACCATCGCTGATCAGGCTCTTGTAGACTTCATCCAGGAACGGCTCGACATCATCGCGGAACGGCTTTGCACCCTTGGCAACCGCAAAAGGCTTTCCGGTCCGGTGATCGACGATCCGGCTCCAGTCGGCCCGCTCGAACACCTCATCCGACCATTCCTTGAAGCCCGCGCGCTGGATCTTCGCGCCGTCATGGGTGTGACGCACGCCGAAATCATCCAGCTTGCGGATGTCCATGCCGAAGCTGTTGGCAAGCGCCCGGGCGCGTTCATACTGCTTCAGGACGGCCTCGGCGATCTGTCTGGCATTTGCGTTTCCGCTGTTCTCGCCATGCAGTTCCTGCACGATTTCCTTCAGCGCGGCGCGATCGCGCACGCGCCCAAGGATGTCGGTGCGGTGATCTTGCAGAAACTGGCTGATCCCCCCCATGAACTGTCGCTCCAGCCCACGGATCTCCTTCTCGGCGAATTCCAGATCCTTCAGCACCAGGTCCGGGTCTTTTTCATGGGCCATGCCGTAGCGGGCGTTGTTGCGCTCGATCACCTGAAGCTGACGCAGGGTTGCATGACGGCGGGCCTTGGCGCGCTGCATGAAGCTCTCCACCACCTCCTCGCCGGCCGCGATGCGGGCATCTGGCTCGGCCAGCCCGGAAAGCCTGTAGCGCTCGACCAGATCGAGATATTCCGTTTCGGCCAGTTCGGCGCGGGCCGGATCTACCGCCCCGGCCTGCATGGCGGCGCGCAGGCAAGCGTCGAAATTCATCGCGGAACCCCCTTCAGCATGCAGCTCGACATCGCCGTCATGAGCGCCTGATCCTGATCGAGATCATCCAGCACTTCGGCAACGGTGGCCCGCGGCCCATCTTCGGTTCCGGTCAAGCTGAATTCCTCCGCATCCTGGCCGGCCCATCGGTCACGGGTTTTCCAAAGCGTCAGGGCAGCCGCGTCGGCCTCGTCTTCGAGGCGCGACATCAGATCTTCAGGATCCCCGCGGCTCTTGCCGGATGCTTCAGGCGCGCCTATATTCAATGCGGTATCGGCGCTCTGGCCAGCTGTGTCATCCAGGGCTCGAACTGCGCCGGTGTCCGTCGTGGCGGCGCGGCCGATACTATTCCTCTCGAAAGCCGTCATCAGCCAGGTCTTGGATCGGCCATCGAAATCAAGCCGGACAACGGCCTGCCCATCAGGATCCGAAAGGCGGATCCTGTTTGCCCCGGATCTTGCCTCATCCATCCGCAGCCTCGACAGAAACCCCTGAAGGTCTGGAAGGACTTCCGGATGCTTGGCGGCAATCTTGGCAAGGCCGAAGCCTTCGCGCCCCGATGCAGGTGCTTCGCCATAAATAAGGTCGATGGGATCGCCTATCTGGGGGTGTGTCAGGGTGCCGATCGCTTCCCCTTCGCGGGCGGCGAGCAATCTCTCGATTGCCTCTTGCGGCTTGCCGACCAGATCCCGATGGATCGGCCCGAATGGGCCGGTTTCAACCCCCTGCCGAAGGTCCGCATGCAACTCATCGTTTGCGCGCTCTACGGGGGGGCTGGACGCGCCATCGTCAAACCTGGACGGGTCGATCTTCGAGATGTCGCCCAAAGGTGCAACCGGCGGCTCCGGATCGGGATCGGGCATTCTGGCGGGATTGTAGGGCGTCCGGCCGTCATGGCCGCCCACGGCGCGCGCAAGCGCCTGCACCGGCGTCACCGCATCGCCCATGAGATCGTCGATATCGGCGCGCCCCACGGCCGTCGCTTCGGCCGCATACCGGCGCAGGATCTCGCCGGCTGCTTCTGGCGGCCTCGCGCGATCGCGCTTGTAGAACACATCCAGCAATGCCTCGATCATCGGGTCGCGGTCGCCGAACATGTCTTCCTGCGCCAGGCGGTCGCGGATCGCGCCGATGACGCTTTGCCCGTCGCGCCGGTCCAGCCGCGCGCGCGCGATGATGCGCACGGCCTCCATCAGCTGATCGGTGATGTCGAACTCCGCGCGGACATAGCCCGCCTCGACCATCGTGCGGAACGCGGCCCAGTCCGGTGCCAGATCTTCCAGCATGCGCAGCAGGCTTTCGACGGCAGGGCTTTCGGTTTCCGCCACCATCTTCAGCAGATCGTCCGCCTCGAAGGCGCGCGCGAACAGCGCCTGCCGCAGGCGCCGGATCCCGTCGATGTTCAGCCGGCCGTCACCAGTCAGCAGCGCGGCCCGTTCGTTCTGGGGCATCGTCGCCAGCATCTGGCGCACGAAACCGGCGTTCTCCGGGGTGTTCAGGCCCTTGCCTGGCTGATAGGCGTCGAAGCTGCGGGCACTTAGATAGTCGGCATCCAGGCGGGCCTGCTCGCTTGGGGCCATACGTCCGATCGATGAGATGTTGCTTTCGCGGATAAAGCTGCGACGGGTTGCGGCATCCAGATCCGTGACCCGCTCGGCGATCAGCACGGGTTTGCGCACGCCTTCCGGAATGTCGAACTCTTCACCGATCATTCCAAGATAGGCCTCATAGGCCCTCGGATTTTCCGATGCGGCACGGCTCAGTGCCATCACCCGGCCGTTGCCGCTCTCGACGATCATGTCCGGGCCGACGATCGGCGCGCCGCGATCGCTTTCCGGGCCGGGCATCAGGCGTGCGGGATCCAGCCGCGCGGCCATCTCGGTTACCTGAAGATCACTTGCCGCGCGGGTCCGGTCGCGCGGCTGCAAATCGCCGGAGGCGGCCTTCAGATCATCCAGGTCAACGACACGATAGCGCACCTCGACCCGGGTTCCGGCGGGCGTGGTTACCTCATTGAAGCGCGTGGTGAATGGCCTACGGCCTGGCGGAGTTGCGACCGGGCCACGATATTCGACAGGTTCGGTTGGAACAAAGCCGGCACTGGGGCCGCGATATCCCTCCCATGCACCGGTGCCCTGCGCGTGATAGATCCACTGCCCCAGCTTCTCCTGAAGCTCGGCCGTCATCACCTCATCGCCACGAAGCCGCAAGGCCTGCTTGGCCGCGCGCAGCGTTTTACCGACGATCTGATACCCGCCCATCGGGGTTGCAACCCGGCCGATCTGCGCCTTGACCCATTGCGCATAGGGCCCGGACGGATCGGAAAACGCGATTGCCTCGTCGACCGTCATCTCGGTCAGCTTCACATGCGCAAATGGACCGCCCTGGCGATTGGAGTAGCCAAAGAGCGCATTGTAGTCGCCGCCGCTTTCGCCTGCGAAAATCCCGCCGCGGATGGCCTCCCAGTTTGCAGGTGCATCTGACGTGATGGCGGGCAGAAGGCCGCGCGCCACAGGTGGGGCGACGGGCACCTCGCCGCGCCGCATCGCCGCTTCCGCAGCATCGACCGCCATCTGGCCATCCAGCCCGGCATTTTCGGCCGCCAGTGCAGCAGCCTCCCCTTGCCGGCGGCCAAGCACATAATCGAGGGCGCGCGCGCCGCCACCAAGCACCGCGGCGAAACCCGCGCCATAGACAAATGCTTCGCCGATCTGAAGGGCGGCGTTGGGTGCTTCCCTTCCAAGATCTTCGGCCACCCTTCGTTGCTTGATGACCTGCGGAACCTCCAGCGCGGCGTTGATGCCGCCTTCCGCCAGCATCGCGCGCGCCAGGCTTTTGGCGGAACTGCCGATGCCCAGGAAGGGCGCGGACCACTCATCGGTCAGCGCACCTGTCATCCCGCCAAGAAACTGCGCCATGAAGCTGTCGCCGCGGGCCAGCATCGCTTCGTTATCGGCGATTTCCTTTTCGTGACGGCGGCTGATCTCGGCCTCGAATTCCTCGCGCGAAGCCGGCAGGCCGCCAAATGTATCCGGATCGAACTGTCGCCCGATGCGGACCTGCTCGAACATGGCGTCCATATCGGCCGCCGATCGCGCGCGCCGGACGCTGCCCGCATCCATCAGGGGTGCGCCCCCGATTGCCGGCATGCTCTTGATCGCCTCGCCAACTTCGCCGCGATCTGAGCTGAAGTCCTTGCCGTTCAGCGCGCGATACATGTCCTCGTGAACGCCGCCCTGAATGGCTTCGCGCCAACGCCAGCTGTCGCTTCCCATGTAGTAATCTTTTGCGCGGCCCACCCACTGATCCATCCACGAGGGCAGGGGGCCGTCCAGTTCGGGGGTTGCGTTTTCGGCGCGGGATTTCAGGGGCCAGTTCATTTCCCGCGCCCGCCCTTGTCGGTCACCTTCGACAGGTCAAGCAGGTATGGCATGCCATCGTGACCATAAAGCGCCTCGAAGCGGCCGGTCGCAGGGTTTTCAACGACGAGCTCGTAGGCGGTGCCATCCACCCAGCGAAGGCTGACCGCATCGAAGGTGCTGGGGTTCAGCGACTGACCGCCGGCGGTTGGCACATTTCCTGTTGCCGAAAAGTCGGAAAGCGCCGTATCGCCAAGCCTCGGATCGGCGATCTGGTCGCGCAAAATGGACAGCCCGTCCTCCACCTCATCGGCATTCAGGCCCGGCGCCATCTGCGTCAGGTGCCCGCGCACCTCCTGCAATCCGCCACGCGCGCTTCGGGTGCCGTAGGTCCCGCTGCCGCCCATGACCTCATGCACCGCCTGGCGATACACATCCTCGTTCAGCACATTGTCCACCGCGTCCGGGTCACCCCGCCGCCGATAGGCGTAAAGGGCGTCCGCAGCGGCAATGACGGCATCGCGGCGCGGCGCTTCATCATGGCGGCCGGTGACCGTGCCGTCCTCGAAGACGCCTGAAAAATCGCGAAAGAACTGTGATCTGCGGATGGGGGCTGCAGGCATCCGCGTGTCCTGGCTGTCCAGCGCACGCTGCCCCTCGAAGATCTGCCGGGCCAGCGTTGCGTTTCCGGTCGCCGCGACCATGCCGCCCACATAGGTGAACAGGGGATCGGCACCGATTTCGACCGAAGCATCCTCAGCTTCTGGCCCCATCGCAACCGCGAAAGCCGTAGCCAGCCGCGTGCGTTCGGCAGGGCTCTTGGCCGGGTCTGCGGCGGCCTTCCAGGCTTCAGCTTCGTCCGGGCTGAAGAACTTGAGATCCTCGGTAAAGCCCGCATCGCGCAACGAGATCGCGTAGTGCTTTCGATCCAGCAGGCCGCGGGCCATGTCTTCCGGGGCGGACGCTTCCGGATCTGGCAGATCGGGGGCAGGCTTCAGGCCGATTTCTGCGGCAAAGGCGAAACGATCCTGGGCAAATCCCTTTTCCGCGGCGCTGATCGATGCCTGCATGGCATCGACCAGGTCCGCCTCGAAGCTTTCGCCGATCGGCCGGGCCTTTGCTTCGGCCAGTTGCGCGCGCTGCTCTGCCAAAGGCAGGGCGGAAAATCCCGGTTTCGACCGGTGCAGCAGCTGCGCATGGGCGTATTCCCGTGCCTCTGGAAGTGCTGCGATGGCAGGATCCTGCAACAGGACTTCGGCGTCTTCGGTGCCACTCCAGTCGCGCCCCTTGCCATAGACGGCGATCCCTTCCTTCAAGACATCGCGCGCGGACGCGACGCGCTCCTTCTCGGCCCGATCCGCCTCTGACTTCTCTTTCGCCTGTGCCGCGCTGACCGCGCTGATGCCGCGGGTCCGGAAGCTCTCGGCCCGCTCGGGATCCAGCCCGGCCAGCCCGCCGCTCTCGATCGCGGCGACCAGGGCGGCCGGATCGTCAGCCAGCAGCCTTTGCGCCTTCACCGAATCGACATCGGCCAGTGCCTGCATCCACCGCTGCTGTTTCTCTTCCGGTGAAATAACGCCGGCGGCAACTTCTGCCTCCAGGTGATCATTGAACTGCGCCAGATAGGCGTCAGCCGTATTCGGGTCGGAAGATGCCGCTGTGCGCACCGTGACATCCGTCGCGCGCATGAGCCCCGCCATGCGTTCGCTCTGGCGCAGGTCGATGGCCCGCGCGCCCAGGGCAAATCCGTGGCTCTGGCGCAACTCGTCGAAGACCAGCCCCGCCTTGTCGCGGATCTTCGGGTCGATGCCATCCATGATCTGGGTGCGCAGCGCCTCGGATCGTGGTGCGAATTCCCGGTCGATCGCGTCGGGGTCGCCCATCTGCTCGAACTCAAGGCGAAGGGTGTTCAGCCCCTCCATCATGTCCAGCCGGCTGCGCCCCATCTCGCGTTCCAGGCGGTCATTCTCGATGCCGGTGCCCACCTGCATCATCACATCGCCAAAGCGCGCAATCGCGGCGCCCGCCTGCGAGGCCTCGATCTGGGGCTGTGCCGCGCGGCCCGCGATCAGGCCAGCCTTTGGGACCGTCAGGCTCATGCCAAAAGCTCCGGCCAAAGTTCCGGCGCGGCCGACAGCAACTTGCCGCCCGCATCGAAGACCCCGTTCAGCAGGTCCGATGTCGCGCGGCCACGGGCCACGCGCCGCGCGGCCGACAGCTCGGTCTGCCGTGCGTCGCCGTCCGAACGGATGGCCTGGCTTTCAAACGACATCTCGGCCGCGGCCGACTGCCCCAGCGTGATCGCCGTGGGACTGTCCAGCGAGATCCCGCGCGCGGCCAGCTCGGCGATCTGCGCGCTCATGGCGGATCGGAACTGCGCGCGGGTCCGGTTGTCCTTGACGGCCGTCAGGCGCGCCTCGGTCGCGGCTTGTTCTTCCAGGGCGCGGGCCTGTGCCTTGCCGGCCTGATAGTCTGATACGCCCTGCATCAGCGTCCCGCCGATGCCCACCAGCGTGCCAAGCGATTGCAGCGCGGCGCCGGCACCAGCGCCGGATGCGGTAACCCCACCGAAGACGCTGCCGATCGCCGAAACCACGGGGGTGATGAAATCGCACATCTAAAGGCCCGCCTCTGCTATGGAGACCTCAAGCGCGGTCACCGTCATGGGCGCGCCGCCTACCGGGTAGAAGCGCACGGCAACGTCATTGGCGTAGCCGGTGGTCAGGGGCAGGCGCGACATTCCCGAGAACGCCTGCGACAGATCGGCCGCCACCTGGCGCGGGATCACATTCATCGCGGGCCATTCGCGCGGCGCCTGCGCGAAGTCGTATTCGACCGTTGCCACCCGCGCGGCGGCCGTGCGATGCAGGCCGACAGCGGCCATCGGCGTCAGGCGCTTGCGCCGGCCAAGGCCGCTGCCATCGCGCACGATCGGCTGCAAGGGCAGCGTTTCCACGAAATGGGTGGTGTCGAACAGCCCGATGGTCGCCCGGCCGACCTCGACCGGCAGGGTGACGGTGCCCCCCTCTGGCACGTCGATCGGGCCATATTCGCCGATATCGGTCCAGGCATAGACGGTTTCCCCGGCCAGATGCGGCACCGCGAATTCCGCCGCCGGCACCTCGGGCGTGAAGATCCTTGCGCAGAACAGGTGCACCGCCTCGGCAATCGGCTGGCTGCCCCCCAGAACACCATAGCCGATCGCCTGCTCTTCGACGAACCGCAGGGTTTCGCCGTCGATGACGCGCCGCACGATCATCATCAGGATATCGCTCGATCCGTCCGCGCTCGATGTCACGGCCATGGCCTCGACCGCGCCCCCGGCAAGAGGGCAGGGCGCCCAGCCCAGGACATCCTCGGACGGATCGTAAAGCATTACGGCCAGCTCGCCCGTGCCGCGCCTCAGCCACGCCAGGCGCTGCGGGGCCGATTGCCAGGCGATCTCCAGATAGCCGTCGGCGCCCAGATGCTCGGATGGCAACGAAAGCTCGGCCGCGCGGTTGCTGTCGGACTGGAAGTCATAGCCTATCTCGATCACGCGGCGCCCATCCTTCGACACGAAGATCGGCCGCCCGTCCGGGGAAATCGGACGCACATTCCCGGCCGACCCGATCGAGCTGTCCAGCCCGAAGGCCGTGGTGGTCGGGCCCACAACTTTCGATCCGTCAGACGAGCGGGAGGAGTATTCCTCGCCCAACGCACCGATATGCAGGCCCGACCTGCCGGCCTTCAGCCACAGGATCCGGTTCATGGAACTGTTGCCGGCAATCGAATAGGCAAATCCCTCGTCGGCCTCGTTTCCGGGGGTGAAGTCCTGAAAATCACCCACGATCGAGAACCACAACGTGCGCGGTTCGGTCGGCGTGGCGGCCGCCACCAGGCGCTGTTCGTAGATCTCCAGCGCCGATGGATAGCCGTGCACATCGGACCAGGCTCCCTCGGACCAGCGATAGGTCGGCACGTCGATCAGCATGGGCGGCAGGCGCTTGATCACCGTGGCCGTGGCGCTGGTGGAGCTGGCCACAGCGGTGATGCGCACCACCCCCACGCCGTCCGAGACGAATTTCCACTTGATCACCGGATCGAGGCTGACCATCTCGATCCCCTCGGTATGCACCGGCGGGTTCACGCCGGTATTGCCGGCAACCCCAGGCAGCACCGGCCCGCCGGGCACGATCGGCCCGCCATCCGTGCCGCCTGCGGTGATCAGCTCGTAGATATTGCCGTCATAGCGCATCAGCTGGCCGGGCTCGATGTCGGTATTCCCGGTCCACAGCGGGATGCCGCTGTAATTGTCGGCCTCCAGGCGCATCAGCGATCCGATATGGGCGGCCGTGAAGGTGGCCGAGCTGGCGGTCAGGGTCACACTGCCGCTGGCGGCGCTGGATTTGATGGTGCGCGCCTCGTCCAGGTTCTGCACCCGGAAGGGTCCGGTGTCGAAACTCGCCGCCGCCCATTGCCAGTTATCCAGGGCAAAGCGGCTCAGCTTCTGGATCGGCTTCTCGCCATCCGCGAAATAGATCACATCGGCCGACTGGACCCATTGCAGGCGCTCCAGATCGTCCGCGTCATAGGGGCTGGCCAGCTCGTAGGGAACGCCCCCGGACAGCACCGGTGCCCCATAGCGCCAGACCCGCATCCAGCCGGGCGTCAGCTCCAGCACCACCGCGTCGTTCTTGGCGAACTCGAACGGGATCAGCCGGCCGGTGGCGTTGCTGCGCGTCTCGCCGCGCATGATCGTGCCGGGCGCGCGGGTAAATCCGCCCTGGCGCAGCGGGATGAAACCCGGCGCACGGGCCAGCCCGGTCTGGTGGCGCTGATAGTCGATCCGCTCGCGCAGAAGCGGCGACACCTCGCCCGAGGAAAAGGCCAGCTGGGCGACGGCGGCGCGGGTCATCGCGTAGCCTCCGCCGCCCAATCTCCGGTCTCGTCGCCCCCGTCATAGCGTTGCGGGCTGGCCTGCCGGGCGTCCACGCGCTCGGCCTTGGCCAGCACGCTCATCGCACCGTCCTCAAGCGCGGCGGCCTTGTTCTGCGCACCCACCCATGTGGGGGCAAGGATCGCGGCCAGCCTGTAGGCCACGGCGGCGCGGAACGTGGCGGGCAGGCGGTTTTCGTCGCTGACCATTTCGGTATAGCGGATCCGCATCGGGCCCGGCGCGTCCGCGCGCAGGAACGTCTTGTCGGCGCGCCAGTCGATCTTGCCGTCACCCACCTCCAGCAGGCGCACACAGGATCCCGGCAGGGCATAGGTATAGGGCAGCTGCGGATCCACGCGCGAGGCGGGCAGATCGACCACCTCGGGCAGCATTGCCAGCTCCGAGGCAAAGGACCAGTCGGACGCCTCAAGGCAGATCCGCATGGCTTCGGGATATTGCTCGGCCGCGTCGCGGGCCTGCGGCGTATCATCCGCGAAAGATGAAATCGGCCCCAGCTCCATCAGCCGGAACGCCTGGGCTACGATGGTGGACGTGGCAATCGGCTCTGGCATCGGACCCCCGGATCAGGCAAGGGCCGGGCGCGCAACCGCGCCCGGCACCGGTCGCATCCGCGATCAGCGGAAGATGTAATGGATGGCGAAGGGCATGCTGCCCGCGCCGGTCGCATCCGCGATGGCATGGGCGTAGATGCCGATCATCCCGTTCGCGGGCGCCTCGGCCAGGCCAAGGACTTCCCACAGGCGCTTGCCATGGTTCGCGTCACCGAAGGCCACGGGCGACACGGTGTTGCCGGCGGATTTCAGCACCGAGGCAAGCGCGTCCACATCGGTTTCGGTGCCGATGCGGATGGCGGCAAAGCCCCAGTTCTCCACATCGAAGGCCGTGCTCGGATCCAGCAGGCAATCGGCCGGCAGATCCGCCAGGTGATATTTCGACCCGTTCAGATCGTCGGCCGCATTGGCGACCGTGCCGGTGGCAACGATCGGGCGGCCGCGCGCCAGTTCGGGTTCCGCGGCGGGCTGACCGGCCAGATAGTCGGCGATCAGGTCGGACTTGGTGTTGACGATGGGCATATCGGCCCCTCCTTGTCAGATGTCAGGATGAAGGCAGCCGGCGAAGCGCCGGCTGTCAGATCACTCGGCGCATTCCAGGACGACGACGCCCTTGTCTTCGCCGCGCACGCAGTCAAGCCGGGCCGAGACATAGACATAGGGCAGGCCCTTGGCCGAGGTGTCGTTCCACATGTCGCCCTTGATCGCCTGCCAGTAGCCCGCGAAGATGTTGCGCTTCGACCAGATGGGGCAGAGACGCGGGTCGCCACCCCCGGCCTTCAGCGGCAGCCGGTTGGTCAGGATCCAGTTCACGCCCATCAGGGGCGTGGGCTTGCCCGACCGCAGCTGCTCGATGTTGAAGGTGTTCAGGTTCGCGCCGCTGGCCGCGGCGATGCCCAGAAGATCGTCTTCCTGGTTGGGCGTGATCGCGCAATAAAGCGGATCCATCGCGCCATCGATGCCGAAATCCGCCAGCTTCAGCGCCTTCACCGCTTCGCGCAGCTTGTCCAGCGTCAGGCCGGTGGACCCGTGCGGCACATATTGGCCGGTGGGCAGGACCGTGCCGGTGCCCGGCGTCTTGCCTTCGCGGGCGCGGCCGAGGATGCCGCCATCGGTCACGGCATAGCCGGAATTCGTCTTGCGGATCCCCAGCATGCGGTCGGCCTCGCCGCGCGTGACGCGGGCGGTGTGCACCCGCACATAGCTCGAGGTCGGATCGGTGGCGGTATCGAACTTGTCTTCTTCGTCGATATATTGGCCACTTTCGATCTTTTCGGGGCGCACGAGCCAACGGCGGCTGCCGGTCACCGGGATCTCCGGGTTGCGGCGGCTGCGATCCTCGGCATAGGCATATTCGCCGGCGTCAAGGAAATCGGTGACGGACTGCGCTTCGCCTTTGCACATCACCTGCGTGACGGCACCCACCAGCGGGTTGCGCAGCTGCTGGGTCACCATTTCGACCGAGTTGGAATATTGCAGCCGGTGATGCTGCTCAACGTTCATTTCGAGAGGCATGGAGCCCTCCTGTGAAAACTACGATGGTTTGGAGTTTTCGGAGGGGTTGCCCGGTCATCCGGACCCGCCCTGGCCGATCACGCGGCCTACGCGGCAGTGCTTTCCTGCGGTCATCCGGACCCGCGCCGACATGCGGCAGGGGTTGCCCTTCTTTCTGCGTCCAGAAGATGCACAGATTTTGTGGCTTGTTTAGATAAATAATCTTTACGTATCTCGGGCGGGCCACGGAAACCGCCCCGGAAGGGCGGGTGCCGCGGCCGATTTCCAGTCTTCGCGCATCGCCTTCACATGGCGGTTCACAGCCATGACCGACAGGCCAAGCGCCTCGGCGCATTCCTTCTGCGTGCAGCCCGGATGCGCGCGATACCACGCCCGCACGCGGGCGCGGTTCAGATCGCCGATGGCTTCGCCGGGGTTTCGATAGCGGCGCATCACCCCATCCTACTCCACCGGAACCACGACAAAGCCCTCCAGATCGTGGCACTCCACGACCTGGAGGCCGAAGACCTCGGCACTCTCTGCCTCTTCGGTTTCGCGCAGAAGATCGGCCCATGTCTCGGGGCCGATCATCAGTTGCAATGCCGCGTGCCCGCGCCGGCGCATGGCGGCACGGGCGGCGGCGATCCGGCCCAACGTGTCGGATCGCATGGCTTACCCTTTCCCGGCCGCCAGCTTGGCCAGCCGGTTGAACTCGGGGCGCAGGCGGTCGATCGTGGCGCTGTCGCCGGCCGCACTGGCCTTGGCCCATTCCCCATCCGGCGCGGTGAAGGTCTTGAAGGCCGCCTGCGCCTCGGCCGGGGCCATGCCAAGCTGCGCGGCACCCTTCCCAAGCCCCGCCGCCACGTCATCGCCCATCGCGCGCGACAGGGCCTCGAACATGCGCAGCGCGGCGGTATTGCCACCGTCGCCGGAATTCAGCAGTGCGGAAACTGACCGGATCCCGTCCTGGTCCAGCCCCGCGGCCTCGGCCAGGGCACTGGCCGCCTGACGTGCGCGGGTGGTCTTGACCTTGTAGTCAGCCCCCCACAGGCTTTGCAGTTCCGTGCTCAGCTGCTCTTCGGCCTGGGCGATATCGCGGTCGAGGCCATCGCTGATGTCCTGGACATAGGTCGCATACATCTCGGTCGCGGCCGCCACGTCTTCCTGTCCCCAGCCGCGATCGTGGGCCAGCTGGCGGAACTTGCCTTCCAGCCCATCGGACCAGGCAATGGTATCGCTCAGCCCCTCGGGGCGCGCGATCTCGTATCCATCCGGGTTGTCCGGAAGGCCGAAAGCCGCTGCATTCGCGCGCCGCCACTCGGCCACGGATTGCCCCTCGGCCGGCTTGTCGATCACGCTGTCCAGCGGCTTGCCGAACCGCTTGTCAGCGGCCTGCCCGATGCCCACCAGCTTCGTCAGTGCGTCCAGCGGATCGGCCGAGGCCGTGACGCCCTTGGCCGACAGGTATCCGCGCATGCCCTCGTCAAAGCGTGCATCCTCGTGCCAGGCGGCCGCAGCCGCCCCTGCGCCCGCATTGCCAGCGCCGGGCGGGGGCGTGCCCGCATCACCGCCGCCGGCGCCGGTGTCGCCACCTGCGCCCGCGCCATCGGTGGGGGCAAAGGCGCGCAGGTCACGCAGGGCCATCAGGAAATATCGGTTCATCTCAGTTTTCCTCCATCATGGAACTCAGCTCGAAAGGTGTGGTCGTCATCGCCCCCAGCAGCTGCACCGCCAGGTCGCGGCGCCCGGCCTCATAGGCCAGCCGCATGGGGTCGATCGGTTCGGGAAGGGGCACGCCCCCGTCATAGGTGGATGGCTGGGTGGTCAGGACACCACCCAGCCGGATCAGGTCGCGCGCCAGCTCCGGATCGCGGGCCTGCGCGCGGCTCCAGCGGGCGGCCAGGTCGGCCGCCCCCGATTTCGCGGGGATCAGCGCGCGCAACAGCCCGATGCGGTCGAAGATCCTCACATCGCACCGCCTTCCAGCGCGGCCTGCGCGCCCGCCAGATCCTTCACCGCGCCGGCCATCGGGCCCGCGGCCTGCATTGCCATGGCGGCCTGCTGTTGTTGCTGGCGCTCTGCCTCCAGCTGGTTGGCCTCGTCGCGCGACCGCAGCATGCGCGCGGGCAGGCTGGGGCTGGCCTCGTGCAGGGCCTCGATGGTGGTATCAGGATCCAGCCGGTCCAGGTAACGCGGGCTGGTCTGCGCCAGCGGCCCCAGATTGTTCAGGAACTGCACGATCGCCAGCCCCTCACGCGCCTTCATCGCCATGGATGCGGCCGACTGGTAGCGCACGCCCAGGGGCAGGTTCTCGGCCTCTTTCGGCGGGGGCGGGATCTGACCCGCGCGCCACAGCTGGCGGAAGCGCCGCTCGACCTTCCGGGCGGCATATTCCTCCATGATCCGGTCGGAATGCGGCGCCCAGTTCCGCATCCGGGCTTCCTCGATGATCAGGGTCTCCTCGGGCGTGATCCCGGTGCGGCCCTGCACGGTCATCAGGTTGTAATGGAAGGCGTCCTTGATCGCTTGCAGGATCTCGCGCTTTTCTTCCATGGTGATGCCGATGCCGCCCCCGGTCTGAAGCGGGCGCAGCATCTGGTTGCCCTGCATGTTGACCGCGCCGTAAACCACATGGCCCGGCCGGATATGCCCCTGCAACGGCCAGTCTTCGCGCGCGGGGGCCCCGAAGGTGGGATCGGCGGCGTATTGCGCCGCCTTGATCGTGGCGGCCTGCATCTGGTGATGCACGCGGGTCGAGGCGAGCGCGACGAAGCCCGGCCCCGTGCCGATCACATGCCCGCTGTCCACATCCCAGCGGGGAACGTAATAGGGCATTTCCTCGTAACCGCCCTCGCGGATCAGCCAGCACCCCTCTTCGCAGGCATAGACCGACCGCCACGGCTTGCCTTTCGGGCCGATCCGGCCGGGGGTCCAGTCCTCGTTGCGCTGGACGTGGTGATAGAAGGTCAGCTTGTCGTTGCCGCCCTTCTCGGCCAGCTCCCAGATTTTCGGGGGCAGGGATCCCGTGTCGCGGAACAGCGCGACGGCCGCGCGCGGCTTCAGGTGGAACTTGCGCACCACTTCCCAGACACGGCCCCAGGCGTCGATATCCCAGGCAAGCTCGGCCAGCGACAGGCTCACATCCATGAACTTGCGCTCGCGGTCGACGAATTCGTCGTAGCAGGCCGCGTTCCCGAAGGCCGCGATGTCGGAATAGGCCTGGAAGGTGGCAGGGTAGAAGCTGGAAAGCGACGGCATGAAGCTGGCCAGCACCCGCGCCGTGGCGATGTCGTTCCATTCCGCCATCGGCTGCCAGGCGTTCAGATCCTCGTCCGGGGTGGCCAGGCCGAACCAGCGGTTCGCGGGGTTGGTCAGCCCGGAATAGATCCCGGCGGCAAAGCTGCTCGCGGCCATGATCGGCTCCGACGAAAGCGGCTTTTCGTGGCGCCGCCCCGAAGGATCGGTCAGGCCGAACCCCCCGCGCTGCGGCCGGATCAGGCCTGCGATATCTTCCCAATCCTGCTCATGGGTGGTGCGCTCGCCCTTCAGCTCGGACCAGCGGTCGATCGCGGCCCGGGCGGCGGGGTTGTCCTTTGCCCCGCCCTCGGCCGCGCCGGTGCGCATATCGGTCATCGCGTTCATTGCGCCACCCCGCCAAGCGTGGAGGTCGACGGGATCCCCGAGGGGCTGGTCAGCACGTTGGCCCCGGCACCGGCGCGCCGGCGCCGCAGGCGGGCCTCAAGGTCGGCCGTGCGCACAGCCTCGGAATTGTCGATTGCGCCGATCTTCTGCGGCCCGGGCGCTTTGGGCGTCTTGAAAACACACATGTTTCAGGTCCTCTCTTGGGGTTGCGCCGCACCGGAACGGCCTTCTGTCCAGGCGAATTGCCGGAACATCTCGTGCCCGTCACGCCCGAAACCGGGCATGTCGGCCTCATGGCGGAAGCCCACCATGGTCAGAAACTGCGACGCGCGCGGATGATCCGCCCAGGCGCGCGCTTCGATGCGGTGGATCCCGGCCTGCGCCGCGAAGGACGGCATGCGGGTGCGGATCGCCCGCGCCAGCTGCACCAGCTCGCGCCGATAGCGGGCATGATCGCGTGCCAACATTGCCGCACCGGCAACCCCGGCCTGCCCGGTATTGGCAAGCGCGACCACCGCGAAGGGTGTGCCGGCGGCGGTCTGAACAACCCAGCTGGCCACGCGGTGCGGCTCCATCCCGCGCCATTCGGCGAAAATCGCCAGATGGGTGGCGCGCGCCCCCCGCACGGCTTCGGCTTCGAGCTGGTCGAAGGCATCCAGATCGCGCAGGACCGCGAAGGCCGCCATATCGTCATAGGGGCGCGCGCTGATCATTTGGTGCCTCCCCGTGCTTCCAGCCGGTCCAGCCTGTCGATCTCGGCCGCGATCAGGGCGCCGGCGCGAACCAGATCGCGGCGGCGATCCTTTGGTTTCCACCAATCCGCCGCCCACGGCCAAAGCTCTATGACAAGCGCGCGAACCCTGTCTTTCAGGTCGACGCGCCCGACATCGAGGCCATGCAACAAGTAGCACGCAGCTGCGCCAGCGATCTCGCCGCGAACATGGACATCATCATGAACGGATGCCCACCCCTCCAACTTGATCTGCCGCGCCCGCTCGGCGGCGATGGCTTGAACCCCGCCGGACATGATCACTCCATCCCCAACGCGGATTTGTAGATATCCAGAACGGCCTCTTCCTCGGCCAGGTCGTTCTTGTCGCGCTTGCGCATGGCGATGATCTTGCGCATCGCCTTGGTGTCATAGCCGCGCGCCTTGGCCTCGGCCATCACATCGGCCTGCGCGTCCGTCGCCACCTTCTTGTCGGCCTCGTAGGTCTCGAATTGCTCGATGAACTGGCGCAGCTCGTCGGCCGCGACGCTGTAGGCAGGGATGCTCATTGGTAAAATCCTCTGATGATGGGAAGGGGGCTGACGCCCAGCAAAAGCCGGGCGCGCGTGGGCAGGCTGGCGATCACGGCGTGAAAGGCCAGATCGGACAAATCGCCATAATGGCCAGAATGGATCGAAGGGGGCAGGGTGCCGCTCATGCGGCACCCCCGATCGGTTCCCAGCAGGCCTCGAAGAGGTCGGGCGCCATCACGCTCAGCGCATCGAGGCCGTTGCGCAAAACCCACCAGCCCGGCGTCACGATGCTGGTGTGGCCGTTCCCGCCCACCACGGTCAGGATCCCGGCCTGGGCGTGAACGGCGGCGTTGCCGCGACAATCCAGCGCCATGGTCATGATCCGCTCGACCGAGGCGGGCGAGCCATCGAACTGCTCGGCCTCGATCTCCGTGGGCTTCTTGCGATAGAACCCCATCACGCGCCCCCGGACAGCAGGGCGCGACGCGCGGCCGCGGCCCAGTTGGTGACGGCCCCGCGCACGCCGGCGGTGCTGGTCGCGGTGATCCCGTGCATCTTGCAGCTGGCGGGGTCGCGGCGGCTGTCCAGCTTCATGCCTTCCTCGGTCTCCAGCCGGTGCACCAGGTCCGTGAAATGTGTGCGGTGCAGATCCTCGATGCTGGCCACGACGCGGCGCAGGCGGTCGGGATCGACGGCGGCGGGCTTGCGGGTGGTTTTCTTCGCCATCGCTCAGCCCTCCACCGGTTCGGGCTTGGTGGCGGCCTTCACCGCCCACATCGCCGCAGCCTCGATGTCGGTCTGGGCAAGCGCCTTCAGGCGGCCGACCTCGTTTCCGCGCACTGTGTCGCGGGAACTGGGGATCCCGTCGATCAGGTCGATCAGATCGGCGGCCTTGCGCTTGATCTGCCCCACCGTATCGTCGCCGCTCGGGTTGAAATTGATCCCGACGCGGTATTCGCCTTTGGTCATCATCTCACAGTCCTCCATAGGGGTTGAGCACGTCATACCCGGTGCGCAGCCCGCCCAACTCTTCCCCCGAAAGGGGCGGGCCGCCGTTATGGCCGATCTGGCCGGTTTTCTCGGGGAAACTCATGGCCGCGGTGCCGTCGCCGCGACCCTCGGACAGCAGCATGTATTGCAGCGCGTCCATCACGTTGGCCTCGGTCAGCCGCTTGTCGGGCACCTTGCGCTTGTCGCCGCTGGCATTGACCTCTTCGGTCCAGACATAGCGGGCCTCGAAACCCGCGATCAGGAAGGTGCAGGACGGATCGATCAGCAGGCCCACGCGGCCGGCCGCAACCGGGGCCTCCAGCGCGGCGCGCACGGCCTCCAGGCGCGGCTGGATGCGGTTGGTGCCAATCTTCTGGGGCCTCACCCGGAACCCGGCCGCCCGGCCCACCAGCCGGTTCCAGGTGGCGTTTTCCTCGGCCGCCTGGCTGGCACCCTGTTCGCCCGCCATGTCGCCCCAGGCGGCCTCGATGCGCGCCCCCGGCCAGCGGGTTTCCAGCAATTCGCGCAGCCGGTCGCCAAAGACCCGCGCCATCAGGCGGTCGTTCGGGAAATGCAGCTCGCCCAGGATCTGCCACCAGATGCGGCGCCACGGGCCGGTGCCCTCGGTCATCACCTGGCCGATGACGGCCGCGCCCTTGAAGCCCTGGTCCAGCCCCAGCCGCAGCGGCACCCCCGGCCAGGGGGCGACCGGCCCCTCTGCCACATGGATCCGGCGGTTGAATTCGCGGCGGAAGACGGGAACGCCCGCCAGCTCGTGCACGATCTTGTTCCGCACCAGCCGGTCGATCTGGTCGGACCGGCCCAGCAGGGTCATGGTGGCGATCTGGCCCTCGTAATATCCGGGGGGCAGGTTGCGCAGATTCTCGCACCCCGGCTCGCCATAGCCGGGCTGGCGGTAGAACTCGATGCTGATGGGCGGGGCGCCGTCCGGCAGCTGCTTGTTCAGCAGGTCCAGCGCATCGGTGCGCTTGGCTTCGTCGTGGAACAGGTCGATCGACCAGTTTCCCGGCTCCGGCGCGTTGAAATCGCCCACCAACTGGCGATAGACCCGCAGGGATGCCGGATAGCCCGCGAAATGGGGCTGGCCTGGGTGACGGCCGATCCGGGTGATCGCGTTCACGATCACATCGATCGGGTTGGTATCCATCTCGTGCAGCCAGATGTCGGTTGCCTGGTAGCCGCGCAGGCTGCCCTGGATGTCATCGCCGAAGGCCATGAATTCCACGATGAACTCGATCTCGTCGGACCAGTCGCCCTGATGTCCCGGCGGCGGCGGCACCTGGCTGCCATCGTCGAACAGCATGGTGAAGGTCACCGGCCCGCCCTTGCCGCCTGACCAGTCGCCGAAGTCCTTCGGATATTCCTTCAGGAAATCCGGGATCGTGGTGGACCAGAGCTGCCGATAGGTCGCCCGAACGACCAGAAGCTTGTAACGGCGCTTGCCGTCGATCACAGAGCGCGGCATCGACATGGCGCGGCGCATGCGGGATTTCAGCAGGGTGGTGGTCTTTCCGCTGCCCACCGGGCCTTGCAGCCCGACCACGGTGGCATCGGACCAATAGGCCGCCTCTGCCATCGGACCGGGAAAGCCGCTCGGCGCATCCAGATCAAGCTTGCCTTCGCCGCGATCCGCACCTAGCATCTCGATTGCCTGTTTCGCGTCCATCTCAATCAGATCATCGACGCGCGCGCCCCCCGCACCCGGCTCGGGTTCGTTCGGGGCGGTGGAAAGCCCACCCCCCGCACCCCATTGGCCGGCGTCAAGGTTCGCGCTCATGCCGCACCCCCGAGGGCCTTCAAAAAGGCAAGTGGCCTCACTGCCGGGGGGAGACAGACTTCGCGCGGACCCACCCCCCGGGGGGTCGCGGCCGCCGCGATCGAGGGCCGGGCGATGCGCGCCAGGGCGGCGCGATCGAGGCCGCGGGGCGGCACCTTCGGTTGATTTTCAATCAACTGGCCGACCTGTTTTTTCACATGCGATTTCAAATGCTTAGTCATTCCGTCCGTTCCTCGCCATCCGATCCCTCGGAAGGCGCAACGCTAACCGATTGTTTTTGCTGGATTTCATGCGGCATCGGCGGCGGGCCGATCCGGCGCGTGCCGGGCGTCACGTCGCGCATCACGCGGGCGGGTTCCGCGCCCCGATCCGGGGCCGAGGGCGCGCCCTGGACGACCACCTGCGTCAGCTGCACCGGCGCACCGTCGCCCTGCGGCTTGGCCAGGCCGTAGGCCATCGCCGCCTCCAGCGCGCGCAGCTGCGCCGTGAAGACGAACTGGAACGTGGCCAGCCGCTGCCCGAGGCTCGGCGCCCTGGGCGCACCCTGATACCCGTGCGCGCCGTCCTGCGCCCATGCCAGCAACTGCTCGGTCCGCGCCAGGGCGGTCAGGAACGCATCCTGACTGGAGGCAAGGCCCGCGATCTCGACCAGCGCCTCTTCCGGCATCCGGAACCCGCGCTGCGCCAGCCACTCGCGCAGCTGCGACGTGGCCTTGCCCTTGCCGCGCGCCGCCCGCGCGCTGTCGCCCGGGCGCGGCTCGTCAGGCAGGAACGTCAGCTGCTCGCCCGCCTCGCGCGCGGCCTCGACCCGCTGCGCGGCATCGCGGGCCAGCTCCTCGAACGTGGATTGCGGTCCGGGCATGTCAAAATCCCCCCTTTTCGGGCGTGTCGTGAAGATTGATCAGCGAAAACAGAGGGTTAAGGGGCGTCACGACACATCTTTTTTCGGTGTCGTGGCGCGTGTCGTGAAGTTTCGCTTTATATATCAATATCTTAAGGTCGTTCACGACACCACGACACATATATGGGCATGCGCTACGCGTGCGCGCACGCACGCGCGCACATGCACGCGCACACACGCGAGAGAGCGCGAAAAATGTGTCGTGGTGTCGTGACGCACCATAATGTGTTGAAATTGCTAGGAAATCTTCACGACACGCTTCACGACACATGTGTCGTGGTGTCGTGGCCCGGACCCGAAATCCGGGAAATCCCCGCGCGATCACTATCGGATAAACCGGGTGCGGGTGCAAGGGCCGGGCGATACCGGCGGCGAAATTGGCATGGTCGCGCATCAGGGCCATCAGTGGAAATCCTCGAAGTCGGCGGGCATCGGGGGCGCGGCGGCGGGCTCTTGGCGGTCCCGATCCTGCGGGAAGGACGCCAGGCCGGGGATCGAGGTGAACGGGATCTCCACGCCGCGCGTGGCGATGCCAGCGAGGGTTCGGGACGGGCGGTCGCGTCCTGACAGCGCACCCGGCACGCGCTCCAGCGACTGTTTCCAGGCGCCGCCGGCCCATTGCGTATCGCGGAACAGCGACATGATGCCGTGGGCCTTGTTGTTGCCCACGAACAGGCGCGGCACTTCGTCGCGGTCCCGGATCACCTTGATCAGCAGCTTGGACAGCTTGGCATTGGCCAGCGTCGCGCGCCGCTCCTGGTCCTGATCGTCAAGGGCGAAGCCGGGCAGCAGGCTGTCGGGCGCCGAGGGCAGGCGCGCCGCCACCTGGAGCCACTGCGCGATCGTGTATTGCTCGCGCCCGCCCTCCAGGATGTAGGGCTGGCTCAGCAGGTGCATCAACACCTCGTCGGCATCGGTGCCGGCCTCGCGCGTGGCGCTGCGGATCTCGGCGGCGATCTTGGCCACCCATCCGTCGCGCACCTCGGCCGAGGGCATCGCGGCCGAATGCATCATGTCCGCCATCGCCAGCGTGGTGGCCCAGTTATCCGCATCGCGCCCGGCGATACCGGCCTCGGCGAACGACACGCGCCACAGCTCCAGCCGCTCGGCCCATGTAGGCCAGCGGTCGATGATCAGCCGCTTCAGCGCGGCCCCGGCGCGGCGCCACCGATCGGCCCGCAGGTCCGGGGCCTTCGCCCCTTCGGGGAACGGCCGCAGGCTCAGCATGATGATCCGCTGCAAATCCTGCGACTTGAGGATGCCGGGGATCAGGATCGAGCTGAACAGGAACGTGCTGCGCAGCTGCCCCGTGCTGCCCTTCTGGTCCGAGGATCCGCGCACCCAACGCCCGCCGCTGGCGGCCACGCGGGCGGTCACGATGATGTCGCGCTCCTTGCTCGATCCCTGGTCGCCGGGCTCCAGCTCGTCCAGTGCCACGGGCAGGGTCGATTGGCCCAAAAGGGATGCGATGCCCCGCGCCGTGGGGTCGGTTGACTGGATCAGGCCCTTTTCGCCGCCATGCAGATGCAGCATCAGCCGTTGCAGCGCGGATTTGCCGCTGCCCGGGCCGCCCGTGAACCAATAGGCGGGGCGCCAGTCCAGCGCGCCGCCCATCATCTGCACGCCGATCTGTCCCAGGCAGATGAACCAGTCCACATCCGGCCGGGCCCATTGCCACGTTTGCAGCACTTCGGCTAGCGCCGGGACCGGGTCGATCAGCGTCTCACCGGCCGCGACAGGGTGCGGGATCGGCGGATAGGAGGGATAGATCCGGCCGTGATGGGTATCTGGCGCACGCTCTTCGCCCGCCACGATCAGCCGGTCGCCCAGGTGATAGACCAGGCGCCCGTCATCATCGGTCCAGGCACCCACGCCGCGCACCGCGCCCTCCGGATCGAACAGGCCCTTCTCGGCCGCAGCCTGCGTCATCGCGGCGGCGGCGCTGTCACCGTCGAACTTGCCGGGTTTCCGGGTCGGCGGATCGGCCTTCATGTTCATTTGCGGAAAATTCCAGCACAGCGCCGGATAGCGATGGCCGAACAGGTGCATGATCGTCATCCGCTCCAGCTTGCCCACCGCGCGCAGCTGGCCCAGCACGTCCAGGAAATAGCTCGTGCCGCCGTTGACGCCGAGCGCCTTGACCGGGCATCCCTCCCAGATCTCGCCCGTGGGGCGGCCGGGGCGCCGATCCGGCGGGGCCTGATCGGATGCGGGGTCGGGGCCGGGATCCGGCCCCGGATCCGGTTCGGGCGGCAGATCGTCATCCGGCGCGCCCGCGATCGGGGCGCCCTCGATCTCGGCCGCCAGGGCGTCCAGGGGTCGCAGCGGCTGCACCGGGGGCTTGTCCTTGGCCCTGGCGCGCTCGGGCATCGGGCGGGCCGGGGCGGCCTGCATCGCGGGATCGAGCGACCGGGGCGGCGGGGCCGCGTTGCTCAGCCAGTCGTCATTGCTCTGGGGGCTGTCGGTCATGGCGTCACCACGCGGCATTGCGCGCGCGGCGCAGCTTCTTGCCGCCTGCGTCGGCCTCGGGGTGGTGCGGCCCGTAATAGCGATAGGTGTCCGCCGCCTCGCTGCGGCGGATGCCGTCGATGACGATCCGCATCGCGCGCCGCCGGCTGCCCGTGACCTCGAACAGCCCGCGCAACTCCATCAGGATGGGGGGGGCGCCCCAATCGGCCACCGTATGGCGCAGCACCTCGCGCATCTGCGGCGGCAGCCGATCGAACGCGGCCAGATCGGCCGCGCGCGTGCATCGATATGATCCGTATCCGTTGCCCATTTGCCCCTTTGCCCCTCTTTCCGTCGCGCCCCGGTCTGATGCCGGGGCTACCCTTGCTTCAGCCCGCGCGCCGCGCGGCATCGGCCGCCTGGGCGCGCCGCAGCGCATCGTTCAGATCCTCGCCCGGCACATCGCTGCGCCAGACGCGCACCAACCGGCCGCGCTCCCGATGCGCCTTGACCGCGCGATCCAGCGTGGCCCGGCCGTGTTCATGGCTGTCATTGTCGGCGGCCAGCACCACCTCGGTCACCGCGTCGGGCAGCTCGACATGGGCCAGGTTGAACCCCATGCAGGCCGCCACCACGAATGCAGGCGGATGCCCGGCCAGGGCGCGCAGCGCGATCAGCGACAGGGCGTTCTCGATCCCCTCGGCCACAAAGGCGCGCGATCCCTGCGGCGCGCGGGCCAGCTTCAGCATCCCGCCTCGCGGCCCCAGCTGGCCGCACAGCCGCGCCGATCCGCCGGTATAGTCGGCAAACACCTTTTTCGCGTCCTCGGCGGCCAGCTTGCGCCAGCCGCCGCCGGGCGCTGGCTCCAGATAGGTGCGGTGACAATCGATGATCTTGGGGCCCCGTGCGATCGCGGTGACCATCGCGGGCAACGGCCGCCAGCCCCGGTTGCGGCGCACCTCGCCGGTTTCCGGGTCCACCAGCTCCTCGTCGAAATAATAGCGGCAGGCGGGGTGGAACCGGATCGCGCGGGGCAAATGGGGCAGGGCGCGCAGGTCGATCCCGCGGCCCGCCAGATAGGCATCGACCGGCGTGCCCAGGATCTGCGCATCGGCCGACAGCCAGACCGCCTCGGCGATGCGCCGCTGATGCTCGGCGCGGGCGCGGGCATCGCGGGCCTGCCGCGCGCGTTCGCGCTTCAGGCGCTCGGCCTCGGCCTCCCGGGCGCGGCGGGTGGCGGGATCCTCGGTGTCCAGCCCCAGCCATTCGCGCGCGGCCTTGATCCGCCCGGCGGGCGTGGCGATCCCCCAGGCCAGGCCGAACAGGTCGATGATATCACCGCGCCCTTCGCGCCCCGGCACGGCATAATCGATCCACTGCCCCGCCTTTGGCCCGGACATGTGCACGACGAACGATCCCACGCTGTTATCGGCCCGGCCGGGGTTGAGCGTGTAGTAAAGCCCGCCCTTGGTGTAGCTGCCCTTCGCGGGCGGCGCCAGCTGATGCACCAGCAGATCGAGGCGCGCCAACAGGCGGTCCTTGATCTCCTCGATGCTCACGGTCTGGCGGGCGGGGTCGGTCATCGGATCACATGGCCCCCGCGCGGTGGCGCAGCACCTGCAACAGATGCGATTGCCCCTCGATCGTCACGCCGTCCGGCGTCAGCGCAATGAACCGCGCCTTGCAGGCGGCGGGCTCCTGGCCAATCTGATCGGCCAAAATGGGCAGCGGCACCCCCTTGGCCAGCCCCTCGGCCAGGGCCAGATCGTCCGACGCGCTCCACCCGCCCTTGTATCCCAGGGCATTCAGCGTGGCCTCGATCTCGCGCCACCACAGGGGCCGGGCGGGATGCGGGGCGACAGGGGGGGGGCTGACGCGCTGTTGCAGGCTGGCCTGCACCGGCGGTTGCGTTCCAGGCCCTGCCGCGCCCGCGTCCACGGCAGGGGAGACAGCCGGCGCGGGCGAAACCCGCTGCCCGTTCATGGGCGCGGCCGGGGCCGTCTCTGGCGCGGGGGTCACGCCCGCGCTGATGGGGCCTTGGCCGCCCTGTGCCGCCGGCTCGGCCGGTTTCTGGACAGGCGCGGCCCGCGGGCCCACTGGTATGGGTTTGCTGGCGCGCAGCTTCTTGATCTTCTGATAGGTCGCGGGCAGGGGGCGCCCCAGCTCGGCCGCGATGGCCGATCCTGAAAACCCATCGCCCAGCATGCGCCGCGCCGTGGCGATCTCGGCCTCGCTCCAGCGCGATCCGGCAACCGGGGCGGTTCGATCGGTGCCGGTGGCCGGACTGTCGGCGGCCACCGGCACCTCCGCGCCGTTTGCACCCGGCACGGCACCCGGATCCTCTGCCGGCCCTATCATCGGCTCGGGTTCCGGGTGAGTTTCTTCCGGCGCGCGGGGCTCCGGATCGCCCTTGCCCTGTTGGGTTTCGGGGTGATTTGCTTCTGCCTCCGCCTTGGCGGCATAGTGATCGCGGACGGCGACACGCATCTTGGCGGCAGACGCCGCATGATCCCAAAAGGCCTGAACCTCCGGCAGGCACAGCATCTGCTTATCCGCCATCCAGCCCAGAACGGCCTGGAATGCCGCCGGCACACAATGCCGATTTGGGCTCAGCGCCTCGCCCAGGCAGTGCATCAGGTCCAGCGCATCTTGGACGCTCAGCCATTGATCGGCAAATTTCTGGTTCGTGTCAGGCATCCACGTTCCCCCTTCTGAAAACCTCCAGCGCGTCACCCGCGCGGCGCATGTGGAAATACAAGACCGCCCCGCGCGCCCGGCTGCGGGCGGCGCTGCGTTCACGCCCCGGTGCGGCGGACAGGATGTCCTCGGCCGCGGCCGCGAACCGCGCGACAACCGGGTGGGCGCGCGTCACAGAGGGCAGGGCCTCGCGCGCGGCCTCCAGCATCACGGCATTGTCCGGATCGTCGGCCATCAGGTTGCAGACCAGCCATCCGACCGCGTGGATCAGCACATGATCGGCCGAGGACAGCCGGGAAGGGGGCGCGCCGCGATCAGCCATGGATATCGGCCCTGTCCTGGTCGGGCGGCACCGGCACCGCGCAGATCTCGACCGCGTGCAACAGCGCGCGGCCCACCTCGGCCAGGGCCTCGGGATCGCGGCGCACCACCATGTATTGCGTGGCAAAGCCGGTGACGGCGCGGGACAGCGGATCGCCCTCGATCAGCAGCTGACCCGCCTGGACCACAAGCGCATCCACATCCATCGGGTCCAGGTCGTTGACCTGGGCGCGCATCGCCACGGCCATGGCAGCCATCAGGATACGCTGATCGGGGTGGGGGCGGACCATCGCGTCACCCCCGCCGCCGGAATTCAGGTCGGGCCGGTGACGGCGCAGGCTCTGCTGGCCCGCCGCACACCGGCCCTGTCCGCGCGCGGTCTGCTGCCTGTTTCGCGCGCGCGGAATTGGATTGGAAAAGGGCGTGGCAGGACGGCAAATGGGACAAAACGTCCCGCCACGCCAGCGCCGGGCGCCCCACGCCCGGCAGGCACACCGCCCCAGCTTGCAGGGTGGGATCGGGTGCGGACCTCAGGGTTTCTGGTGATAGATCTGGCGCAGACGGGCATCCCGCACCGCATCCTGCGCAGCCACATCCATGATCAGCGCGACCACGAACAGATGCCTGCGCTCGGCCGGCAGGCGCTCGTAGCGGTCCAGCAGCAGCCGCGAGAATTCGACTGGAGACGCCGCGCGATCGCGCATATCGTTGATGAAACGCACCTCTAGATTGGATGTGTCCATGCCGAAACAGCTTGTCATTGATTGCCCCCATGCCGGTTGCGGGTCCAGGAACATCGCGGCCGATGTCGCGGCCATCACGCGGATCAATAACCTGAACTGCAATGTCTTCGTGACGTGCAATGCCTGCCATCAAGGCGTCGCACTGCAGGTCAGGTCGCTCACGGCGAAGGCGGCTTCCCCGGAGGACATCCACGCTGCCGACATGAATCGCTTCCGGCGCGAATATGTCATTCACCGTATGTTTCCGCGCCGGCCGACGCCCGAGGCGATCAAAAGCCTGCCCGCGCAGGTGCGCTCGGCCTACATGCAGGCAGAGGATGCGTTCACCAGCGGTAGTCTCGGTCTTGCCGCTGCGATGGCCTACCGCGCCACGATCGAGCGGACGCTGCGGCATCTCGATCCCGCGGGGCAGGGCACCCTCTACCGGCGCATCGAGGTGATGAACGGCACCCTGCCGGCCGGCCTGATCGACCTGCTGCACGAGGTTCGGTTTCTCGGCAATGACGCCGCGCACGAAGACGAAGATCCCAGCGCCGAGGATGTCGCGGCGGGCCGGGATTTCACACGGCTGTTCCTGCTCTACATGTTCGAGCTGCCCGAGCGGGTGAACGCCGCACTGGCCCGGCGCGCTGCGCGCGAAGAGACCTAGCGCGCTCATTCGGCCGCCTCCAGCCCGGCCGGGGCCGCGCGCGCGGTCAGGACCGCCGCGATCTCGTCTTCCGACGCGCCCCAGATCAGGTGATCCGCGGTCAGGCCCAGATTGCCCGCCGCCGAATGCGCCAGAAGGCGGCGCATCAGACGCGGCGACGGAATGTCACCGGCATCGCGCCAATGGCTCTCGCGGCGCCAGCCATAGGCGGCCTTGGGCCGGTAGCCCACAATCCGCTCCAGCTCGGGCAGGGGCCCGATCAGGCGCTCACATACTTCCACTGGTGTCAGGTTGTCACTCATGGCGCTAGATCTAGCGCGAGAAGTGAATGCGCCGCAACTGAAATTTTCAGAAAAACCGACATTAAAGTAAGGCGGCGAGTTACTACTTGTCACGCATGGATGATAAGTGGTTCAAGCGACAGCAGAAAATCGCAGGCGTAACTGCCGAGGACATTGCTCGGCGAATGGGCCGATCTCGGTCCAACGTATCTCATATCTACACGGGCAAGCAGCGCATGAGCCTCGATTGGGCCAAGGCTTTTGCCGAGGTCCTGGGCGTGCCGCTCGCCACCGTCCTGGAAAAGGCGGGGGTGACCGATGAACCCGTGGCGCGCCAACTGACGCCGGGCTTTTCTGACAGCGATGTGGCCGCCTGGGTCGCCAAGGGCGCCGAGGATCGCACCGTGCCTACGATCGCGCAGGCGCTTGGCGCGCGCAACGGCGTGGATATCTGGCAGATCCGCACACCCGCCCTGTCGCTGATGGGCTACATGCCGGGTGATTACATGCTGGTCGACACGCTGGCCGCCGAACGCGCCCGCGCCGGTGACGTGGTGGTGGCGCAGATCTACGACAATGCCAAAGGACGCGCGGTCACCGTGCTGCGCCGGTTCGAACCGCCCGTCCTGGTGGCGGCCTCGCCCGATCCGGATGATCGGCGCGTGCATGTGGTCGATGGCGTCAATGTGGTGGTGCGGGGCAGGGTCGTCGCCAGCTGGAGAGTTTAGCAAAGGACTGTTTTCGCATGAATTTATCAAGTGCGTTTGGTGCCGCCTACACGCTCTGCGGGATGGCGACTTTCATCTATCTCACCTTCTTTGATGGCTACGTCTACAGCGCCTGGAATTGGCTCATCGCCCTTCCGGTCAACGCATTTCTTGCATCCATCTGGCCGATCTACTGGGCCATCCTGCACTGGGTGACGTGATGGCATTGTATTTCAAAACAGACGATTTTGAGGTCGGGACCAAGTTCTGGAGCCAGAAAACCTACGTCAAGAACCGCATCACCGGCGAGGTGGTCTATCCGTCTGGCGATCTCATCGACAAGCTTTTCACCATAACGCTGGTGTCCCGCGATGTTGCGATGACCGATGACGAGCGTCGGCATGTCGGCGATTACCTGGTGGCCCGGTTTTGCGCCGCCGCCTTCGACCGGAATGGCCTGCACAGCATGATGTTTCTTGATGCCCAGCCGCAGAAATTTATCGACACCGCTCTTCAGGCGATGCGGCAGCCAGAGATGATGGCGGATCTTGGATTTGACGATCCCATCCTCGAATATGAAGATCGCGACTTTGCGCTCTTGATGTCCCGCCACGGTCACCGCCGCTCGGTGCGCGGAAAGAACAGTGGCCGCGTTATTCAAGCCCGCCTTCGCGTCGAGGCACAGCTATTGGAAGTTCTCGATGCGGCTGAGGTCATGGGGCTCTTCGCGCGAAACGGTAACGCTCGGGGGAAAATATACCGCGCCTTCTGCATAGCTGTGACGCATGGCGAACAGCATGCCGTTGGAGCCATGTTCATGGGCCAGGCGCCGGAGGTTGTTGCCTTGGGGTTTGGCACGATGCCGGATTGATCCACGCCTTCCGGCTTAAAAAATAAGAATAACTGAAATTTTAAGTTGACAGTTGCAGGTTGCCACCCCTAACTCTTGTGCACAGGTTCTGCACAGGAGTTACCCCCAATGGCCCATCAAACTGCCGCGCCCGCCGTGCCGCCCGCATCGGCCGGGCCGATCTCTGACAAGCTGCTGGAAAAGGCGATCGCCGCCGCCCGCGCCGCCCAGGACGGGCTGATCAGCGACGAGGATGGCACCCTTTTCCTGCTCACCGCCGCGCCGATCATGGAAGAATGCCTGCAATGGCGTCGCCGCATGGGCGTGATCCGTGACCTGGCCGACGCCGGCAACGTGATCCTGATGCCGGGGGCACGCTGATGCGGCTCTATTCCGTCCAGACCGAACAGACCCGCCGCCGCGCATGGCGTGTGGCGGCGCGCGACGAACAGAACGCCCTGCGCGCCGTGCGCGCCAGCATGCCGCCCGGCGCCCGGATCATCGGCACGCCCGAGCTTTGCGATCACGGGATGGATGACGGCTCCGGCAAAGAGGCGCTTGGCATCCTGCTCGGGCAGGAATACCTGGCCGATGATACCGGCGCCCCGATGCTGATCGAGGACTGGGTGCTGCGCGCCCATTCGCTGGCCCATGTCCATGACGGTTATGCCCGCGTCAATGCGCGGCTCGCCCCGGTGGGCCTGCGCGTCTACGGGCAGACCTTCTATGTCGGATCGGCCGCCTCGCTTCCCAGCCTCGCGCTGATCTTCGAGGGCACGCAATGGGCGGGGCAGGGGCTGACGGCCGCGCTGCGCCGCATCGAGGGCGCGCGCCCCACGAACATGACGTTTCAGGGGGCGCGGTCGCGCGCCGTGGGCCTGCCGATGTCCCTGATCGTCGCGGGGGGCAATATCCGGGCGGAGGGTGTGGCATGCCCATGATCCCGATCCCGCCCGAACTGCTGACCGCGGCCGAACGTGCCGGCTGGCGCGCTGCCTGCGCCGCCATGCGGGCCGAGGCTGCGCGGATCGAACGCTCAGGCCGCCAGATCGCGGGAACCGAACCCGCGGCCCTGCGCGGCCAGCTGCTCCAGGCCTGCGGCCGCATGGCCCGCATCGTGGCCGATCGCACCGAAGACACGCTTTCCCCCGGCCGCGCGCCCTCGCTGGCCCGGCCGGGCTGATCCTGCCCGGGGGTTGCCCCGCGGACCCGCTGCTCGCGTCCGCGCCCCGCCACTCACCGGCCGGCCACAGGCAACAGGCCGGCCCATCAGGGGAGGGACAGATCTTGTCCACGCTTTCCATCATCGGCGCGCTCGTGGTGATCTGCATCGCCATCGTCGCGCTCTACCTGCGCCAGATCGGCCGGCAAAAGCGGATCGAGGCGCATCTGCGCCGCCTCGACGGGTTCACGCCCTCGATGGACCGCTACGGCTACATGCTGGACGCCAGAAACGGGGGGCGCAAATGATCGTCGCACCCCCCAGCAGCGCGCAGCTTGCCCGCACGGTCATGGGTCATCTGACCCTGATTGATCAGGTGCAGGCCATCGCCGATGCCGCCCGCGACAACCCCGCCACGCGGCACATCGCCCGCCAGCTGGACGCGGCCCTGCGGGTATCCTGCCCCGATCTGCCCCGCGGGGCGGCCCGCGCGGCCCGTGAACTGAGGGCCGCGGCATGACCCAGCCCACGTTCATCGACACCGCGCAGGTGGCGATCCTGCTGGGCCTGCCCGGGCCCGACGCATTCCTGCGCCGCCGCATCCAGCTCGAAGACGATCACGGGTTTCCGCTGCCCCTGCCGCACTGGCGCCGGCCGCTGAAATACCGCCGCGACCAGGTGGAGCACTGGCTGAAAGGTCAGGGCACGCCGCGTAACACCGAAACCCCCATCGATCCCGCGCTGATCAGCGCCGGAAAGGTGGCCCTGCTGGCCGAGGCACGCCGCGCATGACGTCCGGCAAACAAAGCGAGATTTGGCAGCACGTCAAAAGCGGAGGCCTCTATTGCATCGTCGGGAAGGGCTTACTGGAAGCCGATCTGACCCCGGTAATCTGCTACCGCAGTCTGTGGGACGGGGCGGTTTGGATCCGGCCCGAAGAAGAATTTTTCGACGGTCGCTTTAGAAACCTGTCGGTCGAAGAGGTGACTGACTGCCGCCCCGAGGCCGACACGAAACCGGACTGAACCAAATGACCAAGCTGCCCCTCAAATCGCCCCCCCGGTATGTCCGTCAGCGCGCCCGCGCCGATGGATCCGTGCGGATCTGGTGGGAACCCTCGGCCGCCGCGCGCGCGCTTGGCTTTGCTGCCGTCGAACTCGATGCGCGCCGCCTCACATGGTCGGTGCGCGCGGCCGAGAAGCTGAACCAGGAACTGGAGGCTGCGCAGCGCAGCGGCGGGCGCGCGGCACCGGCGCCGTCCGGCCGCTCGATCGCCGCGCTGATCGACAAATACACCCGCTCGCGCAAGTTCCGCGACCGGGCCGAGAAGACGCAGGCCAGTTACCGCAAGCAATTCGCGCTGATCGAACGCAAATGGGGCACCTGGCCGGTGATCGAATTCACGAAACCCGCGATGAATGCCTGGTATGAGGCGCTGCTGGACGAACGCAGCACCGCCACCGCCATCGCGCGCCTGCGCCACATGTCGATCCTGATGTCCTACGCCGAGCTGATCGGCTGGCGCCCCGAAAACTCGAACCCCTGCGCCAAGCTCGGCATGACCGTGCCCAAGGGCCGCCGCCGGGTCGTCACCTGGACGGAACTGGATGCGCTGATCGCCGCAGCGACGGGGCTGGGCTATCACTCGGTGGTCACGGCCATCGTGATCAGCCTCTACCAGGGCCAGCGGCAGGAAGACATCCGGCGCGCCATGGCTGGAGATTTCCAGCGGCGCGACGTGCAGCTGACGGGTTGGAACAGGCCCCGGCGCATGTGGGCATGGGCGCTCACCCGCAACAAGCGGGGCAATGAGGGCGCGATGATCGTGCACCCTGATGTCGTGCCGGTGCTGGAGGCCGCAATCGCGGCCGCGCAGCAGCGGATCCGCGCCGCCAACCCCGGCCAGCCTGTCACGCCCGAGGCCATGAAGGCAGAACCCCTGCTGATCGACGAGGCGCACGGCACCCCGTTCATCGGCCGGGGCGCCGAGGATCGCTGGCAAAACCGGTTCCGCGCCACGCGCGACGCCGCGATCGAGGCGGCCGCGAAGGCCGGCGCCGATGACCTGGCCGACAGCCTCGCCACCCTCCAGTTCCGCGACCTGCGGCGGTCATTCGGGGCGCTGTCCCGCGCCGCCGGAACGTCGCGCGACGACACGGCCGATGTTCTGGGCAACTCGGCCGCAACCGACCAGCTGCTGGCCGATATCTACATGGCCCCCAGCTTTGAAACCGCCAGCCGCGCCGTCATGTCGATCAGCCGGCCGGCACACCCCTCTGAAGACCAGCCGAAAAGGAAAAAGGCATGAGCAGGAAGCAACCGTTCGACAACCCCGAAATCCACAAGATCGCCCGCGATCTGAGCGAGAACCTGGAGCGCACCGCCGGGCTGCTGGGGGTGCGCATCAAATCCATCACCATCTGCGCGCTGACCGATGGCGGCGATGGTGTGCCCGAGGGCTGGAACCTGAAGACCGGGTGCATGTGCCCGTATTGCCTGATGCGCACGTTGGAAAGCGTGGCCTCGGCCTTCGGCGCAAAGGTCGAGGCAGATGGCGGCGACAGCTGCGCGTGCGAGACGCAGGACCAGGTGCACTGATGGCCGTGGAGATCCGGGGCAGCGGCGAGGTCTGGTGGGTGGTGCACAACGGCGCGCGGATCGGCCTGCCGAAGCAAAGCTACACGAAAGCCTGTGTCGCCGCGAAGGCATTCGAGAAGCGCCAGGCGCGCAGCACGCGCCCCTGCATGTGCTGCGGTCACCAATTCCCCAGCCAGGGCCGCCACCACCGCCTCTGCGCCGAGTGCCGCCAGGTCGCGGCGCAGATGATGGTCTAGGGGGCGGCGATGAACTGGAAAACGAGAGATATTTTCAAGCGGGCGCGCACCACCATTCGGGACGAATGCGTCTTTACGCGCGATCAGATCGCCATCCTAGACGAGCTGGTGACCGTCTTCGAGCAGGCTCTGGAACATGAGATCCGCTGCACCAGCGTCTCCATCAATCACAATTACCAATCCCAATAACAAAAACTCAGAGGGACACCTGACATGAAAATGCTACTGCTCGGCACCGCCATGGCCATCCTGTTCGCGCCCGCCTGGGCCTGCGGCGATGGCGAATGCGGCCCCGCCGATCCGGGCCCCGGCACCGATGCCCCGGCGCCCGCGCCGGAACCGGCTCCGGAACCGGCCCCGGAACCGCAGCCCACGCCGCCCGCGCGCGCGGACCGCGACGGATCCCCGATCGAGACGATCGGCAAACAGCCGCGCCGCCCGCTGCCGCGCCCCTACAGCCTTGCCGCGATCTCGGATCAGTCCTACGCCCCGGCCAAATACACGCCCCTGCCGCAGGTCTGCGCACGCACCTGGTGGGGCGGCCTCCGCTACTCGATCCCGGCCGGTTCCACCAAACACGGCGCGCGCGACCTCTGCCTGCATTGGCTGGAGGGGCAGTGATGGAAGATAAACTTGACGACGACGACATAGCGAAGATTGAAGCTCTCGCTGCGGTGATTGTCGCAAAGGTGCTCGATGAACTGGCGCCGAACTCTGAAACCATCACCACGTCGAACCTTGCGCTCGGAGCATTCGCCTGCACCCTCGCCCGATCACAGCTGCAACGCGCGGCGCTAGACCAGTCCACCTAACTACCCCGGAGGCGCCTATGGCCGAGCACCAGTCCTTTTCTTCGCCTTTCATTCCGCCTGGTGAGCCCATACCGGGCAAGACCTACAGGGCCGACGGTTGGGCTTACATCGACCCCCCGGGCCGGTTTTCGCCGGAAGCGTGGGAGTATTTCCTGAGCCTTATCGGTGAGGGTGAGTACGTCATTCTGGCAAGCAGCTCTGGCATCCATCCATCAGATGGGAAGCCATTCATGCGTGGGCAACTCTTGGTGAGCCCATCCGGGATGGAAAGCATGAAGGCGGCTGCAAGGCCAAAGTCCTAGCCCCACCTCGGAGGCCGCTGTGGCGACACTGAGCTACCCGCAGCACTTCCTGCACGATATCGAGAACATTACTATGACGCCTGACGACGCATTGTCCCTAGCACAGTATCAGCGCCCCGGCGTGCGCATTGTGGTCGGGGCGACATCCGCGAAGGAGCTTCCAGTCACGCCTCTCGGCAGCCTGCATCACCTTCCCGGAGATAACTCATGGCGAGAGCGTGATCTGCGCTTGCGCCTTGGGTTTGTTCCCAGTCTGTGGGCCATGGCATTCGCCTATTCAGTCGAGGCGGCGGGCGGGATCGTCACTGATGATGAATGGCGGTGGCTCCACGGGCCTGCAACGCTTGGTGCCGCCCGTGCCTGTCTGGAAGCCAAGATCATCGAACATTTCGGCGACCCGACAGGTATCTGAAAGACCCGACACCTACCCCCGACGCGTGCCCGCCAGCGGCACGCGTTCTTCATTGTCGGGCCACCGGCGCCGGATCGCGGCGCGCAGCTGGCTCAATGCGTCCTCGATGTCATTGGCCTTGCCGTTATCGGCCGGGTAGGTCCAGGTCGACCAATCATAGGGGAGGGTTCCGGGAATGTGCGGCGCCGGCACCACGCGGCCAACCTCCTGCCCGCGCCGCAACACGACGAAATCGCCGGGCGCAGTCTGGCCGCCAATGACACAGGGTCGCATGGTCCACATGATCAGAACCTATAGCGAACAACCGCCCCGCGCGCATGGAGATTCTGCGGATCAGCGGGGCGTTGCGCATGGCCGTCCGGATCGGACGCGCTCGGACAACGGACGGACGCTAAATGCGCGTCCTGTTTTTCGTAGCATTTTCAGAAGGTTATGGCTCCGGCGGTAGGGATCGAACCTACGACCAATTGATTAACAGTCTATTTTCATGCCGTAACGAGCCATAACTTTGTAAAACTATCCATCCACCTTATCGGCCTTGAAAATAAAGAAAATATGCCTCATGTTAGGTAATGTTCCTAACTCGGGGTAACGCTTCAATACACCCGAAAGTGTTACCCCAGTGTTACCCCAGAGGACAAATTGACTATGGCAAGGGCGCTGACGACCAAGGCCGTTGAGGCCGCTAAACCCGACCCCGCGAAGCGGTATGAGATTCCAGATCCGGCGCTTTCGGGCCTCTACCTTGTGGTGCAGTCCAGCGGCGTGAAGTCATGGGCGTTGCGCTATCGGTTCGGTGGCAAACCCGCGAAGCTGACCCTAGGGCGCTGGCCGCTCATGGGGCTGGCCGAGGCGCGGGCAGCGGCATCTGATGCGCTCGACAAGGTGGAGCGCGGCAAGAACCCTGCGGTTGAGAAGAGGGCGACCAAGGCAGCGAAGATCGACGCGCAGCTTTCCGAGCGGGACAAGGTCAAGACCTTGGTCAAGCAATACGCCAAGCGGCACCTTGCCGGCCTGAAATCCGGTGACGTGGTGAAGCGCGAGCTTGACCGCTTCGTGGTGGCCCAATGGGGCGAGCGGGACATTCACGACATTGCCAAGCGCGACGTGATCGACCTTCTCGACGGCATCGCGGATAGCGGCCGTGTGGTGACGGCGAACCGCGTCCGCGCCTATCTGTCGAGATTCCTCAACTGGTGCGTCGAGCGGGACATTCTGCCCATGTCCCCGGCAACCGGCGTGAAGCCTGCTGCGAAAGAGACAAGCCGCGATCGGGTGCTGTCCGACGATGAAATTCGCTGGTTCTGGTCCGCCTGCGAGGCCGAGGGTTTCCCATGGGGGCAGGTTGGTAGGGCGCTCCTCTTGACCGGGCAGCGGCTGAACGAGGTGGCCCGCATGACGGATGCCGAGATCGACGGTGATCTCTGGTGCCTCGAGGCAGAACGCACGAAAAACGCAAGGGCGCACAATGTGCCCCTGTCAAAGGCCGTGCAGGACATTCTGGCCGCCTCGCCCCGGATCGTCGCGCCGGGGCACAACACGTCTTATGTCTTCAGCACCACAGGGCGTTCCCCTGTTTCCGGTTTCTTCAAGGCGCGGGCGGCGCTTGCTGCTGCCATGGAACAGATTGCAGAGAAAGAGCGAGGCGAACCTGTCGAGATCCCCCGCTGGACCTTCCATGATCTGCGCAGGACGGCGGCAACCGGGATGGCTCGGCTTGGCATCCCCGTGCGCGTCACCGAGGCCGTCCTGAACCACATCAGCGGGACGGGCGGCGGCATCGTGGCTGTATACCAGCGGCACGACTACGCTGATGAAAAGCGGCAGGCGCTGGACGCTTGGGCTTCGTTCGTTGCGTCATTGATCGGCGAAAAAGCCGAAAATGTTGTCCGCATCGGAAAAACGAGATGACGGATGGTGAACCCATTTTGGCGACGTATCGCGTCTGCGACATCGACCGCGCCCGGGCACTTTGGGCGGCGGCGGTTGACGCACTGGGCGAGCCCCAGCGAGAGAAACTTGGCCGCCTGGCGGATCGCGACGGTGCGCCGATCGCGATTGTCGCTGAGTATCTCGGGGCGATGGCGGCCAGCCTCTCGAAAGCCGAACTCGACCAGGTGCGCAAAGATGTCACCCGGCTATCTGCCGAGCTGGGGGCGGCCCTCGCAGGTCTCGACAACCTGGGCCGTGCCGTCCAAATCGGGAGGAACGAACTGGGCGAGAATGTTTGGGGCGCAGTTGCGTTTGCACAGTCGCACATGCGCGATGCCGCGGCTTCGGCCAATCAGGCCAGCCGCGCCCTCGACGCGATTGAAGACGCCGTCGGCGGCCTTCAGGTCCGGGGAAAAGGTGGGGTCGCGGCTAAACTTCGCGACCACTCGCCACAGGTGAGCCTCGCGATCGCGCTCGGCAAACTGTGGCGGGCACAAGGTCTCACGCTGAACGGTGGCCATTCTGGCGACGGGGTTGACCATGTTCTCGCATCGATCGTTGAGGGCGTCGATCAGACCAAAGACCCGCGCGGATCCCGTAAATGGCTGGAAGTCCTGATGGCCGATGTTCGGCGGGAACTTTCTCAATATCCCGGCTAATTGCCCCGAAATTTCTGAAATTCGGTGGGGTTGTTCGCTGTGTAATTTGCGAGGCGATGGGCGCAACGTGGCTTTCGTTATAAACGGAGGCAACGATGCAAAACGGAACCCAACTCCTCAACGCCGCGCAAGTTCGTGCGGCATTTGGTGGTGTCTCGGATATGGCGCTTTGGCGCTGGTCCCAAAACCCTGATCTTGGATTCCCTAAGCCGATCAGAATCAACCGCCGCCGCTTTTGGCGTGCCGATGAAATTGACGCATTCATCGAACGTCAGGGCGATCGGTGATGCATGGCAGACGGATTTTCACTCGGGCCGGATGATTTCGACCGGCCACCTGACGCTGCTTATGCCGAAGGGGCAGAAACGGGCTCTGCCGGGAATTTCGTGCTCATCCCGCGTGGGGATCTCAGGCGGCGGCGTTTTCCGGCTCCGCTGGTTCGTGGGTGGCTCGATCAAGGCGGGCTTTCGGTGCTCTATGGCCCAAGCAACTCAGGAAAATCAACGGCTACCGTGGGACTGGCTCATGCGATTGCCGCGGGGTCGGCATGGAACGGGTTTGAGACTGTCGCAGGTCCGGTCATCTACGTCGCCGCCGAAGATCATGTCGGTATTCGTGACCGCGCCACGGCAATCGAAATCAATTCGCCAAGCATCGCAGCGGCGATCGACCAGGAGGCGAGCTTTTTTATGGTCGCGGGCCATGTGCGGCTCAGCAATGCGACCGCGGTTGACGCTTTCATCGCTGCCGTCGCGGGCCTCGACGCCAGCCTGATTGTTTTCGACACGTTGGCCAGATGCGCCGAAGGCGCTGAAGAAAACTCAGCTTCCGCGATGGCGTCGATTGTCGCCGGTTGCGACAAGATACGGCGCGAGACCGGCGCGCATGTGATGCTGGTTCACCATTCCGGCAAAGACGCCGAGCGTGGTGCACGCGGCTCTAGCGCCCTGCGCGCCGCCGTCGACACCGAAATTCGTGTCGACAGAAAAGGCGATGCGGTGACCGTTGAAACGGTCAAACAGCGCAATCACGCGCCCGCCGATAAGCTGATGCTTCGGATGCGGGCCGTCGAAATAGGACGCGACGCTACGGGCGCGGCGGTCACGGCGGCGGTGCTCGACTGCGATCAGGATTTGGCAGCGCCGTGCCTGGCGGCGATAAATGACGCAAGAAGAGAGACGGCCGATAGCAAGGCCCGCGACCTGGCAAAGCTCTTGTCGCCGGGCGAAATATCGACTGAATCTGCGCGGCAAACGCTTATCGATAGCGGCATGCTGAACGGGAAAACCGCCGAGGCGCGCCGCAAGGAGGCGGCTCGTGCTGTTGATCGGATTCTGGACCTTGGGCTTGCCGAGGTAGTGTCGGACGGCGTGATCTCCATCGGGGGCCGTGCATGATGATGCCGGCCTTCCGGACACGCTGGACACACGAGGACACGCGGATTTTTCGCGTGTGTCCGCAGTTCGTCGTCGGACTGGACACGCCGGACACGCCGGAAGCCCGTTTTCCATCCCCGTGTGTCCGGAAAGCTGGACACGCTGGACACACGAGGACACGCGGGTTTTTCGCGTGTGTCCGGGCCGTGTGTCCGAAGCACCGGACAGGCGGACACACAGACACCCCCCCTTTAGGGGGGTGGCGTCGTGTGTCCGACCTAGGCATGCGGGAGGCCCGATATGGCCGCAATACCTGACCCGGTTCAGACGGAAAAAGCGCTGGCCCGGTGCAGAAACCGTCACGGCCGAGCCAAGCGCTGGCGCAAGATCTGCGCGCGCCTGCGCGCCGATCTCGCCGCTGCCGGTGTTTCGCAAGATGCAATCGACAAGCAGATCGCGACCTTTCGGCAGGCGGTCGCCGATGCCCATGAGCGCAGCAAGATCGAAAGTCGGCAAGCCAAGAGGGCCCGAAGCTACGCGATCCATTTCGAAACGCCGCCTGAGGTCGGGACGGAGATCGACTATCGAGGGCAAGTCGCAACGGTGGTCAGGATCGAGCCATATACCCGAAAAGACGGGGAGCCATCCCAGATTATCCGGTGGCAGATGGAAGACGGCCGAACCGCCACAAGCGCGTTGATCGCGACCAGCGTCAGTTGGAGCCGCGATGCCTGACCTCGAAACGGACATCGCAGACCTGCGGCTCAGGATTGCGACGATCCTGCCCGAGATCGTCGCGGCCGGCCTCGACCCGGTCGAGGAACTGGGCATCCGTCGCCACCAGGTGCCGCTCGCCAGCCCGCGGGGCGGATGCTCGCCCAGGCGGCGCGCCAGCATCGAACGGCGGAACGAGTTGCTTCTCGATCTCGTCGACCTGATCGACCCCGATGGCGAACTCTCTGTCCGGAATCTTTCGGACGCGATCGGCCTCGCCTGGCGGGCCTTCAAATCGCCGCGCGATGCAGACGGCGTCCGAACGATCCATTCGCCTTTCCCGCTGTCGCACGTCGCACACATCCTCGGCGACCTCGACGCGCTCAACCTCGCAAACATCGCGATTTCGGAACGAACCCTTCGAGAGATCATCCGCTCGAAACGCGGAAATTCAATCCGGCAGAATTGAATTTCAGGCGACGCGATTCCCCGGATCGGTCACTTTGCCCGAAAGGAGGCCGACATGACCGGACAAATCACATACGCAGCGCGGGAACGCTTGACCCATCTCCAGCACATCCGCGATCGCTGCCGCGAGGCGGCGCTCGCCGCCACCGCTCGGAAAAATTCCATCCTTCAGGAAGTTGCGGGCGCCCGCGCCGAGCTGCAGGCGCTCGGCCGCGAGAGCTTCGGCAGCCGCGAGGCACGCCAGGCGGCCGACGAAAAAGCGGCCGCCCTCGAAAGGCGGATCGCCGAGATCACGGCCGAATATCCGGGCGCCAAAGCCATCGCGGACGAAACGTCGGCCGAATACCAATCTGCGCTTCGACTCTTCAATTCCTGCGCGACCTTCGCCCGCGAGAACCGCCTTCCGCTCCCGGTCGCGGTCGTCGGCGATGCGCTCGATCCCGAAGCGCGCATGTCTGTCCGGGGGCTTCGCCAATGACCGCCTTCGCAAAGCTTCGCGGCAAAGATCGCGCCGCCGCTCTGTCCGCCCTCGATTCCGTCCCGGCAATCCAAGCCAAGATCGCCGCCGCTCAGGCCACGCTGAAAACCTTGCGCGCGGCGCCGGCCTCTCGTGAGGAGATGCTTTCCGCCGTTGACGTCGGCCTTGACCGCTTCGCAGAAAATGCCCGCAGCGCCTTCGACATTTCCACCCTCCTCGCAAGCGACAGCGCGCCGCGTTTCAGCCCGCGCGACCCGCACGTCAGCGACATCGTCGGCCTCTTGGTCCTGACCGACCGCGACCTCATTCGCGGTCTGATCGTCGACCGGATCGACCGCGCGCTGGCCAACCGTGAGGGCATCGCCCGCACCGAACGCGCAGCGCAGATTGCCGAGGCCTCGGCTGCGCTCTTCGACCTCGAGCTCGAGGAAGAGCGTCAAATCCGCATCGCAGAAAAGGCCGGGCTGGCCGTCCAGCGGCGGCCCGACGCCGACCCCCGCGCGGTTTTGGCAGAAGCGCCTTGAAAAATCTTGGTTCCATCACCGAGGTAACGTGGCCTCGGCAAATGCGCCGCTGCTGCTTTCCGGCGAAGCGGCGAAACAGCGCCCGGTCGGGCGAGACCGACCAAGGGACGGGCGAACCGCACGCCCGTCCCGTCGGCGGCGGGGGGCTCTGTGTGCCCCCCCCGCCGTCACCCCCCCCGTCAAGGGACCGTTCCCGGCAGGGGGCGGGTGCGGGCCGCGCGGCTCCCGGGTTTCGGCCGTTTTTTTGCCGAAAAAAATCGCATTTCGTTTTCGCTTTGGGGGTCTGAATGTCTGAATACACGATGACCGGACCTGAAGTCGCTGAAGCTGCGGGGCGCAGCCTGCGCTGGGTCCAGACGCTTGCCCGCGATCATGGCATTCAACGCGTTGGGCGGGGCCGTTACCGGACGCAAGACGTGATCCGTGCGGTGGCCGCCCACTTCGAGGCGGCGAAGGCCCGCCAGGCCATTCCATCCGGGCGCGAGCGCCACCTGGCTGCACGCGCGACCGAGATCGAAGAGCGAGTGGCCGAACGCCGCCGCGGGCTGATCGCAATGGACGAGGTTATCGGCGCCTTTTCCGCGGTCACCGCGCAGGTGCGCGCCGAGACCGCACCGTTTGCCCAGCTCGACCTCGGCGATGCCACTTCCGGGGTGCTGCGGCGCGAACTGGACGCCGCACTGGATCGGATCGACGCGACAGCCGCGGATCTGATCGGCAAGTTGAAGGTGGGCGCGAAGCTATGACCACAATCCCCCTTTCCGCGCCGCTCACCGTCGCCACGGAAGACGGCGACTTCACGCTTCGGGCGCTTGTTCTTCGTCTGACCTATGAGACGCGACGCCGCATTCGCCAGATCTGGGCCAACGGCCGCGGCGTCAAGCCCATGGCGCTCATTTGCGCCGAGGTTGACCTCGTCGCGAGCCTGCCTTCAGGCACAGCATCGCAGCTCAACCTGGCGGATCTCCAAGCGGCCTTTTCGGCAATTCACTCCATGAAGCGCCGCCAGCGACAGGGCGAGGTTCCGCACTAATGGCTCGGTCCCGCACGTCTCAGCTTGTCGTTGAACTTCTGGATCGCGTGAGCGGCCCAGCGAAGCGGGTTGCGGCGTCTCTTGGCGGCATGAACCGCAAGATCAAAGAGGGCGACCGCGGCGGCGCCGTGACGATGCAGGAGCGCGTTCACGCGGCCATTGTGCGGAACGACGCCGCGCTGGCAAAGGCGCGCATGGGCATCGTCGATACAGTGGGCGCGTATTACGCGCTGAAGGCTGCGATCGGCGGGCCGGTTCAGGCCGCGCGCGAGTTCGAAAGCGCGATGGCCGATGTTCGGAAGGTCGTAGACTTTCCGACGCCCGAAGCGCTCAAGGCATTCAAGGGCGATCTGGTCGCCCTCTCGAAAGAAATCCCGGTCAGCCTGACGGGGCTTGCGGCGATTGCGGCGGCGGCCGGTCAGGCCGGTATCGCGGGCGAGGATCTTGTCCGGTTCACGGGGGCGGCTGCGAAAGTCGGGACCGCGTTCGACATCTCGGCCGACGAGGCCGGGGAGAGCATGGCGAAGATCATGACCGGGATGGGGATGACCATCGACGAGACGGTTCTCCTGGCCGACGCGATGAACCATCTATCGAACAGCCAGGCGTCGAGCGCGGCCGAGATCCTTGACGTGATGAAGCGCGTCGGCGCCACGTCGAAGCAATACGGCTTTGCGGCCGAAGAGACGGCGGCCTTCGCCTCGGCAATGATTGCGGCGGGCGCGGAGTCCGAGGTTGCCGCGACCTCGTTCCGAAACATGGGCCGGGCTCTCACGAAAGGTGACAGCGCGACGAAGCGACAGAGCCTAGCGTTCAAGAAGCTCGGGCTCGACGCAACGAACGTTGCCAAGCGCATGCAGGAAGACGCGGTCGGGACCACGGTTGAGGTTATCGAGAAGCTTGCCTCGCTGCCGAAGGAGGTTCAGGCGTCCGTTTCGTCGGACCTGTTCGGCGACGAGGCGCGGGCCCTCGGCCCGCTGCTGACAAACCTTGATCTCCTGCGCGGCTCGCTCGGCCTCGTGGAGAACCGCTCGAAATACGCCGGCTCCGCCTTCAAGGAGTTCGAGGTGCGGAGCAAGACCTTCGACGCGAAGGTGCTGCGCTTCCAGAACACGATGCGGGCGCTGTCGGTCACGATCGGCGACGCGCTCCTGCCGGTTCTTTCGGATCTGATCGACCGTATCGCGCCTGTCATCGAGAAGTTGACGGCCTTCGTCGATGCCCACCCCGATCTTGTCGCCAACGTGATGATGTCGGTCGGCGCTCTTGTCGCCCTCAAGGGCGCGATCAGCGCGCTACGGTTCGTCGGTCTCCTCGGTAAGGGCGGCGCGCTCAGCCTGCTTGCCGGCTCGCTCGACATGGTGACCGCGGCGGCCGGGGCAATGGGCGGAGGCTTTGCGCGGGGGGCCGCGAAGGCCGAAGCCGCCATGGCTGGGCTCGAGGCCACGACGGCGACGAGGTCGCGGCGGATTGCGGCTCTGGCGCGCGGCTTCGGCAAGGGCGGCCTTGTTGGTGCCGCCGTTTATGCCGGCCTCGCGCCGAAACCTGCGAACTCGGATGAAGCCGAGTCGCTGGAAAAGTCTGCCGCCCGCGTCGCGGCGATGACGCCGGCGGAATGGCAAGACCAGGCCGACCGCGAAACCGCCGCCGCCGCTTCCGGGGCGCCGCTCGAGACGCGATCGGCCGAGATCGCCCGCCTGCGCGACGAGGCCGCAGACCTTCGCAATTACATCGCCGAAATCGAACACAAAATTTCCAATATTGGCGATGGCCCGTTGTCTGCGGCGATGGCGATGCCGTTGCGCGACGAGCTGGCCGCGCGCCAAGAGGATCTTGCCGAAGTCGAGGCGGCGCTGGCCAAGGCGGAGACCGCGGCGACGGCGCTCAACGGCACGCTTGCCGATCTGGGCGGCACGGAAATCAAACCGGTGGTCGACACCTCGTCAATCGAACGCGCCCTTGATCAGGCGACACGTCTCTCCCGCACGCTCCGTGCGCCCGGCGGGGCCGCATCGGCGCCGTCATCCGGGGGTTCCGGTTTCGCGGGCGCCCGGGCCAAGGGCGGCCCGGTATCGGCGGGGAAAACCTATCTCGTCGGAGAGCAGGGGCCGGAGCCGTTCACACCGTCGCGGAGCGGCTATGTCCACCCTACCGGGCGGGGCGGCGGTGGCGTCACGATCTCGGAGATCACCATATCTCCGGTCATTCACGCCGCGGCGGGCCAAGAGGGCGCGATCGTGGATCAGATCATCCAAGAGATCGAGGACCGTCTGCGCCGCTCGCTGAGCGGCATCATGGCCGATTATCATGGAGCTATGTGATGTTGATGATGATCGGGCCTGTCCGGTTCAAAGTGCTGCCCTTCAACATGCACGAGACCGGCCATACCTATGGCGCCGACTTCGCGGAGAAGCCGGTGGTTGGCGCCATGCCGCCCCTCGAGTTTGTTGGGGCGTCTCCTGAGGTCTGGACTGTGCGGGCGATGCTCTTTCCTGAGGCATACGGAGGTGGGGCGTCGCTTACCATCCTGAAACTCATGTCCGACACGGGCCTGCCGCAATACATGATGCGCGGTGACGGCGGGCTTCTCGGCTGGGTCAATGTCATGAAGGTGACCGAGAAGTCCACCTATCTGGCGCGAACCGGCGTGGGCAAGAAGATCGACGTGGACATCGTTCTGCAACGCGCCCGCGCCCCCGGTATCGGCGGCTACATCGCCGCAATCTCCAAGCTGTTCTGATAGGAAAATGGCGATGACGAAAAGTTACAGCTTGATGACACAGAAAAACGGAACGCCGCTCATCATCACCCACGAAAGCCGAACTGAAACCGGGCCTACGGCCCACAAAGAGAGGGAGGTCGTAATGACCAAGACCACTACAGAGACGCTTGCTCAAGCGCGCCGCGAGGGCGCCGCGGCATTCCGGCAAACCATGGCCGCCGTCATGGACAGCCCCGAAGCGCGGGGCCGCGAAGCCTTCGCCGCGGATTTTGCCGGAAAGCTCGCCGAGGCGGGCGTCTCCGCGGAAAGCATCGTGAAATTGCTTGCCGACGTCCCGCGCGCGGCGCCGGAAGGCTACCGGACGATCGAACAACGCGCGGCGGCCGAAAAAGAAATCGGCGGCTGGGCTCAGCCGATGGGCTCCACCAAGGGCGAAACGGCCGAGGACGGCTGGAACGCCGAACTCAAGGCGGCAGGCGGAAAATGACGGCCAAGGGGGGCAGTCATCGGGGGGCACCGGTCACGGTGCCCCTTTCCACATTCGCCGAGCTGATCGGCCGCTCGGAGGGCGCGCTTCGGCGCCTGGCGGCATCCGGCGTCCTGACCATCGCACGAGGCCAGATCGAGGCCGGGCCGGCGGTGCGGGCGATCGTCGCGCACGAAGTTGCCATCGCGATTTCGAAGTCGAAGGTGATCGAACGGAAATCGCGCCAAAGCAACGAGCGCGCGCTATTCTTGCGCAAAGAGATGGAGCGCCACCGTGAACTGATGATCGCTCAATATGCGGCCGGCGAGGATCTCCTGAAGGTTACAAACATGGTCCCGCAGCACGCCGCCGCGTCTGACGCGCTCAGCGCCGCCCTGACGCGGCTCAAGCGCCTCCTCGAGGAGCAATGACCGGGGCGGGGCCTCAACGGCCCCGCGCGGGCTCAGCGATCGGGCAGGAAGCCCTTTTCGCGCAGGGCTTCGGCGAGCAAATCGCGGATTGCCTCGGACACGGTGAGAGGCGGCTCCTGCGTTTCAGTATATGCGGCCAGGGCGACGCGGACGTCTTCGGGCAGGCGAACCCCGACGCGAGGGGTTTCGCCGGTCGCGGGCCGTCCCCGCTTTTTCTGTGTGACAGATATTGACGACATGTTTTATGTGTGACAGAAATAATTCGACCGCGCAAGGTGCAGCAACACCCAACGCGGCCTGACCACAACCGATCATTAGGAGATCAACCATGGCTGACTGTTCGCTTATCACTTCGCCCGACCTGCTCAAAGACCTTCCGACCGTCGCGGACGTGCGCGCGCTTGAGGGCGATGATCCGGCGCTTGTCGCTTTCAAGACCTGGGCAGATCTGCGCGCGGCATTGGCGGGCGTCGACGACAGCGCCGCCTGTGACGCGATAATCGAACTCGAGAGCGCGGCATATGCGCGCTTGGTCAGCACCGCTCCCACGAGCTTGGCAGGCGTCGCAGCCATAAACGGGGCGATCTGGACGGTCGATGAGGGCGCCATGGGGGATCACTGCGCTGGCACTGCTACGGCGCTGGCGACGATCTTCCGCTCGTCCTTCGAGCTGGCGAAGATGCAGGCCGCCGCCTGATCGTCTGACAATCTGGAAAGAGAAAAGGGCGCCGAGGCGCCCTTTTTCGTTTCGCTTCCGTGGTGGCCCTCGTGGCAAACATGATCCACCACTGGTGATAGGAAGGAGAGCCAGCCCCGCTGCAACGGGGCTGGCAACTCTCCAAACATAGGAGGCTTGCCGTGACCGCGCAAGAGTTTCAAGACTGGATGGACGAGGCGGGCATTCGTTATGCCGCTGACATTGTCCGGGCCGTTGGGTGCGCCCGCACCTCGGCCGAGGTGATGATGCGGCAAGCGGCTGCCGGTGAAGACGTTCCGGTCAAGAGGTCGATGGCGCTTGCCATGGCTGCGGTTGCGGCGGGCCTCCGCCCTTGGGGCAACGGAAAGGAGGAAGCATGACGAAGCGAATGGCGTGGGTGTCTATCGCCCTGTCTCTGATCGCGCTCGGGCTGATCCTGCTCGGCGCGGCGGGGTGACGGCCCTGTATCACTGACACAATCGTGGGGGCCGGTCTCGGCCCCCTTTCTCATGCGGCCCTGGTCTATCCGAACTGGATGCGGCGCAGGCTGTCACGGCAAACACCGGGGGCAGACCAACCGGACCCCGCGTCAGGGGACCAAGGGGCCGGTGCAGCGCGATGTTGCATCGGCCTCGTCCTTAACGAGCTCTTAGGATATTCCCGCTAGATGTATACCGAATCACCGAGGCAGATTGATGTTTGAGAAACAGCTACGTGAGCTTACCAGCACTGGAGGGTTGTGGGATCAGGTGGAACGGCAGTGGTCCGAAGTCTGCGAAGCGAACGGAGACACGTTAGACGATTACGCCATCTCATCGTTGCCGGTGCTCCGCGAAACGGCGAAGACTTCGGACGCATCGACCAAGGCAATGGGACTGTTCGATGAAGAAAAACGGTGTCATGCAGTTTGCTTTGCGAACCGAGCGAACATCAAAGGCTATGTAAAACCGGTCCTTCGCATACGACATCTGCTACTTGCGCCAGAGTATGACTACGGCACCCTAGATGCATCGCAGTATGCTACTGCGCTCACTTCGACGTTCGCGGCGGCTGTTTCTCTCGCCTTTTCGGGTCTACCTGCTCAGCATGTTCGCTTCCATCTTCGCAGCCCAGCTGACATATCATTCTTTAGCTCTATCGCGACGACTTTAGGCAACATTCCCCTATTTGAGTCTGTTAATATGCGAGGGGCATGGCTATATCTTGACTTGAAATCACTGCCTGCCGCAGTCACAGGAGAGACCGTATGACCATATACGACCAGATTTACGCAGCTTTTGAAGTTGCGTTTAAGGATGCTATCAGGTCGCAAGGTATCGATGCATTGAAGCGCACGTCGCTATTCGGATCGAATGATCGCAACGAGAACATTGCTCTAGCGGCCTAAGGGCAATAGGCATCCAATGATTACGACCTCGCTTCTGCGGGGTCTTTTTTTGCGAGGGAACAGCCCTTGCTCATGTCAATCAGACATTTTCCCTTCCAATAACCGCCGGATCATTTCAGGCCTGCTGGGCTGATCGTCCTGCGCGGATCTCTGCAAGATTCGTGCTTGAGAGCGTAGGAACTATGGGTGTCCGCACGCCACCGCGTCTGTTACCCCAGATGTTACCCCGAGCAAGAAACGACGAAAGCCCCGAAGGGGCTTTTCTTGCAAATCCTTGATATATTGAGGATTTTTGGCTCCGGCGGTAGGGATCGAACCTACGACCAATTGATTAACAGTCAACTGCTCTACCGCTGAGCTACGCCGGAACACGAGGCGGTGTATAGCGGCAGGCATTCGGCGCGTCCAGAGGGTCTTGCAGGATTTTTTTCATCGCCGTCATATCCGCTCGAACGGCGCATCGGGGTGGAGTGCGCGCTGCGGCCGGACCCTGTTTTGTTGTGTCAGTTCAACAAGGTGCGCGAAGACGTTGCGCCGCGCGGCGGGAAGAAGGGCGGCGGGGGTGTCGGTGTAGATGGCGCGTGTCAGGGCTTCGGCGGTCGCGGGGGCGGCCGCAAGGGCCTCAAGGATCTGCCGGCTGCGGGTCTGCCGGTGTTCGCGCAGCGCGGCGATGCGGGCACTGGTCTCAAGGACCGGATCGCCATGCGCGGGATAGAAGATGCGGGCCTTGCATGCCTCGACCCGGTCGAGCGAGCGGAAATAGTCGCTCAGGTCGCCATCGGGCGGAGAGATCAGGGTGCTGGCCCATCCCATCACATGGTCGCCGGTAAAGACGGCGCCGCCCCACGCGAAAGAGAGGTGGTTGCAGAAATGTCCCGGCGTGTGAATCGCCTCCAGTTCCCATGTCGTGCCGGTGACCCTGTCGCCATCGGCCAGGCAGGCATCCGGTGCGAAGGCCGCGTCCACACCTTCGCCACCGCCCGCCATGCCGCGCGCGGCCAGGTCCTGCATCACCTCCGACCGGCCTGCGCTTGCCGGGCCGAAGGCAAGAACCGGTGCGCCCGTCGCTTCGGATAGGGGGCGGGCAAGGGGCGAATGATCCAGATGTGCATGGGTGACGAAGATATGGCTGATCCGTTCCCCCGGAGAAAGCGCGCCGAGAATCGCATCGAAATGCGCCCGGTCGGCCGGGCCGGGGTCGATCAGCGCGACATCGCCTTCCCCGACGATGTGGCTGATTGTACCATGCAGCGTCATGGGCGAGGGGTTGGGTGCCAGAATGGCACGCAGGCCGGGTTCGGGGGCGCGCAATGTCATATGATCTTTCCTCTGCCTTTGGGGGCCGCTAGGCTTTTTGGCATGAAATTCGGCTGGCTCAAACGCATGATGCCGCGCGGGCTTTACGGGCGGGCCGCGCTGATCCTGATCTTGCCTGTGGTGACCATCCAGCTTGTGGTCTCGGTGGTGTTCCTGCAACGCCATTTCGAGCGGGTGACCCAGCAGATGACCACGACCATGCTGCGCGAGCTGAATTACCTTGAACACCTGGCCAATACCGTTGCCGACCCGGCCTCGGCGCGGGCCGAGGTGGCGCGCATCGCGCGGCCTTTGGGGCTGTCGGTCGGCTGGCCGGAGATGACGGCGGGCGAGGGCGCGGGGGACAGGCGGGCGTTTTACGATTTTTCAGGGCGCGTGGTGATTGCCACCCTGCGCGACGGGCTGAGCGATGTGGAATCGGTGGATCTGGGCAACTCGGGCCAGGTGCGGCTGGTGATGCGGACCCGCCACGGCCCGCTGGAGTTGCTGTTCGACCGGCGCCGGGTGTCGGCCACCAACCCGCATCAGCTGATCGTGCTGATGCTGGCGACGGGGCTTCTGATGACGCTGATCGCCTACATATTCCTGCGCAACCAGTTGCGCCCGATCCGGCGCATGGCGCATGCGGCCGAGGAATTCGGCAAGGGGCGCGTGGTGCCTTACCGCCCGTCGGGCGCGATCGAGGTGCGTTCCGCGGGGGCGGCGTTTCTGGACATGCGCGCCCGGATCGAGCGGCAGATCGAGCAGCGCACGCTGATGCTGTCGGGGATCAGCCATGACCTGCGCACGCCACTGACCCGGCTGCGCCTTGGCTTGTCGATGCTGCCCGAGGACGAGGATGTGGCCGCGATGGAGCGTGACGTGGCCGAGATGGGCCGCCTTGTGGATGCGTTCCTCGATTTCGCGCGCGCCGACGCCGCCGCGGGCGAGCCCGAGGCGCTGGACCCCTGTGCCTTCGTCGCCGACGTGATCGAGGGGGCGCAGCGCGCGGGGCAGAATGTGCGGCTGGCGGACTGCCCTGGGCCGGGGCAGGCCCTCGTCACCTTTCGTCCCGACGGGCTGCGCCGGGCGCTGGAAAACCTGATCGGCAATGCGGTGCGGTATGGAACGGCGGCCGAGGTGTCGGTCATCCTCAGCCCGCGCGCCTGCAAGATCGTGGTTGAGGATGACGGGCCTGGCATCCCTGAGGAGCGCCGCGAAGAGGCATTACGCCCCTTCACCCGGCTCGATCCCGCGCGCAACCAGAACCGGGGGCAGGGGGTGGGCCTTGGATTGTCGATTGCGGCCGATGTGGTGCGCGGCCATGGCGGTGCGATCCGGCTTGCCGAAAGCGAGCGTCTGGGGGGGCTCCAGGTCGAGTTGATCCTGCCCCGCTAGCACCCGCCCGGCTTGTTGCTGTGCGAAGGGACTTGCCGTCCGCCGCGCCTGCGCGCATTGTGAAGGACGCATGAAAGGCCAATGGTTGAACCCGTGCGGCCGCCCCCTTAGATATGGGGCTGACGGGAAGGGCCGGGGGCTGCCGCGGGTGCGGGGCCGGAGCCCTTCTGCTAAAGAGGATTGAGAATGACCGACACCCTCCTGAACAGCTACCCGGTATTGCCGCTGCGCGATATCGTGGTGTTCCCCCATATGATCGTGCCGCTTTTCGTCGGGCGTGAGAAATCGGTCCGCGCGCTGGAAGAAGTGATGGCCGAAGATCGCCAGATCCTTCTGGCAAGCCAGATCGACCCCTCGGTCGACGATCCCGATACCGATGGCATCTTTCGCGCGGGCGTTCTGGCCAATGTGCTGCAACTGCTCAAGCTGCCCGATGGTACCGTCAAGGTGCTGGTCGAGGGCAAGAAGCGCGTGAAGATCACCGAATTCCTGCAAAACCCCGCCTATTTCGAGGCGCGGGCCGAACTGCTGCACGAACTGCCCGGCGACGAGGCGACGGTGAAGGCGCTTCTGCGCTCGGTCGCCGAAGAGTTCGAGCGTTACGCCAAGATCAAGAAGAACGTCCCCGAAGAGGCGCTGGCCGCCGTTGCCGAAACGCGCGAGGCCGACAAGCTGGCCGATCTGGTCTCGGGGCATCTGGGCCTTGAGGTCGCGCAGAAGCAGGATCTTCTGGAAACGCTGGACGTGTCCGAACGCCTCGAGAAGGTCTATGGCCTGATGCAGGGCGAGGTTTCGGTGCTTCAGGTCGAGAAGAAGATCAAGTCGCGCGTCAAGAACCAGATGGAGCGCACGCAGCGCGAATACTATCTGAACGAACAGATGAAGGCGATCCAGCGCGAGCTGGGCGATGGCGAGGAAGGCCAGAACGAAATCGCCGAGCTGGAAGACCGCATCAAGCAGACCAAGTTCTCGAAAGAGGCGCGCGACAAGGCCGAGGGTGAACTGAAGAAGCTCAAGTCTATGTCCCCGATGTCGGCCGAGGCGACGGTGGTGCGCAACTATCTCGACTGGCTCCTGAGCCTGCCCTGGGGCGTGAAATCGCGCGTCAAGAAGGATCTGGGCCAAGCCGAAAAGGTGCTTGATGCCGACCATTACGGGCTTGAGAAGGTCAAGGAGCGCATCGTCGAATATCTGGCGGTGCAATCGCGCTCGGCCAAGCTGAAGGGGCCGATCATGTGCCTTGTCGGCCCGCCCGGCGTGGGGAAAACCTCGCTCGGCCGGTCTGTGGCCCGGGCCACGGGGCGCGAATTCATCCGCATCAGCCTTGGCGGCGTGCGTGATGAAAGCGAGATCCGCGGCCACCGGCGCACCTATATCGGCTCGATGCCCGGCAAGATCATCCAGGCGCTGAAGAAGGCGAAAACCACCAATCCGCTTATCCTGCTCGATGAAATCGACAAGATGGGGCAGGATTTCCGCGGCGATCCGGCAAGTGCGATGCTCGAGGTGCTGGACCCGGAACAGAACGCGACCTTCGTGGACCACTATCTTGAGGTGGAATACGATCTGTCGAACGTGATGTTCCTGACCACGGCCAACAGCTATAACATGCCCAGCCCGCTGCTGGACCGGATGGAGATCATCCCGCTGGCCGGCTATACCGAGGACGAAAAGCGCGAGATCGCCCGCCAGCACCTGATCCCCAAGCAGATCAAGAACCACGGTCTGAAGAAGGGCGAATTCACGCTGAGCGATGCGGCGCTGAACTTCGTGATCCGCCACTACACCCGCGAGGCGGGCGTGCGCAACCTTGAGCGCGAGCTGGCCAAGCTTGCCCGCAAGGCGGTGACCGAGATCCTCAAGGGCAAGCACAAGACGGTCGAGGTCGACGAGGCCAAGGTCGAGGAATATCTGGGCGTCAAGCGCTTCCGCTATGGTCTGGCCGAGAAGGAGGATCAGGTGGGCGTGGTGACCGGCCTTGCCTGGACCTCGGTCGGCGGCGATCTGTTGCAGATCGAGGCGCTGAAGCTGCCCGGCAAGGGGCGGATGAAGACGACCGGTAAGCTTGGCGATGTCATGAAGGAATCGATCGAGGCCGCGTCGAGCTATGTCCGCTCGATCAGCCCCGAGATCGGGGTGAAGCCGCCGAAATTCGAGAAGGTGGACATCCACGTCCACGTTCCCGAAGGCGCGACCCCGAAGGACGGGCCGTCGGCGGGGATCGCCATGGTCACCTCGATCGTGTCGGTGCTGACCGGGATCGCCGTGCGCAAGGATCTGGCCATGACCGGCGAGGTGACGCTGCGCGGCAACGTGCTGGCGATCGGCGGGCTGAAGGAAAAGCTGCTTGCGGCGCTGCGCGGCGGGATCAAGACGGTGCTGATCCCCGAGGAGAACGCCAAGGACCTGGCCGAGATCCCCGAGAACGTCAAGGAAGGGCTGGAGATCATTCCGGTGAGCCATGTCCGCGAGGTGCTGCCCCGTGCGCTGGTGCGGATGCCCGACCCGGTGCAATGGGACGAAGAGGCCGAAGAGGCCGCCGCCGCCGCCGCGCTGAGTTCGGGCGATGCGGGGCAGGGCGCGACCGCGCATTAAGGCCTTTGCGGATGACAACGGCAGGCGCGCCCCCATGGCGCGCCTGTTTGCATTTCGTGTCCGCCATCGCCGCAATGCCAAGATCTTGTGGATTGCCCGTCGCGCTGCTACCATCCGGGCGCCGGACCGCAGGTCTGCGGCCGGTCTTTTCCGCATGATCGGGCGGCGGCCGCCGCCATGACCATGCCGCAGCATCGGGACAGGGCGCAGATGGGCACCACCACCAAGGGAACGAGCAAAGCCGGGACGAAGCCGCCGCAAAAGGCCGCCGCACCGGGAACCGGCGTGAAACCGAAGAAAACCGCCGCTCCGGCGCCTGCACCCGCCGGTGAGGGGGCGGTGCTGGTTCTGCGCAAGAAGGAATTCCTGGACCGCATCCACGCCGAGACCGGCGCGCGCAAGAAGGATGTGCGCGAGATTGCCGATGCGACGCTGAAAATCCTGGGCGAGGCGCTTGGCAGGGGCGAAGCGCTTGCGCTGTCGCCGCTTGGCAAGATCCGTGTGAACCGGCAGGTCGGCAAGGCCGAGGCCGAGACCCTGATCGTCAAGATCCGCCGCGACGGTGCGAAACCCGCCAAAAAGGTCGAACAAACCGCCGAGGAAGGTCTTGCAGAGGCTGAAGAGTAAGGCTAAATACCCCGCTACCGGGTGATTAGCTCAGTGGTAGAGCGCTTCGTTCACATCGAAGATGTCAGGAGTTCAAATCTCTTATCACCCACCATCATTCCTGAAAGCGCGTCCACCGGGACGCGCTTTCTTCTTTCATGGCCCCTTGCGCGGGACGCGGCGGGCAGGATAGAAGCACGCAGCCGGGTGATTAGCTCAGTTGGTAGAGCGCCTCGTTTACACCGAGGATGTCGGGAGTTCGAGTCTCTCATCACCCACCATTTCCAACGGTTTTACAGTGCGTTGCTGCAACCTTGCCCCGTTGCCAGGAAACGGCTTTCGTATCTTCCGGGCCGGTCCGGCGGTCAGCCCCGGCCCTTGTCGACGCCAAGCAGAAGGTCAGGCGGAATCCTGCGTTTCTCGGCCGTCTTGCGCACCTCTTCCTGAAGGATGGGGCTGCGCTTGAGCAACCGGCGAAAGCGGCTTTCGTCCAGTTCCAGCAGCGTCGTGGGGGTCAGCGCGCGAACCTCGGTGCGGCGCGGCTTGTGCATCAGGATGGCCATCTGCCCGAACATCTCGCCGCGCCCCAGCCGCCATGTCTGGCCCGCGGTCTCAAGCTCGACCGCGCCGGTGGCGATGAAGAAGACGCTGCGCGCCGCGCTGTCCTTGCGCACGATCACGTCGCCCGCGTTCACATAGCGCGCGACCAGCGTCTTGCTGAGGCGCTTGACCGTCGCGTCGCCCAGATCGGCAAAAAGCGGAAGCTGCCGGACCAGTTCAACCCGTTGCAGCGCAAGGTCGAGGCGCGGGCGTTCCTCGGCGGCGGCGCGGCGCGCCGCGATCTGCTGCATCAGCGCGGTGTGCAGCTCTTCCCCGATCAGGCCGTCCTCGCGCATCGTCTGGTATTCGCGCTCTTCCATGCGCAGGGCGGTGCGGCGGATGAAGCGGCGCTCCAGCTCTTCGGCATAGCCGGGATATTGCAGCCGCAGCCCGTCCAGCGCGGTTTCCACCATCTCCTGCCGCCGGGCCAGCAGTTCCTGAAGCAGATCGGCCACGCGCCGCCCGTGGATGCGGCGGATGCGGTTGCCGATGAAGCCGTCCAGATCGCGCAGGATCAGCCGCTGCGACAAGAGCGTCTCGAAGCGATCGGCGGTCATGCGCGCCAGCGGCCCCGAGATGCCCAGCCGGTTGTGCAGCCGCGCCGCCGCACGGAAGGCACGCCCATAGCTGACGCTGATCCGCGCGGCCTGGCGATATCCGTTGCGCCCGCCCACGCGGGTCGCCTCGATCAGGCGGTCGGCATCCGACAGCGCCCGTTCGGCCAGCCGGGCCGAGATCGTCCTTTCACGCACCTGCAACAGGATCGTGTCGCGCTCGGCCCCGGTCAGCGCCAGAAGCCCCAGCGTGATGCGGTCGCGGTCCAGGATGGCGGTGTCTTCCTCGGCGGTGCGGACGGCATCGTCAAGGCGCGCGCCAAAGCGCTTGGCCTCGCTGCGCACGATGTCATGGGTCAAGTCGTAGCTTTCGGTGGTGCGCGCCATGTCCTCGCGCACGGTCTGAAGCGCCACGGCGACGACCTGGTTCGACAGCGCCTGATCAATCGGCGTCAGCCTGTCGAGCCCCAGCCGGGAAATGATCCATCGCAGGGTGGAGCCCTGCGCGATCAGCGTGAACAGCGTGAACCCCGTGGCCAGAATCCCCACGAGGCGCTTGACCTCGATCGGCACGCGGAAGCTTTCGGTCACCGCAAGGGCAAGGGCCAGCGTCACCGCCCCGCGCAGCCCGCCCCACAGGATCGCGTAGCGATAGGGGCGCTCGACCGCCGGCGACAGTCCCGTTAGGCTGAGAAGCGGCAGAAAGCCGAACAGCATCACCACACGCGCGGCAACTGCGGCGACGATCACCACACCGATCAGCGCGATGTCGGTCAGGCGCACCTCTTCCATCAGGCGCGGGATCAGCAGCGCGGCCAGCACGAAGATCAGCGCCCCGGCCCAATGCGCCAGAAGGTCCCAGACCTCGCGCAGGTTGGTCCAGGCCTGCGGCGGAAGGCGCCCCGGCGCCGTCAGGTTCAGCGTTAGCCCCGCCGCCACCACCGCGATCACGCCCGATGCGCCCACGCTTTGTTCGGCCACGATGAAGGCAAGGTAGGGCAGCGCCACCGAAATCGAGGCCACGGCAAGCTCGTATCGGGCGAACAGCGCCATGACCCAGGCCGCCAGCCGCGCGGCCAGCCAGCCGGTGAAGGCGCCCCCCACGATCAGCATCGGAAATTGCGACAGCGCGTGTTGCAGCGACGGATCGGGCACGCCCAGCATCACGAAGCCCATGAACAGGCCGAACAGCGCGATCGCCGCGGCGTCGTTCAGCAGACTTTCGCCCTCGATGATCCGCGCCAGCCGCTTGGGCGCCGAGATCGAGCGGAAGATCCCAACGACGGCAGAGGGGTCGGTGGTGGAGACGATTGCCCCGATCAGCATGCAGGCGCCAAGCGGCAGCGCCGATGTCCAGGACAGCGCGTAGCCCACGAAGACCGTGGCCACCACCACCGCCAGAACCGCCATCACCAGGATCGGCACCCAGTCGTCCAGCATGCGCCGCAGGTTCATCCCCAGTGTGGCCTGAAACAGCAGCGTCGGCAGCAGGACATAGATGAACACGTTGGAGCGGATCGGCAGGCCGAGGATCGCCTCGGCCACGGGGTTGAGCGCGTCGGTCAGCTCGGTCTGAAGGAAAAAGGTCGCCCCGACGGCGATCAGGATGCCCAGTGCGGCAAGGATCACGCTGTAGGGCAAACGGAAACGCGCGGCCAGCGGCTCGGCAATTCCGATGACCAGAAAAAGCGATGCAATGATCGTGGTGACAAGAACGATATCCATTGCCCTGAAACATAAGCCGAAAACCGGGCAATGGAAATCACGCTCATAATGGCGGTGACGTTTTCGTCAGGCAGGGTCAGGCGCCGGTGCGCGGGGCTTTCAGGGCGGCGATCTCGGCCGCATTCAGCAGGCGCGAACGGGTCAGGAAGCGTCGCTCGCGCCCGTTATCCAGGCTGAACATCCCGCCCCGCCCCGGCACCACGTCAAGGATCAGCCGCGTGTGTTTCCAAGCCTCGAATTGCGGCCCCGAAATCCAGACCTCGGCCCCGCCGATCGTGCCAAGGCAGACATCGCCCTGACCCAGGCGGAATTCGCCCTTGGGGTAACACATCGCGGAAGATCCGTCGCAGCAGCCGCCGGACTGGTGGAACATGATCTCGCCATGCTCGGCGCGGATCTCGGCAATCAGGTCAAGCGCGGCCTGCGTGGCGGCCACGCGGCCCTCCGGATCGGTTTGCGCAACGGACACGTCGCCGGTTGCGCAGGCGATGGGGGTTTCGTCCATTCCGGCCTCCGGGGTTCGAATGCGAAAGGCGCGCGGGGAGGGGATGCCCCGCCCCGCGCGGGTCAGGCCGGCCTCAGAAGAAGCCGAGCTTGTTGGGGTTGTAGCTGACCAGCATGTTTTTGGTCTGCTGATAGTGGTCGAGCATCATCTTGTGCGTCTCGCGCCCGATGCCCGATTGCTTGTAGCCGCCAAAGGCCGCATGGGCGGGATAGGCGTGGTAGTTGTTCACCCAGACGCGGCCCGCCTGGATCGCCCGGCCGAAGCGGAAGCAGGTATTGGCATCGCGTGACCAGACCCCGGCCCCAAGGCCGTAAAGCGTGTCATTGGCGATCTCCAGCGCCTCGTTTTCGTCCTTGAAGGTCGTGACCGACACGACGGGGCCGAAGATTTCCTCCTGGAAGACGCGCATCTTGTTGTGGCCCTTCAGGATCGTCGGCTTGATGAAATAGCCGCTGGACAATTCGCCCCCCAGATCGGCCGCGCTGCCGCCGGTCAGGACCTCGGCGCCTTCCTGGCGGCCGATATCGAGATAGCTGAGGATCTTGTCGCGCTGTTCGGACGAGGCCTGTGCGCCCATCATCGTCGTGCCGGTGCGCGGGTCGCCCATCACGATGGCTTCGGTGCGCCGGATCGCGCGTTCCATGAAGGCGTCGTAGATGTCTTCGTGGATTAGTGCGCGGCTGGGGCAGGTGCAGACCTCGCCCTGGTTCAACGCGAACATCACGAAACCCTCGATCGCCTTGTCGAGGAAGGCGTCATCCTCGCGCATCACGTCTTTGTGGAAGATGTTGGGCGACTTGCCCCCCAGTTCCAGCGTGACCGGGATCAGGTTTTCGGTGGCGTATTGCATGATCAGCCGGCCGGTCGTGGTTTCGCCGGTGAAGGCGATCTTGGCGATGCGCGGGCTTTGTGCCAGCGGCTTGCCCGCCTCGAGCCCGAAGCCGTTGACGATGTTGAGCACACCCGGCGGCAAGGCCTCCGCGATCAGCTCGGCAAAGACCATGATCGTTGCGGGGGTCTGCTCGGCGGGTTTGAGCACCACGCAGTTGCCCGCGGCAAGCGCCGGGGCAAGCTTCCATGTAGCCATCAGCAGCGGAAAGTTCCACGGGATGATCTGGCCCACGACGCCAAGCGGCTCGTGGAAGTGATAGGCGACGGTGTCGTCGTCGATCTCGCTCATGGTGCCTTCCTGCGCGCGCAGGACGCCGGCGAAATAGCGGAAATGGTCCACCGCAAGCGGCAGGTCGGCGGCCATGGTTTCGCGGATCGCCTTGCCGTTATCCCAGGTTTCGCAGGTCGCCAGCAGCTCGAGATTGGCTTCCATGATGTCGGCAATCTTCAGCAGCGCGGCGGCCCGGCCGGCAGGCGCGGTGCGGCCCCAGCCGTCCTTGGCGGCATGCGCGGCATCCAGCGCCGCATTGATGTCATCGGCGTCCGAGCGCGCGATCTCGTTGATGACGGCGCCGGTGATCGGGGTGGTATTCTCGAAGTAGCGGCCTTTCTTCGGTGGTACGAACTTGCCGCCGATGAAGTTGTCGTAACGGGTCTTGAAGGGCGAGGCAAACTGTCCCGCTTTCTGGGTCATCTCGTTCATCTGGTATCCTCCCAATGTCCGGTCCTCCAACCGGATGAAAGGATGCTGAAATGGATTTGCGGATATGTCAGCCCGCCCGCACACGATGAGGATGGGCATCTGTCTCAGATCTGAGACAGCTCAGTCCGCGCTTTCGTTGATGCCCAGCCGGTTCATGCGCCGGTAAAGCGTGGCGCGCCCCACGCCAAGCGCCCGCGCCGCCTGCGAGACATTGCCGCCCGCCCGCGTCAGCGCCCGAATCACTGCCGCGCGTTCGGCCTTTTCAAAGCCCGAGGGGCCATCGCCGCGCCCGAAGATGTCCGAGGCGGGCAGCGGCGCAAGCGGGCCGCTGGAGCCAAGCCCGAAGGCCTTGCGCGCGCCGCGGGTGGCGCCGACGACGATATCGTCCTGATCGACGGCCAGAAGCATCGCCGCGTCGGAATCGTCGCTGTCGGCAAAGATGATGCGCGCTCCGGGAAACGAGGCGCGGAAGTTGTCGGCCTCGATCTGGCGGGCGGTCTGCGCCACGGTTGCCGCGATCAGCCGGTTGAAGGCCTCGGTCTGGTCAGCACGCGCCGAGGACACGTCAAGCGCGGCGACGATGGTGCCGTCCGCGCCGTAGATCGGGGCGTCCATGCAGCTCATGCCGGTGTTGCGGGCCAGGAAATGTTCGTCGCGGTGGATGATGAGGCGGCGGTTTTCGGCGATGCAGGTGCCGATCCCGTTGGTGCCTTCGGCGGCCTCGCTCCAGTCCGCGCCCTGCCACAGGCCCCAGGACTTGAACACCTCGGCATCGCCGTCCGCGCAGCGCTGATCCAGCACGACGCCCCCGGCATCCGTCAGAAGGACCGCACAACCCGAATTGCCCACAAGGCCGAAAAGCTGGTCAAGCTTGGGCGCGGCAACCTGAAGGAACTGCTCCATCTCGGCGCGGCGTGCGTTCAGCGCGGTTTCCTCGACACGTTCGGGGGCGCGGTGTTCGCCGGGGTCAAGCCCGTGCTTGAAGATCGACCGCCGCCAGGATGCGGCGATCCTCGACAGGGCAGGGGCCGTGTCGGAATGAGAGGTTTCGATGACCCTCTCGATATGTTTGCGATCAAGGGAAATCCGTTCTCTCCCGGTCCGGATCCTCTGTGGTCCCTCAATGATACCCACGCCCGGCATCGCATTGCAATCGGCGCGTGTTCACCCCCGCACAGGGGATGCGCGGGGCGGTCCGGTGGACGCAAGGCCCCGCGCGGCCTAGATGTGCCTCAACAGACAGGAGGACGCCATGAGCTGGAACCCCGCGCTTGATCCCGATCTGCCCAAGGGCGATGCCGTTGATGCCATCGAAACCGTGATCGTGCCGCGCGCCCGCGATCTGGGCGGCTTCGAGGTGCGCCGCGCGCTGCCCTCGGTCGCCCGCCAGATGGTGGGGCCGTTCATCTTCTTCGATCAGATGGGCCCGGTCGAGTTCCTGACCGGGCAGGGCATCGACGTGCGCCCGCATCCGCATATCGGGCTGGCCACGGTCACCTATCTTCTGCAAGGGCGGCTGCACCACCGCGACAGTCTGGGCAGCGATCAGTGGATCACCCCCGGCGCGGTGAACTGGATGACCGCGGGCTACGGCATCACCCATTCCGAACGCACCGATGGCGAGGTGCGCGACAGGGGGCAGACGCTGTTCGGCATCCAGACCTGGGTTGCCCTGCCCAAGGACGCCGAGGATGGCGCGGCCGGTTTCACCCATGTCGGCGCCGAGGAACTGCCGGTCCTTGACGCCGAGGGTATCCGCCTGCGGCTGGTTCTGGGCGAGGCCTGGGGCGCGCGCGCGCCGCTGCCGCTGCCCTCCGAGATGTTTTATGCCGATATCGACCTGGCCCCCGGTGCAGGCGTGCCCCTGCCGGACAATCACGAGGACCGGGGCGTCTATGTGCTGGGGGGGTCGGTCCGGGTCGGCGATCAGCGCTTCGAGGCGGGGCGGATGCTGATCTTCCGCCCCGGCGATGCGATCTCGGTCCATGCGGGCGATGCGGGGGCGCGGCTGATGATGCTGGGCGGCGCCACGCTGGAGGGGCCGCGCTATATCTGGTGGAATTTCGTGGCCTCGTCGCGCGAACGGATCGACGCGGCGAAAGAGGCATGGCGCGCGGGGGACTGGGCGCATGGCCGCTTTCGCCTGCCGCCGGGCGACGATCGGGAATTCATCCCCGCGCCCGAACGCTGAGGGGCGCGGCCGGGCGCGAAACTTTTATGTCGCGCCCGCTTGACGCCGCCTTCGGGGCTGCGTAATACGCTTTCCACGCTCGGACGGCGATCCGGGTGGGTGGACATGCGGTTGTAGCTCAGTTGGTTAGAGTACCGGCCTGTCACGCCGGGGGTCGCGGGTTCGAGCCCCGTCAACCGCGCCACCCACCGGATCGCCCGGGCGTTACAAGACCCGCGCGGTTGTAGCTCAGTTGGTTAGAGTACCGGCCTGTCACGCCGGGGGTCGCGGGTTCGAGCCCCGTCAACCGCGCCAGTCTTGATTTTCCCGAAAGGACCACGATGCTTCGCAGGCTTTACGACCGCATCGGCCTGACCGAGGCGGCGCTGGTCGCGCTGACGCTGGGGCTCGCGCCGTTCACGCCCGAGCCGCATGTCTGGGAAAAGCTGCGCCTGCTGGCGCAGGGCGCGCTGGTGCGCCCGCTCGACTGGTTCGACCTGGCGCTGCACGGGCTGCCCTGGCTTCTCTTCGCGGCCAAGGCGATCGAGGCGCTGCGCCGGCGCGCCTGACCCCGCGCGCGCCACGCCGCTTGCCCCTGCCGGTCACGCGCCGCTATAGCAGGGGCAGAGATTCCGGAGGGGCCGCGATGAAAGACACCGAGACGAGCGAGACGCTGATCGAAAGCATGGGGCAGGCCGCGCGCGCGGCCGCGGTCGCGCTTTCCGTCGCGCCAGCCGATCAGCGTGCCCGCGGCCTTCAGGCGGCGGCCGACGCGGTGGATGCAGAGCGCGCCGGGATACTGGCCGCCAATGCGCGCGACATGGCGCTTGGCCGCGAAAAGGGGCTGTCGGCCGCCATGCTCGACCGGCTGCTGCTGGACGATGCGCGTATCGACGGCATCGTGGCGGGGCTGCGCGCGGTCGCGGCCCAGCCCGACCCGCTGGGGGCGGTGATCGCCGCTTGGGACATGCCTTCGGGGCTGCATATCGAACGCGTGCGCACGCCCCTTGGCGTGATCGGCGTGATCTATGAATCGCGCCCCAACGTGACGGCGGATGCGGGCGCGCTGTGCCTGAAGTCGGGCAATGCGGTGATCCTGCGGGGTGGCTCGGAAAGCTTCCATTCCTCGGGTGCGATCCATGCCTGCATGGTCGAGGGTTTGCGCGCCGCGGGCCTGCCCGAGGCCGCGATCCAGCTTGTCCCCACGCGCGACCGCGCGGCGGTTGCGGCCATGCTGCGCGCGGTTGCCCATATCGACGTGATCGTGCCGCGCGGCGGCAAGGGACTCGTGGGGCTGGTGCAGGCCGAGGCGCGCGTGCCGGTCTTCGCCCATCTCGAAGGCATCTGCCACATCTATGCCGATGGCGCGGCCGATCTGGACAAGGCGCGCCGCGTGGTGCTGAACGCCAAGACGCGCCGCACCGGCATCTGTGGCGCGGCCGAATGCCTGCTGATCGACCGGGCCTTCTATGCCCGCCACGGCGCGGTGCTGATCGAGGATCTTCTGGCCGCGGGCGTCGAAGTGCGCGCCGAGGGCGAACTGGCCCGCATTCCGGGCACCGTGCCGGCCGGCCCCGACGATTTCGGGCAGGAGTTCCTTGACAAGATCATCGCCGCGCGTCTGGTCGATGGCGTGGACGGGGCGATCGCGCATATCCGGCGCTATGGCTCGAACCACACCGAATCGATCCTGACCGAGGATGATGCGGCCGCCGCGCGCTTCTTCAGCCATCTCGATAGCGCGATCCTGATGCGCAACGCCTCGACCCAGTTCGCCGATGGCGGCGAATTCGGCATGGGCGCCGAGATCGGCATCGCCACGGGCAAGCTGCATGCGCGCGGCCCGGTCGGGGCCGAGCAGCTTACCTCGTTCAAGTATCTGGTGACGGGGGACGGCACGATCCGGCCCTGAGCCGGACCCCGGCGCCCCGGCGTCAGAAGGTGATCAGCGCCCCTTCGGGGGCCACGTCCCAGCCGATCACGCGGCCCTGGCGCCGCGCCTCTTGCGCCAGAAGGGCGAATTGCACCTGTGCGGGGGTCATCGGGGCGTGCGGGGCCGCGCCCTCAAGCACGGCCCAGAGCGCGGCGTCGGGCTTTGTTTTGCGCGCCCCGGCCGTCAGCCGCCAGCTCGCCCCCTCTTGTTCGATCGTGACGGTTCCGCCCCATGGCATCGCGGTTTCAAGGCACAAAAGCCCCAGTAGCACAAGCTTGACCGACAGGCGCGCCTGATCGCCGGTTGCCTGCCAGCTTACCGCCAGCCGGCTGCCGCGATAGGTTTCCGCCAGAAGCGCCTCGATCTCGGGCATGCCGAGCCGCTGGTCGGCCGTGGCCTGCCCGAAGGCTACGCGAAAGAACTTCAGCCGCGCGTTCGCGCTTGTCACGGCCTGCGCGATCAGGTCGAGTTCGGGGCCGGAGCGCGCGCCCGACATCGACAGAAGCTCCACCCCATTGCCGATGGCGCCCAAAGGGCTGATAAGGTCGTGGCACAGGCGCGACCCGACCAACCCGGTCAGATCGTCGGGCAGCGGCGGGGAAATCGGGTCAAGGGGCATGATATGGTCCAGGCAAGGTGTTGGCATGAATGAATTTCTGGAACCCGGAATGCTGGTCAGGAACCCGCAGGCGCCGGATTGGGGGATCGGTCAGGTGCAATCGCGCATCGGGGATCGGATCACGGTGAATTTCGAGCATATGGGCAAGCAGGTCATCGACGGACGCAGGGTTGCGCTGCAATTGGTGATCGAGGATCGAGATTAAAATAAAGTTACTGGCAACGCTCCTAATGAAGTCGAAATACAACCACAAGGCGAATATGTGGATCTGGCCGCGCCGCGCTTTCGGTTGCAATGCGGATGTGGGTTGCCTACAACCCCGAAAGAAGCCCCGAAGGGCCATATTGGCAGCAGGCAGATGACGCCCGACACCTCATTCTTCGAGATACGTTTGGCCACCGAAGCGGGCGATTTGAAAGCCGCGCAACGGCTGCGCTATGCCGTCTTCGTCGAGGAACTGGGCGCGGACGGGCCCTTCGTCGATCATGCCGCGCGGCTGGAGCGGGACGAATTCGACGCGGTCTATGACCACCTGATCTTGGTCGATACCCGGCGCGACGCGGCGGCGCTTGACCATGTGGTCGGCGTCTACAGGCTTCTGCTGTCCGAGCGGGCCGCGGCCTTCGGGCGGTTCTATTGCGACGGCGAATACGATCTTGATCCGCTGCGCGCCTCCGGGCGGCGGCTGTTGGAGCTTGGACGCTCTTGCGTGCATCCCGACTATCGGGGCGGGGCGGCGATGTTCCTTCTGTGGAACGCGCTTGCGCAATATGTGCTTGACCACGGGGTCGAGATCCTGTTCGGCGTGGCCTCCTTCCACGGCACGGACCCGCAGGCGCTTGCCGCGCCGCTGTCCTGGCTGCATCACCATCACCTTGCGCCGCCGCATCTGCGCCCCCGCGCGCTGCCCGCGCATTTCCAGCGCATGGATCTGGTGCCGGCCGATCGGCTTGATCGCAAGGCCGCGATGAAAGAGATGCCCGCGCTGATCAAGGCCTATCTGCGCCTTGGCGGTTTCGTGGGCGAGGGGGCCTATATCGACCACGCCTTTAACACGACCGATGTGCTCTTGCTGATGGATGCCTCGGCCATGAGCCCCAAGCACCGCGAATTCTACACCCGCCGCCACGAGGGCCGGGGATGAGCACCTGGAACGAGGCCCCGCCGCCCCCGTCGCGCCCCCTCGGGCCCATGGGGGTGCTGCGCGCCCTGCTGCGCGGGCTGGTCCTTGGCAGCGTGACCTATGGCGGGCTGTGCCTGCTGTTGCTCGTGCGGCTGATCGAGCGTCCGATCCACGGGTTGCGCCGCCCCTGGACGCCGCATATCACCGTGGCGGTCTGCCGCGCGGCCTTTCCGATCCTGGGCATCGGCTACCGGGTCTCGGGGCGGCCGATGCGCCATATCGGGGCGGTCGTGGCCAATCACGTCTCGTGGCTGGACATCTATGCGCTGAATGCCTGCCAGAAGGTCTATTTCGTCTCCAAGGCCGAGGTGGCGGCCTGGCCCGGGATCGGCTGGCTTGCGCGCGCGACGGGCACCGTCTTCATCCGCCGCGCCCGCGCCGATACGAAGGCGCAGCAGCAGCTTTTCCATGACCGCATCCGCGCGGGTCACCACCTGCTGTTCTTTCCGGAAGGCACCTCGACCGACGGGCTGCGGGTGCTGCCCTTCAAACCCACGCTGTTCCAGCCCTTCCATGACCACGGGCTCGAGCGGGTGATGCAGATCCAGCCGGTCTCGGTGATCTATCACGCGCCCAAGGGCGAGGATCCGCGCTTTTACGGCTGGTGGGGGGACATGGCCTTCGGGCCGCACCTTCTGCGGGTGCTGGCCGCACCACGGCAGGGCGCGGTGGAGATCGTCTTTCACGATCCGGTGCGGGTGCAGGATTTCGCCTCGCGCAAGGCGCTCGCGGCCTGGTGCGAGGCATGCGTGCGTTCCGCGATTGACGAATCCTTGGGCACAGATCGGGTTTCCTGACGGGTTGACGTTACGGCATTTGCAACCCAGAGCATAAAACTGGTGCAAGTTTTCGTTTTTTCCCCTTTGATGTTTACGTTCACGTCAGTATTTTGTGGATAACTTGCCGCGCCCGCGGCGCGCTACGGGGAAGCACGAGAATGCGGGATACTGCCAAGACAAGCGCTGCCAATAACGGATACCGGGGAAGCCTTCTTCCCTGGCGCCGGAGTCGTCACATGACGCAGGAGGCGTCCGAGACCGAAACCTCCGGCGTTACGAAAGAGCAGATCCGTTCGCTGTTCTCGAAGGAGTTGGGCCTTTCGTTGCGCAAGCAGGACAAGGCGGAGCTGGAGCGCGCCCGGCGTATCCGTAGCGCGCTTTACGATCCTGAACTGCGCTGATCTTCCAGCCTGCGCCGATATTCCGCCAGAACGAACAGCCGGATCGCCGTGGCAAGGCCGGTCTGCGGATCGCGCTGATGGTCGATCCGGGCGGCAAGGGCGTTCAGGCCAAGGCCGCGCTCTTCCGCGATCTCGCGGAACGCTTGCCAGAACGCATCTTCCAGAGAAACCGAGGTTCGGTGCCCGTCAAGCGTGAGCGAGCGTTTGGCCGGGCGGCTCATTCCGGGTCCCGCAGATGCGCGTCCAGATGGGCGCGCGCGCGTTCCGCCTGCTGCTTTTCGGCGTCGCGCTGCGCTTTCGTGCGGCCGAATTTCGCAGCGTTTTCATCGCCCTCCGCGCGTTTCTTCGCGCGGGACTTCTGCTTGCGGACCTGGTTCAGATTGACCACTTTGCTCATGCGGCGATGATAGCCGGACCGCGCAAAAAGAAAAGGGCGGCCTGACGCCGCCCTTTGCCGAAATCCGCCCCCGGTTATTTGGGGCCGATCATGTCCTCGGGGCGGACGATGCGGTCGAAGGTGGCCTCGTCCACGAAGCCAAGCCTGATCGCCTCTTCCTTCAGCGTGGTGCCGTTCTTGTGCGCGGTCTTGGCGACCTTGGTGGCGTTGTCATAGCCGATGGTGGGGGCAAGCGCCGTCACCAGCATCAGCGATTCCTTCATCAGCTTGTCGATCCGCGCGGTGTTGGCCTGGGTGCCCGCCACCATGTTGTCGGTGAAGCTGCCCGCCGCGTCGCCCAGAAGCTGCATGGATTGCAGCACGTTGTAGCTCATCATCGGGTTGTAGACGTTCAGTTCGAAATGGCCCTGCGAACCTGCGAAGCCCACGGCCGCGTCATTGCCCATGACATGGGCGCAGACCATGGTCAGCGCCTCGGCCTGCGTCGGGTTCACCTTGCCCGGCATGATCGACGAGCCCGGCTCGTTTTCCGGCAGGATCAGCTCGCCCAGGCCCGAGCGCGGCCCCGAGCCCAGAAGCCGCATGTCGTTGGCGATCTTGAAGAGGCTTGCCGCCACCGTCTTCAGCGCGCCCGAGAACATGACCATCGCGTCATGCGCGGCCAGTGCCTCGAACTTGTTGGGCGCGGTGACGAAGGGCAGGCCGGTGATCGCGGCGATCTCGGCCGCGACGCGGCTGTCCCAGCCTTTCTTGGTGTTCAGCCCGGTGCCGACGGCCGTGCCGCCCTGGGCCAGTTCGTAGATGTCGGGCAGGCACATTTCTACCCGCTTGATGCCCTGCGCGACCTGATGGGCATAGCCCGAGAATTCCTGGCCAAGCGTCAGGGGCGTGGCGTCCTGCGTATGGGTGCGCCCGATCTTGATGATGTCCTTGAATTCTTCGGATTTCGCCACCAGCGCCGCGTGCAGCTTGTGCAGGCCCGGCAGCAGCACATCGCGCGCCATCATGCCGATGGCCACATGCATCGCGGTGGGGAAGGTGTCGTTCGAGGACTGGCCCATGTTGCAATGGTCGTTCGGATGGACGGGCTTCTTGGAGCCCATCACTCCGCCCAGCATCTCGATCGCGCGGTTCGAGATGACCTCGTTGGCGTTCATGTTCGATTGCGTGCCCGAGCCGGTCTGCCACACGACAAGGGGGAAATTGTCGTCGAATTTCCCCTCGATCACCTCGGTCGCGGCGGCGGCGATGGCCTCGGCGATTTCGGGCTCCATGTCGCCCTGCGCCTTGTTGACCTGCGCGCAGGCCTTCTTGATGACGCCAAGCGCGCGGATGATCGCAACCGGCTGGCGTTCCCAGCCGATCGGGAAGTTCATGATCGAGCGCTGCGTCTGCGCGCCCCAGTATTTGTCGGCAGGAACTTCAAGCGGACCAAAGCTGTCGGTTTCGGTACGGGTAGCGGACATGGGGGCCTCCATGAAAATGTCATGCGCGTCATAAGACGCCGAAGGCCATTTTGCAATCGGTATGCGGAGGTATACAGCGCCGGGGCCGTTCCCGGCCCGCTACTTGCGCCATTTGTCGAGGCTGACCACTTCCGCCTCGGTCCGCTCGGCTGGTTCGGCCGGGGTGTCTTCGGGCTCGTCCTCCGCTTCGTCGTATTCGGGCGCCTCGAAGCGCAGCCCGAATTCGACCGAGGGGTCGACGAAGGTGTGGATCGCGTCATAGGGGATGTAAAGCGGCTCGGGGCTGTCGCCGAAGTTCAGCGTGATCGAGAACCCGTCAATGCCCACGTCGAGATCCTCGAACCAGTGCTGGATCACGATGGTCATTTCCTGCGGGTAGCGGTTGCGCAACCAGTCCGCGATCCGGGTGTCCGGGTGGCGGGTGTCGAAGGTGATGAAGAAATGGTGTTCGCCGGGCAGGCCGTTTTGCGCAATATCCTCAAGCACGGTCTGGATGAGCCCGCGCATGGCACGGTGCATCAGGTTGCCGTAGTCAATGCTGCGCGTCATCGCTGCCCTTTCCCGCTTTCGCGCACAGCATAGGGGATTCGTTGCATAAGGGAAGAGGCGCCGAACCTGCCGTGCCTGCGCCGTTCGCCGGCGCTCGGGAGTGGCGTCCGACGAAGGAAATGGCCCCGCGGAAGCCACAAGATCAGCTAAGCCGTTCGCCGGAAAGGCACAAGGCCATGGCCTCGGGGGGCAGGGTGCCGACATGCTCGAACATGGTCATCATGTCAAAGTGATTATAGGCCTCTGCGAAGCGGCGGTCTTCGAAGCGGATCATCATCTGGCCCGAAAACTCCACCGGTTTCTGGCTGTGTGCGGCCTTCGTGCGCACCATCACAAGAACCCAGAGCCAGTCCTCGGTTTCGACGGCACGGGCGATGGTGATCTCTGGTGGGGTCAGCATGTATTGCAGCGCCGGGATCAACTCCCGGAATTCGGCCGGCTGCATGTTCAGCCCGCTCATGAGGCCACTTGCCACGGGGGCGGGCGCAAAAAAGTCGTCGATCGCGGACAGATCACCGCCGATCCAGACCCGGTTAAACCAGTCTTGCAACATCTCGGTTTTGCTGGACATTTCGTTTCCCTGATTTCAATCGCCTGGGAACACGCTGCCACAGAGGGGTTGCGACAGGGTTAACGCGTTGCAATTCGAGAGTGCGTTCTGCAAAAACCGGGGAAAGGTGCAGGATTCTGTTGCCAGGCTCCTGCGGGCCCCGCCTTAGGCTGCTAGGCGTAAGGGCTTAAGGTTTCGGTTACCCGAGCTGCTTACGCAGCCAGAGCGACCGGAGCACGGTTGTCGTTGGCAACTGTACTTTTGCACCGATAACGGTGGTAGCTCACCGAGGCAAAGCATAACCCCTTTAGACGTTCGTCGATCCTGTTTCGGCCCCATTCGCCCCCAACGAGGGATTTTGGTGGAGCCGCCGGGTACCGCCCCCGGGTCCGATCCGTTTATTACGAGCGCGTTTATGCCCATAGTCCGGGCGAACCCGAACGGTTCGAATATAGGAAGGCGGCGGGGGGACTGCAAGCGGTCCGCAACGGCAAACGCCCGGACGTTTCCGTCCGGGCGTCGTGATCGTGCAGGGCATTGATCCGTCGGGATCAGAACCCGGCCTTGATCTTCTCGAACTCGGCCAGCTGGCGTTCGCGCAGGCCGGGGTCGTTCGGCGTCTGCGCAAGGATCGGCGCCGAGATCTCGGTCAGGCCGGCGGTCACGCGGTCCTCTTCGGACACCTTCGCCATCGCGGCGGTGTTGGTGTGGCCATAGCCGATCGCATCCAGCAGTTCGGGGCCCGCATCGGGGCGCAGCCAGGCGTTGATGAAGTCATAGACCTTCTCTTCCGAGCCGGGGCCGTCCTTGAGGTTCACGAAACCGCAGAACCAGGTGGACGAGCCTTCCGTGGCCTCGCGCTGGAAGGCGACGGGATAGTCGTCGTCCTGAAGGTAGGCGACGCCGTCGTTCCAGGACCAGGCCACCAGAACCTCGCCCGAGGCCATGATCTGCGACATCTCGGCCGGATCGGACCAGTAGGAGCGGATGTTCTTGTGCGCCTCGCGCAGCCAGGCGGCGGCGGCGGCGAACTGTTCGTCGCTGATATCGGTCCAGTCGGTCACGCCGGTGGCCAGATAGGCAAGCGCCCAGACATCGTCCGAGCTGTCGGGCATCGAGGTGCGCCCGGCATATTTCGGGTTCAGGAACACGTCGAGCGAGGCGACGTCCTCGGCCGGCACCTCATCGGGGTTGTAGGCCACCGCGGTCACGCCCCAGTCGGCCGGAATATACCAGACGCCCTGGTCGTCCTTGAAGATCGGAGAATCAAGGAAGCGCGGTGCTATATTGTCGAATTCCGGGATCTTCGAGACGTCCCACGGCTCGATCAGGCCGGCATCGCGGTATTTCGACACCATCTGAGAGCAGGGATGCGCGACATCGGCCTTGAAGCCGGAGGCCAGCTTTTGATAGGCCTCGTCGTCATCGCCGTAGAAGGCATAGGACGGCCGGTCGCCGTATTTCTCGACATAGGTTGCGAAAAGGCCCTCTTCCTCGAAGCCGGCCCAGTCGAAGACCAGCAGCTCGGGGTCGCCCGCGCGCGCCGGCAGGCTCAGCGCCGAAAGGGCCACACCGGCCAGCAGAACAGTGGTTTTCTTCATGTCATCCCCGTGGTTTTCAGTGTTTCTGATCATGACGCTAAAGCGCGTCGTGCGGACCGACAAGAGCAAAATCCTTTTGCCCTGCCCATGCCTTGCACAGGTGCGGGCGCTTGACGTTGCGCTACCGATACGGGCATCCTGCCGCGCAGACGCCGGATCAACCGTAGCGCGAATTACAGGAGCCGCAGATGTCCACCCCAAAGCTCGATCTGACCTTCGTGCGCACACAGTTTCCCGCCTTCGCGGAAGCGGCGCTGCAAGGCCGCGGGTTTTTCGAGAATGCGGGCGGATCTTATGCCTGTGCGCCGGTGATCGACCGGCTGACGCGGTTCTACCGGCAGCGCAAGGTGCAACCCTACGGCGCGTTCCCGGCCTCTTGCGCGGGTGGCGAAGAGATGGACGAGGCGCGCGTGCGCCTGGCCGCCCTTCTGGGGGTGGAGACCGACGAGCTGAGCTTCGGCCCCTCGACCAGCGCCAATACCTATGTGCTGGCGCAGGCCTTCCGGCGCGTGCTTGAACCCGGTGACGCCATCGTCGTGACGGATCAGGATCACGAGGCGAATTCCGGTGTCTGGCGGCGTCTGGCCGAAGACGGGATCGAGCTGCGCGAATGGCGGATCGACGCGACGACCGGCCATCTCGATCCGGCGGCGTTGCGGGCGCTTCTTGCGGATGGCCGGGTGCGGCTGGTCTGCTTTCCGCATTGCTCGAACGTCATCGGAGAGATCAATCCCGTGGCCGAAATCGTTGCGCTGGTGCATGAGGCCGGGGCGGTCTGCTGTGTCGACGGGGTCAGCTATGCGCCCCATGGCCTGCCTGATGTCGGCGCGCTTGGGGCCGATATCTACCTGTTCTCGGCCTACAAGACCTATGGGCCGCATCAGGGGATCATGGTGGTGCGCCGCCCGCTGGCCGAGCGGCTGCCCAATCAGGCCCATTGGTTCAACGCGGCGCCCTTGTGGAAGCGTTTCGTGCCCGCCGGGCCCGATCATGCGCAGGTCGCGGCCTGTTGCGGCATGGCCGATTACGTCGATGCGCTGCACGATCACCATTTCGAACGGGCGGATGACCCGCGCCAGCGGGGCAGGCGGGTGCATGACCTGATGCGCGGGCAGGAAATCGCGCTGTTGCAACCCTTGCTGACCTTTCTTGAGCATCATCCCCGCCTGCGGCTGCTTGGGCCCTCCGATGCCGCGCGGCGCGCGCCCACCATCGCGCTTGCGCTCGATCGTCCGGCGGGGCCGGTGGCACAGGCGCTTGCCGCGCGCCGGCTGGATTGCGGGGCGGGGCATTTCTATGCCCAACGTCCGCTTGCCGCGATGGGGGTGGATCCCGAACAGGGTGTGCTTCGGCTGTCCTTCGTGCATTATACCTCGGCCGAGGATGTCGCCCGGCTGATCGGCGCGCTGGACGAGGCGCTTGAGGCAAGCCTGGTGGCGTGATGCCACGGGAACAGCGCGGGGACGGGGGCAGCCATGGCGGAACGACCGATCCTTTTGTGGCTGCGGCGCGATCTGCGTCTGCATGACCATCCCGCGATGGATTTTGCGACCGGTTCGGGAAGGCCCGTGATCCCGATCTTCATTCACGACGAAACGGTGGCGGATCTTGGCGCGGCGGCGCGCTGGCGCATGGGCAAGGCGGTCGAGTCCTTCGCGCAGCGGCTTGAGGGGATCGGATCGCGGCTGATCCTGCGGCGCGGGCCCGCGCTTGCCGTGCTGCGCGCTCTGGTGGCGGAAACCGGGGCGGGGGCGGTGTGCTGGTCGCGGCTTTATGATCCGGCCAGCCGGGCGCGCGACAGTGCGGTGAAAGCGGCGCTGCGTGATGAGGGGCTGCGCGCCGAAAGCTTCCCCGGCCATCTGTTGTTCGAGCCGTGGCGTGTCGAAACCACGACCGGCGGCCCGTATCGGGTGTTCACCCCCTATTGGCGCGCGCTGAAGGGGCGAAACCCACGGCCCGGAGTCCACACCGTTTCTGCGCTTCGCCCCCCAACCAAATGGCCAGAAAGTGAAAATCTGGAGCGTTGGCAGATGGGGACGGCGATGAATCGCGGCGCCGCGATCATCGCGCGCCACGCCCGGATCGGAGAGGCTGCGGCGCTTGCCCGTCTTGACGCCTTCCTCGAGGCGGGCATCGGGGAGTATCACCAGCGGCGCGATTTCCCCGCCGAACCCGCCACATCGGGCCTTTCGGAAAACCTGACCTATGGCGAGATCTCTGCGCTTGCCATCTGGCAGGCGGGCTGGCGCCGCCTTGAGGAAGGCGCCCAGGGGGCGGAAACCTTCCTGCAAGAGCTGGCCTGGAGAGAGTTCGCCTGGCATCTTTTCTATCACTTTCCACGGCTTGACCGGCAGAACTGGCGCAGCGAATGGGACGGCTTCCCATGGCGGGGCGACAATGACGACGCCGAAGCTTGGCGCCGCGGCATGACCGGAGAGTCCTTCGTCGACGCCGCCATGCGCGAGATGTATGTGACCGGCACCATGCACAACCGGGCGCGCATGATCGCGGCTTCATATCTGACCAAGCACCTGCTGACCGACTGGCGCGTGGGGCTTGGCTGGTTTGCGGAATGCCTGACCGACTGGGATCCGGCCGCCAATGCCATGGGCTGGCAATGGGTTGCGGGGTCGGGTCCGGACGCGGCCCCCTATTTTCGCGTGTTCAACCCAGAAACACAGGCGAAAAAGTTCGATGCAGAAGGGGCTTACCGGGCAAAGTTCATAGCCGAAGGCGCGCGCGCGCCCTCACCCGACGCGCTGCAGTTCTTCGCGGCTTGCCCCCGCGCATGGGGCCTGTCGGCGGGCCAGCCCTATCCCGAACGGAGGATCGGGCTTGACGAAGGGCGCCGGCGCGCTTTGTCAGCATATGAAAATCGTGTAAGGTAACTGCCTTATACGGCTTCGTGTATCCTTGAGAACTGCATTGGGGGGACACGCATATGTATGACTTGTCCAAGGATATCCTGACCTCGACGACAGGACAGGCGAACTTGCCCCGGTGGTTCGCTCGGGTCTTCGCCGTTGCGAAGGATCTGCGTAACGGCAGGCTTGATTTCGTGCTGCCGGATGGCCGCCGCTTCCGTGCCCAGGGCGCGCATCCCGGTCCGCAGGCTGAATTGCGGATCCATGATCCGGATGTGTTCGCGCGGCTGATCCGCGAAGGCGATCTGGGTTTTTGCGAGGCTTATCTGGAAGGTGGCTGGTCCAGCCCCGACCTCATGGTCTTCATGGACCTAATCCATGCCGATAATGACGAGCTTTACGACGGCTTTCCGGGTATGGCGTTGCTGCGCCGCTACGAAGCGTTTCGCCACTGGTTGCGCGGCAACTCGCGCGCGCAGGCACGGCGCAACATCGCTTCGCATTACGACTTAGGAAATGAGTTCTACGCGCTCTGGCTCGATCCTTCGATGACCTATTCCTCGGCGCTTTATCGCAACGCTGCAACGCTGCGAGAGGCGCAGAGGGCGAAATACGCCGCCCTCGTCGATGCGCTGCATGTCGCCCCGGGCGACCATGTGCTTGAGATCGGCTGCGGTTGGGGCGGATTCGCGGAATATGCCGCCGCCGAGCGCGACCTGAGATTGACTTGTCTTACGATTTCTCGCGCACAGCACGAATTCGCCACGCGGCGCATCGCACGGGCCGGTCTGTCGGACCGGGTCGAGATCCGCCTTCAGGACTACCGTGACACGACCGGCACCTTCGACGCCATCGCCTCGATCGAGATGTTCGAGGCCGTGGGCGAGAAATACTGGCCGACCTTCTTCCGTACGGTGCAGGCGCGCCTCGGGCATGGTGCGCGGGCCTGTATCCAGGCCATAACGGTGCAGGAAAGACGCTTCAGGATATACCGGAAAAGCCCTGATTTCATTCAGAAATATATATTTCCCGGCGGGATGCTTCCGCCCCCCTCGCTGATGCGAAGCCTGCCCGAAGACGCCGGCCTACGCCCCGTGGGCGCCCTGTCCTTCGGCCCCGATTACGCGCGCACCCTGCACGAGTGGTATCGGCGCTTCAACGCCCGCTGGCCGGATATCGAGGCGATGGGATTCGACACACGTTTCCGCAGAATGTGGAATTTATACCTTAGCTCTTGCGCGGGGGCATTTCAGCGCGGAAACTGCGATGTGACACAGTTCAGTTACATGAGGCCGCAAGACTAGATGCCGACAGCCGCCAAACTCTTTGCAGCCCTGGCCCTTGCCGCGGCCGGTTTTTTCACCGGCGCCCTTGTTCTTCCTTACCTTCCTGCGGTCGCGCAGTCAGGCATGTTGCCTGTCGTGGCTGGATGTTTCGGGTTGATCCTTGGCTGGCGGGTGATCGGGCGCGCGGTCGGCAAGGGGATGTGGATGACGGCACAGGCGGGCATGCGGGCCTCGGTCTACATGGTGATCCTTGTGCTGTTCTTCCTCGGGCTTGTCCAGATGATCCGCCTTTCGGTGCGGATGCGCTATGACGGGCCGATGGACGCGTTGACCGATATCGTCAGTCAGGGGATCGAATTCGGCATCGCCGCGCTCAAGCCCGATGTGATCATCGTGCTTTTGGTGGGCGGGGCCCTTGCAGGCGTTCTGTCGGAATGGGCGCATCGGCGCTGGGTGTAGGGGCCCGGCTTGCGCACGTCTTGCTTCTTTTATGGCACGTTGCGCCACCTGCCGCTTCTGGCGCGGGTGGTGGGCCACGATGTTCGTGTCCGCCCGGCGCGCCTGGCCGGTCATGAGGTGCGCGAGGCGATGATCGGCGATGCCCCGCAGGCCTTTCCGCTGCTGGTGGCGGGCGGCGCGGGCGCCGAGGGCGTATTGTTCGATGCAACCCCCGAAGATCTTGCGCGCCTTGACTATTACGAGGCCGGTTTTGCCTTCGATATCAAAGGGCTGAAGGTTGATGCTGATACGAGATCAGAGGTCGCACGGGTCTATCTTCCGCAGCCCGGTCATTGGCAGCCCGGTGCGCCCTGGGATTTTGCGGCCTGGGCGCGCGACTGGTCCGCGATCGTGACCGAGGCCGCGGGCGAATTCATCGCCGGGATGGGGCGGCTCAGCCCCGAGGCCGCGCTGCGGCGCTATCCGATGATGCTGGTGCGCGCGGCCTCGCGCCTACGCGCGCAAGAGGGCAAACCCGCGCGCATCCGGCGGCAGGCGGCGCCGGAGGATGTGCAGGTCCACCAGCGGGTGCCCGCATTCTCGGGCTATTTCGCGCTTGAGGAATACCGGCTTTCGCACTGTCTTTTCGCGGGCGGCCAAAGCCCCGTCTTGCACCGCGAGGCCTTCGTATCGGGGGACGCGGCGGTGGTGCTGCCCTATGATCCGGTGCGTGACCGGGTGCTGCTGATCGAGCAATTCCGCGTGGGGCCGTTCGCGCGCGGTGATCTCAATCCCTGGCTGATCGAGCCGGTCGCGGGGCGCATCGACGCCGGCGAAACCCCGCAAGAGGCCGCGCTGCGCGAGGCGATGGAAGAGGCGGGCCTTGCGATCGAGCGGATGATCGCGGCGCCGAACTTCTATCCCTCGCCCGGCGCGAAATCTGAATATCTTTATACATTCATTGGTTTGGCGGATATTCCTGATGTGGCCGCGCAGCCCGGCGGGCTGGCCGATGAGGGCGAGGACATCCGCGCCCATGTGCTGTCCTTCGAGGCGCTGATGGCGCTTGTCGACAGCGGCGAGGCCGACAATGCGCCGCTGGTGATCCTTGCGCTTTGGCTGGCCCGTATCCGTAACGATCTGCGCACCCGGCCCGATGCCCCTCACGGGGGTTGAGGGTTCGGCGCGCGCGGCTTAAGTCTGGTTGCCTGAGACAGGTCCAATCCGGGGAGAGTCATGCGCATCTGTAACGATCTGGCCGAGGCAATCGGCAACACACCCCTCATCCGGCTGCGCAAGGCCTCGGAAGAGACGGGCTGCACGATCCTGGGCAAGGCCGAGTTCATGAATCCCGGCCAGTCGGTGAAGGATCGCGCGGCGCTTTTCATCATCCGCGACGCGGTGGCGAAGGGGCTTCTGAAGCCCGGCGGCACGATCGTCGAGGGCACCGCGGGCAATACCGGCATCGGGCTTGCGCTGGTGGGGGCCTCGATGGGGTTCCGCACGGTGATCGTGATCCCCGAGACGCAAAGCCAGGAAAAGAAGGACATGCTGCGCCTTGCCGGGGCAGAGCTTGTCCAGGTGCCCGCCGCGCCCTATTCGAACCCCAACAACTATGTGCGCTATTCCGGCCGCCTGGCCGAGGCGCTTGCGCGGACCGAGCCGAATGGCGCGATCTGGGCCAACCAGTTCGACAACGTGGCCAACCGCCAGGCCCATCTGGAAACCACCGGCCCCGAGATCTGGGAACAGACCGGCGGCAAGGTCGACGGGGTGATCTGCGCGGTCGGTTCGGGCGGGACGCTTGCGGGGCTGGCGATGGCGCTGCAACCGAAAGGCGTGAAGATCGGCCTTGCCGACCCCGAGGGCGCGACGCTGCATTCCTTCTATACCGAGGGCGTGCTGAAATCCGAAGGCAGCTCGATCACCGAGGGGATCGGGCAGGGGCGTATCACCGCCAACCTTGAAGGGATCCGCCCCGATTACAGCTATTCGATCCCCGATGCAGAGGCGCTTCCGGTGGTGTTCGATTTGCTTTCGGACGAAGGGCTGTGCCTTGGCGGCTCTTCCGGCATCAATGTCGCAGGCGCGATCCGCATGGCGCGCGACATGGGGCCGGGCCATACCATCGTGACGATCCTGTGCGATTATGGCACGCGCTATCAGTCCAAGCTGTTCAACCCCGAATTCCTGCACGCCAGGAACCTGCCGGTTCCGGCATGGCTTGACCGTGCCGCGCAGGACCTGCCCGAGGTGTTCGAGGGATGATATCCGCCCTGCGCATCCTTCTTCTGGCGCTGCTCCTGGCCCTTCCCGCCGCCGCGCAAGAGACTGTCGGCCCCGATTACGATGCGTGGGAGCAGACGGCCGCGCGCGCCGACGAGATCCTTGCCGATGGCACGGCCACTGATGCGCAACTGTCGGACCTGCGCGCCCAGATCGTGAAGGCGCGCAACGAATTCGTGGCTGCGCAGGGCGCGAATGCCGATCAGATCGAGACATTGCGCAACCAGATCGCAGCGCTTGGCCCCGCGCCTGCCGAGGGCGAAAGCGAGGATGCCACCATCGCCGCGCGGCGCGCGGAGCTGAATGAACGGCTCGCCCGGTTGCAGGCGCCCGGAATTACCGCGGGCGAGGCCGCGAGCCATGCCGATGGCGTGATCCGCAAGATCGACCGGATCACGCGCGACCGGCAGGCAGACAAGCTTTTGCGCCTGTCGCCCTCGGCCGCGAACCCGGTCAACTGGCCTGCGGCGGTGTCGCTGTTCCGCTGGATGGGCGTGTGGATCTATGAAGAGACCGTCTGGCGTTTCACGCGTCCGATCAACTTCGAGACGCTGCGCAACAACGCCCCGCTGATCGTGGGGCTGCTGATCGTAGCGGGCTTGCTTCTGGCGCGCGGCGGGCGCTGGATGGGCTGGCTGAACGAATGGCTTCTGACCAAGACGGCCATGCGCGGGCGCGAGCTGATTTCGGGGGTCGTCTCGATCGGGCAGGTGGTGTTGCCGGTCATCGGGGCGGTGCTTCTGACCACGGCGCTTTCAAGCACGGCGTTCTTCGGCCCGATCATGCTGCGCCTGTTCGAGCTGATGCCTATCGTCCTTCTGATCATTCTTCAAGCATGGTGGCTGGGCGGGCGCGTGTTCCCGACCCGTCCGGGCGTGTCGAGCGCGCTGAACCTTGCCGAGGAGGGCCGCACCGAGGGGCGCTTTCACGCCGTGATGCTGGGCCTTGCGACCGGGATTCAGGTGTTGCTGATCGACTGGATCGTGCCGCGCGCGCAGGATTATCTTGGCGGCGCGGGGAATGTCAGCGCGGACAAGGCGCAAGAGGTCGCGCAGCGTGCCGATGCGGCGATTTCGGTCCTGCAGGTGCCATTGCAGATCTTCGCGGCGCTGGTGCTGTTCCGCATGGGGCAGCTCTTGCGCAAGCAAGGCAGTCTGCGGCGCGAGCAGGACGAAGATACCGCCTTCCGCTACAAGCTTTTGCATTGGGTGGGCTACGCCGCCATCGTCATCGGGATCTGCGCGCCGGTGCTGGGGGTGATCGGCTATGTCAGTGCGGCCAATGCGCTGATCTGGCCTGCGATCCTGTCGCTTGGCCTGCTGGCTCTTGTCGCGGTGATCCAGAGCTTCCTGGCCGAGCTTTATGTGATGTTTGGCCGGGGCGATGAAACCCGGCGCGAGGGGCTTGTGCCGGTGCTTGCAGGCTTTGTGCTGATGCTGGCGGCGATGCCGATCCTGGCTCTGATCTGGGGGGCGCGGATCGAGGACATGGCCGAGCTGTGGACTTCGTTCCGCACGGGCGTGTCCTTCGGCGGCGTGCGCATTTCGCCCACGGTGTTCCTGACTTTCGCGGTGGTGTTCGCCATCGGCTACATGGTGACGCGGCTTTTGCAGGGGGCGTTGAAATCCTCGATCCTGCCCAAGACCACGATCGACAAGGGCGGTCAGAACGCCATCATCTCCGGGCTGGGCTATGTCGGGATCTTTCTTGCCGCGCTGCTGGCGATTTCCTCGGCCGGGATCGACCTGTCCTCGCTGGCCATCGTTGCGGGGGCGCTGTCGGTCGGGATCGGCTTCGGCCTTCAGAATATCGTGTCGAACTTCGTTTCGGGGATCATCCTGCTGATCGAGCGCCCGATCTCCGAGGGGGACTGGATCGAGGTGGGCACCCAGCAGGGCGTGGTGCGCGCGATCTCGGTGCGCTCCACCCGGATCGAGACGTTCGACCGCGCCGAGGTCATCGTGCCCAACGCCGATCTGATCTCGGGGCAGGTGACGAACTGGACGCGGGGCAACAAGACCGGCCGCGTGATCGTGCCGGTCGGGGTTGCCTACGGTTCGGACACCCACAGGATCGAGGCGATCCTGCGCGAGATCGCGGAAAACCATCCGCTGGTCATGATGAACCCCGAGCCGCGTGCGCTGTTCGTGGGCTTTGGCGCGGACAGCCTGAATTTCGAGATCCGCGCGATCCTGTCGGATGTGAACTTCAAGATGCAGGTCCTGTCCGACATGAACCACCAGATCGCCGCCCGCTTCACCGAGGAAGGGATCGAGATCCCCTTCGCGCAGCGCGACATCTGGCTGCGCAACCCAGAAGCGCTTCGTTCCGCGCCGGCATCGCGCGACCCCGCCGCACAGGGCGGTGCCGGGACTCCGCCCGCGGCCGCGCCGGAGCCGGGCGAGGGGATCGCCCGCACGGTGCCCGGCCCCAGCGATTATCCCATGCGCGAACGCCCCGTGCCCCTGGCCCGTGACAACGATGATGACGGCGATGACGGCGACGGAGAAAGCACGACATGACCACGGTCCCGCTTTACCGCACCGATCCCTATCTGCGGGATGCGCCCGCCCGCGTGATCGCCCATACCGATGAGGGCGGGATCGTTTGCGATGTTTCGATCTTCTATCCCACCGGCGGCGGGCAGCCCGGCGATGCGGGGCACCTGGCCTAGGCGGGCAGGGGCCTCAGCCGTCCTCTTCGGGAAGGCCCTCGCGCGACAAGAGGATGGCCAGCGGCCGCAGCGCCGGCGACTGCGCGCAGACGATCATCAGAGCCACCATGATCGGCACCGCAAGGAACATCCCCGGCAAGCCCCAGACCGCGCCCCAGAAGGCCAGCGACATGATGATCCCGAACGAGGACAGCCGCAGCGCGCGGCCCATCAGCATCGGGTCGATCACATTGCCGATCACGAATTGCAGAAGCCCCACGACCAGCAGCACCCCAAGCGCGGACGAGGCATCCTGCGTCAGCACATAGACGGCAAGCGCCGCGACCGCCGTGGCGATGATCGAGCCGAGCGAGGGGATGAAGTTCAGCGCGAAGGTCAGCACCGCCACCGGCATCGCCAGCCCGAAGCCCGCCATCTTGAAGACGAAGAAGACCGCCGCCCCCGTCACCGCGCTGACCGCCGCCTTCACCATGAGGTAATGGTTCACCCGCCGCATGATCGAACCGATGGTCTCTGCCACGCGCCGCGCCCGGCCGTGATCGCCGATCAGGCTTTCGAGCTTGGCGTGGAACCAGACCCGCTCGGCGAACATGAAGCCCACGAACAGGATGATCAGCACCGTGGCCGACAGAAGGTTCGAGGCCTGTCCCGCCAGCGTGCTCAGGTAGCCCGCAATCTCGATGCTCTGCATGGATTCCAGCACCGCCGCCTCGACATCCGCGCCCATCCAGCCGAACAGTTCGGCAATCGCGCTTTGCGCGGGTTCGGCATAGGCCAGGATCATCGTGACCACCTCGTTGGCCTGCGCCAGAAGGACCGCGCTTGCGGTCAGAAGCCCCGACGAGATCAGGATCAGCGCCACGATCGAGGCCAGCCAGTTGGGCACCCGCACCGGGCCGATATGCATCCGCGCGATCGCGTTGATCGCCTCGGAGGTCAGCGAAAACAGGATGATGGCAATCGCGAGCGAGATCAGGATGAAGCGCGCCTCGACCAGCAGGAAAAGCACGAGCGCGAAGGCGATGATCCCCAGAAAGACGGTGGGCAGCGCGGTGGACGTGGGCCGCGCGTCGGCCGACATCGCGGGCTGGCCGTGCTCCTGGCTGTCCTTCATGCGTGATGTCATCCCATACCTTGCCGGATGCGGTGCATCCTGTTGTTGCAACAAGCCTAAGTGGCGGGGGCGGGCAAGACAAGCAGATCTGCGGTATCGGCGTCTGCCCTCTTGCACCCTGATGCCGTTTGCGGTTACAGAGCGCGGCACGGACGGTTGGCCGAGTGGTCGAAGGCGCACGCCTGGAAAGTGTGTAGGCGGGGAACCGTCTCGAGGGTTCGAATCCCTCACCGTCCGCCACTTGCCCTCGCGAAAGCGTTCTCCCGATCCGGCTGCGGCCGGATTTTTCCGTTGTTTTCGAGGGTTATGCGGGATGGGCTGAGCACCGGCGGCGGCGCCAGGAGGCCCGGAAACGGTCTCTCCGGGCCGATATTCTCCGGACCTGAGGACTGCTCTGTTTTGGTGAATTGCCTGTAATGAACTGACTTCGCTAGTTTTTTTCAGCGGACTGGCTGTGCACTTCGACGTCGGTGGCATTCGCGAGATGGAACAGAAATCGAACTCAGGATCGCAGCAAAGGAAGCCAAAGTCGTCAGGAAGGCAAAGCAGTCCGCCCTCGCCGCGACGCCGGGCGTGGGGAACTAGGGCAAGACCCCGCTCGGCGTGGACGCGGTGAGGAACGCTTGGCAACCTACCGAGTCTGGGAGACAGCAATGCGGGGGAGTATCTCCACCCTGAGCGGCCCTCCGATCTGCGCGTCTCTCGACCGCATAGGCCGCAAACTTACCGCGACGCGCTCATCTCGTGTTTACCGGGTCGAGCCAAGCTGCCATTACTAAAACATGAGCCTGATAAGATCAAAGAAACGAGTTGCCGACCATGGCGAAGTGTTCACGCCGCCATGGCTGGTCGACGCCATGCTCGACCTCGTCAAAGACGAGACGGACAGAATTGACTCGCGTTTTCTGGAACCGGCCTGCGGGAGTGGCAATTTTCTGGTTCGCGTTCTGCAGAGAAAACTTGCTGCCGTCGAAACCAAGTTTGGAAAATCCCAATTTGAGAAGGCGCATTACTCCCTTCTCGGCCTTATGTGCATTTACGGCATTGAACTGCTCGAAGACAACATCGCCGAGTGCCGGGCGAACCTGATCGAGATATTTTCGGACTATCTCGGTCTCGACAAATCGGACGACCTGTATCGCGCCGCATCGTTCGTGCTGTCGTGCAATCTCCTCCATGGTGACGCGGTTACGATGCGAAGGCATGATAGCGAGCCGATCACATTCGCCGAATGGGGTTATATCGGCAGGGGCAAGTTCCAGCGGCGAGACTTCCGCCTAGACGTCCTCACTGGCTCATCGAGGTTCAGCGCGGAAGGATCGCTGTTCGCGCATCTCGGCAAGCATGAGCTCTTCACCCCGATCAGGACCTACCCGTCGATGACGGTCCGCGACCTCGCCGCTGGCTCCGGTGGCACGCCGATGGAGGCTGCATGAGCATACAGGCTGGCTTTGCCCTTCGCGGGCGCAATCCCGATGTGCTGACGTGCATCGCGAACCTGTCGAACGACGAGGTCTTCACGCCGCCAGAATTTGCGAACCGGATGCTTGACACGCTCGCGGAGGCCTGGGCAGCAGGTCACGATGGAGCGAACATCTGGGCCGACCGGAATGTGACGTTCCTGGACCCCTTCACCAAGTCTGGCGTATTCCTTCGCGAAATCACCGTCCGCCTCACAGCGGGGCTGTCCGAAGAGATCCCGGACCTTCAGGAGCGCGTTGATCACATCCTATCGCAGCAGGTGTTCGGCATCGGCATTACCCAACTGACCGCCATGCTTGCACGACGTAGCGTATATTGCTCGAAGCATGCCAACGGCGCGCATGCCGTGACCAGGCGCTTCAACAGTGACTCGGGCAATATCTGGTTCGAGCGCACCGAACACACTTGGGCGGACGGCAAGTGCAAGTTCTGCGGGGCCAGTCAGGCGTCGCTCGACCGTGGCGAGGGGCTCGAGACCCACGCCTATGCATTCATTCATACTGACGACATCAAGACTCGGGTTGCCGAGCTGTTTGGAGGCGACATGCACTTCGACGTTATCATCGGAAATCCACCGTATCAGTTGGACGACGGTGGGCACGGAACCAGCGCCGCCCCAATTTACCAGAAGTTCGTCGAGCAGGCGAAAAACCTTGAACCTCGCTATCTGACGATGGTCATTCCGTCCCGCTGGTTTTCCGGAGGCAAAGGACTCGATGATTTCCGCGAGTCGATGCTGAAGGATGATCGACTGCGCTCGATTGATGATTTCCTGAGCGCTGCGGACGTATTCCCAGGCGTGGGTCTGAAAGGCGGTGTCTGCTATTTTCTCTGGGATCAAGAAAATCGCGGCCCTTGCCGGGTTGCTACGCATTTCAAGGATTGGCCGATTTCCGAAGCCTCGCGCCCGCTGCTTGAAGAAGGTGCCGAGATCTTTATTCGATACAATGAAGGTGTTTCCATTCTCCGCAAGGTCATGGCCCGCGAGACGGGACAGAACGAGGTCATGTCTTTGCCGGAAGCGCGCCGTTTTGATCGGTTGGTAAGTTCCGCTAGAGCTTTTGGCTTCAGGACGTTCTTCAAGGGCAAAAAGAAGAGATCGCCAGGCGATGTAACTATCCACCAGAACGGTGGAGTTGGTTACGTTGCTCGTGATGATGTTCGATCCGGCCAACACCTGATTGATCGATGGAAGCTTTTCGCCGGTTATGCTGCTCCCGGAACCGGCAACCGGGACAGCTATCCCCATAAGATAATTAGCACGCCATTTGTTGCCGGACCCGGGTCAATCTCATCCGAAACTTATTTGACCATCGGCCCTTTCGACACCAAGGAGGAAGCAGATAGTGCTCTCTCCTATCTTGCATGCCGCCTGACCCGATTTCTGATCTTGCTGCACAAGTCTTCGCAGCACGTAACCCGCAAAGTCTATACCTTCGTTCCGATCCAAGACTGGACACGGACGTGGACCGATGCGGACCTTTATGCGCGCTACGGCCTATCCGAAGACGAAATCGCCTTCGTCGAGAAGATTGTCCGCCCTATGGATGTGGCGAGCGATCTGTTGGGCGACGTCTCGGTGGACGACGGCGACGATGCATAAGCCGACCATCGATGAAATCCTCGCCCCGAAGCCGGAAGCCCGCCCCCGCATCTACGCCTATTCCATCGCCGACGATGCGCACGCCGGTCTTCTCAAGATCGGGCAGACGACGCGCGATGTGAAGCGGCGCGTCGCCGAGCAGCTCAGGACGGCAGCCATCAAGAACTACCGCATCGAACTGGACGAGCCCGCCGAGCGGGACGACGGCACTGTTTTCACCGACCATGAGGTGCGCGCTGCTCTAGCCCGCAAGGGCTTCGCGAACAGCGAACTGGAGTGGATGAATTGCACGCTGAGCGACGTGAAGACGGTCCTGACCGAGCTGCGGACAGGCAAGAAATTCAGCGGCAACCATCACCTGACGTTCCCGATGCGCCGGGAGCAGGCCGAGGCGGTGGACGTCACGCATGGCTATTTCATGTCACGCTGGGCGGAGGACATGCATGCGGTGCCGCGGTTCCTCTGGAACGCCAAGATGCGCTTCGGCAAGACCTTCACGACCTACCAGCTGGCGAAGAAACTCGGCGCCAAGCGGGTTCTGGTGGTTACCTTTAAGCCGGCGGTCGAGGATGCGTGGCAGACTGATCTGGAGAGCCACGTCGATTTCGACGGCTGGCAGTATCTGTCGAAAAACTCCGGCGGCGATCCGACCCAGATCGACCGCTCCAAGCCCGTCGTCTACTTCGGCTCGTTCCAGGACTTGCTGGGCCGCGACGCCGCAGGGAACATCAAGGCGAAGAACGAGTGGCTGCACCAGGTGAACTGGGACCTCGTCGTGTTCGACGAGTACCATTTCGGGGCTTGGCGGGAGACCGCGAAAGAACTGTTCGAGGGCGAGGAAGAGGCGGTCGCTAAGAAGGAGGCCAAGCTGGAATATGACCCCGGTCTAGATAGCGTGAACGAGGACCTTAACGTCCTGTCCAACGACGAGACCGAGTTCCTGCCGATCACGACACGGGCCTACGTCTACCTGTCCGGAACGCCGTTCAAGGCGCTCGCGACCGGCGAGTTCATCGAGGAACAGATCTTCAACTGGACCTACACTGACGAGCAACGCGCGAAGGCGGAATTCGCCGCCAAGCATCCTAACAAGTGGAATCCCTACGGCGCGCTGCCACAGATGCGGCTCCTGACGTACCAGATGCCCGATGAGCTCCTGGCAATTGCGAGCGCCGGGGAGTTTGACGAATTTGATCTCAACGAGTTCTTCTCCGCGACCGGCATCGGGCCGGGGGCCCGGTTCAAGCACAAGAGCGACGTGCAGAAGTGGCTCGACATCATTCGGGGCCAGTATGGGCCACGGGCTGTCGAGAGCCTCAAGACAGGCACGCGGCCGCCATTCCCGTACTCGGATGTGCGCTTGCTGCCATACCTACAGCACTCGTTCTGGTTTCTGCCCAACGTGGCGGCGTGCCACGCGATGGCCAACCTGCTGGCCGAGAAGCACAACACCTTCTGGCACGACTACGACGTCGTTGTCTCTGCCGGTGCGTCGGCGGGGATCGGTTTGGATGCGCTGCCGCCAGTACGCAAAGCGATCGGGAGCGGCTTCGACACAAAGACGATCACGCTATCCTGTGGCAAGCTGACTACCGGCGTGACCGTGCCGCAGTGGTCGTCGATCATGATGCTCCGCAATCTGAAATCGCCCGAGACCTACTTTCAGGCGGCGTTTCGCGTTCAGTCTCCGTGGTCCATCAAGAACCCGAATGGCGACAATCCCAACGAGGAGGAGATCCTAAAGCCGATCTGCTTCGTGTTCGACTTCGCGCCGACGAGGGCGCTTCGCCAGCTGTCCGAGTACGGGATCGGCCTGGCCCCGAATGAGCCAAACCCCGAGAACGCCGTTAAGGACCTCGTGTCGTTTCTGCCCGTGCTAGCCTACGACGGCGCGAACATGACGCAGATCGACGCGGGTGGCATCCTCGACATCGCGATGGCCGGAACCTCGGCGACGCTGCTCGCGCGCAAATGGGAAAGCGCGATGCTGGTGAATGTGGACAACGAAACCCTCCGTCGTGTCCTCGACAACCCCGAAGCGATGGCAGCGGTGGAACGCATCGAGGGTTGGCGCTCGCTAGGTGACAACATCATCGAGACGATCATCAACAAGAGCGAGAAGGTCAAGGAACTCAAGAACAAGGCCAAGAACGGTGGTCTCACTGAAAAGGAGAAGAAGGAACTCACGGCCGAGGAAAAGGAATACAAGTCTAAGCGGAAGCTTGTGCAGGAGAAGCTGATCAAGTTCGCCACACGGATTCCGGCATTCATGTACCTGACCGATTTTCGCGAAAACACTTTGCAGGACGTGATCACCAAGCTCGAGCCGGACCTGTTTCTGACGGTCACAGGACTGACGGTGAAAGATTTCCACCTGCTCGTGCGCCTCAAAGTGTTCAACACAGAGCAGATGAACCAGGCGGTCTTCGCTTTCCGACGCTACGAGGACGCCTCATTGCGGTACACGGGCATCGAAAGCCACAAAGGACTGACTCACTACGGGTTGTATGACACTGTGGTCGCGCGGGAATAAATCGGATCAACTGCTGAAGTTGATAAGAAACCGAGATATCACGCAACAATGCGTGGATAATTGAATATAGCGAAATTCAATACTTGTGTATGACCTTTCCGAATGAAGACGCTAGCTGCTTGGAAGTCCCAAGCGGTCGAAGAACGCGCGATTGCGCTCTGTCGCCGACGCCACCAGCCCGTCGAATGAAATCACTTGAATATAGGCATTGTAGAAGGCGCTCGGATGGTAGCCGAAGTAGCCCATGCCGTCCGCCGTGATCTTGAGATGGTGGAGTTCACAGCACCCCCTGAGATGATCGGTCAGGTCCGCAACCACGTAGACAAATCCCGGAATCTTGTCGGCATTCGGAATCGGTCTGCCGTTCTTCGCCTTCGCGCCCTCCCGAAGTCGCCTCAGGTAGTCCAACGCCTGCAGGATCGGATCGTGCTCTTCGGACTGTCCCGCCTTAAAGCCGCTGCGCATCGGCCGCTTGATCTCCACGACCGTGAGCGATGCTGCTGGTCCGGTCGCCTTGTCCGAAACGAGAAGCGGGTTGTCGAAAGTGCGCAGGGAGGCAACGTCAGGCTCCTTGCCGCAAGCACTCTCGGTTATCGGCATGGTCGCAATCGGCTTGTCTGATGCGAGGAAGTCGTGAAACGCGAGCCGTTCATCCAGTAGCCACAGGCTCTGGCGGCGAAACGCAAGGTCATCCGACGTGACGCGCATCGGCACGATCAACTCATGGATGACGTCCTCGCGGACGTATCGACCCGACGCGTCCCGTTCTATCGCCTTTGCCAAGAGATCAATGATAACGCGCCTGTGCGTGACATAGTTCGCCAAGTCGGACTGCTTCAGGTCCGATACCTTCTGCAGGTAGTCATCTAGGCGCTTCTCGTATGCCTCCTCGGTTTCATCGTCGCCGGGCGACAGCACCTTGTGCCCTTCACTTAGAAGGTTCTGCTCCACGCGAAACAGGTGCTTGTGCAGCAAGGCGTCGAGGTTGGCGTCCGAGATGTTAGCGTCAACGACCAGTTCGTCTGAGGGGATGTGCGCGAGGATGGGGCGGTATCGGGGTGCCTTCTTCGCGACGAACGTCGCGACCCGTTCTTTGCCGGCCGCAATGTTCTGCTCAAGCGCATCAGAAAGAAACACTTTCACGCGTGGTAGCACCGCTTCTCGGATGTCGCGGAACGAGATGTCGGTAGCGGCGAACATGCCGTCCACCTCGTCCTCGATGTTGAAGCCGATGCGCTGCTCCACGACGCGTTCGTTGAGGAATGGACTGGTGAGGTACGCGGCATAGGTGAACTGTCCGCGATCGTCCGTCACGGCTCCGGCCAGCCCGGGAATCTTCCCTTGGATTGCCTCTTCTTTCACGAGTCTTCCGGCTGCGCAGTAGTTTAACCCGTGAGTTTTGTTGACGGCGGCGCGGAACTTCACATGCATAATCTCGAATGGCTCACCCTTGATCTCGACCTGTTCGGCGTGAGCGGCGGAGTGCATGTGTTCGTCGTACAGGTCGTCCAGCACGAGGCGATCCGGCCCGTCCTCGACGACGATCTCTGGAACGCCCTGCTCTCGGACAAAGTACCAGAGGCAATGTTCGAGCAATCCAATGGCGATCACCCGGGCTGTCTTCGGCGCCTGCTCGGCAAAGCGTGGCTCGAAGCCTTCGAGACAAAGCACGGTTCGCTTTGGGCCGGAGGCAGACTCCACGTCCCCTTCCGGCTTTACATCGTGCGCGACATCGAAGCGGAACCGTCGGCATTTAAGCTCGCTGTCCTCGGCGAACACCGAATCGACCCGCACTTGCTTGAATGCCTTCAGCCACATCAAGCGCCCTATGCCGCGGCAGCCTCGCTGAGCTTTCCAAAGACTGTCGAGGGTTCGAAAGGACTTCCAGTTGTCTTCGGTGAAACCGATGCCATCGTCCGTGACCTCGAACCCCGTGATCCTCTCTCGCGCGCTGCCTTTCACCTCGAGTTGGAGCGAGGTCTGCAGCGATCGGATCACCCTCACTGTGATCTTGTGTGATCGGATCGGCTGCGCACCTGCGGCAGCATCGTCCTCGATCGCCTGGATCGAGTTTACGACGGCCTCATACAGGGGGATCATACCCTTCGAGGCAGCGAGGTAAGTGTTCCGAAGGCGGCCTTGCAGAAGGCTTTCCATAAACTCAACCGGCAAATCACTGTTATCGCGGCTGCGTTTCTCCAGAGATGCAACCGCACCTTCGCAATCTTCCACGGACGGCCTCCTTAAGGAAGTGTTTTCATGGCGTAAGCGGCGGGCCGCGAAGCATTTCGTCGCGAACCTCGCGGCGAAGTTGGTGTTCAGCTGAAGTGCAGCGTCTGCTTTCCCCACTCCATCGGAAACGAACCCAGCACGCGCGCGAGCGTCACCTCCGGTCCCGGCCGGCCATCCAAGATCGCCTCGACGGTTTCGGGGGCGAGCAGTGTCAGGCGCAGAATGCGGTTCATATATGAGGGCGCGATCCCCTCACGCTCGGCCAGTTCGGCGATGGTCGTGAACTCGCCCGATTCCAGCATCCTTTTCCAACGGAACGCTCGCGCCAGCGCCTTGACGAGCGCGTTGTCGCTCCGTCGCGTCTGCGCGGCGCCTTCCGGCAACTGCATCTCCTTCCGACCGCCGCGCTTCACGACGCGGAACGGCACGTGGAGCGTCACCGTCTCGGGGATCGGCGTCGCGCGGGTCACACCGCTTCTCCGATGCTGCCAGACAGCATCTCGCGCACGAGCCCTCCGAGGCCGTCTATCCGGAGCCGGAAGTTGAGCCCGTTCGTGCCGATATCGACGCGCTCGACCAGCAGCGTGACGATGCGCGCCTGCTCGGCGGGGAAGAATTCGTCCCACAGCGGGTCCAGTTGTTGCAGGGCCGCACGGGCGTCGACCTCGGCGATGTCGTCGGCGTGGGCCCGCGCCGCCTTCCACGTCCCTGCAACGATCTCAGGCTGGCGGAACACGGCGCGGAGCTGGTCGATCACGGCGGCCTCGATCTCGCCCGCGGGGACGCGGCCGACCGGGCACGACCCGGCACCGTGCTTCAGCACAGTCTGACTGACATAGTAGCGGTATAGCTTGTCGCCCTTCCGGGTGTGCGTCGGCGAGAAGGCCGCGCCGTCCGGCCCGAACAGCAGCCCCTTCATCAGCGCGGGCGTGTCGGCGCGGGTGCGCGCGGCGCGCTTGCGCGGGCTTTCCTGCAGGATGGCGTGGACCTTGCCCCACGTGTCGCCGTCGATGATGGCGTCGTGTTCGCCGGGATAGCTGTCGCCCTTGTGGACCGCCTCGCCGATGTAGGCGCGGTTGCTGAGCATCCGATAGATGTATTTCTTGTCGATCCGGTTGCCGCGGGGCGTCCGAAGTCCCCGCATGCCGACCTCCCGCGCCAGTTCCGTGCAGGACCCGATCTCGAGGAAGCGGGCGAAGATCCAGCGCACATGCGCTGCGGCTTCCTCGTCCACCACCAGCTTGCGGTTCTCGACGCGGTAGCCGTAGGGCGGCACCCCGCCCATCCACATGCCCTTCTTGCGGCTGGCGGCGACCTTGTCGCGGATGCGCTCGGCGGTCACTTCGCGCTCGAACTGGGCGAAGGACAGCAGGATGTTTAGCGTCAGCCGCCCCATGGAGGTCGTCGTGTTGAACGACTGCGTCACCGAGACGAAGGTCACCCCGTTCCGGTCGAACACTTCGACCAGCTTGGCGAAATCGGCCAGCGAGCGGCTGAGGCGGTCGATCTTGTAGACCACCACCACGTCGACCAGCCCGTCCTCGATATCCTCCACCAATTGCTTCAGGCCGGGGCGTTCCAGAGTGCCGCCGGAAATGCCGCCGTCGTCATACTGATCGCGGACAAGAACCCAGCCCTCAGACCGCTGGCTGGCGATGTACGCCTCGCAGGCCTCGCGCTGGGCGTGGAGGCTGTTGAACTCCTGCTCGAGCCCCTCCTCGGAGGATTTCCGGGTGTAGATGGCACACCGCAGCTTGCGGACGACCTTGGATTTTTCAGGCGGCTTCGTCACGTCCGCCCCCTGTGGTTCTTGAGGCCGAAGAAGACCCAGCCGTTCCAGCGCGTGCCGGTGATGGCGCGGGCGATGGCCGACAGCGACTTGTACGGCCGCCCCTGCCATTCGAAGCCGTCGGAAGTTACGGTGACGATCTGCTCGACGCCCTGCCATTCGCGCAGGAGGCGCGTGCCGGTGATCGGGCGGTCGCGGTCGGCGCGGATGCCGCGCTTCCTCTTGTCCCCGCCGTCCAGTTCCTCGCCAAGCCGTTCCAGCCGCCGGATCGTCTCGGGCTTCAGCCCGCCATAGGCGAGTTCCTGGATGCGATAGGCCAGCCGGCTTTCGAGGTAGCGGCGATTGAACGGCGGCGGCTCGCTATCGAACAGGTCGCGCCACTGTTGCTTCAGGTCGGGCGTAGGTGTGGTCTTGAGCGCGGCCAGGCGCGCGGGAATGGGATCGGGCTTGTTCATGCATTTCTCCGGTGAGTTGGAGTTGCATGACGGCATTGGTCGGGCGGATAGTGTAGGCAACGTTCTCCCGTCGCGTCAGATACTTCGCCCATATCCCGTATCCGCAACCGAACCAGCCCGAGCGCCAGCAGGCCGCACAGCTCGGCGCGGCGCTCTGCGGGCGTCATCTGGTCGGGCGGGAGGGGATTGGGGCGTTTCATGCGGGCCTCGGAGCAGTCGTCTCCTCTGGCCTCTACTCGTCGATGTCAGAAAGCGTCCCAGCCGATCCCGCGCAGGTTGATGAATCACACGAAAGAACGTATCAAGAACACTGGTTTTGCAGGAAAGGGGATTCGTCGTGGCTGGCAATTTGAAGAAGTTCGTGAACCCCCGGTTCATCAAGACCATCGATCTCGCCCTGATGAAGCCACTGCTGGCGCGGCACGAGGGCAAGTACAAGGGCTTCTCCGTCGACCTGCTGGACCAGGAGGAGGATGCCGCCCGCGAGGCGCTGGAGAAACTGCTGACCGGCGCCGAGGACAGCTATCCCGAGGGGCTGCGCGGCGATCTGCACCGCATTGCGGAACTGGGCGATGCCCGCGGCCTTGAGATCATCCAGGCGCAGGCCGCCCGTCAGGGCGTCGATCTGTTCCCCGACATGAAGACCGGCGACGAGGACACGCCGAACAAGGCGCATGATCCCAAGCACATCGCCGTCCGGGTGTTTCTGGAGCATCCCGATCTGTTTGACGCGGCCGCCGATCACATGGCGATGCTCACCGCCGACCGCCTGCATGAATATGCCGGGCGGGAACGTGGCGTCGCGATCGATCTGACGGCGGAGAAGGTCGAGGCGTTCCGGACGGCCGTTGCCGCGCTCTTCCGTGACGCATTTCTCGGGGACTACTGCCGGGTGGGCGACTACGACGACGATGACGAGATCAACCTCGTGGTCAGCCACGGCTCCATGGTTTCGACCATGCCGGTCGTTGAGGGCCAGATCGAACGGGTCATCAGCGTGCGCCAGATTTCCCACGCCGTGCTGCGATACTCCGAGAACACCGGGATGTTGCGGCTGGCCCGCATCAGGAAGGCGCATCAGCCCGAGATCGCGGAACTCTTCGCCTCGATCATCCTCGACAGGCCCGGCTTCTTCGACGGTGACGACGCGCAGGACCTCTATACCCTGCGCCCGGTCGAACTGGCCGGACCGGGCTTTACCTTCGATGCCGCCTACGATCCGCTGATAGACAAGGTGCTGATCATCGAGGCGGCGGCCGACCTGATGGCGCCCGGCAAGAAGGGGTATCCCCGCGTGGTGCGCACGCTGCGGTCGCGGGATCTCGGCGGTGACGCGCTCCAGCATTTCGGCAGCACACCGGTCTCGTTCGGCGGCGCCTGGAGGCTGGGCGAGCTCGTGTTCCGGATCCTGTTCAAGGGCGACGGCAAGCGCCAGCCGCAGGTCACGGTCAAGCTGCGGCCCCCGGGCGTCGTGCAGTTCCGCCGCACCCAGCACGAGGCGCGGGTGATGAAGCTGATCGAACGGAACGGGCTGATGAATGACCGAGACGATTTTGAGGTTGTTGACGCGGCTGAGTGAGGCTGGCGACGACGCGATCCTGTCAGGCGAGCTTGCCGCGCCGTTCTTCGGTCCGGTTTTCGACCGGCTGCTGGCGAAACGTGTCCTCGTCGAACAGGCGCCGCTCTCCGATTGGGACGTCTGCGACGGCTGCGAATGCGGACTCCCCTGTAGGCCGATCCGGAAAATCGGCGATGCGTTTCGGGCTGAGTGCCCGTTCGATCATCGACAGGACATCGAACTCACCGAAGATGATGTGCGCGTGTTCCGCATCGGCGCTGATGGGCTGGCATCCGTGATCGGCGCCGCAGCAGGGTTCGCTGCAGCCCCGAAACGCGCCGCGGAGAAGGTCTGGCGGCTCGGCGATACGCCATCGGGGCGCGCAGTGTTTCTTGCGCTGGAGCCTGCAGCCCTGACCGGCGACGGCATTGCCGCATCGTTGCGCCAAGCGGCGCAGGGCTCGGACGTCACGATCCTCGCGCCGCAGTTGCCAGCGGAGATTGCCCGGCGACACCAGGATGCGGGCTTTCATCTCATCGAAATCCTCAAGGTGCTGACGCCCGCCACAAATGGCCTCGGCGGCACAATCGACATCGCGGCTCTGGCGCCGATCCCGCTGGCGCCCGTGCTTCGTGTTCGGAGGGCGGCGGCCGAGGTTCATTGGGTAGGTCGTTCCGTCATTCTGTCGCGTCAGATTTTCCCCGTGTTCGAACGCCTGCTCGAGAAGGCGCTGTCGCGCGATCAGGTCGCCTCCGGTTCTCATGTCGAAGGCACCACGGCGCGCGAAGCCAAGGATCTGATCCGGGAGCTGCGGGATGCCTTCAAGGCTGCCGGGTTCACCGATGGCGAGAGCAAGGCCCTGATCGAAACGGTGCGTAACCGGGGCTACCGGCTCGGCGTCCATGCATCAGACATCGTGGTCGACGGTTGAAAAGGTAACCAGCAGCGTCTCGCGCGCTTCCTTCCTTGAGTCCGCTTTCGTCAGCTGGAGCCGGGTCGGTCCAGCTCGCATTTAGCCGATCATTGCCATTCGCTTCCGCAATGCCGCCGCCAGCTCCGCTGCTCCGTCGATCTCGGCGATGACCGGCTCGAGGTCCAGACCGTGATACTGGCCGTATTCTTCACGCAAGGCATCAACCACCGAGAGTTTCCACGAGGTAGGATCGATCATGATGGCGCCAGCGTCGAAGAGCCTGTGCAAGTCGGCGCGAAGAGGAATGCCATTCCATCCTTCATCGCCGCCGCCGCTGGACACAGGCAGAACGTGTGCGGCTTCCAACGCCATCAGCGTCTCGCATCCTGTCACAACACAGCGCGCGCCGAACATCTCAAAGACGGCGCGGCGAAACCGAGCTTGGCCCGGGCGCTCCCAAACTTCGGCGAGGCGGCGCTGTCGCTGAGTCGCGGTTTCCGCCTCGTCCTCGGGGCTGTCGATCAACTGGAACCCCAACTTCTCGAAGTATTTCCTGAAAACATTCGTGATGGGATTAGCGGTCATAGGGTTGCCGGCAATCTCGTTTGCCAGACGTCCCAGCGGTTTTACCGGGTAGGCCGCGCCTTCGTGCATCAGAAAACCCGTGCTCGACCGGCGCTTCTGTCCGTTTGGCTTGGGATAGCTTTCATATAGCCATTCCTGCCCGTTGGTTTTTGCCAAGCGGATCGCTTCCATGGCGTGCTTCCGGTCAAAAATTAGGTCTGCCATCGTCGAGCACGCCTCCGTCGCTATAAATGTTCGTGGAACTTATCCCGGCACTCTCAAGTCGCGCAATCATCAGCTTCACGCGGTCGAAGCACAGTATTCACCGCGGTGAGCCGCCATCGACAGCAGATATGATGAGTGCGTTATCCATGCGTGGTTTGGCGCTTTATGGTTTTAGTGGCCGCTAAGCGGTCCGCGTCGGCCCTTCTATTCTAACCCGGCGACCGGAAATGGCGCGACCCACCAACCTCCCACCTTATTCCCACCCCGTTCCCACCTGCGCGCCGACCGCATCCGGCACCTTGGGCTCATCAGAAAAGATGACCGAGGCGCACAGCGATGCAGATCGAGCTTTCCCCCGACGACATTGAAACCATCATCCGCGAGGCCGATGCGGCGGCACAGCGGCTCCGGCGCAGGCTGAGCATGCCGCTCTGCGAGCGCGAGGATCTGGGTCAGGATCTCCTGGTCGATCTGCTGCGCCGCTTGCCCGCCTACGATCCCTCGCGCGGCAGCATCGGCGCCTTCGCCAACATCGTTCTGCGCAACCAGTCCTCGCGCATCGCGATGCGCCATCACCGCCAGCGCCGTGCGCAGGGTGGGTCGATGCTCTCGCTCGAGGTGCCTCTGGCCGGAGCCCGCGAGCCGGTCGGGGACACGCTGACCGAGGACGACGGGCTTGCCGCCTGGCACGGCCAGACCTGCTGCGCCGCCGCTGTAACGGAAATTCACCACGCCATGGAAACCGCGCTCGCGCGGCTCCCGGCGGAGGATCGCCGGTTCTGCGCGGCGCTGGCGCATCGCCCCGTGACCGCGCTGGCGGCCGAGGGTTTTGGCAGCCGGTCCGCTCTCTACCGCCGCCTCGCCGATCTCCGCCACGTCCTCACCGCCCACGGTCTCGGTCCCGCCTGGGACGATCTCGCGGCGGCCTGAGTAGAGGCGAAAGGAGGAGATCATGTTCATGGGCACCACCCCCTTCATCACGGTCCGCGCCCGCCGACCGCTCACCGAGATCGAGTTCTGCGCCTGGGTGGCGCAGGCCGTGCCGGGCGACCGGCTCGAATACCATCGCGGCTTTCTGGTTCTCGACATCTTCCCGATGTTCGCCCGGTTGCCGGATCAGGAGCGCGCGGAACTGGCCCGGCTCGGGTCGCGCGCCTTCTGGGCCGCCGAACAGGGTCTCGTGCACCTGGTGCAGGAGCGCACGGGCCCCGACCAGTTCGCCTACATCGCCGTCGCTCGCGCCAAGCCGAAGGCCGCAGCCGTGTCGCTGTCCGCGCTCCTGCTCGCCGAGCAAGAGGCCGCGTGATGACCGCCTTCCAATCCCTTTTTGCCGATCATGGAGACCCTTACATGCCGTTCCCCGCGAACACCCTCACCGTCGACGACCTGCCGGGCCTCGGCTTGCAGGACATCGCCCAGCTGCCCGTCGAACTGCTGGCCATCCTGCAGCGCGATGTCGACGAGCGCATCAAGCGCGACAAGGCCGCGAAGGCCCGCCTCGATGGCGCGCTGACGGTCCGCTACGCCACCCGCGCCGCCGAGGAACGGCAGGCGGCGGGCAAGGACACCGGCACGATCCGCTTCGACGATGGTGATTTCACCGTGGTCGCCGATCTGCCGAAACGGGTCGATTGGGATCAGGATCGCCTCGCCGCCATGGTCGAGCGCATCCGCGCCGCCGGGGACGATCCCGCCCAGTATGTCGACATCGCCTTCAAGGTGCCCGAGCGCAAATACGCCGCCTGGCCCGACGCCATCCGCGCCGGGTTCGAGCCCGCGCGCACCGTCCGGCCCGGGACGCTGAAGATCGAGATCGTCCCGCAGGGGGGCGATCAATGAGCCTGCGCATCATATCCGCCGACGACCGGCTGCGCGAGGCGCAGGGCAAGACCACCATGGCGCTGTTCGGGCCGAGCGGCGCGGGCAAGACCACGCTGCTGAAGACCCTGCCGCCCGCCGAGACGCTCTGCATCGATCTGGAGGCGGGCCTCAAGTCCGTCCAGGACTGGCCGGGCGACAGCATCCCGATCCGCCGGTTTGCCGACGCGGTCGACATCGCCTGCCTGATCGGCGGCGCGAACCCGGCCGCCCAGCCCGAGGAGCATTTCTCGGAAGCGCACCATGCGCACTTGCGCGCGCAGCATCCCGAGCTGGCCGAGAAGATCGACACCAAGCGCATCATTTTCGTCGACAGCATCACCGATCTCACGCGCCAGGCCATGGCATGGGCCAAGACCCGTCCCGAGGCGCTGTCGGAACGCACCGGCAAACCGGACACGCGCGGCGCCTACGGGCTTCTGGCACGCGAGGTCATCGGGCTTCTCAAGCACCTTCAACATGCGCCGGGGCGCACGGTCATCTTCGTCGGCATCCTCGAGAAGGTCGTCGACGACATGAACCGGGTGACCTGGCAGCCGCAGATGGACGGCGGAAAGGTCGCCCGCGAGCTCCCTGGCATCGTCGATCAGGTGCTCACAATGAGCCTCTTCACGCAGGATCCCGGCGCGGGCCCCGATGCGCCCCCGACCTGGCGGCACGATCCCGACAAGGGCAACGCGCGCCGCCTCGTCTGCCAGTCCGGCAATCCGTTCGGCCTGCCGGCCAAGGACCGCAGCGGCAGGCTCGACCTGACCGAGCCGCCCGATCTCGGCGCGCTCCTCACCAAGATCAACCAACCCCGGAAAGGATGACGACATGACCTTCGACATGAACGACGTGGAGCCGCAGCAGTCCGGCGACCTGATCCCCGACGGCACCTTCGCCAAGCTGGTGATGACACTGCGCAAGGGCGGCACCGACGGATCGAGCGACGCGGATCGCGGGCTGCTCAAGGCCTCCAACCAGCCCGGCAGCGACGTACTGATGCTCGACGCCGAGTTTACTGTCGCCGAGGGCCCGCATGCCCGGCGCAAGTTTTGGCAGAACTTTACCGTGCAGGGCGGCAAGCTCGACGAGCAGGGCCAGTCGATCGGCTGGAAGATCTCGAAATCGACCTTCCGCGCCATGATCGACAGCGCGCTCGGGCTGAACCCCGAGGACATGAGCGAGGCGGCGAAAGCCAAGCGGGTGCTGCGCGGGCTCGCCGATCTCGACGGGATCAGCTTCGTCGCCAAGATCCAGATCGAGCCGAGCCGCAACCCCGCCTACAAGGACGCCAACAAGCTCGACCATGTCGTGCTGCCCACGGCGCCCGAATGGCAGAAGGTGATGGCGGGCGAGCCCGTGCCCGCGCAGCCCTCGAACAAGCCCCGGCCCGCCGCCGCAGCCGCGCAGCCCGCGACCCCGGCCTGGGGACAGCCACAGGCGGCCTCCGCATCCGCAGCGCCTGCCTGGGGTGCGCCGACGGCCCCCACCCAACCCGCCACCCAGACGCCGCCCGCCGCCAAACCCGGCAACGGCCCGGCCTGGCTGAACCCGTGAGCCCGGACGAATGGCAGGCGCATGTCACCACGGAGGCGGCACTGGCGATGGGACGCTGGCTCGAGGCGCGCGGGCGTCTCGACCGCCCCATCGCCAGCCTGACCCGGCGCGATCTGGAATGCATGGCTTCGAACGCCATCAGCCGGTTCATCGTGCTGTCCTCCGAGCGCCGGACCGCCGCCCCGGACAAGGAGGAGCGCGACGCGCTGGACCTGCTGCTCGTGGGGTGACGCGCGCGGACCTCGCCCGGCGCGTGCCCTGCGCCCAGTGCGGTCGCGAGGCCCGGGGCTTCGGCTACTGCCACGGCCTGCGCTGGGACCGTCACCCTCATTACCGCTTCTGCTCGATGGCTTGCCTGATGGTGGGCTCGGCCAGCGCCAAAAGGAACCACGGCATGATCGACAAGACCGACATGGAGACGCGCGCCATCGTGGAGGCGCGCAGGATGCTCGCCGAGGCGCTGACGGAGATGGGCCTGATGGAGCCCTTCTTCGACCGCCCGGCCGCGGACATCGACCGCGTGATCGAGGCCTGCGTCGACGGCTTTCAGGCATCGATGCAGCGCCAGTCCGACAATGGCGACGTGCCGTTCTGAGGGGGTGCTGATGCTGGTCGATTTCAATCACGGTTCGGGCTTCGTGTATGGCCGCGACGCCTCGGATCCCGAACCCCTCGGCGCACGGATCAACGGCCGCATCGATGCTGCGCTGGTCGCCGAGCGCGAGGGGCAGCGCCCGCGCGACTATCTGGGCGCCAGCCGCATCGGCGAGCCCTGCGCGCGGCGGCTGGTCTACGAGGTCACGCGCACGTCGCCCGATCCCGGCAAGGATTTCGAGGGGCGCGTTCTTCGCATCTTCGCGGCCGGGCATGTCTTCGAGGATCTGGCGATCCGCTGGCTCCGGCAGGCCGGGTTCGATCTGCGCACCCAGACGCAAGCTGGCGGCCAGTTCGGCTTCGAGACGGCGGGCGGACGCATTCGCGGCCATGTGGACGGCGTGATCATCGGCGGCCCGGAGATCGGTCTCGAATGGCCTTTGCTCTGGGAACACAAGGCGCTGAAAGCCTCGTCCTGGTCGGACACGGCGAAGAAAGGCGTGCAGCTCTCGAAGCCCGTCTATTTCGGCCAGATGCAGATCTACATGGCCTACATGGGCCTCGGGTCCGCGCTTTTCACGGCGCTGAACAAGGACACCTGCGAGCTCTACCACGAGCATGTGTCGTTCGATCCGGCCGCCGCGCAGGCGCTGTCGGACAAGGCGGTCGACGTGCTGCGCGCCGCGGACGCGGGCGATCTGCTGCCGCGCATCGCGACCAGTCCCGACTTCTTTCTCTGCCGGTTCTGCCCCTTCGCGACGCGTTGCTGGGAGGACCGCGCATGACCGTCACCCTTTCCGAAACCCAGGGCCGCGCCATCGCCGCGATCCGCGACTGGTTCGAGACGCGGCGGCACGACCAGCAGATCTTCCGCCTCTTCGGCTATGCCGGGACCGGCAAGACCACGATCACCGCCATGGCGATCGAGGCGCTGGGGCTGGAACCCATGACCCCGGGCGGGCTTGGCGGCGTGCTCTTCGCCGCCTTCACCGGCAAGGCGGCGCTCGTCATGACGCGCAAGGGAACGCCCGCCCAGACCATCCACAGCCTGATCTACCGCGTCTCGGAGGCGACGCCGGAAGAGATCGCGCGCGCGACCGAGGATCTGGCGGCGCTGCGGCGCGACCTGCCGCGCATGTGCCCGGCCGAGCGCGGTCTCGCGATGACGCGCATCGCCCAGCTCGAACTGCGCCTCGAGGACATCCACCAACCGAGGTTCCTGATCAACGAGCAGTCGATCCTGCGCGACGCGGATCTCCTGGTGCTCGACGAGGTGTCGATGGTGGGCAAGGAGATGGCCCACGATCTCATGGCCTTCGGCAAGCCGATCCTCGTGCTGGGCGATCCGGGGCAGCTGCCGCCCGTCAAGGACACGGGCTTTTTCACCGAGACCACCCCGGACGTGATGCTGACCGAGGTGCACCGCCAGGCGGGCGACAGCGCCATCCTGCGGCTCGCGACGCTGGCCCGCGAGGGACTGCCGATCCCACCCGGCGCGCATGACGACCATGTCTGGAAGATGTCCCGCCACGAGGTTGGTCCCGCTCAGATGCTCCAGGGTGGCCAGGTGATCTGCGGCACCAACGCGACGCGGCGCTGGCTGAACACCGCGATGAAGCGCGCGGCCGGGTTCGGTGCGGATTTTCCGACAGGCGGCGGCGAGAAGATCATCTGTCTCAAGAACCGCCATGATCTCGGGCTGATCAACGGCATGTTCCTGACCCTCACCGAGGTGCGGCAGGATCCGGACGACGCCTTCGCCTTCAGCGCCATGGTCGAGACCGAGGACGGGGTGAGCCTCGGCGGGCGACAGAGTTTCTGGCGCGGCGAATATGCCGATCATGTCGCCTACGACCCCGAGCGCGGGCGACGGGAGTGGCAGATCCGGCGCGGGCTGATCGAGTCCAGCTGGGGCTACGCGATCACCTGCCACAAGTCGCAGGGCTCGCAATGGGAGAACGTCGTCGTGTTCGACGACGGGTTCGGGCGCAGCGCCGCCGACCGCAACCGCTGGCTCTACACCGCGATCACGCGGGCCGAGAAAGGTCTGGTGATCCTTGCTTGACCTCAACGACGCCAAACCGCTCGGCGGTGAGCCTCTACGCTACGACCTCGATCTGGTGGTGGCGCGCCTTCGCGAGACCGCGGAAGTCTGGGTGCCGCGCCTGTTTCCGCGCGGGCGCAGGTCGGGCGACGAGTGGCGGCTCGCCAACATCCGGGGCGATGCGCCGCGCAATACCGGCTCCTGTGTCATCACCTTGCGCGGCGCGCACGCTGGAGACTGGATCGACTTCGACGGCAATCAGGGCGGCGGTCCGATCAGCGCCATCGAGGAAGCGACCGGGCTCGACGGCCGGGCGCTGATCGTCGAGGCGGCCGAGATCGCGGGCATCTCGCCCGGCGCACCGGAACGCCGCGCACCGCAGGCGCCGCCCCCATTGAAGCGCGATCCCGCGCTGGAGATCGCGCACATCCTGACGGGTGCGGAGACGATCACGGGCTCTCCGGTCGCGCGGTATCTGACCGGACGCGGCCTGATCGTGCCCGAGGCCGCCGATCTGCTGTTTCACCCTGACCTGACCCATTGGGAGACCAAGACCGGCTATCCGGCCATGCTTGGCCAGGTCCGCGACCGCGATGGCGCGGTCATCGGCCTGCACCGCAGCTACCTCGCCACCGATGAGGTGGCAGTCACCAAGGCGCCGCTCGACAAGGCAAAGAAGATGCTGGGCCGAGTGGCTGGTGGCGCGGTGCGTCTCGCCGATCTCGGCGACGGCGATCGGCTTGCGCTTTCCGAAGGGATCGAGACCGGCCTCGCGGTGATGACCGCATGCCCCGATCTGCCGGTCTGGGCGACGTTGTCGACATCGGGCCTCGAACAGGTCGATCTGCCGCCTGGCGTCCGGCGCGTGCTGATCCTGGCCGACAACGACACCTCCGGGGCCGGTCTGCGGGCCGCCGAGGCTGCTGCCCGGCGCTTGCGCGCGCAAGGGCGCGACGTGGCCGTCGCGCTGCCGCCAGAGGAAGGCGAGGATTTCAACGACCTGCTGCTGCGCGAAGGGTCCGAGGCTGTCGCCGCCCTGATCGCCGATGCGGAGGCCATCACCGAGGCCGAGCCCACGCTGCTGATCGGGCAGCACCGGCCGGTCAACTATCAGGGCAGCGGCGAGGCCATCCCCACCTTGCGCGCCGACGAAGGCGATCTCGCCCGCTCGGTCGAGCGGGTCTGGAGCCTGCTGATGGCCTCGAACCGGACGCCATGGGTGTTCCGTTTCGCCGGGCAGCCGACATGGGTGGTGCCGGACGACGAGGGCCGTCCGGTCGCCACCGCGATCACCGAGGAACGGCTGCGTCACATGCTGGCGCGGCTGGCGCACTGGAAGAAGCTGAACGGCAAGGGCGAGCTGGTCGCGGCCCCGCCGCCGATCGCTGTGGTCAAGTCCGTGCTGGCCACACCCGATCCGGCGCTGCCCGTGCTGGTGGGCATAGTCAACACGCCCGTGTTCGGTCGCGGCGGCACGCTGCTGACCACGCCGGGCTATCATCCCGACGCGCGGCTTCTCTATGCCCCGACGCCCGGCTTTGTCGTGCCGACCATCCCGGCCAAGCCGTCAACCGCCGAGGTTGCCGCCGCCCGCAGCCTCCTGTGCGAGGATCTGCTCGGCGACTTCCCCTTCGTCGGTCCCGCCGAGGTGGCGCATGTGATCGCGCTGCTGCTGCTCGGCTTCCTGCGCGGCATGATCGACGGGCCGACGCCGCTGCACCTGATCGAGAAGCCCAGCCCTGGCTCCGGCGCAACACTGATGGTCGATGCCGTGGCCACCATCCTCACCGGCTCGGGCGCGAGCGTCATGACCGAAGGGCGCGACGACGACGAATGGCGCAAGCGCGTCACCGCGAAGCTGCGCCAGATCCCCGCCATCGTGCTGATCGACAACCTGCGCGCCAAGCTCGACAGCTCCGCCGTCGCGGCCGCCCTGACGGCGCCCTTCTGGGAGGACCGGATCCTCGGCGCATCGGAAATGGCGCGGCTGCCGATCCGCTGCCTCTGGATCGCCACTGGCAACAACCCCGAGTTCTCCAACGAGATGGCGCGCCGCCTCCTGCGCATCCGGCTCGATCCTCACGAGGAGCGCCCCTGGCAGCGCACCGGCTTCCGCCATCCCGATCTGATGACATGGGTGCGCGCGAACCGCCCCCGGCTGGTCGCCGCCTGTCTCACGCTCTGCCAGGCATGGATCGCCGCCGGAAAGCCGCGCGGGGCGCGCACCATCGGTTCCTTCGAGAACTGGGCGCATGTCGTGGGCGGCGTGCTCGAGGTTGCCAGCATTCCCGGCTTTCTCGGCAATCTCGACGAGATGATGGAGGCCTCCGACAGCGAAGGCGCGGGCTGGAGCGCCTTCATCGCCGCCTGGTGGGACCGGTTCGGAACCGCCGAGGTGGGCGCGGCCGACCTCTTCGACGTGGCCCTGTTCTGCGATCCGGCGCCGCCCATCACCGGCCACACGGACCGCGCGCAGAAGACCAGCTTCGGGATCGCCATCAAGAAGATGCGGGACCGCGTGTTCCGGGTGGGCGATCTGAACCTCAGGCTGGTTCAGGCGGGCACGTTTCGGCGGGCGGTCAAGTGGCAGCTGAAGGTCTCCGAGCAGCCGTCGCGTCCGCAATCCGGCGCACGGGGGCCCGGCGCGTGTGAACCTCGGGGCGCGGGTGTGAACCTCCGAAGCCGAGGTTCACACGATCAAGCCATTGATCGGAATGGCAAATGTGAACCTTGTGAACCTTGTGAACCTCTCCCAACCCTTTCGCACGCGCGCGCGCACGCACATGCGAAGGATGTTGCCGGAAAAGGTTCACAAGGTTCGCGAAGTTCACAAAGCCCCGTGAATTCAGAGCCTTGTCAGTGTGAACCTCCTTGTGAACCTCGGGCGGCAGGTTCCCGAGGTTCACCCGTCCCCGATTGGCTGCGGGAGCTCGATCCATGAGCCCCGCATGCGCCGCCCATCACCCCATCGAGCACCAAACCGGAAAGGAGCCCATCATGGCCCACGCATCTCTGACCCCGACCCCCGTGAGCGCCCCGTTTCCCGGCGTGCCTGTCGTCCTCGCCCTCGATCTCGGCACCACGACCGGCTGGGCCTTGCAGGCTGCGGACGGTCTGATCACCAGCGGCACCGTATCCTTCCGGTCGAGCCGCTACGACGGCGGCGGCATGCGCTACCTGCGGTTCCGGGGCTGGCTCGAGCAGCTGGCCCACGACGCCGGAGCCATCACCGCCATCCACTTCGAGGAGGTGCGCAGGCACATCGGGACTGACGCGGCACATGTCTATGGCGGGCTGCTGGCCACGCTGACGTCATGGGCGGAGACCGCGGGCGTCGCCTATCAGGGCGTGCCGGTCGGCACCATCAAACGCCACGCCACCGGCAAGGGCAACGCGAACAAGGACGCCATGATGGCGGCCGCCCGCACGCGGGGTTTCTCGCCCGCCGACGACAACGAGGCCGACGCCATCGCGATCCTGCTCTGGGCGCTGGAGACCCGGGGAGGTGTGCAATGAGCGGCATGCGGTTCACGCCCAAGGGTTATGGCGGTCACCGCCGCAACCCTGACGAGGTCAAGCGCGACGGCTGGAAGGAACAGGGCCTGCTGGCCGTCGCCATCGACGACGACCGCCTGACCTGGCCCGAGCGAGAACTGGTGCGCCAGCTCGGCGAGCGGCTCTACGGCAAGCGGGAACGGGAGGCGCGTCATGGGTGAGTGGACCACAGCGCAGGTTCAGGACCGGTTGGAGCTTGCGGCAGGCGTGATGCGGCAGATGCCGGGCGTGATGCCGCAGGGTTTCTTCAACGCTTGGCCGGAGTACTTCCACAGCTTCGCCGACAAGGTTGGCCAGGAACTGCAGATGCGGCGGCCGAGGCCGAGCCCGCGTCAGATCACGCAGGCCGAGGAAGCGATGCTCTGGCTGCGCTGGCTCGAGCCCGAGGATGGGCGCCTGGTCTGGGCCCGCGCCGACGGCATGGCGTGGAAGCCGATCTGCTGGCAGTTCGGTCTGTCGCGCACGGCAGCGACCAAGCGCTGGCAGTACGGCCTTGCGGTGATCACCTGGCGGCTGAACGGTCGCGTGCCGTCGCCCCGTCGGTCGCAGCAGTTCGTCATCGAAAACGCCAATCGGCTGTCAAGAAAAATCGTCCTCTGAGGAAATTTTCGGGTGTACATCGCAGGGCCTTACACATTTCGTCGAGGCCGTTAGAAAGCGAATATGCTCGGGAGAGGAGCGCGCAGGCAGAGGCCGCGGCGCTGGCTTCCGGGGTCCAGCGAAGGGTCCAGCCGGGGTCCAATGGGCTAACCCATTGAGTTCTTGGTTCCTTCCTGGCGACATTCGTATGCTGGCGGGCGAAGCGCGGGACATCGCCAGCGACAGGGCCGGATTTTTGGGAAGCCACCCGGAAGCCGGAGCCACCCGCGCGCCGCGCAAACACCAATGAACGCTGGCCTTCCGACCGGACACCGCTGGTAGCCGCTGGACCCCGTGTGGAGTCCGGCCCGGCATCCGGAGTCCGGAAGCCACCGGCATCCACCCGACCGAGGAACCTTGCCCACCATGACGCTGAGCTTCGCCCCGGACGCGATCGAGACGTGGCCGCTGGCCAAGCTCCAGCCCTACGCGAAGAACGCGAAGGCGCACGGGCCGGACCAGGTCGCGAAGATCGCCGCCAGCATGGCCGAGTTCGGCTGGACCGTGCCCTGCCTCGTGGCCGATGACGGCGAACTGATAGCAGGGCACGGGCGCGTGCTGGCCGCCACTCAGCTGGGGCTGACCGAAGCGCCGGTGATCGTGCTGGGGCACCTGACCGAGGCGCAGCGGCGGGCCTACCGGATCGCGGACAACAAGCTGACCGAACTCGGCACCTGGGACGAGGCGCTGCTGTCGGCCGAACTGAACGACCTGCTGGCCGAGGATTTCGACCTGTCGCTGGTCGGCTTCTCCGATGGCGAGTTGGACAAGCTGCTGGCCTTCGTGCCGGAGGGGGACGGTGAAGAAGGTGGCGTCGGGGGCTCCGTGCCGCCGGTGACCATTCCCGAACCGCCGCGCAACCCGGCATCGCGCACCGGCGATCTCTGGATCCTCGGCGATCACCGGCTGCTCTGCGGTGACAGCACCAGCGCGGCCGATGTGCGCCGCCTGATGAACGGCGAGCGGGCAATCCTGTTCGCGACCGACCCGCCGTATCTGGTGGACTACGACGGCTCGAACCATCCGACCCGCAACAAGGATTGGTCTGCCTCCTACGGCACGACCTGGGACGACAGTTCGCAGGGCGCCGAACTCTACGACGGCTTCATCGCGGCGGCCGTGGCCGAGGCCATCGCCGAGGACGCCGCCTGGTACTGCTGGCACGCCTCCCGTCGCCAGGCGATGCTGGAAGCCTGCTGGGAAAAGGCTGGGGCCTTCGTCCACCAGCAGATCATCTGGGTGAAGGACCGAGGTGTCCTGACCCGGTCGCACTACCTCTGGAAACACGAGCCCTGCTTCATGGGTTGGCGCCGTCCGAACCGTCCGCCGAAGGTTGCCGAGGAGACCCTGCCGTCCACGTGGGCGCTGCCCAGCTTCGCCAAGGACGACCGGCCCGACCACCCGACGCCGAAACCGCTCGACGCGTTTGGCATCCCGATGCGCCAGCATGTGGCGCGGGGCGGCCTCTGCTACGAGCCGTTCTCGGGCTCGGGTTCGCAGATCATGGCGGGCGAGGCCAACGGCCGCCGCGTCTTCGCGATGGAAATCAGCCCGGCCTACATCGATGTCGCCGTTGAACGCTGGCAGGCCGAGACTGGCCGCGACGCGTTCCTCGACGGCGACGGCCGGACCTTCGCGCAGGTGAAGGCGGAGCGGCTGGGCGACAAGGCCGATGCCGCCTGATGGCCGTCTACTACAACGATGCCGACCCCGCGGCCTGTGCATGGCTGCGGGAGTTGATCGCGGCCGGGCTGCTGCCAGATGGCGATGTGGACGAGCGTTCCATCCTCGACGTCGAGCCCGCCGACCTGCGCGGCTTCGCGCAATGCCATTTCTTCGCCGGAATCGGCGGCTGGCCCTACGCACTGCGCCTCGCGGGCGTGGCCGAGGACCTGTCCGTCTGGACCGGCTCGCCGCCCTGCCAGCCCTTCAGCCAGGCGGGGCAGCGCAAAGGACAGGACGATGACCGCCATCTCGCGCCCGCTTTCCTGCGGCTCGTCGCAGCCTGCCGCCCGGAACTCGTCTTCGGCGAGCAGGTCGCGAGCGCGGCAGTGCTCGGACCGGTTGGCGGCGCGGCTCGAACAGCGCCTGAGGATCCGGCTGGCTGGGCGTGGTTCGACGCTCTGGCGGCTGACCTGGAAGCGGCATCTTACGCCGTCGCGGCGGCCGATCTGCCGGCTGCGGGCATCGGCGCGCCGCACATCCGCCAGCGCCTGTTCTTCGGCGCCGTCACCCTGGACGCAGTCACTCGCGGGTTGGGCGACGGCCTCGGCGAGGGATCACAAGGACGGATCGGAATGCCGGTCGGTGCCGATCAATGCGCTGCTCGGCCGACAGGTCTGGCTGGCAGGTTGGCCGACGGCGATGGCGGGCTCGCCCGCCACGAAGCGATACAATGCGGCCGGCAACACCGATGCGAGCCGCAGGACGGTGAAGCTGGTGGACTGGTCGATGGCGCCGACCCTGTCGGGGCCAATGCGACGGACGGCGTCTGGCGAGATCCGGACTGGCTCCTCTGCCGCGATGACCGCTGGCGGCCCGTTGAGCCCGGAACATTCCCGCTGGCTGATGGGATACCCGGTCGCATGGGGCTGCTGCGGGGCTACGGCAATGCGATCGTTCCGCCGCTCGCGGCGGAGTTCGTGACGGCCTTCATGGAGAGCCTGCGATGAAGCAGAGCCGGACCATGTCGATGGTCGAGGCCGCGGCAAACGTTGTCGTCGGCTACGTTTTGGCCATCGCCACGCAGATCGTCGTATTCCCGTGGTTCGGGATCGAGACGGGGCTCCCGGAGCATCTGACGATCGGCCTCGCCTTCGTCGGCGTCTCGCTGGTGCGCGGTTACCTGTTGCGGCGGCTGTTCGAGGCAATCCGGATGCGGAGCGCAGAATGAGAAACCGCCGCCCAACGGGTGGCGGCGGTTTCTGTCCGTTTCGGCGCCGAGCGTCAGTCACGGATGGCGTAGACGCGCCCCCTTCCGTCGACCTTCTCGGAGGTGATGGTCAGGCCAAGCTTCTTTTTCAGCGCGCCGGACATCGCGCCCCTCGCGGTGTGTGACAACCATCCCGTGGCGGCGACGATCTCGTCGAGGGTGGCTCCCCCGGGCGCGCGCAGCATGGCGATCAACGTGGCTTGCTTGGTGCCCTCGCGCGGCGTGCGCGCCTTGGGCGCGGTCTCGGTCTCGGTGGGTGCGTCCGGCGCGGGCTCCTTGGTCGGCGCGTCCGTCGCGCCCGCAGGCGCGGTGTTCGCGTCCTCGGGCTCGATGCCGATGGCGGCGAGGCCCGCGTCGGTGGCGACCAGCGTGACGCCGTGGCCGTCCCCGCTCTCGCGCCACATGGGCTCGCCCTTGCGCAGGTCGGCGTCGACCTCCTCGAGGAAGCCCTTGGCGAGCATCGCGCCGACCACCTTGGCGGCGGCGCCACCCCGCAGGCTCTCGGGCAGCGGCAGGGCGATGTGCTCGGGCCGTTGGGCGGCGGCGCTGAGGATGATGGCTTGGGTATCGGAAAGCTTGGTCATGGGGTCGTCTCCGTATTCGGGCCCGCGTCATGCGCGCCTTCTACGACCCCGAGCCGCGCAGGGCGCGCGGCGGGAGTTCCGGCGGTGCCGGAGATCAGCGGGCGTGTTCGCCCTCGCCGAAGGCGCTGTCGGTGATGCGCTTCAGGAGGCTGGCGTAGTGCTCGAGGGTGCCGACCATCGCCCAGCCCGCCTCGTCGGGGGCGCAGTTGAAATGGTCGTCGCTGAGCGCCTGCAGGCGGGCGAGCATCTCGTCGATCTCGGCCTTCTTGCCGATGAAGGCGGCGAGTGCCGCTTCCTTGTTCCGGCGCGCCTTCTCGGCGCGGAGTTCGTGGCGGGGGGTGGTGATCGGGTTCAGGCGCGTGGTCATCGTGGTGGCTCCGTGGTGAGTTGCATCGTCCTTCTGAACGGACGTTCGCTCTCTCCGGTGCGCTTATCAACTCGATAAGCACATGATTTCGAATGATAATCGGAGCTGTCGATGCAGGGCATGAGCGAGCGCCAGTACGCCGCCCATGTCGGGCTGTCGCGGGGCGCGATCCAGAAGGCGAAGACCGCCGAACGGCTGGTCCTCTATCCCGACGGCAGCATCAACGCGGCCGCCAGCGACGCCCGGCGAGCGGAAACGACGGACCCGTCGAAGACGAGGAAACCGCCCGCGCCGAAGCTGAAGCCTGTCCCCGAAGCTGCCGTGGCCGCCGTCGGCGACACGCTGCGCGAACAGGGTCTGGCGGTTCCCGCAGTCGGCGGCGGCACGACCTTCCTGCAGGCAAAAACCGCGAACGAGGTGCTGAAGGCGCAGGAGCGGCGCATCCGGCTCCAGAAGCTGAAGGGGGAGTTGATCGAGCGGGCCCGCGCGCTGGCGCTGGTGTTCCGCCTGGCGCGGGAGGAACGGGACGCATGGGTGAACTGGCCCGCGCGCGCGGCGGCGCTGATGGCGGCCGAGCTCTCGGCCTCGTGCAGCGAGGCGACAGGCCAGCAGATCACCGTAGAGCCAGCCGCGATGCAGAAGGTGCTGGAGAAACATGTACGCGCCCACCTCGACGAACTCGCCGAGGTCCGGCCCGACTTCCGGTGAGAGCGGCGACGGCCTGACGGACTTCGACGGCGCGGGCGAGATCCTGCGCGCCTGGGGCAACGGGCTGCGGCCCGACCCGGACCTGACCGTCTCGGAATGGGCGGACCGGCACCGGATGCTCTCGGGCCGCGCCTCGGCCGAACCGGGGCGGTATCGCACGGTGCGCACGCCGTACATGCGCGATATCATGGACCGGCTGTCGCCCGGCGATCCCACGCAGCGGATCGTGTTCATGAAGGCGGCGCAGGTCGGCGCGACGGAAGCCGGCAACAACTGGATCGGCTTCGCCATCCACCAGGCGCCGGGTCCGATGCTGGCGGTCCAGCCGACGGTGGAACTGGCCAAGCGCAACTCGCGCCAGCGGATCGACCCGCTGATCGACGAAAGCCCGGAGCTGCGGGAGCGGGTCAAACCGGCGCGCTCGCGGGACGCGGGCAACACCATGCTGTCCAAGGAATTTGCGGGCGGCATCCTGATCATGACCGGAGCGAACTCGGCGGTCGGGCTGCGCTCGACCCCGGCGCGCTACATCTTCCTCGACGAGGTCGACGCCTATCCGGCCTCGGCCGACGAAGAAGGCGATCCGGTCACGCTGGCCGAGGCGCGGTCGCTGACCTTCGCCCATCGGCGCAAGGTGCTGTTGGTCTCGACGCCCACCATCCGGGGGCTGTCGCGCATCGAGCGCGAGTACGAGGCCAGCGACCAGCGGCGGTACTTCGTGCCGTGCCCGCATTGCGGCGCGATGCAGTGGCTGAAGTTCGACCGGCTGCGCTGGCAGAAGGGGCGGCCGGAGACGGCGGAATATCACTGCGAGGGCTGCGACGCGGCAATCGCGGAACACCACAAGACGGCGATGCTGGAGGGCGGCGAATGGCGGGCGACCGCCACGGCCGCCGACCCGACCACGGTCGGGTATCACCTTTCAGCGCTTTATTCGCCGATCGGCTGGCTGAGCTGGGAGCGGATCGTGCGGGCATGGGACGCGGCACAGGGGTCGGACGAGGCGATCAAGGCATTCCGCAACACGATTCTCGGCGAGACATGGGTCGAGACCGGGGAAGCGCCCGACTGGCAGCGGCTCTACGACCGGCGCGAGCGCTGGACATCCGGCACGGTGCCCGCGGGTGGGCTGTTCCTGACCGCCGGGGCCGACGTGCAGAAGGACCGGATCGAGGTCGATGTCTGGGCCTGGGGGCGCGGACTCGAAAGCTGGCTCGTCGATCACGTCGTGATAGAGGGCGGGCCCGACCGGCATGACGCGTGGTCGGAGCTGACCGCGCTGCTGGATCGAAGCTGGCCGCATGAACGTGGTGCGCATCTGCGGATCGCGCGGCTCGCCATCGACACGGGCTACGAGGCCCCGGCGGTCTATTCCTGGTCGCGGGCGCAGGGGTTTGGGCAGGTGTCGCCGGTGAAGGGCGTCGAGGGGTTCAACCGCTCGAGCCCGGTCTCGGGCCCGACCTTCGTCGATGCGACCGAGGGCGGCAAACGCCTGCGGCGCGGGGCGCGGCTCTGGACCGTGGCGGTGTCGACCTTCAAGGCCGAGACCTATCGCTTCCTGCGGCTGGCGCGGCCGACCGAGGAGGAGATGGCCGACGGGGCGGTGTTCCCGCCCGGGTCGGTGCATCTGCCGCATTGGGTCGAAAACGAATGGCTGAAGCAGTTCGTGGCCGAACAGCTGGTCACGGTGCGCACCAAGCGCGGCTTCGCCCGGCTGGAATGGCAGAAGCTGCGCGAGCGCAACGAGGCGCTGGATTGCCGGGTCTATGCCCGCGCCGCGGCCTGGATCGCGGGCGCGGATCGCTGGCCCGACGAGAAATGGCGCGACCTCGAGGATCAGCTCGGGGCCGCCCCCACCGACACCGATCCCGCCGGGCAGATCAACCGGCCGGGGCAGGCCCCGCAGGGCAAGCGCCGCTCCGACTGGCTCGGACGGCGCGGAGGATGGTTCTGAGTGAGGACCGGTCCGCGCAGCGGATGCGAGGCTCCGGTGGAGCGTCGCAAGGGAACGAACGCACTGAGCGGGAGCGAAGGGCATGGACTGGACAGAAACCGAACTTTCGGCGCTGCGCCGGGCATATGCCAGCGGCACGACCCGGGTGAGCTACGACGGCAAGTCGGTGAACTACGGCTCGGCCGAGGATCTGCTCGCCCGCATCCGGACCATCGAGCGCGCCATTGCGGGCGTCAGCCGACCGCTGCCGGTGGCCGGGCTCGCGGGCTTCTCGCGCGGGGACCGCTGATGTCGGCCAACTGGTTCGACCACGCCATCGCATCGGTGGCGCCGCGCATGGCGGCCCGGCGCGTGCTGGCACGGCAGGCCTTCGAGACCCTGACGCGGGGCTATGACGGCGCCGCGCGAGGACGGCGAACCGAGGGCTGGCGCGCGCCGGGATCCTCGGCCGACACCGAGATCGACGTGGCCGGGGCGCTCTTGCGCGACCGGATGCGCGATCTCGTGCGCAACAACCCGCATGCGGCCAAGGCCGTGGCGGTGCTGGTCAACAACATCATCGGCGGAGGGATCATGCCCCGCGCCGCCAGCGGTGACGACACGCTGGACCGGAAGGTGGATACGCTGTTCGAGCGCTGGACGGCGGACTGCGACGCCGATGGCCAGCTTGACTTCTATGGCCTGCAGACGCTGATCTGCCGGGAGATGGTCGAGGCGGGCGAGGTTCTGGTGCGCCGCCGCCTGCGGCGCGCGAGCGACGGCCTGCCGGTGCCGCTGCAATTGCAGGTGCTGGAAGCCGACTTCCTCGACGCCACCAAGTCCGGAGCCCTCGGCGCAGGGCGCCTCGTGCAGGGGATCGAGTTCGACCCGGTCGGGAAGCGCCGGGCTTACTGGCTGCATGCCGAGCATCCGGGCGACGCCTACGGGGCCTTGCAGAACGGGTTGCAGAGCCGCCCGGTCCCCGCGACCGAGATCGCCCATGTCTACGAGAAGCAGCGCACGCAAGCGCGCGGCGTCCCCTGGGGCGCGCCGGTGATCCGGTCGTTGCGTGATCTCGACGACTATGAAGTGGCCGAACTGGTTCGCAAGAAGACCGAGGCCTGCGTCACCGCCATCGTCTTCGGCGACGACGAGGCGCAACAGGGCATCGCGCCCTCCGTGGTCGATGCCGACGGCAACCGGGTGGAACAGTTCGAGCCGGGGCTGATCGCCTATGCCCGCGGCGGCAAGGACATCCGCTTCAACCAGCCCTCGGCGACGGGCGGCTACGGCGAATACAAGCGCGCGAGCCTGCACACGATCTCGGCAGGCTTCCGCGTGCCCTACGAGCTGCTGACGGGGGACCTGTCCCAAGTGAACTACTCCTCGATCCGGGCGGGTCTCGTGGAGTTCCGCCGCCAGATCGACGCCGTCCAATGGCAGCTGTTCATCCCGATGTTCTGCGCCCCGGTGTGGCGGTGGTTCACGGAAGCCGCATGGGCGGCGGGGCAGATCCCGTCGCCGATCGTGCCTGTGGAATGGTCGCCGCCGAAGTTCGAGGCGGTCGATCCGCAGAAGGACGCGATGGCGAACCTGCTGTCGATCCGCTCGGGCACCATGACGCTAGCCGAGGTGATCGCGAAACAGGGACGCAACCCGGACGCGGTGCTGGCCGAGATCGCCGCGACCAACGCCAAGCTCGATGCGCTGGGGCTGGTGCTCGACAGCGACCCGCGACGGGCCACCAAGACCGGCAGCGCGCAGACCGGCGACACAGCGACCGATCCGGCCGCCGACGAACCGGACACCGACGACCCGGCCGCCAACGCGGACAATGACCCGGCGCAGGCCGACCAACAGGACTGACCTCATGGACACGATGATCGAACTGCCGGCCATGCGCCGGTCGGCGGAGCTTGCGCCGAACACCGCCGATGCCGACACCCGCACCGTCGAGGTGGTCTGGTCGGCCGGGGCCCGCGTCCGGCGCGCGACATTCTTCGGGGAGCCCTACGACGAGGAGCTGAGCCTCGATCCCGCCCATGTCCGGCTCGACCGGCTGAACGCGGGCGCGCCGTTCCTGAAGGTGCACGAGCTCGACACGCTCGACGCGGTGATCGGCTCGGTCGTGCCGGGCTCTGCCCGGATCGAGAACGGCCGCGGCATCGCGCTGGTCCGGATCAGCGAACGCGCCGATGTCGAGCCGATCTGGCGCGACATCCAGGCCGGGCACATCCGCGCGGTCTCCATCGGCTACCAGGTCCACCGCTTCGAGGTCTCGAAGCCCGAGGCCGCCCGCGAGCTTTGGCGGGCGGTGGACTGGACGCCCTTCGAGGTCTCCGCCGTCGCGGTCGGCGCCGACCCCGCCGCGGGCTTCCGCGCCCAGCATCCCCTTCACGACTGCGTCCTTCACCGCCGGGACGCCCCCACAGAGCAAGGAGCATCCCCGATGACGGACAAGACCGAGACCCCGGCGAGCGACGCCGCAACCCCCGCCACCACCCAGCCGACCGAGCCGGTCGCAACCGAGGACACCCCCATGACCGAGCCGAAACCGGCTGCGCCCGACCCGAAGGTCGCCGCAGTGGAAACCCGCACCCAGCCGAAGCTTCAAAATACCGATGCCCCCGCTGCGCCCGACACCGAAGCGGTTGCCACCCGCGCCCGCGAGGCCGAGCGCGACCGCGTCTCCACCATCTACGATCTCGCGGGCCGCCTGAACCTCGAGCGGGGCTTCGCCGAGGATCTGGTCAAGCGCGGCGTCAGCGTTGACGAGTCCCGCCGCCTGATCCTCGACCAGGTCGCCGCGAAGTCGGACGAAACCCGGACCTTCCCCCATGTCTCCGTCCCCCTCGGCGGCCGGGACGAGCGCATCACCCGCCGCGATGCGGTGGCGAACGCGCTCCTGCATCGCTACAGCCCGACGCTGTTCCAGCTGGAGGACGCCGCCCGCCAGTATCGCGGCATGACGCTCATGGAACTGGCCCGCGAGAGCCTCGGCAATGCGGGCGTCAATACGCGGGGCCTGTCGCGCGACGAGGTGGCGACGCGGGCGCTGCACTCGACCTCGGACTTCCCCGAGATCCTGTCGGCGGTCACAAACAAGACCCTGCGGCAGGCCTACGAGGCCTATCCCCGCACCTTCATGCTGTTCTGCCGTCAGGTTCTGGCCACCGACTTCAAGGCGATGCACCGGGTCCAACTCGGCGAAGCGCCGCAGCTGCTGGAGGTCGGCGAGAGCGGCGAGTTCAAGCGCGGGACGCTCGGCGAGAGCAAGGAGAGCTACAAGGTCAAGACCTATGGCCGGGTGGTCGCGATCACCCGCCAGACGCTGATCAACGACGATCTCGATGCCTTCACGCGCATCCCGGCGATGTACGGCAACTCCATCGCCCAGCTGGAGTCGGACGTGGTCTGGGGCATCATCACCGCCAACCCGGCCATGGCCGACGGCAACGCGCTGTTCCACACCACCCACAAGAACCTCGCGGGCACCGGCGCGGCGCTCGATGTCAGCAGTGTCGGCGCGGCCCGCGCCGCCATGGCCAGGCAGACGGGGCTCGACAAGAAGACGGTGCTGAACGTTCGGCCCGCCTTCCTGATCGTGCCCGCCTCGCTGGAACTGAAGGCCGAGCAGCTGGTCGCCCAGAACCTGGTGCCCGCCGCGACGTCCAGCGTGGTGCCGCAGTCGATCCGCACGCTGGCGCCGATCAGCGAGCCGCGCCTCGACGCCGCCAGCGAGACCGCCTGGTATCTGGCGGCCTCGCCGAACCAGATCGACACCATCGAGTACGCCTATCTCGAGGGTCAGCAGGGCGCCTACATCGAGACGCGCAACGGCTTCGACGTCGACGGCGTCGAGATCAAGTGCCGCCTCGACTTCGGCGCCAAGGCCATCGACTGGCGCGGCCTCTACAAGAACCCGGGCGCGTAACCCGCACCCCATGCAGAACCCTGACAGGCGGGCGGTCCAATCGGGCCGCCCTTCGCTTTTCCGAAAGGACCCTCGCGATGAAAACCTACGTCCAGCCCGGCAACACCATCACCCTGACCGCGCCCTATGCCGTCGCCTCGGGCGATGGCCTGCTCGTGGGCTCCATCTTCGGCATCGCCGCCGGAGCGGCTGCCCTCGGCGACGCGGTCGAGACCGCGCTCGTCGGCATCTTCGACATCACAAAGGTCGGCTCCCAGGCCTGGGCCGTCGGCGCCAAGGTCTATTGGGACGACACCAACAAGCGCTGCACCACGGTCGCGACCGACAACACCCTCATCGGCGTGGCTGTCGAGGCGGTGGCGAGCGGCGCCGGCGACACCATCGGCCGGGTACGGCTGAACGCGAGCTTCTGATGAGCGCCTTCGCCGCTGCCGTCGGCGCGCTCTTCGCCGATCCGAACGTCGGTCGGGACGCGGTCTACATCGCCGACGGCGGCGCGCCCGTGCTGGTGCGCGCCGTCGCCCAGCGTGCGGACGCGATCACCGACTTCGGCGATGCGCGACTCTGGTCCGAGACCACGCGGATCGATCTGCGCGTGGCCGAAGTTCCAGCCCCACGCCCCGGCGACCGGATCGAGATCAACGGCGATGCCTTCCTCATCCAGGGCGAGCCCGTCCGCGACCGCGAGCGGCTCGTCTGGACCGTGGATCTGAGGCCTGTGTGAAACTGAAGCTCGACATCGATCCCGACATCGTTGCGATGATGGCGGCCGAGATCGCGGCGGGCGAGCGCGCCGTGACGGCCGCCATGCGCGAAGCTGGAACCGGGCTGAAGTCAGCGTGGCGGCTGCAGATCACCGGCGCAGGTCTCGGCACACGGCTGGCCAACTCAATCCGGAGCCAGAACTTCCCGAGGTCGGGCGAGAGCCTGGACGCCGCGGCACTGGTCTGGTCCAAGGCTCCGGTCATCGTGGGCGCGCATGACACGGGGCCGCTGATCCGCTCGAAAAACGGGTTCTGGCTGGCGATCCCGCTGCCCGCCGCGGGCAAGTCCCTGCGCGGCGGCCGCATCACGCCCGGTGAATGGGAACGGCGACGCGGGCTGCGCCTGCGCTTCGTCTATCGCCGGACCGGGCCGAGCTTGCTGGTGGCGGAAGGACGGCTGAACACGAAGGGCCAGGCGGTCGTGTCGCGCTCCAAGACCGGGCGCGGAAAGGTCACTGCGCCGATCTTCCTGCTGGTGCCGCAGGTCAAGCTGCCGAAGCGGCTGGATCTGGCTCGGGATGCAGACCGGGCGTTGGACAGTGTGCCGGGGCTGATTGTCGCCAACTGGGCGGAGGGAAGACTTTGACTGCGGCGCTCAGAGTTTCCCAACGCTCGCCAGCAATTGATACTCCCCGGCCCGTTGCCCTTAGCGACGAAACGTTGCCAATTTCGTCAGAACGGCCATCGGATCAAGATCGACATAGATTTCGTTGTTGTTCGTCTCCGTCCGATGTTTCGCGAACGCCTCGCCGAGATACTTCTCAACCTCAATGGCGTCTTGCACCGAACCTATTGGCTGGTCCGTGTGCAGCACCCACTGAGGCTCGTTGGAAAGCCGGAACTTGTTGAACTCGATTAAGCGCTGCTTCGCGTCCTGCGCATGACCAATTTTCAATACGCGGCCGGTTTTTCCCAGCGTAGCGATGTATATGCAGTTGGTGGCTTCGACGTTTGGCTGGACGGAATAGCCGTTGAGGGCGAATGGATGTTTTTGGCGAAGCTGGTTCACACGGCTTGCCATGGTCTGGAAGCGCGGCGTCATCACCTCCAACTCTTCACCGTTCGTAGCCAAGAGGTCTTTCAGTGTAGCTGCAAGCTCGTCACCTAGCTCCTGAACCGTTGTGATGGCCCTTTGTGTATGTGTCGATGGAGTGTAGCCGGGTAAATCGCGAAACTCGGGAGCATCTCGAATAATCCACGTTCGGATCGGTTGGAGAGCAAACGGCCATCGATAGCTGCCGTCTTCAAGTCGGTCCCAGGAATTCTGGGCCTCGATCCCGAATTCGGCAGTGTCTGCAGTGCCGTGGCTGATCTGCCAGACGTTCGCGACCCGCCCCCTCAGCTCGTCAGGGATCTGGACATCTGGATCACCAGGATTTCGGCTGACCACGCCAAAAACGAGATCGCCCTCCTGCGTGCTGCGGATGGCAACCGTGCGGTTCTGTTTGCTGGTAAATGTTAGTGGCCCACCACGGCGACCGTGGGTGCCCCAAACATAGGTATAGAATAGCCCGGTCATGCCGCTCTCATTTTGCCACCGAAAAGCAGCTTAGCATCGAAGTCAGCCCTAGGGTAAAGGTCACGTTGATGATCTTCACTGAAGTCATCGAGGATTTCCATGCACAGCCCTCGTGAAACCATCCTCACCGCGCTGCACGCGCGGCTTTCGGCGCTGCCCGCCACGGCCCTGCGCGGCGAGGTGCTGCCCGAGCGCGTGCCGGCCAATGGCCTGCTGATCCTGCGCGACGGCGAGCCGGGTGAGCCCGAGGTGACGTTGTCGCCGCTGGCTTACCACTACCAGCACAGCGCCGAGATCGAGGCGGTGGTCCAAGGTGCCGACCGTGACGCCGCCTTCGACACGCTGACCGCCAGCATCGGCACCGCGCTCGCCGCCGACCGCACGTTGGGCGGGCTCTGCGACTGGGTCGAGGCGGAAGCGCCGCGCCCGGTCGACCTGCCGGTCGAGGGCGCGGCGAGCCTGAAGGCCGCCGTGATTCCGGTGGTGTTGCACTATTCCACGGCCGACCAGCTGGCCTGACCCAACCGACCACAGGAGACGAACATGGCACGAGCCCAAGGGGCGCGGGCGCTGATGGCGCTTGCGTTCGAGACGACCTATGGAACGCCGCCCGCCAGCGGCTTCACCCGCATGCCCTTCGCCAGCAGTTCGCTCGGCGCGGAGCAGCCGCTGCTGAACTCAGAGCTTCTCGGCTACGGCCGCGATCCGCTGGCGCCGATCAAGGACGCGGTGACGGCCGATGGCGATGTCGTCGTGCCGCTCGACGCCGAAGCCTTCGGCTTCTGGCTGAAGGCCGCGTTCGGCGCGCCCACGACCACGGGCGCGGAAGCCCCGTACAGCCACGAGTTCCAGTCGGGGTCCTGGACGCTGCCCAGCATGTCGATCGAGACCGGCATGCCGGAGGTGCCGCGCTATGCGATGTATTCCGGCTGCGTGCTCGACCAGATCACCTGGCAGATGCAGCGCTCGGGGCTGCTGACCGCAACCGCGCGGCTGGTCGCGCAGGGCGAGACGGTGGGCACGACGACCAGCGCCGGGACGCCCGCCGCGCTGGAGCTGAAGCGCTTCGGGCATTTCAACGGATCGATCACGCGCGACGGCACGGCGCTCGGCAATGTGGTCTCGGCCGAGATCACCTATGCCAACAACCTCGACCGCATCGAGACCATCCGCTCGGATGATCGCATCGACGGGGCGGACCCGTCCATCGCGGCGCTCACGGGACGGATCGAGGTACGCTTCGCCGATCAGACGCTGGTGACGCAGGCGATCAACGGCGAGGCCTGCGAGATGGAATTCGCCTATGTCCTGCCGTCCGGCGAGAGCTTCACCTTCACCGTGCACGCCGTCTACCTGCCGCGCCCGCGCATCGAGATTTCCGGGCCGCAGGGCGTGCAGGCGACCTTCGACTGGCAGGCGGCGCGCGACAGCGTCGTCGGCCGGATGTGCACCGCCACCCTCGTGAACGACGTGGAGACGTATTGATGCTGACGCTCGACCTGACCAATGCGCCGCGCTGGCACGACCTCGCGCCCGGCGTGCGGGTGCAGCTGCGCCCGCTGACCACCGCGCTGATGGTGGCGACGCGCAACGATCCCGCTGTCGAAGCGGTGTCCGAGGAGGCTTCCGACGAGGAACGTGCCGTCGCGTTCGCCAAGGCGCTTGCGCGCCGCGCGGTGCTCGCCTGGGAGGGTATCGGCGATGCGGAAGGCAACGCGATCGACCCGAGCCCCGAGGCCATCGACGCATTGCTCGACGTCTGGCCGATCTTCGAGGCTTTCCAGCTGACCTACGTCTCGAAGGGGCTGCTGCTGGAACAGGAAAAAAACGCCTCCGCGCTCTTGCCGAATGGTCCTTCGGCGGGGGCGACCGATATTGCCAAGCCTGCGCGCAAGCCTGCCCGGACTGCCCGGCGCGGCTGAACCGTCCGGAAACTCCGGAGGGTTGGCAGGTCTGGGACCTCGTCGGCCGTCTCGGCGGCCAGCTGCGTGTTCTGCCCGGCGCGGTGATCGGCTGGGACATGTCCGCCGCACTGGCGCTCGGGGACGCCCTCGGCGTGCCGCCGCTCGCCATGGCCGAACTGCTGCCCGTGATCGAAGCGGTGATGGTGGCCAAACTCAACGAACAGATGGAACGCCCCAATGGCTGAAAAACGCGTCAGCGTCCGCCTTGCGGCGGTCGGTGGTCGGCAGGTGCGTGCCGAGCTGGAAGGCGTCGGCGAGGCCGGCGCCCGAGGTTTCGGACGGCTGAGCCGGGAAATGGAAGCTGCCAACGCCCGGCTCGCTGCCTTCTCGCGGCGTGTCCGGGTCGCGGCAGCCGCTGCCGTGGCCGCCGCTGCCGCTGCAGGCGTGGCGATGGTCCGCTCCGGCCTTCAGATCGTCGATGCGCAGGCCAAGCTCGCACAGTCGCTTGGCACCACCGTCGCCTCGATCCAGACGCTCGAGCGCGCGGGCGAGCTGGCGGGCGTGTCGATGTCCGGCATCGAACAGGCCACCAAGGATCTGACGCGCCGTCTGAGCCAGGCGGCCGCCGGGACCGGCCCCGCCGCCGATGCGCTCGACCGGCTGGGGCTCTCGGCCAATGAGCTGATCGCCCTGCCGCTGGACCAGCGGGTCGGCGCCATCAACGCGGCCATCGAGAACTTCGTGCCCGCCGCCGAGCGAGCAGCCGTGGCGGGGCAGCTCTTCGGCGAGGAAGGCTCCATCGCGATGAGCCGGATCGACACCGCTACGCTGCGCCAGGCGACGGAGGATGTCCTCGCCTTCGGTGTAGTCGTCTCCGAACAGGATGCCGACCAGATCGAGCGGACGAACGACGCCATCTCTCGGCTTGGGCTGATCTGGCGTGGGCTCTCCAACCAGCTGGCCGTCGCCGCAGCCCCGGCACTGGAAGCCGTCGCCAACGCCATGGCGGCGGTGGCCAGCCGCACTGGCCCGCTCGGCATCGCGATCCGCGTTCTCTTCGACAATATCGGCCGCCTGACAACCTATGCCGCCACCTTCGCCGCGTTCCTCGCGGGTCGCTGGGTGGCTGGCATGGCCGCTGCAGCGCTCTCCGTACGCGGCCTCGCCACGGCGCTTGTCGTGCTGCGCGGGGCGCTGATCCGAACCGGCATCGGCGCCCTGATCGTCGGCGCGGGCGAGCTTGTCTATCAGTTCACCCGGCTCGTCTCCGGTGCAGGCGGCTTCGGCGAGGCGATGTCGCTGCTGAAAGACCTGGCGGTCGAGGTCTGGGAACGCATCAAGATGGGTGCGGCGGGGGCGGGCGCGGCCGCCACGGCGATGTTCTTCGACCTGAAGGCCGACGCCGCGTCGGGCATGCAGAGCGCCATCGAGAGTGTCGTCGGATTCGGCAATACCGCGGCGAACACCTTCGAAGGCGCCTACGACGCGATCAAGGCGATCTGGGGTCTGCTGCCCGCCGCCATCGGCGATCTGGCGTTCCAGGCCGCGAACAGCCTGGTCGATGGCGTGGAGGCGATGCTGAACGGCGTGGTCTCACGCATCAACGGCTTCATCGGCGGCATCAACGAGGGGCTTGAAGCCCTAGGGTCGGAGCGGCGCATCTCGCTGGTGCCGGACCTCGATCTCGGCGAGATCGAGAACCGCTTCGAGGGGGCAGCCAGTGCCGCCACGACGGCGGCGCAGGTGGCGTTCGACCGGGCGTTCGAGGACAACCCGCTGACCGCGCCCGATCTCGGCCTGACCGAGGCGGCGAACCGCGCGCTCGAATCGGCGAACCTCTACCGGGGCACCGCGCACGATCTGGCCGAAGGGGCCCGCGCGCCGCTCGAAAGCTGGCAGGCGCTGCGGGATGCAGTGCGTGGCACCGACGAGGACGGCGCCGATGCGCTGGCCGAGGCCACGGCCGCGGCGGAGCGGTTCGAGACCGCGCTCGACAGCGCCGGACAGGCCGCGACCGATGCCGGTGCCGCTTCAGGCGCCGCTGCTGCCGCAGCCGAGCCCAATGTGGAGACCGCGGTCACCGGATGGCAGGCGGTTACGGCCGCGCTGTCTGATTACGCCAGCAAGGCCCGCGAGATCGGCGGCGACATCGGCCAGAGCCTGGTCGGCGCCTTCCAGTCGGCCGAGAACGCCGTTGGCGATTTCGTCCGGACCGGGAAGCTGAACTTCCGCGACCTCGTCACCTCGCTGCTGGCCGATCTCGCCCAGCTGGCGGCGCGGCGGTTCATCCTGGGGCCGATCGCCAATGCGCTCTCCGGCGTATTCTCCGGGGCGGGCGGCATCTTCGCCAACGTCCTGCACGCGGGCGGGATAGTCGGCTCCGCTGGCCCCTCGCGCTTGGTTCCGGCCATGGCCTTCGCCGCTGCGCCTCGGATGCACAGCGGCGGCATGGCGGGACTTCGCCACGACGAGGTGCCCGCGATCCTGCAGCGGGGCGAGCGGGTGCTGTCGCGGCGCGAGGCGCAGAGCTACGGCGCGGGCGGGGTCACCGTCACCATCATGGCGCGTGACGCCGAGAGCTTCCGGCAATCCCGCACACAGGTTGCGGCCGACATCGCCCGTGCGGTCTCGCTCGGACGCAGGGGGCTCTGAGCCATGGCGTTTCACGAGGTCCGGTTCCCGGACGACATCAGCCGGGGCGCACGGGGCGGGCCGGAGCGGCGCACGCAGATCGTCGAGCTCGCCTCAGGCGACGAGGAGCGCAACGCCAGCTGGGCCAACTCTCGCCGCCGCTACGACGTCGCCTACGGCATCCGCCGCGCGGACGATCTGGCGGCGGTCGTCGCCTTCTTCGAAGCGCGCAACGGCAGGCTCCACAGCTTCCGGTTCAAGGATTGGGGTGACCACAAGTCCTGTCTGCCTTCGGGCACACCGGTGCCGACCGACCAGCTCATTGGCACCGGCGACGGCGCGACGACCACCTTCCAGCTGGTGAAGCGCTACGCCTCCGGCGCGCAATCCTGGACGCGCACCATCGCCAAGCCGGTGGCGGGCACCGTGCGCATTGCGCTCGGCGGGGTCGATCAGCCCTCCGGCTGGTCGGTCGACACGACAACCGGCCTCGTCACCTTCAGCGCCGCTCCGGGCGCTGGCGTCGCGATCACCGCGGGCTTCGAGTTCGACGTGCCCGTCCGCTTCGACACCGACGTGCTCGACGTGACGCTCGACCTCGAGCGGCTCGGCTCGATCACCTCCATTCCGCTTCTGGAGATCCGGCGATGAACGACACCGGCAGCTTCGTTGCGGCCGTGCTGCGCGAGCTCGCGGCCTCGACCGCCGTGATCCTCGCCGCCTGGGGCGCGCTCGGGGGCGCGACGAACGCACTGACCACGAAGATGCGGCTGCGCGAAGCGCTCCGGCATATCCTGCTCGGCGGGCTGATCGCCGCCGGGATGGGCAGCCTCTCCATGGCCGTGATCACCGCCTGGCTCAGCCTTCCGCCCGAAGCGATCCCCGCGGGCGGGGCGGCGGGCTCGGCCGCCTATCTCGTCGGGGTCTTCGGCCCGGCCTTCATCGAGATGCTGCTCGCCCGACTGCGCCGCGCCAACGAAGGCGGCGGCGATGAATGAGCTTTTCCGCCTTGCGCGGTCCCTCCGCTGCGACCTGGCCGACCCTCGAGCGGCCTTTACCCATCGCCTGCGCGTCGGCCTCGCCGTCGCGGCTCTGATCCTGATCCTCTCGCTTCTCCGGTAATCCCATGCACATGACCGACCGGGGCCTCTTGGCCCTCGTCCGGCACGAAGGAATCGTGCCCGGGCCCTATCTCGATGTGAAACAGGTCTGGACCTTCGGCATCGGCCACACCGCCGCCGCCGGGCCGCCCGATCCGGCCACGATGCCGCGCGGTATGCCCGCCGATCTCGACGCCGGGATCCGCGAAGCGTTCCGGGTTTTCCGGGCCGACTTGGCTGCTTACGAGGCCGCCGTCCTGCACGCCGTGACGGTGCCGCTCAAGCCGCACGAGTTCGATGCGCTGGTCAGCTTCCACTACAATACCGGTGGCATCGCGAAGGCTGCGCTGACCCGACATCTCAATGCCGGAAATCGCCTTGCAGCCGCCGACGCTTTTCTGAACTGGCGGCGACCGGCGGCGATCATTCCGCGGCGGGAAGCCGAGCGCGACCTGTTCCGCCACGCCCGCTATCCCGGCGGCACGATCCCGGTCTGGTCCGTGGACAGCACGGGATGCGTGGATTTCTCGCAGCCTGTCCGGCGGCTGGCGGAGAGCGAAGCGCTGGCGCTCCTGCGGCCCGCGCAGAGCGATGCCCCAGTCACCCCACCGCCGAGCGGCTGGCTCGCCCGGCTGGCCGCCTTCTTCTCCAACCTGATCCGGAGGGCCTGATCCCATGCGCTACGTCCGACCCAATTCCATGACCTGGTGGGCGGGCCTGCTCGCCATGCTCACCGGCATCGCGTCGCTCGCACTGCCCGCGACCGGACCCCTCGCCGAGCTGTCCCGCCTGGTCGCGCTGCTCGCCGGCAGTGGCGACGCCTCGCCCGCGGGGCTCATGTTCCTCGGGCTCGGCCTAATCGGCCTGCGGGACCGGATCGAGCGGGGGTTCCGCGGCGATGCTTGAGTTCTTCGCAGGTCTGATTGTTGGCGGCTGCCTCGGCGTCTTCGTCATCGCCCTCTGCGTGGCCGCAGCCCGCGGAGAGCGGGACGATGGCTGAGCTCCTGATCTGGCTGGTCGCGGCGCTAGCCGCGGTTGGAGGTGTCGTCCTCGGTCGGGTCTGGGGGCGCACGGAAGGGGAGCGCGTGGGCAAACGGGAGGCGGAACGCGATGCCATGCAAGACAAGAACGAGCGCGTCGAGCGCGGGCGCGACGCGGTTCGCGATGGCCGCGGCGCTCACGATCCTGCTGACCGGCTGCGCCGCAACGATGGGCGCTGGTGATGCGGGCTGTGCCTCCTATGCCGAGGCGCGGCTCGCCCGGCCTCCTGCCGAGACTGTCGCGGAGGTGCCGCCGGACTGGGCGGACTGGATCGCCGATCTGGACGACCGCATGACGGGAACCTGCCGATGAAAACCCTCTCGCACGGCTTCCAGGCCCATCTCGACGACGGCACAACAACTCTTGCCTGGTGCTGGCGGATCACCCGCGTCGACGGCGTGAGCTTCGGCTTCACCGATCACGACCGGACGCTCAGCTTCGATGGCACGGACTTCGAACCCGAGAGCGGGCTCACTGCGTCCGAGGTGCGCTCGGGCTCGGACCTCTCGGTCGACGCGCAGGATGCCGAGGGTGTGCTGACCTCGGACCGGATCACCGAGACCGACATTCTCGACGGCCGCTGGGACAATGGAGAGGTCGAGGTCTGGCGGGTGAACTGGACCGATACGAGCCAGCGCGTGCTGATGCGGCGCGGCGCCATCGGCCAGATCCGGCGCGGGCGGCTGGCCTTCGTTGCCGAGGTCCGCTCGCTTGCGCATGTGCTCGGCCAGACGGTCGGGCGGACTTTCCAGGCGACCTGCGATGCCGCGCTCGGCGATGCACGCTGCGGCGTCGATCTGGAGGGCCCGGCCTACAAGGGCACGGGCGCAGTGATCGATCTGCTGCGCGACCGGTCCTTCACCGCCTCGGGCCTCGGCGGCTTCGCCTCCGGCTGGTTCACCTTCGGCACGCTGGACTGGACGAGCGGAGCGAACGCCGGACGACGCACCGAGGTTTTGGGCCATGACGTGACGGACGGCATCGCGGTGCTGACGCTGCTCGAGGCGCCGGTGCGGTCCATCGCCGACGGCGACGCCTTCACCATCCGCGCGGGCTGCGACAAGCGTATGGAGACCTGCGGCGCGAAGTTCGCCAACACCGTCAACTTCCGGGGTTTCCCGCACATCCCGGGCCAGGATGCCGTGCTGCGCTACGCCACGAAGGACGGCGGGCACGAGGGGTCGGTGCTGTGAACGCCGCTGATCCCCAGCACGTCATCACCATTGCGCGGTCCTGGCTCGGAACGCCGTATCATGATCAGGCCAGCCTGCGCGGTGTCGGCTGCGATTGCCTCGGGCTGGCGCGGGGCGTCTGGCGCGAGGTCGTCGGCCCCGAGCCGTTCCCGATCCCGCCCTACAGCCGGGACTGGGGCGAGACCGGGCCGCGCGAGGTTCTGGCCGAGAGCGCACGCCGGATGATGATCGAGGTGTCGCCCGCCGAGGCAGGCCCCGGCGCGCTGATCCTCTTCCGCATGAAGCCCCGCGCCATCGCCAAGCATGTCGGGATCCTGACCGGCCCAGACATTTTCCTCCATGCATACGAGCGGCTCGGCGTGATCGAGGAACCGCTCACTCCATGCTGGCGGCGGCGCATCGCCTTCGCTTTCCTGTTCCCGCAACGCTGAGACCCGACCATGGCAACGCTTGTCCTCGGTGCCGCTGGCGCCGCCATTGGCGGTTCGATCGGCGGGGCGATCCTCGGCGTCAGCGCCGCGACCATCGGCGGCTTCATCGGCTCCAGCATCGGCTCGGTCGTCGACAGCTGGATCATCTCGTCGCTGGCGCCCACCCAGCGCATCGAGGGCGCGCGGCTCGACACGCTGCGCATCACCTCGGCCACCGAAGGCGCGGTCATCCCGCGGCTCTACGGACGGATGCGCATGGGCGGCAACATCATCTGGGCGACGGATTTCCGCGAGGAGACGAAGACCACCACGCAGGGCGGCGGCAAGGGCGGTGGGGGCGGCAAGGTCAAAACCACTGAGTATCTGTACTATGCCAGCTTTGCCGTGGCGCTCTGCGAGGGCCCGATCACCGGCATCGGGCGCATCTGGGCCGACGGCAAGCCGATGGACCTCTCCGGCGTGACCTGGCGCTGGTATCCGGGAAGTGAGGCGCAGGCGGCCGATCCGTTCATCGCCGCGAAGATGGGGGCGGCCAACACGTCGGCCTATCGCGGCACGGCCTATGTCGTCTTCGAGGAGCTGCCGCTTGCGACCTATGGCAACCGGCTGCCACAGCTTTCCTTCGAGGTGTTCCGCCCGCTCGCCGATCCCGACACCGCCGAGGGGCTGACCCGCGCCGTCACCATGATCCCCGCCTCGGGCGAGTTCACCTACGCGACGCAGGCGATCCGCAAGACCGACGGCGGCGCGACGGTGCCCGAGAACCTGAACGCGCTGGCCGACTCCACCGACATGGTCGAAGCGCTGGACCGGCTGCAGGCGATGGCTCCGGCGGTCGAGAGCGTCAATCTGGTCGTGGCGTGGTTCGGCGACGATCTGCGCGCGGGATCGTGCAAGGTGCGGCCCGGCGTCGAGGTGTCGGCCAAGTCGACCACGCCCGCCAGCTGGTCGGTCAACGGCGTCAGCCGGGCCAGCGCCTTCCTGGTCAGCCGCGACGATCAGGACCGCCCGGTCTATGGCGGCACGCCGTCCGACTTCGCGGTGGTGCAGGCGATCCAGGAGATGAAGGCCCGCGGGCTGCGGGTCACCTTCTACCCGTTCATCCTGATGGACGTGCCACCCGGCAACACGCTGCCGAACCCGTATTCCGACAACGCCGCGGAGACCGGTCAGCCTGCGTTCCCCTGGCGGGGGCGGATCACCTGTTCCCCGGCTGCGGGGTTCGCCGGGACGGTGGACAAGACGGCCACGGCGGCAAGCCAGGTCGCGGCGCTGTTCGGCGCGGCGACACCTGCGAGCTTCAGCGTGGCGGGCGAGAGCGTCAGCTGGACCGGGCCATCCAGCGACTGGGGCCTGCGGCGCATGGTGCTGCACTACGCCCATCTCTGCGCGGCGGCGGGCGGGGTCGATGCGTTCCTGATCGGGACCGAGATGCCGGGGCTGACGACGATCCGCTCGGGCGCGGCCACCTATCCGGCGGTGCAGGCCTACCGGGATCTGCTCGCGGATGTGCGCTCGATCCTCGGGTCCGGCACGAATATCGGCTATGCCGCCGACTGGAGCGAGTATTTCGGGCACCAGCCGGGCGACGGCTCGGGCGACGTGTACTTCCACCTCGATCCGCTCTGGGCCGACCCGGAGATCGATTTCGTCGGGATCGACAATTACATGCCGCTGTCGGACTGGCGCGACGGGTTCGATCATGCGGACGCGCAGGAGGGCTGGCCCGCGATCTATGACCGGGCCTATCTGCAGGCGAACATCGCGGGCCGCGAAGGCTTCGACTGGTTCTATGCATCGGCGACGGATCGGTCGGCACAGGTCCGGACGCCGATTGCCGATGGCGCCGCCGGCAAGCCATGGGTCTTCCGCTACAAGGATCTGCGCAGCTGGTGGTCGAACCCGCATTACAATCGCCCCGGTGGGGTGGAGAGCGGCACGCCGACAGCATGGGTGCCGCAATCCAAACCCATCCGCTTCACCGAACTCGGCTGCCCGGCCATCGACCGGGGCACCAACCAGCCCAACGTCTTCTTCGACCCGAAGTCATCCGAGAGCTTCACGCCGCATTTCTCGCGGGGCTGGCGCGATGACGCCATTCAGCGCGCCTATCTCGAGGCCACGTATCTCTGGTGGGGCGAGGCCGCGAACAACCCGGTGTCATCGGACTACGGCGGCCGGATGGTGCACGTCCCCGAATGCGCCGCCTGGACCTGGGACGCGCGGCCCTATCCGTTCTTCCCGGCGCTGACCGACGTCTGGACGGACGGCGCGAACTGGCGGCTCGGCCACTGGCTGACGGGGCGGCTCGGCGCTGTGTCGCTGGCGGCCCTCGTGCGGCACCTCTGCCTGCGCGCCGGGCTGCCCGGGGCGCGGATCGACGTCATCGGCCTCTGGGGCGCGGTCGAGGGCTACGCCATCACGGCGCTGGAGAGTCCGCGCGCGTCGATCACCACGCTGTCGCGCCACTTCGGCTTCGACGCCGTGGAGACCGAGGGCGTGATCCGTTTCATCATGCGTGGCCGGGCGTCGGTCGCCACGTTCGATCCCGACGATCTTGTGGCCGCCCGCGAGGGCGACGTGCTGGAACTGACGCGGGGCCAGGAGACGGAACTGCCGCAGGCGCTGAAGTGGCAGGTCGCCCGCGCCGACGAGGATTACGACGCGGCCCTCGTCGAGGCGCGGCGCATCACCGTCGACACGACACGGATCGCCTCGGAGAGCTTCCCGATGGCGGTGCCGCCCGAGGAAGCCGAGCGGCGCTGCCGCCGCGCGCTGATGGAGGCGTGGGTGGGGCGCGAGACGGCGGCATTCCGTCTGCCGCCCTCGCGGCTCGCGCTCGATCCGGCGGACCCGATCCGGCTCGCCCATGACGGGCGGCTGGTCGACCTGCGGCTCGTCTCCATCGCCGACGCGGAGGCTCGCGGCATCGAGGCGGTCCGCCAGGATCGCGCGACCTACGACCTGCCGCCCGGCGATCCCCGCGCGGCGTCGCTGACGCGCGCCGTGGTGTTCGGCGCGCCGGACGCGGTGCTGATGGACCTGCCGCAGCTGACCGAGGACCAGCCCGCGCATCGGCCGATGGTCGTCGCGCATGCGGTTCCCTGGCCCGGCGAGATTGCGGTGTTCCGCAGTCCTTCGACCGATGGCTTCGAGCTGCTGACGACGTTCGGCAGTCGCGCCCGGATTGGCCAGCTGGTCTCCGACTTCTACGCGGGCCCCACCTCGCGCTTCGATTTCGGAAATGCGCTTGTGGTCGATCTGCTCACCGGCACGTTGGAAAGCGTCACCGACCTGACCCTGTTCGGGGGCGCCAACGCGCTTGCCATCGAGAGCGCGCCTGGGGTCTGGGAGATCGTGCAGGCCGGCGCGGCCGAGCTGCTCGCGCCCGGTCGATATCGGCTCACCCGGCTTCTGCGCGGACAGCGCGGCACGGAAGGTGCCATGGGCAACCCGGCGCCCGCCGGCGCGCGGGTGGTGGTGCTGGACGACAGCCTCGCGTCGCTGCCGATCGCCGAGGCCGATCTTGGCATCCCGTGGAACTGGCGCATCGGCCCGGCCAGCCGCCCGGTCAGCGACGAGACCTATGTGGCGCAGACCTTTACCCCCGCGGGCGCGGGACTGCGGCCCTTCTCTGTCGCCCATGTCGAGCAGCCGTGGCGTCGCCCACGCACGCCCGGCGATCTGACCATCCGCTGGACGCGCCGGTCCCGCGCTCTTTCCGCCGACAGCTGGGGCGGGCTGGAGGTGCCGCTGGCGGAGGAACTGGAAACCTACGAGGTCGAGATCCTCGACGGCGCGGCCGTGAAGCGGGTGCTGAGCGCGGCCACCACCAGCGCCGTCTACACCGCCGCCCAGCAGAGCGCCGACTGGGGCGCGCCGCTCGCCCCCGGCGACACCGTCAACATCCGCATCTACCAGCTCTCCGCCCTCGTCGGGCGGGGCGCGCCGAAAACTGTCACGCTCACGTTCTGAAAGCCAACCCATGTCCGACGCCACCACCCATCTCCTGCTGCCCCATATCCTGGCGGCGCAGGCCCAGAAGCACGTCACCCACAACGAGGCGCTGCGGATCCTCGACGGGCTCGTTCAGCTCTCTGTTATCGATCGGGACCTGGCAGCACCCCCTGCGAGCCCCGCCGACGGCGACCGCTACATCGTCGGCTCGGGCGCGACAGGCGACTGGGCCAGCTGGGACCTAAACGTCGCACTCTGGACCGATGGCGCCTGGCTCCGCCTGCCCCCACGGACCGGCTGGCGGGCGTGGGTCGAGGACGAGGGGCTGCTGCTGGTCTATGACGGGTCAGGTTGGGTAGGAACCACGCCGGCCGCGCTGCAGAACCTTGCGCTGCTGGGACTCGGCACGACGGCCGATGCGTCGAATCCGTTCTCGGCCAAGCTGAACGCGGCGCTCTGGACCGCGAAGACCTTGGCCGAGGGCGGCACCGGCGATCTGTTCTACACCATGAACAAGGAGGCTGCGGGCGACGATCTCGGCCTGACGCTGCAGACCGGCTTCGTGACCAAGGCGCTGGTGGGGCTGTTCGGCTCGGACAGTTTCCGGCTCGCCGTCTCCGCCGACGGCAGCACCTTCTTCGACGGGCTGAGCGTCGACAACGCGAACGGCATCGTCGATCAGCCCCGGCTGCCGCGGTTCAAGGCGTACACCAACTACGACAACTATGTCGGCGTAGGAACCTGGACGAAGATCGGCCTGAACAACACCGACTATAACGATCAGGGGGCGTTCGACGCCGCGAACAACCATTTCGTGGCGCCTTCGGATGGCACCTACCTCTTCGGCGCGACGCTGCTTTACAAGATCAACGCCAGCGCCACGGCCCGCATGCGCGGGCGGCTCGTGCTGAACGGCACGACGGAAATCCGCGGCTCCCTCGGCGAAATCTCCGCCACCCATGTCTCGCTAGCCACCGCGATCTGGCTGCAGACCATGGTCCCGCTCACTGCGGGCGACACCGTCGAGTTGCAGGGGTATTTCCGGGTCGCGGACGGCTACTTCGCGGCTGACCACACCTCGTTCTGGGGCGCGAAGATCGGCTGAGCGGCAACAACGGGATTGCACACGCCCCTTTGACCTGTGCGGCGCTAGCGGAAAGAAATGCCTTGAAGCTCTAGTTGGTGGAGGTTGCATATCGAGACACGAAAGCGCTGCTCGTGCCTCGCGAGCCTGCGCAAATGCCCAGAACAAAGGCTGCCAAATGCTGACAAGACGACACTTCGTTCGATCAACCACAGCGCTGTTTTCAGCGTCGGTCTCCGGCCCACTCCTCGCCGATACCTGGCCCACCGAGGCGCAGAAGGCTGCCTGGGATGCACAGGTGACGCCTCCAAATTATGTCCCCGAAACCTCCAATCCTTGGGGTCTGCACCCGCGGTTCCTGCCGCAACGAGTCGTCGCGAAGGACGGTCTCGTACCGGGAGATATCCATGTCGATGCGGTCGCGCGATATCTCTACCATATCGAGGAGGGTGGAACCGCTATGCGTTATGGCGTGGCGATCGGGCGTGGCGACCTCTACGAACCGGGTATCTATACGATACAGCGCAAGGTCGAGTGGCCGCACTGGACCCCGACCCAGAACATGATCGAGCGGGAACCGGAGATTTATGCGCAGTTCGAGGGTGGTGTGGAACCCGGGCCCGAGAACGCGCTCGGATCGCGGGCCATGTACCTCTACGTCGGGGATCGCGACACATATTTGCGGATTCACGGTACCCCGTTTCCGCAAAGTATCGGCAGCCGAGCCAGCTCGGGTTGCGTCAGGATGGTGATGGCGCACATCAACAGTCTCTATCCACGTGTCGAGATCGGCTCGACGGCGTATCTCTATTCGGCGGAAGGCAGCCTTGCGGCACCAGAGGTTGGCGACCTGTGGTGATGCGCGCCGAGCGACGGATGCTGCCGTTCGCATTCGTCAGGCCTGCGCCTGCCGACAGATAGCCGCTCCGTTTCTTGCCCGAAGTGGCAGGAGCGTTGTCTCGACCTGACCGCGATGCTCGTACCAGTAACACCCGTCGTCAGGCAGCAGGCGGACGGTTGAGAGATCCTGACCGTCCGCCGCCAATTCGAGAACGATCTCGGGAACGCCGGACTCGGGTTCAGTGGCAGGCAACTGGCCGACCTCCTGCGAGCCGCAGCTTGCGGTCAGAAAGAGTGCGACGACAGCCATCTTCATCCGTGTCCGAGTAATACTCAGCATTGTTGTTCCTTCCGCTTATGCCACTCCTCGCGACGGTTTTCATGGGTAGTGCTAAAACCGCACGGATCACCGCACTTTCTAGCAAAAATACAAACTGAAATACCACCGTATTTTGCTCTTGAAGCTCTAGCTACTGTAGGGGCTATGTCATGGTGATGCACCCGAATCCAGAGGTCCATTCATGCCGTCCGACACCCATCACCACGATCACGATCATGCCGAAGACGACCAGGCAAACGGCGGCAACTGTTGCGGGAGCGCGGGAACGTGCGGCGACATCGAGCCGACGACGCCCGCGCCGACGGGCGGGCGCAGTTTTCAGGTGTCCGGCCTCGATTGCGCCGAGGAGGTCGCGATCCTGAACAAGGTGGTTGGCCCGAAGATCGGCGGGGCCGAGCATCTCGCGTTCGACGTGATCAATGGACGGATGACTATTCTCGACAGCGCCAAGAGTGTATCGGACGGCGAAATTGCAGAACTGGTCGCAAGCACCGGCATGACCGCCAAGCCCTGGGATGCCGAAAACGCGTCGGTCGACCAGGCGGCCCATCTTGCACGACAGCGGCTGTTTACGGCGCTCAGTGGCGGCTTCTGGGCCGCGGGATTTCTGTGGCACATCATCGAGACCGGCATGGGGGGGGCACTCGGCCTCTTCGCAGGGCACGGCGAAGCGCCGATGCCACTGGTCGAGGCAGGGCTATTCGCGGTTGCGATCCTGTTCGGTGTCTGGCTCGTGGCACCCAAGGCATGGTCGTCCGCACGGAGGCTGTCGCCCGACATGAACCTGCTGATGGTGGTCGCGGTGGCCGGTGCCATAGGGCTTGGCGAATTCTTCGAGGCGGCGACGGTTGCGTTCTTCTTCTCGCTCTCGCTCTACCTCGAAAGCTGGAGCGTCGGGCGTGCGAGGAATGCGGTCTCGGCGCTCTTGGATCTTGCACCACCGACGGCGCGCGTGATCCGCGAAGACGGAAGCGAGGCCGACGTTCCGGCGGCTCAAGTCGCCGTAGGCTCAAGCTTCATAGTACGCGGTGGCGACCGTATCCCCCTCGATGGTGAGGTGACGGACGGCGCGGGCGCGGTCGATCAGGCGCCAATCACCGGAGAGAGTGCGCTGGTCCCAAAGGAACGAGGCGACGAAGTCTATGCCGGCACGATCAACGGCGAAGGCACATTGACGGTGCGCGCCACGAAGGCCGCCTCGGACACCGTCTTGGCCAAGATCATCCGCATGGTCGGCGACGCCCATGCCCGCCGCGCGCCGGTGGAGCAATGGGTGGCGAAGTTCGCCCGCATCTACACGCCTATCGTCATGGCTCTCGCCATTGCAATTGCCCTGCTGCCGCCGCTCATTTTCGGTGGGGCCTGGGATTATTGGTTCTACAATGCACTCGTGCTGCTAGTGATCGCCTGCCCGTGTGCTCTGGTCATCTCGACACCGGTCTCCATCGTCGCCGCACTCACCGCTTCAGCGCGGGCCGGAGTGCTGATCAAGGGCGGTGCATATGTTGAGGCACCGGGCAAGACCACTGCACTGGCCATGGACAAGACCGGCACGATCACCATGGGCGAGCCCGAGGTGGCGGCGGTGCATCCGCTGGGTAGAGCATCGGCGCAGGATCTGATGACCCTCGCCGCGGGGCTCGAGGCACGTTCCTCGCATCCCTTGGCGCGCGCCATTCTCGCGCGGGCAGAAGCCGACGGCATCAAGGTGTCCGCCGCAGAAGATACCCGAACCGTTCCTGGTAGGGGACTTGAAGGACGCACTGACGGCCGGTCGATCTGGCTAGGGTCGGACCGGTTTGCCGAGGAGAAGGGTTTCGGTGACGCCATTCCGAAGGATTTGCGCGACCGCATCGAAGGGGCTGGCAGCACCCTTGTTGCCGTGGGCGACGACACCGGCGTGACCGGCATCCTGGAATTGCGCGACCGTATCCGCCCCGACGCCAAGGGCATCGTGGCACAGCTCCACGCGCAAGGCGTGAAGACCATCGTCATGCTGACGGGCGATAACGAGCGGACGGCGCGCGCCGTTGCAGCCGAGGTCGGCATCGACGAGGTCCGCGCCGAGCTTCTGCCCGAAGACAAAGTGACAGCCATCGAAGAACTGGTCGAAACGCATGACATGGTGGCCATGATCGGCGACGGGGTGAACGACGCCCCCGCCATGGCGCGGGCGCATTACGCCATCGCGATGGGTGCTGTTGGTTCGGACGCGGCAATCGAGACTGCGGATATTGCCCTGATGACCGACGACCTTGGCAAGGTGCCTTGGCTGATCGGTCATTCGCGCCGGACAATGTCGATTATCCATCAGAACATCGGTATTTCCTTGGCGACCAAGGGCGTTTTCGTTGTCGCTACCGCGTTTGGAGTGGCATCGATGTGGGGCGCTATTGCAGCCGACGTAGGAGTGTCATTGCTGGTGGTGGCCAACGCCCTGCGCCTGCTGAACAGCCAAGAGGCCAAGGCGCCTCCGTCCGGCGGTGAACAGGTTGGTCCACAGATGACAAAGGCCGCGCTTGCCCATGCACATTGATCACGCAGCATTTGCAAGGTACCGTAATATCCATATCCGACCTCACCAAAGAGGCATGAGCAGTGAAAACCATCCGATTTCCCCGCCGCGCCGTCCTGTTGGGCGGGTTCGCAGCGTTTTTGTCCGGCTGTGCCAGCAAGTTCCGCAGCTATGGCGGACCCGAGGTGACCCGTGTTCGGCTTTATAAGGGGCAGCGCTTGCTTGTTCTCGACGGAGCCGATCGCGTATTGCAAACCTATCCGGTCGGGCTGGGTTTCGCTCCTGAGGGTCACAAGCAATTCGAGGGAGACGGCCGGACCCCGGAGGGCACCTACATAGTCGATAAGCGCAACCCTGAAAGCACTTATCATCTTTCGGTTGGCATCTCTTATCCGAATGAGGCCGACATCGCTTTTGCCGAGGCGCAGGGCCGATCCCCCGGGGGCGACATCTTCATCCATGGTGGTCCACGACCCGGCATCGACCCAACGGACGTCCGCGACTGGACAGCTGGCTGCATCGCGGTCACAGATCGGCAGATCGAGGACATCTATGCAATGGTGAAGGACGGAACACCTATCCACATCTTTGCATGACGGTGTTTCTCATGCGGCGGTAGCGCGCCGTCGCATTGGTCGCCGTTGCCCAGCTCCACGAAGCCAAGATGAGCGCCAGCAGCATCCAGTCCCCGAAGCTCGCGTAGAGTGTCGGCGGTCGCGCGGAGGGCAGGCTAGCGTCGATGATGCCCGTTTCGCCGGTATCGAGCCGCGCAACGATCTCTCCGCTCGTGTCGATGACCGCAGAGATGCCCGTATTCGCGGCTCGAATGACAGGAAGGCCTTCCTCTACGGCGCGCATACGTGCGGAAGCCAGATGCTGCTCAGGTCCGATGCTGGTGCCAAACCAGGCGTCGTTGGTTGCGTTGAAGATCCAGTCTGGCTTGAACAGGTCGTCGACCACATGGCTTGGGAAGATGATCTCATAGCAGATCGCTAGGGCGACCAGCGGCACACCCGGAAGCGCAAGCGTTCGCGGGCCCGGTCCGGGCGTAAAATCGCCCAGACCCGCCGTGAGCCGCTCGATGGGCGACCAGCCGCGGAATGGCACATATTCGCCGAAGGGTACGAGATGATGTTTCGCGTATCCGGTCAGGATTCTGCCGGTCGCGCCAAAAGCCTGGACCGTGTTGAAATATCGGGTGCCATCTTCGCTCGGTACACGGTCCGGCACACCGGTGAGCAGCACCCTGCCGTCTGGTAGCGCAGCGGCAATGCGATCCCGTGCCTCCGTATCCTCATCGAGGAAACCCGGAAAGGCGGTTTCCGGCCAAAGAAGAACGTCGAAATCGCCGGGCTGGGTTGAAAGCTCAAGATAGCGCGCGAAGGTCGCCTCGCGGTTCTCGGGCGCCCATTTCTCCTCTTGTGGAATGTTGCCTTGGACGATGCGCAGGTCGACACCGGGTGGCTGTTGTGCATCCGACTGGAGGCGAAGCGTGCCGACAGCCCACATCGTCGCGATGCCCGCCAGCGCCATGAGCGAAACGGTCAATCGTTGCCGCCCGGACGCCATGACAGCCGCGCCGGGAAGTGCCGCGACGAACACGGTGAGAAAGCTTAGCCCATAGCTTCCGACCCAGGCGGCGGGTTGGCGAGGAGCGGCGTAATCGACCAAAGCGTAGCCGGCGAGGTTCCATGGAAAACCTGTCAGAACGTGACCGCGCAACCACTCGGCCACGGTCCAGGAGGTCGCGAACAGGAGGCAGGCCAAGAGACTGCCCATGGCTCCACGCCGCGCGATTTCGGCGAAAAGCGCGGCGGCAATGGCCGGGAAAATCGCGAGACCTGCGGACAATCCCGCGACGGCCGGGATCGCCATCGCCCCGAACCGCTCGGCCTCGACGTAGAAACTCTCTGCAATCCACGAAATCCCGAAACCGAACTGGCCGAGACCAAACGCCCAGCCGACGAGGAAAGCGCGCCCGAAGGAGAGATCGCGAAGCCCGACAAACAACGCGGAATAGGCAACGGGAACAAGCAGGAGAATCGAAAGAGGCGGGAAAGTCAGAACCGTCAGCGCCCCGGCGGCGAAACCAAGCGTCATCCGCGAAAGCAAACAGGGGCGCAGAGCGATGCGGTTCAGAATTTCCGTCTTCACGACTTGATCGGACGCCGCGCGCTGATCCATGGCGCGGCGAGCAAGAGCCCTACGCCACTGACGACAAATACATCGGCCATGTTGAAGGCAGGCCAATGTGTTGTGCCAATGTAGAAATCGAGAAAGTCTGTTACAGCCCGATAGCGCACACGATCGATGACATTGCCCAGCGCTCCGCCAATGATCGCGCCGTAGGCAAGTGTTTCGGCCGCATTTTCGACGCGAAACAGCATGACAGCAAGCCAAACACAGATGGCAAGAGCGAGAGCGGTGAGGCTCCACCACGGCGCGCCGCCCAGCATCCCGAAAGTCACGCCGTCATTACGAGAAAAGACGAGGTTGAATCCCGGAAACACGGAAATCCCGGCGCTAAAAGTGGCGGCATTCGCAACGACAATGGCTTTGGTGATCTGATCGATTGCGAACGCAGCAAGCGCGGCAAAGACGCCGATCACTTTGGGTAGTGACATTGCCTCACCCCAACCAGACATCGAGAAACAGCATCAGAACGAGCCCGACAGCCAGGCCGAGCGTCGCCCTGTTCTGATAGCCGCTGCGATGGGTTTCGGGGATAATCTCGTGGCTGATGACGTAGAGCATTGCGCCCGCGGCAAAGGCCAGTCCCCATGGAAGCAGCGGTTCCGACAGTGTGATGATGCCGGCCCCGAGCAGACCGCCAATCGGCTCGACCATGCCAGTCAGCGCCGCAATGCCCCAGGCGCGCAGCTTCGGATATCCCTCGCCCAGCAGCGACACCGCGACGGCCAATCCTTCGGGCGCGTTCTGCAAGCCGATGCCGATGGCGAGTGGGAGGCCACCTTCCATGCCACCGGAACCGAACCCGACCCCGACCGCGAGACCCTCGGGAAAGTTGTGGATCGTGATCGCGATGATGAACAGCCAGACCCGCCGCAATGACGCCGCTTCGGGCCCTTCGCGTCCCGTCTTGAAATGCTCGTGCGGCAGCTTTTCGTTCATCAGGGCGACAGCCCCCATGCCCAGAAGGATCGAGACGCATACGATGGCCGCAGGCATCGCGCCGTTCTCGAACATCGGCTCTGCGGCATCTAATGCCGGGATGATCAGCGAAAAGAACGAGGCTGACAGCATGACACCGGCAGCGAAGCCGAGCGACAGATCGCGCGTGGCCCGGGACGGGATGCGCCCGAACAGCACGGGAGCTGCTCCGACTGCCGTGAGCGAACCGGCGGCGAGACTTCCGAGAAAGCCGAGCATTATCGGGGACAGATTTTCCATGGGCGGGCCAGATTATCCTTCGGCGTAGCTTGAAAAGACTTCCGTCGACCCGTCCTCGCGGATGAGGAAGACATCATAGGCTTCGCGGTCATCTTCAGGCCCCATACCGGGCGAGCCATAGGGCATCCCCGGAACGGCGAGGCCTACGGTGTCCGGGCGCTCCTCGAGAAGGCGGCGGATGTCAGCGGCCGGGACATGGCCCTCGATCACGTAGCCATCAATGACCGCGGTGTGGCAGGAGACCATGCGCTGCGGCACGCCGTTGTCGAACTTGAAGCGAACCAGCGATCCACCGAACATGTCCTGGCCCGTCGGCGCAAAACCGTTTTCTTCGAGATGGTTCATCCACGAGAGGCAGCAGCCGCATCCGTTCGTCTTGCGGACGTCGATCGCCGTTGCCTCTGCGAGGGCCTGTGCCGCCGGGAAAAGGGCGAGCGTGATGGCCAGAGCTTGGGTCATGCGTTTCATGGATCAGAGCCTTTCGGTTATCGTTTCGGCAATCTCGCTGCCGAGGTTTTCATTCAGAAGCGCCCGCGCCTCGGCCAGACGCGAGAGCGCGGCGGTATCATCCGCTTCGCGCTCGGCTGCTTCGGCGAGCCGGTCGTCAGAGAGGGGGTCAGTCGGGCGCCCATCCACGAGCACCTCATAGTGCAGGTTCGGACCTGTCGCCGTGCCAGTCGCGCCGACGCGGCCGATCACGTCTCCCGCCGCAACGCGTTGGCCTTGTGCCAAGTCTTCCGGCACGGCGCTCAGATGCGCGTAGCGCGTCATGGTGTCGGAGCCGTGCAAGATTTCGACCACGCGACCATATCCGCCGCGCCAGCCGATGAAATTGACCCGCCCCGGTGCCGTCGCTTGAACCGGTGTCCCACGTGCCGCTGCGAAATCGACGCCGGTGTGCATCCGGACGTTGCCAAAGACCGGATGCGTGCGGCGTCCGAACACCGAGCTCAGGCGCGCACCCTCGACCGGCTGTGCGAAGACGCGCAGCACCTCGCCATCGACGTAGATCGTCGCCTGACCGCTGCCGTCGTCCGGCCATACGATCTCGTAAAGCGAACCGCCGATCTCCAGTGCGGCGAAGGCGAGTTCGGGCTGTCCGATCCTGTCCTCGCCGACCCGCGCCTCACGCCAGAGAAGCCTTAGTGCTTCGCCGCCGGCCATCTCGCGGCGGAAATCCACGGTCCCACCCAGCATCTGCGCAAGGTCCACGGAAAAACGGGCGGGTATGCCGGCTTCGTCGAGTGCCGCGAAGATCGAGCTGTCGATCACGGCTTTGCCGGCAAGGGTTACGATTTCCGGATCCGGAGTCACGACCTGTGTGGACAACTGCTCGCCGAAAATCACCTCGATCCGAACCCCGTCCTCGACGGCAAGTGAGACGGTGCGGGGGCTGCCGTCCATGGTCGAAGCGACAGTGACCGAGTGCCCCGGCCGCAGCCGTCGCAGATCGTATTCCGCGCCAAGCGCGAGGGCAACTTCGGCTCTGTCAGAAGCCGCAAGTCCAGCTTCGGACAGCAAGAAATCGAGCGTCTCGCCTGGTAAAATGTCGCGCGACCACGTCGACAGCGGTGGCTCGATCGCCCTTACCGGCCTGTCGGCAAACGCGACCTGCAGAAGGGGCAGCGGGCTGAGGTCGGATGCATCGTCTGCCCATGCCGCCGCGGGCAGCATCACGGGGATGTCAACGTTCTGGGGGGCTTCAGGACCTTGGGGCATCCAGCTACCTGCCTGGGCAAGTTCCGGCGGCACGGGTTCTTTCGACAAAAGATCGGAGATCGCGATAGCTGCCCCGGGAACTGTCCCCGCAATTGCGACACAAGCCGCCAAAGTTCTGAGCCTCATGTCGCCCCCTCCATTTCTTCTTCCAGCGCGCGGCGAATTTTCGGCACCGCGAATTCTCTGGGTTCGTGATAGTCGATCATGGTGACGAACCGCCCAGAGGCTGCGAACAGGAAGACGCTCGCGCTGTGGTTCATCGTGTAATCGCCGCTCTCCGTCGGCACCCTTTCGTAGGTGGCGTGGAAGCCGTCCGCGACGCGCGCTATCTGCTCCTCCGGCCCCGTCCAGCCGCGAATCGCCGGATGGAAGTAGCCGACATATTCGGCCATCGTTTCGACAGTGTCGCGCTCGGGATCGACCGTGATGAAAACCACGTTCATCTCGTCGGCCTCGTCTCCCAGATCGTCGAGCCATCCCGAAATGTCCGAGAGCGTGGTCGGGCAGACATCGGGACAGTAGGTGAAGCCGAAGAACGCCATCGTCGGTCGCCGGATCAGGGTTTCCGGCCCGACCGCGTTGCCCTCATGATCCGTCAGACGGAAATCCATCGCGGTCAGAGCCACAGGCCGCTGCCCGATAGGCTCAGGTCCACCGGGGCCATCGACCTGCCACCAACCGGCAAAGAGCATCAGGGCGACCACCCCGACACCAGCCGCGCCGTACCCCAGGATCGCCCGTCGCCGCATCAGTCCTCCGGCCCCCGCGCGGCGATGCCGAGGATCGTCACCTCGACCGTCACTTCGCCTCCGTCGTCGAAAAGCAGGGTCAGCGGAAAGGTTTCCCCTTCTGTCATCGGTTCTTGCAGCCGCATTAGCATTGCGTGCAGGCCCCCCGGTTCGAGCGCGACGCTCTCGCCCGGGGCGATCGCGATTTCCCCCGCCGGGCTCATGGAACTCACACCCTCGGCATTGGTCTTCGTCTCGTGAATTTCGGGCATCATCGCGAGCGGTGTTGTAAGGCCGATCAGCGTCACCGGCTCGTCGCCAGTGTTGCGGATCGTCATGTAAGCGGCCCCGGGACGGTTCACCCCGATGGAGGCGCGGGACCACGCGTTCTCGACGACAACATCCTCGGGTGCGGCCAGCGCGGGCACTGAGAGCCCTCCAAGGGTCAAAAGCGCCGCCAGTGTGCTGGTCAAAATATACTTTTTCATCGTTTTGATCCTGCCCTTTCCATTCAGCTTTGCGCGGCAGCGACTTCGGCAGCCACCAATCGCCGCAGTTCTGCCTCCCCGAATGGATCGAGCGGCTTGCCGTTCACGAAGAATGTGGGCGTCTGGCGAACTCCCACGGTCTCTACATCGGCACGATCCTGATTCAGGATCGCCACGACATCGGGTGCCAGCATTTGCGTGCGCGCGGCCTCGGCATCGAGTCCGGCCGTGGTGGCGATCTGAAGGATCAGGCCAGGCGCCGGGGCACCGTGTGACGCCCATCTCGGCTGTTCCCGCAGAACGGCCTCGAGCACCGGCACGTAAACGTCCTGCATGTGCGCCGCCTCGAGCACGCGGATGGCTTCCTCGGATGCCGCGCCGTGGAAGGGCGTGTAGCGGATCACGACGCGGACAGCATCCCCATGCTCGGCCATGATGTCCTTCACGATGGGATGAAAGGCGCGACAGGCCTCGCAGGCCGGATCGAAGAATTCGACGATCGTGACGGGCGCTTCCGCAGGCCCGAGGATGGGCGAGTAGGGGCGGATCATCGCGTCCGCGAGTTCCGGCGCAACAGGCTCCGCTTCGGCCACCGGGCCGGGGCGGGTTGCAAACCAGGTGGCTCCGCCGAAACCGGCGACGCCGAGGGCGAGAACGGACAGGATCAGGCCGCGTCGGTTCATGTTCGTGTGTCCTTCAATGAAAGGGCCGACAGCGCCCCGATCAGCGCGAAGGCGGCGAGCGCCATCAGCGGGATCGGGACGCCGAAGACCAGTTGGTTGTCATCGGTGCAAGAGGGGCCGGTGGCCGTGCAGGGCTGGATGCGTTCGGGAACAAGACCGACGTACAGCCCTATGTGCCAGAGGGCGATTGCGCCGCCGCCAAGCGCCAATGCGATGCCGTAGCGCCCCACGCGGCCGTCCCGCCACCAAAGGCCGAACCCGAGGACGATGGCCAAGGGGAACATGAAGGCGCGCTGGAACCAGCACAGCACACAGGGCGTCTGCCCCAGCACCTCGCCGATGAAAAGCACGGCAAGCGAGGCGACGAGCGCGATGATCCACGCCAGCCCGAGGGCTATTTCTCCGGATATGCGGTTCATTTCGGTCAGATCCTCTCTTCCAGATCGGCGAAGATCTCTTCGGCGGAGGTGCCGTAGGGCCACGAGTCGGCGAAGCCCGCGTCGGGATCGAAGAGGAACAAATGCGACGTGTGGCCCATCGTGTAACCATCCGGCGCCGCAGCCTCTTCGACGCGTTCAAAGAAGATCGGAAACGTCTCGGAGGTGGCGGCGATCTGTTCCGGCGTGCCGGTCAGACCGATGATGCCCGCATCGAACAGCGGGACGTATTCGGCGAGTGCGGCGGGCGTGTCCCGTTCGGGGTCGATGGTGATGAAAATCGGCTGGACCTTGGCGGCATCGTCGCCCAGACCGTCCATCACCGCCGCGACCTCAGATAGGGTCGTCGGGCAGACGTCGGGGCAGTTGGTAAAGCCGAAAAAAACAAGCATCCAGCGCCCCGCAAAGTCCTTCTCGGTTCGAACCATACCCTGGTGGTCCGTCAGTTCGAACTCAGCGAAGAAAGGCGGCTCGGCGTCAGTTCGGGCGCTGTCGGCACGATAGTCGGACCAGAGTAAAAGCCATACGAAGGCAAGCGCTGCCACGCCTGCCAAAACCCAAAGAAACTTCTGTGCCGATGTAAGAGACAATCCTGTTCGCCTGCCATTGATCCTTGTGTGTCTGCGCGTCTACATCCTCTAGCCACTGAAGGTTCAAGCATGAAGATGGCGCCTTGATGCGACATCACGCGCCTGTGAATCCCGCACTTGCCCGCTCACACCGCAAAACCTACAAGGACTGTATATTTTTTCTGGAGGTGAGAATGCTCACGATCGGCACTCTGTCAAAGAAGACCGGCACGAAGGTGCAGACCATCCGGTACTACGAGCAGATCGGGCTCATGCCCGAACCTGGCCGGACCGAGGGCGGACAGAGGCGCTACGACGGTTCACAACTCGATCGCCTGTCCTTCATCCGCCACTCGCGGCAACTCGGCTTCTCGCTCGATGCGATCCGCGAGCTGCTCGACCTCAGCGACCATCCCAATCGGCCCTGTGATGAAGCTGATGCCATCGCGCGTCGCCAGCTCAAACGGGTGGAGCAGCGCATGGCCCGCCTGAAGGCGCTGCGCACGGAACTGAAACGCATGGTCCACGAGTGCAGCGGCGGGCGGACAGCGGATTGCCGGGTGCTGGAGGTATTGCGGGACCATTCTGAATGTCTGACCGAGCACGACGAGATTGGGGCCTGATTGGACCATGCCAATGTCGCGGCAGGAACTTAGACCAGCCGCAGGAGTTCTTCGATCGTAAACCACGAGCCGAAAACGAGAAATGGCCGCAGAACAAGATTCAAAAGAGAGACGCACGCTCTGGATCGTTCTGGCGCTCAATATCGGTCTGGCCGTGGCTTTTTTTGCAACCGGTGCGTTCGGCGATTCCAGCGCCTTGATCGCCAACGGCCTCGACAACCTTTCCGACAGCTTCGTCTACGCTATCAGCCTGTTTGCGCTGTCCCGGTCCGGCAAATGGAAACGCGGAGCGGCGAACATCTCCGGTGGGCTGCTGATCCTGTTCGCTGCAGGCATCCTCTACGATGCATGGCGCCGCTACATCGGCGGGTCAGATCCGCTCGGGACGATCATGATCGCCATGGCCCTGATCGCCGCGGCGATCAACGCGGTCTGCGTCTGGTTGCTCGCCCGACTCCGCGAACCGGACGTCAACATCCGCGCGGCGAACACCTTCAGCTGGAACGACTTCGCCGCGAACCTCGGGATCGTCGTGGCTGGCGGTCTCGTCGCCTGGCTGGGAACGAACTGGCCGGACCTGGTCGTGGGTGTGGTCGTGGCCGGGATCGCGGCGTGGGGCGGTATCGACATCCTGCGCGATGCACACGGCGAACACCACAAAGCCGTTCATGCCGACGACCGGTAGCGATTGATCGCCTTCTGAGAAAAAGGACTTGAAGCTACAGTCGCTGGAGCATTTATGTAGATCCTCGCCAGACTCGAGGAGATGCATCTTGCCCGCCATTGACCCCTTGCTGACAGCCACGCGGCTGCTGGATTTCGAAGCCGCTCCTATTGCGGATCTGGTCGCGGGCCGCGGCTGGCAGGCTTTTGGCGAGCATGACCGGATCGGTGCCGCCTATGATTTCGTCCGAAACGAGATCGCTTTCGGCTACAATCGTGCCGACGACATCCCGGCCTCAGAAGTGCTGTCGGACGGCTACGGCCAGTGCAACACCAAGGGCACGCTGCTCATGGCGTTGCTACGTTGCCTTGGCATTCGGTGTCGCCTGCATGGCTTCACCATCCACAAGGCGCTCCAGCGCGGTGTCGTGCCCGAGTGGGTTTATCCGCTGGCCCCCGCGGAAATCCTCCACTCCTGGGTAGAGGTCGAGACCGAGAATGGATGGATCAATCTCGAAGGGTTCATCCTGGACACGCCCTTTCTGAAATCGCTGCAACGGGCGTTCATCGAGATGGAAAGCCTTTGCGGCTACGGGGCCAGCACCGACTGCTTGAGCGGCCCACCGGTCGAGTGGACCGGCGACGACACATATATCCAGAAGACCGGCATCGCCCGCGATCTCGCAACATACGCTATACCAGACGAGTTCTACCGGGGGCATCGCCAGGACTTCGGCGCCTTGCGCGACTGGCTCTATCGCCACGTCATCCGCCACTGGATGAACAGACGCGTGCGCGCAATTAGGCGGGGCAAGGTGCCGCAAATCCCCGGCCTCGCTCGCCCGAACCATCTTCATGAGGAGACGCACCGTGCCGCATGATCACGGCCATGCCCACATCGATCCCGCATCCGGTGACCGGCGCGTGTCCATCGCGATCTGGGCGAACGCCCTTCTGACCGTCGCACAGATCGCGGGCGGCGTCGTTTCGGGCAGTCTCGCGCTGATCGCGGATGCGCTGCACAACTTCTCGGACATGGCGTCGCTGGTGATCGCTTTCGCGGCGCGCAAGATCGCGCGGCGGCCCGCCGACGAACGCATGACCTTCGGATACGGCCGGATCGAGATTGTCGCTGCACTGATCAACTACACGACACTCATCCTCGTCGGCGTTTACCTGATCTACGAGGGCGGTATGCGCATGATCGATCCGCCCGAGGTTCAGGGTTGGACCGTCGTGATCCTCGGCGGCGTGGCGCTCGTGGTCGACGCTCTGACTGCGGCGCTCACCTGGTCCATGCAGAAGGGCAGCGTGAACATCCGCGCGCTCTTCCTGCACAACCTCTCGGATGCGCTCGCCTCGGTCGCCGTGATCGTCGGCGGCACGCTGATCATTCTCTACGACCTGCGCTGGGTCGATCCCGCAATCACCATCGGTATCGCGCTGTATATACTGTATCTCGCACTGACCGAGATCGGCGGCCCGATCCGGACACTGATGCTGGGCAGCCCGCCGGATATCGACAACTCGGCCGTGATTGCCGCGATGCGGGACGTGGACGGCGTTACGGATGTCCACCACGTGCATCTATGGCAGATGCAGGAACACGAGGCGGCGCTCGACTGCCACGTGGTCGTCGCCGAAGATGGATGGACAAGAATTGAGGCCATCAAGGGCGAGATCAAAGCACGACTGAGCGAGCGCTTCGGCATCGCTCATTCCAGCCTCGAATTCGAGAATGAAAGGAACGCCCACACCAACGCCAACCTCTACGGTCACGGTAGTAATGGCCATGAATGATCAGGAGCACGAATTGACGGAAGAACGATATTATCTCGCACCTTCATACACTTAAGCGCAGGGCGGGCAGTGTCAGCTTGGTGGAGAAGGTTGGATATCAGGCCCATCCCCTCCGCCATTTGCCCCCGCGAAAGCGTTCTACCGATCCGGCTGCGGCCGGATTTTTCCGTTGTTTTCGGGGCTTATGCGGGAGGGGCTGTTAACCGGCCCATACCCCGGAAGGCGCACACGCGTTCTCTTCGGGCCAATATTCTCCGGACCTGTTAACCGATGGCTTTCCGGTGAACAGCTTTATCCAATTGAAAAAAATAACTAATTTATTCTTGCCGCGTGAGGCAGGTTCTCAGTTCCTTCCCCTTCTCGGTCGGGTCTGGCATCGAACTCGTGAAGGATCCATGCCCACTTGACCTATGATTGTCGATCGATGGTCAGACTAGCCCCACGATCCGGTTAGTTGCGACGGTGCCCAAGCGGAATAGCGTCTGCCGCTGGGCCGAGGCCAGCCGCCATGAGCGGGCGAGGTCTGACTCCCAAGGGGTCACGATGAGCTCAAACGAGCCATCGGTCAGGCGGCGGAACATAACGGCTGTGTCGGCATACTCAAATCCACCCTGCGCGGACGTGGGTAGATTCATCCGCTCCATCTTGTTGTTGCCGTGCCACGTCAATCGTCTGTCGCCCCATACGCGCGCACCACTGCGAAGGACGGGCTCACCAATCGTTAGATTATGCGGATAGTCGTACTGGTCGAACACAAAGCCGAAGAACCGATGGCCCCCGCGCGGTAGTTCCAGTTGGTTGCTCGATCCGCCCTGAAGGGCCTCACCGTGGACCCACATGGCCGCGTAATCGGCCGGGTTGATGGCTCCGTTCGCGATAGCGAGCCTGAACAGGGGTAGCGCGGCAGCGGCGACGGGTGCCGGCGCTACTACAGGCTGCGCCTCCTGCTCGATCTCGGGCGGCGGCGGCTGGGCCTGGCGCAGAGCGGTATAGGCTGCTAGCAAGTCGTCGGTTAGAGCGGTCGTTTCATAGCAGGCCTTATCGAAGGCTTCATCGGCATCGGCTCGTGAAACGCCCTGCTGAACCCATGCCGCCTCGGTATTGACGCTAAAGCCACGGCTGGTCAGGTTCGCCGAACCGACCAGTGTGCTGCATGTTTGGGGATCGGTGCCAAAGGTATAAAGCTTGGGATGAAAGGCACGCTGCGGCATGAGCGAGCCCTGCGCCAGCCTTTGCGCACCCGATACGAAGACGGTGGCGTTCGCCAGCCCGCGCCAATGCTGCAACGCTTGAGGTTCGGTTAGACCGAAATCAAAGGATGTCACAAGAGTTTTGGGCATCGCCGCGAACGCGGCCGGGCCCACGGCATTTGTGACGGCAGACAGCAATATGTTGACGCCGCCGAGCGTGACATATGCCGACGCTGCGCGGATATCGATGGCCCCCGCCGCGACCATATCGACTAGGGCATGGCGCAGGCGCGCCGGTTCTGCGGCGTTCTGAACAATTAGCATACCGGAGCCTGCGTCCCGCTACCGTCGCCGCCGGATGATGCGGTGGATGCACCGGCCAGCGCCGACTGCGCCAGCGTCTCGAGCTGCGCCAGTAGCGGCGATGCGTCGAGCAGCGTGCGCAATTTGCGGCGGCGCGCAGACAGTGCTTTGGCAGGATCGGCCAGATAGGGGTCCGTCGCGCAATGCCCGTCCGCTAAATTGGCAATATCCTCGGTAAGGGCCGCGATCTTCTGATGATCGGCATTGCCGGCATCGTATTTGGGCATCATTCTGTATGGCAGCGTGTGAAGATGCCGCTCGCCAAAATCGCCCTTCGGGTTAAACGCGAGGGTCGCGTTGGTGAGAGCCACGCTGTTGAGCATGCCGACCTGGTACCAAGCCTCGTCCGCGTCCGTCACGACTTTCCAGTAGAGGGTCTGGTCAACGACAAGGTCTTGAGCCTGCGCAATCGGAACGCACGCCGCGCAGATGATCTTGCCGCCGGCTCCAGCCAGAATAAGGTGCCCCGTCATCCCGAAGACTTGCTTGGAAAGCTTGCCCCGCTCATCGATGCGCTGTTGAAGCGACTTGCCTTTCCCCACCGTTTTGAGCTTCTGGTTAATCGCGGCGAACCGCCGTGCGGTCTGAGTAAAGCCCAACCTTCGGATTTCGGCCTCGTCGAGAACGCTCCACGTTCCGCCCGCTGCGCGCAGAGCCGGCAGAGCCATGGGCGCGCGATGAGCACCGAGAACGAATGGCAGCAGGTTCTCCGACTGCGCCATGCGATATATGAAGCGCGGCGCGACATGGCCGGGGAAGCGGTCTGCCGCCATTTCCTTGGCTGACTTGATCGTAAATCCCCATGCGGAAGCGCGTGTCGGCGTATCGACGCGGTACTCCGCGCCCGCATGCTGGACAATGTCCACACAGACGGCTGTGCGCGGCATAAGGTCGGCTCCTTGTTGGGGCAGGTCGCCACCATACCCGGCCACTGCTGAGCCGCCGCCCGTTTCGAGCACCCAAGCGCTGCGAGCCGAACCGATGGTGCGAACCGAAAAGCCTGCGGCATTCAGCCCCGCGTCGGTCGCAACGAAGCCGCTGAACGTGCTTTGTGGAAGACCGGTCGTGTTCGCTCTTTTGTGACCGACCAGCGCCGCGCCGGGATATTTGAAAGTTCCGGGGGCGACCTGCCAGATTTCAGCGATGTCGAACGGCACCGGTCGGTCGCTTGTCAGGAAATCATGCTGCCTGAGCCGTTCGTGGTGGGTGCCGTTAAGCACCGTGCCGGGTACAAGGCAGGCGACGCAGCTATCCGGGCCCAGATAACGGTCGATGGCATGAAGTAGGTGCATCGTCCCCAGCTCAAGATGGAGAAAGGACTGTCCTGCGGGCTGGATGCCGTAGAGTTTCGCCCGGCCTTTCAGCAAGTCGCGGTACGGGTTGTCGGCCAGCCCACTCATGGCGAGCCATGGCGGATTGGACACAAGCCCGTTGAAGTGGCCGCTCAGGAGCCCCGGCCTGTAGGTATTGCGTAGGATGAAAGCCCAGATGCCATTGCGCCCGGCGACGGCCAGTTCAGCCATGCGAAGCGCCAGCGGGAACAGCGCCTCGGAAAGCTGCGTGTAAAGCTCCGGCGACAACGTGATCCCGAACGCCGCGATCGTGCCATCGAGAAAACTGTCCGCGTCCGCCTTGCTGAATCCCACAATGGTGCCGCGTCGCTGCGCATCACGCGCCTCGTCATAAGCCCAGTCCACGACCCGGTCGAAAAACTCTCGGTACGCCGGCTGCACCAACGCTGTCGGCAAATGTACGGTCGTGCCGTCAAGCGATACCGGAATAGTATCGCTTTCGCCCACCAGGGGGACTGACGCGGAAACCGGCGTGACGGCGAACAGCGAGTCCGCATGATAGACCGGGATGACGATGGGCTTTGTCGCCGCCTTGATCTCGGCCGAGAGGCTGACAACCCAGGTCGTCTTGGCGAGGCTGACGGCCAGCGGGTCGATGTCGAAGCCGGTCGCAACGTCTTCAAGCTGCTCGATCGCGGTAAAGCCGAATCGGTCCCGTGTAGCCTTTAGGATTTCGGCGAGCATCGTGCCGGACCCGCAGCACATATCGATGATCCGGGGACTTTCCCCGTCCGGGAGGCCGTCTATGCAACGGTCGGCAAGCAGACGGGCGAGCCAGTGCGGAGTCCATTCCTGGCCGAGCAGCTTGCGCTGGCTGCGGCGGGCGAGCTGCGCCATAAAGCGGCCGAATAAATCCTCTTCAGGATACCAGCTGAAATCGTAAGCAAAGAGATCGCGCTGGAGTTCTCGGGCCACCGCGACAAGCCGGTCGATGTAGGCCGGGCTAAGAAGCCACCCAAAATAATCCAGCTCGACCACATTCTCCAGCTGGAAATTGTCGCGGAAGAATTCCCCGTTCAGGATTGTCTTCAACTCGTCGTCCGTGCTGAGCACCGCCTTGCCGGTAAGCACGTTCGCGCTCAGAAGCCGCGCGAGAAGGGTCACGTATGCTTCATCGACATACGCGACGGTGCGGAATGTGCCCGCGGGCCCTTCCAGATGATCGACGAACTGCGACCAGAGATCGGTGGCAAGGCCCGCCGACGGATCGGCCTTGCGCCCCTCGTCCACCAGCAGCGACAAGGGCCCCGAACTGCTCTTGTATGCAGCCGAGTCCATGCCAAGGTCGGAGGCGAGGAATTCCGACCGCAACGGTCGCGACTGTTCGCGCGCCAGATGTTTCTTGATAAATCCGCCGAGCTGCTCGGCGGACAGGGCGCTGTCATCGGGCAGCTTGAGTTCGTCGATGACAACGAGCGTGATGTCGGCAGCCGTGCAGGCTGATGGTTCGACCCCCGCTGCAAGCTCGGCATCGTAGGCGTACCATTCGACCGTATCCGACAGTACGCCCCGGACCGTTGAAACCGGCATGCCCGCGCGAACAAGCCCCGCTGCCTGCTCCTGCACCTGCGCGTAGCCGGTATCACGCTTAGCAGTGTTGCGCAGGTCGGCTTCGTACTCAATCGTGGTCGAACCCACCAGATTGTCGATGAATCGGGACGCGGCCTTGCCTGATCCAGTGCCCACCTTGGTATGGGCTTCCGTGCCTTCGGTGTAGTTGTTGATCCAGGTCTCATGCGCGGTGTCCGGGAACATGAGCCGCAATCGTCCCTGGAACTCGCTGCGCAGCACCGCCTCGACATGACCTGCATCCCGCAGCATACGGCAGCGCGCGATGGTTTCACGAATGCGGGTAATATCAGCTGTCATGGACGGTCCTTTGACGGGCGACGCACGCAGCCTCCAGGCGAGAGTCGATGTGGCGCGCTACTTCTTTGAGGTTGTTTTCATTCACACCGGGCAACGAAACGGCCAGGATGAACATGTCGATCTGGTGCTGGGCTGTCGGCACGCCCGCAGCCAGCTGCTGTCCGAGCGCGGCAAGTCTCTCGCAGTCGAAGTCCGATAAAGCGGGAATCGGCACCTGTCGAATGTGCGTCGCTTCGAGTTTGAGCGCACCGCCGCCAAGCGGCGTGCCGGCGGCTTCCATCGCCGCCCGGCACCAGCTGCTGTGGAACAAGGCATAGAGCGCATGCGCTGTCCACTGCCTCTGCTCCGCCCACAAGGTTGAAAAGTTGGCATCGATCAGCACCGGCGGCTGCATATTCAGCGCGACGGCCGGTGTTCCGTGATTAATGCGCGGCGTAAAGATCGCGGGCAGGTGGCGCGCGTTGAAGGCCGGCAGCATGTACCAAAAGCGCGGAACGTCGCGGTCGTTGGCGGGCCGACGGACATTGGTGCGCACGGCCGTAAGATCGGGAATATACCGCGCAGGCTCTTTGGGGTTCGGCGCATACCGGGAGGCGAGCCGCACGAACGATGCAAGTTCGGGCGGCATTACACGCGGCACGGACAGGCCCCACCTGCGGTAAGCCTCCGTCGCTTTGGCGACGGCCGGTTCGTCTTCTGGCAGGATCCAGTTCGATAGATCAAGCACGCGGGTCACCGGAAGTTCGCCGCTCGCGAAGGCCTGCATATCCGCCTGGCGATGGAGAACAGGCCGCAGCGCCGCCGCCGGAACGCGGAAACGCATGTTCTGAAAGCTCTCCGACGCTTTGACGATAACGGTCTCGTTTTCATCCTCACCGGCAAGCGTCACATAGAAAAACCGGTTGCAACCCGAACGCAGGCCTTGGCTGACCCGGATGCCCGCCCGTTCAAGCGTCTGGAGACACACCGGTGCCGCGCCGGGCGGCAGCATGTCGCGCAAACCCTCCGGCAACGCCGCCGACCTTGCCTCCCCGACTGAAATAAGCGGCAGCGCGTCGCGCCGGTTTTCGGCGATCTGAAACCAACTCTTGCGTCCAAGGCGCTGCTCCAGCATTTGCCATTCCCCATCCAGCGCAAACGGGCGGCTCTCGATACCTAGAACCTCCTTGTCCGTTGCCTGCGCCCAGGCTGCGAAATCCCGCTCCGGTTCTGGTCCGGGAAAGGCTCTCCCGACGAGGGATTCTCCGCTCGCCGCCGCTGGCGCAACTTGCAGCCAAGTTGCTGCCGGCAAGTGCGACCGGCCCGAGACTGGCGCTTGCGCCTCGTCCCAAGAGAGCCGCCGCGCGATTACAAGATGCGTGCGCACCAGCGCGTCCGAAAACCAGCCGGGCTGCGTATCGGCAACGATGAATTCAAGGCGAAACGCGCGCAGTAGCAGGTAGCGCACGACATCGGCGTAGTCGCGCGAGCGCCAGGTTGCGGGAACGACCAAGGCGAGGCAGCCACCCGGACGCGTTAGCAGGGCGGACAGGAGCCAGGCTGGCACGGAAAGATCTGCGAGGCCCGAATACCCATCAACCAGAGCCTGCCAAAGCGCGCGTTCGTCACCGTATAAGCTTGCGTCCACAATCGCGGACAAGCCCCGGCGCACATCACCGACACCGGCACCGTTCCCTTTTTGCGACTGGTATCTCACATACGGGGGATTGGTAATGACAAGATCGTAGCCGGGCGCGTCCAGCGCAGCGATAGTTGCCGGATCAAAGGCGCTTCCCGTGACAATGCGGGCAGCGTCGACGGCATCGTCCGCCTGCAACGCCACGGTCCGGCGGTCGCAGAAGGCGGCCGTCTTGGGGTCGAGCTCGATGCCGTCCAGCCGGCCGAGCCGGGCACCTCGGGCGCGCGCCGTCAATGCCGCCGCGTCGAGTAGGTCGCCGTGCCCGGCCATGGGATCGATCACGGAGTGCGTATTGGGGTCGAGCGCGATGTGCGCCAGCAGTGTTCCCAGCGGCAATCCGGTGAAGAACTGCCCTAGGCGCTTTCGCTGGGCCGCCGGCAGGCCTTCCTCGAAGGATCGCGCCGAGGACCTGATCGCGCTGACCGCGTCAGTCGCCGGCACTGCAGAGTACTCCGGGCGGCGTTTGTTCCGCATACCAGCGATAGAAAACATCAGCGTCGACTGGGACTTGCTGATGATGGCTTAGGAAATGCGTTACGAGGCGGGAATACAGCCTCTGCGCCGTCGCTTCGGCCGGATCATGCGCGGCGGTCGCCGCGCGGTGAAGCGCCGTAGCGACAGCCCATACACAGTCGTCCGCCCCAACCTTGCTTTCGATCTGGGCCTTGGTATTGCGGCGCGGCCCCAACAGGAGCACGGGGTCGCCGCGCACGGCCCCTTCGGTAGTGACCTGCTTGAAGCTGCCCTGCTTTTTGTCGAGCACCCCCGCATATTCCACGTCGAAACCGGCATCCCGGTAGGCGCGCTGCAAAGCGTTCCAGACGTCGGCGGACGCGGAATGAAACACCATCGTGGCTTTGCCAGACGGCTTCAATATCCTGCGGGCCTCACTGAACGACCGCGTAAGCAATTCCCTGTACTCGTCGATGGCCTTGCCCTGGTCCGGGCTCACGATGGCTTCGTCCGTGCGGTCGGTAAACGTCTTGAGCCAAGCCTCGTTTATGAAACTGAGTTCGGCATAGGGAATGTTGGCCCCGAAGGGCGGGTCCGTGAACACATAGTCGATGCTCTCGGATGGCAGCGCGATATCGCAACTGGAACCGTGGACGACTTCGACCTTGCCGCTGCCGCCGTGAATGGTCTCGAACGCCTGTGCAATCGTCGTCAGCTTGCGCCGCAGTCCTGCAAAAAAGTTCTTCTCGACCGGCAGGCCGCTGACATACAGCACGCCGGGCTGGGCGCTGGTGACGACCAGGTCCTTCTGACCGGACTTCGCCACGACGCGCGTCATGATCGTGCCGTGCGCCGCGTTGTAGCTCAGCAGCCAGAAGCGAAGCCCCTCGCGGAGCGCGCCGCGATAGGATTCCACACGCTCCCACATGCGGGCGAATACGATGAGGTTACGCCGGGTGTAGAAATGATGAACGTGCGTAATGCCCTGATGGTAGCCCTTCCGGTAGAGGTCACCCCAAGGGATCAGCGCCTGCGGCACGCATGACGGGATCGGCTCGGCCTGGATCTTCTTGATAAGCGTCAGGTCGGCGGCTGTGGCCGGGCGCGACCAGCGTTTTTTTCCGGTCGAACCATAGACGCGGGCCATCGCCCGCCCGCGCAGGGCGCGCTGTTCGCCCAATACGTCGTCACGTTCCTGCACCGTCACCCGCGGCACACAGTCCAACGGCTCTTCATGGCTGCATTTCGGGCAGGAGAAGGTGGAGGAAATCTCCGCCGGATCAAGCGCGACGCACGCATCCCACAGGGTGACGACGCCCCGGCAAGCAGGGCAGCGCAGCTTGTCGCTCCAGATCAGATGACGAAGGAAGCCCTTCGCGCCGGAGGGGTCTCGCGCCTCGTACATCCAGCCGTCTTCGCTCTCGCCTGCGGCCAGTACGTCTTCGGCCGCCTTCCTGAACGCGGCGGGATCGGGCGGATTGGTCAGGGTCCGGCCGACAAACGAGCCGAGCGCGCCCAGCTCATAGAGAACGGCGTTGCGGGCACCCCATTGCACGTTAAGGCCGAGACGGGCCGCTTCGGCGCGCAGTTCCGCGGTCGGTCGCTCGCACAGCAACGCGGCAAGGCCGGTAGTCCCACTGCCTCCGAACCCGTCAAATACGGTGTCGCCAGGTTTGGTGTGGGCGGCGATATACAGAGCGATTGCTTCTGGCGATATCTTAGTTGGGTATGGAAAGGCACCGTAAAGGGCGCCAGTCCTCTTTGCAGCCAAGGGTCGCCTGTACAATGCGTCCAGAGAAGCCTCCGACATCGAATGGGCCGATTTGGATGGCTCAGCCTGAATGTGAAGCATGTGGTAACTGTCCCCCGGAAATTCTTCTTTTCGTTACGTAAGTTGCGACGCGGTCGGTTGTTTTTCGGACGCTGGGCTCTGCGCCGCCCGCGCCGGCTGCCGATGACGGCGCAGATACTCATCTATCGCGCGCCTTACCACCCAAGAGACCGACACATCATCCTTGTTGGCCAGCATATTTAAGGCGTCGAAGTCCCCGGACGTGACGCTTACGGTGACCCGGGGACCGAGTTTCTTGGGTCGACGATTCATTGCGCCCTCCGAATGTTCCACTAATGTTCACACTAGCGATTCGCACCGTGAATGCAACAAAGTGCATCACTTTGACTCACCATGCTTCGGGTTGTAGCCGTATGCGGTGGCAGCGGGCAATGGATAACTACGGGGCACCGAAACTTCATGATTTCGATACAACCAACTCAACTGCTCTTGCCACTCAGCCGGGGCAGGCTCTCGCAGCGTCTCTAGCGTGAGGCATGCGCGCTGACGCCCGTCCAGGATCACTTCGACGATGTCCGGCGCGAGCAGCGTCAGGCGCAGGACACGGGTCAAATATGGTGCAGCGATCCCCTCGCGCTTAGCCAGTTCGGCGATGTTGGCGAACTCGCCCGTCTCAAGCATGCGCTTCCAGCGGAAGGCGCGCGCCAGCGCTTTGACTAGCGTGTTGTCCGGCTTCCGCGCTTGTGCGGCGCCCTCTGGCAACTGCATTTCCTTGCGCCCGCCGCGCTTAACCAGTCGGAACGGAACATGGATGGTAACGGTCTCCGGGACCGATGGCGTCCGGGTCATGCGGCTGCTCCTGCATCGGCGGTGATTTCGCGCGCCAGTGCCACCAGTCCGTCCGTGCGCAGGCGGACGTTGAGTCCGCTAGTGCCGATCTCGACCCGCTCGACCAGCAGCGCCACGATGCGCGCCTGCTCCGCCGGAAAAAGTTCGTCCCACAGTGGATCGAGCCGGTTTAGCGCCTCACGTGTGTCAGTCTCTGCGATGTCGCCATCGTGGGCACGCGCGGCCTTCCACGTCCCCGCAACGATCTCCGGCTGGCGGAACACGGTGCGCAGTTGGTCGATGACGGCGGCCTCGATCTCGCCCGCAGGCACGCGGCCGATGGGACACGCCCCGGCGCCGTGCTTCAGCACCGTCTGGCTGACGTAGTAGCGGTAGAGCCTGCCGCCCTTGCGGGTGTGTGTCGGCGAGAACGCGGCGCCATCGGGACCGAAGAGAAGCCCCTTCAGCAGCGCGGGTGTGTCGGCGCGAGTCCGCGCGGCACGTTTTCGCGGACTCTCCTGCAGGATGGCGTGGACGCGGTCCCATGTCTCGCTGTCGATGATGGCGTCGTGTTCGCCAGGGTAGCTGTCGCCCTTGTGCACCGCCTCGCCGAGGTAGGCGCGGTTCGAAAGCATCCGATAGAGGTACTTCTTGTCGATCCGGTTGCCGCGCGGCGTGCCGAGGCCCCGTTCGCCGACTTCGCGGGCCAGCACCGTGCAGGAGCCGATCGCGATGAAACGGGCGAAGATCCAGCGCACATGTGCAGCGGCGTCCTCGTCGATCAGCAGCTTGCGGTTCTCGACGCGGTAGCCGAAGGGCGGTACCCCGCCCATCCACATGCCCTTCTTGCGGCTGGCGGCGACCTTGTCGCGAATGCGCTCGGCCGTCACCTCCCGTTCGAACTGGGCGAAGGACAGCAGGATGTTCAGCGTCAGCCGGCCCATGGAGGTGGTGGTGTTGAAGGATTGCGTCACCGAGACGAAGGTGACGCCGTTGCGGTCGAACACCTCGACCAGCTTGGCGAAGTCGGCCAGCGAGCGGCTGAGGCGATCGATCTTGTAGACTACGATGACATCCACCAGCCCATCGTCGACGTCTGCCATCAGTCGCTTCAGGCCGGGGCGTTCCAGCGTACCACCCGAGACACCGCCATCGTCGTACTGGTCCCGCACCAGCACCCAGCCCTCGGACCGCTGGCTGGCAATGAACGCCTCGCAGGCCTCGCGCTGGGCGTGGAGGCTGTTGAACTCCTGCTCCAGCCCCTCCTCGGAAGATTTCCGGGTGTAGACGGCACAGCGCAGCTTGCGGACGAGGGGTTTGGACGGTGCGTTCATGTCCGCACCCTGTGGTTCTTAAGCCCAAAGAAGGTCCAGCCGTTCCAGCGGGTGCCGGTGATGGCGCGGGCGATGGCGGACAGCGACTTGTAGGGCCGGCCCTGCCATTCGAAGCCATCCTTGGTCACCGTGACCACCTGCTCCACCCCCTGCCATTCGCGCAGGAGGCGCGTGCCGGTGATGGGGCGGTCGCGGTCGAGGCGCATGCTGCGCTTCTTCTTGTCGCCGTCGTCCAGTTCCTCGCCCAACCGTTCCAGCCGCCGGATCGTCTCGGGTTTCAGCCCGCCATAGGCCAGTTCCTGGATGCGATAGGCGAGGCGGGATTCCAGGTAGCGGCGATTGAAGGGCGGCGGTTCGCTGTCGAACAGCTCGCGCCACTGGTTTTTCAATTCTTTGGTCGGCGTGGTCTTCAGCGCGGTCAGGCGCGCGGGGATGGGGTCGTGGGTCGTCATGCGGTTCTCCGTCGAGTTGGAGTTGCATGACCGCTCTGGTCGGGCGGAGAGTGAAGTCGAAATGCGTCCCTCTGCGCAGATGGTTGCGCCCTGTCTCGCATATGTAGCCGGATCACCCCCAGGGCCAGAAGGCGGCAGAGTTCAGCGCGGCGCTCGAGAGGCCGCATCTGGTCCGGAGGGAGGGGATTGGGGCCGGTTTCGGGTGTTCCACGCATGGCGCATTCCTTCTCGAATTTCTTCGTTTAGGAGGGAAAAGCCAATGCGCGGATCGGATTGGGACATACCCCGAGAAACCGGCAAATTTGCCGTTGAAACAACTTCGGGTGATTATCGCGACATTGATGCAAGCATTTGGAGAATGAGATGGTACGTGCCCCTGCAAAAACCTGCCCCAACCTTTCTCGATTGTTCGATGATGCGGAACCCGAATTGTTGTCGGCGTTTCTTGGAAACAAGGCGTTTGAGAAGTTCAAGTGGCTGGACGCTTACCGGTTTGACCTCGGTGATCCGGAGGGCCAAGCGGCTGCACGCGGAAAACTGCTGAAAGAAAAGAAGGATCACCTTAAGCCTCTTGAAGGCGAGGCCGCTCGCATCGTGACGGTTGCAAGTGGTCGGGGGGAATTCGTTCTGGAAGGCCTTGTGCGGTCCAAGCTAGAGCCTGAGCGCGCACAGGAACTTCTCAATCAACGGGACAAGCTGGCACGAAGCCTATGGGCCTTCGTCAATGAACATGGGTTGTTTGAAGCGGCGGAGAACAGCCTGCACCTGCGTCTCTACCGGCGCTATGACAAGCACTACCAGACCTTCTTGGCCGAGCCTTCGGTCGACGGGGGCCCGGATGCCGGCAGCGCATCGCTCGACGAGCTTCTTGTTGATCTCAACAAGCGTCTTGATCGCGGCGATGGCTACAGCATCGACAAGTTTGACATCCCTGAAGACGGTGATGAGCCGGCGGCCGAAATGTACCTGCTGTTTCATCCTGATCCGCCCAAAAGTGTTAGGGAGATCGATGAGCATGGCAATCGGTCGAGCATCTACTTCCGGCCACCCGGCGAGGCGATGATCGTCTACACGCCATCGACCGGTCGAGTCCATGTTCGTGCCAGCAATCGAAAGCTCAGGCACACAGTCGCCGAACGCTTCATCGAGACCGCTCTCGATCAGACCTATTCCAACCAGCCTGTCGACTTTCAGGCCTACGACATTTCGCGGTTCCTGCATGGACTCGATCTCGAGCCGCCGGAACTTGATGACGTGGTGATCGACCGCGCACAGGTGATCCGCGCGGACATCAGCATCGGCAATCTCGCCAACCGCCTCTCGCTTTCCACCACGATCGACCAGAACATCTCCGAAATCATCGATAGTCAGCCAGGCCTTCCGAGGATTTTCGAGCGGGCTGTCGCAATTCGCTTTATCGAGATCGCGGTGCGGTATCGCCGTGCTGGACGAGACAAAGCGCAGACCCTCGACTTTACGCTTACCGACGGGAACACAAGCAGCCTTCTCAGCCTCGACGATCCTTTCGAGCGGGTTCTGGGGCATCGGTTGCTCACATACTGGAACATCCTTCGTGATGGTCGCGCACCGGGCGATGAGGAGAGCATGGCGGTCATGCCCGCCTTGCTGGCCATCTGGGACATCGGAGCTGAGAGGGTCACCGGTGCATGGCTCCAAGCTCGTGGTGTCGATCCTGGCCTCTTGACCGATCTGGGTTTCCTCGTGCCCGCTGGCTGGGAGGAGGACGACCTGATCGACGATGAAGACGAGGTCGGACCGGTTGCAGCCGAAGTGGTCGTTCGGGTCGATGAGGGAGATGCGGAGGACGGTCACCGAAAGGTGGCGGACCTCAAGGTCGCCGAGGGACAGGTTACGTCTGCGGGCAACCCGGATCGCTACAGGATATATCGGGTGCGCGACGGCTGGGTCGTGCAACACCTGAAGGAACGTCTCGAAGAAGTGCTCGATGCGCCTGCAATCGAGAAGCTGACCGACCACCTTCTGTACCTTGGAACGCTCAGTGTCGATGGCGGGGACGTCCCGATCTATCTTGCGCGCGGTCTCGACCGGGAGAAGGTCCGCTCAGCCGTCGATACTGAGCTTCGGGCGCGCAACAACCTCGGAATAGGTTTTGTCCTGCAGGCCGGCAGCGCTCCCGGACCGTGCCTGGCGGCCAATGTTCTGACGCCGCTTGTCGATCAGATCGACACGCAGCAAGCCGAAATCGCGTTGGTTGCAGACAAGCTCCGGTCCGTGTTTCGACGCCATCGGATACTGGCCCGCGGCGGCCAAGCTGTCGAACTCACCCGGGTTGGGGACAACATGGCAACTCTGTTTGTTCCGGGGAAAGGCAGCATCGACATCAAGGGCGAGAACCGCATTGATGTCATCCAGCGGCTGGTCGATGCGCACAACGCCGGCCCGATGCCAATGGCGACAGCAGACCTGATCAGCGGGATCGCGGAAGACCAGTCGTTGGCGAACATTTTCAAGCAGCCTCTCTGGAAAAAGCTGACGGCCGACTTCCTGCGAAGCCCCGGAAAAGGGCAATGGGAGATCGCCATCTGACGTTCGGCTCCGATCCAGCTCCGGTTCGGGGGTCTGACAGGCTCTGATTCCATTCGGCAAGACTTCGCCATCTTTCATCAGGAGGCGACAAATGCCGAAACATCAAAGACGGTCCTTCAACCCTTCGTTCACGCGCGGTCTGGGATCTGACTGGCGCTGCACCTGTTGCGGCAAGCTGCTCGGACAGCGGCACGGATCCGTGGTGCTGGTGCAGTTCGCACGCGGGCACCAGTACCGGTCGCCCCGTCCGGTATCGGCGGTCTGCCGCAGCTGCGACACACTCAACGAAACCTGACACGACCTGGAACAGGCGGCCCCCGGTCGCCTGTTTCTCACATCTTTCCCAACCCGAGAGGCGCACGACGCCCTGACCTGGCCATGATGAGGCGCCCGACGCCCGGCCGTAAGGCAGGCGTCGAGTGTCCAGACATTGGCACGAGGTTCACGCGCACCTCCTCCATCAAACAACGCGCGCATCTTTCCAGCAGACCTATCGCAAGATCGCCCGGCGACGTCGGGAGCTTTCCGGCTTTGCCGATCCCGGCGCCGCTTTGGCGTTCCTGCAGGACAAGACAGGGCAGGGCGGGCGCAAGAATGGGCTTCTGCGCGCTCTGGTCGGAGAGGCGCAGTCGGGCGATCACGAAACCGCCGACACGGCCATCAGCCTTGTGATCCTGGCCTTGTGGCCGGGTCTTGACGCGCTGCGCAAACGACTGCTGCGCGGCTTTCCGGAAGGGCCGGATGTCCTGACCGGCGAACTGGTCGGGCGCCTGTCACAGGCTATCGCCACTGCTGATCTGGAACGCGTGACCTGGGTCGCTGCAACGTTTCTCCGCAACATCGAGCGCGACATCAAGCGGGAACTGGTGCGGCGCGCGGATGTTGTGTGCGACGTCCCCGTCGAAGAGTGTCCCGACCTCTGCGACAGGTCGGCATATTGGGGCGCGGGCGTACTCGAAACGCTTCGGCGCCAGGTCGGATCGGATGCCGATCTGGTCATGGCTGTGGTGGTGTTCGGGTTCAGCCAGAAGGAGGCTGCACGGGCCCTGGGGTTATCCTATGAGGCCGCGCGCAAACGCTACCAGCGCGCCATTTCCCGTCTGTCGGAAAAACTTGGGTCCTCCGACGCCTAACCTGTCCCAATCCCGCGCCCCGGTCGGCTTTCCCCTGCAGGTGTCGCAATTCCGCGGTGCCGGAATGCAGGAGATCACCATGACGCAAGCATGGGATGCGAATTACCAGAAGATCCCGGGACTGTTCCGACTTTGGGATCTGCAGTTCGTCTTCAACCGCAGGGACGACTACCAGGTTCACTACGTGGAACAGACCGCCGATGGCACGGCGCTCTTCGCGGTCTATCGCCGCAAACAGGGGGAGCGCGATCATGACCTCGGTTGAAACCTACATCACGCAACGCGACCTGGAGGCGCGCTGGAAGGTCAGTGGCCGCACGCTCGAACGCTGGCGCGCCGAACGCTACGGTCCGGCCTGGGTCATTCTGGGAGGATCGATCCGCTATTCGATGACGGATGTGCTGGCCTGGGAAGCCGCGCATCGCCGCGAGCCGTAACGGATGCACGCGGGGGCCAAATGCAACCCGCGAGACAATGAGGCGGACACAAGGGTGGCCAGCGGCCGCCCCGAAGGTGCTGGGCATATCACCTATGCGGAAGCGGCGGAGCGCCTGATCGACAACGGGTTCGAACCCCTGCCGATCATTCCGGGCCAGAAGCGTCCGGCCCCGTCGCGCTGGTCAAGTATCGGTCTTGCACCCGATCGCATCGCCGACTGGACGCACCGATACCCCGATTGTGGCATCGGGTTGCGCACCGGCCGTCTTGTCGGGCTCGACATCGACGAAATGGATCCGGACCGCGCGCATGAGGTCGGGCAGCTCGCCGAGCAGCGATTGGGGGAGACGCTGGTGCGCGTCGGACAATGGCCCAAACGCCTGCTGCTCTATCGGACAGAGGAACCCTTTGCGAAACTGAAGGCTGGCAAGGTCGAGGTTCTGGGCGCCGGTCAGCAATTTGTGGCATTCGGCCTGCACAGCGTCACGAAGCGTACCTATGCCTGGCCGACCGGGGAAACACCGCTTGATGTTCATCTCGACGACCTGCCGGTCGTGGATCAGGCCGGTCTTGCCGCCTTCCTCGCGGAGATCGGGTCCGGTGAAGACCAGGTCCGGGGCCGCGTTCCGCGGGCCGGCCAGAGAAGCAAGCTGGCCAGCGGAACGCCCATCCGAGATGGCAACGGGATCGTGGTCGACGGTCGCGATGACTGGTTGAGCCGAATTGCGTTTCACGCGGTGCATGATGTCCGGGACGCAAATGGTGTGCTCGAGGCCGGTGAAATCGCCCATCGTGTTTGGCAAGCCTTCGCTGAGAGTACCGATCTGTCGCGTCCACGACAGGATGGCGCCCGTCTCTACGGGTGGGGCGATGCGCTGCGCAAGGTACAGGACAAGTTGCGGCTGGCCCGGAATGGCACCTTGCCGGCACGCGACAAAGACCTGCCGGAACCGGATTACGCCACGCCATCGCTGTCAGTGGACGAGGGAAGAGCGGAGCTCGAAGAACATCTGCGTGATTTTTGCGCGCAGGTGGGGTTTTGGCACCGGGGTGAAGCTCTGACGCTGCCCATGCTGGGCATCCGGGCCACGGTCGGGCTTGGAAAATCCCGGGCGTCGCGCGAACATCTGTTGTCTCTGGCGGCATCGCTGAAGGCCGACAACCTTCCGCATCGCATCGTTGTCTTCGCCGCATCCCACGCTCTTGCAGAGGAAACAGCGACCGGATGGACGGCGGCAGGTGCGCATGTGGCGGTCCTGCGCGGATATGACCGGCTGGATCCGGAGAGCGGCGAGCCGATGTGCCGCGACCTCGAAGCAGTCCATGCAGCGCTGGCGTCGCGTCTGCCGGTCAAGCCAAACGCCTGCATCGGATTGGATGGTGCGCGTTGCCAGCACTATGACGGATGCCTGAAACAGCAGAATCTCAGAGATATCGCTGACGCTGATGTGGTGGTTGCCCCCTATGACGCGCTGTTCTCGGGGCTGGCCTTCACGAAAGACGATCTCGCCTTGCTGCTGATCGACGAGGGATGCTGGGCGCGGGCCGTGGAGCAGAGCAATGACATCTTCGTCGAAGATTTATCCAGTGAGCGGATTGCGGGGATGGGCGACGGGATCGGGCGCGGGCCGGTCGGAGCAATGGCTGATTTGGTGTTGTTTCGTGACAGGCTGGCGCGTGCCCTGGCGTCGAACGGTGCCGGCCCGATCAAGCGTGCGACGTTCGTCAGGGCCGGTTTTACGGCTGAAAACTGTCGCGATGCGGCGCGTCTTGAAAACTGGCGGATGCAGGACCCCGGTCTGCGACCGGGTCTGGAGGGAGGGAACCGACGGGCTGCAGTCCGGATCGCGGCGGAAAATGCGCGGATCCAAGACCTCGTCTCGCTTTGGAAGGCCATAGAGCGCGTTCTTGACCGCAATAGCGTGCTGTCTGGCGGGTTGCGCATTGCACCTCCCGACGCCCTCGGCCGCCACAGGATTGATCTGCGGCGTGTTCGCGCGCTTCATGAAAGCCTGCGCGGCAAGCCGATCCTGCATCTGGATGCGACCATGCGAGCCGATCTGATCCGGACGATCCTGCCGGATATCACCATCGAAAGCATTGATGTCGCGGCGCCGTGCATGCAGCTGCGCCATGTGCAGGGCAGCTTCGGCAAGACTATGCTGTGCCCCAAGCCGGGTCTCGCGCGGGAAGAGGTCAGGCGCCGCGAAAACCGGCTGCGCGAATGCGTCGATTACGTGCGCTGGCAGGCCCGACGCATTTATCCGAAGCCGGTTCTGGTGGTGACCTACCAGGCGATCGAGGCGGCGTTCGAGGGCATTCCGAATGTCGAGGTGGCGCATTTCAACGCGGTCGCCGGGTTGGACTGCTACCGGGATGTGGCCATGTTGATCAGTATCGGTCGCCCGTTGCCATCCAGCATCGAGTTGGAGGCGCTGGCCGGGGCGTATTTCGACAACGCGCCGGCGGGACGCTACCGCAGAGCGCGCGCCGGTATTCGCATGCGCGGCGGGTCGGTTCTAGGCATAGACGTGATCCGCCATGAAGACGGGATGACAGAAACGCTTCGCGCCGCGATCTGCGACGACGAATTGATCCAGGTTATTGGCCGGGGCAGGGGTATCAACCGCACCCCCGACAATCCGCTGGAAGTACATGTGCTGGCCGATGTGGCGCTGCCACTCGTCTATGACCAGTTGACGAGCTGGGACCTCGAGAAACCGGATGTGTTTCAGCAGATGTTGCTGGCAGGTTTGGCCGTGGACAGTCCGTCGGATGCCTTTGCGCTCCACCAAGAATTGTTCGCGTCGGAAAACGCGGCGAAACTGGCTTTAGCGAGGGGGGCATTTAAGGGTCAAAACCCTATTAAAGACTCTTATAGGGAAATGACCCTTAAATCGGCTGCCTATCGCCGCGCCGGGCGCGGCCGGTCCTGGCAGAGGGTTTGGTGGGTCGAAGGCTGCGAGAACGATATGCGCCTGCTGCTTGAGGCTACGCTGGGATCATTGGCTGAATGGCAATATTCGTCAAGTTGAGCTGGTTGGTCAGCCGGGTAGCCCGTCAATCTTTTCTAAATCGCTCAGGTCCTCATCCCAGTGCGCGCGGCTGCCGTAGCAGATATGCGCGTCGGGACGCTTGTCGATCCGCGTATCAAGAGAGCCAGCAGGTACAACAAGCAGGTCGCCGTTCATTTGGATGCTTGGTAGCGCGGATCCGCATTCAGCGCAGAAGCTCTTTGCATGCTGTGATCCCGGCAGCTTGAAATTCCTTACGACGGTGCCACCGGAAAGCCATGTGATCTTCGCTTTGGATGAGAACAGGTTGGCCGAATGCGCGGAGCCAGTATCTTTGCGACAGCGCGTGCAATGACATAGAAAGAAGTTTTCGAAGTCGCCGGAGATCTGGAATTTGACCGCGCCACACAGGCACTGTCCGGTCGTCATGTTCGTCATGGAAGATCCCCTTTGCCTCACAACCTTCACGTCCAGCGCGCGTAACGGTGTCACTCGGATACGGTTTTATCGCTCCACTCCGGCAGGGGAAACATCCTGTCATAGGCCAAGTTAAACACAAACGCATAGACCATGTAGAAGAGCGCAAAGGCCACATCCATAATGAATGCCTGCCACAGCGATACACCCAGATACCAAGCGATGAATGGCATCAGCACGATCAACAATCCGATTTCAAAAAGAGCGGCGTGCAACACGCGGATGGGTACCGTTTTCTGCGTGGTGCCCGCCAGTCGAACGAGAGCGACGTCGAACAGGAAGTTGTAGATCATGTTCCAGAGTGTCGCGAGGGTCGCGCTGACAATTGTGACGACGCCGATGTCATACATCGGCCAGCCGAACGCCATCGATCCGAGTGGAATGACGAGGATCAATGCCAGAATTTCGAAGCTCAGTGCGTGGCGAAGACGATCAAGCGGTGATCGCATGGCAACCTCAATTGTGATGCCGGGTCGTCCCGGCTTTTTGTGCCCGATTGGGGAGGTCGTCCTCTAACACCAGGATAGTGGCCTTTGCCTTGGCCTACAAGCTGGGGCGGCCCTTTATGGAGAGACTGACCGGGTTCCTTTGGGGCCGGTCGGTACCGACGCGCCTTGTGCGTTGCCTGGACCCGAGGCGGCGAAGGTGGCAATCGGTTCTGCCCCCGTCGAAAACCAGGTATAATGATTATTGAATTTTTGTCCTTCCTGTGATAGAAGGAAGCGTCCGTGAGTTCATAATTTCACGTAGTTTTAAGCCCGCCGATTCAGTGGATTGGCGGGCTTATTTGCGCTTACGGCCATCCGCTATGCGCCAACGGGTTTCCATACACTCTGCCATCCTGTCGCCTCCTGTCGTGAATTGTCATTTATTGTCGTGATTACAATGGTTTGTCGCGTTTGATATGCTGCTGTCAGAGGCAGGCAGATATCCAGGGCGGGGGCATGGCGCAGCAAAGGGCACGGAAACCGGAAGCGGTGAAGGTACCGTCGGGCGCCCATTCGGTCGAGCAGCGGGCCGTTGGCGACCTCATTCCCTATGTCAACAATGCGCGCACCCATTCCGACAGGCAGGTTGCGCTGATCGCCGGCTCGATCCGGGAGTTCGGGTTCAACAACCCGGTGCTTGTGGATGGCGAAAACGGGATCATCGCGGGGCACGGCCGGGTGCTGGCCGCGCAGAAACTGGGGCTCGCAACCGTGCCGGTGATCGAGCTGACCCATTTGAGCGATGCACAGAAACGCGCCTACATCCTCGCGGACAACCGCCTGGCCGAACAGGCGGGCTGGGATCGCGAATTGCTTTCACTGGAACTGGGCGACCTGGTCGAGCTGGAGATCGATCTCGGAGCGCTTGGTTTCGACGGACACGAACTGGATGAACTGCTGAACCATGCAGACGTGGACCTGAAGGAAGAGGTCACGCCACCGCTGCCGGAACGACCGGTATCGCGGCCGGGCGACCTCTGGTGCCTCGGCCCCCATCGCCTGCTCTGTGGCGATGCGACCGACGGAGCTGCCGTAGCCCGACTGCTGGACGGGGTGCGCCCGCACCTGATGGTGACAGACCCGCCCTATGGCGTGGCCTATGATCCGGACTGGCGCAACAGGGCAGGGGCATCCGAGACCAAGCGCACCGGCAAGGTGCTGAACGACGATCGCGCCGACTGGCGTGAGGCCTGGGCGCTCTTTCCGGGGGACGTTGCCTATGTCTGGCATGGCGCCCTTCATGCCACCACGGTTGCGGAAAGCCTGGTGGCCAGCGGCTTCGACATCCGCAGCCAGATCATCTGGGCCAAGGACCGCCACGTGCTGAGCCGCGGGCATTATCATTGGCAGCATGAACCGTGCCAACCGGCCGGAACCCTGGTGCAGAAAGTCGTCAAACGCGGTGCCGGATCGCAACAGGCGCAGGTTGAGGAGGTCCCGATCGAGACCCTGCAGGCGGGCGATCATGTTGTGTCCTACAACAGCTACGAAAGCGTAATTCGCCGCCGCGGCCGAAAGATCACCCGCATTGGTAGCCGCCCATATCTCGGCATGATGCATACGATCTGCGCGGCCGGGCGCGTCACGCGCGCGACGCCGGAGCATCGGTTCTCGGCACGGCTCGATCCCGATGCCGCCTGCAGGCAGGTTGTTTATCTGATGCGCCGGGGTGACTGGTGGCGGGTCGGCCGCGTGGCTTTGTTCAATTCGCGTGGGTTTGGTTTGGCAACGCGCCTTGCCGACAACAAGGCTGAAGAGGCCTGGATCGTGTCCGTGCATGCGACCGCCGTCACGGCCCAATGTGCCGAACAGGTTCTGTCTTGCAGATACGGCATTCCGACCACCCACTGGGAGGTGGATGATTGGTCGCTCCAACGCGGCACACAGCGGTCGCCCGAAATGATTGCTGGCATTTATGACTGCCTGGACATGAGCGCGCTGGAGGCGCGGGCCACGCTGCTGCTGCGCGATCACCGTCTCGACCCTGCGCATCCGTTCATTTCCAGCAAGGACCAGGCCATCTTCTCGCGCCGCGCGACGCGTCTGATCCGCGCCTGCAATCTGTTTGCCGGTATCCTTCAGCTTCCCATGCCGACAGCTGGTGAGGCGTTCGAATGGGTCACGGTGTCCGGCAACGACGCGGCGCCGTTCAGCGGACCGGTCTGGTCGATGGACGTGGAAAAGGATCAGCACTACGTGGCCGACGGCCTGGTCACGCATAACTGCTGGTATGCGGTGCGCGGCAAGGGGCACTGGTCCGGCGATCGCACCCAATCGACGCTGTGGTCAATCCCCAACCGCGACCAGGACGCCGCGACGATACATGGCACCCAGAAACCCGTGGAGTGCATGCGTCGCCCGATGCTGAACAATTCCAGCCCCGGGCAGGCGGTCTACGAGCCCTTCTGCGGGTCGGGCACCACGCTGATCGCCGCTGAGGCGGCGGGTCGCGTCTGCTGCGCCCTGGAACTCGACCCGGCCTATGTCGATGTCGCTGTGCAGCGCTGGGAGGCGTTCACCGGAAAATCAGCGATCCTCGAGGGGGATGGCTCTGCTTTTGCCGCCATCGCGCAGTTACGGCTGGAGGAGGTGGCATGAGGCAGAGCCGCACCATGTCGGTGGTCGAGGCGATCTTCAGCACGGCTGTCGGCTGGTTGCTCGCGCTGGTGACACAGATGCTGGTGTTTCCGGTCGTGGGTTTGCAGGTGATGCTGTGGCAGAACCTGGCGATCAGCCTTGTGTTCAGCGGGGTTTCGATAGTGCGCGGCTATGCGGTGCGGCGGTTCTTTGCCCGGCAGGCGGAGCGACCCTGATGGGACGCCCCCCGATTACCCTGACGCGCGACCAGGTGCGCGAGGTCGAGACACTGGCGGCGCTTTTGAGCCAGGATCAGATTGCCGATTACCTCGGGATTGCGCGCAATACGTTCCGGGCGATCTGCGATCGCGACCCGGAGGTACTTGACCGCTATAAAAGGGGAAAGGCGAAGGCGATCGCGCATGTGGCCAATGGGCTGCTGCAAAAGGCCCGGGCAGGGGACACCACCTCCGCCATCTTCTATCTCAAGACGCAGGCGGGCTGGCGGGAAAGGGCCGAGATCGAACACAGCGGTACCGTCAGCACGACCGGTGCGCGCGAACGCATGGCGATGCTGCTGGACAAGATTGCAGAGCGACAACATGCGCTGAATGCCGGGGTGCCCGATCACCAACTGGTCGAAGCGCGGGCAGGCGAGGCGGTGGACCATGAGCCGTAGGGGCCGCAAGCCGGTCCCGCGAGCCGGGACGCTCGGAAATACCGCGGTCGGCGCCCTGCCGCGCTGCCCGGATCACCTGTCCGATGTCGCGAAAAAGGAATGGCGCAGACTTGCCACACCGCTGCACCGCGCCGGGTTGCTGTCGCTGGCGGATCGGGCTGCGCTGGCAGCCTATTGCCAGGCCTGGGCGCGCTGGGTCGAGGCGGAGGAGAAGCTGGCCGGGACACCGACCCTGCTGAAGACGCCCAGCGGTTATGTGCAGCAATCCCCCTGGCTGACGGTCGCCAACAAGCAGCTGGAACTCATGGGGCGCTACATGACGGAGCTCGGTCTGACGCCGGTGGCGCGCACCCGGCTTGATATGCCGCTTGGGGCACAGCATGCGCCGGTGGACAAGATCGAGGTTGTGATCGTCGGCGTGGATGAGGATGGCAACCGGTTCGACAAGCCGCTGTTGGGCGGTCAGCCGCGGGAAAGAGATGAGCCCAGCGACACCCCGGTTACGATCACCGTAAACGAAGATCTCTGACCGCAATCGACTTCCCTATCGAGGTGCGTTGAGCAATGTACACAGCTGCCAATCCAAGGTTGCGCAGATCTGCACGGGGGAGCACGAATGGCAGCAGTGCAGCGGCTGGTGGCCTATGAGCGGGTCTCGACGGCACGGCAGGGCGCGAGCGGGCTCGGCCTAGAGGCGCAGCGCAAGGCAATCGGCGATTTTGCGTCTGCCCGTGGCGCCGAGGTGCTGGCGCGGTTCACCGAAGTGGAGAGTGGCCGCAAGGCCGACCGTCCGGAACTGACCCGTGCGCTGCATCTGGCGAAGGTCACGGGGGCCACGCTGGTGATCGCCAGGCTGGACCGGCTCTCGCGCAATGCGGCCTTCCTGCTGGCGCTCAGGGACAGCGGGGTGCGGTTCCTGGCCTGCGACATGCCGCAGGCCAATGACCTGACCGTGGGCGTGATGGCGCTGGTCGCGGAAGCCGAGCGCGAGGCGATCTCGCGGCGGACGAAGGAGGCCCTTGCCGCGGCCCGGTCCCGCGGGGTGCGGCTCGGCAATCCGAACGGCGCCGCCAGCCTGCGGCGGGCTGGCAAGGGCGGGGCCGCCCTGCGCGCCGCCGTCACCGCCAATGCCCAAGGCTTTGCCCGCGACCTTGCCCCCGTCATCGCAGACATCCGGGCCGGCGGTGCAACATCGCTCAGGGCCATCGCCGCCGAACTCTCCGCGCGAGGCATCAGGACAAGGCGCGGCGGCAGGTGGGGCGTCGGCAATGTGAAGGCCCTGCTGCACAGGATCGCCGCGCTGGAGGGGCTGTAGGGCGATGCTCGCTATGAGTACTGGTCGGCGACAACGGTCAGAACGCGGTCCTCGCAGGCCTATCCTACGGGGCCACTTGCAGGGGCCATGCAAGGGTCCGTTGACGCGATGCGCAGCGGCCATTAGTCTTCTGGAAGCTGCGAAGACAGCACTGGCTGTCTTGAGTGGGCCATAAGGCCATTCTGATCTGGAACTTCTTGTTTCCAGGTGTCGCGGTCCGGCACGCGAACCACGAGTTCATCGGGTCTTGCGCGAGCGTTCAGCTTCCTGCCGGGGAACGTCCTGTCGGACGGCGCGCATTCGCTTCTCATGAAGTCGAATGAAAGGACCCGTGCCATGGGCGCGCTGAAGAATATCCGCAAGAAGAAGATGATCGAACAAGGAGGCCGGTGCTATTACTGCGGTCTTGTGATGTGGGAGAATGCCCTGAAGCCCGCCGTGCAGGCCCGAGGCAGATCGGCGTCATTGCCGAAGCTCCTGCAATGCACGGCCGAGCATCTGCATCCTCGTTCCGAGGGCGGTGCGGATACTGCCGACAACATCGTTGCCGCCTGCAGGTTCTGCAACAGCAGACGGCACCAGCGGAAACAGCCAAAGGCCCCCGAGGCTTACCGTGCATATGTGCAACGGCGTATGGCAGCGGGCCGCTGGTTGGCCGCGAATCTGACGACGTGAGCCCGGGGGTAGCTTTCAGGGCAGTTCCCGTCACACGACAACCACGAGTTTCGGCCTGACCGATCAGTTCCGGCCACAGCATTGCTTGTATTTGCGCCCTGATCCGCAGGGGCAGGCGTCGTTTCGACCGGGCTTCTGGCCAGCCTTGAAAGGCTGGTCCGGAAGGTTGGCAGGCACGGAGCGGGACAGTTCGGGGCGCGACTGGTGCAGGATCGTTGCCACGCAGTTCGGGATCAGATCGGGTGCTTCCAGATCGATCTGGTCGATCTCCTCTTCCGTGAACTTGCTGTTGCCGATGTAGATGTCCTGCAGCGCCATGAGGAAGATCATCGTGCTGCGGGTCTCGTCATCGGCGCGCTCAAGAAGCGCGTCCCAGGCATCCGGCCTCAAGGCCATGGCGCGGGTAAACCCGTCGACCCAGGGCTCCCAGAGTGTCTCGTCGCTGTTGGGGTCGACCTCGTAGATGGGCTCGACCCACAGCGATGCCGTCATCCTGGCCGCGACATCATTGTAGTGTGCCATCACCGCCCCGATCGTTTCCTGGGCTGTCTCGAGATCGGGAAACCCCGCATTCCCGGTGACACCCCAGACATGGGAAAGCCAATCCGAGGGTGCGATCATCTCAGGGCAGGCAAGAATGCCCGTCACGAAACCGTCGAGTTCACTGACCGTCATCGGCTCGTTCTCGACGGCCAGCGCATGCAACAGGTCGTCCAAGCGGTCGAGCCGTTCGTCTTCCGGATCCATTGCCCCCCCCTCTGCGGTTGCAAAATTCTTAGCCGTGATGGGCTGCGTCCACAATCCGGCGGCCGAGCGGGGATAGGGCGGTTGCGGGTGCGTGGGTACCCCATCCTGGGGTTCATGCGTATTGACCTCGGGCCGGCGCGGTGCTGGGGCGAGCGGTTCCCTGTCCGGGCGACTGCCTTCGCCGAAGAAACGCCACCAGCGCGCGAGATTTTGGCCGCCAGCCGCACCATGAAGGGTGGTGGCGCGGCCGGAGTGGCGACACTGGGTGCTGCGGGCGTGGAGGTCGCGCAGCAGGTGTTGGCTGAGACGCAATCCGCCATCCTGCCGCTCGTGCCGTATCTCGACACGCTCCGTTGGGTGTTCATCGCCGTCGCTCTCGGCGGGATCGTGGTCACGATCTATGCTCGCCTCGATGACTGGAAGTGGGGGCGGCGGTGATTTGCGGGCTCCTCACCGGGATCGCCACGAGCCCATGGATGCGGGCGGCGCTGCGCTACGGAGCCATCGCGCTGGCAGTGCTCCTGTTCCTGCTTTCGCTTCGGCGCTCCGGGGAGCGAGCGGGACGCCTCGCCGAACGACTTGAAACTACGGAGAAGGCCAATGACGTCCAACGTCGGATGCTGGAAGCGGCGGCTCGCCGTCCTCGCGATCACCACGAGCTTGCTGACAGGCTGCGCGACGGTGAGTTCTGACGTCGAGGGCCTGGCGGCGTGCCCACCGGTCGTCGAGTACAGCGAGGACTTCCAGGAATCGGCGGCAGAGGAGCTGGCTCTGCTGCCGGAGGCCTCTGCGATAGTGGAGATGCTGAGCGACTATGCCGTGATGCGGGAGCAGGCGCGGACGTGCGATGGCCGAGGATCTTCGCTCGCGCCCGGGCTTCACCGGCACCCCACCGTGTCAGGCAGCCTCGTAGTTGGTGTACACCTCGGTGCTGCCGTCATGAAGGATGAGGAACACGTCGTAAGCCTCGCGTTCGCTCTCCGGCCCCATGCCGGGGGAACCGTAGGGCATGCCCGGAACGGCCAGACCCACGGCGTTGGGACGCTCGGCCAGCAGCCGCCGGATATCAGCGGCCGGCACATGGCCCTCGATCATGTAGCCCTCGACTTGGCCGGTGTGACAGGAGACCATCTCTTGCGGGATGCCATTGTCGGACTTGTAGCGCATCAGCATCGTGCCCATGCTCGCCTCGGTCGTGACGGTGAAGCCATCACCCTCCAGGATCTCGATCCAGGCCGAGCAGCAGCCGCAATTCGGGTCCTTCAGGACGTGTATCGACGGTCCTCCGGATTGCGCCAGCGACAGTTGGGGGAGCCCTGCAAGAAGGGCCGCGCTGCCGATCAGCAGGCCCCGTCGGGTGAGGGTGTCTTGTGTCATGTCGTTCTCCATGGGTTGAAGTCAGGTGCGCTCAGAGGTCGATCCGCCTGAGCCGCAGCGCATTGGTGATGACCGAGACCGACGAGAGGCTCATCGCCGCCGCCGCGATCATCGGCGAGAGCAGGAGGCCGGTCAGGGGATAGAGCACCCCCGCGGCGACGGGCACGCCTGCGGCGTTGTAGACGAAGGCGAAGAACAGGTTCTGCTTGATGTTCCTGAGCGTCGCGACGGCCAGTTTCCGCGCGCGGACAAGCCCCACGAGATCGCCGCGCATGAGCGTGATCCCGGCACTTTCCACGGCCACGTCGGCGCCGGTGCTCATGGCGATGCCGACGTCCGCGGCCGCGAGCGCAGGAGCATCGTTCACGCCATCACCGGCCATGGCGACCGACTTGCCCTTGGCACGCAGCTCCTCGACCAGCTTCTGCTTGTCCTCCGGCAGGACGCCCGCGCGGACCTCGTCGATGCCGAGCTTGCCCGCCACCGCCTCGGCCGTGCGCCGGTTGTCGCCGGTGGCCATGATGACGGTGAGACCCAGCGCGTGCAGATCGCGGATCGCCGCTTCTGTCGTCTCCTTGATCGGGTCCGCCACGGCGACGATCCCGGCGAGCGTGCCATCCACGGCGACGAACATCGCTGTCTTGCCGTCCGCGCGCAGCGTGTCGGCCTCTGCCTCGGCCTCGTCCGTCGACAGCCCGAGATCGGTCATCATCGCCGCATTGCCGAGCGCGACCCTGCGGCCCGCGACGGTGCCGTGCACGCCCTTGCCGGTAACCGCCTCGAAGTCCTGTGCGTTCTCGGGGGTCAACCCGCGGTCCTTCGCTCCCGAGACGATCGCCTCGGCCAGCGGATGCTCCGACCCGCGCTCCAGCGCGGCGGCAAGGCCCAGCACCTCCGCCTCGTCGCCGTGGAACGCCACCACATCGGTCAGTCGCGGCTTGCCCTCGGTCAACGTGCCTGTCTTGTCGACGATCACCGTATCGACCCGCGCCATGCGTTCCAGCGCCTCGGCATCCTTGATCAAGACGCCCGCCTGCGCGCCCCGGCCGGCGGCCGTGGTGATGGAGATCGGCGTGGCAAGCCCCAGCGCGCACGGGCAGGCGATGATCAGGACCGAAACGGCCGAGGCGATCGCGAAGGCCAGCGCCGGTTCGGGCCCGGCCCAGAGCCAGACGCCGAAGGCGATGATGGCTATCACAACGACGGTCGGCACGAAGATCGACGACACCTTGTCCGCGAGTCCCTGGATCGGCGCCCGCGACCGCCGCGCGCCCGCGACCATCTCGACGATCTGCGACAGCACCGTGTCAGCGCCCACCTGCGTCGCGCGCACCGCCAGCGTGCCGTTCTTGTTGATCGTGCCGCCGGTGACGCGGTCGCCCTCGACTTTCTCCACCGGGACCGGTTCGCCCGTGATCATGCTCTCGTCGACCGACGACCGGCCCTCGACCACCTCGCCGTCCACCGGCACGCTGTCTCCGGGCCGGACCCTCAGAAGGTCGCCCTCGACGATGTTCTCGAGCGGTGCGTCGTATTCCGACCCGTCTGCCAAAATGCGCCGAGCGGTCTTGGGCGCGAGGTCCAGAAGCGCGCGGATCGCGTCGCCCGTCCGCTCCCGCGCGCGCAGCTCCAGCACCTGACCGACGAAGATAAGCGCCACGATGACAACGGCCGCCTCGTAGTACGTACCGACGCCGTGGCCCATCCGGTATTCGGCCGGGAACACGCCCGGCGCGAAGGTCGCGACCAGCGAGTAGAGATAGGCCGCGCCGACGCCGAGCGAGATCAGCGTCCACATGTTCGGCGAGACATTGCGGATCGAGTCGATCCCGCGCCGGAAGAACGGCAGCGCGGCCCAGAGGATCACCGGGGTCGCCAGCACGAACTCGGCATAGACCGAGAGGCGGTGCCCCATCCACCCACGCACGTCTAGCCCGACGAGTTCGCCCATGGTGATGATGATGAGCGGCACCGCCGCCGCCGCCGAGATCCACATGCGTCGCGTGAAATCGACGAGCTCGTGACTTGGTTCGTCCGAAGGCACCATGGGTTCCAGCGCCATGCCGCAGATCGGGCAGCTCCCCGGCTCGTCACGCACGATCTCGGGGTGCATCGGGCAGGTGTATTGCGTGCCGGGCTGGGCCTTCTGTCCCGCCTTCTTCGCGTTGCCGGAGGCATAGAAGTACGGATCGGCGTCGAATTTCTCCTGGCACCCTGCGGAGCAGAAGTGGAACGTCTCGCCGCCGTAGTCGCGCGTCCGCGCGCCCTCCTTGATCTCGACCTGCATCCCGCAGACCGGATCGGTCGCGGTCCTGGCGCCGGGCTTGATGTCGGAGGCAGCGTGATGGTGATGATGGGTGGCCATGATTGATGTCCTTTCTGTCCCGGTTTGCGGCCTCCAGTCGTTGGAAGGTCAAGAGGTGGGCTCGTGTCTTTCTTCTTGTGCAGAATGGTGGCTGCCATGCGCCGGTTCGCGTGATGGCGGGTTGAGCGCGAGGAAGACGCGCTCAAACAGGAAAACGGCGGTCATGCCGGCGATCGCGATGACGACGATCAGCGGGTCGCTCTGCCATTTGAGCGCGGCCAAGGCCGCAAGGACCACCGCGTCCAGTCCGATCGCCGTCAGCAAGACCCATCCCCGCGCGCCGATCTCCACCCGCAGGGTCCGCCAGACACCCCAGTGGATCAGGATGTCCATCACGAGGTAGAAGAAGGCGCCAAGCGAGGCGATCCGGCTGAGGTCGAAGAAGATCGTCAGCGCTCCGGCGATCACCACCGTATAGACGAGCGTGTGGTCGCGGATCGTGCCCGGCATCCCGAAATGGCTGTGCGGGATCAGCTTCATGTCGGTCAGCATGGCCAGCATCCGCGATACCGCGAAGATGCTGGCGATCACGCCCGAGGCAGTCGCGACCAGAGCCAGTGCGACGGTCAGGTAGAAGCCGATCCGCCCGAGGGCGGGTTCGGCCGCTTCGGCGAGCGCATAGTCCTTTGCCGCCACGATCCGATCGAGCGGCAGGCTGGAGCCGACGGCAAAGGCGACGAGAAGGTAGACGACGACACAGATCGCGATGGAGATGACGATCGCGCGCCCGACGTTGCGGTGCGGGTCGGTGACCTCGGCGCCGCTGTTGGTGATCGTCGTGAAACCCTTGAAGGCCAGGATCGCGAGCGCCACCGAGGCAAGGAAGCCCGCAACCGCACCGCCATCCGCGCCTTCCGCCGCCTCGAAAGAGAAGCCGCCGGCCCAGAGCGCGGCAATGCCGAAGGCCGCGATGCCGCCCACCTTGAGCACCGCCATGAGCTGCGACAGAAGACCCACGGAGCGGTTGCCTGCCGCATTCACGAGGTAGGCGAAGACGATGAGGCCCACGCCGATGGCAGGGACCAGCCAGCCTTCGGGCTTCAGATCGAGCCCCCGCAGGAGGTAGGTCGCAAATGTCCGCGCCACGAGGCTTTCGTTGATGACCATCGACAGCGCCATCAGCAGCGCGGCACCGGCCGCGACCGTCGTCGGACCGTAGGCCTTGGTCAGGATCATCCCGATCCCGCCCGCAGACGGCCAGGCGTTGGACATCTTGACGTAGGTATAGGCGCTGAATCCCGTCACCACGGCGCCAGCGACGAAGGCAAGGGGGAACAAGGGACCCGCAAGTTCTGCAATCTGCCCGGTCAGTGCGAGAATGCCCGCTCCGATCATCACGCCGGTTCCCATTGCCACTGTGTCGAAGAGCGACAAGCTGTTCTTCTGGTACTGCTGGGCCATCACCTCTTCCTTTCTGCCTTTCCGCGCGTGGCGGCCCAGACCAGCGGCAGCCCGGTCACGAGGCCGAGACCGAGAACCGCCCATGTGGCCTGGCCAAGGTCACCGCTCACCGCCTCGCCCCCGAAATGCGCCAGCAGGAAGCTCGCCGGGATGATGCCGGCGAGCGTCGCCAGCGCGAACCGCCAGGCATGCAGGCGGCTGAGCCCCGCGGCGTAGCTGATCATGTCGAATGACACGAAGGGCATGAGGCGGCTCGCAAAGACTGTCGCCGTCAGCGCGGTCTGCGAGCCGAGAAGCCCGGCATCTACCGAGGCGCCGAACACGCGCCGCAGAGCGTCGTGCCCCAGAACCCGCGCAAGGCCGAAGGCGATCAACGCGCCAAGCTCGGCGCCGATCACGACCTGAACCGTGCCCCAGACATGTCCGTAGGCCGCGCCAGCCGCCAGCGCAATCGGTGCGCTCGGGATCGGGCTGGCCACGACCGCGATAGTCATGAGCGTGACGATCAGCACCGGCCCCCAGAGACCCGCGCGGGCCACCAGCGTCTCCAGCCGCTCGGGCTCGAACCAGTCCCGCACCTCGGCAAGGGCCGAAGGCGCGATGAACCACACCCCGAGCAGGACGATCCCGAGGATCGCCAGACCAATGGCAATGCCGGCGCGCAGGCTCATCTCAAACCGCTGCGACGGCCTTCGCCAGCAGATCGCGGACCTGGCCTGCAACCGCGTGCAACTCGGCGTTCTCGATGGCCTGCATGGACGCGACCGGATCGATGGCGCCAATCTCCACGCCGCCCTCGGCTTCGCGCAGGATGACGTTGCAGGGCAGCATTGCGCCCACCCGCGGCTCGATCCCGATGGCCTGCCACGCCATCTTCGGATTGCAGGCGCCGAGGATGCGATAGCCCGGCATCTCGACGTCGAGCTTCTTTTTCATAGTCGCCTTGACGTCGATCTCGGTCAGAACGCCAAAACCGTGATCCGCCAGCGCCTTCCGCGCGCGAGCGTCGACGTCGTCGATACCGGCGTCGGGGAACATTCGATTGATCGTGTAGGTCATTGCCAACTCCTTTTTTCTATTTCCGAAGATACTTGATCAGCGCTGCTATGGCCAAAACCAGCAGCACGAGGATCAGCAGGCCGAAGAGCCAGCCAAACCCCATTCCGAAACCCATTCCGGGGCCCATGTCGTTCCAGTTCATCATCTCATCCTCCTGATTTTTACCCGCAGGGTGCGTCTTTTGGCCGGCCCTCACGACAACATGGGGCAGGACAGACCAGGATCGGTGCCGGGCGGGGCGCCATGTCCGGACGACCCGCTGGGATCAGACGGACGCCGTGACCGCGAATTCGGTCATCATCCCCGTCGTAAGGTGCGGCATGTGGTGGCAATGCAGCATCCATCGGGCGGCCTCACCGACATCGAGGGCGACATCGACCATCGACATCGGTGGCACGTGAACCGTGTCGCGTAGTGCACCGGCGACCCGACGCCCGTTCAGCCCGACGACCTGGAACACATGGCCGTGCAGATGCATCGGGTGCGCCATCATCGACATGTTGTGGAACGACAGCACGACCCGCTCACCGCTGCGTGCGGTGATCGGCTGGTGCTGGCCCCAGACTGCCCCGTTTATCGTCCAGACGTACGGCTGCATCGAACCGCCCAGCATCAGCATCTGGCTGCGGTCCACGGGTCGATCCGGCAGAGCGTCCAGCGCGATGAGGCGCGCCTCCTGCGCCAGATCGGTGTCGAACGCGGGCGCTTCGGCATCCGCCATTGCATCGAGACGCCGCACTTCGGCACCCTGCGTGGCGAGGATCAGGCCGGTGCGCTCGCGCGCGCCTTCGCGCAGGGCGAGGATCGGCCAGGCGCCGCCTTCGTGCGGCAGGTCGATCTCGATGTCCAGACGCTGGCCCATTGCCAGACCGAACCGCGTGCCGGCGAGAGGTTCGACCGCGTGCCCATCTACCGCGACCAGCCGCGCCTCGGCACCGCCGGTCTCGATCCAGAATACCGTCGCCGCAGCGGCGTTGATGACCCGAAGCCGGATACGGCCACCGCGCTCGACCTGGACCACCTCCGGGTCCGACAGGGTCCGGTCATTGGCGAGATAGGCGTCCCAGTCATAGTCGTTCAGGTCCATGGCCATGCCGCCCATCTGGCCGCCCATACCCATCATCCCGCCCATTCGGGGCATGTTGCCCATCGGCATGCCGCCCGTGGCGCCATGGCCCATGGCCCCGTGATCCATGCCCTGCATCGCCCCCATGCCTCCCATGGGAGCGCCCTGATCGGGCAATGCACCGGCACCATGGCCCGCGCCGTGCCCGCCGCCATGACCTGCGCCGATCTCGGCCAGAACCTCCTCGGGGGCCTTGAAGGAGAAGTCATGAAGGAACATCACGACGTCTTGCCGGTCGGCAGCAACGTCCTCGGCCGAGCGCACGATCAGCGGCGCGGCGAGCAGCTGCATCTCCTGGGTGGGCACATGGCTGTGCATCCAGTGCGTGCCGGGCCGTGCCTCGAAGTCGTAGGATCGGGTTTCACCCGGTGCGAGGAGGGGCATCGGCATGTCCGGCACACCGTCCTGCGCGTTGGGCGGGATCTGTCCGTGCCAGTGGATGATGGTACCGACGTCCAGGTCGTTGGTCAGATCGACCCGGAACCTCTGGCCGGGGTCGAGGATCAGTCCCTGACCGCCGGGGCCGGCAAGCCCGAAGACCGTGGCAGCGCGACCGTCGATGTCGAGCGTGCGCGTCGCAGCGGAGAGGCTGATCGGCGCCACCCCTTGCGCGAAGGCGATGCGGGGCAAGTGTGCAGCGCCAATGGCGGCCGCACTTGCGGCAAGAAAGCCGCGTCGAGAAAGCATGTTCATGGTCGTCTCCTCGGGACTTCCGTCCCGTTCATCAATACCGATGGGGCGCCTCGGGCGTCTGCCCGGGCGCGCTCAGAGGAGACGGAGCTTGGGAGGTCGTTCGTTCAGTCCCGGCGCACGGCTGACGTGGATTGCCGCGGACGGGACGTCATGACTGGCGGCGCCGTAGGCGTGCCCGGCTTCCTCGCCTGCCGACGTCAGGAAGGCAGAGAGGCCTGCGCATACGAACTCGCACATCTCGGCATCGGCCGATCCACAGTGCTCTCCAGCGTCACAGTCGAAGCCCGAAATGACCGGAGAGTGCATCATGTCGGCGACATGCATCGCGTGATCCACATCGGAATTCATGCTCATGCGTGTCGCATGCGCCGAGGTCACCGTCGTCACCACGGTGATCGCGAGTATGGCAAGCATGGTGACGACACGTTCGAGCATGCTGCAAAGATAGGCATTGCTCACGAGAATGTCCATAGTCGCAGGCGCCTCGCCGCTGGCACAACGTGGTCTCGACCAAACGCGAATGTTATTCCGCAGTGATCGGGGATAGACGTCTTGAAAAAAGCTCTCCGAAATATTGTCGTGATCGGTCTGGTCGTCGGAGGTGTGATCCTCGCGGTCTTTGCTGGCTGGCGTTATGCCGGTACCGCATCCACCGCCCTGGCGTCGGCGGACATCATCGCGCAAGGACGCCAGATCTATGCGGATCAGTGCGCCACCTGCCACGGCGCGGAACTGGAGGGCCAGCCGGGCTGGCGCTCGCCGCTTCCGTCCGGCCGGTTGCCGGCGCCACCCCACGACGCCAGCGGCCACACCTGGCACCATCCTGACGATGTCCTGTTCCGCATCGTTAGGGAAGGCACCGCCGCCGTGGTCGGCGGCGGATACGAGAGCGACATGCCCGGCTTCGCAGACGTGCTGAGCGACGCGGACATCCGCGCCGTTCTCGACTACATCAAGAGCACATGGCCAGAGCGCGAGCGCCGATACCAAGAGAGGGTGTCGGAGGCAAACTGACATTCCCCATGGTCGTCGGCTGCTACTCGCGCCAGGCCAGTTCGCAGACCGAGTTAGAGGAACGTCGCCGACCAGGTCAGCACCATGAAGCCGCCGAGCGACTGCATCATGTTGACCATCCGTATCGGCCCGGTTGCCTCGATCTGCGTGTACCCGAGCGTGGCGAAGTTGACGCCGGAGAAGTAGATCAGGCCGCTCCAGCATGGGTCGTAGCTGCCGTCGAAGCCTCCCACGCCCCAGCCCTGCAGCGCCCTGTAGACTGCGGCGAAAGCCAGGATTTCAATCGTGTGGAGCGCGAGCAGCCCGACGAACGCCACCATGATCGCCGCCTGCGGTCTCTCTTTCGAGTTCGGCTTCACGCCCCGGACGGCCAATAGCCCCGTAGTGGTGCGCGACCAGATGGCGGCCACCAGCGCGAAACCGAGCAGAAGCCCGATTCCAGTTGCAGCATGTTGAGCACTCGCGGCGGAACAGTACCCCGAGGTTTATGTTCTCAGCGCTCGGCCCTGCGGCATGGCAGCGGAACCATCGCCCTGCCGATGATCTGATCTCAGGCCTCACGTTCCGGATCAAACGCAAGAAGCCGCAGCGCGTTCAGTGTGACGAGCACCGTCGCGCCGGTATCTGCAAGGATCGCGATCCACAGCCCGGTAATGCCGAGGATCGTCGTCACCAGAAACACCGCCTTAAGGCCGAGCGCGATCGCCACATTTTGCCTGATGTTCGCCATGGCTGCGCGAGCAAGGCGAATCTTGCCGGCCACATCGGTCACGCGATTGCGCAGGATCGCGGCGTCGGCGGTTTCAAGCGCGACGTCCGTTCCGGAGCCCATGGCAACTCCGATGTGGGCGGTGGCGAGCGCAGGGGCATCGTTGATGCCGTCGCCCACCATCATCACGCGGTCTCTGGCGGTCATCTCACGGATCGCGGCGACCTTGCCTTCGGGCATCAATTCGGCGCGATGGTCAATGCCCAGCCCAGCGGAAATGGCTGCTGCCGTGCGCCGGTTGTCGCCGGTCAGCATCACAGACGCGATGCCAAGCGCCTCGAGTTGCTGCACCGCGCGGGCGGCATCCTCTCGGGGTTCGTCCCGGAGCGCTACGAGTCCGACCAACTGGCTCCGGCGGAAGACCGCGACGACTGTATTGCCTTCATCTTCCATGCCGACCACCGCCCGGAGCGCGTGGTCGTCCAACACACCGCGCTCCCCGGCGAACCGTGGAGAGCCCACCCAGGCGGTTTCACCCTCAACGACTGCTTCGGCCCCTTTGCCCGGAAGCGCTTTGGCGGCGGTCGCGGCCAGGAACGGCGCTCCCGCAGCTTCCGCGCGGGACAGGATCGCCTCCGCCAGAGGATGGCTCGACCCCGCTTCGACGGCGGCAGCCAGCGCCAGCACCTCTGTCTCCGATCCCGAGATCGGCACCACGTCCGTGACGCGCGGCCGTCCGTGGGTCAGGGTTCCGGTCTTGTCGAATGCGACATGCGTGGTGGCCGCCGCGGCCTCGATCACGGCGCCTCCTTTCATCAGCAGCCCGCGACGCGCGCCTGAAGAAAGCGCAGAGGCGATGGAAGCCGGTACCGAGATCACCAGCGCGCAGGGGCATCCGATCAGGAGAAGCGCGAGCGCCCGGTAGATCCACGTATCCCAGCCTTGCCCGAACGCGAGGGGCGGGACGATGGCCACCAGCACCGCAACTCCGACGACGGCCGGCATGTAGATGCGGCTGAAACGGTCGATGAAGCGCTCGGTCGGGGCCCGGGCGCTTTCCGCTTCCTCGACCAGCCGGATGATACGGGCAATGGTGTTGTCCTCGGCCGACTTGGTGACCCGAACACGCAGCGCCGCCTCGGAATTGATGGAGCCGGCAAAGACGGAGGCACCGGGTTCCTTCAGCTTCGGCACACTCTCGCCCGTGACGGCGCTCTCATCGACGCCCGAGGTGCCCTCGATAACTTCGCCATCTGCCGGGACCCGGTCTCCCGGGCGCACCAGAACGATCTGGTCCACCTGCAGCTGGTCGGCTGGTATCACCCGAGTCCGGCCGCCGATCTCCAGGATCGCGGTCTTCGGTACCAGACGAGCGAGCGCCCGGATCCCGTCGCGGGCCTTGTTCGCCGCAACACCTTCGAGAACCTCCCCGACGGCGAAGAGGAAGACGACGAGCGCCGCTTCCTCGGCGGCGTCGATGACGAGCGCGCCGCTGGCGGCGATTGTCATCAGCATCTCGATCGTGAACGGCATCCCCGCTCTGGCGGACGCGACGGCGCGGCGTGCGATAGGGGCGACACCAATGAGCGTCGCGAGGATGAATGCCCACGTTGCCACATCCTGGGAGGCGAGCAGTTTCACGGCCCATGCCGCCGCGAGGAGGAGACCGGTGCCGATCACCAGTCTGCCCTTCGCGGTCTGATACCAACGCGAACCGGGCCCGGGACCGCTCTCGGGCCCTGTCGATCCAGCGTTGGGCACGAGTCCTGCGGCATCTCGCGAGCCGTCCGCACGGGACGCTTGCTCATCGTCCGGCAGCACGAAGCCTTTCAGATCGGGGCTCGATCCTTTCGCCGCGATCCCGTAGCCGAGCCGCTTGACGATTGCTTCGATCTGGCTGCGAGAGGTCTGCCCTTCATCCAGAGTCAGCCGAAGCCGCTCGGTCATCAGCGCCACATCGACGTCGCTCACGCCAGGCAGGCGTTCGACCGCACCCCGGACCTTGCCGGCGCACGACGCACAGTCCATCCCGGAAACCGTCCATTCGTAGGTTGCACTGTCGTTCGCCGTCATCACGCCCTTCCAACCCGCCCAGCGGGCAACATTGTATTTGCTGAGTCGGGAACCTAAGGTCTCTAGTAGCTATAGCTTCAAGAGGAAATCTGATGCTCACCATCGGAAAATTGGGCGAAGCGGCCGGCGTGAAGGTTCCGACGATCCGCTACTACGAGCAGATCGGGCTCCTGCCGGAGCCAGATCGCAGTGCCGGGAACCAGCGGCTCTATGGGCAGTCGGCACTGGATCGGCTAGCCTTCATCCGCCATGCGCGGGAGCTCGGTTTTCCGCTGGACGCTATCCGAGACCTTCTGAGTCTCTCTGACAGACCCGATCAATCCTGCGCAGCCGCCGATGTCATCGCCAGGGCGCAGCTGGCCGAGGTTGAAAGCCGCCTTGCGCGCCTGACTGCGCTGAAAGGCGAACTTGAGCGCATGGTCGTGCAATGTGCAGGCGGTCGGATTGCCGATTGCCGGGTCATTGAAGTTCTGGGCGACCATTCGCTATGCGCAACCGATCACCAGCATCCGGAGAGCGAGGCGGCATCGTGAACGCACCCGGCACCCTCGCCATCTACATCGGTGCCGCTCTGGCCGAGATTGCGGGCTGCTTTGCGGTCTGGGCATGGATGCGGCAAGGCGCGAGCGCGCTCTGGCTGGTCCCCGGCCTCCTGAGCCTGGCCGTCTTCGCTTGGCTCCTGACCCTTGCCCCCTCCGATTTTGCGGGGCGGGCCTACGCAGCTTATGGCGGGGTCTATATCGCAGCCTCGCTCCTCTGGCTGTGGCTCATCGAGAAGCAGCGCCCGGACACTTGGGACCTGACAGGTGCCGCAATCTGCCTCGCCGGTGCGGCCGTCATCCTGTTGGCGCCGAGGGCGGCTGGTGGATGATCGGGGGTGCTCTCCAAGATCAAGGCAGCCGACTGCCGCTCATCGTTGCCGACATCACGATAGAGCCAACCTTTGCGGACGGACTCCCGCTCTTCCAGCGTAGCAGCTGTGCGTATCAAATAAAATCAATGACTTATACTGGAGAAGGTTGGACGTCAGACCCATCCCCTCCGCCACTTGCCCCCGCGAAAGCGTTCTCCCGATCCGGCTACGGCCGGATTTTCTCGTTGTATTCGAGGGTTATGCGGGAGGGGCTGTTAACCTGCCCCGGTGCCAGGAGGGTCGATAGCGTTCTCTCCGGGCCGATATTCTCCAGACCTGTTAACCGCGCACAGTCCGGTTCAGAGCCCATGCTATTGAAATCAGGAGATTTAAATTGGATGCGCCCTGCGCGCGGTTTGCAGTTCCGTTTGCCAAGCTGCTGGAACCCGGATCGAACTATCAGCGAACGGCCCTATGCCGCCTGCGCGAAGCCACCATTCACGGCCTGTTGCCACACGTGGGCGTAAACGCTTGCGGCAAGTGCTTTCTTTTCATCGGGCGTGAACGGGGGTGACGGTAGACTTGCGAAGACCTCGTCCAAGATGAAGACCTCGACGTCTGCCTTGGTCTGTTCCTTCTCCCAGAAGCGATCGAGTTCGGCCAAGCGCGTCTTTATGGAGGCCAGGAGGTCGCGGCTCGCCTGCTTCACCCGCTCACGAGACGTCTTGTCCAGGTTATCCTTGAGCAGCAGGTCGAAGAGCGCGAGTTCATCCTCGCCAAGCCCCTCCTTCGTTGCGCGCTTCTGTTCCTCGTCCAGACTGTTCACGAGCTCGACCAGTCGACGGAAGGTCTCCTCAATGGTGGTTCGGTCTTTCTCGCGATTGTAGTCGGCGATGATCGCCTCGTACTTCACCTGATAGTCCATCCTTGCGGGATTGCGCGCAAGCATCTCGGCGAGTTTCTGTTCGACGATGTCTCGGATGTCCTGAAGCGCGGTCGCTTTGCGTCTGACCTTCTTTGCGAATTCATCGCGCAGCTTCTCAAGATCGATTTGACCGAGGTCGAAGGTCAGTCCCTCGGCTTGGTCGTCTCCTGGTGCCTGCGTCCGGATGGCCTCGTTGACGATCCGGTGTAACTCCTTCAACAGCTCTGTTACGTCAGCCGTGTCGCGCCGCTCGGTCAGCTTCTTGTAGATTGCTTCGATGTTGTCGTGTCGTTCGGCGTATGCCCAGGCGCTGGGCTCCATCAGCAGCGCCTTGAAGCGGATGAACACCTGCCGTGCGAGAATCTCGAAGCGCCGCTTGGCCTCGTCCGTCGAATAGACGGCTTCCACGGCGTCCTTCAAACCCTTGATGCGCACAAAGCCCTTCGAACCGAGCAGCACGCTTGGATCGAAACCGATGCCGCGCAAATGCGCCTCGGTCGCCTCGATAGCTTCGAGCAGGGCCTGCACCCTCTCCTCGATGGGGGCGATGATCTCTTCTCCGCCTGTGCCATCATCGCCCAGCGCGTACTGAGCCAGCGCGGCTCGCAGGCTGGCCAGCATCCCATTGTAGTCGACAATCAGGCCGAAGTCCTTGCCGGGATACACCCTGTTCGCGCGCGCTATGGCTTGCATCAGCGTGTGCGCCTTCATCGGCTTGTCGATATAGAGCGTCGACAGACATTCCACGTCGAAGCCGGTCAGCCACATCGCACAGACGATTGCGACGCGGAACGGGTGCTTGGGGTTCTTGAAAGCCGTCTCGACATCGATGCGCTCGCCATTCCCGGTATCGAAGCCCTGCTTCATCAGGGCACGGTGCGGGATGATGTCGAAACCCCATTTCTTGAAGTCCGCGACCTCGTTCTGCGCTTCGCTGATAATGATCTCGACGATGGTTTCCTCGAGCCACGTTGCCTGCGCATCCAGTACTTGCGCCTCCTCCGCGAGGACAGCGCGCATGGTTTCGTCGGCCGTGGTATCCGCCTCGGCTTGCTTGGCATCGGCTGCCGCCCTGACTTCTGCAGCCTTCGCCCGCCATCGCGGTATGATCATCTGGTGCATCCGGGCGCAGGTGATCTTGTCGACACAAACGAAGAGGGATTTTCCGGATTCCCACCTCGTTGCGCAGTGGTCCACGAAATCGGCTGCGATCTTGTCGAGCCGCTCATCGGCGGTGATGACCTCGTAATCCTTCCCGAGCAGCTTATCGAGGAGCGCCGCCTGATCGGGGTCGAGTTCCGCCTCCTCGATCTTCTCGGCGATCCGGTCGTTCAGATCCGTCTTCGCGACGCCCAGCTTCTCGCCCCTGTTCTCGTAGACCAGCTTGACGGTGGCACCGTCCTCCTCGGACCGCTTGAAGTCGTAGCGCGAGACATATTCGCCGAAGATGCGCTTGGTGATTTCGTCTTGTTTGAACAGCGGCGTGCCGGTGAAGCCGATGAAGGCGGCATTGGGCAGCGCAAGGCGCATGTTTCGGGCCAGCCGCCCTGCCTGCGTGCGGTGCGCCTCGTCCGAGATCACGATGATGTCGTCACGCTCGCTGTAGGGCTTCTCCGGGTCCACGTCCTTGTTGAACTTGTGGATCAGGCTGAAGACGTACTGGTTGTTCTCCTTCAGGATGCGTTCCAGATCATCGCCGGAGGCCGCGCGCGGGGTCTCGTTCCCGGCAATGCCGCAGCCCACGAAGGTCTTGTAGATCTGGCTGTCGAGATCATTCCGGTCGGTCATCAGCAGGAAGGTGAAATTGCCCGGCACCTTGCGCCGCACCTTTTCGGCGAAGAAGGCCATGGAATAGGACTTGCCGCTGCCCTGCGTGTGCCAGAACACGCCCAACCGGCCGAGATCGGGGTGCGCCCGCTCGATTATGTCGACCGGACCTTCAGGGATGAAGGATGGCAGCGCCGTTTTCGCCGTCACAAGCGCCTGCTCGCCTTTCCTGCGCTTAGTCGGCGCTTTCCGCTCCAGCGGTAACTCGACAACGCGGTGCCGCAGGCGTTCTCCGGGCGGGATCTCCGCCTTGATCGCCTCCTGCCGTGCGACCGAGGCGACGGCGCGGTTCACGCCCAGGACCTGATGGTTTCTCGCCACCACCTTGCGCGCGGCGCCCGCCTTGCTCTCGTCGAACAGGATGAAGTTCTCGACCAGATCGAGCAGTCGGTCATGCGCCAGCATGCCATTCAGCAGACGTTCCGCATCGACGCTGCCTTCATCCGCCTCTTCCAGCCGCTTCCATTCATTGAAGTGCTCCCACGCGCTGGTGATCGAGCCATAGCGGGCGCGGTCGCCGTTCGACACGATCAGGAAGGCGTTGTGATGGAACGCATGGGCGATGACGTTTTCGTCCATGTAGTCGCGCAGGTTGCCGTCGAACCCCGCCCGGATGTTCTTGTAGACGGCCTTCAGCTCGATGAAGACCAGCGGCAGGCCGTTGACGAAGCAGACAAGATCCGCGCGGCGGTTGTAGTTGGGCGTCCGGATGCCTGTCAGCTTCAACTCGCGCACGGCGAGGAAGCGGTTGGCCCCGGGGGCGTTGTCGAAGTCGATCACCCTGGCGCGGGCGGATTTCTGCCGTCCTTGCGCATCGCGGTAGGTGACGGGCACGCCGCCGCGCAGCATGCGGTAGAAGTCGCGGTTGTGCTGCACCATGGAGCGGCTGACGTCATACACGGTCAAGGCGCGGATCGCGTCATCAATGGCCGGGCCGGGCAATTCGGGGTTGAGGCGGTGAAGGGCTGCGCGTAGGTCGCGTGTCAGGACCGCCTCGGTCGTGTCCTTGCGCCCGAGCGTGCCGTCCGGCCCTAGGACCTCCTGATTGAAGGCATAGACATTTTCCCAGCCCAGCACCGTTTCCAGGTGTTCGGCGAAGGTGGCCTGAACGAGTCGATCCTCGCTGTTGATGCCGGTTACCGCCATGAACTACCCCGACCCGCTACATGACCTTGAATGCAACTTGATCACCTTTGGATTTCCCAGTCTCTGGGCGGTACGCAGTAATCCCTCCGTCCTGAGAAATTTTGATGCCAAGACCAAGACGAGCTAGCGCCCTTGCGGCGGCGGTTCTTCCACCACCAGTGCTGCCGCCATCGATTTGAAGAATTGCGCCGACTGCCAAGACCTTTCCCTCATGATTGATTACCGTCGCCCCGTCGATGGCTACGAGTTCCTGCCTGAGTGTACGGTCCAGTTCATGGAACTTCCGACCAGATATGACCTTGGAGAGCGCCTTCGATTTCGCTGATGCCCTAAGTGCAAGGCGATCAGCCTCAGCAATCACCTTTTCCCAGGACCCGGCAGAGCCGGAACTCACCACACCGAGACATGCTCCAGTCCTCGCAAACGATGCATCAAGTGCGGTTTCATAGAGCGCAATGCGGATGTCTCTTTCTTTGGGAACGCGCATTTGCCCAAGGATCGGTCCGTGCGTCAGGAAATGCCAAGTTCCGCTGCGTCTAGCGAAGAGAAGTTGACCGTCTCGGAATACTAGGATTTCGCCAAGACGGTTGAGTACAATTGCAACACGACCATCACCTTCGACTGTCCACTGTGCGACCGCCGAATGACGCCATGGACAAGTATGGACTGTCCCCGAGCCACGATCGACGATCTCATGTCTTGCGAACTTAAGGTTTCTGTCGAAGACCAGAAGAGTATCGAAACCGTTGGACAAGACCGCACCAAAGTCGTTGTCTGCAACCACGCTCAAGTCGAGATCGGGCGCGCCTCTAGAATCTGGATCGATACCGATCGCGCTTGAGATGGGTGCGCCTTCGTATAGGCGCGATGCCCAAAGCGCCATCTGGTCAATAACCGCTAGGAGTTGCCTGTCCTCTCCTCGCTCAGCTACAGCACGCGCAACGACGCGCCGCTGGAATGTCGAGAGAAGATCATCCTTCAGTCGCCCTTTGACCTCATCGTTCATTTCCCTCAGGACGTCGACGAATGCTTCAATTACCTTGGTCTCGCGCGCGGGTCCTGTCTTGGTTTCGAAGGGCTGGTCACGCGTAATGCTAAGGCGATACTCGTCCAACCTGTTGACCTTAAAGGCAATGGTTTGCGGATCGGAAAAGGCGACTGTTTGCTCAGCCGAACTTGATTTGGAAGATCTATTGTAAAGCCTTGCCCCGGAGAAAAACGGTAGGAGGTACTGCTCGGAAATCTCCCGAAGCAGCCCTTCATCCATCCTCTTTGAAGCTTGAGCGCTGGTCACCATTACACCGCGATCTCCCCATTCATCAGGCGCGGCAGGAGGAGGTCGCGGGCCTGCGCGAGCTTTTGGTTCTGCTGATCCAAGTTGCCGATCTGGGCGAACATGCTACCCACCGCCTCGTCAAACAGCGTCGAGAGGACTTGAGGTGGGATTGGCACAAGATAGCGGTCGAAGCAGCTCGGCTGCACTCGCTGTCTCCCCGATGAGCCGATCATGCTTCGAATAGCGTTCTCCCTGAAATCATGTTGTCGTGCTGTCAGATAGACGAAGTAGTTACTGACGCGCCGGCCACGCAGGACGATGAATTCGGTCGAGCCACAGGCAACCTCGCCTTCCGAGAGGAACCGCACATATCCCGTTTTGCCATTCTCAAGGCACGGGGTGATGCGGGCCAGCAGAGTGTCGCCGTTCCGGAACCGGACGCTTGTGGATTTTTCGCGGTCTTCCACTGGCCCGCGGTCGATGACCATTCCTGTATCTGAGAGCGCGGACATCGGTATATAGCGGATCACACCGTCGTCATTTCGGCTCGTTTTCGGGTTCACTTCAAAAGCTTCTGCCGCTGGCACCCGCTCCCAGCCCTCGGGGAGGCCGTCGGTGAGGGGGACGTGTTCGTGGCCGGGGAAGCGGAAGTGGACGAACCACTCGCGGTAGAGCAGCCGCGCCGCCTCCTCCAACAGCGCAATCCGCCGCCGGTTGGTCTCGATCAGGTCGTCATAGGCCGAGAGGATGTCGGCGATCCGCTTTTGCTCTTCGACCGACGGCAGCCGGAGGGGAAAGCGCGAGACAATTTCCGCGCTAAGGTTGAGCATCGTTGAACCAACGGCGTTTTTCTCAAGCCAATCGACGGATGCCGGCGTGCCCATGTAGTAGTAGAGATACTTGGGCCAGATGCGCTTTCCCTTAGTCTCGATTTTCAAGCATCCAGTCCCGCAAAGCCAACCGGCCTCCTGTGCGCCAATGAAGGCACGCTTGGTGACTTCTCCTCGCCGGGGAAGGACGATTCCATTTTCAGCGATCCGGTGGCGCATCAGGCGATCAGCGGTCGCTTCGGGAACGCGCGCTACAGTCTCGGTTGCAACTTCACCGTTACGAATGTCCTTTGGCATGATGACAGGCACGCCATCGTCCGAATATTCGGCCTGCTTTAGCTGAGAACCGAAAGGGCCTGTCTGGAGGATACCTCCATCGTCGCGAACCGCGTCGCCGAGCAGGATTAGCGATAGCGTCACGCCCCCAACTCCTCGAAGTTCCGGGCAATCCGCGCGGCCAGTTCCGCGGCCTCCTCGTTCAGCCCCTTCAGGTCGATGTGGATCGACCGCAGCGCCTCCTCGAAGTCGAAATCCTCGTCCACCTCCTCGGGCGCCACGCCGACATAGCGGCCGGGCGTCAGGCTGTGGTCATGGGCCGCGATCTCGGCTCGGCTCACCTGCTTCACCAGCCCCTCGACATCGCGCAGCACGGCGTCGGGGAAGCGCTCCTGCAACCAGTCGGCCTGTTTCACGAAGTACCGCGTCGTCCGCAGCGCCTCGACCGCCGCGGCCCGTGCCGCCTCCAGCGCCTTACGGGCGCGCGTGACCTCGGCATTGGGCCAGAGGGCGTGGTCGCGGGCGTCCATCTCCTTGATCGCGGTATCCACCACCCGCCCGGCCAGCTTGGCGGCCAGGTCAATCTGCTTGGTCATGTCACGGCAGCGATCAGCCATGGGGTGCAGCCCGGTGCGCGCCGCCTGCAGCCCGGCATTGTCACGCGCGGCCCCCGCCCATTCCGCTGCCCTCGCGGCCACCTCGGCGTGGAAATCCGCGATATCCGCCGCCAGCATTGTCCGCGCGCCGGTCAGTTCGCCCCAGGTCTCCGCCAGCGGATCCGGATCGCGCTTTTCCGTTACGAAGGGCTGCACCAGATCGATCAGCTTGCCGAGCGCCTGTTCATAGTCTGCCAACGGTTCCGCCGCCACCTCGCCCTCGGCGATGGCCTGCGCGATGTAGCTTTCGACGAGTTTCAGGAACCGGTCCGTCTGGCCGCGATAAAGCCAGACAATGGCGGCGATGTTCTTCTGCTGCTCGGGTGCGAAATCGTAAATGGCGCGCGACACCTTACGGTAGATGTTTCGCGCATCGAGCATCAGGACGTGATCGGCGCGTTCGGGGTCACGTTCCTTCGCCCGGTCGAAGAACCACAGCTGGCAGGGCACGGTGCGCGTGTAGAAGAAGTTGCCGCGGATATCGATCATCACGTCGACGGCGCCGGTCTCGACCAGCTTCTGGCGCACGAGCGCCTCGTCCCGCCCGGCGCTGGATGCCTGGCTGGACATGACGACACCGGCGCGGCCGTCGTCGTTCAGGTAGCTGTAGAAGTAGGACATCCACAGGTAGTTGGCGTTCGAGACCTTCTTGGCCTTGTTCACGCCCGGCAGGCCGAAGGGCAGCCGCTTGTCACCCTTGACCTTGTCGGCGTCGACCTCGTCCACGTTGAAGGGCGGATTGGCCATGACGAAGTCGCACTTGCCGACCAGCTCATGCGGGTCCTTGTAGTAGGTGATCGCATCATTCCCGGCCCGGATCGTGCCCTGCAGGCCGTGAACGGCGAGGTTGATCTGGGCGAGCTTGGCGGTCGTCTCATTCTTCTCGTGGCCGTAGAAGGTGACGCGCTTCATCGTGTCCTGGCCCGCGTCCTCGATGAAGTGGCTGGACTGCACGAACATGCCGCCGGAGCCGCAGGCCGGGTCAAAGACGATGCCGTGGTCAGGCTCGATCACGTTGACGATGGTCTGGACGATGGAGGGCGGCGTGAAAAATTCGCCGTTGTCGTGCGCGCCTTGCTTGGAGAACTCGGCGAGGAAGTATTCGTAGATGCGGCCGAAGACGTCGCCGGAAGCATTGCGCAGGGCCTCCGTGTCGAACTTGCGCATCATGCTTTCCAGCAGGTCGTCGTCGAAGCGCTCGTAGTCCTTGGGCAACTGGCCAGCGAGCGGCGGGAAATGCTTCTCGACCTCCTCCATGGCGGCGGTGAGCGCGGCGCCAAGCTGACCGCCCTTGGGCATGTCGAGGATCACGTCGTAACGGGCAGCCTCGGGCAGCAGCATTGCGCGACGACGGCGGAAATCGGCGTCGACCAGTGGACGATCCGGCATCTTTCCGGCGGCCTTGTCGGCCTCGATCGCGGCGAGAGCGGCGTAGTAGCGGTTCGTGGCTTGGCGCAGGAAAAGGAGCCCCATGATGGGCATGAAGTACTCGTTCGACGCGAGGCCTGAATTGGCCCGCAGGTCGTCGGCCATCTTCCAGAGGTCCGCGCCGAACTGTTCGATCCCGGTCAGGTGGTCTGCAATCATTCGCTCGTTTTCTTTCCTGCGTCTTGTTCACCCGGACTGATGCCAGGCTTGTCCAGCGCCTTCAGCCGCTCGTATTCCTCGACTGCCAGCACGACGACAACGGGGCGTCCATGCTTCGCCACCGCGACAGGCTCGGCTCTGGCGAGATCAATCAGCCGCCCGAAGCCGTACTTCGCGTCTTTCGCGGTCAGGATCTGCATCTGACTCTCCGCTCTTGCATGGCTTACTTTGGCCAATTTGGCTAAAAAAACAACCCATCCATCGAGCCGGCGGTGGTCACCAAGTACTTGCGAACTTCAAAGCCACAGTGATGCGCGTTGACTGCTCCAATCCATGGGAAACGGCGCCCGCAGCGATTCCAAGGTCAGGTCGGGCGGCTGTCGCCCCTCAAGGATGGCCTCAACAATCTCCGGTGAAAGCTGGGTAAGGCGCAGAAGCCGGGTCAGGTAAGGCGCTGCGATGCGTTCGTGCTCTGCCAGATCGGCGATGGTGGCGAACTCACCCGCATCCAACATCCGCTGCCAGCGAAAGGCGCGCGCCATAGCTTTAATCATGGTGTTGTCGAACCGTGCACGGGGTACCGACCCTTCTGAAGGCAACTGCATCTCCTTCCGCCCGCCGCGCTTCACGAGGCGGAACGGGACGTGAAGTGTCACCGTCTCGGGGATCGGAGCCCCGCGGGTCATGCTGCGGCCTCTATGCCACCGGCCTGAATCTCGCGAGCAAGACCTCCGAGCCCGTCGATGCGGAGGCGCACGTTCAGCCCCTCCGTGCCGATGTCGACGCGCTCGACCAGCAGTGCCATGATGCGCGCCTGCTCCGCAGGGAACAGTTCGTCCCACAGCGGGTCGAGCTGCTGCAGTGCCGTCCGGGCGTCGATCTCGGTGATGTCATCGGCGTGGGCACGTGCCGCCTTCCACGTCCCAGCCACGATCTCGGGTTGGCGGAACACGGCGCGCAGCTGGTCGATGACGGCCGCCTCGATCTCGCCTGCGGGCACCCGGCCGACCGGGCACGACCCGGCGCCATGCTTCAGCACGGTCTGGCTGACGTAGTAGCGGTAGAGTCTGTCGCCCTTGCGGGTATGCGTTGGCGAGAACGCGGCGCCATCCGGCCCGAACAGCAGCCCCTTCAGCAGCGCAGGCGTGTCGGCGCGTGTGCGGGCCGCGCGCTTGCGCGGGCTTTCCTGGAGGATCGCGTGCACGCGGTCCCACGTCTCGCGGTCGATGATGCCGTCGTGCTCGCCGGGATAGCTTTCGCCCTTGTGGACCGCCTCGCCTATGTAGGCTCGGTTGTTGAGCATCCGGTACAGGTACTTCTTGTCGATTCGGTTGCCGCGCGGCGTCCGGATTTCGCGCGTGCCAACCTCCCGCGCCAGTTCCGTGCAGGACCCGATCTCGAGGAACCGGGCGAAGATCCAGCGGACATGCGCGGCGGCTTCGTCATCGATCACCAGCTTCCTGCTCTCGACGCGGTAGCCGTAGGGCGGCACCCCGCCCATCCACATGCCCTTCTTCCGGCTGGCAGCGACCTTGTCGCGGATGCGCTCGGCAGTCACCTCGCGTTCGAACTGGGCGAAAGAGAGCAGGATGTTCAGCGTCAGCCGGCCCATCGATGTGGTCGTGTTGAACGACTGCGTCACTGAGACGAACGTCACGCCGTTCCGGTCGAACACCTCGACCAGCTTGGCGAAGTCGGCGAGCGAGCGGCTGAGGCGGTCGATCTTGTAGACCACCACCACGTCGACAAGCCCGTCCTCGATGTCCTCCAGCATCCTCTTCAAGCCCGGGCGCTCGAGCGTGCCGCCCGAGATGCCGCCGTCGTCATACTGATCGCGGACCAGCACCCACCCCTCTGAGCGCTGGCTGGCGATGTAGGCTTCGCATGCCTCGCGCTGGGCGTGCAGCGAGTTGAACTCCTGCTCCAGCCCTTCCTCGGAGGATTTCCGAGTGTAGATCGCGCAGCGGAGTTTCCGGACCATTCCTGATTTCGTAGGGGCCTTAGTCATGTCCGCGCCCTCCGATTCTTGAGGCCGAAGAACACCCAGCCATTCCAGCGCGAGCCCGTGATGGCGCGCGCGATAGCGGACAGCGACTTGTACGGCCGCCCCTGCCATTCGAAGCCGTCGGCGGTGACGGTGACGATGTACTTGACACCTTGCCACTCGCGGAGCAGGCGCGTCCCGGTGATGGGACGGTCACGGTCGAGGCGCATGCCGCGCTTCTTCTTGTCACCGCCGTCGAGTTCCTCGCCCAGCCGTTCCAGCCGCCGGATCGTCTCGGGCTTCAGGCCGCCATAGGCGAGCTCCTGGATGCGATAGGCCAGGCGGCTTTCCAGGTAGCGACGATTGAACGGCGGCGGCTCGCTGTCGAACAGGTCGCGCCATTGCGCCTTCAATTCCGGCGTCGTGGCGGTCTTCAGCGCGGCCAGGCGCGCGGGGATCGGATCGTGGGTCGTCATGCGGGTCTCCGGTGAGTTGGAGTTGCATGACGGCATCGGTCGGCCGGAGAGTGGAGGCGAATTTCTCCAGTATCGTCAGAAGGTTCGTCATATTCGCGCAGCCTCAGCCGGACCAGCCCAAGCGCCAGCAGGCCGCACAGCTCGGTGCGGCGTTCGGCGGGCGTCATCTGGTCGGGCGGCAGCGGGTTCGATCCCAGCCGCGGATATGTCGGCGCGTTTCGCATGGGAGAAACGCTATCCGCGCAGCCCCCGAAAACAATTACTTTCAGACGCTTAGGGGACTTCTGCGTAAGCCTGCGGTCTTCTTGGGATGCGCTATCCTAACCGATGGACGACGAACAGCTCCTCGAAGAATGACTTCACAAGCTTGTCGACAGATCCCTGCATCGATCCCTTCGGGTGAGAGAATTCCAGAGCCCCCGAACCGAAACACCTCGTAGCCGCGAAGGCGAAGGTTGCGATCAGCCGCAACCATTTCGGCGTACAGGCCGGGATCGGCGCGTTCGCCGATCGCATAGTGGTGCTTGCCGTCAATCTCGAGGACGATCCTCTGTCGGCCCGGCAACAGCATGAGGAAGTCCATGCGCTGCCGGAACAGAACGCGTTTGTCAGCGAGACGCCTCGCGATCTCCGGATCGTAATGCAGGTAGACCTGCGGGATGAGCGCCGGCAGCCGGTCTGCAAGTCGTTCAGCGAAATTGCGGAAGTACGCCTTGAAAAACTCCTGCTCAGGGCCGTCGTCAAGCGAGGCAAGCAAGCGCCGCCCAAGGCTTGTGCGCGCCTCGGCGAGGTCGACTATCCCGTTCTGCTCCATCCACCAACGGGCCAGATCGAGCCATGACAAGCCATTGCCGATGGGGCGCTCGTAAATGAGGCAGCTGTCGGCATGCTCGAGCACGACGACTTCGTTGTCGATCGCATCCGAGAACCCGAGCCTCGGCTTTGGTCCGTTGGAAGCGAAGATCAGGTTCTTCGGCCGCCCGTCGACGCCGCGGCGAACGGGGCGTACCGAGAATGTTGCGCGGCCCGAGACTTCTCCTGTCTGAGCAACCTCGTAGCCATCGAGTTGCAGGATGCGGGTCAAGTCCGCTGCCAGCGCAGCCTGGTCGTCGGCATCACGAAACCGGGGATCCAGAGCGGTCTCGATCAGCTGCGCAAACCTCCTCGAAGGACATGTTATTGCCCCGATGATTTCGAAGACCTCTTTCGCGTTCCACAACGGGTCCGCGCCAGTCGCGTGTTGTCTGAGATCGTCGATTTTGGTGGGACCATCGAAAAAGTCGACGGGCGAACTCAGATCGAATAGCCCCTCGATCACGTCCGGACGAATGCCTTGTCCATGGATCCCGGCACCAAGGCGATCGGACACCCGGTCGCGAGTGATCGCGGAGATCTCCGGCTGGTCCTTGTCCTGCAGGAGGTACACTTGGTCCTGTAGGCCGATATCGCGCCGTTCTCGCGCAAACTCGAGGACCAGCGCCAGCGCCTTTGTTGGTGGAAGGCTTGCAAGTGTATTCTGGGCAACCGTCTTCTTGCTGGTCCCTTCTGCAAGTGGGATGTCGCGTCTGGAGAAGAATGCCTCGATATCGACGGCCCTCATGGCATCCCGAAAGCAGCAGCCCGCCAGCTCGAACAGGTCATCCAAATCTCCGTCACCTGCCACAGCTATAACTCCCGCGCGAACCAACGGATGCGGCCGACGATGTGGATCTCGTCGGCCGTTCTTTCGTATTCGGGATAGTGCTTGTTGTCGGAGATGACGCGCACCGCGGGAGGGTCGCTGTTCGGAATGTGCTCGAGCCGTTTGGCGACCAGCCCCATCCCGTCGTCCAGCACGAAGATGCCGGGCGGGTTGGGCGCGCGGCGGGTCATGTCGACCAGCACTGCATCGCCGCTGAGCAGCGTCGGCGCCATGCTGTCCCCCTCAACATGCATGATGCGCAGTTGCGACGGGCTGGCCTTGAGGTTGTTCCGGATCCAGGACCGGCGGAAGTGATAGACGCGGCCGGGGGTGTCACCGTCCTCGGTCACGACCGCGCCGCCGCCCATTGCGGGGCGCGGGGTGGCATGGGCGATGGCCACGAAGGCGTCGTCAGGATTGTCCAAGAAGGGGGGCTTCCCCTCCACCTCGCCAATGCCGTGGATCAGCCAGTCGCGATCCACTTTCAGCACGCGGGCGACCTCGGCCAGCCGGTCTATGCCAGGTCGGGCTGAACGGCCACGGAGGATGTCGTAGACAAAGGACCGGTTCACGCCGGCCATCTCGGCGACGTGCGCGGGACTGATGCCGAGCTGATTGGCCCGGGCTCTGAGGCGGTCGGAAAGCGTGTGGTGCTCGGTCATGTCATCCCCACCCATCTGTGGATGAAATAGGATAAAATCGGATTGATCGAAGCCCGTCAAGCGAATAAGAACAGAAGGTAAACATCTTACACGGGGATCGGCGCGGAGGGCAGTGAATGCACATCGATAAATCGTACTTCACGCTCCCCGAGATCCTCGAGCGGTGGCAGATCACGGAAGCGGACCTGATCTACCTTGCGGAGAACGACAAGCTGCGCCTGTCGGTGCGCGTGTTCGGTGTGCCGATCGAGTTTGGCGACTACGAAGAAGCCGCCGACGGCGAACCCCACCGAGTGCCGCACGAACAGAGCCATTACAGCGGGCTGCTCGATCTCCACGCCCGCGACGTGTTCCAGCTTTTCCGATGCGGCGAGGTTCATCTCGACAGCTTTCGGACGCCGAAGGCCGACTACGCGACGACCTGGGGCGATGCGCAGCCGGTCCTCGTCATGATCGGTGATCTCCTCCTAAGACGCGACGAACGCGACCGTTTCGAGATCGAGACCGGGTTCTTGCCTGGTGGACAGCCGATGGAGGAGGCTACCTTCATCCACTCGGCCGACTACTTCGAGGTCCGCTGCAATGGATGCCGGTTCAAGCTGGGCCCGATCCAGGCGGAAGTCGTGCGCGCGCTGCACGAGGCGGCGCAGGCCGGCGAGCCCTGGCAGAACGGAAAGGCGATCCTGTCGCGCGCCGGCTCCAAGAGCCTGCGTATGGCCGACGTCTTCAAGTCGCAGAAGGACTGGCGGCAGCTGATCCGGTCTGACCGCCGTGGCGGCTACCGCCTGAACCTCGACTGAGCGATCCCCCTCCGCCCGGTCCACTGTCGGATCGAGAGGGGGACGAGTGAGGGATGGTGGGGGATGACGGTACCCCGCCAACGACCAAACGCCAGTCCTGCAAGGGCAGACTGATCCCCCTCCGCATCCCCCGCCGATCCTGACGACATCCCACAGTGGAATTTCGCATGGTCTCCTCGACAACGAGAGGAGACACCGATGCTGCAGAGGCATTGCCTGAACCAGAAAGAGCTGGCCCGGCGCTGGGGAATCTCCCATCGCACGCTCGAGCGTTGGCGCTACGGCGGCCAAGGACCGGCCTTCCTCAAGCTCGGCGGGCGCGTGCTCTACCGGCTCGCCGACATCGAGGCCTTCGAGCAGAGCCAGCTTCAGCTTGCGCTGAAGATCAGCGAGGCCGTCGCGCGCGTCGGTCACACGCCCCGCCGTCTGACCGCGGACCCGGCGCAGGACACCGGTCATGGTGCCACGCACCAGCGGACTGCGCGGCTGTGCTGATGGTCGCCGCAACTCCAATCGGCGCCCGCGTTGCGAGGCCGCGGCTCACTGACGTCGAGCTCTACGCCTGGATCGCGCAGGCCGAAGCTGGCGCCAGGATCGAGTACCACTGCGGCTTTCTCGGGATCGATGTCACGCCGGTGATTTCGACCTTGCCCGAGCCCGAGCGCCGTCAGCTTGCCGATCTCGGTCAGGCCGCGTTGGGCGCCTTCGAGAAGGGCCTCGTCCACGTCGTGCAGGAGCGCGTGGGCCCCGACCGCTTCGTCTACATCGCCGTCGCCCGGCCCAGACCGAAGGCCGCCGCTCCCTTGCTCTCGGCGCTGCTCCTCGAAGAGCGCGCCGCGTGATGGCCCTGCCATTCCCTTCCAACGGAGACCCCACCATGCCGTACCCAGAAAACGCCCCCCGCTTCGACGACCTTGACCGCTTCGCTCTCGGCGACATCGCGGCGTTGCCGCCCGAGATGCTGCTGGACCTGCAGACAACGGCGCTCGCCGAGACCGCCCGCGTAAAGCGGCTGCGGGACCGGCTCGAGGCCGGGATCGGGAAGCGCTACGAGGCCGCCGCCGCGGCCGAGCGGACCGCTCAGGGGAAGACCAGCGGCACCGTGCGGGTCGAGGACGAGGGCGTCGTGATCGTCGCCGACCTACCGAAGAAGGTTTCCTGGGATCAGGACCGGCTTGCCGCCATGGCCGAGCGCATCCGCGCCGCCGGCGATGACCCGACCGAGTATCTCGAGATCGCCTATCGCGTGCCCGAGCGGCGCTTCGGCGCCTGGCCCGCGGCGATGCGCGAGGGCTTCGCGGACGCGCGCAGCGAGACCACCGGCAAACCCGTCTTCCGGCTCGAGGCTCGAGACCGGTGACGCGCGGCGGCGGGACGCCCGAGCGGCAACGCCGGGCAGGTTCCCCTTCGGCACCCGGTCACCCCCGCCGCCGCGCACCCTGAACGCAATCCCCGGAGAACCCCATGGCCTTCCGCATCATCACCGCCGACGAACGGCTCTCGGCCGCCGAGAACAAGACCTCGCTCGCCATCTTCGGCCCGCCCGGCGTCGGCAAGACGACGCTCCTGAAGACGCTGCCCGCCGAGGACACCGTCTGTCTCGACCTCGAGGCCGGCATGAAATCGGTGCAGGACTGGCGCGGGGACTCGATCCCCGTGCGCAGCTTCACCGATTTCCGCGACCTTGCCGTTCTGATCGGCGGGCCTGACCCCGCGCAGCACCCGCAGTCCTGGTACGGCGCCGAGTATCACGCCTGGCTGCAGCAGCAGTATCTCGGCACCGGCATCGAGGACTTCCTCGCAGGCAAGCGGATCGTCTTCGTCGACTCCATCACCGACCTGACGCGGCAGGCCATGGCCTATGCCCGCCAGCAGCCGGAGGCCTTCTCCGAGCGGACCGGCAAGCCCGATGTCCGCGGCGCCTACGGGCTTCTGGGTCGCGAGGTGATCCAGGCGCTCAAGCACCTCCAGCACGCCCGCGGCAAGACGGTGATCTTCGTCGGCGTGCTCGAGAAGGTCACCGACGAGTTCGGCGCGACGACCTGGCAGCCGCAGATGGAGGGCACGAAGGCCGGCCGCGAATTGCCGGGGATCGTCGACCAAGTGGTCTCGATGCAGCTCTTCGGCCGCGACGCCAAGGGCGAGTGGACCCTCAACGAAACTTCCGCCGAGCGTCGCCTCGTCTGCCGCTCCGGCAACCCCTGGGGCCTTCCAGCCAAGGATCGCTCCGGCCGGCTCGACACCACCGAGGCCCCCGATCTCGGCGCGCTGATCGCAAAGATCGACGGCCGGGCTCCCGCCCACACCGCCACCCCTTCCTGATCCAGACGCAAAGGACAGAGCCATGAGCTACGATCTCAACGACGCCCAGCCGCAGATGGCCCCCATCGGCGAACTGATCCCCGACGGCACCTTCGCCAAGGTCAGCCTCACCGTGCGGCCCGGCGGCGTCGACGGCGCCACGCCGATGGACGCCAAGCTCCTGAAGGCCTCGCAGTCGAGCGACGCGAAGATGCTGGACTGCGAGTTCACCATCCTCGAGGGGCCGCATGCCCGGCGGAAGTTCTGGCAGAGCTTCACCGTGGCGGGCGGCAAGGTCGACGAGAAGGGTCAGTCGATCGGCTGGAAGATCTCGAAATCCACCTTTCGGGCGATGGTCGACAGCGCTCTCGGGCTCGATCCCAGGGACGAGAGCCCCGACGCCAAGGCCAAGCGGGTGCTGCCCGGGCTCAAGCATCTCGACGGCATCGTCTTCGCCGCGCGGATCATGGTGGAGCCTGCCTCCAACCCCCAGTACCGCGACCAAAACCGGATCGCGAACGTCGTTTTGCCCGACGAGCCGCAGCACGCACCGATCATGCGCGGCGAAGCCGTGCCCCCGGAGCCCGTCAACGCCCCGCCGCGCAAGGCCGCGAGCGCGCCGGCGCCGGGCTGGCAGGCGCCCACGCCGGCATGGGGGGCGCAGCCGCAAACCCCGGCCACGGCCCCGGCCTGGGGCGCGCAAGCGCCGGCTCCGCAGCAGCCCCCGCAGCAGCCGCCCGCCCAGCAGCCGCCGGCGTCCCATCCCACAGCGCCGAGCGGAGCGCCCGCGACCGGCATGCCCGCCTGGCTCAATGGCTGAGGCGCGGTCGGCAGCACGGCGGCGGAGGCCGGCCTTCGCCTCCGCCCGAGGCCCGGCGCGATCCTGCCGGGCCGATGACCCCGGATGAATGGCAGGCGCATGTGACGCGCGAAGCGGCACTGGAGATCGGACGATGGCTCGAGGCCCGAGGAAGACTGCACGCCCCCATCGCAAGCCTCAGCCTCGGCGACCTCGAAGCCATGGCCAGCAACGCGATCTCCCGCTGGATCGTGCTGCAGTCCGAAAAGCTCCAGAGGGCGGGCTGGCCGCCCGAGGACCCGATCGGGACCTTCTTGCTCGGGTAGCGCTCTGCGCCGTCTGCGCCCGCGAGGCGCGCGGCTTCGGCTACTGCCACGGCCTCCGCTGGGATCGCCACCCCTACCACCGCTTCTGCTCGCGCCGCTGTCAGGACGTGGGCAGCGCCATCGCCCAAAGGAACAACGGCATGATCGACAAGACCGCGCGCGAGGCGCAGGCAATCCGCGATGCGCGGACGCCTTTCGCCGAAGCGCTCACCGACCTCGGGCTCATGGAGCCCTTCTTCCATCGCAGCGCCGAGGACATCGACCGCCTGATCGAGGCGGCGGTCACCGGCTACATCGACAGCATGCAGGACCAGGCCGCGCGCAAGGAGCGCACTGGCACGGGCCTCGACGACCCCATTCCGTTTTGAGGGGGCGCGCGATGATCGACCTGAACGACGACACCGCGTCCTGCAGCTGGTCGCACCTGCTCGAGGCGGCCACCGAGAACGCCGTCACCGACTTCGAGATCGAGTTCTGCGACAGCCTCCGCGAGAAGCTCGAGCGGTTCGGCGACAGCGCCCGGCTGACGGATGCGCAGTTCCACAAGCTGACCTGCATCGCGCAGGCCGGCGGGTTCTGGGAGCGCGAGCGATGATCGACCTCAACCATGGCTCCGGGTGTCTCTACGGCGCCGGCGCGCCGCGCCCGCCCATAGCGGAAGCGGTGTCCGCCGTCATCGACGCGGCGCTGTCAGCGCGCAACCGCGCCGAGCGTCCGCGCACCTATGTCAGTTCCTCGGGTCTCGGCCGCGACTGCCTGCGCCAGATCCAGTACGACTTCCTCGCGGTCCCGAAGGACGAGGGCCAGGAGTTCGCGCCGCGCACGCTGCGCATCTTCGAGGCGGGCCACCGGGCCGAGGACGTCGTCGCGGGCTGGTTCCGGATCGCCGGGTTCGACCTGCGGACCGAACGCCCGGACGGCCGCCAGTTCGGGTTTGAGGCCCTCGGCGGCCGGTTCAAGGGCCATATCGACGGCTGCTTCGTCTCCGGCCCAGTCGCGATGGACTATCCCGCGCTCTGGGAGAACAAGGCGCTCGGCGCGGCCAGCTGGAAGGACGTGGTCAAGCGCGGCGTCAGCCTCGCGCGCCCCGTCTACGCCGCCCAGATCGCGCTCTATCAGGCCTACATGGAGCTACCGGCCCCGGCGCTCTTCACCGCGCTGAACCGCGACACGATGGAGCTGCACGCCGAGCTCGTGCCCTTCGACGCACATCTCGCGCAGGAAATGTCGGATCGCGCCGTCGCCGTGGTGCGGGCCTCCGAGGCCGGGGAATGGCTGCCGCGCGCCGCGATCGAGCCCACGGCAGTCCTCTGCCGTGGCGGCATGGCGGCCGGCAAGTGGCACGCGCCCTGCGCCTGGGCGGGCCGGTGCTGGGGAGAGCGGCCATGATCCCCGACGCCTATGAGCTCAAGCGAATCGTGCGCGCCCATCGCGACCGGTTCTGGTCTTCCGATCTACTCGCAGCGGCGGAGTTCGCGCCGATCTATTTCTTCGACGATCAGGCGGCCTTCGATGGCGACACCGTCGACCGCGCAATGACCCGGGTTTTTACCGGGCCGCTTCGGCTGCCGCATCCCTCCGTGATCTTCGAGGTGCGCGAGCAGCGCGCCTCTCCCTCGGGCCTGATCGTCTGCGCCCGCGCCGACGGTGACATCGTCGAGGCCACGTTCCTCATGCGCAAGCGGGCACCGCGCGGCTGGACGGATTGCCTGGTGCGGATCTGGATGCATCCGGACGGCAAGGCGGAGATCGAGGGCAACCCCTCAGAGCGACACGACGAGACGGTCCGAGGTCACGGCGAAGTCGCTGCCGGCATCGTCTGGCGCGCGCTGACCATCCTCGGCGCGTCCCCGGACATCCGCGATCGCAAGGTGTCGCTCGCGAAACGGTCCCGTCTGTCCCGCGAGGGCGTGCGCGGATGGGTCTGGCGCCAGGTCGCCATCGATCCGGCTCGCCTGCAGGCAGCGACACCGCCGCAGGGCGGCAGTCACGCCAGCCCGCGCTGGCACATCCGCCGCGGACACTGGCGGCAACTCGCCGACGGGCGCCGGGTCTTCGTCCGCCAATGCGAGGTGGGCGATCCAACCCGCGGCGGGATCGTCAAGGATTACGCAGTGGAGATGCCCCAGCCATGACCGAGTTCACCCTATCCGCCACGCAGGCCGCCGCGATCCGCGAGATCAGGGAGTGGTTCGAGAAGCGACATGCTCAGACCTCTCGTTTTCATCGCGGCCGCACTTGCCTCCCCCATCTCCGCCGCAGCACAGGACCTGCCCACCGCACCCTATCTTCCGCTCGGGCTGGCGTCCGATGCCGCGCGCGTGGCGCTTGAGGCCTGCGCGGCCGATGGCCATAATGTCAGCGTTGCCATCGTTGAGCGCAGCGGCGCCACCAAGGTGCTTCTCAAGGCTGACAATTCCGGCCCGCATACCGGTGCGAGCGCGACCGGCAAGGCCTTTGCATCCGCCGGGCTTGGACGGGATACGGCGGGGCTGGCCGATTTCATCGCGGCCAATCCCCAAAATGACGGGTTGCGCGACATGGACCCGCGCCTGGTCATCCAGGCGGGTGGCTTGCCGGTCCGGATCGGTGGTGCGCTGATCGGCGGAATCGGTGTTGGCGGCGCACCATCGGGCGCGATGGATGCCGATTGCGCGCGGGCGGGTCTTGACGCCATCGGTGCGGAATGATGCAGCGCCGGTTCGTGTGTCCTGCGCGCGGACCGGGCCCTCTCGATCAGGAAGAAAGGACGGGAATTACCATGTTTCGCATGACGCTTGCCGCATTGATGCTTACTTCGGCCGTGTCGGCCCAGACTGCGCCTTCCACGGCCGAGATTGCCGCCTATAAGGGGCTGTTCAGGGCCGCGCATGAAGGGGACGTTCAGGGTATCGGGCGCCTGCTGGACGGCGGGGCGGACATCGATGCACGCGACTCGAAGGGGCGCGCGGCTATTCATGTGGCGGCTTTCGCCTCGCACGACGATGCGTTGCGCGCCCTGGCCGAAGCGGGGGCCGATATGAACGCGCTCGAAGGCCGTGCCTATGACGTCGTCACCATCGCGGCGGTGGCCGACGATCCGGAATTGATGTCGCTTGCCATCGACCTGGGCAACGATCCGGGGCTCGTGACCAGCCCCTATGACGGAACCGCCCTGATCGCCGCCGCGCATCTGGGCCATGTCGAGGTCGTCCGGCGCCTGATCGCCGCTGGTGCGCCTTTGGATCACGTCAATAACCTGCACTGGACCGCCGTGATGGAAGCCGTGGTCCTTGGCGATGGCGGACGCGACCATCAGGCGGTTTTGGCCGCATTGCTTGATGCAGGGGCCGACAGGGGGCTTGCCGACCGCGATGGCGTGACGCCGCTCCAGCACGCGAGAGCCCGTGGCTATGCCGAAATGGCCGAGCGCCTGGAACGGGCAGATTGATCTATGGCCGGGCGCGCCCGTCACGGCTGGGCGTCAGGCATTGTCATAGGCGGCTCGCGCCGAAATGATGGTCGGCATGCCCTTTTCCGCCCAATCGACTAGCGCCAGGACATGCGGAAGAAACCCATGCCCCAGTTCGGACAAGCTATAGCTTACGCTAGGTGGCTTCGTATCGAAAACCTCGCGCCGGACGATGCCATCACGCTCGAGGTTGCGAAGGGACTGGGTCAGCATGCGCTTCGAAATATCCGGAAGCGCGCGCTGTAACGCATTGAAACGCTTTGGTTCCTGTCCAAGCTCCATCAGGATGAGGACCGGCCACTTGGCCGATACATGATCAAGCACCTGCCGTACCGGACAGTTGCCCGGCTCGAACCCCCGGTCGTCGCCTTCCGGCATCGCTCTTTGTGTTCGGGGCGTCATCGGTCGGTTCCCTTTCTGTAACCTTGTGCCAAAAACCTGCCTCCTTTCGCGTTTCGAAAATGGTCTCTAAATGAGACCAATATCCGATTCGAGACCTGAAAGGAAAGAAAAATGACGACCTATCTTGTGACCGGCGCATCGGGACAGCTCGGGCAACATGTGGTGGCGCATCTGCGCAGCCTCGTTCCGGCCGATGACATTATCGCACTTGTGCGCTCGGACGAGGCCCGCGCAGCTTACGACGCCAGTGGAGTTCCGACCCGTCAAGGCGATTACGAAGACCTGCGGAGTTTGCGCGCGGCGTTCGCGGGCGTGGATCGCATTCTTCTGACCTCCTCCTCCGAAGTCGGCAAACGTGCCGCGCAGCACAAGAACGTTCTGGATGCGGCGAAGGATGCGGGCGTGGGTTTTGTTGCCTACACCTCGATCCTCAATGCCGATACGGGCGGCATGGCCCTTGCCGAGGAACATCTTGCAACCGAGACGGCCCTGCGGGAAAGCGGCCTTCCGCACGCGATCCTGCGCAACGGCTGGTATTCGGAGAATATTGCCGGCACCGCGGCGCAAGCAATCGGAATGGGCAAGCATTTCGGCGCCGCAGGCGATGGCCGCTTCGCCACGGCGGCGCGGCAGGACTATGCCCAGGCTGCGGCCGTGGTGCTTGCCGGGAAGGGCCATGAAGGGAAGACCTATGAACTTGGAGGCGACGAAGATTTCAACCTTGCGGAATACGCCGCGCTTGTGAGTGAGATCTCCGGCAAGGATGTGGTCTATGTCGACCTCGATGAGGCCGGATATGCATCCGCACTGGTCGGCGCCGGTCTGCCCGAAGGTTTTGCCGCGATTCTCGCCGACAGCGATGCGAAAGCTGCGCAGGGGGCGCTTGCAACCCAACGCCGCGATCTTCACCAGTTGATCGGACGTTCCACGACGCCCATGCGTGCGACGTTGAAGGCAACCCTCGCCCGTGGCTAAACAAAATGAGGGCGGTCGCAGCGTTGCGGCCGCCCTTTGCCCTGCCAATGGTCACAGAACGTCCGCCTGCCGGATATCCTCGACCGCGAAATCAATCAGCGCGCGAACCTTGCGCGGTAGAGTGCGGCCCTCAAGGTAGACGGCACTGAGCTGCGCGGACGGCCCCTCGAATTCGTCCATCACCGGGACAAGACTACCGGCCTCAAGCGCATCCAGAAGTGCAAAGCGGGGGGCGTAGCAAATGCCGAGGCCCGCTGCCGCCAGCTCGACTGCGGCCCGCGCCGAATTGACCTGAAAACGTCCCTGAACCTCGACAACGCTCTCGGCACCGCCCCTGTGGAACACCCAGCGGCGCGGTGCACGGCGATTGGTGTCGAGGATGCAGGCGTGGTGGATCAGATCCTCCGGCCTCGCAGGGGCACCATGGGCTGCGATATAGGCCGGACTTGCCACCACGACAGAGCGTATCTCTCCGAGTTTGCGCGATTTCAGGGAAAGCATGTTCGATTGCCCGATGCGGAAGGCCAGGTCTATTCCCTCGCTTGCAAGGTCGACGAACCCGTCATGCAGGCGCAGATCGAAGGTCAGGCCGGGGTTCTTCGCGGCAAACCGGCCCAGCATGCCGCCGACATGGGTTTCGCCGAAGGTCACCGGTGCCGAGATGCGGATGACACCTGTGAACCCGCGGGAACCTTCCGAGACCTCGGCCAGCATATCGTCGAGATCGTCCAGAAGCGCGGGCGCACGGGCCAAAAGATCCTCGCCTGCCGGGGTCAGACCGACCTTGCGCGTGGTGCGTTGGAACAGGCGCACACCAAGGCGCCTTTCCAGTTCCGCGACATATTTCGAGGTCAGCCTGTTCGACACGCCGATCTGATCGGCGGCGGCGGTGAACGATCCGGTCTTGGCTGTCGCCACAAAGGCCCTGAGTTCGTCGGTAAGGTCCATGGCGCTAAATTAAGAACAATATGAAGATTGTCATACTTTAAACTCGCCATTTTGTTGGTGATCTGCAAGCCCTAATTTGACGGCAGGAAAACAAGCAGCCGCATCGGGCGGCACGAAAGGAACCGCAATGAAAATCGCAATCATCGGAAATGGAAACGTGGGTGGCGGATTGGCGAATGCGCTGTCTCGTGCCGGACATGACGCCACGGCCTACGGGAAGGATGCCGATCTTTCCGTTGCGGTCGCCGCCGCCGAGGTGGTCATCCTTGCCACGCCTTTCGGCACGGCCGAAGACCTTGCCGGCAAGGCAAGCTTTGACGGCAAGACGGTTGTCGACGTGTCCAACCCCATCACTGCCGATTTCTCGGGGCTTCTGGTCGGCCATGATACCTCGGCTGCAGAAACCATCGGGGCGCAGCTGCCCGGGGCCCGCGTCGTCAAGGCCTTCAATACCGTTTTTGCCCAGCACTACGCAACGGATCTCAAGATCGCCGGAACGCCGATCCAGACCTTCGTTGCCGCCGATGACGAGGCGGCGCGGGACACTATCATGGCACTGGCCGCCGACATGGGGCTTGAGCCCGTCAATGCCGGGCCGCTCAGGAATGCCCGCTACCTTGAGCCGCTTGGCTTCATGAACATCCAGTTCGGCTATGTTCTGGGCCTCGGCGTTGCAATCGCTCCGAAATGGCAAATTGCCTGATCTAACGAAAGGATCCCTGTCATGACCACGCATAGCAAGACCGACTACGCCGCGACGCTGCTTCGCATTTCCAGCGGTGTGCTGTTTCTGGCCCATGGGCTGCTCAAGGTGAATGTCTTCACCATCGCGGGCACCGTCGGCTATTTCGAAAGCCTCGGCCTGCCGGGCCTGTTCGCCTACCTGACCATCGCCGCGGAAATCGGTGGCGGGCTTGCGCTTATCCTTGGTGTCGCGGTTCGGCTGGTCTCGCTGGCGCTTATCCCCGTCCTGCTGGGCGCGACCTGGGTGCATTCGGCGAACGGCTGGCTGTTCTCGGGCGAGGGCGGCGGCTGGGAATTCCCGCTGTTCTGGACCGTCGCACAAGTGGTCATCGCCCTTCTGGGCGCGGGGGCCTTTGCGCTGCGTATCCCGGTTCTTCAACGCGCGCTTGGCCAATTCGCCTGACGGCCGCAAACTCCTGCGAACGCAGCGCCGGGGCAGATATTCCGGCGCTGCGGGCTGCGTCCCGGATATCCATGAAAGGCAACAGACATGCCCGCCCCCCGCACGCTGAACGATCTCAAAGCCGGTCTGTCCACCTCTGACCGGATGCCGCTGGTCTTCCTGGGCCATGGCAGCCCGATGAACGCGATTGAGGATACCCGGTTCAGCCGGGCCTGGAGCGAACTTGGAAAGACCCTGCCGCGTCCGAAGGCGATCCTTGTCGTTTCGGCCCATTGGATGACCCGCGGCACGACACTGGTCGATGTCTCGGATATGCCCCGGACGATCCATGATTTCTACGGCTTTCCAGACGCGCTTTTTGCACAGCGCTATCCGGCCCCTGGCAATCCTGCGCTTGCCCGCGAAGTGGTGTCGCTGCTGGCCAGCCACCATGCCGAGGAAGATGACAGCTGGGGGCTCGATCACGGTGCCTGGACTGTCCTGAAATACCTCTATCCGGGCGCCGATGTTCCGGTCTTTCAGGTCTCGATCGACATGACCCGCGGGCTCGATTACCAGCTGGAGATCGGCAAGACCCTGTCCGAACTGCGGAATCGAGGGGTTCTGATTCTTGGTTCCGGAAATGTCGTCCATAACCTGGGCGCGGTCAGGTGGGGGGCCAATAGCGCGCCGCATGATTTCGCGCTGGAATTCGACACGCTCTTCGCGGACCGGCTGACGGATCGAAACTTCGCCGCGCTTGCCGACCGGGACGGGTTGGGATCACTGCTACGCATTGCCCACCCGACCGTCGACCACTACTTGCCCGCGTTGACCATCGCCGGGGCTTCCGACGGGCGCGATGAGTTGACTTTCATGACCGACAGCATCGACCTTGGGTCGATTTCCATGCGGTCTTTCGTGTTTCACGCCGCCTGAGGAGGGAAAACATGCTTGTTGACGGAAAATGGGTCGAAAGCTGGCAGCCGGTTCAGAAGGCGGACAAGAAGGGCCGCTTTGTGCGCCAGGTGTCCAGTTTCCGCAACTGGATCACGCCTGACGGCAGCGCGGGGCCAACCGGCGACGGCGGCTTCGAGGCCGAGGCAGGGCGGTACCGCCTTTACGTCGCGCTGATCTGCCCATGGGCCTCGCGCGCGCTGATCGCGCGCAGGCTCAAGGGGCTTGAAGGTCTGATCCAGGTAACGGTGGTCAACCCGGTCATGTCGGATCAGGGCTGGCAGTTCGGCGGCTATGATGGTGCCGACGAAGACCCGCTGTTCGGTGCCGCCTACCTGCACGAGATCTATACAAGGGCCGATCCGCATTTTACGGGGCGCGCCACTGTGCCCGTGCTTTGGGACATGAAGCGGAACGTCATGGTGAACAACGAAAGTGCCGATATAGTGCGCATGTTCGACACCGCCTTCGAGGCCCTGGCCCCGTCGGAGTATCGGCTCTATCCGCAGGACCGGGCGGCCGAGATCGACACCCTGAATGCCGAGATCTACGACCGGCTGAACAATGGCGTTTACAAGTCAGGTTTCGCCAGTTCGCAAGAAGCATATGATGAGGCGGTCGAGGGTGTTTTCGATATGCTCGACAAGCTGGAAGAACGTCTGAGCGGTGATTACCTGTTCGGTGACAGCTTGACCGAGACGGACATCCGCACCTTCGTCACCTTGATCCGCTTCGATGCCGCTTATCACGGCCTCTTCAAGACCAATCGCCGCCAGATAGCCGACTATCCGCGCCTCTCGGCCTATATGAGGCGGGTTCTCATGCTGCCCGGCGTTCGAGAGACGGTAAACATGGACCACATCACGCGGGGGTATTACGCGATCAAGGCGCTGAACCCGACACGCATCCGGCCTGTCGGTCCGGACCATATCGCAAAGCTTCTTGATCCATGACCGCGGGGGCTGTGGCCGAGCCCGGACAGCTTGGGTCACGGACCCCATTGCCTTGTTGCCGAGGGCAAAAGGTTTCGTGCAACGGCCGTCAGGCCACGAAGAACAGCACCGTCATGATCGCGCCGACCGCGGTCACGAAATGGCGCAGCAGGTCGGTCCTGACGATCTTGCGGCTTTGGCGCGCGCCGAGATATCCGCCCAGCATCGCGCCCACGACCATGACGGCGGCCTGTTCCCACGCGATCAGCCCCGCCGTGATGAAGGTCAGGACCGAAATCACCGACAGCACGGCCGACAGCAGGTTCTTCAACCCGTTCATCCCGTGCAGGTTCACATAGCCCAAAAGGCCGAAACTGGCGAGCAGCACGATCCCCAGCCCGCCGTTGAAATACCCCCCGTAGATCGACACGGCCAGGATGACCGCCGCCGAAAGGGCCGGGCCGATGCTGTGGCCCGCGTCGCGGCGCAACAGCCGCAACAGTCCCGGGCCGGCGGCGAAAAGGACGGTCGCGGCCAGCAGAAGCCACGGCACCACCCACATGAAGACCTCGCCCGGCGTGACGATCAGCAGCAGCGCCCCCAGCAATCCCCCCGCCGCCGTGATGGCCACGATCGCGCGCAGCCCAAGGCGCCCTTCGGCGCGGATGTCGTGCCGGAAGGCCCAGGCACTGCTGACATAGCCGGGCAGGGCGATGAAGGTGGCCGTCGCATTCGCGCTGACCGGCGGAACGCCGACATAGATCAGCGCGGGCAGGCTGAGGAAGGTGCCGCCCCCGGCAATCGCGTTCAGCACGCCGGCCAGGAAACTTGCGGTAACAAGCAGCACCATGTCGAACATCGTCTTCTCCCTGACTCTGCGGCAGACGGGTTTCCTGTTGCACGGGGCGGGATTGGTCTGCAAATTGGTCTGGGTTTCGGGGTGGGATGCGCGAAATGCACGACGATCTTTCAGCACGGCTGCGCCACCTGCTTGCGGGGATGGCGCCTGACCACGGCGACCGGCTGCCGCCCGAGCGTGAACTGGCCCGCCAGCTTGGATGCAGCCGCGAAACCCTGCGCAAGGGGCTGGCCGTGCTGGAGCGGGAGGGCGAGATCTGGCGCCATGTCGGGCAGGGCACCTTTCGCGGCACGCGGCCGCCCCACCTGCCGGTGCGCGATGCGATCCTTGTCGATGGCGCGACCCCGCCCGATGTGATGCGCGCGCGGCTGCTCTTGGAACCGAAGGTGGCGGCCGAGGCCGTGCGCCGGGCCGCGGCCCCCGATATCGCGCTGCTGCGCGACCGGGTGGCCGCCGGACGGGCCGCCCGCGACCGCGCCGCATGCGAGCAGGCAGACGACAGGTTTCACCAGGCCATTGCGGGCATCGCGCGCAACCCGATCCTGATCGGGTTCCTGCGCTATCTTTCGGGCGCCCGCCGCCGCGCCGCCTGGCAGCGCGAGTGGGACCGGACCTATCGCCGCATCGGGGCCGACGAATTCCGCACGATCCACAGCGCCCAGCACGACCGCATCGTGGATGCGATCGCGGCGGGCGATGCAAGCGGGGCCGAAATCGCCATGGCGACCCATCTGGAAACGATCGACAGGGCGATGTCCGGCGGCGGGGCGTAGCGCCGAAAGGGGCGGGCAGGGCGGCGCAGACCCGCGCCCCGCCCGACCGAAGGTTATTCCACGTCGCCGGCCTTGGGCAGTTCGGCCCAGGCCGCCAGGAAGGCGTCGCGCGATGCCGCGGCTTCGGCCTCGTCGACGGGGAACACCGCCACGGCTGACAGTTCGGGCAAGCCGACATGTTCTGACACCGTGATGTCCGCGCGGCTGGGGCGCCGGAACGCCGCCTTGAGAAGCGCGATCTGCGCATCCTGCGACAGAAGCGTGTCGATCGTCTTCTGCGCGGTTTCGCCCGCGGGGGCGCCCTTGATCAGGCCCGAGAACTCGACGGTCTGGAAGGTGCCTTCCGAGGGGTAGGCCAGCGAAAGCTCGGTCTGGCCGCCGTCGATATAGGCGTAGCTGTTCGTCTCGAAGGTCAGGCCCACGGCATATTCGCCCATCGCCACGCCCTTGGGCACCGCCGAGGACGATCCGCTTGTCACCACATTCGCAACGACGGCCTTGTAGGTCTGTTCGTCGAGCAGCTTCGAAAGCCCCCAGGCGATGGTGTAGCCGGTGGAGCTGTTGGCCGGGTCGGGCATGATCACGCGGCCTTTCCAGACCGGATCGGCCAGCTCGGCCCAGCTTGTCGGGGCGGTGGCGCCGTCCAGCAGGTCGGTGTTCACCATGATCGTGACAAGGTGGATATTGGTCGGCTGGAACAGGTCGCCCGGATAGCGCAGCGCCTCGGGGATGGCGGCCAGTTCGGGCGAGGCGTAGGCCTCGAACAGCGCCTCGAACGCGCCAAGCGTATTGGCCGAAGAGGACCAGAACACATCGCCCTGCACGTTGCCCTGTTCGGCCTCGATCCGGCGCAGAAGGACGCCGCTGCCCCCGGTGATGACGCCCAGATCGGTGTCGAGCGCGCCCTTGACCGCGGCCTGCACGGCCTCGTAGGCGGGAACGGGGTTCGAGGTATAGAGCACCGGGTCCTGGGCCAGGGTGGGCCCCGCGGCAAGGCCGAGGCCAAGGGCCAGGCCGGCAATCGGATTGTATTTCATGTCAGTTCCTCTCTCTGTTGTATTCTCTTGGTTTTTCCCGGGGGGCGGCCCGTTTCCGGGCCGTGGGCGGCATCGCTACCTGCGTGAAAAGACGTCGATGCCGAACACCTTGGTTGCAACGATGATCGGGATCAGGATGACGGCGACCAGCACGAGGCCATAGGCCGAGGCATAGGCCATCAGACCGGAATCGATCAGGCGGAAGATCTGGATCGGCAGGGTCTCGCGCCCGCCCGAATAGACGAGGATCGAGGCCGACAGCTCTGCCACCGTCGTCGTCCATGTCAGGATCGCGGCCGAGGCGACGGCCGGCAGCATCACCGGCAGCACCACCTTGAAGAAGCTTTGCACCGGCGGCACGCCAAGGCTGATCGAGGCCTCTTCAAGCGAGTTGGGGATGTTGTGCAGCACCGCCTGCCCGTTGCGCATGCCGAAGGGCATCCGGCGCACGACATAGGCCAGAACGATGATCGAGGCGGTGCCCGACAGCGACAGCCAGCCGCTGTTGAACGTGGCCAGAAGCCCCACCCCCAGCACGGTGCCCGACAGCGCCAGCGGAACCGCCGAGACATAGTCGATCCAGGGCGTCAGGATGTTGGGTTTCTTTACTACCAGATAGCTGACAAGCGCGCTGAACACGATCGAGATGAAGGTCGCCACCCCGGCATAGACGAGCGAGTTCACAAGCGGCCCCGGCGCGGTGACGAAGACGCGGATGAGGTTGTCGAAGGTCCATTCGCCCCATTGCATGACCGGCCCGCGCGACCGGGTAAAGGCACCGATCGCAATCGTCACCAGCGGCAAAAGCGAGATCACCACCACCGCGCCCGAGGCGCCGGCAACCGCCAGCCCGCCCAGCCCGCGCAGCGCCGCCGGGCGCGCGCCCCGGCCCTGCGCGATCTCGAAGCGGCCGCGGCGCACGATCCAGCGGTTGAAGAACAGGACCGACATCACGATCAGCACCGATACGCTGGCAAGCGTGCTTTGCATGGTGATGTCCGAGGCCCCCTCGGCCACGGCGGCCTGATAGGTGGCCACCGACAGAAGCGGCAGCCGGTGGCTGAGGATCATCGAGATGGCGAAATTGCCCACCGCCATGGTGAAGACCAGCAGCGCCGAGGCAAGGATCGTGGGCAGGATCACCGGCAGCATCACCCGCAGGCGCGACAGCACGGGCGCGGTGCCAAGGCTTTGCGCGGCCTCTTCCAGTTGCGCGTCGAACTTGCTGATCGCGGCGACGGTGCCGATATAGACATAGGTGTAGTAGATGAAGCTCATCGAGGTGATGAGGCCGAACCAGCCGTAGAAAGAGGGCAGGCGGATGCCGAATTCACGCAGGAATTTGGTGATAAGGCCGTTATTGCCCAGCATCATCAGCCATGTCTGCGCCGCGATCACCTCGGGGATGACCAGCGTGATGAGCGGCAAAAGCGCGATCAGCGCCTTGCCGGGGAAGGTATAGCGCGCCGTGACATAGGCCAGCGGCACGCCGATCAGCGTGCAGATCACCGTCACCGCGCTTGCCAGGATCAGGGTGTTGGCGATGGCCTGACGGTATCTCGGGGTCTCGATGACGCGCATCCAGCCCGAAGGACCGTCGCCCAGAAAGCTTGCCGTCAGGATGTTGAGCAGCGGGTAAAGGACGAAAAGGCTCAGCAGCATCAGCGCCAGAAGCGACAGCCAGAACCACGGGGTGCGGAACTGTGCGGCGGTCATCTTGCGATCACCCGTGCAAGGGCCGGGTCGATGCCAAGGCTGACCCGGTCGCCGGGGGCGTATTTGTCATGCCCGGTCTCGTGCGACTCGGCCATCACCTCGAGAGCGCCGCCCAGATCCAGCCGGTAGCTTGTCTTGGCGCCCAGATATTGCCGCCCGCGCACGGTGGCGGGCACGGATTGCACCCCCTCTTGCGGGGCGGGGGTGATCTTCAGGTCTTCGGGGCGCAGGATCAGAAGGCCCTTTTCGGCCGGCGCGACCAGCGCGTCGCTTGCCAGAATGCGGGCGGGGCCGATATCGGCTTCGATCAGCCCCTGTGCGCCGGGGCGCAGATCCGCGCTCAGTCGGTTGGCCGAGCCCACGAAATCCGCGACATAGCCGGTCAGCGGGCGGGCATAGATCTCTTGCGGGGTGCCAAGCTGTTCCACGGCGCCGCGGTTCATCACGCCGACCAGATCCGACATCGACAATGCCTCTTCCTGGTCATGGGTGACGAAGACGGTGGTGATGTTCGCCTCGCGCTGCAATTCGGTGATGGTTTCGCGGATCTGGATGCGCAGCTTCGCGTCAAGGTTCGACAGCGGCTCGTCCATCAGCAGGACCTGCGGCTTGATCACCAGCGCGCGCGCAAGGGCGACCCGCTGGCGCTGCCCGCCCGAAAGCGCGGCGGGATGGCGATCGCCAAGCGCGCCAAGGCCCACGCGCTCCAAAGCCTCGTCGATCTTCAGCCGCGCCGCGGTGCCCTTTTCGCCGCGCGCCCGCAACCCATAGCCCACGTTCTGCACCACCGTCTTGTCGGGAAACAGCGCGTAATCCTGAAACACCATGCCGATCGCGCGCCTGTGGGGCGGCAGCCGCGTCACATCAAGCCCGCCGAAGCGGATCGTGCCGCCGCAGGTCGGGACAAATCCCGCAATGGTGCGCAAAAGCGTGGTCTTGCCGCAGCCCGAGGGGCCGAGAAGCGTGAAGAAGCATCCCTCGGGGATGTTCAGCGTCAGGCCCGAGATCACTTTCTCGGTGCCGTAAGCGACGCTCAGATCGGATATGTCAATGCCCATTGGCGTTCCCTGTTTCGCGTTTCTTCGTTCTTGATGATGCGCGGGCCTCAGCCCGCGCGCAGTTCTGGCGGAGTGTCCGAAATCCCAAGTTTTTCAATGATCCCAAGCGCCTGCCGGTGCACACCCGGATCGCCCGCGCCAAGGATGCGCCCGCCGCTGGCAAGGGTCAGGGGCGCGCCGGCCCAATCGGTGATGACCCCGCCCGCGCCTTCCACGATCGGGCGAAAGGCCGCGAAATCGAAGATCTTCTGCCCGGCATCCATCGCAAGATCGGTGCGCCCCTCGGCCAGGCGGCCATAGTTGATGCAGGCGCCGCCATAGACCCGCGTCGCGGTCGCGCGGCGCAGCGCCTCAAGCGCGGGAAGCTCGGCGGCGGACATGTAGTCCTGATTGCTGTTGGTCATCAGCGCGCGCGAGATGTCGGCGCAGGAGCGCACTTGAACGGGTCGGCCGTTCAGCGTGGTCTGGCGCCCCTCGACGCCCAGCCAACGCGCGTCGTTGGCGGCGGAATCGATGATGCCAAGCCGCGGCACCCCGTCGATGGCCAGGGCGATCAGCGTGCCATAGACCGGAATCCCCGCGATGAACGGGGCGGTGCCGTCGATCGGGTCGATGACCCAGACGGCACGGGCCGTGGGCGCGTGCGATCCCTCTTCCTCGCCGATGATCCCGTGATCGGGATAGTGCGCGGCGATGCGGGCGCGTAATTCGTGTTCGATCATCAGGTCGGCCTGCGTCATGAGGCTTCTGTCGGGCTTGACCGAAATGCCAAGCGCATCATGCGTCTGGCCGTGCAGCAGCGATCTTGCCGTGTCGGCAAGCGACAGCGCGAAAGCGATGTGGTGATCCTCGACCGCCGAAATCCGGGTCATCATTGCTCCTTGCAGGCAGGCATTGCCGCACAGTCCGCACGCGGGGCGCGGAAGGGCCAAGGCTGGCGCATGCCGTTGATCTGGTTTCCCTGCGGGGCCGAAACCCCGATTCATCTGTTCTTTGGGAAATGTGGCAATTTGTGCTATATGTGTCAATATGTGTTTTTGTGGTTTTATTTGTCAACTGTGGCAGGATTTGTCATAGCAAGGCCCATCCACGCACCGGCAGTTGGGGGAACGCATGTGGCAGGAGGAACGGCACCGCAAGATCAAGGACCGGCTCGCGGCCCATGGCCGGGTTTCCGTCGATCGTATCGTCGAGGAGTTCGGTGTCTCGCGTGAGACGGTGCGTCGTGACCTGATGGAGATGGAACTGGCCGGTGAGCTGCGCCGCGTGCGGGGCGGGGCGGTTCCCGCCACGCGTGAGGACACGACCTTCGGCATCCGCGTCACCCTGCGGCTGCAGGAAAAGCGCGCGATCGCGGCACGGGCGCTTGGGCTGCTGCAAAACGGCATGACGATCTTCATGGATGCGGGCTCGACCAGCACCACCATGGCCGAGGCCCTGGCGGGGCCCAACGGTCTGACCGATATGACGTTTCTGACCAACTCGGTCGATGTCGCCCGGCTGCTGACCGATCCCGCGCGGCGGTTTCGCGTGGTGATGCTGGCCGGAGAGTTCAAGCACGATCCGCAAGAGACGTTCGGATCGGCCACGATCAACGACATCCACCGCTACCGCGCTGATGTGGCGCTGCTGGCCCCCTGGGGGGTGGATGCCGAGATGGGTGCGATGAACTATTTCCTGCACGGCGCCGAGATCGCGCGGGCGATGATCCGCAATTCGGAGAAGGTGGTGATCCTGGCCGATCACTCGAAGGTCGGCGCGCCGGCCCGGTCAGTCTTTTGCCCGGTGGCCGAGATGGATCACCTGATCGTGGACGCCAAGGCCCGCAGCCGCCCCGGCTTCGACGCGCTGCAAGCCGCCGTTCCGGGGCTGATCGTGTGCGACTGAGGCCGGGGGGGTGCCCTTTGTCGACCGTCAGGACATATGCCAGTTTGCGCCGTCAGTTGTGCCCGAGAGTAGGGCAGCGCCCCAACCTAGCCCGCTTGCGATGGTTGCACCTCCGACACGGAGGAGGCGGCGCCCATGAACAGCCGAAGGTCTGTCTGGAGCCCAAAACGACTGATGTTGCATTTCGGTCTATCGTCCGCCTTGAGGTGCTGGCACTGCAAACTTTGCTGCGTAGGAGGAAGGTGATACGCCAAGCTGTCTTTGAAACGCACGGCGCATCGTTTCTTCGTTAGGAAAACCTGCTTCAATTCGCACGGCAGCGAGGACGCTATCGTCTTGATGCAACATCGCTGCTGCCTGTTCAACGCGAAGTCTCTCGACGAATTTTGCGGGACCGACGCCTAGTTCGGCGGAGAATCTGCGCGAGAAGTTCCGTTCGCTCATGCCCACTTTGGCGGCCATTTCCGCAACCGATATTTGTTCCTTCAGGTTTGAAGCGATGAAGGCGATGAGTTCATTGAAACGGTGGCTCGTGTTGACCGTCTGAGCGGCCAAGGCTGTGCTAAACTGACGTTGACCGCCATTGCGAAGCATTGGCAGCACGAGCGACTTCGCGATACGAATTGCCTCGGCTGTTCCAAGGTCACGTCGAACCATTTCGATTGCCATGTCAATCCCGGCGGTGACCCCTGCGGATGTCCAGATCCCGTTGTCTTCAACAAAGATTGCATCATCTTTGATGCATATATCGGGAAAGTCGGCGCCGAGCTTGGCTGCTCCATCCCAATGCGTTGTGGCAGAGCGTTCCGACAGACGGCCACATGCGGCTAGAACGAATGCACCCAAGCAAATCGACCCGAGCCTACGGCATCCGGCGGCTGACTTGTTGATGTAGTTGAGCAAGGCGTCTGAATGCATTGCCATGTAGGCACTGTTTCCCCCTGACACCAATACAGTATCCCAAGGCACAGGCTGGCATTCTGCAAGGGCCGCGGTTTCGATCCGGCAAACGGTATCGGTTTGCAGCAATCCACCTGTTTCAGACAAAAGACGCACATCATAAGCGGGCGTTCCGTTTGGCAGTCTGGCGTCACTGAAAACCTGCAATGGCCCCGCGAAATCCAAGAGCTTTGTGCCATCGAACAACAGGAACGCCACTGGCAGAGGAGCATGATGCGATTTGGCGTAAAAGGTGGTCATATTGTCATTTATGCCAAACAGCTCACGCGCTATCAAGGTCGAAACGGAACTGAGATGTCAGATGCTGGAACTTAGACCTAACTGCGAGCTGTGTGATTGCGATCTGCCACCGGAATCAACCGATGCGATGATCTGCAGTTATGAATGTACCTATTGTGCAGGTTGTGTCGAAAAGACGCTGCACAATGTCTGCCCGACATGCGGAGGCGGATTCACGCGGCGCCCTGTTCGACCTGTGAGAGCTGAGGGTGGACAGACCAACCTTGGATTGTCGAACCGTCCTGCGGGCAGTAGGCGGTATCATTCGGAGTGGACTCGCGAAGAAATTCAAGCCGTCGTCAAACGCTTGAAAGACGTTCCACCTGACAAACGATAGTCAGCAATTTTTGGTACCCGGCTTAAGGTACCAGACAATAAGAGCCGCCGTTTTTTATGATTTTTTGCGAAGCGGACATTCGGCAGGCAAAAGGGGACGGCAGCAATGCCCCCATTGTTGCCCGTGCCCCCCGGCATCACCTGTCGCGCAGCGCGGCCTCGGCGGCGGTGCGGATTGCGCGGATGTTATCGCCATAGGGGGCTGGGTTTTCCACGCTGCCGCCCCGGAACACCGCCGAGCCGGCGACCAGCACGTCGGCCCCTGCCGCCGCGACCAGCGGGGCGGTGTTCGGGTCGATCCCGCCATCGACCTGGATATGGATTGGGCGATCCCCCACCAGGGTGCGGGTGCGGCGCACCTTGTCGACCATCGCATGGGTGAATTTCTGCCCCCCGAAGCCCGGATTGATCGTCATCACCAGGATCATGTCGATATCGTCGAGGATATCCTCGATATGCGCGACCGGCGTGGTCATGTTCAACGCGACCCCGGCCTTGGCGCCAAGCGCGCGCACCGATTGAAGCGAGCGGTGCAGATGCGGCCCGGCCTCGGCATGGACGGTGATCATGTCCGAGCCGGCCTTGGCGAAGGCCTCGATATAGGGGTCGGCGGGGGCGATCATCAGGTGCACGTCCATGAAGGTTTTGACATGCGGGCGGATGGCGGCCACGACATTGGGTCCGATGGTCAGGTTGGGCACGAAATGGCCGTCCATCGGATCGACATGGATCCAGTCCGCACCCTCGGCCTCGACCGCGCGGATCTCGGCCCCGAGATTGGCGAAATCGGCGGACAGGATCGAGGGGGCGATCTTGATGCTGCGGTCGAATGTCATGCTGGCGCTCTCCTTGGTTTCACCCTTCATGCACCGGGGCGCGCTCAAGGTCCAGCCCGCCCTGAAACACCCGGCTGGGGCGGATATCGGCCTCGGTGATCAGGCTTAGTCCGGCTGCGTCCAGCGGCCCCGTATCGGCCTGGAACAGCCGGTTGGCCTGCCGCAGGCGCGCGCGATCAAGCGCATTGCGAATCGAGCGGGCATTGGCGAAATGCGGCTGCCGGCGGCGCAGCGCGATATATTCCGCCATCGCTTTGTGCCCTGCCGCGTCGAGGTGATAGTTTTGCGCGCCCAGCATCGTGTCGGCGATGCGGGCAAGTTCGGCATCGGTGTAGTCGGGAAAGTCGATGTGATGCGCGATGCGCGAGCGGAACCCCGGATTGGCCGAGAAGAAGCGATCCATCCGGTCGGCATATCCGGCCATGATGACGACCAGATCGTCCCGGTTGTTCTCCATGACCTGAAGCAGGATCTCGATCGCTTCCTGCCCGTAATCGCGTTCGTTGTCGGGGCGATAGAGGTAATAAGCCTCGTCGATGAACAGCACGCCGCCCATCGCTTTCTTGAGCACTTCTTTGGTCTTGGGTGCGGTATGGCCGATATACTGGCCCACCAGGTCGTCGCGCGTGACCGAGACGAGGTGCCCTTTGCGCACATAACCAAGCCGGTGCAGAAGCCCCGCCATCTTCAGCGCGACCGTTGTCTTGCCGGTGCCCGGATTGCCGGTGAACGACATGTGCAGCGTGGGCGTTTCATGGCAAAGCCCAAGCGCGCGGCGTGCGCGTTCCACCAGCAAGAGCGCCGCCGTTTCGCGGATGCGGTTCTTGACCGGGGCAAGGCCGATCAGTTCACGGTCCAGATCGTCCAGGATCTCGCGCACGCCCGAGGCTTCGTATTCGGCATGCAGATCCACGCTGGCGGCGGGCGGGGGGGCTTCGGCCGTGTCGCTGTCGATCGCGTTCATCGTCATCTCCTGCAAGGGAAGGGGGCCGCCCGGCAAGGCGGCCCGTTCGCTCAGCGGACCGCGTGGGTGTAGCGCAGCGCGCGACTGTCGACCTCGGTGCGAGTCATGCGGATTTCGGGCTCTTTCGCGGGGCGGTTGACGATGAAGCTCATCGTCACCGTCTCGAAGCCGCGGGTGCTGTCGAAGGCGTTTAGGCGGATATAGGCCTCGGGATGTGCCTTGCGGCATTCCGCCAGTTCCATCAGCACCCCCTTGGCATCCCTGAGGTCGAACATTGGGTGGCCCCACATGTCCCAGTAGGTGTTGCGCGGATGGGGATCATAGGTGAACTCGATCCCCACCGCCCAATCGCGCGACAGGCAGTAGTCGACCTGCGCGGTGATCTGCACGTCATCCAGATCGGGCAGGAAGGAAAAGCAGCCTTGGGTGATACGCATTGCTTGGATCTCCTTTACGAAACGGACGCGGTCGGAACGAAGTCCGAGGTGTCGGTGGAGGCATAGTTGAAGGTGATGTTGCCCCAGGTATCGAGCGCGGCCTCGAGCGGTTTGCACCACTTGGCGGCCGTACGCAGGATTTCGGGGCCTTCGGTCTTGATGTCGCGGCCTTCATTGCGCGCCAGCACCATCGCTTCCAGCGCGACGCGGTTCGCGGTGGCGCCGGCCTGGATGCCCATCGGGTGCCCGATCGTTCCGCCGCCGAACTGCAACACGACATCGTCGCCAAAGAGATCCAGAAGCTGGTGCATCTGGCCTGCGTGAATCCCTCCAGAGGCGACCGGCATGACCTTCCGCAAATCGGCCCAGTCCTGCTCGAAGAACAGCCCGCGCGGCAGGTCGACCGCGTTCACGTTCTCGCGGCAGACATTGTAGAAGCCCTGCACGGTCAGCGGATCGCCCTCCAGCTTGCCGACGGCGGTGCCGCAATGCAGATGGTCAACCCCCGCCAGCCGCAACCATTTGGCGATGACGCGGAAGCTGATGCCGTGGTTCTTCTGGCGGGTATAGGTGCCGTGGCCCGCGCGGTGCATGTGCAAGATCATGTCGTTCCGGCGGCACCATTCCGCGATCGACTGGATCGCGGTCCAGCCCACGATCAGATCGACCATGACGATGACCGAGCCGAGTTCCTTGGCAAATTCTGCACGGGCATACATCTCTTCCATCGTGCCGGCGGTGATGTTGAGGTAATGGCCCTTCACCTCGCCCGATTGGGCCGAGGCGTTGTTGACGGCCTCCATCACATAGAGGAAACGGTCGCGCCAGTGCATGAAGGGTTGCGAGTTGATGTTCTCGTCATCCTTCATGAAGTCGAGACCGCCCTTGAGGCCCTCATAGACCACGCGGCCATAGTTTTTGCCCGAGAGGCCGAGCTTGGGCTTCGTCGTCGCGCCAAGAAGGGGGCGGCCGAACTTGTCGAGGCGTTCACGCTCGACCACGATGCCGGTGGGCGGGCCGCGGAAAGTCTTGCAATAGGCCACGGGCAGGCGCATGTCCTCCAGCCGGGCGGCCTTCAAAGGTTTGAAGGAAAAGACGTTTCCGATGATCGAGGCGGTCAGGTTCGCGATCGAGCCTTCCTCGAACAGGATCAGGTCATAGGCGACATAGCAGAAATACTGCCCCGGTGTGCCCGGCACGGGTTCGACCTTGTAGGCCTTGGCGCGATACTGGTCGCAGGCGGTCAGCCGGTCGGTCCAGACCACGGTCCATGTGGCGGTAGAGCTTTCACCCGCCACGGCCGCCGCCGCCTCGATCGGGTCGACACCCTCTTGCGGGGTGATGCGGAACAGCGCCAGAAGGTCGGTGTCCTTCGGTTCGTAATCGCCATCCCAGTATCCCATCTGGGCGTATTTCAGGACGCCGGCCTTGTAGCGTTCCTTGCCCTTGATCTCGACATTCTTGTTCATCTGTCTCTCCTTTCAGGCAGCGCGCACCGCAGGCGCCGGGTTGAGGGCGCCGCTGGCGTAGCGGCGGGCCATGTCGTCCATTGCAATGACTTTGATGCCGGATGCCCGCCCGGCGGTGCCGAAGCGTTCGAACCGGTCGCGGCACAACGTCTCCAGCTCGGCCATGGCGGGAATGAGGAACTTGCGCGGGTCGAATTCCTGCGGCGTCTCGGCTGCGACCTTGCGGAACTGGCCGGTCATCGCCATGCGGCAATCGGTGTCGATATTGACCTTGCGCACGCCCATGCGGATGCCGCGCTCGACTTCCTCGACGGGGACACCATAGGTCTGGGGCATTTCCCCGCCATATCGGTTGATGAGATCCTGAAGGTATTGCGGTACCGAGGACGAGCCATGCATCACCAAGTGCGTGTCAGGCAGCTTTTCATGAATGGCGCGGATGGTCGCCATCGACAGGATTTCCCCATCGGGCTTGCGCGAGAACTTGTAGGCCCCGTGCGAGGTGCCGCAGGCGATGGCAAGTGCGTCGCAGCCGGTCTGCGTCACGAAATCCACAGCCTGGTCGGGATCGGTCAGAAGCTGGTCGTGGCTTAGCTTGCCCTCGGCGCCCGAGCCGTCCTCGGCGGCGGCCTCGCCGGTCTCGAGGCTGCCCAGAACGCCCAGCTCTCCCTCGACCGAGGCGCCGACGGCATGGGCGGCGGCGGTCACCCGGCGGGTGATGTCTACGTTGTAGTCATAGCTGGCGGGCGTCTTCATATCTTCCCTGAGTGAGCCGTCCATCATCACGCTGGTAAAGCCGTGCCGGATGGCGGAAAGACAGGTGGCCTCGTTGTTGCCGTGGTCCTGATGCAGCACGACGGGGATGTCGGGGTTCATCTCGGCAAGCGCCTGGACCATGTGGCGCAGCATGATGTCGCCCGCATAGGACCGCGCCCCGCGCGAGGCCTGAAGGATCACCGGCGCATCGCAGGCCGCCGCCGCCTTCATGATGGCAAGCCCCTGTTCCATGTTGTTGATGTTGAAGGCTGGCACGCCGTAGCCGTGTTCCGCGGCGTGATCGAGAAGTTGTCTTAGGGTGATAAGCGCCATTCCGGCCTCCTTCATATCTGCTGTCACGCCGCATTTCGTGCAACACTTTTTGTAGATATTTCAATTTATTGCGTCGGCTTTTTCACGTTGCTCCGCAGGCGCGGACAACTTGCCCATCGCAACGGCCGTATCGGCCATGCGGTTGGAAAAGCCCCACTCGTTGTCATACCAGCTGAGGATCCGGCACATTCGCCCGTCCATCACCTTGGTCTGGTCCATGTGGAAGACGGAGGAATGCGGATCGTGGTTGAAATCCATCGAGACGTTGGGTCGTTCGGTATAGCTCAGGATGCCCTTCAGCGCGCCATTGGCGGCCCCCCAGATCGCGCCGTTGATCTCGTCCGCGGTGGTGTCGCGCGCCGCCTCGAAGACCAGATCGACGACCGAGACATTGGGCGTGGGCACGCGGATCGCCACGCCGTCCAGCCGCCCCTTCAACTCGGGCAGCACGAGACCGACGGCCTTCGCAGCGCCGGTCGAGGTGGGGATCATCGAAAGCCCCGCTGCCCGCGCCCGGTAAAGATCCTTGTGCACCGTATCCAACGTGGGCTGGTCGCCGGTATAGCTGTGGATGGTGGTCATGAAGCCCCTGGTGATGCCGATGGCATCGTTCAGAACCTTGGCCACGGGCGACAGGCAATTGGTGGTACAGGAAGCGTTCGAGACGATCAGATCGTCGCGTGTCAGCGTGCCATGGTTCACGCCGTAGACCACGGTCTTGTCGGCGCCTTGCGCCGGGGCCGAGACCAGAACGCGCTTTGACCCATTCCCAAGATGCCGCGCGGCCTTGTCGCGCGCGGTGAAGATGCCGGTGCATTCCAGTGCGACATCCACCCCTTGCCAAGGCAGATCCTTCGGGTCGCGGATTGCCGTCACCGCGATGGGGCCGCGCCCCACGTCGATCGAGGTTTCGGAGCTCGTCACTTCGGCGGGAAAGCGGCCATGCACGCTATCGAAACGCAGCAGGTGGGCGTTCGTCTCGACCGGGCCGAGATCATTGATCGCCACCACCTCGATATCGGTGCGTCCCGATTCCACGATGGCGCGCAGCACGTTGCGTCCGATACGGCCAAAGCCGTTGATGGCAACCCTGACTGTCATTTCTTCTCCTCAGATCAGCGATTTGACCTTGGCGGCGACCGCCTCGGGGGTGATGCCGAAATGGCGGTAAAGCGCGGGGGCCGGGGCCGAGGCGCCGAAACCCTCCATGCCGATGAAAGCGTCCTGTGGACGCAGGAAGAGATCCCAGCCCTGGCGGATCGCGGCCTCGATGCCGATGCGGGGAACCTCACCGAGGATCGCGGCACGTTCGGGGGCCGGGCGCGCGGCGAACAGTTCGAACGCCGGGGCAGAGACGACCGCCGCCTCGATCCCCTCGGCAGCCAGTATCCCGGCGGCGGCAAGCGCGATCTCGACCTCCGAGCCGGTTGCGATCAGTGTGGCGTCGCGCCGTGCGGGATCGCGCAGAAGATAGGCGCCCTCGGCCACGCGGTTCGCCTCGACATGTTCGCACCGCACCGTCGGCAGGGCCTGCCGGGACAGGATCAGCATCACCGGCGTGGTGCGCGCCTGCATCGCCAGTTCCCAGGCCTCGGCAGTCTCGACTGCGTCGGCAGGGCGGATCACCGTCAGGTTGGGGATTGCGCGCAGGCTGGCAAGATGCTCGACCGGCTGATGCGTGGGGCCGTCTTCACCAAGGCCGATCGAGTCATGTGTCATGACATAGCTGACCGGCACCCCCATCAATGCCGAAAGCCGGATCGCGGGCCGGCAGTAATCGGCAAAGGCCAGGAAAGTGCCGCCATAGGGCCGGAAAAGCCCATGCAGCGCGATCCCGTTCATTGCCGCCGCCATGCCGTGTTCGCGGATGCCGTAGTGGATATAGCGGCCCGAGAAATCATCGCGCGTGATGGTGTTCATGCCCTTCGTGCGCGTCAGGTTGGAGCCGGTCAGATCGGCCGAGCCCCCGATCGTGTAGGGCAGGGCGCCATTGACCACACCAAGCGCCATTTCGCTTGCCTTTCGGGTGGCGAGCTTGGGGCGCGTGGCCGAGAGTTCGGCCTTGTAGGCGCGGATCGCGGGGCCAAGCGGCGCGCTGTCGCCCGCAAGGGCCGAGTCATGCGCGACCCGTTGGTCGGATGTGGCGTGCAAGGCCTCCCATGCGGCGCGTGCGTCGGCCCCACGCCGGGCCGCGGCGGCCCAGTCTGCGCGTATATCGGGCGGGATCACGAAAGGCGGGTGGGGCCAGTCGAGCGCCGCGCGGGCGCGGGCGATTTCCTCTGGGCCGAGCGGTGCACCATGCACATCGTGCCCGCCCTGCTTGGTCGGGGCGCCGCGGCCGATGATCGTGCGGCAGGCGATAAGCGAGGGGCGCGGATCGGCCCGCGCCGCGGTGATCGCGTCGGCGATCTCATCGGGAGCGTGGCCATCGACACCCAGGACATGCCAGCCCGCAGCGGCAAAGCGCGCGCGCTGATCGGTCGAGGTGGAAAGTGCAGTGCCGCCGTCGATGGTGATGCCGTTATCGTCCCACAGCACGATCAGCCGGCCAAGGCCCAGATGGCCGGCCATATCGATCGCCTCGTGGCTGATGCCCTCCATCAAGCAGCCGTCGCCCGCGATGACATAGGTGAAATGATCGCAGAGCGCGCCGAACCGGGCATGGCCGAGGCGTTCGGCGATCGCCATGCCGACAGCGGTGGCGATGCCCTGTCCAAGCGCGCCGGTGGTTACCTCGATGCCGCCGGCATGGCCGTATTCGGGGTGGCCTGCGGTGCGGCTGCCAAGCTGGCGGAAGATGCGGATCTGGTCCATGCCCATGTCTTCGAAACCCAGCAGGTGATGCAGCCCGTAAAGCAACATCGAGCCATGCCCGGCCGACAGGATGAAGCGGTCGCGGTTGGGCCAGGCGGGGGTGGCGGGGTCGATATTGACGAAGCGGTTGAAAAGCACCGTCGCCACATCGGCCATGCCCATGGGCATGCCGGGATGCCCTGAATTCGCGGCCTCGACCGCATCCATTGCAAGCACGCGCAGGGCGTTTGCCATCCGGGTTTCGCTGTCAAGGACGATATCCTTCATGCTTTTCCTCATGCCCGCCGGGCGTCACGGACCAGCCGCTCGATCAGCGGGGTCAGGATTAGTTGCATGGCCAGATCGAGTTTCGGGCCGGGAACCACGATCGAGTTCGCCCGGCTCATCCACGAGCCGTCGATCATCGAGGTGAGATAGGGAAAGTCGATCCCGCGCGGGTTACGGAAACGGATGACCACAAGGCTTTCGTCGGCCGTCGGGATCCAGCGCGCGATGAACGGGTTCGACGTGTCGACAACCGGGACCCGCTGGAAGTTGATGTCCGTTTCGGTGAATTGCGGGCAGATGCAGTGCACATAGGCGTGCATCCGGCGCAGGATCGTATCGGTGACGGCCTCGGTCGAATAACCGCGGCTGGCGCGGTCTCGGTGGATCTTCTGTGTCCATTCGAGGTTGATGACCGGCACAACCCCGATCTTGAGATCGGCCAACTGCGCCAGGTTCACCTTGTCATTCACCACCGCGCCGTGCAGCCCCTCGTAGAACAGAAGGTCGGATCCTTCGGGGAAATCCTCCCATTCGGTAAAGCGGCCCGGCGCCACGCCGTAGCGTTCGGATTCGCGGTCGTCATGGACATAGTGGCGGGTGAAGCCGCGGCCTGTGGCGGCATAGCTGCGAAAGGTTTCCTCAAGCCGCTCAAGCTCATTCGCCTCATAGGAGAAATGCGAGAACGACTGGTCTCCGGCCGCGACCCGGCGGGCAAGTTCGTCCTTCATCGCGGCGCGATCGTAGCGGTGGAAGGCGTCGCCCTCGATCGAAACGGCGGTTACGCCCTCGCGGCGGAAGATCTGGTCGAAGGTGTGCTTGACGGTTGTCGTGCCCGCCCCGGAAGAGCCTGTGACCGAGATGATGGGGTGCTTCTTACTCATGCCTCAGCTCCTGAAAAGGCCACGTTTGCCGAAAAGTGCCGAGGTCTCCTCGGGCGGCATGTCGAAATAGCTTGCCACCCGCGCGACCTTGTCGGCCGAACCGAAGACAAAAGGCGTGCGGCTGTGAAGCGTGTCGGGCGTCAGGCTGAGAATGGGTTCGGACCCGTCAGTGGCCCCGCCGCCCGCCTGCTCGACCAGAAAGGCGATGGGCGCGCATTCATAGACATGGCGCAGCCGGCCGCGGGCATAGCCGGGGCGGATGTCGGCGGGATAAAGGAAGATGCCGCCGCGCATCAGGATGCGATGCGTCTCGGCCACCAGCGAGGCGATCCAGCGCATGTTGAAGTTGCGCCCGCGGGGCCCCTCGGCGCCGGCCACGCAATCGTCGATATAGGCGCGCACGGGGGCGGGCCAGTGCCGGTAGTTCGAGGTATTGATCGCATATTCCGAAGAAACCGGGGCAATACGGACATCCTCGCGGATCAGGCGAAAGCCGTGGGTGGTAGGGTCCAGCACATAGACCTTTACGCCCGTGCCCCAACTCAACACGAAGGCACATTGCGGGCCGTAGATGATATAACCCGCCGCGACCTGTTCGCGGGCCGGACGCAGGAAGCTTTCCGAAGGCCCCTCGGCGGCCTCGAAAACCGAGAAGATCGTGCCGATCGAGACATTGACCGCGATGTTCGACGATCCGTCGAGCGGGTCGATCGCAAGCGCAAGGTTGCCTTCGGGATTGGCCTCGGCGATCTCCTCGCGCTCTTCCGAAGCGTAGTGGCGCACCGCGCTGTCCCTCAGCGTGTCGAAGAACATCTCGTCCGCGATCAGGTCTAGCGCCTTCTGTCCGTCACCGTCGCTATTGGTGCCGCAGGCTGCGGCAAGGTCGGTTTCGATCCCATTCGACTGGATCATCCGGGCAAGTTCGGCGCCCACGCGGGCGATCCGCTCGAAGACCTGCGCAAGGGCGGGGGGCGCATCGGGTATCTGGATGAAGGGGCGATCCGCCATCAGCATGCTGTCTCCTCCCAAAGACGATGCAGAGACCTTGCGCCGGACTGGATTTCATGAAAATTAAATAATTCAGAATATGTATTAGAGAAAATCTAAGTAGATGCGATCAGATGCCATCACGCTTCGCCAGCTGCGTGCCCTTCTTGCCGTGGACCGCCATGGCTCCCTGACGGCTGCGGCTGCAGAAATCGGCCTGACGGTTCCGGCAATTCATTCGCAGGTCAAGGGGTTGGAGGCGGTCTTGGATTGTTCGCTCGTGCGGCGAAAATCGGACAATGCCGGATCGGAACTTACGGCAGAGGGCCGCGCGGTGCTGGATGCCGCTGGCCGGATCGAGGGCATTTTGTCGCAGTGCATGACCGAGGTGCAGGCGATTGCGCGCGGCTTTAACGGCCGCGTTACGCTTGGCGTGGTCTCGACCGGCAAGTATTTCGGGCCTTGGCTGGTGAAGATGCTGCATCAGCGCTGCCCGGAAACCGAGATCGCGCTGCGGGTCGGGAATCGTGAAACGATTATCGCTGGGTTGGACCGAGGCACGCTGGACCTGGCCATCATGGGCCGCCCCCCGCGCCACCCGCCGGTCGAGGCACAGGCCCTTGGCGCCCATCCGCATGGCCTTCTGGTCGCGCCCGATCATCCCTTGGCCGACGGGGGGCGGGCCGATATCGACCGGCTTCTCGAAAACGTCTTCCTGTCGCGCGAAGAGGGCTCGGGCACGCGCATCCTGATGACGCGTTATCTTGACCGCATCGGTGAGGGGCGTGTCGTCGATTTCCTGGAAATGGATTCGAACGAGACGATCAAACAGGCCGCGATGGCGGGGCTGGGCGTGGCGTTTCTAAGCCTTCACACGGTTACCGAAGAGTTGGCGAGCGGTCGCCTTGTCCGCGTGAACCTGCCCGATCTGCCCATCATCCGGCAGTGGTTTCTGGTGCAGCCCGCCGGGCGCGAGGCCCGCGCCGTCGTCGGGCGCTTGCGCGATCATATCCTTGCGCTGAACGGGGCCTATCTGCCCAGGCTGGACTAGCGCGGCATCCGGTCCCTCGCGCGCTCTAGCGCGCTCAGGACCGCGCGTTCGGAATGGCGCAGGTATTCGTCCAGCCGTCTGACCGCGTTCGGGCCATCGCCGGCCTCCAGTGCCGTCAGCAGCGACTGGTTCAAGTCGACATAGGCGTCGTGCAGATGGGCGGTATCGTCAAGCTGGCCGAAGACAAGGCGCAGCTCGGCCAGGATCAGCGCGAATGCGGCGTCCAGGCGCGGGCTGTCGCACAGCCCCACCATCGCGCGGTGAAACTCCATGTTCAGCGTGCCGACCGCGCGCCAGTCGTCCCGGCCGCGCGCGTCATGGGCCTGATCGGACAGCGCGCGCATGCGGCCGAGGGCGGGATGGCCGCGCGTCGCGGCGCGCACCGCGCCATGCTGGATCACCGCCCGTGCGCGGTAGATGTCGACCACGTCGGCCGCATCGGGGGCCGCGACGAAAACCCCGCGGTTGGGGATATGCCTCACAAGGCCCTGGCTGGAGAGCAGCCGGAACACCTCGCGCAGGGTGTTGCGGGAAATGCCGAACCGCGCGGCGGCCTGATGCTCGGACAGCTTCTCGCCCGGCGTGAACTCGCCCGCGATCAGCAGGCCATGCATGTGGCGCGCCACCGCTTCGGCGCGGGAGGGTTCTGCGGATAGGGCCGTTTCATGTGTCATCGCCGCCTCAGGCAGTTCAATATTGTTGAACAATATAACTTATGTTATCCAACAATAAAACTATCCGGGGGGAGTCTCCATGGCAAGCATCGACCTCAACAGCGATCTGGGCGAAAGCTTTGGCCCCTGGCCCATGGGGGATGATGCGGCGCTTCTGGCAATCGTCACCTCGGCCAATGTCGCCTGCGGCTTTCACGCGGGCGATCCCGCGGGCATCCTGCGCACCCTGCACGAGGCGGCACGGCGCGGCATCGCGGTGGGGGCGCATGTCGGCTATCGTGACCTTGCGGGCTTTGGACGGCGCAACATGGACCCATCGAGCGAGGAGCTGGTGGGCGACACGATCTACCAGATCGGCGCCTTGCAGGGGCTGGCGCGCGCGGCGGGCACGCAGGTGCGCTATGTCAAGCCGCATGGCGCGCTTTACAATACCATCGCGCAGGATGCGCGCCAGGCGGCCGACGTGATCGCGGCGATCCGCGCCGTCGATCCGTCGCTTGTGCTGATGGGGCTGGCCGGGGCGCCGATCCTTGCACAGGCCCGCGCCGCCGGTCTGCGCGTCGTCGCCGAGGCCTTTGCCGATCGCGCCTACAACCCCGATGGCAGCCTTGTCAGCCGCAGCCTTCCGGGCGCGGTGCTGCATGATCCCGAAGCCATCGCCGCGCGCGTGATCCGCCTTGCGACCGAGGGCCGCGTGACCGCGATCGACGGCAGCGAGATCAGCATCGAGGCGCAATCGGTCTGCGTGCACGGCGACACGCCCGAGGCGGTGGAAATCGCGCAGGCCCTGCGCGACAGGCTGGTCGGGCAGGGGATCGCGCTGGAACCCTTTGTGAACGGCTAGGGCGCGGCTGCTGCCGCACCGCGCAGGAAAACGAAACGGAGACCCGATGAAGCCCGCCCCCATGACGCCCGTCCCCGCCGATGCCGAGGCCCGCCGCCGGGCCGCCCCGGTGATCTGCTACCCGGTCGAGACCCTCCCGCGCCCCGACCTGGCCACTTATCGCGCCCTGCGTGCAGGGCTGGAGCGGGTCGAGGCCATCACCGTTCCTCCGCGCGATGCCGCGACCTGGACGGTGCCCGCGGGGCATTTCTTCCGCATCCTGTGCAGCGAAGGCCCGCAGGTCGGCGATCTGAACCTGTTCAATGCCCGAAACCTTGATGAGCGGCTTTATACCGGCAAGACCCGCGCGCTGAACGGAACCCATCTTGGCACGGGGGATCAGCTTTTCTCGAACTTTCCCTATCTGCGCCCGATGGCCACGATCACGCATGACACGCTGGACTGGTATGGGTTCGATGCGTTCGGCGGTGCGGTCCATGACGTGATCGGCACGCGCTGCGACCCCTATACCCACAACCTTCTCAGCCATGGCGGGCAGTATCACCACTGCTGCCACTCGAACCTGACGCGGGCGCTTGCGCAGGCCACGGGCCTGCCGCTGCAAGAGGCCGAACCCCATGTGCATGACGTGCTGAATGTCTTCATGTGCACGGGCTTCACCCGCGATACGGGACAGTATTTCATGAAGGCCAGCCCCGTCCGGCCCGGCGATTACCTTGAGTTCTTTGCCGAGATCGACCTGCTTGGGTGCCTGTCGGCCTGCCCGGGGGGCGATTGCTCGGCGCAGCATTCCTCGGACGTGGCGGCGTGCCACCCGCTTCGGGTCGAGGTCTTTCGTCCGCGCGGGCTGCCCGAAGGCTGGCAGCCGCCCGCGCCGAACGGCTATGACCGTTCGCACGGGTAGCGCGGGCGCGCGGAACTAGCGCGCCGCGGCAAGGATTTCCGAAACGCCCTCGGGCGTCAGGGGGACAGGGTTTCCCCCGGCACAGGGGTCGCGCAGCGCGTCGCGGATCAGGCCTTCAAGATCGTCCGTCGGGATTCTGACGCCCATGGCCGACAGCGTGGCGGGCATGCCGATACGGGCGGCAAGGCCCTCGATCCACTCTTGCACTGCAAGGCCAGGATCCGCGCCCGGCAGTTCCAGCCAATGGGCCAGCAGGGCCATCTGCCGGCCCACCGCCCCCATGTTGAAGCGCAGCACATGCGGCATCAGAACGGCGTTGAGCATGCCGTGATGCGCATCATAGCGTGCACCAAGCGGATGGGCGATCGCATGAACCGCGCCAAGGCCCTTTTGCAACGCCGTGCAGGCCATGGCCGAGGCGACAAGCATGTTCGAGCGCGCCTCGAGGTTTTCCGGCTCGGCATGGGCTACGGGCAGGGCATCGCGGATCATCCGCAGCGCGGTCAGCGCAAGCCCGTCGGCCATCGGATGATACCCCGGCGCGTATAGCGCCTCGAGCGCGTGGGACAGCGCGTCCATTCCCGTTGCCGCCGTCAGCACCGGCGGCAGGCCGACCGTTACCAGCGGATCGAGGATCACCAGTTCGGGCAGCATCCGGGGATGGAAGATGATCGCCTTGCGATGCGCGGGCCCTGCGGTATCGGTGATGACCGAAGAGCGCCCGAATTCGGACCCGGTGCCCGCGGTTGTCGGCACTGCGATGACGGGCAGCATGGCCGCCACATCTGCCCGACGCCAGTTTTCTCCGATATCCTCGAAATCGAGGATCGGGCGGGTTTGCCCGGCCATCAGCGCGATGGCCTTGGCTGCATCCATGGCCGAGCCGCCGCCAATGGCGATAACGCTGTCATGCCCGCCAGCCCTCAGCGCCGCGACGCCTTCGGCGACGTTGCCGGTGGTCGGGTTGGGTTGCACCGCGCTGAAAGACCCGTGCGGCAGGCCGGCTGTCGTCAGGGCCGCGCCTGCCGCGCGCAGGATGTCCGAGGCGGCAAGTCCGCGATCGGTCACCACAAGCGGCCGTGCCGCGCCGATCTCGGCCAGGGCGGCGGGAAGCTGTGACAACCGCCCGGCCCCGAACCACACCAGGGTCGGAAAGCTCCAGCGGCTTTGCAGATCGTTCCAGTCAGTCGCGGCGGGCATTGGCGGCTCCATTTGCGGGGCGGGCCGGGGCAGACCCGACCACGGGTTCAAGATCGCGCGCAAGCGCGAGCAGTGCAGTGTCGTGATAGGGATGCGTCGCAAGCTGAAGGCCGACTGGCAACCCCGGGGTAGCAAGCGGCAGGCTGATCGCGGGGCAGGGGGCGAAAAGGTTGAACGGGCAGGTCATGTCCAACCCGTCATAGCGCCCGTCGGGCAGGCTGACGTCGTGCTGCCTGTCACGGTCGGCGACAAGCGGCGCGGGCTTGGCACAGGTGGGGCAGAGAAAGCCGTCCATGCCGCTCATGACCTGCGCGAAATCATGCCAGAACCGGCTACGCTCGTATTCGAGGCGCTTGTAACGGATTGCGCCCATACCGTCGGCAGCCTCGATCAGGGCGACAAGGTCGGGGTCCATGCGGCCGCGATATTCGGGCAGCAGATCGCCCCATGCGGCGGCAAGGGCCACCGACCACAGCTCGCTCCACAGATCGTTGAGGCGGCGTGACCAGGGCAGGGTCACGGGTACCACCTCGGCACCGGCCGCGCGGATGCGGGCGATGGCGGCCTCGGTTGCCTGGGCGACCTCGGGGGCGATGGCGTAATAACCCAGATCAAGGGAATAGGCGAAGCGCTTGCCCCGCAATCCGGGCGGCGGGGCTGGCGCCGCCTCGGGCGGCCGGGACAGGATATCGGCGGGATCCTGACCCTCGACCGCGCGCAGAAACAATGCGGCATCCTCGACCGTCAGGGCCAGCGGGCCGAAATGGGACATGTCGTCGAAGACGGTGGGAAGGATGTCCATCGGGATGCGGCCAAGGCCGGGCTTTAGCCCCACCACGCCCGAGAGCGCGGCCGGGATACGGATCGAGCCGCCCATATCCGTGCCCTCGGCGAGCGGCACGCAGCCGCTTGCCACCGCCGCGGCCGCCCCGCCCGACGATCCGCCGCAAGAGCGGGCGGGATCGTGCGGATTGCGGGTGATCCCCCATCGCGGGCTTTGGGTAAAGCTGGAATAGGCGAATTCCGGCGTCGTGGTCTTGCCCACGATGATCGCCCCTGCGGCCTTCAGCCTGCGCACGATGACGGGATCATGCGTGCCCGGCGCGTCGCTGATCGCCCAGGATCCGCGTGTGGCGGGGTGTCCGGCGCTTGGCGTGAAATCCTTGATCGCCACGGGCACGCCGCAAAGCGGCCCCGGCGGGGCACCCGCGGCAAGGGCGCGGTCAAGCGCGCGCGCGGTCTCGGTGGCCTCATCGGCAAGAATCACCGTGAAGGGGTTGAGCACGGGCTGAACCTCTTGCATCCGGCGCAGCGCGTGGCGCACCCGCTTTTCGGCGCTGATGCGGCGCGCGGCCACGGCGGCGGCGGTTTCTCTGGCCGACATCTGCGGCGCGACAAGTCCGCTCATGCCGCGTCGTCCGCCGCACCCGCCAGCCGCCTGCGGGCGGCGCGCCTGCGCAGACGGTCCACCGCGAAAATCAGCACAAGGGCGGGCAGGAAGGTCAGCGTGGCCAGTGCCGGATAGATCGGCGAGGATCCCACGGCGATGCCGCTGAACACATAGGTCGGCAACGTCCGGGCCGAGCCCGACAGGCTGTATGTGATGTAGAAATTGCCCCACGACAGGAGGAAGGCAAAGGTCGCCGCCGAGAAGATGCCCGGCCAGATCAGCGGCAGCGTCACCTCGCGCAGGATCTGCCAGCGGCTCGCGCCGGCATCCTCGGCCGCGTATTCGAGTGTTTCGTCAAAGCCGTGCATCTGGACCGAGATAATCACGATGCAGAAGGGCGTGATGTAGACGACATGCCCGATGACCGCCGACCAGAGGCCGGGCGAAAAGTTCAGCCAGCCCGCCAGAACGGAAAACCACAGCAGCATCACGACGCCAAGAAGAAGCTGCGGAAAGAGAAGCGGCGCGAAGGTCAGAACCCGCACCGCCCATTGAAAGCGGAAACGATAGCGGATCCAGGCAAAGGCGCCGCCGATCCCGAACAGCGTAGCCAGAAGGGTGGTCGCCACGGCCAGCAGCGCCGAATTGCGCAGCGCGGCCCAGAAATCGCGGTCGGCCAGCAACTCTGCATACCAGCGCGTGCTGAAACCCGGTATCGGCCAAGACAGAAAGCGGCTTTCGGTGAAGGAAAACAGGATCAGCGTGGCAATCGGGATATAGAAGAACACCAGCACAAGAAGGACCGAGCCGTAAAGGACTACATCGGCCATGTGTTTTTCAAAACGGTCCATGCGCATCATGCCGCCCTCCGTGCCCGCAGGATCGCGACGCTGCCCGCGAGGGCCAGGACTGCTGCCCCGATCACGATCAGCACCACCGTCAGTGCCGCGCCAAGGGGCCAGTTCACCCGCGTCTCGAAGCTTTGCCGGATCAACTCCGCCGCCATGGGCGACGTGCCGCCACCCATCACCTTGGGTTCGAGAAAGACCCCGAGGCTCAGCACGAAAACAAGCACCGCGCCCGCAGAAATGCCCGGCCGCGACAGGGGCAGCGTCACCTCGAAGAAGCTGCGCACGTGCGAGGCGCCGGCATCGTAAGAGGCCAGCAGAAGATCCCGGTCGATCCGCGCCATCGACAATGCGGTGGTGAAGATCGCATAGGGCAGAAGGTTGTAGACCATTCCGATCATGGTGGCCGAGGGTGTAAAGAGCACGTTCACCGCGCTTGGCGGCAGGCCAAGGGCCTGAAGCGTACCGTTCAGCACGCCGGAACGATCGAGAAACAGCACCCAGCCGAAGGTTTTCAGCACCGCATCCGTAAGGAATGCAAAGACCATCAGCAACATGACATGTTCCGACCAGCGTCCCAGCCTGTTGACCATCGCATAGGCGATCGGGATCGCCAGAACCGCGCAGAGCAACGTGCAGATCAGTGCCATGGTCAGCGTGCGCCACATGATCTTCCAGTAATGCGCCTGACCGAAGACATCGGCCCAGACCTTGAGATCCCATGTCCAGATCAGCCGGTAATATTGCGTGCCCTGAAAGCTCAGAAGCACTGTCATGACCAGCGGGATCACGAAGAAGGTCGCAAACAGCAGCAGAAGCGGCAGCGTCGAGATCCGCAGGGCGGCATCACGCCAGCTTTTGTCCATGACCGCCATGGCTCAGCCCCTCACCACGAAGATGTCAGCGACCGAAAGCCCCAGCCGGACGGCCTCGCCGTTGCGCGCGGGCAGGACCGAGGTTCCGGGCATGTCCATGACGATTTCCGTGCCATCGCGCGTGGCGACGCGATACTGGATCGAGGCGCCCCGGATGAAATACTCGGCCACTTCGCCCTCGATCACGCATTCGGCGTCTTCGCCGGGCGCCAGAAGGCGCAGCATCTCGGGGCGGATCATCACGAGCGCCGCGCCGTTTTCCGCGCCCGGTGCGACCTGCTGTGCGTGAAGCTGCGGCTGTGCGCAGGACAATGTGGCACAATCGAAGGTGAACCCGTCCTGCGCCGGCGAAAGGCGGGCGGGAAGAAGGTTGGTATCGCCGATGAAGGACGCGACGAAGGCGTCGGCGGGGCGATAATAGATCTCGGCAGGGGCGCCAAGCTGGATGATCTCTCCGGCGCGCATTACGCAGATGCGGTCGGCCAGCATCATCGCTTCTTCGAGGTCGTGGGTGACGTGTACGAAGCTTGTGCCGACCTGCCGGTGCAGGCGCTTGAGTTCTGCCTGAAGCGATTTCTTGAGCTTGGCGTCAAGCGCGCTCATCGGTTCGTCAAGCAGCAGGACCTGGGGCTGCGACACCATCGAGCGGGCAAGCGCCACGCGCTGCTGTTCGCCGCCCGAAAGCTCGTGCGGGTAGCGGTTGAGATAGCTTTCCTTCAGATGCATCAGCTCAAGCATCCGGCGCACGGCGGCGTCGATCTCGGGTTTGGGTCGCTTGGCAAGGTGCAGCGGAAAGCCGATATTCTGCGCCACCGTCTTGTGCGGGAACAGCGCGAGTTTCTGGAACACCATGCGGGTGGGGCGCTCGGAAGCGGGAACACCCGCCATGTCGCGCCCGTCGATCATCAGGCTGCCGCCAGAAAGATCCTCGAACCCGGCAAGGATTTTCAGCAGCGAGGTCTTGCCGCATCCGGACGGTCCGACCAGCGCAAGGAACTCTCCGGTGGCCACGGAAAGCGACATGTTCTTCAGCGCCCTGTAGGTGCCGTAGTATTTCTCGATCCCGGTGGCTTCGATAATCTGGGAAGGCAATTGCATTCGTCCCTTCAGGGCGGAAGCGGCCGCCGGGCCGCCTCCGCAAGGCTTCTGTCTGGCGCGCCTCAGCGTGCCGCCGCGAGTTCCTGCTGCCAGATTTCCAGCATCTGGTCGATGTTGGGCGCGACATCGTGGAAGTGGCTCTTGTCCCAGGCTTCCCACATGTAATCCATCTGAAGCACGTCCTTCTGCTCGTCCGAGAACAGCGCCTCGGCCTGTTGCGAGGGGACAAGGTTGCAGGTTGCTTCGGTCCAGGCCAGTTCCACCGCCACCTCGGGCGAGGTCAGGTGGCGCAACAGGGCCTTGGCCTTGGCCGGATCGACCGGATCCTTGACGATGCCGGTCGCCTCCATCCAGATGATGCCCTGGTTGAGGCCGTCCTTCGGCTCGGGCACGATCGACATGATGTGTTTCTGCCCGTCCTTGCGCAGGGCCGAGGTGCAATAGGTGCCGCCTCCGATCAGCGTGCGGAACGATCCGTCCATCAGCCCCTTCTGCGCCACCGAAAGATCGGCCACCACGGCGCGCGTATTCTTGAACAGCGCGCGCAGCACAAGGCGGATCTCGTTCAGTTCGGCATCGTCGAGTTCCTTGTAGGGGTTGATCCCGGCATAGAGCGCCATCGGCATGATCGGCCAGTCGCCCCAGTCCAGAACGCAGATCTTGTCCTTGTAGTCGGGGTCGAAGCAGGGCGCATAGCTCGACCATTTGTCCAGATCGTCGAACTGCGTGTTGACCGTCGGGCCGACCCAGCCCCAGCGGGTGGGCAGGCCGGTGATCTGGCCATCGAATTCCAGCGGTGCGAAGGGCGCGCGGAACTGCTCGTAGAAGCTGTCATAGACATCCGCGAATTCGCCGGCGTCGATGAATTCGGCAATCCCGGCCGGGCCCATGCGCTGGATCCACGGGCTGTCGCTCGAGACCGCGTCGAAATCGCGCCATGCGCCTGCGGCGAGCTTGGCGAAGCCGCCGGGGCTGTCGGTGATCAGGTCGATCGAGAGCGTCACGTCCTGCGCCGCCTCGAAGGGCTGGATGATGCTGGCCTTGTCGTAGCCTTCCCAGCACATGTATTGCATGGCGGTCGCGGCGCGCGCCTTGCGCGGCGTCAGCCCGGCCGCCCCCACGAGTCCCGCGGCCCCCATCCCCTGGAGGAAGCCGCGCCGGCTGGGCGAGAACATCGGAATTCCGTTTTTCTGAGTCATGAGTTTCTCCCGGTTGGTCTTGTTGTGTTTTTCATACGATTTCTAGGTATCGTTCGCGTTCCCACGCACTGACATGACGGGCATAGGCGGCGTATTCTGCACGGCGCGCGCGCACGAAACTGTCGATGAACGTATCTCCGAAAATCTCGCGCGCGGCGCGGCTTTGCGACAGGCGCGCCGCCGCATCGCCCAGGTCGGCAGGAAATTCCGTGCCGGGTGGGGCGTTCTCGGCATGGACATCGCCGATCGCTGCGGGGCCGGGGTCGATGCGGTTCTCGATCCCCCAAAGCCCCGCGCCAAGGCACATGGCCAAGGCCGCATGCGGATTGGTATCGGCCGAGGGCACACGGAACTCGACCCGTGTGGAATTGGGGCTGTCATTCATCACCCGTGCCGCGACCGAGCGGTTCTGCACCCCCCAAGAGGCATGGGTCGGCGCCCACATGCCCGGCACCATGCGCTTGTAGGCGTTCACGGTCTGGCTGCACAGCGCCAGCATTTCGGGCATCAGGGTGATCAGGCCACCGATGAAATACCGCGCGGTCACGCTCAGCCCGTCAGAATCGGCTGCATCCGCGAAGGCGGGGCTGTCATCGGCGATGTTGCGCAGCGAAAGATGCAGGTGCCCCGACTGCCCCGACAGGGTTTCGCGCAGCTTCGACATGAAGCACGCGGTCAGGCCGTGGCGGCGGAAATAGGTCCGGGTGAAGTTCTTGAACAGCGCGGCGTCATCGGCGGCCTTGATCCCTTCGGCATGTCCAAGCGGCACTTCAAGGCAGCCGGGGCCAAGTTCGGTATGCAGGGCATCCATCTTGATGCCAAGCTGGTCCAGCATCGCCTCCAGCCCGCCCAGAAGGGGCTGTTGTTCGGCAAGGGTTTCCAGTGAATATGTGCGGTTGCCGGGGGCGTAATGCCGGGGATCGGCAAAGCCGCCCGCGCGCAGCGAGGCCGCGTCTTCGGCCAGGACGTTGAATTCGAACTCGAAGGCGGAATGGACCGAGAAGCCCATCTTGCGGGCCTTCGCGATCTGCGCGATCAGCTGGTTGCGTGCCGAACGTTCGCCGAAAGGCAGGGCATAATCGGCGATGCACACGGCCTCGGCGCGCTCGAACGGCCAGGCGCGCAGGGTTTGCGGAAAGATCTGTGCGGGAACATCGACATAGGCCCCCCCGCTATAGGTCTGCTCGGCGCTGTCCCAGTTATGCAGCACATCGCAGAACTGATACCCTTCGGCGGCCAGCTTCTCGGCCTTGGCCCGCTCGACCCGCTTGATGCGCAAAAGGCCGTCTGGGTCGAAAATACCGATATGGACATGTGTTGCGCCGATCCGGTCAAGCTCTTGTCGGAAGTTTTTGAGGCCCGTGGCGTCCGATTGCATCGTGTCGATATTCCGTTTCTCTTTCCGTTGGCTTAGCTTACGGCATCGCGGCGCGTCACCAATAACCCCAGAGGGGTAGGCATCGACATCCGGGCGCCGCGGCAGGGAAGTAATGGATGACTGACTGGAACCGCCGTCTGGCAGAGGCGATCGCGACCATCGGGACCGACCGGTTTCCCGCCTGTCTCGATCATGCGACGGCGGCCTTGTTCGACTATGACATCTGCATGATCTTCGCCTATCAGGGCAGCACGACCCCGGTCTCGCTCTATCACAACATGCAGCCCGATCTGGCGCGGATCGTGGTCTGGGATTACTGCGTCGGCCCCTATCTGCTGGACCCGTTTTTCGCGGAAACCGAAGCCGGGCGGCGCTCGGGCATGGCTGGGCTGCGGCAGCTGGCGCCGGACAAGTTCTTCACCAGCGAATATTACTCCAAGCATTACAGCCGGACCGGGATCCGCGACGAGATCGGCGTGTTTACGGGGATCGGTGCGGAACGCACGGCCGTCATCAGTTTCGGCCGGGAACGCGGGCAGCCAGTATTCAGCGCAAAGGAACGCGCGCGGCTGTCCGACGTCGCCCCAGTACTGGAGGCGATCATCGCCGCGCATTGGGGGCATGCCGCGACGCGGATCGAGGCGCCGGGCCTGCGGATGCCGTCCCTGCCGCCTTTGCCGGTGCTTCTGGACCGGATCGCGCGGGGCGTCCTGACGCCGCGCGAAACCGAGATCATCGCGATGGTGCTGCGCGGCTATTCCTCGGCCGCGATCGCCACCACCTTGCAGATCAGCGACGAGACGGTGAAGGTGCATCGCAAGAATGCCTACCGCAAACTCGGGATCTCGTCGCAGGCGCAGCTCTTCTCGCTTTTCGTGCAGGCGCTTGATGCGGCCTGAGAAGGGGCCGCAGTTTGTGTTGTCGCACGGCGGGAAACGGCAGAATAATGCGCGCCAGACGGGCGATAACGAAAGCTGTGGGGCGCGGGGCCCCCGGGGTGAAGCGCCCAACCGGATATGCTGAGGGAAGAGTGGCCGCAATGTCGAACAGCAAGCCGCAGCAAAGCCAGAATGCGCAGGCCGGGTAGGGCCGGCTACGGATCGACAGCTACGAGGCGACGGTCCGTGCGATCCGCGCGTCGGACCGTCCGCTTCTGCACGAACTGACCGTCAGCGTCTTCTGGCCGCATCGCGATCACGATCTCGAGTTCTTCATGTCGCTTGGCAAGGGGTATCTGGCGCTGGACGAGATCGGGCGGGCCATGGGATCGGCGATGTATTTTCCCGTGGCTGAGGATTTTGCCATGTTCGGGATGATGGTCACGGTGCCGCGGTTGCAGGCGCAGGGTGCCGGCCGCTGGCTTTTGCGCCGGATCATGGAGGATTGCGCCGGCCGCGATCTTCGCCTCAGCGCCACGCGCAGCGGCTATTGGCTTTACGAAAGCGCCGGGTTCGTTCCGGTCGGCACGATCTGGCAGCATCAGGGGATCGCGCGCGCCATCCATCTGCCCGATCCGGTGCCGGGCGTGACGACGCGCCCGTTGGAACCGGCGGATATTCCGGCGCTGCGCGCGCTTGATGCCCATGCCTACGGCGCCCCCCGGCGTGAGGTCCTGGATGCCCTGTTGCGGATTTCCGACGGGGTCGTGGCCGTTCGTGACGGGCATGTCTGCGGCTATGCGCTGATCCGGCGGTTCGGCCGCGGCCAGGTAATCGGCCCGTTGGTCGCCGACCACGAGCGGGTCGCGATGCAGATCGCCGCACCGCTGATCCAGCGCGCAGAGGGCACATTCCTGCGGCTCGATACTCCCTGTCAGGGTGACCTTTTCGGTGCCTTCCTGGCCGCGGCCGGGATGGGCGTGTACGATACCGTCACCGAGATGTGCGTCGGCCCGCAGCGCCGGGCCGGTGAAGGGGCCGTGATGTTCGGGCTGGCGTCGCATTCGCTTGGCTGACGGATGACGGATCGACGGGGGTGAAACGCCCGCAGGCAGGTTTCATGAAAGACGGTCTTTCATCCCGAACCATAACCCCACCAGCGGCAGGAACCATGGCTTGCCGGAATGCGCCGGGATCGCGGGCCATGCCATGCCCGCCAGCGGGTTCGTGTCCATCCGCCCCATCGCCATATCGGCAAGGCTTTGCCCCAGAAGGGTCGACATCTGCGCGCCATGGCCCGAATAGCCCATGGCATAAAGCATCCCGTCATGCATGCCGGCGCGCGGATAGCGGTCTTTCGTCATGCCCACCAGACCGCCCCAACAATAGTCGATCCCGATATCGGCCAGATGGGGGAAGGTCCGGGCGAGGCTTTCACGCAGCACCTCGCCCGATTTCGCGTCCGAGCGCTGATCCGACACCGCCGAGAACCGCGCCCGTCCACCGAAGATCAGCCTGTTGTCGGGCGAAAGGCGGAAATAATTGCCGATGTTCATCGAGGTGACGCAGGTGCGGTTTCCGGGCATCGTTGCGGCGACCTCGTCGCGGTCCAGCGGGCGCGTGGCAATGATGAAAGACCCGACCGAGATGATCCTGCGGCGAAACCAGCCGAAGGGGGCGCGGGCGACCTGCCCGGTATAGGCGCCTGTTGCCAGAATCACCCGGTCCGCGCGGATGCGGCCCTTGGGGGTTTGCAGCTCCCACCCGGTGACGGTGCGCAGACGCGCCTCGACCGGCGCATGCTCCCAGATCAATGCGCCATGACGATGCGCGGCCTCGGCCAGACCCGCCACATACCGCCCCATATGCATCATGGCGGCCTTCTCGTAGAGCATGCCACCGTGAAAACCCGCGGCGCCGACCTCGTCCTTCAGGTCGGATTTTTCCAACCAGCGGGTATCGGCATCCACCTCGCGGTGGATCAGCTCGAAATTTGCGCGCAGCCCGGCGACATGGCTGGCCTTGGAGGCGAGCTTCAGCTTGCCTGCCCGGCGGAAATCGCACTCGATGCCTTCGTCGGCGATCACGTCCTCGATCATGTCGATCGAGCGGTCATAGGCGCGGTAAAGCGCATGGGCGCGCTCGGCTCCCAGATGCGCTTTTGCTTCGGCATAGCCATGCGCCACGCCGTTATTGAGGTGGCCGCCATTGCGTCCCGAACCGCCCGAGCCGACCTCTCGGGCCTCCAGCACGGCAACGCTGACGCCCTCCTTGGCCAGTTTGCGCGCGGCGTTGAGCCCGGTGAACCCGCCGCCGATCACCGCGACATCGACCTTGCCTTCGACCGGGCCGGCGCGCCCATGGGCGAAGGGGGCGGCCGTATCGTGCCAGTAAGAGGTGAATTTCATCGTTGTCTCCGGTTTCGGAAGGGGCAGGGCGCAGGCGCAGGGGTCAAAGGCCGACGGCGCCCGCCAGCCCCGATATGTCCGCGATTTCAGTGTAACCGTAATAGGGGTTGGCGGGTTCATGGCCGCGATTGACCCAGACCTTGTTCTCGATCCCGAGATCATGTGCCGTCATCAGGTCGTAGCGGAAGCTGGACGAGACGTGCAGCACGTCTTTCGGGCCGCATCCAAGCATGTCGAACATGTATTCGAAGGCGCGCATCTGCGGCTTGTATGCGCCGGCGCTTTCGGCGGTGAAGACATGGGCGATGGGTGCGCCAAGCTGCGCGATATTGTGTGGGATCTGTGCGTTCATCGAATTGGTCAGCGCCACCAGCGGGATCTTGTCGGCGACCTTGGCCAGCCCGGCGGGCACATCCGCATGTGGCCCCCATGTCGGCACGCGCGCATAGATGTCTTCGGCTACCGCCGGATCGAAGGCCACGCCGTTACGCTTGCAGGTCCGTTCAAGCGCGTTGTGCACGACCTCGGCATAGGGTTTCCAGGCCCCCAGCACCTCATCGAGCCTGTAGGCCGAGAAATCGCGGATGAATGTCTCCATCCGGGCGGGATCGAGCGTATCCGCATAATGCGTGCGCGCGGCACCTGCCATGTCGAAGAAGATCATCGTGCCGTGGCAGTCGAAGGTGATGAATTTGGGGCAGAAGGTCATGCGGGTCTCCGATTGGCTGTCTGCGTCCAGCATGGCGTTGCCTTTGCCACAGTGCTTGCCGCGTTTGCCCCTCAGAGCGCAGGAAATTGCGTATCCTTGCCCGCATCCGGCAGGCCATGCCGCGCGGGGCAGGGCAGGATAAAGGAGTCCGGATCGCGGCCATGCGCAACGAAATTCCCAAGGAGTATTCATGACGCCCGAACAGATGCTTGCCGCGCTGACAGCCTTTCCCACCGTGGTCGGAACCCCGAATGGCGCGCTTTTGGCGTTCGTGCGCGACTGGCTGGCGGGATGCGGCATATCCTGCCACCTGCTGCTCGGTCCCGAAGGGGATCACGCCAATCTCTTTGCCGCTGGCCGAGGCGAAGGGGGAAATCCTTTACGGCGCGTCGTTCGTGCGCTGGTTCGCCGAAGAGGCGCGGCGGATCAACGGCACGATCATCCCCTCGCCGGTGAAGGGCAAGAAAATCCTTGCGCTGAAGGAACCCGTGGGTGTCTGCGCCATCATCACGCCGTGGAACTTCCCCAATGCGATGATTACCCGAAAGGTCGCGCCGGGCCTTGCGGCGGGATGCACCATGGTGGTGAAGCCGTCGGATTTCACGCCCTATTCGGCCCTGGCGCTTGGCGTGCTGGCCGAAAGGGCGGGCATCCCTGCGGGTGTCCTGAACATCCTGACGGGGCGCCCCGAAGCGATCGGCGCTGCGCTGACCGCCTCGGCCACGGTGCGCAAGCTGTCCTTTACCGGCTCGACCCGCATCGGGGCGCTTCTGGCCGGGCAATGCGCGCCGACGCTCAAGAAGATGTCGCTGGAGTTGGGGGGCAACGCGTCGTTCATCGTCTTTGACGATGCCGATCTGGATGCGGCCATCGAAGGCGCTATGGTGTCGAAATTCCGCAATGGCGGACAGACCTGTGTATGCGCCAACCGGATTCTGGTGCAGTCGGGCATCCACGATGCCTTTGTCCGGGGGCTGGCCGAAAGGGTGGACGCGCTGCGCGTGGGGCCGGGGACCGAGCCCGGCACGACCATCGGCCCGATGATCAATGCCGCCGCGATCGACAAGATCTCTGCCCATGTCGCGGATGCGCTGTCAAAGGGGGCCGAACGGGTGACCGTGGCGCGCAACCTGACGGGCCAGTATGCCGACCCGGTCGTGTTGAAGGGGGCAAGCACGCAAATGCGGTTGGCCGCCGAAGAGACCTTCGGCCCCGTCGCGCCGATCTTCCGCTTCGAGACCGAGGCCGAGGCGCTTGCCATCGCCAACGGCACTCACTTTGGACTGGCCGCCTATTTCTACACGACCGACATGGCCCGCGCCTTCCGCTTCGGCGAGGCGCTGGAATTCGGGCTGGTGGGCCTGAATACCGGGCTTGTCAGCCATGCTGAAGCCCCGTTCGGCGGGGTCAAATCGTCCGGCCTCGGACGCGAAGGCGCGCAGGAAGGTATCGAGGAGTATCTGGAAACCAAGGCCTTCCACTTCGGCGGGCTTTAGCGGGCGGATCACTCCCAGCTTCGGACCCATTCGGGATTGAAGATCCGGCCGTCTGGGGCGGCAAGGGCATGCAGTCGCGCCATCTCGGCCTCGGAAAGGGTGAAATCGGTGAGGGCGATGTTCTCGCGCACGCGCTCCGGGCTGGATGAGCGCGGGATCGCCACCATGCCCTGTTGCAGGTGCCATCGCAGCATGACCTGCGCGGGGCTTTTGCCATGATCGCGGGCGATGGCGCCGATCACCGGCTCGTCCAGCAGGTGTCCGCTGCCGATCGGGGAATAGGACACGAACGCCACGCCATGGCGCCGGCAGGTTTCGATCACTGCGGATTGGTCCAGCCGGGGGTGATATTCGCACTGATTGGCAACCAGCGGCCGATCGGCCAGTTCGATGGCGCGCTCAAGCAGTCTGGCGGGGAAATTCGCCACGCCGATATGCCGGGTGTAGCCGCGGGCCGCCGCCTCGCACAGTGCGCCGACGGTTTCGGCAAGCGGCACGTCGGGGCTGGGCCAGTGGATCAGCAGAAGGTCGACCTGATCGGTGCCAAGCCGCCTGAGGCTGGCCTCGGCCGAGGCGAGGAAGGCGGGGGCGGACGCTTCGGTGAACCAGACCTTGGTCGTCAGGAAATAGCTGTCGCGTGGCAGCCCGGTCCGGCGCAGGGCGGCGCCCAGCTCGGCTTCGTTTTCGTAGCGCGGTGCGGTGTCGAAGTGACGATAGCCCGCGTCGGCGGCGGCCTCGACGGCGCGCTGCAACACCTCGCCGTGCAACTGCCATGTGCCAAGGCCGATCTGCGGGATGCTGGCCCCGTGGGCATGGATCGAGGGGATCTCGGATTGGGTCATCGCGGGCTTCTGCCAAGTGGGGACATCCACCCTGACTAACCGGATCAAAGCGTCATGGCCAGCCGCCAGGCATCACGGATTGCGGCATGGATATCGCGTGAGGCGACGGCATCCCCGATCCGATGCAGCGCGAATCCCGCTTTGCCGGGCGGCATCCCCGAACCGGTCAGAAGCCCGCCGTAGTCGCTTATGCCGTCGTTGTTCGACTGCGCGCGCAATGCGTGAAACAGATCATCCAGCGGGGCGGTGCCGTTTTCGATCACGATCTGATCGGCCAGAACGCTCGTTCGCGCGCCTGTGAAGCAATCGGAAAGGATGGCTTCAAGCCGCGTGCCCTGCCGCCGCACCTCGCATAGCGAGACATCGGTCAGCCGGGGAATGCCCAGTTCCGCAAAGCGTTTGCGAAACCCCGTGCTGTCCTGATAGCTCATCTCTTGCCCGAGGACGCTGTCGGGCGTTGCAAGGCATACCGTGTGACCCGCGCGGGCAAGATGGAGTGCCGCCGAAGGCGCTGCCTGCCTGCCGGTGCCATCATAGACCAAGATCTCGGCTTTCGCGGGAACGGTTCCGGCAAGTATGTCCCAGACCGTCGTGCACAGTGCGTCTCCCTCCAGCCAGCCGGTATCGGGAACGCCGCCGGTTGCGATCAATACAAAATCCGGATTTTCGGAAATTATATCAGATGGTTCTGCATAAAAGTTAAGGTTTTTCCTGACGCCGAGATGGCGCAACTCGGCCACCCGCCAGTCGACGATCCCGATCAGGCTGGCGCGTTCGGGCGCGCGCGCGGCCAGCCGGACCTGACCGCCCAGCTCTGCGGCGGCCTCGAACAGCACCACTTCATGGCCACGCTCGGCGGCAACGCGGGCGGCTTCCAGCCCGGCAACGCCGCCCCCCACGACCACGACCTTGCGCGCATGCGGGGATTTGGGCGGAACATGGGCCAGATCACGCTCGTTTCCGCTGGCCGGATTGTGGATGCAGGTTGCCTTCTTGTAGAGGCAGTAGGATGCGCCGACACAGGGACGGATACGGTCTTCGGTGCCGTTGCGCAGCTTGCGCACAAGCTGTGGATCGGCCAGATGGGCGCGCGTCATGCCGACCAGATCCACAATTCCTTCGCGGACCGCATGGCGTGCAGTGGCCGTGTCGCGGATGCCGCCGGCGTGCATCAGCGGTAGCCGGGTCTGGGCGCGAAATAGGCGAACGGCCTCAAGATAGGGGGCGTCGGGCTGGAACAGGCCGGGCATGTTGTCTTCGGACAAGCTAAGGTCGCTGTCCATCCGGCCGTAGATGCAGTTGAAGAAATCAACCGTTCCCGCGCGTTCGAACATCTCGGCAAGTGCGATTCCGTCGGCCAGCGTCAAACCGCCCGTGACCCCCTCGTCGATCACGAGCCGTATGCCGATCACCATCTTGTCGCCTGCGGCCTCGCGCAGCGCCTCATGCACCATGAGGCCGAAACGCGCGCGATTTTGCAAGCTTCCGCCGAACCCGTCGCCACGGATATTGCTGAGTGGTGACATGAATTGCCCGATCAGATGCCCCCCGGTCAGCGTTTCGATCCCGTCAAGACCGCCCTCGCGCGCGCGCAGCGCGGCCGCCGCATAGTCGCGGATTACGCGGTCGATGTCTTGGCGGTCCATTTCGCGCGGGAAACTGCGGCTGCGGGTCTCGCGCAGCCGCGAAGGGGCGATGGTGGGAAGCCAGTTGCCGTGCAGCGCGTTTGCCCGCCGGCCCAGATGTGAAATCTGGTTTATGACTGCGGCGCCCCGATCGTGGATGCGTTGCGACAGGCGCTGCAGGTGCGGCACGATCCGGTCATCCGAGAAATCCAGTTGTCCGCCGCCCCAACTCGAATCCTTGGACACCATGGCGCTGCCGCCGATCATCGTCAGGGCAAGCCCGCCGCGTGCCTTCTCTTCGTGATAGGCCTGGTAGCGCTCGGTCGGCATTCCGTCCTCGTCGAACATCGAGGCGTGGCTGGTGCTGACGATCCGGTTGCGCAGTCGCAACCCCTTCAGGGTGAAGGGCACCAGAAGCGGGTCGGATTGCCGGGGGGCGGGTGTCTGCATCTGGACAGGGCTCCTGTAGGGGACGGGGCAAGTCAGGGCAGGATTGCGCAATGTCGGACGCACAAGAAGATTGAATAAATGCACGCAAGCTATACGCTGAGCGTATGATGCCTCTGACCCGCCTGATCGCTTCGCCCAAGCCCCTTCTGGTCTTTGAGGCCGTTGCGCGGCTTGGCAGTTTCACGGGCGCGGCGCGTGAATTCAACATCTCGCAGCCCTCGATCAGTCGCAACGTTGCACATCTGGAGCAAGAGCTTGGCGTGCCACTGTTCGTGCGGGGCGCAAAGGGTGCGCGGCTGACGCCCGAAGGCCGGCTTCTTCATCAGGCGGTGCGCGATGGCCTGAGTCAGATAGCGGATGCGATCGAAGCGCTGCGGGCCCGGCACGACAAGGCGCGGTCCGAGGTGGTGCTATCGTTGTCCAATGCCTTCGTGACGAACTGGATGGGCCCGCGCCTTGCCGAATTCGCGGCTGCGTTCCCCGACGTCGCGCTAAGGTTCGAACTGGTGGCGGGAACACGCACGTCGTTGCCGCCCGATGTCGACTTGGCAACCCGCATCGTTGCGGCGGACAGCGAAGAGATTCGCACGTGCGAGGGGTGGGACTTCGTTCCCGAGATCATCGCGCCGGTATGCAGCCCGGCTTATCGTGCGCGGCATGGTGCCCTGCCACCGGACCGGATTGGGGGTGGGGGGCATACCTTCCTCCACCTGTCCGATCACGACATGTCGATCTGGGCTCCGTTCCTTGGCCCGCAGGGTGCGGGACGGAAGCCACCGGGAAACTGGCTTGTATTTTCGGATTACGCGGCAATCCTGCAGGCGGCGCTTGATGGCACCGGCATCGCGCTTGGCTGGCTGAGCGTCGTATCCTCGGCGGTGCTGAACGGGCGGATGGTGCAGCTGTGGGATGCGCCCTGGCAGCGCACGGGCCGCGAGATCCGCCTGTTCACCACACGCCCCGGTCCGGTGCGGCCGGTTGTCGTGGAAATCGCGAACTGGCTGCGCACGACGCTTGCCGAAGAGATGGCGCAACTGCCTGGGGGCGGTGTCGGCCAGAACCGGGGCTGAACGCTCCCTGCTGACCCTTCACCTGATCCTAATTTCTTGGCCCGAGGATCGGGGACGAATCAACGCGGAAAACGGGTGTGTTGCTCACGGCACCGTGAAGGCCCCTGGGCGCGTTAACCCTTTGTTGACGTTAGGAAATGCGCGTTTTGGGAGGGTGCTTCTTTGCACAAAACAACCAGGGCGTGCAATTTGCTTGAGACGCCATTTTTCTGCCATCTTGCGCCCTTAGTGCGCGCAGGAAATACGCACAGTTTTTCCCACTTGTTCAGGCATGATCATCGGGAACAATAAGCACCGTAAGGTCAGGTAACGGTAACAGTAACGATGGCAACGATTAACGGATCCACGGGCAACGATACGCTCACCGGCACCTCCAGCAACGACACGATTTCGGGGTTGGCGGGGAACGACTCGATCACGGGCGGGGCGGGTGATGACCTGATCTATGGCGGTGACGGCAACGATACCGTCGAAGGGGGCACCGGGCGCGATACCTTCTATGGCGGGCTTGGCAACGATGTCTGGCTGGCCGGGGAAAGCACCAGCGGCTCTGACGTCGTCTACCTTGAGGAGGGTGACGATTATGCCCAGGTCGGCTACTTCAGTTCGGGAAACCCGGATTATCTGGATGGCGGCACGGGCAACGACACGGTCTCACTCGATTTCATTCCGGGCGCGGTCGGCATCACGCTGAATGACAACGGCACCTCAAGCACGACGGGCTTCAGCTCTGTCGTGCGCAACTTCGAGAATGTCATCGGCAATGCCGAAGCCAACACCATCACCGGTAACTCTGCCGCGAACCTTCTGGATGGGGGCGGGGGCAATGACACGCTGTCGGGCGGCGGCGGTAACGATACGCTGCTTGGCGGCGCGGGCGCCGATCTGCTGGCTGGTGGCACGGGCGATGATCTGCTGGATGGCGGGATCGGCAACGATACCCTGAACGGCGATGCGGGCAACGATACGCTGCTTGGCGGCGCGGACAACGACCTGCTCAATGGCGGCACGGGCAACGACGTGTTGGATGGCGGGATCGGCAACGATACGCAAAACGGTGATGACGGCAACGATACGCTGATAGGCAGCGCCGGTTCGGACCTGCTGAACGGCGGCGCGGGCATGGACTATGTCGACTATTCGGCCTCGGCGGCCGGGGTGTCGGTGAACCTGACCAGCGGTGCGGCCTCGGGCGGGGATGCGGCGGGCGATACCCTGCAAGGTGTCGACGGCATCTATGGCTCGGCTTTCAACGATACGATGATCGGTTTCGACGGTCAGGTAATCGGCGGGGCGGACGCCTATACCAACGATTTCTATGGCGGCGCCGGCAACGACTACATGGACGGGCGCGGCGGCGGGGATTCGCTGCGCGGGGGTGAGGGTAACGACACCATCCTGGGCGGGGCAGGGAATGACCTCATCATCGGTGGCGAGGGGCTCGACTCGGTCGATGGCGGCACCGGCTCGGATACGATCACGCTCTATTACGGGCAGGACGCGGGCGAGTTCATCGAGGGCGGCGAGGATGCTGATAACAGCGATGTCGACGTTCTTGTCATCAACGGCCGCGCCAAGGTCATCTACGACCCGAACGATTCCGAGAATGGCACCATTCGTTGGGCGAATGGCGACATCACGACCTTCGCCAATATCGAGAACATCCAGCATGTGCCCTGTTTCACGCCCGGAACGCTGATCGACACGATCGACGGCGCGGTCGCGGTCGAGGATCTGCGGATCGGCCAGCAGGTGCTGACGCGTGACAACGGTTTCCAGACCGTCCGCTGGATCGGGCGGAAGGTCGTCGGGACGGCGCAGTTGCGGGCCAATCCGCGCCTCCAGCCGGTGCGCATCGCCAAGGGGGCGCTCGGTTCGGGGCTGCCGCTGCGCGACATGATCGTATCGCCGCAGCACCGCATGTTGGTCAGCGGTCGGCGGGCCGAGCTGTTCTTCGGTGAGACCGAGGTGCTTGTCGCTGCGCTGCATCTGGTCGGCCAGCCGGGGATCGAGCGGCTTTCATGCGATCACGTCATCTATCTGCATGTGATGTTCGACGCGCATGAGATCATCCTTGGCGATGGCGCCTGGACCGAAAGCTTCCAGCCCGGCCAGCAGACGCTGTCGGGGCTCGATGCCGCGCAGCGCGCGGAACTGTTCGCAATCTTCCCCGAGCTTCGCCACCCCGAGGGGTGCGCCTCTTGGGAAGGGGCGCGGCTGTCGCTGCGCGCGCGTGAGGCGCAGGTTCTTTTCGCGGCCTGACGCTGCGGGCTGTATTGTATCCATTGTGGGGCAGTGGATGCATACAATCCGGCGCGGGGGCGGTGTTGCGGGGGCGACTCAGCGTATCGGTGAAAACGCGGCGATGACGCGGCTGTGTATTGACCGAAAGACCGGGCGCCCGCATGGTTTTCTGACCGACATATAAAAACAATTCGGGCAGTTTAACGATGGCACAATCCGTATTCCACAGCCCCTCTGGGGGCTTCGATCTGCTTGGCCTGCGCAAGGGGCGCCAGGGCGGGGTCGAGATCATTTATGACGATGGCGTCGCGCGGCGCATGGTCTGGCGCGTCTGCGGCGCGGTCAACGAAAGCCAACTGGGCGATGCCCTGGCGCGCGCCGTCCGAAATACACGCGTGATTCCGGCACTTTACGCCGAGTTGAAGAAACGCTCGATCGCGGTCGAGGCCGTTCTCGGCTGATCGGTCCTGCGGTGTGATGTGAAAGGCCGGGCGTTGCGCCCGGCCTTTCCGCATAAAAAATGACCGGGATGCCCCGGCCAAGGAAGAGGTGCCGTCAGGGGACGATCGGCGCCTATTCGATCCAGAAGGGGCGCGCGGCCTCGCGCGCGGCGTGGTTCGCATCAACCCCGATGTCACGCAGCAGGCGCGGGTCAAGCTGCGCCAGGGCGGCACGGCCGCGCCGACGCTGAGCCCATTCCCGCAGCACGTTCAGAACCGCCAGCGGCCGCATCGCGGCATGGGCAGAGCGTTTGTGGATGAGGCTGGACATGTCGCACCTTGCGTGTTGATACAATATCGGTCATTCTCTAAGTGTATAAATACAAAAGCCGCACAATATGGTCCAGAGAAACATTGTGACTGATACAAAATGGCAGCCGGATCTTGCCCGCCACACCGGGCCGAAATACCTGTCGCTGGTCAGGGCGCTGCGCGATTCCGTCCGGCGCGGCGATCTGGCGCCTGGCGCGCAGCTTCCTACCGTGCGCGATCTGGCATGGCGCATCGGGGTCACGCCGGGCACCGTTGCGCGGGCCTATCAGATCGCCACGCAAGAGGGGCTGGTCGAGGCCGCGGTGGGCCGCGGAACCTTCGTCGCCGCCCGCAGCCGCAGGCTTGGCCCGACCGAGCCGCTTTACAACCAGCCGCTGACCGATCCCGAGGGCACGGGGGTGATCGACCTGCGCTCGCCCCAGCTGCCCGATGTGGGGCAGGCCGATGCGCTTGCCCGCGCGATGATGAAGGCCGCCGAAGAGGTGGGCAAACACTATCTGGAATATCCCGGCCTGCGCCGCGACCGTTACTGCCGCGAGGCCGCGCTGGAATGGTTCTCGGGTTGTCGCATCGGCCCGGTCTCAGAGGATGACCTGGTGCTCAGCCATGGCGGGCAGAACGGGATCAACATCGTGCTGCAATGCTGCCTGCGCGGCGACCGGCCGGTGGTCTTCGCCGAAGAGCTGGCTTATCCCGGCTTTCGTCACGCCGCGCGGCTGAACCGGGCCGAGATTGTGCCCATCGCGCTTGACGAAGAGGGGATGATCCCCGCGGCGCTGGATGCGGCCTGCCGGCGCCATGGTGGGCAGGTGGTCTGCATCACCACCGAGGCGCAAAACCCCACCACCGTGCGCATGGGCGCCGAGCGGCGGGCCCGGATCGTGGCGGTCGCCCGCGAGCACGATCTTCAGATCCTCGAGGATGACTGCTACACCGCGCCGTTTTCCGGCCTGCCGGCGCTGCGCGCGCTTGCGCCAGAGCGGTGCTGGCACGTTTCCAGCCTGTCCAAGACGATTTCGGCGGGGATGCGCTTCGGGATCGTGGTCTGCCCCGTGGGCATGGGCGAGGCCGGCCGGCTGGCTGCGCAGCACAGCTATTTCGGCCTTGCGCGCCCGGTGACCGACATCATCACCGGCCTGTTCCGTTCGGGCGAGGCGATGGCGCTGCGCCATTCGGCGCAGGAGGTGATGGCACGGCGCCAGGCGATTGCGCTTGAAACCCTTGCGCGGCACGACGTTGCCTCGCAGCCGGGGCTGTCCTTCCTGTGGCTGCGCCTGCCGGTGGGCTGGCGCGCCTCGACCTTCACCCGCACCGCCGAGGCCGAGGGCATCCTGCTGCGCTCGGCCGACGAATATGCCCTTGTCGACGGCCACGCGCCAAGCGCGGTGCGCATCGCGCTTGCCGGGAGCGTGGGCGAGGCGCGCTTCAGCGCCGCCATCGCACGGCTGGCGCGCCTTCTGGACAACCCGCCCGGAGACCTGCCGGTATGAGCGCCGAGGACTGGTCCGAACGGTTCCTGACGCATTACATCGCCGGGGCGTGGCGCACGCCGCTGTCAGAGGTAATGTGCCCCACGCGCCATGCCGGGGCCTCGGTCGTCCTTGCCGGACGGGCCGATCTGGAGCGCGCCCGACAGGCAGCCATGGCGGCGGCGCAGGAATGGCGCGCGCGCGGGGTGGCGGCCCGACAGACGGCACTGGATTCGCTTGGGGTTGCGGAAGCGGGGGCGGAGACCGGCGGTCCGGTCCTGCTGTCCTGTTCGGGCCGCACCGCGCCCGATACACGCGCGCTTGGCCTTCTTGCGGCGGGCGATCCGGTGATCGTGCTGGGGCAGACCGCCGATCCCGAGCCCGCCTTTCGCTTCCTTGCCGCCTGCCACGCCGCGCGGTTGCCTGCGGGCGTGGTCGCGCTTCTTTACGCGCAGGACCATGCCGAAGTTGCCGCTACGACCGGCCTGCCTCTTTTCTGCGCATAGCCCGGCGGCCCACCTGCGTGCCCCGTGATGCCCTCTTTCCTCGGCGCGCGGCATGTGCCAACCTGCTGCAAACGCACCGAGTTCAAGGCGTGCGCAGCAGGGAGTTTGCTGTCCGATGGCGACAGGTTCACGTCTGAGTCGATTGACCCGGTCCGAGGCGTTCAACGGCTATGTGCTGATCAGCCCCACGGCGATCTATGCGATCCTGATGCTGGCCGCGCCGCTGGTCACGATCCTTGCCTTCTCGTTCTTCAAGGACGGCTATCTTACGATCATCCGCGAATTCACCTTCGAGAACTACATCGCCACATGGACCGACCCGATCTTCCGCGCGATCCTGTGGCGCTCGCTCTTGGTGTCGGGGCTGGTGACGCTGGTGACGGTGCTTCTGGCCTTCCCGATCGCCTATTACGTCTCGTTCCATGTGGCGTCGTCGAAAAAGTCCCGCTGGCTGTTTCTGATCACGATCCCGTTCTGGACCTCGTATCTGATCCGCGTTTTCCTGTGGAAGGTGATCCTGGGCTATAACGGCGTGATCAATTCGGGCCTTGATATCCTGGGGCTGATCGAGGCGCCGCTGCAAATGCTCAACTCGGTGGGGGCGATCGCGGTGACGCTGGCCCATGCCTATGCGCCCTTCGCCATCCTGCCGATCTTCGTCAGCCTCGAAAAGATCGACCGCTCGCTTCTGGAGGCGGGGCAGGACCTGGGCGAAAGCCGCCTGATGACCTTCTGGCGCGTGACGCTGCCCTTGGCGATGCCGGGCGTCGTGGCGGCGGTGCTGATCGTCTTCATCCCGACGATCGGCGATTACGTCACGCCCGAACTGATCGGCGGGGGCAAGCTGCCGATGGTGGCCAACATGATCCAGGCGCAGATGCTGCCGCTGGACAACAAGCCGCTCGGCTCGGCCATCGCGGTGTCGGCGATGGTGGTGGTGACGGTGGTGTCGCTGGCCTTCCTGTTCCTCAACCGGCGTTTCCTGAGGGGGCAGAAATGAAGTTCTCTTCCCTGCGCATCTATGCGCTTGCCTATCTGCTGTTCCTTTACGCGCCGATCATCCTGCTGCCGCTTTTCGCCTTCAATGACGGCACGATCATCGCCTTCCCCCTCAAGGGGTTCACGCTGCAATGGTTCTCCGAGATGTTCGCCAACCCGACGCTTGGCCGGGCGCTGCGCAACTCGCTGATCATTGCGGTCTCCTCGGCGATCATGGCGACCACGCTGGGGATCTTTGCCGCGCGCGCGGGCACGCGGTTCCGGTTTCCGGGCAAGGGCGGGATCCTGGGGCTGATCATGCTGCCGCTGGTGCTGCCCGAGATCATCGTGGCGGTGTCGCTTCTGGTCGTGCTTCTGGGCCTTGGGGTGAACCTGTCGATCTTTACCGTGATGCTGGGCCATATCCTGATCGCCACGCCCTATGCGATCGCCATCCTCAACACGGCCTTCGCCTCGCTTGACCGCAGCCTGGAAGAGGCCGCCTACGATCTGGGCGAAAGCAAATGGTCGACCTTTCGGCTGATCACGCTGCCCTTGGTTATGCCGGGGCTGATCTCGTCCTTCCTGATCTCGTTCACCATCTCGCTAGACGAATTCATCATCGCCTTCTTCCTTGCGGGGAACGAACCCACGCTGCCGACCTATATCTTCTCGCAGCTGCGTTTCCCCAAGCAGATCCCGATGATCATGGCGCTCGGCACCGTGCTTGTGCTGGCCTCGATCGTTCTTCTGACCATCGCTGAATATTTCCGCCGCCGCGGCATCGCGCGCGCAGGTGGCAAGGATACCGGAGGCTTCCTGTGACCAACCGTCCCAACATGATCGAGTTTCAGGACGTCCATAAATATTATGGCGAGTATCACGCGCTGCGCGGCATCACCGCGAGCATCCGCGCGGGCGAGTTCTTCTCGCTGCTCGGCCCGTCGGGCTGCGGCAAGACCACGCTCCTGCGCACCATCGCGGGGTTCGAGGATATCTCGTCCGGCGCCGTTCTGATCGACGGCAAGCACATGGAAGGCGTGCCCGCCAACAAGCGGCCCACAAACATGGTGTTCCAGAGCTACGCGATCTTTCCGCATCTGAGCGTGGAGCAGAACGTGGCCTTCGGCCTGCGCCGCGACCCGCGCGCGCAATCCGAAAAGGACAGCGCCGTGGCCGAGGCGCTGGAGATGGTGGGGCTGAAAGGCTATGGCAAACGCGCGGCCCACGCGCTTTCGGGCGGCCAGCGGCAGCGCGTGGCGCTTGCCCGCGCGCTCATCCTCAAGCCCAAGGTGCTGCTGCTGGACGAGCCGCTCTCCGCGCTCGACAAGAAGATGCGCGAACAGATGCAGGTGGAACTGATCAAGCTGCAACGCCAGGTCGGCATCACCTTCGTCCTGGTCACGCACGACCAGGAAGAGGCGCTGGTGATGTCCGACCGGATCGCGGTGATGTTCGAGGGCGAGATCGCGCAGCTGGCCGATCCCGAAACCCTCTATCGCCGCCCCAACTCGCGCCGCGTCGCCGATTTCATCGGGGTGATGAACTTCCTGCCCGCCCGCGTCCTGGGCGAGGCGGGCGGCCATATCCAGCTCGAGGCCGCAGGGCTCGGCCAGTTCGAGATCGAACCCGAACAGGCCCCCGGTGCGCCCACCGGCGATGCCGCCTCGGTCGGCTTCCGACCCGAAACCCTCACGATCCTCTACGAAGGCCAGACCGCCACCGACCGCGAAACCCCCGGCACCATCGACGAGGTCGTCTATTATGGTGACATGACCTATTACGACGTGAAACTGGACGGGGTCGAAAAGCCCGTCCGCATCTCGATGCGCAACGTTTTCGGCCGCCCGGTCCTCGATGTGGGCACGCGCACGCGCGTGGCCTGGTCGCCGGGTGCGCTGGTCCTTTTCCGCTAGAACAGCCGGGGACCGCCGGGGGCTGTCTGCCCCCGGACCCCCGAGGATATTTTGGCAAAGATGAAAGGGCCTCGTGCTTTCACCAGAGCGGAAATATCCCGGGGGGTGAATGCTCTGAAAGAGCAGAGGGGGGCAGAGCCCCCCTTTCTCATTCGGATCTGGACATGCGCTTGCGTTCGTGCGGATCGAGGTAGCGCTTGCGCAGCCGGACGATCTTGGGCGTGACCTCGACGAGTTCGTCATCGTCGATATAGGCGATGGCCTCTTCGAGGCTCATGCGCACGGGCGGGGTCAGGCGTACGGCCTCGTCCGTGCCCGAGGCGCGGACGTTGGTCAGCTTCTTGCCCTTCAGCGGGTTGACCTCGAGGTCGTTGTCGCGCGAATGCTCGCCGATGATCATGCCGGTATAGACCTCTTCCTGCGCGCCGATGAACATCTTGCCGCGCTCTTCGAGGTTCCACAGCGCATAGGCCACCGAGACGCCGTTCTCCATCGAGATCAGCACGCCCTGGCGGCGGCCCTGGATCGGGCCCTTGTAGGGCGCCCAGTCGTGGAAGATCCGGTTCAGCACGCCGTTGCCGCGCGTATCGGTCATGAATTCGCCCTGATAGCCGATCAGCCCGCGCGAGGGGACATGCGCGACGATGCGGGTCTTGCCGTGGCCGGCGGGGCGCATCTCGACCAGGTCGCCCTTGCGCGGGCCGGTCAGTTTCTCGATCACGGCGCCGGAATATTCGTCATCGACATCGACGATGACTTCCTCGACCGGCTCCAGACGCTCGCCGCCTTCCTCGCGGAAGATCACGCGCGGGCGCGAGATCGACAACTCGAACCCCTCGCGGCGCATGTTCTCGATCAGAACGCCCATCTGCAATTCGCCCCGGCCCGAGACGATGAAGGCATCGCCCCCGGGGGTGTCCTCGACGCGGATCGCCACGTTGGTTTCGGCTTCGCGCATCAGGCGTTCGCGGATGACGCGGCTTTGCACCTTGTTGCCGTCCTTGCCGGCAAGGGGGCTGTCGTTGATGCCGAAGGTGACCGAGATCGTCGGCGGGTCGATGGGCTGGGCGGGCAGGGCGGTTTCCACCTCGGGCGCGCAGAGCGTATCGGCCACGGTGGCCTTGGTCATGCCGGCGATGGTGACGATGTCGCCCGCCTCGGCCATGTCGATCGGCTGCTGGCTCAGGCCGCGGAAGGCGAGGATCTTGGTGCAGCGGAACTGCTCGATCCGCTCGCCGGTGCGCGACAGCGCCTTGAGGGTTTCGCCCACTTTCAGGCGGCCGGATTCAACCCGGCCGGTCAGGATGCGGCCGATGAACGGGTCTGCGCCAAGGGTGGTAGCAAGCATCTGGAACGGCTCTGCCGCGCGGCTTTGCTGTCTGGGCGGCTCCACATGGCGCACGATCAGATCGAACAGCGCCGAGAGATCCTTGCGCGGGCCGTCAAGCTCGGCGTCGGCCCAGCCACCGATGCCCGAGGCGTAGACATGGGGAAAGTCGAGCTGTTCGTCCGAGGCGCCCAGATTGGCAAAAAGATCGAACACCTCGTTGAGCGCGCGGTCGGGTTCGGCGGCGGGCTTGTCGACCTTGTTCAGCACCACGATCGGCTTCAGACCAAGCGCGAGCGCCTTGGAGGTCACGAATTTCGTTTGTGGCATCGGCCCTTCGGCGGCGTCGACCAGCAGGCAGACCCCGTCGACCATGGACAGGATCCGCTCCACCTCGCCGCCGAAATCGGCGTGGCCGGGCGTGTCGACGATGTTGATGCGCGTGCCCTTCCACTCGACCGAGGTGGCCTTGGCCAGGATCGTGATCCCGCGCTCGCGTTCGATGTCGTTGCTGTCCATGGCGCGCTCGGCCACGGCCTGGTTTTCCCGAAAGGCGCCGGATTGCTTCAGAAGCTGGTCAACCAGTGTCGTCTTGCCGTGGTCAACGTGCGCGATGATCGCAATGTTGCGAAGGTCCATATGTTCCCGCCATTTGATGCTGCGGTGCCGCGCATAGTCGAATTCCGCGGCGATGGCCAGACTAATGCGCAGAGACGCCGGAAAAGAGATTGATGATCAGGATGCCCGCAACGATCAGCCCGATCCCCAGAAGCGCCGGGAAATCAAGACGCTGGCCGAAGATCAGAAAGCCCGAGGCCGAGATCAGCACGATGCCGATCCCCGACCACAGCGCATAGGTGACGCCAAGCGGCAGCACCTTCAGCACCAGTGTGAAGAACCAGAATGCCGCGCCGAATCCGACGAAGACCCCGACCGTGGGCCAGAATCGCGTGAATTGCTGGCTGGCTTGCAGGCAGGTGGAGCCGAAGGTCTCGAACAGGACGGCGATCAGGAGGTAGGCATAGGTTTTCAGCATGGCGTCACGTTGCGATGTAGCGGTCGCGCCGGTGATTGAACGCGATCACCATATTCGTGACCAGCGCCCCAAGGAAGGACCAGGCCACGGTTTGCACATCACGCAGCAATAGCGCCAGCGAGAAGACGCCGATATCGAACAGGATCTGGGTCCAGCCGGCGCGGAACCCGGTCTTGTCCTGAAGGTAAAGCGCCACGATGCCGACGCCGCCCAGGCTCGCGCCATGGCGAAACAGCGCCAGCAGCGCCGAGCCCGAGACGAAGCCGAACAGCACCGCCCCCACCGCCGGATGCAGGGTTTCAAAGCTGACATAGCGCGGCAGGATCATCGAGGCCGCCGACAGAAGTGCGACCGCCACGAAGGTCTTGAGAACGAAGACCCGCCCCATGCGGAGATAACCGAGCCAGTAGAAGGGCAGGTTGATCAGGAAGAAGACGATCCCGAAGCTCCAGCCCGTCGCGTAAGAGATCAGCACCGCAAGCCCCGCGGTCTGGCCGGTGACAAAGCCCAGATGGGTCAGGATCACGATTCCGAAGGCCGCCATAAGCCCGCCATAGGCGATGCCCTGCGCGTCTTCGAGGGGGGAGTGCTGGTTCGTGTCGGTCATGATGCGAGATGTCTCATGCGCCGCGCGCCGCCGCAAGAGGGGCCATGCACAGCGAAAAGGGCGGCGCCACCGGCGCCGCCCCTGATGTGGATCGCGTCCGCGATCAGCCCTTGAGGGCCTTGTTGAGGTATTCGTCCACCTTTTCCAGATAGCCCATCGTGGTGAGCCATTTTTGGTCGGGGCCGACCAGCAGCGCGAGGTCCTTGGTCATGAACCCGTCCTCGACGCATTGCACGGTCACCTTCTCCAGCGTTTCGGCGAAGGTTTGCAGCGCCGCGTTGTTGTCGAGCTTCGCGCGGTGCTTCAGGCCGCCGCTCCAGGCGTAGATCGAGGCGATGGAGTTGGTCGAGGTTTCCTTGCCCTGCTGGTGCTGGCGGTAGTGGCGCGTCACGGTGCCATGCGCCGCCTCGGCCTCGACCGTCTTGCCATCGGGCGTCATCAGCACCGAGGTCATCAGGCCAAGCGAGCCGAAGCCCTGCGCCACGGTATCGGACTGCACGTCGCCGTCATAGTTCTTGCAGGCCCAGACATAGCCGCCCGACCATTTCAGCGCGCTTGCCACCATGTCGTCGATCAGGCGGTGCTCGTAATGGATGCCGGCCTTCTTGAACTGCTCTTCGAACTCTTCCTCATAGACCTTCTGGAACAGATCCTTGAAGCGGCCGTCATAGGCCTTGAGGATGGTGTTCTTGGTCGACAGGTAGACCGGCCAGCCCTTCAGCAGCCCGTAGTTCATCGACGAGCGCGCGAAGTCGATGATCGACTGGTCGAGGTTATACATGCCCATGGCCACGCCGGCGGCGGGGGCGTCGAAGACCTCTTTCTCGATCACGGTGCCGTCCTCGCCGACGAATTTCATCGTCAGCTTGCCCTTGCCGGGGAACAGGAAGTCGGTCGCGCGATACTGGTCGCCGAAGGCGTGACGGCCAACCACGATCGGCTGGGTCCAGCCCGGCACAAGGCGCGGCACGTTCTTGCAGATGATCGGCTCGCGGAAGATCACGCCGCCAAGGATGTTGCGGATCGTGCCGTTGGGCGAGCGCCACATCTGCTTGAGGCCGAATTCCTCGACGCGGGCCTCGTCGGGGGTGATGGTGGCGCATTTCACGCCCACGCCGTATTGCTTGATCGCATTGGCCGAGTCGACGGTGATCTGGTCGTTGGTGCGATCACGTTCCTCGATGCCCAGATCGTAGTATTTCAGGTCGATATCGAGATAGGGCAGGATCAGTTTCTTCTTGATGAAATCCCAGATGATCCGGGTCATTTCGTCGCCGTCAAGCTCGACGACGGGGTTCGCTACCTTGATCTTGGTCATGGTGCCCTCTCGGTTTGGGTGACTCGCTGCGCGGGTCTTAGCGGAAATCGAAGCGTTTGGGAAGGGCGGTATGCGGTTGTATACCGAAAACTTCGGGATCGGGCGGCCCGGCCCCCGGCATCTTCGCGCCGGCGGCGCGACCGCTCACGAGAGCGTGCGGGGGCAGGGGCTTCTTTTAGGGCCTGAAATGCGTAGAGATACGGGTATGCGTATCAGAACCTGCCTTGCCGGATTGTGTCTTTTGTTGTGCGCCGCCCTGCCTGCGGCGGCCCAGGGCCTGCCCGGCGTGCCGCGCGGCATGGTGTCGGTGAACAACCGCATCTGGATCGACCGCAACACCAGCGCGGCCGAGCGTAAGGAGATCGTCCGGCGCATCGCCGCGGCCGAGGCCGGTATCGCCAAGGCCTTCGGCAAGCGCCGCTCGGCCCCGTTGTGGCAGATCTGCGCGACAAGCGCCTGCGACAAGGCCAACGGCATGAGCGGTCGCGCCATGACCTACGGCCCGATCCTGATCACCGTAACCTCGAAAGCGGTCAAGGATGGCAAGACCTATCTGCACGAACATGCCCATGCCGAGATGGCAAGCGCGCTGCCGCTGAGGATTGGGGCGACATCACGCCTGCCGAACTGGTTCGACGAAGGGCTGGCCACGATCGTGTCGCGTTCGGCCGGATACCCCAAGAACCGCGCGAAAGAGTGCAAGGCCGTGGCGAAACAGCCGCTTCCCAAGACACGCAACGATTTCGTGCGCCTGTCGAAAAAGGGCGGCTCGACCAGGGTCTACCTACGTTCGGCCTGTGCGGTGCTGGAATGGCTGGATGCCGGGCGCAGCCCGGCCGATGCGCGCGCCCGGTTGCGGGCGGGCAAGCGGCTGCCCTGATCAGCGCCCGAACCAGATCCGCGCACGGGCATTGACCCAATCCCACAGGGCCGGGGCGCCGCGCGCAACCTTGTGGCCCACCCGCGCCTCAAGCTGCTCGTAGGTTACGTCATAGTCGATCCAGGATCCGCCGCCGCTGGCAAGGTTCTGCACCACCGGCTGCACCCGGTCGAGCGATTTGGCAAAGACGGCGTCGGGCGATTGCGCGGCCTCGAACTCTTCCCACAGGGCGCGCAGGTCGGCCCCCAGATCGGCGGGCAGAAGGCCGAACAGGCGGTCGGCGGCCTCGGCTTCGCGGGCGGCCTGTGCGGCCTCGTCGGGATTGCCGTGGATCGGCACGTCGCCTGCGTCGATCTCGACGATGTCGTGCAGGATCAGCATGCGCATCACCCGGTCGATCGACACATCCGGCCCGGCCTGATCGGCCAGCACCAGCGCATAAAGCGCAAGGTGCCAGCTGTGCTCGCCCGAATTCTCGCGCCGCGACCCGTCGGTCAGGGGCGTTGCGCGGATGACCTGCTTCAGGCGGTCGGCCTCGTTCAGAAAAGCGAATTGCGCGGCAAGCCGGTCTTCAGGCATGGATGGCCCCCGATCCGGCCGACCGGCGCGGCGCGCTCAATGCCCGCCTGCTTCGGTTTCGCGCGGCGCAGAGGGCGCCTTGGCGCCGGTGCGCCGCGCCTTGAGCGTCTGTTCCAGAAAGCTGCGCCCGCGCGCCTCGGCCATGCGCAACCGGATCGAGGTCAGGAACGCTTCCTGCAAGGAAGGCGAGGAAGTGCCGAGCACCTTGCCGATCTCCATGAAGAAGCGATCGTCGTCAAGCTCCTTCATCGCCTCCATCGTGTCGAAGGCAAGCGCGTCGGCCAGCTCGTCGATCAGGGCCATCTCAGCGCGACCCCTCGGTCAGGCGCCGGCGGACATAAGCCTGCACCGTCTCGATCATCGGGTTCATATGCGCCTCGTCATCCTTGAAGAAATGGTCCGCGCCCTCGATCTCTTCGTGGGTGATGGTGATGCCCTTCTGCTCGCGCAGCTTGGACACGAGGCTGTGGGTATCCTTGGGCGGCGCCACGCGGTCGGCGGTGCCGTTGATGATCAGCCCCGAGGATGGGCAGGGCGCAAGGAAGCTGAAATCGTAGATATTGGCCGGCGGCGCGACCGAGATAAAGCCGGTGATCTCGGGGCGGCGCATCAGAAGCTGCATGCCGATCCAGGCGCCGAAGCTGAAGCCCGCCACCCAGCAATGCTTGGAATTGGGGTTGAGCGCCTGAAGGTAATCCAGCGCCGAGGCCGCGTCCGACAGCTCTCCGATGCCCTGGTCGTATTCGCCCTGGCTGCGGCCGACGCCGCGGAAGTTGAAGCGCAGCACCGTGAAGCCAAGCCGGTGAAAGGCGTAGTGCAGGTTGTACACGACCCGGTTGTTCATCGTCCCGCCATATTGCGGATCGGGATGCAGGATGATGGCGATCGGCGCATCGGGGGCCTGCTGGGGATGGTAGCGCCCCTCAAGCCGCCCTTCGGGACCGGGAAAAATCACTTCGGGCATTGCTCTGGCCTCATTCCATGTCGCATCGGTCGCAGGGGCAGGCGTGGCGCCAAACTTGACGCTTTCGCTCGGAACCCCTAGGACGGGTCCAACTCCGGCGGGATGCCGGACTTTCGGTTCGAATTGAGTTAAGCGGCCATCGCAGCGGCGTCAATGCTCCGCCGGGGAAAATGCGGTCATTGGAGCGTTCCGGTGCGGCACCGGCGGAGGATGAGATGAAGCTATCTACCAAGGGGCGGTATGCCATGGTGGCCCTCGTCGATCTGGCGACTGCGGGCGACTCCCAGATGACCTCGCTGTCCGAGATCTCGCGCCGGCAGGACATCTCGCTGCCCTATCTCGAACAGCTCTTCGTGCGCCTGCGCCGCGCCGGGCTTGTCAGCTCGGTGCGCGGCCCGGGCGGCGGGTACCGCCTTGCGCGCGCACCCGGCGATATCCGCATCAGCGAGATCTTCGAGGCCGTGGACGAAACCGTCTCGGCGCTGCATGTCGGGGCAGGGGCGACGGGCGGCATTTCCGGCAGCCGCGCGCAGTCGCTTTCGAACCGGCTGTGGGAAAGCCTGTCGGCACAGGTTTTCGTCTTCCTGCACCAGACGACGCTGGAAGACGTGGTCCAGAACACCCTGAAACCCTGCCCGGCGGTGCCATCGCTTTTTTCGGTCGTGGACGAATGACCGCGCGCGGCGCACATGGAACCCGCGGAACGCTTCGCGGAGGATATTTGGGCAAAGGTGAAGCTGCATTCATCTTCGTCCAAATATCCCCGCCGGAGGCTTCCGCAGATCCCAGGGGCACTGCGTCATGACAGCGCGCCTCTATCTGGACTGGAACGCGACCACGCCCTTACGCCCCGAGGCGCGGGCGGCGATCTGCGCCGCGATGGATGTGGTGGGCAACCCGTCCTCGGTTCATGCCGAGGGGCGCGCGGCGCGCGCAGTGATGGAGCGGGCGCGGGCGCAGGTTTCGGCCGCGCTGGGTGCGGACGGGGCGGATATCGTCTTCACCTCGGGGGCGACCGAGGCGGCGGCCCTGGCCTGCGCCGGGCGGGGGCTTCGATGCGCGGCGCTTGAGCATGATGCCGTTCTGGCCTGGTGCGATCCGGTTCTGGCGGTCGACCGGCAGGGCCGCGTTGCGCTCGGCGATCCGGCGCAGGCGGCGCTGCAACTGGCGAATTCGGAAACCGGGGTGATGCAGGATTTGCCCGAAGGGCTTGCCGTGTCCGACCTGACGCAGGCTTTCGGCAAGGTTCCGGTGGCCTTCAACTGGCTGGGGGTGACGGCGGGCCTTGTCTCGGCGCACAAGCTGGGCGGGCCGAAGGGGGTGGGGGCGCTTGTGCTGCGCCGGGGCACCGAGGTGGCCTCGCGGATGCGTGGCGGCGGGCAGGAGATGGGGCGCCGTGCGGGCACCGAAAACCTGATCGGCATCGCCGGATTCGGGGCAGCGGCTGAGGCGGCGGCGCGCGATCTTGCCTTGGGGCTTTGGGATGAAATCGCCGAAGTTAGAAATATTCTAAAAATGGCTCTGGAAGACGCGGCCGAAGATGTTATCTTCCCAGGTTGGGAGACGACGAACAACGGCGCGCGGCTTTTGCCCAACACGCTTTCGGTTCTGACCCCCGGCTGGAAGGGAGAGACGCAGGTCATGCGGCTTGATCTGGCGGGGTTTGCGGTTTCGGCGGGGGCGGCCTGCTCTTCGGGCAAGGTGCGCGCCAGCCGTGTTCTGACCGCCATGGGGTATGACGAATCGCAGGCGGGCTCGGTGATCAGGCTGTCTCTTGGGCCGGGGATCGGCAAAGAGGATGTGCTGCGCTTTGCCCAGGCCTATGGCGCGGCGCTCCGGCGGCATCGGGGACGCACGGGCGGGGCATTGGCTCAGGAAGGATGAACAGGAAGTGACGAAAGTGGATCAGGATCTGGAAGTCCGAGAAGGTGTCGACCGCGAGACGGTCGAGACCGTTCAGAACATGGGCAGCTACAAATACGGCTGGGAAACCGAGATCGAGATGGAATTCGCGCCCAAGGGCGTGAACGAGGACATCGTGCGCCTGATCTCGGAAAAGAACGGTGAGCCGGACTGGATGACCGAATGGCGGCTTGCCGCGTTCCGCCGCTGGAAGACGATGGAAGAGCCCAGATGGGCGATGCTCAAATACCCCGAGATCGACTATCAGGACCAGTTCTATTACGCCAAGCCCAAGAGCATGGCCGAAAAGCCCAAATCGCTGGACGAGGTCGACCCGAAGCTGCTGGCGACCTATGAAAAGCTGGGCATCCCGCTGAAGGAACAGATGATTCTGGCCGGGGTCGAGGGCGCCGAGGCCGTGGTGGCGGATGCGCGCAAGGTTGCGGTGGACGCGGTGTTCGACTCGGTCTCCGTCGGCACGACCTTCAAGGAAGAGCTGGCCAAGGCGGGCGTCATCTTCTGCTCGATCTCCGAGGCGATCAAGGAACACCCTGAACTGGTGAAGAAATATCTCGGCTCGGTCGTGCCGCAGTCGGACAATTTCTTCGCTACGCTCAATTCTGCGGTCTTCTCGGACGGGTCCTTCGTCTACATCCCGCCGAACACGCGCTGCCCGATGGAACTGTCGACCTATTTCCGCATCAACGCGGAAAACACCGGTCAGTTCGAGCGCACGCTGATCATCGCCGACAAGGGCAGTTATGTCAGCTATCTTGAGGGCTGCACCGCGCCCAAGCGCGACGTGGCGCAGCTTCATGCCGCGGTGGTGGAGATCGTCATCCTCGAGGATGCCGAGGTCAAGTATTCGACCGTGCAGAACTGGTTCCCCGGCGACGAGGAAGGCAAGGGCGGCATCTACAACTTCGTCACCAAGCGCGCCGATTGCCGCGAGGCACGCGCCAAGGTGATGTGGACCCAGGTCGAGACCGGCAGCGCGATCACCTGGAAATACCCCTCCTGCATCCTGCGCGGCGATGACTCCTCGGGCGAGTTCTACTCGATCGCCATCGCCAACAACATGCAGCAGGCGGATACCGGGACCAAGATGATCCATCTTGGCAAGAACACCCGCTCACGCATTGTTTCCAAAGGGATTTCCGCGGGCAAGGCGCAGAATACCTATCGCGGCCTCGTGTCGATGCACCCGCGGGCGAAGAACAGCCGCAACTATACCCAGTGCGACAGCCTTCTGATCGGCGATCAGTGCGGCGCGCATACGGTTCCCTATATCGAGGTCAAGAACAACTCGTCCCGCGTGGAGCATGAGGCGACGACCTCGAAGGTCGACGACGACCAGCTGTTCTACTGCCGGTCGCGCGGCATGGACGAGGAAGAGGCGGTGGCGCTGGTCGTCAACGGCTTCTGCCGCGAGGTGTTGCAGGCGCTGCCGATGGAGTTCGCCATGGAGGCGCAGAGCCTTGTGGCGATCTCGCTTGAGGGGAGCGTGGGGTGAGGAATGGTTGCCGCCCGTTGTGGGCAGGCACAAAGGAGATGCTTTGACACATCATGAGTGCATATCTGCTTCCGATCGGGTTGCTGGCGCTGTCGAACGTCTTCATGACCTTCGCTTGGTATGGCCATCTCAATCACAAGGCCGTGCCGCTGACCGTTGCGGTGCTGGCCAGCTGGGGCATCGCGTTCTTCGAATATTGGCTGGCCGTGCCGGCCAATCGCATCGGGCATCAGGTCTATTCGGCCGCGCAGCTCAAGACGATGCAAGAGGTCATCACGCTTGTGGTGTTCGTTGGGTTTTCCGCTTTCTGGCTGAAGGAAGCGATCAGCTGGACCACGGCGGCGGGCTTTGCGCTGATCGCGCTTGGCGCGGCGCTGGTGTTTCGGGGGTAATGCAATGATCGTCACCACAACTCCCTCGGTCGAGGGGCGCGCCATTACCGCCTACCACGGCATCGTCACCGGTGAGGCGATCCTTGGCGCGAATATCTTCCGCGATCTTTTCGCACAGGTCCGTGACATCGTGGGCGGCCGCTCGGGCGCCTATGAGGCCGAGCTTGGCAAGGCGCGCAGGACCGCGCTTGCCGAAATGCAAGATGAGGCGCTCCGGCTGGGCGCCAATGCCGTTGTCGGCGTCGACCTTGATTACGAGGTCATCAACAACATGCTGATGGTGTCGGCCTCCGGCACCGCCGTCACCATTGCCTGAGGATAGAAAAATGCTTGAGATCAAGAACCTGCACGTCAAACTTGAAGAAGAGGACAAGCAAATCCTCAAGGGCGTCGACCTGACGGTCGAGGCGGGCAAGGTGCATGCCATCATGGGGCCGAACGGCTCGGGCAAGTCCACGTTGTCTTATGTGCTGTCGGGCCGCGACGGCTATGAGGTGACCGAAGGCAGCGCCACGCTGGAGGGCGAGGAACTGCTGGAGATGGAACCCGAGGAACGCGCGGCCGCGGGCCTGTTCCTGGCGTTCCAATACCCCGTCGAGATCCCCGGCGTGGGCAACATGACCTTCCTGCGCACCGCCCTGAACGCGCAGCGCAAGGCGCGCGGCGAGGACGAGATCAGCGCCGGCGATTTCCTCAAGCTGGTGCGCGAGAAGGCCAAGATGCTCAAGATCGACGCCGAGATGCTGAAGCGCCCGGTGAATGTGGGCTTCTCGGGCGGCGAGAAGAAGCGCAACGAGATCCTCCAGATGGCCATGCTGGAACCCAGGATGTGCATCCTGGACGAGACCGACTCGGGCCTTGATGTCGATGCGATGAAACTTGTGGCCGATGGCGTGAACGCGCTGCGCGACGAAGGCCGCGCCTTCCTGGTCATCACGCATTATCAACGGCTTCTGGACCATATCAAACCTGACGTGGTGCATATCATGGCCGATGGCCGGATCGTGAAGACGGGCGGGCCCGAGCTTGCGCTGGAGGTGGAGCGCAACGGCTATGCCGATATCCTGGCGGAGATGGCGTAATGGCGGCCCCCCTGGCGAAAGACAGCCCGCGCATCGCGGCCCTGGCCCTTGGGCCGGGGTTCGGCGCGGCGCGCAAGGACGCGAAAGAGCGTTTGGAACGCATGGGCCTTCCGGGCCGGCGCGATGAATACTGGCGCTATACCGACCCGGCCGCGCTGAATGCGGACGATGCGCCGAAGGCCTCGGTCTATGATCCGGGCGACGAGGCGCCGCTTTTCGACCGGATCGACCGGGTGCGCGTGGTGTTCGTGGATGGCGTTTTCGACGCGGCCGCATCGGACGATCTTGCGATGGCGGGGGTCGAAATCCGCCGTCTGGCCGATGCGCCGGATCTGTCCTGGGCCAACGGGCTTTACGGCACGCTGGAGGCGGTGGGCCAAAGCCCCGTGGTCCGGCCCTTCGCCGCGCTGAACACGGCGGCGGCCGGCGACGGGGTGCTGATCCGCGTGACGGATCGCGCGGCGAAACCTGTTCACCTGATTTATGTTCATAAATCAGAGGTTTCCGATCCGATCCTTCATCATTGCGTGAAGGTCGAGCCGGGCGCCGAGTTGACGCTGCTTGAATCCGGTCCGGCCGGAGCGCGGTTCAACAAGGTGCTCGAGGTCGACGTGGCCGAAGGCGGCCGCTTCCACCATGTCCGCGTGCAGGGCCGCGATCACGAACGCCGCGCGGTCACGCATATCTTCGCGCGGGTCGCCGCCGGGGCGCTGTTCAAAAGCTTTACCCTGACGGCGAACGGCGTTCTGACGCGCAACGAATGCGTCATCGACATCCTTGGCGACGATGCCGTGGCCCATGTGGCGGGCGCCGCGCTTGGCGATGGCGCGACGGGCGATTTCCACCATGACGACACGGTCTTCGTGACCCATGCGGCCGAACGCTGTGAAAGCCGCCAGGTGTTCAAGAAGGTGCTCAAGCACGGCGCGGTGGGGGTGTTCCAGGGCAAGATCCTGGTGAAACCCGGCGCGCAGAAGACCGATGGCTACCAGATCAGCCAGTCGCTTCTGCTGGACGATGACAGCCAGTTCCTCGCCAAGCCCGAGCTTGAGATCTATGCCGATGACGTCAAATGCTCGCATGGCTCGACCACCGGCGCGATCGACGAGACGGCGCTGTTCTACCTGCGCTCGCGCGGGGTCACGCGCGAGGATGCGGTGGCGCTGCTGGTGCTGTCCTTCCTTGCCGACGCGATCGACGAGATCGAGGACGAGGGCCTGAAGGACGAGATCGTCGCGCGGCTTGAGGCGTGGCTGTCGCGGCATCGGGGGTGATGGTGCGCGATGCCGGCCACCGATGACATCCTGCGCAGCTACCGCGCGCCCCGCGCGGTGATGCGCGATCTTCTGGCGCGCGGCCGCTCGGAACCCTGGGTTCTGACGATCCTGCTTTCGGCGCTTGGGGTGGTGTTCATCGCGCAATGGCCGCGCCTGTCGCGGCTGGCGCATCTTGAGGCCGATCAGCCGCTGACCGGCCTGATGGTGGGAACCGGGCTTGCGCTTGTGGCGGTGGTTCCGGTCTTCTACCTGCTGGCGGCGGGCAGCCACCTTGTGCTGCGGCCTCTGGGCGGGCACGGCAGCTTCTATGGCGCGCGCCTGGCGCTTTTCTGGGCGCTGCTGGCGGTTTCGCCGCTGATGCTGTTGCAGGGGCTGGTGGCGGGCTTCATCGGGCCGGGGGTGCAGATGCAGGCGATGAGCGTGCTGGTCGGCCTTGCGTTTCTTGCGATCTGGTTTGCCGCGCTGCGCGTGGCCGAGTTCGAGGGCAAATGATGGAACTGCAACGCGCCGAGGTGATTGCGCTGGTCAGGCAGACGGTGCTCGATCCGCCGCGCGGGGTGGCGCGGCTTCTGGCGCTTGATCCGCCGCTTCAGGCGCGCTGGATCGGGCTGGGTATCGTCATGACGCTGTCGGCGCTTCTGGCGACGCTGTCCGAGATGATGCTTGCGGTGGCGACCGACAACCGGATCGCGCCGGCGCCGGCGCCGATCACCATGGTCATCGTGCAGGGCGTGCTGCTGGTTTACGGGGCCTGGGCGATGGCGTTCTTCGGGCAGCGCTTCGGCGGCAAGGGGCAGTTCGCGGATGCGCTCTTGCTTGTGGTCTGGATGGAGTTCGTTCTGATCCTGGGGCAGGTGGTGCAGCTTGCGATGATGGCGCTGTTTCCCATGTCGGCACTGGTGCTGACGGTCGCGCTGGTGGGGCTCATGTTCTGGCTCCTGGTGCGCTTCACGGCGGCCCTGCACGGGTTCGAGAACATCGCGCTGGTTGCCTTCGGTGTCATCGCAGTTTTTGTGGGAAGTGCGTTGTTTTTCGGGATCGTGCTGGTCGTGCTGGGCGTGATGCCTGCGCCGGTCGCCTGATCGGAAAAAGGAGACGGGCATGTATGACATCAACGCGATCCGGGCCGATTTCCCGATCCTGTCTCGCACGGTGAACGGCAAGCCGCTGGTCTATCTGGATAATGGGGCCTCGGCGCAAAAGCCCCAATGTGTGATTGACGCGATGACGCAGGCGTATTCGCATGAATATTCAAACGTTCACAGGGGCTTGCACTACCTTTCCAACCTTGCGACGGAAAAGTATGAGGGTGTGAGGGGCATCGTTGCGCGTTTCCTGAAAGCACCCGGCGAAGACGAGATCGTGTTCACCACCGGCACGACCGAGGGCATCAACCTTGTCTCTTACGCGTGGGCCGCACCCCAGATGCAGCCCGGAGACGAGATCGTGCTGAGCGTGATGGAGCATCACGCCAATATCGTGCCCTGGCATTTCCTGCGCGAACGCCAGGGTGTCGTGCTGAAATGGGTCGAGCCCGAGGCCGATGGCGCGCTTGATCCGCAGAAGGTGCTCGACGCGATCGGGCCGCGCACCAAGCTTGTGGCCGTCACCCATATGTCGAATGTGCTGGGCACGCTGGTCGATGTGGCCGCCATCTGCAAGGGTGCGCGCGCGGCCGGGGTTCCGGTGCTTGTCGATGGCAGCCAGGCGGCGGTGCACATGCCGGTGGACGTCGCCGCGATCGGCTGCGATTTCTATGCCATCACCGGACATAAGCTGTATGGGCCAAGCGGCTCCGGGGCGATCTTCATCCGGCGTGAGAGGATGGCCGAGATGCGCCCCTTCCTGGGCGGCGGCGACATGATCGACACCGTCACGCGCGACAGCGTCACCTATAACAAGCCGCCGATGAAGTTCGAGGCGGGCACCCCCGGCATCGTGCAGCAGATCGGCATGGGGGTCGCGCTGGACTACCTGATGGGGATCGGCATGGCCAATATCGCCGCGCATGAGGCCGGCCTGCGCGACTATGCCGAAGAACGCTTCCGCGGGCTCAACTGGCTGAACGTGCAGGGCAACGCACCGGGCAAGGGGGCGATCTTCTCGCTCACGCTGAACGGCCCGGCGCATGCGCATGACATCTCGACCGTGCTCGACAAGCGCGGCATCGCAGTGCGCGCGGGCACCCATTGCGCCATGCCGCTGTTGCAGCACCTGGGCGTGAGCGCGACGGCGCGCGCCTCTTTCGGGATGTACAACACCCGAGAAGAGGTCGACGCATTGGTTTCGGCGCTGGAATTCTGCCAGGAACTCTTTGGCTGAGGGTCGGTTGCTGACGGATTTTGCCCGTTGCAGGCCTGCCGCCCCTCGTCTATACCGCGCGTCAGGCACCCGTAGCTCAGCTGGATAGAGCGCTGCCCTCCGAAGGCAGAGGCCAGAGGTTCGAATCCTCTCGGGTGCGCCATATTCCCGGTTTTCGCAGTTGCACGTCTGGCCCCTGTCGCGGGCCGTTTGCCGCTGTTTGGCCAAGAGGCAGTGTGTCGCATAGGGACATGCTCGCATTCGTGTTACCGAATATTTGAAGATATCCATCCAGCCAAACGCCAGATCGGAGGAGTGATGACGCGAGGCGCCTTTTATTCCGCGTTTATCGTGGGGATTCTTGTCGCGGGCGTTGCCCTCGGGCAGGGGGCCGATCCGGCCCCGACCGCCGCGCATATGAGCGATCCGGTCACGCAGAGCACCGCGGATCACAGCAAGTTCGAAGCGCTGAAGGGACCGTTCTCGTCAGGCCCCGAGGTCACGGCGGCCTGCCTTTCGTGCCATACCGAGGCATCGAACCAGGTGATGCATTCGATCCACTGGAAATGGGAGTACGCGCACCCCGAAACCGGTCAGGTTCTGGGTAAGTCAAAGGTTTTGAACGCGTTTTGCGGCAATGTCGCATCGAACGAGACGCGCTGCACCTCGTGCCATACCGGCTATGACTGGGTTGACGTGCGCCAGCCCATGCCCGACCAGCCCGAAAAGGTGGACTGCCTCGTATGTCACGACAAGTCCGGCCAATATGCCAAGCAGGATAACCTTGCGGGCAATCCGCCGCTGGCGCCGGTGTCGGACAAGGCCAAGACGATCACGGGCGCCTCGGCTTGGGCGGTCGATCTGGCGAAGGCCGCGCTGTCGGTCGGCCCGCCTCCGGGGCGCGAGAACTGCGGCGGCTGCCACTTCTATGGCGGTGGCGGGGACAACGTGAAGCACGGCGACCTGTCCTCGGCGTTGATCGACCCGAGCCCCGAGGTCGATGTGCACATGTCGAAGGACGGCGCGAATTTCACCTGCGAGGCCTGCCACGTCTCGGACAAGCACGTCTTTACCGGCTCGCGCTATGCCACCAATGTCACCGACCCGCATGCCGACCGCGCGCCGGGTGAACGGCGCGACGTGGCCAGCTGCACCTCGTGCCACGGGGAAAAGCCGCATCCCAGGGCCTCGGTCGTGGGGCTGAAGCTGAACGATCACACCGACCGCGTGGCCTGTCAGACCTGCCATATTCCGGAATTCGCCAAGGGCGGCGTGGCCACGAAAACCGTGTGGGACTGGTCCACGGCGGGTAAGCTGAAGGACGGGAAACCCTATTCGGAAGAAGGGTTTACCCAGTCCGATGGCAAGCACCTGCACACCTATATGTCGACCAAGGGCGATTTCGAATGGGCCGAGAATGTCACGCCCTATTACGCCTGGTTTGACGGTCAGGTGCGCTACACGCTGCCGGGAACCACGATCGACCCCGGCAATGTCGTCGAGGTCAACAGCGTCTCGGGCACGCCGGGGGATGCGCGGTCGCGGATCTTCCCCTTCAAGCGGATGGTGGGGCGCCAGGCCTATGACGCCGAGCTGAACAAGCTGGTCTACAACCATGTCTATGGCCCGCAGACCGATACCGCGCTCTGGACCAACTTCGATTGGGAAAAGTCGATCAAGGCGGCGATGGACTATGTGGGCGACGACTATTCCGGCAAGTTCGGCTTCGTCGATACCTACATGTATTGGCCGATCACCCACATGGTGGCGCCCGCCGAAGAGGCCCTGCGCTGCGCAAGCTGTCACACGCCGAACGGCCGGATGGCGAATATCGCAGGGGTCTATTTGCCCGGAAGTGGTATCGGCCTTGGCGGCAAGCTGGGGATGGTGCTGCTGCTGATGGCGGTGATGGGGGTCGGCGGCCACGCGATCCTGCGGCTGTTTAGCCGCGGCAAGGGAGGGAAGGGTCATGGCTGAGCGTTTCGTAAAGGTCTATACGCGCTTCAATCGGTTGTGGCACTGGTCTCAGGCCATTTCGATCTTCCTTCTGTTCTTCACCGGCGCGCGGCTTCTGGGGTTGCACGAGATCGGCCCGTTCGGCCTTGCGGTGACGATCCACACGGTCGTGGCGCTTGCGCTCTTGCTGCTTTGGGCCTTCGCCACCTTCTGGCTGTTCACGACCGAGAACTGGAAGCAGTTCGTGCCGCGTCCGCAGGGGTTGCTCAAGGTGGCGCGCTTCTATGTATGGGGCGTGTTCCGCGGCGAGGAGCACCCCTATGACAAGCAGTTGCGGCGCAGGCATAACCCCTTGCAGGCGCTTGCCTATTTCCTGTTGAAGACGGTTCTGTTTCCGGCGATCTGGATCAGCGGCCTGGTCTATCTTGCTTATGGGCTTTGGGGGCATCTGGACCCGCAAAACCAATGGCTGACGGTGGTTGCGAACCTGCACGTTCTTGCGGCCTTCGCCATTGCCACCTTCGTCGTGGTGCACGTCTATCTGCTGACCATCGGCCACGGGTTCCGAGAGCATGTCCGCCCGATGATCACCGGGTTCGAACGAGTCGGCATGTCGGCCGAGACCGAAGCCTATCTTGAAACCGAACACCCCGAGCGCCTGAAGGGCTGATCCCCGGACAGGGCGGTGAAAGCGTCGCGCCAGCGGCGCTTTTGCCGTTGCGCCCAGGCCGGCCATTCGGCGATATACGGGCCGGCAGATACCGGGCAGAGGGCGCGCGCATGTATATTCCCCCGCATTTCCACGAGGTTGATGCCTCCGAGATCCGGGGGATCGTCGAGGCCGCGCCCCTGGCCTGCATCGTGGCGCAGACCGCAGAGGGGCTGGTCGCCAATCATCTGCCGCTTTTTCCGGCGCCGGACGGAACGCTGATCGGCCATGTCGCCCTAGCCAATGACATGCACCGGCTGATCGCGGACGGGCAAGAGGTTCTGGCGGTCTTTCGCGGGGTGGAGGGTTATGTCTCGCCCAATTTCTATCCCTCGAAGGCCGAGCATCACCGGGCCGTTCCGACATGGAACTATCAGGCCGTTCATATCCACGGCGCCATCACCTTCCAGCATGACGACCACGCCAAGCGGGCCGCGGTGGGGCTGCTGACCCGTCTGCACGAACGCAGGCTGAACGGTGCCGGGGCGTGGAAAATGGCGGATGCGCCGACAGACTTCATGCAGCAGATGCTGGACGGGATTGTGGCCTTCCGGATCGAGGTCAACCGGCAGCTTGCGAAATCGAAGCTGAGCCAGAACCGTGAAGAGCGCGACTATCTTGGCGCGATCAAAGGGCTGCACGCTGCGGGGCAGGGCGAGCTGGCCCGCCGGATGGAGCAGCGCCTGCGAAAGGATCGGTAAGGCCGGGGGCCACCCAACGGGGCAAACGGAAAACGCGGCGCCCCTTTCGGGATGCGCCGCGCGTGACGGGGGTCGTGCCCGGATGGCCTCAGCCGCCCCAGGTGCGGATCGGGCCGCAATCCATATGCACGAAGTTCGAGCGCGAATATTTGCCCACACCGCCCGCATGGCAGGCCGAGGCGGCCTTGTACATCTGCGTCACCGAGCGCGACTTCAACCGCAGGTCGGCGGCCTGACCGCTCATGTGCAGTGAATTCTTGGCAACGCCTCGCGATTTGGAGCGCAGCATCGCATTGGTTTTCGGCGAGCGGTAGCCCGACAGCATCATGTAGGGTTCGTTCACGTCCAGCAGGCCATGTGCGGCGGCGGCGATGTCGATCGTGCGCGCATCGATATTGGTCACCTGATTGGTGCGCCAGTCCCGCATGAAGTGATTGATTTCGGCCAAGGCTTCCTTGATGTAGTCGCCCTCGATCCAGTAGACGGTGTCGATGCTTTCGCCGGTTCGGCCCGAATACATGCGAATGCGGCGGATATCGCCCGCACCACGAAGGATTCCGAATGCGTTGGATGCCGAGGGGGCTGCCGTGATCATGGTGGCCGCGAAAGCCCCAAGAAGGCCGCGCCGAGAGATCGTCGTCATGCTCATGCCGTTTCGCCTGTACTGCCGTTTCGTGCCGCCTGTCCCAGCGGCTTCACGCGAAGATAACACATATCCCCGGTGACGACAATCTTATGGCACAGGGCGAATCTCAGGCCAACTGCCGATTTGCCGCGGTTCCAGGAATGCCAGACCCATCGGCAAAAAATCGCGCAAACCATTCGGAATGTGGCGAGCTTGCATCATCTGTGCGGCGCAAATGCGACGGGGCCGCGGGGCCGGGTCAAGGTCTCTGGACAGTGCGCGGGAATTCGCTCACGCTTGGCCATTGGGATCAAGGGATGTTTCGGGGTTGAAATGGGTATTCACGGGCGGTTTCGGGCTGTTTTTGCGGCTTCTGTAATGGCGCTTTCGGTGGCGGTGGCCGCCGCGCCGCAGGCGGGCCTTGCGCAGTCCCTGTCGGGGTTCCGGCAGGCCGTTGCCGAAACCGCCGCGCCCGAGGATGCGCTTGCGCGCTTTTACGCGGCGCGCGATTACGCACCGATCTGGACGGGTGCGGGTGACAGCGCCCGCCGCGCGGCCTTTTTCGACGCGCTCGACCGGGCGGGCGATCACGGCCTGCCGGTGGCGCGCTACGATGCTTCGGTGCTGCGCCGGCAGTTCAACGATCTTCAGACCGAACGCGAGCGTGGCCAGCTTGAAGTTGCCATGTCCGAGGCCTTCCTGGCCTATGCGCATGACATCACCAGCGGCGCGCTGGAGCCGTCGCGCATCAATTCCGGCATCGTGCGCGAGATTCCGCGCCGCGACCCTTTCGGGCTGATCTCGGGCCTTGCATCTGCAGACCCGGTGAGTTTCCTGCGCGCCCTGCCGCCGTCGGCACCGCAATATGCGCAGCTGATGAAGGCCAAGCTGACCCTGGAAGGGGCCTTGGCGAAGGGCGGCTGGGGGGCGGAGGTGCCCGCCAGGCGGCTTGGGCCGGGCGATACCGGCCCGGCAGTGATCGCGCTGCGCGACCGGTTGCAGGCGATGGGCTATCTGGGCCGCACCGCCACCGCCGTCTTCGATGCCGACATCCAGAAGGCGGTGCAGCAGTTCCAGCTTGAGCACGGGCTGACGCCTGACGGCGTTGCCGGCGACGGCACCGTGGCCGAGATCAACCGCGGCCCTGACGAACGGCTGAAATCCGTCATCGTGGCGATGGAGCGGCTGCGCTGGATGAACGGGATCGACCTCGGGCAGCGCCACATCTGGGTCAACATCACCGATTTCTCGGTCCGGGTGATCGACCACGGCAAGGTGACGTTCGAATCCGTCACCGTGGTGGGGCAGAACACCTCGGACCGCCGCACGCCCGAATTCTCGGACGAGATGGAGTTGATGGTCATCAATCCGACATGGAATGTGCCGCGCTCGATCACCGTCAAGGAATACCTGCCGATGATGCAGCGCAATCCGAACGCGGCCAGCCATATCAACATCATCGACAGCCGCGGCCGCGTGGTGCCGCGCTCGGCCATCAACTTCGCGGCCTATTCCTCGCGCAGCTTTCCCTTTGCGATGAAGCAGCCGCCCTCGGACGGGAATGCGCTTGGGCTGGTGAAGTTCCTGTTCCCGAACAAATACAACATCTACCTGCACGATACGCCCTCGAAGTCGCTGTTCTCCAAGGAGGTGCGCGCGTTCTCGCATGGCTGCGTGCGCGTGCAGCGCCCGTTCGAGCTTGCCTATGTGCTGCTTGAGCCGCAAAGCGACGATCCAGAGGGCCTGTTCCACCGCTATCTGAATACCGGGCGCGAAACCCCGGTGCAGCTGGAACAGCCCTTCCCGGTGCATCTGGTCTACTTCACCGCATGGCCCACGCCCAAGGGGCGGATGGACTATCGCCGCGATGTCTATGGGCGGGATGCGGCGCTTTTCGGGGCGCTGGAAAAGGCCGGGGTGGAATTGCGCGCGCGCGGTAGCTAAATCGGTGGGGCGGGTGCAATGGGCGCCCGCCGTCCGAAAGGCTGATCCATGGCACATAGCGTTGAGGAAATCGCCAAGGCACTCGGGGCCAGGGCCGAGGGGGATCTGTCGATTCCGATCGAGGGCGCGGCCGAGCCGTCGGCCGCGGGTCCGGCGCAGCTTGCCCTGGCGATGGACCCGAAATACGCCGAAGGCATCGGGCAGGGGGCGGCGCGCGCCGCGCTGATGTGGGAAGGCGCCGACTGGCGCGCCCACGGGCTTGAGGCGGCGATCTTCGTGGCGCGTCCGCGCCTTGCGATGGCCGGGCTGTCGCGCGCCTTCGATCCCGGCCCCGAGATCGCACCCGGCATCCACCCCACCGCCGTGATCGACCCCGAGGCCGAGATCGGCGCGGGCGCGGCGATCGGCCCCTTCGTGGTGATCGGGCGCGGCGCGCGGATCGGCGCGGGCGCACGGATCGGCGCGCATGTCACGATCGCCGAGGGCGCGCAGATCGGCCCGGAGGCGCTTTTGCACAGCGGGGCGCGGATCTGCGCACGGGTCCGCATCGGCGCGCGCTTCATCTGCCATCCCGGCGCGGTGATCGGCGCGGACGGCTTTTCCTTCGTCACCCCCGAGAAATCCGGCGTCGAGGAGATCCGCGAAACGCTTGGCACGCGCGCGGGGATCGTCGAGCAGGCCTGGACGCGAATCCACAGTCTCGGCACGGTCGAGATCGGCGACGATGTCGAGGTGGGCGCGAATGCCACCGTCGACCGAGGCACCGTGCGCGCCACCGTGGTCGGATCGGGCACCAAGGTCGATAACCTCGTGCATATCGGCCATAACGTGCAGGTCGGGAACGATTGTCTGCTCTGCGGCCAGGTCGGCATCGCCGGGTCCTCGCGCATCGGCAACCGCGTGGTGCTGGCCGGGCAATGCGGCGTTTCGGACAATATCTTCGTGGGCGACGACGTGATCGCGGGGGGCGCGACCAAGATCTTCTCGAACGCCCCCGCGGGCCGGGTTCTGCTGGGCTATCCGGCGCTGAAGATGGAAACCCATGTCGAGGCGTGGAAAAACATCCGCCGCCTGAGGCGACTTTTCGCGCAGGTGGCCGAGCTTCGGGAAACCGTTACAAAGATGGGCCAGAAGGACGAGCGGAGCAGCAACGGATGAGTCGGAACGTGTCGGAAAACATCATTGCCATCATCGCGCGCGAAGCGGTTCTGGAACCCGAACAGGTGCGCGCGGACATGACGCTGGAAGAGCTTGGCCTGGACAGCCTGGGCCTGGTCGAAACGATCTTCGCCATCGAGGAAACCTTCGACATCTCGGTCCCGTTCAACGCGAACGAGCCTGCGCAAAGCGGGTTTGACATCTCTTCGGTCGGGGCGATCGTGCAGGCGGTCGAGCGGCTGATCGCGGCGAAGGGGCAGGCCCTTGCCTGAGGCGGGCAGGCGGCGCGTCGTCATTACCGGCGCGGGCACCGTGAACGCGCTTGGCCGCGACGTGCCCGCGACGCTGGCCGCCATGGCCGAGGGACGCTCGGCGATCGGGGCGCTGGATTTTCCCGATGTCGAACGCCTGTCGGTGCAGATCGGCGCGCAGGTCCGGAACTGGCAGCCCGAGGCGCATTTCGAGGCGCGCAACCTGACCCTTTATGATCGCGTCACGCAGTTCGCCCTTGTCGCCGCGCGCGAGGCGGTGGCCTGCTCGGGGCTGGATTTCAGCGGCGATGCCGGGCTTGCCGCCGGGGTCGTGATGGGCACCGCCGGGGGCGGCGTCATGACCTGGAACGAGGCCTATCGCGCGGTCTATGCCGAGGGGCGCAACCGCGTGCATCCGCTGGTCGTGCCGCGGCTGATGAACAATGCGGGGGCAAGCCATATCGCCATGGAGTTCGGGCTGCGCGGGCCGTCCTTTTCGGTCTCGACGGCCTGCGCCAGCTCGAACCACGCGATGGGGCTGGCGTTCCAGATGGTGCGTTCGGGCGCGGCGCCGGTGATGATTGCCGGCGGGGCCGAGGCGATGCTGTGTTTCGGCGGCGTCAAGGCCTGGGAAGGGCTGCGCGTGATGTCGCAAGACGGCTGCCGCCCGTTCTGCGCCACCCGCAACGGCATGGTCCAGGGCGAGGGCGCGGGTGTCTTCGTGCTGGAAGAGCGTGACCACGCCCGCGCCCGCGGCGCCGAGATCCTGGCTGAGATTTCCGGCTTTGCGATGACCTCGGATGCCTCGGATATCGTCATGCCCTCGGTCGAGGGGGCGGGGCGCGCGATTTCGGGCGCGCTGCGCGATGCGGGATTCGCGCCCGATTCGGTGGGCTATATCAACGCCCATGGCACCGGCACCGCCGCCAATGACCGCACCGAATGCGCGGCGATCCGCACGGCCTTTGGCGCGGCGGCGGAAACGGTGATGCTGTCCTCGACCAAGGCGATGCACGGCCATTGCATCGGCGGCACCGGCGCGGTCGAGCTGCTGGCCTGCATCATGGCCCTGCGCGACGGGATTGTCGCGCCGACCATCGGATACCGGCATGTCGATCCGGAATGCGATCTGGACGTGGTGCCCCTTGCCGCGCGCGAACTGCCGGTGGCGCGCGCATTGTCCAACGCCTTCGCCTTTGGTGGGCTGAACGCGGTTCTGGCGCTGGAGCGGGCATGAAAACGCCGCCCACCGGTTTCGGGGGGCGGCGTGCGGCACAACGGAACTCGTGCGTCTTACTGGTTGGCCGGTTCGTTCGCCTTCGTCACCGCGTCATAGGCGGCGGTGAACCCCTTGAGCGACATGTCGAGCGAGACTTTCTGGTCGGGCGCAGCCACCGGCACCAGGGTGATGACGGCCTTGTTGCCCTTCTTGAAGCTCTCGACCTCGGCGGCGGTGAAGCCGACGCGCGCGAAACAGCCGATCCGGGCGCAGAAGGTGAAGGGATAGACCTTCGCCTCGTTCGAATCGACCTGGAGCAGAAGGTTCTCGGTCAGCAGGGTTTCCAGCGGCGTCATGATCGTGGCGCCGGCCGCGGCCTGTTGCCCCTGGGGCAGGCCGAACAGGCTGATATCGGCGACGGCATTGCCGTCCTTGTCATGCATCAGCTGGTAGATCTGGCAGGGATCCTTGCCGTCCTCGGTGCGGATGCACTGAAGCGTCCAGTCTCCGAAGGTGTCCTTGGTATAGGTGGCCCCGACCGCATTGGGATCGGGTTCAGCCGGGGCCGCGGGGGCCTCAGCGGCGGGGGCTTCGGTCGCGGGCGCGTCGGTCGCTGCGGGGGCCTCGGTGCCTTCGGCCGGGGCTGCGCCCTCTGCGGGGGCGGCCGCGTCCTGGGCGAAGGCCGCCGAGCCAAGGCCAAGGGCCAGAGCGATCACGAGAGATTTCGTCGTCAGGTCTGCCATCATTCTCTTCCATCCTGAACGGGTTAGGCGCCCCGATTAACACGGGTCTTTGCCGCTGTCAGGCGGGAAACGCGGTGCAGAGGGGGTCTTGGGCGGAAATCCGGCCAAACTTGCGTGATCGGGAGATGAAAAAAGGGTTCCGTCACCGGAACCCTTTCGATGTATTTCTCCCCGTCGGACTTGGCCGACTTCATCATTGCCGGAACGCTAATCGTGTTGCATCGCTACGTCAACAGGGAAATTTTTTGCCCCAACCCTATGAAACCGTGAATAAAAAAGCCGCGCCCGCAGGCGCGGCGAGTCTAACAGGGAGGAAGCTGCCCGCCGGGCATTGCCTGAAACGGCGGGCAGAAAGGAGACTGGCACAACTCCGTTAACCGGGTATTGTTGGGCCGAACCGAATTTTCCGGAGTGTGCAGAGTATGAGCGGAATGCTGACCGAGAAGGGCGTTTTCGTGGGGGGTGGCGGCGAAGGATACGCCGATGCGCAGGAACTTCTGCTGAAATATGGCAACCGCCACGGCCTGATCGCCGGCGCGACCGGCACGGGCAAGACGGTCACGCTGCAAATCCTGGCCGAGGCGTTCTCGGCGGCCGGTGTTCCGGTGTTCATGGCGGATGTGAAGGGCGATCTTTCGGGGCTTGCGCTGCCCGGCTCGGCCGAGGGCAAGATGCACGACTCCTTTGCCACGCGCGCGGCCACGATCGGCTATGACCTGGCCTATGACGCCTTTCCCGTGACCTTCTGGGACATGTTCGCCGAGCAAGGGCACCCGGTGCGCACCACGATCTCGGAGATGGGGCCGCTGCTTCTGGCGCGGCTGCTGGATCTTTCCGAAGCGCAGGAGGGCGTGCTGAACATCGCCTTCCATATCGCGGACGAACAGGGCCTTCCGCTTCTGGACATGAAGGATCTGCGCGCGATGCTGGTGCATGTGGGCCAGAACGCCGCCGAGATCGGGCTGAGCTATGGCAATGTCTCGGCCGCGAGCGTCGGCGCGATCCAGCGCCAGCTTCTGGTTCTGGAAACCCAGGGCGGCGGGCAGTTCTTCGGCGAACCCGCGCTTGACCTAGCGGACATGATGCGCACCGCCCCTGACGGGCGGGGGCAGATCAACATCCTTGCGGCGGACAAGCTGATGTCCTCGCCCCGGCTTTACGCCACCTTCCTTCTGTGGCTGCTGTCCGAACTGTTCGAGGAACTGCCCGAGGTCGGAGACCCGGACAAGCCGCGCTTCGTCTTCTTCTTCGACGAGGCGCATCTGCTGTTCGATGACGCGCCCAAGGCGCTTCTGGACAAGGTCGAGCAGGTGGCGCGGCTGATCCGCTCCAAGGGGGTGGGGATCTATTTCATCACGCAGAACCCCGCCGACGTGCCCGACGATATCCTTGGCCAGCTTGGCAACCGCGTGCAGCATGCGCTGCGTGCGTTCACGGCCAAGGACCAGAAGGATCTTGCGCGCGCGGCGCAGAACTATCGCGCCAATCCGCGCTTCGATACCGAGGGTGCGATCAAGGAGGTCGGAACGGGCGAGGCCGTGACCTCGTTCCTCGAGGCCAAGGGCGTGCCCGGCATGGTCGAGCGCACGCTGGTGCGCCCGCCGCAATCGCGCCTTGGCCCGCTGAGCGTGGAGGAACGCCGCGCGGTGATCCAGTCGTCCGGGCTGGGACTGAAATACGACAAGGCCGTCGACCGCGACTCCGCGCAGGAGATGCTTGCCAGACGGGCCGAGGCCGCCGCGCAAGAGGCCGCCGCCGCCGAATCCCGCGCCGCGCAGCAAGAGGATGCCGCGCGCGAGTTTCAGCGCGCCCGGCGGTTCGAGCCGATCAAGGCCGAGAAGACCCCGCGCCGCAGCGGATCGTCGCGCCGCTCGGACACGATGCTCGAGACTTTCGGCAAAAGCCTGGCGCGGCAGCTTGGCACGCGGTCGGGACAGGTGCTGGTGCGCGGGGTTCTGGGCTCGCTTTTCAAGTCGCGCTGATCAGGCGCCGGCGGCGGAGCGGTGCAGCAGCCGCACCTCGGCGATCATGGCGATCAGCACCTCGATGTGGCGCGGCAGGTTGTAGCCGGCATCGCCCTCGCGGCGCTCGGCCTCAAGGCGCTCTTCCTCGGCCAGAAGCCGGGCAAGCGCCTGTTCGGGATTTGGTGCGGCGGGCATGCGCATCAGGCGCCGCAGGTCGCGGTCGCGGTCGCGGTTGTAGTCAAGCTGTCCCAGCCGCGCGGCCCGGATCAGAAGGCGCGGCCGCTTGAGATGCGTGACAAGGGCAAGAAGGTCGGTCATGGCAGTATCCCCGGTTGTTCCGGGGCGCAGCAAAGCACAACCTATACGGGTGTTGCGCGAAGCGCCGCTCAAGCGTTCGGGGCGTTCGACGATATTTATCATTTTTAAACAATTCTTAGCATCGTTCCGTTTCTTGACGAACGGGTAATGAAAGCAACCCACGGTTGCACCGCAAAGACTCATGGGGGTGCCCAGGGCACCCTCGCATCTGGGGAAAGAAATGACGACGATCGCCATCGGCCTTGCGGGGTTGCCCGCCTGGCTGCCTGATTACGCACGCCTCTATCTGCGCCATGTCGAACATGGCGTGTCGATACGGCAGCTTGCCCGCGCCGAGGGGTGCCACGCCTCGACCGTGCTGCGCCGTGTGCGGCGGATCGAGGCCCGTCGCGACGACCCCCTTGTGGATGAGGCGCTTGCGCGGCTTGGCCGCGGCGAATGCCTTCTTGCGGCGCAAACCGGATCACAAGAGGAAGACCGCACGATGACTGCTCCGATCCGCTCCAGCCTGCCCCCGGTGGATGAAACCCAGCTGCTTCACGAGGCCCGCCGCATCCTGCGCCGGCTGAGCGAGCTGGGCGCGCTTCTGGTGGTGGCGCCCGACATGGAAAAGGCGGTGGTCCTGAAGGGGACCGTGCGCACCGCCGTGCTGGAGCGCCGATACGCCCAGGCCATGGCGCTGAAGGACTGGATCCAGGTCGCCCATTCCGGCCGGGTCATCAGCTATGAGATCAGCATGGCCGGCCGCGCCGCCCTGCGCCGCATGCTCGAAGAGGACGAGGACGGGATGCGCGCGCCCGCGGGGCAGGGCTTCGCCGAGGCGCCGGCCGGTTTTGCGCATGCCTTCGGCGACCAGCACCGCGTCTGGGGCGAGCGCAGGCTGCCGGACCCCGCAGGCGACCGCCCGCGCCGCCTGCGCGCGAACCTGGCCGAAAGCCCGCTTGGCATCCTTGCGCGGCGGCGCGACAAGGATGGCACGCCGTTCCTTTCGGCCGATCTGGTCGCTGCCGGGGAACGCCTGCGCGAGGATTTCGAGCTGGCGCAGATGGGGCCGCGCGTCGCCCAGAACTGGGAGCGGTTCCTGACCGGCGGAGAGCGCAGCCGGTTCCAGCCCGCTCAGGGCGGTGGCGGCGGCGGGTCCGAGCGGGCGCGGGCCCGCGTTGCGGCCGCGCTGCGCGATCTGGGCCCCGGGCTTGGTGACATGGTGCTGCGCTGCTGCTGCTTCCTCGAGGGGCTGGAGGCCGCCGAACGCCGCCTTGGCTGGTCGGCGCGCTCGGGCAAGATCGTGCTGCGCATCGCGCTGATCCGGCTCAAGCGGCACTATGACGAAACCTATGGCGGGGCCGCGCCGCTGATCGGCTGACACCCGCGAAAAGGATCGGCCCCGCCTGCGCAGAGCATGGCGGGGCCGTGGCCGGTCCGATCGTGGGGAGATGGCGGGCCGGCCGTCGGCGGCTTACTCCGCGGCGCGGGTCAGGCCGGCGGTATGCACCGCACCGGCCAGGGCACCGCCGATCAGCGGGGCAACGATGAAAAGCCACAGATCGGCAAGGGCCTTGCCGCCGACGAAAAGCGCGGGTCCGACCGAACGCGCGGGGTTCACCGAAACGCCCGTCACGTCGATTCCCACAAGGTGGATGCCCATCAGCGTCAGGCCGATGGCGAGGCCCGCGAACCCGGCCGCGGCGGCCGGGCCGGTCGCGCCAAGAATCACGGTGACGAAGATGAAGGTTGCGATCACCTCGAAAACAAGCGCCGCGCCAAGGCCGTATTCGCCGTTATAGCCCGCGCCGAAGCCGTTCTGCCCCAGCCCGTGCACCGCAACGTCATAGCCCGATTTGCCGCTGGCGATCAGGTAAAGCGCAAAGGCCGCCAGGATCGCGCCGATCAGCTGCGCGATCACATATTGCGCGAACTCGGGCACCCCCATCCGGCCCGCCGTCACCATCCCAAGCGACACCGCGGGGTTGAGATGCGCCCCCGAGATCGCGCCAAGCCCGTAGGCCGCCGCCACGATCGACAGGCCGAACGCCATCGCGATTCCGTGCATGCCGATATGTTCGCCCATCAGCACGGCCGCGCCGCAGCCGAAGAATACCAGAATGAAGGTGCCCAGACCTTCCGCCACCATCTTTTTCATCACGCGTCCCTCCGCGGCCAGGGGGCCGCATTACATTTACCGCTCCGCCCCGGCGTTACGTCATTGCCTGCGGAATGCTTTGAGCCTATGTGTTCTGAACAGCCAGAACAGGGGGAAAATCCCATGCGCGACCTCAAAATCCCCGGTGAACGCCACCCGGAAAAGGCGCATCGGCCCGATCAGGAGCAACCGAAGAAGCCGTCGTGGATCCGCGTCAAGGCGCCGACCTCGCAGGGCTACAAGGACACGCGCGAGATCCTGAAGACCAACCGCCTCGTGACGGTCTGCGAAGAGGCGGGCTGCCCCAATGTCGGCGAATGCTGGAGCGCGGGCCACGCCACCATGATGATCATGGGCGAGATCTGCACCCGCGGCTGTTCGTTCTGCAACATCGCCACCGGCCGCCCCGACGCCCTCGATGCGTTCGAGCCGGGGCGCGTCGCGCATGCGGTGCAGACCCTTGGCCTGAAACATGTGGTCATCACCAGCGTCGACCGCGATGATCTGGACGATGGCGGGGCCGAGCATTTCGCCCAGACGATCCGCGCCGTGCGCCATCGCGCGCCCGATACCACGATCGAGATCCTGACCCCGGATTTCCTGAAATGCGCGGATTCCGTGCTGGAAACCGTGGTGGCGGCGCGGCCCGACGTGTTCAACCACAACCTTGAAACCGTGCCGGGGCTTTACCCCTCGGTGCGCCCCGGCGCGCGCTATTTCCACTCGCTGCGGCTGTTGCAGCGGGTGAAGGAGATGGATCCCACGATGTTCACCAAGTCGGGCATCATGGTCGGCCTGGGAGAGGACCGGCAGGGCGTCTTGCAGGTCATGGACGACATGCGTGCGGCCAATGTCGATTTCCTGACCATCGGTCAGTATCTGCAACCCACGTCCAAGCACCACCGCGTGGACCGTTTCGTGACCCCCGAGGAATTCAAGGATTACGAAAAATCGGCCTATGGCAAGGGGTTCCTCATGGTCTCGGCCACGCCGCTGACGCGCTCATCCTACCATGCGGGCGACGATTTCGCGCGGCTGCGCGCGGCGCGTCTGGCCAAGCTGGGCCAGGCCTGAGGCGGCCCGCCAAGACGCCTATTCCGCGGCGGGCACGCGCTTGAGATAGGCCGCCACCGCCGCGCGGTCCTCGGCGGGAAGCTGGCTGAAATTCGTCACGACATGCGCCATGTGGCCGCCCACGCTGTCATAATCCGGCGTGAACCCCGATTCGAGGTAATAGGCGATCTCTTCCACGCTCCAGCTCAGCTTTGCGGGGGTGATGTTGGGGATCGTGCCCGTGCCCGAGGGATCGGGCGCCCCGGCCAGCCAGCGGCCGCGCTGCATGCCGCCCAGGACATTGCGCGGGGTGTGGCATTCGCCGCAATGGCCAAGCGCCTCGACCAGGTATCGGCCGCGCACCTCCTGAGGAGACAGATCGCCCTCCAGCACCCAGTCGTCGCGCAAGAACAACATCTTCCAGCCCCCAAGGCTGGTGCGTATGTTGAAGGGAAAGGCGATCTCATGCGGCTGGTTCGGCGTGGCATCGGGCGGCAGGGTCATCAGATAGGCATGCAGGTCGACCACGTCCTGCATCATCATCTTCGAATAAGAGGCATAGGGCAGGGCGGGGTAAAGATGCGCGCCGTCGCGCCCGGTGCCCAGCATCAGCGCATTGGCCAGATCGCGCGCGCTCCATTTCTCGATGCCCTGCTCGGAGGGCGAGATGTTGGGCGCAAGAAACGTCCCGAAGGGCGAGGCGAAGCGCTGCCCGCCGGACAGGATCAGCCGCGCCTCTTCGGTCGCGCCGGGCGCCATGTGGCACGATCCGCAGCCCGCCGCCAGAAAGACCGCCGCCCCGCGCCCCGCATCGCCCTCAAGCCCGCGCAGCGCATCGGGGCCAAGCTGCGTTGGGCGAGTCAGGATCAGGAACAGCCCCAGCAGAAACAATGCAAGGATCGCGGCGGGCAGGATCAGGCGGCGCATCTCGTCTCCCTCTCTCACGTTTCCAGAAGTCCTTGGAACGAGTCTGCGCGTTCGGCCCGGCCAAGGCAACCCTTGGTTGCCCGCTTCGGCAGGGCCATGCCGTCAGGGCAGGCGCGGCGCGCGGCGCGCAGGTTCCAGCGTAGCCCAGTCGGGCCACAGGCCCAGCCATTCCAGCCCGAAGATGCCAAGCGCCAGCCCGATCGCCACCGCGCCGATGATCACCCGCCGCATCGAGGGCGGATGCCGCGACAGTTTCGCCATTCGCAAAAGCCAGGTCAGGTTCATTCGGTGAAGCGCACCTTGCCGATATAGGGCAGGTTCCTGTTGCGCTGCGCGAAGTCGATGCCGTAGCCCACGACGAATTCGTCGGGGATTTCGAACCCCGTCCATGTCGCGCGGATCTCGGTTTCGCGGCGCGAGGGTTTGTCGAGCAGCGCGCAGCACTCGATGCGCCGCGGCTTGCGCGCGCGCAGAAGGCCCATCACATGGCGCAGCGTGTGCCCGGTATCGACGATATCCTCCACCACCAGCACGTCGCGCCCCTCGATGGGCGCGCGCAGGTCCTTCAGGATGCGCACCTCGCGGCTGGAGGTCATCGCGTCGCCATAGCTCGAAACCTCGAGGAAATCGACCTCGACGGGCAGGTCGATCTCGCGCACCAGATCGGCGATGAACACGAACGATCCCCGCAAAAGCCCGACGACGACCAGCTTGTCCGTGCCGCGGAAAGAGTCGGTGATTTCATGCGCAAGGGATTCGACCCGCGCAGCGATCCGTTTGGCCGAGATCATGCTGTCGATCGCGTAGGCACGGTGCGGCATGATGGTGATTTCGCCCTCCGGGGGTTGATTTCCTGCTTCGGTTTAACGCAAAGAATGGCGCCAAGTCACCACCCAAACGGGCCACAAGAGCGGGGCGGCATGCCGACACATTCGGAAAAGCGGGTGATGCCCTATTCGGCGGACCAGATGTATGCGCTTGTGGCCGATGTGGAACGCTATCCCGAATTCCTGCCCTGGAACGCCGCCGCGCGCGTGCGCAGCCGCAAGCCCGGCCCCGACGGCTCAATCCTTCTCAGCGCCGATCTCGTGATCTCGTTCAAGGTCTTCCGCGAGCGTTTCGGCAGCCGCGTGACCCTGTGGCCCGAAACAAAGCGCATCGACGTCGAATATCTGGATGGGCCATTTCGCTATCTGAAAAGCTGGTGGCAGTTCGAGGATCTGGAAGGCGGCGGCTGTAATGTCGATTTCTTCGTGGATTTCGAGTTCCGCAACGCGATCCTGCAAAAGGTCATCGGCGTGGTCTTCGATGAGGCAATGCGCCGTATCGTCAAGGCGTTCGAGACCCGCGCCGAGGCGCTTTACGGCACCGCGTGACGTTCTGTGCCGTCACGCGGTGTCGGGGGATCATGACGTGATGTCGTAGGCGCGCTCGCCATGCGTGGACAGGTCAAGCCCGTTGGTCTCGGCCTCCTTGCCGACGCGCATAGGCAGGACCAGCGCCACGCCGCGTGCAATCAGCCAACTGACGGCCAACGTGTAGACGCCCACGATCAGCAGGGCGCCGGCCTGCGCCACGAAGCTGCCCGCGCCGAAGATCGCGATCATCAGCGTGCCGAAGATCCCTCCCACGCCATGCACCGCAAAGACATCGAGCGTGTCGTCGATGCGGATCTTTTCGCGCACCAAAACCACCGCCTCCTGGCACAGGACGCCGGCGACCGCGCCGATCAGCAATGCCTGAAGCGGACCGACAAACCCAGAAGCCGGCGTAATCGAGGCCAGCCCCGCGATCGTGCCCGTCACGATCCCCACAAGCGAGGCCCGGCCGAACTTGATCCGTTCCCACGCAGCCCAAGACAGAGAGGCCGCCGCCGCGGAGATATGCGTGACCGTGATCGCCATGGCCGCCCCGCCATCGGCCGCCAGTTGCGAGCCGCCGTTGAAGCCGAACCAGCCCACCCAAAGCATGCCCGCGCCGATCGCTACAAAGCCGGGGTTGTGTGGGGGCGTGGTGCGGTGACCGCGTGGACCGATCAGGATGGCCAGCAACAGCGCCGCAAGGCCCGCGGTTTCGTGCACCACGATCCCACCCGCGAAATCTCGCGTGCCGGTGGCGCCGAAAATCCCGCCATCAGCCATGAAGCCGCCACCCCAGATCCAGTGCGCGACCGGCGCATAGACCAGAAGCATCCAAAGCCCCGAGAACGCGAGCATGAACGAGAAGTTCACCCGCTCGACGAAAGCCCCGAGGATCAGGGCAGGGGTGATGATGGCAAAGGTCATCTGGAAGGCGAAGAACAGGATCTCGGGCAGGGTGCCGTGCAGACTGTTTGCGCCAATCCCGATCATGCCAAAGCGCGCCAGCCCGCCCCAAAACCCGTTTGCCTCGCCGAAGGCAATGGAATAGCCGCCAAGCAGCCATAGCACGCTCATCAGGGCCGCGACCGAGAAGCACTGCATGAAGACCGAGAGCACGTTGCGCGCGCGCACAAGCCCTCCGTAGAACAGGGCAAGCCCGGGCAGGGTCATGAAAAGCACAAGCGCGGTCGCCACCATGATCCAGGCGGTATCTGCTCCGTTCATCGGTCGGTTCCTCCCTTCGGAAATCCAATGGCTGCGCAAGAGCACGGCACAAATGGCGCGAAAAGGGGCAGTAAGGGTTCCGGCCGCCCAGAGGTTGGGCAATTCTGCAATTGCATAATTTGCAGGCGATATTTGCGGTATCTGACGCGAAAACGGGCGGTCCGGGGATCACCCCGTGGCCGCCTTTGCCAGAAGCCCAAGCGCGTGATCGCGCGCGGCGCGGCGCACCTTGTCACGACCGGGGGCGCCGAATTCCACGGTTTCGGTGCGGGTCGCGCGGCCCTTCTGCGCAAGGCCGAAGCAGACCCGGCCCTCGGGCTTGAACTCCGATCCACCCGGCCCGGCGATGCCGGTGACCGAGACCGCCAGATCCGCCTGCGAGCGGCGCAGCGCGCCCTCGGCCATTTCCCGCGCGACCTCTTCGGACACGGCGCCATGCGCGGCCAGCGTTTCGGCGCGCACCTCCAGCATGTCGGTCTTGGCGGCGTTGGAATAGGTGACGAAGCCGCGCTCGAACACATCGGACGATCCCGCCACATCGGTCAGTGCGGCGCTGACCATGCCGCCGGTGCAGCTTTCGGCGGTGGCGATGCGCAGGCCCGCGGCGCGGGCGGCGGCCAGTATCGCGCCCGGTGTCGTCATCGCATCAGCACCCCATGCGCAAGGGCGGCGGCCAGGATCGTGGCAACGCCCGCGAACAGGCCTGCCCACAGGTCGTCCAGCATCACCCCCGCCGCATCGCCGCGCCGGTCGGCCCGCCCCACGAGCCACGGTTTCCAGATATCGAACAGCCGGAAGAAGACGAAGGCCGCAACCCAGCCCGGATAGGCGACCACGGCCCAGTTCGACAGGCCCGTCCACCAGAAGGCCGCCGCCGGGAAGCACAGCGCAAGCCACTGCCCCGCCACCTCGTCGATGACGATTTCCGAGGGGTCCTCGCCGGGCCGGCCCGCAAGTTCCTGCCCGATCGACCAGAAGCCGATCACCGTCACCGCCAGCGTCGCCGCCGCAAGCGCCCAGAAACCGATATAGCGGTCGATCGCGATGCCCAGGATCAGCGCCACGGCCGAGCCCCATGTGCCCGGTGCCGGGCGCATCATTCCCACGCCGAAGAAGGTGTTGATCTGCCGTATCATGCCGTCACCAGAGTTGCCGTTGCGATGGCCGCGATGCCTTCCTCGCGCCCCGTGAAGCCCAACCGCTCCGAGGTCGTCGCCTTGACCGAAACCCGGTCGGGCGTGATCCCGGCGATGCGGGCCAGTTCCTGCGCCATGGCCACGGCATGGGGCCCGATCTTGGGGCGTTCGCAGATCAGCGTCACATCGGCATTGGCGATGCGATAGCCCCGCGTCGCGGCAAGGTTCGCGGCATGGGCCAGAAAGATCTCGGAGGCGGCGCCCTTCCATTGCGGGTCCGAGGGGGGGAAATGGCGCCCGATATCGCCCTCGGCAAGCGCGCCATAGATCGCATCGGTCAGCGCATGCATGCCCACATCGGCGTCGGAATGGCCCAGAAGGCCGCGATCATGGGGCAGCCGGATGCCGCAAAGCATCACATGATCGCCCTCGCAAAAGGCATGCACGTCATAGCCATTGCCGGTTCTTACATCCATTCGTGCCCCCAGAATACGCTCGGCCCGGGTGAAATCCTCGGGCCAGGTGATCTTCAGATTGTCCTCTGCGCCGGGGACGATGTCCACCGCAAGGCCCGCGCGCAGGGCAATCTCCACATCGTCCGCGGCCCCTTCGGGGAATGCGCGATGCGCCGCAAGAATCGCGTCATAGGCAAAGCCTTGCGGCGTTTGCGCGCGCCACAATCCCTCGCGCGGTTCGGCCCCCTGGACACGGCCCCCGGCGCCGCGCCAAAGCGCATCGGTGACGGGCAGGGCGGGGGCGGCGGCCTGCGCATCGCCAAGCGCGGCCAGCACCGCCGCGATCACGCCCCGCGGCACAAGCGGGCGCGCGCCGTCATGGATCAGCACCTGCGTGATGCCCGTGCCCTGCAACGCCTCAAGCGCGTTGCGCACGCTGGCCGAGCGCGTCGCGCCCCCCGCGATCAGTGTCACGCTGCCGCCAAACAGCTCCAGCCCGCGCACCATCTCCTCGGGGTGCAGCACCAGAAGGATGCGCCCGATGCCCGCAAAGGCCGCGACGCTGCGCTCAAGGACGCTCTGGCCGGCAAGGGCCTGCCATTGCTTGGGCTCCGCACCCCCGGCGCGGCTGCCGCGCCCGGCGGCAACGATGATGACGGCCGTTGTCATGTAACCCTCCGGCAAACCGGGCTATGGAGTAGGCCAAGCGCGCGCGCGGCGCAATCGTTGCTGCGAAACGTCGGTCTGCATGCGGTATTATGCCTAAAATTTGTGCGTGTGCCGATTTTTGCCGCCATTCATCCGCGCCAAAGATTGCGATTTCCCCGGAAGGCGGCTACCTCGGGGCGGAAAGGGGCGCTTCGTGACGCAGATTGCCGAAAAAATAGTCTTGGGTGCGCGTGTGCTGGATCCGCCGGTCTTCCTGGCGCCGATGGCCGGAATCACCGATCTTCCGTTCCGGCGCATGGTGGCGCGGTTCGGCGCCGGGCTGGTCGTGTCCGAGATGGTCGCCTCGGGCGAGATGCTGACGGCGAAGCCATCGGTCCGGGCCAAGGCGCGCGCGGATCTGGGGCTTGATCTGCCCGGATCGGTGCAGCTTGCCGGGCGCGAGGCCGCGCCGATGGCCGAGGCCGCGCGAATCGTCGCCGGTATGGGGGCCCGGATCATCGACATCAACATGGGCTGCCCCGCGAAGAAGGTGACGGGCGGCTTTTCCGGCTCGGCCCTGATGCGTGATCCGGACCACGCCTTGCGCCTGATCGAGGCGGTGGTGGGCGCGGTCGACCTTCCGGTGACGCTGAAGATGCGGCTTGGCTGGGACGCGGACAGCCGCAACGCGCCCGACATCGCGCGCCGGGCCGAGGCGGCGGGCATCCGCATGGTGGTGATCCACGGGCGCACGCGGATGCAGTTCTACAAGGGAGAGGCCGATTGGGCGGCGATCCGGGCGGTGAAACAGGCGGTCTCGATCCCGGTGATCGCCAATGGCGACATCGTCGACGGGGCCACCGCGCGGCAGGCGCGGGCGGCCTCGGGCGCGGATGGCGTGATGGTGGGGCGCGGTGCGCAGGGGGCGCCTTGGCAACTGGCCCGCATCGCGCATGAACTGCACGGCGCCGCGGCCCCGGACGTGCCCACCGGTGGCGCCTTTTCAGACATGATTTCAGAGCATTACGAGGATATTCTAAGGTTTTACGGCAAGGATGTCGGCCTGCGCCTCGCGCGCAAGCATCTGGGCTGGTATGCCGATGCGGCCCGTGCGCCGCTGCGCGCGCAGATGATGGTCTCGTCCACCCCTGCCGCGACGCTGGAGCTGATCCGCGCGGCCTTTTCCGAGGGGATCGCGGCATGACCCTTCCGGCCCCCGGCATCATCTGGAACTCGCTTCCCACGCCCGCGCTGCTGATCGACGGCAGTGACCTTGTGGCCGAGGTCAACCCCGCGGCCGAACTGTTCCTGAACCTTTCCGCGCGCGCCCTGCGCGGCCAGCCGCTGCTGGAGCGTCTGGCGATCTCGGCCCCGCTGGAAGAGGTCTTCGCGCGGGTGCGGGCCAATCGCTCGGCGCTCTTCGTCAACGACGTGGACCTGACCACGGGCGAGCGCGCGCCGGTGCAGTGCAACCTTCAGGCCGCCCCCCTGGGCGAGGACCCGCAGATGATCCTGTTCCTGATCACGCCGCGCGAAATCTCGGACCGGCTTGGCCGGGCGAGCCTGGTGAAATCGGCCGCGCGCTCGGCCATCGGCATGGCCGAGATGCTGGCGCATGAGATCAAGAACCCGCTTGCCGGGATCGCGGGGGCGGCACAGCTTTTGTCGATGAACCTGTCGGGCGAGGATCTGGAACTGACCGACCTGATCGTGGACGAGACCCGCCGCATCGTGAAGCTTCTCGAACAGGTCGAACGCTTCGGCGACGTGCGGCCGCCCGAAAAGCGGCCGGTGAACATTCACGACGTTCTGGACCGCGCGCATAAATCGGCGGCACTGGGCTTTGGCGCGCAGATGATGATCGTCGAGGATTACGACCCTTCGCTGCCGCCCACGCTTGGCGATGCCGATCAGCTGACGCAGGTCTTCCTGAACCTTCTCAAGAACGCGAGCGAGGCCGCGGGCGGGCGCGGCACGATCCGCATCCGCACCTTCTATGACCTGTCGCTGCGGTTGCGCCGGGCGGACGGGCACGGCCAGGCGCTGCCCCTTCAGGTCGAGATCATCGACGACGGTCCCGGCATTCCGCCCGATATCGCCGCCTCGGTTTTCGAGCCCTTCGTTTCGGGGCGCGAGAACGGCACCGGGCTTGGCCTGGCGCTTGTTTCGAAGATCATCTCGGACCATGACGGCTGGATCACCCTCGACAGCGTGCCCGGCCGCACGGTGTTCCGCATCTCGCTTCCCGTCGCGCCCAAACAGCAGGAGACCTGACAGATGGACGGCACCGTTCTTGTCGCCGACGACGATCGCACGATCCGCACGGTTCTGACCCAGGCGCTGACGCGAGCGGGGTGCAAGGTGCACGCCACCGCCTCGCTGACCACGCTGATGCGCTGGATCGAAGAGGGCAAGGGCGATCTGGTGATTTCCGATGTGATGATGCCCGACGGAAACGGGCTTGAGGCGCTGCCCCGGATCGGCGAGGAACGTCCGGGCCTGCCGGTCATCGTGATCTCGGCGCAGAACACCATCATGACCGCGATTCAGGCCGCCGAGGCCGAGGCCTTCGACTACCTGCCCAAGCCGTTCGACCTGCCCGACCTGATGAAGCGCGCGGCGCGCGCGCTGGAGCAGAAGCGCCGCCTCAGCCCGCAACGCCCCGCAGAGCCGCGCGAAGAGGGGGGCGATCTGCCGCTGGTGGGCCGCACGGCCGCGATGCAGGCGCTTTACCGGCTGGTCGCGCGGGTCATGAATGCGGACCTGTCGGTGATGATCCAGGGCGAAAGCGGCACGGGAAAGTCGCTGATCGCGCGCGCGATCCATGATTTCTCGGACCGGCGCACCTTGCCCTTCGTGGTGGCGCAGGCCGGCGATCTGGCAGGGGCCGAGGGGCCTTCGGCGCTGATGGCGCGGGCGCGCGGCGGCAGCCTCGTGTTCGACGAGGTCAGTGATTATGACGAGGAAACGCAGGTGCGCATCGTGCGCATGCTCGACGCGATGCCGGACCCCGCGCCGCGCATCATGGCCACCACGCAGCGCGATCTGACCCCGATGATCGAGGCCGGGGCGTTCCGGCAGGATCTTTACTACCGTCTGGGCGGCGTGACGCTTGCGGTTCCGGCGCTGCGCGACCGGGTCGAGGATATCCCCCTGCTGGCCGAGCATTTCCTGCTTCGGGCCGAGCGCGAGGGGCTGGGCACGCGCCGGTTCTCGGCCGAGGCGCTGTCGCTTGTGCAGACCTATTCCTGGCCGGGCAATGTGCGCCAGCTTGAAAATACCGTGCGCCGCCTTGTCGTGACCGCCTCCGAGGAAGAGATCGCGCGCCCCGAGGTCGAGGCGGTTCTGGGCGCGCAGCCCACGCCCGAGCCGCTGCGCGCGGGCGGCGAGGGCGAAAAGCTCTCGGCTTCGATTGCGCGCCATCTGCGGCGCTATTTCGACCTGCATGGCGGCAGCCTGCCGCCGCCAGGCCTTTACGACCGGATCCTGCGCGAAATGGAGGCCCCGCTGATCGAGATCGCGTTGGATGCAACCGGCGGAAATCAGGCAAGATGTGCCGATCTGCTGGGCATCAACCGCAATACTTTGCGCAAAAAGATCACCGATCTGGATATTCAGGTGACACGGCGGCGCAAACTGATGTAAACCCGCAACAGGGCTGCGTGGCAAATTTACCCCCGTTAGATTCGGTGGCGCCGCCGCGTTTGTGTCTGGACCGGGGGGCTTCGTGCAGCAGGTAGCGCACAGGACCATATTCGACAGGCTGAGCCGCCTGCGCCGTCAGCGCCGTTTCCAGAATGCGGCGACGATCGGCCTTGTCGTGCTGGGGCCCGTCCTTGTCGTGGCGACCTTTCTCGCCTTCGGCCCGATGGCGCAGGGGGCGCAATCCTCGGCGCTGCGGCTGATCCTGCTGGCCGATTTCGTCTATTTCCTGCTTCTGGCCGCGCTGATCGGGCTGCGCCTTGTGCAGGTGCTGGCGGCGCGGCGGGCACGTTCGGCGGGCTCTCGGCTGCATCTGCGGCTGACAGGCGTGTTTGCGGGCATCGCGCTGGTGCCCACGGTTCTGGTGGCGCTGTTTGCCGGGCTGACGGTGAATATCGGGCTTGAGGGTTGGTTCTCGGACCGGGTACGGCAGGTCGTGGGCACCTCGCTTGCCGCCGCCGAGGCCTATCAGGACGAACATCGCCGCGATCTGGTCAAGGATGCCGAGGCACTGGCGGGGTTCCTGAACGTGCGCCGCCAGGCGGTGGCCTTCATCTCGGACGGCGACCTGCGCGAATTGCTGACCGCGGGGCAGGCGGGTATCCAGCGCGGCCTGCGCGAGGCCTATGTGATCGACGGCGTGGGCAATATCCGCGCGCGGGGTGAGCGCAGCTACCTGTTCAACTTCGAAAAACCCGATACCGAACAGCTTGCGCAGGCCCAGTCCGGAGAGACCGTGCTGATCGAAGACTGGGCGATCGGTGAATTCCGGGCGCTCATGCAACTGGACGAGTTCGTCGACCGCTATCTCTATATCAGCCGCAGTGTCGACGGACAGATCCTGTCGCTTCTGGACGATACGCGCGAAACCGTGGGGCTTTACCAGCAGCTTGAGGCGACGCGCGGCAAGGTACTGTTCGAATTCGGCCTGGTCTATTTCGGGTTCGCGTTGATCCTGATCCTGGCGGCGGTCTGGATGGGGTTGTGGTTCGCCGAGCGCCTGTCGCGCCCCATCGGGCGGCTGGCCCAGGCGGCCGAGCGCGTGGGCGCAGGCGATCTGAACGCGCGCGTGATCGAGAGCGAGGCGGATGACGAGATCGCCACCCTCGGGCAGGCCTTCAACCGCATGACCAAACAACTCAAGGCGCAGCGGGAAGAGCTTGTCGCGGGCCATCGAGAAACCGAAGAACGGCGGCGGTTGTTCGATTCCGTGCTATCCTCGGTGACCTCGGGCGTGATCGGGCTTGATGCTGAGGGGCGGGTCGATTTCCTCAATCGCTCGGCGGTGCGCCTTCTGGTGATGGATGACGATACGGATAACGGTCGCCCGCTGACCGAGGCCGTGCCCGAATTCTCCGAGCTGTTCCAGCGCCTGCAACAGGGTCTGGGAGAGGTTGCGCAGGAAGAGATCCGCGTGTCGCGGGGCGGGCGGCTGGAAAGCCTTCTGGTGCGCATGGCCGTGCGCCGCGGCGACGACGGTGCGCCCGAGGGCTATGTGGTGGCCTTCGAGGACGTGACCGAACTTGTCAGCGCGCAGCGCATGGCGGCCTGGGGCGATGTGGCCCGCCGCATCGCGCATGAGATCAAGAACCCGCTGACCCCGATCCAGCTTTCGGCCGAACGGCTGCGGCGCAAGTTCGCCCCGATCGCGGGCGACGAGGCCGAGGCGCTGGAGCAATATACCGGCGTGATCATCCGCCAGACCAACGACCTGCGGCGCATCATCGACGAGTTCTCGCGCTTCGCCCGCATGCCCGAGCCCGACCGGCGCGATCACGATCTGGCCCGGCTGATGCGCGATGCGGTACTGTTGCAGGAGGGCGCGCTGCACGGGGCCGTGCTGACGGCCGAGATCCCGGCCGAAGAGGTGATCGTCGAGCTGGACGCCACGATGATCAGCCAGGCGGTGACGAACCTTATCAAGAACGCCGGGGAAGCCGTTGAAAGCCTTCTGGAAAAAGGCCCGCCCGAGGGCTATGCCCCCGAGGTCCGCGTCAGCATGACCACCGGGCCCGAGCAGATCGTGATCCGCATTGCCGATAACGGGATCGGGCTGCCGCATGACCGCTCGCGCCTGTTCGAGCCCTATGTGACGACGCGCGCGAAGGGCACCGGGCTTGGCCTGCCGATCGTCAAGAAGATCATCGAGGAACATGGCGGGACGTTGGTTCTGACCGACGCCCCGGCCTTTCATGAGGGGGCCCATGCCGGCGCCCTTGCCGAAATCCGGCTTCCGCGCGCGCGCGCCGGAAACCGGGCCATCAAGGAAAAGGCGGCCGAGGCCGCGACGGGGTCGATATGAGTGATATTCTGATTGTTGACGACGAAAAGGACATCCGCGAGCTGATTGCCGACATCCTCAAGGATGAGGGTTTCGCCACGCGGATGGCCGCGAATTCCGACGAATGCATGGAGGCGATCAACGACGATCCGCCCGCGCTGATGGTGCTGGACATCTGGCTCAAGGACAGCCGGATGGACGGGATCGACATCCTCAAGCAGGTCAGGCGCAACAACCCCGACATTCCGATCATCATCATCTCGGGGCACGGCAATATCGAGATCGCCGTGGCCGCGATCAAGCAGGGCGCCTACGATTTCATCGAAAAGCCCTTCAATATCGACCAGTTGATGGTCGTGGTCAGCCGCGCGATGGAAACCGCCCGCCTGCGGCGCGAGAATTCCTCGCTCCGCCGCCGCGATCTGAGCACGGGCGACATGATGGGCAGCTCGGCCGCCTTCCGCAAGCTGCGCGACCAGCTTGACAAGGTGACCAAATCGAACGGCCGCGTGATGCTGACCGGAGAGCCCGGATCGGGCAAGGAGGTCGCGGCGCGCTACATCCACCAGCATTCCACCCGCGCCGCCGGGCCCTTCGTCATCGTCTCTTCGGCCTCGATCGAGCCGGACCGGATGGAAGAGGTGCTTTTCGGCCGTGAATCGGCCGATCGCGGAGTGGAGAAGGGGCTTCTGGAACAGGCCCATGGCGGCGCGATCTATTTCGACGAGGTCGCGGACATGCCGCTTGGCACCCAGTCCAAGATCCTGCGGGTGCTGACCGAGCAGCAGTTCACCCGTGTGGGCGGCGCGGACCGGGTGCGGGTCGATCTGCGCGTGATCTCGTCCACGACGCGCGACCTGCCCGCGGAAATCGGCGCCGGGCGCTTCCGCCAAGAGCTGTATGACCGGCTCAATGTCGTGCCGATCGCGGTGCCCGCCCTGTCCGAGCGGCGCGAGGACGTGCCGGTTCTGGCCGCCCATTTCATCGAGACCTTCAACAAGACCCAGGGCCTGCCGGCGCGTCCGATCTCGGAAGAGGCGGGGGCGATGATGCAGACGATGGACTGGCCGGGCAATATCCGCCAGCTGCGCAACGTGATCGAGCGGGTGCTGATCCTGGGCGAGGGCACCGGCCCGATCGAGGCGCGCGAACTGCCCGGAGAGACCGCCGCCCCCGATGATGGCCGCATCGTTCTGGGCGGCGCGCTAGCCACCCTGCCGCTGCGCGAGGCGCGCGAGCTGTTCGAGCGGGAATACCTGCTGACCCAGATCAACCGCTTCGGCGGGAACATCTCGCGCACCGCGAATTTCGTGGGCATGGAACGCTCGGCCCTGCATCGCAAGCTGAAATCGCTTGGCGTGGTGACAAGCGCCAAGTCGGGCGGTCGTGTCGCCCATGTCGAGGGCGACGAGGAAACCGCCTGAGGCCCGGCCGCGATTGACCTTTGACGCGCGGCGGGCCTAAGAAGGGCGCATCGGGCGGCACGGAGTGACGGTATGAAGGTGATCATCTGTGGTGCCGGTCAGGTCGGCTGGCAGATCGCGCGCCACCTTGCGGGTGAGCGCAACGACGTGACGATCGTGGATTCGAACCCCGAACTTGTCCGGCGCGCCTCGGATACGCTTGACGTGCAGGGGGTCGCGGGGTTCGCCTCGCATCCCAACGTGCTTGAACGCGCGGGGGCGCGGGACTGTGACCTGATCATCGCCGCGACCTATTCGGACGAGGTGAACATGGTCACCTGCCAGGTCGCGCATTCGGTCTTCGGGATCACGCGCAAGATCGCCCGCCTGCGCGCCCAGGCCTATATGGAGCCGCTTTACGCCGATCTCTATCGCCGCGACCAGTTGCCCATCGACGTGATCATCAGCCCCGAGCGCGAGGTGGCCGAGGCCGCCCTGCAACGCCTGGCCGCCCCCGCGACCTTCGATACCGAAAGCTTCCTTGGCGGCGATGTGCAGCTTCTGGGGATCGTGCTCGATCCCGATTGCCCGGTGCTCGATACGCCGCTGCGCCAGTTGACGGACCTGTTCTCGACGCTGCGCGCCATCGTCACCGGCGTGCGCCGCGAAGGTCGGCTGTTCGCGCCCGAACCGGGAGATCAGCTTTTCGCCGGTGACCAGATCTATGTCTTCGCCCATGTCGAGGACGTGAACCGCACGCTGGAAATCTTTGGAAAGGCGACGAAAAAGCAGGAGCGCATCGTCATTGTCGGCGGCGGGAACGTGGGACTGGCCGTGGCCCGCGCGCTTGAGATGCGCACCGACCGGGTTCGCGCCAAGGTGATCGAGCGGGATCGCACGCAGGCCGAACGCGCCGCCGACGCGCTGGAGCGCACGATCGTGCTCAATGGCGACGGGATGAGCGCGGACCTGCTGGAAGAGGCCAATATAAGCCGGGCCGATGCGGTGCTGGTGGTGACCGATGACGACAAGACCAATATCCTTGTCGCGGTGCGCGCCAAGCAGGCGGGGTGCCGGATGGCGATTTCGCTGGTCAACGATCCGACACTGGTGCCGCTGATGGCGCCGCTGGACATCGATGCCTATATCAACCCGCGCGCGACCACCGTCTCGTCGATCCTGCGCCATATCCGCCACGGGCGGGTGCGGGCGATCTATTCGATCGGCGATGCCGAGGCCGAGGTGATCGAGGCGCAGGTGATGGGAACCTCGCCGCTGTCGGGCAAGCTGGTGCGCGACATCGCCTTCCCCGAAGGCGTTCTGGTGGGCGCGCTGAAGAAAGGCGACAAGGTGGTCAAGCCGCAGGGCGATACCAAGATCGAGGAAGGGGATGTGGTCGTTCTTTTCGCGCTGACAGCCGACGTTCCCGAAGTCGAGCGCCTGCTTCAGGTCTCGATCGACTTCTTCTGATGCTGCGCAGGTTCCGCGATCTTCCGCTGGTGGTCATCCTGATGGGGATCGGGGCGGTTGCGATGTATCTGCCTGCCGCGCATGCGCTGGTGCTGCGCGATCATCACATCGCGCGCCCGTTCTTCTATTCGGGCACGCTGTTTGTGTTCCTTGTCGCGCTTCTGGGCCTTGCGACGGTGACGAACGGGCGCGGCCCGCAGGGGCGCAGCCACCTGTTGGCGATGCTGGGCACCTTCACCGTTCTTCCCCTGATGCTGGCGATCCCGTTCAACGAGGCGGTGCCCGATACCGGCCTGTTCAATGCCTGGTGGGAGATGGTCTCGGCCCTGACCACCACGGGCGGCACGCTTTACGAGGCGGGCCGCCTTGCGCCAAGCCTGCATCTATGGCGCGCGCTGGTCGGCTGGATGGGCGGCTTCTTCATGCTGGTTATGGCGATCGCCGTGCTGGCGCCGATGCGGCTTGGCGGGTTCGAGGTGTTCTTTTCGGGTGGCCCCTCGGGGGCGACGCGCAACATCTCGGGCGGAGAGGGGGGCGCCGATCCCGGCGAGAGGATCGTGCATTACGCCACGGTGACCTTTCCGGCCTATCTGGGGCTGACGCTGGCGCTTTGGGTGCTTTTGCTGATCGCGGGCGATCCGACGCTGGTGGCGCTGTGCCATGCGATGTCGACGCTGGCGACCTCGGGGATCTCGCCCATCGGGGGGACGGCGGTCGCTGCCTCGGGGGTGGGCGGAGAGATGCTGGTCTTCCTGTTCCTGATCCCCGCGCTGTCGCGCCGCTTCTGGCCCGGATCGGGAGAGCTGCGCGCCACCGACCGGCTGATCGCCGACCCCGAGCTGCGCCTGGCCGCGGTGATCGTGCTGGCGGTGCCCGCGACGCTGTTCCTGCGCCACTGGATCGCCGCGCTCGAGGTGGCGATGACGCCCGATCCCTCGGCGATCCTGATGTCGATCTGGGGGGCGATGTTCACGGCGATGTCCTTCCTGACCACCACCGGCTTCGAATCCGCGGGCTGGGACGAGGCGCGCAACTGGTCGGGCCTCGGAACACCGGGGCTGATGCTGGCGGGGCTTGCCATCGTTGGCGGCGGCGTTGCCACCACGGCCGGCGGCGTGCGGCTTTTGCGGGTCTATGCGCTGGTGCGCCACGGAGAGCGGGAACTGGACAAGCTCGTGCACCCCGCCTCGGTTGGCGGCGGCGGCATGATGGCGCGACGGTTGCGGCGCGAAGGCGCCTATATCTCGTGGATCTTTTTCATGCTTTTCGCGCTGTCCATCGCGGTGGTGATGGTGGCGGTCTCGCTTGCGGGGGTTGAATTCGAATCCGCGACCGTGCTGTCGATCGCGGCCCTGTCGAATACCGGCCCGCTGGCCCTTGTCGCCGCCACCGAACCGCTGTCCTGGGGCGCGCTGGACACCGCGACCAAGGCCATCCTGGCCGGTGCGATGATCCTTGGCAGGCTTGAGACGCTGGCCATCATCGCGCTTCTCAACCCCGAGTTCTGGCGCCAGTAATCCGCGACTTCCCGCAACTGTCCGTAATGGTCTGAAATTAGGGGTGGAAACTCCCTGCGTCTTAAGCATACTTGGGGCGTGGCAGCGCATTTGCGCCCGGCCGCAGGACGCGCGACAAGAACAGAAGAACAAAGGCTGAAAAATGGCTGCCGACAAACAGAACCTTCAGGACGCGTTCCTGAACCATGTCCGCAAGACAAAAGTTCCGGTTACAATTTTCCTTATCAACGGTGTGAAGCTGCAGGGCGTCATCACCTGGTTTGACAATTTCTGCGTGCTGCTGCGCCGCGACGGGCAGTCCCAGCTGGTCTACAAGCACGCCATTTCGACGATCATGCCAGGTCAGCCGATTTCGCTTTACGAGGGCGACGACTGAGCGATCCCGTCCCCTCCAGCGGCGGGGCGACCCGCGCCTATGTCCTCCATCCGGATCTGAAGGCCACGCAGGCCCGCAGGCTGCCCGAGCATGGGCTGGCCGAGGCCGTTTCGTTGGCCGCCGCGCTGCCGGGGCTCGAGGTCGTGGGGGCCGAGGTCGTGCGCCTTGCCAGGCCCCATCCGGGCCATCTGTTCGGCACCGGGAAGCTGGCCGAGCTTGGGCAGCGTTTGTCCGAGGCCGAGGTGGATCTTGTGCTGGTCGATGGGCCGGTCACGCCCGTACAGCAGCGCAACCTGGAAAAGGAATGGGGCGTCAAGCTTCTGGACCGCACCGGCCTGATCCTCGAGATTTTCGCGGACCGCGCGCGCACGCGCGAGGGCGTGTTGCAGGTGGAACTGGCCGCGCTCAGCTATCAGCGCACGCGGCTGGTGCGGGCCTGGACCCACCTGGAGCGGCAGCGCGGCGGCCTCGGCTTCGTCGGCGGCCCCGGCGAGACCCAGATCGAGGCCGACCGCCGCGCCATCGACGAGCAGATGGTCCGCCTGCGCCGTCAGCTTTCCAAGGTCGTCAGAACGCGCGAGCTGCACCGCGCCGCGCGGCGCAAGGTGCCGTTCCCGGTGGTCGCGCTGGTGGGCTATACGAATGCGGGGAAATCCACGCTTTTCAATCATATGACCGGGGCGGAGGTGATGGCGAAGGACATGCTGTTCGCCACGCTCGACCCCACGATGCGCGGCCTCGTGCTGCCCTCGGGGCGCAAGGTGATCCTGTCGGATACGGTGGGCTTCATCTCGGACCTTCCGACCGAGCTTGTCGCGGCCTTCCGCGCCACGCTGGAAGAGGTGCTCGAGGCGGACCTGATCTTGCATGTGCGCGACATCTCGCATCCCGAAACCGAGGAGCAGGCCGCCGATGTGGGCGATATCCTCGAGGCGCTTGGCGTGGACGAGGATGTGGCGCTGATCGAGGTGTGGAACAAGATCGACGCGCTTTCGCCCGCCACGCGCGAGGCGATCCTTGCCACCGATGCGCGCCGGGGCGACGTTCAGGCGGTCTCGGCGCTGTCGGGCGAGGGGGTGGCGGCGCTTCTGGCCGCGATCGAGGCGCATCTGGCCGAAGAGGTGATCGAGGAGCGGCTGGACCTGCCGTTCGCCGAGGGCCGCCGCCGCGCATGGCTGCACGACCAGGGCGTGGTCGAGGCCGAACGCGAAACCGAAACCGGCTGGAACCTCGATCTGCGCTGGAGCGCAAGCCAGAAGGGCCGCTTCCGCGACCTGTAGCGGCTAGTTCCCGGCGGCTGCCGCCAGCGGTTCCAGCCGGGTGATGCCGGCTGCGGCCGCCCGCGCCAGATCGGGGTCCAGCGACATCGGCACATATTCCCCGCGCCGCCACAGCTCTGACAGGTCGTCGTAATGGCGGCTGAGCGGGTGGCCCGACTGGCCGGTCGAGATGACGAAGACCGAGCTGTCGGGATCGGCGAAATCGTAAACCCCGCGATAGCCCGCCGCATGGATATTGGCGAAAGGATCGGGGCCGGTGCCGATGGTCTTGCCGCGCTGCAAGGTGAAATCCCCGCCCGAGGTCGATTGCCGGATATTGACCAGCCAGGACAGGCCCGGAACCGTGCCCAGAACCGGATGGTCGTGGCGCGCCTCATGCGCGTCGCCCCAACGCCAGCTTTCGACATTGGCGCCGTAGCGCGCGCTCAGATCCAGCAGCGCCTCGTCAAGCGCGATGCGCGCGATATCGGTGCAGGTCTCGCGCGGGGCCGATTGCATCACGTCGCACCAGCGCGACGCGCCATCCGTATCGCGGAACACGCGCTCGATGAACAGCGGTTCAAGATGCGTGATCTCGTTGGCAAGTGGGCCAAGCTCGTCCCGAATCAGGCGGTTTTGCAGGCTGCGCATCCAGGCCGCGAAGATCAGCGGTTCGGGCAGATGCTCGTTCATCTCGCCGTCCCAGTCGGCCAGAAGCTCAAGCGCGCGTTGCCGCTGCCGCTCGGGGGTGCCGTTCGGGGCGGGGGTGCCGGTGAACCACAGATCCGCGCCCACCAGGGGCAGAAGCCCGCGCGCCGCCGGGCTGACGGTATCAAGCTGCGCGGCGATGAAGCTTTCGCGGCTGTGCACCTCGCGCTCGCCCATCAGGCGGGTCAGACGCTGCACCCGCTGGCTGTCGCCCCAGTCGAAAGAGACATGTCCGGGGAAGGGGCGGTCCACCGTCTTGTTGTTGGTGTTGATGACGATGCCGCCCTGCGGGTTGGTGAAGCGGGGATTGTCGGCAAAGGGCAGCCGGCCCTGCCAGCGGTTCTGCGCCTTCCACCCGGCCGAGGGCATCCGCCCCTGCGTGTCATGCGCGGGGTCGCGCGCGGGCATCGCCCCCACCGTCAAGAGCGCCACGCTGCTCTGATCGGCCAGCGTCAGGTTCTGCGCGGGCGCGACGAAGCCCTCGGCGGCGCGCACGGCCTCGGCCACGCTTTGCGCGCGCATCATCTGCAACCCCGCGCTCATCGAGGTATCGGCCGGGTCAAGCGCGGTCCAGGCCAGCGACACGACATGGCCCGGCGGGGTGATGGCGGCAAGATTGAAATGCCCGCCCGGCAGGACGGGGCCGTTCTCGGTCCAGCGCAGGGTCAGGGTGACGGGCGCGGCATCCTTGACCTCGATGATCGCGCGGCGGGTCTGGAAGGCGCGCCAGCCCGCGGGCGTGCGGTAACGCTCGGGGTCGGCGGGGTTCAGCTCTTCGATGTAAAGATCCTGATCGTCGAGATAGGCCGAGGTCACGCCCCAGCCCAGCTCGGCGTTGCGCCCCGTCAGGATCAGCGGGATGCCGGGGATCGTGCCGCCGATCACGCCGCCCGAAGACAGCTGCAACCGCGCCAGATACCAGATCGCGGGCGCGCTCAGCCCCAGATGCGGATCGTTGGCCAGAAGCGAGCCCCCCGCCGCCGACCGGCCCGGCGCCGCCGCGAAGGCGTTCGAGGCGCCGCCAAGGCCCATCGGTGCAAAGGGCGACAGCGGCAGGCCGGCCGCCGCGGACTGGCGCAGGGTGGTGCCCGGCGCACCGGGGAAGAGTCTGGCGAAATCGGGCAGCGCCGCGCTGCCCGGCCCCGGCACGTCGGGCAGGATGTCGCGCACCCAGTCCTGCCCCAGCATCGAGACCCGCGCCCTGAGAACCTCGGTCTGGATCTGCGAGGACAGCTGCACCGCCATCAGCTTCAGGATCGCCAGCGAATCCTCGGGCGTCCAGAAGGCGATCTCGTTCTTGAACAGGAAGAACTCGGGCGCGCCACGCCCGCGCGCGCCTTCGTTCACCAGCCGGATCCATTCGTTCACGCCGCGCGCATAGGCCTCCAGCATCGCGCGCGTATCGGAGTCCTGCGCCGCGGCCGCACGCGTGGCCAGCGTGTAAAGATCCAGCCGCCGCATCAGCTCGTCCGTCTTCAGCGTGCGCGTGCCGAACACCTCGGACAGCCGCCCCTGCACGGTGCGGCGCATCATGACCATCTGCCACAGCCGGTCCTGCGCATGGGCCAGGCCTAGCGCGAAGAACACGTCCGCATCGGTCTGCCCGAAGATATGCGGCACGTCCTCGGTCGTGCGCACGATCTCGACGGGGCCGGATATGCCGGCGACCCGGTGCGTTTCGTCGTAATCGGGAAGCGAGCGGGCGGCGAAATACCAGATGCCTGCAAGCGCCACGATCAGCGCCAGAAGCGCCACCGAAACGATGCGGACCAGCCATCTGAACAATGTGAACATCTGTGCGGCGCCCCCGGCTCTGGCCCCCCGCAAGGTTGACGGTGCGGGCCGCATGGTTACTAAGTCAGGCCAGACAAATGTTCAACGCGCGTTTGCGCGACATGGCAGGAGGGTGCGCAATGGCGAAACTGGCATTTCTGGGGCTTGGCGTGATGGGCTTTCCCATGGCGGGGCACCTTGCGGCGCAGGGCCATGCGGTCACGGTCTACAACCGCACGGATGCGAAGGCGAAGGCCTGGGTTGAGCGCCATGGCGGGGCAGCGGCCGCAACCCCCGCCGAGGCCGCGCAGGATTGCGATTTCGTCCTGGCCTGCGTGGGCAATGACGATGACCTGCGCGCGGTCTGCCGCAGCGCCTCGGGCGCGTTCGCCGGCATGAAACCCGGCGCGATCTTCGTCGATCACACCACCGTCTCGGCCGCCGTCACGCGCGAACTTGCCTCCGAGGCGGCCGGTATGGGCCTCGGCTTCGTCGACGCTCCCGTTTCGGGCGGGCAGGCCGGGGCCGAGAACGGCCAGCTTTCGGTCATGTGCGGCGGCACGGCGGATGCCTATGCCCGGGCCGAACCGGTGATCGCGGCCTATGCCAAGATCTGCCGCCGCATGGGCGAAAGCGGCGCGGGCCAGATCACCAAGATGTGCAACCAGATCGCCATCGCGGGCCTCGTCCAAGGGCTGTCCGAAAGCCTCCATTTCGCCGAGAAGGCGGGCCTCTCCATTCCCGACGTGGTCGAGGTCATCAGCCAGGGCGCCGCGGGCAGCTGGCAAATGGCGAACCGCTACCCCACCATGGCGGAGAACCGTTTCGATTTCGGCTTCGCGGTGGACTGGATGCGCAAGGATCTGGCCATCTGCCTCGCCACGGCCGAGGAAACCGGCGCAAGCCTTCCCGTCACGGCCCTTGTCGATCAGTTCTACAAGGAGGTCCAGGCCATGGGCGGCGGGCGTTGGGACACCTCGAGCCTGATCGCGCGGCTGCGCAAGCTCGCCTGACGGCGCCCCTTTCATCTTCGCCCAAATATCCCCGCCGGAGGCTTCCGCAAGGGGTTACCGGCGCAGGGCGGGGGCAAAAGCAAAAGGGTGCCACAATCCAGCCGCAGGCATTTCGTGGTGCAGGTGAACTTTTCGGAGGTTCAAAGCGCTATGTCCACTTCGCGCCCTTCTTGCATGATGCCGCAGTGCAGCTAAGGTCGCGTCATGATCGTCCTTGCCAACAGCAATATCCGTGTTCTGGAACAGGTGCCGAAGCTCGACTACTTCGACTCCCAAGCCGTGGTTCTGCCGTGCGAGATCACGCCTCTGGACGCGTGGAATCTGACAATGGCGGCCCCCCGGCCCCTTCTGAAATTTGCCTTCCTGGTGCGTGATGTGATTTCTGCTGCTTTCGGGGTCAAAGCCATCCGAGGCTTCAGCGGCCAGCAGGCGAAATCTGCAACTGCCGGAGAGAACCTGGATTTCTTCTTGGTGGAATATGCAGATGACACCGCGTTGGCGTTGACTGAGCGCGATCGTCATCTCGATGTGATGACGTGCATTTCCACCAATGGCCCGACTTTGACCATCACGTCATCGGTGCGGGTGTATAACGTCTTCGGGCACGTCTACATGCTGCCTGTCGGTATCGCTCATCGGTGGCTTGTTCGCAGTATGTTGAAGCGCCTGCAGACCAAGTTGTCCACCTGACTACGAAGGCCGCTTCTCATCCCGCCAAGCCGTCCGTCGGGGCCGACAGCTCCCGAAGATTTCCTCGGGAGCTATTTCGGCCATAGCGCCATGCCCGCAAGGATTTCGGCCGCGAGGTGCACCACGAAATACAAAGGGCTGGCGCCACAACGGCGCCCTTCTTTCCTGGATCGTTCCGGAACAGGATCAGAACGGGATCTCGTCATCCATGTCCGGGCGCCCGCCGCCGCCGGAACGGCCGCCGCCACCGCCATAGCCGCCCTGCGGATCGTCGCCACCGCCGTAACCGCCGCCCGAGCCACCGCCATAGCTACCACCGGACCCGCCGCTGCCGTCACGGCTGTCCAGCAGCGTCAGCTCTCCGCGATAGGGGCGCAGGACCACCTCGGTCGAATAGCGGTCATTGCCCGACTGGTCCTGCCATTTGCGGGTTTCAAGTTGGCCCTCGATATAGACCTTCGATCCCTTGCGCAGATATTGCTCGGCAATCTTGGCCAGCGGCTCCGAGAAGATCGCCACCGAATGCCATTCGGTGCGCTCCTTGCGCTCGCCCGTGGCCTTGTCGCGCCAGGTCTCCGAAGTGGCGATGCGCAGGTTGCACACCTTGCCGCCATTCGGGAAGGACCGTACTTCGGGATCGCGGCCAAGATTGCCGACCAGAATCACCTTGTTTACCGAACCCGCCATCAAATCCCTCCAGTTGTGCCGTCATGCCCCGGATCTTCCGGCGCGCGTCGATTCCGTATTACCGCTCTGGTATAGAGCAGATCGCCGGGAGGAAGAAAGCAGGAACCCGTTGCGACACTTCGGCATCGCGGTGAAGGGAGGGGACGCAAAGGCACGGCAAAGCCTTTAAATCCGGCGGAAAATGTCTATACTCGCGGCGGTTTCAACGGTGCCGGACTCGGCAAGGTGAATTGATGCGGTTGCTGATCGGAACGGTTGTGCTGGGGCTGTGCGTCGGAGCGGCCCCCGAAGGGGCGGCGCGGGCCGAGGGGCTGAAGCTTTCCGGCTCGTCGTCGAAATCCCGCCAGATGCTGTTTCGCAATCAGGCCAACGTGCTCGATACGCGCGCGGCGGTGCAGTATTCCAACTCGGACCGGCTGAAGCCCAAATCGGCGCTTGCCGCCACTGACGCGGCCTTGCCCAATTATGACGGCCGCTACCGGGGCGAATACCTGGCGATGGCGAAGGCGGCGGCCTCGAAACATGGCGTGCCGGCGGATCTTTTCCTGCGCCTGGTGCAACAGGAATCGGGCTGGAACGCGAATGCGCGCTCGCACAAGGGGGCGATGGGGCTGGCGCAGCTCATGCCCGGCACGGCGGCGCGGCTTGGCGTGAACGCGAACGACCCCCGCGAGAACCTCGAAGGGGGCGCGCGCTATCTGCGCATGATGTATGACCGGTTCGGAAGCTGGCGGCTGGCGCTTGCGGCCTATAATGCCGGGCCCGAGGCGGTGGACCGGCATGGCGGCATCCCGCCTTACCGGGAAACCACGAATTACGTCCGCAAGATCCTGGGAAGCTGATCGCCGAAGGCGGGGCGCCCAGTGTCAAGGTGACGCGCGAAGATCGCGCGCCAACCTGTTGATATATCATGGAATGATGCGGGTATACTTGCTGCCCGCCAGCGTCGCCCCGGCAATCAGGCCGGCCTGACCGAAGACCAGCGCGATGACCGGCGCAAGCGAGGTGGTGGTATCGGCACCGATCGCGCCGCCCCGGTCGGGCAAGGCGTAGCGCGCATCCGCGCCCAGTTCCCACCCGTCGGCACGGCGGAAATCGGCAAGTGCGGGCTCGGTCATGAAGAACAGCGCATGGGCGTATTGCTGCGCGCCGATCTGGAACCCGACCGAGGCCGAGGCGACCGAATAGTAATCCACCGTCACGTTGTTGATCCGCAGCGCACCGCGCCCGTAAGAGCCGCCGAACCCAAGCCCCGCCTCGGTCACCAGCGGCATGTAAAGCACGCCCACGGCCTTGTTCATCAGATCCTGCGTGCCGGGATAACGTTCCAGCAGATAGGACCGCGTCGCATCGACCCGCGCATCGAGTTTGGCCGCGCCGCCGCCGCCGATCCCGTTGCCGCAAGCTGCAAGCCCCAGCCCCGCGCCCCCCATTGCCAGAAGCGTCCGTCTTGAAAACTGTGTCATGTAACTGCTCCGCTCGTGCTACCGCCGGGCCTGTTTTTCGACCCGTTCATAACAACTTATAGGCCAGAATTTCGGCCCTGTCACTTCCTGTTGTGTCGGGCGGCAAAAGCGCGCCGCTCATTCGCGCAGCAGGCGCGCCACCGCGGGGGCGAAATAGCTCAGCACCCCGTCGCAGCCAGCGCGGCGGAAGGCCATCAGGCTTTCCATCATCACCGTGTCGTGGTTCAGCCAGCCGTTGCGCACCGCCGCCATGATCATCGCGTATTCGCCCGAGACCTGGTAGGCATAGGTCGGCACGCCGAACTGCTCTTTCACGCGCGCGCAGATATCAAGATAGGGCATGCCGGGCTTGACCATCACCATATCCGCCCCCTCGGCCAGATCGCGCGCGACAAGGCGCAGAGCCTCGTCCGAATTGGCGGGGTTCATCTGATAGGTCTTCTTGTCGCCCTTCAGCGCGCCCGAGGCGCCGACGGCATCGCGGAACGGGCCGTAAAAGCCGCTGGCATATTTGGCCGCGTAGCTCAGGATCGTCACATCGGCATGGCCCGCCGCCTCAAGCGCGGCGCGCATCGCGCCGATCCGCCCGTCCATCATGTCCGAGGGGCCAAGGATGTCCGCCCCCGCCTCGGCCTGTGCGATGGCCATCTTCACCAGGCATTCCACGGTTTCGTCGTTGAGGATGATCCCGTCGCGTACCAGCCCGTCATGGCCGTTGGCATTGTAGGGATCAAGCGCAATGTCGGTCATCACCGCGATCTCGGGCACCTCGGCCTTGATCGCCCGGATCACCCGGTTCGAGATGTTCTCGGGGTTCCAGGCCATCTCGCAGCTTTCGGTCTTCACGGCCGGGTCGGTATAGGGAAAGAGGCAGATCGCCGGGATGCCAAGGCGCGCGGCCTCTTCGGCGGCCCGCACCGCGCCGGTCAGCGTGCGGCGCACCACGCCGGGCATCGAGGTCACCTCGACATCGGCGCCGGGCACGTCGGTGATGAAGATCGGCCAGATCAGATCCTTGACGCTCAGCCGGTTTTCCTGGGCCAGGTCGCGCAGCGCCGGGGTGCGCCGCATCCGGCGCATGCGGGTATGCGGGAAGGGGGGCAGGATCGGGAACATGGCTTTCCTCCGGATGGCTTGGGCATTGGGTCGCACGGATCGGCCCAATTCTCAAGTGCGACCGATTGCGCGACCGGGGTGCAGTCTGATGGTTCCGCTTGGCGCACAACTGCATTAAGGTTCCGCCGAAGCCTTACGGAGAGCCGCCAGAGTGAGCGTTACCGATACCATCTTCGACCTCATCGACATGCGGTCATTCTCGAATCTCTGGTATTGGATCGCGCTTGCGGTGACATGGTCCTCGACCTCGCACTGGGTGCTGGGCGTCCCGTTCGACATGGTGCTGCGCGCGCGCCGCAAGGGCGGGCAGGCGGCCGAGGATCTGGTGACGATCACGCGGGTCAATGTCGGGCGGCTGATGTATATCGGACGCGAGGGCGGGCTGGTCCTTGCGGTGCTGATCAGCTTCGTGCTGACCTCGCTGGCGCTTCTGGGCTTCTGGTATCGATTCGAGTTCGCCCAGGCGATCTTCCTGCTGGCCTTTCCTCTGAGCATCGTAGGCATGAAAAGCCTTGCCGCCGCCCGCGCGATCGAGCGCCGGCTGGAGCAGGGCGACAGCGATGCCGACACGGTCGCGCGCATGCTGGCGCGGCACCGCTTCTGGGTGCAGGTCATCGGCATGATGGCGATCACCGTGACCGCGTTCTACGGCATGTTGCAGAATTTTCACATGTCGGTCTTTGGCTGAAAAGCGGCGCCCGGCGCCGGGCACGGGTTGACTTCGCTTCGCAGGCGGATACCTCGGGGCGATGACGCACCAACACCTGCTTCTTTCCGGCGCCCCCGAGGGCTTTGACGCGCAGCTTCTGGCGAAGGAGCTGGCGCGCGGCCGCCCTGTGATCCATGTCGCGCGCGACGACCGCCGCCTTGAGGCGATGCGTGCCGCTTTGGCCTTTTTCGCCCCCGATGCGGTGGTCCTGAACTTTCCGGCCTGGGATTGCCTGCCCTATGACCGGGTTTCGCCCAATCCCGACATCTCGGCCACGCGGATGGCGACGCTGGCCGCGTTGCAGGCGGGCATGCCGGGGCCGTTCATCCTGCTGACCACGCTTTCGGCGGCGATGCAGCGCGTGCCCGCGCGCGCGGTGCTTGCACAGTCGAGCTTTTCGGCAACCGTGGGCGGGCGCGTGAACGAGGGCGCGCTGAAGAATTTTCTGGTCCGCATGGGGTTCAGCCCCGCCTCGACCGTGTCCGAGCCGGGCGACTATGCGATCCGCGGCGGCATCATCGACATCTTCCCGCCGGGCGAGGGCGGGCCGGTGCGGCTCGATCTGTTCGGGGATGTGCTGGACGGCGCGCGCCGCTTCGATCCGGTCACGCAGCGCACCACCGAGAAGTTGCAGGCGATCGAGCTTGCGCCCGTCTCCGAGGTGATTCTGGACGAAAGCGCGATCACCCGCTTCCGCCAGAACTACCGCGTGGAATTCGGCGCGGGCGGGGCCGAGGACCCGCTTTACGAGGCCGTCAGCGCCGGGCGCAAGCATGCCGGGATGGAGCATTGGCTGGGCTTTTTCCACGAACGGCTTGAAACGCTGTTCGAATATCTGCCCGATGCCGCGATCATGCTGGACGACCAGCTTGAACCGCAGCGGCAGTCACGGTGGGAGGGGATCGCCGATCAATACGACACCCGGCGCGAGGCGATGACCCGGCGCGACCGGGTGGATACCGTCTACAAACCCGCGCCGCCCGGTCTGCTTTACCTGGACGAGGCGGGCTGGAACGCCGCGTTGTCTGCGCGCCGCGTGGTCCGGCTTCAGGTTCTGGCCGCCCCGCCGGGGCCGGGGGTTCTGAATGCGGGCGGGCGGATCGGGCGCAGCTTCGCACCCGAGCGCCAGCAGGAAAACATAAGCCTTTTCGGGGCGTTGAAAGACCATGTTCAGGTTCGGATGAGGGCCGGTCCCGTGCTGATCGCCAGCTGGTCCGAGGGCACGCGCGAACGCCTCAAGGGTCTTCTGGAGGATGAGGGCCTGGCCGGTGCGCGGCTGATCCGCGATGCGCGCGATCTTGGGCCGGGGCTCAACCTCGGGGTCTGGGCGCTCGATCAGGGCTTCGAGGCGGCAAGCCCCGCCGACCCGCTGACCGTGATCTCGGAGCAGGACGTGCTGGGCGACCGGCTGATCCGCGCGCCGAAGAAGAAGCGCAAGGCCGAGAATTTCCTGACCGAGGCGCAATCGCTCAGCCCCGGCGATCTGGTGGTGCATGTCGACCACGGGGTCGGGCGCTACAAGGGGCTGGAAACCATTACGGCGCTTGGCGCGCCGCATGATTGCGTGGCGCTGGAATATGCCGGCGGCGACCGGCTGTTCCTGCCGGTCGAGAATATCGAGCTGCTCAGCCGCTATGGTCATGAAGAGGGGCTTCTGGACAAGCTGGGCGGCGGCGCGTGGCAGGCCAAGAAGGCCCGCCTGAAAGAGCGTATCCGCCAGATCGCCGACAGGCTGATGCGCATCGCGGCCGAGCGGCTTTTGCGTGCGGCCCCGGTGCTGGAGGCCCCGCATCACGAATGGGAGGCTTTCGCCGCCCGCTTCCCCTATACCGAGACCGAAGACCAGCTGACCGCGATCGAGGATGTGGTGGGCGATCTGGCCTCGGGCCGTCCGATGGACCGGCTGATCGTGGGCGATGTGGGCTTCGGCAAGACCGAGGTGGCCATGCGCGCGGCCTTCATCGCCGCGCAGGCCGGCGTGCAGGTGGCCGTGATTGCGCCCACCACGCTTCTGGCGCGCCAGCATTACAAGACCTTCGCCGAACGGTTCCGCGGCACGCCCATCACCGTGCGGCCGCTGTCGCGCTTCGTTTCGGCCAAGGAGGCCGCGAAAACGCGCGAGGGGATGGCCGACGGCTCGGTCGATATCGTGATCGGCACGCATGCGGTGCTGGCCAAGGGGGTGCGTTTCCAGCGCCTCGGCCTTCTGGTGATCGACGAAGAGCAGCATTTCGGCGTGACCCACAAGGAGCGCCTGAAAGAGATGCGCTCGGAAATCCATGTGCTGACGCTGACCGCGACGCCGATCCCGCGCACGCTGCAACTGTCGCTGACCGGGGTGCGCGACCTGTCGCTGATCGGCACGCCGCCGGTCGACCGGCTGGCGATCCGCACCTATGTCAGCGAATTCGACGCCGTGACGCTGCGCGAGGCGCTGTTGCGCGAACATTACCGCGGCGGGCAAAGCTTCTACGTCGTCCCGCGCATCAGCGACATCCCCGAGATCGAGGAGTTCCTCAAAACCCATGTCCCCGAGGTCAGCGTGATCGTGGCCCACGGCCAGATGGCGGCGGGCGAACTCGACGATCGCATGAACGCCTTTTATGACGGCAAATACGACGTGCTTCTGGCCACAACCATCGTGGAAAGCGGGCTGGATATTCCCACCGCCAACACGATGATCGTGCACCGCGCCGACATGTTCGGCCTGAGCCAGCTTTACCAGATCCGCGGGCGCGTGGGCCGGGCCAAGACCCGCGCCTATTGCTATCTGACGACCAAGCCGCGCCTTCCGCTGACGCCGCAGGCCACCAGGCGGCTGCGCCTGTTGGGCAGTCTCGACAGCCTCGGCGCGGGGTTCAACCTTGCCAGCCAGGATCTGGACCTGCGCGGCGCGGGCAACCTTCTGGGCGAAGAGCAGTCGGGCCATATCAAGGAAGTGGGCTACGAACTTTACCAGGCGATGCTGGAGGAAACCATCGCCAGGCTGAAATCGGGCGAACTGACCGAGACCGAGGGCGATGGCGAATGGTCCCCGCAGATCAATCTTGGCGTGCCGGTGATGATCCCCGAAGCCTATATCCCCGATCTCGATGTCCGGCTGGGGCTGTATCGCCGCCTGTCGGGGTTGAGCACCAAGGTCGAGCTTGAGGGCTTTGCCGCCGAGCTGATCGACCGGTTCGGGGATCTGCCCAAAGAGGTGAACACGCTTTTGCTGGTGATGCGGATCAAGGCGATGTGCAAGCGTGCCCATATCGCGCGGATGGATGCCGGGCCGAAAGGCGCGACGGTGCAGTTCCACATGGACAAGTTTCCCAACCCCACTGGCCTTGTCGAATTCCTGACCGCGCAGCGCGGGATGGCGAAGATCCAGGGCAACAAGGTCGTGGTGCGGCGCGACTGGGGCACCGATGCCGACAAGATCAAGGGTGCCTTCTCGATCGCCCGCGATCTGGCCGAGAAGGTGATCGCGGCGAAAAAGGGGGCCCGGCAGGAAAGCGCGGGCTAGGACAGGTCCATCGTGCGGCGCATCAACAGCCACGCCACCCCCGAACAGATCAGCGTGGCCAGGACGATCGGCGTTGCCGTTCCGTTGAACATCAGCCCCACCGGCGCGGCCACCGCCACCGCCGCCACGGTCGAGATTGCCGCCACGACCGAGGCCGCCATGCCCGCGATATGCCCCATCTCCTGCATCGCAAGCGCGTTGAGGTTGCCGAAGGTGACGCCGGCCATGAAGAACACGGTGACCGACCACAGGAAGATCACCGCAAAGGCCCAGTTCCCCGCAAGAATGCCCGACAACAGCAGCGCAAGCGTCAGCGTCGAAGAGCAGATCTGCATCAGGTAGGCATCCGTTGCGATCCGCCGCATGCCAAGGCGCATCACGAAGCGTGCGTTCAGCACCGTGCCGCTGCCCGACAAAAGCGCCATCAGGGCGAACCACATCGGAAAACGCGGGCCCTGCCCATAGGCCGCGAACAACTGCTGCGCCGAGGACAGAAGGGCGAACATCTGCCCGAAGCCAAGCGTCAGCACCGCGATGTAGATGCGCACCTCTCGGTTGGCCAGAACCTCGCGCGCGGCGGACCAGAGGGGGGCGGGGCGCAACGGGCGGCGGCGTTCGGGCGGTAGCGTCTCGGGCTGGCGCAGGTTCAGCCAGATGGCCGCGACAAGGCCGAACAGCACGAAGGCCCAGAACACGCCACGCCATCCGGTCATGGCGATGATCCCCTGTCCTATCGCGGGGGCGACGGCGGGTATCAGGATGAAGACCATCATCACGAAAGAGGTCACGCGCGCCATCTCGCGCCCGGAATAGATGTCGCGCACCATGGCAAGCGCCACGATCCGCGGCCCCGCGGCGCCCAGCCCCTGCACGAAGCGCGCGATCAGCAGCGATTCGAGGCTTTGCGCGCGGGCCGCGACGACGGCCGCCACCATGTAGATGGCAAAGCCCGCGGTGATTGCCACCTTGCGCCCCGTCGCATCCGAGATCGGGCCGCTGAGGAAGGTGCCCACCCCCATGCCCAGCACGAAAGAGGTCAGCACGAGCTGCGCCGAATTGATCCTGTCGGGGGTCAGCTCTGCCGCGATCTGGGGCAGGGCGGGCAGCATCGCGTCGATCGAGAAGGCGATGGTGGCGAACAGCATCGCCAGCATCGCCGTGAATTCGGGCATCGAGAGGGCGGGTCTGGTGTTGGGCATGCTCATGCCTGCGCCGCCAGATCGTCGATCACGCGCAGCCACAGCTCGGTGGGTTGCGCGCCTTCGATGACATGGGTGTTGGCGATGACGAAGGTGGGCACGGCGCGCACGCCGCGGCTGCGGGCATGTTCCTCGCGCGTGGCGACGGTGTCGCAATCGGCGTCCGAGGTCAGCAGCCGGGCGATCATTTCCCGCTCAAGCCCCACCCCGGCGGCCAGATCGGCCAGCACCGCGGCATCGCCGATATCGCGCCCCTCGCGCCAATAGGCCCGCATCAGGGCGGCGATCATCGCGCTTTGGCGGCCCTCAAGCCCCGCCCAGTGGATCAGGCGGTGCGCATCGCGGGTGTTGGGCGTGCGGGTGATCGCGGCAAGGTCGATCTCGATCCCGGCCTCTTTCGCCGCATCGAGCACCGGGACATGAATGCGCACCGCGCCTTCGCGGCCGAACTTCGCCTCGAGGTAATCGGCGCGGTTCATCCCGCCTTGCGGCAGGGAGGGGTCAAGCTGGAACGGATGCCAGGCGATGGCGAAGGGGTGATCGGGCCGCGCCTCGAGCGCGCGGTCAAGCCGGGCCTTTCCGATCAGGCACCAGGGGCAGATCGGGTCGGCGAAGATATCAAGCGTGATCATGCATTCCCTTTCGTGGACAGCGCCACCATCGCGCCGATTCCGATGAAGGCCGATCCGGTGATGCGGTTGAAGGCCCGCCCGTGGCGCGACAGCCAGGTTGCGCAGCGCCCCGCCGTGGCGGCAAGGATCAGCTCCACCGCGAATTCCACCAGCCCAAGCGTCGCCGCCAGGATCACGAACTGCCCCAAAAGCGGCGCCGAAGGGGTCAAGAACTGCGGCAGGAAGGTGGTGAAGAACAGGATGGTCTTGGGGTTCGACAGCATCACCAGCGCGCCCTTGGTGAATGCGCTGCGGCGGGTGATCATGTGGCGCGCGGCGCCCGGAAGGGGGCTCGCGGAAAACCCCGGCTGGCGCCATAGCTGGACACCGAGATAACACAGGTAAGCCGCCCCCGCCCATTTGATCGCGGTGAACACGGTTTCCGAGGCCAGCATCAGCGCGCCAAGCCCCAGAAGCGTCGCCCCCACCATCGACACCATGGCAAGACACGAGCCAAGCGCGGTAAAGACCGCCCGGCCAAGCCCGTAGCGCGCCCCGTGATCAAGGCACAGCAGCGCGTTCGGCCCCGGCGTCAGCGACAGCGCGACCGAGGCGAGAAGGAAGACCAGCCACAGCTCAAGGCTCATCCCAGCCCTCCCTCAAGGCGCGGCGATTCAGCTTGCCGTTGGGGTTTTTCGGAATCGCCGCGACATGGCGGAAGATGCGCGGCTGCTTGTAGCGCGCAAGGCAGCCCTGTGCATGCGCGGCCAGAACCTCGGGCGTGGCGGTGCCGGTATAGCAGGCGGCGATGACGCTGGCATCGGCCTTCACGCGGATCTCGATCGCGGCGACCTCTCCGGCGTCGGGGTGGCGGGCAAGGGCGGCCTCCACCTCGATCGGAGAGACGCGATAGCCGCCGGCATTCATCATGTCGTCATCGCGGCCCAGATAGAGGATCGCGCCATCGGCGGCCATCTGGACGGTGTCCCCGGTAACAAACCAATCGCCCTGAAAGCGGGCCTTTGTTTCTGCTTCCTGCTGCCAATAGCCCAGGAACAGGCCCGGATCGTCGCGGTGAACGGCCAGCACGCCGGGGGTTCCGCGCTCGACGGGATTCCCTTCCGGGTCCAGCACCGCGACATGGCGGCCATCCTGCGGATAGCCCGCCGTGCCGGGCGGCGCGGGATGGGCCGGCGCGCCCGAGATGAAGGTCGAGCATTCGGACATGCCAAGCGCCTCGTGGATCGGCGTGCCGGTGGCCGCCATCCAGGCCGCGCGCACCGTGTCGGGCAGCGCCTCTCCGGCGGAAAGCCCGTGGCGCAGGCGCGGCAGGTCCAGCGTTGCGTGATGCTTCAGGATTTGGCGGAACACGCCCGGCGCCGCGGCGAAGATCGTCGCATCGAAGCGGCGCAGCAAAAGCCCCAGCGTCTCGGGCGCCACGCCGGCGCCGGGGATCAGCGCGGTGGCGCCCATGGTCCAGGGATCCATCAGCCCGGTGCCAAGCGTATAGGTCCAGTTGAAGGCCCCGGCATGCAGCAGGCGGTCTTCGGCTTCCAGCCCATACCAGCCCTGATACATCGTCTGGCGCGCCCAGATCGCGCGATGGGCATGCATCACGGCCCGCGGATTGCCCGAGGTGCCCGAGGTATAGATCAGATAGGCCAGCCGGTCCGGCGCGCCCATGGCATAGGCCGCGGGCTCCAGCGTCTCGAAGCCGCGCAGCGCGGCCTCGTCGATCACCGGGGCGGGGTGGTCGGGCAGCGCGATCCCTTCGCCGGCCACCACGAGCGCGGGGGCGATCTCGGCCGCCATGCGGGTGATCTCGGGCGCGGTCAGCTGCGACGAGGTCGGCACCGGCACCAGCCCCACCGCGATCGCGCCCAGAAAGGCCACCGGGAATTCGGGCGTGTTGCCAAGGCGCAGAAGCACCCGGTCGCCGGGCTGAAGCCCGGCGCGCAGAAAGCCGGTTCCGGCGCCGCGCACGGCAGCCTCCAGCCGGGCATAGGACCAGCGCTCGGCCCCCGTGGCGCGCACGATCTGCATCGCCGATTTCTCGGGCTGGCGCGGGGCATGCGCCAGCACATGCGCGGCCATGTTGAAGGATGCGGGCGGGGCGGGGCAGGGGTGTTCGGCGTGGACAGAGCGCATGAAACCCTGCTACGCCTCTGCCCGGCGCGATGCAAGCCGGGGCGGCCGCCCCCGGCCGCGCAATCGCTGTGCAGGAGAGCCGGGATGGGCGAGATTGAACAGGCCAGGATCATTCGCATCGCGCGCGAAAGCGGCGAAGAGGTCGTGCCCGAACCCGTGAACCTGGCCGAGCGGGTGCGCGAATTGCGCAAGGAACGCGGCTGGACGCTGGAACAGGCCGCGGCGCAGGCGGGGCTGGCGCGCTCGACCCTGTCGAAGATCGAGAACGGGCTGATGTCGCCCACCTACGAGGCGCTGAAGAAGCTGGCCGAGGGGCTTGCGATCTCGGTGCCGCAGCTTTTCACGCCGCCCTCGCGCGGGCAGATCACCGGGCGCATGGCCGTGACCAAGCAGGGCGAGGGCGTGCCGCATGTCACCACCACCTATGAGCATGAATTGCTGGCCGGGGCCCTGTCGCGCAAGCAGATGCTGCCCTATCGCGCGCGCATCCGCGCCCGCAGCACCGAAGAGTTCAACGGCTGGGTCCGCCATGACGGGGAAGAGTTCCTCTATGTGCTGACCGGCACCGCGCGGCTGTTCACCGAGTTCTACGAGCCCGTCGACCTGCGCCGCGGCGACAGCGCCTATTACGACGCCACGATGGGCCACAACCTGATCTCGACCAGCCCCGAGGATGCCACCGTGCTGTGGGTGACCTCGCTCGGCTGATGCCGCCCGTCAGGGCCGGTCGTCACCGAAGCGGGCATCGTCGTCATATTCGTCCTCGCCCTCGCCGACATATTTGGCCGAAAGCTGGATCGAGTGATTGTCGTGATGCGGGTCCATCACGACATCGGAGGGCAGCTCACCGGCAAGCCATTCGCGGATTTCCTCGCGCGCGTCGCCGGGTTCCTGTTCGGTCAGCCCCGCGATATAGCCGACAAAGGCTTTCTGATCGCCGTCGATCTCATCCAGATCGGCCTCGTCCGCCTCGGGCCAGCGGTCCAGGATCGCATCGTAGAACGCCGCCCAGTTTTCCTGAACGTGATGCCACTTCATCGGCCCTCCTTTCTGCCGCGCGGGCGCATTCCTGACAGCCCTCCGGCTGCAAGTGTGCCTTCAAATCACGCGGGCGCAAAGGAAAATCGGATCAGAACCAGCTTTGGACCGACCGCGCGCCGCCGGTGACATCCTCACCCACGCCCGCCACGGTGTTGCATCCCGCCAGTGCCGCGATCATCGCCACAAGGATCAGCTTTTTCATTGCTCAGCCTCATACCACCAGACATCGGGCTGAAAGCCCGGCCAGTCCCCGTATAGCGGAAGCCGTTCGGGGAAGTGAAGTTCACGAATATGTGCAAGCCGCGAAACATGCGAATACCAGACCGGGATGACATAGCGTCCGGCGGTCAGGATCCGGTCGAGCGCGCGCACCGCCGCCTGAAACTCGTCGGGGTCGGTCGCGGCCAGCATGGCGCGGATCATCGCCTCGGCGGCGGGCACGTCCATGCCCATCCAGTTGCGGCTGCCCGGCTCTTCCACGCCCTTCGCGCCCCAATACAGGAACTGCTCGTTGCCCGGCGAAAGCGACAGCGCGCGGGTATACCAGGCCATGTCGAAATCATAGCTGTTGGTGCGCTGCTGATATTGCGCGTCGTCGATCGTGGTGACCTTGGGAAAGATCCCCAGACGGCCGAGCGCCTCGACATAGATGTCGACGACAGATTGCACCTCGGCGGCGCCCTGTTGCAGCACGATCTCGAAGGTGAAGGGGCGTTCGTCCGCGTCTTGCAGCACGCCTTTCGCGTTCACGCTCCAGCCCGCCTCTTCCAGAAGGCGCATGGCCTTGCGGCTGTTGGCGCGGTTCAGTTCCGTCCCGTCGCCCTCGGGCAGGCTGTATCCCTCCATCACGCCGGGCACGAGCGATCGGGCGAAGGGCGCCAGCAATTCGGCCTCGCGCCCGGTGGCCAGCCCCGGCCCCATGCCAAGCGACGAGTTCGAGAAATACGAGGTGATGCGCGGCTCGCTTCCGTCATTGAGCGTGGCGTTGATGAATTCGAAGTTGAAGGCCAGCGTCAGCGCCTCGCGCACGCGCCAGTCGGCGAAAAGGGGCTTGCGGGTGTTGAAGACGAGCCCGGTGATCCCCGAGGGCCGGTGGTGCGGGATCTCCGATTTCACGACCGCGCCGCCGGTGACGGCGGGGAAATCGTAGTCGCGTGCCCATTTCGCGCTGTTGGTTTCGCGCCATGTGTCCAGCTCGCCGCCCTTGAAGGCCTCGAACACGACGCCGCCATCGCCGAAATAGTCGTAGCGGATCTCGTCGAAATTGTGCAGGCCGCGATTGAAGGGCAGATCCTTGCCCCACCAGTCGGGATTGCGCCTGAGGCCAATGAACTTGCCCATCTCGACCCGGTCGACGATGTAGGGGCCCGAGCCGATCGGGGCCTCGGTGCTGGCGGTAGCGAAATCCTTGCCCTCCCACTGGGCCTTCTTCAGGACCGGGCGCATGCCCATCAGCAGGGCCAGTTCGCGGTCGGGCGCGGCAAAGGTGAACCGAAGCGAGCGCGGCCCGGTCTGTTCCATCCGCGCGATCTTGCCCCAGGCGTTCTGGTAGCGCGGATGTCCCTGGGTTCCGAGGGTCTCATAGCTCCACATCACGTCCTCGATCGTGACGGGGGAGCCGTCGGAAAAGCGTGCCTCTTCGCGTAGGGTGAATTCCACCCAGGCGCGTTCGGGATCGGTCTCGATGCTTTGCGCCAGAAGCCCGTAAAGCGTGAAGGGTTCGTCCATGCTGCGGCCCATGAGCGATTCGGCCACGAAGGTGGCAATGCCCTGGGCGGGGCGGCCGGTCAGAATCCAGGGGTTGAGCGAATCGAAACTGCCCGATTCGCCCATGCGGATGCGTCCGCCCTTGGGCGCATCGGGGTTGGCATAGGGCAGTTGCGTGAAATCGGGGGGGAGGGCGGGTTCGCCATACATCGCAATGGCGTGGTGCGGCTCGGAACGCGCGGGTGCCCCAAGAAATACAGGCCCAAGTGCCGCGCAAAGGAGTGTAACTGCCCTCATGAGGCCTGATAGGGACATTCCGTCTCTCCGTTCTTTGCCTGTATTTTCAGACAGGAAGCTAACGGCGCGCCCCGGCTTGCGCAAACTTTTCCCTTGGATGCGTGCGAACAAACGCTTATAAGATACTTACTGCTCGATAGGTTTCTTGCCTGTATGAAACCTGCCTCATGACTTAACGCCCGCCTCGTGCGGGCGTTTTTTTTGCCCCCGGCCCATGGCGGCGATCCGCCGCATCCGTGCAAACGCAGCATGGAACTTTCCCTGCGATGCGGTCATGATCCGCAAAACCCATCCAACCGGAGGCACAGATGGCACTGAAGGGCAAAACCGCAATCGTCACGGGATCGAATTCGGGGATCGGACTGGGCATCGCCAGGGAACTGGCCCGTGCGGGGGCCGATGTGGTGCTGAACTCGTTCACGGACCGGCCCGAGGATCATGCGCTTGCCGATGAGATGGCGACGGAATTCGGTGTGGCGGTGCGCTATATCAAAGCCGACATGTCGAAAGGCGCGGAATGCCGTGCGCTGATCGAACAGGCTGGCGGCTGCGATATCCTGATCAACAATGCCGGTATCCAGCATGTCGCGCCCGTGGAGGAGTTTCCGGCCGAAAAATGGGATGCGGTGATCGCCATCAACCTCAGTTCCGCCTTCCACACCACCGCCGCCGCATTGCCGCATATGCGCAAGCGTGGCTGGGGCCGGATCGTCAACATCGCCTCGGCGCACGGGCTGACGGCCTCGCCCTACAAGTCGGCCTATGTCGCGGCCAAGCATGGCATCGTCGGGTTCACCAAGACGGTCGCGCTGGAAACCGCGCAGGAGCCGATCACCGTGAACGCGATTTGTCCGGGTTATGTGCTGACCCCGCTGGTCGAGGCGCAGATCCCCGATCAGATGAAGACCCATGGCATGAGCCGCGAGGACGTGATCCGGAAGGTCATGTTGGACCGCCAGCCGTCGAAGGAATTCGCTACGGTCGAACAGCTTGGGGGTACGGCGGTTTTCCTGTGCTCGCCCGCGGCCGAGCAGATCACCGGCACGACCATCTCGGTCGATGGCGGTTGGACCGCGCTCTGATCCGGTCGGGTGGGGGGCGCTGCCCCCCGTCCTGCGGACTCCCCCCGGGATATTTGGGCGAAGATGAAGGGGTGGGCCGGCGTGCTTGACCTTCGTGGCCGGTTGGTCACTTCTGGAGTGAGAGAGGAGTGCCGCGCATGCAACTGACGATCCGTTCCGTCACGGCCGGGGACCGCGCCGTCTGGGAAGAGCTTTTCCGGGGCTATGCCGCCTTTTACGAGACCGATCCTGCCCCGGCGATTGAGGCGGTCTGGGGCTGGATCCTGGACCCGGATGAGCCGTTCCGGGCCGATATTGCGATAGCGTCTGACAGCGGTGCGGCGGTGGGGCTGGTGCAGTATCAGTTGATGCATCGTTCCTTGTCGGGGGGGATGGTGTGCTATCTGTCCGATCTGTTCGTGCGCCCGGAGCTGCGGGGCACGGGGGCGGGGCGGGCGATGATCGACCATGTGATCGGGTTTGCGCGCGCGCAGGGCTTGCCCTCGGTGCGCTGGCTGACGGCGGAGAACAATGCGGTCGCGCGCGGGCTTTACGATACCTACGCGCCGGCCAGCGGGTTCATCCTTTACGCGGTTCCGGTATAGGCCATGTGGCGCCGTGTCCTTCTGCCTGGCCTTTTCGTCCTGCTGACGGCGGCGGTGTCCGGCGCGGTCTGGCGCGTGGCGGTGCAGGAGGGGTTGCGCAATCTGCAAGAGCGCGGGGCGGCCGATCTGCGGCTGGCCTCGGACCGGCTGGTGACGGCGCTTGTGCAGTTCCGCGAGGTGGCGGTGCTGACGGCCGATCACCGGGCGATGCGGGCCCTGGCCGAGCGGGGCGCGGGGACGCGGGCCGAGGTGGACGAGGTGTTGCAGCGCGTGGCCGACCGTTCCGGGGCGCTGGAGCTGTTGCTGGTGGCGCCCGATGGCCGGGTGCTGGCCGGTCCGCCCTCGGCCCCGGCGCGGCTGATCCTGACGCCCGAGTTGCGGCGCGCGCGCCACGGCGCGACCGGCACGTTCCACTATGTCGAGGCCGGTGGGGTGCGGCGCATCTTTTCCTTCGCGGCGCCGGTGTTCGGCGCGGGCGGGCAGGTGGCGGGTGCCTTGCTGTTGCGCCTTGATGCGGGGCGGGTCGAGGCGCCGGGGCGGGGCGATCCGGTGCCGGTCTGGTTTACCGATGCGGCGGGGGTGGCCTTCGTGGCGAACCGCTCGGAGATGGTGTTTCGCCGGACCGATCCGGCGATTCCGCGCGACGTGACGATCTATCCCGATGCGGTGCCGCTGCACGAGCGGCCCTTCGGCATCCGTCGCGTGGCGGGGTGGGATCTGGCGCAGGGCGGGGCCTATCTTCCCGCGACCGGCTTGCCGGTGGCGCGCGATCTTCCGGTGATCGGGATGCGCGGGCATGGGCTGATCGACGCGGGCGCGGTGTTGCGCGCGGCGCGTGCGCAGGCGCTTGCCGTGGCGGTCGGGATGCTGGGCCTTGGTGCGGTGATCTACGCGCTGTGGGAGCGCCGCCGCCTGCTGAGCCTGCGCCTGCGGGCCGAGGCCGAGGCCAATGCCGCCCTTGAGGCGCGGGTGGCCGCGCGCACTGCGGAACTGCTGGAGGCCAATGACCGGCTTCGGCGCGCGCAGGCCGAGCTGGTGCAGGCGGGCAAGCTGTCGGCGCTTGGGCAGATGTCGGCGGGCATCAGCCACGAGCTGAACCAGCCCCTGATGGCGATCCGTTCCTATGCCGAGAATGGCGCGCTTTTCCTTGAGCGCGGGCGGGCGGCCGAGGCGGCGGACAACCTGTCGCGCATTTCCGAGCTGGCGCGCCGCATGGGGCGGATCATCAAGAACCTGCGCGCCTTTGCCCGCCAGGAAAGCGAGCCGGTGCGCGATGTCGACATGGTCGCGGTGATCGCCGCGGCGCTGGATCTGGTCGAGGGGAAGCTTGCGCGCCACGGCGTCACGCTTGACTGGGTGCCGCCGGGCGGGGCGGTGCAGGTGCGCGGGGGCGAGGTGCGCTTGCAGCAGGTGGTGGTGAACCTGCTCTCGAACGCCGCCGACGCCATGGTCGAAAGCCCCGAGCGGCGCCTGACCATCCGGCTGGCCCATTCCGGCAAGGGCCGCGTATTGCTGACCGTTGCCGATACCGGCCCCGGCATCGCCGAGCCCGAACGGCTGTTCGATCCGTTCTATTCGACCAAGGCGGTCGGCAGCGCCGAGGGCATGGGGCTTGGGCTTTCGATCTCTTACGGTCTGGTGCAAAGCTTTGGCGGTGCGATCAGCGGTACGAACCGGCCCGAGGGGGGCGCGGTCTTCACGGTGGATCTTCAGGCCGCCGGGAAAGGGCGGCAGGCGGCATGACGCGCAAGGTTCTTCTGGTCGATGACGACCGCGCGGTGCGCGAGGCGCTTGGGCAGACGCTGGATCTTGCCGGGCTGCTTCCGGTGCTTGCGGGCAGCTATATCGAGGCGAAGGACCATGTCAGCGCGGATTTCCCCGGCGTGATCCTGTCCGACATCCGCATGCCGGGAAAGGACGGGTTCGCGCTTCTGGATCTGGCGCGGAAGGTCGATCCGGAACTGCCGGTGATCCTGCTGACGGGCGAGGGCGACGTGCCCACGGCAGTGCGCGGCATGGCGGGGGGCGCTTTCGATTTTCTGGAAAAGCCCTGTGCGCCGCGCGATCTTCTGGCCGTAGTGGAAAAGGCGCTGCGCACGCGCGCGCTGGTGCTGGAGAACCGTGCGCTGCGGCGCGAACTGAAGCGGGGCGATGCGGCCGCGCGCATGCTGGTGGGGCAATCGCCCGTGTCCGAGGCGCTGCGCGATGCCACCCGCGCGGCCGCGCGTTCGGGGGCGGATGTGCTGATTACCGGCGCGCCGGGGGCGGGCAATTCCAAGGTGGCAGAGGTGATCCACCTGCTGTCGGCCGCCGCGATGCGGGCCTTCGTCAAGCTGCCGGCCGCGACGCTGATGCCCGATGCGCTCGAGGCTGCGTTCGCGCGGGCCGATGGCGGCACGCTTTACATCGACGAGGTGGCCGACCTGCCGCAGCCCGCGCAATTTGCCCTGCTCGAACTGCTTGAGACGAAGCCCGCGACGCGGCTGGTGGCCGGAACCTACCGCGATCTGGGGGCCGAGGTGACACGCGGCACCTTCCATCCCGATCTTTACTGGAAGCTGGACGTGATGCGGGTGCGGGTGCCCTCGCTGGCCGAACGGCCCGAGGACATCCCGCAGCTCTTTCGTCATTATGTGCAGATCGCATGCGAGCAATCCTCCTTGCCGATGCCCGAAATCACGCCGGAATTGACCGCGCGGCTGATGACACAGGCTTGGCCCGGCAACGCACGCGCGCTGATGTCCGAGGCGATGCGCTTTGCGATGGGGGTGGGCGCGCAAGAGGAGGATGCCGGCGACAACCTGGGGCTGGCCGAACGCATGGCCATTGTCGAGCGCCAGCTTCTGAGCGAGGCGCTGACCCGTGCCCGCGGCAACGCGACCGAGGCCGCCGCCGCGCTGAAACTGCCCCGCAAGACCTTTTATGACAAGCTTGCACGCCACGCCCTGCGCCCGGAGGATTTCCGGGGCTGACCGGCCGGGCGCCCTTCGGGATGTGCGACATTTCGCCCGACAGGCGCTAACATCTGTGCGGAATTCCGCACAGGCGGGCAGGCCCCTTGGCCGCCCTGATTTTCGCAACCTATTCATAAAAAAGGCAAATGGCAAAAAATTCGGGCGTGTTCACGAAATTGTTGATACGCACGCGCTCTGGCGCTTCTCTGTAAAGGGGCGCCCATGGCGCACCGCTACTGGCGAATTCGGGAGGATACCATGAACTACTTTACCGCCGCGATGACGGCGATCGTCCTTGTCACCTCTGCCGGCTCGGCGCTTGCCAGCTGTGAGGACGGCGAGATCAAGATCAAGTTCGCCCATGTCACGAATGCCGACAAGCACCCCAAGGGGATTGCCGCGTCGATGTTCGCCGAGCGTGTTAACAACGAGATGAACGGCACCGCCTGCGTCGAAGTCTATCCGAACTCGACCCTTTACGATGATGACCAGGTGCTCGAGGCGATGCTTCAGGGCGATGTGCAGATGGCCGCGCCCTCGCTGTCGAAATTCGAGGCCTTCACCAAGGTCTTCAACATTTTTGATCTGCCCTTCATGTTCAAGAACATGGCCGCTGTCGACGCCTTCCAGAACTCGGAAACCGGGCAGGCAATGAAGGCGTCCATGGAGCGTCGCGGTCTGAAGGGGCTGGAATTCTGGCATTCCGGGATGAAACAGTTCTCGGCCAAGAAGCCGCTCTTGCTGCCCACCGATGCTGCGGGGCTCAAGTTCCGCGTCCAGCCCTCGGACGTGCTGGTGGCGCAGATGGAAGCGCTTGGCGCCAGCCCGCAGCCGATGGCCTTCTCCGAGGTTTACGGCGCGCTGCAAACCGGCGTCGTGGACGGTCAGGAAAACACCTGGTCCAACAGCTACGGCCAGAAATACTACGAGGTTCAGGACTCGATCACCGAGACCAACCACGGCGTGCTCGACTATCTCGTTGTGGTGTCGACCGACTGGTGGGACAGCCTCGATCCGGCTGTGTCCGAGCAACTGGCCACGATCATGAACGAGGTGACGGTCGAGCGGAACGCCGCCGTGACCGAGGTCGAGGCGCAGGCGCGTCAGTCGATCCTGGATGCTGGTGGCAAGATCAACGAACTGACGCCCGAGCAGCGTCAGGCGTGGGTCGATGCGATGAAACCCGTCTGGGAGAAATTCGTCGACGGCGTGGGCCAGGATAATATCGACGAGGCCCAGGCCATCAACGAACAGAACTGATCGCATGAACCAGCAAGGCGCGCCGTGTCCGGCGCGCCTTCGATCCGGCAGATCAGGGGAAATCAACGGATGAGCGCCAAATATGAGCCCAAGTCGGCCCTTGGCCGCGCCGTGCACAGCTTCGAGGAAACCGCGATCGCGGTGATCCTGGGACTGATGACGGTCATTACCTTCGTCAACGTCGTTCTGCGCTATGTCTTCAACAGTTCGATCATCTGGGGCCTCGAGGCCACGCTGATCCTTTTCGCCTGGCTTGTCCTGTTCGGCATGTCCTATGCGGTCAAGGTGACGGCGCATCTGGGTGTGGACGCAGTTATCGCGGGGCTGTCGCGCGGTCCGCGGCGGGGGCTGGCATTGTTGGCGGCGCTGTTGTGCATCCTTTACGCCTTTCTGCTTCTGAAAGGGGCATGGGATTACTGGGCCCCCTTCGGCGGGTTCCAGCAGACCGGCGGGCGCTGGTTCCCCGAGGGTTTCATCAAGACCCGCGACCAGGCCTGGTACGAGACAGAGACCCTGCCGATGCCCGACTGGCTGCGCTTCATCGAGCCCGGCTTCAACGCAGGTGAAAGCTATACCAAGGTTCCGCGCTTCATCCCCTATTTCATCCTGCCCTTCGGCTGCCTGCTTTTGCTGCTGCGGTTGATCGAGGCGACAGTCGGCATCCTGCGCGGCAAGCGCGATGCTCTGATCGTCAGCCACGAGGCCGAGGATGCGATCGAAGATGTCCGTCACCTGAACGCCGAGGATTGATCCCGTGGATATCGTACTTCTTTTCGTGATGGTCATCGGCTTCATGCTGATCGGCGTGCCGATCGCGATTTCGCTTGGCCTAAGCTCGACCCTGTTCCTGCTGTGGTTCTCCAATACCTCGCTGGCCGCGGTTGCACAGTCGCTCTATCAGGCGATGGAGGGGCACGCGACGCTTCTGGCGATCCCGTTCTTCATCCTCGCCTCGTCCTTCATGTCCACTGGCGGCGTGGCCAAGCGGATCATCCGCTTCGCGATCGCCTGCGTGGGCCATCTGCCCGGCGGGCTTGCCATCGCGGGCGTCTTTGCCTGCATGCTGTTCGCGGCGCTTTCGGGTTCGAGCCCTGCGACGGTGGTCGCCATCGGCTCCATCGTCATCGCCGCGATGCGCCAGGTGGGCTATTCGCGCGATTTCGCGGCCGGTGTGATCTGTAACGCAGGCACGCTCGGGATCCTGATCCCACCCTCAATCGTGATGGTCGTCTACGCCTCGGCCACCGATGTCTCGGTGGGGCGGATGTTCCTTGCGGGCGTCATTCCCGGGCTGATGGCCGGGGGCATGCTGATGGCCACGATCCTTGTGATCGCGATCTGGAAAAAGCTGCCCAAGGGTGAATGGCAGGGCTGGGGTGAGGTCTGGGACAGCTTCCGCGACGCGTTCTGGGGGCTGATGCTGATCGCCGTCATCATGGTTGGTCTTTACGGCATCCCGGGCATTACCGCCGGCATCTTCACCCCGACCGAGGCCGCCGCCGTTGCCGCCGTCTACGCCTTCTTCGTCGCGAATTTCATCTATCGCGACATGGGGCCGCTGGACGAGGCCGAGGTCAAGACCCCGCTCTGGCGCAAGCCGGTGGCCATAGTGACGGCGTTCTTCCACCCCGACACCCGCGCTACCCTGTTCGAGGCAGGCAAGCTGACGATCACGCTGATGTTCATCATCGCCAACGCGCTGATCCTCAAGCACGTCCTGACCGACGAGCAGATCCCGCAAAAGATCACCGAGGCGCTTCTGGGCGCAGGCCTGGGCAAGATCATGTTCCTGGTGATCGTGAACGTGATCCTGCTGATCGGCGGACAGTTCATGGAACCCTCGGGGCTGATCCTGATCGTCGCGCCGCTGGTCTTCCCTATCGCGATCGAACTGGGCGTAGACCCGATCCATCTGGGCATCATCATGGTCGTGAACATGGAGATCGGGATGATCACGCCGCCGGTGGGGCTGAACCTGTTCGTCACCTCCGGCGTGGCCGGGATGCCGATCATGCGCGTGGTGCGCGCGGCCGCGCCCTTCCTGGCGGTGCTGTTCGTGTTCCTGATCCTCGTGACCTATGTGCCGTTCCTCAGCACATGGCTGCCCACATCGGTCATGGGGCCCGAAACGATCGTGAAATGAGAAAAGGCCGCCCCAAGGGGCGGCCTTTTACTTTGATGCCTCCGGCGGGGATATTTGAGCAAAGGTGAAAGCCCCTTCATCTTCGTCCAAATATCCCCGCCGGAGGCGGAAAGTCAGCCCTGCGCCGCCCGTTCCAGCGCGGCGATGATGGCGCCGAAATCCTCGGCCTTCAGGCTTGCGCCGCCCACCAGCGCACCATCGACATTCGAGGTGGCGAAGATCTCGGCGGCATTCACCGGCTTGACCGAACCGCCATAGAGGATGCGGATCATCGTGCCTTCCGCGCCGAAGCGGCCCAGAAGTTCCGAGCGGATGAAGTCATGCACCTCGGCGATCTGTGCAAGGCTGGGGGTGCGACCGGTGCCGATGGCCCAGACGGGTTCATAGGCGATCACGGTGTTGTTGCCGGTCGCGCCGTCTGGGGTCGAGCCGAAAAGCTGCCCGCCGATCACCTCGAGCGTCTCGCCCGTATCGCGTTGCGCTTCCGTCTCACCCACGCAGATGAGCGCCGTCAGCCCCGCGGCGCGGGCCGCTTCGGCCTTGGCATGCACCTCGGCATCGGTTTCGCCGTGATCGGCCCGGCGTTCGGAATGGCCAAGGATCACATGGCTTGCCCCGGCATCGGCCAGCATCTGCGCTGCGATGTCGCCGGTATGCGCGCCCGAAAAGCTTGCGTGGCAATCCTGCCCGCCGAGGCGCAGGGGGGCGGCGCCGATCGCCTCGTCCATCCAGGCGATCAGCGTGGCGGGGGGGCAGAGCAGAACGTCGCAGGCCGGGTCGGGATGGGCGGCGATCAGCTTTCGTACCTCGGCCAGGCTGGCGCGGGTGCCGTGCATCTTCCAGTTTCCGGCGGCCAGTTTGCGGCGCATCTTTTCCCTCCTTCGGACATATCAGAGGGAAGACTAGGGCAGCGGGCGCGCGGGCGCAAAGGCCAAATCAACGCAGGCCTTTGCTGCGGTTCAGCCGTTTTCGGCAGGCGCGCCGAATTTCACCGACTCGCCGCAGCCGCAGGCCTCGGTGACATTGGGATTGCGGAACCTGAAGCCGGATTCCAGCAGGCCGGTTTCATAGTCGATCTCGGTTCCCAGAAGGAACATCTGCGCCATCGGGGCGATCAGCACCCGGGCCGCGCCTTCCTCGACCACGATATCCATCGGCCCCGCTTCCGAGGCGATCTCCATCGTGTATTCCATGCCCGCGCAGCCGCCCTTCTTCACGCCGATGCGGAAGCCTGCCGCGTTCTCGCGCTGCATCAGCCGGGCGATCTGTGCGACCGCGCGGGGGGTAAGGGTGACAGGGGGGGTGCCGGGTATGGCGAACATCATCTCTCTCCGATCCAGAGCCTCAATCTAGGGCCGCGCGGGAAGAATTCCAAGGTCGGGCAGTGCCGCGAGCAGTGCAAGCGTCGCATAAGAGGCCGCAAGCGCCCAGCCGAACGAGGCCAGCGTGCCGATGATGACATATTCCCCCGCGCGCTGATCCTTCGAGGTCGCCTCGAAGCGCAGCACCGATTTGGCTGCGATCAGAAAGCCGATGCCGCCGGGCTGGCCTGCCAGCACGAGAATGAAGATCAGCCCGCGTTCAAGCATGCCGATCAGCGTGCCGCCCTGCGGCAGGCCGGTGGGCAGCTCGACATCCGCCCAGGGGCGCATCAGAAGCCCCACGGCAAAGCCGCCCGCGCGGGTGGCCAGCACAAGGCCCGCCAGCAGCACCATCACGCCCGGCAGCCAGTTGATCCCCGCCCAGTATCCCGCCGCCCAGAGGCCGGGCCAGAGGGCCGCCACCAGAACCAGCACCGCCAGGTGCGCGCCCTGATCGGCTATGAAGGGCCAGAGCCGGTCTTGCGGGGCGAGGCTTTTGGCAAGGTCGATCGCCAGATGGCTGAGCACGACGATGGCAAGGGGCAGGGCGGCCGCGGCGGGGTCCGTGGGGGTGATCGCCGCGGTGCTGAGCACGGCCAGGATCGCCAGATGCGCGGCAAGAAAGCCGGGCGCGCGGTCGGCCTTGGCAAGCGCCATCCGGCGGGTCTGAAACAGGAAATCGGTAGCGACATGGGCGCAAAGAAGGGCGCAGAAGGTTTCGATCATGGCGCGCCTCCGGGGCGTTCAAGCATGTCCAGCGCCTCTGAGATGGCATCGTATCCGCCGGCCTGCAATGCCTGTGCAAGGCTTTGCCGGGCGATGCCAAGCTCTTGCGCCGCGGCCGATTGTGTGGGCGGCTCGGGGCGCAGCATGACCGAGAGGGCGCGTGCCTGTGCCGGGGTCCAGCCTTCCGAGACGTGATCGAAAAGCCGCAGCGCCGCGCCAAGCGCGCCGCCCCCCGCATGGGCGATGCGCGGCCCCTCCAGCCGGTCGAGCAACTGGCCCGAGGCGGTGAAAGTCGGGCCATGGGCGCTGTTCAGATCGCCCGAGGCGGGGATCTCGCCCGCGCCCTCGGCCAGGGCGATGCGGGTGGACAGGCCGGCGCCTTCGCGGCGCAGATGCGCGCGCACCATCAGCGCCATGCGGCATTGGAAGCGCGTCTCACTGAGCGCGATCTGCCAGCCATCGCCGCGCGCACGCGCCAGTTCAGCGGGGCCAATGATGCCGGAGAGCGCATCGAAAGCGGTGCTCACGGCCTGAAGGGCGGCATCGAGCGCCCGTGCCGAAAGTTTCGAGGATTCGACGAGATCGCCGGTGAGAACGCAGATCCGAGACATATGCAGGTTATAATACCTGCATTAGGTTATATGCAAGTGATTTTGCCTGCATGTGGCAGATTGCAGCCGAAAATGCCTGCGTTACATGAAGCCCAGTTCCAGCCGCGCCTCGTCCGACATCATGTCCATGCCCCATTGCGGCTCGAACGTCATGTCGACATTGACCTGCTTGACGCCGTCGAGCGGTTCGACCGCATCGGCAACCCAGCCGGGCATTTCTCCGGCCACCGGGCAGCCGGGCGCGGTGAGGGTCATCACGATGTTGACCTCGTTCTCGTCGCTGATCTCGATCGTGTAGATCAGCCCGAGGTCGTAGATATTGACCGGGATTTCCGGGTCGAACACCGAGCGGCAGGCCTCGACCACGCTGTCGTAAAGCGGGTGGTCGGTGGTCGACGGGCGGATCAGGGGCGTGCCTTCAAGCGGCGCGGAAGTGTCGGGGGTCATGTCGGGTCTCGCGCAATTGTCGAGTGAAGATATAAGGAATTTATCGCCCGCGTCCAGAGCAAGGCGCATTTGCCGCAGCGCGGGTTTCGCTTGGCATGGGCGGCGAAATCACTATTTAGGCGCTCTGATGCGAAGGAGGCCGGAATGGGCGAACGGTTCGGGTTCGAGGTGAGGGCGCGCGACGGGCGCGCGCGCACGGGCGTGATTTCCACCCCGCGCGGCGAGGTGCGCACGCCCGCCTTCATGCCGGTGGGCACCGCCGCCACCGTTAAGGCGATGCTGCCCGAGTCGGTGCGTGCGACCGGCGCGGACATCCTGCTGGGCAATACCTATCACCTGATGCTGCGTCCTACGGCCGAGCGGATCGCCCGGCTGGGGGGGCTGCACGGCTTCATGAACTGGGACCGCCCGATCCTGACCGATTCCGGCGGATTCCAGGTGATGAGCCTCGCCGCCTTGCGCAAGCTGACCGAAGAGGGGGTGCGCTTTTCCAGCCATATCGACGGCTCCAGGCACATGCTGTCGCCCGAACGCTCGATGGAGATCCAGAAGCTTCTGGGCTCGGACATCGTGATGTGCTTCGACGAGTGTCCCGCGCTTCCGGCGACCGAGGCCGAGGTGGCGGCCTCGATGCAGCTGTCGATGCGGTGGGCCGCGCGCAGCCGCGAGGCCTTTGGCGACCGTCCGGGGCATGCGCTTTTCGGCATCATGCAGGGCGGAGTGACCCGCGATCTGCGCGAGGAAAGCGCCGAGGCGCTGAAGGCCATCGGCTTCGATGGCTATGCCGTGGGCGGGCTGGCCGTGGGCGAGGGGCAGGAGGCGATGTTCGGCGTGCTCGACTATGCGCCGGGCTTCCTGCCCGAGGACAAGCCGCGCTACCTGATGGGCGTGGGCAAGCCCGACGACATCGTGGGCGCGGTGGAGCGCGGCATCGACATGATGGATTGCGTGCTGCCCTCGCGGTCGGGGCGCACGGGGCAGGCCTTCACCCGCCATGGCGTGGTGAATATCAAGAACGCGCGCCATATGGATGATCCGCGCCCGCTGGACGAGGCCTGCACCTGCCCGGCCTGCCGGAACTATTCGCGCGCCTATCTGCATCACGTCTATCGCAGCCAGGAGATCATCGCCTCGATGCTGATGACATGGCACAACCTGCATTACTATCAGGAGTTGATGCAGGGCCTGCGCGATGCGATCGCGGAGGGGCGTCTTGCGGGCTTCGTGGCCGCCTTCCATGCTGCGCGGGCCGAGGGCGATATTGCGCCGCTATAGGCCCGGCGCGCGCAGGTGGCGGGGGGCGGGAGCCTCCGGCGGGGATATTTGGACGAAGCTGAAAGGGCGCGCGCTCAGCCCGGATCGTGGACCAGCAGGTCGGCCGCGCGGCTTTCCTGCGCGACGATCCGGCCGTTGGGAAGGTCGTTCGTGTCGATCCGGCGTGCGATTTCGTCACCGGCAAGGTTCTGAGCGTGCCAGCGGCGGTGCAGGCGTGTGCGGCGCAGGGGTTCGGGGGTGTCGAGGCGGATGCTGAGGTCGAAGAAGCGGGCCAGGTCGCGCCAGGGCGCGCGGGTCAGCAGCAGGTAGTTGCCCTCGATCAGGATATAGCGGGCTTTGGTCGGCACGATCGCGGCGCCGGCGCGGGACAGTTCAAGCGTGCGGTCGAAGACGGGGATGGCGATCTCTTCTGGCGCCTCGGCGCTCAGGCGCCCGAGGAGATGGGCGAGGCCTGCCACGTCGAATGTCTCGGGTGCGCCCTTGCGGTGCTGGAGGCCGCGGGCCTGAAGGATCGCGTCGTCGTAATGGAAGGCGTCCATCTGCACGATGGCGGTGCCGCCGGGATAGCGCGCCTGGAGGGCGGAGGCGAGTTCGCGGGCAAGGTGGGATTTGCCCGCGCCCGGCGCGCCCGTGATGGCGATCAGGGCGCGCGGTCCCGGCAGGCCCTGGATATGGGCGGCGAGATCGGCGCGCTCGACGCGCAGCTCTCCGGGCATGGGGGCGCCGACATCGCCCATCGGCCCGTCCTCCATCCAGCCCGCCATGGCCGGGCTAGCCCATCGCGGCGCAGAGCGCGCCAAGCGCGGCCACCGGGTCTTCGGTGCTCCAGATCTCTTCGCCGATGGCGAAGAAATCCGTGACGGGGGCGAGGTCGCGCACAAGCGCGGGGCTCAGCGCGCCTTCGGCGACGACCGGCACCTCGATCATATCGGACCACCAGGTGAAGAGGTCGCGTTCGGCCCGCGTGCCGGTGCCAAGCGCGCTGTCGCCAAGCGGGCCGAAGCAGACGTAATCGGCCCCGGCCTCGCCCGCGTTCATGCCTTCGTGCCGGGAGGCGGCGCAATAGGCCCCCACGATGGCATCCGCGCCCAGATCCTTGCGCGCGGCGCGCACCGAACGCGCGCCGTCGGACAGGTGCACCCCGTCAAGCCCGTGGCGTTCCACCAGTTTGAGGTGGTTCTCGATCACGATGGCGATGTCACGCTCATGCGCGACCATGCGGCAGGCATCGGCGGCGCGGCCGATCGTGTCCTCGTCGCGGCTGGCAAGTGCCAGGCGGAGGCAGCTGACCGGCGTGCTGTCGAGAACCCGGGCAAGCAGGCCGGGAAAAAGATCGAGATCCGGCGCAGGGGGCGTGATCAGATACAGCTGGGGGCGATCTTCGGCGGCCATCCGGGGTTCCTTTCAGGTTTTGGTCTTCCTAGCGCAAGGCGCGCGCCCTTGCCAGTGGGGCCGCGCGGCCTTATGCGCGGGGCAACAAAAAGGAACTGCCATGACCGACCCGAGGCCCGTCTTCATCCTTGTGCGCCCGCAGATGGGCGAGAATATCGGCGCGGCGGCGCGTGCGATGCTGAATTTCGGGCTGGACCGGATGCGCCTTGTGGCGCCGCGCGACGGCTGGCCCAATCCGCGCGCGGTGGCGATGGCCTCGGGGGCGGCGGGGCAGGTGCTTGACCGGGCAGGGGTGTTTGGCGATCTGCCCGGCGCGATCGGGGATTGCGATTTCGTCTTTGCCACCACCGCGCGCGGGCGCGAGCTGACCAAGCCCATCCACACGCCCGAAAGCGCGATGGCCCATGCGCGGGCGCTGATCGGGCAGGGGGCGCGGGTCGGCGTGCTGTTCGGGCCCGAACGCGCGGGCCTTGAGAACGAGGATGTCAGCCGCGCCAACGCGATCATCACGGTGCCGGTGAACCCGGGCTTCCCCTCGCTCAACCTGGCGCAGGCGGTGCTGCTGACGGGCTATGAATGGATGCGCGGGCAAAGCGATGTGCCGCCCGTCGATCCGGGCCTGGCGGGCGCCGACATGGCGAGCCGGATCGAGATCGAGAAGCTGGGCGATCACTTCGAGGAACGCCTTGACGCGGCAGGGTTTTTCTTTCCGCCCGGCAAGGCGCCGAACATGAAGCTGAACCTGCGCAACATGTGGTCGCGCATGCCCTTCACCCGCGCCGATGTCCAGACCCTGCATGGCATCCTGCGCAAGCTGTCGCGGCAGGGCTAGGGCGTTCTGTGCGGTTGGGCGGTGCGAGGTCGATACGCACATGACCCGCGCATTGCCGACATATGCGCACGCGCCGCAGCCGGGCTGGTCTCTGCCCCGGGAGGGTGAACGGAACGGCCGTAGATGCATTGGTTTTTCATTCAGGCGGCACGCCAACTGTCTTGCTACACGCTGGCGACGTTCAAACCGCTTCGCTTGCATCAGAAATGCGAGCGGTGATTTCCCCTACCCAAAACCTGGTCTCATCGTCGTCATAAAAACATTCCATGCGTAGTCGCCGCCCGTCTGGAAACTTTAGCATGACATGGGGCTCATCATACGCAGGGTAATCCGCTTCCAGCGCGACATGAGCGATCTTCATGTCCTGCAAAGGGTAGGTGTGGTTCACGCGACGCAAGGGCGCCCAAAGGGTGAGCTTCGCGGTCTTGCTGTCAGGATCAAGACGGATGGTCTTGTTGGGATGCCAGAACGTGAAATACAGGCCCGCGCAAAACAGGAGTAGCGGCAGGAGCCTGAAAAACAACGTTATCAATAGCATCGGACCGGAAAGCGCGTGCCAGTCAGAAAATGGCGCCTCCCGAATGTAAACAGGCAGCAGCGCGAGGAAGGGAATCGTAAAGACCAAGGCAAGCAATCGAATGACAGGCGTCATCCGACTTGCGAACACCAGCGCGCGTCCATCAAATGTTATTCTGTCATCGTCGCGCCGACCCTCGATGCGCGTGGTTGTCACGGATTAAGACCTCCAGTTTTTAGACGCCTTGACGTCTCAGCATCTGCATGGACTGCCCCATCAGGCGGTCCGACTTGATTGTTCGGGCATGGTCGGCCTCTGGTCCATTCGGCTTGGTATCAGCCCCCGTCCTCGTATGGTGCTGAAAGGCCAATGTCATGCAAGCGACGGCGGCCGGGATAGTCTTTCGCATGGTCGGCTCCTTCGGACGCCTCAGCACGGCTGATGGGGCCGCCTGACAAGCAAGAAGATCTCTGCCGTTTCAAGGGAAAACGTCTTGGCAAAAAGGTCGGTCAGTCGGAAATCTGACTTTGAAAAATGCCCGATAAAAACAGTTAATTATGCATGATTTGTGGCGGAGAGACAGGGATTCGAACCCTGGGTGGGCTCACACCCACAACGGTTTTCGAGACCGCCCCGTTCGACCGCTCCGGCACCTCTCCGCATCGGTGGTCTTAGGTGAGGCGGATTTATAGCGCCGTTGCGGGGCTTGCAACCGCTTTTTTGACAAAAGACCGGATCGGCTGCGCGGGAAGGCTGGGGCTGGCAGGGTGCAAAGGCTTGGCAAGTGCCGCGGCGCGGGCTAGGTGTTATTGGTTGTGTTGGTTTCGCAGGGGTTTTCGGATGGTTCTGGCCTTTGCGGCATGGTGGCGAAGGATCCCTCGCAGCCTTGCTGTCCTGATCGTTTTGCTTGCAGGCCCCGCGCAGGCCGACCCTGCGCATATCCTCGGGCTTCTGCAGACGGACCAGCTTTTCGAGATCCTGCAACAGGAAGGCGAAGCCTACGGGGAGGAACTCGCGGCAGAGCTGTTCGAGGCGCCGCCCGATACGATGTGGCGGGCCGAGATTTCGATGATCAACGCCCCGGACCGGCTGCGCGCGCTGTTCGATGAGCGGTTCTCGGCGGCGCTCGGGGCGCAATCGCAAGACGGAATCGCGGAATTCTACAGTGCGGAACTCGGGCACAGGATCGTCACGCTGGAGCTGGAGGCGCGGCGCGCGATGCTGGACGATGCGGTCGAGGAGGTCGCCCTTGCCGCGTTCGACGCGGCGCTTGGCCAGGACGATCCGCGCGCGATGGCCATTCTGGAGCTGATGCAGGCCGCCGACCTGATCGAGCCGAACGTGACGGGCGGGCTGAATGCCAACCTTGCCTTCTACCGTGCACTGGTCGAGGGCGGTGCCTTCCCCTACGAGATCACCGAACAGGACATGCTGGCCGATGTCTGGGCGCAGGAAGAGCAGGTGCGCGAAGAGATGCTGTCCTGGCTTGGCAGCTATCTTTTCCTTGCCTACGCGCCGCTGAGCGATGCGGAACTGGCCGCCTATCACGATTTTGCGGCCTCGCCGGTGGGGCGCGACCTGACAGGGGCGCTGTTTGCCGGGTTCGATCCCGTGTTCGAACGTGTCTCGCGGGATCTGGGGATGGCTGCGGCGCGGCGGATGCGCGCGCAGCAGCTTTAGGCGCGCTCAGCGCATCCGCAGCGCCCCGTCAAGGCGGATGACTTCTCCGTTCAGGTAGCCGTTGCCGATGATGAAGGCGGCAAGCGCGGCATATTCGGCCGGATTGCCAAGGCGGCGCGGGAAGGTGACCTCGGCGGCAAGGCTGTCCTGCACCTCTTGCGGCAGGCCCTTCATCATCGGGGTGGCAAAGATGCCCGGTGCGATCGCGCAGACGCGGATGCCTTGCCCCGCCAGATCGCGTGCCAGGGGCAGCGTCATCCCCGCGATGCCCGCTTTCGAGGCCGCATAGGCCGCCTGGCCCTTTTGCCCGTCGAAGGCCGCGACCGAGGCGGTGTTGACGATCACGCCGCGCTCGGGGCCTTCATTTCCGGCCATCTCGGCCGCCGCAAGGCGCAGCACGTTGAACGAGCCGACAAGGTTGATGTTGATCGTGCGGCTGAAGGTATCGAGGCGGTGCGGCCCCTCGCGGCCGACCACACGTTCCCCGGTGGCGATGCCCGCACAGTTGACCAGCGCGTCGATGCCCCCCATGGCGGTGCGGGCGGCGGCGATGCCTGCGGCCACGCTGGCCTCATCCGTGACGTTGACAGGGGCGAAATGGCCACCGATCTCTTCGGCAAGGGCCTGACCACGGGCGGCATCGAGGTCGAAGACGGTCACCTTTCCGCCAAGCGATGCAAGATGGCGCGCGGTGGCCGCGCCAAGCCCCGAGGCGCCGCCTGTCACGATTGCCCGCAGTGATGTCAGATCCATGTCACCCTCCCTGAAATGAACATATGTTCATTTATGCGGTCTGGGAGGATCCTGTCCAGCCCTTACCAGCGCCCGCTTGCGCCCCCGCCCGAGGACCGCCCGCCGCCGAACGAGCCGCCGCCGCGCCCCGGACGGCGCCGGGGGATGGTATGGCTGCGCTCTTGCCGCCAATTGCAGGTGGGGCAGGAATCGCGTGTGATGCCCTGTCCGGCCATATCGCGGCTGGCCGCGCGGGTGGTGATGCGTTCGTGCCGCAGGCCCCTGTGGTGGCAGTTCGGACAGCGGCGAAACCGCGCAAGCAGCCCTGCCGCCCGGCGGCGCAGCGCAAGGACGACCATGCCGGCGCCGACAAGCAGCGCGATCAGCTTGCCCCCGGATTCGCCCGTCTTGCGGGCGGGGGCTTCGGGGGCCAATCCTGCCGCGTGGCGCCGGGCGATCTGCGCGATGACCTCTTGCGTGCCCTCCTCGATCCCGGCTTCCATGCGCCCCTCGCGGAAGGCGGGCAGCATCACGCGGTTGACGATGTCCTGCGCGGGAATGTCGTATTCGGGGTTGTAGCCTGCACCCAGCTCGATCCGCATCTCGCGGTTTTCGGGCAGCACGAGGATCAGGATGCCGTCGTTGCGCGTGGCATCCCCGATCCCCCAGCCGTTAAAAAGCCGCGTGGCGAAGGCCTCGAGCGAGGGTGCGGCATCATAGGCGTTCCGGTCGGGCAGGGTCAGCATCGTGGCCTCGATCCCCGTCTCCCTACGCAGCGTATCAAGCGTATCGCCCAGCCGGGCCTCGGCCTCGGGCGAGAGCAGATCCGCAAAGTCGTTGACGGCAAGATCGGCCGGCGCGGGATAGGGCTCTGCCTGCGCGATCACGGGCCAGAGCATCATGAGAACCGCCGCCAGAAAACGCATCGCCAAACTCCGTCACGGGTTACGAGCCCATTTGGCCATGGCGAGCGGCGCTTGGCAATCAAAGGCTTGGGGCAAGGCATTGCATTTTCCGCAAAGGCCCTGACAAATGGCTTGGGTCAAGGTGATGGACGGGCGTGAAATGCTGTTTTTGAAAGGATTTCTGCTGGGGCTTGCGGTGGCCGTGCCTTTGGGGCCGATCGGCGCGCTGTGCATTCAGCGCACGCTGGCGCGGGGGTTCTTCGCGGGCGTTGCCGGCGGGCTTGGCACGGCGCTTGCCGATGCCGCCTATGCAAGCGCGGCGGCGGCGGGCTTTGCGGCCTTCGCCGGCGTGCTGGAGCGGATCGACACGCCGCTGGGGCTGATCGGCGGGGCGTTCCTGCTCTGGCTGGGCTGGACGGCCTGGCCGCGCGCGGGGCAGGTGGCAGGGGCGGCGCCGCAGGCAGAGGCGGTGCGGGGGCTGTGGTCCACCACCGCGCTGACCTTCGCGCTGACCATCGCCAACCCGACCACGATCCTCAGCTTTGCCGCGATGTTCGCGGGGCTGGGGCTGGCGCGGGATGCCTCGGCGGGGGCGGCGGGCGCGGTCGTCCTGGGGGTGTTCCTTGGCTCCATGTTGTGGTGGGTTGTGCTGTCGGGAACGGTAGCGGCGCTGCATCGCCGCCTGCCCGCGGGATTTGCGCTTTGGACCGGGCGGGTCTCGGCGCTGATGATGGGTGGTTTCGGGATCTTCGCGGTCGCGCGGGTGGCTTTCGACTGATCGTCTCAGCTGTCAGGCGGCAGAAGGCCTAGGCCGCGCAGATAGATCCCGATCCCCGATTCAAGAAGATCCTCGGGCGAAAGCGGCGTGCGGGTGCCCGGCGCGGTGCGGGCATAAAGCTCTACCACGCCATGGCTGAGCGCCCAGATATGGGCCGAGAACATCGCGGCCGGCGGGCGCCGCGCGGCGGGGATATGGCGGCCAAGCGCCTCGGCCGCGCGCAGCATCACCCCCTCGGCCCGCGTCGCCACGGCCGCAAGTTCGGGCGAACGGTTGGGCGAGATCCCGGCCTCGAACATCGCCATGTAATGCCCCGGATAGCGGCGCGCGAAGGCCAGATAGGCCCGCCCGAGCGCCCCGAAGGCCGAAAGCGCCGAGGGCTGGCCGTCATTCCATGCGTGATCGAGCAGGTCGGCAAAGATCGCATAGCCCTGGCGCGCGCATTCCGCGATCAGATCCTCGCGCCCCTCGAAATGGCGATAGACGGCGGCCGGGGTCACGCCCGCGTTCTTCGCCGCCTCGGACAGCGAAAAGCCGGTGGGGCCCTGCGTTTCGATCAGCCGCAGCGCAGCCTCGACCAGCGCCTGTTTCAGGTTGCCGTGGTGATAGCCTTGCTTAGACATCCAGAAGATCTATCCCGCCGGCGATCTTTTCGTCAATCTTGCCAATGGCTTTGGTGTCTTTTTTCGCGTAGTCGACGGCATTCAGGACGGTCTGGATTGCGGCGATGCGCGCCCGCGCCTTGTCGTCCGAGCGGATCACCGTCCAGGGTGCGACCGCCGTGTCCGAACGTTTCAGCGTTTCCTTGATCGCGTCGGAATAGGCATCCCATTTCTTCAGCCCCTCGACATCGATCCAGCTCAGCTTCCATTGCTTGAGCGGGTCTTTCTCGCGCTTGAGGAAGCGACGCAGCTGCTCGGCGCGCCCGACATTGAGCCAGAGCTTGACAAGGATGATGCCCTCATCGACCAGCATCTTCTCGAAATCGGGAAGCTGGGCGAAGAAATGCTCGCGCTGTTCGGGGGTGCAGAAGCCGAAGACATGCTCGACCACGCCGCGATTATACCAGCTGCGGTCGAACAGCGCGATCTCGCCGCCGGCGGGAAGCCAGTCGACATAGCGCTGGAAATACCATTGCGTCGCCTCGCGCTCGGTCGGCTTGGGCAGCGCGACGATATAGGCCGAGCGCGGGTTGAGGTTTTCGCGCACCCGTTCGATCGTGCCGCCCTTTCCGGCGGCGTCGCGGCCCTCGAACAACACCGCAAGGCGCTTGCCGCTGTCGCGCAGATCCCAGAGCATCTTCACCAGCTCGACCTGAAGCGCCTCCATAAGTGCGCCATAGGCCTTCTTCCCAAGCTCTTCGCCATAGGGGTAGCTGGAGGACAGGATGTCGTCCTTTCCCGCCTCGTGGATCTGCTTGCGGATCGCCTTCGGCGCCTCCTCTTCCAGAAAGCGGGTGATGTCGCCGACGAAAGGTATCTCGATGGTCATGGCACTGTCCTGAAAGCACTGGCCTGATGGGCCCGGTCCAGTATGGACCGCGCGCGCGCCACTTGCCAGAGCGGCGCGCGCCCGATCAGGTGCCGATATCCGCCAGATTGTAGGGCGTGCTCTGATAGATCTCGTTCACCCAATTGCCGTAAAGCAGGTGGGCGTGGCTGCGCCAGCGGTTCATCGGTACGCGCGCGGGATCGTCCTCGGGGTAATAGTTCACCGGCACGTTGATCGTCTTGTGGGCGGCCACGTCGCGGTCATATTCCTCCTTGAGGGTGCCGCTGTCGTATTCGAAATGGTTGAAGACATAAAGCGCGCGGTGGCAGCCGTCCTCGACAAGGCAGGGCCCCACCTCGTCCGAGGCGATCAGCGTGCGCAGGCCGGGTGCGGCGTCGATCTCGGGCGCGCGCATCTCGGTCCAGCGGCTGACCGGGATCAGCAGGTCGTCCGAAAACCCCCGCAGATAGGGCGAGGCAGGCACGCAGTTGCGGTGCCGGAAACAGCCGAAGGCCTTGTGATCGAGCATGTATTTCTGCACGCCGTGGAAATGGTAGGCCATCGCCATGCCGCCCCAGCACACGCCGAAGGTCGATTGCACATGGCCCTGCGTCCAGTCGAACACGCGCCGCAATTCGTCCCAGTAGGTGACCTCCTCGAAGGGCAGATGCTCGATCGGGGCGCCGGTGATGATGAGGCCGTCGAACTTCTCGCCCGTCGCCTCGACATCGGTGAAGGGGCGGTAGAAGGCCTCCATGTGCTCGGCGGCGGTGTTCTTGGTCTGGTGCTCGCTCATGCGGATCAGCTGGAAGTCGATCTGCAACGGCGTCGCGCCGATCAGCCGGGCGAACTGGTTCTCGGTCTGGATCTTCTTCGGCATCAGGTTCAGAAGCCCGATCCGCAGCGGGCGGATATCCTGCGTGGCGGCGCGGCCGGGGCTCATCACCATGACGCCTTCCTTCGACAGGATGTCAAAGGCGGGAAGCGTCTCGGGCAGGGTGATGGGCATGATGGTCTCCGGAAAAGTTCAGCCTGCGGGCAGGGCGCCCGCAATCAGCGATGTAAAATCTTTCTCGTCGCGCACAAGGGCCACGTCCTCGGCGCGCACGCGCACGCCCCAGTTGCGCGCCATGGCCTCATAGCGCGGCTGGCGGTGGGCAAGGGCCTGCGAATAGGTCCAGCGCACGAAGGCGTCGGGGTTGACCTCGTCTTCCTTCAGCCCGCGCTCGACCCGGTATTCCACCCATTTGCGTTCAAGGAACTCGGGTTGGTAATACATCGGCTTGGGCGCGCGGTCGAAGCGGCGGATCAGCTCTTCGGTATGGGCCTCGGAGCCTTCGATCCAGACCATGAGCAGGTTGCGCGACAGCTCGGTCAGGATCGGGTCCATCGGGTCCTCGGGGTCCACCACCTCGCAGATCGAGCCGCCGGAATCGCAGACGAAATGCGGCAAGTCATAGATTTCGCGGGCGCGCGCGACAAAGCGCGTCGTATCGAGAAGCGAGGCCATCTCGGCCGCGCGGTGCTGGTTCTGGCGGCGCATGTATTCGTCGAAGGGCAGGCCGCCCTTTGGGGGGCTGCCGGGCTTGCCCAGATAGGTCGACAGCGGCGCAAGATTGTCGAAGGTGATGTTTGAGGCGATATAGACGCTGTCGGACAGCAGCAATTCGCGCAGGAAGGCGTTCTTCATCGCCTCGCGCTTGAAGTTGTCGGCGATGTATTCGCCCATGTAGCGCGTGCCGATGCGGTAATCGACCGAGTAGTGGAACCACGATCCCGTGCCGCGCAGCATCGAGGCAAGATAGGTCTTGCCCAGCCCGGACATGCCGAACAGGAGCACGCGCTTTTGCGCGGCCACCAGCCAGCTGCTTCTGTTTGCGTAGATCATTCCGCCCGTCCTTGCCTGCCTTGCGGTGCCGCCGGTCCGGGTTTAGCGCGCAGGCCGCGCGGCGTCACGGGGTTTTGCGCCCGAAACGCCCGATGCGCCCGTTCAGCACCAGAAGCCCCGCGGCCAGTATGGCGAACCCGGCAAGGGCGTTCAGGGCCAGGGCCTCGTCATAGACCAGGTGGCCTGCGACGATCGCCACGGGCGGGATTAGCAGCGTCACCAGCGACAGGTTGCCCGCGCCCGCCATGGCAAGGATGCGGTAATAGATCAGGTAGGCAAGGGCCGAGCAGCCCACGATCAGCCAGGCAAGCGCGGCCCAGACCGGGGCGGACCAGTCGAAGGCCGGCACGCCCTCGGCCCACAGCATCGCGGGCAGAAGCCACAGCGTGCCCCCGGTCAGCATCCCGGCCGCCGCGACCTCGGGGGCAAGGTTGCGGATCGCGCCGCGCGCATAGGCCCCCGCGCAGCCATAAGAGATCGAGGCACCCAGAATAGCGATCTGGCCAAGCGAGGTCGGGTCCAGCCCGGCAAGCGCGCCGGGGCCGACCGCCAGCACGACACCGCCAAAGCCGATCAGCACGCCGGTGATCTTGCGCGGGGTCAGCTTTTCGTCGGAAAAGACCGCCGCGGCGATCAGCACCCCGAAGATCGCGGTCGAGGCATTCAGGATGGCCGCAAGCCCGCTGTCGATATGCTGCTGCCCCCAGACGATCAGCGAGAAGGGGATGGCGTTGTTCAGCGCCCCCATGATCAGGAAGCGCGGCAAAAGGCGCGGGTCGCGCGGCAGCGGCAGGCGGCGCAGCGCCACATAAAGCCACAGCAGGACGGCGCCGCCCGCAACCCGCAGCGTGACGACGCCAAGCACGCCCACCTCGGACAGGGCGGCGCGGTTGGACAGGAACGATCCGCCCCAGATCACCGCAAGCGCCCCCAACAGCACCCAGGCTTGGGGGGACATCTCGGTTTGTGCAGAGGCGGGGCGGGCGACGGTCTGGCTCATGCCGGCCAAGCTATGCCGCGCGGAAGGGGGCGGCCACCCGGAACTTGTGCCAGATACAATCGCGGACGAAAAAAGCCCCGCCGGTCGGGCGGGGCTTTGGGGTGCTCATCCCAAGCTGTCTTCAGAAGCTGAAGCCGACGCGCAGACCCGCGCCCCAGCCGGAGTTTCCGCTGAAGGCGCCGCTGACCGGCGGATTGGTGGTCGCATCGCCGATATCGACATAGCGCAGGCCACCCGTCACCTTGATGTTGTCCTTGGTGTAGGTCGCGGCAAGCGCGATCGACTTCATCCCGTCATGCGGGCCAAGGTTGCCGGTCGTGGTGCCCTCGTGCTTTTCATAGCCAAGAATGACCGCGCCGGACCACGTCTCGTTGAACTTGCGGCCCAGGCCGAGCGTGTAGGTGATGACATCGTTGTCATATTCGACCAGAGGCGAGCCGAAGCCGCCGACATAGCCCACGGGCGAGATGTCGAAGGCGGTCCAGTCAACCCAGCGGATCGAGCCGAAAAGCAGCGTATCGGCCGCGATCCCTGTCTGGAACTCCAGGTTCACCGATTGCGGGATTTCGGTTTCGAATGCGGTCGGCACGGGCACGACGTTCTCGTTCGCGTCGAAGGCATGGGTGATAGCGGAGCTGTAGGTCAGCGCGACGCGGGCCGCGATCTCGGGTTTTTCCCAGGCCACGCCCAGCACATAGCCGAAATCGGTCTCGGTCGAGGTGTCCATCGTATAGGCGCCGTTGAACAGCGCCACCTCGCCCGAGGTGCGCACGGCGCGCACGCCACCATGGACCGAGAAGTTGTTGGGCAGCTTGTAGCGCAGCAGCGCGGTGATGCCCGTCGAATCGATCGAGGCGCGCGAACCCGCAAGCGGGTAGGGCGCATTGGCCGGGTTATAGTTCAGATCGGCCCCGACCGGCTGGTCGAGGATGATCGCCATGTCCAGCTTGTCCGTCAGCGCGCGCTTGTAGCCAAGGCTGAGCGTGCCATAGCCAAGCCCCATATCGCCCGAGCCGACAAGGCCGCCCGCGACCGTGCCGGAAACGTCGGGCGAGAAGGCGCCGAAATTCAGCTCTGCGTAATTGCCCTGCTCGAACAGGATGCCGACGGACTGGTTGCTCCGTTCGATCCCCCCTGCGGTGGCGGTCCCGGCGCCCAGGGCAAGGGCGCCCGCCATCATCATCACACGTCTCATTTGATCCTCATCCCTGCGTGTCGATCTGTTTCATCTTGTTACGCTATCATCAACAAGCCGTGAATCAATGAAGCGAATCTGTTACGTCGCGTCCTATGGCATTGTTGCACTGGGGCTTGCGGCGCGCCCGCGGCGGATGTTGATCCAGTTCGCCAGAAGGATGATCGCGCCGCCGACGAAGATCGGGGCTGCCAGCGGTTCGTTGTAGAACAGCGCGCCGACGATGGCGATCATCGGCAGGCGCGCGAAGTCGATCGGCGCCACCACCGATGCGGGCGCCAGAGAAAGGGCGCGCGTCAGGCACAGATGCGCGCCGATCCCGGCCACCCCGATCAGCACGAGCCACGGGAACGACCGCGCCGTGGGCCAGGCGGTCTGACCATCGGCAAGTGCCAGCACCAGGCCGAAGCCAAACTGGAATACGGTCAGCCAGAACAGGATTTCGGTGACCGGGGCGGTCCGGGTCAGCACCTTGGTGAACAGGATCGAGCCGGCAAACCCGAACGCGCAGAGCATGGCGAATATCGTGCCCAGCCCGATGCCCCCGCTGCCCCACGGATCAGCCACGATCAGCACCCCCGCGAACCCGAGCGCCGCCGCCCCCAGCCGCCGCCGCGTCAGCGCCTCGTGCAGAACGAAAGGCGATGCAAGCGCGACAAGGATCGGGGTCGAGAATTCCAGCGCGAAAAGCTGTGCCAGCGGGATCATGCTGAGCGCCGCGAACCACAGGTTCTGCCCGGCGAAATGGAAGACGTTGCGCAGCGCGTGCAGCTTCAGCCGGCGGGCCCGGATCTCGGACAGCCGGCCCGTGGCGGCCGCGCCGCCCAGCACGAGGATCATCCCCACAAGCGAGCGCCAGGCCATGATCTCGAACGTGTCGTGAGAATCGGCCACCGCACGCCCCGCCATGGCCATCGAGATCATCCCGGTCATGGCGCCCAGCATCCAGAGCGCGGCCTTGCCGGGGTGGTATTGGGTGGGCATCGCAGGGGGCTCCGTTCGAAAGGCCGCCCTTGATGGCGCGGCTGCGGCCTTTTGTCCAGCGTCACGGCAGCGCCAGCAGCGCGCCGATGAGCGACCAGACCAGCAGCGCCAGCAGGTAAAGCAGCGAAAGCCCGAATGCGAGAAGACTCGCGGCCCAGGGCGTGGGGCGCGGCGCGGGAATGGCGGGAAGCGAGGTCCGGGTCCGTTTCATGGCGCCATTAAGCGCGCGTTAGGTAAAGACCGGCTTAATGATGATCATGACGCAGATCACGCTCAGCCCCGTCACCGACCCCGGCCCCTGGGCTGCGGCACTGGCACGGGCGGGTGGCGCGGCGCTGCAACAGCACTGGGCCTACGGAGAGATCGCGCGCGCGACCGGGCGCGATGCGGCGCGCGTGGCGCTGTGGCAGGGGGGCGCGCTGGTCGGGGTTGCGCAGGTGATCGGCATCGGCGGGTTGCGGGTGCTCAACCGCGGGCCGGTCTGGATGCCGGGCGTGGCCGGGGATGTTCGGCTGCGCGCGCTGCGCGGACTCGGGCGCGGGCTGCGGCCGCTTTTGGCCATGCCGGACGGCCCGCTTGGCGGCCCTGGGCTGGTGCCGCTGATCACCCCGCGCCATCACGCGATCTGGGATCTGGCCGCGCCGCCCGAGGATCTGCGGGCGGGTCTGTCGGGCAAATGGCGCAACCGCCTGGCCGGGGCCGAGCGGGCCGGGCTGCACCCCGCCGAGGCCTGCGATCCCGGCCCCATCCTGCGGGCAGAGGCCGCGCAGCAGCGGCAGAGGGGCTATCGCAACCTGCCGCCCGGCTTCGTGGAGGGTTGGGCGCAAAGGGTGCCCGGCGGCCTGCTGGCCCTGCAGATCGCCGGGGCGGACGGGGCGCCGGTCGCGGGCATGGTCTTTCTGTGCCATGGCACGCAGGCAAGCTGGCACGCGGGCTGGAGCGCGCCTGCCCCCTGCCGGCCCGCCGGGGCGCATCAGATCCTTCTGTGGCAGGCGGCGCTGCGGCTGCGGGCGCGGGGCGTGCGCAGCCTCGATCTGGGCGCGATCGAGGACGGGGACGGCGCGGGGCGGATGCGCTTCAAGCTGGGCACCGGAGCCAGGCCGCATGCGCTTGGCGCCTTTTGCCTGGTGCTGCCCGGCCCGGTCAGCCGCCGGTGCGACGGGCGCGTGCGTGAAAGATGAAGCCGATGAAATTCAGCAGCACCTGCGCCGCAAGGATCGCGGTCGATCCGGTCGGGTCGTAGTCGGGCGCCACCTCGACCAGATCTACCCCCACGACATCGTGGTTGCGCGCAAGCCCCTGAAGGATTTCCAGCACCTCGTAATACAGGAAACCGCCATGCGAGGGCGTGCCCGTTCCCGGCGCGATCGAGGGGCAGAAGCCGTCGATGTCGATCGTGACATAGACCCGCGCGCCTTCGGGAATGCGCGCCAGAACGCCCTCGGGACCCAGCTTGCGCACCTGCCGCACCGACAGGATGTCGTCGCCCATCGCGCGCGCGGCCTCATAACCTTCCTGGGTGGTGGAGCTGACGTTGCGGATGCCAAGCGCGGTGATGCCGGTGACATAGTCCTTCTCGGCCGCGCGGCGCATCGGGTTGCCGTGCCCGTGGCGCACGCCGTGGCGCACGTCGACGAAATCCAGATGCGCGTCGATCTGCACGATGTGGATCGGCCCCTGATCGTCGAAGGCGCGGATGCAAGGGATGTTGACGGAATGATCCCCGCCGATCACCACGGGCAGCGCGCCCGCACGCAGGATCGCGCGCACGCCGGCCTCGATATTGGCGTGGCTTTTCTCAGTATCGGTATGCACGATGTCGGCGTCCCCGATATCGACCATGCGCACATCGTGGCCCAGATAGGTGCAGTCATCCTCGTGGTCATAGGCCCCGGCATGCCCGAAGCTGAACAGGGTCGAGGCCTCACGCACCGCGCGCGGCCCGAAGCGCGCGCCCGCCCGGAACTGGGTGCCGAAATCGAACGGCGCGCCCAGAATCGCCACATCGGCGGCGATGGCATCCCAATCCTCGATAAAGGGCCTTTTGCCAAAGGTCGCGATTCCCACGAAGGGCAGGTTGAGCCTGCCGGTTTCATAGCCATGCCGTTCCATCGAATCCTCCACGCCGATTTGCCCCAGAGTTCGCCGCCCGCGCGCCCGGCGCAAGCTGCGTCATCGCGGAAGCTGGCGCGCGGCGTGAAAATACGTCACAAACAGCCGAAACAGGAGGCAGAGCATGGCATTCAAACCCCCGGCACCCGCCCCGAAAGGGCTTTGGCGGCGCACCCCGCCGGCGATCTTTCCGCCGATCCTGGGGCTTCTCGGGCTTGGGCTTGGATGGCGGCGCGGGGCCGGGGAGTTCGGCCTGCCGCAGGCGCTGCCCGATCTGCTGCTTGGGGCGGTCACGCTGCTGTTCCTGTTCGCCGCGGTGGCCTTCGTCGCAAAGATCCTGCGCCGCCCGGCCGTATTGGTTGAGGATCTGCGGATCCTGCCCGGCCGCGCGGGCCTCGCAGCGGGGGCGCTGTCGGTTTATCTGTTCGCCGGGGTACTTGGCCCGCTTGCGCCCGGCCTTGCCCACGGGGTGCTTCTGGCCGGGCTTGTGCTGCACGCCGCGCTGATCGCGGCGGTCCTGTATGTCTTTGCCACCGGCCCTGCCGAGCAGCGCCGCGTGAATCCGGTCTGGCACCTGACCTTCACCGGGCCGATCGTCGCGGCGATGGTCGCGCAGGGGCTTGGCGAGGCGACGCTGGCCGTGGTCCTGTTCTGGGTCGCACTGGTTGCGGCGGCGGGCATCTGGCTGGTCTCGTTGCAGCAATTCGCCAAAAGTTCGGTACCCGCGCCGCTGCGCCCCTTGCTGGCGATCCACCTTGCGCCGGCGGCCCTTCTGGGCACGGTTGCCGCCGGGTTCGGGGCGACGGGGCTGGCACTTGCCTTCGCCGTGCTGACCGCGGGGCTTCTGGCGGCGCTGCTGATGCGGGCCGGCTGGCTTCTGGAGGCCGGATTCTCGCCGCTCTGGGGGGGCTTCACCTTTCCCCTCGCGGCGGTGGCGAATTTCTGGCTGGTGTTGGGCGGGGCCTGGCGGCTGCCCGGCGGCCTTGCGCTGGTGGCGGCCACGGTGGTGATCCCGCCGATCGCCATCAAGGTGATGCAGCTTTGGGCAAAGGGGCAGCTGGCGGTAAAAACCAACGCCGCAACCGCCTAGGGTCTTGCCAAGCGCGCCCATGCGTGAAACAGGGAACCGCCAAACGAATGCAAGTCCGGAGGACCCCGATGCAGATTCGCGAGGCGCTTACCTTTGACGATGTTCTCCTTGTCCCGGCCGCCTCATCGGTGCTGCCGTCCGAGGCCGATGTCTCGACCCATGTGACGCGGTCGATCCGCATGAACATCCCGCTTCTTTCGTCCGCCATGGACACCGTGACCGAGGCCCGCATGGCCATTGCCATGGCGCAGGCCGGCGGCATGGGCGTGATCCACCGCAACCTGACCGTCGACCAGCAGGCGCAGGAAGTGCGGCGCGTGAAGCGCTTCGAAAGCGGCATCGTCTACAACCCGATCACGCTGCGCGCCGATCAGACCCTGGCCGATGCAAAGGATCTTCAGGAACGCTTCAACGTCACGGGCTTTCCGGTGGTCGACGCGGATGGCCGCGTCGTGGGGATCGTGACCAACCGCGACATGCGCTTCGCCTCGGACGACCGCACGCCGGTGCGCGCCATGATGACCGCCGACAACCTGGCGATGCTGACCGAGCCTGCGGATCTGGACGAGGCCAAGCAGCTGATGAAGGCCCGCCGGATCGAGAAGCTGCTTGTCACCGACGGCAAGGGCAAGCTGACCGGCCTTTTGACCCTTAAGGATACCGAAAAGGCGGTGCTGCACCCGCTGGCCTGCAAGGACGAGCTGGGCCGGCTGCGCGTGGCTGCCGCGACGACGGTGGGCGATGCGGGGTTCGAGCGCTCGCAGGCGCTGATCGAGGCGGGCTGCGATCTGATCGTGATCGACACGGCGCATGGCCATTCCGAGGGCGTGGCCCTTGCGGTCGAGCGGGTGAAGGCGCTGTCGAACTCGGTCCAGGTCGTGGCGGGCAATGTCGCCACCGCCGAGGCCACGCGCGCGCTGATCGGCGCGGGGGCCGATGCGGTGAAGGTGGGGATCGGGCCGGGCTCGATCTGCACCACGCGGATCGTGGCCGGTGTGGGCGTGCCGCAGCTGACCGCGATCATGGATGCGGTCTCGGGCGCGGGCGACGTGCCGGTGATCGCCGATGGCGGGATCAAGTTCTCGGGCGATTTCGCCAAGGCGATCGCGGCGGGCGCCTCTTGCGCGATGGTCGGATCGGCGATTGCGGGGACCGATGAGTCTCCGGGTGAAGTCATTCTTTATCAGGGGCGTAGCTACAAAAGCTATCGTGGCATGGGAAGTCTTGGGGCGATGGCGCGCGGCTCGGCCGACCGCTATTTCCAGAAGGACGCGGCCTCGGACAAGCTGGTGCCCGAAGGGATCGAGGGCCAGGTGCCCTACAAGGGGCCCGCGGGCACGGTGATCCATCAGCTGGTGGGCGGCCTGCGCGCGGCGATGGGCTATACCGGCAACCGCACCGTCAGCGACATGCGCGGCGGATGCAATTTCGTGCGCATCACCGGCGCCGGGCTGAAGGAAAGCCATGTCCATGACGTGCAGATCACGCGGGAAAGCCCGAACTACCGGATTGGCTAATCCTGTCATGGCGTTGCGGGGTAATCTTCATGCAGGTTGCGGGGCAGGGGGGCGATGACGCCCGCCGCCCGCGCCTCGGCCGCGATCGAGATCCTCGACCGTATTCAGGCCGTCGCCCCGGCCGAGGCCGTGCTGACCACATGGGCGCGCGGCAACCGCTATGCGGGCTCGGGCGACCGGGCGGCGATCCGGGATTTGGTCTATGACGTGCTGCGCCGCCGGTCCTCTTGCGCGATCCGGGGCGGGGGCACGACCGGCCGGGCGCTTCTGATCGGGCATTGCCGCGCGCAGGGCATTGATCTCAATTCCATTTTCACTGGTGAGCGTTTCGCCCCCGCGCCCCTGACCGGACCCGAGGCCGCAGGCGGCGCCATGCCATCGGGGGCGGATGCGCTTGACGTGCCCGCATGGCTTGCCCCGGATCTCATGCACAGCCTCGGGGCGGACTATGCGCCTGTCATGGCCGCCCAGCAGATGCGGGCGCCGGTCTTCCTGCGCGTCAATCTGCGCAAGGCCAGCACTGATGACGCCATCGCCGCCCTTGCGCGGGAAGGGATCGTGGCGCAGCCACATCCCTTGGTGAAGACCTCACTTGAAGTTACGGAAAACGCACGGAAAATACAAAACTCAACCGCCTATGGATCGGGGCTGGTCGAGCTTCAGGACGCCTCGTCCCAGGCCGCCATCGCGTCGCTTCCGCTGCGGGACGGCATGCGCGTGCTTGATTATTGCGCGGGCGGGGGCGGCAAGGTTCTGGCGATGGCAGCCCTGGCCGAGGGCCGGTATTTCGCCCATGACATCGATGCAGGCCGGATGCGCGATCTGCCCGCCCGCGCCGCCCGCGCGGGCGCAAAGGTCACGATCCTGCCGCCGGGCACGGCCAGCGGGCGCTATGATCTGGTGCTGGTGGATGCGCCCTGTTCGGGCTCGGGCACCTGGCGGCGCACGCCCGATGCGAAATGGCGGCTGACGCGCGACAGGCTGAACGAACTGATCGGCGTGCAGCGCGAAATCCTGGAGCAGGCCGCGGCGCTTCTGGCGCCGGGCGGCGTGCTTGCCTATATGACATGCTCGCTTCTGGAGGCCGAGAATATCGCGCAGGTGGAATGGGTTGCGCAGCGTTTCTCATGCACCCTGCGGCACGCTGCGCGGTTCCTTCCGCCGGATGGTGGCGACGGCTTTTTTGTCGCATGTCTCGACGCACCTGCGCCATAAGATTGACACAACCGAAGGGTGAAAAGATAACCGCTTAATCGTGCCTTAAGACTTTCCAGCCGGAATGCAGGAAGCCGATTCTGTAATCTTGGGGGCTTTCGTGTGACCTATCCGGTGCAACCCTACCGCTCTGCCGGCCGCGGCCTTGCGCAACTGGCCTCGGGTGCGGGGTATCTGGCGGGATTTGCTGCCGTTGCGCTGGTTCTGGGCGCATTTGCGGCGGACCGGATCGCGATGCTGTTTCTGCTGTCGGTGGCGGGCTCGCTTCTGGTGCTGGCGCTCGCGCTGCATCTGGCGGGACGGCGGCAGGTATGGCGGCGCGGGCGCGTTCAGGGGCAGATCGCCGCGTTTATCGCCAACGATGCCGCGCCCAGCTTCACGACCGATCCCGACGGCGCCATCGGCTTTCAGAACCGCGCGGCTGTTGAGCGTTTCGGCTCGCGCGGGGGGCAGATGCTGACCCGCGCCCTGGGAGAGGTCTTTGCCAATCCGGCCGCCGTTCTGCGCCGCCTGCAAAGCAAGGCGGCCTCGCTCGGCTCCGCGCGCGAGGATCTGGTGACGCGGCGGGGTCATGTGCGCCTTTCGGTGCATCAGATCGCGGATGCTGGCTTTCTGTGGCGGCTGGAGGAAATGGCCGAGCGTCCGGTCGGCGGGCGCGGGGCCGAGACGATCAGCCTGCCGATGCTGACGGTGTCGCGCAACGGCACGATCCTGTTCATGAACGAGGCGCTGCGCCGCCTTGTCGGGGAACGCGTGCGCACGCTGGACCGCATTTTCACCGTGCTGCCCCTCAAATCCGGCGAGGAGCACGAGATTTCCACCGCGACCGGCCCGCTGCGCGCCGTCATTGCCGAGGTCGAGGGCCCCGGCGGGCGCAGCGAGGTCTATCTGCTGCCCATGGCCACCGGCCGGGCCACCGCGCATGACCCGGCCGCGTTCGAGGCGCTTCCCGTCGCGCTGATGCGGCTGACCGCGCAGGGCGAGGTCGTGGCCGTGAACCGGGCCGCGCGGGGGCTTCTGGGCGACATTCCGTCCCATGCCCATCTGTCGGGGCTGTTCGAGGGGCTTGGCCGCCCGGTGGGTGACTGGGTTTCCGACGCGCTAACCGGCCGGTCCGAACGCCGCCCCGAAGTCCTGCGCGCGCGGCGCGGCGACAAGGAGGTTTTCCTTCAGGTGACGCTGAGCCGCTTCGTCGAGGACGGCCGCCCCGGCCTGATCGCGGTGCTGTCCGACGCGACCCAGCTCAAGACGCTCGAGGCGCAGTTCGTCCAGAGCCAGAAGATGCAGGCGATCGGCCAACTTGCCGGCGGCGTTGCGCATGATTTCAACAACTTGCTGACCGCCATCACCGGGCATTGCGATCTTCTCATGCTGCGCCACGACAAGGGCGATCCGGACTATGCCGACCTCGACCAGATCAGCCAGAATGCCAATCGTGCGGCCAGCCTGGTCGGGCAGTTGCTGGCCTTCTCCAGGAAACAGACGCTGAAACCGCGGGTCATCGACCTGCGCGATACGCTCTCGGATCTGACGCATCTGCTGAATCGTCTGGTGGGCGAAAAGGTCCGCCTGTCGCTGACGCATGATCCGGACCTGCGGCTGATTCGCGCGGACAAGCGCCAGCTTGAACAGGTCATCATGAACCTTGTGGTCAATGCGCGCGATGCCATGCCCGAGGGCGGAGAGATCCGGATCGAAACCACGAACCGCCGCTTTGGCGAGGACCAGAAGCGCGACAGGGTCACGCTGCCGGCGGGCGACTATGTTCTTGTCACGGTCTCTGACGGGGGCATCGGCATCCCCGCCGACAAGATCGGCAAGATCTTCGAGCCGTTCTTCACCACGAAACGCACGGGCGAGGGCACCGGGCTGGGGCTTTCGACGGCCTATGGAATCGTGAAGCAGACCGGCGGCTATATCTTCTGCGATTCCGTGGTCGGTGCGGGAAGCGAGTTCTCGATCTTCCTGCCCGCACATGACCGCGAGACGCTGCCCGAACCCGAGGAGGCGCGGCCCGTTGCCGCCGCGCTGCCGGGGGACGCCGCGACCGCCACGATCCTTTTGGTCGAGGACGAGGCGCCGGTGCGGGCCTTCGCCTCCCGCGCGCTGAAGCTGCGGGGCTATACCGTGCTGGAGGCCGAGAATGCCGAGGAAGCCCTGCGCATCCTGGAAGATGACGGGCTGGTGGTGGATGCCTTCGTCACCGATGTGATCATGCCGGGAATAGACGGCCCGACATGGGTGCGCGCGGCGCTTGGCAAACGGCCCGAGACGGTGGTGGTGTTCGTTTCCGGCTATGCCGAGGACGTGTTCCAGGACGGCCGCCCGCCGGTGCCGAATTCGGTCTTCCTGCCCAAGCCCTTCTCGCTGAGCGAGCTGACCGCGACGGTGCAGAAACAACTGGGATGAGGGGGCACCCGAAGGTCAGGAAAGCGTCGTGTAAAGCGCGAAATCCGCGGCCATCCGCGCGCGCAGCGCGGCCTCGTTCTTCGCCGACAGGGCGACATCGGCGGCGGGCGGCACGTTGACCCGCGGCAGGGTCAGCGCACAGTCGAGCTGATCCTCGAGGAAATGCACGAAGGCGGAGATGTCTTCGTAGCGAAAGATCCGGTCGACCAGCGGCGCGCCCTGTGCATCGCACAGGAACTCGGCCTGTCCAGCAATCCGTGCATGGGGCGGGCGGGTTTCGGCGGCGTAATCTGCTGCGAATGTATCGAAGCTGCGGCCGCGCATCGGGTGATCGGGGGATTCGGAATCGTCGCGCTGCAAGAACCGATACCAGGACCGCAACCAGTCCAGCGGCTCACGCATGAGGGCGACGGTGGTAAACCGGCCACCGGCGCTGGAATGCAGCAGCGGCCCGAAATGGGCGGAATAGGCGCGTGCGGGCAGGTGCTTCAGCGCGGCGGGGCGCTGCATGCTGACGCTGGCCAGGGATTCCAATGCGACCTCGACCGCAGTCGAGCCTGTTTTTGGCGTGGCAAGAAAGACGAGCCTTTGGTCCCAGAAGATCAGCATGATGCCCTTTGGTATTGTTTTCGCCTGCATACCGTTGGTGCCGGCAGGCGTAAACCACTCTTTAACCAATCCTGCGGATGGTGGATTCGGAAGACCTTGTTTTAAATGTTCTTGTTTTTCCCCGGGATCGAAACTAGAACATTGGCAGAACATCGGCCCCGCGCAGGCATTGATTGCCGTGGCCTCCCGGCTATGGGATAAGGAAACGAATGATGGCAATGGCGAACCTATTTGAGATGAACGACAAAAAATCGGCAGACAAGCAGAAGGCCCTGGATTCCGCCCTGGCGCAGATCGAACGTCAGTTCGGCAAGGGGTCGATCATGAAGCTCGGCGCGGACAACCCCGTGCAGGAGATCGAGGCGACCTCGACCGGCTCTCTGGGGCTTGATATCGCGCTTGGGATCGGCGGGTTGCCGAAAGGGCGCATCGTCGAGATTTATGGCCCCGAAAGCTCGGGCAAGACCACGCTGACGCTGCATGTCGTGGCCGAAGAGCAGAAAAAGGGCGGCGTCTGCGCCTTCGTCGATGCCGAGCACGCGCTGGACCCGACTTATGCGCGCAAGCTGGGCGTGAATCTTGACGAGCTTCTGATCTCGCAGCCCGATACGGGCGAACAGGCGCTGGAAATCGTCGATACGCTGGTGCGTTCGGGCGCGGTCAGCCTTGTGGTGGTCGACTCGGTCGCGGCCCTGACCCCGAAATCCGAGATCGAGGGCGATATGGGCGACGCAACGGTCGGCGCCCAGGCCCGCCTGATGAGCCAGGCGATGCGCAAGCTGACCGCCTCGATCGGGCGCAGCAACTGCATGGTCATCTTCATCAACCAGATCCGCATGAAGATCGGCGTGATGTTCGGCAACCCCGAAACCACGACGGGGGGGCACGCGCTGAAATTCTATGCCAGCGTGCGGCTGGACATCCGGCGCATCGGCGCGATCAAGGACCGCGACGAGGTGGTGGGCAACGCCACGCGCGTCAAGGTCGTCAAGAACAAGGTGGCGCCGCCCTTCAAGCAGGTGGAATTCGACATCATGTATGGCGAAGGCATCTCGAAGATGGGCGAGCTGGTCGACCTTGGCGTGAAGGCCGGCGTGGTCGAGAAATCGGGCGCCTGGTATTCCTATGGCGACGAGCGCATCGGCCAGGGGCGCGAAAACGCCAAGCAGTTCCTGCGCGACAATCCCGATATCGCCTATGCGATCGAGGACAAGATCCGCGCCAGCCACGGGCTCGATTTCGGCACGAATGAAGAGGATGCCGCCGTCACCGAGGACTGAGCCGCCGCAAGGCGCCGGAGGCATGCACAAAAACGGATGGCCGGGCGCGATGCCCGGCCGTTTGCTTTCTGGACAGGGGCAGGGGCGGGCGTTAAACGGGGGAAAACCCGCCCTATGAAGGCCGAAAGAACATGCCCAGCCTGAACGACATCCGCTCTACCTTCCTGAGCTATTTCGAGCGCAACGGCCACCGCGTCGTCGAAAGCTCTCCTCTTGTGCCGCGCAACGACCCGACGCTGATGTTCACCAATTCGGGCATGGTGCAGTTCAAGAACTGCTTCACCGGGCTGGAAAAGCGCGATTATGTCCGCGCCACCACCGCGCAGAAATGCGTGCGTGCGGGGGGCAAGCACAACGACCTCGACAATGTGGGCTACACCGCGCGCCACCATACCTTCTTCGAGATGCTGGGGAACTTCTCCTTCGGCGACTACTTCAAGACCGAGGCGATCCCCTTCGCCTGGGAACTGATCACGAAGGATTTCGGCATCGACGCCCGGCGCCTTCTGGCCACCGTCTATCATACCGATGATGAAGCCTTTGAAATCTGGAAGAAAGTCGGCGTGCCCGAGGATCGGATCATCCGCATCGCCACCTCGGACAATTTCTGGCAGATGGGCCCGACCGGCCCCTGCGGCCCCTGCACCGAGATCTTCTATGACCACGGCGATCACATCTGGGGCGGCCCGCCGGGCAGCGCCGACGAGGATGGCGACCGCTTCATCGAGATCTGGAACATCGTCTTCATGCAGAACGAGCAGTTCGAGGACGGCTCGATGCGCGCGCTCGACATGCAGTCGATCGATACCGGCATGGGGCTGGAGCGGATCGGCGCGCTCTTGCAGGGCAAGCACGACAACTACGACACCGACCTGATGCGCGCGCTGATCGAGGCCTCGGCCCATGCCACCAGCGCCGATCCCGACGGGCCGGGCAAGGTGCATCACCGCGTGATCGCGGACCATCTGCGCTCGACCTCGTTCCTGATCGCGGACGGGGTGATGCCCTCGAATGACGGGCGCGGCTATGTGCTGCGCCGGATCATGCGCCGCGCGATGCGCCATGCGCATATGCTGGGCGCGAAAGACCCGGTGATGCACCGCCTGGTCCCCGCGCTCGTGCGCCAGATGGGCGCAGCCTATCCCGAACTGACCCGCGCGCAGGCGCTGATCGAAGAGACGCTGAAGCTTGAGGAGACCCGGTTCCGCCAGACGCTCGACCGCGGGCTGAAGCTGCTTGACGACGAGGTCGCGGGCCTGCCCGAGGGGGCGGCGCTGCCGGGCGCCGCGGCGTTCAAGCTTTATGACACCTACGGCTTCCCGCTGGATCTGACGCAGGATGCGCTGCGCGAAAAAGGCCTGACGGTCGAGACCGAGGGGTTCGACGCCGCCATGGCCGAGCAGAAGGCCAAGGCGCGTGCCTCCTGGGCGGGCTCGGGCGAGGCGGCGGATGCCACGATCTGGTACGATCTGGCCGAAAAGCATGGCGTGACCGAGTTCCTCGGCTATGACACCGAAACCGCCGAAGGGCAGATCGTTGCGCTGATCCGCGACGGCGCCGAGGTGGACAGCGCCAGCGACAGCGTGCAGGTGGTGACGAACCAGTCGCCCTTCTACGCCGAATCCGGCGGGCAGGTGGGCGACCAGGGCATCATCCGCACCGAAACCGGCGAGGCGCATGTGACCGATACCCGCAAGGTGGCGGGCATCTTCATCCACATGGCCACCGTGACCGAGGGCACGATCCGCAAGGGTCAGCCCGCCAAGCTCGAGGTCGACCACAAGCGCCGCACCGCGATCCGGGCGAACCACTCGGCCACGCACCTGCTGCACGAGGCGCTGCGCGGCGCGCTTGGGGCGCATGTGGCGCAGCGCGGCAGCCTGAACGCCGAGGACCGTCTGCGGTTCGATTTCAGCCACGCCAAGGCGATGTCGCCCGACGAGGTGGCGCAGGTCGAGGCCGAGGTGAACGCCTATATCCGCCAGAACAGCCCGGTGGAGACCCGCATCATGACGCCCGACGATGCCCGTGCGCTTGGCGCGCAGGCGCTTTTCGGCGAGAAATACGGCGATGAGGTGCGCGTGGTTTCGATGGGCACGCAGCTCGGCTCGGGCAAGGGTGCGGATGGCAAGACCTACAGCCTGGAGCTGTGCGGCGGCACGCATGTGAAGCGCACCGGCGATATCGGCGCCTTCGTGGCGCTTGGTGACAGCGCGTCCTCGGCAGGGGTGCGGCGCTTCGAGGCGCTGACCGGGCAGGCCGCGCTTGACCATCTTCGGGCGCAGGCCGCGCGCCTGTCCGAGGTGGCGGGCGTGCTCAAGACCCAGCCCGGTGATGTGGCCGAACGCGTGCGCGCCCTGGCCGAGGAACGCCGCGCGCTTGCCAATGAGGTTGCCCAACTGCGCCGCGAGCTTGCCATGGGCGGCGGTGCCGCAGGCGGGCCGGAAGTTCAGGAAATCAACGGGTTGAACTTCATTGCTCAGGTGGTTTCCGGGGTGTCGGGCAAGGATCTTCCCGCGCTTGTGGACGATCTGAAGGCCCGTGTGGGCAGCGGCGTGGTGCTGGTCGTGGCCGATACCGGCGGCAAGGCGGCTGTGGCGGCCGGCGTGACGCAGGACGCCACCGCCCGGATCAGCGCCGTCGATCTGGTCAAGGCCGCCGCGGCCGCCCTTGGCGGCAAGGGGGGCGGCGGGCGCGCCGACATGGCGCAGGCAGGCGGGGCCGACCCGTCGAAGGCCGACGAGGCGGTATCCGCCGTCAAGGCCGTCATTGCAGGAGCGGACTGATGGCCACGGCCCTCTGGATTGCCCATGTGAAGGTTCTCGACCCCGAAGCCTACGGCCGATACGCCGAGCTTGCGGGCCCCGCGATCGCCAGGCATGGCGGCGTGTTCCTGGCCCGCGCCGCGCGCTATGTGCAGCTTGAGGGCAAGGAACGCGCGCGCCATGTCGTCGCGCGCTTCCCCAGCCTCGAGGCCGCCGAGGCCTGCTATCACAGCCCCGAATACCAGGAGGCGCTGTCGCATGCCAAGGGCGCGTCCGAGCGCGATCTTCTGATCGTCGAGGAAAACGCCTGATCTTCCGCGCCCCGCGCGGATAGGGTATAAGGCGTTCATCGAACAGTTCTCGGAAGGGGGCGGAGCCAACCGCCTTCGCAAAGGGGCAGGGACATGTGCCGTTGGGCCGCCTATATCGGGCAACCGATCTTTCTTGAGGAAATCGTCAGCCGTCCGGGCCATTCGCTGATCCATCAAAGCCAATGCGCCACGCAATGCCACACGGCGATCAATGCCGACGGCTTCGGCCTGGCCTGGTATGGCGAGCGGCCCGAGCCCGGCCTTTACCGCGACGTGATGCCCGCCTGGTCCGACCCCAACCTGCGCAGCCTGACCGCGCAGGTCCGCTCGGGGCTGTTTCTGGCGCATGTGCGCGCCTCGACCGGCAGCGCGACCAGCCGCAACAACTGCCACCCTTTCGCCGTCGGACGCTGGAGCTTCATGCATAACGGGCAGATCGGCGGCTATGACGCCTGCCGCCGCGATGCCGAGATGATGATCCCCGACGCGCTTTATCCGCATCGCAAGGGCGCGACCGACAGCGAGGCGCTGTTCCTCGTGGCCCTGGCCGAGGGGCTGGAGGACGACCCGAAGGGCGCGCTTGAACGCGCCACCGCCCGGCTTGAGGCGCTCAGCCGTGCGCGCGGCGCCATGCCCCACATGCGCCTGACCGCGGCGCTGTCGGATGGCGCACGGCTTTACGCCATCCGCTACGCGACCGACGAGCACGCCCCCACGCTTTATCACCGCTGGTCCGACAGCAGGGGCGGGCGCGCCGTCGTGTCCGAGCCGCTTGAAAGTGACGAGGGCGATTGGGCCGCCGTTCCGGCCGGCAGTTTCTGCGTCTTCGAGGGGGCCTCGGTTTCGATCGAACCGTTCCGCCCCACCGCCTGCGCCGCGGCCGCGTGACGCTTGCCACCAGCGCGCGCCCGCACTACTGTGGCCGCCATGAATACCGCCTTCACCATTTGCATCTGCATTACCGGCTGACATTCGTCAGGCGGGCGGTTTCTTCAGTTTCCAAAACCTCGTTGAACCTGCTAAGCCCGCCGCCGGGACCGTTCGCGAGGACTGCGCATGACCGAAATCCGCCTGCACAACACCAAGACCCGCCGCGACGAGACATTCGTGCCCATCGACCCGGGCCATGTACGGATCTATTGCTGCGGCCCCACCGTCTATGACCGCGCCCATATCGGCAATGCGCGCCCGGTGGTGGTGTTCGACGTGCTGGTGCGCCTGCTGCGCCATGTCTACGGCGCCGGTCACGTCACCTATGTGCGCAATTTCACCGATGTGGACGACAAGATCAACGCGCGGGCCGCGCAAACCGGCCGTCCCATCGGCGCGATCACCGACGAGACGATCGGCTGGTATCACGCGGATATGGACGCGCTTGGCGCCGCGCGCCCCGATCACGAACCCCGCGCGACCCATTTCATCGGCGCGATGATCGCCATGATCGAGGGGCTGATCGCCGCGGGGCATGCCTACGCGGCCGAGGGGCATGTGCTTTTCGATGTGCGCAGCTATCCCGATTACGGCAAGCTGTCGGGCCGCTCGGTCGATGACATGATCGCGGGCGCACGGGTCGAGGTGGCGCCCTACAAGCGCGATCCGATGGATTTCGTGCTTTGGAAGCCCTCTTCGGACGATCTGCCCGGCTGGGACAGCCCCTGGGGGCGCGGGCGGCCGGGCTGGCATATCGAGTGCTCGGCCATGAGCTATGAGCTGCTTGGCGCAAGCTTCGACATCCATGCCGGCGGGATCGACCTGCAATTCCCCCACCACGAGAACGAGATCGCGCAAAGCTGCTGCGCCCATCCCGGCGCGGATTTCGCGCGCTACTGGCTGCATAACGAGATGCTCCAGGTCGAGGGCAGGAAGATGTCCAAGTCCCTGGGCAATTTCTTCACGGTGCGCGACCTGTTGGATCAGGGCATCCCCGGCGAGGTGATCCGCATGGTCTATCTGGGCACGCATTACCGCAAGCCCATGGACTGGACCGCCGAGAAGGCCGCACAGGCCGAGGCGACATTGCGCAAGTGGCGGGGGCTTGTCGCGGGTATCGCGCCCGCGCCAGGCCCGGCGCCCTCGGTCGTCGCGGCGCTTGGCGATGACCTGAACACGGCGGGCGCCATTGCCGAACTGCATGCGTTGACGGGCGATCCGGCGCTGCTGAAGGCCTCGGCCCGGCTGTTGGGGCTGCTGGAGGATCATATGGGCGCTTGGGCCGAAGCGCCGCAGGCCGATCTGTCCGGGCTTGCCGGAAAACTCGCCGGGTTGCGCGCCAAGGCCATGGAAACGAATGATTTTTCTGGTGTGGATGCGATGAAGGCCGCGCTGATCGACGCCGGGGTCGAGGTGCGCATGTCCAAGGCCGGGGTCGAGCTGTTGCCCGGCCCCGGTTTCGACCCCGTAAAACTGGAGGCGCTGTGATGACCCGCGAACGCCTTTACCTTTACGACACCACGCTGCGCGACGGGCAGCAGACGCAGGGCGTGCAGTTCTCGGTGGCCGAGAAGGTCCGCATCGCCGAGGCGCTCGACGCGATCGGGGTGGATTACATCGAGGGCGGATGGCCCGGCGCGAACCCCACCGACAGCGATTTCTTCGAGGCCCGGCCCCGGACCCGCGCAACCTTTACCGCCTTCGGCATGACCAAGCGGGCCGGGCGCTCGGCCGCCAATGACGAGGTTCTGGCGGGCGTGATGAATGCCGCCACTCCGGCGGTCTGTCTGGTCGGCAAGACGCATGAATACCATGTCACCACCGCGCTTGGCATCACGCTTGAGGAAAACCTTGAGAATATCCGCGCCTCGGTGGCGCATATGGTGGCGGCCGGGCGCGAGGCGCTGTTCGATGCCGAGCATTTCTTCGACGGCTACAAGGCCAACCCCGGATATGCGCTCGAGTGTCTGAGGGCCGCCCATGCCGAGGGCGCGCGCTGGATCGTGCTGTGCGATACCAATGGCGGCACGCTGCCCGAAGAGGTGGGGCGCATCACCGCCGAGGTGATCGACGCGGGCCTTCCGGGCGAGCGGCTGGGGATTCACTGCCATGACGATACGGGCAATGCGGTGGCCTGCTCTCTGGCGGCGATCCTGGCGGGCGTGCGCCAGGTGCAGGGCACGCTGAACGGCCTGGGCGAGCGCTGCGGCAATGCCAACCTGACCACGCTGATCCCGACGCTGATCCTGAAGGAACCGTTCCGCAGCCGCTTCGAGACCGACGTGTCGCAAGGCGCGCTGGAGGGGATCACGAAGCTGTCGCGCAAGCTGGACGATATCCTCAACCGCGTGCCGCTGCGCAGCGCGCCCTATGTCGGCGCAAGCGCCTTTGCCCACAAGGCCGGGCTGCATGCAAGCGCGATCCTGAAGGACCCCTCGACATATGAGCATGTCGACCCCGCGCTGGTGGGCAACACGCGGCTGATCCCGATGTCGAACCAGGCCGGCCAGTCGAACCTGCGCGCACGGCTGGCAAGCGCGGGGATCGAGGTCGACCCGAAGGACCCGCGCCTTGCGCGCATCCTTGAGGTCATCAAGGAGCGCGAGGATCAGGGCTATTCCTATGACGGCGCGCAGGCCAGCTTCGAGCTGGTCGCGCGGCGCGAGCTTGGCCTGCTGCCGGACTATTTCGAGGTCAAGCGCTATCGCGTGACGGTGGAGCGGCGCAAGAACCGCTATGACCGGATGGTCAGCGTCTCGGAGGCGGTGGTCGTGGTGAAGCTGGGCGGGCGCAAGATGCTGTCGGTGTCCGAAAGCATGGACAATTCGGGGCATGACCGCGGCCCGGTGAACGCCCTAGCCAAGGCGCTTGCGAAGGATCTTGGCCCCTATCAGGCCTGCATCGACGATATGAAGCTGGTGGATTTCCGCGTTCGCATCACGCAGGGCGGGACCGAGGCCGTGACCCGCGTCATCATCGACAGCGAGGACGGCAAGGGGCAACGCTGGTCCTCGGTCGGGGTGTCGCCCAACATCGTGGACGCCTCTTTCGAGGCGCTTCTGGATGCGATGCTGTGGAAGCTGGTGCGCGACGGGGTGCGCCCGGCATGACGCCGCAGGAAAGCCTTGCCGTGGCCGCCGATCTGGTGCGCGGCAACGATCCGCTCCGGTTCTCGGCCGCGATGGCGGCGCCTGCGGAGCGGCGCGGCGGGCTTCTGGCGCTTTATGCGCTCAACCTTGAAATCGCGGGCGCGCCATGGGCCTCGGCCGAGCCGATGGTGGCCGAGATGCGCCTGCAATGGTGGGTCGACTCGCTGGAGGCGCTGTGCAAAGAGCGGCGGGCACCCGCGCATGCGATCGGCCCGGCCCTGGCGCAGATGGCCGAAGGCGGGCTGGATTTCGCGCCGATGCTTCGGCTGGCCGAGGCGCGGCGATGGGATTGCTGGCACGAGCCGTTTCAGGATGAGGCGGCCTTCGCGCGCTATATCGACGAGACCTCGGGCAACCTTTACCGGCTGAGCGTGGCCGCGCTTGGTGCGCCCCCGGCCGCGCAAGAGGTCGCCGGCCGGTTCGGCCATGCCGCGGGGCTGGCCGCCTATCTGCGCGCCGTGCCCGCGCTTGAGGCGCGGGGCCGCCTGCCGCTGCCCGATGGCCGGCCAAAGGCCGTGGCCGCGCTTGCCGCCGGGGGGCTTGAGGCACTTGCCCGGGCGCGGGCCGCGCGGGGCGATGTGCCGCGCTGCGCGCTTGCGGCCTTTCTGCCGGGGCTTGAGGCCGGGCCGGTCCTGCGCCGCGCCCATGCCGCCCCGGCGCGGGTTGCCGAAGGGCGGCTGGAGGGATCGGAATTCGCGCGCCGCGCGCGTCTGGCCTGGGCCGCGCTTTCGGGGCGGTGGTAGGCGTCTATCGGGGCGCCGCCATCAGGCTTTGCAGATGGACCGCACAGCCGGTCAGGGCGGCATAGTCATCCTCGATCACCGCGACGCGGAAGTTCTGCATGAAGCCCGAAAAGCGGCCCTTGTCGTGGAAGGCATCGGCAAAGCCGAATTCCGCGAACCACGGCGCGAAGGCCCGCGCGACCCCGCCGCACAGATAGACCCCGCCGAAGGGCAGGTGGTTGAGCGCGAGATCCCCCACCACCGCGCCCAGCAGGCGGGCGAAGATGCGCCCGGTTTCCAGCGCCATGGGCGCGCGCCCGTTCATGGCCTCCATGATCGCGGCGGCGGGCAGGTCGGTGCGCGCCCCGGCCTCGGCGGTCACGAAGGTGTAAAGCCGCTCGAGGCCGCGCCCCGAGAGCACATCCTCGACCCCCGGAAAGCCGTGCACGGTTTCCACGAAACGCAGCAGGCGCAGGTCGGCCTCGGTGCGCACGGGCAGGCTGGTATGGCCGCATTCCGAGGCCGCGACGATGCGGCCGCCCGGTGCCTCGTGGACGGGGGCGGCGTTGAACCCGGTGCCCACGCCCACCACAAGCTGGCTTGCGCCGGGGGCCGGGGGCGGACCTGCCACCACCTCGCGCAGCGCCTCGGGGGCAAGATGGCCAAGCGCGTGGCCCTGCGCCTGAAGGTCGTTCAGCACCGCGACGGTTTCGGCCCGCGCGGCCCGCGCCACGGCCCCGGCGTCGATCGTCCAGTCGAGATTTGTCATCGAGGCCACGCCGTCGCGCACCGGCCCCGCCGCCGCCACGCAGGCACCCGCGCAATCGGGGTTGCCCTCGGCCGCGAGAAAGGCCCCCAGAACCTCATCGAGCGAGCGGTGCCCGGCATTGGCGAAGCGCCGGATCGTGCGCGGCAGAAGCCGTCCGCCCTCGGCCAGGGCCACGCGCGTGTTGGTTCCGCCGATATCGGCCAGCAGGGAATAGAGATTGGGCGCGGGATGGGGCATCACGGTCTTTCCAAGGCTGCGGCCAAAGTGTGATAGGACGCCTTCGGGGTGCGCCGCAAGCTGTCATAGTCGACATGGACAAGGCCGAAGCGCGCGTCGTAGCCGAGTATCCATTCGTAATTGTCCGGAAGCGACCAGCAGAAATAGCCCTTTAATGGCACGCCTTCGGCAGTGGCCGCCCGGCATGCCCCAAGATGCCGGGCGAGATAGGCGATCCGCGCGGTATCCTCGATCCGACATGCGCGCAGGGTCGTGTCGGGTGCGACAATGCCGTTCTCGGTGACGTAAAGCGGCAGTTCGCCCGTGAAGTCCCGCGCGGTGGCGGTCAGGAAGTGATGCAAACCCACGGGGTAGATCTCCCAACCCGTCACGGTCTTGTCGAGCGGGCCTTCGCGTGCCATCGGCACCATGGCACATTACCGGGCGTCGCGGCGAAACTGTCCCAATGCGTGGGCCCGGCGCCGCCGAACCCGTGCTCCTCGACCTGATAGGCCGAGGTCGCGGCGCCGAAGACGAAGCCTTCGGGAAAGTCGCGTCTTGTGGGCAGCGTCGGGCCAGCCGTGGCGTCAGGCGGCGGGCGGGGCCGGCCCGGTCGAACCGCCGACCACCAGCACCGCTTCCAGCAATTCATGATGTGGGCCGTCGTCGCCCGAGGCAATCATCCGCAGCAGCATCGCCGCCGCGCGCCGTCCGGCCGCGCGGACCGAGGAGCGTGTGGCGGTGAAGATGGGCTCTTCGGCGCCGTTTCTCAGATAGCCCAGCTCATCGTCATGGGTGACGATCGAGATGTCGCGCCCCATGCGCAGGCCGGCTTCTTCGACCGCGCGCCGCACGCCCATGGCCGACAGAAGCGACGATGTCAGAAAAGCGGTCGGCGGCGCGGGCAGGGCCAGCAGGCGCCGCGCGGTGTCGTAGCCCTGCGCCTCGGTCATCTCGCCCGACACCATCAGCGCGGGATCGGCCGCCATCCCCTGCGCGGCAAGCGCCTGTTCATAGCCCTCGCGGCGGCGGATGGCGAAATCCATCGTCTCGATCCCGTTGACCAGTGCGATTCGGCGGTGCCCGAGGTCCAGCAGGAAGCGTGTTGCGCGTTCAAACGCGCGGTTGTTGTTCAAGTCCAGCCAGCTATAGGGCAGGGCGGTGCCGGTGGCGCGGCCATGCACGACGAAGGGCAGCCCCAGTTCGTGCAGCAGCGTGATGCGCGGATCGTTCCGGCTTGGGGCATGCACGATCACCCCGTCGACATTCCCCTTAGAGCGGATCTCGCGGTAGGTGCGTTCCTCCTCGCTGTCGGGCACCATGCTCAGCACAAGGTCATAGCCCGCGCGGGAATAGACCTCGCCCGCGCCGGCGATGAAATCGGCGAAGACGGGATTGACGATCTCGTGCCCGGTCGAGATCGGGATGACATGACCGATCGCCATGGCGCGCCCGGTGGCCAGCCGTTTGGCCAGCGTGTTCGGCCTGTAGTTGAGTTGAGCCGCGGCCTCGGTAACGCGGCGACGGGTTTCCTCGGCCACCTCCGGGTAGCCGTTCAACGCACGGCTGACCGTCGTGGGCGACAGGCCAAGTGAGTTTGCAAGATCCTTGAGGTTCATTCTCGGCCTTCAAAGCGCTTTGAATTAGAACAGGTTAAGCCGTGAAGGGCGTTTCGTCAATCATCGTGCCTTGAGCTGTTCCGCACTAAACTTGCGACATCTAACCTTAGAAAATTGGTTATACCTATCGGATGGATTGACTTTATCTGATGTGTAACTGATTGTGCGCCACCCAAATCGCTTTGAATTCCGAGTCGCCATCCGGTCTCCAGACGCGCAGGGCAGCCCCGCCTTCGGGTGTGGCGAATTTCTGGATGGGGGATATATGAGAGACGCATTCTGGAATGGCATTGCAACCCTTATGGTTGTAGCGGGCCCCGCCATGGCGCAGGATCTGACCTTCCCGCCCGGTAAGGATGCGCGCTTCAACTGGGACGCCTATGAGGCGCTGAAGACCACCAACCTGTCCGGGCAGCGCATGACGCTGCTTGGCCCGTGGCTTGGTCCAGACAAAGATCTGGTCGAAAGTGTGGTGGCCTATTTCGAGGCCGCAACCGGCGCCGATGTTCAATATTCCGGCTCGGACAGTTTCGAGCAGCAGATCGTCATCGACGCCGAGGCCGGCAGCCCGCCCGATGTCGCGGCCTTTCCGCAGCCGGGGCTGGCCGCCGATCTGGCCCGTAAGGGCCATTTGCGCCCGCTTGGCGAGGACATCGCCGCATGGCTTGCCGAAAACTATGCCGCCGGACAAAGCTGGGCCGATCTTGGCAGCTATGAGGGGCCGGATGGCGCGCGCCATTTCTATGCCTTCCCCTTCAAGGCCGACCTGAAATCTCTGGTCTGGTATGTCCCCGAGAATTTCGAGGATGCGGGCTATGAGGTGCCCCGGACGATGGAGGAACTGAAGGCGCTGACCGAACAGATCGCCGCGGATGGCGAGGTGCCGTGGTGCATCGGGCTTGGCTCTGGCGGGGCGACGGGCTGGCCCGCGACCGACTGGGTCGAGGATCTGATGCTGCGCCTCAACACGCCCGAGGAGTATGACGCCTGGGTCGGCAATGCCCTGAAATTCGACGATCCGAAGGTGATTGCCGCGATCGAGGAATTCGGCTGGTTCGCGCGTAACGACGCCTTCGTCGCCGGTGGTGCGCGCGCCGTCGCCTCGACCGATTTCCGCGACAGTCCGAAGGGCCTTTTTGCCGCGCCACCGCAATGCTACATGCACCGGCAGGCCTCGTTCATCCCCTCGTTCTTTCCCGAGGGCACGGTGATCGGGCAGGATGCCGATTTCTTCTATTTCCCCACCTTCGCGGAAAAGGATCTGGGCCAGCCCGTCCTGGGCGCGGGCACGATGTTCGCGGCCCTGACCGACAACCCGGTCGCGGCAGAATTCATCCGCTTCCTGCAATCGCCCATCGCGCATGAGGTCTGGATGGCGCAATCGGGTTTCCTCACCCCGCACAAGGGCGTTAATGCCGAACTTTACGGCGATCCGACGCTGACGAAGATGGGCGAGATCCTGCTTGGCGCCACGACCTTCCGCTTCGACGGGTCCGACCTGATGCCGGGCGCCATCGGGGCCGGGGCGTTCTGGACCGGCATGGTCGATTACGCGGGCGGCAAGGAGGCCGCAGCCGTCGGCGCCGGGATCCAGAAAACCTGGGACACGCTGAACTGAGCGCCGCCGCCCGGCCGGGTGCGTGTCGCAATGGGGGGGGATCATGGAACAGCTCGGCTTTGCCGCGGGCACGATCGTTGCGGGCGTCTTCGGCTGCGTGGCGTGGTTCTGGGGCGCGAACCTGCTGCTTGATACGCTCTGGCCGCCGCGTGGGCCGGATGCGGGGCGCAACATCCTGCGCGCCAACATGATCCGCCCCTGGCTGTTCGTGGGCCCCGCGGTGCTGTTCCTGGCGCTTTATCTTGTATATCCGGTCCTCAATTCGGCCATGCGCAGCGTGATGGATGCGGGCAGCCGCGAATTCGTCGGGCTGGAGAATTACCGCTGGCTGCTGGGGGACGCCAAGTTCCGCGAGTCGATCCTGAACAACCTTCTGTGGCTTCTGGTGGTGCCGGCGCTGTCCACATTCTTCGGGCTGCTGGCGGCGCAACTGACCGACCGCATCCGCTGGGGCAACCTTGCCAAAAGCCTGATCTTCATGCCGATGGCGATTTCCTTCGTGGGCGCGGGCGTGATCTGGAAATTCATCTACGACTATCGCGGCGAGGGGCAGGACCAGATCGGCCTTCTCAACGCGCTCTGGACCGCGCTTGGCCAGGCGCCGCAGACATGGCTGGCGCTGCCGCTGTGGAACAATTTCTTCCTGATGGCGGTGCTGATCTGGATCCAGACGGGCTTTGCCATGGTGATCCTGTCGGCCGCGTTGCGCAGCATCCCCGAGGAAACCGTCGAGGCCGCGATCCTTGACGGCGCGAACCCCTGGCAGCTTTTCTTCCGCATCAAAGTGCCGCAGATCTGGGGCACGATCGCGGTGGTCTGGACCACGATCACCATCGTTGTCCTCAAGGTGTTCGACATCGTCTTCGTGATGACCAACGGCCAATGGGGCACGCAGGTTCTGGCCAACCTGATGTACGACTGGATGTTCCGGGGCGCGCCGGATTACGGGCGCGGCTCGGCCATCGCCATCGTGATCATGGCGCTCGTGACCCCGATCATGATCTGGAACATCCGAAACGCACGCAAGGAGATGGCCTGATGGGCACGATCGCGGGCACCCGGCCGCGCCTGATCTGGGCGGTGAACCTTGCGGCGCTGATCCTCGTGCTGCTCTGGACGATCCCGACCTTCGGGCTTCTGGTCTCGTCCTTCCGCGACCGGGACCAGATCGCGGCCTCGGGCTGGTGGCGCACGCCCTTCGCGGCCACGCAGACGGGCTTCGTGCGCGCGGGCGCGGCCCCCGACCAGGTGCAGGAGGGGGGCGAATACGTCATCACGGGCACCGTGCTGGGGGCAGGGCAGGCCTTGCGGGCCTGGGGCACCTCGTCGCGCGCGCCGTCGGGTTTCGCGCCGGGGGAGGTGGCCGATCTGGGCGAGGGGCGGCGGCTGAGCGTTGCCCCCGACGGCCGCTACCGGCTGAGCGCGCCCACGGAATTCACCGAAACGCGCGGCATGCGCATCTTTGTCACCACCAGCGCGCCGCCGCGCATCACCACCGAGAATTATGCCCGCGTGATCGGGGCCGAGGGGCTGGGGCGCGCCTTCCTCAATACCTTCACGGTCACCATCCCCGCCACCGTGATCCCCATCCTGATCGCGGCGTTCGCGGCCTATGCGCTTGCCTGGATGGAGTTTCCGGGCCGCGCGCTTCTGGTGGCGGCGGTGGTCGGCCTGCTGGTCGTGCCGCTGCAACTGGCGCTGATCCCGCTTTTGAAGTTCCACAACGATATCGGGCTGGGCAAGGGCTATCTGGGGATCTGGCTGGCGCATACGGGCTTTGGCCTGCCGCTCGCCATCTACCTTTTGCGCAACTACATGGTGGGTCTGCCGCGCGAGATCATCGAGAGCGCGCGCGTCGATGGCGCGACCGAGTTCCAGATCTTCCGCCGCATCATCCTGCCGCTGTCCTTCCCGGCACTGGCCAGCTTTGCGATCTTTCAGTTCCTCTGGGTCTGGAACGATCTTCTGGTGGCGACGGTCTTTCTGGGCAACAGCGCGGACCAGCTGGTGATGACGGGTGTCCTGCGCGAGCTGATGGGATCGCGCGGCGGCGACTGGGAGATCCTGGCCGCCTCGGCCTTCCTGTCGATCTCGGTGCCGCTGATCGTTTTCTTCGCAATGCAGAAATACCTCGTGCGCGGCCTTCTGGCCGGCTCGGTCAAGGGGGGGTGACGTATGAACCAGATGAAGAAGGCCCCCGACTGGTGGCGGGGCGCGGTGATCTACCAGATCTATCCGCGCAGCTATCAGGACAGCAATGGCGACGGGGTGGGCGACCTTCCGGGGATCGTCCGGCGGCTGCCGCATATCGCCAGCCTCGGGGTCGATGCGATCTGGATTTCGCCGTTCTTCACCTCTCCGATGAAGGATTTCGGCTATGATGTCAGCGATTACCGCGATGTCGATCCGCTGTTCGGCAGCCTTGCCGATTTCGACCGGCTGATTGCCGCGGCGCATGCGCTTGGACTGAAGGTGATGATCGACCTCGTGCTCAGCCACAGCTCGGATCAGCACCCATGGTTCCGCGAAAGCCGCGCCAACCGCGACAATCCGCGCGCCGACTGGTATGTCTGGGCCGATCCCAAGTCCGACGGCACGCCGCCCAACAACTGGCTGTCGATCTTTGGCGGACCCGCCTGGCAGTGGGACGCGCGGCGCGAGCAGTATTACCTGCACAACTTCCTTGCCGCGCAGCCCGATCTGAACTTCCACTGCCCGGACGTGCAGGCGGCGCTTCTGGATATCGCGCGGTTCTGGCTGGCGCGCGGCGTCGACGGATTCCGCCTTGATACGATCAATTTCTACATGCATGACAAGGCGTTGCGCGACAATCCCGCGCTGCCGCCGGCCGAGCGCAACGATTCCACCGCGCCGCGGGTGAACCCGTATAACCACCAGCGCCACATCTACGACAAGAACCACCCGCAGAACATTGAATTCCTGAAGAAACTTCGCGCCGTGATGGATGAATGCAACGCCGCCGCCGTGGGCGAGGTGGGCGACAGTCAGCGCGGGCTGGAGATTCTGGGCGAATACACCTCGGGCGGTGACCGGATGCAGATGTCCTATGCGTTCGAGTTCCTTTCCGGCGACACGCTTTCCGCCGCCCGCATCGCCGAGGTCTTCGCGCAGCTGGAGGCCGTCGCGCGCGATGGCTGGGCGTGCTGGGCCTTTTCCAACCACGATGTCATGCGCCATGTCAGTCGCTGGAATCTTTCTGATGCTGCAGCAAGGGCTTATGTTACGTTGCTGATGTGCCTTCGGGGATCGGTCTGCCTCTATCAGGGCGAGGAACTTGGCCTGCCCGAGGCCCAGATCGTCTATGAGGATCTGCAAGATCCCTATGGGATCGAGTTCTGGCCCGAATTCCGGGGCCGTGACGGATGCCGCACGCCGATGGTCTGGAGCCACGATCAGGCGCATGCCGGGTTTTCCACGCAAAAACCGTGGCTTCCAGTGCCTTCCTCACATCTTGACAGGGCCGTCGACCGGCAAGAGGCCGATCCCGGCGCGCTGCTGCATCACTATCGCCGCGCGATCGCCCTGCGCCGGGCGCATCCGGCCCTGCGCAAGGGGGCGATGCGGGATATAAGGGTCGCGGGCAACGTCCTTTCGTTCCTGCGCGAAGCAGAGGTCGAGGCGATCCTGTGCAGCTTCAACCTTTCGGATAGTCCGGCCGCGCGGATGGAGCCTTGGCAGGCCAGCATCCGGATCCTTGAAAAACCCTGAGCGGAGAAAAAGATGGCCGATCTTCGACTGAGCGACGTTGCGAAATCCTATGGCGAGGTGAAGGTTCTGTCGAACATCGACCTCGACATCAGGGCCGGGGAGTTGATCGTCTTCGTCGGCCCCTCGGGCTGCGGCAAGTCCACGCTCTTGCGCATGATCGCGGGGCTGGAGCGGATCAGCGGCGGCGATCTGACGATCGACGGGCAACGCATGAACGACGTGCCGCCCGCGCAACGCGGCATCGCCATGGTGTTTCAGTCTTACGCGCTATACCCGCACATGACCGTGCGCGAGAACATGGCCTTCGCCCTCAGGATTGCGAAGAAGCCTGCGCAAGATATTGACAGGGCAGTGGAAAACGTCGCGCGGATCTTGCAGCTCACGCCCTATCTCGACCGGCTTCCCAAGGCCTTGTCCGGCGGGCAGCGCCAGCGGGTGGCCATCGGCCGGGCCATCGTGCGCGATCCGAAGGTCTATCTTTTCGACGAGCCGCTTTCGAATCTCGACGCGGCGCTGCGCGTCGCCACCCGGATAGAGATCGCGCAGCTGAAAGAGGCGATGCCCGAACGCACCATGATCTACGTCACCCACGATCAGGTCGAGGCGATGACGCTGGCCAGCCGGATCGTGGTGCTTGCAGGCGGCGGAATCAGCCAGGTCGGCACGCCGCTGGAGCTGTATGAACGCCCCGAGAACACGTTCGTCGCGCAATTCATCGGCAGCCCGGCGATGAACCTTCTGTCCGGCACGATCACCGCGACCGGGCCGGTCACCACCGTCACGCTGGACAATGGCGGCACCGCGCAGGCCGCGATTCCGACCGTGCCGGAAGATCGGGGCCTGGCCGTCAATCTTGGCGTGCGCCCCGAGGATCTGCGCCCCGCAACCGGGCCGGGGTTGTTCACCGGCAAGGTCGAGATCGTCGAGGCCCTGGGCGAGGTGACGCTGCTTTATTTCGCGGCCGAGGGCGCACAAACCGGCCCGATTGCCAAGCTGCCGGGGATTCATCACGGGCTGCGCGGCAGCACCGTCACGCTTGGCGCGGACCCCGCGCGCCTTCATCTCTTCCATCAGGGGCGGTCGCTTCTTTACCGGTGATGTCGTAAACCGCGCAAGGCGCGGCCGTCGGGCGGGTTAGGATGGCACCAGGACCCAGGCGGAGGACATACGCAATGAGTGAAACCCCGGTAGCAGAGGCCGGTTCCGGCGGGCGCAGGGCGCGCGGTGGCGGCGGTGCGGCGCGGCGGGCGGAACGCTCGGCGGTGAAGATCGAATTCGCGCGCTATATCGAGCGCAACATCCCCAATCTCGAGATCCTGAACGAAGAGGCGCTTTCGATCATCGAAGCCAATGCCGAAACCGTTCTGGAAGAGATCGGCGTGAATTTCGTCGAGAACCCGGCCGCGCTTCAGCTTTGGCGCGATGCGGGCGCCGATGTGCAGGGAGAGCGCGTGCGCATCCCCAAGGGCCTTGCGCGCAAGCTGTGCGCGACCGCGCCCAGCCAGTTCACCCAGCACGCCCGCAACCCCGATCGCAACGTGGTCATCGGCGGCAAAAATCTTGTGCTGGCGCCGGTTTACGGCCCGCCCTTCGTGCGCGATCTGAACGGCGGGCGGCGCTATGCAACGATTGCCGATTTCCGCAATCTGGTGAAGCTGGGCCAGATGTCCAAATGGCTTCACCATTCCGGCGGCACGGTCTGCGAGCCGACCGACGTGGCGGTGAACAAGCGCCATCTGGACATGCTGCACGCGCATATGACGCTGTCGGACAAGCCCTATATGGGCTCGGTCACGGAACCGGTGCGCGCGGCGGATTCGGTCGAGATGTCGAAGATCCTGTTTGGCGAGGAATTCGTCGACCAGAACACTGTCATGACCTCGCTCATCAACATCAACAGCCCGCTGACCTTCGATTCGGTGATGATGGGCGCGCTGGAGGTCTATGCGAAGGCCGGGCAGGCCTGTATCATCTCGCCCTTCATCGTGGGCGGCGCGATGGCGCCGGTCACCGTTGCGGGCACGCTGACGCAGGTTCTGGCCGAGGTTCTGGCCGGCGTGGCCTACAGCCAGCTGATCCGCCCCGGCGCGCCGGTGATCTTCGGGGCTTTCGTGACCTCGATCGACATGAACTCGGGCGCGCCCACCTTCGGCACGCCCGAAGCGGCGCAGATCACGCTTGGCGCGGGGCAGCTTGCCCGCCGGCTGGGGCTGCCCTACCGCTCGGCCGGGTCGTTCTGCGGCTCCAAGCTGCCTGATGCGCAGGCCGCCTATGAAACCGCCAACAGCCTGAATATCGGCCTTCTGTCGGGCGTGAACTTCATGCTGCATGCCTGCGGCTGGCTTGAGGGCGGGCTGGTGTCCTCTTACGAGAAATTCGTGATGGATGCCGATCAGCTTGGAGTGCTGCACCGGCTTGCCGCGGGCGTCGACATGAGCGTGAACGGCCAGGGCATGGATGCGATCCGCGAGGTCGGCCCCGGCGGGCACTATCTTGGCTGTGCGCATACCCAGGCGAACTATCAGACCGCGTTCTGGCGCACCGGCGTTCTGGACTACAAGCCCTTCGAGACCTGGGAAGAGGAAGGCGCCCGCGATACGGTGGCGCTTGCGCAGGCCAAGGTCGCCCGGATGCTGGGCGAGTATGAGGCCCCCGCACTTGACCCCGGCATCGCCGAGGCGCTTGGCGAATATGTGGCGCGCAAGAAGGCCGCCGTGCCCGACGCCTTCATGTAAGCCCGGAACAGGCGGCGCGATCACTTCAAGATCGCGCCGCAATCCTTTCAAAACACGTTATTTATTCGCGCTGTCGTCGCGGATCAGGGGGCGGATCTTCAGCCGCGTCAGCCGGTTGTCCTTGCGCGAGACCACCTCGAAACGGAAGCCGTGGAAGGAAAACACCTGGCCCTCGTTCGGGATGGTCTGCGCTTCGTGGATCACCAGCCCGGCGACGGTGTTGGCCTCGTCGTCGGGCAGGCTCCAGTCGGTTTCGCGGTTGAGGTCGCGGATGGTCATCGCGCCCTCGACCAGATAGTCGCCCGTCTCGGTGCGGCGTAGCTGCTTTTCGGCCTTGGGGTCGAATTCGTCGGTAATCTCGCCCACGATCTCTTCCAGAATGTCCTCAAGCGTGAGAAGCCCGCGCAGATCGCCATATTCATCCACCACCAGCGCGAAATGGGTGCGCCGTTTCAGGAATTCGCGCATCTGTTCGTCCAGCGGCGTGGTTTCAGGGATGAAATAGGGCTTCATCGCCACTTTCAGCACATCCATCGCGCTGACCGCCTGCAACGTGCCGTCGCCGCTGCGCAGGGCCTTTTCCACCGCGCGCAGCAGATCCTTGGCGTGGATCACGCCCACGACATTCTCGCGCTCGCCCTTGTAAAGCGGCAGGCGGGTATGGGGCGAGGCCAGCACCGCCGACAGGATCGCGTCGGGCGCGTCCTCAAGGTCGATCATCTCAATCTGGCTGCGGTGGCGCATGATCTCGTCCACCGTGCGGTTGCCAAGGTCGAGCGCGCCCAGAAGCCTGTCGCGGTCTTCCTTCTGCATCGTGCCTTCCGAGGCCCCGATCGCAAGCGCGCCGGCGATCTCTTCCTGGATCGAGAACATGTGCTGATCGGCATCCGTGCGCACCCCCAAAAGCCAGAGCAGGCCGCGCACGATGGCGCGCACCACGCTGACCACGGGGGCAAGGAGGTAGGTGAGAATCTGGATCGGCCGCGCCACGCGCGAGGCGACGGTTTCGGGCAGGGTGATGGCATAGGTCTTGGGCAGCACCTCGGAGAACACCAGCACCAGCGCCGTCATCCCCAGCGTCGCAAGCGCCACGCCGCTATCGCCGAAGACCTTGGTCAGCAGCGCCGTGGCAAGCGAGGCCGACAGGATATTGACCACGTTGTTGCCCAGAAGGATGGCTCCGATCAGCCGCTCGCTATCCTCGGTGACGGCAAGCGCGCGTTCCGCGCCCCGGTCGCCCTTGTCCGCGCGTGAGCGCAGCTTGGCTCGGCTGGAGGCCGTCAGCGCGGTTTCAGAGCCGGAAAAGAAGGCCGAAAACATCAAAAGCGCGATAATGGCGAACACGGTCAGCCAAAAGGCGGAATCAAGAAAGGGGGTCATGTCGTTTTCCATGGCTGAGCTTGGTTATGGGCATCCCGGGCGCGGCAATCAAGGGCGGCGCGCAAGGGGATGGTGGCTCAGCACCAGATCGCGCAGGCGTTCGTCCAGCACATGGGTATAGATTTCGGTGGTCGACAGGTCCGCATGGCCCAGAAGCGTCTGGATCGCGCGAAGGTCCGCGCCGCCTTGCAGCAGATGCGTGGCGAAGGCATGGCGCAGCACATGGGGCGTGACGCGCGCGGGCGAGATCCCGGCCGCGACCGCGATGTCCTTCAGCAATCCGTGAAAGCCCTGCCGCGTCAGGTGCCCTTCCTTGCCTGAAGACGGGAACAGGAAGCGCGAAAGCGGCTTGCGGTGTTTCACGCGCGCCTCTTCCTGCGCGGCGTCGCGGCGCGCAAGCCAGTCGGCAAGTGCCGCGCGCGCAGGCGGCGACAGAGGGACCATGCGCTCCTTGTCGCCCTTGCCGCGGATCAACAGCATGCGCGGATCGCCCCGCGCCGCGGCGACGGGCAGCGATACCAGTTCCGAGACGCGCATGCCGGTGGCGTAAAGCAGTTCCATCAGGCAGCGGTTGCGGACCTGATCGTCAAGGTTGCGGCCCTGATCGCGCGCGGCTTCCAGCAACGCCTCGACTTGGTCCACGCCAAGCGTCTTGGGCAGGCGGGCCTGACGGCCGGGCCCCGCGATGCGGATCGCGGGATTGTCGCCGCGCCAGCCTTCCTCATAGGCGAAACGGAACAGCTGGCGGATCGAGGACAGCCGCCGCGCGCGGGTGGCGCGCGAAAGTCCCTGCGCCTCGCAGGCGATCAGATAGGCCTCGATCATGTCGCGCTCGGCCCCGGCAAGGCCATGGCCGTGATGGGCCATCCATGCAAGGAAATCCTCCAGATCCCGGCCATAGCCAAGGATCGTGTTGCGCGCGGCGCCCGCTTCGGCGGCCTGCGCTTCAAGGAAGGTTTCGACCCAGCGGTGATCGGGGGCAGGGCCTTCGGGCGCGCTCATCCGCGCCGCTCCAGCACCACAAGCTCAAGCGCCGCGCGGCGCGCCACGCTTTCAAGCCCCACGAAGCGCAACAGTTGCAGCCCGGCGCTAACGCGGCGGTATTCGCCGCGCGCGCCTTCGGTGACCTCGTCCGTGGCAAGCAGCACTGCCTCGCCCAGACGTGCGGGCAAAAGCCCGGCAAAGGCCGTGGGCGCGGCGGTGGGCGGGGCGTCGAACACCTCCTTGAGCATCAGCCCAAGCTGATCCTGCGCCCGCACGCCCGAAGTGTCGCCCTGCGCCACCCCGACAAGAAGCTGTTCATCGGTGGTCTTCGGGCTGCGCGCCCGCGCGACGGATTCGTAGTCGTCCGACAGGATCCCCAGCCGGAAGGCCAGATCGCCCGCCGCGCCGGGCAATTTCATCGCCGCAAGCCGCGCGCCGTAAAGCGCGGCCAGAACGGGCTCCAGCTCATGCGATTCCAGCGCGGCGAAGGTTGCGGGCAGGGCGCGCGCCGCGGCTTCGGCATCGCCTGCGCTCACCGCCCGGTCAAGCGCGCTGACGGCCGCGACCCGGTCCCACACGCCGCCCGAGGCCGCCGCCTGGCGTTCGGTATAAAGGCCCATAAGCTGGTTCGGGTCGATCGCGCCCATCCGCGCCAGACGCTCGCCCGCCTCGATCCGCGCCTTCCATCCGGTGTTGGAACGCAGGTCGGCCTGCGAGAACGCGACCGGGAGCGATGTGGTGGGCATCGGCTGGCCGATCGCCTCCATCATCCGGAAGACCAGCGGCGTGGGATGGGCGGGGGGCGGCAGGTCGCTTTCCTCGGCCAGTTCGGGGTCAAGGAAACGCTCCAGCAGGGCGGCCATCTCGGCGTCGATCCGGCCCAGGCTGCGCCCGGTGGCCAGCGACAGCGCCGCCGCGTTCCAGTCGCCCTCGCGCGCAAGGCAGAAGATCCGCGCGGGAAACGAGGGCGCGATGCCCGGCGTCTCGTGCATGATGGTGCAGGCGCGATCCTCTTCGCCCAAGAGCAGCGCCACGTCGAAGCGGCGGCGAAAGACCTCGGGGTCCGCGGAATCGGCCTGCTGCAACAGCGCAAGCGCCGGTTCCAGCGCGCCCAGATCCAGAAGCCGGTCGATGCGGGCCAGAAACAGCGTGTCGCGGCGCAACGGGTCGGGCACGCGCGGCGGGTCAAGCTCGGCCAGAAGCAGCGTCATCAGCAGCGACTGGATCGCGGGCAGGGTGTCCAGCCGCTCCTTGCGCAGCAGGGTTGCAAGCTGCGGCTCGGGCGTTTCGCCCCAAAGGCCGCGCGGCAGCCCCGTGCGCGCCACGGGCAGCAGGCCAAGCCCGTTCGCGCTTGGCCGGTCAAGCGGCGTGACCGAGACCGACTCGACCCCCGCGCCCTGCGAGACCGGCGGCTCGGGCGCGAATCCCGGAGGCACCGGCGCCCCCGCCGGCGTCACGACCGAGCGCGACAGCCAGTCGATCGCGGACATCGGCTCTTGCGATCCGGAGCCTTGGGCAAGTGCTGCGGGCGCCTGCGCCATCAGCACAAGCACCAGCGCCACGGCGGTTGCGCCATCAGTCGCCCCCATTCAGGTCAACCTCCAGCCGCTGTTCGGCGGTATCGGGCTGCATGTCCCCCAGATAGGCGTAACCGGCGATTCCAACCCCCGCCAGAATGATCAGAACGATGACTGCCTTGAAGATGCGCCCCATATGCCTTTCTTTCCGGCCACTTGCCGCGTGGCCTGTTCTAGGTGTTTCGTGTCGATTATATATGGCATTTCGCGGAAGATCACGCCATTCAAGGGGCGGCCGATCACGAATGCGCAAGCACCCGCCCACCGGCGGAAAGACGCTGCGTCATCGCGGATCGGCGAATGAAAGGGCGGGACGGGTGCCGCAAGGGCAGGCAGAGCAGAAACCGGCAAAGACCATCGTGCTGGTCGGCATGATGGGTTCGGGCAAGACTGCGGTGGGAACCGCGCTTGCACGCATGCTTGGCGTGCCCTTCCTGGACAGCGACCACGAGATCGAACGCGCCGCGCAGATGAGCGTGGCCGAGATCTTCGCCCGCGACGGCGAGCCCTTCTTCCGCGACCGCGAGGCCGAGGTTCTTTTGCGCCTTCTGTCCGGTCCGCCGGCCGTCGTGTCGACCGGCGGCGGCGCCTTCCTGTCCGAGCGCAATCGCGGCGCGATCGCCAAGCTTGGCGTGTCGGTCTGGCTGCGGGCGGATCTTGACCTGCTGTGGAACCGCGTGCGCCACAAGAATACGCGCCCGCTTCTGCGCACGGCCGATCCGCGGCAGACGCTGGCCAACCTGCTGGAACAGCGCGCGCCGCTTTATTCGCTGGCGCAGGTGGTGGTGGATGCCGAACACGGCCTGCCAATCGAGAAAATGGCGCAAAAGGTCATTCGTGCGCTTGAGGTGCGCGGCGGCGTCTTTGCCGAAGCGCCGCAGGAAAGGACATCATGATGCGTGAAACGGTTGGGGTGGAGCTTGGGACACGCAGCTACGAGGTGCGGATCGGCACGGGCCTTCTGGACAATGCGGGCGCCGAGATCGCGCCGCTGCTGCGCCGCCCGCGCGTGGCCATCGTGACCGACGACACCGTGGGCGCGCTGCATCTGGAGGCCCTGCGCGCGGGGTTGGGCGATATCGAGACCGTCAGCCTCAGCCTGCCCGCGGGCGAGGCCACGAAGGGCTGGCCGCAATTCTCACGCACCGTCGAATGGCTGCTGGAGCAGCGGGTGGAGCGCAAGGACATCGTCATCGCGCTAGGCGGCGGGGTGATCGGGGATCTGGTGGGCTTTGCCGCCGCGGTGCTGCGCCGGGGCGTGCGCTTCGTGCAGATCCCGACCTCGCTTCTGGCGCAGGTCGACAGCTCGGTGGGCGGCAAGACCGGCATCAACTCGCCCCATGGCAAGAACCTGATCGGCGCGTTTCATCAGCCCAGCCTGGTTCTGGCCGATATCGGGCTGCTGCATACCCTGACGCCGCGCGATTTCCGCGCAGGCTATGGCGAGGTGGTGAAATACGGCCTTCTGGGCGACGCGGCCTTCTTCGACTGGCTGGAGGCGAACGGCCCCGGCCTGTTGGAGGGCGATGACGCGCTGCGCCTGCATGCCGTGACCCGCTCGGTCCAGATGAAAGCCGAAATCGTCGCGCGCGACGAGACGGAAGAGGGCGACCGCGCGCTTTTGAACCTTGGGCATACCTTCTGCCACGCGCTCGAGGCCGCAACGGGTTATTCCGACCGGCTTTTGCATGGCGAGGGCGTGGCCATCGGCTGCGCGCTTGCCTTCGAACTGAGCCAACGTCTCGGGCTCTGCGCCCAAGAGGCGCCAAGCCGCGTGCGTGCGCATCTGCGCGCCATGGGGATGAAGACCGACCTGGCCGACATTCCGGGCGATCTGCCCGATGCCGAGGGGCTGATTGCGCTGATGGCGCAGGACAAGAAGGTGCTGGACGGGCAGATGCGCTTCATCCTTGCGCACGGGATCGGTGCGGCCTTCGTGACATCCGACGTGCCGCGCGCTGTGCTGAAATCCACGCTGGAGGAGGCGCTGCGCGCGCGCGGCTGAGGCGCGCGGGGCGCGGTGGCGCGGGGTCAGTCCTGCGCCTCGATGCGGTAGTCCCGCGCGATCCCCTGTGTCGCAAGGCCCCATTCGGACGCCTTCACGCGCGCCTGATGCGCTTCGAAATCGGCGGCCGAGGCGAAGCATTCCGAAACCCGCCAGATCAGCGGATCGTCATCCTGCGTCACCTCGAATTTCAGGCAGCCGGGCTCGGCCCGGCTAAGCCGTATATGCTCGGGCAGGTGCGTGCGCACGATCCCTGCCTCGGCCGCGTTGCGGCAGCGAAGGGTTCCGACAAGCGCGATCCGTGGCATGGCCTTACCCCGCCGTCCCGACGGTCGGGCCGGGAAGGTCACCCGCCCGCACGCTCATTCCCACTCGATCGTGCCGGGGGGTTTGGAGGTGATGTCATAGGTCACGCGGTTGATGCCCTTGACCTCGTTGATGATCCGCGTGGCGGTTTCGCCCAGGAATTCGTAGCTGAACGGATAGTAATCCGCCGTCATTCCGTCCACGCTGGTCACCGCGCGCAGCGCGCAGGCGTAGTCATAGGTGCGCCCGTCGCCCATCACGCCCACGGTCCTGACCGGAAGGATCGCCACGAAAGCCTGCCAGATATCGTCGTAAAGCCCGTGCTTGCGGATCTGGTCGATATAGATCGCATCGGCCTTGCGCAGGATCTCGAGCTTTTCGCGGGTGATCTCGCCGGGGCAGCGGATGGCAAGGCCGGGGCCGGGGAAGGGGTGGCGGCCGATGAAAGAGGCGGGCAGGCCAAGCTCGCGCCCAAGGGCGCGAACCTCGTCCTTGAAGAGCTCGCGCAGCGGTTCCACCAGTTTCAGGCCCATCTTCTCGGGTAGGCCGCCCACATTGTGATGCGACTTGATCGTGACCGAGGGGCCGCCGCTGAAGGACACACTTTCGATCACGTCGGGATAGAGCGTGCCCTGGGCGAGGAATTCGGCGCCGTCGATTTCATTGGCGTATTTCTGGAACACGTCGATGAAGAGCTTGCCGATCGTCTTGCGCTTTGTTTCCGGATCGGAAACACCGTCGAGCGCACCCAGGAACAATTCCTGTTCCTGGGCGTGGATCACCGAAAGGTTCATGTGATCGCGGAACATGCCCACGACCTCTTCGGCCTCGTGCAGGCGCAGAAGGCCGTGATCGACGAAGACGCAGGTCAGTTGCTCGCCCACCGCCTCGTGGATCAGCGCCGCCGCGACCGAGCTGTCGACGCCGCCCGAAAGCGCGCAGATCACCTTTTTGTCGCCCACCTGGGCGCGGATCTGCGCGATCGCCTGGCTCCGGTAGCCGGCCATCGTCCAGTCGCCGGTGAAGCCGGCCATGCGGACGAAATTCTCGTAGAGCGTGGCGCCGTTCGGGGTGTGGTGCACCTCGGGGTGAAACTGCACGGCGTAGAAATTGCGCGCAAGATCCGCGGTGATCGCAAAGGGCGCGCCGGGCGAGGTGCCGTAGACCTCGAAGCCCGGGGCGATCTGGGAAACATGGTCGCCATGGCTCATCCAGACTTGCTCGCGGCCCATGCCGTCCATGAACCACCCGTCCAGCAGGCCGATCCGCTTTTCGGCGGGCGTGACATAGGCGCGGCCGAATTCGGCGGTGTGGCTTTGGCCGGCTTCGACCAGGCCGCCCAGGTCCTGCATCATCACCTGCTGGCCGTAGCAGATGCCGAGGATCGGCACGCCGAGCGTATAGGCGCTTTGCGGTGGCCGGGGGCTGCCTTCACGGGTGACGCTGTCCGGTCCGCCCGAGAAGATGATGGCACGGGGGGCGAAGTCCTTCAGGAACGCATCGGTGACGTTCTGATAGGGGTGGATTTCGCAATAGACGTTCAGTTCGCGCAGGCGGCGCGCGATGAGCTGCGTGACCTGGGAGCCGAAGTCGATGATGAGGAGGCGCTGGTGCTGTGTCATGAGCGGGGAATAGGCGGGCGCGGGGCCTGATGCAAGAGGCCGGGGGGCTCTGCCCCCCGGTCCCCCCGGGATATTTGCGCGAAGATGAAGAAAGCGGCGCTATTTTTCCGGCAGCAATCCGCGCGGGCTGAAGCGCAGCACGAGCAGCAGGATCACGCCCATGGTCAGCAGGCGCATATGGGCCGCCGAATCAAGCAGGTGCGATTTGAGCGCGCCGGCCTCCATATTGGCGGTGACGAGGGTCATCAGCGCCGGACCCCAGGCTTCGGCCTTGACCCAGAGATACCAGATCAGGAGGCCGCCGAGCACCGAGCCCCAGTTGTTGCCCGAACCGCCCACGATGACCATCACCCAGATCAGGAAGGTATAGCGCAGCGGGTTGTAGCTGCCCGGTGTCATCTGGCCGTCGAGCGTGATCATCATGGCCCCCGCGAGGCCGCAGACAGCCGAGCCGAGGATGAAGATCTGGAGGTGCCGGCGGGTGACGTTCTTGCCCATCGCGGCGGCGGCGGTCTCGTTGTCGCGGATGGCGCGCATCATCCGGCCCCAGGGCGATTTCAGCGCCATTTGCGATGCCCAGATCAGTGCCAGCAGGACCACGACGAACAGCCCGGTATAGAGCAGCTTGACCAGCACGGTCGAGCCGGTGACCGGATCGGTGCCGAGGCTGGCCATGCGTTCGACGAAGGCGGGATCGCCTTGCAGGTCGATCTCGTAGGGGACGGGCCAGGGGCGGGGGATGCCGTTGACGTTCAGCACGCCCCGCGCGAGCCATTCCTCGTTCTTGAGGGCGGCCACGATGATCTCTCCGATGCCGAGGGTGGCGATCGCCAGATAGTCCGAGCGCAGGCCGAGCGCCGTCTTGCCGATGACCCAGGCGGCGCCGGCGGCGAAGAGCGCGCCCACCGGCCAGGCCAGAAGCACCGGCAGGCCGAGCCCGCCGAGATTGCCCTGGGCGGAGGGGTTGATCGCCTCGATCACCGCGACGGCCGGGTCGAAGACCGCGCGATAAAGGAAGAAGCCCAGGATCAGGATCAGCGGGATCGCCAGCAGCCGTGCCGTGCCCGCCAGCCGCGTATTGGCCCAGATCGCGGCCAGGACCGTTGCGGTTGCGATCACGATGGCCAGCAGGAGGCCGGGGCCGCCGCCCGCGAAGGCGCCCGGCGTCGGCGGCATCGACACGAGCACCGGCGCCAGCCCGCCAAGCGCCACGAAGCCCACGATCCCGACGTTGAAGAGGCCCGCATAGCCCCACTGGATATTCACGCCAAGCGCAAGGATCGCCGAGATCAGCCCCATGTTGAGGATGCCGAGCGCGGTGTTCCAGCCGCCGGTCAGGGCCTCGAGGCCGATCAGCGCGGCCATCGCGGCAAACAGGAGCGGCGTGCGGAAGCGGCCGCCCGAGGCGGCATCGGGTTGACGAATGCTCATACCGCTTTCCCCTTGAACAGGCCCGTGGGTTTGAACAGCAGCACGATGATCAGGATCGCGAAGCTGACGGCGAATTTGTATTCGGTGGACAAAAGCTGCATCAGCCCCTCGGGTTCCAGCCCCGCGGGGGCGAGATAGCCCAGCACCTTCTTCCAGGCATAGGTCACGCCGACCTCGGAGAAGGCAATGATGAAGCCGCCCGCGATCGCCCCGAGCGGATTGCCAAGCCCGCCCACGATCGCCGAGGCGAAGATCGGAAGAAGAAGCTGGAAGTAGTTGAAGGCCTTGAAGGATTTGTCCAGCCCGTAGAGAACGCCCGCGGTGGTGGCAAGCGCCGCCGCGATCACCCATGTCACCGCGACGACGCGGTTGGGGTTGATGCCGGACAGGAGCGCCAGATCCTCGTTGTCGGAAAAGGCGCGCATGGATTTCCCGGTCCGGGTGCGGTTGAGAAACCAGAACAGCGCCCAGACCACCAGTGCCGCCGCGACAAGGGTGATGACCTGAGAGCTGCGCAGCGACAGCGGTTCGGCCAGGCCGGTCGCGGCGCGGAACTCGCGCGCGGAAATGACGAAGCGCGCGCCATCGGCGAACTGGATCTCGTCGACGCCGATGATGAAGCGCGTCAGCCCGTTCATCACGAACATCACGCCCACCGACACCATCACGAGGATCACCGGCGCCGCCCGCACGCGGCGGTAATAGGAATAGACCATGCGGTCGGTCAGCAGCACCAGCCCCGCGGTGACCGCGATGCCGAAGGGCAGGGCGATCAGCGCCGTCGGCAGCGGCCCGAGCGACAGGCCCATGGCCTGGAACGCCCATGTGAAGAGGATGGTGAAGGCCGTGCCGAAGGCCATCGTGTCGCCATGGGCGAAGTTGGAAAACCGCAGGATGCCATAGATCAGCGTCACGCCAAGCGCGCCAAGCGCAAGCTGCGCGCCGTAAGAGCTGGCCGGGATGACCACATAGTTCAGAACCGCGACCAATGCGTTCAGGATATCCATCTCAGCCCCCCAGGAAGGTGCGGCGAACCTCGGGGTCGGCCAGCAGCGCGGCCCCGGTGTCGGTGTATTTGTTCGCGCCCTGCACGAGCACATAGCCCATATCGGCGATCTCGAGCGCCTGGCGGGCATTCTGTTCGACCATCAGGATCGAGATGCCGGTGCGCGCGACCTCGATGATGCGGTCGAACAACTCGTCCATCACGATGGGGCTGACGCCGGCGGTGGGCTCGTCCAGCATCAGAAGCCGGGGCTGGGTCATCAGCGCGCGCCCGACGGCGACCTGCTGTCGCTGCCCACCCGACAGCTCGCCCGCGTTCTGGTGGCGCTTGTCCTTCAGGATCGGGAACAGATCGAAGACCTGCTCCATCGTGTCGCTGAAATCGTCGTCGCGCAGAAAGGCCCCCATCTCGAGGTTTTCCTGCACGCTCATCGTGGGGAAGACGTTGTTGACCTGCGGCACGAAGCCCATGCCCCTGGCCACGCGGTCCTGCGGCGAGAGGCGGGTGATGTCCTCGCCGCCCAGCACCACATGCCCCTCGCGCAGGTTGAGCATGCCGAAGACCGCCTTCATCGCGGTGGACTTACCCGCGCCGTTCGGGCCCACGATCACCGCGATCTGGCCCTTTTCGACGCGCAGCGTGCAATCGTGCAGGATATCTGTGGCGCCGTAGCCGCCGGTCATGTTCTCGGCCAGAAGAAAGCTCATGCCTCGGCCTCCTTGCCGGCTTCGTCGCCCAGGCCAGGCTGCGCGCCGTGGCTTTCGTGATGGGCGGTCTCGGACGCGATCTCGGCCTTGACGCGGTTCTTCAGCCCGGTGCCCAGATAGGCCTCGATCACCGCTTCGTTCTGCATGATGCTTTCGGCCGAGCCCTCGGCCAGCACCTTGCCCTCGGCCATGACGATGACCGGGTCGCACAGGCGGCCGATGAAATCCATGTCATGCTCGATCACGCAGAAGGTATAGCCGCGCTCTTTGTTGAGCCGCACGATCGCGTCGCCGATCGTGTTGAGAAGCGTGCGGTTCACGCCCGCACCAACCTCGTCCAGAAACACGATCTTGGCCTCGACCATCATCGTGCGGCCCAGTTCCAGAAGCTTCTTCTGCCCGCCCGAAAGGTTGCCGGCCTTCTCATCCCGAAGATGGGAAATCGTCAGGAAATCAAGAACCTCGTCGGCCTTCTTTAGAAGATCCGCCTCTTGGCGGGCGATGCGGCCGCGGCCGAACCATGTGTTCCACAGCGTCTCGCCCGATTGTCCGGCGGGCACCATCATCAGGTTCTCGCGCACGGTCATCGAAGGGAATTCATGCGCGATCTGGAAGGTGCGCAACAGGCCCTTGTGGAAAAGCTGGTGCGGTGCAAGGCCAGTGATATCCTCGCCATCCATCGTGACCTTGCCCGAGGTCGGCGTGTGCACCCCGGCAATCACGTTGAAAAGCGTGGATTTTCCCGCGCCATTCGGTCCGATCAACCCGGTGATCGAACCTGTGGCGATCTCCAGCGAAGCGCCATCGACGGCGCGAAAGCCGCCAAAGTGCTTGTGCAGGTTCTCAACCCGGATCATGTCATCCCCCGAACTTCATGTTTTTCATGAAGCATCGCCTTCAAGGCCTTTTTATTTAACGGAAACAGCCCGGCATGAACCGGGCTGTTCCTTGTTTCGACCGACGCGATCAGCGATATTTCACCGTTTCGATCTTGCCGTCCTTGAACTCGATCTCGCGGAAGGTGCCGGCGCTTTCGCCCGCACCAATCAGTTCCACAGAGGTCGCGCCGACGTAGTCGATATCGGTGCCCGCGGCAAGAAGCTCCAGCGCCTTGCCAAGCTCGCCCGGATAAATCGGCTCGCCCGGCGCGTTGGCCACGTCCATGACCTTTTCCTTGTAGGCCGACGGATCGCTGGTGCCCGCGGCCTGCATGGCCAGCATCATGAGCGCGGCGGCGTCATAGGCCTCGCCCGAATATACGGCCGTGCCGTCGAAGCCGGCCGCCGTCGCCAGTTCCACGAACTTGTCCTTGCCTTCGCCTTCCGACGAGGGAAGCTGCCCGAACGAGCCGGTCAGCTCGGGGCCGAAATTCGTTTCCAGCGCGCCGCCGACCATGCCGTCGGGGAACACGAAGGTCTCGAACGCGCCGCTGTCCAGCGCGCCGCGCAGGATGCCCGAGCCGCCCTGATCGACATAGCCCGCGATGACCAGCGCCTGGCCGCCCGCGGCGGCAAGCGCGCCGACCTCGGCCGAATAGTCGGCCTTGCCGTCGTCATGCGCCGAGTTGATCGTGACCTTGCCGCCCGCGGCTTCGAAGGCCGCCTGGAAGCTGTCGGCCAGACCCTTGCCGTAGTCGTTGTTGGTATAGGTCACGGCGACCTCGTTGATGCCGTGCTCCATGATGATTTCGGTCATCACCACACCCTGGCGCGCGTCCGAGGGCGAGGTGCGGAAGAACAGCCCGTTATCTTCCATCGTCGAGAGCGCGGGCGCCGTCGCCGAGGGCGAGATCATCACGATGCCGTTCGGCATGGCGACGTTTTGCAGCGAGGCGGTGGCCTCGCCCGAGCACATGCCGCCCACGATCCCCTTCACCCCGTCCGAGGTGATCAGGCGCTCCACGCCGGCGGTGGCGGCGGCGGCGTCGATACAGGTCGAATCGGCGCGCACGGGGGTGACGGTCGACCCCTCCAGAAGCTTGCCCGAGTCCGAGACTTCCTTCATCGCAAGCTCGGCGCCCGCGGCCATGGCGGGCGACATCGATTCAAGCGGCCCGGTGAAGCCGAGCGAAATGCCCATCTTGATCTCTTCGGCCTGCGCGGCACCTGCGACAAGGGCGGTGGCGGCAGTCGCCAGAAGCAGCTTTTTCATAAGTTCACTCCCATAGTTGGAACATCGTCCTGACGCGGCAGGTTAGTGCCCCTGTCAGCAAAAGAAAATCCCCATCTGCGCCGATAAACGCCTGTCAGGGCAGGGGTCCGGCGCCTGACGCAGGGTCATTCGTCCTCGTCCGCGAGGTCGTCCTCGTCGGACAGATCGTCCAGGTCAAACGCTTCTTCCCCGTCCATGGTTCCCCCCATGCCCGAGGCGCCGCGCTCCCGATACGGTGTGGTCGAGTAATGCGCGCGGTAGCATTTGGAAAAATGCGAAGGGCTGGCAAAGCCGCAGGCAAGCGCCACGTTGATCACGCTCATTTCCGTCTGCATCAGCAGGTTGCGCGCCTTTTGCAGGCGGATCTCCATGTAATAGCGTTTCGGGCTGCGGTTGAGATAGCGGCGGAAAAGCCGCTCGAGCTGTCGGGTCGACATGCCCACCTCTTCGGCCAGCCGGGCGGGGCTGATCGGCTCTTCGATATTGGTCTCCATCCGGCCGATGACCTGCGCCAGTTTAGGGTGGCGCACGCCGATCCGGGTGGGGATCGACAGGCGCTGACTGTCCTGATCGGTACGGATCGAGGTGTAGATGAGCTGATCGGCCACCGTGTTGGCCAGCCCCTCGCCATGGTCGCGCGCGATGATCTTCAGCATGAGGTCGATCGAAGAGATCCCGCCGGAGCTGCTCATCCGGTTGCCGTCTATCACGAAGACCGATTTGGTCAGGGTCAGCTCTTCGAACTCTTCCTGGAAGCTGTCCTGATTCTCCCAGTGGATGGTGGCGCGCTTGCCCTGCAGAAGGCCCGCGCGCGCGATGGCCCATGCCCCGGTGCAAAGCCCGCCGATCGCCGCGCCGTGGCGCGCCTCGCGGCGCAGCCAGTTCAGGATCGGCCTGGTCGTCGCTTCGGCCACTTCGACGCCGCCGCAAACCAGCACCGTGTCGTCGCGCGCGATCTCTTCCAGCCCCATTTCAAGGCGCATGACGCTGCCGTTGGAACACCGCGCCTCCTTGCCGCCTTCTCCTGCCAGCTTCCATTCGTAAAGCTTGCGCCCTGCGACGCGGTTGGCAAGGCGCAGCGGCTCGATCGCGCCGGCAAAGGAAATGAGCGTGAACCTGTCAAGCAGAAGAAAGATGAAGCGCCGCGGTTTCGCGGCCGGCTCGGTCCGACTGACGGAGGCCGTTTGGCGTGGCGGATTAGGGGTGTGCGGATGGCGCATTTCCGACCTTTTCAATGTCGCTTGCAAACACAGAACCACGCCTTTCGCGGCGCCGCAAGTGGCCGCCCGCGCCGGGCGGGAAAGGGGCAGGGGCAAGAAGCGTTTGTTCTCGCTAACGCGGGCGCGTATAAGCAGCCCCGATCACGTTGAGAGCCGGAGGCGAAAATGGGCAAGGGATGGACGAAATCGGACTGGCGCGCGAAGCCGCGGGTGCAGATGCCGGATTATCCGGACCAGGCCGTGCTGAACGCGGTGGAGGCGACGCTTGCCAAGATGCCGCCGCTTGTCTTCGCGGGCGAGGCGCGCCGGCTAAAGGCGGCCCTGGGCGAGGTGGCCGCGGGCCGTGCCTTCATGCTTCAGGGGGGCGATTGCGCCGAAAGCTTCTCGGAATTCTCGGCCGACAATATCCGCGACACGTTCAAGGTGCTGTTGCAGATGGCGGTCGTGCTGACCTGGGGGGCCAAGCTGCCCGTCATCAAGATCGGCCGCATGGCCGGTCAGTTCGCCAAGCCGCGCTCGGCCCCGACCGAGATGATCGGCGGCGTGGAATATCCCAGCTATCGCGGCGATATCGTGAACGGGTTCGAGGCGACGCAGGAAGCACGCATTCCCGATCCGTCGCGCATGTTGCAGGCCTATACCCAGGCCGCGGCCAGCCTAAACCTTCTGCGCGCCTTCTCGACCGGCGGCTTTGCCGACATCCATCGCGTGCAAAGCTGGATCTCGGGCTTCACCCAGGAAGAAGAGGCCGAGCGCTACCGCGAGATTGCCGACCGCATTTCCGATGCCATGGCGTTCATGGCGGCCTCGGGCGTCACCTCCGAGACCGCGCATGAACTGGCCACGGTGGATTTCTACACCAGCCACGAGGCGCTGCTGCTGGAATACGAAGAGGCGCTTTGCCGGATCGATTCCACCTCGGGCCTTCCGGTGGCGGGCTCGGGCCACATGATCTGGATCGGCGACCGCACGCGCCAGCCCGACGGCGCGCATGTCGAATTCTGCCGCGGCGTGCAGAACCCGATAGGGCTCAAATGCGGGCCCACGACCACGCCGGACGATCTGCGCGTGCTGATGGCCAAGCTGAACCCGGACAACGAATCCGGCCGGCTGACGCTGATCGCGCGCTTCGGCGCGGGCAAGGTGGGCGATCACCTGCCTCGGCTGATCCGCACCGTGCAGGAAGAGGGCGCGAATGTCGTGTGGACCTGCGATCCAATGCACGGCAACACGATCAAATCGGCCTCGGGCTACAAGACGCGGCCCTTCGATTCGGTCCTGCGCGAGGTGCGCGAGTTCTTCGCCATCCACAAGGCCGAGGGCACGATCCCCGGCGGCGTGCATTTCGAGATGACCGGCAAGGACGTGACCGAATGCACCGGCGGCGTGCGCGCCGTCTCGGACGAGGATCTGTCGGATCGCTACCACACCGCCTGCGACCCGCGGCTGAACGCCTCGCAATCGCTGGAACTGGCCTTCCTTGTCGCCGAAGAATTGCAGGACCGGCGCAAGATGCAGAAGGCGGCCGGGCTGTAAGGCTTAGTCGCGGTCCGGAAAGCGAATGGAGCTGACTTCGGCGCGGAAGAACGGAAAGTAGTTCTCCGTGCCGAAGAAATTGCCGCCCACGACCTGCGTGGGCAGGCAATAGCCGTTCACATTGCGAAATTGCGACAGTTTGGCGCCAAAGGGCTGCATCTGCCAGCGCCGGCCAGGATTGGCATTGCTCCAGCGCAGCATCGCCACCGCCTCGGGGCGGCCGTCGGGGGCAAGGCGCATCTCGGCGGTCTGGCTCAGGTCGCCCTGGCGCACGGTGACGCGGGCGCGGTCGGGTCCGGTGGCCTGCCAGCTGACGCCTGGGCCGGGCAGAAACGCACCGGGGCACCACAGCAACCCCTCGGCCACGGCCCGCCCGAAGCTGGAGCGCAGATGGTCCGGCCCGGTGGCGCGCGCCATCGGCAAAAGGCCGAACAGCGCCATACGCGTCCAGGAATATCCGGGGATCATGCCATCCGATCCGCGCAGCCGCGGCGTCCGCACCAGCCAGATGAAACCGTGCAGCGGCGCCAGCAGCTCGCGCGCAAGCATCGCCTGATAGCGCGGGTCGGATTTCGTGCCCAGGCCGATCTGGCCATGCATCTCGATCTCGCTCACGCGGTAGATGCGCGCGCCGGGACGAATGGAAAACAGGAAGAAGCGCCGCACCGGCTCTGGCAGGTCGGCAACCATCTCGGGATCGAACACCGAGCCGTCGGGCGCATCGACATCCTGAAGCTGCACCCAGGCCCGCCGCTCGGTCCGCGCATCGCCAAGGCGCACGAAGATCAGGGCCGTCACGGCAAAGACGGCAAGCGCGCTCAGATAGGCCCAGACACCCATTCGAATCCCGTTTTTTTTCAACCCCACGGCGAAGATAGCATCATTTTCGCGGCATGGGACCACCCACCCGTCAGGCGGCGGGAAATTGCGCATGCCGCCGAGTGTGGCGCCGGGTCAGGTGCCGTCCCGCGACACGACAAGGCGCAGCTGCGCGCGCCGTTCTTCGGGACTGAGGGGGGCGCGCGCCGCGAACGGGGCCGCCGGTTCGGCAAGGCCGGGCGGGGCGGTGGCGGCGCGAAGCGCCGTGATGTGGCTGTCGGTCAGCGCGAAGCGGCGCGGCGTGCGCCCCGGCACCCCCTCCGAGATCAGGACGCCAAGACAGCGGTTGACCGCGCCGGCGTCGCTACGCAGCGGCAACAGCAGGGCCCTTGCGCCAAGCGCGGGCCGGCCAAGGCCGGTTTCGGCGGCCAGGTCGATCGTGGCAATCGCGGGGCCGGCAAAGACCTGCTCCAGAACCTCTGACATCCGGTCGCGGCTGGCGGGCACCAGCATCGCACTGATGGGCATGCCGCGGACCTCCATGCCCATCAGGTCGTTCAGATGCATCCCCGCAAGGCGAAAGCGCGCGATGCCGGGGGCGATACGGTCCAGGATGAAGGCATATTCCAGCGCGCGTTCGATGCCGCGCGGATCGACCTCGGCGCGCAGCGGCACCAGCCGCCCGGCGCGCAACCCTTCCCAATAGGCACGCAGCTCCTGCATGATCTGGCGGGTTCGGCGTGCGCCTGTATCGCTCATGGCCGGGTCCTCGTGATATCGCGTATCGTGATCCATCCTGCACCTCTTCCGGCATCGGTGAAAGCCTGCGTGGCGCGCTTTCCGCGCCCTTGGCCGCATCGCTTTCTGCGAAGCGCCGGGTCACGGTTGACCCGGCAGGCGAAATGCTTACTCAGGTGTTGATACGATATTTTCCGGGCCGATTGGGGGAAATAGTTTACAAATGGTTAAAGCCGACAACGGGCATCGCGTCATCTCAATGACCGGCTTTGCCGCGCGCAGCGGAACCGGGGCGGGGCATGACTGGGCGTGGGAAATCCGCTCGGTCAATGGCAAGGGGCTGGATTTGCGGCTGCGGCTGCCCGACGGAATCGACGGGCTGGAGGCCGAGGTCCGCGCCGCTGTCGGGCGCGTCGCGGCGCGGGGGAACATCACGCTCGGGCTACGGCTTGGCCGGAGCGAGGGGGCCGAGGCGCTGCGGATCAGCCCCGCGGGGCTTGGCGCGGCAATCGCCGGGCTGATCCAGGTGGAAGAGGCGGCGCGCGATCGCGGGCTGGTGCTGCGCCCCGCCTCTGCGGCCGATCTGCTGACGATGCGGGGCGTTCTGGAACAGGGCGCGCCGGTGCCGGCCGACACGGGCGCGCTGCGCGCGCTTCTGATGTCCGATCTGGATCTGCTGCTGGCGGATTTCATGTCGATGCGGGCGGCCGAAGGGGCGCAGATCGCCACCGTCCTCGAGGGGCAGCTGACCCGCATCGCGGCGCTGACCGAGGCCGCCGCCGAAGCGGCCGAGGCCCGTCGCCCCGAAACCGCCGCCGCCTTGCAAGCCAACCTCGACCGCGTGATGGAGGGGGCGCCGGGCGCCGACCCCGCCCGCATCGCGCAAGAGCTTGCGATGCTGGCCGTCAAATCCGACGTGACCGAGGAAATCGACCGCCTGCGCGCCCATATCAAGGCCGCGCACACGCTTCTGGCCGACATCGCCCCCGTTGGACGGAAGTTCGAGTTCCTGACCCAGGAATTCGTGCGCGAGGCCAATACCTTGTGTTCCAAATCCGGCGCCGCGCGGCTGACGGCGATCGGGCTTGACCTCAAGCATGTCATCGACCAGATGCGCGAGCAGATCCAGAATGTGGAGTAGACCCATGCAGCGGCGCGGCCTGTTGATCATCCTGTCCTCGCCCTCGGGGGCGGGCAAGTCCACGCTGGCCCGGCGGCTGATGGCCTGGGATCCGACGCTGAAATTCTCGGTCTCTGCCACCACGCGCAGCCCGCGACCAGGCGAGGAAGAGGGGCGCGAGTATTATTTCAAGAGCCGCGCCGAGTTTCAGGACATGGTTGCGGCAGACGAGATGCTGGAACATGCCGAGGTCTTCGGCAATCTCTACGGCACGCCCAGGGGCCCGGTCGAGGCCGCGATGACCGCCGGGCGCGACACGCTGTTCGATATCGACTGGCAAGGCGGCCAGCAGATCCGCCGCTCGGCCCTGGCCAAGGACGTGGTGTCGATCTTCATCCTGCCGCCCTCGATCGCGGATCTGGAGGCCCGGCTGCGCAGCCGCGCGCAGGACAGCGACGCGGTGATCGCCGGGCGCATGGCCAAAAGCCGTGACGAAATCAGCCATTGGGCGGAATACGATTACGTCATCATCAACCGCGATGTGGAGGCCGCCGAGGCGGAACTGAAAACGATTCTCATGGCCGAACGCGCGCGCGCCGACCGCCAACCCGGCCTGAACGACTTCGTGCGCGGTCTCAACAAGGAGTTCGAGGAAAGATGATCTATGAACTGGACGGCGTGACGCCGCAACTGGGGCAGGGCGCCTGGGTCGCCCCCGACGCCAATCTGATCGGCAAGGTCGTGCTGGAAGAGGCTGCCTCGGTCTGGTTCGGCTGCACCCTGCGCGGCGACAACGAGGAAATCCGCGTTGGCGCGGGCTCGAACGTGCAGGAAAACGTCATCTGCCACACCGATATGGGCTATCCGCTGGTGATCGGCGCGAATTGCACTATCGGGCACAAGGCAATGCTGCATGGCTGCATCATCGGTGATGGCAGCCTGATCGGCATGGGTGCGACGGTGCTGAACGGTGCGAAGATCGGTAAGGGTTGCCTGATCGGCGCGGGCGCCCTGGTCACCGAGAACAAGGAAATCCCCGATTACAGCCTGGTCATGGGCGCACCGGGCAAGGTGGTGCGGGTGCTGGACGAAGCGGCGCGCGAACGGCTGCTGAAATCGGCCGAAAGCTACCGCGCCAATGCGCGCCGTTTTGCGGCCGGGCTGCGCCTAGCGGGCTGATCGGGGCGCGCTCAGTAGGGTCGCTTCGGGGGCATCGGCCCCGACAGCTCGATCACGTCGAAATCCAGATGTGGGTAGATCGACGCCACCTCTGCCCGGATGATTGCGCTGTTGGGCAGCGGTCGGGTGAAGGCGCGCAGCGCCCCGGCAAAGCCCGTATTGCGCAATAGCAGCGCAAGGTCGAGGATGTCGTGATCCTGCGCGATCAAGGGCGCGATCACGATGTCAGGACAAAGGTCGTCCAGCAATTTTCGGGTAATCTCGGCATAGCGCGCGACGGTAACCTGCGTGCCGGTCGTGCCCTGCAACGCAAGCGGCAAGCTTTGTGTGGTTTCGACCACAAGGATGCGGCGGCCTGACAAGGCCCCTGGACCGCTCATTCCACCTGTCCCAAATTCCTGCCCGTGGCGGGCGGACGAGTTCACGGATTACGCCTCTTGAATGGCGCAATCGAAACGGAATCGCGCAGAGGGAGATTTGTTAAGCATTGTCACACCTATAAGGGTAACGGGCATCTCAACACACTCAAGCACAAATATACTGCCAGTTTACTTAGTGTCCAATATGGGCAATTCTTTGACCTATTCGATCCGCACTTCATGAAGGTTGTGTATGCCCCTCGAAAATCTTGAGATTATCCTGAACGCGGTGCCCATGCCCGTCCTGCTGGTCGCGCGTGAGGAGCGGATTGCGCTTGCCAATACACGCGCCGAGGCGCTGTTCGGTGAGGGGCTGGCGGGGCGCGCACTTGTCACGGTGCTGCGCCAGCCCGCGCTTGGCGAGGCGCTCGAGGTTGTGCTGCGAAATGGCGGGGCCGAGCGGGTGCGGCTGCGCACGAGCGGCCCGCAAGAGGCGATCTACCAGGTCTCGGTCACTGCGCTGCCCGATCCGCTGATTTCGAATGGCGGAGCGATGCTGGCCTTCGAGGATGTCACGGCCCTTGAGGACGCCGAGGCGATGCGGCGCGATTTCGTGGCGAATGTCAGCCACGAGTTGCGCACCCCCCTGACCGCCGTGATGGGGTTTGTCGAAACCCTGCGCGGGGCGGCGCGCGACGATCCGGCGGCGCGCGACCGCTTCCTGTCGATCATGGAGCGCGAAGCCAGCCGCATGAACCGCCTTGTCGGCGATCTTCTGTCGCTCAGCCGCGTCGAGGCCGAGGCCCGCCGGCGCCCGGCCGAGAAGGTCGATCTGTCGGCCGTGGTCGCGGGTGCGATGCAACTGTTGAAATCCGAGGCCGAGGCGCGCGGCGTCGCGTTGATCCGCGCGGGCGAAAGCGGCCCGGCCCATGTTCCGGGCGACCCCGACCAGTTGACGCAGGTCTTCACCAACCTGATCGAGAACGCCATGAAATACGGCGGCTCGGGGGGCGAAGTGCGCATCGAGATCGCCCCCGTCGCGCATGAGCCGGTGCTGCGCGGCGCCGCGATCAGGGTCGATGTGATCGACAAGGGCGAGGGGATCGAGGCGATGCACCTGCCGCGCCTGACCGAGCGTTTCTACCGCGTCGACAGCCACCGCTCGCGCGAGCAGGGCGGCACGGGGCTGGGGCTGGCCATCGTCAAGCACATCATCGCCCGCCATCGCGGCCGGCTGCGCATCGAAAGCGAGAAGGGCAAGGGCAGCCGCTTCAGTGTGATCCTGCCGGTGGCCTAATCCGGCCCGGCGGCAAGCCAGATGCAGCCGTTCGGACCCAGCTCCAGCATGTCGCCTTCGACCGTGGCGGCCAAGACCGGCCCCACGGCCCGGCCCGGCGGCGCCTTGATCCGCACCGGCGCGCCCGAAAGGTTGAAGACCGCCGTGACCGCCCCGGCGCTTTCGCCGCGCACGAATCCCAGAACCGGGGCGGGCAGGTCCAGGAACCGCGTCCGGCCGGTCCGCAGGGCCGGTGTCGCGCGGCGAAAGGCCAGCATCCGGCGATAGTGATGCAGCGGCGCCTGCGGGTCGGCCTCTTGCAGCGAAAGCGCGCGCGCGGCCTGCGGCGGCTTGACCGGAAGCCAGGGCCGCGCGGCGGTGGTAAAGCCGCCATGCGGCCCGTCATCCCAGACCATCGGCGTGCGGCAGCCGTCGCGGCCCTTGTTCTCGGGCCAGAAACGCAGGCCGGGCGGGTCGGTCAGTTCGTGATAGTCCAGCCCGGTCTCGGTCTGGCCCAGCTCTTCGCCCTGATAAAGGCCGATCGTGCCCTCGAAACTGGCCAGAAGCGAGATCGCCTGCCGCGCCACCGCATCGGGCGCGCCATAGTCCTGCCAGCGGCTGACATGGCGCATCACGTCATGGTTCGAGAACGCCCAGCTTGGCCAGCCATCCGGCGCGGCGGCAAAGAAGGCCTCAATGCAGGTGCGGAAATGCGCGGGCGTATAATCGGGGCCCAGCATGTCGAAGCTGTAGGCCATGTGCAGCCGCCCGGTTCCGGCGGTATATTCCGCCATCAGCCGCAGCGCCTTGCCCGGATCGTCGCCGACCTCGCCGATCAGGCAGCGGCCCTCGTAACGCTCGGTCAGGGCGCGGATCCTCTTCAGGAAATCAATGTTTTGCGGGCGGCTCTTGTCATGGACATGGTCCTGCATGTCGTAGGTATTGAGCGGCGGCCACCGGGCCCCGTGCGGCAGGGCGGGCGGATTGTCGGCCAGCCCCGGATCGTGCATGTAGTAATTCACCGTATCAAGGCGAAAGCCGTCCACGCCACGATCGAGCCAGAAGCGCAGGATGTTCAGCATCGCCTCCTGCACCTTGGGGTTGGTCAGGTTCAGGTCGGGCTGCGCGGGCAGGAAATTGTGCAGGTAGTATTGCCGCCGCCCGGCATCCCATTCCCAGGCCGGCCCGCCAAAGACCGACATCCAGTTGTTGGGCGGGCTGCCATCGGGGCGCGGATCGGCCCAGACATACCAGTCGGCTTTGCCGCCGCGCCTGCGGCTGTCCTGAAACCACGGATGGCGGTCCGAACTGTGGCTGATCACCTGATCGAGGATGACCCTCAGCCCCAGATCATGCGCGCGTGCCAGAAGCGCGTCGAAATCCGCCAATGTGCCGAAGCGCGGGTCGATATCGCAATATTCCGCCACGTCATAGCCCATGTCGGCCATGGGTGAGGGAAAGACCGGAGAGATCCAGATCGCATCCGCCCCCAGACCGGCCACATGATCGAGCCTGCGCGCAATGCCGCGCAGATCGCCCAGACCGTCCCCGTCATCGTCCTGAAAACTGCGCGGATAGATCTGGTAGATCACCGCGCCGCGCCACCATTCCCGCCCCATCTGCCGCCTTTCCAAGCATGCCCTGCGCGAATGGTATCGCTTTGCGCGAAAGTCGCAATCACTTGACGGGCGCGCGCTTGACGCGGGCAGGGCATGCGGCCATCAAAAGGCATTGCTACAGGAAGGCCTTGCGTGAAAGATCTGATTGCCCCGACCCCCGCAACCCTGCGCGCCGACGTGTTACGCCACCTGACCTATTCTATGGGCAAGGACCCGGAGCATGCCGCGCTTTATGACTGGCGCATGGCGCTGTCCTTCGCGCTGCGCGACCGGATCGTGGAGCCGTGGTTCGAGGCGACGCGCCTTGTCTGGGAACAGCGCCGCAAGCGCGTCTATTACCTGTCGATGGAATTCCTGATCGGCCGGCTTCTGGAAGATGCCGCGATCAATCTGGGCATGCACGATGTCGCCGAAGAGGCGATGGCGGGGCTTGGCGTCGATTTCCGCGCCCTGGTCGAGGATGAACCCGACGCCGCCCTTGGCAATGGCGGGCTTGGACGGCTGGCGGCATGCTATATGGAAAGCATGGCCACGCTTGGCTGCCCCGGCTACGGCTATGGCATCCGTTACGAACACGGCCTGTTCCGCCAGCGGTTCGAGGGCGGGCGGCAGGTTGAAAGCCCCGAGGACTGGCTTTCGCAGCGCCACCCGTGGGAGTTCGAGCGCCCCGAAGCCGCCTATGAGATCGGCTTCAAGGGCACGGTCGAGACCGACGCGCAGGGCCGCGCCCGCTGGCGCCCGGCCGAGACCGTCCTGGCCGAGGCCTATGACATGCCGGTCATCGGATGGGCCGGGCGTTGGGCCAATACGCTGCGGCTCTGGACGGCCAAGCCCACCACGCTTTTCGATCTGGAGCGGTTCAACCACGGCGACTATGCCGCCGCCGCCGCGCCCGAGGCGCTTGCCCGCACGCTCAGCCGCGTGCTTTACCCCGACGACACCACCTATCAGGGCAAGGAGCTGCGGCTGAAGCAGGAATATTTCCTGACGGCCGCCGCGCTCCATGACATCCTGCGCCGCCATCTGGCGGCGGGCCTGCCGCTTACCGGTCTGGCCGATCACGTCGCAATCCAGATGAACGACACGCATCCCGCGATCGCCGGGCCGGAACTGGTGCGGGTGCTGGTCGACATCCATGGCATGAACTTCGCGCAAACCATTGAGATTACGCAGAACTGCCTGGGTTACACCAACCACACGCTGCTGCCCGAGGCGCTGGAGAAATGGCCGACCTACCTGTTCGGCTCGGTCCTGCCACGGCATATGCAGATCATCGAAAAGATCGACGCCTGGCACCTTGCGGCGCATCCCGCGCGCCCCGCCCATATCGGCATCGTGAAGCATAACGAGGTGCGCATGGGCGAGCTGGCCTTCATCACCGCGCATCGCGTGAACGGGGTCTCGGCGCTGCATACAGACCTGGTGAAGCGCACCCTTTTTCCCGAGCTTGACGCGTTGCATCCCGGCCGGATCATCAACGAAACCAATGGGATAACGCCGCGTCGCTGGCTGCGCATGGCCAATCCGGCGCTTTCGACGCTGATCACCGACACGATCGGTCCGGGCTGGGAGGCCGACCTTGACCGCCTGCAAGACCTTGAACCCCATGCCGGGGATGCCGCGTTCCGCGCCGAATTCGCCCGCGCCAAGCGCACCAACAAGGTGGCGCTTTCGGACTGGATCGGGCGCGTGCAGGGGATTTCGGTCGATCCCGACGCGATTTTCGACGTGCAGGTCAAGCGCATCCACGAATACAAGCGCCAGCTTCTCAATATCCTGCAAACCATCGCGGCCTGGCACGAGATCCGTGAAACCCCCAATGCCGAACATGTGCCGCGCGTCAAGATCTTTGGCGGTAAGGCCGCGCCGGGCTATCATGCGGCAAAGGAAATCATACGCCTTATCAATGATGTGGCGCGCGTTGTTAACAATGATCCAAAGGTGCGGGGTTTTCTGCGCGTGGTCTATCCCGAGAATTACAACGTCTCGATGGCCGAGCGCCTGATCCCCGCCGCGGACCTCTCCGAGCAGATCTCGACCGCCGGGCAGGAGGCGTCGGGAACGGGCAACATGAAACTGTCGCTGAACGGCGCGCTGACGATCGGCACGCTGGACGGCGCGAATGTGGAAATCCGCGAGCGGGTGGGGCCCGAGAACTTCTTCCTCTTCGGGCTGAGCGCCGACGAGGTCGTGGCCGCGCGGCGCGACCCGCAGCATGCGCGCCACGCCATCATGCAAAGCCAGCCGCTTCAGGACGTGCTTCAGATGATCGCCGAGGGCCGCTTCAGCCCCGACGAACCCGAGCGTTATCATGGCCTTGTGCATAACATGTGGCATTCGGACCATTACCTCGTCGCCTCGGATTTCACCGCCTATCAGGAGGCGCAGCGCGCCGTCGATGCGGCCTATCTTGCGCGCGACAGATGGTGGCATATGGCCGCGCTGAATACCGCGCGCATGGGATTCTTTTCCTCCGACCGGGCGATCCGTGGTTACATGAAGGACATATGGGGCACGGATTCGGCCCTGTGAAAGGGAAGCGATGCCGGGGATTGATCCGAAGGTCTTGCGCGACCTGGCCGAGGGCCGGACGGACGATCCCTTTGCCGTTCTCGGCCCGCATGACGGGCGGATCGTGGCCTTCGTGCCCGATGCCGCGCGGCTTTGGGCCAGGGGCGCGCAAGAGGTTGCGCTGACGCCGCTGGCCGAAGGGGTTTTCGCGGGTGACTGGCCCGGCGGCCCTTACCGGCTGCGCGCCGAAGGGGCCGCGGGGCAATGGGAGTTCGACGATCCCTATCGCTTCGGCCCCGTCCTGGGCGAGATCGACGAATACCTGATCGGAGAGGGCGCGCATCACCGGCTCTGGCAGGCGCTTGGCGCCCATCCGATCCGCCACGAGGGCGTGGCGGGCGTGCATTTCGCGGTCTGGGCGCCCAATGCCCGCCGGGTCTCGGTCGTGGGGGGCTTCAACAACTGGGACGGGCGGCGCCACCCGATGCGGCGGCGCGGCGCAACCGGCGTGTGGGAGATTTTCCTGCCCGGTCTCGGCCCCACCGAGGCCTATAAATACGAGATCCTCGGCCCCGACGGGCGGCCCTTGCCGCTCAAGGCCGATCCGGTCGGGTTCGGGGCCGAACACCCGCCCGCCACGGCCTCGGTCGTGCGGCAACTGGGCCTGCATGACTGGCGCGATGCCGAATGGATGCAAAGCCGCGCCACGGCGCAGGACAGCACGGCGCCGGTGTCGATCTACGAGGTGCATCTTGGATCGTGGCGGCGCGTGGACTCCGAGGGCGGGCGGCCGCTTTCCTACTTTGAGTTGTCATCGCAACTTGTTGATTATGTGCATGATCTTGGGTTTACCCATATCGAGATCCTGCCCATCTCGGAACATCCGTTCGACGGAAGCTGGGGCTATCAGCCGGTGGGCCTTTTTGCCCCCACGATCCGCCATGGCCGCCCCGAGGAATTCGCGGCCCTTGTCGACGCCGCCCATGCGCGCGGGATCGGCGTGATCCTGGACTGGGTGCCCGGCCATTTTCCCACCGATCCGCACGGTCTTGCACGGTTCGACGGCACCGCGCTTTACGAACATGCCGATCCGAAAGAGGGCTTTCACCGCGACTGGAACACGCTGATCTACAATTACGGGCGGCGCGAGGTGGCGAATTTCCTTCTGGCCAATGCGCTGTTCTGGCTTGAGGAATATCACCTCGACGGGCTGCGCGTGGATGCCGTGGCCTCGATGCTTTACCGCGATTATTCGCGGCCCCGCGGCGAGTGGGTTCCCAACATTCACGGCGGCCGGGAAAACCTTGAAGCGATTGAGTTTTTGCGAAACGTCAACAAGGTTGCCTATGGCGCGCATCCCGGGATCATGACGGTGGCCGAGGAAAGCACCGCCTTTCCCGGCGTGTCGCATCCGGTGCATGCGGGCGGGCTTGGCTTCGGCTACAAGTGGAACATGGGCTGGATGAATGACTGGCTGGGCTATTTCGCCCGCGATCCGGTCCATCGCCGCCATCACCATAACGAGATTACCTTCGCCAGTTCCTATGCTTACACGGAGAACTTCATCCTTCCCGTCAGCCATGACGAGGTGGTGCACGGCAAGGGCTCGATGCTGGGCAAGATGCCGGGTGCGGGGGGCGCGAAATTCGCCAATCTGCGCGCCTTCTATGCGCTGATGTGGGCGCATCCGGGCAAGAAGCTTCTGTTCATGGGGCAGGAATTCGCCCAGGGCGGCGAATGGGCGCAGGCCGGTGCGCTGGACTGGGGGCAGGCGGACCTGCCCGAACATGCGGGCATGCGCCGCCTGATCGGCGATCTGAACCGCCTTTATTGCGGCAATCCGGCGCTGCACTGGGGCGATTGCCGCCCCGAGGGGTTCGCCTGGATCGAGGCCGACGATGCCGCCCGCTCGGTCTATGTGTTCGAGCGCCGGGCGCCGGGCGTGCCCCCGGTCGTGGTGGCCGCGAACCTGACCCCGGTCGAGCGCAGGATGCGCATCGGTCTGCCCGAAACCGGCGACTGGCATGAAGTTCTCAACACCGATTCCGCCCATTACGCCGGACAGAACCGGGGCAATATGGGGGCGATCCGCGCCAAGGCGCAGCCCTGGATGGGGCGCGCGCAGAGCGCCGAGCTTTACCTGCCACCGCTTTCGGTGGTGATGTTCGTGCCGGGCGACGGCACCGGGAACGGAGGGACGACATGAAACCGCAGCGCAGCGCGCGCCTGTCGGCGCAGGCCATGGCATTCGTTCTGGCGGGGGGGCGCGGCTCGCGCCTGAAGGAACTGACGGACCGGCGCGCCAAGCCGGCCGTCTATTTCGGCGGCAAGACGCGGATCATCGACTTCGCCCTGTCCAACGCGCTCAACTCCGGCATCCGCAAGATGGCGATCGCCACGCAATACAAGGCCCATTCGCTGATCCGGCACATGCAGCGCGGCTGGAACTTTTTCCGGGCCGAGCGCAACGAATATCTTGACATCCTGCCCGCCAGCCAGCGGGTGGACGAAAGCAAATGGTATCTTGGAACCGCCGATGCCGTCACGCAAAACATAGATATCGTCGATAGTTACGGGGTGAAGTACGTCATCATCCTGGCGGGCGACCACGTCTACAAGATGGATTACGAGATCATGCTGCGCCAGCATGCCGACACCGGCGCCGATGTCACCATCGGCTGCCTGACCGTGCCGCGCGCCGAGGCCTCGGCCTTTGGCGTGATGGCAGTGGACAGGGGCGGGCGCATCACCGAATTCCTGGAAAAGCCCGCCGATCCGCCGGGCCTGCCCGGCGATCCGGCACATTCGCTGGCCTCGATGGGGATCTATGTCTTCGACTGGGCCTTCCTGCGCGATCTGCTGCTGCGCGACGCGCAGGACCCCAATTCCAGCCATGATTTCGGCAATGACCTGATCCCCGAGATCGTGCGGAACGGCAAGGCCATGGCGCATCGCTTTTCCGAAAGCTGCGTGACAAGCGGCCTGGAGACCGAGCCCTACTGGCGCGACGTGGGCACGATCGACGCCTTCTGGCAGGCCAATATCGACCTGACCGATTTCACGCCGAAGCTTGATCTTTACGACAATGCCTGGCCGATCTGGACCTATGCCGAGCTGGTCCCGCCCGCAAAATTCATCCATGACGAGGAGGCGCGGCGCGGCTCGGCAGTGTCCTCGCTCGTGGCGGGGGATTGCATCGTCTCGGGCTCAGAGGTGCGCAACTCGCTGCTGTTCACGGGCTGCCGGGCGCATAGCTGGTCCAGCCTCGATCATGTGGTGGCCTTGCCCTATGTCGATATCGGCCGCAAGGCGCAGCTTGCGCGTTGCGTGATCGACCGGGGCGTGCAGATCCCCGCGGGCCTTGTGGTGGGCGAAGACCCAAAGGAAGATGCCAGGTGGTTTCGCCGCAGCAGCGGCGGTATCGTGCTGATAACGCAGGACATGCTTGACCGGCGCGCGGCCGCGGGGCAGGGCTGAACAAGGCGAAAACGGGATGGGCGGGCCATGGCGGATCTGAAGGGACGGGTGCTTTCGGTCACCTCCGAGGCGGTGCCGCTGGTCAAGACCGGCGGGCTGGCCGATGTGTGCGGCGCGCTGCCCGGCGCGCTTGCCGCGCAGGGGTGGCAGATGCGCACCCTGCTGCCGGCCTATCCGGGCCTTGCCGAAAAGCTGCGGGCGCCGAAAGAGATCTGGGCAGAGAGCGATCTTTTCGGCGGGCCGGGCCGGGTTCTGGCGGGGCAGGCCGCGGGCGGGATGGCCGTCATGCTTCTGGACGCGCCGCATCTGTTCGACCGCGCGGGCGGGCCCTATGCCGACGCGCGCGGCGATTACGGCGACAACCCCGAGCGTTTCGCCGCCCTCTGCTGGGCCGCCGCCGCGATTGCCGCGGGCGGGGCGCGCGACGGCTGGCGCCCCGATCTTCTGCATGCCCATGACTGGCAGGCCGGCCTTGCGCCCGCCTATCTGTGCCAGCAGGGCATCCCCGTGCCAAGCGTGATGACGATCCACAACATCGCCTTCCAGGGCCATGCCGGCGCCGACCGGATCGGCAGCCTGCGCCTCCCGCGTGAAGGGTTCCACCGTGACGGATTCGAATACTGGGGCAATATCTCGACGCTGAAGGCGGGGCTGGTTTCGGCCGATGCGGTGACCACTGTCAGCCCACGCTATGCCGAAGAGCTGATGCGCCCCGAATTCGGCCTTGGGCTGGAAGGGGTGATCCAGTCGCGCGCGGGCGATCTGCACGGCATCCTCAACGGGATCGACGATCAGGTCTGGAACCCCGAGACCGACCTCGAGCTTGCGCCCTATTCCGCCCGCGCCCTTGGCCGCAAACAGGAAAACCGCGCCCGGCTGATGCAGGAATTCGGCGTGTCCGGGGCAGGGCCGTTGGTCATCCTCGTTTCGCGGCTGACGGCGCAGAAGGGCATCGACCTTGTGCCCGAGGCGATCGCGCCGCTTCTGGCCGCCGAGGGCACGCTGTGCATCCTTGGGTCGGGCGAGCCATGGGCCGAAGAGATGGTTCGGGATCTTGCCGCGCGCCATCCCGGCCGCGTGGGCCTGCGCCTGGGCTATGACGAGGGGCTGAGCCACCGCATGTTTGGGGGGGGCGACGCGGTCCTCGTGCCCTCGCGCTTCGAGCCCTGCGGCCTGACCCAGCTTTACGGGCTGCGCTATGGCTGCCTGCCGGTCGTGGCGGCCACCGGGGGGTTGGCCGATACGGTGATCGGCGCGACCCCGGCCAGCCTTGGCGCGGACGCGGCAACGGGCATCGTCTTTCACCCGGTCGACGCGCTTGCCCTGCGCCAGGCCCTGCGCCGCCTGACCGAGCTTTTCGCCCGGCCGAAGCTCTGGGCCGCGATGCAGCGCCGCGCGATGAAGGCGGATCTGGGCTGGGGGGCGTCGGCGGCGCGTTACGGCGCGCTGTATGAAAGCCTGCTGGCGCGATGAACTGGCAGATCGACCCTGGATCGGCCGCCCGGCTGGGCGCGCGGCCTTGCGACGGTGGCGTGAATTTCGCGCTATTCTCGGCCCATGCCGAACGGGTGGAGCTGTGCCTTTTTACCGAAACCGGCGAGGTGCGGCTAGTGCTGCCGGAACGCTCGGGCGACATCTGGCACGGGTTCGTGCCGGGGCTGGGGGCGGGGGGGCAGTATGGCTATCGCGTGTCGGGGCCCTGGGCGCCCGAGCTTGGCCACCGCTTCAACCCCGCCAAGCTGCTGGTCGATCCCTGCGCCACCGCGCTCAGTGCCCCGCTTCGCTGGCACCCCGAGATGCAGGGCGGCAGCGGCATGGCGCGGCCTGACCGGCGCGACAGTGCCGCCGTTGTGCCCAAGGGCATCGTCGAGGCCGAGACCGCCCCGCAGTGGCAGCGCCCCGCGCATCGCTGGTGCGACAGCGTGATCTATGAGGCGCATCCGAAGGGCCTGAGCATGACCCATCCCGACGTGCCACCTGACATGCGCGGCACATGGGCGGGGCTGGCCAGCGATCCGGTTCTGGCCCATCTGAACCGCCTTGGCATCACCGCGATCGAGCTTTTGCCCGTGCAGGCCTTCTTCGACGACCGCTTCCTTGTCGAGAAGGGCCTGCGCAACTACTGGGGCTATCAGCCGATCGGCTTTTTCGCGCCCGAGCCGCGCTACGGCACGCCCGAGGCCTTCCGCGCCATGGTGCGCCGCTTTCACGCGGCCGGGATCGAGGTGATCCTCGATGTCGTCTTCAACCACTCCGGAGAGGGCGACGGCCACGGCCCGACCCTGTCGCTGCGCGGGATCGACAATGCCAGCTATTACCGGCTGGCCGAGGGCGGGCGCAGCTATGTCAACGATACGGGCACGGGAAACACGCTGAACCTTGCCCATCCGGCGGTGCTGCGCATGGTGATGGATTGCCTGCGCCACTGGGTCTTGCGGATGGGGGTGGACGGGTTCCGCTTCGATCTGGCCGCAACGCTTGGCCGCAGCGATGCCGGAGATTTCTCGGGCCGTGCGGCCTTTCTGTCGGCGCTGTGCCAGGACCCGGTCCTGGCCGGGGTGAAGCTGATCGCCGAGCCCTGGGATATCGGTCCCGGCGGCTATCGTCTGGGGGGATTTCCGCATCCTTTCGCGGAATGGAACGACCGCTTCCGCGACGGCACGCGCCGCTTCTGGCGCGGCGATGCGGGCCAGATGCCCGAGCTGGCCCGCCGCATCGCGGGCAGCGCCGAGACCTTCGACCATTCCGGCCGGCCCGCCACGGCCTCGGTCAATTTCATCGCGGCGCATGACGGCTTCACCCTTCAGGATATTGTTTCCTTTGACAAAAAGCGAAACGAGGCGAATGGAGAGGGCAACCGCGACGGCCATGACGCGAACTTCTCCGAGGCGCTGGAAAATCCCGCCGCCCGCGCTGCCCGCAAACGCGCGATGCTGGCCACGCTGATGCTGTCGCAGGGGGTGCCGATGCTTCTGGCGGGCGATGAGTTCGGCAATTCGCAGGGCGGCAACAACAATGCCTATGCCCAGGACAATGCCACCGGCTGGCTCGACTGGCGCGCGCCCGATGCCGCGCTGATCGCGTTCACGGCGCGGCTGATCGCGCTGCGGCGTGCGCATCCGGTGCTGCGCCAGACGCGCTTCCTGCATTCGAGGATCCGGGCGCAGGACGGCATGCGCGATCTGATCTGGCGCCTGCCCTCGGGCGCAGAGCCCCGCGTGCAGGACTGGCACGACCCCGCCGCGCTGTGCCTGTGCGCCGAGATCCGTGGCGCCGCCGAGGGCCCGCCCGGCCTTGCCGCGCATCGCGCGGTCTTCGTCATCCTCAACGCAGGCGGTGCGGCGGATGTGTGCCTGCCCGAAGGCCGCTGGCGGCAACTGCTGGACAGCGCCCGCCCCGACGCGGCAGAACGGGACCAGACCGGCCCCGTGACGCGCGTCGCACCGCAATCGGTTCAGGTATTCACCCGCGCGACGGGTATTCAGGAGATGTCATGAGTATCGAGAAGACTACCCCCTTCGACGACCAGAAGCCCGGCACCTCGGGCCTGCGCAAGAAAACCGCGATCTTCATGCAGCCGCGCTACCTTGAGAATTTCGTCCAGGCCACGTTCGACGCGATCGGCGGGGCTGCGGGCAAGACCTTCGTTCTGGGCGGCGACGGGCGCTATTTCGGGGCCGAGGCCGCGCAGATCATCCTGAAGATGGCCGCCGCCAACGGTGCCGCGCGGGTGATCGTGGGGCAGGGCGCGTGGCTCTCGACTCCGGCGGCCTCGCATCTGATCCGGCTGCGCGGGGCGGATGGCGGGATCATCCTGTCGGCCTCACACAATCCCGGCGGCCCGGACGAGGATTTCGGCGTGAAATACAACACCGCCAATGGCGGGCCCGCGCCCGAATCCGTGACCGAGGCGATCTTTGCCCGCACCACCACGATCGACACCTATCGCATCCTGACCGCGCCCGACGTGAACCTGTCCATGCCCGGCGAAAGCCATCTGGGCACCATGGCGGTCGAGGTCGTGGACCCGGTTCTGGCCTATGCGGACCTGATGGAAACCATATTCGATTTCAAAGCGTTGCGCGGGCTTTTTCACGCAGGTTTCACGATGCGCATGGACAGCATGTGTGCCATCACCGGCCCCTATGCGACCGAGATCCTGGAAAATCGCCTCGGGGCGGCGCCCGGCACCGTGGCCCATGGCCAGCCGCTTCCGGATTTCGGCGGCATGCATCCCGATCCGAACCCGACCTGGGCGCATGAGCTGATGGCGGAAATGATGGGCCCGGAGGCGCCCGATTTCGGCGCCGCCTCGGACGGGGACGGCGATCGCAACATGATCCTGGGGCAGGGCATCTATGTCAGCCCCTCGGACAGCCTTGCGGTGATCGCGGCGAATGCGCATCTGGTGCCCGGCTATGCCCGCGGGCTGAAGGGGGTTGCGCGTTCCATGCCGACATCGGCCGCGGTGGACCGGGTGGCGCAGGCGCTTGGCCTCGATTGCTACGAGACGCCGACGGGCTGGAAATTCTTTGGAAATCTGATGGATGCGGGCCGTGTTTCCCTTTGTGGCGAGGAATCCTTTGGCACCGGATCGGACCATGTGCGCGAAAAGGACGGGCTTTGGGCCGTGCTGATGTGGCTCAATATCATTGCCGCGCGCGGGCAGGGCGTGGCCGAGATCATGGCCGATCACTGGGCGCGGTTCGGGCGCAACTACTATTCCCGCCACGATTACGAGGCGCTTGCTGTCGACACCGCAACCGCCATGCTGAAGGACCTGCGCGACCGGCTGGACCGTTTGCCCGGCACGCAGGTCGGCGCGCTGCGCATCGCGGCCGCAGATGAGTTCGCCTATACCGATCCGGTCGACGGGGCGGTCTCGCGCAATCAGGGGTTCCGCATCCTGTTCGAGGGCGGCAGCCGCGTGGTGCTGCGCTTGTCCGGCACCGGAACCGAGGGCGCGACGCTGCGCGTCTATCTGGAACATTTCGTAGCCGGTCCAGAGGGGCTCGACCTCGATCCGCAGCAGGCGCTGTCACCGATCATCACGGCCTGCGAAGAGATCGTGGGCATCCGCGCGCGCAGCGGCCGCAAGGGGCCGGATGTCGTGACCTGACTGTTATCGAGCGGTAGGTCGGGGTATTCCAATGGCATTTCAAAGTCTCATAATCGGTATTATGTAAATAAAAGTTATATCCAGAGAGCGTAGAATACCCATCGGATCGCCTCACAACACGTTAAAGCAGCGTATGGTGCCTTTAAAACGGTATTCAGAAGCGGCTTTCGACAAACGGATATTACGATGAAAATTACTACACCAGGCACAACACGCGGCAAACTTTCAGCCGTCCCTTCGAATTTGCGCTGAAAGGATCAGCTTGCCCTCGCGCGGAGCCGAGGTCATATTCGCATGAATGAATACCTTGTTTGGGAGGACAGCGAATGACCCTCACGCGACGAACTATTCTTCAGACAGGTGCCGCCGCGCTGCTTACGCCGATGTTTGCACGCCGCAGTTGGGCCGCAAGCACGATGGAGATCGGCAATATCCGTGTCGATACGCTTTCGGACGGACACCTAGTCCTGCCGATGAGCTTCGTGACCGACCATGACGGCGCGAGGGAAATCATGGCGACCTACGGCATGACCGGCGATGCGGTCGAGCCGCCTTGCAACGTCACGCTTCTTCGGGATGGCACCAATACGGTGCTGTTCGATGTTGGCGCAGGCCCTGATTTCATGCCCACCGCCGGAAAGCTGTCCGAGGCGATGGACGCGCTTGGCATCACGGCCGATGATGTCACCCATGTGGTTTTCACGCACGCCCATCCTGACCACCTTTGGGGGGTTCTGGACGACTTCGACGAACCTCTTTTTGCCAATGCGACGCATATGATGGGCAAGCAGGAATGGGATTACTGGATCGACCCGGAAACGGCCAGCACTATCGGCGCGGGCCGTGAAAGTTTTGCTGCGGGTGCGATCCGGCGCCTTCAATTGCTTGAAGATCGCATCGTAACGTTCGATCCAGAAATGGAAATCCTTCCAGGTATCAATGCCGTGGCAAGCTATGGTCACACCCCGGGCCATATGTCGTTTGAAGTGCGTCAAGGCAATGATGCCTGCATGATCGTGGGCGATGCGATCGGCAATCATCATTTGGCTTTCGCGCAGCCGCTTTGGGCATCGGGTTCGGACCAGGATCCGGAACTTGGGAGCAAGACCCGTGCAGATCTTCTGGCGCGGCTGACCGATCAGCAGATGCCGATGATCGGCTACCACCTGCCGGACGGCGGGATCGGCCGGGTTGAACGCGATGGAGAATCCTATCGTTTCGGGGGTGTTTGATTCATGAAATATTCTATTCTTGTCAGTATCTTGCTTTCCGCTCCTGCAATGGCATCCGAAGATATTGCCGACCAGTATCCACAATCGGTGCTTTATGCCAAACCCTATGAGGTCATCCCCGGAGTCTATTCCGCGATCGGCGCCACTGCCCCGCCGACCTACGAAAATGCCGGCCATAACAACAACCTCAGCTTCATCGTCACCGGCGAGGGTGTCGTCGTCGTGAACTCGGGTGCCTCCTACCTTCTGGCCAAGGCGTTGCACGACGAAATCAGGGCCGTGACCGATCAGCCCGTGAAGCTGGTGATCAATGAAAACGGTCAGGGCCATGCGATGCTGGGCAACAACTACTGGATCGAACAGGACGTGCCGGTGCTGGCCCATGTCGATGCCGCGGCCGAGTTCGCCCATGAGGCCGGAGGCGACCTTGCCGCGCTGCAAAACTATGCCCGAGAGAACGCCGAAGGCACGGATCCGATGGGCCCGACCGAGACATTCGAGGATCGCCGCAGCATCGAGATGGGCGATTTCACGATCGAGGTCCTGCATCTTGGCCCCGCCCACAGTCCGGGTGACACTCAGGTCTGGTTGCCCCGGCAAAGTTTCATGATCGCGGGCGACATCGCCTTTCATGAGCGTATGCCGCCGATCTTCGAAGGCACCTGCACCTCATGCTGGATCGAGACATGGGAAACCGCCTTCGTGCCGTTGGAGCCGACCTTTGTCATCCCAGGACACGGCCATCCGACGAACCTTGCCCAGGTTACTCGCTATACGCGCGACTACCTTGTCTATCTGCGCGAAAGGATCGCCGAGCATATCGAGTCTGGCGGAGATCTTTCGCAGGCCTATTATGTCGACCAGACCCCCTATACGCATCTCGATACATTCGAGGAACTGGCGACAAAGAATGCCGGTGTCGTCTATGCTGAGATGGAGTTCGAATAGGAGCACGGATGGCTGTATCCCCCCCAGTTTGCGATTTCGGGCGCCCTGCCCCCGACTTCACCTTGCCCGGAACCGACAGGCGCCTGTGGTCCTTGCACGATATTGCCGGGCCGCGCGGCACGCTGGTGATGTTCATCTGCAATCACTGTCCCTATGTGCAATCCATTCTTGACCGGATCATCCGCGATGCAGAAGCGCTTGTAAAAACGGGGATCGGTGTTGTGGCGATCAGCGCGAATGATGCGGTGGCCTATCCTGAAGACAGCTTCAAGAATATGGTCCGACTGGCGCGGGATCGTGCCCTGCCCTTTCCCTATCTTCATGACGAAACTCAAGCTGTCGCAAAGGCTTACGGCGCTGCCTGCACACCGGATTTCTTCGGCTACAATGCGGCCGGAGAGTTGCAGTATCGCGGGCGCCTTGATGCCTCGGGTCGCCAGGCGGGGGCTGCGGATGCTCGCAGGGAGCTTTACGAAGCCATGTGCCAAGTGGCCGAAACCGGCCGCGGTCCAGCCGAACAGATCCCCTCGATGGGCTGTTCCATAAAATGGAAAGACGCGTGATGCACCTGCCCGCAGTGATCTTCGACCTCGACGGCACGTTGATCGATTCCGCCCCCGACATTCATGCAGCCTCGAACGCGGTGCTGGCCGAGCACGGTTTTGCGCCGCTCAGCCTGCCGCAGGTGCGCAGCTTCGTTGGGCGCGGCGTGCCGCATCTGGTAGATTGTTTGCTGGCGGCCTCGGGCGAGGATCCGCAGGGGGCGCTGCATGCACGGATGGTTGCGGCATTCAGCGCGCGCTATGAAGAGGCGGTCGCGCTGACCGAAGTCTATCCCGGCGTGCCCGAGGCGCTTCGGGCCCTTGCGGAGGCCGGGCATCTCCTAGGAATATGCACGAACAAGCCCCTCGCCCCCACCCGCGCGGTTCTGGCCCATCTGGGGCTTGACGGGTTCTTTGGCACCGTGATCGGTGGCGACAGCCTGCCCACGCGCAAGCCGGATCCCGCTCCGCTGCTTCATGCCGTGGACAGGATCGGGCGCCCCCGCGCAATCTTTGTCGGCGACAGCGAGGTGGATGCCGAAACCGCCCGCGCCGCCGGGCTGCCCTTCCTGCTGTTCACCGAGGGCTATCGCAAGACCCCGGTGCAGGATCTTCCCCACAGCGCGGTGTTTTCCGATTTCGCACAACTGCCGGGCCTGGTTGCCGGTTGCGAAACTGCGGACATGCCCTACCGTCCCGCCCTGCAAACCCCATATCAGGGCAATGCAGACAAGGAGGCGTCGAATGCTCAAACCTGACGTGACGGCCTTTTTCGACGAGGCCACCTACACCGTTACCTTTGTGGTTCGGGATCCGCGAAGCGATGCCTGTGCGATAGTCGATTCCGTGCTGGATTTCGACTACGCCTCGGGGCGGACCGATACCCGCTCGGCCGACCGGGTCATCGCCCATGTGCGCGACAATGATCTGCGCGTCGAGTGGATCCTGGAAACCCATGTCCATGCCGACCACCTGTCCGCCGCGCCATATATCCAGCAGCGCGTCGGCGGCAAGATCGGCATCGGGGATCGCATCATGGTGGTGCAGGACACTTTCGGCAAGATCTTCAACGAGGGGACCGAGTTCCAGCGCGACGGCTCGCAGTTCGACCAGCTTTTCCAAGAAGGGGATACCTTCGAAATCGGCGCGCTGAAGGGCTGCGTCCTGCATACGCCGGGGCATACGCCGGCGTGTCTGACCTACGTGGTGGGCGATGCGGCCTTCGTGGGTGATACGCTCTTCATGCCCGATTTCGGCACCGCCCGGTGCGACTTTCCGGGCGGTTCGGCCGAGGCACTTTACAACTCTATCCAGAAAATCCTCACACTGCCGGACGAGACGCGCATCTTCGTGGCACATGACTATAAGGCGCCGGGGCGCGACGAATATGCCTGGGAAACCACCGTTGCCGAAGAAAAGGCGCGTAACATCCATGTCGGTGCCGGGCGCACGAAGGATGAGTTTGTGCAAATGCGCACCGAGCGCGATGCCACGCTTGCAATGCCGCGCTTGATCATCCCATCGCTGCAGGTAAACATGCGCGCAGGCCAGATGCCGCCCGCGGACGAGGACGGCAAGACCTATCTGAAGGTTCCGGTGAACGGTCTCTGACAGGGATACGAAACCGCCGGAGCCACCGGCAGGAACAGGGAGATGACGATGGATCTGCGGCAGATTACGCCGGACTTCGCGGTTGCGCCGCAAATCACGCCCGAAGAGGTGGCCGCGATCGCAGCACTCGGTTATCGCACGCTGATCAACAACCGCCCCGATGACGAGATCGAAGACGCGCTCGACAGCGATGCGATGGCCGTTGCTGCCGCCGAGGCGGGGCTTGCCTACCATCACCTGCCCTATTTTCCCGGCCAGATGACGCCCGATCTCGTGGCGGCGTTCGAGGCAGTCATGGCCACGGTCGAGGGGCCGGTGCTGGCCTATTGCCGTTCGGGCACGCGTTCGTCCCATCTTTGGGCGATGGAGCAGGCCGGAAAGCGGCCCGTCACACAGATCCTTTCGGCCGCGGCCGAGGCCGGGTATGACCATTCCGGGCTGGTTCCGCTGCTGGAAGAACATGCGGCACGACGTTAACTGTGCGCCTTAACTGCGTATGATAAAAACGTATTTCCCGATCACAACTTGGGCGCGCACCTACTCCCGTGCGACCCTTGAAGCCGATCTGGTGGCTGCGCTGATCGTGACCATCATGCTGATCCCGCAATCGCTGGCCTATGCGCTTCTGGCGGGACTTCCGGCCGAGGTCGGGCTTTATGCCTCGATCGCGCCGCTGGTGATCTACACGATCCTTGGCACCTCGCGCACACTTGCCGTGGGGCCTGTGGCAGTGGCAAGCCTCATGACCGCCGCCGCCGTCGGAGAGATCGCGGCCAAAGGTACCCCCGAATATCTGGGGGCCGCGATCGCGCTTGCCTTCCTGTCGGGGCTCATGCTGCTGGTCATGGGGATGCTGCGGATGGGGTTCATCGCCTCGTTCCTCAGCCACCCGGTGATTTCCGGTTTCATCACGGCCTCGGGCATCCTGATTGCCGCAAGCCAGATCAAGCACCTCCTTGGCATCGGCGCCAATGGCAAGACCCTGCCCGATATTGCACGTTCTCTGGCCATGCATATCGCCGAGATCAACCTGCCCACCGTTGCGATCGGGGTCACGGCCACGGCATTTCTTTTCTGGTCTCGCAAAGGGTTACAGCCCCTTCTTCGGGCGCGCGGGCTAAGCCCAAGGCTTGCGCAGCTTGGCACGCGCACGGCCCCCGTGATCGCGGTCGCGGTGACGATCTTGCTGACCTGGGGTCTGGGCCTCGAGAATTGGGGGGTCCGGGTGGTGGGCGACGTGCCCGCAGGCCTTCCTGTTCCCGCCCTGCCCCCTTTGGATGCCGGGCTCTGGGCCCAGCTTGCCGTGCCCGCGCTGCTAATCTCGATCGTGGGCTATGTCGAGTCCATCTCGGTTGCGCAGACGCTGGCAGCAAAGCGGCGGCAGCGTATCGACCCGGATCAGGAACTGGTGGCCCTGGGCGGCGCGAATATCGGCGCGGCGCTGTCGGGCGGGTTTCCGGTAACCGGAGGGTTCGCGCGGTCGGTCGTGAATTTCGATGCCGGGGCCGAGACGCCGGCTGCCGGCGCATTCACCGCGATCGGGATGGCCCTGGCAACACTCACGCTGACACCCGCGCTCTACTATCTGCCACAGGCAACGCTTGCGGCGACGATCGTGGTCGCGGTCCTGACGCTGGTGGATCTGTCTGCGCTGCGTCGCACCCTGTCCTATTCACGCGGTGACGGGGCCGCGATGCTGGCGACGATACTCGTGACGTTGATCGGCGGGGTCGAGACCGGCATCGGCGCGGGCGTGGGCCTGTCGATCGCGCTGCATCTGTGGCGCACCTCGCGCCCGCATGTTGCGATTTTGGGCCAGGTTCCAGGGACAGAGCATTTCCGCAACATCGCGCGCCACCGGGTCACCACCGTGCCCGAGATCCTGTCGATCCGCATCGATGAAAGCCTGTATTTTCCCAATGCCCGTTTTCTCGAAGACCTGATCTATGACTGCGTGGCCGCCGATCCGGCGCTGCGCCATGTCGTGCTGAACTGTCCGGCAATCAATTTCATCGACTCCTCGGCGCTTGAGGCGCTTGAGGCGGTGAATCAGCAACTGAAAGATGCGGGCGTCTGCCTGCACCTGTCCGAGGTGAAGGGTCCGGTCATGGACAGGCTGACCCGTTCGGATCTGATTACCCATCTGACGGGGCGCATATTCCTGACCCAATGTGATGCGCTGAACGCACTTGCCCCGGATATTACTGCGGCCACGATGGCCGCAACCCGGACAGAGACGACGCGCTAGGATCAGACGACCGCGCGTTCCAGGCACGGAGAGCCGCTCAGGATCCGCTCGACGCCAAGCGCCGACAGATCCAGCGCCTGCCAGCGGCCGGTCAGGATCTGCTCGGCCAGCCCACGCCCGACGGCGGGGGCCTGTTGCAGGCCGTGGCCGGAAAATCCGTTCGCCAGAAAGAGGTTCCCGACATCTGGATGGCGGCCAAGGATCGCGTTCTGGTCCAGCCGGTTATAGGCGTAATGCCCGACCCACATGCGCACCACCTTCACTTGATCGAAACCCGGCGCGCGGGCATGGAGGGCGGGCCATATCTCATCCTCGAACAGCCGGTGGTCGGGGGTGAAATCCTCGGGGTCGCAGGGGCCGTCCTCTTGCGGAACCGTGGCGCAGATCCAGTGCCCGCTTTCGGGACGCAGGTAAAAGCCGGTATGATCGACCAGAAGCGGCGCATCCGGATGGCGTGCATTGGGGGCGTCGATCACGAAGACGGTGCGCTTGCGCGGCTCGACCGGAAGGTCGTGGCCAAGCCAGCGAAGAAGATGCGCCGCGCGGGTGCCCATGGCGTTGACGAAAGCGCCGCCCGCAAGGCTTTGGCCGGAGGCAAGCCGCAAGGCCTGAATACGCCCGCCCTGCGCCACGACGCCCGTCACCTCATCCGCGATGAACCGGGCGCCCTGAGCGCGGGCCTGCGCGCGCAGCCCGGCCAGAAGGCCCATATTGTCGAACCAGCCCTCATCGCGCGGTCCGAATGAGCCCGCCACGACATCGTCCAGCGAAAGCCAGGGGAAACGCGTGCGCAGGGCCGCGGCATCAAGCACCTCGGTTCCCGCGCCGAACCCGCGCTGCATCGCGGCCAGATCCCGCATCAGCGCGGCCTGATCCGCCCGCCCGGTCAGAAACAGATACCCGTTCTCGCGCAGGCCCAGATCGGCCACCCCGCCCTGCGGGCAATGTCGGGCGAAGTCACGGATGAAACCGATCCCGAAGCGCGAAATCTGCACATTGACGGGATGCGAGAATTGAGACCGGATCGAAGCCACGGACAGCGCCGTAGATGAGCGCGCATGTCCTGGGTCGCGCTCGATAACCGCAACGGAGAGACCGGGCGAAAGGCGCGTCAGCCAGAATGCTGCAGCGGCACCCATTACGCCGCCACCGGCGACAATCACATCATAACTATCCACATTACCCCCAGAAAAGAAGACAATTCATGCCTCAAAAGCAATGTGCCCCGTCGGATTAGTCCAGCGCCCCTTGAAAATACCCTTTCCGGCGTGGCAAAAGTGACGATCGGAAATGTCATGTCGTTATTGCCGCGATCCGATGGCGTCGTCAGAGCATTTCCATTCGGGATCGAGGATATCCATGCTGGCGCACTTGGAAAGGCTTATTGAGGCGCGGACAGTCGAAGATATCTGGGCTTTGCATTGCGACCGCATGGCCGACTACGGGTTTGACCGGTTGCTGTATGGCTTTACCCGGTTCCGCACGGCGCACAGCTTCGGGAATATCGAAGATACGCTGATCCTTTCCAACCATCATCCCGATTACCTTCGCGCATTTCTTGACGGCGGTATCTTCAACCACGCGCCCATGGTGCGTTGGGCGGCAGATAATCAGGGGGCGTGTTCGTGGCGTTGGGTCGAGCAGCAGGCCCACGCAGGCAAGCTGACGCAGGCCGAACGAAAGGTGCAGGAGCTGAACCTGCGATACGGGATTCGCGCGGGCTATTCGATCTCGTTTCCGGAACAGTCGGGGCGCGCCAAGGGGGCGATCGGTCTTTGCGCGCGCGAGGGGTTGTTCCAGCACGATGTGGAAGAGATCTGGCAAAGCCATGGCCGCGAGATCTTCGTGCTCAACACCCTGACCCATCTGCGCATCAGCTCCATGCCCTTCGCCACGGCGCGCCGCGCACTAACCTCGCGGCAGCGCGAAGTGCTGGAATGGGTGGGCGACGGCAAGACCACCGCCGATATCGCCATCATCATGGGGCTGACCGTCGCCACCGTGGAAAAGCACCTGCGCCTTGCGCGCGAGGCGCTGGACGTGGACACCACCGCGCAGGCGGTTCTCAAGGCCTCGTTCCAGAACCAGATCTTTCTCAGCTCATCCCAGGAGGTGCCGGTCGGCATCAGAAGATGACGTTAGGTCAGGTTTTCCCCACTTTCCAAGATCGCCAGGTTCGCGGTTAGATCGGAGAGTTCCAAGAGTGATGGTTTTGACCAGGGACGTCGGGGCGGAGGTTGTGCCGAGTATAGTCCGGCTGCAGCTTGTTTCCTGACCGGGCAACCGGACCCGGTCCTGTCTGGCGCATTTTCGTCTGGCAGGGCCAATAAGTTTGGCGCGTGATCCTCATCCCAGTGGTGGTGCGGCCAAGATGCGATGCGGGCCGCGAAAGTGCGCCCGCATCGTTATTTTCCGGGGTTGGCAAGGCGAACAAAGCAAAACGCCGCCCCGAAACAGGGCGGCGTTGCTTGATAGTCGAAAAGACGCGCGCTCAGGCGCCTTGCAGGGTTTTCGCCACTTCGGCGGCGAAATCTTCTTCTTTCTTCTCGATGCCTTCGCCGACGGCCACGCGGGCATAGCCCGTGATCTCGACGCCGGCTTCCTTGGCGGCCTGTTCGACCGTCAGGTCGGGGTTGATGACGAAGGCCTGGCCAAGCAGCGTGTTCTCGGCGAGGAACTTCTTCATCCGGCCCGGGATGATGTTGTTGTGGATCACCTGGTCGGGCTTCGGCTTGGCCGAGGCAGCGTTTTCTTCCAGCGCCTTGGCGGTCTGGACCTGAAGCTCGCGCTCCACCAGATCGGGGTCCAGGGTCGCTTCCGAAAGCGACAGCGGGCTTGTTGCGGCGATATGCATCGCGAACTGCTTGCCCAGTTCCTGCGCCTTGTCGGCCGGGCCCTTGACCGCGACCAGAACGCCGATCTTGCCCATGCCTTCCGCGGCGGCGTTGTGGACATAGGACACGACCGTGTCGCCTTCCAGCATGTGCATGCGGCGCAGGGTCATGTTCTCGCCGATCCGGGCGATCGCGTTGGTCAGCACCTGCTCGACGGTTTCGCCGTTCAGGTCGGCGGCTTTCACCACCTCGACCGAGTCGCCGGTTTGCAGCGCGATATCGGTGATGTCGCGCACCAGTTGCTGGAAGTCAGCGTTCTTGGCGACGAAATCGGTTTCCGAGTTGATCTCGATCGCGACGCCGCGGCCACCGTCGACGGCCACGCCGATCAGGCCTTCGGCGGCCACGCGGTCGGCTTTCTTCGCGGCTTTCGCAAGCCCCTTGGTGCGCAGCCAGTCGATGGCGGCTTCCATGTCGCCATTGGTTTCGGTCAGCGCTTTCTTCGCGTCCATCATGCCTGCGCCCGAGGTTTCGCGCAGCTCTTTCACCATTGCGGCGGTGATGGTCATTGGACCTCTCCTATCATTGGGGTGAAGGCGGGGTTTCCCCCGCCCTTGTGTCATCGCGATGACAGAGGCTCAGGCCTCGGCTTCCTCGACGGCGTCCTCGGCCGGCGCTTCTTCCAGCGCGCCAAGGTCCACACCCGCGGCGCCCATCTGGGCGGTCATGCCGTCCAGCGCGGCGCGCGACACCAGATCGCAGTAAAGCGCGATGGCGCGGGCGGCGTCATCGTTGCCGGGGATAATGTAATCCACGCCCTTGGGCGAGCAGTTGGTATCGACCACGGCCACGACCGGGATGCCCAGCTTCTGCGCTTCCAGGATGGCCAGGTCTTCCTTGTTCACGTCGATCACGAACAGAAGGTCCGGCAGGCCGCCCATCTCGCGGATACCGCCAAGCGAGGCCTGAAGTTTCGCCTGCTCGCGTTCCATGCCAAGACGTTCTTTCTTGGTCAGACCCTCGGCGCCCGAAGCCATCACCTCGTCGATCTGCTTGAGGCGCGAGATCGACTGGGAAACGGTTTTCCAGTTGGTCAGCGTACCGCCCAGCCAGCGGTGGTTCATGTAGTATTGCGCCGATTTCTCGGCGGCTTCGGCCACGGCCTTCTGCGCCTGACGCTTGGTGCCGACGAACAGCACGCGGCCGCCCTTGGCGACGGTGTCGCGCACGACCTGGAGCGCCGCGTCCAGCATCGGAACGGTCTGCGTCAGATCGAGGATGTGGATGCCGTTCCGCTCGCCATAGATGAATTCCGCCATGCGCGGATTCCAGCGTTGCGTCTGGTGGCCGAAGTGGACGCCAGCTTCAAGAAGCTGACGCATCGAAAAATCAGGAAGCGCCATGTCCATGTTCCTTTCCGGTTTGCGCCTGAGCGGGGCATGAGGGCTGTTGCCCAACCGGCGGACCCAAGGGGATGTCTCTCCCGAAGGCCCAACCCCGCCTGTGAAGTAGGGGCGCGATAAGCCAAAAGCCGTGCCTTGACAAGCCCCCTGCCCGCAGGTTCCCTTGAAAACCCGTCCCCGGACGCGTTTTCCCCACCGCAAGGAGTCCATCATGACCGATTTCCCCGCCTTCATCCAGGCGCTGCCGGGGCTTGAGCTGCCCTTCGGCGAGGATGTGGTCTCGGCCCGCGCGATCCGTTCGGACCAGGGGCTGGCGGTGTTCTTCACCTTCCACCGCGATACCGAGATCCCGCCGCACAGCCATGGCGCGCAATGGGGCACCGTGATCGCCGGAGAGGTCGCCCTGACCATCGCCGGGGATACCCGCATCTGCCGGCCGGGCGACAGCTATTCGATCCCCGCGGGGGTGGAACATGCGGTTCGCGTGACCGCAGGCACCCGCGCCATTGACGTTTTCGCCGAGGCCGATCGCTACGCGCTGCGCGGACCGGGGGCCTAGGATGGATCGGTCCGCGCCGGGCGGCCTGCCCGATATCCTGTGCATCGGCTCGGTGTTGTGGGACATCATCGGCCGCGCGCCCGTCCACATGCGGCAGGGCGCCGACGTGCCGGGCCGCATCACGCGCCTGCCGGGCGGCGTTGCGATGAACATCGCCATGACGCTGGCCCGCTTCGGGCTGCGCCCGGCGGTTCTCAGCGCGATCGGGCGCGACAGCCAGGGCAAAGAGCTGATCCGCGCGGCCGGGGTGCTGGGCGTGGATTGCGCGCTTGCCTACCGCTCGGACGATCTGCCGACGGATCGCTACATGGCGATCGAGGGCGCGAACGGCCTGATCGCGGCCATTGCCGATGCCCATTCGCTGGAAAGCGCGGGCGACAAGATCCTGCGCCCGCTGGCCGATGGACGGCTGGGCACGGCCGAGGCGCCCTGGCCCGGGCCCGTGGCGCTTGACGGCAACCTGACCGAGGCGCTTCTGGCCGGGATCGCGGGCTCGCCCCTTTTCGCTGCGGCCGATCTGCGCGTGGCCCCTGCCAGCCCCGGCAAGGCCGACCGCCTGTCGCCCTTCCTTGGCGCGGGCCGCGCGGTGCTTTACCTCAACCTCGAAGAGGCCGCGATCCTGTGTCAGCAGCCCTTCGCCACCGCCGGGGCCGCCGCCGAGGGGCTGCTTGCGCGCGGCGCGGGCCGGGTTCTTGTGACCGACGGCGCGCGCGCCACGGCGGATGGCGCGTCCGAGGGCGTCATTGTCGCCGCCCCGCCGCCAGTCATGGTGACCCGCGTCACCGGCGCGGGCGATACCTTCATGGCCGCCCATATCGTGGCCGAAAGCCGGGGCGCCTCGCGGTCCGAGGCGCTTGAAACCGCGCTTCAGGCCGCCGCCCGCTACGTTTCCGGAGAGATGACCGCATGATGAACACCCCCCTCAGCTATGCCCCCGACGTGCGCGCCGCCCTTGATGACGGCGGGCCGGTCGTGGCGCTGGAATCCACCATCATCACCCATGGCATGCCCTGGCCGCAAAACCTCGAGACCGCCCAAAGGGTCGAGGCAGAGGTCCGCGCCGCGGGCGCCACCCCGGCAACCATCGCGGTGATGGGCGGGCGCATCCATATCGGCCTGACACAGGACGGGCTGGTGCAACTTGCCCAGGCGAAGGACGTCATGAAGCTGTCGCGTGCCGATCTGGCCGCCTGCCTGGCCACCGGGGCCACCGGCGCGACCACTGTCGCCGCGACGATGATCTGCGCGCATCTGGCGGGCATCGGGGTCTTTGCCACGGGCGGGATCGGCGGGGTCCATCGCGGCGCGGAACTGTCCTTCGATGTCTCGGCCGACCTGCACGAACTGGCCGCGACGCCGGTCACGGTGGTTGCCGCGGGCGCCAAGGCGATCCTCGATCTGCCCAAAACGCTCGAAGTGCTTGAAACGCTTGGGGTGCCGGTCATCGCCTATCGCCAGGCGGCCTTTCCGGCCTTCTGGTCGCGCGATTCGGGCCTTGGCGCGCCCTTGCAGGCCGACAGTGCCGCGGTGATCGCCGCCGCGCACCGGATGCGCGTGCGCCTTGGCCTGCCCGGCGGGCAACTGATTGCGAACCCGATCCCCACGGATGCCGAAATCCCCCGCGAAGAGATCCTGCCCGTGATCGAACAGGCCCTGGAGGAGGCGCAGGCACAGGGCATCGCCGCGAAATCGGTCACGCCCTTCTTGCTGCAACGGATCTATGAGCTGACCGCGGGCCGCTCGCTCGAGGCCAATATCGCGCTGGTGCTGAACAATGCCCGCCTTGCCGCGGATATTGCCACGGAACTGTCGCGCGGAAGCTGATTGCCGCAGCAGGCTTGTTGTCGCGCCCCGCGAAAGCCCCTAAGTATCAAAGGCCCCGGCTGGCGGGGTCTTTCAGGCGCATCACGACATGACCGAGCACGACGACGAGGTTTCGCAATCCCCCCGCGCCCCGCGCAGACGCGGCCTCTTTCACGGCGTGCGCGCCTCGTTTCTGACCGGGCTTGTGGTGATCGCGCCGATCGGGCTGACGGTCTGGCTGATCTGGACGGTGACGGGCTGGATCGACGGCTGGGTGCTGCCGCTGGTGCCCGAACGCTGGCAGCCCGAGCAATATATCGGCATCAACCTGCGCGGTGTCGGCGTCATCATCTTCCTGATCTTCACGGCCATCGTGGGCTGGCTTGCCAAGGGGCTGATCGGGCGGTCGCTTCTGCGGTGGGGCGAGCATATCGTCGACCGGATGCCCATCGTGCGCACGGTCTATAACGGGCTCAAGCAGATCGCCGAAACGGTGCTGAGCCAGAGCGAGGCCAAGTTCGACCGTGCCTGCCTGATCGAATATCCCCGGCCGGGCCTGAAGGCGATCGCCTTCGTCTCTTCCACCGCCAAGGGCGAGATCGCGCGCCGGGCAGAGCCGGGCGATCCGCTGATCTCGGTCTTTCTGCCCACCACGCCGAACCCGACTTCGGGCTTTTTGCTGTTCGTGCCGCGTTCGCAGCTGACCTATCTGGACATGAGCGTCGAGGATGCGGCCAAGCTGATCATCTCGGCCGGGCTGGTCTATCCCAGCCCCAAGGCGGCGCCGGGCGCCCGGCCCGCTCAGGAAAACATCGCCACCAGGTCGACCGAGGCGCGCTGACCCAGATCGTCGGCATGGGCGTCGAGAAAGCGGTCCGCCGCCGCCTGCCCCGCCGCCTTCAGGCGCGACAGCGTGCCTTGCCCCGGCGCGATCTTGCTGTCGGCGCGCAGCGAGGTCATCACCGCGTCATCGGCCACCAGATGCATCAGGACATCCTTCATCCGCCCCTCGATCACGCTGCCATCGGCGATCAGGCGGCGCACGAAGCTGATCGCGCGCAATTCGCGCAGCAGCGAGGAATTGAAGCTGATCTCGTTGATGCGGTCCTCGATCTCGGCGGGGGTCTTGGGAATCCCGTCGCGCATCAGGGGATTGATGTTCACCACCACGATGTCGCGCGGCAGGTCGGCTTCGAACAGCGGAAACAGCGCGGGGTTGCCGGTGAAGCCGCCATCCCAGAAGGCCTCGGTGCGGCCGGTTGCGGGATCTTCGATCTCGACGGCGCGAAAGACGTTGGGCAGGCAGGCCGACGCGAGGATCGCATCGCAGGAAATCTCGGCGCCCGAAAAGACGCGGATCTTGCCGGTGCGCACATTCGTCGCCGAGACGAACAGCCGCGGCCCGGCCTCGGCGCAGACCTCGTCATAGTGGAACCGCTCGACGATGCGGGCCAGCGGATTGACGTAGAACGGCCCGCTGTCATAGGGCGAGACGATGCGCCCGAAGGCATCGGCCATCGCAACGGGGGTGAAGGCCTCCATCCAGCGGTTCACGATCTCGGGCACCGGGAACAGCGCCCCGATCCAGCGGGTGAGCCGCAGATCGTGCACCTCGGAGACCTGCGACCAGAGCCAGTCGAGATCGTCCCGCGCGCCCTGCCGCCCGTCGCGCACCAGACCCGATTTCAGCGCGGCCCCGTTCAGCGCCCCCGCCGAGGTGCCTGAGATCGCGGCGATCTCGAGCCAGTCCTCGTCGAGAAGCCGGTCGAGCACGCCCCAGGTGAAGGCGCCATGCGCGCCCCCGCCCTGAAGCGCGAGATTGATGCTTTTGGGTTTCATCTTACCTCCGGTTGCCCGTCCGGGGGCGCAGGGGGCTGCGCGCCCTCTCTGGCCTGCGGCCATTCACCCTGCGGGATATTTCTGCCCTGAAGAAGCGCGCATCGCGTTTTGGGGCGCGCGGGAAGGAAGCTGTCACCCTGCCGGCCTCAGAGCGGCAGGAGCGTGGTGGATTTGATCTCCTCCATCGACAGCAGTGCGGTGACGTTGTGGATCTTCACCTCGCCGATCAGCGCCTGGTAGAATTGATCATAGGCGCGCGCGTTCTTGACCCGGACCTTCAGGATATAGTCGATATCGCCCGCGAGCCGGTGCGCCTCGAGCACTTCGGGGCGCGCGCGCAGGGTGGCGAGGAACTTGCGCTGCCAGTCGGATTCGTGTTCGGAGGTGCGGATCAGGACGAAGAAACAGGCCTCGAGCCCGAGCGCCTCGGCGTCGAGCAGGACGGTCTGCCGCCCAATCACGCCCATATCCTTCATCTTGCGAATCCGGTTCCAGACCGGCGTCTTGGAGGAGCCGACCTTCCGGGCGATCTCGTCCAGAGACTGGCTTGCGTCCTCCTGCAACTGAGAGAGGATTTTCCTGTCCATCTCGTCCAAACGAACTGCCATTCGCGTTTTCTCCGATTATCGGGAAGCCTGTTTTGTCAGGCGCACCCTACGGAACAAAGTTCCTTATCTGCAAGGGCGTATAGGCAAAACAGGGGAAAATTTCCTATATTACAGCAAGCAAATCCGAGGTGTGCAATGACCACAGACGACCGAAAGACCGCGTTGCATGCCGGCCATGTCACCTTTGCGGGGGCCGGGCCGGGCGATCCCGACATGCTGACGCTGGCGGTGGCGCGCGCGCTTGCCGGCGCCGATGTCGTGCTGCACGACCGTCTGGTCGGTGCCGCGGTCCTGGCTCTGGCCGGACCGCAGGCGGTTCTGATCGAGACCGGCAAGCAGGGATTCGGCCCCGCCATGCCGCAAGAGGACATCTCGGCGCTGATCGTCGGGTTCGCGCGCACGGGCCGGTCGGTCCTGCGTCTGAAATCGGGCGATCCGGGCGTCTTCGGCCGCCTTGGCGAAGAGCTTGACGCGGTGGAGGCGGCGGGGCTTGGCTATTCGGTCCTGCCCGGCATCACCGCCGCATCGGCCGCCGCGGCCGCGATCGGCCAGAGCCTGACGCAGCGCGGGCGCAATGCCGACCTGCGCATCCTGACCGGGCATGACATGAAGGGCTTTGCCGAACAGGACTGGCGCGCCCTCGCCCGCCCTGGCGCCGTTGCCGCGATCTATATGGGCAAGCGCGCCGCGCGGTTCCTGCAAGGCCGCCTGATGATGCATGGCGCGGCCCCCGACACGATGCTGAGCATCGTCGAGAACGCCGCGCGCCCCGATCAGCGCGTGATCGCCACGCCGCTTTCCGCCCTGCCCGCCGCGCTTGAAGCGGTGGACGGCCCGGCCGTCCTGCTTCTGGGCATTGCGCCGCGCGGGGGTGCTGCCCTGAACCTTCCCTTCCTGCATGAGGCCGCCCGATGAGTCGCAAGTTCACCCCGAAGATCGTCACCGCCAATGACCTGCGCGCGGGCGACGTGGTCTATCTGACTGCCTCGGACGACTGGTCGCGCCATCATCACGAGGCCGAATTCCTTGAGGACGAGGCGATCGCCGAGCTGCGCCTGCTGCGTGCGCTTGGCCAGGGCGATATCGTCGTCGGGCCCTATCTGGCCGAAGCCCGGCAGGGTACCCAGGGGCCGGAACCGGTTCATTTCCGCGAGGCTTTCCGCACGCGCGGCCCCTCGAACTATGCGCATGGCAAGCAGGAAGCGACGAATGTATAAATATTCCGATTTCGATACCGCGACCGTCCGTGCCCGTGTGGCCCAGTTTCGCGGCCAGGTGGAGCGGCGCCTGAACGGCAGCCTGACCGAGGAAGAGTTCCGCCCGCTGCGCCTGATGAACGGGCTTTACCTGCAACTGCATGCCTACATGCTGCGCGTGGCGATCCCCTATGGCACGCTTTCCGCGGCACAGATGCGCCAGCTTGCCTATATCGCGGACCGCTGGGACAAGGGGTATGGCCATTTCACCACGCGCCAGAACATCCAGTTCAACTGGCCCCGGCTGACCGATGTGCCCGATATCCTCGATGCGCTTGCCGATACGCAGCTGCACGCGATCCAGACTTCGGGCAACACGATCCGCAACGTGACCGCCGATCATTTCGCCGGTGCCGCCGCAGACGAGATCGCCGATCCGCGCCCCGTGGCCGAGCTGATCCGGCAATGGTCGACCGATCACCCCGAGTTCCAGTTCCTGCCGCGCAAGTTCAAGATCGCCATCACCGGGGCCGCGGCCGACCGCGCGGTGATCCGCGCCCATGACATCGGCCTGCAAATCGTGCAGCGCGGGGACGAGATCGGCTTTGCCGTTCTGGTGGGCGGCGGGCTTGGCCGCACGCCGATGCTGGGCCAGGTGATCCGCGACTTCCTGCCCAAGGCCGACCTTCTGCCCTATCTCGAGGCGATCGTGGCCACCTACAACCTGATGGGGCGGCGCGACAACAAGTTCAAGGCGCGTATCAAGATCACGCTGTTCGAAAACGGGATTGAGACCCTGCGCGCCGCCGTGGAAGAGGAATTCCTGCGCACGCGCCCGGCCTTTTCCGGGGTCGATCAGGACTGGCTGGCCGGGATCGAGGCGCAATTCGCCCCGCCCGCCTTCCGCGCCGCCGACCCGGCCCCGTTCGAGGCCGCGCTGAAGGTCGATCCGCTGCTGCGCACATGGGCAAGCCGCAACTTGGCCGCGCACAAGCAGCCCGATCACGCCATCGTCACGGTCTCGCTCAAGGAACATGGCCAGACGCCGGGCGATGCGACCTCGGAGCAGATGCGCGTGCTGGCCGATCTGGCCGAGCGCTACGGCTATGGCGAGTTGCGCATCAGCCACGAGCAGAACGTGATCCTGCCCCATGTCGCCAGGGCCGACCTGCCGCAGGTTCATGCCGAACTGCTGCGCGCGGGCCTGGCCACGGCCAATGTGGGGCTTTTGTCCGACATCATCGCCTGCCCCGGCATGGATTACTGCGCGCTTGCCACCGCACGCTCGATCCCGATCGCGCAGCAGCTTGCCACGCATTTCCGCGACATCGGCCTGGAAGAGGAAATCGGCCAGCTCAAGATCAAGATCTCGGGCTGCATCAATGCCTGCGGTCATCACCATGTCGGCCATATCGGCATTCTGGGGCTGGATCGCGCGGGGGTGGAGAACTATCAGATCACGCTTGGCGGCGACGGCACCGAAACCGCGGCCATCGGAGAGCGGGCGGGGCCGGGCTTTGCCTATGACGAGGTCGTGCCCGCGATCGAACGGATCCTGCGCGCCTATCTGGCGCTGCGCAGCGACGCGTCGGAAAGCTTCATCGCGGCCTTCCGCAGGCTTGGCCCCGCGCCCTTCAAGACCGCGCTTTACGGCGAAGGACAACGCGATGCCGCTTGATCCGCGCAACGATATCGGCGCGCGCGTCGACGATCTGAACGAGCGCTACCGCCACCACGCGGCGGTGGCGGTCATGGAGCGCGCGCTGAAAGACCCAGCCGTGGGCGAGGTGGCGCTGGTTTCCTCGTTCGGGGCGGAATCGGTGGTGCTTTTGCACATGGTTTCGGTCATCGCGCCGGGCACGCCGGTGCTGTTCATCGACACGCAGATGCTGTTTGCCGAGACGCTGGAATATCAGCAGACTCTGGCCGAAAAGCTGCGCCTTACGGATATCCGCACGATCCGCGCCGCCGAAAGCGCGCTGAATGTCGACGATCCGGACGGCACGCTGCACCAATTCGACACCGATGCCTGCTGCACCCTGCGCAAGACCGTGCCGCTGGAAAACGCGCTTTCGGGCTTTGACGCCTGGATCACCGGGCGCAAGCGTTACCAGGGGCAGACGCGCGCCGCGCTCGATTTCTTCGAAGTCGAGACCGAGACCCGGATGAAGATCAACCCGCTTGCGCATTGGGGCCGCGACGATCTTGAGGAATACATCGTCCAGAACCGGCTGCCGCGCCATCCGCTGGTGGCGAAGGGCTATCCCTCGATCGGGTGTTCGCCCTGCACCAGCCCCGTGAAACCCGGCGAGGATCCGCGCGCGGGACGCTGGCGCAACTCGGCCAAGACGGAATGCGGCATCCACTTCATCGACGGCAAGGCCGTTCGGGTGAAGAACGCCGAGCAAGACATTGATAGCAAGGAGAAAGTGGCATGAGCGTGATCGTGCGCGACGACGGCTTCCACCCCGAGGACTGGCACGGCGCCGTAACCGAGATCGCGCCCGAGACCGACCCCGCGGCGCTGCCCGAACTGACCCGCGATGCGGGGCTGGTGCGCGTGGCTTTCCCCGCCTTCAGCGACGGGCGCGGCTTTACCCTTGCGCGCCGGCTGCGGGCGGCGGGCTATACCGGGCGGCTGCGGGCGGCCGGACATGTCCTTGCCGACCAATACGCCATGGCCCGCCGGTCGGGGTTCGACGAGGTCGAGATCGCGCCCGAACTGGCCGCCCGCCAGCCCGAGGATCAGTGGCGCGCGCGCGCCGATTGGCGCGCCCATGACTATAGGTCGCGGCTTCGGGGCTGAATTCTGCCTTTCCGATATAGCTTTTGACGCTTATGTAAGGAGCGCCGGGGGACACCCCCCTCGTGCGTAGAGAAACGATGACCGAGATTTCCGTGACCGAAGCACCCTCCACCGCCAAGACGATCCCGCCCCTGCGCACCCTGCCCGATGCCCAGACCGTGACCGAGGTCACGCATTGGACCGACCGGCTGTTCTCGTTCCGGGTTTCGCGCCCGCAGACGCTGCGGTTCCGCTCGGGGGAGTTCGTGATGATCGGCCTGCTGGACGACAAGGGCAAGCCGCTCCTGCGTGCCTATTCCATCGCCTCGCCCAGCTGGGATGAAGAGCTTGAGTTCTATTCGATCAAGGTGCCGGACGGGCCGCTGACCTCGCGGCTGCAACATATCCAGCCGGGCGACGAGATCATCCTGCGCCCGAAGCCGGTGGGCACGCTGGTGCTGGATGCGCTCTTGCCGGGCAAGCGGGTCTGGTTCCTGGCCACCGGCACCGGCATCGCCCCTTTCGCCAGCCTCATGCGCGACCCCGAAACCTACGAGAAGTTCGAGGATGTCGTGATGATGCACACCTGCCGCACCGTGGAAGAGCTGGAATACGGCCGCCAGCTGGTCGAGAACCTGCGCAACGATCCCCTGATCGGCGAGTTGGTGGGCGACAAGCTGAAATACTACCCCACCACCACGCGCGAAGAGTTCCATCACAGCGGCCGGATCACCGACAATCTCAGCTCGGGCAAGGTGTTCGAGGATCTCGGCATCCCCCCGATGGACCGTGAACACGACCGCGCCATGGTCTGTGGTAGCCTGGCCTTCAACAAGGACGTGATGGCGGTTCTGGAAAGCTTTGGCCTACGCGAGGGCGCGAATTCCGAGCCGCGCGAATATGTCGTCGAAAAGGCCTTCGTGGGCGACGGCATCTGAACGGCCGCGTCACCGGATGCGAAGATATGAAAAGGCCGCCGGAGCGTGATGCATCCGGCGGCCTTTTCGATTTGCGTCGCGCAAGGCTCCGGCAGGCAGACCGCCCGCCAGAGCCTGCACGAAATCACATCCCGAGCGCTTTCTTGACCTCGGCCACGACTTGATCGGTCATCGCCGGGTTGGCTTTCGCGGACTCGATCAGTTGCTGGAGCGAACCTTTCATCGCCGGATCGAGCGACGAGGATTCAATCATGCCCGACAGATCGTCGAGCGAGGTCGACATCGCATCCGATGCGCCCTCGGTGGCAGCATTGGCGGCATCGCCCGCGGCTTCAGTCGCGTCGCTGGCAGCTTCACCGGCGGCATCGCCTGCGCCCTCGACGGCCTGACCTGCGGCATCCATAGCCTCGCCGGCCGCATCGGTGGCGGCGTCGACGGCTTCGCCCGCGGCGCTTGCCGCGTCATTGGCCGCATCCATGGCCGCCCCGGCCGCGTCGCCGGCTGCTTCAGCCGCCGCATCGGCGGCATCGCCGGCCGCTTCGGTTGCGGCATCGACGGCATTGCCGGCCGCTTCTGCCGCGGCATCCACCGCCTCGCCCGCGGCATCGACAGCCTCGCTTGCGGCGTCGCCGGCGGCTTCTGCCGCGTTCTCGGCTGCGGTTGCGGCATCGTTCACCGCTTCGCTTGCCGCTTCACCGGCAGCGTCCGCTGCCTCGGTCGCCGTGGTCGCGGCATCATTCACCGCTTCCTGCGCTTCTTGCGAATTCATGTAAAAATAGGCCCCCGCAGCGATCGCTGCGACAACGACTACAAGTGCCAGTGCCTTGTTCATCTTCCTACTCCCTTTTGTCAGGAGAACAATGTAAGCGCGCTGTATATGGCATTGCTTTGACTGGATGAAAAGGTTTGGGCCTGCTTAAATGCCGCGGATAGGCGGTAAAACGCGAATCCGGTTGAAAGCTGCCGATTGCGGGACTATTTTGCGCGCCATTCCGCACATGGCCATAGAAGGAGCGCCACCATAGCCCGCAGACCCCATAATGCCCCGCCGCAGCGCGATACCGGCCCCCGTGTCAATGACCGTATCCGCGCGCCCGAGATCCGCCTGATCGGGGCCGATGGCGAAAATGTCGGGGTCGTGACCCCCGCACGCGCTATGACGATGGCAGAGGAAGCCGGGCTGGATCTGGTCGAGATCTCGCCCAACGCCGTTCCCCCGGTCTGCAAGATCATGGATTATGGCAAGTTCAAATACGAACAGCAAAAGCGCGAGGCCGAGGCGCGCAAGAAGCAGAAGATCATCGAGATCAAGGAAATCAAGTTCCGCCCCGGCACCGATACGCATGACTACGACGTCAAGATGCGCTCGGTGATGAAGTTCCTGGGCGAAGGCGACAAGGTGAAGGTCACGCTGCGCTTCCGCGGCCGCGAAATGGCGCACCAGCAGCTTGGGCTTGAGCTTCTCAACCGGGTTGCCGCCGATGTGGGCGATGCGGGCAAGATTGAATCGATGCCCAAGCTTGAAGGCCGCCAGATGGTGATGATGATCGCCCCCGCATAAGGCGCCGATCACCGAGAGACTGCACGAAACCTCCCGCCCTGCGGGAGGTTTTTCTTTTGCGGCGCCCGCCCGGCCCTGCGCGAAGATCTGCCTGCCGCCCTTTGCCGGGATCACGATTCGGGGTTCTGAAAGTTCGGGTCGGGGTTCTGAAAATTCGGGGCGCTAAAAATTAAAGCGCTGCGGGAGGGAGGCCCGCAGCGCATTGGGGGATAGGACGAGGGAGACCGTCACTATCCTCGGTCGGATCCCGGCGGCGGGAGAGCCGCAGTTTCAGGGAGATCGGGGATCCGATAGGCAAGTCCTATGCCTGTCCGGGCGAACCTACTTTGACTTAGGTCAAGTTGCGTTTCGCGGGGGCTGCGACAAAATGGCAAGGGATTGGCCTGCATGCGCCTGCGTTTGCACCCCTGCCGCTTCGTGTTAGGAAAGCGGGGCGCACAAAGGCTGCGGAAAGGGCAACGGGCGGATGGTCGAACTGGTCGTGATCCGGCGGCAGATGCGGGTCGATGACGGCGCCCCCGCGCTTCTGGATGCGGTGGCGTGGTCCGAGGCCGGCCCGAACGGCCAACGCCATGAAGTACGGGCCTTTTTCGCCGCACCCAGCCAACCCGAGGCGATTGCCGAAACCTGGCCCGAGGGCGGCCCCGTCCTGCGCGAAAGGCGCGCGGTGTCGGGCGGTGTGATGGTGGTGGCGGAATGGCCCACCGCCGCGCCCTGCCCCTTGCTTCTGGCCGATGGCACGGCCCGCCCGATCGGCCCCGACGCCCCCGACACGGCGCTTTTCGCCGGGCTCAACTGCCTCTTTGGCCAGCGGCTTGAGGAAAGCGTGGAGAGCGTGCTCGACTGGCTGTCCTGGCACGAGGATTTGCACGGTGCCGAAGGGGCGGTGATCGTGAACCGCGCTCCGCCCGACAGCCCCGCAGGCACGCCCGAGGAGTTTGCCCGCGCCCTGGAAGAAGGGATGCGCGCGCGCGAGCTGCACATGGCGGTGGCGATCCTTGAAAGCCCGGTGCCGCTTGGCAAGCCCGATCTTGGCCCCGAAAGCCACCTGTTCCTGGCCCCCGACGCCCCCGGCAAGGACCGGATGGAGCCCCCCGCCCCCGATCCCTGGCGCGCGCCGCTTGGGCAGGGGCTTTTGCCCGAGATCGTGAAGTGGCGCTTCCTGGCCCGCGCCCGCGCGGTGCTGACACTGGATGTGACCGACCTTCTGGCACCGCATCCGCATGGCACGCCCTCGGCCTTCGAGGCCTGCCAGCGGGCGGAATCGGGCGTCGTGATGCTTGTGGGGCGGCGGATCTACCCCTGGCGCGTGCGCACCGGTCAGCCCGCGCGCTTCGGTGATCATGTCTGCCGCCAGTTCGACGCCCGGCGCGGTATCGCACGCTGGGGTGTGGCGCCCGAAAAGGCCGGACTGAACGCCACCTGGCGCATGGTGCGCGTGGCCTATGCACAGCCCGCGCCGGACGCGATTTTCCCCTTCTGGCGCGCCATGGCGCTGCGCGTGCCCGGCCGCGCGGCCTCGGAGCTGGCGCCCAAGACCTCGCTGGTGGAGGACGCGGGGCTGCTGGATCTGGCCACGCGCGTCTGGGGCCACAAGCCGATCCGCCCCCCCGTCTCCAAACCCCGCGCGGCGCCCGCGCACGCGCTGGAGGGCGGGCGCACCTGCATCGTGACCACGATGAAGAACGAAGGCCCCTTCATCCTGGAATGGCTGGCCTATCATCGCGCGATCGGGGTCGAGGATTTCCTGATCTACACCAATGACTGCACCGACGGCACCGATACGATGCTGTCCATGCTGGAAGCCAAGGGCATCGTGCAGCACCGCGAAAACCCGTTCCGGACGATGGACCTGCGGCCCCAGCATGCCGCCCTTCAGGCCGCCGAATCCGAGCCCGTGATCCAGAATTGCGGATGGGCGATCTGCATGGATGTGGATGAGTTCATCAACATCAAGATCGGCGACGGCACGCTTGGCGCGCTTTACGCCGCCATGGGCGAGGCCAACATGATCAGCCTGACCTGGCGGCTGTTCGGCAATTGCGACGTGCACGAATACCAGGACCGTTTCCTGCTGGAGCAGTTCGACACCTGCGCGCCCGAACTGGTGCGCAAGCCGCATCAGGCCTGGGGCTTCAAGACGCTGTTTCGCAATATCGACCTTTACAAGAAGCTTGGCGTGCACCGCCCCAAGGGGCTGATCCCCGACCTCTGGGACCAGGTGAAATGGCTGAACGGTTCGGGCCGCCCGATGCCGCGCGCGATGTTCCGCAACGGCTGGCGCTCCTCGCTGGACACCTATGGCTATGACTGGGTGCAGCTGAACCACTATGCCGTGCGCTCGGCCGAAAGCTTCCTTGTGAAGCGCGATCGCGGCCGGGTGAACCATGTCGACCGCGATCAGGGGCTGAACTACTGGTTTCGCATGAACCACAACGCGGTCGAGGATCGCTCGATCCAGCGCATGTTGCCCGCGTTACGCACCGAGTGGAACCGGCTGATGGCCGACCCCGAGATCGCGGCGGCCCATGCCGCGGCAGTCGCGGCGCATCGCGCCAAGATTGCCGAACTACGCGCCACGGAAAACTACGAGAATTTCTATGGTGAACTGACCTCGGAGCGGTTCGAGAAACTGTCGCGCATGCTGCATGTCTTCGGCTCGGCCGTGTTCAACGCAGGCCCCGGCGTCATCCCCCCCGACCTGCATCTGCGCGACCTGCCGCCCGATTTCTTCTTCACCGTCCATCACGACGGAGAGGCCCGCCACTGAGCGCGCCCTTGCCCATTACGCCCCCGGCGTGACATGGTGCGCCATGCGGTTTCTTGCGGTTCTGACAGTCAAGAATGAAGGCGCCTTTCTGCTGGAATGGCTGGCCCATCACCTTGCGGTGGGGTTCACGGATTTCCTTGTCTTTTCCAACGATTGCGACGACGGCACCGACCGGATGCTGGACCGGCTGGCGGAAATCGGGCGCATCGTGCACATCCCCAATCCCGGCCCGTGGCCGCGAGGCCCGCAATGGGCGGCGCTGAAACGGGCCGAGACGCACCCTGCCCTGCGCGCCGCCGACTGGGCGATCAGCCTCGACATCGACGAATTCGTGAACATCCATGCCGGCGCGGGCCGGCTGGACGACCTTCTGGCCGCTCTGCCAAAGGCCGACGCGATCCCGCTGACCTGGCGGCTGTTCGGGAATTGCGGCGTGGTCGGGTTCACCGATACGCCCGTCACCGCCTGCTTTCCCGGCGCGGCGCCCGCGCGGATGCTCTGGCCGTGGCGGGCGGTGATGTTCAAGACGCTGTTTCGCAACAACGGACGTTACCGCAAACTGGGTGTCCATCGCCCGCGCAATCCTGACCCGGACCATCCCGGCGCACCGCGCTGGTTCGACGGTTCGGGACGCGAACTGCCTGCCGCCTTCCTTAACGGCCGTGTCTTTTCCGTGCCGGGGCAGGACAATTACCGCTTTGCGCAGATCAACCACTACGCGCTTGGCGCGATGGAAAGCTATGTGCTGAAATGCGATCGCGGGCGGGCCAACCGCGATGCCTCGGCCTTCGATCTGTCCTATTGGGTCGAGCGGAACTTCTGCTCCGAGCTGGACGCGACGATCCGCCGCTACGATGAGGCCACGGCCCAGGGGGTGGCGGAGCTGCACGCCGACCCGGTGCTTGGCCCCCTGCACGCCGCCGCCGTGGCCTGGCGTCACGACAGGTTCACGCGGCTGATGCTGGAAGAACCATTCCGCGCGCTTTTCGGCCGCCTGATGCTGACCCCGCCAAGCCTGCCGCTGTCGGCGGAGGGGGCCGCGCGGATGACCAAGCTGGGCCTGCGTGCCCGTGAAGCCACACAGGAAACAAATTGAGCCAGACCTGACAATTGTCAGGCGGTTCGGAGACAGTCCACGCATAAAACCAGACAACATCGAATTTTTGCCCTGTTTGCAGGCAGATAAGAAGTTAAACCGCCGGTCAGGCCCCGACCCGGTGGACATGAGGTTGGTTATTTCAGGAAAGACCGGGACCAAAATGCGCGAATATAACGATGCCGAATGGAATGACCGGCTGCGAGAGATCGGTAACAAAGCCGGTTTTCATACGCCGCTCGGCACATCTCACCGCGCGATATTTGCCGAGCGCGGCCCCGTGCTTCTGGTCAGCTTCGAATTGCGCGCCGACATCCGCACGCGGCGGCACGACCAGATCCCGCTGGGATATTCCGTCGCGCAGGGCGAAGGCGTCTCCAGCCTTACGCTGATCGCCGACGAGGTCAGCTGGTTCCGCACCCCCGAGGTCTTTGCCTTCTTCGACCGCCTCGTGGACGAAGGGTTCTACGATGATTTCGAGCGCGTGATCTTTTTCGGCGAAGGTTCGTGCGGCTATGCGGCGGCGGCCTTTTCCGTCACCGCACCGGGCTGCACAGTAATCGCCTTGCAACCGCAGGCGACGCTTGATCCGCGTCTGGCGGGCTGGGACACGCGCTTTCGTGACATGCGCCGCATCGACTTTACCAGCCGCTACGGCTTTGCCCCCGAGATGATCGAGGGGGCCGAAACCGCCTTTATCCTGTTCGATCCAGATCTGCCTTTCGATGCGATGCACGCCGCGCTGTTCTACCGCACGCATGTCACGCTGCTGCCCTGCCGCCATCTTGGCGAACCGGCAACCGCCGTTCTGGCCGAGATGGGCATTCTGGAACCAATCCTTGCCGATGCCTGCGCCGGGCGGTTCGACGCGCTCGCCTTCTGGCGCCATTACCGCACGCGCCGCAACCTGCCGCGCTATCTGCGCGCGCTGTCTGCCCGGCTGGAAGAGGCACAGCGCCCGTTGCTAAACGCGCTTTTGTGCCGCAACGTCGCCGAACGGCTGAACGCGCCGCGTTTCCGCGCCCGGCTGACGCAACTTGAGCAGAAATTGCAGGAATTCGGGACAGTCCTGCCCCCGTCACGCCCGCGCGCCTGACGCAATCAGGCGTTCGAGGCGGGCGGTTCGCTTTCGTCATCCTCGGGATGCAGATGCGACACATGGTGATGCACCGAGCGCCGCCCATGGCCTGCCGTCGACCCCGTGGGCGCAAACATCGGCGCGGGATTGAAGGCGCGTGTCACCTGACGCAGCCGCAGCCCCAGGGCCCGCAGCGACTCGAGCAGGCTCGCATCCGCCCTGACAAGAAGGCAATCCTCCTCGATCTGGCAGGGCGCATGGAATTGCCCGACGCAAAGCGCTGCGAGGACAAGATCCCCGCGAACTTCGGTCAGGCTTCTGGGTTCGGCATCGCTGGACATGGCCTCTCCTTCCCGGCCCGACTGACGGACCATCGGTCAGAGTATCGGCGCCCCGCAATCGCGGGGCAAGCGATAAGGTGCCGCAGGTTCAGGCGTAAAGGCGGTCGCGGAAGACATGCAGCACGATCTGGTCGCGGCGGATACCCTGCTTTGCCAATTCCTCGTCGCTCATCGCCTCAAGGCGCGCGATCTCGCCGGTGCGGCAGCGACGCTCGAAATAGGCATTGATGAAGCGGGTGATCGCCTCGGTGTTCAGGCCTATGGCCTTGAAGAAGCTTTGTTCGCGCGGTGCGACAGCGGACGTATGTGCCATTTGGAAACCCCTGATGGATTAGGACAGGACAGTTTCCCCCCTGCGACAGGGAATAGTATGGCATTCCTGCCGCAACAATCGACATTTCCGCAACGCCGCCATGCAGCAAATGCACGGCCCACCAAACGTCCCTCAGCAGGCAAAAGCGCGCGCGCGGACCTCGTAGACATCGGCGCCGGGTTCGACACGATCGAACACGACGCGGTTGGCGCCGTCCTGACGCGCCTGCTCCAGCACCTTGTTGCGCGCATAGCGCAGCCCCTGTTCGGCCAGAACCGGGCCATAGACGCCGGGCTCCATCGAGATATGCGAAACCAGCCGGCATGCGGCCACCTCGCCTTCCTCGACTGCCAGGACGCCGCCCACCCCGGTAAAGCCGGGATCGTTGCAGCCGGTCACGCCAAGCAAGGGAAATAGCAACATGTAGCGGCGCATCTGACGGCCTTTCTCTGATCGGGTCACGGGCTGGTCAAAGGTTGCCCCCGCCGACCGCACATCGCAAGCCCCGCAAATCCGCGCGGGCGCAAATCCGCCTCTGGATTCGGGACCAGAGCCGGTGTAGGCCAATAGCCATGACCCAGATCACCCTCCGCCGCCCCGACGACTGGCACCTGCACCTGCGCGACGGCGCGATGCTGCAAGGCGTACTGCCCGAAACCACGCGCCATTTCGCCCGCGCCATCGTGATGCCGAACCTGGTGCCGCCCGTGGTGACCGCCGCCCAGGCCGAGGCCTATCGGGACCGCATCCGCGCCGCCCTGCCCGAAGGCAGCAGCTTCGAGCCGCTGATGACGCTCTACCTGACCGAAGAGACCGACCCCGCCGACGTCGCGGCCGCCGCCGCCTCGGGGCTTGTGAAGGCGGTGAAACTTTATCCCGCGGGTGCCACGACCAATTCCGCCTCGGGCGTGCGCGATTTCGACAAGGTGCGTGCGGTGCTGGAAACCATGGCCGAAATCGGCCTGCCGCTTTGCGTGCATGGCGAGGTGACGACGCCCGAGGTCGACATCTTCGACCGCGAGGCCGTCTTCATCGACACCGTGCTCGACCCGCTGCGCCGCGCAACGCCGGGGCTGCGCGTGGTCATGGAACATATCACCACCCGCGACGGGGTGGACTACGCCCGCAGCCAGGGCGACGATCTGGGCGCGACGATCACCACCCACCACCTGATCATCAACCGCAACCACATTCTCGTGGGCGGGATCAAGCCGCATTACTACTGCCTGCCCGTGGCCAAACGCGAGACCCACCGCCTGGCCCTGCGCGAGGCCGCGACCAGCGGCGATGCGCGCTTTTTCCTCGGCACCGACAGCGCCCCCCATGCCGACCACCTGAAGGAACATGCCTGCGGCTGCGCGGGCTGCTTCACCGCAACCAATACGATGCAGCTTCTGGCGCATGTCTTCGACGAGGAAGGCCGGCTGGAGAACCTCGAAGCCTTTGCAAGCCGCAATGGCCCGGCATTCTACAGCCTTGCGGAAAACACCCGGACCCTGACACTGGCGAAAACCGAAACCCCGGCCAGTTGGCCCGCCAGGATCATCACCGGCGCCGGCCCCGTGACGGTGTTCGATCCGGGCTTTCCGGTCTTCTGGCATGTGCTCGACTGACCCCCTCACCTTTGCGGAAATATCCCCGCCGGAGGCGCAGGCCGGCCAAGGATAACCGCGCGCGGGGGCGTGACGCCCCCCGCCCCCCTCGGGCGCCGGACGCTCCGCGGGGGATATTTGAACGAAGATGAAAACCGCACGACAAGGACTTATGACATGATCCCCAGCTCGTTTCCCGCCCGCGAAGAGATTGCCCGGCTGACCGCGCGGATGCTTCTGGAAATCAGGGCGGTGCATTTCAATGCGGCCGAGCCGTTCGTCCTGGCCTCGGGGCTGCCCTCGCCGACCTATATCGATTGCCGCAAGCTCATCAGCTATCCGCGCATCCGGTCGACCCTGATGGATTTCATGGCCGTCACCGTGATGCGCGATGCGGGGTTCGAGGCGTTCGACAATATCGCGGGCGGCGAGACCGCGGGCATCCCCTTCGCCGCGATGGTGGCCGAGCGGCTTGCCCTTCCGATGAGCTATGTGCGCAAGAAGCCCAAGGGATATGGGCGCAACGCCCGGATCGAGGGCGCGATGTCCGAGGGCGACCGCGTGCTTCTGGTCGAGGATCTGACGACCGATGGCGGCTCGAAGCTGAGCTTTGTCGATGCGATCCGCGAAACCGGGGCAAGCTGCGCGCATACGGCCGTCATTTTCTACTACGGGATCTTCCCCGAAACCGTGCCCACGCTGGAGAAGCACGGGGTGAAGCTGCATTTCCTGTGCACCTGGTGGGACGTTCTGGCCGAGGCCCGCGCGCAGGGTGCCTTCGATGCGGACACGCTTGACGAGGTGGAGGCCTTCCTGACCAACCCGCGCCCCTGGCAGCAGGCCCGCAAGAAGGGCTGAGCGGGAGCGAGAAATCCGGGGGTATCCCTGTGGACCGGCTGTGGAGCGTTTCGGGGCCGAATCGGGGATCTTCGCGGAATTGGACAAGCGGGCACCACCGGTGGTAGCCTGCCGCAAAAGACCCACAAGAAGCGCCACCTGACCGGCCCGGAACGGGCCGGTTGTCCCCCGAGTTATCCAGATGGCCTGGGCGACGCATACGGGATAAGGCAACGCGGCGGGCAAGCAGAGGCAGATCATGAACGACGGCGGCGCAATCGCGAATTCCCCGGCCCTTCCGGCAAATGCGGACACGCTTCCGCATAACATCGAGGCCGAGCAGCAGCTTCTGGGCGCGATCCTGACCAATAACGACATCTATGACCGCGTGGCCGCGATCATCAAGCCCGAGCACTTCTTCGAGCCGGTCCACCAGCGCATCTACGAGGTTGCCATCGCGCGCATCCAGAAGAACGCGCTTGCCTCTCCGGTCACGCTCAAGGCGTTTCTCGAGGACGATCCGGGGCTGAAGGAACTTGGCGGCCCGGCCTATCTGGCGCGCATCGCGGGCGCGGCGATCGCGGCCTATGCGGCGCGCGATTATGCGCAGATGATCTATGAGCTGGCCGTGCGACGCGAACTGATCCGGCTGGGCGGCGACATTTCGGCGCGCGCAGCGCAAGTGGTGGTGCAGGACGACCCGCGCGAGCAGATCGTCGCGGCCGAGCAGTCGCTTTACCGGCTGGCCGAGCAGGGCCAGGCCGAAAAGGGCTTTGTCTCTTTCCTCAAGGCCGTGACCGAGGCCGTGCAATCGGCTAATGCCGCCTATCAGCGCGACGGTGGGCTGGCGGGCGTTTCCACGGGGCTGCGCGATCTGGACAAGAAGCTGGGGGGGCTGCATCCCTCCGACCTTCTGATCCTTGCGGGGCGCCCGTCGATGGGCAAGACCTCGCTGGCCACGAACATCGCCTTCAACATCGCCAAGGCCTTCAAGCGCGGGCAGCGCCCCGATGGCAGCGAAGGCGCCGTCGAGGGCGGCGTGGTGGGCTTTTTCAGCCTCGAGATGTCGGCCGAGCAGCTGGCCGCGCGGATCCTGTCCGAGGCGTCCGAGGTTCCCTCGGAGCAGATCCGCCGCGGCGACATGACCGAGGGCGAATTCCGCCGCTTCGTGGAGGCCGCGAAGGCGTTGGAAAGCTGCCCGCTTTACATCGACGACACGCCCGCCCTGCCGATCAGCCAGGTTGCCGCGCGCTGCCGGCGGCTGAAGCGGACGCATGGGCTCGATGTCGTGATGGTGGACTATCTTCAGCTTCTGCGCGGCACCGGCAAGGGCGAGAACCGGGTGCAGGAAGTGTCCGAGATCACGCAGGGCCTCAAGGCCATTGCGAAAGAGCTGAACATCCCCGTCATCGCGCTTTCGCAGCTGAGCCGGACGGTCGAGAGCCGCGAGGACAAGCGCCCGCAGCTGGCGGACCTGCGCGAATCCGGCTCGATCGAGCAGGACGCCGATGTGGTGATGTTCGTCTACCGCGACGAATACTACAAGGAACGCGAGAAGCCGGGCGATCACGAACTGGAAAAGATGGCCGCCTGGCAGCAGATCATGGAACAGGTGCATGGCAAGGCCGAGGTGATCATCGGCAAGCAGCGCCACGGCCCCATCGGCTCGGTCGAGCTGGCCTTCGAGGGGCGCTTCACCCGCTTTTCGGATCTGGCGAAGGCCTGGCAGGGCGACGGTTCGGACGCATTCTAGGCGGCATGCGCGCGCGCCCGGCCAATTCCCCTTGACCTTCGCGGTCGGGCTGTCAAAACAGCGCCATGGCTACTGCATCGCTTCGTATCGACCTTGACGCAATCGTCGCCAACTGGCGCGCGCTTGACGCGCTGAGCGGGCCTTCCACGCGCACCGGCGCGGTGGTCAAGGCCGACAGCTACGGCCTTGGCGCGGCGCGGGTGGCGCGCACGCTGCTGCGGGCGGGCGCACAACAGTTCTTCGTTGCCGCCGCCGAGGAAGGCGCGGCCCTGCGCCAGGCCCTTGGCGAAGGGCCCGAGATCCTTGTCTTTTCGGGCCATATGGCGGGCGATACCGAGATGATCGGCGATCTTGGCCTGACGCCGATGCTGAACTCTCTCGAACAGGTCACGCGGCATTTCGAGGCCCTGCCCGGCGCGGCCTTCGGGGTGCAGCTGGATACCGGCATGAACCGCCTGGGTATGGAAGCGGCCGAATGGGAGGCCGTGGCGCCGATCGTGCTGGCCTCGGGGCCCCGCCTTGTCATGAGCCATCTGGCCTGCGCCGACGATCCCGCCGATGCGATGAACGCCCGCCAGCTGGCCGAGTTTCGCCGCATGACCGACGGTCTTGGCGTGGCGCGCTCGCTTTCGGCGACGGGGGGCATCCTGCTGGGGCCGGACTATCACTTCGACCTCACCCGTCCCGGCATCGGCCTGTATGGCGGCCTGCCCTATGAAGAGGCGCGCCCCGCCGTGCGCCTGACGCTGCCCGTCGTGCAGGTGCGCGACGTGCTGGCGGGCGAGACCGTGGGCTATTCGAACACCTGGCAGGCCGAAGCCGACAGCCGCATCGCCACGGTGGCCGCCGGCTATGCCGACGGGCTGATGCGCACCCTGTCGGGGATTGGCACACTCTGGGCCGACGGCACGCCCTGCCCGATCGTCGGGCGCGTCTCGATGGACCTGATCACCGTCGACATCACCCACCTGCCCGAGGCCCCAAAGGCCCTTGACATCCTGTGCGCCGATCAGGGCGTGGACGATCTGGCCGATGTCGCCGGCACCATCGGATACGAGATCCTGACCTCGCTTGGCCAACGCTATCAGCGCCACTATGGCGGGAGCGCGGCGTGAGCCTTGCCACCCCCCTTGCGCATCTTGGGCGCACCGTTCTGGGCGGGCTGGCCGCCACGGGGCGGTTCGCGCTTTTCTGCCTCGATACGCTGGCCCATGTGCTGCGCCCGCCGTTCTACCTGCGCGAGTTTCTTTATGCCTGCCTTCAGATCGGGTGGCTGTCGCTGCCCGTGGTTGGGCTGACGGCGGTCTTCACTGGCGCGGCGCTTGCGTTGCAGATCTATGCCGGGGGCGCGCGGTTCTCGGCCGAATCCGTGGTGCCCTCGATCGTGGCCATCGGCATGACGCGCGAGCTTGGCCCTGTTCTGGGCGGGCTGATGGTGGCGGCGCGCGTGGCCTCGTCCATCGCGGCGGAAATCGGCACGATGAAAGTGACCGAACAGATCGACGCCTTGGTAACTTTGTCCACCAACCCCATGAAATACCTTACGGTTCCGCGTGTCCTTGCGGCGACGATGACGGTGCCGGTGCTGGTCGGCGTGGGCGATGTGATCGGCATCATGGGGGGCTGGCTCGTGGGGGTGAACCGGCTTGATTTCAACTCGGCCAGCTATCTCAAGAACACCTGGGATTTCCTTGAATTCTGGGATGTCGGCTCGGGCCTGGTGAAGGGCGCGGCCTTCGGCTTCATCGTGGCGGTGATGGGCTGCTATCACGGAATGAACTCGGGCCGCGGCGCGCAGGGCGTGGGCCGCGCCACGAAATCGGCGGTGGTCGGTGCCTCGGTGCTGATCCTGGCGGCGAACTACCTTCTGACGGAGGCGTTCTTCTCGGCATGATCGAACTGAAATCCGTGCATAAATCCTTTGGTGCCAACGCGGTGCTGCGCGGGGTGGACCTGACCGTCCCGAGCGGCGAAAGCATGGTCATCATCGGCGGTTCCGGAACAGGAAAATCCGTTCTTCTCAAGTGTATACTCGGCCTTATTCATCCAGACAGCGGCGCCATCACGCTGGACGGTCAGGACGTGGAGAAAGCCGCCCGCGATGCCTTTCTGGCCCGCTTCGGGATGCTGTTTCAGGGCGGCGCGCTGTTCGATTCCCTCCCCGTCTGGCAAAATGTCGCGTTCCGGCTGCTGCGCGGCTTGAAGAAGCGCCCAAAGGCCGAAGCGCGCGAGATCGCCATCGAAAAGCTGCGCCGCGTGGGCCTGAAACCCGAGGTGGCGGACCTCTTTCCCGCTGAACTGTCGGGTGGAATGCAAAAGCGCGTGGGCCTTGCGCGCGCCATCGCCGCCGAGCCCGAGATCATCTTCTTCGACGAACCCACCACCGGGCTTGACCCGATCATGGCCGGCGTCATCAACGAGCTGATCCGCGAGATCGTGGTCGAGATGGGGGCCACGGCGATGACCATCACGCATGACATGACCTCTGTCCGCGCCATCGCCGACAAGGTGGCGATGCTGCATGGCGGCAAGGTGCGCTGGACCGGCCGGATCCAGGAAATGGATGCAACATCCGACCCTTACGTCCAGCAATTCATCCACGGCCGCGCCGAAGGGCCGATCGAGTCGGTGCGCTGATGCTGCGGTGGGCAAACCTTGCCCTCCTCGTGCTGTTCCCGATCGCGTGGTTTGCGCCGCTTCTGCGCGCGGGCCTTCTGCCGTTCTTCGAGCTTGACGCGATCTCGGTGATCACCGGGCTTCAGGCGCTGTGGGAAAAGGATGTGGCGCTTGCGCTTCTGGTGACGCTCTTCGCGCTTTTCGCGCCCTATGTGAAAACCCTCGGCCTTGCGATGGTGCAGTTCCGGCTGGCCTCGCCCCGCATCCTGCCGGCGCTGCAAATCCTGGGAAAACTGGCGATGGCCGACATCTTCCTGATCGCGCTTTACATCGTGCTGGCCAAGGGCGTGGGCGTCGGCCGGATCGAGACCGGCTGGGGCCTTTATCTTTTCACCGGCTGCGTGCTGACCAGCCTGGCGATTTCCCACCTTGCGGCGCGGCGCCCCGCGCCCCGGTCTTGAAGCGCCCGCGACGATCGGGCAGGAAGGCACATGGCCAAGGCTCAATCCTCATTCACCTGTTCCGCCTGCGGGGCGTCCCATTCCAAATGGAGCGGGCGCTGCGATGCCTGTGGCGAATGGAACACCATCGTGGAAGAGGCGGCCCTGTCCTCGGGGCCCGGCACGCGCAGCCTTGGCGCGGCCAAGGGGCGGGCGATCCCGCTCAGCAGCCTTGCCACGCAAGAGCCGCCGCCCCCGCGCACCCGCTCGGGCATGGAAGAGCTGGACCGCGTTCTGGGCGGCGGGCTGGTGCCGTCCTCGGCCATCCTTGTGGGCGGCGATCCGGGCATCGGGAAATCCACGCTGCTGTTGCAAGGCGCTGCAAGTTTCGCGCGCAACGGGCTGAAATCCCTTTACATTTCCGGTGAAGAGGCCGCCGCTCAGGTGCGCATGCGCGCGCAGCGCCTGAACCTTGCCGACGCGCCCGTGCAACTGGGCGCAGAGACCAACCTGCGCGACATCCTGACCACGCTCGATGCCGAGCGCCCCGATCTGGTGGTGATCGATTCCATCCAGACCATGTGGGCCGACATGGTCGACAGCGCGCCCGGATCTGTCAGTCAGGTGCGCGCGGCCTGCCACGAGCTGGTGACCTTCGCCAAGAAGCGCGGCACCGCCGTGATCCTTGTGGGCCACGTCACCAAGGAGGGCCAGATCGCCGGCCCCCGCGTGGTCGAGCACATGGTCGACACGGTGCTCTATTTCGAGGGCGAGCGCGGCCATCAGTTCCGCATCCTGCGCGCCGTGAAGAACCGCTTCGGTCCCGCCGACGAGATCGGCGTGTTCGAGATGACCGGCGGGGGCCTGTCCGAGGTGGCGAACCCCTCGGCGCTGTTCCTGTCCGAACGCGGACAGGCCGCGCCCGGCTCGGCCGTCTTTGCCGGGATCGAGGGCACGCGGCCGGTCCTGACCGAGATCCAGGCGCTGGTCGCGCCCTCCTCGCTCGCCTCGCCGCGGCGCACGGTGGTGGGACTCGACTCGGGGCGCGTGTCGACGATCCTCGCGGTTCTGGAAAGCCGCTGCGGCATTCCCTTCGCGGGGCTGGACGTGTTCCTGAACGTGGCGGGCGGCATGAAGGTGCAGGAACCCGCCGCCGATCTGGCCCTTGCCGCGGCCCTTCTGAGCGCGCGCGAAGATGTTGCACTTCCGCCCGATATGGTGATTTTTGGCGAAATCAGCCTGTCTGGCGCGCTGCGTCCGGTCGGTCAGGCCGAAAACAGGTTGAAAGAAGCCGAGAAACTTGGTTTTTCACAAGCGATCGCCCCGGAACGGACAAAGGCCGAAGGGGGCGGCGGGATGGCGTTGCGCAAGCTGCCCGATCTCGTGACATTTGTTGGGGACATGTTTGGCGCGGGCTGACGCGCGCCGCCGCAGGAAGGACAGCATGGAAGGCTTTACCATCATCGACGCCATCGTGGCGGCCATAATCGTCTTGTCCGCGGTGCTTGCCTACAGCCGCGGCTTCGTGCGCGAGGGGCTTTCGATCGCGGGCTGGATCGCGGCGGCGGTGCTTGCCTATGTCTTTGCCGATGCGGCCCGCCCGCTGATCGCGCAGATCCCGGTGCTGGACAAGTTCCTGGGCGACAGCTGCGAACTGGCCACAATCGGCGGCTTCGCGGCGGTCTTCGCGCTTGCGCTTGTCGTCTTCTCGATCCTGACGCCGCTGTTTGCCTCGGTCGTGCAGCGCTCGGCGCTTGGCGGCATCGACCAGGGGCTGGGCTTTCTGTTTGGTGTGCTGCGGGGCGTCGTTCTCGTGGCGGTGGCTTTCGTCGTCTATGACCGCGTCGTGGTGAACGAGGCGATCCCGATGGTGGACGATTCCCGTTCCGCCAAGGTGTTCGAACGCATGAGCGGCCAGGTCGACGACTCCATGCCCGAGGATGCGCCCGGCTGGATCGTTTCGCGCTATGAACAACTGGTCAGCAAATGCGCTGCACCGGCGGCAGCCAACTGAGCGTTACGGAAAACGTGACCGTTCTGTAACAGAAATACCGGGCCGCGGGGCGTGACAGTCCCGCGGTTTGCCATTAAATGACGCCGTGACCTCCCCGGATTCGGAGCCTCCCCCATGACCAACCCGGCGCGCCCCTTCCTGTCGCACCCTTTTGACGATGACAAACTGAAGGAGGAATGCGGCGTTTTCGGCGTGATCGGCGTGGCCGACGCCTCGAATTTCGTGGCGCTTGGCATGCACGCGCTGCAACATCGGGGGCAAGAGGCCGGCGGCATCGTCGCCCATGACCCACAACAGGGTTTCAACTCGGCGCATCGCTTCGGCTATGTGCGCGACAACTTCACCAAGGCGAGCCTGATGGAAACCCTGCCCGGCCAGTTGGCAATCGGGCATGTGCGCTATTCCACCGCCGGGGCGAAGGGCGCGGTGATCCGCGACATCCAGCCCTTCTTCGGCGAATTCTCGATGGGCGGCTGTGCGGTTGCCCATAACGGCAACCTGACCAATGCCGACGCGCTGCGGCGCGAGCTGATCGAGCGCGGGGCGATTTTCCAGTCCGGCTCGGACAGCGAATGCATCATCCACCTGATGGCGCGCTCGATCCAGAAGCACCACGCGGATCGCATCGCCGATGCGCTGCGCCGGGTCGAGGGCGCGTTCTCGGTGGTTGCCATGACGCGCACCAAGCTGATCGGCGTGCGCGATCCGCTTGGCGTGCGCCCGCTCGTGCTTGGCCGGATCGGCGAGGCAGGCTATGTGCTTTCGTCAGAGACCTGTGGCCTGGACATCATCGGCGCCGAATTCGTGCGCGAGATCGAGCCGGGCGAGATGGTGGTGATCCAGGACGGCAAGATCGACAGCACCCGCCCCTTCCCGGTGGCCAAGTCGCGTTTCTGCATCTTCGAACATGTCTATTTCTCGCGCCCCGACAGTATCATCGGCGGCCGCTCGGTCTATGAGACGCGGTTGCAGATCGGGGTGGAACTGGCGCGCGAATCCCCGGTCGAGGCCGACCTGGTCTGCCCCGTGCCCGACAGCGGCACCCCCGCGGCCATCGGCTACAGCCAGGAAAGCGGCATTCCCTTCGCGCTTGGCATCACGCGCAACCAGTATATGGGCCGCACCTTCATCGAACCGACCGAGCATATCCGCAACATGGGCGTGCGGCTGAAGCTGAACGTCAACAAGGGGCTGGTGCGCGGCAAGCGCGTCGTGCTGGTGGACGACTCGGTCGTGCGCGGCACCACCTCGCGCAAGATCAAGGAGATGATCCTCGAGGCCGGCGCGGCCGAGGTGCATTTCCGCATCGCAAGCCCGCCCACCGCCTGGCCGTGCTTTTACGGCGTCGACACGCCTGACCGCGCCAAGCTGTTGGCCGCGCGCATGACCGAAGAGGAAATGCGCGAATGGATCGGCGTGGACAGCCTGCGTTTCGTCTCGCTTGACGGGCTGTATCGCGCGGCGGGCGCGGCATCGGGGCGCGATGCCGCCTGCCCGCAATATTGCGATGCCTGTTTCTCGGGGGAATACCCGGTCGCCCCGTCGGACCAGCTTGCGGCGGGATTTCAGATGAAGGCGGCAGAATAGGCCGCCCTGCGCCCCGCCCGGACGGGCCTCAGACGGCTTCCTCGACCCGGTCGGCAAGCGCCTCGGCGCGCGCCGCGATCTCGGCCAGCGTTTCGGTGACATCGGCGGGAATGACCGGCACCTCGGTGCGCGCGGGATTGGCCCGCGCCTCTTCCAGCGCCGCCTCGGCCGCGTCGGCACGATTGCGGGCCTCGCGCAGCTGATCCTCGATCCCGGCGGTCTTGTCGGCCAGCATCAGCCCCGCCATCAGCAGCATGCGCGCCTCGGGCACGCGCCCGCCGATCGCGCCCATCAGCGCATTCGCCTCGGCATCCAGCAGCTCGGCCGCGGCGCGCAGGAAATGCTCTTCCCCGTCCTGGCAGGACACCTCGAAATCGCGCCCGCCGATCGTGATCTTCAGCTCAGCCATGGCCAGTCTCCGTCGCCTTTTCCGCCGCCTCGAGGATCGGGTCCAGCGCCCCGAGGATCGTCCCCATCTCCTGCGCCTCGGCCGCGCGCGCGGCGCGCAGCGCCTCAAGCTCGGCCTGCATGGCGCGGTTGATCAGATGCGGCTCCACCGCGCCCTCGGCATCGCTGAGCAGGCTGTTCGTGGCCACCAGCTCGGCATTGGCCCGCCTGAGGCGCGTGATCTCGGATTGCGCGGCGTCAAGGTTCCGCGTCGCCTGCGCCAGCTTTTTCTCAAGCGCAGAGAGCGTGGTCTCCTGCTTTTCGCGGATCGCGCGGACCCGTTCGGAAAGCTGCGCATTGGCGGTGCGCTCGGCCTCCAGGGCGTCGCGCAGCGCGGCCAGTTCGGCATCGTCCTGCGCGGCCGCGCCGGCCGCCGGCGGCGCCTCGGCCTCGGGGCGGGGTGCGGGCGCGCCGTTCCTTGCGCCAAGAACCTCGACCCCCCGGCCAATCCGCTCCAGTGCAAAGCTGATCCGGCGTTCGTATTCGGCGATATCGCTCATCCTGCCTGCCTCCGGTATATGCCCGGTCCTTGATCGTTCCTGCCGGATGTCCCGGCCTGCGGGGCGCAGATGGCGCACGAATCGCACGCCTGCCCTTCAACACCGATCTTAAACAAAGAACCCGCCGCAGGCCCACCCTTTTGCATCAATCACTTGGGGGGCGCGCTTGATCTTGCGCGCCGGGGTGCTATCAGGGGGCAACCCTGAACAGATCAGCCGAAAGGTCATTGCCTTGGATATCGCCCAGCTTCGCGCCGCCCATCCCGAACACTGGACCCTCGCGGCCGCCATCCGCGCGCTTGCCATGGATGCCGTGCAGGCGGCCAATTCCGGCCATCCGGGCATGCCGATGGGCATGGCGGACGTGGCCACGGTGCTGTTCCGCAACCACCTGAAATTCGACGCCTCGGCCCCGCACTGGCCCGACCGGGACCGCTTCGTGCTGTCGGCCGGGCACGGCTCGATGCTGCTTTACGCGCTGCTGCACCTGACGGGCTACAAGCAGGCCACGCTCGATGAGATCAGGAACTTCCGCCAATGGGGCGCGCGCACCGCGGGCCATCCCGAATACGGCCATATGGAAGGGATCGAAACGACGACCGGCCCGCTTGGCCAGGGCATCGCCACCGCCGTCGGCATGGCCATCGCCGAGCAGTCGCTTCAGGCGCGCTTCGGCAAGAAGGTGGTGGATCACCGCACCTGGGTCATCGCGGGCGACGGCTGCCTGATGGAGGGGATCAGCCAAGAGGCGATCGGCCTTGCCGGCATGCAGGAGCTGAAGAACCTCATCGTCCTGTGGGACAACAACAACATCACCATCGACGGCCGCGTCTCGATCGCGGACAAGACCGATCAACGCGCGCGCTTCGCGGCCTCGGGCTGGACGGTGCTGTCCTGCGACGGCCATGATCCCGCCGATATCGAACGCGCGCTTGGCGCGGCCAGATCCGCCAAGGGCCCGGTGCTGGTGGATTGCAAGACGGTGATCGGCTTTGGCGCACCGAACAAGGCCGACAGCCATGCCGTTCACGGCTCCCCCTTGGGCGATGCCGAACTGGCCGCAACCAAGGCCGTCTATGGCTGGACCCATGGCCCGTTCGAGATTCCGGCCGACGTGAAGGCCGCCTGGGAGAAGATCGGCGCCCGCGGCGCCGAGGAGCGCGCCGCATGGGAGGCCCGTCTTGCCGGTCTTTCCCCTTCGAAACAGGCCGAGTTCGCGCGCCAGATGGCGGGGGATGCGCCCAAGAAGCTGACCTCGGCCATCCGCGCCTTCAAGAAAGAGCAGTCCGAGGCCGCGCCGAAGGTTGCCACCCGCAAGGCCTCGGAAATGGTGCTGGGCGCGGTGAACCCGGTGATGCCCGAAACCCTGGGCGGTTCGGCCGACCTGACCGGCTCGAACCTGACCAAGACGGCGGATCTGGGCGTGTTCTGCCCCGAGAACCGCAAGGGCCGCTATGTGCATTACGGCATCCGTGAACATGGCATGGCGGCGGCGATGAACGGGCTGTGGCTGCATGGCGGCGTGCGCCCCTATGGCGGCACCTTCTTCTGCTTTACCGATTACGCGCGCGGCGCGATGCGGCTTTCGGCGTTGATGCAGGTGCCCGCCGTCTATGTAATGACGCATGACAGCATCGGCCTGGGCGAGGATGGCCCGACCCACCAGCCGGTGGAGCATCTGGCGATCTGCCGCGCCACGCCCAACACCTGGACCTTCCGCCCCGCCGACGTGATCGAGACCGCCGAGGCGTGGGAACTGGCGCTTGGCACCAAGTCCACGCCCTCGGTCCTGGCCCTGTCGCGCCAGAACCTGCCCACGCTGCGCAAGACGCATCTGAATGCCAACCAGACGGCCAAGGGCGCCTATGTGATCGAAGAGGCCGCGGGCAAGCGCCAGGCGATCCTGATGGCCTCGGGGTCCGAGGTGGAGATCGCGCTGAAGGCGCGCGAGCTGCTTCAGGCCGAGGCCATCGGCACCCGCGTCGTCTCGGTCCCCTGCATGGAGCTTTTCGCCGCCCAGGACGAGGCCTACCGCCGCAGGATCCTGCCCGCGGGCCCGGTGCGCGTGGCCGTCGAGGCCGCCGTGCGCCAGCCCTGGGACCGCTGGCTTCTGGGCGAGCGCGGCAAGGAGGCGAAGGCCGGCTTTGTCGGCATGGAGGGGTTCGGCGCCTCGGCCCCGGCGGAACGGCTTTACGCCGAATTCGGCATCACCCCCGAGGCCGTTGCCGCGAAGGTCAAGGCGCTTCTGTGAGGCCGCTGAAAATCCATGCGGAACCGGGGGGGCCACTGGCCCCCTCTTTTACGCCTGCGGGGCGGGGGATCCTGTTCTGTCTTGCGGCGGTGCTGCTGTTCACCCTCATGGATTCGCTGGCCAAGCACCTGTCGGGCAGCTATCCGCCCCTTCAGGTGGTCTGGGCGCGCTATGCCGGGCAGGCGCTTCTGGTCTTCGTGATTCTTCTGCCGCAGGGCACGGCAGTCCTACGCACCCGGCTGCCGGGCCTTCAGGCCGTGCGCTCGGTCCTGCAATTCGGCGCCACGGCCTGTTTCTTCATGGCGCTGCCGCATATCGGGCTGGCCGAGGCGACCGCGCTGACCGACCTCAACCCGGTGCTGATCACGCTTGGCGCCGCGCTGTTTCTGGGCGAGCGGATCGGCCCGCGCCGCCTGGCCGGCGTGGTTGCGGCGCTGATCGGGGCGATGATCGTGATCCGGCCGGGCATGGGGGTGTTTCAGCCGGCGGCCCTTCTGCCGCTATGCACCGCGTTCTGCTATGCCGGTTTCGCGCTGGTCACGCGGGTCGTGGGCGAGCGGGAAAGCATCTGGACCTCGCTTTTCTACACGGCGCTGTTCGGCACGGTGATCGCAAGCGCGCTGATGCCCATGATCTGGGCGCCGGTCGCGCCCCGCGACCTGTGGGGATTTGCGGGCGTGGGGGTGCTGGGCACCGTGGCGCAGCTTTGCCTGATCCGTGCCTTCACGTTGGCGCCGGCCTCGGTCATCGCACCGTTCGGCTATCTGGGTCTGATCTTCGCAAGCGTCTGGGGCTGGCTGTTCTTCGACCAGCTGCCCGATCGCTGGACCGTGCTTGGCGCGGGGGTCATCGTCGCGGCGGGGTTGTATGTGTGGCTGCGCGAAAGTGTGGCGAGGCGCAAGCCGGGCTAGGCCCACAAGCTAGCGCAGCCAGTCCGCCGCAAGGATCGGGCCGGGCAAGGGCGCGGATTTTCCCGGCCGCGCGGCCTGCACGATCACCACGGCGGGCTCTTCGCCCTCGACCACGGCATTGAGCTTCAGCGGCGCGCGGCCATCCCATTCGGCCACGGCATGCCAGGCGGTGACGATATTGGCATAATCGACCACCCGGCCCTGGTTCTCGCCGCGCAGGATCTCGACCCGCGCCTGCGGCGCATAGCGCACGATCTGCACCACCGCGCCGGTCTCGAGCGGCGGATCGGCCGAAATCTCGATCACATAGCGCCCGTCGGTGCGGTCGACATGCAGCCGCACCCGCGCCGGCGCCGACAGATGCGCCGAGATCAGCCCCGCCAGATCGGCGGCGCGCGGCCCCACCAGCGTATCGGCCCCGCCCACGATCATCTGCGGCGTGTAGATCGACCGCTCGCCCGCCGCGCGGGCATAGGCCTTCTGGCGCGCGGTGAAGGCGGGCTGCGCGAAGGGGTCTTCCCAGCCCAGGTAATCCCAGTAATCGACATGCAGCGCGAGCGCGATGACGTCCTTGCGCGCCGCAAGATCCGCCAGAAGCGCATCGGCCGGCGGACAGGACGAACACCCCTGCGAGGTGAACAGCTCGACCACGACGGGGCTTGGCGCGGGCGGCGCCACGGGGGCGATGACGGCAGGTGCCATGGCCTGCGCCACGTCACCGCCAGGGGTTCCCTCGCGCGCCACGGGCGCCCCGTCCGGCGCGGTGCCTTCCGCGACAGGTGCCGCAAGGCCCGCGGCGTCGGGCAGCGCCCCGGCCATGGGCGCGCCCTGCATTTCGGGCGCGGCCTGCACCGCCGCGGGCGCATCCCCGCCCTCGGGCACAGCCTGCGCAAGGGCGATGCCCCCTGCCCCGAACCCGCATCCGAGCCATGCCCCGATCACGGTGCTGATGATCGCGCGTCTCATGTCGCCTCATTTGCAGAACCGACCTTCTTCCTATGCCGAGCACCCTACCTTTGCCAATCAAGGTTTTGCGATTTTCCTCCACGTTTGCGCAAACTGCATGGCAACGCGGCTTGTGCGGATTTTTTTGTGCACAATGGTATACAAAATAAGACTGCCCCCCTTGATCGACTCTGCCCGATGGGGCAAAAGCCTGTCAGCGAGACCCCTATCATGTTCAAGGGAGGCCACCCATGCCCATCGTCACCGGAAATGATACCGCCAAGACCCGCCGCAAGCTGACCGCGGGCGGCACCAGCATTGCCTATTACTCGATCACGGCCGCGCAAGAGGCCGGCTTGGGCGATTTCTCGAAGCTGCCCGCTTCGCTGAAAGTCGTTCTGGAAAACATGCTGCGCTTCGAGGATGGCGGGTTCACCGTCTCGGTCGAGGATATCAAGGCCTTCGCCGAATGGGCAAAGCAGGGCGGCAAGAACCCGCGCGAGATCGCCTACCGCCCTGCCCGCGTGCTGATGCAGGACTTCACCGGCGTTCCCGCCGTGGTCGACCTTGCCGCGATGCGCGACGGCATCAAGGCGCTTGGCGGCGACGCGAAAAAGATCAACCCGCTGGTTCCCGTGGATCTGGTCATCGACCACTCGGTCATGATCGACGAATTCGGCAACCCCCGCGCCTTCCAGAAGAACGTCGACCTGGAATATGAGCGCAACATGGAGCGCTACCAGTTCCTCAAATGGGGCCAGGGCGCGTTCGAGAACTTCCGCGTCGTGCCGCCCGGCACCGGCATCTGCCACCAGGTGAACCTGGAATACCTTGCCCAGACCGTCTGGACCGACAAGGACCAGAACGGCGAAACCGTCGCCTATCCTGACACGCTTGTGGGCACCGACAGCCACACCACCATGGTCAACGGCGCGGCCGTTCTGGGCTGGGGCGTGGGCGGCATCGAAGCCGAGGCCGCGATGCTGGGCCAGCCGATTTCGATGCTGATCCCCGAGGTCGTGGGCTTCAAGCTGACCGGAGAGATGGTCGAAGGCGTCACCGGCACGGACCTCGTGCTGAAAGTCGTGCAGATGCTGCGCAAGCACGGCGTCGTGGGCAAGTTCGTCGAATTCTGGGGCCCCGGCCTTGACAAGCTGCCGCTGGCGCAGCGTGCCACCATCGCCAACATGGCGCCCGAATACGGCGCGACCTGTGGCTTCTTCCCGATCGACAACGAAACCCTGCGCTACCTGCGCCAGACCGGGCGTGACGAAGACCGCATCGCTCTGGTCGAGGCCTATGCCAAGGAAAACGGCATGTGGCGTGGCCCGGATTATGCACCGGTCTATTCCTCGACGCTGGAACTCGACATGGGCACCATCGTGCCGGCAATCTCGGGCCCGAAGCGGCCGCAGGACTACCTGCCGCTGACCGACTCCAAAGACGCGTTCAAGAACGTCGTCGCGGAATACCGCGGGATCGACATCTCGGACGAAGCGAAGGACATGGCCGACGAAGGCCCGGTCGCCACCAAACCGGTCGAGATCTGCCGCTCGGTCGCGGTCGAGGGCAAGGATTTCAAGGTCGGCGACGGGTCGGTCGTTATCGCCTCGATCACCTCCTGCACCAACACCTCGAACCCCTATGTCCTGATCGGCGCCGGTCTGGTCGCGCAGAAAGCGCGCGCGCTTGGACTGAACCGCAAGCCCTGGGTGAAAACCTCGCTCGCGCCCGGAAGCCAGGTCGTGGAACAGTATCTGAAGGCCGCCAACCTGCAGGACGATCTTGACGCGCTCGGGTTCAACATCGTGGGCTTTGGCTGCACCACCTGTATCGGCAACTCCGGCCCGCTTGGCGATCCGGCGATTTCCAAGGCGATCAACGACAATGACCTTGTCGCCGCCGCCGTGCTGTCGGGCAACCGCAACTTCGAAGGCCGGATCAGCCCGGACGTGCGCGCGAACTTCCTCGCCTCACCGCCCCTGGTCGTGGCCTACGCCATCGCGGGCGACATGAATATCGACCTTACCACGGAGCCGCTCGGCACCTCGAAAGACGGCAAGCTGGTCTACCTCAAGGACATCTGGCCGACCGACGCGGAAATCGCGGAACTCGTGGAAAAGACCGTCACGCGCGAAGCCTTCATCGAGAAATATGCTGACGTCTTCAAGGGCGACGCGAAATGGCAGGCCGTGGACGTGGCCGAGGGCGAGACCTATGACTGGCCCGCCGCCTCGACCTATATCCAGAACCCGCCCTATTTCCGCGGCATGGCGAAAGAGCCGGGCACGATCTCGAACATCCGCGACGCGCGCGTGCTAGCGCTTCTGGGCGACATGATCACCACCGACCACATCTCTCCGGCCGGTTCGTTCAAGCCCACCACGCCCGCAGGCCAGTATCTGACCGAACGTCAGGTCGCGCCGAAGGACTTCAACAGCTACGGCTCGCGCCGCGGCAACCACGAAGTCATGATGCGCGGCACCTTCGCCAACATCCGCATCAAGAACGAGATGCTGGACGGCGTCGAGGGCGGCTATACCAAGGGCCCCGACGGCGCGCAGACCTCGATCTACGATGCCTCGATGGCCTATCAGGACGCCGGCGTGCCGCTGGTGATCTTCGGCGGCATCGAATACGGCGCGGGGTCCTCGCGTGACTGGGCGGCCAAGGGCACCAACCTTCTGGGCGTCAAGGCGGTCATCGCCGAAAGCTTCGAGCGCATCCATCGCTCGAACCTGATCGGCATGGGCGTCATCCCGTTCGAGTTCACCGGCGGCGACAACCGCAAGACGCTGAACCTGACCGGCGACGAGACCGTGACGATCGAGGGGCTGGAAGGCGAGATCAAGCCGCTGAGCCTGGTGCCCTGCACCATCACCTACAAGGACGGCAGCTCGAAGACGATCCAGATCAAGGCCCGGATCGATACCGAGGTCGAGATCGAGTATCTCGAGAACGGCGGCGTGCTGCACTATGTGCTGCGCAACCTCGCCAAGGCCTGATCCAACCTTCAGGACAATGCCAAAGGCCCCGGAGCGATCCGGGGCCTTTGCGCTTTGTGCGAGGGGCGGTTGCGGGGTCAAGTTGACTACTGCGGTTTCCTAGAAGATCCGCTGGCAGGATCGCTCAAACGTTCGAGACCTTGCACGAGGGGCGCTACTTGGATCACATTCGGACAGCCTTTAGTTCGAGGAAAGCTGATGACCCATGGCGAATTCGGTGAACCTGAGGTTCCTGACGACCCTCTTGAGTGTGCACTATTTTTGAGAAACATCATCATTGGCCTGACGACCTACGGGGAATCGGAGACCGCGTACAAACTGGCCAGAAGAAAGTTAATAGAAGACCCGGCGAGCAAGCGGTTTCTGCCGAAATTTGTCCGTTTCTCAAATGACGCCGCTTCTTTGCAGGCATCGTTGTCAAGCGTTGCAAGCGGTTCAGGTTCGTGGGCTATTCGCCGACGCCATGTTATTGATGAGTTCGCTCCGCTCTTGATCTTCCTAGAGTCAGGTGGCGGTGCGGCAGACGCGACGATCACAGACGGTCTCGCCACCTATGATGCTCCTGCTGTCCAAGCTTTTTGGGCAAAGGCTTTGGAAAGACGCGAAACGGATCCGGACGGCGCCGTTACCGCCGCCAGTACGTTGCTTGAAGAGGTCTGCAAACACATCATCGAGGACAGTGGTGCACAGTGGGAGGCAAAATGGAATGTGCCGAAACTCTATTCTGAAGCCGCAAAGGTCTTGAAACTCGCACCTTCGCAGCATCAGGAGGAAGTGTTCAAAACAATTTTGGGAAACTGCCAAAACGTCGTCCAGAGTATTGGTTCTCTGCGTAATAAAAGTGGTGATGCCCATGCCGGGGGGCGCTCACGAGTTCAATTCAAACCGCGCCATGCCGCTTTGACGGTTAACCTTGCTGGTTCCATGGCACTGTTTCTGATTGAAACTTGGCACGCGAGAGTTAAGGAACAACGGATCAACGATCAATAGCCGTAGCACAATCCTAGAGCTGACCTTCGCGCAGTCGCAGAAAACCACCGCTCCGCCCCGCAAAGCCGGCATCCGAACAGTCACCCAATCATTGCGACTATGGCCGCCCTCACTCCGCGTCCAGAAGCGGGCGCAGGTCCTTTTCGATCACGCGCTCGGTCACCGGGCCGGCAAAGCGGAACAGGACCGTCCCCTCACCGTCGATCACGAAGGTTTCGGGCACGCCGTAGACGCCCCAGTCCAGCGCCATGCGCCCGCTCGGGTCGGCGCCGATTGCGGTATAGGGGTTGCCAAGCTCGGCCAGGAAGCCAAGGGCCTTGTCGGGCTGATCCTTGTAATTGACGCCATAGACGGGCACGCCTTCGTTCGACAGGGCCTGAAGGTTGGGATGCTCCACCCGGCAGGGCGCGCACCAGCTTGCCCAGAAATTCACCAGCTTGACCTTCCCGTCACGCAGGTCTTCCCGGGTGAAAAGCGGCTCGCTTCCAAGCAGGGCCAACTGGATGTCGGGGGCCGGCTTGCCGGCAAACGCGGTCGGCAGCTGCTTGGGATCCTCGCGCCCCATACCCCAGATGAACACCGCCGCAAGGCCGGCAAAGATCAGCGGCGGCAGAAGAACCAGCGGCTTAACCATTCCTGCGCCCCATCCGCGTTTCCTGCGCCTCAAGCGCGCGCTTGACCCGCGCGCCCTTCCAGAGCGACCAGATCACGATGGCCAGCAGTAGGCCGATCGACACGGCATAGGCCGCAAGCACCGTATCGGCATATTTTCCAAGATCGGTCATCATGCCATCCGCTCCCTTGCTTCAAGCGCCTTCAGGCGGCGGGCGCGGATCTCGGTCCGGGTGCGGATCAGGACCAGCGTCACGAAAAGCAGGATGAACCCCGCGATGCACAAGAGCAGCGGATACCAGTAGACATCCGAGATGTTCTCTTCCTTGTCCATCGACAGCGTCGCCCCCTGATGCAGGCCCTGGTTCCAGAAGTTCACCGCATACCGGCTGAGTACCGCAAAGACCGATCCCACAAGGCACAGAACCCCCGTCAGGTCGGCGGCGGTATCGGGATTGTCGATCGCCTCCCACAGCGCCATGTAGCCCAGATAGAACAGGAACAGGATCAGGAAAGAGGTCAGCCGCGGATCCCATTCCCACCAGGTGCCCCACATCGGCTGGCCCCAGATCGCGCCGGTCACAAGGGCGATCAACGTCATCACCATTCCCACGGGCGCGGCCGCCTTCGCGGCAAGCGCACTGACATGGTGGCGCCGGATCAGCCAGACAAGCGAGGTGACAAGCATCATCACCCAGATATTGATCGCCATCATCGCGCTTGGCACATGCAGGTAGATGATCTTGACGGTCGATCCCTGCTTGTAATCCTCGGGCGTGAAGAAAAAGCCCCAGACAAGGCCGGTCACAAGGGCAATGAGGGCCAGCCCCGCCACCCAGGGCAAGGCCCAGGACGAGGTCTGCATGAACTTCTTCGGGTTTGCGTATTCCCAGATCGACATGGGGCCTAGCTACTTTCCTGTTCTTTCGCGCTCAAATCACTATCACGACAGGCACCCGCGTCTCTAGCGCAGATTGACGCGGATGGCCGCGGCCGAGGCAAAGGGCACGACGGCGATGCAGGCCGCGGTGATCCCCGCCAGCATCAGAAGCGGCACCTGCGTCTCCATCCCGCTGGCGCCGCGGCGCACCAGCTCGGCCCCGAAAATCAGCGTGGGCACATAAAGCGGCAACACGAGCAGCGACAGCAAAAGCCCCCCGCGCTTCAGTCCGACCGTCAGCGCCGCCCCGAACGCCCCCAGAACCGACAGGGCCGGCGTGCCCAGGGCCAGCGAGAGCACAAGCCAGAAATAGGCACTCCCCTCAAGATGCAGCAAGACCCCGAAGGCCGGCGCCGCCAGCACCAGCGGCAACCCCGTGGTCAGCCAATGCGCCACGGCCTTGATCGTCACTACCCCCTCCAGAGGGATAGGCGCGGTCGCCAGAAGATCAAGCGATCCATCCTCGAAATCGAGCGCGAAGATCCGGTCGAGCGACAGCAGGCAGGCCAGAAGCGCGCCGACCCACAGGATCCCCGGCGCAATGCGTGCCAGCACCCCGCCCTCGGGGCCGACCCCGAAGGGCACCAGCGTCACGACGATCAGGAAGAAGGCAAGCCCCAGCCCGAAGCCGCCGCCCGCACGGATGGCAAGCCGCAGGTCCCTCAGCAACAGCGCGATCATGCCCGCCCCCTTTCGATGCGGCCCCGGCAGGACGCTCCGCGGGGGATATTTAAGCAAAGATGAAAGCCGCTTTCACCTTTGCTTAAATATCCCCGCCCGAGGCATCCGACAGAGCAAGAGGCGCGCGGCGGCATCATTCGAAAGCCTCGTCAAATCCGCCGCTCATTCCGCCCTCTTCGGGGGTGCGCGCCTTGAACGGGGCAAGGTCGAGCACCTCGGCCTCAGGGATGCCAAGGTCGATATGCGTCGCCATCAGCGCGGCCCCGCCCCCGGCCAAATGAGTCCGCACGGCCTCGGCGAAAAGCGCGACGGAGGCGGCATCGAGCGACACGGTCGGTTCGTCCAGAACCCAGATCGGACGGCCCGTCACCAGAAGCCGCGCAAGGCCGAGGCGGCGTTTCTGTCCGGCCGAAAGGCTCATGGCGGCGCGGTCGGCAAGCTGGCGCAGGTTCATGTCGTCAAGCGCCCGCGCGATCGTTCCGGTGCCATAGACCGAGGCCCAGAAGCGCAGGTTCTCGGTCACGCTCAGCGTGGCCTTCAGCCCGTCGGCATGGGCGGCATAGGCCATCGCTTCGGGCGGAACCGAGATCTGTCCGGCAAGCGGCGGCTGCAATCCCGCCAGCGTGCGCAGGAGCGTTGTCTTGCCGATGCCGTTCGGGCCGCGCAGCACCAGCGCCCGGCCGGGCGCGAGCGTGAAGCCCAGCCCTTCGAGAACCGGAAGGCCGCCGCGGCTGACGGCAAGATCGGTGACAGAAAGCGCGTTCATGGCAGAAGGCTTACCCGATGCGGTGCGGGGCGGAAAGCCCTCAGCCGCCGGTTTCTTCGGGCATGGGATGAAGCGCCGCAGCCACGCGCCGCCCCTCGGACAGAAGCACGTTGTAGGTGCGTGCGGCGGCGGGCGTTCCCATCGGCTCGCTCATCACGCCGACGGCCTCGAGTTCGGCCACGAACCCCTTGGGAAGATGCGCGATCTCGGGGCCGGTGCCGACGAAAAGCACATCGACCTTTCCCGACAGGGCCAATAGCGGCGCAAGGTCGTCATACCCGCCCCATGTCGACAGCCCTTCCGCATGAACGACAATCCCGCCCCGCCAGACCTGCCCGCCGACCCGGAAGAAGCCGGGCCCGTATCCGTCGATCGGCACGGCCGAGCCGAAACTCGTTTCAGTCAGCGGCATCGGTCACCTTCTCGGTGAAGAACCTGGCGTCGCCGTCATCCTTCTTCTTCGGGTCGCGGTTCAGGCCAAGGAACAGCACGATGTTCTTGGCCACGAAGACCGACGAATAGGTCCCCACGACAACGCCCCATGTCATGGCGAAGACGAAGCCCCGGATCACGTCGCCGCCCAGCACCAGCAGCGCGATCAGCGCGATCAGCGTGGTGCCCGAGGTCATCACCGTGCGGCTGAGGGTTTCGTTGACCGACAGGTTCATCACGTCGCGCAGCGGCATCGTCTTGAACTTCACGAGGTTTTCGCGGAGCCGGTCGAACACCACGACGGTATCGTTGATCGAATAGCCCAGGATCGTCAGCAGCGCCGCGATGATCGCCAGGTCGAACTTGATCTGGAACAGCGCGAAAATGCCCACCGTGACCAGCACGTCATGGATCAGCGCGACAACCGCGCCCACGGCGAACTGCCACTCGAACCGCAGCCAGATATAGATCAGGATCGCCGTGGTGGCGCCAAGAACCGCCAGGAATGCGGTTTTGATCAGCTCGCCCGAGACTTTCGGGCCCACGGATTCGACCGAGGGGAAGGTGACGGACGGATCGACGCCCTGCAACGCCGCCTCGACGGCCGCGATCACCTCGGGGGTGACGGATTCGGCGCCGTCCTGGGCCTGGATGCGCACCATCGCCACATGCCTGTCGGCCGCGAAGGTGGGATCGAAGACCTCGGTGATCGAGACATCGCCAAGCCCCAGCGGCGCGATCGCGGAGCGGTATTCCCCCACATCCACGGCCGAGGCGCTTTCCGTGCGGATCGTGGTGCCGCCGCGGAAGTCGATGCCGAAGTTCAGCCCGAAGGTGAGAACCGCGATCACCGAGGCGATCATCAGGAGGACCGAAAAGCCGAAGGTCAGCTTCTGGGCGCGGAAGAAATCCCAGGACGTGTTGTCGGGGACGAGCTTCAGACGGAATGCCATGGTTTATCCCCCTTACACCGTGATCGTCTTCGGGCGGCGGCGTTCGAACCACAGCACGATCAGAAGGCGCGTGACGAAAATCGCCGTGAAGACCGAGGTGACGATGCCGATGCCAAGCGTCACCGCAAAGCCCCGCACCGGGCCCGAGCCGAGCATGAACAGGATCGCGGCGGTGATGAAGGTGGTGATGTTGGCATCCACGATGGCCGACATCGCCTTTTCATAGCCAAGCTCGATCGCGCGGGCTGGCCCCCTGGCCGTCTTGAGTTCCTCGCGGATACGCTCGAACACCAGCACGTTGGCATCGACCGCCATGCCGATTGTCAGCACGATCCCGGCGATGCCCGGCAGCGTCAGCGTGCCGCCGATCATGGACAGGACGCCGAAGATCAGCGCGATGTTCATCAGCAGCGCGACGCTGGAAAGCACGCCGAACAGGCCGTAACAGGCGATCATGAAGAACACCACGGCGACCATCCCGACCATCGAGGCGATGCGCCCCGCGTCGATGCTGTCCTGCCCCAGTTCGGGGCCGATCGTGCGCTCTTCAAGGAAGACCATCTTGGCCGGCAGGGCGCCCGCGCGCAGCAGCACCGCCAGATTGGTCGATTCCTCGACCGTGAAGCGGCCGGTGATGATGCCCGAACCGCCCGGAATGTGCGAATTGATCCGCGGGGCCGAAATCACCTGATTGTCCAGCACGATGGCGAAAAGCTGGCCGATATTGTTCGCGGTATAGTCGCCGAAGGCGCGCGCGCCGGTCGGGTTGAAGCGGAAGGCGACGGCGGGAAAGCCGTTCTGGTCCACATCGGGGCGCGCATCCACCAGCTCTTCGCCGGTCACGACGGGGCTGCCTTCGAGGATGTAGAAAAGCCCCTCCTGCTCGGCATCGGGCAAAAGCAGGTTGCCCACGCCCGGATTGGCATTACCGTCGCCGCTGGAACCGATCACCGGATGGAAGGTCAGCTTCGCGGTGGTGCCGATCAGCGCCTTGAGTTCTTCGGCCGAGCCGATGCCCGGCACCTGGATCAGGATGCGGTCGGTGCCCTGGCGCTGGATCGTCGGCTCGCGCGTGCCGACCTCGTCGACGCGGCGGCGGATGATCTCGAGCGATTGCTGCATGGTGCGGTCGTCCGAGGCGGCGCGTTCGGCCTCGGACAGGCCGATGACAAGCTGATCGCCCTCGGCGCGCACCTCGATATCGTTCTGGCCCACGCCGGTCAGCGTGACCACCGGGCTTGCCAGGCCGCGCGCGATTTCCACCGCGCGGGCCATTTGCGACGGCTCACCGATCTGGATGCGCAGCGCGTCAGGCTCCGAGGGCGCGCGGCGCACCGCGCCGATCGTGGCGCGGTCCTCGGCCAGGGCGCGGCGCATCTCGGGCCAGAACGCGTCCATGCGCGCCTTGTAGACATCGCCCACCTGCACCTCGGCCAGAAGATGCGCGCCCCCGCGCAGGTCGAGCCCCAGATTGACCAGCCCCGAGGGCAGCCAGTCGGGCCAGGCCGCGCGTGCGGCCTCTTGCTCGGGGGTGTTCACCCCGCTCTTTTCCAGCGCGACGATGGCGTCGTTATGCGCCTCGACGCGCGGATAGAACAGGTTGGGCGCGGCGGTGATGATGCCAAGGGCGCAAACCCCCACGATCAGCACGCGCTTCCAAAGCGGGATATGCAACATGGCGCGGTCGGGCCCCTGTCAGATCAGGTTGAAATGCGATCAGCCGGCGTTGGCGGCGGGCTCGGTCTTGTTGAGCACCTGAGCGATGGTGGACTTGACCACGCGCACCTTGACGCCCTGCGCGATCTCGACCTCAAGCTCGCCATCCTCGCGCACATGGGTGACCTTGCCGATGATGCCGCCCTGGGTGATCACCTGGTCGCCCCGGCGCAGCGCCTCGACCATCGCGCGGTGTTCCTTGACCTTCTTCTGCTGCGGACGGATCAGCAGGAAATACATGATCACGAAGATCAGGATCAGCGGGATGAACTGGCCGAAAGCGGCGGCGCCACCGGCGCCACCGGCGGCCTGGGCGAAAGCGGGGGATGCGAACATGGGAACCTCTGCGTTCTTGTCGTTATGAATGGTCGTGTTTTCGTCGGTTTCGCTCGGCGGAAGGCCCCGCCGCGGGCGGGGTGCCGAATTCGGCGGCACCCTATCTGCCCCCCTGCCCCTTGGCAAGGCACCCATGGCCGCATCGCGCCCGCGCGGCGATCAATTCCGTGCCATCGAAACTCGCGGGCGCGCGCCCTTGCGGGCGGGGTCAGCCGACCGGCAGGGCGCGTTCCACAAGGCGCGCGAAGAACGACGCGCCGACCGGGGCCACCTCGTCGTTGAAATCATAGGCGGGGTGGTGCAGCCCGGCCCCCGGCCCACTGCCAAGGAACAGATAGGCCCCCGGACGCGCCTCAAGCATGTAGGAGAAATCCTCGGCCCCCATCTCGCGTCCGGCATTGTCCTCAACGGCGTCAGCGCCCGAAACCTCGCGCGCGACCTCGGCGGCAAAGGCCGCGCGGGTGGGGTCGTTCACCGTGGGCGGATAACCCCGGTCATAGTCGATGCGCACTTGCACGCCATAGGCGGCGCCGTGGCCCTCGACGATCTCGCGCAGGCGGCGCTCGGCCAGGTCGCGCACCTCGGGCGTGAACGAGCGGATCGTGGCGCAGAACCAGCCCTCCTCGGGGATGATGTTCGAGGCCGTGCCCACATGGATCTGCGTGACCGAGATCACCAGCTCGTCCAGCGCAAAGACGTTGCGGCTGACGATGCTTTGCACCGCCCCCACCATGCCCGCGATCGCCACCACCGGGTCGATGCAGTCATGCGGTGTCGCGCCATGCCCGCCCCTGCCCGTCACATGGACCCAGGCGGTGTCGACCGCCGCCATCAGCGGGCCCGGCGTGGTGTGGAAATGGCCGAAGGGGACATTGGGCGCGTTGTGGATGCCGTAGACCTCGGCAATGCCGAAACGCTCCATCACGCCTTCGCGCACCATCACCTCGCCGCCGCCGCCCTCTTCCTCGGCGGGCTGGAACAGAAGCGCGACGGTGCCCGCGAAATTGCGCGTCTCGGCCAGGTATCTCGCGGCCCCCAGCAGCATCGCGGTATGCCCGTCATGGCCGCAGGCATGCATCTTGCCCGCCACGCGCGAGGCATGGGCCGCGCCCGTCGCCTCCTGGATGGGCAGCGCGTCCATATCGGCACGCAGCCCGATCACCGGGCCGTCAAGCCGGCCGCGGATCAGCGCCACGACCCCGGTCTTCGCAATCTCTTCGTGGATCTCGTCCACGCCGAATTCGCGCAGCCGCGCCGCCACAAAGGCGGCCGTGCCGTGGCAGTCGAATTCAAGCTCGGGGTGCTGGTGCAGATGGCGCCGCCATTCGGTCATCTCGGGGGCAAGGGCGGCGATGCGGTTGATCACGGGCATGGTGGACTCTTGTCGGCGGCTGGGGATACTTCGGCCAGATCACCCGAAAGACGAGGCAAGGGCAATGGCGAAACCGACCGATCCGCTGATCTTCGACGAAACCGGCGGGGCCGAGCGGCAGATCGCGCGGCTTTCGGCGATCATGGACTGCCTGCGCGATCCCGAAGCCGGCTGCCCCTGGGATATCGAACAGGATTTCGCCTCGATCGCTCCCTACACCATCGAAGAGGCGCATGAGGTTGCCGACGCCATCGCGCGCAATGCCTGGGACGAGCTGGAGGGAGAGCTGGGCGATCTGCTGTTGCAGGTGATCTATCACAGCCAGATGGGCCGCGAGGCGGGGCATTTCGACCTTGCCTCGGTCGCGCGCGCGATCAACGCCAAGATGGTTGCGCGCCACCCCCATGTCTTCGGCGGCGAGAACCGCGACAAGTCGGCCGATCAGCAGACCGAGGACTGGGAAAGGATCAAGGCGGCCGAGCGTGGCCCGGCGGGCGTTCTGGACGGCGTGGCGCTTGGCCTGCCCGCGCTGACGCGCGCGATAAAGCTGCAAAGGCGCGCGGCGCGGGTGGGGTTCGACTGGCCCTCGACCGACGAGGTGATCGACAAGATCCGCGACGAGGCCGAGGAACTGGCCGAGGCGCGCCACGCGCTTGGCCCCGAGGCGATTGCCGAGGAATTTGGCGATCTGCTGTTCGTCATGGTCAATCTGGGCCGCCACCTGGGCGTTGATTCAGAGGCCGCCCTGCGCGCAGCAAACGCGAAATTCTACAATCGTTTCCGTTTCATAGAGGGCGAACTTGAAGCGATTGGTAAGCGCCCCGCCGAAAGCGACCTGGCCGAGATGGACGCGCTTTGGAACAAGGCCAAGGCGCGCGGCATCCGTTAGAACAGCGCCTTGCGCAGCATGTTCAGCGCCACGATCGCCAGAAAGCCCGCAAAGACCCGCTTCAGCACCCGCGCGTTCAGCCGGTGCGCAAGCGTCGCCCCAAGCGGCGCGGTGATCGTGGTCATGGCGATGACGATCAGGAAGGCGGGGATGTTGACCGCCCCCACCGTATAGGGCGGCGCGCCCTCGACCGGGGTCAGAAGGAAGGCGATGGCCGAGGGCAGCGCGATGGTGATGCCGAACCCCGCCGCCGTGGCCACCGCGCGGTGGATCGCCACGCCGTGCAGCGTCATCAGCGGCACCCCGAAGGAGCCGCCGCCGATCCCCATCAGCACCGAAAGGAACCCGATCACCGGCGAGATTGCGGCACGCACAAGACCGCCGGGCATCTGATCGCCAAGCCGCCATTCGGTCTTGCCGAAGGCCATGTAGAGCGAGATCAGGAAGACCAGCCCCCCGAAGATCACCTGCAAGGTCGTGGTGCGCAGCTGCGCCACCACCATCACCCCCACCAGCGCGCCAAGCGCGATCCCCGGCGCCCAGGCCCGCAGGATCGGCCAGACCACCGCGCCCTTGCGGTGATGCGCCAACACCGAGCGTGCCGAGGTCACGATGATCGTGGCCAGCGAGGTTGCAAGGCAGACCTGCATCAGATCGTCCGATCCGTATCCCATGCCGTTGAAAAGATAGAAGAAGGCCGGCACCAGGACGATCCCGCCGCCCACGCCCAGAAGCCCGGCCAGAACGCCCGCGAAGGCCCCCACCGCCATGAGGATCAGCACAAGCGGCACCAGCGTGGCGATATCGGGCATCTTGGGGTCTCCGTCGTTTCAGGCCGTGTAGCGGCTTCGCGCGGGTTCCGCCAGTGCCTTGTCGTAAAGCGCAAGCCCCGCGCCGTCGCGCGTGGCGCCCTCGGACAGGACGCGCCGCCAGCCGCGCGCGCCGGGCTGCCCGTGAAACAGGCCCAGCATGTGGCGCGTGATCTGATGCAGACGCCCGCCGCGCGCCAGATGCGCCGCGATATAGGGCTTCATCGCCTCGGCCACCTCGAACGGATCGGCGGGCGCGACCTGCCCCCAGATCCGCGCATCGGCCTGGCCCAGCACATTCATCGGCTCATGATAGGCCGCGCGGCCAAGCATCACCCCGTCAAGCCCCCGCGCAAGCGCGTCCTCGGCCGCCTCCAGCGTGGCGATTCCGCCGTTCAGCGACAGGTGCAGATGCGGGAAGGCCGCCTTCATCTCATGCACGAGGTCGTAATCCAGCGGCGGGATCTCGCGGTTGTCCTTCGGGCTCAGCCCTTGCAGCCAGGCCTTGCGCGCATGGATCGTGAAGCGCGTGACGCCCGCGGCCGAGACGGTTTCAAGAAAACGCGGCAGCACCTCTTCGGGCGCCTGCTCGTCCACGCCGATGCGGCATTTGACGGTGACCTCGGCCTCAGAGACGGCGATCATCGCGGCCACGCAATCGGCGACAAGTTCGGGGGTCTTCATCAGCACCGCCCCGAAACAGCCCGACTGCACCCGGTCCGAGGGGCAGCCGCAGTTGAGGTTGATCTCGTCATAGCCCCAGTCGCGCGCGATCCGGGCGGCCTCGGCCAGCTCGGCCGGGTCCGATCCCCCCAGTTGCAGCGCGACGGGATGCTCGGCCGCGTCGAAATCCAGAAGCTGCGCGCGCTTGCCATGGATCACCGCAGGCGCCGTGACCATCTCGGTATAAAGCAGCGCATGACGCGAGATCCGGCGATGAAAGACCCGGCAATGCCGGTCCGTCCAATCCATCATGGGGGCTACGGACAACCGTGCCGCCATACGGATTTCCGATCTGTTCCGTTCCGCCATAGTCCAGCCCGCTTCGCACCCGTGCCGCTTCAGAGCCGCATCACGCAGCCCGGCCCGCGCCCTCTAGCACCGATAGAGGGCGGATTTCCAGCCACCGTTGCGCGCGGCGCCTTCAGATCAGGTATTTGCGGAACCAGTCGATCGTGCGGCTCCAGGCCAGTCCGGCGGCCTCGGTGTCGTAGCGCGGGGTCGAGTCGTTGTGGAAGCCGTGGTTGGCGCCCTGGTAGATATGGGCCTCGTAGGTCGTTCCGGCGGCATCGAGCGCGGCCTGGTAGGCGGGCCATCCGGCATTCACACGCTCGTCCAGCGCCGCGTAATGCAACAGGACCGGCGCCCAGATGCGCGGCACATCGGCCGGGTCGGGCTGGCGGCCGTAAAAGGGCACCGCGGCGCCCAGATCCTGATAGGCGACGGCGGCGGCATTCGCCACGCCCCCGCCATAGCAAAAGCCGGTGATCCCCACCTTGCCGACAACCGCCTCATGCGCCATGAGAAACTCGACCGCGGCGAAGAAATCGTTCATCAGCTTTTCGCCGTCGACCTGCTGCTGCAAGGCGCGGCCGTCCTCGTCATTGCCGGGATAACCGCCCATCGGCGTCAGGCCGTCCGGCGCCATGGCGATGAACCCCGCCTTGGCAAGCCGGCGCGCCACGTCCTGGATATAGGGGTTCAGCCCGCGATTTTCGTGCACCACGACCACGCCCGGCGCGGATGCCGCCCCGGTCGGGCGCACGAAATAGGCGCGCATGGGGTCATGGCCGTTCGGGGACGGATAGCTGATCCATTCGGCGCGAATATCGGGATCGTTGAAGCTGACCTTTTCGGCAAGGGCATAGTCGGGGCCCATCATCGACAGGATGGCCGCGGCACCCAGCCCGCCGATGGCGAATTTCGCGGCCCGATCAAGGAATTCGCGCTTGGTGATGATGCCATGGGCATAGAAGTCATAAAGTTCCAGCAATTCGGGGCTGAAATCCTTCGCCGTCAGGCGGCGGTCCGGGGTGTTCATCGCAGTTCCCTCCTGTGTTGTGCGTTACTCCCTGCAAGCGAAACGTCTATTCGGCGGGCTGGTCGGCCGCCCCGGCGGTGCGCCTGTCGCGCCCGATGCTTTCGACCAGCACATAGATCACCGGCGTCACGACCAGCGTCAGCACGAAGGCCACGCTCAGCCCGCCCGCGATCACCTGGCCAAGCGCGCGGCGGGCCTCGGCCCCGGCGCCGGTGGCAAGGGCCAGCGGCATCGCCCCCAGCACCGTGGCGATCGAGGTCATGGTGACGGGGCGCAGGCGGGTGACGGCGCCTTCGATGGCGGCTTCGCGCAGCGCCATGCCGCGCGCGCGCAATTGGTTCGAGAACTCGACCATCAGGATGCCGTTCTTGGCCATGATCCCGACCAGAAGCACCAGCCCGACCTGGCTGAAGATGTTCACGCTCTGCCCGCCAAGCCACAGGGTCACGACCGCGCCCGCAAGGCCCAGGGGCACGGTGAGCATGATGACCAGCGGTGTGCGGAAGCTTTCAAACTGCGCCGAGAGCACAAGGAAGACGATCGCAAGCGCCATGGCGAAAAGCGTGGCGACCCCGCCCGAGGCATCAAGGTAATCGGCGGCCAGCCCTTCCCAGTTCAGCGTGGCCCCTGCGGGAAGCTGCGCCACCGCGGCCTCGACGCGCGCGATCACCCCGGCCAGGTCCGCGCCGTCGGCCAGATCGGCCTCGACCGCGACGGAATGCACGCGATCCTGCCGGGTGATGGCGGGCAAAGAGGCCCCCGTCTCGATGCTGGCAAAGGCCGAAAGCGGGATCAGGTCACCGCGATTGTTGCGCAACAGGACCGACATCAGATCCTCGGGCGCGTCGCGGTTTTCCGGCTCGGCCTGAAGGATGACGGGATATTGCCGACCGTCCCGGCTGAACTCTCCGACCCTGCGCGAGGCGACCAGCGCCTGAAGGGCCGAGGACACCGCCTCGGCATCCAGCCCCAGATCCTGCGCGCGCAGCCGGTCCACGTTTAGCGTGGCGCCCGGCTGGTTGGCATCATGGGCAACCTCAAGCGGACCAAGATCGGGGTCGCCCGTCATCATCGCGGCCAGATCCTCGGCCCAGGCGGCGGCGCGGTCCACATCGGGGCCGCCCAGCATGAAGTCGATCGAGCCGCGGCTGCCCCCGATCCCGAGGCCCCCCGCCGGGCGCAGGAAGGTCTGCACCTCGGTGATGGCGCCAAGCGGGCCACGCAGCGCGGAGATCACGTCCTGAACGCTTTCGTCGCGCTCGGACCAGGGCACGAGGTTGACGATGAACAGCGCGCGCCGCAGCTCTCCCCATGTACCGACGATGGTGGTGACGTTGTCGATCACGCCGTCCGCGCGCAGCGGCTCCAGCACGGCCTCGACCTTGCGGGCGGCGGCATCGGTCTGGGCAAGGTTGCTGCCCTGCGGCGCGCTGAGGAAGATGCGCAGACCGCCCCGGTCCTCTTCGGGGGTCACTTCCTGCGGCAGGCTGCGGTAAAGGGCGAAGGCCACGGCCATGGCAAAGGCGGTCACGGCCAGCACAACCTCAGGGCCAGCGATGGCGCGGCGCAGGCCCGCGCGATAAAGCCGCTCGGCCCCGGCAACGGCGCGGTTCACCCCACGGCTGAGCAGATTGGCACGCTCTTCCTGTGCCATCAGGCGTTCGGCCAGCACCGGCGACAGCGTAAGCGCCACGAACCCCGACACCGCGACCGACACCGCAAGCACGATGCCGAATTCCCCGAACAGCTTGCCGATCTCGCCCTCCATGAAGCTGACCGGCACGAAGACGGCGATCAGCACCGCCGTGGTGGCGATGACCGCGAAACTGACCTGATCGGCGCCCTGGCGCACCGCCTCGGCCCGCGACACGCCCTGCGCGCGCAGCCTCTGGATGTTCTCAAGCACCACGATTGCGTCATCGACCACAAGGCCGATCGCAAGGATCATGGCAAACAGCGTCAGGATGTTCACCGAAAAGCCCAGCACGAGCATCGCCAGCGACGCGCCCAGGATCGAGATCGGGATCGTGACCAGCGGGATCATCGACAGCCGCGCCGAGCCGAGAAAGAGGAAGATCACCGATGTCACCAGGATCACCGCCTCAAGGAACACATAGGCCACCTGCTGCAACGTGGTCTCGATGAAGACGGCCTCATCCGCGGTAACGGTCAGCGCCATGCCCTCGGGCAAGGTCGGGCGGATGCGGTCCAGCTCGGCATGGACGGCGCGGGAAATCGCCACCGTATTGGCCTGCGCCTGCGGCTGGATGCCCATGCCAAGCCCGGTCACCCCGTCCGAGCGGAAGATCGTGTCCGAGCCCTCGGCCCCCTCTTCGATCCGCGCCACGTCGCCTAGGCGCAAGGGGCGCATGCCGTCGGCCCGCACGACAAGACGCTCGAACTCCTCGATCGAGGAAAACCGCGTGCGCGCCAGAAGCTGCAACTGGCGCGCGGGGGTTTCGATCTCGCCCGCGGGCAGCTCGACATTGTTAGCGGACAGGGCGGCGGTGATATCCGCGGGCGTGATCCCGTGCGCGGCCATCCGCCCGGTATCCAGCCAGACACGCATCGCGGGCGCGCGCTCGCCATAAACCGCGGTATTCGCCACGCCGGGCAGGCGCGCCAGGCGGTCCACCAGATAGCGGTCGGCATAGTCCGAAAGTTCAAGCGCGCTCATCGTGCTGGAGGACAGCGCCACCCGTACCACCGGGTCGCCCTCGTCGTCGTTCTTGCGCACCACCGGGGCCGAGGCGGCGGCAGGCAGGTCATGCACCACCCGGTCGATGGCCGAGCGCACATCGTTCGCCGCCCCGTCGATATCGCGCGAGGGATCGAAAATCAGCACCGTGCGCATCCGTCCCCGCTCGCTTTCGGTGGACATGCTTTCAAGGCCCGAGATCCCGGCAAGCGCGCCCTCGATCACGCTGGCCACCTGGCTGTCGACGACATCGGGCGCGGCGCCGGTATAGTCGACCCGCACGGTGATGCGGGCGGTATCCACCTGCGGCAGCTCGCGCACCGGCAGCCGCGTCAGCGCCACCGCGCCGATCAGCACGATCAGCAGGTTGAGCACCGTGGCCAGAACCGGCCGCCGCAGCGACAGGGCGGGAAGGGTCATTGCGCCACCTCCTCTGCCGGGCGCAGATCCGCGCCCTCCGTGACGCGGTGCAGGTTGCTGACGATGACGGCCGTGCCCTCTTCCAGCGCGCCGCTGACCTCGATCAGCCCGTCGCGGCTTTGGCCGGTGACGACCTCGACCCGGCGGGCGCGGCCATCCTGCACGGCAAAGACATGGGCCTGCGTGCCCGAGATGATAAGCGCGCGTTCCGGCACCGCAAGCGCCTGCCGGCGGTCGAGCACCAGCGAAACCTCCATGAACATGCCCGGCACCATCGCGCCGTCGCCGTTATCGACCACCGCCCGCAACGCGATCGAGCGCGTCGCCTGATCGACACGCGTGTCGACGGCGTTGATCGTGCCGTCGAAGACCCGCCCGGGCCACGCAGCGGAGACCAGACTGACCCCAAGCCCGGGCGCGATCCGTGCGATCACCCGCTCGGGCACGCGAAAGCCAACCTCGATGCGCGACAGATCGTCAAGCGAGGTAACGATATCGGCCGGGGTCACAAGCTGGCCGGGCGCAAGGTCGGTGAACCCGACCACGCCCGCGAAAGGTGCGCGCAACTCCAGGTCGTCCAGCGCGGCCTGCGCCATGTCGCGTTCGGCCTCGGCGCGCAGAAGGGTGGCCTGCGCGGCCTCGATCGCGGCGCCGGTGGTGCTGCCCGAACTGTCCAGACGCGCCTGACGGTCATAGGCGGCCCGCGCCTCGGCCAGCGTCGCCTCGGCGGATTTGAGCGCGGCGCGCTCGGCCGCGTCCTCAAGCCGCAAAAGCACCGCGCCTGCCCGGACCTCTGCGCCCGGAATGATGTGAAGCGCGCTCACGCGGCCGGTGGTGGCTGGGTGCAGTTCCACCGCGCGCACCGCACGCGTGGTGCCCACCGCCTCGACCGTGTCGGCGAATGTCATCATGCTGGCCGGCACCGTCTGCACGGCAAGCGCCGCTTGTCCCCCCCCGGCACGGGGTGCGGGGTTCTCGGGTGCGGCGGAAAGCAGGGCCGAGGTGCTGTCGAAACCGAAGACTGCTGCCGCCGCAATCAGCGCCGCTCCAATGACGATCCGTATCAGGCGCATAGGCCGCTCTCCCCGTCCGGCGCGCGGGGGATACCGCCCTTCCCGCGCAGGTCTACCCATCGTGCCATCCAGCGGGGCATGCGACAAACAACATTACCGTGCACGGTCAAACCGTTGCAATCACTGACACGTCCTGCCGCGAAAACGGGCGCTCGCGCTATTTCTGCAAGACATAGGTGCCGGGCGCATCCCCGATCGCCGCGCAGCCGGCCTGTTCGCACCCCATCGGCGGCGGGGCTTCCGGTACGCCGGAATGCTCACCCAGCCATGCGGTCCATGCCGGCCACCACGATCCTTCCTGCAACGGCACCTGCACCGCCCAGCTGTCGGGGTCGAGATAACGCTCGCCATGATGCGCGGTTGCGATCTGATAGCTGCGGCCCTTGTGGCCGGGCTGCGACAGGATCCCCGCATTATGCCCGCCATTGGTCAGCACGAAGGTCAGGTCGGTGTCGAAGAACAGGTGCATCTTGTAGACGGAATGCCAGGGTGCGACATGGTCCTTGGTCGTGCCCACGGAAAAGACCGGCACGGTGATGTCGCGCATCGAGATCGGCCGCCCTTCGACCGCAAAACGCCCCTCGGTCAGGTCGTTGTCGAGATAGAGAGAGCGCAGGTATTCCGAATGCATCCGGTAGGGCATGCGCGTGCCATCGGCATTCCAGGCGATCAGGTCGAACATCGCCGGGGTTTCCCCCATCAGGTAGTTGCGCTGCACCTGCGACCAGATCAGATCGGCCGAGCTGATCATCTGGAACGCGCCCGACATCTGGGTCGTGTCCAGATAGCCCTGCTCCCACATCATGTCCTCAAGGAAGGCGAGCTGGCTTTCATTGACGAAAAGCTGCAATTCGCCCGGCTCGGTAAAGTCGATCTGCGAGGCGAAATAGGTCAGCGTCGCAAAGGGTTCTTCACCGCCGCGCGCGGCCGCGGCGGCGGCGATCGACAAAAGCGTGCCGCCAAGGCAATAGCCGGTGCCGTGGATCTTGCGGCCCGGCACGATTGCCTGAACGGCGCTGACGGCATCCATCACCCCCAGCTTGCGATACTCCTCCATCCCCAGGTCGCGCTCGGCCGCGCCGGGGTTGCGCCACGAGATCATGAAGACGGTAAAGCCCTGTCCGACAAGGTATTTCACCAGAGAATTCTCGGGCGAGAGGTCGAGGATGTAGTATTTCATGATCCAGGCCGGGACGATCAGCACCGGCTCGGGGTGCACGGCGCCGGTGCTGGGGGCATACTGGATCAGCTCGATCAGGTGGTTGCGGTAAACCACCTTGCCGGGCGTGCAGGCCACCTCGATCCCGGGGCGGAAGGCCTCGGCCCCGGCGGGGGGCTTGCCGGTCTGCATCCGCTCCAGATCATCAAGCCATGTCTGGAAGCCGCGCACGAGGTTCTGGCCGCCTTCCTCGCGCGTCCTGGCCAGAACCTCGGGGTTGGTCATCAGGAAGTTCGACGGAGAGAACATGTCAAGGATCTGCCGGGTGGCGAAATCCATCACATGCTCGTGCTGGCGGGTCACGCCGCGCACGCCGGTGGTGGCGTTGTGCCACCACTGCTGATTGAGAAGGAAGGACTGGTAAAGCAGGTTATAGGGCCATTTCTGCCAGGCCTCGCCCCGGAAGCGGCGGTCCTGTTCCAGCGGCTCGATGCAGGGCGCCGAGCCGTTCGCGGCAAGCGCGCAGCTTGACATGTAATGCGCAAGCCGGGCCCATTTGCGGATCGCCTTGCGCGTCAGTTCAAGCTGCTTGCCCGGCGACATGGACAGATGCGCCAGCCAGTCGAGATAGGCCGCCGTCAGCGCCGCCGGGGACAGGCCGTTGGTCAGTTTCGCAATCCCGGCATGCGTCGCGCGGTCAAGCAGGTCCGCCACCATGTCCGAGGGCACAGCACCCTGCCCCGGCACACCCTGCGCAAGCGTCACCCCCCGCAGGCGTTCGGCCGCCTTTTCCGCCTCGGAATGCCGGGCGGCGCCGCCAAGCGCGCCTGTGCCATCATGATCGGCACGCGCGACCGGCCGGGGCCGCGCCCCCGCTTTGCGGCGGTCGGTTCTGGGTTCTGCTCTGGCCATCGCCGTCGTCCTTCTTCTTTACGCATCGCTGCCTTCTTCGCACCGAAAGGCAACGGTTTTGCTAATCCCGGCGGGCCACCTTGTCACGCAAACCGCATCCGGCGCCCGATCTCAGACCGGGACGGCGTGGGCTGAGGCCGGCCCCCGGGCGGTCTTGACCACCTGCCCGGCCGCATCGCCCGTTGCCTCGATCTCTTCGCGGATCGCCAGCCCTGCGCAACGCGCCACCATTTCCCAGTATTCACGGGCGTCTTCCACGAGTTGCTGCGCGGATTGCGCCTGCCATTCCGTGATTGCCTTCATCCCGGCCAGCGGATCGCCTCCGCCGAAGGCAGCCCCCGCCCGCAGCGCACTGCGCGTGGCCTGGTGGCGGCGCTGGAACCAGTGGGCGGAAAAGGCTTCCGCCTCGTTCAGCATCATCTCCTGCATCCGCCAAAAATGTGCCGCCTGCGGTCCGAGAACGGGGCCGAAACAGCCGACCGATCCTTGTGTCTTCGCCATCGTCTTTCCTCCTTGTGCAAATGCGGCGCGATCATAGCAGATAACCCGGCATGGTTGCCTTAGGGTAAATCAAACTGGACACCATGCCGCACTACTGCGCACCGCCGGTATCCTCGCGCAGGGCGTGCGCAATCGCCTGGCGGGTTGCGTCGGGCTGGCGGCCGACCGCGCGCAGCAATCCGTGCATGTCGCGACGCAGCCCATGCAACTGATCCAGCAGCGACAGCACGACCGGAACCGCATCGGGCGGCAGCGACATTTCCTTGCGCAGGTCGCAGACAAGCCGGATCCGCGCCACGTCAAGCTCGTCATAGACCGGGCCGTCTTTGCCATGCGCGGGGCGCACCCAGCCTTCGCGCACCCAAAGCCGCAGCTCGCGCAGCTGCACCCGGCGCACGGCCGCGACGACTTCGCGTTCCCCCAGTTTCATGTCGCCATCCTCCAGAGTTTCGCGCGCGGATCGTCAGGCGCCAGATCGCGCCAACGCCGCGCGGCCTCTTCCATGCCCTCGGAAATCTTTTCAGGCAGGACGATCTTCAGCCGCACATACTGATCGCCCGCGGCACCCTTCGCGGACCGGATCCCCCGCCCCTTCAGCCGCAGCCGCTGCCCTGACGAGGCACCGCGCGGCACGCTCATGCTGACGGGGCCGTCGATGGTGGGCACCTCGATCCGGGCGCCCAGAACGGCCTCGTCGAAGCGGATCGGCAGGTCGATCTCGATATCGTTGCCGTCGCGGGTGAACAGCGGATGCGGGCGCAGGCCGATCTCGACATAGGCGTCGCCCGCAGGGCCGCCGCCGATCCCCGGCTGACCCTTGCCGCGCAGCCGCAGCACCTGGCCGTCGCGCACCCCGGCGGGGATCGACAGCTCGATCGTGCTGCCGCCTGGCATCGGCACCGCGCGCCGCGCGCCCCGCGCCGCATCCATGAACTCGACATCGAGGTGATAGCGCAGATCCGCCCCGCGCGCGGCATACCCGCCGCCCTGCCCGCCGCCCTGCCCACTGCGCGCCCGGCCGCCGAACAGATCGGCGAACACGTCCGACAGATCCTCGAAATCGCCATGCCCACCGGCCTGGGAATAGCGGTTCTGCGGATCGGCGCCGGCATAGTGGCGGTAATACTGACGTTCGGGCCGCTCTTGCCCGCTTGCGTCGATCTCGCCCGCGTCATAGCGCGCGCGCCTTTCCGGGTCGCCCAGAATGTCATAGGCGGCCGAGATCTTCTGGAACTCGGCCTCGCGGGCCTTGTCGCCGGGATGCAGGTCGGGATGCAGCGTCTTGACCAGCTTGCGATAGGCCTTTTTCAGATCGGCCTGCGGGCTGTCCTTCGCCACCCCCAACACCTTGTAAAGATCGTCATCCATATGCCGTTACCCCTGCCCGCGCCGCCCCCGGACACCCGTGGGCCGGCGGCGGCCTTTCCCGCAATATCGGAACGCGGCCGCGGCATTTCCAGTGCCGCAGCGCCGCAACGGGCCAAGATCGTCACCCCTGGCACTGGACGGCAGGCGGCTTTCCCGCCAAATTGCCGCAAATCATTTCCGGGGGCATCCGATGCGCGATCTGAACTGTTTCAAGGCCTATGACATCCGCGGCCGGCTTGGGCCGGACCTTGATGCGGGCATCGCGCGGCGCATTGGCGCAGCCTTCGCGCAGGAGCTTGGCGCACGCCGTGTCGTGCTGGGCCGCGATGTGCGCGCCTCTTCCAACGAGTTGGCCGATGCCGTGGCCGAGGGGCTGATGTCCTGCGGGGCGGAGGTTCTGGACCTTGGCCTGTGCGGCACCGAAGAGGTCTATTGCGCAACTGCCCTGCAAGAGGCCTGCGGCGGGATCATGGTCACCGCCTCGCACAATCCGATCGACTGGAACGGAATGAAGCTTGTGGCGCGCGGGTCGGCCCCCCTTTCCCCCGAAACGCTTGGCGCGATCCGCCGCCGGGCCGAGGCCCTTGCCGAGGTGCCGCCCCCCGCCGGGGGCGCCGCGCGCCGTGCCCTTCCCGAGGCGCGGGCCGCCTATGTCGCGCGCGTCCTCTCGTTCGCCGATCCGGCCACGCTGGGGCCGCTGCATATCGTGGCGGATGCGGGCAACGGCGCGGCCGGGCCCAGCTTTGACGCGATCGCCGCCGCGCTTGAGGCCGCGGGCGCGAAGCTGCGTATCACCCGCATCCATCACGATCCCGATCCGCGCTTCCCGAACGGCATCCCGAACCCGCTTTTGCCCGGAAACCGCCATGCCACGGCCGAGGCGGTGCGCAAGGCCGGCGCCGATCTTGGCCTGGCCTGGGACGGCGATTTCGACCGCTGCTTCTTCTTCGATCACACCGGCGCCTTCATCGACGGCGAATACCTCGTGGCGCTGCTGGCCGAGGCGTTCTTGGCGCGCGATCCGGGGGCGGCCATCGTGCATGACCCGCGCGTCGTGCTGGCCACCACCGCCACGGTGGCCCGCGCGGGCGGGCGGGCGGTGCAATCGCGCACCGGGCACGCCTTCCTCAAGCAGGCCATGCGCGATACCGGCGCGGTCTATGGCGGAGAGATGTCGGCACATCACTATTTCCGCGATTTCTTCTGCTGCGACAGCGGCATGATCCCCTGGCTCCTGGTGGTCGGCCTGATCGGCCGCAAGGGCAAGCCGCTGGCCGATCTGGTGGGGCAGTTGCGCGCGGATTACCCCTCTTCGGGCGAGATCAACTTCCGGCTGGACGATCCGGCGGGCGCCGTCGCGCGGGTCGAGGCGCATTTCGCCCCGCAGGCACTGTCGCGCGATGATGCCGACGGGCTGAGCCTTACCTTCGCGGAATGGCGCTTCAACCTGCGCAGCTCGAACACCGAGCCGCTCTTGCGGCTGAATGTCGAGGCGCGGGGCGACGCGGATCTTGTTGCGCGCAGGGTTGCGGAACTGGGCGCGCTGATCGGCGTGCCGCCCGCTTCCGATCACTAGGCGCCGTCAGGCGGGCAGCAACGCGGGCAGGAAGTTGTCGGGCGTGCCCGCCACACGCCGCCCGCGCCGTGCAAAGCGCAGGCAGGCCGCATAGGCCCAGACGAAACCCGCCGCGAAAAGGCCGAAACTCAGCGCGGCGGCCAGCGGGTTGTTCCACAGCAGGACGCCGCTCAGCACCGGCAGTGAAATGAAGGGCGTCAGCACCAGCGTGGTCAGCGGGTTCGACAGCCCGCGCGCGCCGCGCCCCGTCACCTTCAGCTCCAGCACGCGCATCACGAGCTGGTGGACATGCAGACGGTCGGGCTGATCCGCGGCGCGTCCGGCCCGGCGGCGGCGCCAGATCGCAAGGCAGGTATCGGCCACCGGCCAGAAGAAGATGAGCAGGATCGCCCAGGGCGTCACCTCGGTCGTGCGCGCAACCAGCAAAACCCCCAGCCAGGCCAGCACATGGCCAAGCGCATAGGCCCCGCCATCGCCCAGAAAGATCCGCCCCATGGGAAAGTTCAGCACCATGAACCCCGCCACCGCCGGAACCACCCAGAAAGCCAGCCGCGCAAGCTCCGGCTCCTGGGCGATGCTGGCCACCGAGGCCAGCCCGAGCGCGATCAGGATTGCCGTCACCCCCGCCAGCCCGTTCATTCCGTCGATCAGGTTGAAAGCATGGCAGATCCCGCTGGTGGCGAAGATCGTGAACAGCATCGCCAGCGGCGCGATGTGCAGAAGCGGCGCGATCAGCGGCAGGTCCGCGCGCCAGATCCAGACATCGAGGACCGAAAGCGCAAGCGCCCCCGATAGCGCCGCTGCCAGCAGCCGCCCGCGCGGGCTGATGCGCAGGCCGAGGTCTTCGGCAAGCCCCGCCGCCGCGACCGGAAGCAGCGTCAGCACGAACCCCGCGACCCGCCCGCCAAGCGCCTCGGGCGCGAAAAGCGGCAGCACCAGCAGGATCGCGGCGACAACGCCGATCCCGCCGATCCGCGGCCGGGCGCCGTGATGGGCGGCCTGCACAGCGCGCTGATCCTCGGGGCGGGAACTGCGGTGCAGATGGCGACTGCGGGTCGCGGCCAGCAAGGCCGAGATCGTCAGCGAAATTCCGAAGGCAAGGGCGGGAACCACCATGTCGGAGAAAAGCGGCGCCATCATGCGACCCCGCTTCGCCGCAGCCACAGGACAGGCCGTGCACCGGGGCTTCGGGATCTGGCGCTGCGCGGCATGGGCTCCTCGAATCAACTTGTGGATGTGCGAACGAGTTTATTATTCTTTAAGTTGTTTTCGCAATCTTTTGATGGCCTTTTGCGGGCAAGGATGCCCCCGAAAACGCCCGGATCGAACGGTTCAGCCGCTGTAATAGCCCGCCCCCGCGCCGTAATCGCCGCAACCGGCCTCATAGCCGTAGCGATGCAGGCGCTGCGGATCGACCTGGGTCAGCACAAGCCCCGAGACCCCGCCCCGAAGGCCCGCGAACGGGCGCAGCGCCTCGGCCACCCGCGCGCGGGGGGTGCGGTTCCAGGCGACCACATGCAGCACCGCATCCGCCACGCGCGCGATCACCCGCGCATCGGCAACAATCCCGGCGGGCGGCGTGTCGATCACCACGAGGTCGTAGCTTTCGCGCGCCTCCGCGACCAGCGCCGCGAAACGCTCTGCGGCGAAGATGTCGGTGGCGTTCAGGCCCGGACGGTCCTCGCCCAGAAGCAGGTCGAACCCGAGCGCGGGCACCGGCACCGCCACCTCGGCCAGCGTCCTGCCGCCGCGCAGGACCGACAGAAGCCCCCCCTCGGCGGTCTGGCCAAGATAGCGCGGCAGCGTGCGGCGGCGGATGTCGCCCTCGATCAGCAGAACCCGCCGCCCCAGCCCGGCCACGCTTTGCGCAAGCGCAATGGCCAGCGTCGTCTTGCCCTCGGCGGGAAGGGACGAGGTGATCATCACCACGCCCGGCATCGGGCCGCCATCGCCGGGCAGCACAGCGCTGCGCAGATCACGCACCGCCTCAAGCGCGGCCGCGCCGGGATGCCCCCGCAGATAGGGCACAAGCGCATCGGGCGATGTGACCGGAAGCTGCGGGATCTGCCCCAGAACCCTGAGGCCGGTATCGCGCTCCAGCTCGTCGACGGTGCGATAGCCGGAATAGAGGAAATGCCGCGCCAGCAGGATCGCGGCCCCGGCCACCGCACCGCCGATCGCCGCCAGAACAAGGATCAGCCCGCGGCGCGGCGCGATCCGGCTGCCCGGCGCGGCGGCCGAAAGGATGCGCGCATCGGCCTGGTTCAGCCCGCGCTGCACGCTGACCTCCTTGAGCCGCGCAAGGAAGGTCTCGTTCAGCACACGCGTCGCATCGCGTTCGCGCTGAAGCTGTTGCAGCGCGCTCAGATCGGCCGCCTGCGCGCCGATCTCGTCCAGCATCCCGGCCTCGGTCCCGGCAAGAACCGATGCCTCGGCGCCGGCGCGGATCGCCTCGGCCCGGCGCCGGTTGAGCACCTGATCCGCCTGCGCCGCGAACTGCGCCGGGCTGGCCGCGCCCTCTGCAATGCGGGGCAGAAGCAGATGCAGCGAGGGCTCGGCCAGGGCCTCGGCCACGCGGACGAAATCGCGGTCGCGCAGGGCCGCATCGGCGGTGGCGATGGCCCCGTCAAGGCGGGTGCGCGTGGCGCGCGCCTCTGCCAGGTTCAGGCGGACCTCGCGCAGTTGGGCGCCGCGCGCGTCAAGATCGGCCGCGTCAAGCAGGCCCGCGCGCGCGCGCAGATCCTCGATCGCGGCCTCTTTCGCGGCGATCTCGGCCTCGAGCGTGGCGACGCGTTCGGACATCCACAGCACCGCATCCTCGGTGGCGTCGAACTTCACCGCGATCTGCTCGGCGATGTAAAGCGCTGCAAGCGCATCCGCGATCGCGGCGGCCTTGGCGGGATCGGCGGCGCGGGCCGAAATCTCGATCAGGAAGGTGTTGCGCGGCGCATGGAGCGCGATGGCCGCGCGCAGCCGGCGCGTGGTAGCCAGAAGCTGCGCGTCCTGCGGCGCGGGGGTCATCTCATGGCGCGCAAGCCTGTCCCACAGGCCCTGCGAAAGGGTCGGGTTGAATTCCGGGTCGGCCATCAGGCCCATCTGCTGCACCAGCTTTTCCAGCACCCCGCGCGAACGGATCACCTCAAGCTCGGTATTGATGCTGGCATCGTCCGTGGCCACGCCCGAGACCACGCTTTGCAGATCCACCACGCGCGCGGAACGCGCCTCGATCGCAAGCACCGTGGTGGCCGAAAAGCGCGACGGGGCAAGCCCGTAGGCATAAAGCGCGGCAAGCGCCAGCGACAGCAGAAGCGCCCCCGCCATCACCCGCCAGCCCCGCGCCAGAATGCGCCCGATCATCGCAAGGTCCGGTTCCGGCAGGGTGCGGGCGGGCTCGGCCGGGGTGAAAAGCTGCGGCAGGCGATGTTCCATGCTCAGCCCCGGCCGCGCCGGCGCAATGGCCGCCTGTTCGTCATCGCCTGTCCGGGTTGCACTTTGGGCATCCATCCGATCCGGGTTTCGCGCTTAGGTTGCATATTTATCAATCACTTTCTACCCCTGTCAGAGTGCAACACACCGTTTCCCGAAATCCCCATCCCCCAGAACCACGGCGGCCTGCAACGCGGTGCTGCGGGGCAGGTCATAGCGCCGAAGCGCCTCGGACCGGGCGGCGGCGCCCATGCTTGCGGCCAGTCCGGGGGTCGTGATGAAGCGCCGGCAGGCGGCGATCAGCGCCGGCCTGTCGCCCGCTTGCACCACCAGCCCGCTTTGCCCATCGGTCACCGCGTCGCGCGCGCCGGGCATGTCGGTGGTGATGACCGGCCGGCCCATGGCCATCGCCTCCATGACCGAGCGGGGCAACCCCTCCCGATAGAGGGTGGGCAGGACGAACACGCTGCTGTCGCGCAGATGCGGGCGGATATCGGCCACATGGCCGGGCCATTCGATCAGGCCGCGGCTGCGGGCCGCGGCAAGGTCTGCCGCCAACGCCGCGCCCCGCGCAGGATCGGGTGCCCCCAGAAGGCGAAAGCGCGCCTGCCCCTCCAGCGCGCGGGCGGCGGCCAGGAACTCGGCGATGCCCTTTTCGCGGATCAGCCGCGCGGCCAGCACGAAGCGCGGCGGGCCATCGGGCAGCGGCGCGGGTGCGAAATGCGCCAGATCCACCCCGATCCCGTCGATCAGGTGCAGCTTTTGCGGCGCGATCGCGCCCCGGTGCTGCGCAAGATCGCGGTCCGCAGGGTTCAGCACGATCAGCGCATCAAGCCGCGCGAGCGCCGGGCGCAGCAAGGCCAGAAGCGCCCCGCGCGCAAGCAACTGACGCGCGCGCCCCGCCGCGCCGGCGGGCGGGTGCGAAAAGGCGTAGCCCATCCCCTCGATCATGCCGGTCACGCGCGCAACCCCGGCCCGCCGCGCCGCGATCGCGCCCCAGATCAGGGGCTTGAGGAAATAGCAAAAGACGATATCGGGCCGGGCGTCGCGCAAGATCTGCGTCAGCTCGCGCAGCGCGGCCAGCTCGGCCGCCGGGGCGATCCCGCCGGGCGACAGCGCGCCAAGCGGGATGTGGCGCGCACCAAGCGCGTGCAAGGCGGCGGCATCGGCGGGGCTTCCCGGCGGGCAGATCGCGCTGACGCGATGGCCCGCGCCGCTCAGCGCGGCGATCAGCGGGCCGCGAAACGCGACCATGGTCGCGGCGGCATTGCCGATCAGCGCGATATGCCGGGCCCCGTTCATGCGCGCACCAGGGCGCGGATTTCGCGCATAACCGCGTCATGGCAGGCCGCGGCCTCGTGATGTTCGGCCACGCAGGCGCGCCCCGCCTGCCCCATGCGACGGCGCAGGCCGGGATCGCGCGCCAGTTGCACGATCCGCGCGGCAAGCGCCCCCGCATCGCCCGGCGGGACAAGAAACCCGGTCTTGTCCGCGCGCACCACCTCGGCGATCCCGGTCGCGGCGGTGCCGATGACCGGCAGGCCCGCGGCCATCGCCTCAAGGTTGACGCGGCCCATCCCCTCGTGCCGCGAGGGCGAGATCAGCAGATCGAGCCCCCCAAGAAGCCGCGCGACATCCGCGCGCTGCCCCAGCCAATGCACCTGCGGCGGCGCGCCCTGTCGAAGGCGGCGGTGGAAATCGGCGGTTTCGGGCGTGGCCGCGCCGATCACCGCAAGATGAAGGCCGGGGTGCTGTGCAAGCGCCTGCCGCATGGCCGCAAGCGCCACGTCATGCCCCTTGCGCACCGAGATCGTCCCGATCAGCCCCGCGACCACCGCCTCGGGGCCAAGGCCCAGCATCGCGCGCAGATCCCCTGCTCCGGCGGCGGCCCTGGCCGCGACGCGGGCGGTGTCGATCCCGTTGCGGCACAGCACCATCCGCCCCGGCCAGAGGCGGCGCTGCCAGCGGGGATATTTCGCGGCCACGCTGTGTCCGATCATCAGGTTGCGGCTGGCCAGCGGCAGTTGCAGCGCGTCGTAAATCCCGTGCGGGCGGTCCAGCTTGTCCCAGATCAGCGTGGGGATGCCGCACAGCCGGGCGGCCAGGCCAAGGCTGAGCAGGCCCCGAAGGTCGTTGCAGAAAACGGCGCGCCAGCCGCCCTTGCGCAGCACCCCGCGCAGGCGGGCGGCATGCGCCCCCGCCGCCGCCCCCACGGCCAGCCTGCGCAACACCCCGTCCCGATAGACCGCGCCGCCATAGCGCGCAAGCGCGGCGGGCTGTGCGATCACAATCGGCGCATGGCCCGCTTCGCGCAGGCGGGCGGTAAAGGGCCCCTCGGCCGGGGTGGCGACGGTGGGGACGATGCCCGCGCCCGCGCAGCGACCAAGCAGCGCCAGCAGTGTTTCCTGCTGCCCCGCCACGGCTTGCGGATAGCTTTCGACGAAGAGGACGGGCACGGGCGCGCTCATGCCGGAATGGCCTTTGCGGGTGGGTGGGCCACCTGCCGAACGGGGCGCAGCGTCACCGCACAGACCGCCGCGGCCGAGACGAACCAGAAGGGCCGCTGGCGCAGCCCGTTCGTCGTGATCTGGTACAGCGCAAGCGACAGGAAGGCCCCAAGCGCAAGCCGCGCCATCAGCCGCGCGCCCGGCCCGCCGCCACCGGATGCCGCGCGCAGCAGTAGCGCCGCGATCCAGCCCCACCACGCAAGAAAGGCCAGCAGGGCAAGCGGGCCGTTCTCGGCCAGGATGCCGACATAGGTGTTGTGCACCTCGTTCAGGCGGTAGGTGGCGCTGAACATGCCCGATCCGGTGCCGAAAAGCGGATCGCGCCAGAGGTTCGCAGCGGCCGTCGACACCTCGTCATAGCGGGTGCCGCCCCAATCGGCGAGGCCCGCGCGCCCGTCCCGGCTCGTCTCGGCGAAGATGCGCAGCGCGCGCTCGAACGGGGAGGTCCGGGCAAGGCTGTAGCTTTCGCTTTCGTCCGTCCAGACCGGGGCGGCAAAGGCGAGAAATACCCCGAGCCCAAGGAACAGCGCCCCCAGTGCCGGCCCCCGGCGCAGAAGCCCGCGATCCGCCCCCGCCAGCAGCGCGGCCATATAGGCCACCGCAAGCACCACGATCCCGAAGGCCAGCCGGCTGCCCGTGCCGATCATCACCACCAGCGCCATCGCCAGAACCCCAAGCGCCAGCAGGTTGCGCCGGATCCCCAGCCGCCGCCCGGTGCCAAGCCAGAACAGGATGAACAGCGCCGGCCCCAGATACGAGGCCACCTGCCCCGACATCTTCATCGTGGCGCTCAGCCGTCCGGTCAGCGGGTCCACGCTCCAGCCCGGCCGCCAGATGCCGCTGGCCGCGAGCACCCCCACGGCCGAGACAAGCACCGCCCCCGCCGCCCAGAACAGGCACATCCGCGCGAAACGCTCCGGGGTGTCGATCAGGCGCAGCATCACCCGCAGGCAGAGATAGCCGTAAAGATAGATCGCCGAGAACAGCACCACCCGCGCCGGGTCCTGCCCGTGGATCAGCGCGGCGGCCGAGGACAGCGTGCAGAGCGCCACGAAAAGCGCGGCCAGCTGGTCGGCCAGCCTGCGCCCGGGCGGCGGCGGGGCGAAGATCTCGCCGCGCAGCGCGGTGGCGGCGATGGTCAGCACCATCACGAGATCGGCCACCGAAAGCCGGTCTCCGATGACCGGGAAGGCCGGTGCGATGGTGATGCCGGACAGGGCGACGAAAAGGTAAACCCCCTCGACCGGATTGCGAAAGATCCGCGCGCCAAGGACAGCCAGAACCGGCACAAGAAGGGCCACCATCAGGATCATCGCGCGCGCCGCCTCATGGATGCTTCAGGCCGCGGGCAGGATACGCTCGCGCAGCCCGGCCATGCGGCGCAAGAGGCGCTTGGCGCGGTCGGGCACGAGGTCATAGCCAAGCCGCGCCAGCGGAAAGAGGTGGAACCGCGCCGGAAGCGCGAAGCGGCGCACCGCATCGGCCTGCATCCGCGCAAGCGCGCGGTTCTGCGCGCGTCGCCGGAAGCGGCTTTGGAAGAAGCTGTCATCGCGCAGGCGGCGCAGCACCAGCGGCTCGGGCAGGTTGGCGACGCGGTGGCGGCTTGCGACCCGCAGGAACAGGTCGAAATCGATCAGGCAGCTTTGCCAGGGATCGTAGTTAAGCCCCTCGGCCACGATCGCGCGGCGCAGCATCACGCCCGAATGGCTGTAGGGGATGCAGCGCGCGGCCATGGCGCGGATCGCGGCATCGTCTTGCGGGTAAAGGCGGATCGCATGTTCGCCGCGCTGCGTGTCGCACCGCTCTTCGCCGCAGCCGAGCCAGGCGACATCGGGATGGGCGTCGAGAAAGGCCGCCTGCCGCGCAAGCCGTTCGGGATAGGCCGCGTCATCGGCATCGAGGATGGCGACATAGTCCCCCCGCGCCTCTTGCAGGCCAAGAGCGAGGGCCCCGCCCCGCCCGAGCCGGCCCGCATGGATCACCCGCAGGCGCGGATCGCGCAGCGCGGCCAGGATCGCGGGGGTGTCGTCCTCGGAGCCGTCATCGACCACGAGCACCTCGAAATCGTCGAAGCTTTGGGCAAAGAGGCTGTCCAGCGCGGACCCGATCCGGGCCTGTTCGTTATAGGCGGTGACAAGGGCGGTAACGCGCGGCATGGAATTTCCACAAGGGCTTGACAACTTATAGTTGTTTATCTTTCAGCAATCAACGATCAATGCGTGCGTCGCAGGCCGCGTAAAGCGCAAGGTAGCGCGCGACCATGGCCGAGATGTCGCAGGCCCCGGCGTGCAGCCCCGTCAACCCGAAAGGCGCGGCAAGGGCCTCGGCCAGAGCGTCGGGGCGGCCGGGCGGGACCAGCCGCACCCCCTGCCCCAGCCCGGCGGTTTCCCGAAGCGCGGGAATGTCGGCGGCAATCGCGGGCCGGCCAAGGGCCATGGCCTCGGCAAGGGCAAGGCCAAAGCCTTCGTGCAGGCTGGGCACCAGCACGGCGGCGGCCGAGGCCATGCGGGCAAGCACCTCGGACCGCGGGCGCCACCCGGCAAAGACCACGCGGTCTGCAAGCCCGAGCGCCGCGGCGCGGGCCGCAAGCGCCGCGTGGTCGGGGCCATCACCGATCAGTTCCAGGTCGAGATCGGGCAGCCCCGGCGCCGCGCGGGCAAACGCCTCAAGCGCGATCCGCTGGCCCTTGGCCGCCACCATGCGCCCCGCGACGACCAGCACGCGCCGCGCCCCCGGACGCGGCCAGGGGCGCACCTGCCCAAGCGCGGCCAGATCCAGCCCGTTGCGGATGACCAGATGCCGCGCGGGCACCCCCGTCCCAGGCCAGAGCGGCGCCTCGGCCGCCCCGTAGCTGGCCGCGACATGGTGCGAGACATGCACGATGTGATCGGCCGCCCCCTGGGTCAGGCGGCCAAGCGCGCGCAGATGGGGCGACATCCCGCCCCGGACCTCGTGGCAGGTCGAGATAACGCGCGCCCCCGCCCGCCGCGCCTGCCAGCGGGCGATCCCCCCCGGAACGATAAAGTTCGTATGCACCAGATCGGGGCGAAGCCGGTCCAGAAGGCGCGCGAAAGCGGGGGCGAAGCGGGCATGCTGATGCAGCACCTGCCCCGGCCAATGCGCGCGCGGCACGCGGATCGGATGATCTTGCACGCCGGCCGGCCCCGGCATTGCAAAGGGCGCGCGGCCATCGTCCCACCGGCAGGAATGCACCTCGTGCCCGGCGGCCGTGGCCCCGGCGGCGATGGGGTCAAGCAGGCTCCAGATCGACTGGGCCCCGGCGCGATCGACCATCAGGATGCGCATGCGGCGATCCTTGCATAAAGCGCGGGATAGCGGGCGAATTGCGCTACGGTCGTATAGCGGGCGCGCACATGGGCGGCCCCGGCCTGCGCGATGCGGTGGCGCAGCGCCGGATCGTCCCGCAGGCGGGTCAGGATCCGGGCCAGGGCCTCGGCATCGCCCGCCGGAAAGCTGAACCCCGTGCGGCCGGGCAGGATGTAATCCGCCGCGGCGGGATAATCGGCGGTGACGACCGGCAGGCCAAGCGCCATCGCCTCGATCGCGGCAAGCCCCAGCCCCTCGAAGCGCGAGGGCAGGACGAAGACATCCGCCCCCCGGAACAGCGCGAAAAGCTCGGCCCGCTGCATGCGGCCGGGCAAGGACAGCGCCACCCCGGCGGCGCGGGCGCGTTCGGACAAGGCTGCGCGCTGCGGCCCCTCGCCCGCGATCAGCAGCTCGGCCCCCGGAACGTCGCGCACCGCCGCGACCAGCGTGTGCCAGTGCTTTTCGGGCGCAAGACGCCCGGCCCCGACAACGCGAAAACGCGCGGCCGTCCCCGGCCCGGCGGGCAGATCCTCACGCAAGAGCGCGGCGGGAAGCGGCGCAGAGATGACCTCGGCGGGGCGCGCCGGGCCGACGATCGCGGCGACCTCATCCAGCACCGCCCCCGAGACGCAGACCACCCCGTCGGCCATGCGCAGCGCCAGCCGCCAGCCCAGCCGGTGGCGCCATGACCAGTTCGCCAGCGGCTGATGCAGCGTCACAAGGCTGCGCACCCCGCCCGGGCGCCGCAGGCGCAGCACGGCGATGGCCGGAAGCAGCCGCGAATAAAGATGGAACTGCACCAGCGCCCCTTCGGGCAGGCCGCGCAGCAGCCGGGCAAAGCCGCCAAGCCCGCCGGGCGCATGCGTTTCAAGCCCCGCGAACCGCGCGCGGGCGGCCTCGGCGGTTCCACTCAGGGGCACGATGACCTGCGGGATTTCGGGGGCGAGATGGCGGGCCAGGGCCTCTACATAGACCTCGGTTCCGCCATGGCCCGGCGCCTCGATCACATGAAAGACGCAAGCGGGGCCGCTCATGCTCGCGCCAGCCGCAGGCAGGTGGCAAGCAGCGCCGCGTAATGGACCAAAAGCACAAGCGCATAGCCAAGCACCATGCCCGTCAACCCGAGGTCCAGCACCGCCCCCGCCCCAAGCGCCGCCATCACCAGAAGGGCGCGTTGCAGCTGAAACCACAGGAACAGCTTCTGGCGGCCCGTCACCGTCAGCAATCCGACGATGGCCGAGGCCGGAAACTGCGTCAGCAGATGCACCGAGATCAGCGCCGCGATCTGCCCCGCAAGAACCCAGTCTTCCCCGAAAAGCGGGCCGAAGGCAAAGGGCCCGGCAAGCGCGATCCCGGCCACCACAGGCAGCGCGGCAAGCGCGCCGCGCCGGGCATAGTGCCGCGTCAGATCGCCAACGCCCCGGCGGGCGCGGCAGCGCGCCGCGGCCTCGGCATGATAGGCGCGCGCCAGCGAGCCGCCGATCAGGTTGACCGGAACCGTCACCACCATCACCCCAAGCCCCACCTGCCCCACGGTGGCCGGGTCGAAGCGGAAGGCCACCACCAGCACCAGCGCCTGCATCGAGGCATAAAGCACCAGATCGGCCGGAAAGCGGTAAAGGGCGAAAGCCCTGCTTGCCCCAAGCGCCGCGATCAGGCGCCGCCGCCGCAGCCCGCGGGCAAGCCCCGCGAATTCCGGGGCGAACCGGCGCAGCGTGCGCCCGATCCCCGCGCTTTGCCCGACGATCTGGCCAAGCAGCAGCCCCACCGGCTGCGCCCCGAACAGCCCCAGCCCGATCTTGACCCCCGCCCCATACAGCGCCTGCGCCACCCGCGTCTGCGCCAAAAGCCCGTAATCGCGCCGCCGCGCCGCCCAATGGGCCAGCACCGTATAGGCGAAAAGCAGCATCAGCGCGGGCGGGAACAGCCAAAGCCAGGGGCCAAGCGCGGCGATAGCGGGGGCCGCCGGGCCGAGAAGGCGGATGCCAAGCCACAGGGCCGCACCAAGAACGAAGGCATTGCCCGCCGCAATCAGCGCCGTTGCCGCCAGAAGCGCGAAGGCGGTGCAGTCGCTGCGCAAAAGCGCCACCCCCTCTTCCAGGCGCAGCGCAAGCGCGGGCGACAGCACCATGACCATGGCCGAGAAGACCGCGAGCAGCCCGAAATCGGCCGGCCCGTAAAGCCGCGTCACGGCGGGCATCGCGGCCAGCCCGATCAGGCGCCCGGCAAGCGCGCCGGAAAACAGCACCCCCGCCGCCCCGCCGCGCCCGAAGGCCGCCGTCACCCTGGCTGCCGGCCCCATCATCGTCGGGGCGTCCCTGCGGTATTCTCAACGGTGTGCCGCAATCGAATATCTCTACCTTTGCGATAGTTACCCTTCGCGTCGCACAATCGGGACGGGCTGACAAGCGTTTTCGCGGCGGGCCGCGGCGCACGGCCCGGCCACGGTGAATTAACCGTTGCGCCCTAGGACTTTGCGGCAATCGGCAACGCGCCCTTTTCCCTGAACGACACGAGCGAGGACCCTGACATGAGCAACCCCTTTTCCAACCGCAACGCAGCACTGAGCGATCCGGCCCGCGACCTGGTTCCCGTCATCCCCTCGGACAGCACGGAGCTTGAGCATGTGGCCGTGGCGCTTTACGTCGAAGGCGCGGGCACGCTGTCTTTCGTGACCGTCTCGGGCGCGGTGCGCAGCGTGAATGTGGCGGATTTCTCGATCCTGCCGGTCGGCGTGCGCCGGGTGAACGCCACGGGCACCACCGCGACCACGATCCATGCATTCTCGGTGATCTGATGACGGGTGCGGGTTTTTCATACGGCGCGCTCGCGCTGCGCCAAAGGCATGGCGCGGCGGGGCGCTTCGACCCCTCCGCCCTTCTGCCGGCGGCCTGGTCTGACCCCTCGGATCTGTCCACGCTGTTCCAGGACAGCGCCGGGCTGGTGCCCGTCACGGCGCCGGGGCAGCCGGTCGGGCAGATGCGCGATCTGTCGGGGAACGAGCATCATCTGGTGCAGGCCACGGCCTCGGCCCGGCCGGTCCTGCAAGGCGACGGGCAACGGCTCTGGCTGGAGCTGGATGGCGTGAACGATACGCTGAGCTGCGCCGTCACGCCCGGCGATACGGCCCTGACGCTGATCGCAGGGTGGGAGTGGCAGGGCGACGGGGCCGGAAGCCTGGGCTACGAGGGCATCATGGCCGTCTATTCCGGCAACAGCTATTCGCGCGCGTTGCATTGCGGCCCGGCAGGCCCCGGCGCGCAAATCGTGGGCGCGCTTTCGGGCAGCACGGTGGCGCAGGCCACGGTTCCCGCGGGCGCGCTGGTGCTGCGGGGCCGTTTCACAGGCGTGTCCGGTGCGTTCTCGATCCATGCGAGCGAAACCCATGCCGGGGCAAGCTCGACCAGCGCGCCGGCGCTGCCCGCCACGCTTGCCATCGGACGGGGGCGCAACTACTCCGAACGCGCGATGGGCCGTTTTTTCGGCGGCCTTGCCTGGTTTTCGGACCTGGCCGCCCCCGAGGCCCTTGCGGTCGAGGGCTGGCTGGCCGGCCGCACCCGCGCCTGAGCTCCGCGCGCGCATCGCCCCCGCCATCGCGGCGCGATGCGCGCCCGACACGCCCCGGTTCGCGCCCCGCCGAAGCCGCAGATTTCCATGGACTTTCGGGCGCCCCATCTCCTAAACCCATGCCAATTCCCCTGCCGAAGGATTGCGCATGACCGTTTCCCCCATGATCCACCCGGTGATCCTTTGCGGCGGTTCGGGAACGCGGCTCTGGCCGCTGTCGCGCAAAAGCTACCCCAAGCAGTTCTCGCGGCTTCTGGGCGAGGAAAGCCTGTTTCAGGCCTGCGCCCGCCGCACCCGTGGCCCCGGCTTCGCCGATCCGCTGATCGTGACGGGCGATCCGTTCCGCTTCATCGTGGCCGAGCAGCTTGCCGCGATCGAGATGGGCGCCGGTGCGATCCTGATCGAGCCCGAGGGCCGCAATACCGCCCCCGCCGTTCTGGCCGCCGCGCTGCATCTTGCGCAGGACGCGCCCGATGCGCTGATGCTTGTCGTGCCCTCCGATCATGTCATTCCCGATGCGGCCGCCTTCCGTGCGTCCGTGCAGGCCGCGACCGAAACCGCGCGCGCGGGGCACCTTGTGACCTTCGGCATCACTCCCAGCCGGCCCGAAACAGGCTATGGATATCTGGAGCTTGCGCCGGGATCTTCAAGCACTGCATCAACGCCGCAACCGCTTGCGCGCTTTGTCGAAAAGCCCGATGCCGCCCGCGCGGCGCAGATGCTGGAGGCGGGGAATTTCCTGTGGAATGCCGGCGTGTTCCTGTTCTCCGTCCAGGCGGTTCTGGAGGCGTTCCGCACCCATGCCCCCACGCTTTGCGATGCCGTGGCCGAGGCCGTATCCGGGGCACGCCGCGATCTGGGCTTCACGCGCCTGGCCGAGGCCCCGTGGCGCCACGCCGAAGACATCTCGATCGACTACGCGATCATGGAAAAGACCCCCGGCCTTGCGGTGATGCCCTTCGCGGCCGGCTGGTCCGATCTGGGCAGTTGGGAGGCCGTCTGGCAGGAGACCGGCCCCGACGCGGCGGGCAATGTCGTCTCGTCGCAGGCCACGGCCATCGACTGCCGCGGCAGCCTTCTGCGCTCCGAGGCGGAGGGGCTGGAGCTGGTCGGGATCGGGCTTGAGGACATGATCGCCATCGCCATGACCGATGCGGTCCTTGTGGCCCGGCGCGACGACAGCCAACGCGTCAAGGAGGCGGTCGCCGCGCTGAAGGCGCGCGGGGCGGCGCAATCCGTGGCCTTCCCGCGCGAGCATCGCCCCTGGGGCTGGTTCGAGACCCTTGCGCGCACCGAACGCTTCCAGCTGCGCAAGATCCTGTTGCAGCCCGGCGCCACGCTTGGAACGCAAAGCCATGCGCAACGCTCCGAGACATGGGTGGTGATCGAGGGTCAGGCACGGGTCACGCTGGACGGCGCGGAATCGGCGCTGCTACCCGGCCAGTCGGCGCATATCCCCGCGGGCCGCACGCACAGCCTGACGAACCCGACTGATGCCCCGCTGATGCTGATCGAGGTGCGCACCGGCACCTATCTGGGCGATGACGACGTGCAGCGCTTTGCCGGCTAGCGCTTGCGCATGCGAAGGAAACGCGCGGCGATCGGCGCGCCGGTGATGACAAGGATGATCCGCGTCAGGTGATGGGTGATGACAAAGCCCAGATCGGCCCCCGCGACGATGGCCAGCACCGTCATCTCGGCCTGCCCGCCGGGCGCGTAGGACAAAAACGCCTCGAGCGGCCGGGCAAAGCCCGCCAGGGTCACGATCTCGGTAAAGACCGCGGCCAGCAGCGCAAGGATGACCACGAAGGCCACGCCCGACAGCACCACCTGGCGCACCTCGCGCAGCGTCACGCCGACGTAATAGGTGCCGATCACCATGCCGATCAGGAATTGCGCGGTCAGGATCGCCTCTTTCGGCGGGCGCATATGGATCCAGCCCGCCAGCGAGAAGACCGCCGCCACGATCATCGGCCCAAGGATCGAGGCCCCGAACAGCCCCAGCCTTTCGCCGCCCTTCCAGCCCACGAGCGCCGCCACCGCCATCAGCGCCAGCTCGCGCAGCGGGATCGTATCGAGCGGCGCCCCGATCGGGTTGCTCAGCGTCACGCCGTAAAGCTGGGTCATCAGGATGGGCGCCAGCGTCACGATGATCAGCACGCGCGTGGCATGGATCAGCGACAGCACGCGCACATTGCCGCCCGCCTCCTGCCCGAAGATCACCATGTCCTGAAGCCCGCCCGGCATCGCCGCATAGAACGAGGTCGCCGGGTCGAAGCCGCAATAGCGGTTGAAGAACGGCACCCCGATCAGCGCGATCAGCGCGATATAGACCGGCATCAGCGCGACAGAGGCCGCCATCAGCGGCAGTTGATGCACAAGCGCCGGCGTGACCGAGGCCCCGACCGCAACCCCCAGAATGGTGCGCGCGCCAACTGAAACCACACCCAGCCCCTTCAGCGGCGCCCCCATCAGCGCGGCGATCAGGCAGGCGGACATCGGCCCGAACAGGAACGGCAACGGCAGGCCCGCAACGCTGAAAAGCGCGGCCCCGCCCGCCGCGATGAGCACTGTCAGCGCCCGATGCCATGAATGCAGATGCGTCATCCGTCGCCCTCGGTTCGTCCCAAGCGTCTTCGGCCCAAACGCGGCAAATGACAAGATGTCGCAGGCAGAAAGCGGGCCGATGTTGCGCGCGGCCGGGCAATCCGCTATCGCTTGGGCATCAGATCGCCGGGTCCACGGCGCTGATCACCTGAAAGCACTGAAAAGATGACGCTATTGCGCCTTGCTGCCTATGAGCAGCAGTTGAAATGGCTGGCCTTCGGCCTGGGCCTGTGCAGCACGGTCTGCGTGGTGCAGGGCTGGCAACTGGCCGCGATGCTGTTCAGCCTGCCCTTTTGCCTGATCTGGGTCTATTGCGGCTGGCTGCACCGCGAAAGGCAGCTGAAATACATCAACCTGATGTTAACCGCGCTTTATGTCTACGGGATCGCGCGCTATGTGCTGATTGCCTGAGCCGGCTGGCCCGCGGGCAGGCAGGCGCGCACCTCGTCCGAGGACATGACGTGACAGTAGATCATGTTGATGATCTCAAGCTCGTGGCGGTGCAATTCATCGGTGGCGGCGGCACAGCAATCCTCGGCCACGATCACGCCAAAGCTCTCATCGGCCAGCGACCGCACGGTCGAGCTGACGCATTGGTCGGTGAAGATCCCCGCCACGATCACATCGGTGATCCCGATATTGCGCAGGATGAGGCGCAGGTTGGTGCCAGTCAGCGCGCTGTCGGTCGTCTTGAGGACGGTGATCTCGTCGCCCCTGGGCTGCAGGGCCGGCACAAACTGGCTGTCGGGGCGGTCCTTGGGCAGCAGCAGGTAGTTGAAGCCCGGCTTCTTCTGGCTCAGCGAACGGTCGCGCCCGTCCTCGGTCAGGCAGGCGATACGCGCGAAGATGACCTCGATGCCCCGGTCGCGCGCCCAGTCGACCAGCCGGACGGTATTGGGGATGACGGTGTCGTTCATCCGCTTGAAGAACGGCCCCCATCTTTTTGTTTCTGCGTCATCTTCCTTCGGCTCCAGATAGGTGTTCTGGATGTCGATCACCAAAAGCGCGGTGCGCGCGGGCACCAGCACGATATCGTCGGGCGGGGCCGCGTTTGCGTAATAGAAGCTGCGAAAGGCGGTTTTCCAATCCTGCATGTCGCCGCCCCTATCAAACCGTTCCGGCGGGCAGCGCCACGCCAAGCCGATCAAGATAGGCCGCGCCAAGCCGCGCCGTGGTCGCGGCGAAACCGGGGGCCAGGGCCTGCGGCTCGGGCGCCTCGATATGGCTGCCGATCCAGGCCAGAAGCGCCATGCGGCGCAGCATCACGAAAGTGTCGATCTCGGCCTCATCCTCGGGGCTGAGCGGGCGCACCTTGCGATAGCCGCGCACCCACGCCTCTTTCAGGTCGGGCACGCGTGGATCGTCCTCCATGAAGCTGACGGCGGCAGCGAAATCATACATGAACCAGCCAAAGCCGCAGTCGTCGAAATCAATCAGGCGGGTGCCGTTCCGATCAGTCAAAAGGTTGGTCAGGCGCATGTCGGCATGGATCAGGCCGTAACGGCCCGGCCCCTTGCCATAGGTCGCAAGACGCTGACGCACCGTGGTTTCAAGCTGTTCGAGCGTGGGGCGCACGCGATCGTCGACCTCGGGCGCGGCGCGCCAGTCACCCCAGGTGGGATTGTCACCGAAGACCGCCTCGGCATCCCATGTCAGGCGCTCGAAACCGGCCGGGCGCACCCACCCGATCGAGTGCAGATGTGTCTGCGCCGCGATGCTGCCCAGTTCCTCGAAGGGGGCGAACAGGTCGCCCTCTTCGTCGGGCTGCGTGCCCTCGACGAAATGGAACAGCACCATGAAGCGCGCGGCCTCAAGCCCCGGCGCACGGCCCACCTGGATCGCCTGACCGTCCCGGCCAAGATAATGGCCAGGGGTGACGACGGCGCGGGCCTCGTCCAGCGCGGCAATCCATTCCAGCTCGCACTCGATGGCGCGGCGGGTGTGGTAATTCTCGCGGTGGATGCGCAGGATGGCCCTGAAGCCGCCGGGCGCCTCGACCAGATAGGTCGCATTTTCCGATACGTTGATCAGCCGCGCCCGCGCCCCTTCGGGAAGATCCCACAGGGACAGCGAGTCATTGGCAAGCCGGTTCAGATGTTCCAGCAGTTCCTCAAGCGGCATGTCGCTTCCGGCCATCTCTCGTCCTCCTGCGCGCCGCCTCAGATTTCCTGGATCGCTTCCAGCGATTCCGGGATGATCTGGCCGCCATCCACAACGATCTGCTGGCCGGTGATATAGCCTGCCTCGTCCGAGGCGAAGAACAGGGCCGCATTGCCGATATCTTCGACAGCGCCAAGGCGTTTCAGCGGGATCGAGGCCGCCATCGTATCCAGGTAGTCCTGCCCCAGATCCTGCAACCCCTCGGTATAGATATTGCCCGGCATCACGGCGTTGATGGTGGTGTTGTAGCGCGCCAGTTCCATCGCCGCCGTCTTGAGAAACCCAAGCTGGCCCGCCTTGGAGGCACCGTAATGCGCCCAGCCGGGATAGCCCGTCACCGGCCCCGTGATCGACGAGGTCAGCACCACGCGGCCCTTTCCGGCCTTCTCGAAATGCGGGATGCAGGCCTTGACCGCCAAAAAGGACGAGCGCAGGTTCGTGGCCATCACTCGATCCCATTCCGCCGGATCCATCTCGACGATCTTGGTTTGCGGAAAGGCCCCGGCATTGGCGCACATCACATCGACCCCGCCCTGCGCCCTGGCGACGCGATCCACCATGTCGCGCACGCTGTCCCAATCCGAGACATCGCAGACCTCATAGGAGACATTGCCGGGAATTTCCGCCGCCGCGGCCTTCAGGCTGTCTTCGCCACGCGCGGCAATGGTCACATTCGCGCCCTGACGGGCAAAGACCGTGGCAATCCCGCGCCCGATCCCTTTCGAGCCGCCAGTAACGATGACGCTTTTGCCTTTTAGCGAGGTAAGCATGCGATATTCTCCCTTGTTGTCGTTCAGGCGTTGCCCGGCTTGTTTTTCATGTTGCCGGTTTGTCCGTATTTTCAATCCATTGCGGTGCGACTTTCACGCATTGCACGAACCAGCCAGGTGACTGTGAACGCCACCATGATCACCAGGAAAGATCCCACCACCGACATCACCCCAAGCGTCGGCACCAGCGGCGAGTACCCCGAGACCATCTTGGCATAAAGCCATTCCGGCAAGGTCGAATCCGCGCCCGTGGTGAATAGAGACAGCGGGAAGTTCCCCCAGCTCAGCAGGAAGGCGAACAGCCCCGCCGAGACCAGCCCCGGCATCAGAAGCGGCAGCGTGATCTCGCGCAGGATGGTCAGGGTGCCCGCCCCCATGTCGCGCGCGGCCTCTTCCAGCGCCGGATCGAAGCTGTAGGCGCGGATTGCCACGATCAGCGTGGCGATCGGGGCGATCCAGACCAGATGTGCCACCACGGCCGTCTTCCATGTGGGAATGACCCCGACCGCGTTGAACCACATCAGCAGCGCCAGCCCCAGCACCGTTTGCGGAAAGAAGATCGGCAGCAGGATCAATTTCTGGAACAGCGTGCGGAATTTCCAGTGATAGCGCGCGAAGGCTAGCGCGCCGAAGAAGGCCGCCGCGACCGAGATCACCGTCACGATCACCGCCACCTTCAGCGAGGTCGTCAGCAGGTCGCGCACCGTGTCGCTTTGCAGCGCCTCGGCATACCATTTCGTCGAATAGCGCTTGATCGGAAAGCTCAGGTAGCGTGCCTGAGAGATCGAGGCGAAACCGACCGAGATCAGTGGAAGATACAGCACCACGATGGTCACGATGCCATAGATCAGAAGGGCGATCCGGGTTGAGCGGCTGGGTTGCATCAGCGTTTCCTTCCCATGATCGCATCCAGGTCGACGCGGTTCACGCCAAACAGCGCAAGCCCCCCGATGATCAAGATCAGGATCATCGACAGCGCCGAACCAAGCGGCCAGTTCTGCCCGAACGTGAAGGCGGTCTCGATGTCGTCGGCGATCACGATGACCGCCTGCCCGCCCAGGATCTTGGACTCGGCCAATGCCCCCGCGCCCAGCACGAAGGTCAGAAGCGTGCCCACCACGATACCGGGCGCGGCCAGCGGCAGATCGACATGGCGCAGGATCTGCCAGCGGGTGGCGCCCAGATCCGCCGCCGCCTGGCGCGTATCGTCGGGCACCATCGAGATCCCCTGCGCCAGCGGAAACAGCATGAACGGGAAATAGACATAGACCAGCCCGAAGATGATGATGCCGGTATTGTAAAGCGGGCTTTCAAAGCCCGTCCCCGTCCAGGCGCGGATATACCCCTCAAACAGCCCGCCCTTCATCAGCGTCAGAACCCAGCCGAAAAGCCGGATATTCTCGGACACGAACAGGCTCATGACGACGGCGATGGTCAGCACCAGCGAGAAGCGCCCGAAGACCTTCGCCATGCCATAGGCCAGCGGCCAGCACAGCACGAACAGCACGAGGCTTGCCGCGAAGGCCATGCCAAGCGCCCACAGAAGAGAACGGTAATAGCCTTGCGCGAAGAACACCGAATAGGCCGAAAAGTCAGGCATATTGGCAAGGCTGAACACCTTCTGCGGCATGATCGAGAACAAGGCGACCACCACAAGGGGCGCAAGGAAGCTGAGCAGAAGGATCAGGCCCAGTGGCACCGCGCTGAAGAACCCCAGCCTGTTGTCGAGCCGTTCCATCACGCCCCCCGGATCATATGCGCATGTTCCGCCTCGAAGCCCAGCACGACGGCCGCGCCTTCTGCGCCTGCGAAACGGTCCTCGCGCAGTTTCTCGACGGTCAGCACCTGCCCTTCGGCGGTCTCCACCTCATACTGGATGCGCGAGCCAAGGGCGTATTGCCCCACCAGCGTGCCGCGCACCATGAAATCGGTGCTTTGTCCCGCGGGCAGGAAGCGAACATATTCGGGGCGCACCATGATCGTGCCGGCCTCGCCATGGGCCAGCATCAGCCCCGCCCCGGCGGCCTTTCCGTCCAGGCGGCTTTCAAGGCCGGGGCCTTCGGGGGCACCCCTGGGCGTGCCCGTCACCTCGAAAAGGTTCACCTCACCCATGAACTCGGCCACGAAGCGGCTGACCGGGCTGCCATAGATCACATCGGCCACGGCGATCTGCTCGAACCGGCCCTCTTTCATGATAGCGATCCGGTCCGACATGACCATCGCCTCTTCCAGCGAATGGGTGATGTAGACGAAGGTCTTCCCGGTGCGGGCGTGCAGATCCTTCAACTCTTTCTCAAGCGTCTTGCGCAGCCGGTAGTCCAGCGCCGAAAGCGGTTCGTCGAAGAACAGGATTTCGGGGTCGAAGGCCAGGGCGCGGGCAAGCGCCACGCGCTGCCGCTCACCGCCCGAACATTGCGAGATGCGCTTGTCATAATAGTTTTGCGGAAGGCGCAGAAGATCAAGAAGCTCGAGCGCGCGCTTGCGCCGGACCTGCGGGGCCTCCTTGCGCAGCTTCAGCGGGAATTCGATGTTCTGCCCCACGGTCATGTGCGGGAACAGCGCGAGCGACTGGAACACCATGCAGGTGGGGCGCTGGTTGGCGGGCGTCTGGTCGATACGTTTGTCGCGCAGCCAGATTTCGCCCTCTGACAGCTCCTCCATGCCGACGAGAAGGCGGATCAGGGTGGATTTGCCGCTGCCCGAGGGGCCGACGATCGTGAAGAACTCGCCCTCCTTGATATCAAGCTCGATACCGTGAAGCGCCCGGAACGTGCCGAAATCCTTTACGACATTCCGCAGGCGCAAGATGTTCTGTGCGTCCATTGATGACTTCCGCAAGAGTATGGGTGGGACGACCCCGGGATGTGCCTGCCCCCCGGGGCCGAACGGATCACGAGCGCCGGGCCTGCGTGTAGATCTCGATCAGCGAGTCATAGGATGTCACCACATCGTAATCCAGCGACCGCTCCATCTCTTCGGCAAGGCTGTCCATCTGGATCGCGTCCAGCTCTTCCTCGTCGAACAGCGCCATCACGTCGGGATTGCCCATCTGGCTGACGGGGTTATAGGTGCCTTCGGTGAACGCGACGGCCTTGGCGATTTCGGGCTGTTGCACGAATTCAAGGAAATCCTCGGCCAGCGAGCTGGGATCGGGATTGTTCACCGCCGAGGTCAGCTCGATCCAGGTGCAGCCGCCCTTCCCGTCCACCGGCCCCGAACGCGGCGTGATGGCACGCACATTGGTCGCCCCGTCATAGCGCGCGGGCGATGCGGTATAGGTGCCGCCGGTGAAATAGGCGTCGATCTCGCCATTGATAAGCGCGGTGTTCATGGCCACCAGGTCATCGGTCAAAAGCTTTGCACCACCGAAAATCGCCGTCGCGGTTTCGCGGAACTTCTCCTGATCGGCGCCCTCGACCGGGGCAAAGGGGTTCAGCCCCGCCGTGAGGCACATGTGAATGACGTTCCAGTTGTCATAGGTCAGAACGCCGTAACGCCCCTTCATCGCGGGATCGAGGAACAGGTTCCAGCCCTGATCCTCGGCCATGTCGCGGCTGATCACGTCGGTATTGACCACGAAGGAGAACGGGCCATAGCGCTGCGGCATGCCGATCAGGTTGCCGTCATCGGCAAAGGCCAGCGGATAGGGCGCCGCGAATTCAGGCAGCATCTTTTCGATATGCGGCATGAAGCGGTCCTTGCTGAGCGGCTTGATCAGGCCTTCGGGATAAAGCTGGTCGCGCGCCCAGGGCTGGTTGACGTTGATCAGATCCCAGACCGAGGTTTCGCCCGCGCGCAGCTTGTTGATCATGTCGGGGTCGGACGTGCCGCTTTCGGCCCGCACCGAGGCGCCCGGATTGGCCTTGCGGAACGGCCCCAGAACCTGATCCGAGTTATAGCCTTCCCAGCACAGAACATTCAGCTGGTCGTTGCGCGCGGCGAAGGCGGGCGACAGGGGGCCCGCTGCCGCAAGCCCGGTCAGGGCCATCGTCCTGCCGACGAATTGACGTCTTGAAAGTGTATTGGCCATTTTTAAGTCCTCCTGTTGCACAGATAAGCCGACATCGGGAACGTGCCGACAGGGTCGTTGTGACCTCTTTTGTTCTGCGCCCGGCGGGATGTTTACCTTCTTTCGGGCGCTTGGGTAGTCAGGCTCTGCGGCCCTTGATGCTTTCCAGTTTGCGGGTGATCGTGTCGCGTGCGACCGCCATTTCCGCAGGCGTGCCGGACATGAAGATCCGTCCGGTCGCGCCCATCATCTGGACGTCGTTCAGCACCGCCCCCGGCGCGGCCTTCTCGGCCTCGTTGGCGGCGACGCAGGCGAAAAGCGCCGGCGCCATCTCGTAGATCAGAAGCGCCACGCCCGGAACCAGGATCGAGCCGTCACGCGAACGGTTCAGGATGATCGCGTGCTGGTCCGACAGATCCTCGATGATGTCGTGATACAGGATCTGCGGCGCCAGCTGATCGGCGGGCTTGGCGTCGATCCCGTCAAGGATCGCGCGCCCTGCCGCCTCGAGGTCGCTCATCCGGTCGGCATGCAGTTCCAGCAGGCCGAACTGGCGTTCGGTGAACAGGATCCCCGGCTCCATGTCCGGCGCAGCCTTCAGCGCCAGGTCGGTGATCCGGTGGATGCTGAGCGCGGGGGCCACCTCGATGATCAGCGAATTTTGCCCACGAAACGCGGGGTATCCCCGCGCCCGTGTCGGAGAAGACAGATAGGCCGCGAATTGCGGTTGCAGGTCTTCGATCGGCAGATAGACGCGCAGTTCTGTCATCGCTTGGCTCCCGGCCGGTGCATCTTTGGATTACTTCGTCGCGGCAGCTTCGAAATACTTGCCCAGATCGCCATGCGGGCGCGGGATGACATGCACCGCCGTCACCTCGCCGACCTGCGAGGCCGCTTCGGCGCCCGCCTCGGTCGCGGCCTTGACCGCGCCCACATCGCCGCGCACGACGACCGAGACAAGCCCGCCGCCCACTTCGTTGCGGGCCACGATCTCGACATTGGCCGCCTTGACCATCGCATCCGCCGCCGACAGCGCCGGCACGTAGCCCTTGGTTTCGATCATTCCGATTGCCAGATTTGCCATTGGAGGTTTCCTTCAGGTTTTGGATTTCTTTTCTTCGTCGATTGAACCGATCACCAGCGCGTCGATCGGCGCGGATACACCGCTGAAGTAGCTGGCCGCGACAGATCCCTGCACGACCAGAACGGCCTCGCCCGGCGCGCATCCCAGCGGGTCGAACGCGATCAGCTTGCCGCCGGTGTCGATCTCGATTTCAAGCAGCGCCCCGACGGGCAGGCTGGGAACCCGCCGCGAAGACCAAAGCTTCCCGCTTACGCGTCCTCGTATCATGTTGCACACCTTTCAATTCTGATGCCCTTGCGGCGCGCCTCGTCCTGGGCAAGCGGGGTCAGGCGGCTGGCCGGACCGATGCGCAGGACCTTCTGATCGGGGCGCAAAGCGGCGATGTCGCGCTCGGTGATCAATGATTTCTGCACTGCGTCGGGGATGGCGGCCGCACTGTTGGCCGCGCCCGGCCGCACCGCCGCCGCAAAGCCCGATGGCACAGCCGGCGCCATGCGCAGATCGAAGCGATGCGTGCCCCCCGCGAGTGCGGCGACAAAGGCCGGATCGGCCGCGCGTGCCAGGATGTCCTGCGCGAACCGGGTCAGATCCTCGCCATTGCGGATCTGCACGGTTTCGCTGACCGGACGGCCCGCCCCAAGGCCAAGACCCGCGATCTCTTCGCGCAGGATGGCGCGTATCTCTTCGCGCAGCGCCGACATCATTCGGCCCCCGCCTGTCGCAGCGCGGCCTCGGCGGCGTTGCGCGCATTGCGCACGTCCGCCTCGGCGCCGGCAAGGTAAAGCCGCCCGTTCGCGCCGATCATGCGCATGTCGATGACCTTCACGTCGGCCTCTTTCTCGGCCTCGTTGCAGGCAAGGATGGCATAGGCCGCCGACTGGCATTCCAGCAGGTAGACACTGTCGCCGCCCAGCACCATCGAGCCAAGCTTGTTGCGATTCATCAGGAACGCATGCTGGTCGTCGATCCGCGTCACCAGCTTTGAGGCAAGGATCTTCGGGGCGGCGATGTCGTCCATGGTCTTGCCAAGCGCCCCCAGGATCGCGGCGGCACCGGCATGCACCTCGGCGGTCGAGCGCGAATGGAATTGCAGCGTGCCGAACTGCCGCTCGACCACCAAAAGGCCCGCGCGCACATCGGCGCTTTTCAGCACCACATCGGTAAGCGCCTCGATATCGAGGCCGGGCGCGATCTCGACGATCTGGGCGGCCATACGCGCGCGCGGAAGCGAGCCGCGCATCCAGGTCGAGACATAGGCGAGCGTCTGCGGCTGAAGCTGGTCGATGAAGATCGACGCGCGAAGATCGGCCATCAGGCACCCCCTTTCATGCCGCGCAGTTCCTCAAGGATCAGCTGGCGCAGAAGATCACGGTCAAGGCTCGTCGAAGACGGGGCTGGTTGCGCCGCGAAGCCCGGCGCGGGATCGGGGGATGCGATGGTGGGCGGCGGCGCATCGAGCGCCGAGAAATCGAACTGGCCCATCGGCACGTCGGCGTCGCTGTTATAGGCGATCCGGGTCCAGTGGACCAAATGCTGCGGCCCCACATTCTCGCCCACCGAGGACCGGCCCTTGAAGCCGGTGCCGATCATGAACGAGGGCGGCAAATGCGTCTGGAACCCCGCAGCCCCCTGCGAACAGGGCGCGTTGACCACCACCCGGTAAACCGGCATCGCCTGCGAGAAATGCAAAAGCCGCGCGGGATCGTCGCCATGGAAGGCCGCCGAATGGCCCGCCCCCCTGCGCGCGGTATGCTTGGCGAAGGTCACGGCCTGCTGGAAATCCACCGCCGAGGTCAGCGTCAGCACCGGGCAGAGCTTTTCCTTGAACAGCATATCGTCCTGCCCCGGTTCCGCGACCACGGGAACGAGGATCTTGACCGAGGGGCTGACCCGCAGTCCGGCACGATCCGCAATCCAGGCCGCGCTTTTGCCGATGGCCGCGACGTTGAAGCCCTTGTCGGTAAACAGGTAGTCCCGCAGCCGGTCGGTTTCTTCCGCGTTGCAGACATGGGCGCCCGCGGTGCGCAGCGCCCGTTCCAGGTTGCCGCGGTTGGAATGCAGCGTCACCACGACGCTTTCGTTGGTGCACAGCACCGAATTGTCAAAACTTTTGGACGCCACGAGCCGCCGCGCCGTCTGGTCGACCTTCGCCGTCGGGTCGACATAGGCCACCGCATTGCCCGGCCCCACCCCAAGCGCGGGGTTCGACGAGGAATAGGCCGCGCGCACCATCGCGCCGCCCCCCGTCGCCATGATGACCGAGATCTTGTCCGAACCCATGATGTCCTGCACCAGCGGAACCGAGGGGTTCTCGATGCACTGGATCAGGCCCGAGGGCGCGCCCGCCGCCTCGGCCGCACGGGCCAGCGTGTTGGCGGCATCGACCGACACGTCCTTCGCGGCGGGATGCGGGCTGATGACGATCGCGTTGCGGCTGAGAATGGCCAGCATGGTCTTGTAATAGACGGTCGCCACCGGGTTTGTTGCAGGCGCAAGCGCAAAGACCACGCCCGCGGGCTTGGGCAGTTCCACGATCTTGCGCGCGGCATCGACACGCGGCGAGACAAGATCGATATCCCGGTAATAGTCCAGAAGCGGCAGCGCACTGAGTTCGTTCTTGATCTTCTTGTGCTCGACCACGCCGAAGCCGGTCTCGCGCACGGCCCAGTCGGCATAGAACCCGGCCTTCTCATGCGCCGCACGCGCCACAGCCTCGGCGATCTTCAGAACCGCCTCACGCGGGAAGCTGCTGTAGTAGCGCACCGCCCAGCCGGCGCGCCCGACCTTCATGCGCGCCGAGGACAGATCCCGGTCAGGAACGTTCAGCCGGGCCATTTCAGAGGGAGATTGAACCGTCATGCCGCGCGCCTCGGAGATTTGAGAAGTTGTCGCGCCCGCGGCATCGCGGCATCGAACCTGTCCATGATCTCCTGACACAGGTCGACATCCAGAACGACGCCGGGCTTGAATTGCAGCACCCGCTTGTCGAGCGAGGAGAAGATCGCCCAGACCCCGTTTTCATAAAGCGCCCGCGAAACCGCGACCGCGCCTTCGGGGTGGTCGAATTCCAGCCCCAGCACCACGCCGCGCTGCCTCACCCCCACGAAGATATCGCTGTGGCGGGCCATCATCTCCTGCATCGAGCGGGCGAAGAATTCCGATACGAAGGCCACGTTCGAGATGACCTCGGGACGCTCCAGCATCTCGATCACATGATGACCGACGAGACAGCCGAGTTCGGCCCCGCCCGAGGTCGAGATATGCGCAGCCCCATCCTCGTGCAGCCAGCCGCCGCATTCCTCGTTCACAAGGCAGGCGCTGATCGGGTAGATGCCGCCGCCAAGGCCCTTGCCGGTCACGAAGATGTCGGGGCGCAGGCCATAGCCCTGCCAGCCCCACATCACCCCCGTGCGCATCAGCCCGGTCTGCACCTCGTCCGAGATGAACTTGGCGCCGTATTTGTGGCACAGATCCTGACAGGTCTTCAGGTAGCCCTCGGCCGGCATCGGAAAGCCGTAGGTGGCGGGGATCGTCTCGATGATGAAGGCCGCCACGTCGCCCTTGCGCAGCACCGCTTCCAGCGCATCGGCATCGTTGAAGGGCACCTGCACGAATTCCTCGGGGCGGTCGGCAAGGAAGATCTTGCTGAAGCGGTCGTCGCCGGTGGCCACCGACAGACCCGAATGGCCGTGATAGCCCTTGATGATCGATACGATCTTGCGCTTCTTCGTGGCATAGCGGGCGGTTTTCAGAGCGATCTCGACCGCCTCCGCCCCGCCCGAGCCGAAGATGGCGTATTTCATGTGGGGCGCGGTCTTGACCAGCTTTTCGGCGAAAGCGGCGCGCGCGACCGAGGGGAACCAGTGGTTGCCCATGTCAAAATAATCGAGCCCGGACTTCAGCACCTCGACAAGCTCGGGGTGGCGGTGCCCGAAATTATAGGTGCCGCCATTCAGATGCAGGTCGATCAGGCGTTTGCCCGACATGTCGTAAAGCAGATACCCCTCGCGCCGGTCGATCACCATCGGCGTGCCGGCCTCTTCCCAGAACCGCGTCTTGCCGGGGTTCCAGTACTCGGCGGCCTTCTCAAGAAGTTCCTTCTTCGACTCGAAGGAGAAGTAACCGTAGTTGAACACCTGATTCTCCCATGTTGCAACGTCAGGCTAGCATCCAGCGCCTGCCTTGCAACCATTTTTGTGGCAAGTCGGGCATTTTATCTGTCGACTACCTGCCTTTTTGGTTATATTTCGGGCATTGGAGGGCGTGATGACCCAGAAAAAGTCCAAGAAAGTTACGCGGCACGAACGGATCCTTGCGGCACTCGATGCCAATCCGGCACTGCGCGTGACCGAACTTGCCGAGTTGCTTTCGGTCTCGGCCGAAACAGTGCGCCGCGACCTGAGCGAGCTGGACGATGCGGGCCGGATCAACCGCACCTATGGCGGCGCCGTGCGAAGCCAGGTCTTCGAGCCGGCCCTGACCGAGCGGCTCAAGCTCAGGATCGAAGAGCGCCGCCTGATCGCGGCGACGGCCGTGACGGCCGTTCAGGATGTCGAAAGCATGTTCATCGGCGGCGGTGCCACGACGTTGCATTTCGCGCGCGCCCTGCGTTCAAGCACGCGGCCCATGACCGTCATCACCTCGTCCTTCAGCATCGCCACCGAGCTTTCCTCGAACCCGCTGATCCAGGTGATGGCCCTGCCCGGCATCGTCGAGGCGAAGGAGGGCATGGTTCAGGGGCCCGAAACCCTGGCCGCGATCCGCAGATACCGCCCGCCGCTTGCGGTCATCGGCGCCTCGGGACTGGACGCCAGCGGCGTGAGCGAGGCCCTTCTGGCCGCGGCACAGGTCTATTCTGAGATGATCGCCAATGCAGACCGCGCTCTGATCCTTGCAGACAGCTCCAAATATGACCGCCGGGCGCTGCAAGGCATCACCCCGTGGTCGCCCCGCGTACAACTGATCTGCGACATCGCCCCCACGGGGACCATGGCCACCGCGATCGAGGCTGCGGGCGCATCGGTCATCGAGGCAGGTAAACCTTAGCCTTGCCCCCGCAAGACCTGCGCGCAAAACTGCCCGAACTTTCTTGTGAAAAAAGGGCGGCAGCATGGATATCGGCATTCTCGGCACCGGCAGCATCGCTTCGGCACTGGTCGAGGGCATCGCGCCCGACGGCCACCGCATCACCGTCTCGGAGCGCAGCGCCCCTCGCGCGGCGCGGCTGGCCGGCATGTTCGCAAATGTCCGCGTGGCCCCCAACCAGGAGGTGCTCGACACAAGCGAGGTGGTGTTTCTCGGGCTTCTGGCTGCGGCCGCCCCCAAGGTCCTGAAAGGGCTGCGCTTCCGGCCCGATCAGCGCATCATCTCGCTGATGGCGGGCGCGACACTGGCCGAGCTGGCCCCCCTTGTCGCGCCGGCGCGGGCGGTGGCCATCGCCCTGCCCTTTCCCGGCATCGCCCGGGGCGGATCGCCCGTCCTGCTGATGGGCGAGGACGAGCCCGCCCGGACGATCCTGGGCGCCCGGAACCCGATCTTCCGGATGCAGAACGCGCAGGAACTTCAGGCCTATCTTTGTGCGCAGGCGGTCCTGTCCCCGGCGGCCGCGCTGGTGGGCGAAACCGCCGGCTGGCTAGGCGCGCGGGTCGAAAACGCCGCCCAGGCCGAGGCATTCCTGCGCACGCTGATCGGCACCAGCCTGCTTGGGTCGGCTGTCGCGCCACTCTTGCAGGCGCTGGACACGCCCGGCGGCTACAACCAGCGCCTGCGCGCACATATGCAGGGCCATGGCATGGGGGCGGCGCTTGTCTCGGGCCTCGACGCACTGGAACGCGGCGACTAGGCGGCGATCCCCCGGCCCGGCGCCTGCCCGGTTGCACAACCTCCCAGGTGTGATAGTGCTTGGCCATACCTCAAGGACACCGACCATGAGCGACAATCCCTATTCCGATCTGCCCGAACGTGCCTTCTGGCGCCCTTCGATCAGCGCGCGCAACCCGCTTTCGCTTGTCGATCTTTACGAAAAGAAGTTCGAACTGACGCAGAGCGACCGGATCGTCACTGCCGGAAGCTGCTTTGCCCAGCATATCGCCCGCAAGCTCAAGGCCAGCGGCTTCACCTTCTGCGATTACGAGCCCGCCCCGCCGCTGCTGCCCGCGCATCTGCACGGCGCGTTCAATTACGGCGTCTATTCCGCGCGCTATTGCAACATCTACACCGTGCGCCAGTTGCTGCAGACCTTCGACCGGGCCTATGGCCATTTCACGCCGCAGGAACCCGCCTGGAGCAAGGACGGCGGTGTCGTCGACCCGTTCCGCCCGGCGCTTGAGCCCGAGCCCTTCAAGGATGTGGACGAGCTTGAGGTCGCCCGCGAAAGCCACTTGAAGTCCGTCCGCGACGTATTTGAAAAATCTGATCTTTTCGTCTTCACCATGGGCCTAACCGAAGGCTGGGTGTCGCGCGGCGACGGCGCGGTCTTCCCGCTTTGCCCCGGCACCGCAGCCGGCAGCTTCGACCCCGATGCCTATCAGTTCGTGAACTTCACCTACCCCGAGATCCATGCCGACCTCATGGCCTTCATCGAGCGGCTGCGCGGCGTCAATCCGGGCGTGCGGCTTTTGCTGACGGTCTCGCCCGTGCCGCTGGTGGCCACGATGTCGGGCGACCATGTGCTCTCGGCCACGTCCTATTCGAAATCGGTGCTGCGGGCGGTTGCCGGGCAGGTCTCGAAAGAGCTCGATTTCGTCGATTAATTCCCGTCATACGAGATCATTGCCGCAGCGCCGATGCGGGGCATGTTCTTCGAGCCGAACATGCGCGAGGTGAACCCCGCCGGGGTGGATTACGTCATGTCGCATTTCTTCCGCCAGCACGCACCGCAAGCCGGCGCCCCCGCCCCCGCCCCGGCGTCGGAAACGCCATCGGCGGCCGAGCGAAGCGATGTCGAGATCGTCTGCGAAGAGATGATGCTGGATACGGGCAGGTAGCATGCTGGTCATCCTGGGCGATTCCCACACGATCGCGCTTCACAACGGTCTGGCCAAGCTGGATTCGCGCACCAGGCGCGCCGCGCGGGGCAGTTTCGGCGAGGTCGTGGTGCGCGACCTCAGCCACGGCTACAAGTTCTTTGAGCCGTTCTTCGAACTTGACGATCAGGGTGTGCGTTTCACCGATCCGCGCGCCGTGGGCATTCTCTCGAAACTTCCCGGCGGCTTCGCCCCGATCACGGCAAACGATCCGCGGGATTTCCTGTTCTGCTTCGGTTTTCATCCAAGCGCGACGATGGATGTGAAACGCTGGCTGACCCATACGGCCGCGCGCAGCACACCCGGCAAACAATATATCTCGGAGGCGCTGGTCCGGGCGGCGGTGCAGGAGCATACCCGCCCGATGCTGGATTTCTTCCGCCTGATGCAGAAGATGAACGTGCGCTTTTCGGTCGTGATGTGCTGCCCGCTGCCGCGCAGCTTCATCACCGAAGAGCGGCGGCCGCTAATTTCCGAAGATGACATCCTGGCCTATCACCAGCTTTACCGTCAGACCTTCGCAGCCGAACTTGACCGGCTTGGCGTACGCTACTTCACGCCGCCGGAAAGCACCTTCGACGGCCCGTGGCTGAAGGAAGACTATGTGAACCGCAAGGGTATCGGGGATTATCACGCCGATGCGCGCTATGGTGCGCTGATGCTGAAGAAGATCATCGGGGCCCTGACCGAAGGGCGCCGCGTTCCGCCGCCTACACCGCGCGAAATCCTTGGGGGGCTGCGTCGCAAGGCCGGGCGGCTTGTCCGGCGGGTCAGGGGGGCGACGGCCAAGCGCCAGGCGGGTTAGACCCTCCCGCGAAAAGATCGGCCCCCGCCCGCAGGATGCAGGCGGGGGCATTTTCGTCGATCAGGCCAGATCGAAGCGATCGGCGTTCATCACCTTGGTCCAGGCCGCCACGAAATCGCGCACGAACTTCTCGTGGTTGTCGTCCTGGGCATAGACCTCGGCGTAAGAGCGCAGGACCGAGTTCGAGCCGAAGACAAGATCCATCCGTGTCGCCGTCCACTTCACCGCGCCGCTCTTGCGGTCGCAGATCTGGTAGACACCGTTCTCGGCCGGTTTCCAGGTATTTGCCATGTCGGTCAGGTTGACGAAGAAATCGGTCGTCAACGCGCCTACACGGTCGGTCAGAACGCCATGCGCCGAGCCGCCGTGGTTGGTGCCCAGAACCCGCATGCCGCCGACCAGGACGGTCATCTCGTTGGCGGTAAGACCCATCAGTTGCGTGCGGTCCAGCATCAGCTCTTCGGGGCTGACCACATAGTCCTTTTTCAGCCAGTTGCGATAGCCGTCATGGATCGGTTCGAGCGGCTCGAAGCTTTCCGCGTCAGTCATCGCGTCGGTGGCATCGCCCCGGCCCGGAGCGAAGGGCACGGTGATGTCGAAGCCCGCGGCTTTCGCGGCCTGTTCGATCCCCACACCACCGGCCAGCACGATCACGTCAGCCACCGAGGCCCCCGCTTCGGCCGCGATCGGCTCAAGCACCGAAAGCACCTTTTGCAGGCGGGCGGGTTCGTTGCCCTCCCAGTCCTTCTGCGGGGCCAGACGGATACGCGCGCCATTGGCGCCGCCGCGCAGATCCGAGCCGCGGAAGGTCCGCGCGCTGTCCCAGGCGGTGGAGACAAGGTCGGCCACCGAAAGGCCCGCAGCCGCGATCTTCGCCTTTACCGCCGCCACGTCATAGGCGGTGCTGCCCGCGGGCACCGGATCCTGCCAGATCAGGTCCTCGGCCGGAACTTCCGGGCCGACATAGCGCGCCTTCGGCCCCATGTCCCGGTGGGTCAGCTTGAACCAGGCGCGGGCGAAGACATCGTCGAAATAAGCCGGATCGGCCATGAATTTCTGGCAAATCGCGTTATAGACCGGGTCGACCTTCATCGCCATGTCGGCATCGGTCATCATCGGGTTGTGGCGCTTCGACGGATCGGACGCATCAAGCGGCTTGTCCTCGTCCTTGATGCTGACCGGTTCCCACTGCCAGGCGCCCGCGGGGGATTTGCGCAGCTCCCACTCATGCCCGAACAGCATTTCGAAGAACCCCATGTCCCACTTGGTCGGGTGGGTCGTCCAGGCACCCTCAAGACCAGAGGTCACCGCATTCGCGGCCTTGCCGCCCATTTTCGGGTTCGTCCAGCCCATCCCCTGCTCGCACACATCGGCGGCTTCGGGGTCGGCGCCAAGCACGCTTGCGTCACCATTGCCATGGGTCTTGCCGACGGTATGCCCGCCTGCGGTAAGCGCCACGGTTTCTTCATCGTTCATGGCCATGCGCGCGAAGGTCTCACGGACCTGGGCGGCGGTCTTCAGCGGATCCGGCTTGCCGTTCACGCCTTCGGGGTTCACATAGATCAAGCCCATCTGCACGGCGGCCAGCGGGTTTTCCATGGTCGAGGGATCCTCGACATTGCCATAGCGTTCGTCGGACGGGGCCAGCCACTCCTTCTCAGCGCCCCAGTAGGTGTCCTTCTCGGGGTGCCAGATGTCGGCGCGGCCATAACCGAAGCCGAAGGTCTTCAGGCCCATGTTCTCATAGGCGACGGTGCCGGCGAGGATGATCAGGTCTGCCCAGGAGATCTTGTTGCCGTATTTCTTCTTGATCGGCCACAGCAGGCGGCGCGCCTTGTCCAGGCTGACGTTGTCGGGCCAGCTGTTGATCGGCGCGAAACGCTGGTTGCCGGTGCCGCCACCGCCGCGCCCGTCCGCCGTGCGATAGGACCCGGCCGAATGCCAGGCCATGCGGATCATCAACCCGCCGTAATGGCCCCAATCCGCCGGCCACCAGTCCTGACTGTCGGTCATCAGCGCATGGACGTCCTTCTTGATCGCGTCATAGTCGAGCGTCTTGACCTCTTCGCGGTAATCGAAATCCGCGCCCATCGGGTTGGTCTTCGTGTCGTGCTGATGCAGGATGTCGAGGTTGAGCGCGTTGGGCCACCAATCCATATTCGAGGTGCCCATCGCCGTATTCGCGCCGTGCATCACAGGGCATTTGCCCGCCGTTTTCATGTCGTTTCCGTCCAAGAGTGCTCTCCTTGCTAGCTGTGCCACCGTGCAGGGTGGCCTGATCGTCGCGGGATGCCGCCTTGTCCGCATATGTTCATGCGGGCCGGTCCGTTCAACTTGCACCCCGTTTATGAATTGCTTGTATCAGGAATTAGAATTATTAAAATTTGGATTTTATAATCATAGTGATAAGTTTTTATTATGCTAAATCTGACGATGAAGCACCTGCGCTATTTCGAGGCCCTTGCACGCCACGGCCATTTCGGACGCGCCGCCGATGCCTGTGCCATTTCGCAACCCGCGCTGTCGGTGCAGATGAAAGAGCTGGAGGCGCTGCTTGGCGTGGCGCTGATCGAACGCAGCGCGCGCCAGATCCGCCTGACCGCAATGGGCGAAGCCCTTGCCCTGCGCGCACGCGACATCCTGCGCGATGTCGAAGAGATCGAGGATCTGGTCCGCGCCGCGCAGGGGCCTTTGGCCGGGCGGCTTCGGATCGGGGTGATTCCCACCGTCGCCCCCTATCTGCTGCCCCGCCTCATCAAGGATCTGGGCGCGCATTACCCCGATCTTGACGTGCAGCCGCGCGAGGCGATCACCGGAAAGCTGATCAGCGATCTGTCGGATGGGCGGCTGGACGTGGCCATCGTGGCGCTTCCCGTCTCCGAACCTGCGCTGCACGAAGAGCCGCTGTTTCGGGAAGAGTTCATGCTCGTGCGCCCCGGCGAGGATGCCGCCAAGCCCGTTCCCAAGCCCGAAACCCTGCGCGAGATGCGCCTGCTTTTGCTGGAAGAGGGGCATTGCTTCCGCGATCAGGCGCTTTCGTTCTGCCGCGTCAGCTCGGCCCTGCCGCGCGACCTGATGGAGGGCAGCTCGCTCACCACGCTGGTGCAGATGGTGGGCGCGGGAATCGGGGTGACGCTGATCCCCGAAATGGCGGTCGGGATCGAGACCGGATCGGCACCCGTCTCGGTCGTGCGGCTTGGCCAGCCACGCCCGATGCGCACGATCGGCATGGTGTGGCGCAAGACCACGCCGCTGGCCGATCAACTGGCCCGGATCGCCGACCGCGTGCGCCATCTGGGCGAAACCCGCCCTCCGGGGGCCTGAGGGGCCGCGTGCCTACGCGCCGATCATCAGGATCTCGGCGGTGACGCAGACCGCGTTCTCGCCCGGCGCCAGGATGCCGCCCGCATGGCGCCCGTCGAACCCGACCGAAAACGCCTCAAGCCGCGCCTGCCCGGCCCTGACCGCCGCGGCATGCAGCAGGACCTCGGTCGCATAGCTGTCCAGTTCGGGCGCATCGGTGAAGCGGGTGCCGACAAGGCTGCCGATGCCTTCGATCTGCGCGTCCACCAACCCCTGCGCGGCGGCAAGCGCTGCAAGCGCCTCAGCGATGTCCTGATTGGGCCGCAGCGTGCACAGATGCGCCGCCTGCCCGCCCCGGCCCGCATCGCCCATGGCCTGCGGGCGGAACAGCGAAAACTGCGTCTCGGGATCGTCGGCAACCACCAGTGCCGCGCCCGAAATGCCCCAGCCCGCCGCTTCGCAATCCTCACCGATCACGCTGTCGAAGGGCAGAAGGTGCCCCATGGCGGGGGCAACGCCCTGCCCGGCCCAGATCCCGTGGCAATGGGTGAAGGGCGCACCGTCCCGCAGGCCCAAATGCACGCCCGCCGTCACGATGCGCGGCGCGTCGGCGATCCGGCGCGGGGCGCTATACCACGCGGCATGGCCATCGCCGGGCGCGGGCGCCGGGATCACATAGTCCAGCCGCGCCATCGGGATATCGGACAGGCGCAGATAGCCCGCCGCATGGCCCGCCTCGGCCAGCCCACGCGCCACGGCGTCACCAAAGCCCAGCCCCGCGCGCAGGCGCACCGTCACCGGATGCGCGCGGCACGGCACCACCGCCGCACGATCCGGCGCAACCGGGCCCGGATGCCGGATCGCGCGCGCGCCCCTGCCCCCGCTCATGCCGCGCTGCCGGGCAGTTCCCCGCGGGCCTCAAGCTCCTGGCGGATCATCTTCTTGGTGATCTTGCCATAGGCGGATTTGGGCATCTCGTCCCAGAAGACCACGCCGCGCGGCAGCTTGTAACGCGCGATTTTGCCTTCAAGCCAGCCAAGGATTTCGGGCGCATCGGGCGTGGTGCCCGCGCGCGGCACGCAGACCGCAAGGCCGACCTCGCCCCAGACCGGATCGGGCACGCCCAACACCGCCACTTCCGAGATCGCGGGGTGCATCAGCAGCTTTTCCTCGATCTCGCGCGGGTAGATGTTCGACCCGCCCGAGATATACATGTCCGAGGCGCGCCCGGTCAGGTAGACGAAGCCCTGTGCATCCATATGGCCCAGATCGCCGGTCAGGAACCATCCGTTGCGGAAGCTTTTGGCATTGGCCTCGGGGTTGTCGAAATAGCCCGCGAAGACGGCCGGGCCGATCACGGCGATCTCTCCGGTTTCGCCCGGAGGCAGCTCTTCGCCCGCCTCGTTCTGGATCTGCACCTGCATGCCGGTGCGCGCGAAGCCGCAACTGCCGATGCGCATCGCCGCGTCGGCGGCATGGTGATGGGCGGGCGGCAAGACGGTGATGTTGCCCGTCACTTCGCCCAGGCCGAAATACTGCACCAGAACGGGGCCGAGCTTTTCCAGCGCACGCACCTGATCGGCGCGATACATCGGCGCACCCGCATAGATCACATAGCGCAACGCGCCGTGATCGTGGCGGTCGACGGCCTCGTGCTCGACCAGAAGCTTGACGATGGTGGGCACGGTGAAAAGATTGGTCACGCGCCATTTCTCGATCAGGGCCCAGATCTCGGCGGGGTCGAACTTCTCGCCCGCGGGCAGGATCGTCTTCACGCCATGCGCGACCTGCGCAAGCTGGTGCACGCCCGCACCATGCGACAAGGGCGCCACCACGACCGAGGCGTCCTCGGGCCCGGTCGCGGGCATCAGGTCGCACAGGTGGTTGGTGACGACAAAGGCCATCTGGCCATGGGTCAGCACCGCCGCCTTCGGCCGCCCCGTGGTGCCCGAGGTGAAAAAGAACCAGGCCGGATCGTCGCGGTTCACCGCAACGGCGGCAGGCGCTTGCCCCATGTGGCGCGCGACGATTGCCTCGTAATCCTCGGCGAACCCGGCCGCGCCGATGGCGACGGTGAAATCCACCTGCGCCGCGCAGGCCGTTGCATGGCCCGCAAACCCCGCCCCGCAGATCAGCCCGCGCGCCTGCGACGAACCGGCAAGCCAGGCCACCTCTTCGGCGGACTGGCGGAAATTCGCGGGTACCCAGACCGCGCCCGCGCGCCAGCAGGCGAACATCGCCTCGAACATCTGGTTGCAATTGGCCGACTGGACAAGGATGCGATCGCCCTTCCGCACGCCGAAATCGTGGATCAGCGCATGGGCGAAGGCGGCGGAACGCGCCTCCATCTCGGCCCATGACCAGGTGGCATTGCCCCAGACGAAGCCGATCGCGTCGTCCAGGCGGCGCGCGCTTTCGGTCAGGAAATGGGACAGGTTCATCACCCGCGTCGAGGCGGGCTGCATCCCGCCGGACAGGTCGATCATTTCACGCGCTCCATGATCGAGACATAGTTCGTCACCGCCGCGCCGCCCATGTTGAACACCCCCGCCATGGTCGCGCCGGGGATCTGCATCTCGCCCGCGTCCCCCGTCAGCTGCATCGCGGCCATGACATGCATCGACACGCCCGTGGCGCCGATCGGATGCCCCTTCGATTTCAGCCCCCCCGAGGGGTTGACCGGCAGCCGGCCCTCTTTGCGGCTGATGCCCTCGCGGATCACGCGATAGCCCTCGCCCGGCGCGGCAAGGCCCATCGCCTCGTATTCCAGCATCTCGGCCACGGTGAAACAGTCATGGCTTTCGACCAGCGACAGATCCCCAAGGCCGACGCCCGCCGCCTGCAACCCCGCCTGCCAGGCCAGGCGCGCGCCGCGGAATTCCAGCACGTCGCGGCGCGACAGAGCCATGATGTCATTGGCCTGGACGCGCGCACGAAACGCGATGGCGCGCTGCATCCCCGCCGCGGTTTCTGCATCGGCCAGAACCAGCACCGCCGCCCCGTCCGAGACGAGCGAGCAATCCGTCCGGCGCAGCGGCCCCGCCACGCGGGGGTTTTTGTCCGAGACGGTGTTGCAGAACTCGACCCCGAAATCCTTGCGCATATGGGCCAGCGGATTGGCCATGCCGTTGGCGTGGTTCTTGGCGGCGATCATCGCCAGCTCTTCGGAGCGGTCCCCGTAGCGCTGAAAGTAACCCGCCGCGATCTGACCGAAGAGGCCCGCGAAACCGCCGTCGATATCGGCCTCTTCCTTGCGGTAGCTGGCGCCCAGAAGGATGTCGCCGACCTCGGCCGTTGGGGTGGCCGTCATCTTTTCCGCCCCCACGACCAGCGCGATGCGCCCGCGCCCCGATTCGATGAAATCCATCGCGCCATGCAGCGCGGCCGAGCCCGTCGCGCAGGCATTCTCATAGCGCGTGGCCGGGGTGTTTGCGAAACGCTCATCCCCCATCGCCACCAGCGCACCCTGGAAATCCTGCCTGGAAAAGCCGTTGTTGAAGACCCCCACGAAGATGCCGTCCACATCCTCGGGCGTGATGCCGGCATGATCGAGCGCGGGGCCGACGGCGGCCGCCATCAGGCTTTCGGTATCGGGATGTTCCGATTTTCCGAAAGGGGTGTGACCCCAGCCGACGATCTGAGCCTTGGTCATTTCTCTCTCCTCTCCTGATATGCGGGCCGCGCGCCGGAAGGCTGCGCCAGCCGTTTCTCGATTGCCGCGGCGCCGGTGCGCAGCTTGGCCACCAGCTCGTCGCGGCGCGGCTGGCGCATCCGGCTTTCCACCGCCGCCAGCGAAAGCGCCCCGGCAAGGCTGCCGTCCGGGCGGCGCAGCGCCATGCCCAGCCCCCAGGAATCGGCGAAGATCAAACCGGGATTGAGCGCATAGCCATCCGCCCGCGCCTGCGCGACATGGGCGCGGATCGCCTCGGGCGGAAGGTTGGGATATTTCCCGGCCAGCAGCGCCGCATTGGCCTCCAGCACGGCCTCTACCTCGTCGTCGGGCAGCGCCGACAGCATCGCAAGCGCGCCCGCGCCAACGCCAAGCGGATGCTGCGCCCCCGGCATCAGCGCATAGGTCCGCACCGGATAGCCGCCCTCTTCGCGGTGCAGGCAGACCGCCGAGAAGCCCCGCCGCACCGACACGAAGGCCACATCGCCCGTGTCGCGCGCCAGATGCACCAGCACCTCCATCGCCTGTTTCACAAGGCCATGCCGCGCGGCCGCGCGCAGGCCCAGAATGTAGGCCTCTTCCCCAAGGTGATACAGCCGGCTGTCACCGCTTTGCTCGACCAGACCCGCGCGGATCAGCGCAAGCAGCAGCCGCCGCACGGTGGCCTTGTTCAGCCCCGACCGCCCGACCAGATCGGTCAGCGTCGCCCCGCCCGGATGCTGCCCCACCAGCCCCAGAAGCGCGAGCGCGCGATCGACGCTTTGCGCACCGCTAAGCTGGCCGAGGTCTTGCGAAAGTTCCACTATATGAACCTTTGAAATCAAAGATTCCGGCCCCATGACCGGACTTTCAGCACTATAGGCGATTTATTGGGCAGTTTGGCAAGTTTTTCTTGTAACGCTGAAAAAATCGGGTTCATTATGTGGACGCTTGCTGTGCGCCGCCGCAGCCGGAATGACCTTGCCCCCGATCCGGGGGATCTTTTGGGAGGAGAAACACGATGAGTTTTAGCAAAACCGGCCGCGCCGCGGTTGCCTCGATGATTGCCGGTGCCTTCATGGCCGGCGCGGTTTCGGCGGAAACGCTGCGCCTGTCGCACAATACCGGGGACAGCACCACCTGGCACAAGGGCGCCGAGAAATTCGGAGAGCTTCTGGCCGAGAAGACCGGCGGCGATCTGGACGTGCGCGTCTTTCCCAACGCCCAGCTTTCGGGCGGCGACCAGATGCGCCAGGCCGAGATGGTGGGCCGCGGCGCGCTCGATCTCGTCGTGACCTCGGCGATCAACGTCACCCCGCTCGTGCCCGAGATGGCGGCCTTCTCGCTGCCCTATCTCTATTCCAACTACGAGCAGGTCGACGCCACCACCCAGGGCGCACCGGGCCAGATGCTGGCCGACATCCTGCTGGACAAGGGCATCGTCGTTCTGGCCTGGGGCGAAAACGGCTTTCGTGAGCTGACCAACAACGTCCGCCCGGTGAAATCGCCCGAGGACATGAAGGGCCTCAACCTGCGCGTCGCCGGCCCGATGTATATCGACGTGATGAACGCGCTTGGCGCCAACCCCCAGCAGATGCAATGGGGCGAGACGATGACCGCGCTGCAACAGGGCGTGGTGGATGGCCAGGAAAACCCGATCGGCGCGGTGATCATCCCGCAGCAGGTCTACGAGGTGCAGAAATACCTGACCGCCTGGCACTATTCCTATGACCCGGTCTTCCTGGGCATCGCCAAGGCGAAATGGGACGGCTACGACGCCGACACCCAGGCCAAGATCGCCGAGGCCGCACAAGAGGCGATGGCCTATCAGCGCCAGATCACCCGCGAGGGTACGGCGAACGGCATCGACTTCCTGCGCGAAAAGGGCATGGAAATCTACGAACCCTCTGCCGAAGAACTGGATGCCTTCCGCGCCGCCACCAAGCCCGCCTTCGACGAATGGGCCGGCAAGGTCGGCCCCGAGATCGTGGGCGCCTTCCAGGACGCGATCGCGGCCGCCAACTGATCGGCTGCCAGTCCGGGCGGGCCTGACCGGCCCGCCCCCTTTCGCGGGCCGCACGGGAGGCATTCGGCGATGAGTTTTCTTCTGCGCGACGCGGAAAAGATCGTTTGCGCGATCATCTTTCTGGGCATGACCCTGCTGGGCTTCGCCAATGTCTTCGTGCGCTACGCCACGCACATGTCACTGGCCTCGACCGAAGAGCTTCTGACAAACGGCTTTCTGCTGCTGACGGTTTTCGGCGCCGCAATCGCCGCGCAGCGGGGCGAGCATCTGGCCGTGACGCTGGTGCATGATCTGTTGCCGCGGGTGCTGCAAAAGGCGGTCTTCATCGTCTCGGTCCTGCTGTCGGTGGGCCTTCTGGCGATGTCGGCCTGGTTCTCGTGGCAGGCGCTTGCCAATCTCTACGGCAACGGGATGCGGTCCTACGCGCTTGGCATTCCGGCGTGGTATTATCAAGCCGCGGTGCCGTTCGGTTTCGCCCTCATCATCATCCGCTATCTGCAACACGCGCTCGATACGCTGGCCGGGCGCGCCCATGACGAGGTGCCGGATGTTTGATCCCTTCACCGATGCCTCGGCCGGCACGCAGATGATCGTGGTGTTTTTCGTGCTGATGGCCCTGCGGGTGCCAGTGGCGTTTTCGCTTGGCCTTTCGGCACTTTACGCGATGTGGCAGATCGGATTCGGGTTCGAACTGGCGGGCGACCTGATCGCCACGGGCATCTCGAAATACTCGCTGCTGGCGATTCCCTTCTTCATCCTTGCCGGCACGCTGATGGGCTCGCTCGGGATTGCCGAGCGGATGATCCGCTTCTTCCGCGTGCTGGTGGGCGATCTGCCCGGCGGCATGGGGGTCGTGGGCACGGTGGTGTGCCTGTTCTGGGGCGCGGTCAGCGGATCCGGGCCGGCCTCTGTCGCGGCGATCGGGCCGATGATCATCAAGGGCATGGAAGAGGACGGCTACAGCCGGGCCTTCGCCGCGGGGCTGGTCTGCACGGGCGCGGCCCTGTCGATCGTGATTCCGCCCTCGATCGGGCTTGTGATCTATGGCGTGATCGCCGAGGCCTCGATTTCGCGGCTGTTTCTTGCGGCGATCGTGCCGGGGCTGTTCATGGGGCTGGCAATGCTGGCCGTGCTGCCGCTGGCCGGGCGCAAAGGCGCACCCAGCCTTGCCGCGCTCAGCCCCGATCCCTATGCCGGCGCCAGCTACGGGCGCAAGCTGTGGCGCTCGTTCCGCGACAGTTTCTGGGGCCTGATGACCCCGGTCGTGATCCTTGGCGGGATCTATTCGGGCGTCTTCACCCCGACCGAGGCAGCGCTGGTCGCCACCGTCTATGCCCTTGCCGTCGGCGCGCTTGCCTATCGCACGCTGACCCTGCGCGGGCTTTACGACGCGCTTGGCGATGCCGCCGCCTCGTCGGCCGTGGTCATGCTTGTCGTGGCCTATGCGAGCCTTTTCGGCTGGGTCGTCACCGTCGAGGATCTGGTAGGCAGCTACTCCACCGCGCTTCTGGGCCTGAGCGACAACGAATGGGTGATCTTGCTGGTCATCATGCTGATCCTGCTTCTGGCGGGCATGTTCATGGATGCGGTCACGGTGATGTTCATCTCGCTTCCGATCTTCATGCCGGTCGTGCATGAGCTGGAGTGGGATCCGGTCTGGTTCGGCGTCGTCGTGATGGTCAACCTGGCCATCGGGCTGATCACGCCGCCGGTCGGGATCAACCTTTATGTGGCCGCCAATGTCACCCGCCTGTCGATCGAGAAGGTGGCGCGCGGCGCCTTTCCCTTCCTTCTGGCCAGCCTTGTCGGCCTTGCCGTGATCGCGGCGGTGCCGTCGCTTTCGCAGGTTCTGGTGGGCTGGCTGCGCTAGCCCCTCCGCCCTTCACAGGAGATTGGAATGACCGAGAAAACCGCCATCGTCACCGGCGCCGCGCGCGGCATCGGGTTGGCCACCACCCGCCTTTTCCTGGCCGAGGGGCGCCGCGTCGCCATGATCGACCGCGACACCGAGGCATTGATGTCCGCCGCGGCCGAGCTGGGGCCGAACGCTCTGGCGGTGGATTGCGATGTCTCGGACCCCGCGCAGGTCGCGGCCATGGCGGTCGGGGTCGCCGCCGCATTCGGCCGGATCGACGCTCTGGTGAACAATGCCGGCGTGGCCGATTTCCGCCCGATGGGCGAGACCGATTTCGAGATCTGGCGCCGGGTGATGGAGACCAATCTCGACGGTGTCTTCCTGACTTCGCAGGCCGTGATCCCGCATCTGAAGAAGACCCGCGGCGCGATCGTCAACATCGCCTCCATCTCGGGGCTGCGAGCCAGCACGCTGCGGGTGGCCTATGGCACCTCGAAGGCGGCGGTGATCCACCTGACGCGCCAGCAGGCGGCGGAACTGGGCGAATGGGGGGTGCGTGCAAATTGTGTGGCCCCCGGCCCGGTCGACACCAAGCTGGCCCTTGCCGTCCACACGCCCGCGATCCGCGCGGCCTATCACGACGCGATCCCGCTGAACCGCTATGGCAGCGAGACCGAGATCGCCGAGGTCATCGCCTTCCTGTGCTCGGATCGCGCGAGCTATGTGACCGGCCAGACCATCGCCTCGGACGGCGGGTTCGACGCAACCGGCGTCGGCCTTCCCGCGCTTCGGACGGGGGGCTGAGGCCCCCTAGCGCCGGATCCCCATGGCCGCCACGTCCAGCCCGAGGCGCTGCGCAAGATCCTCGGTCGAATCGTAAAGCAGCTCCAGCGCGTAATGCGGGTTATGCGCATAGGCGCCCGGATCGGCCGTGACCAGCTTCCAGTTGAAGGCGGCCCGCAGCAACCGTGGCGTCCAGGCATTATAGGCAACCGGCTTACCCTCGGCCTGATCGGCCTGCCCGTCGCCATTGGCATCGGCGAAGAAATAAGGATGGCGGTGCCCGTCATAGACCATCGCCGTGCCGGCAACCCCGGCGGCATATTCCTTCAGAAGCTGCATCAGGCGGTCGGCATTGCCCAGGATGTCCGACCGGATGCCGACCGACAGGTTGCCGCTGCCATCATAGCTCTGGCGCGACAGGCGGATCTCGCGCGGGGTGGCGTTCTCGTGGCAGGTGCCGCAGGTGGCGCTCGCCACTTCAAGGCTGTGCGGCTCGTGGCACGATGCGCAGGTCGCCAGCGGGCGGGCATGGAAGAAGCGGCCCGAATATTCCTTGCCCGGATAGTGGTAGCCCGCCCCGCCATAGCCGCCCAGCCAGGTGGCCGCGGCCGTGGCATAATGCGGGTTGACGAAGCCCAGCTCGGGATCGGGGGTGTCGTCGCCGCGCGTCCCGATGGCCTTGGCCACGGTGGCCCCCGCCGCGCGGCCCTGATGGCAGGTCAGGCAGGCGGCCTCGGCCGCGCTGACCGGATGGGCGATGCCGCTTGGAAAGCGGATCTCGGTCACGCTGGACAGTTTGGGGCTGTGGCAGGTTTCGCAATCGACCACGCCACCGATCGGCATCGGGTTTTCGGGCAGGCCCGGCGCGCTGCCGTCCAGCCCGTGGAACGCGCGGAACCCTGCCCCCGAATGGCAGACCGAACAGACCGCCGGGATCTCTCCGTCCTCGTTCCAGTGGGCGAAGGCCTCGGCCGCGGCATCCGAATGCCCCGAACGCGACCAGGCCGCGATTGCCGCCGCGTTCTCGACCGCGATCCTCTCGGGGTGGAACGGCCCACTTTGCGGCATCACATAGGGCGGCGGCACGGCGGGCGCATCGCCACTCGTCTCTTGCGCGTCCCCCGTTCGGGCGTTTCCAAGCACCAGGAAGCTCACGCTCAGCGCGGCGATCAGGGAAAATACGGTAGCTGTATTTCGCATTTGGGTTGCTCCTGAGGCTGGAATTACGAATTCTGGCTGATATGCATGATACCCAAGATACCCGTCCGGGCAATCGCAGCATGACTACCGTTCTGGTGGCAAGGCCGGAGGACAGATGCTGGGCACAGAATTCCGCGCAGGCCTGAGCCTGCCGATCAGGACAGCGCCGCGCGCCGCCGGGGCGGGGGCGGTCCTGTTGACCGAAGAGGCCGCGATCAGCGCCGCCCCCGATCAGGATCTGCGCATCGAGATGATCGCGGCCGAAGGCGCGCTTGTGGCGCAGGGGGCGCCCGTGGCCCGGCTGCGCGCCGCGCCCGGCATCGTTCTGGGCGCACCGATGGCGGGCCGTATCGCCTCGGTCGATCTGCGCCCGGGCCGCAAGCTGGGCGAGATCGTGCTGTTCCGCGAGGATGCGGCCGGCCGCCACGCCTTCGACACCGCCGCCGCGCTTGGGGATGCCGGCGCCGGGGCGCTGCGGGCGCTGTTGCAGGGCGCGGGGCTCTGGCCGCTGTTGCGCAGCCGCCCCTTCGGTCACATGCCCCGCCCCGACGAGGTGCCCGCCGCGATCTTCGTGATGGCCGCCGATACCCGCCCCTTCGCGCCGGACCCCGCGCAGGCCCTTACCGGGCGGCACGAGGCGTTTGCGCGCGGGCTTGACGCGCTTGCGCGGTTGACCGGCGGGCCCGTGGTGCTGTGCCAGCCGAAGGGCGCGCCGCTGGCCGAGGCCGGGGCCGCGCGCGGCAGGCTGCGGATCGTCCATGTGGGCGCGCGCCATCCGCAGGGCCTTGCCGGGTTGCAGATGCATCACCACCATCCGGCCCGCATTACCGCCACCGTCTGGGACATCCATGCCGAGGATGTGGCCGGTCTGGGCGCGTTGCTGGAAACCGGCCTTTTGCCCGAAACGCGGCTGGTCAGCTTGGCCGGCCCCGCGCTTGCGGAGACCCGCCTCCTGCGCTGCCAGCCCGGCGCGGATCTGCGCGGGCTGAGCCATGGGGCCGTGCGGCCGGGCAATCATGTGCTGCTGTCGGGCGCACCGCTTGACGGGCGCAAGGCCCATTGGCTTGGCCTGCGCGACCGCCAGGTCTCGGTGCTGGCGCGGGTGCCGGGCGGCGGGGCCCGCGCGCACTGGTTCCGCGCGGCACTTGGCCGGGCCGCCCGCCCGCGCCCGATCATCCCCACCGCGGCGCTGGAACAAGCGCTTGGCGCGGCCTTTCCGGCGGCGGCGCTGGTGCGCGCGCTGTCCGCGGGCGATGACGAAACCGCGATCCGGTTGGGGGCGCTGTCGCTTCTGGAGGAAGACCTCGCCCTTGCCGATTACGTCACCGGCGCCGAGCCCCGCCTTGCGGCCCTGCTGCGCGGGATGCTGGCGCGCATCGAAGCGGAGGAGGCACCATGATCCGCGGCATATGGGACCGCGAGACCGTCGCGCTGATGCTGCTGGCCGCCTTCATGCCCGTGGCCCTCGTCTGGCTGTGGTTCGGCGGGGCCGAGGCATTCCTGCGGCTGGTGCTGGCGCTGATCGTATCGGGGCTGTGGCACCTGATCTTCATGCTGGCACGCGCCCAGCCCCCGTCCTTTGCGGGTGCGGTGACGGCGCTTGCCGTGGCGATCCTTGCCCCCGAAGAGCTTGGCCTGCTGCGCCTGATCCTTGGCATCAGCTTCGGGTCGGTCATGGCCGAGCTGGTCTTTGGCGGCTGGGGGCGCAACGTGCTCAACCCGGCCACGGTCACGCTGGCCTTCCTTGGCTTCGGCTTTCCGGCCGCGCCCTGGCCCGAGCCTGCGATCCCGGTGATCTGGGCCGCGATCCCCGCCGCGCTGATCGGCGTGCTGGCGGGCGTGATGCCGGGGCGCGTGATCCTGGGCGCGGCGCTTGCGCCCGCCGCCGCCCTGGCGCTTGGCGCCGATCCGGCGGAGGCGCTGCCCGCCGCGGCGCTGGTGCTGGTCCTGCTGGTCTGCGACCCGGTGGCAAGTGCCGCCACGCGGCCGGGCCGCTGGCTGAACGGGATCCTCTACGGTGGCCTCGTGGTGCTGTTCGCCCTGCACTGGGAAGGCGCGGCCCCCGTGCAGATCGCGGTGTCGGCGGCGCTTTTCGCCTCGCTCGCCGCGCCGCTTCTGGACGAGTCCACCATCGCAATCTGGCTTTTGCGCCGAAGGAGACGTCATGGCTGACCTCAGCCCCATCGCGGCCTGGCGCCGCCTGCTGGCCATGCCCAACGAAAGCCGCACGAAGACGATCGTGATGGCCTTCCTTGTCTCGGCGGTCTGCGCGGTGCTGGTCAGCGCGGCGACGGTGATCCTGCGCCCGATCCAGACGGCCAACCGCGCGGCCGAGGAACAGGCCCGCATCGAGGCGCTGGTGGCGGGCATCCCCGGCATGTCCGAACTTTTGAACAGCGCGGGCGGCAGCCTCAGCACCGTGGTGATCGACCTGGCCCGCGGCGCGGCGGCCGGCGATGTCACCCCCGACACGCTTGGCGCCGCGCTTGCCGATCCGGGCAACTGGACCGCCCTTGACCCCGCCGCCGACATCGCCGAGCTGGGCCAGCGGCCCGATTACGCGCAGATCTTCCTGTTGCGCGACGAAAGCGACCGGATCTCGCTTGTGCTGCTGCCGGTGGGCGGCGCGGGCTTCAACGGCCGGATCGACGCGATCGTGGCGCTGCGCGGCGACATGAACACCATCGCCGGAATGGCCGTGACCCGCCAGTCCGAGACGCCGGGCCTTGGTGCCCGGATCGAGGAACCCGCCTGGCAGGCGCATTTCGCAGGCAAGCAATTCGCCGATGAAAGCGGCACGGTGCGCTTTGCCGTGGCGCGCGGGCCGGCCTCCAGCAGCCACGAGGTCGACGGCATCACCGGGGCCACGCGCACCGGCAACGCGATCACCCGGATCATGCGCTTCTGGCTGGGCCCCGACGGCTATGGACCGCTGATCGCGGCGATCCGGCGCGGAGAGTTCTGAGCATGACCGCGCCCTCCCCCCTGTGGTCCACCCTGACCGATCCGCTGGTGCGGCAGAACCCGATCATGCTCCAGATCCTCGGGATCTGCTCGGCGCTTGCGGTCACCACCTCGCTTGCCACCGCGCTGACGATGGCGGCCTCGCTGACGGCGGTGCTGGTGCTTTCGGCGGGGATCATCAGCCTGATCCGGCGCCATATTCCCGATTCGATCCGGCTGATCGTGCAGATCGTCATCGTGGCCTCGCTGGTGATCGTGATCGACCAGTTGCTTCAGGCCTACCTGTTCGAGATCAGCCGGAAACTGTCGGTCTTTGTCAGCCTGATCACCACGAACTGCCTTGTCCTGGGGCGCACGGAATCCTATGCGCGGCTGAACCCGCCCCTGCCCTCGATGCTGGACGCGCTTGGCAACGGGCTGGGCTATTCGCTGGTGCTGGCGGTTCTGGGCGGGCTGCGGGAACTGTTCGGCGCGGGCAAGCTTCTGGGCTGGCAGGTGCTGCCGCTGGCCGATCAGGGCGGCTGGTTCACGCCGCTGAACCTGATGCTGCTGGCGCCAAGCGCGTTCTTCCTTCTGGGCGGGCTGGTCTGGGCGCTGCGCACGATCCGCCCCGAACAGGCCGAACCGGCCGAGTTCACCCCGCCCGCCCTCGGGGAGGGCGCCGAATGAACGATCTGGCCGGCCTTTTCCTGCGCGCCACCTTCGTCGAGAACATGCCGCTGACGCTGTTTCTGGGGCTGTGCACCTTTCTGGCGCTGTCGCGGCGCACCGAAACCGCGATCGGCCTTGGCGTGGCGATGATCGGGGTGATGGGGGTGACGGTGCCGCTCAACCAGATCGTGCATTCCGCGCTTCTGGCGCCGGGGGCCTGGGCCTGGGCGGGGCTGCCGGACCTTGACCTGTCCTACCTGTCGCTGGTGGCCTTCATCGGGGTGATCGCCGCCACGGTGCAACTGCTCGAGATGCTGCTGGAGCGGTTCTTCCCCGCGATCCACGCCGCCTTCGGGGTGTTCCTGCCGCTTCTGACGGTGCAATGCGCCATCCTGGCGGGCAGCCTCTTCATGGTCGAGCGCAGCTATACGCTGACCCAGTCGGCCGTCTTCGGGCTTGGCAGCGGCACGGGCTTTGCGCTTGCCGTGATCATGCTGGCCGCGGTGCGCCGCAGGCTGGCCTATGCCGACCTGCCCGCGGGGCTGCGCGGGCTTGGCATCACCTTCGTGCTGACCGGGATGATGTCGCTTGGCTTTTCCGCCTTCGCCCAGATGGTGGCGCCATGACCGAGATCGTGCTGGCCAGCCTTGTCGTGATCGCGCTCATGCTCGGGCTGACGCTGGGGCTTCTGGCCGCGCGCCGCCGCCTGATCCCGCAGGGCGCGCTTCAGGTGACGGTGAACGAGGCCACGCAGATCGAGGCCGCGCGCGGCGACCGCCTTCTGGGCGTGCTGCATGGCGCGGGCATCGGCATTCCGGCGGCCTGCGGCGGCTCGGGCACCTGCGGGCTGTGCCGCGTAACCGTCACCGGCGCGGGCGCGGGAGAGCCGCAGGCGACCGAGCGCGGCATCCTTTCGGCCGCCGAGCGGCGCGCGCATATGCGCCTGGCCTGCCAGACCGTGCTGCGCGGCCCCTGCAACGTGACCGTGCCGCAGGATATGCTGGGCGCGGGCGGCGGGTTTGCCTGCCGCGTCGTCTCGAACCGGATGATGGCGCCCCTGATCCGCGAGCTGGTTTTGCAACTGCCCGAGGGGCAGGATCTGCACTTTCGCGCGGGCGGCTTCATGCAGCTGACCGCGCCGGCCTATACGCTCGATTTCGCGCAGATCGCGCTTGACCCCGCCTTTGCCGAGGCCTGGCGCATCGCGGGCTGGCCGGGGCTGCGCGGCGCCTCGGAGGGGCCGGTGACGCGGGCCTATTCCATCGCCTGCCGCCCCGAGGATGCCGCCGCGGGCCGGCTGGTGTTCAACATCCGCCTAGCCGTTCCCCCCGCCGGGCAGGAGGACGCGATCCCGCCGGGCATCGTCTCGTCCTGGCTTTTCGCGCGCCAGCCGGGCGACGAAATCCCGGTTTCGGGCCCGTTCGGAGAGTTCCACGTCCAGCCCACTACGCGCGAGATGGTGTTCATCGGCGGCGGCGTGGGCATGGCCCCGCTGCGCGCGATGATCCACGAACAGATCGGCCGGAAGACCGGCCGCAAGATGCGCTATTTCTACGGCGCGCGCACGGCCGCCGACCTGTTCTATACCGAGGAATTCGACGCCATCGCCAAGGCGCATCCGAATTTCACCTGGACGCCCGCGCTCTCTGATCCCGCACCGGGGGACCGCTGGACCGGCGCCACCGGCTTCATCCATGACACCGTGCGCCGCGTGCTTGCCGGGCATCCCGCGCCGGAAGATTGCGAATACTACCTGTGCGGCCCGCCGGTGATGATCTCGGCGGTGCTGGCCACGCTGGAGCGCCTCGGGGTCGAGCCGCAATCCATCTTCAACGACGATTTCGGAGTGTAAGCCATGCCGCACCCGCCCATCCGCACCAGCCGCCGCGCCTTTCTTGGCATGACCGGGGCGGCCCTTGCCGCGCCGGGGCTGCTTCGCGCCGGCACGCCCGCGCTCGAGATGATCGCCGGCCCGGCCTTCGCCACCACATGGCGGCTGGCGCTGCCCACGGGGGCCGGGGCCGAACGGCTGCGCGCGCCCATTGCCGCGCGTCTCGCGGGGATCGACGCCCAGATGTCGCCCTGGCGCGCGGACAGCGCGGTCAGCCGCTTCAATCGCGCGGGCGCGGGCGAACACCCCCTGCCCGCGGAAACCGCAATGGTCGCCCGCAGCGCGCTTGGCATCGCCGCGGCAAGCGGCGGGCGGTTCGATCCCACCGTCGGCCCGCTGGTCGCCCGCTGGGGCTTTGGCCCGATCACCGGCGAGGGCGCGCCCGACTGGCACGGGCTCGGCTTTGGCGCGGGGCATGGCACGAAGGCGCGCGCGGGCCTGACGCTCGATCTGTGCGGCATCGCCAAGGGGCGCGCGCTTGACGCGATCGCCGCACTCGTGCGGAGCGCGGGCCACGACGATTTCCTGATCGACCTGGGCGGAGAGCTTGCCGGCCACGGCACCCACCCTTCGGGCGGCCCCTGGCAGGTGGCCGTCGAAGACCCGCGCCCCGATGCAAACGGCACCGCGGCGGTGCTGCGCCTTGCGGGCATGGCGGTGGCCACCTCGGGCGGGCGGGCGCAAAGCTTCGGCGCAGGCGCGCGCAGCTACAGCCATATCATCGACCCGCGCACGGCCGAGCCCGTCGCGGGCGATCTTGCCTCGGTCTCGGTCATGGCGCCATCGGCGATGCTGGCCGATGGCTGGGCCACGGCGCTTGCCGCCGCCGGGGCCACCGACGGCCCGGCCCTTGCCCGGCGACACAGCCTTTCGGCGCTGTTCCTGATCCGCGAGGGCGCGGGCCTGCGCCACGAGAGCACGGGCGACATCGCCCGCCATCTGCTATGATGCCCCCGACGGGAAAGGAGCGCGCATGGAGGTGATCTTCGCCATCGGCATTTTCGTGCTGGCCGCCGGCGGGCTGGCGCTTCGGCTGGCCTTCGGCAAGGAGCCGGTGCAGACCTCGTGCGGGGGGATGTCCTGCATCGGCAAGGGCGCCTGCGACACCTGCCCCAACCGCGCCGACAGCGAAAGGGCCGGCCGGACATGAGCACCGCAGCCCGCATCCGCACCCTGATGCAGACCGGCGGCCCGGTGCTGACCCCCGATATGCCGATCCGCCGCGCCGTCGCCCTGCTGGTCGAGCATGGCGCCGCCGCCGCCCCGGTCACCGATGCCAGCGGCGCGCTGACCGGCATCCTGACGCAGAAGGACTGTTTCCGCCCTGCCCTGCATGCCAGCTATTATCAGGAATGGACCGGCACGGTCGCCGATCACATGACGAAAGGGGTTGTCACCCTTGCCGCCTCGGACGATCTGATCACCGCGGCCGAGGCCTTCCAGACCCATCCCCACCGCGTCTTCCCGGTTCTTGAAGGGGGGCAGTTCGCGGGCATGCTGCGCCGCGCGGACGTGCTGGCGGCGCTTTTGCGCATGGGCTGAACGCGCCTCTTCAGAGCGGGAAGAAGATGCTGATCGCAACCGCAGAGGTCACCCCGATGATCACGTTCATCGGGATGCCGATGCGCAGGAAATCCACGAAGCGGTAGTTTCCGGCGCCGTAAACCAGCGTGTTCGTCTGATAGCCGATGGGCGTTGCGAAGCTGGCACTTGCGGCCATCATCACGGCCACCGCGAAGGGGCGCGGGTCCACCCCAAGCTGACCCGCAAGCGCGATGACCACGGGCGTGAACAGCACCGCCACGGCGTTGTTGGTGACGATCTCTGTCAGGAAGGAGGCGATGGCATAGACCGCCAGAAGCGTCACGAAGGGCGACATCCCCTGAAGCCAGGGCGCGACGAAGGCCACGATCATCTCGACCGCGCCGGTATGCTCCAACCCCGCGCCCACGATCAGCATGGCGAAGATCAGCACCAGAATCCCGCCGTCGATGGATTTCCACGCCTCGTCGCTGTCGATGCAACGCAGGATCAGGATCGCCGCAACCGCGACAAGCGCCAGAATCCCGATCGGCATCACGTCAAGCGCGGCAAGCGCCACGATCCCGACCAGCGCCAGCACCGCGACCGGCGCCTGACGCCGCCGGTAGGCGCGCCCGCCGGGTTCCGAGATCGCCACCAGATGGCCCGCCTCGGACAACAACCGCAGCCCCTCGGGCGGGCCTTCCAGAAGCAGCTTGTCGGCCGGGCGCAGATGCACGCTCGACAGGTCCGCCCCCGCGATATGGCCGTGCCGGTGCGCCCCCAGCACGCGCACGCCTGTATTGCGCCCAAGCGCCAGATCCGCGATGCGCCGCCCCACGTTCGAGCGGTTGGGGGTGACGAAGGCCTCGGCCACCTTCACCGGCTCTTCGGGGTCAAGCTCGAAGCGGCGGCGCATGCCGACGAACAGGCCGGGCTGTTCGGCGAAGGTCAGAAGTTCGGACGTCGTGGTGACGACGATGACCGCATCGCCCTTTTGCAGCACAAGGTCATCAAGGCCACCGCGCCCGATCTGCCCGGCGCGCCGCACACCACGCACCCGCACGCCGTCGCGCTGAAAATCCGCGATCTCGCCAAGTGGCGTGCCGATATGCGGATAGCTTTCGCGGATGGTGATCTCTGACAGGAACTCGGTCTCTTCGCCGGCATCGGTGCTGCCATCGCTTTCCCGGTCGGGTAGCAGCCACGGCCCCAGCACCAGAAGCGAAACCCCGCCAACCAGCGTGGCGATCAGCCCCACGGGCGCGATCTCGAAGATCGAGAAGGGCGCAAGCCCGTTCTCGCGCGCGATACCGTCGACAAGGATATTCGTCGAGGTGCCGATCAGCGTGCAGGTGCCGCCAAGGATTGCCATGTAGGACAGCGGGATCAATAGCCGGGTCGGCGCCAGCTTCATGCTGGCCGCCAGCCGCACCACCACCGGGATCAGCACAAGAACGACGGGCGTGTTGTTCATGAAGGCCGAGGCCGCCACCGCCGCCAGAAGAAAAATTGCCACCGCCAGCAAAGGCCGTTCCTGCGCCCGCGCGATCACCATGTTGGCCAGCGCGTCCAGCACCCCCGTCCGCACCAGCGCGCCAGAGACGACGAACATTGCACCGATGGTGATCGGCGCCGAATTGGCGAAGACATCCATCACCCGGTCATAGGGCACCAGGCCAAGGACGATAAAAAGCGCCGCTGCCCCGGCGGCGGTCACCTCGGGCGGGTATTTCTCGATGGTAAAGGCGACAAACAGCGCAAAAAGGATCGCAAGCGCGAGATAGGCGGCAAACGGTCCGGCAAGTTCGAACATCGGCGCGGGGCTCCGGTGCTGGTGGGTCGGGCGGCGGCGTCCGCACAGCCAAGCACGGATCCGCCCCCCTTCACAACGCAAAACCCCAAAGATCTTCCGGTGGTTCCGTGGAAACCGACGCTCAGCGTTCCAGCGAATCGCGGAAACGCGACCAGGCGACGGTCGCCATCACCGCAGGCTTGCGCATGAAATAGAACGGGATCGGGCGCGGGCGCGTGACGGGGTAGTCCAGCGCCGCCTCGGGCGTTCCACCGGCCCAGTCCGCCATCACCTTGCCAAGCGCAGTCGCCATCGCCACGCCACGACCGTTATACCCCATGGCCGCCATCACCCCCGGCCCGACCAGATCCAGATGGGGATAGTGATCCTGCGTCATCGCAACGAACCCGCCCCAGGAATAGGACCAGCGCACGTCCCGCAGCGCGGGATAAAGCCGCACCGAGGCTTCGCGCAGCGCCTGCATCTGGCGCAGCGTGCCCTGGTCGCTGTAATCCCCGCGCCCGCCCATCACGAAACGCCCCGCCGCGTCCTTGCGGAAGTAAAGCAGAAGCCGCCGGCTGTCCGAGGCGGAATGCCCCTGCGGCAGGATCTTGCCCGCGATCTCCTCGGGCAGGATGTCGGTCGCCACCTGAACCGAACGGATCGGCACCACCGTGCGGCGCATCGGCGCGATCAGCCCGTCGGTATAGCCGTTGGTGCACAGAAGAACCTTTTTCGCCCGCACCTGCCCGCCGGCCGCGCGCAGCACATGATGATCCGCGCGGCTTTCAAAGCCGGTCACGCGGCTTTGCCCGTGGATCGCGGCCCCGGCACGCTGCGCGGCCTCGGCCAGGCCAAGCGCGTAGTTCAGCGGATGCAGGTTCCCGCCCCGCTCGTCGATCATGGCCGAGCGATAGAGGTCGGTACCCAGAAGCGCCGCCGTGTCCTCGCGCGAGAGCATGCGCAGTGGCGCGCCGCGGCGGGTCCATTGCGCGACCCGCTCGCGCACCACGGCCTCGGACTGGGCGCTGTGCACTGGCTGGATCCAGCCCGTCTGACGGGCATCGCAGCGGATGTCCAGTCGGCGGATCAGATCGAAGACGAGCTGCCCCGCCCCACCCGACAGGGCGACCATGCGCCCGCCCATATCCGCCCCGAAGCGCGCCTCGACGGTATCAGGATCTTCCTTGAGGCCGGGATTCACCTGCCCCCCGTTGCGCCCCGAGGCCGCCCATCCGGGCGATTGCGCCTCAAGCACCACCACACGCGTGCCGCGCTCGGCCAGGTGCAGCGCGGCCGAAAGCCCGGTGAAACCACCACCGATGATCGCCACGTCGCACTCTGCCGCGCCCTGCAAGGGCGGGCAATCCGGGGCCGGGTTGGCGGTGGCCGTCCAGAGTGAATTGGCGATCACTTCGGTTTCGTTGCTGATCATTCCCGTTTCCATCCTTGCCATTCAGTAGACTGCGGGCGTCACCACCCATAAGGCCTCGGTCGTCTGGTCGCCGTCGCACCAGAAGCGGATCATCCGCTTCGCCTCGAAGGCGAAACTGTCGCCGGCCGCCACGCGAAACACCTCACCGTCGACCTCAAGGCCCAGCACACCGGACAGGACGGTGCCGCATTTGGCGCCTTCGGGATGGTTGTAGGGGGTATCGCCTGTCGATCCGCCAGGCCGGATGACCAGCCGCATCATCTGGATGCCGCCGCAACTGTCGGGCGTCATCAGCTCCTTCACCATGCCCTTGGAGCCAAGATCCAGAACCCTGCGGTGATGGCTGCGCACAACAATGCCATTCCCGCCCCCCGAATCGGGCGCATCGAAAAGCCAGCCGACCGGCATCTCCAACGCCGCGCAGACCGCCCCAAGCGAACGGACCGAGGGCATCGTCAGTCCGCGCTCGATCTGGCTGAGCAGCCCGATCGAGATTTCGGCCCGTTGTGCCACCTCTTTCAGCGACAGCCCCCGCACCTTGCGGCGCAGGCGCAGCCGTGCGCCGATGCTGTCGGCATCTTCCGGCCCCGCGGGCGTGGCATCTTCTGCAAGAGGTGGTTTGAACGGATTCATTTGGTTGACAACCCCGGTCTGATTTCGTCAGACTGAAATAACTCGGCCTGAATTTCAATATATATCAAACCAACACAGGTCGCGCAACGCAACGGGAGATACCATGACACACTTCACTCGCATTGTTCGCGGTGCCGCGGTGGCGCTGCTGACCAGTGGCATGCTGACCGGCACCGCCCTCGCGCAGGACACGACCTACAAGGTCGGCTCGACGCCCTCGGGCGTTCCGTTCACCTTTCTTGACGTGAACACCAACCAGATCGACGGCGTGATGGTCGACATCATCAAGGCCATCGGCGAGGTCGAGGGCTTCACCCCCGAGGTCGAGGCGACGCAATGGAGCGCGCTGATCCCTTCGCTGACCAGCGGCAAGATCGACATCATCGCCGCAGCCATGTACGCCACCGAAGAACGCGCCAAGGTCGTCAGCTTCAGCGATACCGTCTACACCTATGGCGAAGGGCTTTTCGTCAAGGCCGACGACACCGGCACCTACACCTCGCTTGACGATCTTGAGGGCAAGGTCGCGGGCGCGCAGGTCGGCACCGCCTATATCGAGCCCCTGAAGGCCAGCGGCAAGTTCGCGGAGGTCAAGGTCTACGACACCATCGCGGACATCATGCGCGACGTGTCCCTTGGCCGAATCGACGCAGGCTTCGGCGACCGCCCGATCGTGGGCTACCAGCTTTCGCAGGGCGCCTCGGACGTGCGCCTGGTGGCGGAATACGAAAGCCAGGTCACAGGCAATGTCGCAATCGCCGTGCGTCAGGACGACACCGAACTTCTGGCCAAGATCAACGCGGGGCTGGCGGCCATCAAGGCCTCGGGCAAGCTGGATGAGATCGTCCAGAAGTGGGGCATCAACTGACCCGCCCCCCGCGGGCGGCGGGGAATGCCTGCCGCCCACCCCCTACATCTATATCCGCAGGAGATTGAATGTCAGGTTTTATCACCGGCGCGGGCAACTACCTTCCAATCCTGATGGAGGGGGTTGTCCTTACCCTGGTCGTCACGCTGTTCTCGGTGGTTCTCAGCACGGTGCTGGGCTTTGCCTGGGCGATCATGATGTGGTCGCGCATCCCGCTTCTTGCCGGGTTCGCACGGACCTTCATCACGGTTATCCGGGGGATCCCGATCATCGTCCAGCTGTTCTACATCTACTTCGTGATGCCCGACATCGGATTGAACCTGACCGCCGTGCAGGCCGGGATCATCGGCCTTGGCATCGCCTATTCCGCCTATCAGGCCGAGAATTTCCGCGCCGGGATCGAGGCCATCGACCGCGGCCAGATCGAGGCGGCCCATTCCATCGGCATGACCGACGGGCTTGTCATGCGCCGGGTGATCATGCCGCAGGCGGTGCGCATCGTGCTTCCGCCCTTCGGCAACACGATCATCATGATGCTCAAGGATTCCTCGCTCGTCTCGACCATCACGGTGGCCGAGCTGACACGGCAGGGCCAGCTTATCGCGGCCTCGACCTTCGACAACATGACGGTGTTCACGCTGGTCGCGCTGATCTACCTGGCGCTGAGCCTGCCGCTCACTTTCCTGACCCGCCATCTTGAACGGAGGTATTCGCAGTCATGATTTCGGTTCAGGACATTCGCAAGTCTTTCGGCACGTTCGAGGTAATCAAGGGCGTCTCCTTCGAGGTGGACAAGGGCGAGGTCGTCTGCATCATCGGCCCCTCGGGGTCGGGGAAATCGACGATCCTGCGCTGCATCAACGGGCTGGAGACCTATGACAGCGGCGCGATCACGGTCGAGGGCACGAAGGTCGATCCGGCGGATCGCTCCATCGCAAAGCTGCGCACACAGGTGTCGATGGTGTTCCAGCGCTTCAACCTGTTTCCGCATCGCAGCGCGATCGAGAACGTCATGGAAGGCCCGGTCTACGTCAAGGGCATGAAACGCGCCGAGGCGCGCGACCTGGCCGCAAGCCTGCTGGAAAAGGTGGGGCTTGCCGGGAAATACGACAGCTTTCCGGGCCAGTTGTCCGGCGGGCAGCAGCAGCGCGTGGCCATTGCGCGCGCGCTTGCCATGCAGCCCAGGGCGATCCTGTTCGACGAACCGACATCGGCGCTTGATCCCGAGCTGGTGGGCGAGGTTCTGTCGGTGATGCGCGACGTGGCGGCCGAAGGCATGACCATGGTGGTCGTGACCCATGAGATGGGCTTTGCCCGTGCGGTGGCGGACCGTGTCCTGTTTCTTGAATCGGGCACGATCGTCGAACAGGGGCCGCCGCAGGACATCCTGCGCAACCCCCAGCATCCGCGCACGCAGGATTTCCTGCACCGCGTGATCCATCCGATGGATTGACCGGGCGTCCGTGCCGCACCCCGCGCACGGGCGGGCTTGGCCGTTTGGCACGCTTGGGGCATGATCCCCGCAGGACCGGGCCCGGGCACGGCCGCGCGGGGCGGGCGAATCTGCCCCCTGCCGCGCCGCCGGTCCCTGCCGCAACAGCAGGAAGGACACCCCAGATGACGACAGGAACGATACGCAAGACCAAGGGCCGTGGCCGGATCTATGACACCATCCTCGACACCGTGGGCGACACCCCGGTCATCCGCATCAACAGGCTTGCCCCGAAAGGGGTCGAGCTTTTCGTGAAGGCCGAGTTCTTCAACCCCGCCGCCTCGGTCAAGGACAGGCTCTCGCTGAACATCATCGAGGCGGCCGAGCGTTCCGGTGCGCTGAAGCCCGGCCAGACCGTGGTCGAGGCGACAAGCGGCAATACCGGCATCGGCCTTGCCATGGTCTGCGCGCAGAAAGGCTATCCGCTGGTGGTGACGATGGCCGAAAGCTTCTCGGTCGAGCGGCGCCGGCTGATGCGGATGTTCGGCGCGAAGGTCATCCTTACGCCGCGGGCCGAAAAGGGCACGGGCATGTATAACAAGGCGGTCGAACTGGCGCGCAAGCACGGCTGGTTCCTGGCCCGGCAATTTGAGACATCCGCCAATGCCGACATCCACGAAAACACCACCGCGCAAGAAATCCTTGGCGATTTCGCGGGGCGCAGGCTGGATTACGTCGTGACGGGCTATGGCACCGGCGGCACGCTGACCGGCGTGTCGCGCGTGCTGCGCAAGGAGCTCCCGGACACGAAGATCGTGCTGGCAGAGCCCGCCAATGCCGCCCTCGTCTCAAGCGGGCAGGCCCAGGCGCGGGGCGAGGACGGATCGCCCGCCATCAGCCATCCCGCGTTCGAGCCGCACCCGATCCAGGGCTGGACCCCGGATTTCATCCCCTTCGTGCTGCAAGAGGCGCTGGACAATCGCGGCTTTGACGATCTCGTCACCGTGCCCGGCCCCGAGGGCATCGCCTGGGCGCAGAAACTTGCGGCAAGCGAGGGGATCCTGACGGGCATTTCGGGCGGGGCGACCTTCGCGGTCGCCATGCGGGTGGCCGAAAGCGCACCCCCCGGCACCGCGATCCTTGCGATGCTGCCCGACACGGGCGAGCGCTACCTTTCCACCCCCCTGTTCCAGGAAATCCCCGAAGAGATGGACGCGGCCGAGCTTGAGATCTCGCGCTCGACCCCCGGCTACCAGATGGGCTGACGGGCAGCAGGGGCGCGCGCGGCCTAGCGGCCCGCGCGCCCTTCGCGCAGAACGATGATCATGCCGCTGAGGATGATGATCGCGGCGCCGATCCATGTGAACAGGTCGGGCCGCTCGGCCCAGATCAGCCAGCCCAGAAGCGACGCCCAGATCAGCGCGGTATAGTCGAAGGGCGCGACCATCGCCGCGGGCGCCACGCGGAACGCCTGCGTCATCATCGTCATCCCGGCGGTTCCGAAAAGCGCGATCGCCACGAACAGCCACAGATCCTCGGGGCGGATCGGCACCCAGACGAAAAGGCTTGCGATCCCGCTCAGCAGCCCGCCCGCGCCGACAAGGTAAAGCATCAAGGTCCAGACGCTTTCGCGCGGATCGACCCACCGCGCGCTGAGCATCAGGACCGCATAGAAGAAGGCGGTCGACAGCGGATAGAGCGAGGCAAGCTGAAAGGTCGCGCTGCCGGGGCGCACCACCACAAGGACACCGACGAAGCCCAGAAGCACCGCCGACCAGCGCCGCCAGCCTACCCGCTCTTTCAGGAAAAGCGCGGACAGTGCCGTGATGAAGACCGGCGCGACAAAGACCAGCGTGGTCGCCTCGGCCAGGCCCAGATGGCTGAGGCCGGTGAAGAACAGGGTCGCCGCGCAAAGCCAGAGCGCGCCGCGCAGAAGATGCGCGGCCGGGCGATGCGACCGAAGCGCCCGCGCGCCACCCAGCCGCAGCGCCACAAGCGCCGCCACCGGCAACGCGATGGCGTTGCGCAGGAACAGGATCTGCAAGGGCGAATAATTCGCCGTCAGGGTCTTGCCGATAGCGTCGTTCACGCAAAGGCACGCAACCCCCACGCACATCAGCGCAATACCCGTAACCGAGCTGGACCGCATATCATCGGCCCCGACGTGACTGGTCATGAATTCCTCCACCGGCGGCGGGGCCAGATAACCATCCCCAACGCCCCGAGACAAGCCCGCGGGCCGGGGTTTGCGGATCAGTCGGCCTCCTATCCCTCGGGACAGGGGCGCAAAACCAGCGGCGCCCCCGCATCGGCGCCAAGCGTCACGCATTCCGTGCCGCAGACCTGCCAGCCCTGCCCCGTCTCGCCCGAGGCGGCCAGCCGCAATTCGCGCTGTGGCGGCAGGTCCGGCACCCAGACCCACCAGCCGTCCTCCAGATGCCCGCCCGGCCCCGGCTCCATCCCCGCGCCCGATCCCTTGACCGCCGCGCGGCGCAGGATCAGTCCCTCGGGGGCAAGCTGCCAATCCTCGTGCCAGCGGATCTTCTCGACCGAATGGCTCCATTCGATCGAGAAGGCGCCGCCCGGCGCAAGCGCGATCGCCATGGCGCCGGCCAGAAGGCAGCCGCTCATGCCGCGGCGGCCCGCCTGCGGCCCAGCCACATCACCACGCCGAAGGCCGCGACAAGGGCAAAGCCCAGCTCGTCCGTGACCGGCAGGGCCGCCACCAGCATGAAGGCCGCCGCCATGGCAAGCGCGCGTTCCCAAAGCCGCAGCGGATGGCCAAGCCAGCCGATCACCGCTACGCCCCACAGCCCAAGCGCCAGAACCGCCTTCAGCACGATATAGCCCACCGCCGGCCAGTAGCCGATCGCACCGGCCAGCGGCCCGCCATCCTGCAACATCAGCGCCGGCGTATAGACGGCCATGAAGGGCACGACGAACCCCGCCGCCGCGACTTTCACCGCCTCGAGGCTGATGCGCAGGCCGCTTTCCTTGGCAATCGGCGCCGCCGCGAAACAGGCAAGCGCCACGGGCGGCGTCAGATCGGCGAGGATGCCGAAATAGAAGACGAACATGTGGCTGACGATCAGCGGCACGCCCAGATCCAGCAGCGCCGGCCCCGCGATGGACGAGGTGATGATGTAGTTCGGGATCGTCGGGATCCCCATCCCCAGCACGATGCAGGTGATCATCGTCAGCACCAGCGACAGCAGAAGGCTGTGCTTGCCCACCCCCACGATGAACTGCCCGAAGGTATTGGCCACCCCGGTCAGCGTCATGACCCCGATGATCACGCCCACCAGCGCGCAGGCAATGCCGACCGGCAGCGCGGTCCGCGCGCCCTCGGCCAGGCTGTCGCGGCAGTCGATCAGAACCTGCCGCCCGCCGCGCGAAAAGGCGCTGACCGCGATCAGGGCGGCCAGGGCCAGAAGGATGACATTGATCCCGAAGCGGAAGAAGGCCGCCGCCACAAGGCCCAGCATGATCCAGAAGATCACGCGCAGCACGCCCTCGGGCAGGCCAAGGACGGCCGAGCCGCCAAGGATCAGAAGCCCCGTCAGCGCAAGCCCCACGGTGCCCGCGAAAAGCGGCGTGTAGCCCGAGAACAGAAGATAGACCAGCACCGCCAGCGGCAGGATCAGATACCAGCCGCGCCGGAACGCCGCCATGGCCGAGGGCAATTCGTCGCGCGACAGGCCGCGCAGGTCGCGCTTGCCCGCCTCCAGATGCACCATCCAGAACACGCCCAGGAAATAGAGAACCGCCGGGATCAGCGCGGCCTTGACCACCTCGACATATTCCACGCCCAGGGTTTCGGCCATGATGAAGGCCACCGCGCCCATCACCGGGGGCATGATCTGCCCGCCCATCGAGGCCGTGGCCTCCACCCCGCCCGCGAAGGCCGGACGATAGCCGAAGCGCTTCATCAGCGGGATGGTGAACTGCCCCGTCGTCACCACATTAGCCACGCCCGAGCCCGAGATCGTGCCCATCAGCCCCGAGGTCAGCACCGACACCTTCGCCGCGCCCCCCGTCCGGTGCCCCACAAGCCCAAGCGAGACATCGGTGAAAAGCCGGATCATCCCGGCCTTTTCCAGAAAGGCGCCGAACAGGATGAACAGGAAGATATAGGTCGAGGAGACGTAGATCGGGATGCCGTAGATCCCCTCGGTGCCGTAGGTGATGTGCTCGACCACCTGCGCGAAATCGTAACCGCGATGGTTGAGCGGCGACGGCAGGTGCTGGCCGAAAAGCGCATAGGCCAGAAACAGGCCCGAGATCAGCGGCAGGGCCGGCCCCATCAGAAGCCAGGCGGCGGCGAACACGGTCACCAGCGCCGCCACCCCGAACCAGATGTCGCGCGGCAGCGGATCGCCCGCGCGCAGCAGCAGCTCGGTATATTCCACCCATTGATAGGCGGCGATGGCGATGCCCGCCGCCGCCAGCAACAGCATCACCCCCCGCCCAAGACCGCCCATGCCCCGCGCGAAGGCCAGAAGCGGAAAGCCAAGCGCCATCAGGAAGCCCACATGGACCGCGCGCGCCACCTGGCTGGGCATGTCGATCAGATGGGCGGCAAGCGCGATCTGGAAGGTCGAGAACGCCACGGCCAGCCAGAACAGCGCCTTGCCCCAGGGCCCGGCGGGAAAGCCCGCCCCAAGCGGATCGTGGCCCCCGTCATGCCCCTTGTCGGCGGGCGGCGCCTCAAGCGTGGCCACGGGCCGGACGGCACCGTCAGTCATTCCTCACTCCCTCTTGCTGCAAAAGGGGCGGCGCGGCGGGCCGCCCCTGGTCTCGGTGGGATCAGGCGTAAAGATCACATCAGGCCCTGTTCCTTGTAATACCGCTCGGCACCGGGATGCAGCGGAATGGGCGAGCCCTTCGGCGCATCCTCAAGCCTGATGCCGCCCGCCGCGCTGTGGGCAGCCTGCAGCTTGTCGAGGTTCTCGAACAGAAGCTTGGTCATCTGGTAGACGACCTCCTCGGAAAGATCCTCGCTGGTCACAAGGAAGTTGACCACCGCCGCGGTCGGCACGTCCTCGGCCTGGCCCTGATAGGTGCCCGCGGGGATCACACCGGCGATGTAGGGCGCGCCGATCTTCTCGACCACATCGGCGGGAACCGAAACGATCGTGATCTCTTGAGAGGAGGCAAGATCCTTGATCGCGGCATTGCCCAGCCCCGAGGATTGCAGCGTCGCCTCGAGCTGGCGGTTTTTCATCAGCTCGACCGATTCCGCGAAGGGCAGGTATTCCACCTTTCCCAGATCCTCATAGCTCAGCCCCGCCGCATCGAGGATCGCGCGGGCATTAAGTTCCGTGCCCGATTTCGCCGCCCCCACCGAAAGGGTCTTGCCCTTGAGGTCGGCGACCGTGCTCACGCCCGCCTCGGCCAAGGCCGCGATCTGCACGTAGTTGGGATAGATCGCCGCAACCGCGCGCAGCTTGCTCAACGGCGCCTTGAACCCCGCATCGGCATTGCCTTCCCAAGCGTACTTCACCGAATCCCCAAGCGCGAACCCGATCTCGCCCTTGCCCTGCTGGATCAGATTCAGGTTCTCGACCGAGGCCTTGGTGGACTGCACCTGTGTGCGCGCATCTGCGATGCCCTGCGCGTAGATCTCGGACAGTGCAACGCCAAGCGGATAGTAAACGCCCGAGGTGCCGCCCGTCAGCACGTTGATGAACTGCTCGGCCCGCACGGCCGGAGCGCCAAGCGCAAGCGTCGCGGCAATCGCCGCGATGGTCAGATGTCTGGTCATGATACCTCCCGAACTGTCAGTTGGCCCGCTCTCCCGCAGGCCCTGCCCAAGGTTGCGGCGACATGGTCCCGCGATCAAGCCCGGATCGCGGGTTTCGCACGAAAGACCGGGTTTTCCGTAGCGTTAGCCTGCAAAACGATCAGGGCAGCGCCCGCACCGGCCGACGCTCAGAAGATCTCGAACAGGCCCGCGGCGCCCTGCCCGCCGCCGATGCACATCGACACCACGCCCCAGCGGACGCCGCGCCGGCGGCCCTCAAGCAGGATATGCCCCGCCATCCGCGCCCCCGACATGCCATAGGGATGGCCGATCGAGATGGCCCCGCCATTGACGTTCAGCCGTGCGTCGGGAATGCCCAGCCGGTCGCGGCAGGGCAGAAGCTGGGCGGCGAAGGCCTCGTTGATTTCCCACAGGTCGATCTGCTCGGGCTTCAGCCCGGCGCGCTGCAACAGGCGCGGGATGGCCAGGACCGGGCCGATGCCCATCTCGTCGGGCGCGCAACCCGCCACGGCAAAGCCCCGAAGTGCGCCAAGCGGCGCAAGGCCGCGGCGCGCGGCCTCGGCCCCCGACATCACGACCAGCGCGGCCGCGCCGTCCGAAAGCTGGCTGGCATTGCCCGCCGTCACCGTCTTGCCCGGCCCCAGGACCGGCTTCAGCGCGCCAAGCCCCTCAAGCGTGGTGGCGGGGCGGTTGCATTCGTCCGCGGCGATCCGCACGGTTTGCGCGCGCATCTCTCCGCTGGCCTTGTCGGTGACCTGCATCACCGCCTCGACCGGCACGATCTCTGCGTCGAAACGCCCTGCGGCCTGCGCGGCGGCGGTGCGCTGCTGGCCTTGCAGCGCATAGGCGTCCTGCGCCGCACGCCCCACCCCGCAGCGCGCGGCCACAACCTCGGCGGTTTCGATCATCGACATGTAATAGCTGTCCTTCACGCCCGGACAGCGGTAGCGATACCCGTTCCAATGGTCGTTCTGCACCAGCGAGATACTGTCGAGCCCGCCCGCAAGCGCGACCTCTGCCCCTTCGGCGGTGACCATGTGCCCCGCCACGGCAAGCGCATTCAGCCCCGAGGCGCATTGCCGGTCCAGCGTGACGCCCGCCACGCTGTCGGGCAGGCCCGAGGCAAGAGCGATATGGCGCGCCACGTTGATCCCGGTGCTGCCCTGCGTCAGCGCCGATCCGAACACGGCGTCCTCGATCTCTCCGCCCTCGAGCCCGGCGCGCGCCACGGCGGCGCGCACCGCATGCGCCGCAAGCGCCGGACCTTCAAGGGCGTTGAACGCCCCGCGAAAGGCCTTGCCGATCGGCGTGCGCGCAACCGAGACGATGACGGCCTCGCGGCCCGTGGGGGATGGCATGGGATGCTCCTTATACCGGTTCGAGGCCGCACCATCCGGCGATGAACAGCGCCGTCGCCTGGGTGATGCGGCGGATGCTTTCCAGCTCGACCCGCTCGTTGAAACCGTGGATCGCCTCGGCGCGCGGACCATAGACCAGCGCGGGCGTATCGGCATAAAGGCCGAAGAAGCGCGCATCCGTCGTGGCCGTGATCGCGCGGCGTTCCAGCGCCTGCCCCGTTACCATCGCATGGGCGGCATCCAGCGTGCCGATCGCCGCCTGCGCGGTGGACGAGCGGTCTTCGGACAGCGCATAGCCCTCGGCCAGAAAGCCGTGATAGACGATCTCGGGCAGCGCATTGCGCAGGAAATCATTGGCGCGCGCGGCATCGCTCAGCGCGGCCTCCAGCTCGGCGCGGGCCGCGGCCAGATCCTGCCCCGGATAGACCGCGATGCGCACATCGAAGACGCACCATGCCGGGACCGAGCTTGCCCAGTCCCCACCCTCGATCCGGCCGATATTGAGGTTGATCGGGTGATGCACATGGGCATAGTCACCATGCCGGCAGGCGGGCGCGTTCCAGCGTTCCTCGACCTCGTGCAGCGCGGCGATCAGCGGGATCGCGGCCTCGATCGCATTCGCGCCGCTGCCGGCATAGGCGACATGGGTCGGCAGGCCCTTGAGGTGCACCTGAAACCAGATCACCCCAAGCTGCGCGGTTACCAGCGCCTCCTCGAAGGGTTCGGGGATCAGCGCGGCATCGGCCCTGTAGCCGCGCTGAAGGCAGGCAAGCGCGCCGTTGCCGGTGCATTCCTCTTCCACCACCGACTGGAAGAACACATCCGCCGCCGGGGCCAGCCCGATATGGCGCAGCGCATCCAGCGCGAAGAGGTTCGAGGCCAGCCCCGCCTTCATGTCCCCCGCCCCGCGCCCGTAAAGCCAGCCATCGTCAAGGACCGGCGCGAAAGGCGGGTTGTCCCACATATCCAGCGGCCCGGCGGGCACCACGTCGATATGCCCGTTCAGGATCAGCGAGCGCCCCTTGCGGCTGCGCGAGCGGTGCGTGCCCACGACATTGCGCGCATCCTCATAATCCCCGATCACCGGTGAAAAGCCCGGCAGATCGCGGATCGCATCCAGCTCGATCCGCCATTCGTCCACCTCCATCCCGCGCGCGGCAAGCTCGGACGCCATGAAGGCCTGCGCGCCCTGTTCGTTGCCGCGCGTCGAGGGATACGCGGTCAGCGCCGCAAGAAACGCGATCTCGCGGTCGAACAGCGCGTCGACGGCGCCAAGGATGCGGGGGGAAAGGTCCTGCTCCATCGTCTCGGCCTCAGAAAATCGGGATGTCGGTATCGGGGATGTGCAGCGGCGCGCCGGTGGCCCCGGCAACCTGCGCCGCGCTGATGCCCTGCGCCAGTTCGCGCAGAACGAAGCCCTGCGGCGTTACGTCGACCACCGCGAGATCGGTGAAGATGCGCGCGACATGGCCGCGCGCGGTCAGCGGCAGGGTGCAGCGTTCCAGCAGCTTGGGGTTGCCCTTGCGGTCGGTATGGGTGGTCATGACCACGACGCGCCGCGCCTTCTGCGCAAGCTCGATCGCGCCGCCCGCGCCGGGCGAAAAGCGACCCGGGATCTTCCAGTTCGCCAGATCGCCGTTCCGGGCCACCTCGAAGGCGCCCAGCATCGTCAGGTCCAGCCGCCCCGAGCGCACCAGCGCAAAGCTGACCACGCTGTCGAAATAGGCCGAGCCGGGAACCGTCGAGATATAGGCCCCGCCCGCGTCGATCAGGTTGCGGTCCGCCGTCTCGTAGGGGCGCGTCGGGCCGATCCCCGTCATGCCGTTTTCGGTATGCAGGCAGACCGGCATGTCGGCGGGAAGGTGATCGACCACCCGGGTGGGCAATCCGATCCCCAGATTGACGACCATGCCCGGCGCGATCTCGCGCGCGGCGCGGGCGATCATGCGGGCGCGGGGGTCCGCCCCGCCCGGCTTTTTCGGTTCAACGTCGGACAACGCCATATTCCCTGGACAGTTCGGACAGCTCGACCACATGGTCGACAAAGACGCCGGGGGTATGGACCGCATCGGGGGCAAGGCATCCCGGCGGTCCAAGGGTTTCGGCCTCGGCGATGACGGTATCGGCGGCCATGGCCATGGCCACGTTGAAGTTCCGCGCGGTGGCAAGATAGGCCAGATTGCCGAAACTGTCCGCCGCGGCGGCATGGATCAGCGCCACATCGGCGCGCAGCGCGGTTTCCACCAGAAGGCTCTGGCCCTCCATCTCGAGGCGCGCCTTACCCTCGGCCAGGTCGGTATCCGCGCCGATATCGGTGACGATGGCGCGCAGCCCCGCCCCGCCCGCGCGGATACGTTCGGCCAGGATGCCCTGAGCGCAGAACTCCACCTCCAGCGTGCCCGCATTCATCAGCGCGACCGCGTTGGGGTTCAGCCCGATATGGGTAGAGATCAGCCGGCGCACCTGCCCGCCCGTCAGCAGATGGTCGATGCCCATCCCGGCCTCGTTCGCATCGTTCTTGATGAGCGTCAGATCCTTGCGCCCCTGGCGGCGCAATTCGTGCAAAAGCGCGAAGGGCGTGCCCGGAACGCCGAAGCCCCCCACCATGACGGTGGCGCCGTCGGGGATGCGGGCGACCGCCTCTTCCAGCGCGGTGCTCTTGTCGGGCAGCTTCATGACGCGGGGGCCTCTTCCAGCACGCCAAGCCCGCGCGCGGCGGCAAAGGCATCGAGGCTGTCGGTCAGGATCGCCATCAGCTCGTCGATCTGCGCCTCGGTGATGATGAGCGGCGGGCAGATCAGGAAATGATCGCCCTCGGCCCCGCCGCGCGTGCGGCGCGAATAGATGATCAGGCCACGCGCATAGGCCAGCTCGACCAGTTCCAGATAGGCGTTCCACTCTTTGGGTAGGGGGGCCATCGTCTCGCGGTCGGACACCAGTTCGAAGGCCAGCAAAAGCCCTTTGCCGCGCACATCGCCGATGAAGGGATAGCGCGCCATCAGCCCGTTCAGCCGCGCCTTCAGCAGATCGCCCATCCGCGCGGCATTGCCGACAAGATCCTGCGCCTCCATCTCTTCCAGAACGGCAAGCCCGGCGGCGCAGGCCAGCGGGTTGCCCGCATAGGTGAAGCCGTGCTGGAAGCCGCCCGCATCCAGGATCGCCTCGACCATGTCCGCGCGCGCCACCACCGCCCCCAGCGGCGCATAGCCCGCCCCGAAGCCCTTGGACATGGCCACGATGTCGGGCGTGACGCCCCAGTGCTCGGCGGCCAGGAAACGGCCGGTGCGGCCCGCGCCGGTCATCACCTCGTCATAGATCAGCGCGATGCCGTAGTCGCAGCAGATCTCGGCCACGCGGCCATAATAGCTGTCGGGTGCGACCAGCGCGCCGGTCGAGGCGCCGCCCACCGGCTCCATCAGGAAGGCCAGCACGGTCTCGGGGCCCTCGGCCTCGATCTTCTCGCGCAGCATCTCGGCATATTTCAGGCCGCGCTCTTCCTCGCTCAGGTTGTCGCGGTCCAGATAGGTGCGCGGCGCGGGCACCTTGGGCATGTCGCGCATCATCGGATCGAAGGGCCGCGCCAGCGGGTCATAGCCGGTCAGTGCAAGCGCGCCCAGGGTGCAGCCATGATAGGACGGAAAGCGCGAGATCACCTTCCAGCGCCCGCCCTGCCCCTGCGTGAGCGCATATTGGCGCGCAAGCTTGACGGCGGTCTCCACCGCCTCGGACCCGCCCGAGACGAAGAACACCCGGTCAAGCCCCTCGGGCATCAGCGCGGCGGTCTTCGCGGCCAGCCTTTCGGATACCTCGGTGCGGAAATGCAGCCGGTAGCCAAAGGTCGCGCGGTCCATCTGCGCCTTCATCGCGGCCAGAACGCGCGGATTGGAATGGCCGATATTGGACACCATCGCCCCGGACGACCCGTCGATATAGCGCCGCCCCTCCGTGTCGTAGAGATAGATCCCCTCGCCCCGATCAAGGAACGGCCTGGGCTGACGGGACTGGTAGAACAGATGAGACTGCCCTGTGGTCATTTCGCACCTTCAAGATGTTTGCGCAGGAAATTCCGGGTCCGCTCTTGCGTGGGGTTGCGGAAGACCACGCCGGGCGGGCCCTCTTCGACCACCACGCCGCCATCCATGAAGAGCACGCGGTCGCAGACCGAGGCCGCGAAATCCATCTCATGGGTGACGATGATCATCGTCATGTGTTCCTCGGCCAGCTTCTTCATCACCAGGTTGACCTCTTCGACCAGCTCTGGATCGAGCGCCGAGGTCGCCTCGTCGAACAGCATCAGCTTGGGCTTCATGGCAAGCGCGCGGGCGATCGCCACGCGCTGCTTCTGCCCGCCCGAGAGTTGCGAGGGGAAATAGTCGATCCGCTCCAGCATGCCGACATGGGCAAGCTGCTCCTCGGCCAGCTGGTCGGCCTCTTTCTCGGAGATGCCCTTCAGAAGCCGGGGCGCCATGGTCACGTTCTGGCGCACGGTCAGATGCGGAAACAGGTTGAAATGCTGGAACACCATGCCGATCTGCTGGCGCATCGCGTTGATGTGCTTTTCATATTGGCGATGCGGCAGGGACTTGTTCACCTGCACCCCGTCCAGCCAGACCTCGCCCCCGGTCAGCGGATCGAGATCGTTGATCGCCCGCAGAAGCGTGGACTTGCCCGAACCCGACGGCCCGATGATGGCCACGATCTGGCCCCGTTCGACGGTCAGCGAGATATCCTTCAGCACCTCCAGAGAGCCATAGGATTTCTGGGCGTGGCGGATGTCGACGAAATGGCGCTGTTCGGTCATGACGGCTCCTTTGCGGGTCAGCGGGACAGCCGGATGCGGCGTTCGATCCGGCGCATGACCGCCTCCATCCCCAGGTTGATGACGTAATAGACCGCGGCGGCGGCAAGGTAGAATTCGAACGGCCGGTAGGTGGCGCCGATCGCGCGCTGCGCCGAGAGCGTCAGCTCGGACACGCCGATCACCGACACCAGCGCCGAATCCTTCAGAAGCGCGATCATGTTGTTGCCGATGGGCGGGATCACGTCGCGCACCGCCTGCGGCACCACCACCTTGCGCAGCGCCTGCCCGCGCGACAGGCCAAGCGTGCGCGCGGCCTCCATCTGGCCGCGATCCACCGCCACGATCGCGGTCTGGATCAGTTCCGAGTTGTAGACCGCGAAATGCAGCCCCAGCCCGATCACGCCGGCGACGAAGGCCGGAAGGTCGATGCCCACCTGCACCAGCCCGAAATAGATCAGGAACAGTTGCAACAGCAGCGGCGTGCCCATGAAGAGCCATTCGAAGGCGCGAAACGGCAGGCGGACGAACCAGGGCGCGTAAAGCGCGATCACGGCAAAGAAGATCCCGCCAAAGAAGCTCAGCAATGCGGCCGCCACGGTGATGGCGATGGTCCAGAGCGCCCCCAGAAGAAGGATGTCGAAAAAGCCGGGAACAACCGAGAAATCAAGACCCATGACGCGGCCCTTTCCTTGCAAAAGCCGTCATACGATCCGCACCTTTCGGTCCAGCCAGGCAATGCCCCGGCCGGTCCCGTAGATGATGATCATGTAAAGAACCCCCGCGAGGAAGAACATCTCGAACGGCTTGTAGGTCGAGCCGATATAGCGCTGCGCGGTATAGGTCAGCTCGATCACCGAGATCGCGGCGACAAGTGCCGTGCCCTTGATCAGCGCATTGATGTTCACGCCAAGCGGGCGGATCATCAGCCGCAGCGCCTGCGGCAGCGTCACCTTGCGGAAGGCCTGGAAATGCGACAGGCCAAGCGTGCGCGCGGCCTCGCGCTGCCCCTTGTCGATGGCGATGATCGCGCCGCGGATCGTCTCGGTCATGTAGGCGCCGATATTCAGGCCAAGGCCGATCACCCCGGCCTCGAACGCATCCAGCTGGATGCCGATCTGCGGGCCGCCGAAATACAGGATGAACAGCTGGATCAGCGCCGGCGTGCCGCGAAACAGGCTGACATAGGCCGCGCCCAGAAACCGCAGCCAGCCAAGCCGCGACAGCCGCGCCGCCGCCCCCAATGCGCCGCAGATCAGCCCCAGTATCGTGGTCAGCACCGAAAGCTGGATCGTCACCCACGCCGCCTTGAGAAAGAACGGCCAGACCCGCATCATCAGTTCGATATCCATGCCCTGTCCCGTCCTGTTCGTCGTTTCGGCTCAGTGGTGGTCTTTGCGCGCAAGCCACGGCAATGCGCGGATCTCGCGCACCAGCGCGGTGGTTTCCTCGATCGCGGCGCGCAGGAAAAGGGCGCCGGTCTCGGGGTCGGCCACAGTCGGGTCGCCCATCGTGCCGTCGGGCGAGACCGCCGACCACCAGCGCATCAGCATCGCCTTGCCGCCGCCCCGCGCCAGATCGAGGTTGAAAAAGCGGCTGTCGGGATCGTGCAGGTTCTGCGCGGCGGATTTCTCCAGATGCACTTGTTCGGGATGCAGGTGCATATACATCGCCGCCTCGAACTCGCCCGCATGGGCGATGCCGCCGGTCGCGGATTTGCGGTGTTCGTTGATCCGGTCGGCGCAGAGGTTCCAGTAAGAGGCCGAGACGCAGATGATCCCCGTCTCGATCACCGTCTTGCGCGCCGAAAGGTCCAAAACCGGATGGTTCGAGCCGTGCGAGTTCAGCAAAAGGATGCGCCGGAACCCGTGATGCGCAAGCGACCGGGTGACATCGGTGACGAAGGCGATCAGCGTTTCGGGCTGGATCCAGATGACGCCCGGAAAATCCTTGTGGTGCTCGTTGAACCCATAGGCGATGGGCGGCATCACCAGAACCTCGTCCGGGGCGGCGGCGGCCACGCCTTCGGCGACCGCCATGCCCAACACCGTGTCGGTGTCCAGCGGCATGTGGGGGCCGTGATCCTCGGTCGCCGACACGTTCAGGATCACCACGCGATCCTTGTCGATGTCGCGCACCTCTTCCCAGGTGAGCTTGCCATAAGCGGTGGTCATCTGCGTCTCCGATGAACGGGGCCCCGCCGGATCGGGTCCGGCGGGGTCAGGGAAAGGGTCAGCGAATGTCGCCGCCCACCCATTCATTGGCGATCTCAAGATAGGTGCCGTCTTCCATCATGGCATCGAGCGCCTCTTGCATGGCGGCCTTCAACTCGGGATTGCCCTTGCGGATGGCGATGCCGGCGCCGATCGCCTCGGTCTCCAGATCGTCGAGCGAGACGAAGTCGTAGCCGTTCTCCTTCATGGCAAGGATCGCGGCGATCGAGTCGTTCACGATGGCGTCGACACGGCCGTTCTGAAGCTCCAGCAGCAGTTCGGGCAGACCCTTGTAGGTGCGCACGTCATAGCCGCGCTCGCGCGCCCATTCCTCATGCGTCTCCCCCAGGGTCACGCCGATCTTCTTGCCTTCCAGTTCCGGCACGGCCCCGATGCCGCTGTCAGATTTCACGAAGATCGCGCGCTTGGTGTTGTAATAGGGGCCGACGAAATCGACCACCTCGGCGCGTTCGGGCGTGATCGACATCGAACCCACGACCGCGTCGTATTTGTTGGCCAGAAGCCCGCCGATGATGCCGTCCCACGCAGTCGTCACGATCTCGGCCTCAAGGCCCATGCGCTTGGCGATCTCTATCCCGATCGAGGGGTCGAAGCCCACCACCTCGTTGGCGTCGTTGACGAAGTTGAAGGGCGGATAGGCGCCGGACATGGCGATCCGCATGGCGCCCTTTTCCTTCAGCGTCTCAAGCTCGTCGGCAAGGGCGGGCGCGGCCGCCGTGATCCCGGCAAGGGAAAAGGCGCCCACGGCAAGGGCGGCCTTCAGAAAGCTTCTGCGCTTGGTCATTCTTTGTCTCCACTGTTGGTCTTTGACGGATTTTCGGGCCTTGCCCGTTTCGCGGGACCGCTGTTCGGAGCCCCTTGGAAAAAAGGCTTGCACAGGCAAAGCCATTGCGCAAATAAATATCAGGAATTGTGATCATAGATAAAATCAATGGTTAAGCCCTACGAACAGCGCTTCCCCTGGCAGCTTGACTGGAACCTGCTGCGCACCTTCATGGTGGTGGTCGAACAGCGCGGCATCTCGCGCGCGGCCGATTTCCTGGGGTTGAAACAGCCAACCATCTCATCCGCGCTCAAGCGGCTGGAACAGACGACGGGCCAGGTGCTGATCATCCGAAAACCCAATGAATTCAAGGTAACACGCGCCGGGCAGGTGCTGTATTCCGAATGCTCCTCGATCTTCGGGGCGGTGTCACAGCTGCCTTCGCTTTTGCAGACCAATAAAGAGGATCTGCGCGGCCATATCTTCGTGGCGGTCGCCTCGCATGTGATCTCGGCGCATTTCGACGACATGCTGCACGATTTCTCGCAGCGCCATCCAAAGGTGACTTTCTCTTTCTCGGTCGCGGAAAGCGAGGAAGTCATGGGCCGGGTCAGCCAGAACCGCGCAAGTGTAGGCATCTGCCTGATGCATGACATCCCGGCGGGGCTGAAGGCCTCGGTGCTTTACCGGGAATATTTCGCGCTGTTCTGCGGCCCGCGCCATCGGCTGTTCGACCGGCCCGAGATTGCCCTGTCGGACCTTGCAGGCGAGGCCTCGGTCGCTTTCCAGACCGAGGCGAATGACGGCCCCCTGGAGCCCGTGGCGCGGCTGCGCGCGCGCGCGAAGATCGCCAGCGGCTGGCGCGGTGTGTCATCGAACCTGCACGAGTTGCGGCGTATGATCGTGGCCGGTATCGGCATCGGGGCACTGCCGGTTCATGTTGCCGAACGCGACGTGGCGCTTGGCCGGCTGCGCCAGTTGCCGCCCTATGACAACCTGCCTTTGGTGAACATCTACCTGCTCAGCAATCCCGAGCGGCGCATGTCCGAGGCCGAGACCGCCTTCCTTGCCGCCTGCGAGGGCATGATCGCCTCGGTCGATCTGGAGGCGCGCACCTACCGCTGAGCGCCCTACAGCCAGCCCAGAAGCCGCCACCAGAGCCAGTCGACCGGGATCAGCACGAAGATCGTGATCGCCGCCAGCGGCAAGGTTACCCGCAGCACATGGCCCAGGCGTTCCTCGGCCAGTTGCATCGCCAGGACCAGCGGGCCGACCTGATAGGGGAAGACCACGGTCGAGAAGCCCACCACCTGCGTCATCAGCACGGCCTGAAGGCTCATTCCCGTGGTCTCGGCCAGCGAGGGCGCCATCGGCGTCAGAACCGTGGGCACGCCGGGCGTGGTGGCCACCAGCCCGGTCAGCCCCGACATCGTGCTGAGCGAGAAGAAATTCACGAAGCTGCGCCCTTGGGCCAGCGGCAGCATGTCCTGCAAGGCGGCCCCCACGACCGCCCCCAGCCCCGAGACATTGACCAGCGCCCCAAGCCCGAGCGCGGCCGCCACGAACAGCACCATGCCGAAATCGACCGAAGCGTTGAAGCTGCGCGGCGTGACCGCCCCGATCCGCGGCAAAAGCAGCAGCACCGCCGTGCCGATCCCGATCCAGGCGGGGCCCACGCCGTGCAGGCTGTCGGTCATCCACAGCGCCAGCGTGCCCGCAAGGATCAGCGCGACCCGGCCCTGAAGGCGCGTGTCATGCACGGGTTTCGCCTCGGCGGCCTCTGTCGCGTCCCGGGTCACCCGGTCGGGAAACAGGATCACGACAAGCGCGATGGCGATGGCCGATTTCAGCACCCCCAGCACCGGATAATGCAGCGCCAGATAGGCGGTGTAGCCGAAACGCTCGGCGTGCAAGGTCTCGGCCGCGCCGGCAAGGATCATGTTGGGAATGTTCGAGGGCAGGATGGCGAAACTGGGCATGTTGCAGGCAAGCGCAAGCGCCACCGCCAGCCCGATCCGCCCGTTGGAGCCCTGCGCAAAGCCCAACTGCCGGGCAAGCGCCATGCCCACCGGCACCAGCACCACCGCGCGTCCCACCGACGAGGGCATCACGAAGCCAAGCGCCATCGCCGCGACCGTCATCGCCGCCACAAGGCGCACATAGCTTTGGCCCACCAGCGGCGCAATGCCCCCCGCCAGCCGCGCGCCCAAGCCCGCCTCGCGGATCGCGGCGCCGATCACGAAACCCGAAACGATCAGCCAGATCGCCTCGGAGCCGAAGCCCGAAAAGACCAGATCGGGCGGCGCCAGCCCCGGAATCAGCACGGCGGCGAAAAAGATCAGCGCCGTGACGAAAGGCGGCAGAAGCCCCGTGCTCCACAGCACAAGCGTCAGCAGGACCACCGCCGCGCTTGCCCCCATCGGCTGCGGCAAAGGGCCAAGCACCAGAAAAAGCCCCGCAACAACGCTTGCGTAGAAAAAGATCATGCGGATCGGCAGGGATTTCATCGTCGGACCGGCTTGATTGATGGATCGCGCGACCCTAATTCGACCAAAGCCCCTGCGCAAATGAGCCATCATGACAAAAGATGTCGCAAACCCGCCAAACCCGCTGCAATTCGAGCCAAGCGCCACCGCCTTTCTACGCGACCCCGCGCGCCCGGTCCTCAGCCATGGGCGCGATCTGGCGGCCGGCGCCGTGGTGGCCGAACACAGCCACCCGCGGGGCCAGCTGCTCTGGGCGGGGGGCGGGCTCTTGCGGATCTCGTCGCGGGGCAATGTGTGGCTGGTGCCCGCGGGGTTCGGCGTGTGGATCCCCGGCGGCACGCCCCATGCCGTGCGGGTCGAGACCGCGGCCCATACCCGCAACCTTTACGTCGACCCCTCGGTGCCGGTGCGCGATGCCGCGGCGGGATGCGAGGTGATCCCGGTGTCTGCCCTCCTGCGCGAGGTGATCCTGTCCATGTCGCAAGAGGAGGACCCCGGCCGCATCGCCCGGCTTGGCGCCGTCGCGCTTGACGAGATCGCGGCGGCCCGGCCCGCCCCCCTTTGCCTGCCCGCGGGGCGCGATCCGCGCCTGTGCCGCGTCACCAGCCAGCTTGGCCGCAACCCCGCCGATCCGCGCCCCCTGCCCGCGTTGGCCGCCGAAGCCGGGGCCAGCGTGCGCACGCTGGAGCGGCTGTTTCGCGCCGAGACGGGGCTGGGGTTCCGGCAATGGCGCACCCGCGCGCGGCTTCTGGGCGCAATCGAACGGCTGGAGCGCGGCGAAAGCAGCACCTCGATCGCGCTGTCGCTTGGTTATCGCGGCGCAAGCGCCTTCGTTGCCGCCTTCCGCCAGAACTTCGGCAGCCCCCCGCAAAGCTATCTGCGGGGTAATGCAGGCTGACGCGCGGCCGCGACGTTGCGGAAGGCGGGGCTTATTTGATTGACGGCGCGGGATGGCTGTCCCTCAATTCCCCGAACCCAAGGATGAATGCTCATGTCGATGGCCCCCCCCGTGAAACCCGACAGCGGCGCCACGCCGCTTGCCGCGCCGACGGACTTCCCGGCCGCCGGGATCGCCCCGATCTTCGCCGCCCAGAAGGCGGGGGCCGAGGCGCGCCGGCGCGATTTCGGCCATGCGGCGCGGCGCGCGGCGCTGATCGGGCTGCGCGAGGGGCTGGCGCGGCACGAGGGCGCCCTCGTCGCCGCCCTTGCCGCCGATTTCGGCAAGCCCGAGATCGAGGTGGTCCTGACCGAACTGCTGCCCGTCCAGCAGGAAATCCGGCACACGCTGCGCCATCTGCGCCGCTGGATGCGCCCGCGCCGGGTGCTGCCCGATCTGGCCACCTTCGGCACCCAGGCCCGGCTGCGGCCCGAACCGCGGGGCACCTGCCTGATCGTGTCACCTTGGAACTACCCGGTCTCGCTCAGCTTCGGGCCGCTTGTCTCCTGCCTGGCGGCGGGCAACAGCGCGATCCTCAAGCCCTCCGAGATGACCCCGGCGACCTCGGCCGTGATCGCCCGGATCGTGGCGGACAGCTTTCCGCCCGAGCTTGTGGCCGTCGTCACCGGCGGCAAGGAGACGGCGCAGGCGCTGCTGGATCTGCCCTTCGATCACATCTTCTTCACCGGCAGCCCCGAGGTCGGGTGCATCGTCATGGCGGCGGCGGCGCGGCATCTTGGCTCGGTCACGCTGGAACTGGGCGGCAAGTCCCCCACGATCATCGGCCCCGGCGCGGATCTTGCGCAGGCGGCCGACTGGGTGACCTTCGGCAAGTTCATCAATGCCGGACAGACCTGCATCGCGCCCGACCACCTTTTCGTGCATGAAAGCGTGCGCGCGCGCTTTACCGGCCTCTTGCGCGACCGGATCGCGCGGGCCTATGGCGCAGAGGGCACCGCGCCGACGGGCATGGCGCGCATCGTGACGCCCGGCCATGCCGAACGGCTGCGCGGCCTTCTGGATGACGCCACCGCGAAAGGCGCGCGGCTGATCAGCGGCGGGCCGGGCCAGGGCACCGCCCTGCCCCCGACGCTGATCGAGGCCATCACCCCGCAGATGGAGATCGACCGGCAAGAGATCTTCGGCCCGATCCTGCCGATCCTGCCCTATACCGAACTGTCCGAAGTGATCGCGCGCATCAACGCCCACTCCAAGCCCCTTGCGCTTTATGTCTTCGAGCGCGACCGCGCCTTTGCCGAACGCATCCTTTCGGAAACAAGCTCCGGCAGCGTCGGGATCAACCTGACCGCGCTGCAATTCTCGCATTCCCGGCTGCCCTTCGGCGGGGTCAACAACTCGGGGATCGGGGCGGCGCACGGGATCTACGGCTTTCGCGCCTTCAGCCACGAAAAGGCGATCCTGCGCAACCGCTTCTCGGCGCTGCCGCTGCTGTTCGCACCCTATGGCGCGCGGGCGCGGCGGCTGGTGGGGCTGGCGCGGAGGGTCCTTGGCTAGCCATGTTCGACCATATCATCATCGGTGCGGGATCGGCCGGGGCGGTCATGGCCAACCGGCTTTCGGAAGATCCCGGCACGCGGGTCTGCCTGCTGGAGGCCGGCCCGCCCGACACCAACCCGCTGATCGACATGCCGCTCGGGCTGGCGCTTCTGGCGCGCAACCGGCGGCTCAACTGGGCCTTTGAAACGGAGGTCGAACCGGGCCTGAACGGCCGCCGCCTTTACTGGCCGCGCGGGCGCACGCTTGGCGGTTCCAGCGCGATCAACGCGATGATCTACATGCGCGGCCACCCCGCCGATTACGAGGCCTGGGCCGCCGCCGCGGGCCCCGACTGGGGATGGGCGCGGATGCGCGGCATCTTCATCGGGATGGAGGGCAACACCGCGCTTGATAACGCCCATCACGGCACCGCAGGGCCGCTTTGCGTCAGCGACCTGCGCTGCCCCAACCCGCTCAGCCGTGCCTTCGCGGCGGCGGGCGCGGGGGTGGGGCTGGCCGAAAACCGCGATTTCAACGGCGCCGAGCAGGAGGGCCTCGGGCTTTACCAGGTCACCCAGGCGCGGGGGCGGCGCTTCAGCGCGGCGCGCGCCTTCATCGACCCGGCGCGCGGGCGGCGCAACCTTGTCATCGAAACCGGCGCCCATGTCGCGCGGATCGTCCTTGAGGGCCGCCGCGCCGCCGCCGTCGCGCTGCGTGACGGGCGCGAGATCCGCCTGCGCCCCGGCGGCACGGTGATCCTGAGCGCGGGGGCCGTGGGATCGCCGCATCTTCTCATGCGGTCGGGCATCGGACCGGCGGACGAGCTGCGCCGCCACGGCATTCCGGTGCTGCACGAGCTGCCGCAGGTGGGCCAGAACCTGGCCGATCACCTCGACATCGCGGTCATGGCGCGGGCACGCGGGCGCACGGCGATCGGGGTCGCGCCGGGCTTCGTGCCGCGCGCGCTGCGCGGGCTTTGGCATTACACACGCCACGGCACCGGAGAACTCACCTCGAACGTGGCCGAGGCGGGCGGGTTCGCGCGCTCTGCCCCCGGCCTTGGGCGCCCCGACCTGCAATTCCACTTCCTGCCCTGCTATCTGCGCGATCACGGCCGCCGCATCGCACCCGGCTATGGCATGACGCTGCATGTCTGCGCGCTGCTGCCCAAAAGCCGGGGTGAGATCGGCCTGACCGGCCCCGCGCCCGACGCACCACCGCGCATCGCCGCGAACTACCTTTCGCATCCCGACGACGTGCAGGTGATGCTGCACGGCCTGAAACTGGCGCGCAACGTTCTGGCCAGCCCGCCCCTTGCCGCCCATGTCCGGGCCGAGCTTCTGCCCGGCCCCGCCCTGCAAGGCGATGCCGATCTGATCGCCGACATCCGCGCGCGGGCCGAGACGATCTATCACCCCGTCGGCACCTGCCGCATGGGGCGCGATCCGGCCTCGGTCGTCGACCCGCAGGCCCGGCTGCGCGGGATCGACGGGCTGCGCATCGTCGACGCCTCGATCATGCCCACGATCATCGCGGGCAATACCAACGCCCCCACGATGGCCATCGCCGAGAACGTGGCGCGCATGATGCTGGCCGAGCCACAGGCCACGGCCTTTTGAGCGGGGCGTGATTGACTTCGGGGGGGCGCGTGCCTAGGTCTGGGGCATGAAGGTTCATGCAGATCAATCCCGGTTCCTGCTGCTGACCCGCCCGCACCCCCGGGCGGCATAGGCGCGCGCGCCTGAACCTCCTCCCGGGGCCTCCTCACATCCTGATCCGAACGCAAGGCGACAGTCCGATCGCCCGAGGAGTTTTTCGTCATGTCCAGTCTTCCGCCATCGCATCCCCACCGCCCGCAAGGCGGCACCCCGATCCCGCAGATCCCAAGGCTCGGCGCGGCCGACCGCGCGCTGATCCGCACGCTGCTGCGCCATTGCGACGGCGCGCCCCCGGCGCGGCAGGTCGCCGGCATCCTGCGCGACAAGCTGCGCATCGCCGAGCACGCGGAAGAGCATGAGCTGGACAGCACCGCCCGCGTGAACGGCTGGGTCAGCTACATGATCGCGGGCGGCGGCGCCCGGCGGGGCGTGCTGCGCCATGGCGGCGGGCTTTCGGACAGCCGCACGATCCCCCTCGCCTCGCTTCTGGGCGCCACGCTGATCGGGATGCACCCGCGGCAGCGCGCCAGCCTGCCCCGCCCCGATGGCAGCACCGTCACGCTGGCGCTGCTGAAGGCCGCGCCGCACCCCGAGGGCGTGGCACCCCTTGACCAAGGCCCCGCCCCAACCCGATTTCACATTCGAAGGAAACTGTCATGAACCAACCCACCGTGAAAAAGCGCGGCACCGCCCGCCGCCCCGCCGTCATCATCTCGGACGCCACGCTGGCCCATCTCGAAGCCCTGGTCGACGGCACGATGCACCGCAACCCCGCCCTTGCCGAGCGTCTGCTGGAAGAGATCGGCCGCGCGCGGATCGTGCCCGCCCACAAGCTGCCCGCGAATGTGGTGAGCATCGGCAGCCGCGTGCGCTACCGCAACGAAGCGACCGGGCAGGAACAGACCGTCACGCTTGTCTTCCCCGAGGATGCCGACATCACCCGCGGGCGGATTTCGGTCATGACGCCGATCGGCACCGCGCTTCTCGGCCTGGCCGAGGGCGCAAGCTTCCAGTGGGATACCCGCGACCATCAGCGCAAGACGCTGAGCGTGCTGCGTGTGGAGCCCGCCGCAGATGACGGCCCCGAACGATGAGGCGCGCGGCCCCGTCCTTCTGCCCCGCATGCCACGCCCGGCTGCCCGGTGCCGCCGCCGGAACCTGCCCGCGCTGCGGCACCGAAACCGGGCGCATCCATGCGACCTGCCCCCGCTGCCGGGGCGCCATTCCGCGCGCCCATGCCGGACGCTGCCCGACATGCCGGGCGGAACTGGCCGGAGCGGGGGCAGAGGCCGTCGCCCCCCCGCCGCCGACCTTGCCCGGCCGTCAGAATGGTATCACAAAATGACGGCTGCAGCCCCGCCCGTCGCGCGCCGTTGCAGGAACTGCCGCCCCGAGCGGTAGATGCCGTCGCGGATGTCGGCCTCGATGGCGATGGCAAGGGCAACGGGATCGCGGGCGCGCAGCGCCCGGATGATCTCCTTGTGGCGGTCGACAAGATAGAATTCCAGGCCATTCTCGATCACCTGACGCTGGAACGGGCCGAGTTGCAGCCAGATGCTCTCGATCATCGGCATCGCGGCCTGATGCGGGTTCGCGCCATAGATGCGGCGGTGGAAATCGTGGTTCAGGACGGTCAGCCGCGCCTGATCCCCCTGCGCAAGGGCCCCGTCCATCTGCCTGTCGATCGCCGCGACCTCTGCGATGATGACATCTGAAATATAGGGCAAGGCGCGCTCCGCGGCATGGCTTTCCAGCGCGATGCGCAGGCTCAGCACCTCTTCGAACCGCGCGGGCGTCATCGCGGGCACCCGCATCCGGCGGTTGCCCAGAACCTCGATCGCAAACTCGGTGCTCAGCCGCCGGACGGCCTCGCGGACCGGCGTCGGGCTGCATGCAAGCGCCGCGGCCAGGCCTCGGATGGTCAGCACGGTTTCGGGCGCAAGCGCGCCCGTCATGATCGCGGCGCGCAGCCGCCGATAGACGTTTTCCTGTTCGGTCGCGCCGGGGGGCAGCGGCACCTGCGGGAGGGCGGGAATGTCGGTCATCGGCGGCCCATCCTTGCTGCGGCTGGCGCGGCCCGCCTGACAGAGATCAGTTGACTTGCGCCTATTCATGATCATATTTGCCTAATTGGTATCACAAAATCAAGACCCGAGGGTGCAATGCAGGAACATGATCCCCTTGAATGGCTGCGCCAGCAGGACGACATCGAGAATGTCTTTGCCTGCATCTGCGACCTCAACGGCACGCTGCGCGGCAAGCGCGTGGACGTGGAACAGGCCGACAAGATCCTTGACGGCAGCATCCGCATGCCGCTGTCGCTGGCCGGGCTTGATATCTGGGGCGAGGATATCGAGGTCAGCGCGCTGGTCTTCGAGACCGGCGACGCGGACGGCATCTGCCGCCATACCGGGCGCGGCATCGTGCCGATCAACTGGACCTCGCGCCCCACGGCACTGATCCCGCTGTGGCTTTTTGGCGATGACGGCACGCCCTTCCTTGGCGATCCGCGCCACGCGCTGGACAATATCGTGCAGAAATACGCCGCGCGCGGCCTGACCCCGGTGGTGGCGACCGAGCTGGAATTCTACCTCGTGGACCCGAGCGAGCCGATCCCGCAGCCGCCCCTCTCGCCCGTCACCGGGCGGCGGCTGGACACCGATGGCGCGCTGTCGCTGGACGAGCTTGAGCATTTCGACGAGTTCCTCAACGATGTCTATGCCGCCTGCCACGCGCAGGGCATTCCCGCCGACAGCGCGATTTCCGAGAACGGCGCGGGCCAGTTCGAGATCAACATGCGCCATGTGGGCGATGCGCTGCGCGCGGCCGATGACGCGGTGCTGTTCAAGCGCCTCGTGCGCGGCATCGCGCGCCAGCACGGCTTTGCCGCCACCTTTATGGCCAAGCCCTATGGCCACCGCTCGGGCAGCGGCTTTCATGTGCATTTTTCGCTTGAGGACGCCGCCGGCAACAACGTCTTCGACGATGGCGGAGAGGCCGGAACGCCGCTGATGCTGCATGCCGTCGCGGGCCTTCTGAACACGATGCAGGAGAACGCGCTGGTCTTCGCGCCGCACGAAAACTCGTTCCGCAGGCTCTTGCCGGGGATGCACGCGCCCTCCAGCGTGGCCTGGGGCTATGAGAACCGCACCGTCGCGGTGCGCATTCCGGGCGGCCATCACAAGGCCCGGCGGATCGAGCATCGCGTGGCGGGCGCGGATGCCAACCCCTACCTCGTGCTGGCCAGTATCCTTGGCGGTGCGCTTCTGGGGATCGAGCAGGAATGGGAACCGGCCGAGCCGCTGGCCGGTGACGCCTATACGCAGGCCAAGGAACTGCCGCACCTGCCGCTGGACTGGGCCTCGGCGATCGAGGCGTTCCGCTCGGGCAAGCATGTCCGTTCGATCTATTCGCCGCGCCTGCAACGCATGCTGGTGGATTGCAAGCGCCAGGAACAATTCCGCTTTACCCGGCAGGTCACCGAATTCGAATATCACAGCTATCTGGAGACGGTCTGATGAACGCAGCCAGCACATCCTATGCCGGAGACGGCCGGCACACCGCCAGCTATTACGCCGCAAGCGCCAATCCCGCGCCCGAACGCCCGCCGCTTGCGGGCCATGTGACGGCCGATATCTGCGTGGTCGGCGCGGGCTATAGCGGGCTGTCGACCGCGCTGCATCTGGCGGAAAAGGGCCACAAGGTCGTCATCCTTGAGGGCGCGCGCGTCGGCTGGGGCGCCTCGGGGCGCAATGGCGGGCAGATCGTCAACGGGCTGAACGCCAGCCTCCAGACCATCGCGCGGCGCTACGGTCAGGACACGGCCAGCTTCGTCGCGGGCATGGTGCAGGAAGGCGGGCAGATCATCCGCGAACGCATCGCCACCTATGACATCCGCTGCGACCTGAAAGAGACCAACGTCTTCGTCGGCCTGACCGGCGCGCATATGCGCGAGCTGGAGGCGCGGCGCGCGCTCTGGGCCAGCTACGGCATCACCAACCAGGAGCTTCTGGACCGTGACCAGCTGCGCAAGCACGTCAATTCCGACCTCTATGCCGGGGGGCTGATCGACTATACCGGCGGGCATATCCACCCGCTGAACCTTGCCCTGGGCGAGGCAGCGGCCTTCGAAACCCTTGGTGGCGTGATCCACGAGATGTCGCCCGTGACCTCGGTCGATACCGCGGCGGCGCAGCCGGTGGTGCGCACCGCGGCGGGGCAGATCACCTGCAAGACGCTGGTGCTGTGCGGCAATGCCTATCTTGGCAATGTCGTGCCCGATCTTGCGCCGCGGGTGATGCCCGTCTCCACGCAGGTCATGGCGACCGAGCCCCTGGGCGAAGAGCTGGCCCATACGCTGATCCCCAATGACGGCTGCATCGAGGACGTGCGCTATATCCTTGATTACTACAGGCTTTCCGCCGACAAGCGGCTGCTGTTCGGCGGTGGCACCGTCTATGGCGGCGCCGATCCGCGCGATATCGAGGCCAAGCTGCGGCGCAACATGGACAAGGTGTTCCCGCAGCTGAAATCCGTCCGCGTGGACTATGCCTGGAGCGGGAACTTCGCGCTTTCCTTCAGCCGCGTGCCGCAGATGGGCCGAATCGGGGCGAATACCTATTTCGCCCACGGCTATAGCGGCCACGGGGTGACGGGCTCGCACACATTCGGGCGCATCCTGTCCGAGGCGATCGACGGCGATCTTGCGCGTTTCGATGTCTTCGCCGCCCTGCCCTGGTATCCCTTCCCCGGCGGGCGGGCGCTGCGCGTGCCCTATTCGGTGATCGGATCGTGGTGGTATGCGCTGCGCGACAAGCTGGGCCTCTGAGGTCACGGCAGGGGCGATGACCTTGCGATCATCGCCCCTGCCGTTGTTGCACCGCGCCCGCCGTCACAACCCTTTCGAACGATAGGCATCGGCCACCCGGCCCACGGCGATGCAATAGGCCGCGGTGCGCAGGTCGGACACGCGCGGATCGTCATGCCAGACCGCGCGCATCGACTGATAGGCCGCGCGCATCGTGTCATCGAGACCCGAGCGCACCAGCTCCAGCTCGGACGCGCCGCGCAGGAAATCGCTCTTGAAGCTGGGCGAAAGCGTCCAGCCCAGCCCCTTGTCGGCCGAAAGCCGCTCCAGCTCGTTCACCAGCATCAGGCTGCGCGCCTCTTCGTGGCGGCGCTGCATGCGGCCGAAGGGGATGTGCGACAGGTTCTTGACCCATTCGAAATAGGACACGGTCACACCGCCCGCATTGGCGAAAAGATCCGGAATGATGACGATGCCGCGTTCGCGCAGGATCTGGTCGGCCTCGGCGGTGACGGGGCCGTTCGCGGCTTCGACGATCAGCCGGGCGTCAATGCGCGCGGCATTCCCGTCATGGATCACCCCTTCCATCGCGGCCGGGATCAGCACGTCGCATGGCGTTTCGAGCGCGGCCGCGCCATCGACCGAATGGGTGCCGCCCGCAAAGCCCGACACGCCCCCGGTGGCCCGCAGATGCGCGCCGAGCGCCTCGATATCCAGCCCGTCGGGGTTGCTGATCGCGCCGTCGCGCTCGATCACGCAGATCACCTTCGCGCCATCCTCCTCGGACAGGAAGCGCGCGGCATGGCTGCCCACATTGCCCAGCCCCTGCACCACGATGCGCTTGCCCTCCAGACCGCCCGAAAGCCCGGCGCGCGCGGTATCCTCGGGGTGGCGGAAAAACTCGCGCAGGGCATATTGCACGCCGCGCCCCGTGGCCTCGACCCGGCCGACGATGCCGCCCGCGTTCAGCGGCTTGCCGGTTACGCAGGCATGGGCGTTGATGTCGGTGGTGAACATGCGCGCATACTGGTCGGCCATCCAGGCCATCTCGCGCTCGCCCGTGCCCATGTCGGGGGCGGGCACGTTCTGGCTCGGGCTGATCAGGCCGCGCTTGGCCAGTTCGTAGGTGAAGCGGCGGGTGATCTGCTCAAGCTCATGTGGTTCCCATTCGCGCGGGTCGATGCACAGCCCGCCCTTGGAGCCGCCGAAGGGCGTTTCCACCAGCGCGCATTTATAGGTCATCAGGGCGGCAAGCGCCTCGACCTCATCCTGGTTGACGCCCGTGGCATAGCGGATGCCGCCCTTCACCGGCTCCATATGCTCGGAATGAACCGAGCGATAGCCGGTGAAGGTCTGGATCTGGCCGCGCAGCCGCACCCCGAAGCGCACCGTATAGGTCGAGTTGCAGACCCGGATCTTCTCTTCCAGACCGGGCGACAGGTCCAGAAGCGCCGCCGCGCGGCGGAACATCACATCGACGGATTCACGAAACGAGAGATTGGACATTTCCTGCACCTTTTCCTGAAGAAATCCTGGTGATCATTCGCCCCTTTCGCGGGGCATCCGGGGCGCCGATCACCGTGTGGGGACGGGGATTTCGCCGCGATAGTCGTAGAAGCCGCGTCCGCTCTTGCGTCCCAGCCAGCCCGCCTCGACATATTTTGTCAAGAGCGGACAGGGGCGATACTTGGTATCGGCCAGCCCGTCATGCAGCACGTTCATGATGGCAAGGCAGGTGTCGAGCCCGATGAAATCGGCCAGCTCCAAGGGCCCCATCGGGTGGTTCGCGCCCAGCTTCATCAACTCGTCGATCGAGCGCACGTTGCCCACCCCCTCGTAAAGCGTGTAGACCGCCTCGTTGATCATCGGCATCAGGATGCGGTTGACGATGAAGGCGGGGAAATCCTCGGCGCTTGCCGCGGTCTTGCCGATCTTCTCCACCACCGCCAGAAGTGCCTTGTAGGTCGCCTCGTCGGTGGCGATGCCGCGGATCAGTTCCACCAGCTGCATCACCGGCACGGGGTTCATGAAATGGAAGCCCATGAATTTCTCGGGCCGGTCGGTGCGCGAGGCCAGCCGCGTGATCGAGATCGACGAGGTGTTCGAGGTCAGGATCGTCTCGGGCTTCAGATGCGGCAGCAGATCCTCGAAGATCGCCTGCTTGACGGTCTCGCGCTCGGTCGCGGCCTCGATGATCAGATCGCAGCGGCCCAGATCGGTCAGCTTGAGCGTCGTGGAAATGCGCCCCAGCGTGGCGGCCTTGTCCGCAGCCGGGATCTTCCCGCGCGAGACCTGGCGTTCCAGGTTGCGGTCGATCAGCTCAAGCGCCTTGTCCAGGCTGTCCTGGCTGATATCGGTCATCAGCACCTCGAACCCCGCAAGCGCGAAGACATGCGCGATCCCGTTGCCCATCTGACCCGCACCCACAATCCCCACAGTCTCGATACTCATGCCTGCGCCTCCTGTCCCGCCAGCACGCATTGCGCCATCACCAGCCCGATCACCCGCCGCTCCGGCCCGTCCGCGCGGGAGTTGAGCAGGACCGGCGCCGTCGCCCCCAGCACGAGGCTGCCGGTCTGCGCCTGCCCGTGCAGCTTCCAGGCCTTGGCGGTGGCATTGGCGGATTCGATATTGGGAAACAGGATCAGGTCGGCCTGCCCCGCAACGGGCGACGCGCCAAGCCCCTTGGCGCGCGCCGCATCGGCGCTGAGCGCCACGTCATAGCCGAAGGGGCCATCGACGATCAGCCCCGGCAGCGCGCCTGCCCGCGCCTCGGCGGCAAGGGCGGCGGCATCCACCGTTGCAGGCTGACGCTCGGACACCTTCTCCGAGGCGGCGATGGCGGCCACGCGGACCTGCTCCAGCCCCAGCCCGCGAAACAGCGGCAGCGCATTGCGCAGGATCGCGCGTTTCTGCTCCAGCGTCGGAGCGGGGACGATCCCGTTATCGGTGGCCCCGATCAGCCGCGGAACCGAGGGCATTTCGGCCAGCGTCAGGTTCGACAGAACGCCCGCGCCGCGAATGCCGGTGTCGCGGTCCACCACGGCGCGCAAATAGGCCGCGCTGTCGACATGGCCCTTCATCAACACCTGCGCGCGGCCCGCGCGCAGTTCGGCCACGGCGGCGCGGGCGCAGGCCTCGGGCGTATCGGCAGGCAGGAGGCGCACCCGGTCGCGCAGCCCCTGCGGCAGCGCCGCGCGGATCGCATCGCCCTGCCCCGAGATCACGGCCGAGGCGACCAGCCCGGCCTCGAACCCCGCGACGACGCCCGCGATCACCGCGCCATCACCGCCCCCCGCCACCGCCAGGTGCAGCGGCGCGCGGGCGGCCATGGCCCGGCGCAGCGTCTGAAAATTGCGGATCACCATGCCGGCACCGCCCCGGCCTGCGGCGCGACGGGCCAGTGCATCGGCGGCTCGGCGCCGCACAGCGCGCGGGCCGCGCCCTCGGCCAGGGCCCGCGATTCATCCGACCCCGGATAGACCCGGACCGGCGCAAGCGCCCCGCAGCGCGCCGACAGATCGGCGCTGATGCGGGCGGATTGCGCGATGCCCCCGGTCAGCACGATGGCGGCGGGGCGGAAGTCCAGCACCGCCGCCATGGCCCCGATCGCCTTGGCCGTCTGATAGACCATCGCATCCAGCACCAGCGCGGCGCGCGCATCGCCCGCCGCGGCCATCGCCTCGGCCTTGCGGATGTCCTTGGTGCCCAGATAGGCGAAGACCCCGCCCTGCCCGTAAAGCCGCTTCATCAGGTCGGCCTTTTCGTATTTCCCCGAATAGCACAGCTCGATCAGCGGAATGGGCGGCAACCCGCCCGAACGCTCCGGCGTGAAGGGAGAATTTTCCATCCGGTTGGTACTGTCCACGATCCGCCCGCCCTTCAGCGCGGCGATGGAGAACCCCGCCCCCATATGCGCCACGACGGCATCGAGATCCCCGAACGGCCGGCCCAGCTCTTGCGCGAGGCGCCGCCCGCAGGCGCGGATGTTCAGCGCATGCACGAAGGAGAACCGCGCGATCTCGGGGCAGCCCGAAATCCGCGCCACGGCCGGCAGCTCATCCACGCTGACCGGATCGACGATATAGGCCGGGCAGCCGGCGCGCGCGGCCACCGCATCGGCCAGCGGCGCGCCAAGGTTCGAGGCGTGATGATGGCGCGGCGTGTGCAGCGCGAAGGCCACCAGTTCGGGATTGACGGCAATCACTCCCGCGGGCACGGGCGACAGCATCCCGCCCCGTCCCGCCACGGCGACCAGCCGGCCGCCCGCCAGCCTGTCTTCCAGAAATCCCTGAAGGCAGGCAGCGCGATACTCAAGCTGGCTTGCGATGCTCGCAAAGCCGGCCATGACGGCCTCGTCATGCTCGATGGTGTCTTCATGCACGGGGCGGACGGTGGCGCCTTGCGGGGCAAACAGGCCCACGCGCGTCGTCGTGGTGCCGGGGTTGACGGTCAGGATCAGGTCCATGGCTCAGCCCGCGAAGCTGTAGGCGGTTTTCACCACCGTGTAGAACTCGGCCGCGTAGCTACCCTGTTCGCGCGGCCCGTAGCTTGACCCCTTTCGCCCGCCGAAGGGGACGTGGTAATCCACCCCCGCCGTGGGCAGGTTGACCATCACCATCCCCGCCTGCGCCCGCCGCCGGAAGGTGCGCGCATGTTTCAGCGAGGCGGTGCAGATCCCGGCGGACAGGCCGAAGTCTGTATCGTTCGCCACGGCAAGCGCCTCGTCAAAATCCGCAACCCTGATGACCGCGGCGCAGGGCCCGAAGATCTCTTCGCGGCTGACGCGCATCGCGGGGCGCGCGTTCACGAACAGCGCCGGGCGCTGGAAATACCCCTCGGTCGGGCCGTTCAGGCGCTCTCCTCCGACGACCTCGCAGCCCTCTTCGGCGGCAAGGCGGACGTAATCCAGGTTGCCCTCAAGCTGCGACAGGCTGGCCACCGGGCCGACCTGGCTGGCCGCATCAAGCGCGGGGCCGACCCGAAGCGCCGCCGCCTGGCGCGCAAGTTCGGCCACGAAGGCGTCGTGGATGCCCGCCTGCACGATCAACCGCGACGAGGCCGTGCAACGCTGCCCGGTCGAGAAGAACGCCCCGTTGAGGCAGGCCGCGACGGCGGTGGGCAGGTCGGCATCGTCCAGAACCACCATCGGGTTCTTGCCGCCCATCTCCAGCTGCACCTTCTTCATGCCCTCGGCGGCCTTGCGCGCGAGCATCCGCCCGGTCGGGACCGAGCCGGTGAACGAGATCGCGTCGATCAGCGGCGCGTCCAGCATCGCCGCGCCGACGCGGCTTCCCGCCCCCATCACAAGGTTGAACACCCCCGGCGGGCAGCCCGCCTCATGAAGGATGCGCGCCAGAAGATGGGCGGTGCCCGGCGTCAGGTCGGCCGGCTTGAAGACCACCGTATTGCCATAGGCAAGCGCGGGCGCGATCTTCCAGGCGGGGATCGCGATGGGAAAGTTCCAGGGCGTGATCAGCCCCACCACCCCCACGGGTTCGCGCGTGATCTCGATATCCACCCCCGCCCGCACCGAGGCAAGCGCCTGGCCGGGGATGCGCAACGCCTCGCCCGCGAAAAAGCGGAAGACCTGCGCGGCGCGGCGCGTCTCGGCGATGGCTTCGGGCAGGATCTTGCCCTCTTCGCGCGCCAGCATCGTGCCGATTTCGGTGGCGCGCGCCTCGATCAGCGCTGCCACGCGGTCCAGAAGGTCGGCGCGCGGCTGCGGACCGGCCTCGTTCCAGCCCGCAAGTGCCTCGGCCGCGGCCGCCGCCGCACGCGCGACATCCTCCGCCCCTCCGGCGGCATAAAGCCCGATCTCGTCGGACAGGTCAGAGGGGTTGCGGTTCATCGTGGCGGTCTCGCCCGGACACCATTGCCCGGCGATAAGGTTCAGATGCGGCTTGGTCATGGTCTCCTCCGGGGCATGGCGGGGCCGCGCGCCGGAGGGGCCGGCGCGGGCGATTGGCGTTCAGGGGTGCGGGGGGCTCAGGCCGCCTGTTTCATCACCGCCGCCTCGATCGACGCCTCGATGATGTCCAGCGCCTCATCCAGCTGGTCCATCGGGATGGTCAGCGGCGGCAGCAGCCGGATGACGTTGTAGCGTGTGCCGCAGGACAGAAGGATCAGCCCGCGCGCCTCGGCCTCGGCCACGATGGCGGTGGTCAGGGCCGCGTCGGGGGCATTTCCGGCCCGGTCGGTGACCAGCTCGAACGCGTTCATCGCGCCAAGGCCGCGCACCTCACCGATGCACTCCATCCCCTGCCGCGCGGCGATCGCGTTCAGCCGGGCGCGGATCTTCTCGCCGATCTCATCGGCGCGCGCACACAGCTTTTCCTCTGCGATCACGTCAAGAACGGCATGGGCCGCCGCAACCGCCAGCGGGTTGCCGGCATAGGTGCCGCCCACGCCGCCGGGATTGGGCGCATCGACGATCTCGGCGCGGCCAGTGACGGCCGAGAGCGGAAAGCCCCCGGCCAGACCCTTGGCCATCGTGATCAGGTCGGGCACCACGCCGGCATGTTCGCAGCCGAACATGCGCCCGGTGCGCGCCATCCCGGCCTGCACCTCGTCCAGGATCATGACGATGCCGTGCTGGTCGCAGATCTCGCGCAGCCGCTGCAAAAAGCCCTTGGGCGCGATGGTGAAACCGCCCTCGCCCTGCACCGGCTCGATGATCATCGCGGCCACGCGCTCGGGGTCGACCGACGAGGCGAAGATGCGGTCAAGATGGCGCAGCGCCTCTTCTTCCGTGATTCCGTGCAGCGGGTTCGGGAAGGGCGCATGGGCAATCTCGGGCGGCATGGCGCCAAAGCCCTTCTTGTAGGGCGCGACCTTGCCGGTCAGCGCCATGCCCAGAAGCGTGCGGCCGTGGAACGCCCCCGAAAACGCCACGATCCCCGAACGCCCGGTATGCGCGCGCGCCATCTTGATCGCATTCTCGACCGCCTCGGCGCCGGTGGTGACCAGCATGGTCTTCTTGGCGAAATCGCCGGGCGTCGCGGCATTCAGCCGTTCGGCAAGCGCGACATAGCTTTCATAGGGCGCGACGTGAAAGCAGGTATGGGTGAAGGCCTGCGCCTGTTCGGCGATCGCGGCCATCAGGCGGGGATGGCGATGGCCGGTATTGTTCACGGCGATCCCGGCGGCGAAATCGAGGAACCGGCGCCCGTCGGCATCCCACAGTTCGGCATTCTCGGCGCGGGTGGCATAGATCCCGCGCGTGGCGACACCGCGCGCGACTGCGGCGGATTTACGGGCGGACAGATCGGCATTCTTTGTCATGGTGCGGCTCCTGCATGGATATTCCACCTCTAACCGCGCTCAATATTTTGAGCAAGTGATTCCTGATCGTTGCGCAAACATGCAAGCGACCCTATCTTTGGCAGGATCGCAGGAGGCACCATGCAGGATTTCGACGTAGGCACACGACTGAAGACGATGCGCATCGAGGCAGGCCTGTCACAGCGCCGCCTGGCCGAGCTTTCGGATGTGCCGCATGGCCAGATCTCGATGATCGAGACGAACCGCTCCAGCCCCTCGGTGGCCTCGCTGCGCAAGATCCTTGGCGGGCTGAATGTCACCATGTCCGAGTTCTTCGAGCCCGACAGCCCCGCCAACTCGGCCGTGTTCTTCAAGCCGGGCGACCTGCGCGACCTGACTTCAAGGATTTACAGCGCGCTTGAAGGGCCGCAGGGGCGCATGACCCTGCAACAGGTGGGCGACGCCAAGGCGCACAACCTGCAAATCCTCTATGAACGCTACGAGCCCGGCGCCGATACCGGCGAAACCATGCTGGAGCATGTCGCCAGCGAAGGCGGCATCGTGATCGCGGGCGAGATCGAGGTGACGGTGGGCGATCAGACCGCGATCCTGAAGGCCGGCGACAGCTACCTGTTCAACTCGACCCAACCGCACCGCTTCCGCAATATCAGCGACCGCGAGGCGACGGTGGTCTCGGCCTGCTCTCCACCATACCTGTGATCTGCGCAGGGATTCGCCCGATGGATTCGTGAATTCCACTCATTTTGCGCAAAATATTGCACAACAATACCGAATCATGTTGCGCAATATTCAAAGCGCAACTACGAAGACGTTACGGAAATCGAGGAGGTTTTCGACGGGTTTCGATGGGGCCTCGCCCCTTTCGATGCTGTGTTCGACAATTTGCGCAGCACTTCACATTGCGCTGCTTGATCGCATGGGCGGGCAAGCCCGGCACGGCGTTGCCGGGCCACGGCCCCCTCATGTCTGAAGGGGAGAGAGATCATGATCACCAAACGCACATTCGGGCGCATCGCCACCGGCCTTGCGGCCGCGCTGATGCTGGGCACGGCCGCGCAGGCCGACACCACGCGCATCCGCTTTCACACCTTCTACGGCACCGAAATCGACGATATCGCCGAGAAGTTCAAGGAAACCGTGAAAGAGAAATCCGGCGGCACGCTGCGCATCCAGTATTTCCGCGGGGGCGAGCTGGTTGCCTCGGACCAGTTCGTGGACGCGATCGCCAAGGGCTCGATCGACGTGGCCTATGGCGTGGGCAGCTACTGGCCCGGCATGATCGACATCGGCAATATCGAGGCCGGGCTTCCGGGCTTCTGGACCTCGAAGGACGAGGCAGCGGCGATCCTCGAAAGCGACGCCTTCCTGAGCATGCTTGACGCAGCCTATGCCGAAAAGGGCGCGAAGTTCATCGGGCGCGGCTACGGCTCGGATTACGACCTGCTGACCAAGGCGCCGGTCACCGGCCTGGACGACCTGAAATCCATGAAGATCCGCGCCACCGGCCAGGTTGCGAAGGTCCTGCAAGCCTTTGACATCCCTACCGTCTACCTGCCCGCGCAAGAGTTGTATATCGGGCTGTCGACCGGCGTGATCGACGGCGCGATCTATGGCGGCCCGGTGGAATACGAACAGCTCAAGCTGCATGAAGTGGCGAAGAACTACACCTTCCTGAACATGCTCAACCCCGGCTGGACCGATACGATCATCGCCAACCCTGCCGTCTGGGACGGCCTGTCGGAGGAACACCGCGCCATCCTGCAAGAGGCGATCGACCAATATGCCGCCGACATCCACGCCTGGCTGGAAGACGGCAACGGCGCGATCAAGGATGCGGGCGATGGCGGCATCTTCACCTTCGCCACCCTGCCCGCGGAAGACTCCGCCCGCCTGACCGAGGCCGCGCAGACCGTCTGGCAGGAAGAGGCCGACAAGTCCGAGCGCAACGCCCAGGCCATCGGGCTGCTGGTCGAGAACGCCAAGGCGCAGGGCCGCCTGAAGTGAGCTGGCTTGCCCGGTATTTCGTGGCACAGGATGGCCTGTCCGACCATGTCGGGCGGGCCATCTCGTGGCTGACGCTGGTGATGGTCGGCGTTCTCATCTGGGAGATTTGCGCGCGCTACTTCCTGAACGCCCCGACGATCTGGGCGCATGAGCTGTCGACCATGCTTTACGGCAGTTTCTGCATCCTCGCGGGCAGCTACACGCTGCGCCATCAGGGGCATGTGCGCTCCGAGGTGGTCTATGCGCTGTTTCCGCCGCGCATCCGCGCGCTGTGCGACGTGATCGTCTTCGGGCTGACGCTTCTGGTCTTGTTCGTGTTCCTGCGCATGGCCTGGGATTTCGCCGCAACCTCTTGGGCGGCAAGGGAATTCTCGTCGCGCTCGACCTGGCAGCCGCCGCTTTACCCGTTCAAGACCGTGGTGCCCGTGGCGGTCGGCCTGCTGATGCTTCAGGTGCTGGCCGAGTTCCTGCGCGCGCTTCTGCGCCTGGCGGGGGCATCCGAAGACATGCTCGCGCCGCAGGACTGAGCCTTTCCCCTTCTGACCTGACGGCGCAGCCGCGCCAGACAGGAGACACATATGTCTGATCTTGATCCGATGACGATCACCGCGATCATGTTCGCCTCGATGCTGGTGTTGATGATCCTTGGGGCGCCGCTGGCTTTCGCGCTGATGATTTCCGGCATGGGCGCGGCCTATATGATGTTCGGCCCCGGCGGGCTCGACCTTCTGGTCGCCTCGGCCTTCGGGGCCATGGACAACTTCCTTCTCGTCTCGCTTCCGCTTTTCATCTTCATGGGGCTGGTGCTGGAGCGGTCGGGGATCACTGACGATCTGTTTTCCATGATCCACAAGCTGATGGGCGGATTGCCCGGCGGGCTTGGGGTGGGCACGGTGCTGATCTGCGCGCTTATCGCGGCGATGGCCGGGGTGTCGGGCGCGGCAACGGTATCGCTTGGCATCATCGCCCTGCCCTCGATGCTGAAGCGTGGCTATGACAAGCGCCTCGTCACTGGCACGATCATGGCGGGCGGCGCGCTTGGCTTTCTGATCCCGCCCTCGGTGCTGATGATCATCTATGCCTTCCTGTCGCGCGATTCCGTGGGCAAGCTTTTTGCCGCGGGTGTTGTGCCGGGGCTGATGCTGGCGGGGATCTATATCGGCTATATCCTTCTTCGTTGCGGCCTGCGCCCCGCCATGGGGCCGCCCGCCCCGCCGGAAGAGCGAGTCTCGGGGATCGAAAAGCTGAAGGCGCTGCGCCACCTGATCGCGCCGGGGCTTCTGGTCTCGACGGTTCTGGGCTGCATCATCGGCGGCATCACCTCTCCGTCCGAGGCCTCGGCGATCGGCGCCTTCGGCGCGCTTCTGATCGCGGCGCTGCGCGGCAAGGTGGACTGGCCGATGCTGAAATACGTCATGCTGTCGACGACCAAGCTGATGGGCATGCTGATGTGGATCGCGCTTGCGGCGGTGTTCTTCTCGAAGATCTATGTCGGCCTTGGCGCAGGCGCCGTGGTGGGCGAGCTGATCGAGGATTTCGACGTGGCCCCGATGGCCGTGATCGTGGCCATGCTGGCGGTTTATTTCCTGCTGGGCATGTTCCTGGACGATTTCGCCATCATCTTCATTACGGTGCCGATCTTCGTGCCGATCGTGCGCGATCTGGGCTTCGACACGACATGGTTCGCGGTGCTGTTCGTGCTGTCGATGCAGTCAGCCTATCTGACGCCGCCCTTCGGCTACAACCTGTTCTACATGCGCTCGGTCGCCCCGCGCGAGGTCAGCATCAACGACATCTACATGGCCGCCCTGCCCTTCGTCTTGTTGCAGGTTCTCGGGCTGGCGCTGGTGGTGATCTTCCCGCAGATCGCGCTGTGGCTGCCCGGCGTGCTCTTCGGCCCCTGAACCGGCGCCCGAAAGGCACCGCATCACCGCCCGGCACCCCGCAGGTGCCGGGTTTTTCATGACCGGCACGGCACATCCTTGTCAGAGAAAGCTGGTGCCCGAGGCGAGACTCGAACTCGCACGCCTTGCGGCGGAGGATTTTGAATCAGGTGGAATTGAGGCAGCGCAAAGCCTTGCTCAATTTTGCTCACCTGGACGAAACGGAAACGAATCGGAAATCAGTGAGTGGTCACGCGATCACATCGACGGACGGGCCCCTGCGCCTGCCGCCGCCCCAGACCAACTGACCACGGAGGCCGATATGGCAGGCTTCTTGCAAGCGATTGTAGGGGATCACATATGGAGGGCTTGCAGCTTGCCACTACCGTGCATCGGAGCGACGTTGTGCTTCACAAGGCTGTGGTCAGAGGTTGCTATGTTGCCCTGCGGAACTATGTACTGACAGGTCTGAGACCGAACACGGCGTCAACCGAAATTTAATCTTGACATGAGGAAAGTTGCCGTTTTGAGGGGCGAATCCAACGGTTTCTCTTGTCTAAGTGAGGCGGACAAGTGTAAGGGAAAGTCATGGGAAACCGCACGCGCGGTACTGAGTCTGCGGCAGTCAAGAGCAATGTTCACAACCTTGCCCTAAATCTGCCATGTATCTGTGGATAAGTGCAACGCGTGTCAACATGTAGCTATCGGGTCGCGCAGGCGTCCCGTCTTAACTGAGAGGGAATCGGAATGGCTAACCAACTCACGCTGGCCCAGAACCGCCTCTACGGGGCGGACGGTCTTGCTGTGTCTGACTTCAAGATGTATCCTGGAACGTCCCGTGACGTGTCGAAGGAACAGTTTGCAGAGCAGATCAACAAGGTCCTTGCCCAGATTGAGGCCGGGGACTATGAACTTGTGGAACAGTATGAAGACTAATCCGCAAGTTAAGAGGGATTTGTGCCCTATCGTGACCTGTACGACTTCGCGCAAACGGTAGAAGTATACGAAACTGGAAAGCAGTATGTATCCCGCAACGTGTTGCGGGATAAAGCTGTTTCTATAACAGGCGTCAACAAAATTGCGCATGTTCGTACAGGCGCGGATCTCGGTGTTTCGCGCGGTCTCTGGCTAACACCGACGAACACTGAACATCAGTTAGTCCAACAGCTTGGCTGCCATATCATCGTCACAGAGCGGGGCCTAAACACATGTTGGGACAGGTTTGTGTACGTCAAGGAGCTGACGCACATATTCGATGCCGATGAGGGTCGTACCGCATCTGCCGAGGCGTTTGACAATCTGCTTGGCGAGTTTGCGAGCCAAGGGCCGATCAATGATCGGTCTCTTCAGTGGGTCTCAGAAGCTACGGCTGTCTGGCGCGCATTGGCCCTTTTGTGCCCGGAGGCCAAACGGCGAGAGTTTGCCGCAGAGCGCACCGATGTGAAGATTGACGACTACGAAATCGCGCTTCGCCTGAAGATTCCGCTGTTTCATGTCCCCAAGCTCTTTAGCCCGACGTTTGATCTGATGCTTAGAGAAATGCTGTAATGCAGTCAGCTTAAGAAAGCGAAGAGCAACCCGAAGTAGGTTTACCCTCTTCACTCAGCCCTTCCAGCCGCCGCGCGCCTCAGGTTGCGGAATTCGCGCGGCTGTGCACATTTACACGATCTAACTAGTCGCGATTGTCGCCCCGCCCACGCCGGAGGCCGATAAGGTCAGTCTAGCGCCTCCTCGATCAGCTGCGGCCCGTCATCTGCGATCCCGAACCGCGCCACGGGATAGTGCCGCAGGCGGGCGCCCGCGCCGAGGTCTGCGGTCTCGTCGGTCCCGGACAGCCAGGCCTCCCGCTCGGCCGCGTCCAGAATAACCGGCATCCGGGTATGCACGGCCGAAACATCGGCCGTCGCGGCCCGGGTCATGATGGTGCAGGTCAGGGTATCGCGCCAGCGAGAGGCCAGCCCGGCGAACCACAACGTCTCCTCATTCCCGGCCGAGCCGATGAAATGCGGCTGTTTCTGCCCCGCCGTGCCGGTCCACTCGTAATAGCCGCCGGCCGGGATCAGGCAGCGCCCATGGCGCCAGACCTGACGAAAGGTAGGCTTGTCCTTCGCCTCTTCGATCCGGGCGTTGAAGGTGGTGGCCTTCCAGTCCTTTGGGTCGTCGCCCTTGAACCAAGACGGGATCAGCCACCAGCGCGCCATCATCGCCTCGAGCGGATCCTTGGCAAAGATCAGCACGTCCTGCGTCGGCTTGACGTTGAAGCGCCTGGGGATCGGGTTGATCTTGATCTCGGACAGCTCGAATTCCGTCCCGCGCAGGTTCGGGTCAACGAAGCGCCCGCACATCAGGACCTCCCCATCTCGGATGCGATCGGCACCCGGCCGACATCGTCGGGCCACCGGCGCCGGATCGCGGCGCGCAGCTGGGCCAGAGCATCCTCGATGTCATTGGCCTTGCCGTTATCGGCCGGGTAGGTCCAGGTCGACCAATCATAGGGGAGGGTTCCGGGAATGTGCGGCGCCGGCACCACGCGGCCAACGGACTGCCCGCGCCGCAGCACGACGACATCGCCGGGCGCGGTCTGGCCGCCGATGACGCAGGGCCGCATCGTCCAGATCGATTGATCATCCATGCTTCATTTATCGGCGGGATTGGCCGCCATAATCAAGCGGCGCTTGATCAGTGACGCCTCGGCCTATTCAGGCCAGTCATCTGGCCGATACCCGGCCAGATATGCGCGCATGAGCCGCACGACCGCGTCGGACGGTGACCGCTTTCCGCTTTCGATTTCCGAAATCCGTTGAGGCGCACCATAGCCGAGCACCCGTGCCGCCTGCGCCTGATCGAGGCCGAGTTTCTGGCGCGCGCCCCTGAAATCATCTGGCGTCATCGGCGGTTCGGCCCCCAAATAAAAACACGCAATGCGTAACTTTTCCTATTGCAAAAGTGCGCAAAAATAAGCATACTATTTATGTGCTGAGGGGGAGGGATTGGCCCTCCCCGCACAGGAGGAAAAAGCGATGAAAATCCAACACGTCGCGATCATCCTCCAGATCATCACCGTGGTGGCCCTTGCGATCAACATGATCCACCACTGGTGATAGGAAGGAGAGCCAGCCCCGTTGCACCGGGGCTGGCAACTCTCCAAACATAGGAGGCTTTCCGTGACCGCGCAAGAGTTTCAAGACTGGATGGACGAGGCGGGCATTCGTTATGCCGCCGACATTGTCCGGGCCGTTGGGTGCGCCCGCACCTCGGCCGAGGTGATGATGCGGCAAGCGGCTGCCGGTGAAGACGTTCCGGTCAAGAGGTCGATGGCGCTTGCCATGGCTGCGGTTGCGGCGGGCCTCCGCCCTTGGGGCAATGGAAAGGAGGAAGCATGACGAAGCGAATGGCGTGGGTGTCTGTCGCCCTGTCTCTGATCGCGCTCGGGCTGATCCTGCTCGGCGCGGCGGGGTGACGGCCCTGCATCACTAACACAATCGTGGGGGCCGGTCTCGGCCCCCTTTCTCATGCGGCCCTGGTCTATCCGAACTGGATGCGACACCAGGCGAGCTTGCCGTTCCCCCGAAACCGTGCAACTTTGGTTGTATGACCAGACTGATTGCTTTCCTGATCTTCACGATGCTTGCGCCCGCGGCGGCCCACTCTGCCCAGACGATCGCGGGGACGGCCTCGGTGATCGATGGCGACACGATCGAAATCCACGGCCAGCGGATCAGGCTGCACGCCGTCGACGCGATCGAGAGCCGCCAGCGCTGCACGCTTCCCGACGGTCGGACGTGGAACTGCGGGCGTGATGCGGCGCGGGCACTGGCCGACCGGATCGGCCGCTCTCCTGTTTCCTGCGAAGTCCGCGATGTCGACCGCTACGGCCGGGCCGTGGCGGTCTGTCGTCAGGGTGGGGCCGATCTCAATGCCTGGCTCGTGCGGAACGGCTGGGCGGTGGCCTACCGGCAGTATGGCCGGGATTATGTGGCAGTCGAGGGAGAGGCGCGCGCCGCCGGCCGCGGTATTTGGGCGGCCGAGTTCGCTATGCCGTGGGACTGGCGACGGGCGCAGAGGAAGCAATAAGGGAAGGTCGTGATGGGTGGATTTGCGACCCTGATCGCAGTCGCGTCAACCGGGATGATGTCGGCTCTTGCAGGCCTTGGCGATGCCGATGACCTACGGCTGGCATCGTCATATTCTTGCAGCCCGAAAAAGACCTGCTCGAAAACGATACGCAGCTGCGAGGAGGCCTATTGGCTATACCGGAACTGCTCTTGGGGCGGGCGGCTGGATCGCGACAATGACGGCGTGCCTTGCGAAAACCTGTGCCCGGGAGGGTGACCGGATCCGGTCAACGATTACTCGGCACAGTGCGGCGTATCGGCCCGAATTGCAAATTTCGGGGATAGGGTATCGCTGCCAATCAAGGACCCCAGCGGCAGCTCAGGACCGATGAAGCGGCTGGAACTGGCGGGAGCGTGCAGGAATGCTCCTGTCAAACGCCTTGGCACCAAGCATCTGGTCCCCAGAACAGCCTCGGACCCGGATGAAGCGGCGAACCTGCGAGCACAGGTCACACAGACCGCAGCATGCGAAGCACAGGCCTGCAGCCAGTAGCACGAAAACATCACTGAACAGGTGGAACCACGAGCGTTTTACCGCCGTATCCCGCTGCAGCGCGATCTCGGTTGGAAAGATGTTCACTGACGACATCCAAACGTCCTTCCTGCTTAACGATTCATCTACAATGTGCATTAAAGTGAACTTAAACACAACCTTAACGTGTATTTTCAACATCACCCTGTCAAGGGAACTGCCCACCGAAGGGAAGATCGGGAATTCCTGATGACGGGGAAAGCTGGCGGGCAAACGCGTTAGACGGGAAGGTCTCGACCGCGCCAGCGCCGTAAGCACGTCGAACTCAGCCTCAAACCGGCCCGCGCGCGGCTGATCCTGTTCGGCGCGGCGGGGTGACGGCCCTGCATCACTGCCACAATCGTGGGGGCCGGGCGCATCACCTCGCTTTGGCTTCCACGATCTCCGCAATCGCCCCGAGCTGCGCATTCGCGCGCTGTCGGCCGCGCCTTTCGGCGGCGGCGGCATCGATCAGCTGGCCCTCAGTCTGCGGCGTCGGGCCGGTCCAACCCGCCACCGGCTGGAGTAGATCAGGCGGGATATGCAGATCCGGCGCAGGGTCAGGGCCACAGCCGGCCAGCAGCCCGGCGCAGATGATCAGACAGCGGCGCATCGCGGTCCTCCATGGATTTCAGGTCATGCTCGATGGCGACCCAGGCCTCGGCCTCGGCCGCCATCCGCTTGATATGTGCGGCGTGGATCTCTGCCGTCTTGGCATAGGACGCCACCTGCGCCTCAGCGGCCGTCAGGGCGGCCGACAGCCGGGCATTGCGCGATTTCAGGTGCCACGACAGCCCCCCGAGGCCAAGGGCTGCCAGCAGCGCAAAAATCAGCAGGCCGCGGGTCATCGACGGCGCAGCCCGGCATGGATCAGCAGCGCCACCGCCACGATGCCGATCACGACCCCGGCGGCGCCGGCGGCCAGAATTGCGACCACGGTCCAGAACAGGCTCATGCCATCGCCCTCAGCTTGGAGCGCAGCATGTCGCGCAGCATGTTGCCCACCTCGATCGGATCGCCGGGCCGGGACATGCCGGGCAGCCAGCAGATATCCCACTTCTGGCGCTGCGCGATCCCTAGCGTCGGCTGCACCTCGGCGTGGCTGTGCGTCGACCAGATCGACACCGGGATGTCGTATTCGAGCGCGAACCGTGCGCTGTCGATCAGCATCGCATCCAGCTGCACCTCGGTGATCGGCGACCGCCCGGCATCGAACGGCCGCTCGACAGCCTCCCGCATCGCGCAGAGCGATTGCCCGATCGCACCGTCATTGGCATAGCGCGTGTGGGCCAGATGCGCAGTCAGCGGGTGGGCCGCGATCACGCTGCCGTCGCCCTGATACAGGCGATGATAGGCACGGCGATCCGTCCCATTGGCCGTGTGCGCCCCGCCGGTCCAGTGCCAGCGGATAATGCTGAGCCCGGACGGGTGGATGAGCGGCCGTCCGCGCCGTTTCTGCGCCGCGCGCGCCTCAGCCTCGGCCGCGCGGGTGCGCGGGCCGTATTTGCCATCGATCGGCCCGGGCCAGAACCCGAGCGCGGCGCAGCGCGCCTGAAGCATGCGAATTTGATAGCTGCTCATAGCCATGCCTTGGCCCCCAGATAGATGATTACGATCACCGCGATGATCGCCAGGGTGCGTGCCTCTTCGCGCAGCACCCGTCGCACCGGATCGCGGCCGCACTTATGCTTCGCTGCCATCGCCATCGCTCCCCGTGAATTTGGCCGCCTGGCGCTCGATCACGGCCGTGATGATCTTGACCGCCGAAACCCCCATCGTGCCGACGACGAACGCGCTCATGGCAATGTTGCTGTCGGTTTCCGGGAACGCCTCGGCACCCACGATGCGCGGGATATGCAGGCCGAGCGGCCACAGGTATTGCCCGGTGATCACGCCCCCGATGATGGCGATGATGCCATCGCGGATCCTGCGGCGCTCGCTGGCGATCCACCGGGCCAGTCCGCCCAATCCGCTGGCGATCACCACGCGCCCAGTCTCGCCCGTCAGCCAGGCGCCCGACAGCGTGGCCCAGACCACCAGGCTGTTCCAAAATCCCACGTCTTCCTTGTTCATTCCGCTCTCCGCTGGTCGTTCGGCCGGGCGATCACGCCCGGGTCATTGGTCGAGATCGCGGCCGATCACGACATAGATGAACCCATCGCTCGGGTCGGTGATTTCTCCGACACCCGGCACCGCGATCTTGAATTCCGCCACGCAGCGACGCGCCGAGGCAAGATCGCCCTCTTGCCACTCGTAGATCAGGACGCCATCGGACGGACCAAACGTGACCTCATCCCCGTCAATCAGATAGGTGCCGTCAGCAACGGCGGCCGGGGCGCGGTCGATCACCGATGCGCCGGTGCTTTGATCACGCATGCAGAACCGGATCGTTGCCCCCTCCAGCCCGTCCGGAATCGCGGACAGGCGCCAGAACAGCGCGCGGCCGACATCGCCGCGCTTAGTGACATAGACCGAACTCATAGAATGGATCCCTTCGCTGGGTTATTGATAAGCCTGCCCTCTGCCCCGGTGCCGATCACCGTTCCGGCGCGCCCGCCGCCCATGGAACCGAAGATGCGGCGCTGTCCGACGCGGAGGATAATGACGCCCGGCGCGATCACGATCTCCGACCCGGAGATCACCGCCCTGCGGGCCAGCCGCGGGGTGACAACGCCGGGGATTACTCCGATCGTCGCCGCATCGATCACAACGCGCCGACCGCGACTGGCCGATGCACCCCCCGGGGTCACATTCAGGCTCGCACCGGCAACGACGATACGACGCCGGACGTTGATCGTTCCGGCAGTGCTCGTCACGGCCGCGCCCGTGATCTGGATCCGCCCTGCCGTGCGCAGGCTGACCGAGCCACCATCCAGACCAGCCGATGCACCGGTGACCACCACGATCATCGAGCGGCGCAGGCCGACAGCGCCGGGTGACGTGGAAAGCACCGCGCCTGTGATCTGCACCACGCGGCCGATCCGCGCCGCCATCTGGCCCGGCGTGGATGCCAGTTCGGCACCGGTAATCTGGAACCGCCGGACCAGGCGCTGCGTCAGATTTCCGCCCGTCACGGTCATGGCGGCGCCATCGATCACGGCCCGTCTGGACCTGACCGAGGTCACCGCCCCGGCGCCAAGCGCAGCATCGGAACCTGTCACGACGACGCGCCGTGAAATCCGGGGCGATACAACGCCAGGCATCGCCGAAATCGTCACGCCAGAGATCGTGACGACGCGATGCAGGCGGGGCGCGACATTGCCACCCACAGCCGTCAGATCCGCGCCCGTCACAGAGGCGCGGCGTGACAGCAGCGGCGCAACCGATCCGCCCGCGAATGACGCGGTCGCGCCAGTTACCTCTACGGTCGTTCCGCCGCCGCCTGCATCGGGAACGAACACGATGACCACGCCGGATGCACCATCGCCGCCGAGGGTATCGTCTGACGACGCGCCACCGCCCCCTGCCCCGGTGCCAGTCGCACCGTCGCCGCCCGCTCGGGCGGCATCCGTGCCGCCGTAGCCGCCATTTCCTGCGACAGAGGTGCGGCTGGCACCCCACCGCGCCGCACCGCAGCCGCCCTCGCCATAAACCTCCGATGCGCCCGAGATGTCGCTGCTGACCCCCAGGCCGCCCAGGCCGCCGACGAACCCATCCTCCTCTGAATAGTAGCCGTCTCCACCAGCTCCGCCAGCACCGCCGCCGCCACCACCGTTGTCGGTCGACGATCCGCCGCCGCCGTTGCCACCGCTGCTCGATGTGCCCCCCGCACCGCCGTTGCCACCGCCGCCACCGTTGCCGGTTCCAGATCCACCGGGGTTGTTGCTGAAGCCGCCATCGCCGTATTGGCCACCATAAGCCGTGACGGACAGCAGGCCGGTCAGGGTCGACGGATTGCCAGCCACCCGGGTGTCGAAATACCCGACGCCAGCCCGCACCGCCCCGACGGTGATGTTCAGCGTGCCCGCATCGACCGTGTCGCTACCCGGAACGACATCACCGCCAGCACCGCCGCCGGCGGCCGCATAGCCGGCAGAACCACCAGGCGCGCCGCCGCCGACAACCAGGTAATGGATCAGACCACCAGCCGAGAACGACAGAGACCCGTTACCGGTGTAGATGTAGCTCGTTCCCGTCAGCCCCGCGAACGAGACATCGGGAACGATCGTCGGACTGCCGGTATAACCCGAGACGGTGGGCATCGCGGGCGCCTATCAGCTCAGCGTGATCGCAGCGCCATCGAAATCGAGCGTGATCTCCTCGGCCGCCGCCATCGTGATCGCCGAACCCAGGTCAACGAACCCGACCAGCGGATCGCCGGTCAGCGTGTCGTTGTAGATCACGGCATAGCGGAACGGACCGACCGCGCCCGATGCTGTCAGCGTCAGGTCCGCGAACACCAGTTCATAGGTTCCGGCGGTCTGACCGGACGAAACCGTGGTCAGCGCCCGCGCGCTGAGGTTCGTGTAGGCGATCTGTGTCAGATCGGCGATCACGCTGTTGCCAACGACCGGGGCGGTATTGGTCAGGGCGATCGCGAACTGATCGGTGCCGAGATTCATGTCCTCGACGGCCCTCTCTTTGAACGCGTTGAACAGGGTAATTGCCGGCATATCTCAGTCTCCATGAAAAAGCCCGCCGAGGGCGGGGTGTGGCAGGTCAGGTTGCGGGGAAATCCCGTTAGGGCGCGGTCAGCGCGGATTGATCCGGCGATAGACGCGCCAGTTGTGGCGGATCAGCAGGGCATAGCCGCCGACCAGAATGGCGGCGACTGCGGTGGAGGTTTCCGGCCAGCGGATCATCCCAATGCCGTATGGCAGGCGGAACGGATGATCCGCGCCCACCGCGTAGAGCGCCACGAACATCGCCACACCGATCAACTTGAACAGGATCAACGCAGGCAGCGTCCCGAGACGGTTCATTGCGGCGGCGATGATCCTGTTTTTCTCATAACCCCCGCGCTCGATGATCTCGCGCGTGGTCCAGTAGTCGAGGTATTGCAGGGCGATGCCCATGGCGCACAGCGCGGTCAGGACGGTATTCATTTCGAGGCCTCCGAGATTACGCCGTGATCAGCACAGCCGCGCGGAACAGATCATCCATCTGCGCTTCGGTCAGGCCGAGTTCCGCACCGATGGCCGCAATGGTCGGGCTGTCTCGGTGCCATTCGGTTGCCTCGGCCCAGGCAAGCTGCGCAAGCGGCCCTGCGTCCGCGATCGCAAGCTCGGCCCCGGCCAGGAGACCTGCATCCATCAGCGCCGCGCGCGCCTGAAAGCGGGAGATCACCGGCGGGACGGGATCGGGCTGCGGCTCGGGCGGCACATAGGGCGCGATCGGCATGCCCGATGCAATGATCGCCGCGTGAATGGCGCGGCCATGCTCCTCGACATCGTCGGGGCTTGCCGTGAACGGGATCCAGCCGAAGATCGGGTGGTCACGCTCACAGTCGATGGTGCCCATGTGGTTGTAACGCGGGTTTCTGACGTCTGTCAGTTCGGGCATCAGCTGATCCTCAAAAAGACTGTTGTGCATTCCGGCGCGGCACCGGTGCCGGAACCATTCCCCTGAATATTCCCAAGGCACCGCCATGTCCCGGTTGGTGTCTGCGTGGTGTATCGACCGGAGGCGTCCGAATAGCGGAGTGCCGATCCGGCCACCGCATTCCCTGCGGAGTATGAGACGGACGAAGCCGTTGCCCTCAGCATTGCGTAGCTGCCAACTCCGCCCGCCCCGATCGATACCGTTCGGGCGGCTACCGTGCTCACTTCCACCCTGTTCGCAACCCAGTTCCGGCCAGCCGTTGTCACGGTCGTATGCAGCGCGGCGTCCTGAACGCGCGGGGCGCCAGATGCCCCTTCAGTGACCGCAACGGTATTGTCCCGCAGCGCAGAAAGAAGCTGCTGGGTGACGGGGCTATCAAGATCGATCTCCCCGTTCGCGATGGTGCGCCAGGTTGCCATTAGCTAATTCTCCCGCAGGGCGTTCCGTCCGACAGAAGGCCCTGGTTGTTTCCGATGTAGCAGTGCTTTTCAGGCCCGAGGCCGGGGCCCGGATAGTCCGCCGCACCATTCGCCATGACGTAGTAGATCAGACCGTAGAGCGACGTGTCTTCGGCCCGGTAACGGACCAGCTCGCCCGGGACGACCTCTTCCGCCGAGGTGATCAGCCAGGTTCGAACCAGCCTTGTGCCGTCGGGCTTGACGTCCAGGTGATGGCTGATCCGCACCGAATCCCCGACCCAATATTGCCGGTCCTTCGCATCCAGCATGAACTCGCAGGCATGCGGGATATCGACGTATCGCGTAATCGTCTTCGAGGCGACCGAGTCGATGATCGCCGTTGACGTCAGGAAGCGGGCAAAGATCTTTCGGATCGAGGGCTCGCCATAGAGTTCATCCGTCTCGGACTCGAGGTTCGCGTTGATCGCGAGCTGCTTGTAGTTCTTCGCGTCCTCAGACCCTTCGACAGGGGTCCGCTGGCCATAATAGATCCAGACCTGCGATGCCCGCTCGCGTGGCATTTCCTGCAGCGAGAAGCTGTCCTCGACGATGTTGAGCTCTTCCGTCAGCAGCGGCGGCAGCACATCGGCACCCCGCACCGCCTTCATCTTGATCAGTGCCGCACGCTCGTCCCACCAGAGGTAGGAGAGGGTCTGGATCGATATCTCCGAGATGATCTGCGAGACCGATGTCGGCTCGGTGATATAGCCATAGAGCTGATAGCCGGTCAGATAGGTCGAGCCTTCGATCACCCAGTTCGCATAATCCATCCACGATTGCGGGATGTTGCCGTAGTCCCTCAGGACATTGCGATAGGCATCCGCTACCGTCTGTCCGGTGAACCGATACACCGATTGAACGACCGCATCGGTGTCATGGGTCGCGGCGACCGTCCCAAGCACCGCACGCTGCACGCCGGTGAACTGCACCGTGTTTGCGTTGAACTGATTTCGGCCGGAGTAATAGAAGCACTCCTTGTCGATGCGCAGATAGCCGGTGGAGGGGTAGTCAGCGATCACGCAGTTGGTTGCCGTGAAGTCACTGAAGGAAGCGGTCGTCAACGGCGCCGGGCGCCGCCCCGGCGAGGCGATGGGGATCTGCGCCTTCCGCTCCTCGAGGCGCGACAGAATGTCCTTTCCCGTCAGCGTGACCTGACCGCCGGCATTCGGGGGCGAGATGCTTTGCAAAAAATAGGTCCGCTTGACCATCTCGCCGAGCGTTTGCCCCGCATAGCCCTCGTAGACATTGATCACGACGTTCTGTCGATACTGGTTTCTGGCCCGCCACCGGGTCCAGAACGATCCGCGCGCCCCCGAAAGCGCATCCCAAGAGCGCTCTTCCTTGTAGGGATCCACGACCCGGTCGCTGTGGGCATGATCCATGAAGGTGATGTTGCAGACGGCACGGCTGCCAAGGCCCTGCCGGTCCAGGTTGGATCCGGCCAGGTTGATCTGCGTCGGCGCGGTCGACACGCTGACCAGCGACGGGATGATGTAGGGCACGCCGGGCACCTTGTCGGCGACCCCACCGCGCGAGAAGAACAGGCTCAGCGGCGTGCCAAGGCTGAAGGCCTCAGGAACCTGGCAGGTCACGCGCGTATTGAAGCACTTCTCATCGCCCGCACCCGTCGCAGTGCACGGCGCGGTGCCGTAGACGCGCGCGCAGAGAGGCTGCCGCAACTCGACGATCTGGATGACCTCTCGGCCCACCGTGGTCTCAGTCATAGGCCAACCCGCGCACCGAAAGACCGACCTGCATCATGTCGCGCACGCCCATATTGGAGGGCACGGGCGCCGCGTCTGTCTGGCAATAGGTGACCTCCGGGAAGGTCTGTGGACGCCAGGCAAGGAAGAACGGCTCGGCCTCGATGGCGCGCTGCAACGACGGCCAGTTCGCGCGCACCCATGGCGCGGTAAGATGTGCCCAGGAATAGCTGGTGGCGAGCTGCAGGCGTTGCCTGGAACGCCCCAGAAATTCGCCGGTCTCGCTGTAGTTTGACCGCAGCAGGGTCTGGCGCGCAAGATCGACAGGCGTATGACCGCTATAGATCGGCCGGGGCATCTGCAAAGCCTTGCCGAAGCGGATGACGCCGATCTCACATTCCGCATCCTGCACCGTCACGCGCCAGAACTGTGCAACCAGCGGCTCGAAAATGCAGAAGATGGGCGCATCGTCGACCGGCACCACCGTCATGATGGCCTGCCAGTCGGTTCCGTCGAAATACTCGATGACAAGCGTGCTGCCGGAACTGCCCGCCGTGTGCGCCGCGATCCCGCAATAATCGGCCTCGGCGACAGCGGTATGCTCATACCACCACACGGCCGGAAGCGACGCGGGCATCCATCGCTCATAGGTGAGGCTGTTCATCGGGCCGCCTTCGAAATAGCCCAGAAGCGTGTCGGACGCGTCGGCCACGCCCCCGGCCAGCCAGTTCCCGGCATGTCCGATCCGCGCGTGCGTCAAGGGCTGATCGCCGTCCGGCAGCGCATAGCCGGGTTGGAAATAGATCGCCATCAGACTACCTTGATCCCCTTGATGTTCGCACCATTCTCGATCTCTTCGTTGATCCGCGAGATGAGGCTTCGGATTGCCCCGGGACCGTATTGATCGCCGCCGGTAAGCGAGACGTTCACATAGGTGCTGGGCGCCGCAGCGGCCGGGGTTGCGGCGGCCGGCGCCGCGCTGCTTCCGCCGCCACCGGACATCGAGCTGGCACTGCCGATCTGTGTGGCCCGGATCTGCGCCAGCATCGCGCCGGTCCGTGCCAATGACATCGCGGCGAAGGCCGCGCCAACCGGGGGACCGCCGATTTCCATACCCTTCTTGTAGGCCGTGGTGGCCGCCGACCACCCATCGACGATGGCCTGCGCCATGGCTGCGGCCTTCCCGATCGCGAACATCTTCTTGTTCTCGCTGTTCATCAGCGCCGACAGATCGCCAAGCGCGCCAGACCAGGCGGCCAGACGCTCTTGCAATGCGGCCTGTTCGATGGCGCGCATCTTGTCGTGGTGATCTTCGCGGATGTTCTGCTCGAGCGCGGCCAGCTCCTCTTCGCCCGCAAGCTTCCGAGCCCGGAATTCCTCGAGCTTTTCAAGCTGCGCGGCCAGATGCTCGTCCAGCAATTCCTGCTCGGTCATGTATTGTTCGCGCAGGCGCTCAAGCTCGCGCAGTCCGCGATCCTGACCACCGCCGCCGCCACGGCCGCCGCCGCCTTTGCTACCCTTGCTGCCACTCGAACCGGAAAAAGTTGGTGGAGTAACCTTTGTTTCAAGGGTCGTGCCGTCGTCTAGAAGAACGTTTCCGTTCTCATCGAGCGGCCAGGTGCCCGTAGTAGATTGCCCACCACTCAACCTGTCCTGCCTGGCCCACTCTTCATCCTGTCCCAGAAGATCAGCCTCAGTGGAATTCGGGGTATTAGCAGTTGCGCCATCAAAGGCCGAAGCAAGGCCCATCGCCCTGCCAATGGCATTTCCGAAATCCCGCCACGCTTGAATTGCTGGCTGCAAGGCCTCCCAGGTTTCTCCGACCTTGGCGAACAGGTCCGAAATCGCCGGGATGACGGTGTTCGAAATCCAGTTCGCCAGTGCCAGCAGTTCGTCTTTGTGCTCGAGGATCGCCCTGGTGGCCGAGGTGCGCAGCGTATCCGCGATCTCCGCGAACACGCGATCAAGCTCTTTGCCGCCCTCGATCATATCCCGGCCAAGGATGTTACCCGCGTCTTCAGCAGCATCACCCAGCCGCTTCATCTCTGCCCCGCCATTGCGAAGCAGCGGGATCATGCGGGTCAGGTCGCCCGACATCGCCTCGAGGTAGAAGGTCATCTGTTGCTGCGACAAGCCCGCCTTCTCAAGCGAGCTGACATAAAGCTGCAGCGCCTCTGGCCCGGACAGGCGGGCAAATTGCTCGGCCGTCACGCCGACCTTCGGGGCGATATTATCGAAGAAGTCCTTCATGGGGCCGCCGCCCGTCGAGAGGAATTCCCCGACGCGGTCGGTGATGTCCTTCAGAATGTCGGCCAGCTTTTCCTGTTCAATCCCGACCGTCTTGGAAGCGATCGCCCATTTCTGAAATTCCGTCGTGTTGGTATTGGCCACCCGCGACAGGTTGTCGATTTCAACCGCCGTCTTCGCGGCCGAAACGCCGGCCGCGACCGCCGCCGTCTTGAAGGCGGCCCATGCCGTCGCCATCATGGCCCCGAATTTGGCGGCCCGCTTCGCCATGTCGCCGAACGAATTGTCGACATCCTTGATGCTGCGCTTCGCGCGTGCCGCCCCCTGCTCCACGCCAGAGGGATCGGCACCCATGCGGAACTTAAGTTCGGGCAGGGACATTCTTCTTTGCCTCTCTGAGCATGTGCAGCAGGGTGTCGCGATCAGCACGGGAGGCGACCGCCTCGCGTGGCATGCGATCCTCGATGATCCACCAGACCTGTCCCGGCGGCAGCGACCAGAACTCGGTCGCGCCGACCCAGCCCTGTCCGACGAGAATGCGGTGCAGGCTACGAACCAGACCGCCTGTTACTTTTTTCCAGCTTCACCATCCTCCGACGGTTCTCTGGCCGTGATTTGCGCATGAACCGGCGGCGCCAGAACGGCGAGCAGGTTCATGGTCGCCTCGAACATCTGCTTGACGTGATCAGCACGATCCTCGGCGAGGCTCTGCATCACCGACAGATAGACTTCGCCGGGCGGAAACTCTGCACCCGCGTAGGCCAGTGCCTTCTCGAACGCCGATGCGATCGGAACCCGGCGACGACCATCCATGAGGACAGTCATCGCATCCTCGTCGCTGTCGCCGATCAACGTGTTCTCGATCAAGTACAGCAGCCCCATCACCCGGTTGACCGGGACAACGTAGTCCCGGCCCGCCCAGGAGAGCGTCACGTCCTCAAAGCCCGCCATGATCAGGGACCCACCGGCGCGTCGGTGAAGACATGCGCACCGTTGCGAACAAAGGTGGCGGTGAACGTGGTGGCGTTGTCGTAGGGGTTGCCCTCGGAATAGGCCGTGAGGATGAAATCGCCCGTGATCTCATCGCCATTCGGGAAGGCGAATTCCGCGTCCGCAAAGAACTTCGCGGTCTCCCCGTTCTTGAGGGCCGCCTTGCGGATCACCTGATCCTCTTCAAGGCCTTCCACGCTGAGCTCCAGCGTATCGGTGGCGATGACGCTATTGAGGAACGTCTGGATCCCGGCATCGTTCTGATCGGTGACATCGATCGGCGTGCCGTTCCAGTTGATATTGGTGACGCGCACCCCCGCGATGGGGGTTCCGCCAGAACTGAAGGTGGCCAAGCGGCCTGCCTGTTTGGGCATATCCGTTTCTCCTGTGGGAAAGATGCTTTCAGGTTGCGGAACCCGCGTCGGTAAAGCGGGTGACGCTGAACTCCATGAGGAGCGTGCCGATCTTCTGCTCGGCACCGGCCTCGGGCACCGCACGGGTGCGGCTGAGTTCGACAATGTGCGAGACTGGCTCCAGGGCGGTCAAAGCCACTGCCTCCAATGTCAGGCTGAGGTCATCAAGCTCGGCCTCGATGTCATCCTCGGCAAGGATCATCACCGAAACCTGCACAGTGGTAATCCTGTGCACGGTGTCCCCACCCTGCCTGGACGACGATTCCGCAGGCGTCGACACCCCGAAGACCGGCAGTTGCGAGGGGTCGATTTTCTGCGACCATGCCGGGAGGAAGGTGAAATCCAGAAACTCGGAATATCCCTCGATCGCGGCGCGCACAGCGGCGCGGTATCTGGCGCGGTAGTGGATCACGACACCAGCTCCAGTCCGAAGATGACCGCGGCGTCAGCCGCCGGGCTGCCGCTCGGCTGACGGTTGATGATGCGATAGGTCTTGCCGTTGTCGGGATCGACCTGGTCACCGATCGAGACCAGTGCCGCTTCAGATCCCGGCACCCGCAGGACCGGGATGATGTCGAGGACAGCATGACCGTCATCATCCATCACCTCGACCGGCGGTTCCCTGAAGACCCAGTGTCGCGACTGCGGCACCCCACCGCGCGGGCGGTGCATGACAGGGCCGCCAAACACATCGTTCAGCAGCCCAGCCATGCCGTCAAAGACCGACGTCATCAGGTGGTGGCCGTCGGCGCCGAGCCGTTCAGGCGGACACGGCCAATGGCGGAGGGGTTCGCGGCAGCGGCGACAGCCACCCCGATGAACACGTTGCCCGCCGTGGTGGCGGTGGTTGCCTCGCCCGAAGTCGGGTTGAAGTAGATTGCCGCACCGACGGTCCAGGCCTGCGCCGAAGTCTTCGGCACGTCGAATACGCCCGTAAGGTCCAGTTCGACCGGATCTCCGGAAGCGGCATCATGTTGGGCCACACCCACCAGCACGCCGACCCTGACCAGAGCGCCGCTGATCACGTCGGCCGGGGCGGGCACGCTGACGGTTTCGCCCCGCTGAATGAAGTTCTTCGCCATTGGATTTACCTTTCTGGATGATGAAAACGACGAAGGGCGCCCGCAGGCGCCCATTCGTCAGGTCATGTCAGCGCCAATCAGGCGCCGGCGTTCTTCCAGCCGCCGCGGTAATCGATCGCGCCGACACCGAAATCGTGTTCGAGGCTGATCTGCATGCCCTGGCGGCCGAACGGCTCTTCCATCCGCGCGCGAGGGGCCGATGCACCCTCGAGGTAGCCGTAGACGAAGCAAGGCGCGTCGGCAGGGTCGGCAAAGAGATACCACGCGCTGCCGGTGATCTTCGCCGTCGCAACGACTTCGAGACGGCCCGCAAACGGGTTCACGTTGCCAGCCTGATCCGCCTGAATCGGCGCGACGATCTGCTGCGCTTCGGTCAGCTTGTTGGGACCGACCAGGAGGATCGCAGGAAGCAGCCCGAGATCATTCCCATCAACCGATTGCTTGGTCATGATCGCGGCGCGGCCAGCGGAAAGCGAGGCGATGCTGATCGCGGCGGCCGCACTGGCCTTGGTCTTGTCCGTCGTATTGAACACCTGGCGCGTGGTTTCCGTCAGGGTCGGGCCATCGCCATTGGCGCCGCCAAGGGCCATCTCGTAGAAGGTCTTGTCTTCCCACCGCGTCACTGCCCGGCCCTGATCGGCGATCATATCCGCAATGGTGCCGATATCGTCGTTGATCAGGGTCTGACGGCTGATCGAGATGGCGACACCATAGGGCGCCAGCGCAACGGTTTCGGCCTTTTCACCGATGGTGCCATACTTGATTTCGCCACCCTCGCCGACCGGCTGAAGCATCGGGAAGTCACCGGGGCGGATCATCGGATGCGGGCGAAAATCGCGGAAGGTTTTCTGGCGCGCGATCCGACGATAGGTCGGCTCGGCTTCGCGGTAGCGGTTGTCGAGCTCCTTGTTGAGCGCGTTCTGCAGCGACAGCGGGAAGTCACTGGTCGTATGCATCGCCATGAAGACCTGCTCACGCTCGTAGGCGGTGCGCATCGACCCTTTGTAACCGGTGCTGATCGCTGCCATTTCGACCAGAGACATGGTCATGAAGGGCCGCGCCCGGTCATCCTTGGGATCGCGGCGGCCGATCTGTGCGGCAAGCGCCTCGGTCATGCCGATGCGGCGGGTTTCGCGCTCATCGCGCGTGATCCGGGCGGTCGCACCGCCGGGCTTGTGTTTGGTCACGCTCGGTCCTTTCTTGCGGTAGTGGGCGACCACGGTCGCCACGCTGGCGTTGCTGGCAAGGAAATCGCGTGCGACACCGATCGGGTCGCCGTGCATTTCCACCAGGTCCATGATGGCAACGGCATCGTCATTGCCGTCCTCATCAGGGTTCTCCTCGTCACCGTCTTCTTCCTCCGCCGTGGTGTCCTCGGCGTCGGTCTGCTCTTCAGCGGTGACTTCATCTTCGGTTTCGGCCGTGGTCGAGGTATCTTCCTCTTCTTCTGCGGCGGTGACTTCATCCTCGTCCGCAGCGGTCGAGGCCGTGATCCTGCCCTTCGGGGCGGGTTTGGTTTTCGCCATGGCTTTCGCTCCTTTGGCTGGTTGCGTTGCGGCTCCCGCCATCATGGCGAAGACCTCGGCTTGGGTCCGCTGGCGCTGGATCGCACCCGCGGCGGACAGCAGGCGCGCGGGCGCATGCTGGTAGATGCGGTAATCGAAGGCGGCAGGCGCAGCTTCGTCGCCGTCTTCGTCGATTGCTGTCGCGAAGCCGGCATCATAGGCGCCCTGCGGATCGTAATAGGTTTCGGCTTTCATGATCGCGCGGGCATCATCGACGCTGATCCCGGCATGCTTTGCGTAGATTCCGGCATAGGCATTGGCGATAACGCCCAGAGTTTGGGCCGCCTTGAGGTGGTCATCTTCGGTGCCGCGCCCTTCGATATACCAGCTGGCCGGGTCATGGATCATCATGAGGGCACCCGGCGTCATGGTGATCGTGTCACCGGCCATGGCAATCAGACTTGCGGCCGACGCGGCAACGCCCTCGACGATGACATCAACCTGCCCGTCGTAGCCACGCAGCGCCGTGTAGATCGCCTGACCCTCAGTCGCGATGCCCCCGCCCGAGTTGATGCGGACAGTCAAAGGCCCCGACATTCCTGCCAGGGCCTCTCTTACGGTCTTCGCCGTGAAGAACTCCTCGTCCCACCAGGACGATCCGACCGTGCCGTAAAGCAAGAGCTCATTCATTTTTCTGTTCCTCGTCTTGTTCAGCCTTGGCGGCGGAAACCGCCGGCGCCTTCAGAGCAGCCAGCGATTGGCGAATTTCTTCATCGCGGCGGATTTCCACATCGACTTCGGCAGGGTCATAGCCAAGCTTGCGGATTTCAGCCGGTCGGCTGGACAGACCTGCCTCGATTTTCTGAACGGAGACCTGCGTTTCTGTCTTCGGGTCAGCAATCACCGGCGGCGGTGGCGTCCAGCCAATGCTCGCCGCTTTCAGTGCCAGCCCCGAGCGCGGATCCTCGCGCAGCCAGGAACGCAGAAGCTCGCGCGCGATCGCGTTGCAGAGAACCGGGATCACCAGCGACCATTGCCATGCCTCGACATTCTGGCCCATCTCGATCCGGCCGAGGCGGCCCGACGAGAAATTGACACTGGTCAGATCACCGGTCAGGGCCTCGTAGGTAATGCCAAGCCCGCCGGATACCCGGCGCAGATGGATCCGGGCGAAATCGTCATAACCCGTAACATCAGGCGGATTGGCGAAGGACACTTCGTCATCCGATCCGATCTGCTGAATAAGCCCGGGCGCCAGCTTGGTCGGGACACCAGACGCACCTGGCTCCTTGTCGGTTCTCCAGAAGGCGGCGAAACACGCGGCGATCTTCTGGCGCATCAGCTGCGCTTCGTCGTTGTCTGCCAGGGCGACCAGATCGTCCAGCACCGGCGCGAACCAACTTACCCCCCGCCGCTGTCCCGGCCGGTCGGAACGGTAAAGGTGCACCACGCGCGAAGCGTCTACGCGCGAGGATGTCATCCCCTTCCAGTCCTGATGCCAGACCGCACTGCCGGGATGCTCATCATAGATGTGATAGGCCACCACGCGGCCGTCAGGCCCATATTCGATCCCGTCATAGATGTCGTTGCCGGTTTCGGCCCAACGGCTCTGCACCCGATCGTCCAGATAATCGGCTTCGAGGACCCGCACCCGGAACGACTGGCCGTTGGTGAGCGGATCGGGGAACAACACCAACGCTTCGCCATCCACCACCATTGCCCGCACGGCCATGCGCTGGATCCCGGCAAGCGTGGACCTGCCATCAGCGTCAATCACGGTGCTGTCGAGCATCCGCTTCACCGCGGGCCAGCCAGCGCGCAGACCGTCATTGTCCGAAATCAGCTTCGGTTCGATCCCGGTGCCGACGATATTATTGACCAGCACTTGCACGGCACGCTCGGCCACCGCGTTGTTGCGGACCACGTCGCGAGCGGCCAGCATGATCTGACGCCGGGCGAAGGTCGCTACCGCGTCAGCATCGCCAGCAACAGGCCTGATCGACCCGCTCCGCCGCGTGATGGACCCGGCCTTATAATGCATCATGGCATCGAGCGACGCGCGCGCCTGCGCGCGCCGCAACCCGGCCCTCGGACTGAAGGCTGCAATGGCTCGGTCAAGCAGGTTCATGTCACGGCCGCTCGACGAACTGCGGATAGTGCTGGCGACTGGCTGAACCCGCCCCGGCTACCGAGGCTTCCATCTCGGACAGCAGGGAGCGCATTTCGGCCAGGCTGCGGAACGTCACCTGTTCTTCGCCCATCTTCACCTGGCTCGCGCCCTTGGCAATGGCCGCGCGCAGTCGGGCGATATCTTCGGCGGTGTAGCTCATCTGTCGCCCTCCTAAATCCAGTCATCCTTGGTTTCGCCTATCCAGCCGCGCCGATCTTCTGGCACCGGCTTCGGATCAGGTTTCCGCTCCCTTTGGACCGGAGCCTCGCGCGGCTCCGCGGGCATCGCCTGCTCCGAAAGCGGCACAGCCGGCATCGCCGCATCGAACAGATCGGGCTGCGCATCCGGCGGCGCGATCCCGCGATCCGCCTCGAGCTTGCCCCACTGTTCGTCGGTCATTGCGGCCCATCCCTTCTTACGGGCAGCCGCCTCGGAATAGTTCATGGTGTCGAGGCATTCGTTTCGCCGGGTGCTTTCGACAAGCTCCCATTTCGACACCATCGTGCCCGACGACGCGCGCTTCAGGACGCGCACTTCGGACGTCACCTGGCGGTAGTATTCGTCGCCCATTCCGACCGCGAAGGCGACGAACCCGCGCTCTTGCGGATCTTCCTTCGCAAGCCAACCATAGAAGTCCGCTTTCAACTGACTGACATTTGCGATCCAGCGGCGGCGCTGAACCCGCATCGCGCGCCCGCTGTCCTTGCGATCCTGCTGCGGGCGCAGCACCGGACCGTTCGCCGACGATCCACCCTTGACCATGATGACCCGCGTCCACGGGTGCCGCTTGGCCCAGTCCTTCACGTCGGCCGTGAACGTTCCTTCGTCGACCGCCATCATATCGAGCGGCAACCGCAACCCGAGTTCCGTGCGCCAGGTTGCCTTCAGGAGCGCATCTAGCGCTTCGCGCCCCTCCTGGTCGCCGATGTAATGCGGAATCACGATATGATCGACGACCCATCGGCGGTAGTTCCTGCCATATGCGCAGATCGTCACCTCGATCCGGTCGCCCTGAAAGTCCACGCCGGCGGTCAGCAGCACGCCGCACGCTGGCACGATCCCCTTTGGCAGATACTGGCCTTCTTCGGCATTTTCTACGCGGTCGCGCAGTTTTTCCCAGTCCGGCCCTTTCGATGCCTGTTCGTAGGGTAGCCCCAGCACATCGTTGAAGAACGTCTGTTCGGTCTCGGCCTCGACCTTGTCCTTGGCCTCTTCCTCGGTTTCGATCCGCGCCTGGACGCCGGTCCACCCCATCACCTGCGCGTATTCGACGGCGATCGAGGCCCAATCCCGCTGTGGAACATAGGCGCGCCAGAGATGGAAACCCGGATGATCTCCACGCGGGTTGTGCGCCACCCACCTTCCGGCCGCGACCATGGCGACCTTATGCTGATGGCCGATGACACTGCCGCAGCTGTCGCAGGTGAAGCAGGCTGCGTGCAGCCGTTCCGGGTCAATATTGCGCCGAAAGTTCTCCCAGGTCAGGGGCGCCATGTTCCCACAATGCGGGCATGGGACATGGTAGAACCTCTGGTCCGATCGACTGAAGGCCCGCGTTATCCGGCAGGTGCCCGCGATCTGCGGTGTCGAGATCCGCGCGATCTTCGCGTCTTCGAACCCTGATGCCCGGCTTTCGGCCAGTTTCTCCGGGTCGCCCTTCGGGGTCATCTCGAATTTCGCAACATCGTCCATCGCGACGAACTTCCGCGTGGTGCCGGCCAGATCGTCGGGCGATCCGGCGCTGACCACCTTCAGCGTGCCATCTCTCCGGATGGTCTCCTGATTGTGCAACGTGTCGGTCTGCTCACCGCGGCCATCGCCGAAGATCGCGCGGAGGCTTGGCGCTGACCGCCGCATCGGCATCCATTTCGTGCGGACCCACTCCGTCGCGGCCGAGGTGGTCGGATGGACGACCAGGCTGTCGAGCGGACCATATTCGTGCCATGCCGCCAATGCAGGGTTCAGCACCGACACGGTCTTGCCCCATTGGGCACTTCCCCGAACGGTTACTTCGCGGGCGGGGTGTTCCGGGCTCAGGACTTCGTGGATCTCCCGCAGGAAGGGGAACCGGTCAATCCTGAAGTGCCCGGGAAACGGCGACCTCTCGTCAAAAACGATATTCTCTTCACACCAGCGCGTAATGTCTGGCGGCGGCGGCGGGTCCATCGCATCTGCGATTCCATGCAGCACCGCGGCCTCGGCCGAAGAAAGGAACCCCATGTCAGACCGTTGCGTCTTTCTCGGCATCGGACAGGTCTGCCTGTTCGGCCGCCTGCCTAAGCCCGTCACGGCGGGAGCCGCGATGCTGGCGCCATTGATCCATCATCACCTTGCGCACCTCGCGGAAATCGACACCGAACTGATCGGCAACGGCTCGGGCCGCATCACGGATAACCGTTTCGAATTGGCCGATCTCCCTCGAGATCGCCCGGGCGGTGTGTCGCTGAACTTCTTCGGCCAGCACCCACCGCCCTTCGTCCCGCTCGTTGTCCCGGCGGCGGCGGCGCGCCTCTTCCTCCTTGATCTGGATAGTCGCCAGTTCAAGTCGATCAGGATCGCGCGGTGACAGCTCACCACCATCCCGAAGCGGTGCAGCAGACGGCGCATCATCATTCTCGATGTCGCGGATCGCACGGCGCGTAGAAAGACCGTTGCCAGTCATCTGGCCCAGGTCGAGCTTCCGTCCCAAGGCTTCGGCCACCTTTGACAGATCGAAGCGCCGGGCCCGGCCGTCGCCCGAATAGCAGCCCTCCAGCTTCCCCTCGGCAACATACTGGCTGACCCTGGCCTTCGAGACGGACAGCCGTTCTGCCAGCTGCGTCGTGTTTAGATCAGCCATCTTCCTTTCCGATCAATGGTTAAGCTGGTTAAGGCTTTCTGTTTCGTTTAGCGGGGCGGAACCCCCGGGGCGCGAATTACCCGCGTGCCGGTCCCGCCTGGAAGGACCCGCGCGGGTCATTTGGCGGTTCTGATCGCCTCGGCCAGCCTCTTTTCGATGTTCTTTCGGAATTCAGCCTTGGCCTTCTTGTCGGCAGCCCCGTAGAAGTCGAGGCGCTTGGCCTCATATGTGGCGCTACTCTCGAATGCGACCAACATCTTGATCGTCGAGCGTTTCTTGCCCTTGCCCTGCCAGTTGTTGCCCTTGGTGCCATACTCGCCACCACGCGCCGCGGACTTGCTTTTCCGCTTACCCTTCTTGCCGCGCTGATAGATGCCCGGCGGCAGGTGCTTCGTCTTTGGCGCCCCTTCGGATGCGATGAAGACATCGGGACGCGCCAGCATCTTGGCCAGTGCGCCCTTGCGCATGTTGCCATAAGCATTGCGCACCACGCCGACAGGCACCGGGATTGCCCGGCGCTTGGGCCCGCGCGTTCCGCCCTTGACCTGCCAGACCAGGTATCCGGCCTGTATCCGCTTCACCCCGACTTCCACCACCAGCTTCGACTTGCTCGCCCGGGTCTTGTAGATGCCCCGCTTGGTGAAGCCGATCGGGCGGTCGATGCTCTTCTCGATCTCTTCCTCTTCGGAGATCTTCACGTCTTCCGCGGTATCGTTCAGCGCCATGGCCGCAGCAAACGGCACCTGCCGCGTGGTGAAGTCGTCCAGCCCTTTCAGGACCTCGTCGAGGTTCGAGGATATGTCGAAGCGCACCGCATCCCCCTACCAGACAGGTGGCCAGCCGCCCCGCCGCTGCAGCTGGCCGATATATCCGCGCCTGTCGGCGGGCGCGCCGGAGAATGCCGAGAAAACAGACCGCAGGTCTTCGGGACCTGCAGGCCGATACAGAAAGCGCCCGAACGGTCTTACCGTCGGGCGCACCTGTAGATGATGACAAGGAAGATGCACGCGGCGGACTTAAGCGTCAAGCCCCTTTCTGGTGGTAGCCCTGCATCCTGTCCAGCGCAGCCGCCAAGGCGCAGCGCAAGACCTCACGCTGCCCACCCTTAGGCGCCCAGCCATGCGCCCGCAGAACGGCCGTCAGATCCATGCCGTGCAGGCATACGGCATCGACCAGTGCACGATCGGTGATATCACGCCGCGCACCCCTGCCCCGCTGCACATCCAGTGCGATGCCCGGGCCGATACGCTGACGGATCATGTCCAGTTCCCGGCTTTCTGACAGGTATGCCGCCACGAAATCCCCGCCACCGCCCGAGGCAGCAACCGCGCGCACCTCGGCGCTTGCGCATTTCATGCCTGCCGCATCGTGCCGTTCGACCAGCGCCTGATAGCGCAGGGCCATGGCGATATGGGCGGGTTCGAACGGTGGAACGAAATCCCGAGCACTGCCGCTGGCCTGATGCCGCTCATACGCCTGGCGGCACATGATCGTCAGCTGATCGAGAACCAGACCATGCCGGCCGGATCGGCGCCGGGCCCCGCCGGGCAGCCGCTCGATATTGTCCACCAGCCGCATTGCGCCACGGGCCGGGGCCACGGGTGCTGCGGCGAGATCCTCGGGCGGCGTGGCAGCGGCTAGCATGCCAGAGATCCGCGCGGCCTCGGCCGAGCGGCGCACCGACCCGGCCAGTCCGGCAATCGCCCGCGACAGGATGGCCACGGCCTCGGCCCGCGCGGCGCGCAGCACGATGGCGGCCGTCGCGGCCAGACCACGCTCGTGGCCATGGTCGATCAGCCAGGCGCCGATATCCTCGATGGTTGCATCGTTCATCACGCCACGCCCCCCTGTCCGAGATCCGCGATCCTCTGGCACTTGGCGATCAACGCCAGCCGCCGTGTCCGCCACTGATCCTCGGCGGGATCGAGGGTGTCACCACGCGCCAACCGCGCCTCCAGTTCGCGCAACTGGCGCACCGGGCCTTCGGCCTTGTCCCTTACGGTCTTGACAGACCACGCGCCGGGCCAGCGGCGGGTCTGGCGCAACTCGGCCAGAAGCTCGGGCGCCCATCCGCCCGCCAAGGCATCCAGCCCCAGATGGTTGGAAAATACCGCGCGGATCAGCGGAGACGCATCGTCGCCCGGCGGCTGGATCTGCGCGGCCCATTCGAGGATGCGGTTGGCGATGGGCAGGCGATCCCGATCCTTGCCGCCCGGATTGGAGGCCACCTGCTCTTCCAGCGCCATCAGGTTGGCATCGTTCATGTAGGCCAGCCGGGCACAGAGATCCGCCACCATGTCATCAAACTGCGCCTTGGTCAGGCTGGGCGGCTTCGCCAATCCGCGCCGCAGCAGCGGTTCAACCAGCACATTCCTGACCCTCTTCTCACCCGTTGCCTGTTCAGCACTGTCCATCGGTCTCACCTCCTTCTTTGCATCTGCCCTGCGGCCTCGGCTCGCGGCCCGGCTGGTATTGGGCGGTTTCGGAACGTCTTTTTTTGTCTTTTCTTCTCTTGTCTTATCAGAGCGGAATTTTTCGGAGCGAAGAGGGCGCAAAACGTGCCAAATCCATCCGAATCCTTCCGGTTTTCTTCCGATTTCCTTCCGAGTTCCTTCCGCAGGAATTCCGAGTTCCTTCCGCTGGAAAAAACGCGGAAGAAAATCACCCGTCCATTTCGGCCTTCCAGTCGATGCCTTCCTGCGCCAGCGAGAATGCTTCGAGCGCCTTGCGGATCAGGGTCGGGCGGCGCTGCCCGAGCGTATCGAAATGATCGACAAGGAACTGGTCGAACTGCAAGACGATGACCTTGTCTTCGGTCATCCGCTTGGGCGCGCCGGCGCGCAGCATCTTGTCTGGCAGCGCTTCCATCCGCTTGCGCTCACGGTCAGCATCCCGCTTTGCCAGCCTGTCCTCGCGCAGTCCAAGCGCATCCTGCGCGATCCTCAGAACCACGGGATGATAGAGGCGATGCTGGCCCCTGTCGCTGCGGCAGGGCTTCCAGTTGTAGAGCGGCCCGATCGGCCGCGCCATGAGCCGGCGCCACTCTTCCAGAGATTCCCCTGCCAGCCGCGCCAGCAGACGTTCGTCCACCGGCAGCGTGCCGACCGGATCTTCTTTCTGCGCGATGTTGAACAGATCGAACCCGACCGCGCGGACCTCCTTGTCCGCCAGCAGGCGAAATTCGGAGTGCAGCCACCAGTCGAAGCGCCAGGCGATGAAGAAATGGCTGTCCAACCGTTCGCCTGACGGGATCGGGTATTCAAACAGATCGTCGGTATCGACCAGCCGCATAAGTCGTTCTGCCTCAGCCATCCTGCCCATCGCCCCTGATCAATTCACGCGCCCGGTGCCGAAGAACTCGGCCGCGCGATCATCCCAGATCACCTTGACGCCCCGCGCGAAATCCACCGGGTCGCAACCTGCGGCCAGGGCGGTGACGCAAGCGGCCTCGACCAGTGCTGCGATGAAGCGATTGCCATCGGTGCCGATCATCGGACAGACGGCGCGCCATGCCGCGTAGGCTTCGGGCGAGAGGCTAGCGATCATCGCTGCCGCCTGCTCATCGCTGGGTAGAACCTGATCCAACCGTTCAGCCATCGGGCCCCTCCTTCCTCGCCTGCATCTGCCGCCTGCGCGCCTCTCGCATCGCGGCGCCAAGGATGCGCTCTATCGCCGAGGTGCGGCCACTTCGCAGCGACCTCGAAACGTATCCCTGCTTGAACCCGAGGACGCGCGCCGCCTCATCCATCGATGAAAACGACAACGGTCCGATGGTTATGGGCTTGGACATTCCGTTTCGCTGCTTTCTGGGCAACAGAAACCGATCCTCACGTCCTTGCAGGATTGCACGATAGATTGCGGGCGGCTTGACACCAAAGTGCGCCGCCGCCGCACGCGCCGACTTAAAGACTTTTCCTCGTACGCGGACAGGTAGGGGCTCGGGCCAACTTTCCCCCGTCCCGACACGATGCGTCCGACCGCTTCGCACAGCATTTCTTACGGTTTGTGGGGATACTCCGAGCGCGGCCGCCGCCGCATTGGCGTCGGCATAGACCGTTCCGCGCACCTCGATATCTCGATATTTTGCCTTAGCCATAGCTCACCGCCGTATCTTCAGGATATGGCTCATCCGACAGGCCATAGGCCTCAAGCAGCCGCAGCGCATCGCGCACCATCCGCAGACGGTGCCAACGCTGCTCGACCGCCAGGCGCGGCCGACCCAACCGGGCTGCGATCATCGTGAAATTCTCGCCCGCGGCCCGCGCGCTCAGGACTGCGTGGTCATCGGCAGATGACCAGAGCGGGTGAAACACCGGGGCCAGGCGCTCGGCCGCCTGCGCGGCCCGAATAATCCGCCCGGCATCCGCGGGCTTTTTCCGACGCGCGCTCATTCCGCCGCCATCCCGGGCGCTTCGGCATCGCCCTTTTCACCATTGCCAGTTTCGGCATCGAGAAAGTCGAACAGGCCCGGCGTCGCCATCTCGCGCTCGGCCGCCTCGCAATAGGTCACGCCATCACGCCAGTATCCCGGGTTCAGCTCGATCCCGATCCCCCTACGGCCCTGCTTGATCGCACGGTAGGGCACCGTCATCAGCCCGCCGAACGGGTCCAGCACCAATTCGCCCTTCATGGTGAACTGGGCGATGGCGCGGTCGACGATATCGAACTGCAACGGACAAAGGTGCATTTCCTTGCCCTTGGCGGCCTGCAGCCCGTTCAGCGTGCGCATCCGGGCGATATCGGTCCAGACATCGGGATGGCTGGAATGCGGCGGCAACAGCATGAAATCCGAGGGCAGACGGCCCGACATTTCCAGATGCTCGCCGATCCTGACGTGATGCTCGAAGTCATAGACCGCATCCAAGTTGAATGCCTTCCAGACCTTGTAGACCGCATCCGCCGGCAGGCCTGCCAGTTCCTCGGGCGTCAACTGGCGGTCACCAGAGGACCGCGTATAGCCATGCGCGTCGATCTGCCACCGGCCGCGCGAATAGCCGCCCTCGTTCATCCATGCCTTCGCCTCGCTGTCCCAGAACTTCTTGTCCTTGGAGGGCGGCGCATCGGCATAACCATTCGACCGATCGGACGGAGGCTTGCGGAACAGGAGCAGGTATTCCGGCACGCCGAACCCCATCCGGCTTCCGTCCTTGCACTGTTCGGTCCAGCCCAGGCGATAGGTCTGGTTGTTTTCGCGCACCACGTCGGTCGTGATCGTTTTCATCCCGAGATAGGCCCAGCCATGCTGGGCGAAATGCCGGATGCAGTCGCAATGCAGTGTCGAAAGCGTCTGAAACCCGAACCCGTTGATGCCGCCCGGAACGATCCGATCCTTGACATGGATCGCGGCCAACCGCCCCGGCTCGGTCACGCGCAGCAGCTCGGGCGTCAGGAAATCCATCTGCTGCCAGAAATGAGCGTCGTCATCGGTATGCCCGAAATCGGCATAGTTGGGGGAATACTCGTACTGGGTCGAGAACGGGATCGAGGTGACGATCAGGTGGACGGAATCTGCGGGCATCCTGCGCACCTCTTCCACGCAATCGTTGTGCACCGCCCGCCAGAGCGGTTCGTCTGTTCCGACGGCGGGCGCGCCATGCGCCTCGACACGCTCCACCCCCATCGACCGCTGCAGGGCCTGCATCATGGCGATTTCCGAAAGGCCGTATTCGCGGATGATCTCCACCATTTTCGCCACCATCTCGTTGTGCTGTTTCCACTTGCGTTCGAGGTTCTGGCGGATGCCCCGCTCGGCCTCGGTGTAGATCAGATCCAGCCGCACCGACGCCGCGGTTTGTCCAAAGCGCCGCAGTCGGTGGATTGCCTGGATGAAATCGTTGAACTTGTGGCCGATCCCGAGGAACACATGCCAAGCGCAATGCCGCTGCAGGTTGGTGCCCGAGCCCAGCATCACGGGCTTTGCGGCCAGCTCGGACAGGCGGCCATCGGCGAAATCCCCGATGATCCCTTCGCGCAGGTCCAGATCCTGATTGCCATAGACCGAGGCCACGGCCGGGACCGCCTTCTCGATCGCCAGCCTCTCGGCCTCCAGATCGTGCCAGATGATCCGATGCGCCGATGGATCCTCGGCTCGCAGCTCCATGAGCTTTCCGATCCGTTGCGGCAGGCTGTCGCGCTTTTCCTTTGCCGCCCCTTGCAGGTCGACCGCGCTATCGCGGAACATCCGCATCTGGCCGGATTTCTCGGTCACCGCATGGGCGAGGTGATCAGTCGGCAGCTCGTGCCAGTTCACGTCGAGCGGCGGCAGGTCATAGCCGGTATCGTCAAAGCCCGGATCGAGATCGGAGGGCCGGGTCACGAACAGCGCCCAGCTTGCCACCCACAACCAGAACTCGCGCTCCTTGTGCTGCATGATCGTCAGCTGGTCGGCTTTCTCGCTGTTGCGCTTGAAAAACCGGGTTTTCGCCTGGCCGATATCCATCACATCGAGGAAACCGGCATAGGACAGCAGCTCGATATAGTCGTTCGGGCTTGGGGTGGCGGTGGCGACGAACCTGTAGGGCACGTCCATGAACGTGCGGATGAACGTCCGGAACGTCTTGGTTCCACCCATGCCGCGCAGCACCGCCGCCTCGTCCAGGCTGACGCCCTCGAAATGATCGGGGCGCAGCTTGCCGTCGCGCACCGTCTCGTAATTGGTCAGGTAGACCGCCGGGCCATCAACCTCGGCGTCGGACCTGATGAAGCGCAGGTCGATCGCAAATTCGCCGGTAAAGCGCTCCGCCGCCTCTCGGATGAACTCACGTCGCACGCCGAGCGGCGCGACGATCAGCACCGGCCGATTGGTCTGCCGCCAGATGACCCGCATCGCTTCCAGTTGCGTCGCGGTCTTGTGCAACCCGAAACTGGCGAACCAAGCCCGCCTTCCGCCCTGCAGGCCCCAGGCCACCATGCGGCGCGTATGCGGCTTCAGGGCGGGGTTCAGATCCGCTTCCTCGATCGACAGCCCGCCAAACTTCGGCGCGATCGCCGCCTTGGCTCGCAGGAAATCGATATAGGAGAGCGCGGTCATCACACCCTCCCTTCGACCTGGCGCAGAACCTCGGCCGCGCCCCTGTCACCCAAAAGCGCCGAGCCGAGGATCCTCAAACCGATGCACGCATTAACCCAGTCATCGCGCCGCAGAAGCGCGGGCGCGACCTGTGCGGCATGGGCATAGGCTGCCAGCCGGTCCGCGAATTTCAGCCATTTCAGGTCATCCCCGGACAGGTCGAACCGGCAGCCGATCCTTTCGAGCGCCACATCTTCAGCCTCAGCATGGGCGGCGGCCAGTTCGGGGTGCGAGGCCTTGAACGGTTGCGGCAGATCTCCGACCGTCGGCTCGCCCGCATCGTGATGCAGGGCGGCGTCGATCAGATCGAGCATCGGATCCGGGTGCAGGGCCAGAATGATCTGCGCCACACGCGCGTGATGCTCGGCCAAAGTCTCGCGGATATGGGCCATATCGGGGTTGGCATGCCAGCGGGTGCAGTAGCCGCCGCGCAGGATCGCCATCAGGTTCCGGCGGGTCATGGTGCCGCCCCCGCCCGCGCGCGCAGGTCATCGAGGAATTCCAGCGTCCGCGCCGTGGGCACCATGGTGACGACGAGAACGTCATCCTCGATCCGCTCGACCTCTTCGCAGAAATCCCGCGTGGCCGAGGTAAAGGCCCGCAGCCGGTCCAGGCCCTCGGGCTTTGGCAGGGCATTGGCCAGCCGGATCAATTCGGCAACGCATCGCGACCAGGGGGCCATGTCGGTGCGAAAATCACTTGGTCTGCGCCTGCGATTAGCCATCATCGCCCTCCATCAAAGCGGCCAGGCGGTTGCTGGCTATGACGGCGTCCGCGACTTCCTTCCGCGCCTTCGCCCGGCAGTCGCGCCCGGCGGCAAAATCCATCACGGCGCTGATCGCCTCTCCATGCTCGCGCACCACATCGGCCGCGGCCTGCATCAGGGACTGGCCCTCAGACACTTCCGGCAGGCTTCGGGCCAGCCAACGACGCACACAGCGGTCCCCGACCGCATCTTCCAGAGCCATGATCTCGATCAGCGGCCAGTCCAGCTGACCCGCCAACCGCTTGGAGATCGAACCCTTCGACACCTCGTGGCCAAGGCGCGCGCCGATCACCGCAGCGGCGGCATCGACGCCGCCCGCGCGGTCAACAAGCCCCGCCATGAAGGCCCGGATCATCGCAGCCTCAGACATGAATCACCTCTTGACCGGAATCGTCGTCAGTCGGGGCGCCATACGGATCGAGCGGATCGGAAAACTCCACCTCCAGCGCGCCGTCCTCCGAGAGCGCCACGGAGACCGAGAGGTAGTCGCTGAACGCATGGATCTCGGCTGCGCGCACCTCGCAGCCGGTTTTTTCCGCGATCACGGCAATGATGGCCTGCGCCAGTTCGAGACTCGGGTGTTTAGGCGTCGACATGGGCAACCTCATAGTTGTGATCGGAAACTTTGTTTCCGTGCGCGCGGCGCGCATGCGTGGCAGGGTTCGAGGATGGAACAAGAACGGTCATATCGGACGGCATCACGCGGCATCCTCTTGGGTGGAGGAAGCAGTGGCGTCTTTTGGAGGGTTGGCGGCCATCCACTCCCGGATGCGATCCGCCGTCACCATCGTGGGGCTCTTCAAGCCGGAAACCCACTGGTCCCAGACCCCCCAGCCGTAGCCCACGCTCGCCCGCAGGACCCACTGCGGCTTGCGGCCGGTAGCACGGGCGTAGTCTTCGATTTCGCGGATGAGGTGCTCCATAGAGCACATATAGGGACTATGTTCCCTATCTTTGTCAAGACCGCTTGGGGAACTCTGTCTCCATTTCTTCTTTGGATAACGCAGGGATAGATTTCCCCTATGCCCGACAGATTGTTCAGTGATGTTTTCTTTGCCGAAGTAGAGCGGCGCGGCTTAGCGCTTCATGCGCTAGCCAAGGAAGCAGGTATCCCATATGATCGATTGAAAAAGTTTGGCCAGAAGCACAAGGCCGGGCTGAAGCCGACGACAAGCGCCGAAGACGCAGCTAGCTTGGCTCGAGTGTTGGGCACAACGGTCGATTCGATGCTCTTGGACAGCCAGATATTCGCACTTACGCAGCCTGTAACAGATCAATCGGACACCAAGGCCGAACTCATCGACATCTGGGATATCGAGGCCAGCGCCGGCGATGGATCGGTGGTTCCGCACGGCGAGACGGTCGCTGACAGGCTCGCTATGCCAGTCGACTATCTCAGATCCATCACTGGCACGAGCCCACGACACCTCCAGATTATCACCGTGAGGGGACGATCGATGCTGACCACGCTGGACGATGGCGACGTGATCATGATCGACACGACCAAGTGCCACCTAGGCCACGACGGCATCTATGTGATCCGGCTGGACGATGCGCTTCACATCAAGCGGATCGGGCGGTCCTCGACCCGAGGCATGGTCAGGATCATCTCCGACAACCAGGCAGAATATCCGGCCTTCGAGCGCCCGATGGCCGAAATCGAAACCGTCGGCCGGGTGATCTGGGCAGGGAAGAAGATGTAGGGGGAAATATGCGAATTGTGTTCGGAGCAGCCTTGACGTTGCTGATGGCAAGCGCAGCTTATGCGGAACTTGAGAGCTGCGCGGCACTGGAGACAGATCTTGATCGCCTCGCCTGCTACGACCGGGTCGCAGGTCGCACGGCTGTCTCAGTATCGGAGGAGGCAGCCGGAGCGTGGTCTGTTCAGATCAAGAAGTCTGACTTCGAAGACACCACCGATGTCTACCTGCAGTTGGCATCCGAAGAGGCGGTGGGCTGCGGCCAGTTTCGCGCTCCAGAGACCGCAACCTTGGTGATCCGCTGTATGGAAAACACCACCTCGATCTTTTTCGCCACCAGCTGCCACCTGACCTCTGGCCATGGCGGTTACGGCGATGTTGACGTGCGTCTGGATGAGGAAAAGAGCTTCACCATCGCAATGGATGAAAGCACCAACAATAGATCTCTTGGCCATTGGAGCGGGGGCAAGGCGATTCCATTCATCAAAAAGATGGTTGGCAAGAAACGCATGATCATCAGGTTCACGCCGTATAACGAATCCGCAACAACAGCTGCCTTCAACCTGATCGGACTGGACGACGCCATCACTCCGCTGCGAGAATCCTGCAAGTGGTAGAGCTAGGTGGGTGACATGACTGAGCAGAGGTCATGCGGCGGGCGCCTTGCTGTCCGCTGGCATCTACGCCAGCGGAATACCCAGTTCTGTCAGCTTCTGCCGGGCATAGCCCTCAGCGATGCGAAATAGCATCTGCACGCTGCCGCCGCCGATCTTGGCGCTTGCGGCCTTCACCTTAGCCCATGCCTCGTTCTGGCGGGTTAGGGCGATGAAGTCGTGGCCAGCATTGGTGATCCGCCAACTCTCACCAAATGACCCGCTCTGCTCCAGTAGGTCGGCGTCAGCCAGCAGCATCAGGTGATAATACTCCCGATCGTCTTCTTCCGTGTCGGACGAGAATATGTAGTTCCAATCCTCTTTCGCTTCGAGCTTGAACAAGAGTTCCCGCAGGTAGTCGTCATCGCGCCGCATGTAGGCCCCCTTCTGGATTATCCGCCAGAAGGTTTCGTCCCATTCGATCAAATAGCAACGATTCTCGGCCATGCGCCCGCCTCCGCCAGCACCGCGCTGACCGGAACAACATAGCAGGCCGAATCGGAATGTGAAGCTTGGAATGGGGATCATGTTCCCCTTTTCTATTGACAGGGATCATGTTCCCCATATGATGCCCCCATCACCAGCCGAAGACGCCCCCCCCACGGGCCGATCGCTGGAGAGGTTCTTAACCCCGATGGAGGCACAATGACCCCGCTCCCCTCCTACACCCGACCCCTGCGGCGCGACCTGCTGGCCCGGCGCGTCATTCGCGCCTGCGAACACCTCGCCCTGATCGCCATCACCACCCTTGTGGCGACGATCCTGGCGCATGCGGCCCTGCGGACGATCACAGCCCTCCCCATCCTGACCGACCCGGCGATGGTGCCGGGCTGCTGCTGAAAGGAACCCCCATGGCAAAGGACGAACTGAACTTCCTTGAATTCGTCTCCGGCTTCCGGCGCGGAGAACTGCTGGACGAAGGCAACCAGAAGCTCAACGAGCTGATGGATGCGATCCAGAACACCGGCGGCGACGGCTACCTGACGCTCAAGATGAAGTTCAAGGTCAACAAGGCGGGGCAGCTTGAGGTCACGCCCGATCTGACGATCAAGAAGCCAACCCGCTCGCTTGGCGCCGGGATCTATTTCGTCAGCGATGACGGCCGCCTGTCACGCCGCGACCCCCGCCAGATGGACATCGAGGACGAGATCGAGCGCCGCCGCTCGATGGACGCCTGATCCGCTTGCAACCCTGAAAGGACACAATCATGGCCCCCAAGACACCTCCCGCGGAGCCGCTGGCCGAGTTGGCCGCGCCGATGGACATCTGCAGCCCCGGCGAGACGCTGGAAACCGTGCTGAAGGCGGCGCGACTGGCTGCGCCGCACCATGTCGGGCCGGATGGCCGCGAATATCTGGCGCTGCCCGAGGGCTTTGCGCTGCACCACCTGGAGAACGACGGCCGCCTGCTTTCCTGGACGCGCCAGCGGGTGACGGTCGACGATCGCAGCAGCCTCTCGACCTATGCCAATCGCTTTTCGGATGACCGCTCGATCATCATCGCCGATTACGACGCGCTGACGATCTCGGCCCGGCTGGACTGGCACCACCACAATCAGGACGGCGAAGACGCTATCAAGCCCGGCCCCGATGCGCACAGCGTCACGCTGAAACTGCGCCCATCCGAAGAATTCGTCCGCTGGAACGAGTTCGTGAAGAAGGGCTTCGTCGATCAGGAGACCTTCGCCCGCTTCCTCGAGGAAAACTCGGCCGATGTGCTTTGGCCCGATCCTGCGACGCTGATCGAGATCAGCCGCGATTTCGAGGCGACGGTGGGTCAGACCTACAAAACCTCGACCCGCCTCGACAATGGCGACCGCCGGATCACCTTCGAAAGCGAATCCCGCGCGACCAATGACGTGGTGATCCCGCAGAAGATCACGCTGAACATCCCCTTCTACAACGGCGAAAAGCCCTCGGACATCGAGGCGCGCTTCCGTTGGCGCGGCACGGGCGGCGGCAGTGTGGTCTTTGCCCTGGAATGGCACCGCGTCGAATACCACCGCCGGGCGCATTTCAGCGCCATCGCATTTGCCGCTTCGGAAGAGACCGGCCTGCCGGTCTTCCTCGGTCGTCAGGGCGACCTGCGCTGATCCCTGAGTAATTGCCAGCCGCGCGCTTGACCTCAGGTTCTCCGCCCAGCGCGCGGCCAACTGCCCCCGGCCGCACCACACCAAGAAGGCCGGGGGCCTTTTCAGAAAGAAGCGACAATGACCGACAGACCCGCCTTTGAAGCGATCGTTGCCACGGCCAGAAACCACACGCCGGGCGGACATCTGAACGCGCAGGACCGCGAGTGCCTGATACGCCGCGGCACCAGCATGGGGCTGTCCGAGATCGACATCCACACGGTCCTCGACCAGGTGCCGCCCCGCCACCCCATTACCCGAGGGATTGAGTGATGAGCGTGCTCGCCATCACCGGCCTGTGCCTCGGCTGCACGATCGCCGGATTCGTGCTGGGCGTCATCGTCATGGCGATGCTGCCCGATGATGAACCGCCGACCGATTTCCACCGCTGGGGCCCCTGAGCAACCGGCACGATCAACCAACCCGAAAACGAAGGCCGCAGCAGCATGAAAATAATCCTCCTCAGCACCGCCCTGAGCATCCTCTACGCCCCGGCGTGGAGCTGCGGACACGGCGAGTGCGATCCGCATCCAGACGAACCCGGCATCGAGACCCCCGAGAAACCGGCCGAGCCTGAGCCGCAGCCGGAACCCGAACAGCCTGCACCCGAACCTGAAAGCCCTGCCCCGGAACCCGAAAAACCAGCGCCCACGCCGGAACCGGATCGCCCGGCCAGGCCGGCGCCTGATCGCGGAGAGCGCGAGGCCGCCTGCGGAGTGTGGATCTCGGGCCTCCCTGCCGATTGCCAGCCCCGCCCGCAGCCGCGCCCCTACAGCCTGGCGGCGATTTCGGATCAGACCTATGCGCCGGCCAAATACACGCCCCTGCCGCAGGTCTGCGCGCGCACCTGGTGGGGAGGCCTGCGCTACTCGATCCCGGCCGGTGCCACGAAACACGGCGCGCGCGACCGCTGCCTGCGTTGGCTGGAGGGGCGGTGATGGCTGACCAAACCTTCTTCGTAGACAGGTTCCGCTCGTTTTGCGCCGCTCAGTATGGCGTTGCCGATCCGGCCGAACTTCCCGCCCGGCAACGCCTCGAGGCGGAGGACGCATTCTATGCAGGCGCATCGGCCGGTTTCTATCACGGATTTGCCGCTGACGATGACGAGGCAATCGCAACAAACCAGGAACTGCGGGCATTTGGTGCCCGGATCGTGCAGCGCTACGAGGAGGCCGGGCTGCCGCTCGGTCAGAGGAGGTCGTGACGATGTTCGAGATGACCCCAGGAACGTTCAATGGAACCAAAATATTAGTTTCTGCAGAGGCCTACGAGATGGTTCCGATTTTTCCAGACAAACCGGCCACGAAACGCCGACAGCGCCGGACCCGTGGAAAATTCGGTCGATTGGATCGCATGAAACCGCTCGCATACAAAACTCCGTTCGGCCTGCTGGTGCACCCAGCAATCTATACCCGCCTACAATGTGCCGCGCGTACGGCCGGTCAGGATCTATCATGACTGACCCCACAACCAAGCTCCTTGCCGCGGCCAGCTGCGCATCCGGCGCGGCGATGGACATTATCGAGACCGTCAGGGACGGCACGATCAGACAGCACGATGCCGTTGGCGGCGGCGACGCGTTGTATTCCATGACCGACGCGCTGCGCCTGCTGATCGAGGCGATGCAGGACGTGCCATGGCACGAAGAGGTCAACGAAGATGCGGATCAGCTGCTCGGAGCAGCGGTGCGCTTCCTGGACGCGAGGGGGTAGCTATGAACAATCCGCTCCACAAAACGGCGATGGACGCTATCGGCTTCGCTGCCCAGATCCTGACCCCGCAGGCCGAGACGCTTGAGGCGCTGGTCAAGGCCGAGCGGTCGATGCACAGCTACATGCACATCACCGATCCGACCCTCTACCGCCGCGCTATCAATAGCGATGGTCTGCGGCAACAGGTCAAACTCGCCAAGGCCGCTCTGTCGTTCATTCTGGCGGTCCAATCCGTGAAAGACGAGATCATCGCGCAGATTGATGGCCATACAGAGGCGAGAGAGGGCGAGGAATGACCATCTACCCGTCCCGTCCCTACAGCTTCACCTGCGCGATCTGCCTGAAATATCAGGACTGGTCGCAGGATGGCGACGAGCGGATCCGCTGGCGATATGCCGCGGAATACGACATCCCGCCGATCTGCCGTCGCTGCGAAAAGGACTGGGGCAAGGCCGTTGGCGGATTTGGAGACCTGAACAGGGATCGCCGCACCGCCCGTCAGATCATTGCCATCACGGCGATCATGGAGGTCGAGGCCTATCGAATTTCACACAAAGAGGGGGCGCTTTATGGCCGAGCGTGACTATGCCGCCCAACCCGTCTCGGACACGTTGGGCCTCAGGACGATCATCGACGGGCTGGCCTGTGACCTGCAAGACCTGCGCAACGGCAGAATAACACCGCCCGAAGCATTGGCCCGGGCGGCATTGGCAAAGCAAATTTTCAACGGCGTGCGGCTGTATATCGTCGCGCACGGCACCAAGGGCAACCTGCGCCCCAACCCTGACGATCCACCGCGCGCTATCGAGGGGACGGCAGAATGACGCGCCCCATGCGGATCCTGATTGCCTGCGAAACCAGCGGAATCGGCCGCCGCGCATTTGCCGCTCTTGGGCACGATGTCTGGTCCTGCGATCTGGAACCCGCCGAGGACGGTTCGAACAGGCACATCGTCTGCGACGTGCGTGACGGCGTTCTGCACGAAGGTTGGGATATGCTGGCCGTCATGCATCCGCCCTGCACCCGACTGTGCCGCTCGGGCCGTCGCTGGATGAGCGGGCCGGGCAAGTGGACGCCACCGAAGCAGCTTCCGCGCGGGCGGACCTGGGCGGACCTGCGCGCGGAATTCGAGGACGGCGTTTCGATCTTCACGGCCTGCTGGAATGCGCCCATCGAACGGGTGGCGATCGAGAACCCGGAAATGAACGATCTGGCCCGCGCCCGGATGCCGGTTGATCTGCCCACACCGCAGATGGTGCAACCGTTCTGGTTCGGTGAACCGCAATACAAATCGACCGGCTGGTATCTGCGCGGCCTTCCTGCGCTCGAGCCGACAGATCGCCTGCCCGAGCCGGAGCGCGGCAGCGATGAATGGAAGTCTTGGAACCGCGTACATCGCATGACGCCGGGACCAGAACGCACACGCCTGCGCAGCAGGTCATTCCCCGGCATGATGGCCGCCGCCGCCGAACAATGGTGCGGTCACGCCATGGAGGCCATGTCAGCATGACCGCGCGCACCACCATATCTCAGGCCAGGAGGCGCAGATGAGCAAGGCATTCCCGATCGCCGTCCGTGACGTGACCGCAGCCCGCTTGCTGGATCTGCCCACGCCAGAGTTCCTGCGCCTGGTCGCGGCAGGCGCCCTCCCCCCGCCAACGAAAATCGGCGGCCATGATCGCTGGCTTGTCGAGCGGTTGCAGGCCATTCTGACGGGTGACGCCGCAAAGCCCGATCAGGATTTCACGCTATGAGACGCCCGCCACGTCCCCGCATCGCAAAGCCTCGCCTCGTCTGGCGCTGGAGCGGAAAGGCCTGGGCCCCGTATCACCGCATCACCTGGACGGATGGCGGGAAGCAGCGCGCTCGAGAAATCAAGCTGGACTGGAAGGACGATCCGGAATTGCTCGACCGCCTCTATTGGGAGGCCCAATCCGGCCAGCACAAGAAGCAGGCCATGCCGGCGCGCTATACCTGGCGCGAATGCATCGAGACGTGGCGACGCGATCAGACGGTGCAGCGCGATCTGGCCGAAAGCACGAAGCGCAGCTACCGCCTGCCGATGGATCGGTTGATGGAGAAGAACGGCGCTAAGGACATGCGGCGCACCACGCGTCAGGCTGTGCGCGCCGCGCTTGGCACCCTGTCAGACACCCCGCGCAAGGCCTCTCGATTTGCGCAGACCGTCAGCCTGCTGTGGAACTATGCCGCGAAAGAACTGGACTGGCCCCTGGGTGAAAACCCCGCCCGCGGGCTGGGTCAGCATAAGCCGCAGCGCACCTATGAGCCGTGGCCTGATTGGATGATCAAAGCCCTCGACGGCGCCCCGGCGACCGTCCAGACGGCGGCACGTCTGATCCTTGGCACCGGACAGCGGCCGAATGCCGCGATCACCATGCGCCGCGATCAGTTCGACGGTGAATGGATGCTGGTGCGCGACGAGAAGGGCGATACCGAGTTTGAAATTTACTGCCCGCCATCGCTACGCGCCTATGTTGACGCCCTGCCCGTCAAAGGCGCCCACATGCTGCCGAAGAACCTGTCGCAGCCCCTCGGATACAGTGCCGTCGAAAAGGCGTTCCGCGCGTGGCGCGAGGGTATAGGAGATCGCGCCGCGCAATATTCGCTGCATGGCCTGCGCAAGCTGGCAATCGTGCAGCTGGCCGAGGCGGGCGCGAGCGATGCGGAAATTCAAGCCGTAACCGGCCAGAGTGCCGAGATGGTGGCCTATTACAGATCGAAAGCAAGCCGCAGAAAATTGAGCCGCGCGGCGCAGGAAAGGCGAAGGTGATGACCAAGAAAGACACACTCAAAGATCTGAAAATGGCTCTGTCCGGGGGACTTGAACCTTGGAAGCTGACGATGGCGAAGATTGATTTCGGGCCATTTCCGGGCTTTGCCATGCCGACCGTCTTTTTCATGGATGTGGAATATGACCCGAACTTTGCCCAGTTCGACGACGACGGCTACGTCTACATCTTCAACGACCAGGGCGCAGAGTGGGTGTGCATCGACGCGGAATCGATGAGAAATCTGATCGACATGGCAGACTACGCAGTCGAAATGCTTATCGAATCGAACCCCGATGATGATGAAGAACAGAACATGTCCGAAACATGACTCTGTGAGTCGGACGTGTGAGTTGGCAGATTTACACCCCAAGAACAAAAGCGACAGAATGGCAAAAAGCGCTTTCATCTCAAGCTGGTACCCGAGGTCGGACTCGAACCGACAAGCCTTGCGGCGGGGGATTTTGAATCCCCTGCGTCTACCATTCCGCCACTCGGGCCAGCCCGCATGCATCTACCGCCGCTCTGCCCGCATGGCAAGAGGCCGGGGACGCTAGAGATCCTGCGCGGCGAAAGTATCGCAGCTTGCGATCTGCCCGCTTTCGAAACCGCGTGCGAACCAGGCCTCGCGCTGCTCGGAGCTGCCATGGGTGAAGCTGTCGGGCATCGGCACCCGCCCGGCATTGCGCTGAAGTGTATCGTCCCCGATCCGGCGGGCGGCGTTCATCGCCTCGGCCACGTCCTGCCGGTCGATCGAACCGAAGCTTTCGGCCGCGCGCCGCGCCCAGACCCCCGAGAAACAATCCGCCTGCAACTCGATTCGCACCGAAAGCGCATTGGATTGCGCCTCGTTCGAGCGCGCGCGCAGCTCGTTGACCTGGCTCAGAATGCCCAGCTCGTTCTGCACATGATGCGCGATCTCATGCGCGACGACATAGGCGGCCGCGAAATCGCCCTTGGCACCAAGCTGGCGCGACAGCGTGGTGAAGAACGCGGTGTCAAGATAGGCTTTCTGGTCCACCGGACAATAGAACGGCCCGGTCGAGCCCGACGCCCCGCCGCAGGCCGATTGCGTCACGCCCGAAAACAGCACCAGCGTCGCGGGCGTGTAGCTGCGCCCCAGATCCTCGCTGAAGATCTGCGCCCAGACCTCTTCGGTATCGGCCAGCGTGACCGAGACGAAATCGCCCATCGCGCGATCTTCCTCGCTCAGTTCCCCCGATACCTGCGGTCCGCCGGAACCGCCCTGAAGAAGCGGCGTCACATCGACGTTGAACACAACCCCCAGAAGCAGCACCGCCAGAAGGCCGAACCCGCCGATCCCGGCGGCCCCGCGTGCGCCCCCCATCCGGCGACGGTCCTCGATATTGCGGCTGCCGCGGCGACCTTTCCACTTCATGAAACCACACTCCTCGTCGATCACATTGCCAAGATTAGCGCCCCGCGCGCCGCCGCAACAGTCCAATTCCGCGCCCGCATGCTTGACGCCGCGCGCCGCGCGCGCGATGGAGCGCGGGAGGCAACCCGGACAGGCACGAATGATACGCAGGCTATATGACTGGACGATGGGACTCGCGGGGCATCCGCGCGCGCTTTGGGCACTGGCGGCGGTGGCCTTCATCGAATCCTCGGTCTTCCCGATTCCGCCCGACGTGCTGATGATCCCGATGATCCTTGCCATGCCCTGGCGCGCCTTCCACATCGCCGCGGTGGCGACGGTGGCCTCGGTCCTGGGCGGGCTTCTGGGCTATGCGATCGGCTACGGCTTCATGGATGCGATCGGACGTCCGGTGCTGGAATTCTACGGCAAGGCCGACAAGTTCGAGGATCTTGCCGCGCGCTTCAACACCTATGGCGGATGGGCGGTCCTTGTCGCGGGCGTGACACCTTTCCCCTACAAGGTCATCACGATATTCTCGGGGGCCACGCAACTCTCGCTGCCGCTGTTTGTCGGGGTGTCGGTCCTTGCCCGCGCGCTGCGCTTCTTCATCGTGGCCGCGCTCTTGTGGAAATTCGGGGCACCGATCCGCGACTTCATCGAAAGGCGCCTGGGGCTCTTGTTCACGCTCTTCGTCGTGCTGCTGATCGGAGGCTTCTATGCGACACGCTATCTCTGAGCTTTTCCGCACCTTGTCCCCCCGCATGCTGGTGCTTCTGGCATCCGCCGGGTCCGCGGCGGTGCTGCTTGGCGCCCTTGGCTTTCAGGCCATGGGCGTGGCACCTTGCGATCTGTGCATCCAGCAACGCTGGCCGCATCTGGCCGCCGCCATTCTGGGCGCGCTCATCGTGATCTTCCGCCTGCCGATGGGCCTTGCCCTGCTGGGCGCGACCTCGGTGGCCGCGACGGGGGCCCTCGCCGTCTACCATTCGGGCGTCGAGCGCGGCATCTTCGAGGGGCCGGACAGCTGCACCTCGGGCGGGCTGACGACCCTGTCGACCGATGACCTTCTGGCACAGATCACCGCCGCGCCCCTCGTGCGCTGCGACGAGATCGCCTGGCAGATGTTCGGCGTCACCATGCCGAACCTGAATGCCCTGGCCTCGGCGGCCTTCCTGGCCCTCTGGCTGGCCGCTTTCCTGACCGCGCGCCGCCGCGCCTGATCCCGGCGCCGGAAGCCTCCGGCGGGGATATTTCTGCGAAGATGAATGCCCCTCACCTTTGCGCAAATATCCCCCGCGGAGCGTTCCGAAATCTCCGCTTCGCGCATGGCCGGGTCTTCGCGCATTGCACCCCATGGCTGGGATAGGCTATAAGCCGGGGCAACAATATCTTGGAATGCGAGCCCCCCGTGACCGATACCCCCGAAACGCCGGAATCCATGGATCAAGGCCCCGCGCGGCCGCATTACGACGGCCCCAGCGTCTCGATCGCCGACGAGATGAAGACGGCCTATCTCGACTATGCGATGAGCGTGATCGTATCGCGCGCGATTCCGGACCTGCGGGACGGTCTGAAGCCGGTGCACCGGCGCATCCTTTATGCGATGCACGAGACCGGGAACACGCATGACAAGCCCTACCGCAAATCCGCCCGTCCGGTGGGCGATGTCATGGGGAAGTATCACCCCCATGGCGATGCCGCGATCTATGACGCGCTGGTGCGGATGGCGCAGGATTTCTCGATGTCGCTGCCGCTTCTCGACGGTCAGGGCAACTTCGGCTCCATGGATGGCGACTCGGCGGCGGCGATGCGTTACACCGAGGTGCGGATGGACAAGCCCGCCTCGGCCCTTCTTGCCGATATCGAGAAGGATACCGTCGATTTCCAGGACAATTACGACGGCAAGGACAAGGAGCCGACGGTCCTTCCCGCGCGCTATCCCAACATGCTTGTCAACGGGGCGGGCGGCATCGCGGTCGGCATGGCCACGAACATCCCGCCGCACAACCTGGGCGAGGTGGTCGATGCGACGCTTGCGCTGATCGAAACGCCCGACATGTCCTCCGAGGCGCTGATGGAGATCGTGCCCGGCCCCGATTTCCCCACCGGCGGCCAGATCATGGGGCGTGGCGGCGCGCGCAAGGCCTATCTGGAGGGCCGCGGCAGCGTCATCCTGCGCGCCAAAACCCGCATCGAGGAAATCCGCAAGGACCGCTTTGCCATCATCGTGGACGAGATCCCCTATCAGGTGAACAAGGCCACGATGATCGAGAAGATCGCCGATCTGGTGCGCGAAAAGCGGCTGGAGGGTATCGCCCATGTGCAGGACGAATCCGACCGCGTCGGCGTGCGCGTGGTGATCGAGCTCAAGCGCGACGCGACGCCCGATGTCGTCCTGAACCAGCTTTACCGCTTCACGCCGCTGCAAACCTCGTTCGGGTGCAACATGCTGGCGCTGAACGGCGGCCGCCCCGAGCAGTTGACGCTGCGCGATTTCCTGCATTATTTCATCACCTTCCGCGAAGAAGTTGTGGCGCGCCGCACCGCGTTCGAACTTCGCAAGGCGCGTGAGCGCAGCCATATCCTGTGCGGCCTTGCGGTTGCGGTTTCGAACGTGGACGAGGTCGTGGCGACGATCCGCGCCTCGCGCGATCCGGCCGAGGCGCGCGACCGGCTGATGGAGCGTCGCTGGCCCGCGCATGACATCGTCGAATATCTGCGCCTGATCGACGATCCGCTGCATCCGGTGAACGATGACGGCACCTACAACCTGTCCGAAACACAGGCCCGCGCGATCCTCGAGCTGCGCCTGCAACGCCTGACCGCGATGGGGGTGCAGGAGGTCACGGACGAGCTGGCCGAACTGGCCGGCAAGATCCGCGAATACCTTGCCATCCTCGCCTCGCGCGAGCGGATCATGGCGATCATCTCGGACGAGTTGCGCGAGGTGAAGGAGCAGTTCGCCGTGCCGCGCCGCACCGAGATCGTGGACTGGGCGGGCGATCTGGACGACGAAGACCTGATCGAGCGCGAGGACATGGTCGTCACCATCACCTCGGGCGGCTATATCAAGCGCACCCCATTGGCCGAGTTCCGCGCACAGCGCCGCGGCGGCAAGGGCCTGGCCTCGATGGCGACCAAGGAGGACGATGTCGTCACCACGCTTTTCGTGGCCAACACCCATACGCAGCTTTTGTTCTTCACCACCGACGGCATGGTCTATAGCCTCAAATGCTGGCGCCTGCCGCTGGCCGGGCGCACCTCGAAGGGCAAGGCGATCGTCAATATCCTGCCGATCCCGATGGGGGTGTCGATCGCCGCGCTGATGCCGGTGGACGCGCCCGAAGAGGAATGGGACGACTATCAGGTGTTCTTCGCCACCTCCGAGGGCGACGTGCGCCGCAACGCGCTGTCCGATTTCGCCAATGTGAAGCGCAACGGAAAGATCGCCATGAAGCTGCCCGAGGGCGTCAGCATGGTCAACGCGCGCATGTGCACCGCCGATGACGACGTGATGCTGGTCACCGCCAATGGCCGGGCGATCCGCTTCCGCGTCACCGATGTACGCCTGTTCAAGGGCCGCGATTCGACCGGCGTGCGCGGCATCCGGCTGGCCGGGGGCGACGCGGTGGTGTCGATGTCGGTCATCCGCCATTTCGAGGCCGACCCGCAGGAACGCGCCGCCTATCTCAAGCAGCGCCGCCTGATGGCCGGCGTGACCGAGGAAGAGCCCGCGGACGAGGATGACGAGGCCGTCGAAGGCGGCCAGCTCAGCCCCGAGCGTTATGCCGAGATGTCGGCGGCCGAGGACCTGATCCTGACCATCACCGCGAAGGGCGCGGGCAAGCTGTCCTCTTCGCACGACTATCCGCTGCGCGGGCGCGGCGGCCAGGGCGTGACCGCGATCGAGAAGACCATGCGCGGCGGCGCGCTGGTGGCCTCGTTCCCCGTCGAGCCCGGCGATCAGGTGATGCTGGCCACCTCGACCGGCCAGTCGATCCGCTGCCCGGTGGACCAGATCTCGTTCCGCTCGCGCTCGGCCGGCGGGGTCAAGGTGTTCGACACCGCCAAGGGGGAAGAAGTCGTCTCGGTCGCCCGCGTCGCCGATCAGGGCGAGGATGGCGAAGAGGTGATCGAGGACTGATCCGCATTGCACCGGCCTGCGCGGGGGGGTATCACCCCGCGCATGACGGAAACACTTAACATCATCGGCGGCGGCATGGCCGGATCCGAAGCCGCCTGGCAGGCGGCCGAGGCCGGGGTGCCCGTGACCATCCACGAAATGCGCCCGAAGGTCGGCACCTTCGCCCATACCGGCAGCGATTTCGCGGAAATGGTCTGCTCGAACTCGTTTCGCTCGGACGATGATGAGCGTAATGCCGTGGGCCTTTTGCATTGGGAGATGCGCGCCGCCAACGGGCTGTTGATGCGCATGGCCGAAAAGCACCGCCTTCCGGCCGGGGGCGCGCTTGCCGTCGACCGCGAGGCATTCGCCGCCGAGGTCACCGCAACGCTGAAATCCCACCCCCTTGTTTCCACGTCTTATGAAGAGGTTACATCGCTTCCTTCAAGCGGGAACTGGATCGTCGCCACGGGTCCGCTGACCTCTGGCGCGCTTGCCCAAAGTATCCGGGCCGAGACCGGCGCCGACAGCCTTGCCTTCTTCGACGCGATCGCCCCCATCGTCTATGCCGACACGGTCGACATGTCGGTGGCCTGGATGCAATCGCGCTATGACAAGGGCGAGACCGAGGAAGAGCGCACGGCCTACATGAACTGCCCCATGAACAAGGCACAGTATGAGGCCTTCATCGACGCGCTTCTGGCCGCCGAGAAGACCGAGTTCCACGAGGGCGAGACCGCGGGCTATTTCGACGGCTGCCTGCCCATCGAGGTGATGGCCGAGCGCGGGCGCGAAACCCTGCGCCATGGCCCGATGAAGCCCGTGGGGCTGACCAATGCGCATGATCCCGCGAACAAGCCCTATGCCGTGGTCCAGTTGCGCCGCGACAACGCGCTTGGCACGCTTTACAATATTGTCGGTTTCCAGACGAAGATGAAGTATGGCGCGCAAGGCACTGTATTCCGGATGATTCCCGGCCTTGAGAATGCGAACTTCGCGCGGCTTGGCGGCATCCATCGCAACACGTTCATCAACTCTCCCACGCTGCTGGATGACCGGATGCGGCTGAAATCGCGGCCCAATATCCGCTTTGCCGGGCAGATCACCGGGGTCGAGGGCTATGTCGAAAGCGCCGCGATGGGGCTTCTGGCGGGGCGCATGGCGGCGGCGGGCATCATGGGGCGCGATCTGGCCCCGCCGCCGAACGAAACCGCGATGGGCAGCCTGATCCATCACATCACCGGCGGCGCCGAGGCGAAGACCTTCCAGCCGATGAACGTCAATTTCGGCCTCTTCCCGCCGATCGACGCCAAGGGCGGGCGCAAGGGCCGGAAAGATCGCTACAAGGCCTATACGGATCGCGGGAAAGAGGCCTTTGTTCAATGGCTTGCCGGTCAAGGCTAAGGTGATTACGCGGTTCGCCCCTTCGCCCACCGGGCCGCTGCATCTGGGCCATGCCTATAGCGCGATGCTAGCGCATGACATGGCGCGCGCCGCCGGGGGGCGTTTCCTGCTGCGCTTCGAAGACACCGATCTGGAACGGTCGAAGCCGGAATGGAAGGCTCTGATCGAAGAAGACCTGACATGGCTCGGCCTGACATGGGACGATCCCGCCTGGTCGCAAGCCGCCCATCTCGATCGCTATGTCCCTGCGCTTGCGCGGCTGGAAGAGATGGGACTGCTCTATCCCTGCTCCTGCACCCGCGCAAATATCCGCGCGGCGCTTGCCGCGCCGCAGGAAGGTGTGCCACATGAAGTCTATCCGGGCACATGCAAACATCGCCCGATGCGCGATCGCAAATCCGGGGACGCGCTGCGCCTGCATCTGGATCGCGCGCTTGATCTGCTGAAAAACCGCGAGGCGGCCTTCACCGAAACCGGCGCGCGCCATGCGGGACACCATGTCATCGAACACGCCCGCGCCCTGGCCGAGATCGGCGATGTCGTGCTTTGGCGCAAGGGAGACGAGGTGGTCGCCTATTTTCTCGCCTCGGCCCTCGATGATGTTGCTCAGCAGATCACCGATGTCGTGCGGGGCGAAGATCTGTTCGGTTTCACCGTCATTCAGGTGATCCTGCTCACGTTGCTGGATCAGCCGGTGCCGACCTATCACCATCACACGCTGATCCGCGACGAGAATGGCAAGCGCCTGGCCAAGCGCGACGACGCCCGCGCCATTGCCACCTACCGCGCCGGCGGCACCACCCCGCAGGATATCCGCCGCATGGTCGGGCTGCCGCCCCGCTAGTCCTGGATCGGTTTGAGGATCTCTTGCTCCTCCCCGTCGCGCAGCGCTGTATAAAAGCACGAGCGGCGGTTGGTGTGGCAGGCCGGCCCCTCCTGATCGACCAGCAAGAGCAGGCAGTCGCGGTCGCAGTCGATCCGCACCTCCCTGAGGCTTTGAACATGGCCCGAGCTTTCCCCCTTCGCCCAGAACGCCTGGCGCGATCGCGACCAGTAGGTCACCTGCCCCGTCTGCAACGTCCGCGCGAGGCTTTCGGCACTCATCCACGCCATCATCAGCACCTCGCCCGTGGCCGCATCCTGCGCGATCGCGGGCACAAGGCCGTTGGCATCGTATTTCAAGCTTGCGGGATCGAAGGGCATCGTCTCTTTCCTTATCCGGCCGGTCCCACTATCTAACGCTGAGTCCAGCCGGGGAAAAGCCATGAGCGAAACCGATCTTATCAAGCTCTATTCGCAGCGCATCCTCGCCCTTGCGGCCGATATCCCGCATGTGGGCCGCCTGCCCAGCCCCACCGCCAGCGTCACGCGGCGCGCACCGCTTTGCGGCTCGACCATCACGGTGGACATCGTTACCGCGGACGGGCGCATCACCGAATATGCGCAGGAAATCCGGGCCTGCGCGCTTGGCCAGGCCTCGGCCGCGATCTTCGGCGCGGCGGTTCCCGGCTGCACGCGCGATCAGGTGGCCACGCTGCGCGACGAGTTGACCGCCATGCTGCGCGAGGATGGCCCCACGCCGCAGCCGCCCTTCGACGGCTACGAGGTGCTGCGTGCCGCCCGCGATTACCGCAACCGCCACGCCTCGATCCTGCTGGCGCCCGAAGCCACGCTGGAGGCGATGGACACGGCCCTGGCGGATGCCTGAAAAAAACCGCCGCGCATCCCGAAGGATGGCGGCGGCGAGGTATGCGCTTTCGGGGCCCCGAAGGGGCGCCCGGGGACAGGCGGGCCGCGAAAACCGGACAGGCGCGGCGAACGAAAGCGCGAGGCAGTAACCGTGAAACCTTAGAAGAACGCCGGCAGGTGCAGGCCGACCACCAGCATGACGCAGAGCGAGACGGCACCAAGCGCATCTTGCAGGAACGTGTCGGAGCTGCGGGTCAGGACGGATCTGATCTGGGCGGCCATCGGACTCTCCTTTCGGCGATCTGTTGCCACTTTGTTCTCATTTCTTCGCCGCCCTGTAAAGAACTTTTTAAGAACATTTGCGAACAAAATGCTAACCTACTGAGATCAAACGGATCGCACGGTCCTGTTCCATCAGCCATAGCAGCACCCGCACCGCCAGGCCGCGCGGCGATTCGAGGCCGGGATCGGCCAGCAGAAGCGCGCGCGCATCGCGCTGCGCCACCGCCATCAGCCCGGCCTGCCCCTCAAGGTCCGCGATGCGGAACTTCGGCAGGCCCGATTGCGCGGTGCCGATCAGGTCGCCCGCGCCCCGCATCGCCAGATCCTCTTCCGAGATCCGGAACCCGTCCTCGGTCTCGCGCAGGATCTGCAAGCGCCGCTCTCCGCTCTGGCTCAGCGGCGGCTGATACATCAGAAGGCAGGTGGACTCGGCGCCCCCCCGGCCCACGCGCCCGCGCAGCTGATGCAGTTGCGCAAGGCCGAAGGTCTCGGCCCGTTCGATCACCATGATCGAGGCATTGGGCACGTTCACCCCCACCTCGATCACCGTGGTCGCCACCAGAACTCGCAGGCGGCCCGCGACGAATTCGGCCATCGCCGCATCCTTTTCGGCGGGCGGCATCTGGCCATGCACCAGCCCCACCACACCCTCGCCCAGGGCCGCGCGCAGAAGGCGAAAGCGGTCCTCGGCCGAGATCAGGTCCACGACCTCGCTTTCCTCGACCAGCGGGCAGACCCAATAGGCCTGCCGCCCCTCGGCCACCGCCTTGCGCAGGTGATCGACCACATCCTCCAGCCGCGCGGTCGAGATCAGCGCCGTGCGGACGGGTTTGCGGCCGGGCGGCTTTTCGTCCAGCACGCTGACATCCATGTCGCCATATTGCGCAAGGCTGAGCGAGCGCGGGATCGGCGTCGCGGTCATCACCAGCACGTCGGCGGCCCGGCCCTTGGCGCCCAGCTCCATCCGCTGCGCGACGCCGAAGCGGTGCTGTTCGTCCACCACGGCAAGGCGCAGATCGTGGAAGGTCACGTCCTTCTGGAACACCGCATGCGTGCCGACCAGCACGTCGATCCGGCCCCGCGCCAGATCCTCAAGCTTGCGCGCGCGATCGCCCCCCTTGTCGCGGCCGGTCAGCAGGTCCAGCCGGACCCCGGCCGCCCTGGCCAGGGGGGCAAGGCTGTCCATATGCTGGCGCGCAAGGATCTCGGTCGGGGCCATCATCACGCCCTGCCCGCCCGCCTCGACCGCGGTCAGCAGCGCAAGGAACGCGACCAGCGTCTTGCCCGAGCCGACATCGCCCTGCAAAAGCCGGTTCATGCGCCGGTCCGAGGCCATGTCGCCCGCGATCTCGGCCACCGCGCGGCTTTGCGCCGATGTCGGCTTGTAAGGCAGGGATTTCAACACCTTGCCGGACAGAAGCCCGCTGCCGACACTGGCCCGCCCCTTGCCACGCCGGAATTGCCGCCGCGCCAGGGCAAGCGTCAACTGATGGGCGAAAAGCTCGTCATAGGCCAGCCGCGCGCGGGCGGGCGCGGTGGCGGAAAGATCGCCCACACCCTGCGGCGCATGCGCCGCGCGCAGCGCCTCGGCCCAGTCGGGCCAGCCTTCGCGCACCTTCAGCGCAGGGTCAACCCATTCGGGCAGATCTTCGGGCAGATGTGCCAGCACCCCCGCCGCCGCGCGCGCCACCACGCGCTGCGTCAGCCCCGCGGTCAGCGGGTAGACCGGCTCATGCCGGGGCAGATCGCCGGCATCCTCGGGCGCGAGCACATGATCGGGGTGCACGATCTGCGCCACTCCGTCGAAAATCTCGAGCTTGCCCGAAATCACCCGCCGCGCGCCTGTCGGGAACTGCCGTTGCAGCCAGTCACCCTTGGCGTGGAAGAACACCAGCTGAAATTCGGTCTCGCTGTCGCGCACCGTCACGCGCGCCGGCCCGCCTTTGCGCCGCGCGGGGCTGTGCGCGCCGATCTCGACCTCGACGGTGACGATGCTGCCCGAGCGGGCCTCGCGGATGGTGGGAACGGGGCGGCGGTCGATCACCGAATAGGGCAGCGTGAACAAAAGGTCGCGCGGCCGCTCCACCCCAATCTGCGCAAACAGGCGCGCGGTCTTCTCGCCGATGCCGGGCAGCGTTTCAAGCCCGGCGAACAGCGGAAAAAGAACCGGCGGGCGCCCCGTCATGCCTGCCCCGCGATCTGCATCCATTCGTCTTCGTCGATCACCCGCACGCCAAGCTCGGCCGCCTTCTTCGCCTTCGAGCCCGCGCCCGGCCCCGCCACCAGAAGATCCGTCCGGGCCGAGACCGACCCCGCCACCTTCGCGCCAAGCGCCTCGGCCCGCGCCTTCGCCTCGGCGCGGGTCATCCGCTCCAGCGTGCCGGTGAACACCACCGTCAGGCCGGCCACCGCGCTGTCGGCCGCCACGCGGCGCACGCTGTCCTGCACCGAAAGCTCGGCGACCAGCCGGTCGATCGAGGCGCGCTCGGCCTCTTGCTGGAAGGCGCTGACGACCGAGGCGGCCAGCGTGGCCCCGACCCCGTCGATCGATAAAAGTTCTTCCCATTCAGGGCCTTCGCCGATCCTGGCGTGGCTCATACCGTGTTCGAACGCCGCCCAGCTCGTGTAGTGGTTGGCCAGGGTGGCCGCGCCGGTTTCCCCGACATGGCGGATGCCAAGCGCAAAGATCAGCCGGGGCAGCGGGATCGCCCGCCGCTCCTCGATCGCGGCGAACAGGTTCTGCGCCGATTTCTCGCCCCAGCCCTTGACGCGGGCCAGCGGCTTGCCCGCCAGATACTCGATCCTCTGGATGAGGTGATCGGCATCGCCATCCGTCACCGGCACGCCCGCGGCGCGCAGCATGTCCGACAGCCGGTCGAGCAGTTCCGCCCCCCGGCCCGGCAGGGAAAGCTGGTGCGAAAGCCGCGCGCGCGGCGAGGCGACAAGGGCGTCGGGCCCTCCGTCGCGCGCGGCAAGGGTGAAGATGTCGGCCGGCTCGGAGATGCGGCAGGTGTAGTAGAAGAATTCGACCTGCTTCGCGCCCAGCCCCTCGATGTCGAAGGCTGCGCGGCTGACGAAATGACGCAGCTTTTCAACGGCTTGCGCGGGACAGATCATGCCACCGGTGCAGCGGCGCACGGCGTCGCCCTCCTCGCGGATCGCGTCCGAGCCGCATTCGGGGCATTTCTCTGGGAATACATAGGGTTGCGCGTCATTGTTGCGGCGCGAAAGATCCACATCCGCGACCTTGGGGATGACATCGCCCGCGCGGTAGATCTGCACCCAGTCGCCTTCGCGGATATCCTTGCCGCCGCGGATCGTAGCACCTTTCGCGTCACGCCCGGCGATGTAATCCTCGTTGTGCAGCGTGGCGTTCGACACCACGACCCCACCCACCGTAACCGGCGTCAGCCGCGCAACCGGGCTGAGCGCGCCGGTGCGGCCAACCTGGATCTCGATCTTTTCAAGAAATGTCCATGCGGTTTCGGCCGGGAACTTGTGCGCGATCGCCCATCGCGGCGTGGTGGAGCGAAACCCGAGCCGCCGTTGCAGCGCCAGGTCGTCGACCTTATAGACCACGCCGTCGATATCATAGCCAAGCGTGGCGCGCTGCGCCTCGATCTGGCGGTAATGCGCCATCAGGGCCGCGGCGCCCATGCAGCGCAGGGTCAGCGGATTGGTCTGAAAGCCCAGTTCGGACAGGCGCGCGATCGCGCCGTGCTGCGTATCGGCCAAGGGGGCACTGAGCGCGCCCCAGCCATAGGCGAAGAAGCGCAGCGGCCGCGCGGCGGTGATCCGAGCATCGAGCTGGCGCAACGATCCGGCCGCGGCGTTGCGCGGATTGGCGAAGGTCTTGTCGCCCCTCTCCTCTTGCCGCGCGTTCAGGGCGGCGAAATCGGCATGGCTCATATAGACCTCGCCGCGCACCTCGAGCAGGTCCGGCGCGCCACGCAATTCTTGCGGAATATCGGCGATGGTGCGGGCGTTTTCGGTGACATTCTCGCCCACCTCGCCATCGCCCCGCGTCGCCGCCTGGACTAGCTGCCCACCTTCGTATCGCAGGGAAAGCGACAATCCGTCGATCTTCGGCTCGGCGGTATAGGCAAGCCCGGCCTCTGCCCCGAGGCCGAGATAGGATCTGACCCGCGCGTCGAAATCGACCAGATCCTCTTCGGAGAACGCATTCTCAAGGCTGAGCATGCGCACGTCGTGCACGATCTTGCCGAAACCTTCGGCAACCGCCGCGCCCACGGTCCCGGTCGGGCTGTCGGGCCTGGCAAGGACAGGAAAACGCGCCTCGATCGCGGCAAGGCGGCGCTTGAGCCTGTCATACTCCGCATCCGAAATCTCGGGGGCGTCATGCGTGTGATAGGCCGTATTCGCGGCCCGCACGGCCGCGACCAGCCTGGACAGTTCCGCCTCGGCCTCGGCGGCCGCAAGATCCTCTACAGGGCGTTCGTTCTGCATCGCTTCCCCCATCGGCTGCCCCGAAGTGATAGGGGCAGCGGGCGGGGCCGTCCAGAGGATCAGGCGCCGATTGCCAGCCTGCGCTCTGCTTCGACCGGGGTCGGATCGCGCAGCACATAGCCCCGCCCCCAGACCGTTTCGATGTAGTTTTCGCCGCCCGTCACCTCGGCCAGCTTCTTGCGCAGCTTGCAGATGAACACGTCGATGATCTTCAGCTCCGGTTCATCCATGCCGCCGTAAAGGTGGTTGAGAAACATCTCTTTCGTCAGCGTGGTGCCCTTGCGCAGGCTCAGCAGTTCCAGCATCTGGTATTCCTTGCCGGTCAGATGCACGGGCTGCCCCTCGGCCTCGACCGTCTTGGCATCGAGGTTCACCGCGATCTTGCCGGTGCGGATAACCGACTGCGCATGCCCCTTGGAGCGGCGGATGATCGCCAGAATGCGCGCCACCAGTTCCTCGCGGTGGAACGGTTTGATCATGTAGTCATCGGCGCCGAAGCCGAATCCCTTGATCTTGTTCTCGGTGTCGTCCGCCCCGCTGAGAATCAGGATCGGCGTATCGACACGCGCCAGCCTCAACTGGCGCAACACCTCATGTCCGTTCATGTCGGGCAGGTTCAAATCCAGAAGGATCAGATCGTAATCATAGAGCTTGGCAAGGTCGATGCCCTCTTCGCCCAGATCGGTGCAATAAACATTCAAATTGGCATGGGTAAGCATCAACTCGATGCTGCGTGAAGTCGTGGGATCGTCCTCCACCAACAAAATGCGCATTATGGGTTCTCCACGTTAATCCCTCGATAGCACTGACACTTTCATCAAATGGTTAACCACACGTTACTGTGGCATTTTTAGCCATAATACAACCTATGATTGTTTATTCTTTTGAATAGACGTGACCTTCAGGCCAGCAACCCCGTGCCGGCTGACCGCATCCGACCAAAGATCGAACTCTTCCTCGGACAGGCTGTAACGCTCCAACACCTCGGTCAGGGGCAGAAGGCCGTATGTCACCGCATGCACGACCACCGCCTTCCGGCTTGCCACCCATCGCTGCGTATCTTTCGGCGGCAGGTCCGCCCGTGTCAGGATCGAGCCATCGGGCAAGGTGACGGCGCGCCGGCCATCAACTTTCTTGAGATACATGACACCCCCCATCGACTGCACGCCGCCAGAATGCGCAATTCCCCTTAACGGGGAATGAAACGCGGGGTTGTGAGTAGCTCGCATGTTCCTATATTCCTTCGGATCTGCCGAAAGGATGCCTCCCCATGCCCAAGGACATGCCCCTGAACTCGCTTGGCCTGCCCAAGCGCCCGCAGGATACGCGGGTCGTCGTCGCAATGTCGGGCGGTGTCGACAGCTCGGTCGTGGCCGCAGTGCTGGCCGAGGAAGGCTATGACGTGGTGGGCGTGACGCTTCAGCTTTACGACCACGGCGCGGCGCTTGCGAAAAAGGGGGCCTGCTGCGCGGGCCAGGACATCCACGATGCGCGCCGCGTGGCCGAGGCGATGGGCTTTCCGCATTACGTTCTGGATTACGAAAACGTCTTTCAGGAAGCCGTGATCGACGAATTCGCCGATGCCTATCTGGCCGGGGCGACGCCCGTGCCCTGCATCCGCTGCAACGAGCGGGTGAAGTTCAAGGATCTCTTGGAAACGGCGAAGGATCTTGAGGCCGATTGCATGGCGACGGGCCATTACATCCAGCGCAAGATGGGCGCGCAGGGCCCCGAGCTGCATTGCGCCGCCGACCCGAACCGCGACCAGAGCTATTTCCTGTTCTCGACCACGCCCGAGCAGCTGGCCTTCCTGCGCTTCCCGCTCGGGCATCTGGCCTCCAAGGCCGAGACCCGCGCGCTTGCCGCGAAATACGGGCTGGCGGTGGCCGACAAGCCCGACAGCCAGGACATCTGCTTCGTGCCGAACGGCAATTATGCCTCGGTGATCGAGAAGCTGCGCCCCGGCGCGGCCGATCCGGGCGAGATCGTGGACATGGACGGCAACGTGCTGGGCAGCCACAAGGGCGTGATCCATTACACGATCGGCCAGCGGCGCGGACTGGGCATCGGCGGGCTTGGCGATCCGCTTTACGTCGTGAAGCTTGATCCCGACGCCCGGCGCGTGATCGTGGGGCCGAAAGAGGCGCTTTCCACCCGCGTCATCCCGGTGCGGGAAATCAACTGGCTGGGCGATGCGCCCCTGACCAGCCGGGCGGAATGGCACGTCTCGGTCAAGGTCCGCTCCACCCGCCCCCCGCGCGAGGCGGTGATCCGCCCGCTTTCGGAGACCGAGGCAGAGGTCGAACTGCTAAGCCCCGAGGAAGGCGTCAGCCCCGGACAGGCCTGCGTATTCTATGAAACCGGCGGCAGCCGCATCCTTGGCGGCGGCTGGATCTGGCGCGGGCGCTAGGCGCGCGCCAGATAGGCCAGAACCGAACGCGCCGCGCGCAGGCCCGGTGCCTCGCCGCCTTCGCCAAGGCGCTGCATCGTGACCTCCATCGCGGCCATCTGCGCGGCGCGCGCGCCCTCGTCCTCGATCAGGGCGCAAAGCGCGGGGGCGATCGCATCGGCGCGGCAATCGCGGCCCAGAAATTCCGGGATCGCGCGGGTCTCGGCCACCAGATTGACCAGCGTGACCGTGTCGATCTTCAGCAGCCAGCCCACGATCAGCCGGCTGAGCGGCGCCATGTCATAGGCGATCACCATCGGCGTGCGCGCGGCGGCCAGTTCCAGGCTGACCGTGCCCGAGGCCGCAAGCGCAAGATCGGCCGCGGCGAAGGCCGCGCGCTTTTCGGACGGGTCCTCGACGACGATGGGCGCCACCGGCCAGCGGTCGGCCATGCCGCGCACCATGGGCGCCACGCCCCGCACCGTGGGCAGCACCACCCGCAGCCCCGGTTCGCGGTCGCGCACGCGCATCAGCGCCTCGTCGAAGCGGGGGCCGAGGCGCGCCACCTCCCCCTCGCGCGAGCCGGGCAGGCACAGGACCAGCGGCTGGTCCCCGGCGATGCCATGCGCTTCGCGGAATGCCGCGGCCTCGGCGGGCGTGGCGCGGGGCTCGGCCACCACGGGATGGCCCACGAAATCGCAGCTCATCCCGGCGGCCTGCATGTAGCGCGGCTCGAAGGGCAGCAGCGCCAGCACATGATCGACAACCTGCGCCATGCGCGCCGCGCGACCCGGCCGCCAGGCCCAGACCGAGGGTGCAACGTAATGGATCACGCGCAGATCCGGGCGCGCCGCGCGGGCGCCCCGCGCCACCCGCAGCGTGAAATCGGGGCTGTCGATCGTGATCAGCGCGTCGGGCGCCAGATCGGCCACCGCCGCCGCGGTCTCGGCGATGCGGCGCTTCAGGTGGCGGTATTTCGGCAAGACCTCCCACAGGCCCATGACCGACAGCTCTTCCATGGGAAAGCGGCTTGCCAGCCCCTCGGCCTCCATCAGGGGGCCGCCGATGCCGTGGAACTCGACGCCGGGGGCAAGCGCTTTCAGGCCCGCCATCAGCGCGGCGCCCAGCTTGTCGCCCGAAGGCTCGCCCGCGATCACGAAGATCCTCATGGCCTGCGCGACCACAGGAACAGACCGGCCTCCTGCGCGGCGGCAAGGGTCTTTTCGCGCCCCAAAAGCAGGACGCCGCCCGCCTCCCACGCGATCCCGGCAAGCCCTGCGGCAGCCGCGCGCGCCACGGTCTGCGGCCCGATGGCCGGCAGGTCGATGCGCCGGTCTTGGCCGGGCTTCGGCGCCTTGTAGAACACCCCGCGCGCGCCTGCCGGATCGGGGCGCAGCCCCTGGTGCAGGGCGGCGAAATCCAGCATCGCATCGGTTCCCGGCAAGGCCTCGACGGCAAGGCACAGGCCCTGCGCCACCACCGCACCCTGCCCCACATCGGCCGCGCCAAGCGCGGCCACGATCGTGGCCGCGCGGGCGGCGTCCAGCTCGTCCGCGGGGCCCGGCGTGCCGCACAGAACGCCGGCGCAGGGCACCAGATCGGGGGCGATGGCATCGGCGCCCACGACCTTCAGATCCCATTCCTCGAACAGCGCGATCACCGCGCGCAGCGTGGCATCGTCGCCCGCCTGCATCGCCCCCAGAAGGCGCGGCACCAGCATCGCGGTCTGCGGATCGAACAGCTCAGGCTCCAGCCGCGGGCGGCGCATCGCCCCGGCAAAGACCACCCGGCGAATGCCGCGTGCCACCAGCCCGTCGAGAAACGGCACCAGACGTTCGACCCGGAAGCGCAGCGGCGCGGCCCCCGGCACGGCGGCGGCAAAGCCCTCCATCTCGCAGATCAGCATCCCCGGACAGGCTGCCGCCAGAAGCGCGGGCAGCGCGCCGGTTCCCGCTATCAGCGCCGTATCCGTCATTTCGGGGTCAGGAAGGACCGGTCCGACGGCCCCAGGATGAAGCTCAGGACTTCCTGCACCAGCGCATCCTCTGCGCCGCTTTCGGCCAGATGCCGGGCGGTTTCGCGGAAGCTGCCGCCTTCGGACAGCGCGGCATAAAGATCGCGCAGCGCGGTGATCTCGGCCCGCGGGGTGCCGCGCCGCTTCAGCCCGACAAGATTGAGCCCTTCAAGCTGCGCCCGCGGCCCCGCCACCATGGCATGCGGAATCACGTCCGCCGTCACCATCGACAGCGCGCCGATGATGGCCCCGCGCCCGATGCGCACCCATTGATGCACGCCCGACAGGCCCCCGACGATCACCTGATCCTCGATCACGCAATGCCCGGCGATGGCCGAGTTGTTCACAAGGATCACCCCGTTGCCCACTTGGCAGTCATGCGCGACATGCGCCCCCGCCATGAACAGGCAATCGTCCCCGATCCGGGTAATGCCGCCGCCGCCCTCGGTTCCGGTGTTGATCGTGACATGTTCGCGGATGCGGTTGCGCACCCCGATCACCAGTCGCGTATGCTCGCCCGCGAATTTCAGGTCCTGCGGGATCTCGCCAACCGAGGCGAAGGGGAAGATCACGGTCTGCGCGCCGATCTCGGTCGCGCCGGTCACGATGGCATGGGACTTGATCTCGACCTCCGGGCCAAGGACGACCTCGGGGCCGATCATGCAAAAAGGACCTATCTTGCAGCCGGCCGCGATCTGCGCGCCCTCTTCGACCACGGCCGAGGGGTGGATCTGCGCCGTGGCGTCAATACGCATCGCTTACCCCTGAAGGTCCATCATCGCGGTGAATTCCGCTTGCGCGGCCAACTGGCCCTCGACCGTGGCCTCGCCGTAGAACTTCCAGATCTTGCCGCCGCCGCGCTTGACGGTGACATGCAGCTCCAGCACGTCGCCCGGCACAACCTTGCGACGGAACTTGCACGCGTCGATCCCCATGAAATAGGTCAAAAGCGGCTTGTCGATCACATCGAGCGAGATCCCCACCACCACGGCCGAGGTCTGCGCCATCGCCTCGACGATGGTGACGCCGGGCATGATCGGCTCGTTCGGGAAGTGGCCCTGGAAATGCGGCTCGTTGCAGGTCACGTTCTTGATGCCGACCGCGCCTTTGAAGGGCACGATGTCGCGCACCTTGTCGATCAGCAGGAACGGATAGCGATGCGGAATGATCCGCTTGATCAGGCTAAGGTCGGCGAAGGTGTAGGGGGCGGGCTCGGTCATCTGATCTCCGTGAGGTCCAGAACATCGCGCACGAGGGTGCTTGATCGTTGCTAGCAACGCAACCGCGCCTTGGCAAGAAGCGGGGTCAGTTCCCCGATGCCGCAGGCGGCGCCGTTTCGCCGGTGGCGGAGGGCACGGGCGGCGCGCCTTCCGTTGCGTCAGCCGGAACGTCACCCGCGTCGGAGGGCGCTACATCCCCGTCAGGCGACGGGCTTGCCATGGCCGGCCCCTCCCCAAGGACGGCATCGACTCGTGCGCCCAGTTCTTCGGTGACATCTACCTGCGCGAGGCCTCGGATGATGACCCGGCGATCCAGGATCACCGCAGCGCCGCGCGCCTGTAACACGCTGTCAAGCAAGGGCAAGGCGGCCTCTACAAAGGCCGTGCGTTCATCCTCGAGCTGGCGGGCAAGGGCGCGGGATTTCTCTTCCTGGGCCTCCCGGATGCCCACCACACGCTGATCGAACGCATCGGCCTCGGCGCGGAACGCTTCGGGGTCCATGGTCGGGCGCTTGTTCGTCAGGGCGCGCTCTTCCTTCACCAGAAGGTCGGCGATGCGCGTATTCTCGGCGCTCAGCGCGGCCGAGGCAGCCTCGATATCCGCACGCACCCGGCGGCCCCACCGGGATCCTTCGTAAAGCCGTTCCCAGTCCAATGTCAGGACCGGACTGGGAAGCACGATCACGTTGTCGTCGGTGGCGGCGGAACCGGCCTCTTGCGCGGCGACGCCATTGGCGCCGGGCAAGAGGGCAAGGGCGAAAGCCCCCGCCACAAGCCACGCCCGCACGCCCATGACCTCAGAACCGGGTCGAAACGGTCAGGTCGAAGCTCTGCTCGAGGTCGTAATCTTCCTTGCGCAGCGCCTTGGAGAAGTTGAACCGCAGCGGCCCGATCGCGGTATCCCAGAACAGCGAGAAACCGATCGCCGAGCGCCAGATCAGGCTGTCATCGACGATCGCGCCGCCGGTGCCAACCTTGTTGTCCAGCCCCCAGACCGAGCCGACATCCAGAAACAGCCCGCCGCTCAGCCCGTATTCCTCGGGCAGGCCGATCGGGAATTCCGCCTCAAGCCGCGCAACCGCGAAATAGTTGCCGCCAAGCGCGTCGGCATTCGGTGCGGCCAGATCGCGCGGACCCAGGCCGTTATATTCGAAGCCGCGGATCTTGCCGCTGCCCGAGAAGCGGTTGGTTACACGGCTGTTGCCGTTGATCATGTGGATCGCGCCGCCTTCCAGCTCGGCGCGCAGGGTCACTTCTTCCTGAAGCACCTTGGTCTGGGCCGAGACGAGGGCCGTGGTGGTGATCGCCTCGACATCGCCGCCAAGGCCCGCGAAATCCTGACCGAAGCGCAGAAGCACGCCGGCATTCGGGTTCAGTCCGGTGGTGCGCGTGTCATAGCTGTAGGTGTAGCCCACGGCACTCGTCAGCAGGTCGCCATCGGTGAAATCGCAGGCATAGCCGGCCGGCGCCTCGCCCGCTTCGCACAGCAGGATGGGCGAGCTGTCGGAGAAATCGTCCGACGGATCGTCCGGCGTGTCGTTGTCGTTCAGGCCAACGTCATACAGCTTGTCCTTGGACATCTTGTAGCGCAGTTCCAGACGGCCATTCTCGGACACCGGGAACTCGATCGAGGGTGAGAATCCGATGAAACGCGCCGAATAGTCCGAGTTGTCGTTTTCCGAGATGTTGTAATAGACGTTGAAGCGGAACTTCAGATCGCGCCCAAGGAAGAACGGTTCCACGAAGGTCAGCGAGGATTGCGAGTTGTCCGAGGTCGTGCCGATCTGAACGCCAAGGAACTGGCCGCGGCCAAGGAAATTCGCCTCGTTCAGCGCGACGTTGACGCCAAAGCCTGAGGACACACCGTAGCTGGCCCCGAAGGTCAGCGAGCCGGTGGGTTGTTCGTCAACGTTCACATCGACCACGACCTGGTCTTCCGCCCCGCCCTGGCGGGCATCGACGGTCGCATCCGAGAAGAAACCAAGCGCACGCACGCGCTCGGCTGCGTTGCGGATCTCGCGCGGGTTGAAGGGGTCGCCTTCGACCGTGCGGAACTGACGCCGGATCACCTGATCGAGGGTCGTGGTGTTGCCCTCGATGTCGATGCGCTCGACAAAGACGCGCGGACCACGGGTCAGCGCAAGTTCAAGGTCCAGCGTCTGGTTGCTGGCATTGCGGGTGATGCGCGGCTCGACCCGCACGAAGTTCAGTCCCTTGCGCAGCGCAAGCGCCTCCATCCGGCCAATGGCGTTATCCACCGCCGAGGGCGAATAGACCACGCCCGAACGGATCTTCGCCAGCGGGCGGAATTCCTCGGCATCGACGCCCTCGACCTCGGAGACCGTGGTGACCTTGCCGAAACGGAACTGCTGCCCCTCGCGGATGTTGAAGGTCATGAAGAAGCCGTCGCGTTCGCGCGGCATTTCCGAGGACACCCCGGTCACCTGCGCGTCGACATAGCCGCGCGAGCGATAGAAATCGGTAAGCAACTGGCGGTCGAATTCGACGCGATCGGCCACGAAGGTGTCGCGCTGGATGATCGCGCGGAAAATCCCGGCCTGCTTGGTCTGAACGACCTGACGCAGGCGGCGGTCGGAATAGGCGCGATTTCCGGTGAACGAAAGGCGCTCCACCTCGCTGACCTTGCCTTCGCGGATCTCGAAGGCCAGATCGACACGGTTGCCGTCACGGCGGATGACCTTCGGCGTGACCCGCGCGGCCAGACGGCCGGCCTCGGCATAGGATTGCGCGATGCGGGCGGCGTCGGCCTCGGCGGTAGCCGGCGAATAGACCCGGTTCGAGCGCGACTCGACCACCTCGGCCAGGGCCTCGTCCTTCAGGCGGCGGTTGCCCTCGAAATTGACGATGTTGATGGTGGGGTATTCCTGGACCCGGATCAGCAGCGTTCCGCCCTGCGGCACGATCTCGACCGATTCGAACAGGCCAGAGCCCTGAATGCGCTGATAGGCGTCGTTCAGACCGCCCGCCGTCACCGCCTCACCCCGGCCGATTCCGGCATAAGTCAGGATCGTCTGCGGCTCGATCCGCTCATTTCCCTCGATCACGACGCGGTCGAAACGATAGCTCTGCGCCTCGGCCTCGCCGGGGGCCATCGTCCAAGCCATTGCCATGAAAAGAAAAACAAATGCGGCTTTGCAGAGCACGCGCGCCATGCCGATCCTGCCGGCCTTGATCTGCCTGAGCGTCATACCACTTCCCCCGCCGCGATCCAGTGACACAAAAATCCGTTATCACTGACGTGACTAGCGGGATTGGGGGTCTTTGTCAAAAGCCGATGGGCGCCGGTCGGGCGCCGCGCGCGCCGATCAAAGCTGGTAAGGGGCGGGGCCGGAAGGAATGCCCATTTCGGCCAGCTGGACGCCGATCAGATAGGCCCCGAGCAGCGCCACGATGATCGCCGCGGGCAGCAGAAGCCGGTCGACCGCCATGCCCAGCATGAAGGATGCTCCACGGTAGCCGTTCGCAATGATATCCGTCATCGAAACCTCCTGCCTCGGTGCCGGATACCTAGCGCGTTTTTGTGGCCGAATTAGGGCAGCGCGCCATTGTCCATGCCCGCAAAACAGAGCGTCAGCAGAACAGGTCGTTCGACAGGCCGAACAGCATCAGCGTCAGCACCAGCGCCAGGCCGATCGCCATCAGGACATTCATCACCCGGTCCGATGGCGGCTTGCCCGCCGCCGCCTCCCAGACATGGAACATCAGATGCCCGCCATCCAGAACCGGGATCGGGAAGAGGTTGAGAAACCCGACCGCCGTCGACAGCACCGCGATGAACCAGATGAAATTGTCCGCCCCCGATTGCGCCGCCGCGGCCGAGCTTTCGGCAATGCCGATCGCGCCGCGCAGGTTGCACGACGAGATCGCCCCCGTGATCATGTGCCCAAGCGCCGAAAGAGACGAGGTCACGATCCCCCAGGTTTCGCGCATGCCGCCCAGAACCGCCTCGCCCAGCCCGGTGGGGCGGGTTTCGGGCAGGAAGACGAAGCCCCCCGCCACGCCGATCTTGTAATCGGTCTCGAAACCGCCGCCCGGCAGGGGCAGGTCGGTGACCTTGGGGCTGAGCGTCACGCGCAGCGTATCGGCGCCGGCGCCCTCGCCCGCCGGGCGCCACAGATCCAGCGTCAGCGGCGCACCCTCGGCGGCCTTCACCGCGGCCTGAAGATCGGAAAAGCGGTGGAAGGGCCGGCCATCGGCACCGGTGATCACATCGCCGGGCTGAAGCCCCGCCTCTTGCGCGGCCGATTGCATCGCAACCCCCGCCACGCGCGGGGGATAGGGCTGCGGGCCGGCAATCTCGATCTCGGAGCCGTCGCGGCGCACCCGCCAGGGCAGACTCTCGCCCTCGGGCATCGTTTCGATCGCATCGCCCAGGGCGGCGTAATCCGCGATCTGCTGGCCCGCGATGGCCAGAACCTCGTCGCCCTCGCGCAGCTCGTAGGTGCCGCCGGGCAGATCCACCAGCCCGCCGATCACCGGCTTGTCGGTGGCCATCCCGGTCCAGAGCATCAGACCCGCGAAAATCACGATCGACAGGATGAAGTTGAAGACCGGCCCCGCCGCAACCGTCGCCGCGCGCGCCCAAAGCGGCGCGCCATGCATCGTGTGGCGCCGCTCTTCCGCGCTCAGTTCCGCCATCGCGGTATCGTCGGCCCCGGCCGAGGCGGCATTGGCATCGCCCAGAAACTTCACATAACCGCCAAGCGGCAACAGCGCCACCTGCCAGCGGGTGCCGTGCCGGTCCACCCGGCTGAACAGCTTGGGCCCGAAGCCAAGCGAGAAAACCTCGGCCTTGATCCCCGACCAGCGCCCGACGATGTAATGGCCGTATTCGTGAACCGTGACGATGACCGAAAGCGCGATGACGAAAGCCGCGACGGTGTAAAGCACATTGCCGAAATCCGGCAGCAACCCCATGAAATCCAAAACTCAGATCCTTCCCGTCTCGATCATCGCGCGGCCCAGCCTGCGGGCCTCGGCATCGGTATGCATGACGTTATCGAGGCTGAGTGCGGCATTTCCAAGACCCTGACGCGATGACATTTCCGCCAGCACCGCCTCGACCAGCCGCGCCATGTCCAGAAACCCGATGCGCCCGGCGACAAAGCCGTCCAGCGCGGCCTCTTTCGCGGCGTTGAACGCGGCGCCGGCCGTGCCGCCCATCGCCATCACCTCGCGCGCAAGGCGCAGCGCGGGGTAACGGCCGGGATCGGGCGCACGGAAGCTCAGCGCACCGATCTGCGCAAGGTCAAGCCGCGCCACCGGCAGTTCGGCACGCTCGGGCCAGTTCAGCGCATAGCCGATCGCATGGCGCATGTCGGGCGCGCCCAGATGCGCCATCAGCGCCCCGTCGCAAAACCCCACCAGCGCATGGACCAAGCTTTCGGGATGCACCAGCACCTCGATTCGCTCCGGCGCGATTCCGAAATATTCCTTTGTTTCAATAACCTCCAGCGCCTTGTTGAACATCGAGGCACTGTCGATGGTGATCCGCTGCCCCATGGCCCAGTTCGGGTGACTCGAGGCCTCGGCAACCGTGGCATGGGCCAGGCGCTCCATCGGCCAGTCGCGGAATGCCCCGCCCGAGGCGGTGATGATGACACGCTCGACCGCGGCCATGTCTTCCCCGACAAGCGCCTGGAAGACGGCCGAATGCTCGCTGTCGACGGGCAGGATGCGGGCGCCGTGGCGCGCGGCCTCGGCCATCAGAAGCGGACCGGCCGTCACCAGCGATTCCTTGTTGGCAAGTGCCAGCGTCGCGCCGTGGCGCAGCGCATGGAACCCCGGCGCAAGGCCCGCCGCGCCGACGATCGCGCTCATGACCCAGTCGGCGGGGCGGTCGGCGGCCTCGATCAGCGCCTGCGGTCCCGCCGCGGCCTCGACCCCCGATCCGGCAAGCGCGGCACGCAGCGCGGGCAGGCAATCGTCATAGGCGGTGACGGCCAGTTCGGCCCGCAGGTCGCGCGCCTGCGCGGCCAGCCGGGCGACATTGCGTCCCCCGCTCAGCGCGACGGTGTGAAACCGCGCGCTGCCGCCCTGGCGCATCAACAGATCGTAGGTGCTTTCCCCGATCGAGCCGGTCGCCCCGAAGACCGAGATCCGCCGCATGCCCTAGATCCCCGCAAGCGGCAGCGGCATGATCTGCACGACCAGCAGCACAAGCAGAACCGCGCCCAGAAGCGCGTCGAACCGGTCCAGCACGCCGCCATGGCCCGGAATGAGGGTCGAGCTGTCCTTGACCCCCGTCCGGCGCTTGATCGCGCTTTCCGCGATGTCGCCCATCTGCCCGGCAAAGGCCAGAAGCGGCGACAGCCAGACCAGCGCCCAGCCCCCGCCCGCAAGCGCAAAGCACAACCCCACGAGCGCGGCACCGACCCAGCCCGCAACCGTTCCCGACCAGGTCTTCTTCGGGCTCACGGCCGGCCAGAATTTCGGCCCGCCCAGCATCCGCCCGGCGAAATAGCCCGCCACATCCGAGATCACCACCACCGCGACGATCCACGCGATCGCGGCCAGCCCCTGCCCCTCGCGCAGCGCCACAAGGCCATAGCCGGTCAGCATCACCGCAAGCGCGTAAAGGCCGAAGATCGCCGGGTCGCGGCGCGGCCGCAGCGCGCCCAGAACCGGCGGCAGGGCCAGAAGCGCAAGGACGAACGGCATGTGCAGCCACAGCACCACCGCCAGAACGCCGCCCGCAAGCAGCGCAAGGCCAAGCGCCTCGTCGCGCCGTCCGGGCGCGGTCATGAGCGAAAGTTCCCAGATCATCAGCGCGGTCACCAAAACCGCAAGCGCCGCAAAGACCAGTCCGCCCCACCAGATTGCCAGGGCCCCGACCGCCAGCATGGCCACCCCCGAGGCAACCCGGGCCGGCAGATCGTTCCAACGTGCCGGGGCGGGCTCGCCCGTCATGCCTTGGCCCCGCCGAAACGCCGGTCGCGCCCGCCGAAGCGCTCCAGGATCCTGGCCAGATCGTCGATGGTGAAATCGGGCCAGAGCGTCGACGTAAATTCGTATTCGGAATAGGCCGACTGCCAGGGCAGGAAATTCGAGGTGCGCGTCTCGCCCGAGGTGCGGATCACCAGATCCGGGTCGGGCAGCCCCGCAGTATCGAGTCGCGCGGCAAGCGCCTCCTCGTTCAGCTCGTCCGCGCCGATCTTTCCCGCCGCATAATCGCGCGCAAGCTGTGCTGCGGCGCGCGCAAGCTCGTCCCGGCCGCCGTAATTGATCGCCACGGTCAGGTTCAGGCGGCTGTTCGGGGCGGTTTTCGCCTCGATCCCCACCATCAGCTTTTGCAGCCGGGGTTCCAGCCTGCTCCGCTCCCCGATGAAGCGCATGCGCACGCCCTCGGCGGCAAGCGCATCGGCCTCCTTCTCGATATAGCGGGCGAAAATCCCCATCAGGCCAAGGACTTCCTCGGTCGAACGCTTCCAGTTCTCGGTCGAGAAGGCATAGACGGTCAGCCAGCGGACCCCCAGATCGGGGCAGGCGCGCACGATCTGCTTGACGCGCTCGGCCCCGCGGCGGTGGCCTACAAGGCGTGGCCAGCCGCGGTTCTTGGCCCAACGGCCGTTTCCGTCCATGATAACGGCAACATGCGGGACTCCGTAGTCCACGGAACTGGTAACAGAAGTTGGTTCGGTAACGGCCATAGGCCCGCCTTTCGCGGATGGGTGAAGACGGCAGGTCAGACCTGCATGATCTCTGCCTGCTTCGCCTCAAGTGCCTTGTCGACCTGCGCGATCATCTTGTCGGTCAGGGCCTGCACCTCGTCGGACCACATCTTCTGATCATCCTCGGACATGCCGCCGGTCTTGGCCTTCTTGATCTGGTCCATGCCATCGCGGCGCACGTTGCGCACGGCAACACGTGCATGTTCGGCATATTGCGCGGCCACGCGGGTCAGTTCGCGCCGGCGTTCCTCGTTCAGTTCGGGGATCGGCAGCATGATGATCGTGCCGTTGAGCTGCGGGTTGATGCCAAGCCCGGATTCGCGGATCGCCTTCTCGGCCTTGCCGACCAGCGCCTTGTCCCAGACATTGATCGTGACCATGCGCGGCTCGGGCACGTTGACGGTGCCGATCTGGTTGATCGGGGTCATCTGGCCATAGGCATCGACCATGATCGGCTCGACCATCGTGGCCGAGGCGCGGCCGGTGCGCAGGCTGGCGAATTCGTGCTTGAGCGCAACCATCGCCCCGTCCATGCGGCGCGAAAGGTCGTCAATGTCGATCTCGATATCGTCGGACATGTTCTGTTTTCCGTCTTCTGATTTGCGGCGTGCCCCCTCATAGCGAAGGTCACGCCAGAAAGATAGCGTCAGCCCTGCACCCGCGTATAGGTGCCCTGCCCCGCAAGAATGCCGCGGAAGCCGCCGGGTTCATCCAGCGAGAATACGATGATCGGCAGGTTGTTGTCGCGCGCAAGGGCGATCGCCGAAGCATCCATCACGCCAAGGTGTTTTTGCAAAACCTCGTCATAGGAAATCGTGTCGAAGCGTTTTGCATCGGGGAATTTTTTCGGATCCTTGTCATAGACACCGTCGACCTTGGTGCCCTTGAAGATCGCCTCGCAGCCCATTTCGTTGGCGCGCAGCGTAGCCGCGGTATCGGTGGTGAAATAGGGGTTCCCGGTGCCGGCGGCGAAAATGCACACCCGCTTCTTCTCAAGGTGGCGCACGGCGCGGCGGCGTATATAGGGCTCGCAGACCTGATCCATCGGGATCGCGCTGATCACGCGGGTATGGATGCCAAGCGCCTCGAGCGCGGCCTGCATGCCAAGCGCGTTCATCACCGTAGCCAGCATCCCCATGTAATCGGCCGTCGTCCGCTCCATCCCCTGGGCCGAGCCCTGAAGGCCGCGGAAGATGTTGCCGCCGCCGATCACCATACAGATCTCGACGCCCATGTCATGGACCGATTTGACCTCTTGCGCGATGCGCGCCACGGTCGGCGGGTGCAGCCCGAAGCCCTGATCGCCCATCAGCGCCTCACCCGAGATCTTCAGCAGGACCCTCTTGTAGGTTACTTTTGCGTCGGCTTGCGCGCTCATCGGGGGTCCTCATCGCTGCGGTTGTCATCGCCGCGCAAAATGTCGCAAATGGAGCGCGGGTTCAACCACGCGTTTGGGCCGGACGGCGGAATGGCGGAAAATCCGCGCAGGCGGACAGGAACGACAGGGCACCAGTTTGCAACTGCTTGATAATATTGACGCCACGCGCCCGGTCCTGATTGCCGGCCCGACGGCAAGCGGCAAGTCGGGCCTGGCGCTTGCGATCGCGCGGGCGCAGGGCGGGGTCGTGGTCAACGCCGATGCGCTTCAGGTCTGGTCGTGCTGGCGGGTGCTGAGCGCGCGCCCCTCGGCCGCGGACGAGGCCGCCGCCCCGCACGCGCTTTACGGCCATGTCGCACCCGGGCAGGACTATTCCGTGGGCCATTGGCTGCGCGAGGTCGCGGCGCTTCTGCACAGCGGCATCCGGCCCATCATCGTGGGCGGCACCGGGCTTTACCTCAGCGCGCTGACCGAGGGGCTGGCCGAGATCCCGCCCACGCCGCCCGGGCTGCGCGCGCTTGCCGACCGGCGCCTTGCGGCCGAGGGTCCCGCCGCCCTGCTGGCCGAGCTGGACGGCCCGACCGCCGCGAAGGTCGACCCGCTCAACCCCGCGCGCATCCAGCGCGCCTGGGAGGTGTTGGCCGCCACCGGCAAGGGCCTGGCCGCCTGGCAGGCCGAGACGCCTCCCGCCCTTCTGCCGCTGTCGGCCTGCACGCCCCTTCTGATCGAGGCCGAGCGCGACTGGCTGGCCGAACGGATCGACCGGCGCTTTGCGCAGATGCTGGCCGAGGGCGCGCTGGACGAGGTGCGCGCGATGCTGCCGCACTGGGACCGGACCGCCCTTTGGGCCAGGGCGATCGGCGCGCCCGAACTGGTGGCCTATCTGCAACAGAAATGCACGCTGGAGGTCGCCACGGCCGCCGCACAGGCCGCTTCGCGCCAATATGCCAAGCGTCAGCGCACATGGTTTCGTGCCCGCATGGGACGGTGGCACAAGATAGCGCGTCCCTAACGCCAGCCCGGCGCGCTTTTGCCGACAGCCTATAAATCTGTTGGAAAATAAGGGTTTCCGGCATAATCTTCACGCTTGTCTTGCCCAATGGAAAGGCTTTCTCGTGAAGCTGTTCTCCGCCCCTCCGCTGTCGCAGTTCTCCGACAGCCCGCCGCGCCCGAAACCCGAGGTCACCGTTCCGCGCAGTGCGCTGCCGGAAACGCCCCCCGCCGCGCGGATCGTGCCGATCCCGCGCCTGGCGCAGGGCGGCCGCTGGCGGGTCGAGGCGATGCGCGCGCTTTCCGAGCCCTGCCTTTTGTGGTTCACCCGCGGTCAGGGCCGCATGACCCTTGGCGGCGTGACCCGCGGCTATGGCGCGCATAACGCGGTGTTCATCCCCGCCGGCGTGATGCACGGCTTCGAGGTCGGGCCGCAGACCCACGGGCAGGCGGTCTTCCTTGGCCGGGGCAGCGACATCACCCTGCCCCATTCGGCCCAGCATCTGCGGGTGCGCGAAGGCGCCGCGCAGGCCGAGCTGTCGGGCATCATCGAGGCCGTCGCGCGCGAGCTGGACAGCACCCGCCCCGGATCGGACCGCGCCGCGCGCCACCATCTGGGCCTGCTAAGCGTCTGGCTGGAACGCCAGGTCGAGGCGCATCAGTCCGAGGTCAAGCGCCCCACCGCCGCCAAGCGCCTTGTCGCGCGCTACACCGCCCTTCTGGAACGCGATTTCCGCTCGGGGCATGGCGTGGCGGACTATGCCGCGGAACTGGGCGTGACCCCCACGCATCTGTCGCGCGTGTGCCGCGAAAGCTGTGGCCGGCCGGCATCCGAACTGCTCCAGGACCGCCGCCTCTACGAGGCCCGCCGCCTGCTGAGCGAAACCCGCGAGCCGGTGAAGACCATCGCCCGCACGCTCGGCTTCACCAGCCCCGCCTATTTCACCCGCGCCTTCCACGCAAGGATCGGCAAGACGCCGTCGCAATTCCGTCGCACGGGCTGATCCGGACCGTCACCGGCGCGTCACCTTTGGCCCCCAGGTTTCGGGGGCCGCAACGCTTTGGGGGATCGCCATGACACTGACCATTTCACGCCGCGCAGTTCTGGCCGGAGGATCGGCCATGGGATTTGTCGCGCTGCATCCTTTCTCGGCGCGCGCGCAGGCCGGGCAGGCGCACCTGCGCATCCTGTCCACCACCGACCTGCATTGCCACGTCCAGCCCTATGACTATTACGCCGACAAGCCCAATGACACGATGGGCCTTGCGCGCACCGCCTCGATCATCCAGGCGATCCGGGCCGAGGCCACGAACACCCTTCTGGTCGACAATGGCGACTATCTTCAGGGCAACCCGATGGGCGATTACATCGCTTATGCGCGCGGCATGAACGAAGGCGACCTGCATCCCGTCATCGCGGGGATGAACACGCTTGGCTATGGCGCGGGCACGCTTGGCAACCACGAGTTCAACTATGGCATCGACTTTCTGGAAAAGGTGAATGCCGGGGCGAACTATCCCATCGTCTGCGCGAATTTCGCCCGCAGCCTTGGCGCCACCCCGCGCGAGGACGACCTTTTCGCCCCGCCCTATGTGATCCTTGAACACAACCTGACCGATGGCGCGGGTGACACCCATCCGATCCGCATCGGCCTGATCGGCTTCGTGCCGCCCCAGATCATGCAATGGGACCGCGCGCATCTGGAAGGCAGCTTTCACGCGCGCGACATCCTGGAGGCCGCGCGCGCCTGGGTGCCGCAACTGCGCGAGGAGGGCGCGGATCTGGTGATCGCGCTGTCGCATTCGGGCATCGACGCGAGCCCCGCCTCCGAGGGGATGGAGAACGCCTCGTTCCACCTTGCGGGGATCGAGGGTATCGACGCCGTGGTGACGGGCCACGCGCATCGTGTCTGGCCCGGCAAGGATTACAACGGCGAGGGGTTCGACGCGGAAACCGGCACGATCAACGGCAAGCCCGCGGTCATGGCGGGGTTCTGGGGCTCGCATCTGGGGCTGATCGAGCTGATGCTGGAGCGTGACGGGACCGGCTGGCGCATCGCCGCTTCGCAAAGCGCGGTGCGCCCGATCTATGAGCGCGGCGAGGATCGCAAGATCGCCCCGCTTGTCGGCGATTACGCCCCCGCGATCGCGGCCACCGCCGCGATCCATGACGAAACCCTGGCCTATGTGCGCGCCGAGGTAGGCCAGACCACCGCGCCGCTGCACAGCTATTTCGCGCTGGTGACCGACGATCCCTCGGTGCAGATCGTCAGCCTTGCCCAGACATGGTATGTCGCGCAGCTTCTGGCCGGGTCCGAGCATGCGGGCCTTCCGCTTCTGTCGGCGGCCGCCCCCTTCAAGGCGGGCGGGCGCGGCGGGCCGGACTATTACACCGACGTGCCGGCCGGCCCCGTGGCGATCAAGAACGTGGCCGATCTTTACCTTTATCCCAACACCTTGCAGGCGGTGCGCATCACCGGCGCCGATCTGCGCGAATGGCTGGAGCGCTCGGCCGGGATCTTCAACCAGATCACGCCGGGCGGGGCCGATCAGCCGCTGATCAACCCCGAGTTTCCGGCCTATAACTTCGACACGATCGACGGTGTCAGCTACCGGATCGACCTGACCCAGCCCGCGCGCTACGACAATGACGGACAGGTCGTCGCCCCCGAGGCGCATCGCATCACCGAGCTGCACTTCGACGGCGCGCCGGTCGACCCCGCGCAGGAATTCGTGTTGGCGACGAACAACTACCGGGCCTCGGGCGGGGGGCATTTCCCCGGTGCCGACGGCTCGACCGTGATCCTTCAGGCGCCCGACACGAACCGTGACGTGATCGTGCGCTATATCGTGGAGAAGGGCACGATCAGCCCCGCGGCAGACGGCAACTGGACGCTGGCGCCCGCAGGTGGCGCGACGGTGCTGTTCGATACCGGGCCGAAATCCGCGACTTATCTGGACGAGGTCCGCGCGCGCGGCCTTGCGATCGAGCCTGCGGGCGAAGGCCCCGAGGGCCATGCCCGCTATCGCATCACGCTTTAGTCGGCCTCGTCCCCCTGCCCGGCCGCCGCATCGTGCCGGCGGCCGCGGAAGCCCTGCGCGACCACGAATTTCTCGGAACTGTCCTGCCGGCTTGCGGGCGGCTTGACATTGGCGACCTTGGTGAAATTCTTCTTCAGGATCGCCTGCAATTCGTTCTCGGCCCCGCCGGCCAGCACCTTGGCCACGAAGGTGCCGCCCTCTTCCAGCACGTCGAAGGCGAACTCGGCCGCCGCCTCGCACAGCGCGATGATGCGCAGATGGTCGGTCCCCTGATGCCCCGAGGAGGCCGCGGCCATGTCCGACATCACCACATCCGCCTTGCCCCCCAGCCAGGCCTTGACCTTTTCGTCGGCGCCCTCCTCGAGGAAATCGAGCTGGTGGATCTCGGCCCCCGGTATGGCCGATACCTCTTGCAGATCGACGCCGAGGACGGTGCCCACCTTCTTGCCCGACTTCTCGCCAAGCGCGTTCACCCGCCTGACCGCCACCTGGCACCAGCCGCCGGGCGCGCAGCCCAGATCGACGACCCGCGCGCCGGGCACGAGGAAGCGATACTTGTCGTCCAGTTCGAGGATCTTGAAGGCCGCGCGGCCGCGATAACCCTCCTTGCGGGCGCGCTGCACATAGGGATCGTTCAACTGCCGTTCGAGCCACAGCGTCGAGGACAGCTTGCGCCCCTTGGCCGTCTTGACCCGCACGCGCAGATCGCGCTGCCCGCGCCCGGATGTGTTCTTGCCCGTCGGTGTCTTGGCCATCAGATCGGTCCCAGTTCTTCCAGCACGCCATCGGCGGCCATTTGTGCGTAAAGCAGCCCCTCGCGCAGGCCGCGATCGGCCACGCTCATGCGGTCGGTCGGCCAGACGCGCATCAGCGCCTGAAGGATCGCGGCCCCCGACATGATCAGCGAATGCCGGTCGCGCCCGATGCGCGGATCGGCGCGCCGCCCCTCGGGGCCCATCGCCAGAAAGCCGCGGATCACCGCGTCGATCTGCGCGGTGGACATCGTCATCCCGTCGACCTTGTTGCGGTCATAGCGCTTCAGCCCCAGATGGCAGGCCGCCACCGTCGTCACCGTGCCCGAGGTTCCCACGATCTGGAACCCCTCACGCGGGGAGCCCGCCGAATAGGGGCTGAAATCGGCCAGTTTCTCTTCGAAATACCAGCTCATCAGCGCGAAACGCGCGGCATCGTCCTCGACATCGGCGAACTGGTCCTTCAGCGTGGCCACCCCGAGCGAGACCGAGATCCAGTCGACCACCCGCGCCGCGGGCTCGATCACCGGGCCGCCGGGGTTGAACCCGCCCGACATCCGCATGATCGCCCGCGCGCGGTCCGCGGGCGGCACGTCGGCCAGGTCGATCCAGACCAGCTCGGTCGAGCCGCCGCCGATATCGACGACCAGAAGCTGTTCGGTCTTGGGGTTGACCAGCGAGGCACAGGAAATCACGGCAAGGCGCGCCTCTTCCTCGGGCTTGATGATTTCCAGCGGCAGGCCGGTCTCGCGGCGGACCTGGCGCATGAACTCCGCCGAATTGGCCGCGCGGCGGCACGCCTCGGTCGCCACCAGCCGCATGCGCTTGACGCCATGCGTGTCGATCTTGCGCCGGCAGATCTGCAAGGCCTGCACCGTGCGGTTCATCGAGTTGCGGGAAAGCCGGCCAGAGGCCTCAAGCCCATGCCCCAGCTGGACAGCCTTGGAAAAGCTGTCGACCACATGGAACTGATGGCCCTTCGGACGGGCAATCAGCATGCGGCAACTGTTGGTGCCGAGATCGAGCGCGGCATAAAGCTCGGTCGATTCGGCGGTGTCGGTCGCGGGTGGCTCTACCGGTTTCGGGAACGCACCCGCAGACCTGCGACGCCTGGGCGCCATCAGCACGCCCTCCGATTTCAAGTTATCCCCAAACTATCGGCTGCAATCCGCCGACGCAAGAGCGCATCCCGTCGCGCCCCGATGCGGGCGCTGCCCACGCGCGCGCCCGCAAGCCGCCATTACGTCGCCATCTCCGCGCAACATGTCGAAAACCGTCATCGGCTTTGTCGCTATCGCGCGTATCTGTGAGGCAAGGAAGGAATCACCCATGGCAGAAATCACCATCGTCTACTGGCGCGACATCCCCGCGCAGATCATCGCGGGGAAAGGTCGTCGCGGGGTCAAGAAACCCCTGCCGGAGCGGTTCGAGCAGGCCATCGACCGCTGCGCGATGAAGATCGGCGCCAAGGACAGCGATGCCTATCTGGCCGAATGGCGCAAGGCGCCGCTTGGCGAACGCCCCGGAGACGACGCCACCGCCGCCGAGGGTGAACTTGCCCGGATCGTGGCCGAATACGACGCCGCGCGGCTTGCCGCGCTGATCGCAAACAATGGTTGGGAAGATCCCCGCACCGCCTGACGGAGACCGCAATGGCGCTTTTGAACTTCCGCCGCGAGGCACGCCCCGAAACCCCGACCAACGGTGTGGTTGCGGCATTCCTCGACGGTTTCTCGATCGAGGTGATGCCCCGCACCGCCGCCGGGATCGAGGATTTCCGCCCGCTTCTTCCGCAGGGCACGCGTGTCTATATCGCCCATATCGAGGGCACCCCGATCGAGGACATGGTGGCCACCGCACGCCGCCTGCGCGAGGAAGGCTATGAGCCGATGCCGCATTTCCCCGCGCGCATCATTCCCGATGCCGCGACCCTGCGCGACTGGGTCGGGCGCTACAAATCCGAGGCCGGCGTGCGCGAGGCGCTGATCCTCGGCGGTGGCGTGGCCACCCCCGCGGGCGCCTATGACAGCGCGATGCAGCTTCTGGAAAACGGCGCCTTCGACGGCTTTGCGCGGCTGCATGTCGCGGGGCATCCCGAAGGCAACCGCGACATCGACCCCGACGGCTCGGACCGCGTGGTGATGGAGGCGCTGCGCCTCAAGCAGGATTTCGCGGCCCGCAGCGATGCGCGCATGGCCATCGTCACCCAGTTCTGCTTCGAGACCGCCCCGGTCATCGCATGGGCCGACCGGCTGGCCGCCGCGGGGATCGAGCTGCCGATCCATATCGGCGTCGCCGGCCCCGCCAAGCTTCAGACCCTGCTGAAATTCGCCATCGCCTGCGGCGTCGGCCCCTCGCTTCGCGTGTTGCAAAAGCGCGCCCGCGATGTGACCAAGCTGCTGCTGCCGTTCGAGCCGACCGACCTTGTCGCCGAACTGGCCGCGCACAAGGCCGCCAATCCCGGTTTCGGGATCGAGGCGGTGCATTTCTTCCCCCTCGGGGGGATCAAGACCAACGCCGCCTGGCTGGCGGATCACACGAAAGGCTGAGCCACATGACCCGGACCGTCCTGGAATCGAAATCGAAAACCGTCGTGATCGGTTTCGATGAACCCTTCTGCGTCATCGGCGAACGCATCAACCCCACCGGCCGCAAGAAGCTTGCCGCCGAGCTTGAGGCCGACGACTTCTCGACCGTGGAGCGTGACGCGCTTGAACAGGTCGCCTGCGGCGCCATGGTGCTCGACATCAACTCGGGCGCGGTCTTCACCAACCGCATGGCCACCGACCCGCGCTATGCCGACAACAACTTCGTCGAGCCGCCGCTGATGCGCGACCTGTGCGCCCGCGTGCAGGCGCTGGTCGACGTGCCGCTGTGCATCGACAGCTCGGTCCCCGAGGCGCTGAAGGCCGGCCTCGAGGCCTGCGAGGGGCGCCCGCTGCTCAACTCGGTCACCGGCGAGGAGGAACGGCTGGAGCTGGTGCTGCCGCTGGTCAAGAAATACAACGTCCCGGTCGTCGCCATCTCGAACGACGACACGGGCATTTCCGAAGACCCCGACGTGCGCTTTGCCGTGGCCAAGAAGATCGTGCAGCGCGCGGCCGATTTCGGCATTCCCGCCCATGACATCGTGGTCGATCCGCTGGTGATGCCGGTGGGTGCGATGGCCTCGGCCGGGCGCCAGGTCTTCACGCTTGTGCAGCGCCTGCGCGACGAGCTGGGCGTGAACACGACCTGCGGCGCCTCGAATATCAGCTTCGGCCTGCCCAACCGGCACGGCGTCAACGCGGCCTTCCTGCCGATGGCGATCGGCGCAGGCATGACAAGCGCCATCATGAACCCCGTGCGCAGCCAGGAGATGGAGGCGATCCGCGCCGCCAACCTGCTGATGGATCACGACGCCAATGGCGGCGACTGGATCAAGTTCACCCGCATCCTGGACGCGATGAAGGACGGCGCCAGCTTTGCCGAAGCCTCGGCCGCGGCGGCTGCGGCCGGATCGGGGCGCGGCGGACGGCGGCGCGCCCGCGGCTGAGCCGCACCTGAACGCCAAAGGCGCCCCGGCCCGGCCGCGGCGCCTTTTTCATGCCGCGCGCAGGATGACCCGCGCGCAACATTTCCGAAGGATCGCAAATATATACTGGCCGCGGCCAGGGCGTTGCGGCACCCTTGGCGCAGATCCTGCCGAAAGTGCCGCCATGGTTTCCGCCCGCCTTGCCCTTGTGCCCCGTTCTGCCCGGCTGCCCCTTGGCGCCGCGCTGTTGGCTGTGGGGCTCAGCCTGACGGGCTGTGCGCCGCCCACCGGGTCACTGCCCCCCGACCGCGCCCGAACCGAACCCTTGCAGATGCCCCGCGTATCGCCCGCCGCTGTGGCCTTGCCCGCGCGCACCCATTCCAATGCCGATCTTGCACGCGATTTCATGGCGCTGTCTTTCCGCCTTGAAAGCGGGCGTGAGCTGCCCCGCCTGACGCGGTTCGAAGGGCCCGTCTCGGTGCGGCTGACCGGCGACGTGCCCGCCACCGCCCCGCAAGACCTTGCCGCCCTGCTCGCGCGCCTGCGCGCCGAGGCCGGGATCGACATCGCGGCACGGCCCGGCACGGCCGACACGATCACCGTGGAATTCCTGCCCCGGCGCAAGATGCAGGCGCTGGTGCCTAACGCGGCCTGTTTCGTGGCGCCCAATGTCACGGGCTGGCAGGACTATCGCCGCGCAAGGCGCAGCGCGCGCACCGACTGGGCCGCGCTGGAGCAACGCCACACCGTATCGGTCTTCGTGCCCTCGGACAGCCCGCCGCAAGAGGTGCGCGATTGCCTGCACGAGGAAATCGCCCAGGCGCTCGGCCCGCTGAACGATCTTTACCGCCTGTCCGATTCCGTCTTCAACGACGACAATTTCCATACCGTGCTGACCGGCTTCGACATGACGATGCTGCGCATCCACAACGCGGCCGAGCTGCGCTCGGGCATGACCGCACCCGAGGTCGCCGCCCGCCTGCCCGCGATCCTTGCCCGGCTGAACCCGCAAGGCGGCCCCGTCGGCCTCCTGACCGACCCCGCGCCCACGCCGCAGGCCTTCACCCGCGCGATCGAGGCCGCGCTGACCCCCGGCGGCAACGGCGCGCGGCGCAAGGCCGCCGCCGAGCGCGCCGTCGACATCGCACGGGCCGAGGGCTGGCGCGACACGCGCGCGGGCTTTGCCTGGTATGCGCTTGGCCGCCTGAGCCTGCCCGACGACCCCGAGGGCGCCCTTGCCGCCTTCCTGCGTGCCGGGCAGCTTTACCGCGCGCTGCCCGGCGGGGCGATCCAGGTCGCGCATGTCGACATGCAGATGGCGGCCTTCGCGCTCTCTGGCGGGCGCGCGCAGGACGCGCTGACGCTGGTGGCGCGCGCGCTTGGCCCGGCCGCCGAAAGCCAGAACGCCGCACTTCTGGCCACGCTCTATCTGATCCGCGCGCAATCCTACGACACGCTTGGCCATCGCGCCGAGGCCGCGCAGGCGCGGCTCGACTCGGCGGGCTGGGCGCGCTATGGCTTCGGCTCTGACGCGGCCATGCGCAGGCGCGCGGCCGAGGTGGCGGCGCTGACCCGGACGGCGCCACGCCTCAGGTAGCGGCCGCGAAACGCTTATCGGGGGAACCATGCCCATCGTTTTCATCGCCCTTGTCCTTGGCGCCCTTCTGGGCGTCGTGCGCGCACGCAAACGCGGCGGCAACGGCTTCGACCAGGCCCAGTATGCCGCCGTCCACGCCATCCTGTTCGGCCTGGCGGGGCTGTTCATCACCATCTTCATCCTGCGCGCGGCCTGAGGCGCCCGGCCATGTTCCTGCCCTTCTTCGACAATCTGCGGCGCGGCGGGGTTCCGGTCTCGTTGCGCGAATACCTGAGCTTTCTCGAAGGGCTGGCGGCGGGCCTGTGCACCTATGACATCGACGGGTTCTACTATTTCGCCCGCGCCGCGATGGTGAAGGACGAACGCCACCTCGACCGGTTCGACCGCGCCTTCTCGGCCAGTTTCGCGGGCCTCGAGGCGATCCCGCCCGAGACGGTCCTCGAGGCGCTCGACCTGCCCGAGGACTGGCTGCGCAAGCTGGCCGAAAAGCACCTGAGCGACGCGGAAAAGGCCGCGATCGAGGCGCTAGGCGGCTTCGACAAGCTGATGGAAACGCTCCGGCAGCGCCTTGAGGAACAGAAAGGCCGCCACCAGGGCGGCAACAAGTGGATCGGCACGGCCGGCACCTCGCCCTTCGGCGCCTATGGCTACAACCCCGAGGGCGTGCGCATCGGGCAGAGCGAAAGCCGCCACCAGCGCGCCGTCAAGGTCTGGGACAAGCGCGAGTTCCGCGATTTCGACGACACGGTCGAACTTGGCACCCGCAACATCAAGGTGGCGCTGAAACGGCTGCGGCAATGGGCGCGCCACGGCGCCGAGGAAGAGCTGGACCTGCCCGCCACCATCCGCGCCAGTGCCGAAGCGGGCTTCATCGACGTGAAGACCCGGCCCGAGCGGCACAATGCCGTCAAGGTGGTGCTGTTTCTCGATGTCGGCGGCTCGATGGACGCGCATGTGCGGCTGGTGGAAGAGCTGTTCTCGGCCGCGAAATCCGAGTTCAAGCATCTTGAACATTACTATTTCCACAACTGCCTTTACGAGGCCGTCTGGCGCGACAACCGCCGCAGGTGGGACGCCACCACCCCCACATGGGAGGTGCTGAACCGCTACGGCCCCGATTACAAATGCATCTTCGTGGGCGACGCCGCCATGAGCCCCTATGAGATCACCCATGCAGGCGGCGCGAACGAACACTGGAACGCCGAGCCGGGCGCGCTGTGGCTGGCACGCGCGCGCGAGCAATGGCCCGACAATGCCTGGCTCAATCCCGTGGCCGAGCGTGCCTGGCCCTACACCCAGTCGACCCAGATCATCCGCAATGCCTTCGAGGACCGGATGTTCCCGCTTACGCTGGACGGGATCACGCGGGCGATGAAGGTGCTGGGATGAGACGGCTTGCCCGGCTCTGGCGGCAGCAGAAACTGGCGGTCATCGGCTTTGCGATCTCGCTGATTGTGGTGGGGTTCTTTGCCGTGCGGATCGTGATCTCGGCGATCTACTGGTCCGACCCCGCACATCTGATGCAACAGCCCGAACCATGGATGACGCCGGGCTACATCGCGCGCAGCTGGCACCTCGATCGTCACGAAGTAACCGCGCTGGTGGGTGAGATACGGGTGGACGGTCGCCCGACGCTGGCACGCATTGCCCGCGAACGCGGCATCCCGACCGATCAGTTCATCGACACGCTGTCACAAGAGCTGCGCGCCCTTCAGGCCGGGCGATGACGGATCTTGTTCCAATCTACCTTGCGGCCTTCGGACCCTGGCTTCTGGCGACGGTCACCTTCCTGAGCTGCCTTGCCATGCCCGTGCCCTCGTCGCTGATGATGATCGCGGCCGGCGCTTTCGTCGCCTCCGACGACCTGACGCTTGCGCAGGCAACGCTCTCGTCGTTCGGCGGCGCGGTATTGGGCGATCAGATTGGCTTTGCCCTTGGCAGGCGGGCCTCGGGCAGGTTGGACCGCATGGCCCGCCGGGGGCACCGGGCGGATCTGGTCGCAACTGCCGCCGCGAAACTGCGCCGCAGCGGCGGGGTCGCGGTGTTCTTCTCGCGGTGGCTGTTCTCGCCGCTTGGACCATGGGTCAACATCGCTGCCGGGGCCTCGGGCTTTGCGCATCGCAGCTTCACCCTGGCCGGCATCGCGGGAGAGGCGGTTTGGGTTGGGCTTTACGTCACGGTTGGTTTCGTCTTCGGGGCCAACCTTCAGGCCGCCGCCGACCTGGCAGGAAGCATGCTGGGCCTGCTGGCGGCAGGTGCGGTGGCGGCCGGTTTGGGCACATGGTTATGGCGCAGTGCGCATCGCGGCCATTGACCCGGCCCGACCCACGCCCCACATTCCGGACATGCTCAAGTTTCTGCCCTTCATCCTGCTCATCCTCTACGGCTTCGCGCTGTGGAAATTCTCAGCATGGCAACTGGGCAAGCAGCTTGACGCGCAATCCCGCCCGCTAAGCGACCCCGGCCTGAAGCCGGTGATCGCGCGCCTCGCGCTTGCGCTTGGATTGCCGGGCATTCCGGTCCATGTCTACGAGGTCGACCCCGTGAACGGGCTCGCGGCCCCCGACGGGCGCGTCTTCCTGACCCGCGGCTTCCTGCGCAAATACGAAAGCGGCCTTGTCAGCGCCGACGAGATCGGCGCCGTCATTGCGCATGAGCTGGGCCATGTGGCCCTTGGCCATTCGCGCCGCCGGATGATCGACTTTACCGGCCAGAACGCGCTGCGCATCCTGCTGATTACGCTTCTGGGCCGGATCCTGCCCTTCATCGGCATCTGGATCGCCAATATCCTAGCCACCGCCCTTGCCGCGCGCCTATCGCGGCGCGACGAGTTCGAGGCCGACGAATATGCCTCGGCACTGCTGGTCAAGGCCGGGATCGGCACCGGGCCGCAGAAATCGCTGTTTGACAAGCTGGACCGCCTGACCTCGAGCCCCGGTGAGGGCATCCCCGCCTGGCTGCTGACCCACCCCAAATCGCCCGAGCGCATCGCCGCCATCGAGGCGAACGAGGCACGTTGGGGCATTCGCAGCGGCTGATCCGCGCAGGGCCCTTACATTGGCCATCCTTTGCCGCTAGCGTAGCGCCGCGATGAACGGAATTCAGCCCGATCAGGACAGTTGTGTAAGGCGCCGGCGGGTGTTCTACATCCCCGGCTACGATCCGTTCCATCCCCGCCGCTACCGCGAGCTTTACCGCACCGAAGGGGCCGCGCAGGCGCGGATTTCGGGATATGCGCTTGACCTCACGCCCCGGCGCGGCGCGGGCCCCTATGGCTGGCATGTCCACTCGACGCAGGACGGGCACGACACCGAGACCGATATCGAGGTGCTGGTCTGGTCCGACATCGTGCGCGACAGCATGAGCCAGTCGATCCCCGCGACCTATGCCCAGTTGCTGCATACCTGCCGGGTCTATCTGGCCTCGGGGGCGCTGCGCGGGCTGATCGGGCTGCGCAAGGGGCCGACGATCGCGGCGCTCTATCCCGTGGTGGTCCTGCTTTTGCAGGCGGGCGTGGCCTTGGGCGCGGGGCTTGGCGGGGCGGCGCTCTTGCGCCGGTTCCTGCCCGATGGCGGGGTTTCGGCACTGCTGGCCGCGCTTCTGGCGGGGGGCATCATTCTTCTTGTGCTGCGCTGGTTTCGCGCGCGTGACCGCTGGTTCTATGCCTATTACCTGATGCATGACTACGCCTTCACGGCCCGCGAATGGGGCGCCAGCCCCGCCGCGCTCGACACCCGGCTTGACGCCTTTGCCGACCGGATCGCCGAGGCCCTGCAACCGGGCCGCTGCGACGAGGTTCTGGTGATCGGCCATTCCTCGGGCGCGCATCTGGCCGTGTCGGTCCTGGCCGGCCTGATCCGCGCGGGGCGGGTTCCCCCCGACGGTCCGGCGCTCGGCTTTCTCAGCCTCGGGCAGGTCGTGCCCATGGTCAGCTTCCTGCCCCGCGCCACGCGCCTGCGCGCCGATCTGCGCGATCTCAGCACGCGGGACGAGCTGACCTGGGTCGATGTCACGGCACCGGGCGACGGCTGCGCCTTCGCGCTGTGCGATCCCGTCTCGGTCAGCGGCGTCGCGCCCGAAGGCAAACGCTGGCCGCTGGTGATCTCGGCTGCCTTCACCCGAACGCTGTCGCCCGAACGGTGGGCCGCCCTTCGCTGGCGCTTCTTCCGGCTGCATTTCCAATACATGTGCGCCTTCGACCGCCCGGCCGATTACGATTATTTCCGCATCACGGCGGGCCCGCTCAGCCTTGCCCGCCGCTTCGCCGGGCGCCCGCCCTCAAGATCGCGCATCACGCGCGCCGCAAACCCGCACAGCCAATGCCCATGATCCCGCCCAAACCCCCCGCCCGCCCCGACCGCGTGCCGCTCTGGCGCTATATGCAGCTGTTCCGCAAGGATATTCTCTCTGCGCAGCCCGCCCGCCTCTACCGCGCCTGGATGGCGGAATTCCGCACGCCCTTCTTCCGCTCCTACATGTGCAACGACCCCGATCTGATCGAGACGGTGCTCAAGGCCCGCCCCGCCGATTTCCCGAAATCGCAGCGCGTGGGCGAAGGGCTGCGCCCGCTTCTGGGCAACTCGGTCTTCGTGACGAATGGCCAGACATGGGCGCGGCAACGGCGCATCATCGACCCCGCCTTCGAGGGCGGCCGCCTGAACCAGGCGCTGCCCGCGATGTGGCAGGCCGGGTGCGATTGCGTCGCGCGCCTCGCCGCGCGCGCCGGCCCCGACCCGATCGACATCGAAGAGGAAACCGCCCATGCCGCCGCGGACGTGATCTTCCGCACGCTCTTCTCGATTCCGATCCAGGACGAAACCGCAAGCGCGGTGTTCCACGAATTCCGCGCCCATCAGCGCGCCCAGCCCATCTTCAACCTCGGCGCGCTGATGCCGCTGCCGCGCTGGTTCCCGCGCCTGCATTCCCGCGCCACCCGGCGCACCGCCACGCGGATCCGCGACCTGATCGCGCAACTCACCGCCGCGCGGGCCGAGATGATCCGCGCCGGCGCCGCGCCCGACGATCTGGCCACCAAGATCATGACCACGCCGGACCCACAGACCGGCCGCTGCTTCGAAACCGACGAAATGGTCGACCAGGTCGCGATCTTCTTTCTGGCCGGGCACGAAACCTCGGCTTCGGCACTTGCCTGGGCGCTCTACCTGCTTGCCCTCTTCCCCGACTGGCAGGACCGCGCCGCCGCCGAGGCCGCCGGGGCCCTGCCCGGGACCGCCGCCCCCACCATGTCCACGATCGGGCGGCTGAAGACCTGCCGCGCCATTTTCCGCGAGGCGATGCGCCTCTACCCCCCCGTCCCGATGTTCGTGCGCGAGGCCCGCTGCCCCGAAACCTTCCGCGGCCGCCCCGTGCCATCCGGCGCGCAGGTCGTCATCTCGCCCTGGCACCTGCACCGCCACGAACGGCTCTGGGACAACCCCGACAGCTTCGACCCCGCCCGCTTCGACACCGAAAACGGCAAGTCCTGCCTGCGCCGCGCCTACCTGCCCTTCTCGACCGGCGCACGGGTCTGCCCCGGCGCGGGCTTCGCCATGGCCGAGGGGCCACTCTTCCTGGCGATGATCCTGCGCGACTTCCGCATCCTCCCGGTGGCCACCCGCCCCGCGATGCCCGTGGCACATCTCACCGTGCGCGGGCGCGACGGCATCTGGCTGCGGCTGGAGCGCCGCACCGCCCCCCCCGCTTCTTCAGAGCAAAATATCCCCGCCGGAGGCTTCCCCGCTCACAACCCGTAGATCGCGCCGAACTTCGCCTCCAGATAGTCCAGAAGCGGCCCCTCATCGGGGGCAAACCCGCAGGCGGCTTCGATCGTCGCGGCCGGCGGGCGCAGGCCGCCATGGCGCTGAAGGTTCTCGCGCAGCCAGTCCGTCGCGGGCGCGGCATCGCCCCGCGCAAGCGCCACATCGACCTGCGGCACCGCCGCGCGCATCGCCCGATCCAGGCAACCGGCATAGACATTGCCAAGCGTGTAGGTCGGAAAATACCCGAACAACCCCACCGCCCAGTGCACATCCTGCAAGAACCCGTTCGAGGGACGATCGACCGCAACCCCGAAATCGGCGGCGAAACGCGCGTTCCAGGCCTCTTCCAGATCGGCCACCTCAAGCCGCCCGGCGATCAGCTCGCGCTCCAGATCGAAACGCATCATGATGTGCAAGTTGTAATGCAGCTCGTCGGATTCGGTGCGGATATAGCCCGGCGCCACGCGGTTCACGACGGCATGGAAGGCCGCCGCATCGGCCACGCCGAAATCGCCGAAGGCCTCGCGCATGCGCTGGAACAGCCAGCCCGTGAACGGGGCCGAACGGCCAAGCTGGTTCTCGTAGATTCGGCTCTGGCTTTCATGCACCCCCATCGACACCCCGCGCCCCAGCGGCGTGAAGTGATAATCGGGGTCGATGCCCAGCTCGTAGCAGGCATGGCCGACCTCGTGAATCGTCGAATAGAGACAGTTGAAGGGATCGGTCTCGCTGATCCGGGTGGTGATGCGCGCATCGTTGCCCGACCCCGAAGAGAACGGATGCACCGCGATGTCCAGCCGCCCACGCGTCCAGTCATAGCCGAAGGCCGTGGCACAGATCCGGGCCAGGCGCAGCTGCGCGTTTTCCGGAAAGACATGGTTCAGCGCCGCAGGGCTGCGCCCCGAGCCCAGAACCGCCTCGCACAGCGCGACAAGACGCGGGCGCATCCGGTCGAACATGGCGCCAAGCGTCTTGCCGGTGGCGCCGGGCTCGTAATCGTCCAGAAGCGCGTCGTAAAGATCGCCGCCATCGGCAAGGGCCGCCGCCTCTTCGCGCTTCAGCCGGACCACCTCCGCCAGCGTGGGCAGGAAATCGGCGGGCTTGTCGGCCGCGCGCGCCTCGGCCCAGACCGATTGCGACAGCGAAGTCAGCCGCGCCAGCTCGCTTGCCAGCCGCGCGGGAATGCGCGCATGGCGGTTGTAGGACCGCCCGATCAGGTCAAGCGCACGGGCCCCCGTCGCATCCTCGGCCTCGGCACGCGCCAGCCAGTCCTCGATGCGCGGATCGGTGCGGCGCGCATGCAGCACGCTTTCCAGCGCCCCGATCTCTTCGGCGCGCTGCGCGGTCGCGCCCCGCGGCATGACGGTTTCCTGATCCCAGCCCAGACGCTCGGCAACGAAACTCAGCGCCTCGGTCTCGCGCTGATGGGCCATAAGCTCGGCAAAGGCGTTCATGTCTTCGTCCCCCGGATGGATTGCGCGATCGGATAACGGGCCAGATGCCGCGCGCGGATGATCAGCACCCACAGCACCACGGCGCCAAGCTGATGCAGAAGGCCAAGCGCCAGCGGCGCGGCATGCATCACGGTAACGATCCCCAGCACGACCTGCCCCAGAAGCATCGCCCCCATCCAGCCGAACGCCACCTGCGTGCGCCCATGGGCCGAGCGCCGCCCGCGCAGCCATGCCACGATGCCGAAGGCCAGCAGCAGATAGCCCGCCATGCGGTGGACGAACTGCACAAGCGCCGGGTTTTCAAAGAAATTGGTCCAGAGCGGGCTATAGGCGAAGGCCTCGGAGGGGAAGAATTCGCCCCCCATCAGGGGCCAGTCGATATAGCCTCGCCCGGCGTCGATCCCGGCCACCAACGCGCCCAGAAGGATCTGGAGGAAAGCGAAATGCATCACCCCGGTCGAGAGCGCGAACAGGCGCGGCTCGGCCAGCCTGCGGGCCTGCAACAGCTCGGCCTCGCTGCGCGACAGTTGCAGCGCATACCACGCGATCAGGCCCAGAATGACGAAGGCGAGCCCCAGATGCACCGCCAGCCGGTAGGAGGCCACGGCGATCATCTGCCCCTCAAGGCCCGAGGACACCATCCACCAGCCGATCGCGCCCTGCACGCCGCCCAGCACGCCCAGGCCCAGAAGCCGCGGCACCCAGCCCGCGGGAATGCGTCTTGTGGCCCAGAAGGCGACGAAACCTACCGCCCAGACCAACCCGATAACCCGGCCAAGCTGCCGGTGCCCCCATTCCCACCAGTAGATCTGCTTGAACTCGGCCAGGGTCATGCCCTTGTTCATCAACTCGTATTGCGGGATCTGGCGGTATTTGTCGAACTCCGCCTGCCAGGCGGCCTCGGACGCGGGCGGCAGCGCGCCGGTGACGGGTTTCCATTCGGTGATCGACAGCCCCGAGTCGGTCAGCCGCGTCGCCCCGCCTACGGCGATCATCGCCACGACCAGCGCGAACAGCACGAAAAGCCAGGTCCGGATCGCCCTGCGCGCGCCGCGCGGGCGGGCGTCGATCATGCCGCCGCGCGCCTCCGGCCTGGCGGTTTCTGCGACCTCTTCGAAGATGCTGCGTTTCTGGCTCATCCACCGTCTCCTTGTCGGGGCGGAGACTAGGATGCGGGGCGCGGCGCGGCAAGGGGTCGGGCCGCGAAACCGCCCTCAGCCCCACGCGATTTCGGGCGGCGGGGCGGATTGCGCCTCGCCCGGCATCGGACGCACGCGCAAGACCCGCAGGGCATTGAGAATGACGGCGACGTCGATGACCTCTTGCAGCATCGCGCCCTGCACAGGGCTCAGATAGCCGAACGCCGCCGCGACCATGCCCAGCACCGACAGGCCAAGCCCCGCCACCACGCTTTGGCGCGCGATCGCCACGCTGCGCCGCGCCACGACCATGCCCGGCAGGATCCGGTCGAGGTGATCGACCAGCAGCACCACATCCGCCGCCTCAGCCGAGGCCGCCGCACCGCGCGCGCCCATCGCCACACCCAGATCGGCGGCGGCAAGCGCGGGGGCATCGTTCACCCCGTCGCCCACCATCATCACCGGGCCATCCTTGCGCGCGCTCAGCACCGTCAGGACCTTCTGGTCGGGCGTCAGGTCCGCGTGCAGCGCATCAAGGCCCAGATCGCGCGTCACCGCCTCGGCCACGGCGCGCCGGTCGCCGGTCGCCAGCACGATGCGCTCCACCCCCTGATCGCGCACCGATTGCAGGAACCCGGCGGTGCCCGTGCGCAGCCCGTCGGCCAGTATCAGCCGCCCCGCCCAACGGCCGCCGACACCCAGCCCCACGCCAAGCTGATCGGCCGTGATCCCCGCGGCCGGCGGCGGCGTGTGCCCCAGCGTGCGGGCCACGAAATCAAGCCCGCCCACGACAACCTCCTGCCCGTCGATCCGGCCGGTCACGCCCTCGCCCGGCGCCTCGCGCAGGTCTGAGGGCACCGGAAGCGTCAGGCCGCGCGTCCGCGCCTCGGCCACGATGGACTGCGCGATCGGATGCTTGGACCCCTGATCCAGCGCCGCTGCCAGCCGCAGCACATCGCCCTGCGCGAATCCCTCTTCGGGCAGGATCGTGGCGATGCGCGGCCGCCCCTCGGTCAGGGTGCCGGTCTTGTCGAGGATCATCGTGCGCACGCGAGCCATCATCTCAAGCGCGCGGGCCCCCTTCACCAGAACCCCGGCCCGCGCCGCACGCGACACCCCCGCCACAAGCGCGACCGGCACCGCAAGGATCAGCGGACAGGGCGTCGCCACCACCAGAACCGCCACCGCGCGGATCGGATCGCCCGTCAGCAGCCAAGCCGCCCCCGCGATCGCCACCGTCACCAGCAGAAAGAGAACCGAGTAGCGATCCGCCATGCGCGCCATCGGCGCCTTCGACCTCTGCGCCGCCTCGACCAGCCGCACGATCCCGGCATAGGTGCTTTCGGCCGCGCGATGCGTGGCGACAAGATCGAAGGCCTCTCCCAGATTCGTGGCGCCGCTGATCACCGCCTCGCCGGAGGCGAAACGCTGCGGCAGGGCCTCTCCGGTCAGCGCCGACAGATCGAGCACCGCCTGCCCCTGCCCCGCGACCGTGCCGTCCACCGCCACCACATCGCCGCGGCGCACAAGCAAGCGGTCGCCCGGCGCGACATCGTCCAGCGCCACCTCTTCCAGCGTGCCGTCGCGGTGGCGCATCGCGCTGCGCGGCACCCGCTCCAGAAGGGCGCGCATCTCGTGCCGGGCGCGCCCTTCGGCATAGCTTTCAAGGAAACTTCCGCCGGAATACATCAGCGCGACAACGGCTGCCGCCAGCGTTTCGTCGAAGATCAGCGCGGCGCTCATCGACAGGGCGGCCACGACATCAAGCCCGACATCGCCGCGCCGCAGGCTCTGGACGATCTCGAGCACAAGCCCGGCCAGAACGGGCAGCGTGCCCGCGCTCCACACGATCCGGGCCGCGCCGGGAAATCCCGCCGCAAGCAGCAGAAGACCCGCCGCAAGCCCACCGGCGGCCACCCCCAGAAACCCCCATTTCATCACATCGTGCTTGTCCGGCATCCGCCCCATAGCCCCCGGCGCCCCGATACGCCCGGGGGCCAGACTGCCCGCGAAGCCGCGCCTGCGCAATGCACTGCTTGCGCCTTCTCAGACGCCGTCGTCGAACGGCTCGAAGCTTTCGGCGCGCGACCGGCGCCAGCGTTTGAGATAGCCGAACCTGTCGTCATCCTCGCGCAGCAGGAAGCCCACGGGCATGTAGGGATAGACCTCGTCGCCCACCACCATGTCGCGGTCGGTCTCGCGCATCAGCAGGTGGTGGGGCAGGAACTTGCCCGGATGATCGAGCCCCGCCGCCCCCGTCATCGCGCCAAGCGCCTTGAGCGTGTTGCGGTGGAAATTCGCCACCCGCACCGATTTGTTGGGCACCACCAGTGCCCGCTGGCGCAGCTTGTCCTGCGTGGCCACGCCCACCGGGCAGCGGTTGGTGTGGCAAGCCTGCGCCTGGATGCAGCCGATGGCGAACATGAAGCCGCGCGCGGAATTGGCCCAGTCCGCACCAAGCGCAAGCGCGCGGGCGATGTCGAACGAGGTCACCAGCTTGCCCGAGGCGCCGATCTTGACGCGGTCGCGCAACCCCACCCCGCGCAGCGCGTTATGGGCGAAGGTCAGCCCCTCGACCAACGGCATCCCCATATGGTTGGCGAATTCCAGCGGCGCGGCGCCGGTGCCGCCCTCCTTGCCGTCGATCACGATGAAATCGGGGGTGATGCCGGTGGCCAGCATCGCGCGCAGGATGCACATGAATTCGCGCCGATGCCCGATGCACAGCTTGAAGCCTACGGGTTTTCCCTTGCTCAGCTCGCGCAGGCGGCCGATGAACTCCATCATCTCCAGCGGTGTGGAAAACGCGCTGTGCGAGGCCGGAGAGATGCAGTCCTGCCCCATCGGCACGCCCCGCGCCTCGGCGATCTCGGGCGAGATCTTCGAGGCGGGCAGCATCCCGCCCTGCCCCGGCTTCGCGCCCTGGCTCAGCTTCAGCTCGATCATCTTAACCTGCGGATCCGCTGCGACGGCGGCGAATTTCTCGGGATCGAACGCCCCGTCCGGCGTGCGGCACCCGAAATAGCCCGAGCCGACCTCGTAGATCAGGTCTCCGCCTTCGCGGTGATAGCGGCTGATCCCGCCCTCGCCGGTATCATGGGCGAATCCGCCCAGTTTGGCGCCCCGGTTCAGCGCCATGATCGCATTGGCCGAAAGCGCGCCGAAACTCATGGCCGAGATGTTGTAGATCGAGGCCTCATAGGGTTGCGTGCATTCGGGCCCGCCGATGGTGACGCGGAAATCGGTATTCTCGATCTTCTTGGGATGGATCGAATGGGTCAGCCACTGATAGCCGCTGTCATAGACGCGCATCCGGGTGCCGAAGGGGCGCTTGTCCTCGACATTCTTGGCGCGCTGATAGACGAGCGAGCGTTCGTCGCGCGAAAACGGCTCTTCGTCCTGGTCGCTTTCAATCAGGTATTGCCGGATCTCGGGGCGGATGCCTTCGAACAGAAAGCGCATGTGCCCCATCACGGGATAGTTGCGCAAAATGGCATGGCGCTTCTGGCGCAGGTCGTTGATGCCAAGCGCGGTCAGAAAGCCGAACAGCGCCAGCGGCAGCACCATCCAGTGCGACCAGAGCAGCAGGATCGCGGACAAAAGCGCAAGCGCCGCCGCAAGAGCGAGGGCCGAGTAGCGGAAAAGATCATTGAACATTCGATACTTACCCCAAGTTTGACCATTGGCACCGCAAGGCGCCCCGGCTCAGGAAATGCGTTCCTCGGCGGTGGCAAGGCGCGCCACCAGCTCTTGCACCCGCGCGGCGTTGGAGGGCGCGATGCGGCCATCGGAATTGATGCGGTTGTTCTCGAACCCGATGCGCATCTTGCCGCCAAGCGCGGCGGCGCGGATCAGGCAGTCGGTCTCTTGCGGGCCGAAGGCGCAGACGGCCCAGTCGACCGGCAGGCCAAGCCCGCGCAGCGCGGCCAGCGGCGCCTCCAGATCGGCGGGCGCAGAAACCTGCCCCTGCGCATAGCGCCCCAGCACCAGAAGCACCGCGAGCCCTTCGCGCGCGATCGTGCCATCGGCCACCAGCGCCCCAAGCCGTTGCACATCGGCCGGATCGTAAAGGATGTGCTGCACCGCGATCCCCGCCTCCTGGCAGAAGGCGAAGAAGTCGCGCGTCAGCCGCGCGTCGGGTTCGGTGGTAATCTCGCGCAGCGCCACCGAGACCGCGCGCGGGCGCACGGCCCTGACCAGCGCGCGCTGTTCGGCGGCGCTGTAGCGGCCGACCGCCTCGGTCGTGATCTGGACGTAAAGCCCCGGCGCGCGGCGCGCCAGCTCGTCCAGCAGCTCACGGTAGAGGCCCGCATCCAGCACATGGTGCTGGTCGGCATCGCGCACATGGGCATGCAGCCCGTCCGCCCCCGCTGTCTGGCACTCCAGCGCGCAATCGACGATCTGCGGAACGCTGACCGGCAGCGCCGGATGATCGGCGCGCGTCAGCCGCGCACCGTTCGGGGCCACCATGATGCGCGGCAGCGCGGTCATGCCGCAAGCGCCCTGTCGATCGCGCCCGACAGCTTGCCGACCAACTCGTCGATCTGGGCGTCCTCGATGATGAAGGGCGGCGCAAGCAGCACATGGTCGCCCCGCTGCCCGTCGATCGTGCCGCCCATCGGATAGCAGATGAGGCCGGCCGCGAAGGCCTCGGCCTTGATGCGGGCATTGAGCTTGCGCGCCGGATCGAACGGGGCCTTCGTGTCGCGGTTCTCGACCAGCTCGACGCCGCGGAACAGGCCCCGGCCGCGAATGTCGCCCACATGCGGATGCTGGCCAAGCGCAGCATGAAGTGCGGCATCCAGCTTGTCGCCCTGCGCGCGCACCCGCGCAAGAAGCCCCCCGTCAAGGATCTGCTCCAGCACCGCATTCGCGGCCCCCGCCGCCATCGCATGCCCCATATAGGTGTGGCCGTGCTGGAAAAAACCGGATCCCTTGGCGATGGCATCGTAGATCCGGCCATGGCACAACAGCGCGCCGATGGGCTGATAGCCCGCACCCAGCCCCTTGGCGATGGTGATCATGTCGGGGGCCACGCCGTCCTCTTCGCAGGCGAACAGGCGCCCGGTGCGCCCCATGCCGCACATCACCTCGTCCAGGATCAGAAGGACGCCGTGGCGGTCGCAGATCTCGCGGATGCGCTTCAGATAGCCGGGCACGGCGGGCACGGCGCCGGCAGTGGCGCCCACCACAGGCTCGGCCACGAAGGCCATCACGGTTTCGGGGCCAAGCCGCTCGATCTCGGCCTCAAGCTCGTTCGCGGCGCGCAACCCATAGGCCTCGGGGCTCTCGCTCTCGGCACGCTCGCGGTATTCGTAGCAGGGCGCAATATGGCTGGTTTCCACCAGCATCGGCGCGAATTGCGCGCGCCGCCATTCGTTACCGCCCGTGGCAAGCGCGCCAAGCGTGTTGCCATGATAGCTTTGGCGCCGCGCGATCACGCGGTGGCGCTGCGGCTGGCCGATCTCGAGGAAATACTGCCGCGCAAGCTTCAGCGCGGCCTCGACCGCCTCGGACCCGCCCGAGACGAGATAGACCCGCTCGATCCCCTCGGGCGCGTGCGTCACCAGCGTATCGGCCAGCCGCTCGGCGGGTTCCGAGGTGAAAAAGCCGGTATGCGCAAAGGCCACCTGATCGAGCTGCGCATGAAGCGCCGCGCGCACGGCTGCGTTGGAATGGCCAAGGCACGACACCGCCGCCCCGCCCGAACCGTCAAGGTAGCGCTTGCCGGAGGCGTCGATCAGATAGCAGCCGTCGCCCGCGACGGCGACGGGAAGCGCACCCCTGGTGGAGCGGCCGAAGATATGGCTAGGCATTTTCAGGTCCTGACAACATAAACCGATTGGCGGGCATGGCGCACGACGCGCGCGGCGTTCGGGCCAAGCAGGTAGTCTTTCAGTTCGGGCCGGTGCGAGCCGATCACGATCACGTCCACCGAAAGCTTGTCGGCGGCGCGCAGGATCTCGTCATAGATCGTGCCGTGCAGAACGTGAGGACGGGCCTCGACACCGTCGGACACGTTCGCGTTCACCCACTCCTTGAGGGTGGCGCCGAAAGAGGCAAGCGCCTCTTTCTCGAACCCCTTGCGGAAATAGCCGCTGACCTGCGCAAAGCCGAAATCGGGCATCACCGATACGACATGCAGCACGCCCCCGTCACGCAGAAGCTCCAGCGCGGCGTCCAGCGGGGCCTTGTTTCCCTCGGGGTTGCTCAGGTCGATCGTCAGAAGGACAGTCTTCGCCATGACGGGATCTCCTCAGAATGCGGGCTTGGTCTGGCGGCGGCGCTGCATCAGCACGACCCCGGCCAGAAGCAACAGCGCAGGAATGTAGAACAGCTGCTTGGGCATGCGATGCGCGGGGCTGAGCACGCTGAGCACCTCGACCCGTTCATCAAGGTAGAAGTCGAAGCCCGACAGCTTTTCCTGATAGGGCGTGCCGAACATCGGCTCTTCCATGAACAGCCTGTCGCCCTCGGGCATCAGCAGAAGGCCCGCGGCATCGGCGCGCCCGGTGGCCGGATCGGCCTCGGCCACGGAATGGACCAGCGTGGTCTGCGTCACTTGCCCGGTGGTGAAGGACGGGCCGGACACCACGAAGCGGATGTTCTCGCCCGGTTCGGCGGCATCGAAGGCCGCGGCAAGTTCCGTCGCGGGCCGTTCCTCGAAGCGCGGCTGGATCCGGTCAAGCCAGAAGCCCGGCACGAACAGCGTGAAGGCCACCAGCAGCAGCGCGGCACTTTCCCACCATTTCGACGGCGCAAGGAAATAGCCCTGCGTCGCGGCGGCAAAGAGAAGCATGGCGATGGTGGCCACGAAGAACACGAAGATCGCGTGGAGCATGCCCGCCCAGGTGCCCAGATCGACGCCGTAAAGGATCAGCGTGGGGTTGTAGATGAACAGGAAGGGCAGCGCGACGGTGCGCAGGCTGTAGAAGAACGCCGTGAACCCCGTGCGGATCGGATCGCCCCCCGATACGGCCGCCGCCGCGAAAGAGGCAAGCCCGACGGGCGGCGTCACATCGGCCATGATCCCGAAATAGAACACGAACAGATGCGCCGCGATCAAGGGCACGATCAGCCCTTCCTGCGCGCCAAGCGTCACCACCACCGACGCCATGAGCGAGGACACCACGATATAGTTCGCCGTGGTCGGCAGGCCCATGCCCAAGATCAGCGAGAACACCCCGATCAGCAGCAGCATGATCATCAGGTTGCCGCCCGACAGCATCTCGACCAGGCCGGCAAGTTCGGTCCCGATCGGGGTCTTGGTGACGGTGGCCACGATGATGCCCGCCGCCGCCGTGGCAACGCCGATGCCGATCATGTTGCGCGCCCCCGCGATCATCCCCTCGATCAGGTCACTGATGCCGGCGCGGAACGCCTCGGAGGTGTTCTCGCCCCGGAACATCGCCTTCAGCGGGCGCTGCGTGACGATGATCAGCAGCATCACCGCAACCGCGTAGAAGGCCGATTTGGCGGGCGACTGCATCTCGACCATCAGGAACCAGACCAGCACGAGGATCGGCAGCAGGTAATGCAGGCCGGTCGGAAAGACCTCGGCCACCGTGGGCAGCGAGAACTTCTTGGAGTTGGGGTCGTCAAGCTCGAGGTCCGGGTGGCGCGCGGCGGTGCGCACGGCCAGCACATAGACCACACCGATCACGGCAAGGACGATCGGATCAGCGATCGCGGGGGCCGCCGCGCGCAGCCCCTGGATGCCGTAGATCAGCGCCGTGAAGGCAATCCCCGACACGACGAACCCCACGAAGATCTTGAGGAACATCCGTGACAGGCTGGCCGCCGCGCCAAGCGCGGGCATGTCCTTCTTCAGCGCCTCAAGATGCACGATATAGACCAGCGCGATATAGGAAATCACGGCCGGGATGAAGGCGTGCTTGATGACCTCGACGTAAGAGATGCCGACAAATTCGACCATCAGGAAGGCCGCGGCCCCCATCACCGGAGGCATGATCTGCCCGTTTACCGAGCTTGCCACCTCGACCGCGCCAGCCTTTTCCGAGGAAAAGCCCACGCGCTTCATCAGCGGAATGGTGAAGGTGCCCGTGGTCACCACATTGGCGATGGACGAGCCAGAGATCAGCCCCGTCATGGCCGAACCGACGACCGCGGCCTTGGCCGGCCCGCCGCGCAGCGCGCCAAGCCCCGCGAAGGCAAGCTGGATGAAATAGTTGCCCGCGCCCGCCTTGTCGAGGATGGCGCCGAACAGCACGAAAAGAAAGACGAAGGCCGTCGAAACGCCAAGCGGAATGCCGAAAACGCCCGTGGTATCAAGCCATTGCGCGTTGATGATCGCGGTGAAGGACAGGCCCGCATGTTCGATGATGTCGGGGATCAGCCAGCCCGTGCCCATATAGGCATAGGCCAGGAACAGCGCCCCCACCACCGTCAGCGCCGGGCCAAGCGCGCGGCGCGATGCCTCGAGCAGCAGCACGATGCCCACGGCGCCAATCACGATCTGCACCTGCGTGGGAAGCCCCGCCCGCGCCGTCATCGCCAGATCGCGCGAGAAGAGGAAGACATAGAAGGCACAGCCCGCCGCCACGATCGCCAGTACCCAGTCCACGACCGGGATCCGGTCACGGGGCGAGGATTTGAACGCCGGATAGGCCAGATAGGCCAGCAGCACCGCAAAGGCCAGGTGGACCGGCCGCGTCTGGGACGAATTCAGGACCGGCAGGAACTTGGCGAACCAAAGCTGCGGCTGCGCGATCCAAAGCTGAAACAGCGACCACAGGAAGGCCATCACCGATATGAACAGCGCCACATTGCGGTTCGTGGGCGCGCGTCCGCCGCTATCGGTGCTTGCGACAAGATCCTGAAGTTCGGCATCGGTGAATTCGCGGCCGGCATCTTTTACATCTTCGGTCATACTGGTCCCCCTGCGGCAACATGCTGCGAAAAAAGGGCCGCCACGCTTCTGCGTCGTGGCGGCCCGTCCCGTATCAGCCCGGACGGCCCGCGCCGCCCGGAGACAAGATCACTCGATCAGGCCGGCTTCGCGGAAATACTTCTCCGCCCCCGGATGCAGCGGGGCCGAAAGCCCGTCATTGGCCATCTCCTTGGGGTCGAGATTGGCGAAGGCCGGATGCAGGCCGCGGAACTGGTCCATATCCGAGAACACCGCCTTGACCAGCGCATAGACGACATCCTCGGACACCGCGGCCGAGGTCACAAGCGTCGCGCCCACGCCGAAGGTCTGCACATCCGCGTCGGAACCGCGATACATCCCGCCCGGAATGGTGGCCTTACGGTAATAGGGATGCTCGGCCACAAGTTGATCGACCGCATCGCCCGCAACGTTCACCAGGACCGAGTCGCACGCCGTCGTCGCCTCCTGGATCGAGCCGGACGGGTGACCCACGGTGTAGACCATCGCGTCGATATTGTTGTCGCACAGCGCCTGGCTTTGCTCGGCGGCCTGAAGCTCGGAGGTCAGGGCGAAATCGCCCATCGTCCAGCCAAGCGCGTTCATCAGCACTTCCATCGTGTCACGCTGGCCCGAACCGGGGTTGCCGACATTGACGCGCTTGCCCTTCAGATCCTCGAAATTCGTGATCCCGGCATCGGCACGGGCCACCACGGTAAAGGGCTCGGGGTGGATCGAGAAGACCGAGCGCAGATCGGGATTCGCGCCCTGCTCGGCGAAAGACCCCTCGCCGTTGAAGGCCTTGAACTGCACGTCCGACTGGGCAACGCCGAATTCAAGCTCGCCCGAACGGACGGCGTTTACGTTGTAGACCGAACCGCCGGTGGATTCCACGCCGCAGCGGATGCCATGTTCGGCGCGGGTCTTCGCCAGCATCCGGCAGATCGCCCCGCCCGTCGGGTAATAGACGCCCGTCACGCCGCCGGTGCCGATCGACACGAACTGCTGATCCTGTGCCATCGCGGGGGCCGCGAGCATGGACAGGGCAACCGCCGCCCCGAGAGACTTCATGTACATGGTATTTCCTCTCTGTGGTTAATCGAGAATCTTCACTCGTTGACACGTTTGTTTCATGAACCAGCAAGATATAATTCAATTGTATTGTCAACCGCCCTCGACCACGATTAGGCTGAGGAAAATCGGAAAAGACATTACCCATGCCCATGTCGACGCAGATCCCGCTTCGCGAAAAGCTGTCCCGCATCGCGTCGACGGGCGCCCCCACGATTTCGGGGTTTGCCACATGGGTTCTGGATCACATGTCGGACGTGGCGTTCAACTCGGTGCGCGGGCTGGCGCATAAGGCCGAGGTCAACCCCAACACGGTCACCCGGCTGGCGCGGGAACTGGGTTATGACGGGTTCGACGCCTTTCGCGCCGACGTGCAGCAGGCCTTCCGCCAGCAGACGATCTATGCCGCGCGCGCGCAGGCGCTTCTGAACCGGCCCGGCGCGGACATCTTTTCCGAGATGGTCCAGGCCAACCGCCTTAATGCCGAACATCTTTATACCAATGAGATGCTGGGCCTTCTGGAGACCTGCATCGACCCGCTTTTGCAGGCGCGGCGGATCTATTCGGTGGGGGTGCGCAGTTGCTATTCGATCGCGCATTACTTCGCCTATGTCGGCAGCATGGCCTTCCCGAACTTCGTCGAGGTGCCCTCGCTTCCCGGCGCGATCATGGACCAGATCTCGCTCTCGGGCCCCGAGGACATCCTGGTCGCCATCACCTTCGAGCATTACTCGACCGAGGTCGTGCGCGCCTGCCAGATTGCGCATGAGTGCGGCACGCGCGTGCTTGCGCTGACCGATACCCACATGTCGCCCATCGCGGCGGGCGCGTGGCGGGTGGTGCCCCTGCCGATGGGCGGGCCGCAGATCGTGCCCTCGCTCAGCTCAGCCTTCGCGGTGGTCGAGATGCTGCTGGCGGGCATGGCCTCGCGCTCGGACATGGCGGCGCGCAACATCAACGCCTTCGAAAGCCGGATTGCGCAGTTCGGCGGCTATCAGCGCGGCTGAGCGCGCCTAAAGGGCGCGCATCGCCCGCCGCGCACGCCAGCCGGAAATGGCGAAGGCCGCAAGGAACATCGCGGTCAGGATCAGCACGATGGTCGGCGCGGGCGCGCTGTCGAGCCAGAAGCTGGCCCAGATGCCGCCCGTTCCCGCGCTCAGCGTCACGCCCACGGCAACCGCCATCATCGCCGCGAAACGCCGCGTCAGCAGAAAGGCAATGGCGCCCGGTGCGATCAGGAATCCGACCGCAAGGATGATGCCCACGGAACTGAGCATCGCCACGACGGTTGCCGAAACCGCCGCCAGAAGCCCGTAATGCAGCGCCCGCACCGGCAGGCCGATCACCTGCGCCTGCACCGGGTCGAACGCGTGCAACAGCAGGTCGCGCCATTTCAGAAGCAGCAGGGCCGCCACCAGCGTCGCGATCGCGCCCGAAACCGCAAGGTCGCCCCGCCCCACGCCCAGCATGTTGCCAAACAGGATGTGGTCCAGATGCACGTCGGACTCGATGCTCGTGTAAAGCACGACGCCAAGCCCGAACATCCCCGAGAAGACCACCCCCATCACCGTATCGGGCTTGACCCGGCTGTTATCGCCCACGAACCCCGTCGCAAGCGCACAGAGCATTCCCGCGACGAAGGCCCCGAGGATCAGCGGCAGCCCCGCCACATAGGCCAGCACCACCCCAGGCAGGACCGCATGGCTGATCGCATCGCCGATCAGCGACCAGCCCTTCAGCACCAGAAAGCATGACAGGATCGCCGCCGGCACCGCAATGATGGCGGTGATCGCAAAGGCATTCTGCATGAAGGGCAACTGGAAGGGTAAAAGCAGGCTTTCCATCACGCCCCCATCCCCGGCCCCGGCGCGCGAAGCGCCTGCGCGGCGCGGCGCCGTGCCGCCAGAAGGCCGTGCTTGGGGGCGAACACGAAGGCCGCGGCGAACAGCAGCGTTTGCAGGCAGACGATCACGCCCCCCGTCGCCCCGTCGAGGAAATAGCTCAGATAGGCGCCGATGGCGCTTGTCCCCGCGCCGATCGCCACCGACAGCGCGATCAGCCGCGGAAAGCGGTCCGACAGAAGATAGGCCGTGGCGCCGGGCGTCACCACCAGCGCGATCACCAGAAACGCCCCCACCGTCTGCATCGCGGCCACCGTGCAACCCGCCAGCAACGTGAAGAACAGCACGCGCAGCCGCTCTGGCCGCAGGCCGATGGCGCGGGCATGGGTCTCGTCGAAGAAGGTCACCATCAGGTCGCGCCATTTCGCCAGCAGGATCAGCATCGACCCCCCCCCGATCAGCACCAGTTGCAGCGTGTCCGAGGGGCTGATGGCCAGGATATTGCCCATGGTGATGGTCTGCACCGAAACCGACATCGGCGAAAGCGACACCATGAACAGCCCCAGCCCGAAGAACGAGGTGAAGATCAGCCCGATGATCGCGTCCTCCTTCAACCCGGTGCGGCTGTTCAGAAACAGCATGGTCAGCGCCGCAAGCCCCCCCGAAAGAAAGGCGCCAAGCGCGAAGGGCAGCCCGAGCATGTAGGCCCCCGCCACCCCCGGCACGATCGAATGCGACAGCGCGTCCCCGATCAGCGACCAGCCCTTGAGCATCAGGAACGCCGACAGGAAGGCGCAGACCCCGCCCACCAGCGCCGAGACCCAGATCGCATTGGTCATGTAGCCATAGCTGAACGGCTCAAGAAGCATCCTTGCCCCCGGCCCTGCGCGCCCTGTCGTCGTAAAAGACCAGCGCGCGCTCGTCATCGGTGAAGACGCTGACCCCGCGCGCATCGTCATCGTCATGCAGGTCCGCGCCGGCAAGCTCCAGATGCCGCAGCACGCCACCAAAGGCCATGCGCAGATTGGCGGGGGTAAAGACCTCGGCGGTGGGGCCATGGGCCAGCACCGTGCCGCGCACCATCACCACGCGGTCGCAGAATTCGGGGACCGAGCCCAGATCGTGGGTCGAGACGAGCATCACCCGCCCCTCGGCGCGCATGTCGCGCAACAGCGCGATGATCGCCTCTTCGGTCTTCACGTCGACGCCGGTGAAGGGCTCGTCCAGCAAGACCACCTGCCCGCCCTGGGCAAGCGCGCGGGCCAGGAAGACGCGCTTCTTCTGGCCGCCCGACAGCTCTCCGATCTGGCGGCGGGCGAATTCGGCCATTCCGACGCGCTCCAGCGCCTCGGCCACGGCGGCGCGGTCGGCCGCGCGCGGTCGGCGCAGAAAGCCCATATGGCCGTAGCGCCCCATCATCACGACATCCTCGACCAGCACCGGAAAGCTCCAGTCCACGTCCTCCGATTGCGGGACATAGGCCACAAGATTGCGCCGCTGCGCCTCGGCCACGCCAAGGCCAAGGATGCGGATCTGCCCCGTAGCCGCTGGAAGAAAGCCCATCAAAGCCTTGAAAAGAGTGGATTTCCCTGCTCCGTTCATCCCCACGAGCGCGGTGATCGTGCCGCGCGGGGTGGTGAAGCTTGCATCGCGCAGCGCGGTCAGGCCGTTGCGATAGGTCACGCTCAGCCCGTCGACGAAAAGCCCCTCCTGTCCGGTGTCGGGTGCACTCATGGCCGCAGCCCTTCCAGAATGGTCTGCGAGGTCACGCGCAGAAGGTCCAGGTAGCTGGGCACCGGCCCGCCGGCTTCGGACAGGCTGTCGACGTAAAGCAGCCCGCCATAGCGCGCGCCGGTCTCGGCCGCGACCTGGCGCGCGGGCTTGTCCGACACGGTGCTTTCCGAAAAGATCGCCGGAACGGCATTGTCGCGCATCGCGTCGATCACCCGGCGCACCTGCTGCGGCGTGCCCTGTGCATCGGCGTTGACGGGCCACAGATACATCTCTTTCAGCCCGTAATCCCGCGCCAGATAGGAAAACGCCCCTTCCGAGGTGACCAGCCAGCGGCGGTCTTCGGGCAAGGCGGCGATCGCATCGCGCAGGGGGGCGATGGTTTCCTCGATCCGGGCCTTGTAGGCCTCGGCATTGGCGGCATAGGTGGCGGCATTGCCGGGATCGGCGTCGCTCAGGGCATCGCGGATATTGTCGACATAGATCAGCGCCGAGCTGAGCGCCATCCAGCCATGCGGATTGGGCTTGCCCTCATAGGCGCCCTCGGCGATGGGCATGGGTTCAACCCCGTCGGACAGGACCGCCGCGGGCACATCGGGCATGTTGGCAAAGAATTGCTCGAACCAGCGTTCCAGATTGAGCCCGTTCCACAGGATCAGGTCGGCATCCATCGCACGCAGGATGTCGCGCGGGGTCGGCTCATAGCCGTGGATCTCGGCCCCCGGCTTGGTGACCGACACGACCTCGGCCGCGTCGCCCGCCACATTCGCCGCCATATCCGCAATGACCGTGAAGGTTGTCACGACCTTCAGGCGGTCCGCCGCCTGCGCGACCGCCGGAAGGCCTAGGAACATGGCAAGGGCCATCAGCAAGGAACGCATTGGCATCACGGTCTCCGATCTTGCCCATCCTGCGGGCTACATGCGAATGATTTGCATCTGGATCGGGAAAGGTCAAGCCTCTTGCGAATGATTCCCATCTGAGGCATTGCGCGCACTTGAACCGCAGATGAAATCCGGGGCAAAATGTCACCATGAACGATCTGAGCCCACAGGACCGCCAGCACGAGCTTGAGACCGCCCTGCGCGGGGCCGGGGTGCGCATCACGCGCCAGCGGGCCGCGCTATTGCAGGTGCTGGCCGATGCAGAGGATCACCCCGACGCGCCCGAGCTTCTGCGCCGCGCGCGGCAGGTGGAGCCGGGCGTTTCGCTGTCCACCGTCTACCGCACGCTGGCCGAGCTTGAGGCGCAGGGCGTCGTTCACCGCCTTGCCTTCGAGGGCCAGTCATCGCGTTTCGAAACCGCCGACCGCTCGCACCACGATCACATGATCGACGTGGAGACCGGCGAGGTGATGGAGTTCTGCTCGGACCGGATCGAGCGCCTCCAGGCCGAAATCGCCGCCGAAATGGGCTATGAGATCGTGCATCACCGCATGGAGCTGCACGTCCGGCGCAAGCGCAAGATCTGATCCCTCAGCCCGCCACGCCCTCGGGGCGGCGGATCCGCGCCATCGCCTCCTGCACAAGGGCGTGCAGGCCGTTTTCCGGGCTGGCGGCAATCTGGAAAAGCTGTGTGCGCATGCGCGGTTCCCAGAAATCGTTGATGTGGTCGGCCACGCCCGCCACCCCTTCGGCATGGGGTTTCGTCTCCATGAAGATCGCGATCTGATTGGCCATGCGGACAAGCTTGTCATGCGACATCGGCGGCTCCTTCCGGGTCGGTGATGCGGTGGGGATGGGTGAAAATCTCGAAACGTTCGGGACGGGCAAGCGCCACCACGCACAGCCCCGCGCGGTCGGCCAGATCCAGCGCCGAGGCGGTCGGCGCCGAAACCGCGATCAGCACCGGCGCGCCAAGGCGGACGCATTTCTGCACCATGTCGATCGACACCCGGCTGGTCAGCACGACCGCGCCCTGCCCCGCGGGCTGATCCGCGCGCAAAAGTGCACCGGCCAGCTTGTCGAGCGCGTTGTGTCGCCCGACATCCTCGCGCACCGCGACAAGGCCCTGGCCGGGCACGAAGAAGCCCGCCGCGTGAACAGCGCGCGTCGCGTCATGCAGGGGCTGCTTCTGCGGCAGCGCCGCCACCGCCTCAAGCACCTGCGCCACGCCAAGGCGCAGCCCGGTCTCGGGCAGCACGCCGGGCGGGCGCATCGCCTCGGCCAGGCTGTCGATCCCGCAAAGGCCGCAACCCACCGGCCCGGTCATCGAGCGCCGCCGCTCCGCCACACGGGCACCCGCCTCTGAGTGCAGCCAGATCCGCAGGTCGATGCCCTCCGGGGTTTCGACATGCTCCACCCGGTCGATCTCGGTCGGGCTGGCCAGCCCCTCGGTCAGCGAAAAGCCAAGGGCAAAATCCTCAAGATCGGCGGGCGTGGCCATCATCACCGCCTGGGTCGCGCCATTATAGCTCAGCGCGACCGCCGTTTCCTCGGGCAACTGACGGCAAAGCGCATGGCGGCCAGTGCCGATGGCTACGGCATAGGCGCTATGGGCACGGCGATTACCCGGCATCATTCCGCCGCTGGCAGGATGCGCCGCGCACGTTCGCTCAGCGCGGTATAATCCTCCTGCCAGTCCGAGGGTCCGTTCGACAGGCCGACCTGCACCGCCGTCACCTTGTATTCCGGGCAGTTCGTCGCCCAGTCGGAATAATCCGTGGTGATCACGTTGGCCTGCGTCTGGGGGTGGTGGAAGGTGGTGTAGACCACACCCGGCGCCACACGGTCGGTGAGATGCGCGCGCAGCGTCGTTTCGCCCGAGCGGCTGGCCAGGCGGACCAGATCGCCCTCCTTCACGCCGCGGTTCTCGGCGTCGTGGGGATGGATCTCCAGCACGTCCTCTTCGTGCCACACCACGTTTTCGGTGCGGCGGGTCTGCGCGCCCACGTTATATTGCGACAGGATCCGCCCGGTGGTCAGCAGCAGCGGGAAGCGCGGCCCGGTGCGTTCGTCCGTGGCCACATATTCGGTGCGAATGAACCGCCCCTTGCCCCGCACGAAGCCCGGCACATGCATGATCGGCGTGCCGACCGGCGCACTGTCGTTGCAGGGCCATTGCACGGACCCCATCTGTTCCAGCAGATCATAGGTCACGCCGGCGAAGCCGGGGGTGGTGGCGGCGATCTCGGCCATGATCTCTTCGGGGTGGCCATAGGACCAGCCCGCGCCCATCGCATTGGCCAGAAGCTGCGTCACCTCCCAGTCGGCATAGCCATTCTTCGGTGCCATCACCCGGCGCACACGGTTGATGCGGCGTTCGGCATTGGTGAAGGTGCCGTCTTTTTCCAGGAAGGTCGAACCGGGCAGGAAGACATGCGCGTAATTCGCCGTCTCGTTCAGGAAAAGGTCATGCACGATGACGCAGTCCATCGCGGCCAGCCCCGCCGAGACATGCTTCGTGTCGGGATCGGATTGCAAAATATCCTCGCCCTGGCAGTAGAGCCCCTTGAAGCTGCCCTCGATCGCGGCATCCAGCATGTTGGGGATGCGCAGGCCGGGCTCGGGGTCGATCTCGACACCCCAGAGCGCCTCGAAGACGTCGCGCACGTCGTCGTTCTTCACATGGCGATAGCCGGGCAGTTCATGCGGGAACGAGCCCATGTCGCAACTGCCCTGCACGTTGTTCTGGCCGCGCAGCGGGTTCACGCCCACGCCGGGGCGGCCGATATTGCCGGTCAGCATGGCAAGGTTGGCGATCCCGATCACGGTGGTCGAGCCCTGTGAATGCTCGGTCACGCCAAGCCCGTAATAGATCGCGCCATTGCCGCCCGTCGCGTAAAGCCGCGCGGCGGCGCGCAGCTCGGCGGCCGGCACGCCGGTCAGATCCTCGATCGCCTCGGGGGCGTGGCGCGGATCGGCGACAAATTCGGCGTAATCCTGGAATTCGTCCCAGTCGCAGCGCTCGCGGATGAAGGCCTCGTCGAACAGGTCCTCGGTCACGATCACATGGGCAAGCGCGGTGACCACGGCCACGTTGGTGCCCGGACGCAGCGGCAAATGATGCGCCGCCCGGATATGGGGCGATTTCACCAGGTCGATGCGGCGCGGGTCGATCACGATCAGCCGCGCACCCTGGCGCAGCCGCTTTTTCAGGCGGCTGGCGAAGACCGGGTGCCCGTCGGTCGGGTTGGCCCCGATGATGACGACGACATCGCTTTGTTCGACCGAGTCGAAATCCTGCGTGCCCGCGCTGGTGCCGAAGGTCTGGCCCAGCCCGTAACCGGTGGGCGAATGGCAGACCCGCGCGCAGGTGTCGGTGTTGTTGTTGCGAAAGACCGCGCGCGTCAGCTTCTGGACAAGATAGGTTTCCTCGTTCGTGCAGCGCGACGAGGTGATGACCCCCACCGACTGCCGCCCGTGGCGGGCCTGGATGTCCTTGAGCCGCCCCGCCGCGAAGGCAAGCGCCTCTTCCCAACTGGTTTCGCGCCACGGATCTGTGATGCGTTCGCGGATCATCGGCTTGAGGATGCGGTCACGGTGCTGCGCATAGCCCCAGGCGAACCGGCCCTTGACGCAGGAATGGCCGCGATTGGCCTTGCCGTCCTTCCAGGGCACCATGCGCACCAACTCGTCCCCGCGCATCTCGGCGCGGAAGCTGCACCCCACGCCGCAATAGGCGCAGGTGGTGACCACGGAACGATCGGGTGTGCCGATCTCGATCACAGATTTCTCTTGCAGGGTCGCCGTCGGGCAGGCCTGCACGCAGGCCCCGCAGCTCACGCAGTCCGAGCTGAGGAAATCGTCGCCTGCCATGCCGGCCTTGACGCGACTGTCGAAGCCCCGCCCCTCGATCGTCAGCGCGAAGGTGCCCTGCACCTCTTCGCAGGCGCGCACGCAGCGCGAACAGACGATGCATTTCGCCGGGTCATAGGTGAAATAGGGGTTGCTTTCATCCTTGGGGATATAGGCCGGGTTGGCCCCGCCGGCGGCTTCGCGCGGGCGGAAATGCGTCTCGATCGCCTCATAGCGCACATCGCGCAGGCCCACGGCCCCGGCCATGTCCTGCAATTCGCAATCGCCATTGGCCGCGCAGGTCAGGCAATCCAGCGGGTGGTCCGAGATGTAAAGCTCCATCACGCCGCGGCGCAGATCCTTGAGCTTCGATGTCTGGGTATGCACCACCAGCCCCGGCGCGACCGGCGTGGTGCACGAGGCGGGCGTGCCCGCCCGACCCTCGATCTCGACAAGGCACAGGCGGCACGATCCGAACGCCTCAAGGCTGTCGGTGGCGCACAGCTTGGGCACGGGGATGCCCGCCTCGGCGGCGGCGCGCATGATCGAGGTGCCCTCGGGAACGGTCACGTCGAAACCGTCGATCGTCAGCGTGACCATCTGGTCGGCGCGCACGGCAGGCGTGCCCATGTCACGCTCGGACGGCCAGGGAATGATGAGGTCTTTCATTCGGCTGCCTCCTTTGAGGTGGCGAAATCATCGGGAAAATGGGTCAGCGCGGACATCACCGGATAGGGGGTGAAACCGCCAAGCGCGCAAAGCGAGCCCGCCTTCATCGTGGCGCAAAGATCCTGCAAGAGCGGCGTGGCCGCCGCGTCTCCGCGCGCGATGCGGTCGATCGTTTCCACGCCGCGCACCGCGCCGATCCGGCAGGGCGTGCACTTGCCGCAGGATTCGATGGCGCAGAACTCCATGGCGAAACGGGCAAGCGCCAGCATGTCGGCGCTGTCATCATGCACCACAAGGCCGGCATGGCCCACCAGCCCGCCCTGCCCGGCGAATTCCTCGTAGCAGAAGGGCAGGTCGAAATCGCCCACCGGGTGATAGGCGCCCAGGGGACCGCCCACCTGCACCGCCTTGACCGGCCGCCCCGTCGCGGTGCCGCCGCCGATCTCGTTCACGATCTCGCCAAGGGTGATGCCGAAGCCCGTCTCGAACAGGCCGCCATGCCTGACGTTCCCCGCGATCTGCAACGGGATCGTCCCGCGCGAGCGGTTGACGCCGATTTCGGCATAGGCGGCCGCGCCATGGGCCATGATCCACGGCACCGCGGCAAGGCTGAGCACGTTGTTGACCACGGTGGGCCGGCCCATGAACCCCTCGAGCGCGGGCAGCGGCGGCTTGGCGCGCACCACGCCGCGCTTGCCTTCAAGCGAGTTGAGAAGCGAGGTTTCCTCGCCGCAGACATAGGCGCCCGCGCCCACGCGCAGCTCAAGGTCGAAGGCGCGGCCGGAGCCCAGCACCGACGGACCCAGAAGCCCCGTCTGCCCGGCGCGACGCAGCGCCTCGGACAGCACCGCGATGGCATCGGGATATTCCGAGCGCATGTAGACAAGGCCCTTGTCGGCGCCCACGGCCAGCCCCGCGATCACCATCCCCTCGATCAGCACGAAGGGATCGCCCTCCATCAGCATGCGGTCGGCAAAGGTGCCGCTGTCGCCCTCATCGGCGTTGCACACGATGTATTTGCGCGCGGCAGTCGCCCCGGCAACGGTCTTCCACTTGATGCCCGTGGGAAAGCCCGCGCCGCCCCGTCCGCGCAGGCCCGATGCGGTGACCTCCTCGACGATCGCCCCGGGCGTCATGGCAAGCGCCTTGCGCAGGCCCGCAAGGCCGCCATGCGCCGCATATTCATCCAAATCGAGCGGATCGGTCAGCCCGACCCGCGCGAAGGTCAGCCGCGTCTGGCGCCGCATCCAGGGCAGATCCCCGGTCGGGCCAAGCGCCTTGGGATGGGCGGCCAGATCGTCGAACAGCGCGGGCACATCGGCGGGTTGCATCGGGCCGAAGGCCAGGCGCACGCCATCGGCCACCACCTCGGCCAGCGGCTCCAGCCAGATCATCCCGCGCGAGCCGTTGCGCACAAGGGTCAGCGCGACGCCCCGGCGCGCGGCCTCTTCGCGGATCGCATCGGCCACGTCCTCGGCCCCGAGGGCCTTTGCGGCGGCATCCATGGGAAGATAGATCTTCATGCCCCGACCTCCGCAAGGATGCGCTCCAGCCGCGCGGCATCCACCGCGCCCACGACCTTGCCGTCGACCAGCGCCGCGGGCCCGCAGGCGCACAGGCCCAGGCAGAAGACCGGCTCCAGCGTCACGGCACCGTCGCGGGTGGTTTCGTGCCAGTCCACCCCAAGGCGCGCGCGGGCCTGATCGGCAAGCGCATCGCCGCCCATCGACTTGCAGGCCTCGGCCCGGCAGATCTTGAGGACATGGCGCCCGGCGGGCGCGGCGCGGAAATCATGGTAGAAGGACATCACGCCATGCGCCTCGGCGCGGCTGATGTTCAGCCCCTCGGCAATCAGCGGAAGCGCCTCTGCGGGAACATGCCCGAATTCGGCCTGCACGGCATGCAGGACCGGCAGGAGCGGCCCTTCGACCGCAGCATGATCCGCCAGGATTTTCGCAATCCGGTCGCGCAACGACTCTGTCTCGATTTCCGCCATGAAACCTCCTCCGATCTGGCGGCGATCATAGGGACACATCATCGGCGATCAATTTCGCCGATCCGTCACTTGATAGAGTTTATCAATCAAACCACGCCAAGGCGAATATCATTTGCGCGAGGCCGCACGCCGCGCCCTCAGGCGGTGCGGCGGTTGTGGCGGATCGAGGACATCAGCGCGAAGCCGATGAAGCACGCCCCCAGAAGCCCCGTCACCAGTTCGGGAATATGCCACAGCGTCTGCGCGAACATCACGCCCGACAGGATCAGGATCGACCAGAACGCCCCATGTTCGAGATAGCGAAACTCGGCCAGCGTGTTCCGCTCGACCAGCATGATCGTCATGGAGCGCACATACATCGCGCCGATGCCCAGGCCGATGGCGATCAGGAACAGGTTCTGCGTCAGCGCGAAGGCGCCGATCACGCCGTCGAAGCTGAACGAGGCGTCCAGCACCTCGAGATAGAGGAACGCGCCGATCCCGGCCTTCGCCACCTCGGCGCTTGCCGCCTGCCGGTCAAGCACCTGGCCCAGCACCTCGACCCCGAGAAAGGTCAGAAGCCCCGAGATGGCGGCGAAAAGAAAGCGCCCCTCGGCCCCCGGCGGCAGGACCCATGTGAACAGCATCACCACCGCCAGCAGCAGCCCGATCTCAAGGCCGCGGATGCTGGCACAGCTGCGCAGGCGACGCTCCAGCGCGGCGATCCAGTCCACGTCCTTGCCTTCGTCGATGAAGTAGTTCAGTGCGACCATCATCAGAAACGCGCCGCCGAACGCCGCGATCGACAGATGCGCGCCCGAAATGATGCGCGCATATTCCGCGGGCTTGGTCGCGGCCAGCCAGATCGCCTCGATCGGGCCGATCCCGGCGGCGACCACCACGATCAGAAGGGGAAACAGCACCCGCATGCCGAACACCGCGATCAGGATGCCCCAGGTCAGGAAGCGGTGCTGCCATTCCGGGGTCATCTTCTCAAGCTTGTTGGCATTGACGATGGCATTGTCGAAGGACAGCGAGATTTCCAGAACCGCCAGCACCGCCGCGATCAGGAAGAACGACACCGCCCCGCCGATATTGCCCGAATAGCCCCAGCCCAGCCAGAAGGCGAGCAGCAGGCCAAGCGCCGTCACGGCGAAGGGCCAACGGAAATAGTGCAGTGCGGTTCTCATCGGGCTCTCCGTTCGCGCTCTGGCACGAGATAGGAGCGGCGCAGGCGCCCCACAACCCCCGGCGCGAGGAGCGCAAAGGGGAATCTTCAGACTGTTGCGGCCTGGTTTTCGGCCTTCTTTTCCCAGCGGCCGGACTCCTCGCTCCAGTATTGCGCGGCGACGCCGGCGGCGGTCAGGCCGCGCCATTGCGCGCGCGCGGCCTCAAGCGCGGCCGGGTCGTTGCCGTCGAACAGGATCCAGACCCGTTCGCGCGCGGCGATCTCGTCGGGGGTCAGGGGGGCGCTTTGCACCGTCATCAGCGCCTGGGGATCGTTGGCCGCGGGCCCCGGTCCGGTGCCGATCAGCACCGGTTGCAGCGCGTCATGCGGACCGCCCGCGCGGCCATGCGGCAGGAACCCCTCTTCCGCGCCCAGCCACAGCCGCTGGTCGAGCATGTCGAGATATTCCGGCGTCACGCCGCGCAGCTCGACCCGCCAGCCCTGCGCCACCGCGCGCGACAGAAGGCTTGCCACGACCTCTTCGGTCGGACTGCGGGTGATGTGGTAGAACAGCGCGGCGCCCAAGCGCTCAGCCCTCGTAACGGTCGCGGATCAGCCGGTCGAGCGTCATCACCCCCCAGCCCGACGGGCCTTTGGGCGCGAAGGCGGTCTCGGCGGGCGGCAGCGCCACACCGGCGATGTCGATATGCGCCCAGGGCGTGCCCTCCTTGATGAAGCGGTGCAGGAATTCGGCCGCGGTGATCGACCCGGCGGGCCGCCCGCCGGTATTCTTCATATCGGCCAGGCGCGACTTGATCAGCGCGTCATAGGCTGGCGCCAGCGGCATGCGCCAGGCGCCCTCGCCCTCGGCCCCCGCGGCCTTCAGCAGATCCTGCGCAAGCGCGTCGTCATTGCTGAAGACGCCCGCGTTCTCATGCCCGAGCGCGATGATGATCGCACCGGTCAGCGTGGCAAGGTCGATCACCGCCGCGGGCGCGAAGCGGTCCTGCGCATACCACAGCACATCGGCCAGAACGAGGCGGCCTTCGGCATCGGTATTGATCACCTCGATCGTGTCGCCCTTCATGGATTTCACGATGTCGCCGGGCCGTTGCGCGCGCCCGTCAGGCATGTTCTCGACCAGCCCCACAAGGCCCACGACATTCGCGCGGGCCTTGCGCAGCGCAAGCGTGCGCATCACGCCCGCCACGACCCCCGCGCCGCCCATGTCCATCGTCATCTCTTCCATGCCTCCGGCCGGCTTGATCGAGATGCCGCCCGTGTCGAACACCACCCCCTTGCCGACCAGCGCCAGCGGGGGCGCATCCTTCGCGCCGCCCTTCCACTGCATCACCACCACCTTCGAGGGGCTTTCCGAGCCCTGCCCCACCCCCAGAAGCGCGCGCATGCCCAGCTTTTCCAGATCCGCCTCTTCGAGGATCTCGACCTCGAGGCCAAGCTCGTGCATCGCGCCGAGGCGGGCGGCGAAATCGTCGGTGGTCAGGATATTGGCCGGCTCGTTCACCAGATCGCGGGTGAAGAACACCCCCTCGGTCAGCGCGGCCAGCGGGCCGGCCTTCGCGGCAACCTCCTCGGGGCGGTTGACCATGATCTCGACCGCGCCGGGGGCCTCTTTCTCCTTGGTGTGGTAGTCGAAACCATAGGCCCGCAGCGCCAGCCCGAAGGAAATCTCGGCCGCGCGCGGATGCCCCTCGGCCAGCACGAGCGCACCCTTCGTCCCAAGCGCCTTGCCGATCGCGGCCCCGGCCTTGCGCGCCTCGGCCACGCTTGCACGGCGCGGCAGCGCGATCAGTTGCACCGCCTCGGCCTCAAGCCCCGCGGGCCAGGACAGGTCGAGCGATTCGCCGGGCTTGAGCTTGCCGAACGCCGCCGAGCCCGCCGCGCGCGCCAATGCCCCGCGCATCAGCCGGTCAAGCCTGCGCGCGCCCGGCGGCAGCTTGGCCCCCGCCTCGGCCAGAACCGCGATGCGGCCCGCGCGTGCGGCAAGATTGGTCAGGTCGGTTTCACGAAACTGGATCGCGACGGGATCGGTCATGGGGGTCTCCGCTTGGCTGCGCCCGGCCGCTTCCGGCGGGCTTTCGCCCGACCCTAGCGAGGCCGCGGGAAAATGGGAAGCCAGAGCGCCCCGCGCCTCTTTTCCCGGGCCGCGCATCGGGGTAAGAGGGGGAACCGCTGCCAGGGGAAGATCAGAGTTTGACGCGACTAGACAGATATCTGCTGTCACAGCTCATGGCGTTGTTCGGCTTTTTCGCCCTTGTGCTGGTGTCGGTCTACTGGGTCAACCGCGCAGTGCGGCTGTTCGACCAGCTGATCTCGGACGGCCAGACCGCCTGGGTGGTGCTGGAATTCACCGCGCTGACCCTGCCCTATGTGATCCGGCTGGTGCTGCCGATCGCGGCCTTCGCGGCCACGGTCTATGCGATCAACCGGCTGGCGGGCGAATCCGAGCTTGTGGCGATGCAGGCCACCGGTGCCTCGCCCTGGCGGCTGGCGCGGCCGGTGGCGGTGTTCGGGCTGATCGTGGCGGCGCTGATGCTGGTGCTGGTGCATGTTCTGGTGCCCGCCTCGCGCGCGCAGCTGGCCGACCGCCAGTCACAGATCGCCGAGAATGTCACCGCGCGCTTTCTCAAGGAAGGCACGTTCCAGCATCCCGGCGACGGGGTGACGATCTATATCCGCTCAGTCGCGCCGACGGGGGAGCTGCTCGACCTGTTCCTGTCGGATGCGCGCAATCCGGCCGTGCGCACCACCTATACCGCGGAAAAGGCGCTGATCGTGCGGTCCGATACGGGACCGAAGCTGATCATGATCGAGGGCATGGCGCAGACGCTGCGCAGCTCGGACAACCGGCTGGCGGTCACGCAATTCGCGGATTTCACCTATGATATCGGTGCGCTGATCGCCCCCGGCGGGCGGCTGAAACGCGACTGGCGCGAATTGCCGACATGGCAGCTGATCGCACCGGGCAGCGAGGTGCTGGCGCTGACGCGGGGCAATGCCGACGAGGCCTGGATCGAGTTGCAGAACCGCCTGACCCAGCCCCTGCTGGCGCCCGTCGCGGCCCTTCTGGGGTTCGCCGCGCTGATGCTGGGCGGCTTTTCGCGCTTTGGCGTCTGGCGCCAGATCGGCATCGCGGTGGTCGCGCTGATCGTGGTCCAGTTTCTCAGCAACGCGGCCGATGATGTGATCCGGCGCGATCCGGGCCTCTGGCCGCTGGCCTATCTGCCCGCGCTTGCCGGGTTTGCCGCAGTCGCGGTGATGCTCTGGCTTGCGGCCAGACCGCGGCGGGTGCGCCCGCCCGCGCGCAGGGCGGCGGAGGCCGCGGCATGACGCTTTCGCTTTACATCGCACGGCGCTTCCTGCGCGCGCTGATCCTTGTGGGCGCCGCCTTCTACGGCATCCTCTTCCTGATCGACATGGTCGAGCAGATCCGCCGCTTCGACACCGCCGAGGTCGGCCTGCCGCAGGCCGCCTTCCTTGCGCTTCTGAACGTGCCCGGCTCGCTTTACACCATCCTGCCGCTGATCGTGGTGCTGGCGGCGGTGGTGCTGTTCCTGGGGCTTGCCCGCTCGTCCGAGCTGGTGGTGATCCGGGCGGCCGGGCGCTCGGCGCTGCGCATGCTGGTGGCGCCGGTCGCGGTGGCGTTCCTGTTCGGACTGCTGGCCATCGCGGTGGGCAATCCCATCGTCTCGGCCACCTCGAAGCGCTTCGAAAGCCTGTCGGACAGCTATCGCACCGGCGGCGGGCAGGCCGTGTCCATCGGCACCGAGGGCGTGTGGATGCGTCAGGGCGCGGGCGATGGCGGCGACACGCAGGCCGTGATCCGCGCCGCGCGTGCCAATCTGGACGCCACGCAGCTTTTCGACGTGACCTTCCTTGTCTTCGCCCCCGGCCAGGGCCCGATCCGGCGCATCTGGGCCGAAGAGGCACGGCTGACCCCCGGCGCATGGCAGCTGAGCGGCGTCAAGGACTGGATGCTGGCCCCCACCGGCAACCCCGAGCGCGCGGCCACCACCTCCGCCCGCCTGGAACTGCCTTCGGACCTGACGGCCGACCGCATCCGCGACAGCTTCGGCACCCCGTCGGCCGTGCCGATCTGGGACCTGCCCGAATTCATCGCGGGGCTGGAGAACGCGGGCTTCTCGGCGCGCCGCCACATGGTCTGGTTCCAGATGGAACTGGCGCTGCCGCTGGTTCTGGCGGCGATGGTGCTGATCGCGGCGGGCTTCACCATGCGCCATGTGCGCTTCGGACGCACCGGGATGATGGTGCTGTTCGCGCTTGCCGCCGGCATGGGGGTGTTTTTCCTGCGCAGCATGGCGCAGGTTCTGGGCGATAACGGGCAGATCCCCGTGGCGCTTGCGGCCTGGGCGCCGCCGGCGATCGCGCTCATGCTGGCGCTTGCGCTGCTTCTGCACCTGGAGGAAGGCTGATGCTGGCGCGCGCGCTTCTGTTTGCCCTGACGCTGCTTCTGGCCGTGTCCGCCCTGCCCCAGGGCGCCACCGCGCAAGACCCCACCGAGGCCGCAACGCTGCTGGCCGACCGCATCACGCTTACCGGCTCGAACCGGATCGAGGCGGCCGGCGCGGTCGAAATCTTCTATCGCGGCAACCGGCTGACCGCCTCGCGGCTGAGCTATGACCAGTCGACCGACATGCTGCGCATCGAGGGGCCAATCCGCCTGGTGGAGCCGGGCCAGACCGGCGCGGTGCTGATCGCCGATCAGGCCGAACTGGCGCGCGATCTGCAAAACGGCATCCTGACCGGCGCGCGGCTGGTCCTTGCGCGCGAGATGCAGCTGGCCGCGACCACGATCCGACGCGACGCGGGGCGCTACACCTATCTCGACAATGTGGTGGCCTCGTCCTGCCAGGTCTGCGCGGACCGCCCCACGCCGCTTTGGGAAATCCGCGCCCGCCGTGTCACCCATGACGCCGAGACCCGCCAGATCCTGTTCGACAGCGCGCAGTTCCGCGCCATGGGCGTGCCGCTGATGTATCTGCCTCACCTGCGCATGCCCGACCCCACGGTCGAACGGATGAGCGGCTTTCTTCCGCCACGGCTGCGCACGACCTCCAGCCTCGGCACCGGGATCAAGCTGCCCTATTTCTTCGCGCTCGGCTCCAGCTCGGACCTGACGCTGACGCCCTATGTCGCCACCTCGCGCACCGCCACGATGGAGATGAGCTTTCGCCAGGCCTTCCGCTTCGGCGCGTTGCAGCTTGACGGTGCCATCACCCGCGACGACATCCGCGATGGCGAGACCCGCGGCTACCTGTTCGCGCAGGGCGCCTTCGTGCTGCCGCGCGACTACCGGCTGGGGCTTGAGGCGCGGCTGGTCTCGGACCGGTCCTACCTGCTGAACTACGGCATCACCGACAATGACCGGCTGTGGTCGGGCCTGACGCTGGAACGGGTGCGCGCCGACCGGATGATCTGGGGCCGCGCGGGCCATACCCACACGATCCGCGAGGGCGAGGTCAATTCGACCCAGCCCGCCCTTGCCACCGATGTCGAATGGGTGCGCGTCTACCGCCCCGCCACGATCGGCGGAGAGCTGACGGTGAACGCCCAGGTGCATGCCCATCGCCGCTCGTCGGGGCTCGCGTTCGACGGGGCGGATCTGGACATGGACCCGGACGGGCGCGACATGGTGCGCGCCTCGCTGGTCGCAGACTGGCGGCGCAACTGGCTGGTGGGCGCGGGCATCCTGGCAAGCGCGCAAAGCCAGCTTGCCGTCGACGCGTTCGACGTTTCGCAAGACCCGCTTCTGTCGGGCAGCACGCTGCGCACCACGCCCACGCTCGCGCTTGAGCTGCGGTGGCCCTGGGTGCGGACCGCCGGGCAGGCCTCGCATGTGATCGAACCCGTCGCCCAGCTTGTCTGGAGCCCGAACGACCGCAGCGACGTGCCCAACGAGGACAGCCGCCTTGTCGAATTCGACGAAGGCAACCTGTTCTCGCTGTCGCGCTATCCGGGGGCGGACCTGCGCGAACGCGGCCTGCGCGCCAATCTGGGCATCAGCTGGACGCGCAACGACGCGGCCGGGTGGTCCATCGGCGTGACCGCGGGGCGCGTCCTGCGCGCGCGCGACCTGGGGCAGTTTCCGCTTGGCTCGGGGCTGACGGGCACGCGCTCGGACTGGCTTCTGGCCACGCATCTGCGCACCGATGCGGGGCTGGTGCTGTCGAACCGCATGCTGCTGGATGACAGCCTGTCCATCACCCGCGAAGAGCTGCGGCTTGCCTTCAACCGGCCGCGTTACGACCTTGCCGCGGGCTATATCTGGCTTGAGGCGAATCCCGCCGAAGGCCGGCCCGAGCGCACCTCGGAGCTGACCTTCGAAAGCGGCTGGCGCTGGGGCAACGGATGGGCCGGGGTCATCGATGCGCGCTACGATTTCACCGCCGAGCGCGCCGCACGCGCCGCTTTCGGCCTGCAATATGCGAATGAATGCGTCACCGTGGATCTTTCCCTCTCGCGTCGCTTCACTTCCTCCTCTAGTGTGGAGCCCGAAACCGGTTTCGGCCTTTCGGTGCAGCTTGCGGGCTTTGGCGCGGGCGGTGCCGATCGGGCGCCCAGACGGAGTTGCGCGCGCTGAGCCGCGCCCCCAAGGCGCCCGATGGCGCGCGAACCGGACAGAGCAGAAAACGGACGGACGGAATATGCTACGGGCTTTCATCTTTCTGACAGGGTTTCTGGCGTTTGGCACGATGGCCGCAGGCACATCCGCGCAGGCGCAGGGCGCGGGCGGCAATCCCTTCGCCCCGGTCATCACGGTCAACGACCTCGGCATTACCGGATACGAGCTTGACCAGCGCATGCGCTTCCTTGAGTTGTTGCGCGCGCCGGGCGATCTGCGCGAAGCCGCCGAAAAGGCACTGATCGAGGATCGCATCCGCGTCTTCGCCGCCGAGCGCGCGGGCATCCGCATCACCGAAGAGGCGGTCAATGCCGGCATGGAAGAATTTGCCGGACGCGCCAACCTGCCGGTCGACGAATTCCTCAAGGCGATTGCCGAAAACGGGGTCGAGCCGCAGACATTCCGCGATTTCGTGACCGCGGGCGTCGTCTGGCGCGATCTGGTCCGCGCCGAAATCGCCCCCCGGGTTCGCATCACCGATGCCGATATCGACCGTGCAATGGCGCTCGAATCCGATCGCGGCAAGGGCACGCGGGTGCTCTTGTCCGAGATCATCCTTCCCGCCCCGCCCGGTCAGGAAGGAGCCGCCATGGCCGAGGCCCGGCGCATCTCGCAGCTGCGCGGCGAAGGCGCCTTCGGCGCGGCGGCGCGCCAGTCCTCCGCCTCCGGTTCGGCCGCACGCGGCGGCCGGCTCGACTGGATGCCGATCGAGAACATGCCCCCCGCGCTGCGCGGCGCCGTGCTTGGCCTTGAGCCGGGCGAAGCCTCGCAGCCGATCCAGATCCCGAACGCGGTCGCCGTCTTCATGCTGCGCGCCATCGACGAGGGCGGCCCCATCGCCGATACCCCGCAACAGATCGACTTCGCACAGCTTCTGATCCCCGGCGCCGGGACCGAAACCGCCGCGACCTTGATCGCCACGCTGCGCGCCAGGGCCGACACCTGTGACGATCTTTACGCCGTGGCCAAGGGCATCCCCCCCGAGCAGATCCAGCGCGAAACCCTGCCGCAGACCCGGATCCCGCAGGACATCGCGCTGGAACTGGCGCATCTCGACGCGGGCGAAAGCTCCACCGCGATCGTGCGCGGGGGCAATCAGGTCTTCCTGATGCTGTGCAAGCGCGACCGGATCTACGGCGAGGAGGATCTTGCCCCCTCGCGCGACGAGGTGCGCGGACAGCTGATGAACGCACGCATCGCCGCCATGGCCGAGGGGCGCCTTGCCGACCTGATCGCCGATGCGGTGATCGTGCGCAACGACTGACCCGCCCGCATGGCGGCCACGATGCAAAAGCCCGTGATCCTGAGCTGCGGCGATCCCTCGGGCATCGGCCCCGAGATCGCCGCCAAGGCCTGGGAGGCGCTCGGCACCGCGCTGCCCTTCGTCTGGATCGGCGATCCCGCGCATCTGCCGCGCGGCACGCGCATCCGCGAAATCGCCCACCCGGCCGAGGCGATGGCCCATGCCGGACAGGGGCTGCCGGTGCTGCCCCACCCCTTCCCCGCCGCCGCAGCGCCCGGCCAGCCCGACCCGGCCAACGCCCAAGCCGTCATCGGCGCCATCGCGCGCGGCGTCGATCTGGTGATGCGCGGCGAAGGCGCCGCGCTGAGCACCGCCCCGATCCACAAGAAGGCGCTGAAGGACGGGGCCGGTTTCGCCTTCCCCGGCCATACCGAATTCCTGGCCCATCTCGCGGGCGGGGCGCGCGTGGTGATGATGCTGGCCTCGCCGCTCCTGCGCGTGGTCCCGGCCACGATCCACATCCCGCTGTCCGAGGTGCCCCGCGCCTTCACCCCCGCGCTTCTGCGCGACACCGTGCGCATCACCGCCGACGGGCTGCGCCGTGATTTCGGCCTCGCCAACCCGCGCCTCGCGGTCGCGGGCCTCAACCCCCATGCCGGCGAAGGCGGCGCCATGGGCCATGAGGAACGCGACTGGATCGCCGCGGAAATCGCCGACCTGCGCGCCGAGGGCTACGCAATCTCGGGCCCGCTTCCGGCCGATACGATGTTCCACCCCGCCGCCCGCGCCCGCTACGACGCCGCGATCTGCGCCTATCACGACCAGGCGCTGATCCCGATCAAGACGCTCGATTTCGACGGCGGCGTCAATGTCACGCTCGGCCTGCCCTTCGTGCGCACCTCGCCCGATCACGGCACCGCCTATGACATCGCGGGACAAGGCATCGCCAACCCCGCCAGCCTGATCGCCGCCTTGCGCATGGCCGCCGATATGGGGGCCGCCCGGGCCGAACCGTGATGCGCCTTCATCTTTGCCCAAATATCCCCGCCGGAGGCAACCGGCATCGGCCATCCCTCCCACCGCAGGAGGCCCGCGCATGAGCACCATCGACGGCCTGCCCCCACTGCGCGAGGTCATCAACACCCATGGCCTCGTGGCGAAGAAGCAGCTTGGCCAGAACTTCCTGCTCGACCTGAATCTGACGGCCAAGATCGCGCGGGCGGCGGGCGATCTGAGCGGCGTGGACGTGCTCGAGGTCGGTCCCGGCCCCGGCGGGCTGACGCGCGGGCTTCTGGCCGAAGGCGCGCGCCGGGTCCTGGCAGTAGAAAAGGATGCCCGCTGCCTGCCCGCGCTGGAAGAGATCGCGGCGCATTACCCCGGCCGGCTGCACGTCGTGCATGGCGACGCGCTCGATGTCGACGTGCTCGCGCATCTGCGCCCGCCGGTGCGCATCGTGGCCAACCTGCCCTATAACGTGGGCACCGAACTGCTCGTCCGCTGGTTGACGCCGCAGCACTGGCCGCCCTTCTGGGAAAGCCTCACGCTCATGTTCCAGAAAGAGGTGGCCGAGCGGATCGTGGCGCTGCCCGGCTCCAAGGCCTATGGGCGGCTTGCGCTTCTGGCGCAATGGCGCTGCGAGGCGAAGATCGTGATGACCCTGCCGCCCGAGGCCTTCGTGCCCGCGCCCAAGGTCCATTCCGCCGTCGTGCGCCTTCAGGCCCTGCCCGCGCCGCGCTTTCCCGCCGATCCGGCCATCCTCAACCGCGTCGTCGCGGCGGGCTTCAATCAGCGCCGCAAGATGCTGCGGGCCTCGCTGCGTGGCGTCGCCCCGCAGATCGAGGACAAGCTTGCCGCCGCCGGAATCGCCCCCACCGCCCGGGCCGAGGAAGTCCCGCTGGAACGGTTCTGCGCACTTGCGCGCATCATCGCCGCCGGCTGAACCGCCCCGAAACCCCGCCCGAAAAAGAAAAAAGGCCGCGCTTGGTGGCGCAGCCCTTCCGGTGTTCCGCTTCCGAACGGGGCCTATTCGGCCGCCGGTTTTTCATCCGCGGCCGCGGCCCCCTCTGCCCCGGCATTCTCGGCCTTGGGCGCGCGGGGTTTGCGCGGGGTGCGGTTGCGCGGCCGTGCGGGCTTGTCCTCCGGCTGCGCGGGCGTGTCTTCCGGTGCGGCGCCATCACTCTGCCCGGCCGCCGGGGCGCCCTCTGCCTCGGGGGCGGGGCGGGCACGACGCTCGCGGCGCGGGGCGCGGGTCTCGGGCGTTTCGACCAGACCGGAGCCCTCGCCCTCGCCGGTATCGACGGCCGAGGGAAGCTCGGGCTGATCGTCGGAGGCCTCTGCCTCGCGGCGCGGACGCGGGTTGTGCTGGCCGTTCTGCGAATGGCCCTGCTGCCCGCCATTGCCGTTGCCATTGTGGTTCTGGCTACCCTGGCCACCACCCTGATTGTGCTGTTGCTGCCGGGCTTCCTGTTCGCGCGCCTGTTCACGCTGTGCTTCCCCCAGCATCCGGGTGTAATGCTCGGCGTGTTGCAGGAAGTTCTGCTCGGCCACGCGATCGTTCGACAGCTGCGCATCGCGCGCAAGCATCAGGTATTTGTCGATGATCTGCTGCGGTGTGCCGCGCACCTTGCCCTCGGGACCGGAACTGTCAAAGACCCGGTTGATGATATTGCCGATAGAGCGCTGGCGGTTCGACTTGGAACGCGAACGGGATTTCGATGATCTCATGTGCTTTCGTGTGTCTTGGCCCTTGCCGGGCCGTGCCTGTGCGGATCGCGCACCGGATAGGGCTGGGAAACAAGCCTGACCGGAACCTTCGACCCGCGATATGAAGCTGAGCCGCGCAGGGGGGAGGCATAACCATCCGCCGAACGCGTGGTTGACTAACCATGCAGGGCGCGTGCTGACAAGTAGGATTTCACGTTTTTCGTGCGAACTGGCGCATTTTTGCGGATCTTGCGGCCCAAAAGCGCCAGATCACCTTGGATTGCAGGCCGAAACCACGCGGTCCCTTCCATCAAGATCGGGATGAACCTGCACGTCTTCAAGCCCTGCATCGCGGAAAAATCCGCCCACGGCTGCGGCCTGCGTCGGCCCGATCTCGACCAGGATGCGCCCGCCGGGGGTCAGGAATTCCCGCGCGCCATCCGCGATCAGCCGGTAAGGGGCAAGACCGTCGCCCCCCGGCGTGAGGGCGGTGCGGGGCTCCCACAGCTGCACTTCGGGGGCAAGGGTGCGCCATTCCGCCTCGGCGATATAGGGCGGGTTCGACACGATCAGGTCGAAGGGCCCCGGAACGGCGGCAAACCAGTCCGAAAGATGGAATTCCGCGCGCCCCGCCAGATCCAGCCGCTGCGCATTGCCGCGCGCGACATCCAGCGCGGCGGGCGACAGATCGACGCCGATCCCCGTCGCGCCCGGCCGTTCGGCCAGGAGGCTGAGCAGGATGCACCCGGTGCCGGTGCCCAGGTCGAGCACGCGCACGAACGCCCCCTCCAGCGCCCGTTCCACCAGCGTTTCGGTTTCCGGGCGCGGGTCGAGCGTGTCGCGCGTGACGCGGAAGGCGCGGCCGTAGAAAAGCCGCTCTCCGGTGATCTGGCTGACCGGCTGGCGCGCGCAGCGCGCGGCGACCGCGGCCGCGAACCCGGCCTCTTGCGCGGCATTCAGCCCGTCATGCAGGTGCAGCGACAAGCGCTCCGCGGGCAGCCCCATCGCATGCGCCAGAAGGCGGCGGGCGTCGCGCGCGGCCCCCTCGACCCCGGCCTCCGTCAGCCGCGGGATCGCCCTGCGCAGCGCCTCGGCGCCGGTCATCCCTCCATCTCCGCCAGGCGGCTGGCCTGATCGTCGGCGATCAGCGCGTCGATGAAGCCGTTCAGATCGCCCGCCAGGACCTGCGGCAGCGCATAGACCGTCATGTTGATGCGGTGATCGGTGATCCGGCCCTGCGGGAAGTTGTAGGTGCGGATGCGTTCGGAGCGGTCGCCCGAACCGACCTGCGCCTTGCGGTCGGCGGCGCGTTCGGCATCGGCGCGATGGCGCTCGGCCTCATAAAGCCGCGCGCGCAGGACGGCCATGGCATTGGCGCGGTTCTGGTGCTGCGATTTCTCGGAGCTGGTCACGACGATGCCGGTGGGCAGGTGGGTGATGCGCACCGCCGAATCGGTGGTGTTGACATGCTGTCCGCCCGCGCCCGAGCTGCGCATCGTGTCGATGCGGATATCCGAGGCGGGGATGTCGATATCGACCTCTTCGGCCTCGGGCAGCACCGCGACCGTCGCGGCCGAGGTGTGGATGCGCCCGCCGGCCTCGGTCTCGGGGACGCGCTGCACGCGATGCACGCCGGATTCGTATTTGAGCCGGGCAAAGACGCCCTCGCCCTCGATCCGGGCGACGGCCTCCTTGATGCCGCCGAGTTCGGTTTCGCTGTGTTCCAGAAGCTGGAAGCGCCAGCCCATCTGTTCGGCGTAGCGCTGATACATGCGCAGAAGATCGGCGGCGAAAAGGGCCGCTTCCTCGCCCCCCGTGCCGGGGCGGATCTCGACGATGGCGGGGCGCGCATCGGCCGCGTCGCGCGGCAGAAGGGCCAGGCGCAGCTGCTGCTCCATCTCGGGGAGGCGCGCCTTGAGGCGGGGCAGTTCCTCTTCGGCAAGCACGCGCATCTCGGGGTCGTGCAGCCAGCCTTCGGCTTCGGCCAGATCGGCCTCGGCCTGGCGGTATCGGGCGATCTCGGCCACGACGGGCTTGAGCTCGGCATATTCGCGGCTGATCTGCGCAATCTCTGCCGGGGCGGCGCCCGTGGTCAGCTTCGCCTCGAGAAACTCGAAGCGGGCGCGGATCTGGTCAAGTTTATCTTGCGGCAACATGGGTGGGGTTTGGCGCGAACGCGGCGCGCGGTCAAGGTGCTGCGATTTCGGGGCCGGTGGTTCGGGGTACGGGGGCGCTGCCCCCGGCTGCCCCGCCCCTGCTGGGCCGGGCAGCTCCCCCGGGATATTTCCGCTCTGGTGAATGCAGGCAGGTTATCCGGCGGCGGGCTTGCGCCGGGACCAGCCATAAAGCGCGATCAGTTCGGTGGCGACATGGGCGCCCGCGATCGCGGTGGCGCCGGTCGTGTCATAGGGGGGCGAGACCTCGACCACGTCGCCGCCCACGAGGTCGATGCCCGCAAGGTCGCGCAGGATGGCCGCCGCCTGCCAGCTGGCCAGCCCGCCCCAGACCGGGGTTCCGGTGCCCGGCGCGAAGGCCGGATCGAGCGCGTCGATGTCGAAGGTGATGTAGCACGGGCGGGTGCCCACCACCTCGCGGATGCGGGCGACGGTGTCGGCCACGCCCGCCTGATGCACGAAGGGCGCATCGAGGATGGTCACCCCGAGCGTGTCGGGATTGTCGGTGCGGATCCCGACCGAGACGGTCGCGGCGGGATCGACCACACCGGTCTTGATGGCCTTGTAGAGGAAGGTGCCGTGGTCGATCCGGCTCATGTCGTCATCGGCCCAGGTATCGGAATGTGCGTCGAACTGGATCAGCGCCATGGGTCCGTAGGCCTCGGCATAGGCGCGCAGGATCGGCAAGGTAATGAAGTGATCGCCCCCCAGCGTGATCGCCCCTGCCCCCGCAGCCAAGATCCCGGCGATATGGGCGGTGACGCGGTCGGGAAAGCTGGCGGTATGGGCGTAGTCGAAAGCCAGGTCGCCGTAATCCACGATCGAGAGTTCCGAGAGCGGGTCGTAGCCCCAGCCATAGGGCGCATCGAAGGCCTGAAGGGTGCTGGCCTCGCGGATTGCGCGGGGACCGAAGCGGGTGCCGGGGCGGTGCGTTACGGCCTGGTCGAAGGGCACGCCCGTCACCGCCAGGTCAACCCCGGCCAGATCCTTGCTGTAGCGCCGCCGCAGGAAGCTTGTCGCACCCCCGAATGCGTTTTCATAGGCAAGGCCGCGCGGATCGGTGCGCGTAAAAGCGGTATCGACCTGATTTTTTGCGTCTTCCAGCGCCATCGCCGCCTCCGTTCTAACCAACTGGTGACTTGCGGCGCCGAAAAGGTCAAGCCGCAGCAGGACAACCTGTCGCAGGTAGGCCGGGGGCAAATCTGATCTAGATCAAGTTCGTTCACGGCCGCGTTACCTTAGAATGACTCTACCTTTCGGAGCTACGGAGGACTAAAGTCATGAAACGGTACATTGCCCCGATCGCCACGCTTGCCCTGGCGATCCCGGCCTATGCTGACGATGCGGCGCTGCGCGATTCTGCCAAGGAGCTTTTCGAAGCGATCCCGCTGCAGGCGCCGATGCTGGAAAACAACGTGATCACGCGCGATCGCGTGGATCTGGGGGCGAAGCTGTTCTTCGACCCGCGCATGTCCAAATCGGGTCTGTTCTCGTGCCAGTCGTGCCACAACGTGGGCATCGGCGGCGTGGACGGGCTTGAAACCTCGATCGGCCACGGCTGGCAGAAAGGTCCGCGCAACGCGCCGACGATGCTGAACGCCGTGTTCAACGTTGCCCAGTTCTGGGACGGGCGTGCGGCCGACCTTGCCGAACAGGCCAAAGGCCCGGTTCAGGCCGGGGTCGAGATGAACAACACGCCCGAGCAGGTCGTGGCGACGCTGAACTCGATGCCCGCCTATGTCGACGCGTTCAAGACCTCGTTCCCCGGTGAAGCCGATCCGGTGACCTTCGACAACTTCGCGCTTGCCATCGAGGCCTTCGAGGCGACGCTGATCACGCCGAACTCCAAGTTCGACCAGTTCCTGATGGGGCAGGACGGCGCCATGAGCGAGCAGGAAAAACGCGGCCTGCAGGCATTCATGGATACCGGCTGCACCGCCTGCCACGCTGGGATCAACGTCGGCGGCGAGGGGTACTTCCCCTTCGGCCTGATCGAAAAGCCCGGTGCGGATGTTCTGCCCGAAGGCGACCGTGGCCGCTTTGCCGTGACCGAAACCGCGGATGACGAATACGTCTTCCGGGCCGCACCGCTGCGCAACGTGGCGATCACCGCGCCCTATTTCCACTCGGGCCGGGTCTGGGATCTGAAGGTTGCGGTGGACATCATGGCCGAATCGCAGCTTGGCGAGAAGCTGGAGGAAGGCACCATCGACGATATCGTCGCCTTCCTCGGCACGCTGACGGGCGAACAGCCCGAGGTGGTTCACCCCATCCTTCCGGTTCGCACCGCGACCACGCCGAAGCCCGAAGAAATGTAAGCGCCGCCGCGGTGGGTTCGGCCCGCCACGCGGCAACCACGCAAAGCAAAGGCGCAAGGGGATCCTTGCGCCTTTTTCCATTGCGGCCCCTGCCCCATCGCGTCCGTCAAACAAATTGCGCCGTGACCGCCCCGACCCCGCGCAACATGACCTTAGTCAAATTCACAGTCACCAAAATGCGCTAGTTTAGTCAGGCCGCCGCCGTCCGGAGAGTTCGATGAGACTGACGACACGCACCAATCTTGCCATGCGCACGTTGATGTTCTGCGCCATCAACAAGGACCGGATCGTGCGCAAGCACGAGATCGCGGTGTGTTGCAATGCCTCGGAAAACCACCTTGCACAGGTGGTCAACACGCTTGGGCAGCTTGGCTTTGTGGAGACCCATCGGGGGCGCGCGGGCGGGTTGAAACTTGCGCGGCCCATGGAGGAAATCTATGTGGGCGCCGTCCTGCGCGCCTTCGAGGCCGATGTCCCCTTCGCGGAATGTTTCGACGAACACGCCAATACCTGCCCGCTACGCGATGCCTGCCTGTTCCGCGACGCGCTGATTGCGGGGCTTGAGGCGTTCTACACCTCGATGGACCGGCTGACGCTGGCCGATATGGTGCGCGACAACTGCGCCCTGCGCGCCCTGCTGAGCCTGCCGGACGAAGAGGCGATACGGGTCTGCGGCTGACCCGAAAGCCTCACTCCGGGTCACATCCGCGCGAGCCGCGCGCCTTCCCGATCATAGTGCTTGACCCAAGCGCGCCACGGGACTATCCGCGCCGCGATTTCGCCGTTTTCAACCCGTATCATACCGAAACGGGGGGCGGAGCAACGAGGTAGGCAGATGCAGTTCATGCAACAATCGGGCGGCACGCAGGACCAGCCCCAGCAGCATGGTCAGACGCAACAGGGCGCGCAGCAATCGCAGGGCGGCGCACAGCAGCAACAATCCGCGACCACGCCGCAACAGCAGCAGGGCGGCGCGGTTCAGTTCTCGGACTGGGCCTCGATCTGAGGCTTGCGCGGGCGGGCCGTCCGGGGAACACTCTGCACCCGCAGACCCCGGAGTCCCAGGTGCCAAGCCCGCTGACCGACATTCCCAATATCGGCCCCGCCACCGCGGCGGGGTTCGAACAGGCCGGCATAACCGATGCCGAGACGCTGCGCGCCATGGGGGCGGATGCGGCCTATGGCGCCTTCCTCAGGGCCGGCGGCACGGCGCATTTCATCGGCTATTATGCGCTTGTGATGGGGCTTCAGGGCCGCCCTTGGAACGATTGCCGGGGCGCCGAAAAGCTTGCGCTGCGCCAGCGGTTCGACGCGCTCCGCGCCCAGGCACGCGCCGAAGGCGTGGACCCCGCCCGCGCGATCGAGGCGGTTCTGGACCAGATCGGGCTTGGCCTGCGGCGCGGCTGACCCGCCCGACGCGAACGCGAAAGGCCGCCCCTTTCGGGACGGCCCCTGAAATCCGCAGATCCCGTGGCGGGCTCAACCGACCAGTTCGAGACCCGAGAAGAAGAACGCGATCTCGACCGCGGCGGTTTCCGGCGCGTCCGACCCGTGGACCGAGTTTTCACCGACCGACAGCGCGAATTCCTTGCGGATCGTGCCATCCGCCGCCTGCGCGGGGTTGGTCGCGCCCATCACTTCGCGGTTCCGGGCAATGGCGCCCTCGCCCTCCAGGACCTGTACGACGACCGGCTCGGAGGCCATGAACTCGCACAGCTCGCCATAGAAGGGGCGGTCCTTGTGAACTTCGTAGAACTTGCCGGCCTGTTCCATGCTCAGCTTGATGCGCTTTTGCGCCACGATGCGCAGGCCCGCTTCCTCGAACTTGGCATTGATCTTGCCGGTCAGGTTGCGGCGGGTCGCGTCGGGTTTGATGATGGAAAGCGTGCGTTCGATCGCCATGGCTGATGCCTCTTTGCTTGTTGGGATAAGACGGGGCGGACGCCCGGCCGAATTCTGCGCGCCTGCTAGCACGCGCCCGTGCCGTTGAAAAGCCCCGCCGCGCCGGGAACCCCGCCACGGCGCGCGAAACGGGCAGGCGCGGCAACGCGCCACATTCTTATTCCGATTATTTCAATCAAGAATAAGCGGGACAGAGACTCCAGACAGGAAACCCCCATGAAAGCCGCTGCATTCCTTGCCGCCCTGCCCCTCGCCCTGCCGCTGCCCGCCATGGCCGAGCCCGCGCCCCTGCCGCTCAGCTACCAGATCTTCGAGGCCGCGGTGCCGCATGTCGACATGGCGGTCTGCCCGGTCGACCTTGCGGCCGAGGGGCAGTTCTGCCGCATGGCGCTTCTGAACGACGAAATCCACGTCTTCGTCTTCTCGGAAGAGGGCGAGCAGCCGATGATCGCCTTCCACTCCTGGCCGGTCGACCTGATGGCGGGGCTGCTGGACTGAGCCGCGATTGACAAGGCCTGCGCGGTCGTTCATCCCGGCCGCATGCTCAAGATCTCGGACATCACCTATTCCGTCGAAGGTCGCCCCCTGTTCGAGGGCGCCTCGGCCACCATCCCCGATGGCCACAAGGTCGGCCTTGTGGGGCGCAACGGCGCCGGCAAGACGACGCTGTTCCGCCTGATCCGGGGCGACCTGGCGCTGGAAGGCGGAGAGATTTCGCTGCCCGCGCGCGCCCGCATCGGCGGTGTCGCACAAGAGGTGCCCGCGTCCGCGACCAGCCTGATCGACACGGTTCTGGCCGCCGATACCGAGCGCGCCGCCCTTCTGGCCGAGGCCGAGACCGCCACCGATCCGCATCGCATCGCCGAGGTCCAGACCCGGCTGGCCGATATCGACGCCTGGTCGGCCGAGGCGCGCGCCGCCGCGATCCTGCGCGGGCTTGGCTTCGACGCCGAGGCGCAGCGCCGCCCCTGTTCGGATTTCTCGGGCGGCTGGCGCATGCGCGTGGCGCTTGCCGGGGTGCTGTTCGCGCAGCCGGACCTTCTCTTGCTGGACGAGCCGACGAACTACCTGGACCTCGAGGGCGCGCTCTGGCTGGAAAGCTATCTGGCGAAATACCCCCATAGCGTCATCATCATCAGCCATGACCGCGGCCTTCTGAACCGCGCCGTGGGGGCGATCCTGCATCTGGAAGACCGCAAGCTGACGCTGTGGAACGGCCCCTATGACCAGTTCGTCCGCCAACGCGCCGCCGCGCGCGCCGTGCAGGCCGCCGAGGCCAAGAAGCAAGAGGCCCGACGCGCCCATCTGCAAAGCTTCGTCGACCGCTTCAAGGCCAAGGCCAGCAAGGCGGTGCAGGCGCAGGCGCGGGTGAAGATGCTGGAGAAGATGGAGCCGATCACCGCCCCCGAAGAAGCCGCAAAACAGGTCTTCACCTTCCCCGCGCCCGAGCAGCTTTCCCCTCCCATCATCTCGATGGAGGGGTGCGCGGTGGGCTATGGCGGCCCGCCCGTCCTGCGCCGGCTGTCGCTGCGTATCGACCAGGATGACCGGATCGCGCTTCTGGGTCGTAACGGTGAAGGAAAATCGACACTTTCCAAGCTGTTGGCAGGCAAACTTCAACCATCCGAGGGGCATGTCACGCGCTCGGGCAAGCTGCGCATCGGTTATTTCGCGCAGCATCAGGTCGACGAGCTGGATCTGGACGAGACCCCCTTGCAGCACATCCAGCGGCTGCGCCCGGCCGAGGCGCAGCCCCGCCTGCGCGCGCGTCTGGCGGGGTTCGGCCTTCTGGCCGATCAGGCCGAAACCCAGGTGCGCAAGCTGTCGGGCGGCCAGAAGGCGCGGCTGTCGCTGCTTCTGGCCACGCTCGATGCGCCCCATCTGCTGATCCTGGACGAGCCGACGAACCATCTCGACATCGAAAGCCGCGAGGCGCTGGTCGAGGCGCTGACCGCCTATTCCGGCGCGGTGATTCTGGTCAGCCACGACATGCACCTTCTGGGCCTTGTGGCGGACCGGCTGTGGCTGGTGAAGGGCGGCGCCGTCGCACCCTATTCCGGCGATCTGGAAGCCTATCGCGCCGAATTGCTGGCGGGCGACCCGGCGGAAAAGCCGCCCGCGAAGCCGAAGGACAAGCCCGCGCGCCCGTCGCGCGATGCGATCCTTGCGCTGCGCGCCGAGGCCCGCAAATGCGAAGAGCGCGTGAGCAAGCTGTCGGAAATGATTGAAAAGCTTGACGCTATTCTTGCCGATGCGACACTTTACGAACCCGGAAAGGCCGCCGAGGCGGAAAAATGGATGAAGAAGCACGCCGAGGCCCGCGACGGGCTGGCCCGCGCCGAGGCGCTTTGGCTGGAGGCGCTGGAAGCACTGGAGACCGCCGAGGCCGGGTAAGGCGGGCTGCGGCAAATTTTCCGATTTTTCCTGTCGGGTATTGACCGGGTGCGTGATGTCGGCTCTAAGCTCGCCCAAATTCCGAGCAAAGGAGTCAACTATGAACGCGCAAATCTTCCTCGGCCTCTCGACGGCCCTCATCGCCCTGCCGGCCCTTGCCGAAGAGGTGAACGTCTATTCCCACCGCCAGCCCGAACTGGTGCAACCGCTGTTTGACGCCTTCACCGCCGAGACCGGCATCGCGGTCAACGTGGCCTTCGTCGACAAGGGCATGGTCGAGCGCCTTCAGGCCGAGGGCGCACGCAGCCCCGCCGATCTGGTTATGACGGTGGACATCGCGCGCCTGTCGCAGGTGGTGGAAGCCGGCGTCACCCAGCCGGTCGAGGACGCCGCCCTCGATGCCGCGATTCCGGCCGAGTTCCGCGACCCGGCCAACCAGTGGTTCGGCCTGACCACCCGCGCGCGCATCATCTATGCTAGCAAGGAACGCGTCGCCGAGGGCGAAGTGACGACCTATGAGGATCTGGCCGACCCGAAATGGAAGGGCCGCATCTGCACCCGCCCCTTCACCAACGATTACAACGTGGCGCTGACCGCGGCCTACCTTGCCCATCACGGCGAAGAGGCCACGAAGACCTGGCTTGAAGGGGTGAAGACCAACCTTGCCAAGAAGCCCGAGGGCAACGATCGCGGTCAGGTCAAGTCGATCTGGGCGGGCGAATGCGACATCAGCCTTGGCAACACCTATTACATGGGCCAGATGGTCGCCGACCCGGAACAGAAGGAATGGGCCGACAGCGTGCGCATCACCTTCCCGGTCTTCGAGGGCGGCGGCACGCATATGAACATCTCGGGCGTGGCGATGACCTCGGCGGCCCCGAACAAGGACGCCGCGCTGAAGCTGATGGAGTTCCTTGCCTCGAACGAGGCGCAGCAGATCTATGCCGAGACCAACCACGAATTCCCCGTAAAGGCGGGCGTGGCGCGCTCGGAGCTGGTGCAAAGCTGGGGCGAATTCACCCCCGATGCGCTTGGCCTGACCGATGTCGCCAAGCTACGCCCGGCCGCGCTGAAGTTGATCGAGGAAGTGAACTTCGACGGATAATCTATTGAAACCATAAAGAACCGCCCCAGGGTCACGCCTCGGGGCGGTTTTTTCATGCGCGCCGTGCTTCGGTCACAAGCACGGCGCCCTCAAGCGCCGCAAGGCATTCGAGATCATCGCCATAGCGCGCGCGCAGCGCCTCGGCCTGGGCCGGGGTGAAGGCCGCAAGCGGCGCAGGTTGCGGCTGGGTTGCGTGAAACGCGGTCAGCCGGGCACGCTGCCGGGGGCCAAGGCGAATGCCCTGCCGGTAAAGCCGTTGCAGCATCGCAAGGGCGGTGTCGGGCACGGGCTCCACGGGCGGCAGGGGCGGCGCGGCCTGTGGGCACAGCGCCGCAACCGCCCTGGCCGGATCGAAGGGCATCGCCAGGATCACGATCCGGCGCGGCCTCAAGGCATCGCGCAGATCCCCCACCACATCGCACCAGCCCCGTGCCATCGTGACAAGCCCCGGCGCAAGCGACTCAAAACCGGGCACCGCGCGCCGCCAGGCCTGCGCACGCCACAGTGCGGGGAAATGCGTCTCATAGGGCTCGATCAGCAGGGCCAGCGTGCCCACCGGCATGTCCGGTGCTGCCAGCAAGGCGCGCGCCTGCGTCCCGGCTTCGGGATAAAAGCCCGACATGCCCGCGAAAAGGCGGCCGAGCGTGCCCTTCCCGAAGGGCCGCCCATCGCGGGCCGTGGCCGCGCACAGCCATTCCGCCCAGGGGCCGGAGGCCGGCGGCGCGATCAGAATGTCCTGCCCTTCGCTGTCCGTCACGTTCCGTCCCGCCGCCGCGCGCTGCAAGGCGGGAAAATCGTCCCGCCGCAGGACCAGCCTACAACCGTAAGGCGCGCCAGAAAATGGCGAAGTTCCCGTTTTCCGTGCCCTTCTGGACTTTCCTCAGACCGCGCGCCACTCTGCCCCCGCGAAGCAGGGGGAACGCCATGGCACAGCCGCGCAAGATCATCATCGACACCGATCCGGGGCAGGATGACGCGGTGGCGATCCTTCTGGCGCTTGCCAGCCCCGAACTGGAGGTCCTGGGCCTCACCACGGTGGCCGGAAACGTGCCGCTGCCGCTGACCACGCGCAACGCCCGCGTGATCTGCGAACTGGCCGGGCGGCCCGGCACGCGCATCTTCGCCGGCTGCGACCGCCCGCTGGAACGCCCGCTGGTCACGGCGGAATATGTGCATGGCAAGACCGGGCTGGACGGGATCGCGCTGCCCGATCCGCAGATGCCCGTGCAGGATCAGCATGCCGTCGATTTCATCATCGAGACCCTGCGCGAACTACCTGCGGGCGCGGTCACGCTCTGCCCGCTGGGGCCGTTGACCAACATCGCCACGGCGTTCGCGCGCGCGCCCGACATCGTTGCCAAGGTGGCCGAGATCGTGCTGATGGGCGGCGCCTATTTCGAGGTGGGCAATGTCACCCCGGCGGCCGAATTCAACATTTACGTCGACCCGCAAGCCGCTGAAATCGTGTTCGGATCCGGCGCGCCCATCGTGGTGATGCCGCTTGATGTCACGCATAAGGTGCTGACCACGCGCCCTCGCGTCGAGGCGTTCCGCGCGCTTGGCACGCAGGTCGGCCATGCCGTCGCAAGCTGGACCGATTTCTTCGAGCGTTTCGACATGGCGAAATACGGCAGCCAGGGCGCGCCGCTGCACGACCCCTGCGTGATCGCCTATCTGCTGAACCCCGCGCTGTTCGAGGGCCGCCACATCAATGTGGAGATCGAGACGCAAGGCGCGCTGACCCTAGGCATGACCGTCGCCGACTGGTGGCGCGTCACCGACCGGCCGGCCAATGCGATGTTCATGGGCGCGGCCGATGCCGAGGGGTTCTATGCGCTACTGACCGAACGGCTTGCGCGGCTTTAGCCCCCGCCCCTCGCATCCGCGCGGGGCCGCCCTATATCGCCAAGCGGAAGGTGCGCCATGACGATCCCGTTTGACAATTCCTATGCCCGCCTGCCCGAGCGCTTCTTCGCCCGGCAGGACCCGGTGCCGGTGCAGAAACCCGGCCTGATCGCGGTGAACCGCGATCTTGCGGCGCGGCTGGGGCTGGATGCCGACTGGCTGGCAGGCCCCGAAGGCGTGGCGGTTCTGGCCGGCAACGCGGTGCCCGCCGGGGCGGCGCCGCTGGCGCAGGCCTATGCCGGGCATCAGTTCGGCGGCTGGGTGCCCAGCCTCGGCGACGGCCGCGCGATCCTGCTGGGAGAGGTCGTTGCCCCCGATGGCGCGCGCTTCGATCTGCAACTGAAGGGCGCGGGGCAGACGCCCTTCTCGCGCCGGGGCGACGGGCGGGCCTGGATCGGCCCGGTGATCCGCGAATACATCGTCTCCGAGGCGATGGCGGCGCTTGGCCTGCCCACCACCCGCGCCCTTGCCGCCGTCACGACGGGCGAGCCCGTCCTGCGCGAGGCCTCGGCCCGGCCCGGCGCGGTTCTGGCACGCATCGCGGCAAGCCATATCCGGGTGGGCACGTTCCAGTATTTCGCCGCGCGGGGCGACGAAGAGGCGCTGGAGGCGCTGACGCGCCATGTGATCGCGCGCCACTATCCGCAGGCCGACGGCGCGCTTGGGCTGTTGCGCGCGGTGGTCGCGGCGCAGGCCCGGCTGATCGCCGGCTGGATGTCCTTCGGCTTCATCCATGGCGTGATGAACACCGACAACATGGCGATCTCGGGCGAGACGATCGACTATGGCCCCTGCGCCTTTCTGGACGAATACCACCCGCACAAGGTGTTTTCCTCGATCGACGCCTATGGCCGCTATGCCTTTGCCGCGCAGCCCCAGATCGCGGCATGGAACCTGGCGCAACTGGCGACCTGCCTCTTGCCGCTGATGGGCGAGCGCGAGGCCGCCATCGAGGCCGCAACCGAGGCCGTGCACGGTTTCGCCCCGGTCTTTCAGGCCGAATGGCTGGGCCGCTTCGGCGCCAAGATCGGCCTTGCCGCCCCGACCGAGGCCGACCTGCCCCTGATCGAGGCCCTGCTGAGCCGCATGGCCACGCTGCGCGCCGATTTCACCCGCACCTTCCGCGGCCTCGGCACCGGACAGGCGCGCGCGGAATTCACCGAGCCCGAGGCCTTCGACCAATGGGCCGGAACCTGGCAGGCCCGCCTTGCGCAGGAAACCGATCCGCACGCCCTCATGGCCGCCGCCAACCCGGTCCGCATCCCCCGCAACCACCGGATCGAGGCGGCGATCACCGCGGCCGTCGCGGGCGATCTGGCGCCGTTCGAACGGCTGAACAGCGCGCTTGCCCGGCCCTTCGAGGATCTACCCGGATTTGAAGACCTCGGCGACGCGCCCACCGAGGACGAGGTGGTCCGGCGCACCTTCTGCGGCACCTAGCGGCGGAACTTTCCGAAGAAGCGGCGGTTGCGGTCCACGAACTCCTCGAACAGGCGCGACATCACGCCGGGGCCGCGCCCGAGCAGGTAAAGCACCCCGGCAAGCGCACCGATACTGGCCCCCACGACATCGACGATCAGGTCATACATCGTGTCCACAAGGCCCGATTTCTGCATGTTGAGCCCGAAGATCTGGTCCATGCCGAACTCGAATATCTCCCATAGCGCGCCGATGGTGACGGCGAAGGAAAAGGCGATCAGACCGATGGCCCAGGCGGGCGCGGCGTAGCGGTCGCCCTCGAACAGGGTGAAGACGAAGAGAAACCCGACCAGCCCGAACCCGAGCGCCGAGCCCCCGTGCAGCACCACATCCCACCACCAGTAGCGGTTGTAGAAATCGAAGGCCTCGCCCAGGAAGATCGTGGCGAAGATGAAGACCGTGATGCCGACCAGAAAGGCGGTCGGCAGACGAATTCCCGTGCGGCTTGACAGATACATCGGCACCAGCGTCAGCCACCATGTGATCATCGCAACGCCCGCCAGTGGCCATTGCCGTTCCCACAGCGCCACCACGAATTCAAAGGCCAGAACGGCCCAGATCACCTGAACCGCCACAGGTTGCAGCCGGCCACGGCACCATTGTCGTTTGATCCACATGGAGTTTACATAGGATGCACGATCACGGGGTGCAATCAGCGGTGCAAGCACACATATCAACGCCATGACAATTCGCGTCGCCTCATACAACGTGCACAAATGCATCGGTTCCGACGGGCGCCATGATCCCCATCGCGCAATCATGGTCGTCAATGCGCTTTCGGCCGATATCGTCGCCCTCCAAGAGGTCGACCGCCGCATGGGCAGCCGCCCCGCCGCCCTGCCCAACCGCGTGATCGAGGAAGAGACCGATTTCGTCGTGCTCGATTTCGACCGCACCAGCCCAAGCAGCCTTGGCTGGCACGGTCAGACGGTGCTTGCCCGGCGCGGGATGCATATCTCGGCCGTGACACCGCTGACCCTGCCGGGGTTGGAGCCGCGTGGTGCGATCTCGCTTGAGATCAGCGAGGTCGGCCTGCCGCCCTTCCGGTTGATCGCCGCGCATCTTGGCCTGCGCCGCACAGACCGGCGCGCCCAGTTGCATCGCATCGGCGCAGAGATGGCCGCCGCCGCCCCGCGCCCCGCGCTTGCCATGGGCGATTTCAACGAATGGTCCCTGCGCCGCGGGTTCGAGCCGCTGCACGGCTTCACCGTGCACGCCCCCGGCCGCAGCTTTCCGGCCCGCGCGCCCATCGGCCATCTCGACCGTTTCGTTCTGGGGCCAGGGCTGCGCATCCTGCGCGCGGGCGTTCTGGATACCCCGCTGTCGCGCCGCGCCTCGGATCACCTGCCGGTCTGGGCCGATATTGGCGGGCTGCGCGGCTAGCCCCCCGCAGCGGGCGGAATTGTGCGCGCACAATAGTCCGCTTTACCCGCGCCGCGCGCGGCGATAATCGGACCCGAGACGATCGCCCTTCCCCGCCCGAGAGCATGATGGAAAACCTGCGCGGCAGCCTTTTGATGATTGCGGCCATGGCCGGCTTTGCGCTTGAAGACATGTTCGTCAAGGCGCTCGCCCTGCGCCTGCCCGTGGGCGAGATCCTCGCACTTCTCGGGGCGGGTGGCGCAACGATCTTCGCCGCGATCGCGATCTACCGCCGCGACCGGCTTTTCTCGCGCGATCTGCTGGCCGGGCCTGTGGTGCTGCGCAACCTGGGCGAATTGCTGGGCACCATCTGCTTTGTCAGCGCGGTGGCCTTCACGCCGCTGGCCGAGGCCTCGGCCATCCTTCAGGCCACGCCGCTGGCCGTCACGCTGGGGGCGGCGCTGTTTCTGGGCGAGAAGGTGGGCTGGCGGCGCTGGTCGGCCATCGCGGTGGGCTTCCTGGGCGTGCTGATCGTGATCCGCCCCGGCACCGAGGGCTTTTCGGGCCTGTCGCTTTTCGCCGTGGTGGCGGTTCTGGGGCTGGCCGCGCGCGACGTGGCCACCCGCCGGGTGCCGCGCTCGATCACCTCGATGCAGCTGGCGACCTATGGCTTCGGCGTCATCGTCCCCGCCGGGCTTGCCCTTGCCGCGGTCATGGACACACCGCTCGTCATGCCCACCCCGCCAGAGCTTGCGCAGCTTGCCGGCGCGCTGGTCTTCGGAACGCTTGGCTATTACGCGCTGATCGCGGCCATGCGCATCGGCGAGGTCTCCTTCATCACGCCGTTCCGATACACGCGGCTTCTTTTCGCGCTGATCATCGGCTGGCTGATCTTTTCCGAACCCGTGGACGGCGCCACGCTGGTTGGCGGCGCGGTGATCGTGGCTTCGGGTCTCTATACGCTGATGCGCGAGGCGCGCTTGCGGCGCTAACAGTGCCGCTTGCCCCGCCATGCCTCTTTTCGTTGCCCGGACCAGCGGTTATAGAGCGGCTGACCTTACAACGAGCCAGGGGGCCCCGCCATGAGCACGATCATCGACATCCACGCCCGCGAGATCCTCGACAGCCGGGGCAACCCGACCGTCGAGGTCGATGTCATCCTCGAGGACGGCACCATGGGCCGCGCCGCCGTGCCCTCGGGCGCCTCGACCGGCGCGCATGAAGCGGTCGAGAAACGCGACGGCGATAAGGCGCGCTACATGGGCAAGGGCGTGCTCGAGGCGGTGATGGCCGTCAATGGCGAGCTGGCCGAGAACCTCGTGGGCGAGGACGTGACCGAGCAGGTCGAGATCGACCGCATGATGATCGAGCTGGACGGCACCCCCAACAAGGCGCGCCTCGGCGCCAACGCGATCCTCGGCGTGTCGCTGGCCTGCGCCAAGGCCGCCGCCGATTTCTCGGCCCTGCCGCTTTACCGCTATGTCGGCGGCACCTCGGCCCGCGTCCTGCCGGTGCCGATGATGAACATCATCAATGGCGGCGAACATGCCGACAACCCGATCGACATCCAGGAATTCATGATCATGCCGGTTTCGGCCGGCAATATCCGCGACGCGGTGCGCATGGGGTCCGAAGTATTCCACACGCTGAAGAAGGAACTGTCGGCACAGGGCCTGTCGACCGGCCTTGGCGACGAGGGCGGCTTTGCGCCGAACCTCAGCTCGACCACCGCCGCGCTGGACCTGATCCTCGCCTCGATCGAGAAGGCCGGCTACAAGCCCGGCGAAGACATCCATCTCGCGCTCGATTGCGCCTCGACCGAGTATTACAAGGGCGGCAAATACGAGATGAAGGGCGAAGGCCTGTCGCTTTCCTCCGAGGAAAACGCCGACTACCTTGCGAAACTCTGCGCCGCCTACCCGATCATCTCGATCGAGGACGGCATGTCCGAGGATGACTGGGAAGGCTGGAAGATCCTCACCGAAAAGCTCGGCGACAAGGTGCAACTGGTGGGCGACGACCTCTTCGTGACCAACCCCGCACGCCTGGCCGACGGGATCCGCAAGGGCGTTGCGAACTCGATGCTCGTGAAGGTGAACCAGATCGGCACGCTGACCGAAACGCTCCAGGCGGTCGAGATGGCGCACCGCGCGCGCTATACCAACGTCATGAGCCACCGTTCGGGCGAGACCGAGGACGCGACCATCGCCGACCTCGCCGTCGCCACCAATTGCGGCCAGATCAAGACTGGCAGCCTTGCCCGTTCGGACCGGCTTGCGAAATACAACCAGCTGATCCGCATCGAGGAAATGCTGGGCGAGACCGCCGAATATGCCGGCCGCTCGATCCTGAAGGGCTGAGCTTCAGCTTCGTCGAGATACCCCCACCACAGGCGCCCGCGCATGACGTGGAAGCCTCCGGCGGGGATATTTGCGCTCTGGTGAAGGTCAGGCGGGACTTCCGGGGCGGCTGATCTGGCCGCCTCCGACCTGGGCGGCGACGCCGGTCGTTGCGGGGCCCGATGTGGGCAGGCCGCGCGCGACGCGCACCGCAAGGCAGGCGAAGGCCTGCGCCTCGAGCATGTCGCCGTTCAGGCCGATATCCTCGACCGGCGCGACCGGGCAATCGAGCCTTTGGGCGAGGGCCACCATCATCGCCTCGTTCAGCCGCCCGCCGCCGCAGACATAGACCGACTGTGGGGGGATCGGGAAATGTTCGGCGCCGCGCGCGACGGCGGCGGCGGCGCAGGCGGTCAGGGTGGCCGCGGCATCGGCGTCCGGCATCCCCGCGACCCGGTCCAGAAGGCCGTGGAAATCGTTGCGGTCGAGCGATTTGGGCGGGATCTTCATGAAATAGGAATGTTCGAGGAAGCGCGCGACCACCTCGGGATCGGCCTTGCCCGACAGCGCAAGCGCGCCGCCCTCGTCGCGCGGGAGGCCAAGGCGCGCGGCCATCAGGTCATTGACCGGGGCATTGGCGGGGCCGGTGTCGAAGGCCAGCAGCGCGCCGGGGCTTTCGGGGCCGGGCAGGCGCGGGTCGATCCAGGTCAGGTTGCCGACGCCGCCCAGATTGAGCAGCGCGACCGGCGCCGCGAGCCCTGCCCATTTCGCGCAGGCGAAGTGGAAATAGGGTGCAAGCGGCGCCCCCTGCCCGCCCATCCGGACATCGGCCGAGCGGAAATCCCACACCACGGGGCGGCCGAGAATCTCGGCCAGGACCGCGCCGTCGCCGGCCTGATGCGTGCCGCGCCCGCGCGGCTCATGCGCGAGGGTCTGGCCGTGGAAGCCCACGATCGCGGCCTCGGGGAATTCCGACAGGATCTCGGCATGGGCGGTCTCGATCACCTCGGCGGCGGCGGCGACCTCGGGGGCGCCGGGCCAGCAGCCAAGGGCCGCGTGCAGCACCGCGCGTTCGGCATCGTCATAGGGGCGGTAGGCGTGGCGGCCGAACTCGACGATGCGCTGCCCGTCGGTCAGCAGAAGCGCGGCGTCCACCCCGTCGAGCGAGGTGCCCGACATCGCGCCGACCGACCAGACAGGCCCCGCACTCAACATGCCCTTCCCCTTCATCGCCTGCCCCGATATACGCATGTGCGTCGAAGAGGGACAAGCACCATGACCTACCAACCGAAATCGGACTTTCTGAACGTGATGATCGAGCGCGGCTTTCTGGCCGATTGCACCGACTATCAGGGGCTGGATAACGCTTTGGTCGCGGGAACGGTGCCGGCCTATATCGGCTATGACGCCACGGCGGCGTCGCTGCATGTGGGGCATCTTCTCAACATCATGATGCTGCGCTGGTTGCAGAAGACCGGGCACAAGCCGATCACCCTGATGGGCGGGGGCACCACCAAGGTGGGCGATCCATCCTTCCGCAGCGACGAGCGTCCGCTGCTGACGCCCGAGAAGATCGACGAGAACATCGCGGGCATGAAGCAGGTCTTCGCGCGCTACCTGCGCTATGGCACGGGGGCGGGCGATGCCATCATGCTCAACAATGCCGAATGGCTCGACGGGCTCAACTACCTGGAATTCCTGCGCGATATCGGGCGCCATTTCAGCGTGAACCGGATGCTGAGCTTTGAATCGGTCAAGTCGCGGCTGGACCGGGAGCAGAGCCTGAGCTTCCTTGAATTCAACTACATGATCCTTCAGGCCTATGACTTCCTGGAGCTGAACCGCCGCTACGGCTGCCTGTTGCAGATGGGGGGCTCGGACCAGTGGGGCAATATCGTCAACGGCATCGACCTGACGCGCCGGGTGATCGACCACGAGGTCTTTGGCCTCACCTCGCCGTTGCTGACCACCTCGGACGGGCGCAAGATGGGCAAGTCGGCGGGAGGCGCGGTCTGGCTGAACGGCGAGATGCTGAGCCCCTACGAGTTCTGGCAGTTCTGGCGCAACAGCACCGATGCAGATGTCGGGCGCTTCCTGAAGCTTTACACCGAATTGCCGGTGGCGGAATGCGAGCGTCTGGGCGCACTGCCGGGCGCCGAGATCAACGATGCCAAGATCATCCTGGCCAATGAGGTGACGACGCTTCTGCACGGCCCCGAGGCCGCCGCCGCCGCCGAGGCCACCGCGCGCGAGGTCTTCGAGAAGGGCGGCGTGGGCGAGGATCTGCCCACCCTGCACCTGGCTGCGGCCGAGGTGGCCGACGGGATCAGCCTTGCGCAGCTTGTCGTGCGCTCGGGCCTTGCGAAATCGGGCAAGGATGCCAAGCGGCTGATCGCCGAGGGGGCCGCGCGGGTCAATGACGAGATCGAGACCGATGCCGGGCGCATGTTCGGCGCGGGCGAGCTGGCCGAGCCGCTGAAACTGACCGCGGGCAAGAAGCGCCATGCGCTGGTGACGATCGGCTGAGCGCCTTGACGCCAGCATGAATAAGGCCCGGCCAATGCGGCCGGGCCTTTCCGTTTTCGGCTTTGGCGGCGCTCACTCGACCGTTGCGCTGACGATGTAATCGGGGTCCTCGACAAGGCCGTTGCGGCCGCTGTCGCCCTTCTTGATGGCGTCGATCAGCTCCAGCCCCTCGACGACATGGCCGACGATCGTGTATTGGCCGTCCAGATGGGGGGCAGCGTCGAACATGATGAAGAACTGGCTGTTGGCCGAGTTCGGATCCTGGCTGCGCGCCATGCCGACCATGCCGCGCTGGAACGACCGGTTCGAGAATTCGGCCGGAAGATCGGGGCGGTCCGAGCCGCCCATCCCCGCCAGCGACATATCGCCGCCGCGCTTGCCGAACTGCACATCGCCCGTCTGCGCCATGAACCCGTCGATCACACGGTGGAAGACCACCTCGTCATAGGCCCCGGCCTCTGCAAGCGCGGTCATCTGTTCGACATGTTTCGGGGCCACGTCGGGCAGCAGGTCGATGACCACCTGGCCGCTGAGCGACCCGCCCAGTTCCAGCACCAGATTGGGACCCGGCCCGTCGGCCACGCCCGACCCTTCGGCAAACGCAGCCCCCGGAAGGGTGGCCGCGACCGCCAGCGACAGAAGCAGCTTACGCATCGGCCGCCACCTTCACCGAGATCATGCGGTCGGGATTCGCCGGCGGCTCGCCGCGCGCGATGCGGTCCACATGCTCCATCCCCGAGATCACGCGGCCGTAAACCGTGTATTGCCCGTTGAGGAAGTGGTTATCCTTGAAATTGATGAAGAACTGCGAGTTCGCCGAATTAGGGTTCATCGAACGCGCCGCGCCAAGCGTGCCGCGGTCATGCGGAAGCTTGGAGAACTCGGCCGGAAGGTCGGGCAGATCCGACCCACCCGTGCCCGCACGGCCGGGATTGTAGTTGTTCTCCATGTTGGCATGGGCAACATCGCCGGTCTGGGCCATGAACCCCTCGATCACGCGGTGGAAGGCGACGTTGTCGTATTTGCCTGCGCGGGCAAGTTCCTTCATCCGTTCGCAATGCTTGGGGGCAACCTCGCTGAGAAGCTCGATGACGACGGGGCCGTCCTTGAGCTCGACGATGATCGTGTTTTCCGGATCCTTGATATCGGCCATCTCTGTCTCCTCTGGCTTTGGGCGGAACTTAGGGCGCGAGTTCGGGCAATGAAAGGGGAAAGCCGCGCTTGCCGTTGCCTTTCGCGCGCCTGCGGGGCAAGTTTGCGTGAGTATTAGGTATGGAGATTCCGTATGGCCTGGAAAACGCTTGATGACATCGACATGGACGGCAAGGTCGTGCTTGTGCGGGTCGATATCAACGTGCCGGTCGAAAACGGGCGCGTCACCGACGCCACCCGCATCGAAAAGATCGTGCCCACTGTGAAGGACATCATGGCCAAGGGCGGCAAACCCGTCCTTCTGGCCCATTTCGGGCGCCCCAAGGGCAAGGTCGTCCTCGAGATGAGCCTGCGCCCGCTGGTTCCCGCGCTGGAAAGCGCGCTTGGGGTGAAGGTCGCCTTCGCCGAGGATTGCATCGGCGGCCCGGCAAAGCGCGCGGTGGCGGCCCTGGGCCCGGACGAGGTGCTCTTGCTGGAAAACACCCGCTTCCATCCGGGCGAGGAAAAGAACGACGCCGAACTTGCGGCCTCTCTGGCGGCCCTGGGCGAGGTGTATGTGAACGACGCCTTCTCGGCCGCGCATCGCGCCCACAGCTCGACCGAGGCGATCGCGCATGTGCTGCCCGCGGCGGCGGGGCGGCTGATGGAGGCCGAGCTGAAGGCGCTGGAGGCCGCGCTCGGCCATCCCGAACGCCCGGTTGCGGCCGTTGTAGGCGGGGCGAAGGTTTCAACCAAGCTCGACCTTTTGGGCAACCTGGTCAGCAAGGTGAACAACCTGATCATCGGCGGCGGCATGGCCAATACCTTCCTTGTCGCCAAGGGGATCGACGTGGGCAAATCGCTGGCCGAGCATGACATGGCCGACACCGCGCGCGCGATCATGGCCAAGGCCGATGCTGAAGGCTGCCAGATCGTGCTGCCCGTCGATGTGGTCGTTGCGCGCGAATTCGCGGCCGGCGCGCCAAGCGAGGTGGTGCCTGCCGAGGCCTGCCCGCCCGATGCAATGATCCTCGATGCGGGGCCGGACTCGGTTGAAGCGATCGTGCGGGTCTTCGAGGCGTCGCGCACGCTGATCTGGAACGGCCCGCTTGGCGCGTTCGAGATTGCGCCCTTCGATGCGGCGACCAATGCCGCCGCGCGGAAGGCGGCCGAGCTGACCAAGGCCGGGCGTCTGGTTTCGGTCGCGGGGGGCGGCGATACCGTCGCGGCGCTGAACAAGGCGGGGGGCGCGGCATCCTTCAGCTACATCTCGACCGCGGGCGGCGCCTTCCTCGAGTGGATGGAGGGCAAGGAGCTGCCCGGCGTCGCGGCCCTGACACGCTGAGCGGCGACAGGCGGCCTTCGGGCCGCCTTTTCTTCAATGGGCCGTTAGCGCCACCAGAATTGCGCCTGAAACGTCAACAGGTTATCTGCATGCCAAGGGGCGAAGGCCCGCAGCCAATCCATTTCCGGGGGATCATCATGTCGAACGCGAAGCAAGCCGAACAGATGCGCAAAGGGGCCGGGTTCATCGCCGCGCTCGACCAGTCCGGTGGCTCCACGCCGAAGGCATTGCGGCTTTATGGCGTGCCCGAGACCGCCTATGCCTCGGAAGAGGAGATGTTCGACCTGATCCACGAGATGCGCGCCCGGATCATCAAATCCCCCGCCTTCACCGGCGACAAGGTGGTGGGCGCGATCCTGTTCGAACAGACCATGGACCGCAAGATCGACGGCACCCCCACCGCCACCTATCTGTGGGAAACCCGCGGCGTCGTGCCCTTCCTGAAGATCGACAAGGGCCTTGAGGCCGAGGCGAACGGCTGCCAGCTGATGAAGCCGATCCCCGGCCTAGACGCGCTTCTGGCGCGCGCGGCGGCGGCGGGCATTTTCGGCACCAAGGAACGCTCGGTCATCTCTGCGGCGAATGCCGAAGGGATCAGGGCCGTCGTGGCGCAGCAGTTCGAGCTGGGCGCGCAGGTTCTGGCGCACGGGCTCATCCCGATCATCGAGCCCGAGGTGACGATCTCGATCGCCGACAAGGCCGAGGCCGAGGCGATCCTGCGCGACGAGATCCTGGCCCGGCTGGACGCCCTGCCCGCCGACCGGCAGGTCATGCTGAAGCTGACCCTGCCGAGTGTTGCGAATTTCTACAAGCCGCTGGTCGACCATCCCCGCGTGATGAAGGTCGTGGCGCTGTCGGGCGGCTACAGCCGCGACGAGGCGAACGCGCTTCTGGCGCAGAACACCGGCATCATCGCCTCGTTCAGCCGTGCCCTGACCGAGGGGTTGAGCGCAGGGCAGAGCGATGCGGAATTCGACGCGCTTCTGGGCGCGGCGATCACCTCGATCCACGCGGCCTCGGTGGCGGGCTAGGCGCGAAACGCACCTCCTGTGACGAAAGCGGGGGCCCATGTGGCCCCCGTTGCCGTTTGGACTCAGCCACGCACGATCGCGGAATTATTAGCGAAACAGGGGGTTGCGGGGATTCCCTTTGCGAATCGGCTATGGCATGATTCGTCCGACGCCCGGCAAGAGGCGCAGCACGAGGCAGAACATGAGCAACAAGCGACCCACCGTCGGGCCCTTGATCTTCTTCACCGTTGCAGGTGCGATGGCGATCTATTTCACCTTTGCCGCCGTGCAGGGATCTTACGGCGTGTTCCGCCGCGTGCAGATCGAAGCCGAAATCGACGAACTGACCGCCGAGCGCAACGCACTTCGCGAAGAGGTTGCGCGCATGGCCAACCTGACAACGCGCTTGTCGGACGGCTATCTTGACCTCGATCTTCTGGACGAACGCGCGCGCGATGTGCTGGGAACGATCCGCGCCGATGAGATCGTGATCCGCTGATTGCATCGCGGCCGCCCTTGCGTTATGGAATGGTTTAACGTTGAACTATTCCGCGTAGTGGGGAGGCTGCCCGATGGCGACACGAAAGAACCCCGAGACCAAGGCCACGAAACGCGCCAATGTCTCGAAAGACGATCTTCTGAAATATTACCGCGAGATGCTGCTGATCCGCCGCTTCGAAGAGAAGGCGGGCCAGCTTTACGGCATGGGGCTGATCGGCGGGTTCTGTCACCTCTATATCGGACAGGAAGCCGTAGTCGTGGGCCTTGAGGCCGCGGCAGAAGACGGCGACAAGCGCATCACCTCCTACCGGGACCACGGGCATATGCTGGCCTGCGGCATGGACCCCAAGGGCGTTATGGCCGAACTGACCGGGCGCGAGGGCGGACTGTCCAAGGGCAAGGGCGGCTCCATGCACATGTTCTCCAAGGAAAAGCACTTCTACGGCGGGCATGGCATCGTGGGCGCGCAGGTGCCGCTTGGTGCGGGTCTGGCCTTTGCCGATCAATACAAGGGGAACGGCCGCGTCACCTTCACCTATTTCGGTGACGGCGCGGCGAACCAGGGCCAGGTCTACGAGACGTTCAACATGGCCGCGCTGTGGAAGCTTCCGGTGGTTTTCGTGATCGAGAACAACCAGTATGCCATGGGCACGGCGCAGAAACGCTCGACCTCCACGCCCGAGATCCACACCCGAGGCCAGGCCTTCGGCATCCCCGGCGAATCCGTCGACGGCATGGATGTTCTGGCGGTGAAAGAGGCGGGCGAACGCGCCACGGCCCACTGCCGCGCAGGCGACGGCCCCTATATCCTTGAGGTCATGACCTATCGCTACCGCGGGCATTCGATGTCGGACCCGGCAAAATACCGCTCGCGCGAGGAAGTGCAGAAGATGCGCGAAGAGCGCGACGCGATCGAGCATGTGCGCGAACTGCTGCTTCAGGGCGGACACGCGGGCGATGACGATCTCAAGGCGATCGACAAGGAAATCAAGGCGATCGTGAACGAGGCCGCCGAATATTCCAAGGAAAGCCCCGAGCCGGACGTCTCGGAGCTTTGGACCGACATCTACGCGTAAGGGAGATAGCAGAATGGCAACCGAAATCCTGATGCCCGCCCTTTCGCCCACGATGGAGGAAGGCACCCTTGCCAAGTGGCTGGTGAAAGAGGGCGAAACCGTCACCTCGGGCCAGATCCTGGCCGAGATCGAGACCGACAAGGCGACGATGGAGTTCGAGGCGGTCGACGAAGGTATCGTCGGCAAGATCCTCGTGGCCGAAGGCACCGCAGGGGTGAAGGTCAACACCCCCATCGCCGTGCTGGTCGAGGAAGGCGAAAGCGCGGATGCCGTGCCCGCGGCCAAGCCCGCGGCAGAGGCCCCTGCCCCCGCGGCGCCCGCCGCAGCCCCCGTCGCGGCCGCCCCCGCCGCACCCAAGACCGACAACAGCCCGGACTGGCCCGAGGGCACGGCGATGAAAACCATGACTGTGCGCGAAGCCCTGCGGGAGGCCATGGCCGAAGAGATGACGGGCGATGACAGCGTTTTCCTGATGGGGGAAGAAGTCGGCGAATACCAAGGCGCCTACAAGATCAGCCAAGGGCTTCTGGACCAGTTCGGCCCGAAGCGCGTGATCGACACGCCGATCACCGAGCACGGCTTTACCGGCATCGCGGTCGGCGCGGCCTTTGGCGGGCTCAAGCCCATCGTCGAGTTCATGACCTTCAACTTCGCCATGCAGGCGATCGACCAGATCATCAACTCGGCCGCCAAGACGCTTTACATGTCCGGCGGGCAGATGGGCTGTCCGATCGTGTTCCGCGGCCCCAACGGCGCGGCCGCCCGCGTGGCCGCCCAGCACAGCCAGGACTATGCCGCGTGGTATGCGCAGATCCCCGGCCTGAAAGTGGTCATGCCCTATTCGGCCTCGGACGCGAAGGGGCTTTTGAAAAGCGCGATCCGCGATCCGAACCCGGTGATCTTCCTTGAAAACGAAATCCTCTATGGCCGCTCGTTCGAGGTGCCGGACCTGAAGGACTTCACCATCCCCTTCGGCAAGGCCCGGATCTGGCGCGAGGGCAGCGACGTGACCATCGTCTCCTTCGGGATCGGAATGGGCTACGCGCTCGAAGCCGCCGAGCGGCTGGCCGGCGATGGCATCTCGGCCGAGGTGATCGACCTGCGCACCCTGCGCCCGATCGACTATGACACGGTGCTGGCCTCGGTCATGAAGACCAACCGCTGCGTGACCGTCGAGGAAGGCTGGCCCGTCGGGTCCATCGGCAATCACCTGAGCGCCACGATCATGGAGCGCGCCTTCGACTATCTCGACGCCCCCGTGATCAACTGCACGGGCAAGGATGTGCCGATGCCCTATGCCGCCAACCTTGAAAAGCTTGCGCTGGTGACGACCGACGAGGTCGTGGCCGCCGTGAAAAAAGTCACCTACCGCTGAGGGGAAAACGCCATGGCAACCGAAATCCTGATGCCCGCGCTGTCACCCACGATGGAAGAGGGCACGCTGGCGAAATGGCTGGTGAAAGAGGGGGATACCGTTTCCTCCGGCGACATCCTGGCCGAGATCGAGACCGACAAGGCGACGATGGAGTTCGAGGCCGTCGATGAAGGTATCGTCGGCAAGATCCTCGTGGCCGAGGGCACGGCGGGCGTGAAGGTCAACACCCCCATTGCCGTCCTGATCGAAGAAGGCGAAAGCGTGGAGGCCGCGCCGAAGGCGGCAGCCCCGGCAAAGGCGGCCCCTGCGGCGGCCCCCACACCGGCAGCGGCGCCCGCCGCTCCGGCCCAGGCCGCGCCGGCCGCCCCCAAAGCGGACGGGAAGCGCATCTTCGCCTCTCCCCTTGCCCGGCGTATCGCCGCCGAAAAGGGGCTGGATCTGGCGAACGTCAAGGGCTCCGGGCCGCATGGTCGTATCGTCCGGGCCGATGTGGAGGGTGCCAAGCCCTCTGCCGCTGCACCGGCCACGACCACGGCAACCGCCGCGGCGCCCCCGGCCCCCGCGGCCGGTGCACCCGTATCGGCCAGTGCGATCGCCAGGATCTACGAAGGCCGCAGCTACGAGGAAGTTCCGCTGGACGGCATGCGCAAGACCATCGCCGCCCGCCTGACCGAGGCCAAACAGACGATCCCGCATTTCTATCTGCGCCGTGAGGTGCGCCTGGACGATCTGATGGCCTTCCGTGCCGATCTCAACAAGAAGCTCGAGGCGCGCGGCGTCAAGCTGTCGGTAAACGACTTCATCATCAAGGCCTGCGCCCTTGCCCTTCAGGCGGTACCCGATGCCAATGCCGTCTGGGCCGGCGACCGGGTGCTGAAGATGAAGGCCTCGGACGTGGCAGTGGCCGTCGCGATCGAAGGCGGGCTGTTCACCCCAGTGCTGCAAGATGCCGAAAGCAAGAGCCTGTCGAAGCTTTCGGCCGAGATGAAGGATCTTGCCGCGCGTGCCCGCAACCGCAAGCTTGCTCCGCACGAATATCAGGGCGGCAGCTTCGCCATCTCGAACCTCGGCATGATGGGGGTCGAAAATTTCGACGCCGTGATCAACCCGCCGCATGGCGCGATTTTGGCCGTGGGCGCCGGCATCCGCAAGCCCGTGGTGAATGCAGACGGAGAGATCGCCGTGGCCACCGTCATGTCGATGACGCTCTCGGTCGATCACCGCGTCATCGACGGGGCGCTTGGGGCAGAGCTGCTTGCCGCCATCGTGGACAATCTTGAAAACCCGATGGCAATGCTGGCCTGATATTGACCGACGGTCTTGCCCATCATTCACGACATTCGGTGCTCCGGGAAATCATCCTGGAGCACCGTTTTATTACGGACCCGTTGGCATATTTCTGGAACAGAAACACCTTCGACGTAGAGGTGCTACGATCCGAATTCGATGCAGGCGGTTATGACCTGATCGTCAGCTTCAAGGACATCACCCACCACGTTCAGCTGAAATCCACACGAATGGCGGGCAAGACTACCCATGTCTCGGTTGGCACAAAGCTTGCCGAACGGCCTCCAGGATGCGTCATCTGCTTTGAGATCGACGACACACTCGGTGTAAACGGCTACCTTTGGTTCGGCGCGAAGCCAAGGCTGCCGGTCCCGCCGATGGATGAATTCGCGGTTACCAGGCACACAAAGGCGAATGTGAAGGGCATAAAGGCGGAACGCCCCGCGCACCGCCGGGTTTCGCTTCGCCGGTTCACCCCCATCGGTCGGATTGACGACCTTGTTGCCGCGCTTTTGGGGCCCGTATAACAGCCGTCAATCGCAGTCACAGCCTTTGAGGCGATGATCCATCCGGACCGAAGGCTGGTCACACCCGGCCTCCCCCACGATCTTGGCGGGCACACCGGCTACGGTCTTGCACGGCGGCACCTCGCTCAGCACGACCGAGCCCGCAGCGATCCGGCTGTTCGCGCCCACGCGAATATTGCCCAGCACCTTCGCGCCGGCCCCGATCAGCACCCCGTCACCGATCTTCGGGTGACGATCCTGCTCTTCTTTGCCGGTCCCGCCAAGCGTCACCGAATGCAGCATCGAGACATTGTCGCCCACGGTCGCCGTTTCCCCGATCACGATGGAATGGGCGTGGTCGATCATCACGCCCTTGCCGATGCGCGCCGCGGGATGAATGTCGACGCCAAAGGCCTCGGACGTGCGCATCTGCACGAAATAGGCAAGATCACGGCGGCCCTCACGCCAAAGCCAATGCGCGACCCGATAGGATTGCAGCGCCTGGAAGCCCTTGAAGAACAACAAGGGTTGCAGCAGCCGATGGCAGGCCGGATCACGTTCGTAAACGGCCACCAGGTCGGCACGCGCGCCCTGGCTCAGGCTCGGGTCGGACTGATAGGCTTCATCCGCGATCTCGCGCAGGATCTGCTCGCTCATCTCGCCCGAGGCGAGCTTGAGCGAGAAGCGGTAGGCGAGCGACCGCTCGAAGCTTCCGTGGTGCAGCACACCCGAATGGATCATGCCGCCCATCAACGGTTCATCCCGGACCGCCGCGCGCGCCTCGTCGCAGATACGGTCCCAAACCGGGTCCACCGCAGCGACGTGCGCATTGCTTTTGGCCATGACCTGCTCCTTCGTGATCTGACGAACCTAACACATAGTTGCCTCGTGACATAGTGGAAGGGCGCAAGCACAAAAAGCGCAAATCGCTAACGGACCGGTCAACAGGCCAAAATGTCACGCGGTTGGCAGCATCAACTCAAGATAATGAATTGCCAGCCGAACGCGCCCCGAGGCAAACTCCCCGCCGGCCGCGGTCAGTTGCAGCGCCTCGGGCGCCCAGTAGGCCATAGGTTGCGACAAGAGCCCCCGCGCCCATGACCCGGCCGCCACACCCAGCCCCGAACCGAAGCGGTCCTCGGCCCCCGCATTGCCCAGTGACCAGCTGTTCAACGAGCCCTCGATCGCCTCGATCACCCGCGCCGTGACGCCGAGAACCAGAACCCCGCCCGGGATCATCGCAGAGCTTGCCGAAACAGGTCCGGCGCCGATGACGTGATCAATCTCGAGAACACCGGCCTTCATGCCGGCGCCGTGGGCCGAGCAGGTCATGGCCCCGACGATCCAGCCCGCAGGGCCGCAGATCGCCTCCAGCCCACGGTCCTGCACGAAGGCGCGCCAACCCGGCACGGGAGTAACAAAGACCCACCCCCCGTTCGCACCGATCGCCACCTGCCCTTCATGCCCCGACCAGGCATTGACGGCCCCCGAAGGCACGCCATAGGCCGCGCCCTCGATGATCGCCGCGGGCGGGGTCGCCATCGTGACCGATTGCAGGACAAGGTTCACCAGCCCGTCCAGACGCGCGAAGGCCTCGTTCACGGTGACATGTTTTTGCGCCTGTGCGGGCTGCAAAAGCGGAAGCGACAGGCGATGGGTCTCACTCATTGATTTCAATCCTTGTGAAAGGTCCGGGTCCGAATGTCTCAGAGATCTGCGCGACCTCGATGGCGAAGGGGCCGCTTATGCCGTCCGCCGCGCGGGCCGCATCCGAATAGAGCCAGAAGGGGCTTGCCAAAAGCACCTCGCGGCGCGTTGCACCGCCTTGTCTGACGCGCAGCAGATACCCCTCCGAGCCCTCACCAAGCGGCACGTCGAGCGCGCTCCAGTTATCGCCGCCGATCCGGGTGCGCCGGATCCAGCTCAGATCAAGGCCGGCCGCATTGCGCACCCATCGCAGGTGACACGGGCTCAGCGGGCGTAATCCGATCCCGCTGAAGGCCTGCGCGACATGGGTATAGGAGGGATCGTCATATCCCCGCAGCGCCGGACCGATCCGGTAGTGGCGGGTCACTTCGCGCGCCTGCAAAGACAGTTCGATCTGCTGCGGCGCACCATCAAGAATGACCACGCGGCTGCCCACGGGCCAGACCGGCGGCATGATCGCGTCGGTTCCCGCCTGACCGCGCAGGCGCAACGACAGCTCCCATGTATCCGGGGCGACAAGTTCGGCATTGGCGAATTGCATCACCTCCCAGTTCGTGGCGCTGCCGTCACCGATGGCCATCGCATTCGCCCCGTCCAGAAGCCGCGCAACGGAAACGGATTGCAGCTCTCCGCCCTTCAGGCGCAGCCGCAGCGGTGCGCCGCGATCCCATAGACCGGGCTTTGCGGCCTCCAGCGGCGACAGGGTTTCCCCGACAATCGCCCGCCGCTCGATCAGGCGCGAAAACGCATAGCCGCTGTCCTCGCCCGAGGTATAGACGGCAACGTTTCCCGGCCAGGGCGTCGCCGTGACCGCCAGATGGGGCGCGTGGGGCACCTCTTCGCCGCTCAGCAAGGGCAGGTCCATGAAGACCGGCAGCACCGGGATCGGCGGCACGAACGGCTTGGGCAGGGCACGCTCTTCGGCCTCGTCCGAGCGCAGGTAGACGCCGGGCTCGATCCGCACCGCCTCGACCGCACTGACGCCTGCGCTTTCCACCCGGTCAAGCCGGTAGCGCAGGGCACCGCGATCCCCCGCGATCTCGACGACATCGCCCGCCCCGATATGGCCAAGCGATGGCGGAAGCGTGAAGCGCGCACCATCGCGGGCCACACGCGCCTCGGACAGCCACCGCTCGACGATGCCCTGGCTTTCGCTGCGCGTCATCGCGAGGTTCAGCTCGGACGCGGCGGCCGGGCCATCGACCTCATCGGGGAAGATCGCCTCGACCGCGCGGGTTTCGTAATCGCCATCCGCTTCCACATAGGACAGGCGAACCCGCCCGGCGGTCTCGGCCTCCGGCGCGCGAAGGGTCTCCAGGGTCGGCGCATCCCCGACCGCCAGCAGATCGGGCTGCAAGACCGCATCGACGCGGCCCAGACGCATCTGGAACCGCAACTGGCCGTCACGCTCGACCGCTTCGAACCCGTAGGCAAGCATCAACGCCTGCAATGCCCCGCGTGCGGTTACCCCCGGCGGCGGCATATACCCGCGCACCAGCCCGTAAAGGTCGGAAACATCGAAATTCACCAACCCCGAGCTTGCGCAGATCTCGGCCACGACGCTGGCAAGCGGCTGCGCCGTCACCCGGCCGGAAATCCAGTGCCCGCGCGGGTAATTCCCGGCATCCGTCCAAAGCGTGCCGTTGGCCGGAAACTGCGGATAGGGCCGCGCATCCCATGCCCAGACATGGCTGCGCCCGGCATCGACCATCCGCCCACCGTAACTGTCTGACAGCGGGTTGTTTTCCGGCTGCGACCAGTAATCCGACATGGCCCGCAGATATTGCTGCTGGATCAGTTCGTCCCGTCGCCCGTCGGAATACCACGGAAGACTGGATTCCGAGCTTTTGGGGTCAAGAAACTTGTTGGGCTGGTTCGTTCCCTTGTCGACGGCCGCACAACCGATCTCGGTAAACCAGATCGGCTTCGAGCGCGGCTCCCACGCCGTCGGGAGGTTCTGGCGCACCCCGCCGATCCGTTCGTGATGCGGGTTTTCCCACCACGCGCGGATGTCCTTGTAGCGCCAGATCCACGGCTCGTCATGCGCGCCATCGGTGATGGGCGTGCGGATCTGCAAATCCCGATGGGTCTGGTTTTCGTAATACCAGTCGAACCCCTCGCCCCCCGCGATATTGGCGCGCAGGTAGTCCAGATTGTAGATGCTGCCCCATCCGGCATCGGCGTGATCGTCACCGTCGCGCCAGTCCGACAAGGGCATGTAGTTGTCGATCCCTACGAAATCGACATCCGGACTCGCCCAAAGCGGATCGAGGTGAAAGAACCTGTCGCCGTTGCCGGGCTGATAGCCGAAATATTCCGACCAGTCGGCGGCATAGCCGATCTTGCACTCTGGCCCGAGGATTGCGCGCACATCCGCAGCAAGCTGCACAAGCTGCGCCACGGCAGGAAAGCTGTCATTCGCCCCCCGGATCTGCGTCAGCGCGCGCATTTCCGAGCTGATGCAGAAGGCATCCACCCCGCCCGCCATCGCGCACAAATGGGCGTAATGCAGAACGAACCGGCGAAGCGACCACTCTGCCGGGCCGTGATAGCCAAGCGTCTGGCCGTAGCGAATGAAATGTTCAGGCCGGGCCCCTCCGAAAAAGGCTGCCACCTGCGTTGCCGCCGCGGCCGTGCCATCCAGGCTGCCCGGTTGCCCCGGAGCCGCCGACAGGGTGATACGCCCCCGCCACGGCAGCGCGGGTTGCGATGCGGCCCCCGTCCACGGGTCCGGCAGGGTGTTTGACGTCAACTGCTCCATCAGGATGAACGGGTAGAAGGTCACGGATTTGCCCGCCTGCTTCAGCGCCGCAATCGCCTCCAGGACGGCGCCGTCCGCGGGTGTGCCGCCATAGACCGCCTTGCCCTCGCGCCGCACGACCTCTTGCGCATCGGCGCGGACAAGCCCCGATACGACCCAGGGCATGGGCGTGCCATCGACCGACTTACCCTCGACCTTCGGCCTGATCTCGCACGATCCGCAGCGCAGATCGTCACCGAACCACGACACGACCAGCGACACCGCCTCACAGTTGGGCAGTTCCTCATCCAGGATCGACAGCGAGGTCGAAAAGTCGGTCATGCCGGAGGGTGTGTTCTCATTGGCCACATTCTGCTCGCCCAGGCCGAAATTATAGAGAACCGGCGTAGTGGCCAGCGAATACTCCCCCGTGCCGGGGATCATTGCCACCGCGCGGGTGCCCCGGATCAGGTCGGGAACATCGCCGATGCCCGCGCCCTGCGCCGGGCGCACCACTTCGAAGGTGAATTGCGGTACGCGGTTGCCGAACCGCTCCAGCGCAAGATCCTCCAGCACGACATAGGCGATCCCGCGATAGGCCGGGGCGCGGTCCGCCCCCTCGACCGCCGCGATCTTGGGGTCCGGAAGCTGGTCTTCGGAACCATCATAGACGCGCATGTTCAGATCGCCGCGAGCGATCTCGATCCCGTCGGCCCAGACCCGCCCGACACGAGTGATCTTTCCCTCGCAAAGTGCAAGCGCCAGGCTGACGGAATAGCTGTAGTTGGTGACCGTCGGACGGGACGCACCCTTGCCGCCCTTCTGCCGGGTGGCGGTTTCGAAGAAACGCGTTGTCCAGATCACCTGACCGGGGATACGCATCCGCCCCCACAGCCGACCGATCGGCGCGCCCTCTCCGGCGCTCGACAGGCGCAGGCGGTCCACCCGCCCCGTTTCCACCGAGCCCGAGCCCGCGCCCAGCAGCTTCTGGTCGATCGCGCGCCCGATCGTCGCCCCGATCGCGCGCCCGATCACCGCACCCGAAAGCCCCAGAACGGTGCCGCCAAAGCCGGCCCCGACCGCCGCACCCGCGGCGGAAAGCAAAATCGTCGCCATTCTCAGGCTCCTTCAGGAAAATCAAAACGCGCCACGATCCGCCTGCGCCAGGGAAGCGACAGGGGGCTCTCGATCACGCCGTGGCCGTTATAGGCATGGATGAATGTCGCCTGCGCGCCGGTCTGCGCAAAGATCCCCAGATGCTTGGCCACGGCACCCTCGCGCATGCGAAACAAAAGCACCTGGCCCGGCGCTTCCGGATACCCGCACGGCAGGGCCCGAAGGTGCCGCCGGGCGGCGGCCCAAAGCAGCTCCTCCCGCCCGGTTTCGTCCCAATCATCGGTATAGGCCGGCATCGGCTCTGGCTCTTCGCCATGAATCGCGCGCCAGATGCCGCGCAAAAGGCCCAGACAATCGGTGCCCGCCCCCCGGACCGAGGCCTGATGCTGATACGGCGTGCCCAGCCAGTCCCGCGCGACCGCTACAACCTGCTGCCCGCTCATCGGAACAGGCTTCCGCCGTCATTCGTGCCCGACGACACCGGGTAGGACATCAGCCAGTCATCACCCGGAATATGCGGAAAGCCACGAAAGTTCAGGTAGTTGTTGAACTTGAGCCGACAGGTGTCCTCGCGCCGGTCACAGCCGGCCTCGATCCGCACCCGATCGCCCGGCGCGACCCCGGCGGCAAGGCCTTGCCACAGCTCGATCGTCCTTGCGCCCTGCCCCTGAACCCGGTCGTTCTTGATCTGACCGACCAGCCCCTTCGCCTTGCCCGTCAGAACCCGAAGCCGGCCCTTCTCGAACCAGCGATCCGCAAATCCCGCCACCTGGGCAAAGTGGAAAACCTTGGCCTCGCTGATCCGCTCGACCTCAAGCTGCGCCGCATATCCGCTGCGGTCGAGGTTGAAGCGGCAGTGCCCGTCACCCAGAATGGCCGAGCAGCGCGGATGAAAAATGCGCCCCTTCTCGGCCCCCAGCTTTTCGGACAGGCCCCGCAGCTCGGCCGTGAAGGCGCCGTCGCCGCGCGTGATCTCGCCCATATGGCCGCGAAAGACCAGCGCGCGTTCCTCGGGCGCGGCCCAGTTCACCAGCCAGGCGCGCACCTCTGCGCCGTCAAAGCGGCCCGCCAGAATGTCCTCCTCACTGATCGCGTCGGAGGACAGCGCACCGAAAGCCTCGGTATTGTCGACCGACAGGCCTGTGGTCTGCGAAATCGCCCTGGCGGTCATCCCGCTTTGCGGCGCGAAGGCGATCCCCTCGAAATTCAGCGGCAGGTCATGGTCGGTAAAGCCCAGAACGGTGCCATCCGTGCGCGTCACCGCCCAGGCCCGCGCCACACTCGTCGCGCCCGAGGCCAGATGCGTTTTCAGACTTTCGGGATAGGCCATCAGAGACGCACCTCCACAACCGGAACCTGCGGCAGGTCGCCCGCCTGGAAGGAGGCAACCGAAACCTGAATGCGATCGGTATCGAAGCGGACCGGCACGTCGAACTCAAAGCCCGCCGTCACCCGCACACCCTCGGCCGGGGCGTCCTGGAACAGCACGATCCCGGTTTCGGTATCGACGGTGAAAGGCACCGCCTCGGATTGCCGGTCGCCCTGAAGGCCCACCTTCACCGTCCCCGCAACTGGCTTGAGGATCGGGCGGACATACTCCACCCCGCCCGAGCGGTAGGTCTTGACCAGCTGGAACGCGCGCGCCGCGCCATCGGCCACCGCGATCAGCTGATCCTCGAAATCCACCTGTTTCGAGGCCGGGCAGGATTTGTAGTCCGCCCAGTCCTTCCAGCGAAACCCGTGCAACTGGCCCTGGCGCGCCTCGAAGAACGCGACCAGCGCCTCCACATCGTCCAGGCTGCGCAGCCCAACGCCTGCGTCGTAATGCCTGCGCGAATGCGCCCAGGGGGTGTTGCGCTCTTCAAAACCGTTGGAAAGCGTCACGATCTCGGTGCGCCGTTCGGGCCCGCCGACCGAGCCGAAGCTGAGATTGGCGGGAAATCTGATTTCGTGAAAGGCCATGGCTGCTACTCAGCGGTTGCGTTCGCCCCGCGCAAGCGCGCGGTTCAGTTGCGCGGCGATCTGGCTTTGGCTGCGCGCAAACCCCGCCACATCGGGCGTCGATACATTCATCACGACATTGACCGCGCGCCCTCCGCCCGCGGCCTGCACGCCCAGCCGTCCGTCGGGGCCGCGCGCAAGCGGCATGATGGCCTCGGGGCCGGCCTCGCCCATCAGGCCCGTCGCGCCCCGCATCGGGAAACGGACGGGCGAGGAAACCACGCCCCCCTTCGCAAAAGGCATCACCCGCCCCTGCGAGAAGGCGCCCCCGTCGGCAAAGGGCAGAACGCCGCTCAGAAGCGCGTTCATGCCATTCGCAATCGCGCCGCCCACCGCGTTCTGCACCGGCCGCATCGCGGCGGCATAGACGCTGTCGCTCATCGTGCGCGCCACGCTTTCCAGCGCATCCGACAGCTTCATCCCGTCAAAGATCAGCCCGTCAAATGCGCGTCGCAGCCCGCGGCCAATACCGTTGCTCAGCGTGCTGACCTCGCGGCCGGTAAAGACCATGCTTTCCCGCATCCGCGCCAGCTCCTGATTGAACGCCCCCGCCATCGTCTCGGCCCCGCCGAGCGCGCGTTCAAGCGCCGCCGCCTGCTGGCCCAGACCGTCCAGCCCGTCAACCTCGATCATCACCCGTTCCTTTCGCTTCGTCCGGCCATTGCGCCACCAGCGCGTCCAGCCGCGCGCGCGTCAGCGGCGGCGCACCCGCCGCCTCGCCCAGCATCAGCGCCAGTTCGGCGGGGCTGAGCCGCCAGAAGGCCGCGGGCGCAAGCCCCAGCCCGCGAATGCCCACCCGCATCAACCCGACCCAATCAAGCCCGCTCATGCGCCGCCCGGAACCGTGAAGGCGCGGGCAAGCAGCTCTGCGGCCACCCGCGCCGCGCCGACCGCGCCGCCCCCGATCTCCACGGTGCGCAGATCCGCCGCGGTGCCGTTCCAGCCGCCGCCCCGCAGCCCCGCCACCACCAGCAACAGCACATCGCGCGACGAAAACGCCCCCTTCTCGAACCGCTCGACCAGCGCGATCATGCTGCCCTCGGCCAGTTCGGCCTCAAGCTCGGCCAGGGAACCCAGCGTCAGCTTGGCCACATGGCGCGTGCCGTCCAGCCAGACCGCCACCTCTCCTGCCCACGGGTTCGCCATCAAAGCGCCGTGCAACCAAGCGCCCCGGCCGAGGCCATGCTCAGCTCATAGCTCGCCTCGCCGTTATGGCTGCCGGAATATTCCACCGCCGTGATCATGAAAGGCCCCTCGACGATCCCGAAATCGGGAATGATGACCTGGAAAAGCGGCACCTCTCCGTCGAAGAAGATCTGGCGCGCGCGCTCATCCGTGGCCGCATCCTTGAACACGCCCGAGCCCGAGATCGCGGCCGAGCGCACCCCCGCCCCGCCCAGAAGCTCGTGCCAGCCGCCCTGCGATTCAAGGCTGGTCACGTCGACCGTTTCGGCGTTGAAGCTGATGCGCGTGGCCCGCAGCCCCGCGATTGTCTCGAATTGCCCGCCCCCGTTCAGGTCAAGCTTGATCAGAAGGTCCTTGCCGTTCTGCGCCGCCATGGCTGTCTCTCCGGTTGTGTGAATGGAAAATGGGCGCCGCCGGAACGCGGCGGTCGGCCCGATGTGACCTTGTGCGCTCAGCCCTCGACGCGGGCGCGGAAGGTCAGGTCGATGCGGCGCAGCGTGCCCGCCTCGGTGCGCCGTGCCCGCGCCCGCAGGAACCACAGCCCCACCAGACGCCCGCGCGCCAGCACGAGGCTCGCCCCCACCAGCGCGTCCGACACCGCCGCGGCCACCGCTTTGGCGGCTTGGAACCCGGCCTCGTCCGTCACGACCGAGACCACGAAATCATGCTCGGCCCCCGCGCCCGTCGCGTCCGAGGCATCGCGCACATCCTCCGGCCCGAGGCTGACATAGGTGCCCGTCGGCGTGCCCGGCGGTACCGCGTCATGGATCGCCTCGCCCACAAGTGCGGCAAGCGGGGCCGCGGCCCGCAAGCGCTGATAGATCGCCGCCTGAAGTGCGGCGCTGACGGCATAACTCATGCAACGACCTCCTCATGGGTGAAACAGGTCAGATAGCGGCCGCGCGGGTCGGCCTCGCTGACGGCAAGGATGCGAAACACCCGCGTGCCGTCGCGGAAACGCTGGTCGGCCTGCGGGCGGCTGGCCGCGCCGGGCGGGGCCGCGCGCACGGTGATGCGGTAGGGCACCGTAGCCAGCGTCACGAACTCGCCCGCCCTCTCGCGTCCTGCGCCGGACTTCACCGCGGCCCACAGATGCCCCAGGACCTGCCATTCCAGCACATGCCCGCCCGCGCCATCGGGCATCCGCACCGCCGCCTCCAGCGCCAGCCTGCGGCCAAGCTGCGGCGCGCTCACAGCGCACCGCCGATGCTGCGCACCGTGCGCCAGCGTGCGATCAGCGCCATCACGCCAAACGGCATCGCAGCGCCACCCTGCGCCGCGCCCTCATGGCGGGTCTCGTAATATTGCGCGGCCAGCAGAAAGACCGCCTGCGCCAGGTCCACGGGCAGATCCGCCCAACCCAGCCCGAAGCCCGCGGTAAAGGCGATCTCGGCCACCCCGCCCACCGGAATGCCGGGCAAAAGCCCCGCCACCGCCTCCAGCCGCGGGCGCGACATGTCGCGCACCAGCCGGTAGCGGGCAGGGTCGATGACGGTCGGATTGCCCTCGCGGTCGCGCATCCGCAGCACGCGCAGCGCGCTGACCGGCGCCAGCGGCAGCGGCTGGCCCCCCTCGCCGCGCCAGTGCTCCAGCTCCAGCAGGAAGTCGCGCGCCAGCAGCACCTTGGAGGTCCGCCCCTCGATCGCGGCAAGCGCCGCGCGCAGATAGCCCTCAAGCGCCGCGTCCTCGGCGCCCAGATCGGCAAAGCCCGTGCCCAGCCGCAAATGATCGCGGAATTCCGCGACCGGCAGCGCCGCCGAGGGAACCGCCGTTTCTTCGTTCAGCATCATGGAGTTTCTCCGGATTTCGCGTCGCCCCCGCAGGGGAATTGGGCGCGGACCCTCCCGCCATCGCTCGGACGGAGGGAGCAGCTAGACGACAGCGGTCGAACCCGCGCCCGGCCGAAACCGGGGGCATGCCCCCGGCCCGATCCGCCCCCTTTACGCGGTGGCGAATTTCAGCAGCTTGATCGCGGCGAAATCGCTCACATCCCCGCCCACGCGCTTGGAGGCGTAGAACAGCACATGCGGCTTGGCCGAGAACGGATCGCGCAGCACGCGCAGCTCGGGGCGCTCGGCGATGGTATAGCCGTTGCGGAAATCGCCAAAGGCGATCGCATGCGCGTCCGAAGCGATGTCGGGCATGTCTTCCGCGATCAGCACTGGATAGCCCATCAGGCGCGCGGGTTCCCCGGCCTGAAGGCCGTCGGTCCACAGGAAGCGGCCATCCGCATCCTTCATCTTGCGCACGGCCCCCGCGGTTTTCGAGTTCATGACGAAGGTCGCATTCGCGCGGTATTCGGCATCCAGCGCATAGACCAGATCGACAATCGCGTCGCTCGCGTTCGAGGCGGCGAAATCGCCGTCATTGCCGGTGGCGACATAGCCCAGGTTGCCCCAGCTCCAGGTCTCCTCGGGCACGCTCGCATGGGTCAGCAACCCCGTCGGCTTGTCCACGCCTCGGCTTGTCCACGCCATCGCCATTCACGAACGCCGCAGCCTCGGCGCGGGCGAACTTGTCCGCGATCCGGCCCGCCAGCCAGCCCTCGATATCGAAGGCGCTGTCGTCCAGCAGCCGCTGGCTGGCCTTCGGCATCGCCGACAGCTCGTGCAGCGGGATCGAGATGCGGTCGATCTGCGGCGTGCCCGTCTCGCTCAGCGCGGCGGTTTCCGTGGCCCAGCTCGAGCCCATCTCGGAATGATCGACCAGCACGTCGAACGAGGTCGCCTCGACATTCACCACATTGGCGATCTGCCGGATCGAGGCCGTGGCCTTCAGCACGCCCCGGATCGTTTCCGAGGTCTGCGGATCGACCAGATAGCCGCCCTCGGCCGACACCTGGGTATTGAGCGCCTTGCCCTCGAGGACAAGGCCGCGCAGGCCGTCATCATCGCCCGAACGCAGATAGGCGGCAAAGGCCTTCTGGTGCGGCGCCTCTTCGGCGGCAGCGGCAAGGGCGGGGCGCCCGAAGGGCGTGGTCTTGGTCTGAAGCATGGTCAAACGCTCATCCTGTTGTTGAAATCTGGTCTTCACTTCGTCCTGAAAGCTTTTGACTTCCTTCAGGAAACCCGCGATCGCGGTCTTCACTTCGGCGGCCGGGTCCGGGCTTTCGGCCATGCCCGTCCCCGCCCGAGCCTTCGTCTCGGTTTTCATCGTCTCTCCATCTGTGGCTGGTGAAAGGGGGCAAACCGCTCAGCGGTCGGCCAGTATCCGGGCCGCCGCATCCAGTGTGGCGGCCAGATCGTGCAGAAAAGGGGCGTCCGGCGTCGCGCCCTTGGCCGAAACCCGCGCCTCGCGCAGCATCGGGAAGGTCACGAGCGAGATTTCCCAAAGGTCGAGCTCCGCCAGAAGCCGGCGGCCCTTCGTATCCTTTTCGGCCGCGATCGTGCGATATCCGATCGACAGCCCGTCGATCGCCCCGGCCGCGATCAGCACCGCCGCCTCGCGCGCGCGCGCCACATCGGGCAGCAGGCGCCCCTTGACGAACAGGCCGCGCGTGTCCTCGCGGATCTCGTCCCAGATGCCGATCGGTTGCGCCGGATCATGCTGCCAAAGCATCTTGACCGAGCCGCCCCGCGCCGCCATCCGCTCCAGCGAGCGGGCATAGGCGCCGGGCTGCACGATGTCGCCACCCTGATCGGCAAGGCCGAAAAGGCTCGCATAGCCCTCGACGCGCGTGCCATCGGCCACTTGAAGGACGCCGCCCTGGCAGAACTTCAACTCCAGCCCGTTATCAGTTGTTTTCATGTGATTTCCTTATCTGGGGGCATATTCGAGAATGCCCTGGACTGCCTGCGTCAGGATCACGGCGACAACGCCGTAGACCGTCATCCACAAGCGCCGCTCCAACCCTTCGATCATCGTCTCGATCCGGCCCAGGCGCCGGTCGACCTGGCTGAATTGCAGATCCATGATCCGCTCGGTCGCCTCGAAACGCTGCTCGTGAATCTCGAACGGCTCCTTGAGGTAGCGCGACCCGCCTTCCGCCATGGGCCCTAGTCCTCCGCCACCGCCGGAAGCCCAAGCAGCACGCGCTTCTCGGCATCGCTGAGAAAGCCCGCCTCGCCGATGCGCTTCCATTGCTGATCGCGTTCGGCGGCAAGGGCCGGAACCTGATCGGGGTCGGGGCGCAACTCGACCACCTCGCCCATATGGGACGAGAGCCACCAGGCCACCGCCGCGGTCACCCGCGTCGCCAGCGGCAGCACGGTCAGCCTGTAGAAGGCGCGATGGGCCTCCTGGTAATTCGCGTAGGTCGCGTCGCCCGGAATGCCCAGAAGCATCGGCGGAACCCCGAACGCCACGGCAATCTCGCGCGCGGCGGCGGCCTTCGTTTCGTGGAACTCCATGTCCGAGGGGCTAAACCCCATCGGCTTCCAGTCCAGCCCCCCTTCCAGAAGCATCGGCCGCCCCGCGTTGCGCGCGCCCTGATGATGGGTCTCCATCTCGAAGACGAGCCGGTCATACTGATCGGACGACAGGGTGCCCTGCCCGTCGACGCCCTTGTAGATGATCGCCCCCGAGGGCCGCGCCGCATTGTCCAGAAGCGCCTTCGACCACGCACTGGCCGCATTATGCACATCAATCGCCGTCGCCGCCGCCTGAAGCGGCGACAGGCCGTAATGGTCGTCCTGCGGATGGAAAGCCCGGATATGACAGATCGGATCGGGATGCCCCGTCATGTCGAAACGATGCCTGCGCCCGCCGACCGAATAGTCATAGCCCACCGGCCAGCCATCCGCCCCCGGCACGATACTGACCCGGTCGGAGCGCAGGACATGCAGCTCACGCGGCAGCCCCGGTTCGGGCGCGACCGCCTCGAGGTAGCCATTGCCGGACAAGAGCATCTGGCCGTAAAGCGCCTCGAAAAGCTCGGCCCGGCCCTGCCCGGCATTGGGACGCCGCACAAGATCGAGGATCTGGTGCTGCTCATAGCGCCGCGCGCGGTCCTGACAGACCAGCGGCATCGCCGCCGCCGCCTCCGAGATCAGCTTCACACAGCGAAACCCGACCGGATTTCCGGTGAAACCCGACCGCGCTAGGCTGACATTGTCGCGCGGGCTCCAGACAACGCGGCCCGACCCGGCCGCCATGGCCACCACCCGCCCCGTCGCCGAAGCTTTGCGCTCCGGTGCAGGCGCCGCGGCAGCCTTTCGAAAATATTGCATTACCATCCCGTTCTCCTCAACGCGCGGCAACCGCGCCCGGCTGCGAAAAGAAACGGGCCGGGAAATCCCGGCCCTGCGCTTTTTTCCAGATCGCCGGGGGCTTCGCGCCCCCGGACCCCCGCGGGATACTTTCACGAAGATGAAAGCAGATTCACCTTTGTCCAAATATCCCCGCCGGAGGCATCAAAGTTTTCTCATCTGCGGCCGGCTCCAGCGGGACGCGGGTTCGATGACCAGTTCATGCAGCGCCCAGACCAAGGCATCCACCCGGTCGGGCGAGCCCGTTCCCAGATAGCCCCGGACCGTCATGCGGCACATCTGATCCTCGAGCGCGCCCAGGCGGCCGTTTTTGAGGTGCCTGACACGGCCCTGCTCGTATAGTGCGGCGACGGGTTCGGCCCGCAGCCCCTTGCCGCGGCCGGCCCGCAGGGCGCGGAAGGGCAGCAAGGGGTCGATCTGGCGCAAGACGCTTTCGACAAGATCCCCGCCCTGGTTGACCTCGGCGACCAGACGCTCGGCCCCGTGGCGCGCCATCGCGTCGATTGCCGCGCGCGCCCATTCCACCGGGGAGGTCGCGCGGATCGTCGCATCCTCGAGCACGACGGCCTGCCAGTCCTGCGGCGGGCCCTGCATCCGCACGCCTGCCACCACGATACCGCATTCGTCGGAATGCGCGTGCCCCGTCACGGCCGGATCGAGGGCGACCACGATCCGGTCGAGCGGCGGCGCCTGTTCGATCCGCAGCCCTTCAAGCATCGCCGTCGTCCAGAGGGCGCCCTCGACATCTTCCAGAAGCACACCGTCAAGCTCTTGCCGGCCAAGGCGCGTGCCGGCGTAACGGCTTTGCACCTCTTGCAGGAACGAGGCCGCCAAATAGGCGCGGTTCGCCTCGGTCGGGGCGTTCGTCACCACCGTCGAGGGGTTTTTCAGGATCGCCTTCAGAACCCTCACATTGCGCGGGGTCGTGGTGATGACCTGCTGCGGATGATCGCCCAGCCTCAGCGCGAATTGCAGCATGTCCCAGCTTTCCTCGGCCTTTTTCCACTTGGCTAGCTCATCCACCCATGCCGCATCAAATTGCGGGCCGCGAAGTGCCTCGGGCTCGTGGGCGGAGAACACCTGCGCCACCGCCCCGTTGGGCCAGACAAGGCGCTTGCGCCCCGCCTCCCAGTCCGGGCGCCGGTCGGGGGGCGAACAGGCCAGAATCCCGCTTTCGCCGAACACCATCACCTCGCGCGCCTGATCGAAGGTTTCGGCCACCAGCGCCACGCGCCTTGCCTTGCCGGGGTCGAGCGGGCGCGCGCCCTCGGTCACGCTGCGCACCCACTCGGCCCCGGCCCGCGTCTTGCCCGCACCGCGCCCGCCCATGATGACCCAGCTTTTCCAGGCACCCTCGGGGGGCAGCTGATGCGGCAGCGCCCAGAATTCGAACATCCAGGGAAGGGCCAGGAACGCATTGTCATCCAGCCCTTCCAGAAAGCTATCCACCTCCTGCTGCGTCGCGGAGGCGAGCCAGGCGGCGCCCGATCTCATCTCGCGCCGCGTCGAAGTCGAGCGCGTGATCGCGGACGACTCCGGCAACCTGCTTGCGGAGTTTTTCAACTCTGGTCCTCTCATCCATTACCATCTGAAACGCCGCGCGAAGGTCGCGCACGGCTTGTTGCGCGGCCTTGGCCTCACCGATCTCGCCGCGCCGGACCCTGTCCATCACGGCCGCCAGTTCGCCGGCGATTTCACGATACAGAACTTCGGTCTCCGCCAGCAGATCTGCCGGAGCCGCTTCCTCAGCCGAGAAAGTCATCTTCATCTATTGCTGGTCCCGCCTCTCATGCCTGTTCCGCACGAGCGAAATGAAAAAGCGGCGCCGGGTTGCCCCGTGCCGCTTGCCCACTTCTCCTAGCATGACATGTCTCTACCTTAAGGCGTTTGCAAAGTCAATATATAAATTCAAGGTTGAGTGCGGTGCCATGAAAAAAACCCGGCACATGCCGGGTTTCCCGTTTCAGTTCCCCGATGCGCCCTGGGATTGCTGCGCCTCGATCTCGCGCCAGCGCGCGACGTTGCGGTTATGCTCGTCCAGCGTTTCGGCGAACGCATGCCCGCCGGACCCGTCGGCCACGAAGAACAGAAAGTTCGTGCTGTCGGGGTTCAGCGCGGCCTCGATCGAGGCCCGCCCCGGATTGGCGATCGGCGTCGGCGGCAGGCCGTCGATGACATAGGTGTTGTAGGGCGTTTCGCGCCGCAGCTCGGACTGGCGCAGCCCGCGCCCCAGAACGCCCTGCCCCCCGGTCACGCCATAGATCACCGTGGGGTCGGTTTGCAGCTTCATGCCCTGCTCAAGCCGGTTCACGAAGACGCTGGCGACCTGCCGGCGCTCTTCGGGGACGCCGGTTTCCTTCTCGACGATCGAGGCCATGATCAGCGCCTCTTCCGGCGTCTGATAGGGCAGCCCGTCGGCGCGGCCGGCCCAGGCTTCTTCCAGCGTGGCGGCCTGACGGCGCTGCATCTCGGCCAGAAGCGCCGCGCGCTCGGAGCCGCGCGACACTTCGTAGCTGTCGGGCGCAAGGCTTCCCTCGGGGGGAAGCCCGGCAACCTCGCCGCTCAGGAAATCGGCACGTTTCAGTGCCTCGACCACCTGCCAGCTGGTCGCGCCCTCGGCCAGTGTCACGCGCAGCCGCACGTCGGGCCGGGCCGCCTCATCCACGAAATTCGCGGGTGCCGCCTCGGTGGCGGGGTCGAATTTCGCCTTCTCCTCATAGCGCCCCGAGGCCGGGTCAAGCTCGCGCAGGATCATGTCGGTTGCATTCACGCCGATGCGGAAGTTCACCTCGGTTCCGCAGGTCGACGGGCCGCCCGCCGTCACCTGATCCACGATCTCGGCCATGGTCGCATTCGGCTTGATCAGGTAAGAGCCGAATTTCAGATCGTCCGCCTTGCCCGTATAGTCGGCACCCGCACGGAAGATATAGGGCGACGAGACCGCCCCCAGCTCGGCCAGATCCTCGGACACTGCCGACAGGCTGGCCCCCGGCCTGACCTGAAGGCACACCGCCTGCGCAAGCGGGCCCGGCTGGTCGTATTGACGCTTGGCCCAAGCCGCAAGACCGCCCAACGCGATCAGGATCACCACCAGAAGCGTCAAGAAGTTCGATACGATGTTACGCCACATCAGCCGCGAACCTTGCCCAGCACCAGGCTGGCGTTGGTTCCGCCAAAGCCGAAACTGTTGGACAGCGCCACGTTGATCTCACGCTTGACCGCCTTCAAGGGCGCAAGGTCCAGCTTCGGCTGAACGGCCGGGTTTTCAAGGTTCAGCGTCGGCGGCGCGATCTGGTCGCGGATCGCTAGCACGCAGAAGATCGCCTCGACGGCGCCCGCCGCGCCCAGAAGATGCCCGATGCTCGATTTCGTCGAGGACATCGTGGCCTTTGCGGCAGCATCGCCCATCAGCCGCTCCACCGCGCCCAGCTCGATCGTGTCGGCCATGGTCGAGGTGCCATGCGCGTTGATATAGTCGATATCCGCCGCATTGATGCCCGCGCGCGCGATCGCGGCACTCATCGAGCGGAAGCCGCCATCGCCATCCTCGGACGGGGCAGTGATGTGATAGGCATCGCCCGACAGGCCATATCCCAGAACCTCGGCATAGATCTTCGCGCCGCGCGCCTTGGCGTGCTCATATTCCTCAAGCACCACGACACCTGCGCCCTCGCCCATGACGAACCCGTCGCGGTCCGCGTCATAGGGACGACTGGCCTTTTGCGGCTCATCCTCGCGCTTGGTGGACAGTGCCTTGCAGGCGTTGAACCCCGCGATCCCGATTTCCGAGATCGGCGCCTCGGCCCCGCCCGCCACCATCACATCCGCATCGCCAAGGCCGATCAGCCGCGCCGCATCGCCGATGGCATGCGCCCCGGTCGAGCAGGCCGTCACCACCGCATGGTTCGGCCCCTTGAAGCCGAAGCGGATGCTAACCTGCCCCGACACGAGGTTGATCAGCGACCCCGGAATGAAGAAGGGCGACACGCGCTTGGGGCCCTTTTCCTTGATCAGGACCGCGGTCTCCGCGATCGTGCTCAGCCCGCCGATCCCCGAGCCGATCATGACGCCGGTGCGCAGACGGCTTTCCTCGTCCTCGGGCATCCAGCCCGCATCGCGCACCGCCTGTTCGGCCGCAGTCATCCCGTAAAGGATGAAATCGTCGACCTTGCGGCGCTCTTTCGGCTCCATCCAGTCATCGGGGTTGAAGGTACCGTCGCTGCCATCGCCATAAGGGATCTCGCAGGCGTATTTCGTCACCACGTTCGAGGTGTCGAACCGCGTGATCGGCCCTGCGCCCGATTGCCCCGCAACCAGCCGCGCCCACGTTTCCTCCACACCGCACGCAAGCGGTGTAACCATCCCCAAACCCGTGACTACGACCCGACGCATGCCCCACCTCTTCAGGTAATTTCTCTGTCGGCAAGTTGATACACGCGGGCGGGGAACCGTGCAACTGATGCGCTTTGCACTGCGTCGAACTTTGCCTATGTTCCGGCACCCAGCGGATAGTCCGCCAGCACCTCGTGAAAGGGCGCCCCCCGCCCGAGGGTCGAGCGGTAAAGCGTGAAATGCCCAACCCGGAACGGCGGCAGGCGCAGATCGGCATGCGCGGCCAGGAACTGGCCCAGCCGGTCACGATCCCCCGCGCCAAGCCGTTTCGGCAGCCGCGCCAGCGTGACATGGGGGCGGAAGCGCACGCGCCCAAGCCCAAGCCCCGCGCCGCGCAACGCGCCCATGACCTTGTGATGCAGCGCGCCCAGCGCGGGGTTGGGGGCAACCCCAAGAAAGACCAGCCCCGGCGCCGGCCCCCCGAACACATCGACACCGCACAGCGAAAGCTCGAAGGCCGGAAGGCGCAGGCCCTGCAAGGCGGCATCGGCCTCGGCGATAACGCCGTCGGGCTGCTCTCCCAGAAAGGCCAGCGTCAGGTGCAGGTTGTCGGGCGCCACATGGCGGCCAAGCGGCAGCCATTCCTGCAAGGCCCCGATGGCATCGACCACCGGCTCGGGCAGATCAAGCGCCACGAATGCCCGCATGCCTCCTCCGCGTCTGGCCGGTGCCCCAAATGCAAAGCGGCGCCCATTGGGCGCCGCATGCATCCGATCCCGAAAGGATCAGGAGGCTTCCGTGATGAACTTCACCGCGTCGCCGAAGGTCTGGATGGTTTCGGCGGCGTCATCGGGGATCTCGATCCCGAATTCTTCCTCGAACGCCATGACCAGTTCAACGGTATCAAGGCTGTCGGCGCCCAGATCGTCGATGAAGGACGCGGTCTCGGTGACCTTGTCTTCTTCCACGCCCAGATGCTCCACGACGATCTTTTTCACGCGATCTGCGATGTCGCTCATGTCAATTCCTCAAATTCGAGGGCCTTGCGCCCTGTCACTTCCTTGCTCATTCCGAGCGGCTCAAGCGCCCCGCTTTCGCAAGGCCGCCGACGGGCATAGCCCTCCGGCCAGTCACGCCGCCTATAGCACAGTCATGCCTCAAGGCAAGCCGTTTCGCAAGCGTCCAGACCTGCGTCAAACCATCGTCATGCCGCCGTTCACATGCAGCGTCGCGCCGGTGACATAGCCCGCCTCGGGGCTGGCCAGATACAGGACCGCCGCGGCGATTTCGTCGGGCGTGCCCATGCGGCCGGCCGGAATCTGGCCGGAAATCTTGGCTTTCTGCTCCTCGTTCAGCTTTTCGGTCATCGCGGTGGCGATGAAGCCGGGGGCCACGCAGTTTACCGTGATGCCGCGGCTGGCAACTTCCTGCGCAAGGCTTTTCGAAAGCCCCACAAGACCCGCCTTCGCCGCGCTGTAATTGCCCTGGCCGGGGTTGCCCGTCTGCCCCACAATCGAGGTGATGTTGATGATCCGGCCCCAGCGCGCCTTCATCATGCCGCGCAGGACGCCCCGCATAAGCCGGAAAGACGAGGTCAGGTTGACATCGATCACCGATTGCCAGTCCTCGTCGGACATGCGCATCAGCAGGCCGTCACGGGTGATGCCCGCATTGTTGACAAGGATATCGAGCCCGCCGGCCGCATCCGCAGCCGCCTTCGGCAGCGCCTCGACCGAAGCCGGGTCCGACAGGTTCGCCGTCACGACATGGCTGCGCGCGCCCAGCTCATCGGCCAGCGCGCGCAGCGGCGCCTCGCGCGTGCCGGACAGGATGACCGTGGCCCCGGCCGCATGAAGCGCGCGCGCAATATCGCCGCCGATGCCGCCCGACGCACCGGTCACCAGCGCGCATTTCCCTGTCAGATCGAACATGAGGCCCCTCATCCAATGCCAAATGATGCGCCTCCTTAACAGCGCATCGGGGCCATTTCCACCGGTTTGCACCGCCTATGGGCGCAAACACCACCCAGGGTATTGTGGACCGAATCGCACGCACGCCCCGCGCGATCCGGCAACGCGTCCGGTTCAGGCGATCGCGGCGGCCACATCCTCGGGGGTGCCGATGGCCTTGCATTCGGCCTCTTTGGCGATGCGCCGGATCATGCCCGACAGCGCCTTGCCCGCGCCGACCTCCCAGAAAGAGGTGACGCCCTGCGCGGCCATCCATGCCACGGATTCCCGCCACCGGACCGAGCCGGTCACCTGGCGCACCAGCAATTCGCGGATGACTTCCGGATCGCTGACCGCTTTGGCGCGAACATTGGCCACCACCGGCACGGCCGGCGCCGCGATCGTGACACCGGCCAGCGCCTCGGCCATGGCGTCGGCGGCGGGCTGCATCAGCGCGCAATGGAACGGCGCGCTGACCGGCAGAAGAAGCGCGCGCTTGGCGCCCTTGCCCTTGGCAATCTCGACCGCGCGCTCGACCGCGCCCTTGTGGCCCGAAACCACGACCTGGGCGGGATCGTTGTCATTGGCGGCCTGGCAGACCTCGCCCTGCGCGGCCTCCGCGGCGACGGCGGCCGCCGTCTCGAAATCCAGCCCCAAAAGCGCGGCCATCGCGCCCTCGCCGACCGGCACGGCCGATTGCATGGCCCGCCCGCGCAGGCGCAACAGCCGCGCGGTATCGGACAGGCTCAGTGCGCCCGCGGCACAGAGCGCCGAATATTCACCCAGGCTGTGGCCCGCCACGAAAGCGGCCGTTTCCACGCCCACCCCCTCGGCCTCAAGCGCGCGCATCGCCGCAAGCGAGGTCGCCATCAGCGCGGGCTGCGCATTCGCGGTCAGCGTCAGCTCTTCGATCTGACCCTCCCAGATCAGCGCGGACAGCTTTTCGCCCAGCGCCGCGTCCACCTCGTCGAAAACCGCGCGCGCGGCCGGATAGGCCTCGGCCAGCGCCCGCCCCATGCCGATCGTCTGCGCGCCCTGCCCCGGAAATACGAATGCCCTGCTCATGCCATCCTCCTTGAACCAGCCCCGATCTAGCGCGGCGCGGGCGTTCACACAACCGCCCGCGCACAGCCCCTGTGCACCGCGCGGCATGGCCCGGTGGGCGCGCACGCCCTATTTTCCGCGCGAACGATCCCTTACAGGCGAACCGACATGCTGACCAACACGACCCAAAGCTACGGCATCCTGGCCCGCGCGCTGCACTGGCTGGTGGCGCTTCTGATCCTGGGCGCCGTGGTCCTCGGGCTTTATGCCAACAACATGCCCACCGGCTCGGAGACCGAGGCCGCGGCGGCGATCCGCATCTTCTCGCTGCACAAGACGCTTGGCATGGCCGCCTTTGCCGCGGCCCTGCTGCGCATCCTCTGGGCGCTGGTGCAGCCCCATCCGGTGCCGCTGCATCCCCAGAAACGGCTTGAGACCTTCGCCGCGGCGGCGGTGCACTGGGCGCTTTATGCGGCGATCGTGGTCCTGCCCCTCTCGGGCTGGGTGCATCACGCGGCCCAGCCCGGATTCGCGCCGATCCTGTGGCCCTTTGGGCAAGGCCTCGTGCTGGTCGGCCCCTCCGAATCGCTGGCGCGGGTGTCGGGCCATGTGCACCACCTAGCGGGCTGGGTGCTTTACGGAACGCTTGTGCTGCACATCCTTGGCGCATTGAAACATGTGCTGATCGACCGGGACGCGACGCTGGGGCGGATGACGCGCGGCATCGCCGCCGGCAGCCCCGCCCTGATCCGGAGGGCAAGCGTTCTGGCCCCCGTCGCGGCACTTCTGCTCTGGGCCGGCGTCATCAGTTACGGCGCCCTTTCGGCGCGCCCCTCGGATGCCGCGGCCCCGCCGCCCGCCGCGCAGTCCCAGGCACAGGCCGAGACAGGCGGCAACTGGCAGGTGCAGGGCGGAAGCCTGTCCTTCGAGGTGATGCAAATGGGCAGCGCCGTCACCGGAAGCTTCCCCAACTGGACCGCCGAGATCGCCTTCGATCCGCAAACCGGCACCGGGTCCGTCCTCGTGACGATCAATACGGCAACGCTGTCGCTTGGCGCGGTCACGGATCAGGCCAGGGGGCCGGAATTCTTCAATACCGAAGCCCATCCCGCCGCCCTGTTCCGCGCCGATATCGCGCCCGAGGGTGACAGCTTCGCCGCCATCGGCACGCTGAGCCTGCGCGGGGTGGAGCTGCCCGTGCGCCTGCCCTTCACGCTCGAGCTTGCAGAGGGGAACGCGCATATGGAAGGGCAACTGACCCTGGATCGGCGCGATTTCGGGATGGGGGTCAGCTATGGCGACGAATTGACCGTGGGCTTCGGCGTCACGGTCCGGGCGGTGCTGGACGCGCGGCGCACCGACTGAGCGCGCCGCAACCCGCACATGAAAAAGGCCGCCGAACCCCGGCGGCCTTTCACTTTTTCCCTGACGGAGCCGGCTTACTCGGCCTTCATCGCCTCGATCGAGATCAAGACCGAAACCTCGTCGCCGACGAAGGGCGCGAACTGGCCCATGTCGAAATCCGAACGCACGATCGTCGTGGTGGCGTTGAAGCCGACCCAGGGCGCCTTCGCCATCGGATGCTCGCCCATCTGCGTCATCTCGGCTTCCAGCACGACCGGCTTGGTGATGCCGTTGATCGTCAGATCGCCGGTGATCTTGCCGGTTTTCTCGCCGGTGACCTCAATCGCGGTCGAGGTGAAGCTGATTTCCGGGGCCTCTTCCGCGCCGAAGAAATCGGCCGTCAGGAAATGCGCCGTCCGCTCATCCCAGCCGGTGATCAGCGAGGCGGTCGGGAAGGCCACCTCGACCGAAGAGGCCGCCGGATCCTCGGCATCGAACCGGATCGTGCCCTCGAACCCCGAGAACATGCCCGTCGTGGTCGAGAACCCGAGGTGGCTATAGCTGAACACGATCTGGCTGTGGCTGGGATCGAGCGTATAGGTCTCGGGGGCGGCGGCGGCAGCCGAGGCAAGGCCGAAGGCAAGACCGGCGGCCAGAAGAACGGATTTCATTCGCAAAACTCCTTGGTGAATGCGTTGCACGCGGGAACATGCCGTCCCCGCCCCGGTCACTCAATTCACCGCCACCAAACAGAGGCTGTTCGCTCATGCACGGATCCCAGGGCCCTTGCGCACCATTGAAACGCGCGCGTCTTGCGGCTAGGAGGGCATTCCCCCCAGCGACATGACACCGATGCCCGACACCCCCGCCCCCCAAAGCCGCGCCATCGCCAGCGTGGACGACCTGCTGCAAGCCCGCCTTGCGCCGCCAGACGCGCGCGCCGGGCTTGAGGCCGTGGCGCAGGAGTTCCGCATCCGCCTGACGCCCGAAATGCACGCGGCCATCGCGCCGGACACGCCGCCCGCCGATCCCGTCGCGCGCCAGTTCGTGCCCGATGCCCGCGAATTGCAGATCCGCCCCGAAGAGCTGCACGATCCGATCGGAGACGCCACCCACAGCCCGGTGCCGGGGCTGACGCATCGCTACCCCGACCGCGTGATCGTGCACCTCACCCAGACCTGCGCGGTCTATTGCCGGTTCTGCTTCCGGCGCGAGACCGTCGGCGCTGACGGCGCCCTGCCCGAGGCCGAGCTGCAAGCCGCGCTCGACTATATCGCCGCCCGCCCCGCGATCTTCGAGGTCATCCTGACCGGCGGCGATCCGCTGGTCCTGTCGGCGCGGCGGCTGGATGACGTGATGCGGCGGCTTTGCGCCATCCCGCATCTGGGCGTGGTGCGCGTGCACAGCCGCGTGCCCGTGGTCGCGCCCGAACGCATCACCCCCGCCCTGATCGGCGCGCTGAAGCGCCATCCCGCCAGCCATGTCGTGGTGCATACCAATCACGCGCAGGAACTGACCGGCGCAGCCCGCGCGGCGCTTGGCAGGCTTGTCGATGCGGGCATTCCGCTTCTGTCCCAAAGCGTGCTCCTGCGCGGCGTGAACGACGATGCCGACACGCTCGAGGCGCTGTTTCGCGCCCTGATCGCGCTGCGCGTGAAACCCTATTACCTGCATCACTGCGACCTTGCGCGCGGCACCGGCCATTTCCGCACCACCATTGCCGAAGGGCAAGCCATAATGGAACGCCTGCGCATGCGGCTTTCGGGCCTGGCACTGCCAAGCTATGTTATTGATATTCCTGGCGGATACGGAAAGGTTCCGATCGGGCCGGACTACGTTCAGCCCGAGACCGAGCCCGGCGCGCACCTGCTGCGCGATCCGCGCGGGCAGACCCACCGCTACCGCGACCCCGCGCGCTGAGCCCATGAAAAAGGGCGCCCCGCGGGGCGCCCTTTCGCGTCACTCCGTGCCCGATCTCAGCACGAGTAATACATCTTGTATTCGATCGGGTGCGGCGTGTGTTCGTAGGCGTAGACCTCTTCCCACTTGAGCGCCATGTAGCCCTCAAGCTGGTCCTTGGTGAACACGTCGCCGGCCAGCAGGAAGTTGTGATCGGCCTCCAGCGCCTCCAGCGCCTCGCGCAGGCTGCCGCAGACGGTCGGGATCGCGGCGAGCTCTTCGGGCGGCAGATCGTAAAGATCCTTGTCCGAGGCCGGGCCCGGGTCGATCTTGTTCTTGATGCCGTCAAGGCCGGCCATCAGCAGCGCCGCAAAGGCAAGATAGGGGTTCGCCGAGGGATCGGGGAAGCGGGCTTCCACGCGCTTGGCCTTGGGCGACTCGGTCCACGGAATACGGACGCAGCCCGACCGGTTGCGGGCCGAATAGGCGCGCAGAACGGGGGCCTCGAAGCCGGGGATGAGGCGCTTGTAGCTGTTCGTCGCCGGGTTGGTCAGCGCATTGAGCGCCTTGGCGTGCTTGAGGATGCCGCCGATGAAATACAGCGCCTCTTGCGACAGGTCGGCGTATTTGTCCCCCGCGAACAGCGGCTTGCCGTCTTTCCAGATCGACATGTTTACATGCATGCCGCTGCCGTTGTCGCCCTTCATGGGCTTGGGCATAAAGGTCACGGTCTTGCCATAGGCATGGGCCACGTTGTGGATGACGTATTTGTATTTCTGGATGTTGTCGGCCTGCTCGGTCAGCCCGCCGAAAATCAGGCCCAGCTCGTGCTGGCAGGTCGCCACTTCGTGGTGGTGCTTGTCGACCTTCATGCCCATGCGCTTCATGGTCGACAGCATCTCGCCGCGCAGATCCTGCGCCTCGTCGACCGGGTTCACCGGGAAATAGCCGCCCTTGTGATCGGCGCGGTGGGCCAGGTTGCCCATTTCCATTTCGGTATCGGTGTTCCAGGCGGCGGCTTCGGCGTCGATCTGGTAGGCCACCTTGCCCGGCGTCACCGAATAGCGCACGTCGTCGAAGATGAAGAACTCGGCCTCGGGGCCGAAATAGGCCGTATCGCCGATGCCCGAGCTTTTCAGGTAGGCCTCGGCCTTGGCCGCGGTGCCGCGCGGGTCACGGCTGTAGGGCTCGCCCGTGTCGGGCTCCACCACGTTGCAATGCACGCACATCGTCTTTTCGGCATAGAACGGGTCGATATAGACCGAACCGGCATCCGGGATCAGCTTCATGTCCGACTGGTCGATGGATTTCCAGCCCGCGATCGAAGAGCCGTCGAACATGAAGCCTTCTTCAAAGAAGTCCTCGTCGACCAGATCGACCACCAGCGTGACGTGTTGCAGCTTGCCTTTCGGATCGGTGAAGCGGATGTCGACATATTCGACCTCCTCTTCCTTCATCAGCTTGAGAGCGTCCTTGATCTTGCTCATGTGACTTTACCCTTTCGTTGAGCATGGGTCCGCGGGCCGGATGGCCCGAATTCGAAATTGTTCAGAGCGCGTCGTCGGCCGTTTCGCCGGTGCGGATGCGAATCGCCTGTTCCACCGGAGAGACGAAGATCTTGCCGTCACCGATCTTTTCGGTGCGCGCCGCCGAGATGATTGCCTCGATCGCCGGTTCGACCATGTCGTCGGGCAGCACCATCTCGACCTTCACCTTGGGCAGGAAGTCCACGACATACTCGGCCCCGCGGTAAAGTTCGGTATGGCCCTTCTGGCGGCCGAACCCCTTCACCTCGATCACCGAAAGACCCTGGATGCCGGCCTCTTGCAGCGCCTCTTTGACTTCATCGAGCTTGAAGGGCTTGATGATCGCCTCAACTTTCTTCATGCCGCCGACTCCCCCTTTGGTGCGTGTCGCACCCTCACACCACTTTCGCCGCCCCCCCGCAATCGGCTAGCCTCGGCACGGCAAGAGTTGCATCCGGATTCCCGGCGTCATGCCTGTTTTTTGTGCTTCTCGCGCTTTTATGCGGCGTTTTGAAAACATTTACGGCTGGAAAATGAGCGAAATACTGACAAGCGCCCAAATGCGCGCCGTTGAAGAGGCCGCGATCTCCTCCGGTGCGGTTTCCGGGCTGGAACTGATGGAACGCGCCGGACGCGGGGTCGTCGAGGCGATCTTCGAGCATTGGCCAGAGCTGGAAACCACCCCCGGAACGGCCTCGGTGTTGTGCGGGCCGGGCAACAATGGGGGCGACGGCTTCGTGGTCGCGCGGTTGCTGGAGGCGATGGGGTGGCAGGTCGACTGTTATCTTTATGGCACCGCCAACACGTTGCCCCCCGACGCGCGGACGAATTACGACCGATGGGCAAAGGACCACCCCGTCCCCTCGCTCACGGCGCTTCTGAAGACCTGCCGCACCGGCCCCGGCCGCACGGACAGCCTGTTCATCGACGCAGTGTTCGGGATCGGCCTGACCCGCCCGCTGGCAGACGATCTGCGCGGTGTCTTCGCCGCCCAGTCCGGCGGAAGGCTGGCCCGGCATTGCGTCGCCATCGACATCCCCTCCGGCCTTGATGCCGATAGCGGCCGCATGCTGCGCCCCGAGGGGCCTGCCGAACCGGACGCGCCGGGATGCGTGGCGGATCTGACCGTCACCTTCCACGCCCCGAAACCCGGCCATCTTCTGGCGGAAGGGCCGCGCCATTGCGGCCGGCTTGTCGTCAAGTCCATCGGCCTTGCGCCCGCCGGGAAGACCGGCGCGCCGCTTCAGCAGATCGGCCCGGACACGCTTTCGGCACACCAGCTGGACAAGCGCGAAAGCGGGCACAAATACACCCACGGCCATGCGCTTGTCCTGTCGGGGGGGCCTGGCAAGGGCGGCGCGGCGCGGCTTGCGGCGCGGGCTGCGTTGCGGGTGGGGGCGGGGCTTGTCACCCTCGCCTGCCCCGAGGCCGCCCTGGCCGAGAACGCGGCCCGGCTGACCGCCGTCATGCTGGCACCCCTTTCCGACCCCGCGGCACTGGGGGATCTGCTTGTGGATGCGCGCCTGAACGCGCTGTGCCTTGGCCCCGGTCTTGGACAGGATGCCGCCCGCGCCCTGGTGCCGGTCGCGCTTGCCTCACGGCGTGCAACGGTTCTGGATGCCGATGCACTCAGCGCCTTTGCCGATGACCCCGCGCAGCTTTTCGCCCGGCTGCATGCCGGCGCCGTGCTGACCCCGCATATGGGCGAATTCCGCCGCCTCTTCCCCGATCTGGCCAAGCAGCTTCAGGCCCCGCCCCTGCGGGGGCCCGCCGTCTCGCGCCTCGATGCGGTGCGCGCGGCCGCCCGCCGTGCGGGCTGCACCGTTCTGCTGAAGGGCCCCGATACCGTGATTGCCGATGGAACCGGCGCGGCCGCGATCCATTCGGCCACGGGCACCGGGGCGGCGCCCTGGCTGGCCACGGCGGGGTCGGGCGATGTTCTGGCGGGGTTAATCACCGGCCTTCTGGCGCGCGGGTTTTCCCCGTTCGAGGCGGCCGGAACCGGCACGGTCCTGCATGTGCAATGCGCCCGGCAGTTTGGCCCAGGCCTGATCTCCGAGGATCTGCCCGAGCAACTGCCTGCGGTCTTCCGCACGCTCGGCCTGTAACCCGAGGGAGCACGTTTTTCCACTCGCCACACGGCGCGAGCCTTGCTAGAAGGCCCCCCGATGCGGGTGTGGCGAAATTGGCAGACGCACCAGATTTAGGTTCTGGCGCCGTAAGGCGTGGGGGTTCAAGTCCCTCCACCCGCACCATTTGAAATCACCGGGTTTCGCTTTGATGCCTCACCGCCTGCCCCGGTCGCTTCGACAAAAGGCCTTGGTTTGCTTCGTGGCCTAGGCCAGTTGATCAGCACGACCCCCGCGATGGCGGCAACCAGTCCAAGACCCACGGGAAACGAGAAACTCTCGTCCAGAAACGCCATTCCCAGGATCACGCCGATCCCCGCGCGAAGGTAGCTTTGGCTGGCCACACCCATTGACCCAAGGGTTCGGACCAGACGGAAATAGATCAGAAGGGCAACACCGGTGCAGGCAACCGACAAGACAACCGCCGCGCCAATCGCCATGAAACCCGGTGACAATGTCCAAGGGCGCTCCAGCACCAGAGCAAGCGGGACAAGAACCATCGATGCCCAGATCATCGTTCCCGTCGCGGTCGCTACGGCACCGATATGGCCAAAGCGATTTCCATAGATGGCTGCACCGGCATAAAGCGCGGCCCCGACGAGACAGGCGATTTGCCCGGCGACCTGATGACCAAGGCCACGCAGCGCATCCACGCCCACAATAAGGATCACGCCGACTATACCAAGGGCGGCCCCTGCCAGCTTTCGCCCCCCAAGCGTTTCATGACGTGTGACAAATGCCGTTATCAGCAAGACGAAGATCGGAGAAGTCGAGTTGAGGACACTGGAGAGGCCGGCATCGACATATTGTTGCCCCCACGCCAGAACCGTCCACGCGCCAATGCTGTTGAACACGGCCTGCAACAGAAGCATCCGCCATGTGCGCAGATCGCGCGGCAATGTCTCGGCGCGGCCGCGCATGATGAGCAACAGGAAGACCGCCGCCCCCAGAACACGGAATGCAATGAGCGTGACAGGCGGTATTTCGGCCACTGCCACCTTTATGAACAGGTAGGACGCCCCCCAAAGGAGGGCCAAAAGCCCCAGCAGCGGCAATTCGGTCCGCAGTATGGCCGAATTCATGGCCGGTGGGCCCTTTGGCTATCGAACGGGGCCGCGGCGCGGTCGAACATGCCATAATCCCGAATGACGCTTGCGATACGAAGACGATAATCGTCAAAGACCCCGCCGCGCCCTTTTTCCTGCGCCGTCCTGTGCGCACTCAGGTTGCGCCAGCGTTCGATGGCCGCCTCATCCTCGAAGAAGGAAAGCGACAGGATCTTGCGCGGATCGGTCAGGCTCTGGAACCGCTCGACCGAGATGAAGCCCTCGATCTCGTCCAGCAAGGGGCGCATTTCGGCGGCGATGCCGAGGTATTCCTCTTTTCGCCCGTCGGCGGGTTCGACCTCGAAGATCACCGCGATCATGCCCGCTCTCCATGCGGAGCCGAGGCAAGCTTCAGGAATGTCCGGTCCTCACGCAGCAGGAATCTCTCCTTCTGGGCGAAGGCATAGTTCTCGCGGCCCAGCGGGTCGTCCGCCAGACGGGCACGATAGGCTTCGTATTCCGCAAGGCTGGCGACATTGTAGATGCCGTAGGCAAGTGTCGAAGACCCTTCGTGCGGGGCGAAATAGCCAATCAGATCAGCGCCGCAGCGCGGGATGGCCTGCCCCCAGTTGCGGGCATATTCCGCAAACTGGGCCTTCTTCGCCGGGTCGATGTGGTAGCGGATGATACAGGTCAGCATGGCTGTCTCCTTCGGGATGTCTTCCGGCAGACTAGAGCATTGCGAGCAGCCAATACTTCGATTATTGTCGAAGGATGAAAGAAGGCCCCGATATTGCCCGCGTCGCCGCGCTGATCGGCGATCCCGCGCGCGCCAACATGCTGACCGCCCTCATGAGCGGGAAGGCCCTGACGGTAAGCGAACTTGCAGAAGAGGCCGGGGTAACGATCCAGACGGCCAGTTCACACCTGTCGAAGCTTGACGAGGGCGGGTTGCTGCGCCCCAGAAAGCAGGGACGGCACAAGTATTTCGGCCTTGCGAGCGACGATGTCGCACATGTTCTCGAAGGGTTGATGGGGCTTGCGGCCGGGTCGGGACATTTGCGCAAACGCATCGGCCCGAGGGATGCAGAACTGCGCCAGGCCCGCGTCTGCTACAATCATCTGGCCGGCGACAAGGGAACGCAGCTGTTCGACAGCCTGATCGCGCAGGAATACCTCAGGCATGACGGCGAACATATCGTGCTGACAAAGGCGGGCGCAGCCTTTGCCGAACGTTTCGAGATCGACATCGACGGTTTGCGAAAGGCCCGCGCCCCGCTCTGCCGGGAATGCCTGGACTGGAGCGAGCGCAGATCGCATCTGGCAGGAAGCCTGGGCCGCGCGTTCCTCGGCCGTTTCGAGGAACTGTCCTGGGCAAAGCGGGACCAGAAAACACGCGTCGTGACGTTTTCGGCCAAGGGCGCAAAGGCGTTCGACGTAATGTTTCCGGTCAGCCGGTGATCCCTCCAGTCACTGCGCAGCGAAGACCCTTCCGGGTTTGACAGATATGACACCTGTGCTATTTCTGAGGGAGCAGGGGTAGGCAAGAACCCCGTGAGGCGCCAGCCCAATCTTGCATCCTTCTGATTTAGAACTTGCAGGGAGGGTGCTTCATGGCGTCTTACAATGAGATCACCGTATCGACCCTGGCCCGACTAATGGGCACACCGGCATGTCCCGTCCTGCTCGATCTGCGCCTGGACGAAGATTTCGATGCCGACCCACGCCTTGTTCCCGGGGCATTGCGCCACCCGTTCGACGCGGTGGCGGGGCTTTTACCGGAACTCGGTGACAGGGCGGTCGTCGTCTATTGCCAGAAAGGGCTGAAGATCAGCCAGGGAGCGGCCGCCATTCTGCGGACAGAAGGGGTCCGGGCAGAGGTGCTTGAAGGTGGGCATTTTGCCTGGCGCGATGCGGGACAACCGATGGTGCCGGCCGCAAAACTGCCGCCACGCGATGCGGATGGCCGCACCCTTTGGGTGACCCGCCACCGCCCGAAGATCGACCGCATCGCCTGCCCCTGGCTCATCCGCCGATTTGTCGACCCGCGGGCCCAGTTCCTGTTCGTCTCGCCATCGCAGGTGTTGAATGTCGCCGATCGTTTCAGCGCGACTCCATTCGACATGGAGGATGTATTCTGGAGCCATCGCGGCGCGGCATGCACCTTCGACACGATGATCGAGGAATTCGGGATCGACCACCAACCGCTCGACCGGCTTGCCACGATCGTGCGCGGCGCGGATACCGACAGGCACGACCTTGCGCCCGAGGCGGCCGGGCTTTTGGCGGCGTCGCTGGGTCTGTCCCGCATGTTCCGCGACGACCTCGAACAACTCGAGGCCGGGATGCTGCTTTACGATGCGCTTTACCGTTGGGCGAGGGATGCCACCGGGGAATGTCACGATTGGCCTGCGGCATCGACGCGGGCCTGAACGATGTCACATCCCGCAGACACCCCGGCATCCGAAGGGCCAAGCCTCGCCGACACCACCCGTGTCTGGTGGAAGATCGGCGTCCTCTCTTTCGGTGGTCCGGCCGCGCAGATCGCCCTCATGCACAAGAAAATCGTAGAGAGCAGAAGATGGCTGACCGAGCAACAATTCCTGAATGCACTCAGTTTCTGCATGCTGCTGCCCGGACCGGAAGCGATGCAGTTGGCAACCTATGCCGGCTGGCGCCTTCATGGCATCCTTGGCGGATTGATCGCGGGATTGCTGTTCGTGATACCCGGTGCCGCTGTCATCATGACGCTTGCCACGATATACGCTCTTCTGGGCGATGTGCCGCTTGTGGAAAGCCTGTTCTACGGGATCAAGGCCGCAGTTCTCGTGATCGTGGTCGAGGCGCTTTTGCGCGTCTCGAAGAAAGCCCTTTCGAAGCGGGTGCACTGGATGATTGCCGGGCTGGCCTTTGCCGGCATCTTTTTTCTGTCGATCCCCTTCCCGCTGATCGTTCTGCTGGCCGCGCTCTTCGGATGGCTGACGGCCAGCCCTGAAACCGCCCCCGAAACCGAGACACCCAGGCCCGTTCCGACAGGCCGGACGATCGGCACGGTGGCAATCTGGCTGGGTGTCTGGGCGCTGCCATTCCTAGTGCTCATGGTTCTGGACGCGAACCCGATATTGATCGAGATCGGGGCGTTCTTTTCCAAGCTTGCCGTCGTGACATTCGGCGGCGCCTATGCCGTCCTCGCCTACATGGCACAGGACGTAGTGGTAGAGTTCGGCTGGCTGACGGCGGGGGAAATGGTCGACGCGCTCGGCCTTGCCGAAACGACCCCCGGCCCCCTGATCCTCGTGACCCAGTTTGTCGGGTTTCTGGCAGGGTTCAGGGAAGGCGGCCTGCCCCTTGGTTTCGCCGCCGCCCTCGTGGCGCTTTGGGTAACGTTCGCGCCGTGCTTCCTTTGGATTTTCGTCGGTGCTCCCTATATCGACTGGATTTCGAACCAGCCCAGACTGCGTGGCGCCCTCAAGGCGATCACTGCTGCCGTGGTGGGCGTGATCCTTAACCTCTCGATCTGGTTCGCACTCCATGTTCTCTTCGCGGAGGTCACAAGGCGGGGCTGGGGTCCGCTTGCGCTTTGGTCGCCCACCCTGTCCTCGGTCGAGTGGCGCGCCGTGGTTCTGTTCGCCCTCAGTTGTGTTCTGGCCTTCCAACTGCACTGGGGCATCATCAGGATATTGGGGGCCTCATCCTTGTTGGGTATCGCCTTGGGGTTTCTTTTATAACGAACGCCAACACGGGCTTGCGAAATCCCCAAGAGGGGCCGGTGCCGCAAGGCGTGGGGCCTACGGCCCCACCGCCTGCAACACCAAGACCGGTCATGTTTTACGGACAGGCGGCGCGGTATTCGCGACCATAGGCATCGCGATAGATACACTGGTTGCCATCCTGAGTGCGCCCGACATAATCGCCGGCGATCGCACCAAGCGTGCCGCCGATCGCGGCACCGGCCAGCCGGTCGTCATCGCCCGAAACGGCCGCGCCAAGCGCCGCGCCCGTGGCCGCCCCCGCAAGCGCGGTCTGCTGCGGCGTTTCACAACCGGCAAGGAGCCCGGCGAAAGGCAGAACAAGAAGGATCTTTTTCATCGTGTCTCTCCTGTGGTTTGGGCCTTGATCCATCGCCACCTCGGCAATGCTGCATCCCAACGCAACAGTTGCCGCATGGTTCCGACCCGACAAAACACGGTGCCGTGCGCGAAAGGGAAAAGCGGCGGATATTCGCGCGCGCGCCTTTCCCCCGGCGAAACCCCGCGCATCGGCGCATGGTGCGATTTGGGGCGAAAAGCGCGCGGCATTTGCCCGTTTTCGCCTTGCTTCCAAGGCGCGCGGCCAATAGAAGGGCGGCTGATTTAGCATCAAGGCGCTTGCGCCGCCCGACAGCAGAACAGAGGAAACCCCATGCAGGTCACCGAGACCCTCAACGAAGGCCTCAAGCGCGGCTACACGATCACCATCGCCGCCGCCGAACTCGACGCCAAAGTCACCGAAAAGCTGCTCGAGGCGCAGCCCGAGATCGAGATCAAGGGCTTTCGCAAGGGCAAGGTTCCGCTGCCGATGCTGCGCAAACAGTTCGGCGCCCGCGTTCTGGGCGATGCGATGCAGGAATTTGTCGACGCCGCCATGTCCGAGCATTTCGAGAAAAGCGGCGATCGCCCCGCCCTTCAGCCCAAGATCGAGATGGAAGGCGGCGAGAACTGGAAAGAGGGCGACGATGTCGTCGTGACCGTCGCCTATGAGGCCCTGCCCGCGATCCCCGAGGTCGACCTGGGCGACATCACGCTTGAGCGCATGGTCGTCAAGGCCGAGGACGCCGCCGTGACCGAGGCGCTCGAGAACCTTGCCAAGAACGCGCAGAACTTCGAGGACCGCAAGAAAGGCTCCAAGGCCAAGGACGGCGATCAGGTCGTGATCGACTTCGAGGGCTTCGTCGATGGCGAGGCGTTCGAGGGCGGCAAGGGCGAAGACTATCCGCTCGTGCTCGGCTCGGGCTCGTTCATTCCCGGCTTCGAGGATCAGCTTGTCGGCGCCAAGGCCGATGAGGATGTCGAAGTGAAGGTGGCCTTCCCCGCCGAATACGGCGCCCAACACCTGGCCGGCAAGGACGCGGTGTTCAAATGCACCGTCAAGGCGGTCAAGGCCCCCAAGCCCGCCGAACTGGACGACGAACTGGCCAAGCGCTACGGCGCCGAGGATCTGGCCGCGCTGAAAGGCCAGATCGCCGAGCGTCTGGAGGCCGAATACAGCGGTGCCGCGCGCGCCGTTCTCAAGCGCGGGCTGCTCGATCAGCTTGACGCGAAGGTGAAGTTCGAGCTGCCCCCCTCGCTGGTCGAGGCCGAGGCAGGCCAGATCGCGCATCAGCTGTGGCACGAGGAAAACCCCGACGTGCACGATCACAACCACGATTCGATCGAAGCCACCGACGAGCACAAGGCCCTGGCCGAACGCCGCGTGCGCCTTGGCCTTCTGCTGGCCGAACTGGGCCGCGCCCAGAAGATCGAGGTCACCGATTCCGAGATGACCCAGGCCGTGATGAACCAGGCCCGCCAGTATCCGGGGCAGGAACGCGCCTTCTTCGAATTCGTGCAGCAGAACCCGCAGATGCAGCAGCAACTGCGCGCGCCGATCTTCGAGGACAAGGTGGTGGATTTCATCATCGCCGGCGCCAAGGTCTCGGAGAAGGAAGTCTCCAAGGACGACCTGCAAAAGGCCATCGAAGCGCTTGACGAGCTTTAAGGCGGTATCCGCCCGACAGGAAAAGGGCCGCACCTTCGGGATGCGGCCCTTTTTCATGGCGCCGGACGCCTAGGGCGTGATGCGGATCAGCGCGCCGGGATTGTCGTCCTCGATCACCCAAAGCGCGCCATCGGCCATCACCGCGACATCGCGGATGCGCCGCTGCATGGCAAAACGCTCCAGTTCCTGCGCGCGGCCGTCCGCGTCGATCCCCACGCGCACGAGCGCCCGGCTGCGCAACCCGCCGATCAGCAGGTTGCCGCGCCAGTCGGGAAAATCCGCCCCCTCATAGAACACCATCCCCGCCGGTGCGATGACCGGCGTCCAGTAAAGCGCGGGCGGCGCGAATTCCGGCCGCGTGGCATGGTCAGGAATGGGCCAGCCGCTATACTGGCGACCGTTCGATACCGCGGGCCAGCCGTAATCCGCACCGTCGCGGATCAGGTTCAGCTCATCCCCGCCGCGCGGCCCCATCTCATGGGCCCAAAGCCGCCCCTGGTCGTCGAAGACAAGGCCGTAGGGGTTGCGGTGCCCGCGCGAATGCACCACGGGCGCCCCGCCCCCGGCGGGAAAACGCAGGATCACGCCGCGCAGGATCCCCGGCCCCATCTCCTCCGGGCGCATCCTGTCTCCGACCGTCAGGAACAGATCTCCCTGCGGCAAAAAGGCAATGATCCCGCCGGGTTGCCCGCCCCCGCCGCCGGGTTCCTGGCGCCAATGCTCGCGCAGATCCTCAAGCGATTGCGCCCCCAGGCGGGCCGAAAGCAGGGCCAGATCGCCGCCCGGCGCGCCGGGCACCACCGCGCTCAGCCAGATCCGCCCGTCCGGCCCGGCCGCCACGTCAAGCAGGCCGTTCTGCCCCCGCGCCTCGACCTGCGGCACCCCGCCGATCCGGGTCTTCCCGCCCGTCGCGGTCACATGCCACAAACCACCCGGCTTTTCCGTAATCAGCGCCCCGCCCCCGGGCAGCGGCGCGATCGCCCAGGGCGTGTCAAAGCGCGCAAGAATGTCCTGCCGGAAGGCCGGGGCAACCGCCTCCCGCCCGCCCGCATTGTTGTCCGCCCCTTGCGCCAGGGCGGGAAGCGCCAGCATCCATGCCAGCATCGCAACCCGGATCGCGCGCATCATTACCTCCGGTTCGGTCTTTCCCGAAGGTAGCGGATGGGGCCGACTTTTCCAGCCCTCAACGAAAAACCGCGCCCCGAAGGGCGCGGCCTCTGTGTGCTTTCGTGATGGCCCGAAGGGCTCAGGCTTCGCCTTCGTCCTCGTTCGCCGCACCGATCTCGTCGAACAGTTCGGCAATCTCGAACTCGGCCTGCGCCTCGGCTTCGGCCGCCAGTTCCTGGATCGACTTACCCGAAGCCTGAAGTTCGGCCTCTTCGTTCGAGCGCGCGACGTTCAGCGTGACCGACACGTCGACCTCGGGGTGCAGGATCACATGCACCTCGTGCAGACCCAGCTCCTTGATCGGCGCCTTCAGCGCGACCTGCTTCTTGTCGACGCTGAAACCCGCGGCGGTCGCGGCATCGGCGGCATCGCGCGGCGTAACCGAACCGTAAAGCGCACCGGCATCCGAGGCCGAGCGAATCACGATGAAGACCTCGCCGTTCAGCTTGTCGGCCAGCGCCTCGGCTTCCTTGCGGGTCTCCAGGTTGCGGGTCTCAAGCTGCACCTTGCGGGCCTCGAACGAGGCGATATTGGCCTCGTTGGCGCGCAGCGCCTTGCCCTGCGGCAGCAGGAAGTTGCGGGCATAACCGTCGCGGACATTCACGACTTCGCCCATCTGGCCAAGCTTGGCCACACGTTCCAGAAGGATGACTTGCATCGGGGTCTCTCCTTACTTCACGGCATAGGGCAGCAGGGCCAGGAACCGGGCGCGCTTGATCGCGCGGGCCAGTTCCCGCTGCTTCTTGGCCGAAACGGCGGTGATGCGCGCAGGCACGATCTTTCCGCGCTCGGAGATGTAGCGCTGAAGCAGACGCACATCCTTGTAGTCGATCTTCGGCGCGTTCTCGCCCGAGAACGGGCAGACCTTGCGACGACGGAAAAACGGTTTGTTTGCCATGTCTTAGCTCCTCTCAGCGATCAACGGCGCTCGCGGCGTTCGCCGCGCTCGGGACGGCCTTCACGCTCGTCGCGCTTCTGCATCTGGACCGAGGGGCCCTCTTCATGCGCTTCGACCTTCACGGTCAGAACGCGCATCACGTCGTCATGCAGACGGGCCAGGCGCTCCATCTCCTGAACGGCCGCGGCGGGCGCGTCCGATTTCAGGAAGGCATAATGCCCCTTGCGGTTCTTGTTGATCTTGTAGGCCATGGTCTTCACGCCCCAATACTCGTTCTCGACAACCTTGCCGCCGTTATCCGCGAGTACGGTGGTGAAATGTTCGATAAGGCCTTCGGCCTGCGCGTTGGAAAGGTCCTGACGCGCGATAAGGACATGCTCGTAAAGCGGCATGTGTGCTCCTCTGTCTCTTCGGGCGCGCTTCATAGGCGGGTCACCCTTTCCACGCCCCGCCACGAGAGGCCACGCCGGTTTCGCAAATGCGGAAAGGATGCGGGTTCTTAGGGAAAACCCCGCCCCGATGCAAGCGCAATCCCCACCCTTTCACCAGAGCGTAAATATCCCGGGGGGTCCGGGGGGCAGCGCCCCCCCGTTGCCCGCTCCCCGGCCACCCCGACGCCCGCCCCGGCGCTTGCCCCGCCGCCCGCCCCGGTCTAGAAGCCCGCCAAGCCCATCAACGAAAGGTCCGCCGATGATCCCGCGCTATTCCCGCCCCGAAATGGTGAATATCTGGTCGCCCGAGACCAAATTCCGGATCTGGTACGAGATCGAGGCCCATGCCTGCGACGCGCAGGCCGCACTCGGCGTGATCCCCAAGGCGAATGCCGAAGCCGTCTGGCGCGCGAAGGACGTGGAATTCGACGTGGCCCGCATCGACGAGATCGAGGCCGTGACCAAGCATGACGTGATCGCCTTCCTCACCCACCTGGCCGAGCATATCGGGTCGGAAGACGCGCGCTTCGTGCACCAGGGGATGACCTCCTCGGACGTGCTCGACACCACGCTCAACATCCAGCTCGTGCGCGCGGCCGACATCCTGCTGGCCGATATGGACCGCGTGCTCGCCGCGCTGAAAAAGCGCGCCCACGAGCACAAGGACACCATCCGCATCGGCCGCAGCCACGGCATCCACGCCGAGCCCACCACCATGGGCCTGACCTTCGCGCGCTTCTACGCCGAGATGGACCGCAACAAGAACCGCCTCGAAAAGGCCCGCTGGGAAGTTGCCACCGGCGCGATCTCGGGCGCGGTCGGGACGTTCGCCAATATCGACCCCGCGGTCGAGGAGCATGTCTGCGAAAAACTCGGCCTGCGCCCCGAGCCGATCAGCACGCAGGTCATCCCGCGCGACCGTCACGCGATGTTCTTCGCCACGCTCGGCGTCATCGCCTCCTCGATCGAGAATATCGCGATCGAGATCCGCCACATGCAGCGCACCGAGGTGCTCGAGGCCGAGGAATTCTTCTCCAAGGGCCAGAAGGGCTCGTCGGCCATGCCGCACAAGCGCAACCCCGTGCTGACCGAGAACCTCACCGGCCTTGCCCGCCTCGTGCGCATGGCCGTGATCCCCGCGATGGAGAACGTGGCGCTCTGGCATGAACGCGACATCTCGCATTCCTCGGTCGAGCGTGCCATCGGCCCCGACGCCACCGTCACGCTCGATTTCGCGCTGAACCGGCTTGCGGGCGTGGTCGAGAACCTCGTGATCTATCCCGACAACATGCTGGCGAACATGAACAAGTTCAAAGGCCTCGTGATGTCGCAGCGCGTGCTTCTGGCGCTGACCCAGGCCGGCGTATCGCGCGAGGACGCCTATCGCCTCGTGCAGCGCAACGCGATGAAGGTCTGGGAACAGGGCGCAGATTTCAAGGAAGAACTGCTCAAGGACGCCGAAGTCACCGCCGCGCTCTCGCCCGCCGAGATCGAGGAGAAATTCGACCTCGGCTATCACACCAAGCATGTGGAGACGATCTTCCACCGCGTCTTCGGAGACTGATCACGCAAGCGTGACACGGGGGGCGGGGCGATTCGTGGTCTCATGAAGGCTCAAGGAAAGGAGACGACCATGAAGACCACAATTTTCGCGGCCTTGGCACTGACGCTCCTGCCGGCGATCGCTGCGGCCTGCCCCTACAAGGACAAGACGGCGTCGATGTCCTGCCCTGCCGGCCATGTCTGGGATGAAACCGCACGCAACTGCGTGATCCAGTCCAGCTGACGTAACCCGCCGTTAACCCGCCTCTGCCAGCTTGCATCAGGCACAGCCAGCGGAGGACGGGGTGAACGCGATCACATCTCTTGACGGCACCCGCGATTTCGCGCCGGTGAAGGCGCGGATTGTGCCGCTTGATCTGTCCAGCAGACAGAAGGCCGCCGTGATCGTGCGGCTTCTGATGGCAGAGGGTGCGCAACTGCCCCTTGCCGAGTTGCCGGAGTCCGTCCAGACCGCGCTGACCGAAGAGATCGACGCGATGCGGATGATCGACCGTGAAACCTTAGCCGCCGTGGTGGCCGAGTTCGGCGATCTTCTGGAAGCCGTGGGCCTGTCCTTTCCCGGCGGCCTCGACGGCGCGCTGAGCATGCTGGACGGGCATCTTTCCGCCCCCGCCGCAACCCGGTTGCGGCGGATCGCATCGGCCGGGCAGCGCCGCGATCCGTGGGATTGCATCACCGCCGCGCCGCCCGAGGCGCTCTTGCCCCTGCTGGAGGAGGAAAGCGCCGAAATCGGCGCCGTCATGCTCTCGAAGCTGTCGGTCGAGAAGGCGGCCGAGCTGATCGGCCGCCTGCCCGGCGACAGGGCGCGCCGGCTGGCCTATGCCGTTTCGCTGACCGGCAATATCGCCCCCGCTGCGGTGGCCCATATCGGCAGCGCCCTTGCGGCACGGCTGGACACCGCCGCCCCCCGCGCCTTCGATACCGGCGCGGGCGCGCGCGTCGGCGCCATCCTGAACGTCTCGCCCGCCGCCACGCGCGAGGCGGTGCTGCGCGGCCTGGAGGAAGAGGATCAGGCCTTCGCCGACGAGGTGCGCCGCGCCATCTTCGTCTTCGCCGACATCCCCGCCCGGATCGCACCGCGCGACATCCCCCGACTGCTGCGCGAGGTCGATCAGGCCGTGCTTGTCACCGCGCTTGCAGGCGCAGAGGGGGCAGAGGCGCAGGCCGCCGAATTCGTGCTCGGCAACATCTCGCAGCGCATGGCGGCCAATCTGCGCGAGGAAATGCAGGCCCGCGCCCCGGTGCGCGCCAAAGATGCCGAAGAGGCGATGACCGCGATTATCCTTGCCATTCGCAGGCTGGAAGAGGCGGGCGAACTGACCCTGACACAGGTGGAGGAAGCAGGCTGAGCGGGAGCCCCCCATGGGACGCAAAGATCCGCAGACATGGCCGGATCGGGGGCCGCCTGCCCCCGCGGTCCTGCCCGCCCGCCCGAAGCGCAGGGCGACTAAGCCGCATCCCGCGCCAGAGCGCGCAACACCTCCAGCGCCAGATCCTCCTTGCCATCCGGCACGAACAGATGGTCATGGAAGAAGCCTGAAACGGGGTTCACACCCATATCATGGGCGGCAAGCGCGGTGGTGATCCGCGCCAGAAAGCCCACCGCATCCAGCGCGGAGTGAACCTTGAGCGTGATCATCCGGCAGGGAAATTCATGGGCGAGGCCCCGCGCCTCGGCCTCTTCCCGCCGCAGGATGCAGGTCACACCTTCGGTTTCCCGAAACATCATCCTGGGGCGAAGCCCGTCCAGTGCCATCCCCTCCGGCATCGTCACAAAGACGTATAGCCCGGTGTCGAGCGTCGCCGACATCGTGCGAAGCAGGGTGCGCAGATCGCTCTCGCCGCTCATGGCCTTTCCTCCCGGTCTGTCCTGCCGCATGAAGCCGCCGGAAGGCGCGATCTTGCCCCCCGCTTTTTCGACGTGCAACTGCCCCTTTGCATGCCTCCGAGGACAGCATCCGGCAGGCCGGCGACTCGACCGCACCACGCGCCTACGGTCGCCCGGATGGCGGGCTTTGCGCAAAATCCCGCGGGCCCGCACGCCGAGTCAGCGCAACCGTTACCGCCAACGGCGGGATGTTTTCGCTAACACATTGATCTGCCGGGTTTTCCGAAAAGGCATGCCATGATATTTCCTGAAGGCAGGACAAGCGCGACAGCCCGGCGTCGCACATTTGGAGAGCGCACATGACCGTCACCGTCGGAATCAACGGCTTCGGCCGCATCGGCCGTTGCACATTGGCCCATATCGCCGAAGCGACGCGCAACGACGTGCAGGTCGTGAAGATCAACGCGACCGGCCCGATCGAGACGAACGCCCACCTGCTGAAATATGACAGCGTGCATGGCCGTTTCGGCGGCCCTGTGAAGGTCAGCGGCAACACGCTGGACCTCGGCCGCGGCCCGATCGAGGTCATGTCGACCTACAACCCTGACGAGCTGGACTGGGAAGGCGTCGACGTGGTGCTGGAATGCACCGGCAAGTTCAACGAACGCGACAAGGCCGCCGTCCACCTGACCCGCGGCGCCAAGCGCGTCCTGGTGTCTGCCCCTGCCAAGAATGCCGACAAGACCGTGGTCTACGGCGTGAACCACCGCCAGCTTCTGCCCGAGCATCTTGTCGTCTCGAACGGCTCGTGCACGACGAACTGCCTTGCGCCGCTGGCCAAGGTGCTGAACGACACGATCGGGATCGAGCGCGGCATCATGACCACGGTGCATTCCTATACCGGCGACCAGCCCACGCTGGACCGCCGCCACAAGGACCTTTACCGCGCCCGCGCCGCCGCCATGGCGATGATCCCCACCTCGACCGGCGCGGCCAAGGCGCTTGGCGAAGTGCTGCCCGAGCTGTCGGGCAAGCTGGACGGCACCGCGCTGCGCGTGCCCACGCCGAACGTCTCGGCCGTCGACCTGACCTTCGAGGCCGGCAAGTCCGTCACCCGCGACGAGGTGAACGAGATCGTGCGCGAAGCGGCGCAGGGTTACATGGGCATGGTTCTGGCCTATGACCCCGAGCCGAAGGTCTCGATCGACTTCAACCACACGCCCTACTCGTCTATCTTCGCCCCCGACCAGACCAAGGTTGTCGGCGGCCGCACCGTGCGGGTGCTGGCCTGGTATGACAACGAATGGGGCTTCTCCTGCCGGATGGCCGATGTGGCCGGCGCGATGGGGCGGCTCCTGTAACAGGAGTGCAATGAACAACGCCGTCGCTCTGGGCCTTGGCGCCCTGATCCTGCTTCTCGCCCTCGTCGATGGCTTTGCCAACGGCGGGGGCGCGCTGCTCTTCCTTGCCCAAAAATTCCTGATCCTGGTCGATTACGTCGCCTTCTGGCGCTGAGCCGACGATAGTTTCGGTTGACCTTTGCGCCAAAATACACATGTTAGCGCAAACGCGCCGGCCCCGCGTCGCAACATCTTCACCCCAAGGAGGCGAGAATGACGATCAAGGTGGCAATCAACGGCTTCGGACGGATCGGGCGCAACGTGCTGCGCGCGATCATCGAATCGGGACGCACCGATATCGAGGTGGTGGCGATCAACGATCTTGGCCCGGTCGAGACGAACGCCCACCTGCTGCGTTTCGACAGCGTGCATGGCCGCTTTCCCGCCGAGGTGACGACCACGGAGACCACCATCGACGTGGGGCGCGGCCCGATCGCGGTGACGGCGCTTCGCAATCCCGCGGAACTGCCCTGGAAGCATGTCGACATCGTGCTGGAATGCACCGGCATCTTCACCGACCGCGACAAGGCCGCCATCCACCTGGAGAACGGTGCAAGCCGCGTTCTGGTCTCGGCCCCGTCGAAGGGCGCCGACAAGACCGTGGTCTACGGCGTGAACCACGACACGCTGACGCGCGACGACCTGATCGTCTCGAACGCCTCCTGCACCACGAATTGCCTGTCGCCCGTGGCCAAGGTGCTGAACGACGCCATCGGCATCGCCAAGGGCTTCATGACCACGATCCACAGCTATACCGGCGACCAGCCCACGCTGGACACCTATCACCGCGATCTCTACCGCGCCCGCGCCGCCGCGCTGTCGATGATTCCGACCTCGACGGGGGCCGCGAAGGCCGTCGGCCTCGTGCTGCCCGAGCTGAACGGCAAGCTGGACGGCGTGGCGATCCGCGTGCCCACGCCCAATGTCTCGGTGGTGGACATGGTCTTCGAGGCAACCCGCGACACCAGCGTGGACGAGATCAACGCCGCGATTCGCACGGCCGCCGACGGGCCGCTGAAAGGCATCCTGGGCTATACCGACCGGCCCAATGTCAGCTCGGACTTCAACCACGACCCGCATTCCTCGGTCTTCCACATGGACCAGACGCGAGTGATGGAGGACCGGATGTGCCGGATCCTCAGCTGGTATGACAACGAATGGGGCTTTTCCAACCGCATGGCCGATACGGCCGTGGCGATGGGAAAACTGCTCTAGGCCCCTGCCCCGGCATAACGCTCCGTCAGGGCCAGCTTCACATCCGGCGTGACGAATTTCGACACGTCGCCCCCCAGGCGGGCGATCTCCTTGACCAGTTTCGAGGCGATCGCCTGGCGGCGCGCATCGGCCATGAGGAACACCGTCTCGACCGAGGCGTCCAGCGCGCGGTTCATGCCAACCATCTGGAATTCATACTCGAAATCGGCAACCGCGCGCAGGCCGCGGATGATGACCTGCGCGCCGACATCGCGCGCGCAGTCGATCAGCAGGTTGTCGAACGGATGCACGACAATCTCGGCGCTGCCCGGCGTCACGATCCGCGAACATTCGGCCTGAAGCATCTCGACCCGCTCTTCAAGCGAGAACAGCGGCCCCTTGTCGCGGTTGATAGCCACGCCGATCACCAGACGGTCGACCAGCGCCATGGCGCGCTGGATGATGTCCATATGTCCCAGCGTCACGGGATCGAAGGTTCCCGGGTAAAGGCCGATACGCATGCGGGCAAGTCCTCCTAAGCCGGAACGATGCTGCGCGAAAGCAACACCACCGCGCCCCGGATTGCAAGTAATTGGCGGCGAAATACCTCAGTTGCCCATGATCATGCCGGTCAGGGCGTCCTTCTCCATCGCCAGCTCTTTCAGCCGCGCGAAGACCGTGTCCCCGATCGAGATAAGCCCGATCATGATGCCATCCTCGACCACCGGCATGTGCCGGAACCGGCCCTCGGTCATGCGCTCCAGCACATCGAGCGCGCCGTCGGCCCGCGTGCAGGTGACAAGATCGGCCGTCATCAGGTCCTGCACCTTCTCGTCCATGGCGCCGGGGCCCAGCTTGCCCATGGCGCGCACGATATCGCGCTCTGACAGGATCCCCATCGGCCGCTTGCCGTCGCTGGAAACGATCACCGCGCCGATCCGCTTTTCGGACAGCAGTTTCGTGGCCTCGCCCACCGTCGCCGTCGGGGCGATGGTGACAACGCCGTCGCCCGCCCCGCCATCGGCCTTCAGTTTCAGGATCTGTTGAACGATCATTGCATCCTCCCAAAGGTATGGGATCAGCGTCACCCCAGCGGCGCCGTCTGTCAAGTCAGGGTTGCGCGGTAAGCCCTTCCAATCGCGCGACTTCCCGGCGGATTTCGTGCCCCAGGGCATCGGTCAGGCGGCGCAGCCGCTCGGATCGGCGGTCATCCGCGTGCCGGATCAGCCAGAAGGTGCGCGTCAGCGCGATCTGATCGACCAGCACCTTGCGCACCCCCGGCGTGTAGGGAATGGCGAAGTCGTGCACGATGGCCAGCCCCGCCCCCGCCCGCACCGCCTGCATCTGCACCGAAACCGAGTTCGACGACAGCCCGAGCCGGTCCACCCCGGTCTCGGCCAGATAGTCCAGCTCCTTGTCGAAGATCATGTCGGGAATATAGCCGATCAACCGATGGCCGCGCAGATCGGCCTTCGAGCGGATCGGGGGGTGGCGGCGCAAATAATCCTCATGCGCGGCCAGATGCAGCTTGTAATCGGCCAGCTTCTGCACCGTCAGCCGCCCGGCATTGGGCCGCGATACGGCAATGGCCATGTCGGCCTCGCGTTTCGACAGGTTGAAGACGCGCGGCAGCGCCACGATCTGGATTTCAAGCCCCGGATGGGCATCGCAAAGCTTGGCGCAGACCTGCGGCAGCAGGTAATTCGCGCAACCGTCCGGCGCACCGATGCGCAACTGCCCCGTCAACTGCCCCGCCGCACCGCCCAGATCCTCGACCGCGCCGGCAAGCGCCTGCTCGGCCTGCTCGGCATGCGGCACCAGGCGCGCGCCCGCATCGGTCAGCGCATAGCCCTGCGGGGATTTGACGAAAAGCGGCACCTCCAGCGCCTCTTCCAGCCGCGCGATCCGGCGCCCCACGGTGGCCGCGTCGATCTTCAGCCCGCGCCCGGCCGCCGACAGGCTTTCGCTGCGCGCAACAGCAAGGAAAATACGCAGATCGTCCCAGTCCGGCATCCCGCCACCTTTGCAATAATGCAAAACGCTTTTGCCAACCTGCCTCTTTCCCGGTGAAAAACGCAAGCCTAAGATGCCAGCATCACATTTCGGGAGGAGGATGCCATGAAAGAGATTGGACACTGGATCAACGGCAAACTGGTGGCAGGCACGTCCGGCCGCTTCGCCGATGTCTTCAACCCTGCCACCGGCGAAGTGCAGGCCAAGGTCGCCCTTGCCACCAGGGCCGAGCTCGACTCCGCCGTGGCCGATGCCGCGAAAGCCCAGGTCGCCTGGGGCGCCACCAACCCGCAGCGCCGCGCCCGCGTGATGATGGAGATGGTCCGCCTGATCAACCGCGACATGGACAAGATGGCCGAGGTTCTGTCGGCCGAGCACGGCAAGACCTTCCCCGACGCCAAGGGCGACATCCAGCGCGGCCTTGAGGTGATCGAGTTCTGCATCGGCGCGCCGCACATGCTGAAGGGCGAGTTCACCGACAGCGCCGGCCCCGGCATCGACATGTATTCCATGCGCCAGCCGCTTGGCGTGGCCGCGGGCATCACGCCCTTCAACTTCCCCGCCATGATCCCGCTGTGGAAGATGGGCCCGGCGCTTGCCGCGGGCAACGCGATGATCCTCAAGCCCTCGGAACGCGATCCGTCGGTCCCGCTGATGCTGGCGGCACTGTTCAAGGAAGCGGGCCTGCCCGATGGCGTGTTGCAGGTCATCAACGGCGACAAGGACTCGGTCGACGCGATCCTTGACAACGAGACCATCCAGGGCATCGGCTTCGTCGGCTCGACCCCGATCGCGCATTACATCTATTCGCGCGGAACCGCGAACGGCAAGCGTGTGCAATGCTTCGGCGGCGCGAAGAACCACATGATCATCATGCCCGACGCCGATCTCGATCAGGCCGCCGACGCGCTGGTGGGTGCAGGCTACGGGGCGGCGGGCGAACGCTGCATGGCGATCTCGGTCGCGGTGCCGGTGGGCGATGAAACCGCCGACCGCCTGATCGAAAAGCTCGTGCCGCGGATCGAGAAGCTGAAAGTCGGCCCCTGGACCGCAGGCGACGACATCGATTACGGCCCCGTCGTCACCGCCGCCGCCAAGGCCAATATCGAGCGGCTGGTCGAAACCGGCGTGAACCAGGGCGCCAAGCTGGTCGTCGACGGGCGCGGCTTCACCCTGCAAGGCTATGAGAACGGCTTCTTCGTGGGGCCCCACCTCTTCGATCACGTCACTCCCGACATGGACATCTACAAGAACGAGATCTTCGGTCCCGTCCTGTCCACCGTGCGCGCCAAATCCTACGAAGAGGCGCTTGGCCTGGCAATGGATCACGAATACGGCAACGGCACCGCGATCTTCACCCGCGATGGCGACACCGCCCGCGATTTCGCCAACCGGGTGAATGTCGGCATGATCGGGATCAACGTGCCGATCCCGGTGCCGCTGGCCTATCACACCTTCGGCGGCTGGAAGAAATCGGCCTTCGGCGACCTCAACCAGCACGGCGGGGATGCCTTCCGGTTCTACACCCGGACCAAGACCGTCACTTCCCGCTGGCCCTCGGGCATCAAGGAAGGCGCGGCCTTCAACTTCAAGGCGTTCGACTGACGACACGCCTGGCCCCGCCGGAGGATGCCTCCGGCGGGGATATTTCAGCTCTGAAGAACCCCGCTTCTCCTGAGAGAAATATCCCGGGGGAGGTGCGGAACGCACCGGGGGCAGCGCCCCCTTCCGCGATCCGGCTTTGCGGGACGGAGGGCTTGCAAAACTCCTGCAAGGATTGAAAACTAAACAGGCGTTCAATTCGTCGAATTCGAGGGGGGAGAAGATGGATTTCGCACTGAGCGAAGAGCAACAGGCCATATTCGACATGGCGCGGGCATTCGGGCAGGAGCATATCGCCCCGCATGCCCGCGACTGGGAGGCGGCGGGGACCATTCCCCGCGCGCTTTGGCAGAAGGTCGCGGAACTGGGGTTGGGCGGGATCTATGTGTCCGAGGAATATGGCGGCTCGGGTCTGTCGCGCCTGGATGCGACCCTCGTGTTCGAGGCCCTGGCGATGTCCTGTCCCGCGGTCGGGTCCTTCCTGTCAATCCACAACATGTGCGGCGGCATGATCGACAAGTTCGGCTCGGACGCGGACAAGGCCCGCTGGCTGCCTGATCTGTGCTCGATGGAGAAGGTGTTCTCCTACTGCCTGACCGAGCCGGGATCGGGGTCGGACGCGGCCGCGCTGCGCACCCGGGCCGAGAAGACGAACGAGGGCTGGACGCTGAACGGCACCAAGGCCTTCATCTCGGGCGGCGGCTATTCGGATGTCTATATCGCCATGGTCCGCACCGGCGAGGACGGGCCGCGCGGCATTTCGACCGTAATCGTCGAGGACAAGGCGCCGGGGCTGTCCTTCGGCGGGCTTGAGGACAAGATGGGCTGGCGCGCCCAGCCCACCGCGCAGGTTCAGTTCGACGACTGCCAGATCCCCCATGACAACCTGCTGGGCGAAGAGGGCAAGGGCTTCGTCTATGCCATGGCCGGTCTGGACGGGGGGCGGCTCAATATCGCGGCGGGGGCGCTTGGCGGCGCGCAGGCGGCGCTGGATGCGACGCTGGCCTATATGGGCGAGCGCAAGGCCTTCGGCAAAACGCTCGATCAGTTCCAGGCGTTGCAGTTCCGCCTGGCCGAGCAGGAGGTCAAGCTGCAATCGGCGCGCATCTTCCTGCGCCAGGCGGCGTGGAAGCTGGACAACCAGGCGCCCGATGCCACGAAATTCTGCGCGATGGCAAAGCTTTACGTCACCGACGCGGCCTTTGACGTGGCCAATCAGTGCCTGCAACTGCATGGCGGCTATGGCTATCTGGCCGATTACGGGATCGAGAAGATCGTGCGCGACCTGCGCGTGCACCAGATCCTTGAGGGCACGAACGAGATCATGCGCCTGATCGTCGGGCGCGCGCTTCTGGCGGAAAGGGGCTGAGCGATGGGCGAGACCACCGAACCCGCGATGATCGTGCGCAAGGAAGGCCGCGCCGGCCGGCTGACCTTCAACCGCCCCAAGGCGCTGAATGCGCTTGGCCATGACATGGCAATGGCGATCGAAGGCGCGCTGGATGCGTGGCGCGGCGACGAGTCCGTGCAGATCGTGATCATCGACGCCGTGGGCGAGCGCGCCTTCTGTGCCGGCGGCGATATCGCGGCGGTCTATCATGCGGGCCGCGCGGGAGATTTCGCGCTTGGCCGGGATTTCTGGCGCGACGAATACCGCATGAACGCCAAGATCGCGGAATATCCCAAGCCGATCGTCGCCTTCATGCAGGGCTTCGTGATGGGCGGCGGTGTCGGCGTGGGCGGCCATGCCAGCCACCGGATCGTGGGCGACACCACGCAGGTGGCCATGCCCGAAAGTGGCATCGGCCTGATTCCGGACGTGGGCGGCTCGCTTCTGCTGGCGCGCGCGCCGGGCCGGATCGGCGAATATCTGGGCCTGACCGGCGCGCGAATGGGCCCGGGCGACGCGATCCACGCGGGTTTTGCCGATACCTACCTGCCCGAGGCCGAATGGGAGGCGCTCAAGACCCGGCTGATCGAGACCGCCGATCCCGCGCAGATCCCCGCGCGCCCTGCCCCCGAAGGCCGCCTGCCCGTCCTGCGCCACGAGATCGAAGAGATTTTCGGCGCCCCCGATCTGACGGGCGTGGTTGCCGGGCTGAAGGCAAGCAGCACCGCCTTCGCGGCCGAGACGCTGAAGACGATCGCGCGGAACTCTCCTCTGTCGATGGCGGCGACGCTGCGGCTTGTGCGCATGAACCGTGCGGAAGGCAATATCCGCGCGGCCCTGACGAATGAATTCCGGTTCACCTGGCGGGCCTCTGACCAGGGCGATTTTCTGGAAGGCGTGCGCGCCCAGATCATCGACAAGGATCGCAATCCGAACTGGAAGAACACGCTGGCGGATCTGCGCGAAGAGGACGTGGCCGCCATGCTTGCGCCATTGGGGCCGAACGCTGCCATTTGGGAGGAGTAAGACATGAAGATCGGATTCATCGGACTTGGAAACATGGGCGGACCGATGGCCGCCAACCTGGCCAGGGCCGGGCATGAGGTGCGCGGCTTCGACCTTGCCGCCCCCATGCCCGAGGGCGTCACCAAGGCCGCGACCGCCCCCGAGGCGGCGCAAGGAGCCGAGGTGGTCATCACCATGCTGCCCAACGGCGCGATCCTGCGCGCCGTCGCGGCCGAGGTGATCCCGGCCATGGCGCCGGGCGCGGTGCTGTGCGACTGCTCGACGGTCGATGTGGAAAGCGCGCGCGCGGTTGCGGCGGATGCCGGGGCCGCGGGCCTTGGCGCGCTTGATGCGCCGGTTTCGGGCGGCGTGGGCGGCGCAAGCGCGGGCACACTGACCTTCATGGTCGGCGGCGGCGATGACGCCTTCGCCAAGGTCAGGCCGCTGTTCGACATCATGGGCCAGAAGGCGGTGCATTGCGGCGTCGCAGGCGCCGGGCAATCGGCCAAGATCTGCAACAACATGATCCTTGGCGTGACGATGATCGCCACCTGCGAAGCCTTCGCGCTTGCCGACAAGCTGGGGCTGGACCGGCAGAAGATGTTCGACGTGGTCTCGACCTCGTCGGGTTACAGCTGGACGATGAACGCCTATTGCCCGGCGCCGGGCGTGGGGCCGACCTCGCCCGCCGACAATGGCTACAAGCCCGGCTTCGCGTCCGAGCTGATGCTCAAGGATCTGCGGCTGAGCCAGCAGGCCGCCGAAGCCGCCGATGCCGACACGCCCATGGGCGGGCTTGCCACGGCGCTTTATGCCCGCTTTGTCGAGGAAGAGGACGGTAAGGGGCAGGATTTCTCGGCCATGCTGCCGCGCTTCGAGAAGCGCCACCACCAGGGCTGAGGGCTTGCGCACGGCGGGGATCTGTCGGACAAGGCGGCATGATGCACCACGACTGGACCCTTGACGCGCCGATGCTGCGCGGGCTGGAGACCCCTGCCCGCGCAAGGCTTGCGGGCCTTGTCCCGATGGATGTGCCGCAGGGCGCGGTGCTGTTCCGCCCCGGCGACAGCGTGCAGGCCTTCGCCATCGTGATCTCGGGCCGGATCGAGGTGTTCCTGACCGGCCCGACCGGGCGCGAGGTGCTGCTTTACGCCGTCGAACCGGGCCAGAGTTGCGTGCAGACGACGCTCGGGCTGATGGGCGGCGGCCATTACGGCGCCGAGGCGATCGCCGCGGGCGCCGTGCGCCTTGTCATGGTGCCGCGCGCGATGTTTCTGGAGCTGATGGACCGCTCGGCCGGGTTCCGCCACATCGTCTTTGCCGCCTTCGCCGACCGCATGACCGGCATGATCCAGCTTTTGGAGCGGGTGGCCTTCCAGTCCGTCGAATGCCGTCTGGCGGCCCTGCTGATCGAGCGCGCGGCCGGCACCGGCCTGGCCGAGACCACGCATCAGGATCTGGCCACCCGGATCGGCACCGCGCGCGAGGTCGTCTCGCGCCGGCTCGAGGCGCTTGCGCGTGCGGGGCTTGTGCGCACCGAACGCGGGGCGGTGCATATCCTTGACCGGCCCGCGCTGGAACGGCTGGCCGCCTCCGGCACCCCGGCGGCGGTGACCTAGTCACAGACGGTCGCGCCACGCGCCTGTAGGATCTGCGCATCGGGCCATGACTGCCCTGAACGCAACCGAAAACAGGAGCTTGCAATGTTCAAAAGCAATGTCGGCGGCATCGACCGCATCCTTCGCATCGTGGTGGGGCTGGCCCTGATCCTGGGCTTCTTCCTCACCCCCGACGGAGCCTATCGCTGGCTTTACCTGATCGGTATCGTGCCGCTGGCCACCGGGCTGATGGGCAGTTGCCCGCTTTATTCGATCTTCGGGTTCAACACCTGCCCGATGAAGAAATAAGCGGTCGCACCGGCAATCTTTCGCCGGTCACGCGCAGGTGAGTGGAACCACGCGATGCGGCGGGGCATTGTCCCGTCGCAGTTCCGCGAAAGGCCAGATCATGAGACTCATCGCCCTTGCCACGCTTGTCGCCCTTGGCCCGGCCATCGCCTTCGCCGATGGCGGCAAGCACAAGTTCAAACATAACAACGGCAAGAACGCCCGTTACGAGCATCGCGTTCAAGGCTGCCCGCCCGGCCTTGCCAAGAAAAACCCGCCCTGCATTCCGCCCGGACAGGCCAAGAAGATGGCGCGCTATCGCCGGGGCGATCATATCCGCGACGATTACGTTCTGGTGCGCGACCCCTGGGCCTATGGGTTGGACCGGGACGAGACCTATTACCGGGTCGGGGATGACTTCTACCGCGTGAACCGCAAGACCGGCGAAATCCTCGACCTGCTGGGCGCCCTGCACCGCGTCATGAACTAGGCCGGGGCCGCCCGCGTCACTCGGCCGCCACGCGGCGCGGCTTCAGCATCGGCCCAAGATAACGCCCGGTATGGCTGCGCTCGACCTGCGCGACCTTCTCGGGCGTGCCCTCGGCCACGATCCGGCCGCCGCCATCGCCGCCTTCGGGACCGATGTCGATGATCCAGTCGGCGGTCTTGATGACATCGAGGTTGTGCTCGATCACCACGACGGTGTTGCCCTGATCGACAAGGCTGTGCAGCACCTCCAGCAGCTTCTTCACATCCTCGAAATGCAGCCCTGTGGTGGGCTCGTCCAGGATATAGAGCGTGCGGCCCGTCGCCCGGCGCGACAGTTCCTTGGACAGCTTGACGCGCTGCGCCTCGCCGCCCGACAGGGTGGTGGCCTGCTGGCCGACCTTGATGTAGCCCAGCCCCACCTCGACCAGCGCATCCATTTTCTCGCGGATCGCAGGAACCGCCTTGAAGAAAGCTTGCGCATCTTCGACCGTCATCTCAAGAACATCGGCTATGCTTTTGTTCTTGAACCTGATTTCCAGCGTTTCGCGGTTGTAGCGATGGCCCTTGCAGGTCTCGCATTCCACATAGACATCGGGCAGGAAGTGCATCTCGATCTTGATGACGCCATCGCCCTGGCAGGCCTCGCAGCGGCCGCCCTTGACGTTGAAGGAAAACCGGCCCGGCTTGTAGCCGCGCGCCTGCGCTTCGGGCAGGCCCGCGAACCAGTCGCGGATCGGGGTGAAGGCGCCGGTATAGGTGGCCGGGTTCGAGCGCGGCGTGCGCCCGATCGGGCGCTGGTCGATGTCGATCACCTTGTCGAGATGCTCCAGCCCCTTCACCGTATCGCAGGGCGCGGGTGTCTGGCGCGCGCCGTTCAGCCGCATCGAGGCGGTCTTGAACAGCGTCTCGATGGTCAGCGTCGACTTGCCGCCCCCCGACACGCCCGACACGCAGATGAACTTCCCAAGCGGGAAATCCACCGTCACATCCTTCAGGTTGTTGCCCGAAGCCTTTACCACCGTTACCTTTTTCCCGTTCCCCTTGCGCCGTTCGGCCGGCAGCTCGATGGCCCGCGTGCCGGACAGATACTGCCCCGTCAGGCTTGCCGGATCGGCCGCGATCTCATCCGGGGTGCCTTGGGACACGACGCGCCCGCCATGCACACCGGCACCCGGCCCCATATCGAAGACGTAATCGGCATGGCGGATCGCATCCTCGTCATGCTCCACCACCAGGACCGAGTTGCCCTGGTCGCGCAGGTTCTTCAGCGTGCCCAGAAGGCGGTCGTTGTCGCGCTGGTGCAGGCCGATCGAGGGCTCGTCCAGCACATAAAGCACCCCGGTCAGGCCGGAACCGATCTGGCTTGCCAGCCGGATCCGCTGGCTTTCCCCGCCCGAAAGCGTGCCCGCGGCGCGCGAAAGCGTCAGATATTCAAGCCCGACATTCACAAGGAATCCAAGGCGTTCGCGGATTTCCTTAAGGATCGCGCGGGCGATCTCGTTCTTCTGGTTGCTCAGGGTCGCGGGCACGGTTTCGACCCAGGCGAAGGCCTCCTTGATCGACATCTCGACCACCTGGCCGACATGCAGCCCCCCGATCTTTACCGCAAGCGCCTCGGGCTTCAGGCGGTAGCCCGAGCAGGCGCCGCAGGGGCGGTTGTTCTGATACCGCTCCATCTCTTCGCGCGACCAGGCACTGTCGGTCTCGCGGTAGCGGCGCTCCATGTTGGGGATGATGCCCTCGAAGCTGCGGCTGACCTCATAGACGCGGCCACCTTCGTCAAAGCGGAAACGGATCTCCTCCTGCCCCGAGCCATAGAGGAAAAGTTTCTGAACTTCTTCCGGCAAGTCCTTCCAGCGCTTGCGTTTATCGAATCCATAATGCTTCGACAGCGCGTCGATCGTCTGGGTGAAATACGGGCTTTTGGATTTGGCCCAGGGCGCAAGCGCGCCGCCGGCCAGCGTCAACGTCACATCCGGCACGACCAGGCGTTCGTCGAAGAACAGCTCCACCCCCAGCCCGTCGCAGACCGGGCAGGCTCCGAAGGGCGCGTTGAAGGAAAACAGGCGCGGCTCGATCTCGGGGATGGTGAAGCCGGAAACCGGGCAGGCGAATTTCTCGGAGAAGGTCAGCTTCAGCGGCTCCTGCCCGGCTTCGGACTGCTCGCTGCTTGGCGCCTCTTCAAACAGCGTGATCCCGTCGGCTAGGTTCAGCGCGGTGCGCAGGCTGTCGGCCAGCCGCGTCTCAAGCCCCTCGCGCACGACGATCCGGTCGACCACCACGTCGATATTGTGACGGAACTTCTTGTCCAGGACCGGCGGCTCTTCCAGGTCGTGGAACTGGCCGTTGACCTTGACGCGCTGGAAGCCCTGCTTGCGCAGCTCGGCGAATTCCTTGCGGTATTCGCCCTTGCGGTCGCGCACGATGGGGGCCAGCAGATAGCCGCGCGTGCCTTCGGGAAGCGCCATGATGCGGTCCACCATGTCCTGCACCTGCTGCGCCTCGATCGGCAGGCCGGTCGCGGGGCTGTAGGGCGTGCCCGCGCGCGCGAACAGAAGCCGCAGGTAATCGTAGATCTCGGTCACCGTGCCCACGGTCGAACGCGGGTTCTTCGAGGTCGTCTTCTGCTCGATCGAGATCGCGGGGCTGAGGCCCGAGATATGGTCGACATCGGGCTTGCCCATCATGTCGAGGAACTGGCGCGCATAGGCCGACAGGCTTTCGACATAGCGCCGCTGCCCCTCGGCATAGATCGTGTCGAAGGCGAGCGAGGACTTGCCCGAGCCCGACAGCCCGGTGATCACCACGAACTGGTCGCGCGGAATATCCAGATCCACGCCCTTGAGGTTATGCTCGCGCGCGCCGCGCACCTCGATGAATTTCTGCTCGGCCATGCCAGCCCCCGTTTACCCCAGCCCTAGATAGGGCAACGCTTCCGAGTCTCCAACTCGATAATGTGAACGAATGGTGAACTTTTACAAGGCGTGATCCCCGCTGCCATGGCGGATGGCCGCCCATGCCGGCAATTTTTTGCGCCCGCACGGCACCGGATGGCACGTTCGCCATATTAAATTCATTTTCATGAATGTAATTTCGGCACAGCCCTTGATTCTGGCAGGGCATTTGCCAGATCTGCATCATTCGACGCCGCATCCCCCGGAAAGGCCACCGCATGCTGAATTTCCTTCGCTCCTCTGCCCCATCGGGCAATCGCGTCGGGCGCATCGCCCCGCAAGAAGCCGTGCGCATGGCCGAGGCGGGTGAGCTGATCGTGATCGACGTGCGCGACGGGATGGAGCTGCGCGCCAGCGGCAAGGCGGCGGGTGCGCTGCATGTGCCGCTGATGGCGTTCCGGATGAAATGCGACCCGGCCAGCCCAGAATGCCTGCCCGAGCTGAAACAGGGCAAGCCGATTGCGCTTTACTGTGCAAGCGGCGCCCGCAGTGCCGGTGCGGCCCAGATGCTTTTGCAACTGGGCCACGGCACGGTCTACAACCTTGGCGGCCTTTACGACTGGGACGCCGGCGGCGGCAAGATCGAGCGCTAGGCGCGCAACGCCTCAGAAGTGCAGCGCGCGGCCGTAAGCGTCCAGCACCGCCTCGTGCATCATCTCGGACAGCGTCGGATGCGGGAAGACCGTGTTCATCAGGTCTTCCTCGGTCGTCTCGAGCGTGCGGCCCACGACATAGCCCTGGATCAGTTCGGTCACCTCGGCGCCCACCATATGCGCGCCCAGAAGCTCGCCCGTCTTCGCGTCGAACACGGTCTTGACCAGCCCCTCGGATTCGCCAAGCGCGATGGCCTTGCCGTTGCCGATGAAGGGGAAGCGGCCGACCCTGACCTCATGGCCCGCCTCCTTCGCCTTCGCCTCGGTCATGCCGACGCTGGCCACCTGCGGGTGGCAATAGGTGCAGCCGGCGATCGAGCCCGGCTTGATCGGATGCGGGTGGCCGCCCGCGATCAGTTCGGCCACCATCACGCCCTCATGGCTGGCCTTGTGCGCAAGCCAGGGCGCACCCGCGATGTCGCCGATGGCGTAAAGCCCCTCGACCCCGGTGCGGCAGTATTCGTCGGTCACGACATGGGTGCGGTCGATCTTCACGCCAAGCGCCTCGAGGCCCAGATCCTCGACATTGCCGACGATCCCCACGGCCGAGATCACGGTGTCGAAGTCCTGCGTCGTGGTGCCTTTGGCATCCTCAAGATGAGCGGTGACCTTGCCCTGCCCCCGGTCAAGCTTTTTCACCGTGGTCTTTTCAAGGATCTTCATCCCCTGCTTGACGAATTGCTTCTTGGCGAAGGCGCTGATTTCCGCGTCCTCGACCGGCAGGACGCGGTCCATCACCTCGACGACGGTGGTGTCGGCGCCAAGCGTGTTGAAGAAGCTGGCAAATTCGATCCCGATCGCGCCCGAGCCGATCACCAGAAGCTTCTTGGGCATGCGTTTGGGTTGCAGCGCGTGCTTGTAGGTCCAGACCAGATCGCCATCCGCCTCAAGCCCCGGCAGGGTGCGCGCCCGCGCGCCGGTGGCCAGCACGATGGATTTCGCGGTCAGCTCCTCGGTGCCCTTGTCGGTCTTGACCGAGACCTTGCCCCTGGCGGGCAGCGTCGCCGCACCCATGAACACGGTGATCTTGTTCTTCTTCATCAGATGGCCGATGCCGCCCGAAAGCTGCTTGGCCACCCCGCGCGAGCGCGCGACCACGGCGTCAAGGTCATAGCCGATCCCGTCCGCCTTCAAGCCGAATTCCTTCGCGCGGTGCATCAGGTGGAACACCTCGGCCGAGCGCAACAGCGCCTTCGTCGGGATGCAGCCCCAGTTCAGGCAGATGCCCCCCAGATGCTCGCGTTCGACGATGGCCACGTTCAGGCCAAGTTGCGCCCCCCGGATCGCGGCCACATAGCCGCCCGGACCGGCACCGATCACGATCATGTCGAAGCTTTTCGCGGCCATGGTTCCCCCTCAGGTTAAATTAGTTTGGCATTAAACTATTTTTCAGGATGGTTCAATGCCGGGCATTTCCTTCACTGTCGCCGCATAGCCCCCGGCCTCCAGGTAGGCCTGCTCTTCGCCGGTGCTGACGCGCCCAAGCGCCGGATTGCGCCAGGGAAAGCGGCCGAAGCGCGCGATCACCGCTTCATGCGCGCGGGCATGGCGCAGGTTATCGCCGGGCATCCGCTCGGCGAAGAGTGCAACGCCGCGATTCTGCGCCACGAGGTCTTCGGAATGCATGAAGGGCAGATAGAAGAACTGCTGCATCGGCGGCGGGATCGTCAGGTCATGCCCGGCGGCGATCGCCCGCGATGCTTCGGCCAGCGCCTGGTGATCGGTGGCGAAACTGTCCGCGTGGTCGCGGAACATGTTGCGGGGGAACTGGTCGAGGACAAGGATCAGCGCAAGCGCCCCCCGCGCCGTATCGCGCCAGCCGTCCAGCCCGCCTTCGCGCGCGGATTGCCACAGCGGCAGAAATTGCGCCCGGACCCGTTCGTCCAGTTCGGCCGTGCCGGAATACCAGCCCTCCGGCCCGATCTCCTCCCAGAATCGGATGACGTCTTCGGCGGTTGCCATCGCTCCCCCCTCCTCTGCCTTGTCACAGGCTGACAGAGGCGCGCGGCGGGATCAATCCTTGTTGACGGCGGATTCCCCGGCATCGTCATGCGTGACATCCTGCGCGGCCTCCAGCGCGACCTCGACCGCGAAGGGCGTGGCGGCGGGCGAGATGACCGCGAAGGCGCCTGTCTCTTCGGCCGAAAGCGCCGGGCGCCGGGTCATGCGCCAGCCCGCATAGCCCGCCAGCCCCGCGTTGAGCAGCGCGAGATACAGGAAGAAGCCGTTGGTTCCCACCGCCTCCATCAGCCAGCCGGTGACGATGGGCCCGGTGATCGCCCCCACGCCGTTGATGAACAGCAACCCGGCCGAGGCCGCGGCCATGTCTGAATTGTCAAGAAAATCATTGGTATAGGCCAGAAGCAGCGAATAAAGCGGGTTGGCGACGCCGCCGATCAGCGCGGCCATCACCAGCAGCACGGCAAAGGGCGGGTCGGTGACGAAGACCGCCGCCATCGACAGCGCGCCCACCACCCCCAGCCCCAGGATCAGCTTGCGCCGGTCCATCCGGTCCGAGGCCCAGCCGATGGGATATTGCAAGAGCAGCCCCCCCACATAGATCGCCGCCACGAAGGCCGAGATCTCTTTCACGCTCAGCCCCGCCTGCGTGCCCCAGACCGAGGCCATCCCGAACAGCGCCGAAAACACCCCGCCCATCAGGAAGATCCCCACGCAGCCAAGGGGCGAGGCCTGCCACAGCCGCCCGAAGCTCATGCGCTGGATCGTCTCGAAGGCGGGGGCGGGGGCGGCCGACAGCAGAATCGGCGTGAAGGCCAGCGACACCAGCACCGAGGGAATGACGAACAGCAGATAGCCCGACGGATCGCCCGTGTTCATCAGGAGCTGCGCCGCGATGATGCCGATCATCTGCACGATCATGTAGGCCGACAGCGCCTGCCCCCGGTTCTCGTTGGTCGAGGCCGCGTTCAGCCAGCTTTCGGCCGTAATATAGACCCCCGAGAAGGAAAACCCGATCAGCACCCGCATGAAGGTCCAGGCGATCCAGTTCGGCGCGGTTGCATAAAGGATCAGCACCGCAGAGATCAGCGAGCCGAGCGCCGCGAAGACCCGCACATGCCCGACATTGCGGATCAGGTCCGGCACGGTGCGCGAGCCCAGCAGGAACCCCGCGAAATAGGCCGACATGACCAGCGACATCTGGAAGGTCGAGATCCCCTCGATCTGACCCCGGATGCCCAGAAGCGTGCCCTGCATCCCGTTGCCGACCATCAGCAACATGATACCCAGAAGCAGGGGCCAGGAATTGCGCAGAACCGAAAGCATGGGAAAAGCCTTTTGTCGGGTGAACGCCATGTCTGGCATCGGGACGGCGCCGGGTCAGGCGCGATTGCGACCCTCGGGGATCAGAAGCGACGCATCCCCATATGAGAAGAAGCGATAGCCTTTGTCTACAGCATGGGCATAAATCTTCTCGATCCGCGCCTTGCCCATCAGCGCCGAGACCAGCATCAGAAGCGTAGATTTCGGCAGGTGGAAATTGGTCATCAGCGCATCGGTCACGCGGAATCGGTAGCCGGGATAGATGAAGATGTCGGTGGTGCCCGAAAACGGCTGAACCCGGCCCGAGGCGGCGGCGCTTTCGATCAGCCGAAGGGCCGTGGTGCCGACCGGAATCACCCGCCCGCCCGCCGCTTTCGTGGCGTTGATCTCGTCCGCGGCGCGGGCGCTGACCTCGCCCCATTCGGCATGCATGCGATGCGTGGTCACATCCTCGACCTTGACGGGCAGGAAGGTGCCCGCGCCCACATGCAGCGTAACCTCGGTGAACTCCACCCCCCTGGCGGCAAGCGCGTCCAGCAGATCGCGGGTGAAATGCAGGCTGGCCGTCGGGGCGGCCACGGCGCCCGAATGGCGCGCGAAGACGGTCTGGTAATCGTCGCGGTCCTGCGCGTCGGGTGCCCGCAGCGCCGCGATATAGGGCGGCAGGGGCATCGCCCCCGCCTCGGCCAGGGCGGCGTCGAAATCCGGGCCGGTCAGGTTGAAGGCAAGGCGCATCTGCGCATCGCCAATGGCGCGCACCTCGGCCGAAAGCGCGCTGGAAAAGGTGATCGTCTCGCCCTCGCGCAGCTTGCGCAGGGGTTTGGCGAGCGCGCTCCACTCCCCGCCCGGCGCGGGTTCCAGCAGCGTCACCTCGATCTTCGCCACCGCCTCGCCCTGCCCCGTCATGCGCCGGCGCGTGCCCGAAAGGCGTGCGGGGATCACCCTGGTGTTGTTCAGCACAAGCCGATCGCCGGGACGGAAGATCCCGACCAGATCCGCCACATGACGATCCGCGATCCCGTCCCCTTCGGCCAGCAGCAGGCGTGCCGCGCTGCGCGGGCGGGCGGGCCGCGTGGCGATCAGCGCCTCGGGCAGGTGAAAGTCGAAATCCGAAAGCTTCATTGCACGACCTTCGGCGGCGCGCGGCGGAACAGCTCGCGGAACATTCCGGGCGTCAGGATCGACAGCGGGTTGATCGAGACCTGGGGCGCGGCGGCCGTGCCGGTTAGCGTGTAATTGAAGCCGAATACGCCTTCGCCCCGGCGCGTCAGCACCTGGCCGATCCCGTTGATCAGGTAGAATGGCGAAACCACGCCCTGCATGTCGATCGTTCCGTTCGCGGGATAATAATTGCCGGTCAGCGTGACCCCAAGCGAGGCCCCCACCGCCTCGCCCCTTGTGATGCTGACGCCCTGGGGCGTCAAGCGGAAGGCGGCATCGGCCGAACCGAAAGCCAGCCCCTCGCCGTTCAGCTGTTCCAGCAATCCGATCCCCGAGGCCGCCGACAGCATCGAGGCCAGGACCGGGGCGTCGCGCACGCGGATGTCGCGGATCGCGGCGGTGCCCGAATAGCTGCCCGGCCCACCCACCGGGTTCAGCGCCATGTCGAGCGAGCCGCCGCGCGCGCGGGTGAAGATCCCGGCCGAGGCAAGCGCGCCCCCCGCATCGGCAGAGGTGATGCGCACCGCCACGCGCGCGCCCTCGCCGGGGGCGACGGTACCGGCCACCGGGGTTTCGCCATTCACCCGCCCGGTGAACTGGCCGTTGAACCCGCCCCGCGTCGTGAACGATCCGCGAAACCCGGTCAACGCAATCTTGTCGGTGACGTTCAGGCGGTCCAGCGCAACCTCGATGGCGCTGCCGCCGCCCGCGCCGCCGCTGCCGCCCTTGCCGAAATCGGCACGGCCCAGATCGGCCCGGCCCGACGCGACAAAGACCGACGGCGCGCGCCCCGGCCCCTGGCCGCGCAGCTCGGCCGCGCCCTTGAACCAGCTTCCGATCGAAAGCGTGTCGAAGCGCGCAAGCTCCAGCCCGCCGCCCGGACGCAGGCTGATCGCGCCGCCCGCCTCCAGCCCCGGCGCGCTCAGCCGCAGGGTCTCGACCCTGGGCGGCGCGCCAAGCTGTCCCGCCAGTTCCAGCCTGCCCGCGCTGCCCGCCGCCTTGGACCAGCCGATCTCGGGGATGCGCAGGCCCAGCCCCTTGAGATCCGAGCCGAGCGTGAATTTCGTGGCCTCGTCCTTGCGCAGGTCCAGCGTGATCCGGCCGCTGCCCTTGCCCGAAACCGATCCTTTCGGCAGGCCGATGGCAAAGGCGTCCAGCGCCTCGGGCGAAATCTCGACCGTGCCCTCGACGCTGGACTGGCCGCGATGCTCGGGCCCGAAGCGCTGGTTCCAGCTTGCCTCGAACGGCACGCCGGACAGTGCACCCTTGCCCGACAGCACCATCCCCTCCGGGTCTGCCCTCAGCCGCAGCGCATCGGCCGTCAGCACCCGTCCCGGCACGATCTTGTCCGAGCGTACATCACTCAGCCGCGCGTCCACGCTGTATTGCACCTCATTGGGCGGTATCTTGTTTTTCAGAACCAGATTCAGATGCGTTTCGGCACGGGCGCGCCCTTCGGCGATATCGGTGGGCTGGCCGGCCTTGCTTAGAAACTCGAAGGGCGGCTCGTCCAGCAGCGAAAGCGCGGCGGGGATGGTCGAGTCGGTCACCAGCCGCACCGTCGCAGGCGCAGGCTTGATGGTGATGTCGGGCACGATCATCTCGGTATTGCGCACGTCGATGCGCCCGCCCGAGGGGGCGGTGACATGGCCCTGCTCGACCAGAAGGGAATGGGTGGTGTCCAGGATCGTGGCAAAGCCGCGCCCGTCCGACACCGGTGGAAGCGAGCGGATCACCCGCACCTCGGCGCCGCGGAACTCATAGCCGAGCGCAAGGCGCGGATCGGCGCCCGGACTCAGGCGCAGTGCGGCGCGCACGTTGTGCAGCTCTCCGGTGGTGACGTTGTCGGCAAGCCAGGCGCGCGTGCGCGGCACCAGCGCGGGCGGCCAGAGGCCCAGAAGATCGCTTTGCGCGATCTGGTCGACCCCCAGGTCCAGCGCCACCCGCCAGCCCGTCGCATCGGCGCTGACGGTGCCCTCGGCCGACAGGCGGCGATCGTCCTGCACCAGCTGCAACTGCCCCAGGTCGATGCGGAATGGCGCAAGGCCAAGGCGCAGGTCGATCGCGCCCTGTGCGAAACGGGCGGGCCGTTCGAACAGGCCCTCTGGGTCGATCTGAAGATCGGTAATGGCGACCTGCCCCAGAAGCGTGCCCGGCAGCCCCGCCGCCATGTCCCGCAGAAGCGCATGCCCGTTGGCGCGCAGCCGCAGCGCGCGGCTTTCAAAGGCAAGGTCGGTGAAGCTGACGCGCTGCGCGGCCGGGTCATAGGCCAGATAGACCTTGCCGCCATCGAACGGCAGCGGCCGCGCGCCCTCGGCCGGAGAGACCGCGCCCGCGCCGATCTCCAGCATGGCATCCATCCGCCCCACATTCCCCGCCGCGTCGATCCCCGAGCGCAGCGCCCCCGAGATCGGCGCATCCAGCACCCCCAGCCAGGCAAGCGCAGGCGATTGCACCGCCAGATCGCGCGCGCGCATCGCGTTCACCGCCGCCCCGAAGGAGGTCTCGGCCGATCCCTTGAGCGAGGTCGCCGTCAGAACCACGCTTGCCGGCACCTCGGCCTCGGCCCCGACCGACAGCCCCAGCGTGACCGAGATCCGCTCGGCATCCTGCACGATGCTCAGCTTGCCCTCGGACACCTGCCAGACCTGCCCGATCCGGGTATCGTCCAGGCGCAGCGCGATCCCCTCGGCCTCGATCCGTTCCAGCCGCGACAGCGCGGGCAAGGCAAAGACCTGCTCGAACAGATCCACCCCCTGCGCCAGCGTTTCGGGACGCGAGAAGGGTAGCCCGCCCCCGGTCCCAAGATCAAGGTCCAGCGCGCCATCGGGCAGCCGCCGCATCGCCACAGACGCACCAATGATGCGGAAGCTGCGCGGCACGATCTTGCCGCGCAAAAGGGGTTGGGCGAAGAGCGTGCTGCGCAATTCCGGAAGGACCGCCAGCGGGCGCCCGTCGGGCCGCAAAACCACGACACCGTTGAAGCGCACGCGCGGCACGAAACCCTCGTCCACGATGACGGCGGCCCCTTCGGTCAGGCGCACCGACAACCGTCCAGACAGCGCGGCATTCGCCCGTGCCTCGATCCGCGCGATCAGCCAGTCGGGCGCGGAAAGCGGGCGGTGGGTCAGAACCATCACCGCGAACACCGCCGCGACGATCATGACCGGCAGGCTGAGCAGCAGCCACAGCCCAAGCCGCGCACGCCGCAGCCGCCGGTGCGGCGGGCTGCGCCGGGACCGGCCCTGTTCGGCAGGGGGCGGCGGCTGTTGCGCCTCGGGGTCAGGTTCCGTCATCCCACCTCTGAAACAGCCCTTCGCAGGCTTTTGTCCGTCATGCCCTTCATATTCGCGCAGTGTCGCGTAAAACGTAAGTCCCGAAGCCCGGAACGGAGGTCCCAATGATCAAGATCGGCGAAACGGCGCCTGATTTCACCCTTCCCCGCACCGATAACGGCAGCGGATCGAACATGCTGACGCTTTCGGCGCTGCGCCCCGCGCCGGTGGTGCTTTACTTCTACCCCAAGGACGACACGCCCGGATGCACCACCGAGGCGCTGGATTTCACCCGCCTTGCAGCTGAATTCGCGGCCGCCGGCGCGGTGGTGATCGGGATCTCGAAGGACAGCCCCGCCCGGCATGAGAAGTTCTGCGCCAAGCACGGGCTTGGGGTCATCCTTGTCTCCGATGAGGCCTCCGATACCTGCGAACGCTACGGCACCTGGGTCGAGAAGAACATGTATGGCCGCAGCTACATGGGGATCCAGCGCGCCACCGTGCTGATCGGGGCGGATGGCACCGTGGCGCAGGTCTGGCCGAAGGTGAAGGTCAAGGGCCATGCCGAAGAGGTGCTGGAGGCCGTGCGCACCCTGGGCTGAACCGCGCGCCTGGAAGGGCGCCCGAAGGTCGGCAGGAAACCGCGCATCACCCCGCGCTGCGGGCGCCCGATCGCCGCAGGCTGGCAAAACCGGTTGCGCGAAGGCGCCGCCGCTTGTTAAGCCCTTTTTCAAATCCGAAGGGTCGTCCGGGGGGGCGATGGTTCCGTGAACGCTTGCCGCCAGCGGAACATTGGCATGATCAACACAGGACACGCGGTTTGCCCAGACGCATTATCGATCGACTGAACACGGCGCTGGAGCGTCGCCTGCCCGAACAGCGGCTGTTTCTGAAATCCGCCACCACGACGCGCTTCGTTCGGCTGCGGCCGGTCACGCAGGCGACGGCGTTGCTGGTCGGGGCGGTCGTTTTCGGCTGGTCGGTGATTGCGACCTCGCTTCTGTTCATCGACGGCATCAGCTCGGGGTCCGCGCGCGATCAGGCGGCCATCGCCCAGGCCGCGTTCGAGCGCCGACTCGACAGCCTGTCGCGCGAACGCGACAATCGTGCTGCCGAAGCACTTGCCGCCCAGAACCGCTTTCAGCTTGCGCTGGAGCAGGTATCGCAGATGCAGTCCACACTTCTGGACAGCGAAGAGCGCCGGCGCGAACTGGAGACCGGCATCAAGGTGATCCAGTCTACCCTGCGCCGCACCATGGCCGAACGCGACACCGCACGCGAAGAGGCCGCGAGCGTCCTGGCCGAGGCGCAGTCGAACGGCAATGGCACGCCCACCGCGATGTCGCGCGCCTCCGACATGGCCCAAACCGTCGATTTCCTGACAGCGACTTTGGGCGATACCGCCCGACAGCGTGACGACATGCGCGTGGCCGCCGATCAGGCGCGCAGCGAGGCGGATGAGATCACGCTGGAAAAACGCCTTCTGGAACAGCGCAACGACGAGATCTTCACCACGCTGGAAGGCGCCGTGACGGTGTCGATGGCGCCGCTGGACAAGATGTTCAAGGCCGCCGGCATGAACCCCGACGATATCCTGTCGCAGGTGCGGCGCGGCTATTCCGGCTCGGGCGGCCCGCTGATGCCCGTCGCGCTGTCCAGCAAGGGGCGCGCCGCGCTGACCCATGACGAAGAGCGCGCCAACAGCATCCTGAGCAAGCTTGACGAGATGAACATGTATCGCATCGCCGTCGATCAGCTGCCCTTCGCGCTGCCGGTGAAGTCGAACTTCCGCTTCACCTCTCCGTTCGGCTATCGCTGGGGTCGCCTGCATGCGGGCGTCGATCTGGCGGGGCCGGTGGGCACGCCAATCCATGCGCCGGCCGACGGCCGGGTGATCAAGGCGGGCTGGGAATCGGGCTATGGCAACATGATCCGCGTGCAACATGACTTCGGCATCATCACCGTCTACGGCCACCTGTCCAAAATCCACGTGAAGCAGGGCCAAAAGATCTCGCGCGGGGATCGGATCGGTGATATGGGCAATACCGGTCGGTCCACAGGACCGCATCTGCACTATGAAATCCGGGTGGGCGGTTCACCCATCAACCCGATGACCTTCATCAAGGCGGCAAAAGATGTTTTCTAAAAGCAGGATCAACGAACCGGGCCCCAAAGCCACAGCCGAGACCGAAAAATCCAAGTCCACCGACATGGTGGCGCCCAAGCCTGCGGGCGACTATGTTCCCACGACGCCGCGTGTGAAGCCGGCAGCCTCTGTCCTGTCGTCGGACCTGACGGTGACGGGCAACATCAAGACCACCGGCGACATTCAGGTCGAGGGCGTGGTCGAAGGCGATATCCGCGCGCATCTTCTGACGGTCGGCGAAAGCGCCACCATCAAGGGCGAGATCGTGGCGGACGATGTCGTGGTCAACGGCCGTGTCGTCGGCCGCGTGCGCGGCCTCAAGGTGCGCCTGACCTCCTCGGCCCGGGTCGAGGGCGACATCATCCACAAGACCATCGCCATTGAATCGGGCGCGCATTTCGAAGGCTCGGTCCAGCGTCAGGACGATCCGCTGTCGAACGGCCAGGGCACGCCGAAACTGGCCCCGCCGAGCGCGTCGGACGACTGATCGCCAGAAGGCGCACCCGTTCCCATGATGAAAGGGCAGCCCCGCGGCTGCCCTTTTCGTTTTCGTCCCGGTTGCCGCCCGCTCAGGCCGTCAGGCGGCGATACATGTGCCAGCTTGCATGGCCCAGAACCGGCAGGATGACGAAAAGGCCAAGGAACAGCGGCAGCATCCCCAGAAACAGGAACCCGGCAATCACCGCCCCCCAGATCAGCAGCGTGACCGGATTGCCCAGCACCGCCTGGACAGAGGTGATGATAGCGGTGATGAAATCCACCTCGCGCTCCAGCAGGAGCGGCAGGCCCACCACGGTAAAGGCGAACAGCGCAAGCGCGAAGCCCGCCCCGATCAGGCTTCCGACAATGAGCATGAGCGGGCCGTTCCCCTCAAGCAGCACGCCGGGCGACGAGGTGATGTTGGTCAGCGCCGAAAGCCCCATGAAAAGCGCGAAGGTGGTATGCGCGACGAACACCCAGAACATGAACATCAGCAGGATCACCATCGCCATCGAGGGTAGCTGGCGGTCCTTTTGGGCGAAGACAACGCCCAGAACCTCGCGCCAATACAATGGTTCCCCGACTTCGATGCGGCGGCTGACCTCGTAAAGGCCGATCGCGGCGAAGGGCGCCAGAAGCGGAAACCCAAGGATGAAGGGGATCAGCCACCATTCCTGCCCCGCTGCCGAGAACACCATCCAGAAGGTGATGCCGCCTGCCACATAGACCGCCGAAAAGAAGATGCCGAAGGCCGGCGCACGCAGGAAATCGCGCAGCCCGGCGCGCAGGACCTCGGGAATATCCGAAACCGAAACCTGCCGGATGGTGGGCAGGGGCGATGGCCCGCTGTCCTCGATATTGCTCATGCTGTTCTCCCCTGTTTCGGGAAGGCTAGACGGCGGGTGCCGGGCAGAGCAACAAAATTGTTGGCGCCAGAGGTGAAGATCCTAGTCTTCGGCCTGCGCATCTGCGCGCGACTTGCCCGCCACATCCAGCGCCAGCGTGGCCGCCATGAACCCGTCCAGATCGCCATCCAGAACGCCCTGCGTGTCCGATGTCTCGTATCCGGTGCGCAGGTCCTTGACCATCTGATAGGGTTGCAGGACGTAGGAACGGATCTGGTTGCCCCAGCCCGCATCGCCCTTGCTTTCATGCGCCGCGTTGATCGCCGCATTTCGCTTGTCGAGTTCAAGCTGGTAAAGCCGCGAGCGCAGCGCGTTCATCGCGATCTCGCGGTTCTGGTGCTGCGACTTCATCGAGCTGGTGACCACGATATTCGTGGGCAGGTGGGTGATCCGCACTGCCGAGTCGGTGGTGTTGACGTGCTGGCCGCCTGCACCCGAAGACCGGTAGGTGTCGATCCGGATGTCCGAGGCGGGGATCTCGATCTCGATATTGTCGTCGACCACCGGATAGACCCAGACCGAGCAGAACGAGGTATGCCGCCGCGCCGCGCTGTCATAGGGCGAAATCCGCACCAGGCGATGCACGCCCGATTCCGATTTCAGCCAGCCATAGGCATTGGGCCCCGAGATCTTGTAGGAGGCCGACTTGATCCCGGCCTCTTCGCCCGCGCTTTCCGATTGCAACTCGACCTTGTAGCCCTTCTTCTCGGCCCAACGCACATACATGCGCGCCAGCATCGAGGCCCAGTCGCAGCTTTCCGTGCCGCCCGCCCCGGCGTTGATCTCAAGGAAGGTATCGTTGCCGTCCGCCTCGCCGTCCAAAAGCGCCTCCAGCTCTTTGGCGGCCGAGAATTCGCGCAGCTCCTTCAGTGCCTTCTCGGCCTCCGAGACGATCTCGTCATCGCCCTCCATCTCGCCCAGTTCGATCAGTTCGACATTGTCGGTCAGCTCGCGGTCGATCTTGCGATAGGTCTCGACCTTGTCCATCAGCATCTGCCGCTCGCGCATCAGCTTTTGCGCGCGTGCGGGGTCGGACCACAGATCCCCGTCCTCGATCATGGCGTTGAATTCCTCAAGCCGGTGCGGGGCGGTCTCCCAATCCATCCGTTGGGCCAGAAGGGTCAGGGATTTGCGGATCGCATCGACGGAGTTCTGCGTCTCGGCGCGCATGACGGGGTTCCTCTTGCAGGTATTGGCGGCCCTGATACAGGCTTGGGCGGCGGCGGGCAAGCACCCGCGCCCCCTGCCCGGCCATGCGCGTGATCAGTAAAGCCCGCCCGAGCTGACCGTTCCGAAATCGGCCTTCTTCGGGATGATCCGGGTCTGCCCGGTCGAGGTGGTGATCGCCGTGCCGCCATTGTCGCTTTCGCCCTGCGCGAAAAGCGGCAGGTTCTGGCCCATGCCGAAGCCGCCATCGACCATCATGCCAAAGCCGAACATGTCGCCCTGCCCCTCGCGCAGGTATTCGGTGATGACGTAATCGCCCGCCGCGTCATCGGGCAGCCGCTCGCCGGTGAAACGGTTCATCTTCACCCAATAACCACCCTCGGGCACCCGGAACTTGGAGCCGCCATATTCCTTCACCGCCTGCTGCATGAAGGCATTGAAGACCGGAACGCACAGCGTGCCGCCATAGGCATGCGAGCCGAGGCTGCGCGGCTGGTCGAAGCCCATGTAGCACCCCGCGACGATATTCGAGGTATAGCCGATGAACCACACGTCCTTGGCGTCGTTCGTGGTGCCGGTCTTGCCCGCCACCGGAACCGGCAGGTTCACCCCCTTGCCCGAACCGCGCTGCACCACGCCTTCCATCATCGAGGTGAGCTGATAGGCCGTGATCGCATCCATCACCCGCTCGCGGTTCGACACGATATGCGGTTCCTGCCCCGGCGCGATCGCGGGATCGGCACAATCCTCGCAGACGCGCTGGTCGTGGCGGTAGATCGTCTTGCCCCAGCGGTCCTGCACGCGGTCGACCAGCGTGGGCTCCACCCGCTCGCCGCCATTGGCGAACATCGCATAGGCCGCAACCATCTGGAACATCGTGGTTTCCTGCGCGCCAAGCGCATTGGCCAGGAACGCGTTCATCGGATGATAGACGCCGAAACGCTCGGCATAGCCGGCAACCGTTTCCATCCCGATCTCTTGCGCGATCCGCACCGTCATGAGGTTCCGCGACTGTTCGATCCCGGTGCGCAGGGGCGTCGGCCCGTAGAACTTGTTCGAGGCGTTCTTCGGCCGCCACAGGCCCTGCGGCGTGTTCACCTCGATCGGGGCGTCGACGACGATGGTGGCGGGCGAAAAGCCCGAATCAAGCGCGGCCGCATAGACGAAGGGCTTGAAGGACGAGCCCGGCTGACGCATCGCCTGCGTGGTGCGGTTGAACACCGAGGACTGATACGAGAACCCGCCCTGCATCGCAATCACCCGCCCGGTATTGACGTCCATCGCCATGAACGAGCCCTGGACCTCGGGCACCTGCCGCAGGGACCAGCGCATGAAAGAGCCATCGGCATCCCTCGTCACGGCCCGCACCAGAACCACATCCCCGACCTCCAGCAGGTCCGAGGCGCGCCGCGCCTTCGATCCAAGCCGGCCGTCCTCCTGACGCTTGCGCGCCCAGGTGACATCCTCGGCCGGGATCCAGTGGCCGTCTTCGTCCTCTTCGATGCCTTCGATCCCGATGCGGGCATCGTTCTCGCCAAGCGCCAGCACCACGGCCGGGTGCCAGCCCGGCACGTCGCGCGGCGCCTTGTCGGTGGGCACCTCGGCCAGGGCCGCGCGCCAGGAACGCTCGTCGCCCAGCTGGTCCGCGGCGATCTTCGTGCCGCGCGTGCCGCGCCAGATCCCCTGTCCGCGGTCGTAATTCTCAAGCGCGTCCTGCAACACCTTCGCGGCCTGATCCTGCATCGAGGGGTTGACCGTCGCGCGGATCGTCAGGCCGCCGCCGAAGAATTCCTCTTGCCCGAAGGTCTTGGACAGCTGGCGGCGGATCTCGTCGGTGAAATAGTCGCGCGGCGGCAGCGCCTGGCGGAAGGGCGCGTAATCGCCGTTCTGCACCGATTTCACGGGCAAGAGCCGCTCGGACTGATAGGTCTCTTCGCTGATATAGCCGTTCTGCCACATCTCGCGCAGCACATAGTTGCGCCGGCCCTGCAGCTTTTCCATGTTCCGCACGGGGTGGAAATTCGACGGCGCCGCGGGCATCGCGGCAAGGGTCGCGGCCTCATGCGGGACCAGTTCGGCCAGCGTCTTGTTGAAATAGGTCTGCGCCGCGGCCGCCACCCCGTAAGAGTTCTGCCCCAGGAAGATCTCGTTGAGGTAAAGTTCAAGGATCTTGTCCTTGCTCAGCGATTCCTCAAGCCGGGTGGCAAGGATCAGTTCCTTGATCTTGCGCTCGACCGAGCGGTCCGAGGACAGAAGGAAGTTCTTCATCACCTGCTGCGTGATGGTCGAGGCGCCGCGCAGATCGCGCCCGCCCGATTTCACCGCATCCAGAAGGGCGGCCACCATGCCGCGCGCATCATAGCCGCGATGGATGTAGAAGTTCTTGTCCTCGGCCGAGATGAAGGCGTTCTTGACCAGATCGGGCACATCCCCGATCGGCACGAAAAGGCGGCGCTCCTCGGCGAATTCGTCGATCAGGCGCCCCTCGCCGTTATAGATCCGGCTGATCGTCTTGGGGGTGTATTGCGACAGCTGCTCGTGGCTGGGCAGGTTGCGCGAATACATCCAGAAAATCGCGCCAAGCGTCAGCGCACCGAAAAACAGCGCGGTGACGATCCACGAGAACAGGCCCCCGATCGAAGACAGGACAAAACGGATCAACGGTCAACTCCATGGGCCCCTTATGGCCCGAACCACCCGGCTATAACGCGCGCGCGCGGATGCGTCAAAACAACTTGGCGTCAGGCTGCGGCCTCTTGCCGAAGCCGCGCAGCTACTGGCGCAGCAGGCGCGCCTCGGCCGCGTCGGCCTGGCCCCAGCTTTGCACCCCCCGCACGATGGCCGCGGCCATGCGCGCGCGCCATTGCGGATCGTTCAGGCGGTCGCGGTCAGCCTCGGAGGACATGAAGCCCAGCTCCAGCAGGATCGAGGGGATATCGGGCGATTTCAGCACCGAGAAATTTGCCCCCTGCACCGGATGCTTGTGCATCTTCAGGCCCTCGGCCTTGATCGCCCCCGCCAGGACCTGCGCCATCCGGACGGCGCGGGGCTGCGTTTCCGTGCGCGCCAGATCCATCAGCACCGAGGCCACCGCATCGTCATGCCCCTCAAGGTCGACGCCGGCCAGAAGATCGGCCCGATCATGGCGTTCGGCAAGCGCCTGCGAGGCGCTGTCCGAGGCCTCTTCGTCCAGCAGATAGACCGTGGCCCCCGTCGCCACCCCCTCGGCAAGCGCATCGGCATGCAACGACAGGAACAGATCCGCCCCAGCCGCGCGCGCCACCGTGATGCGCGTCTCAAGCGGCACGAACACGTCCTCTTCGCGGGTCATGAAAACCCGGATGCCGGCGCGGGTCAGCGCCTCTTTCAGCTCGCGCGCGAAGGTCAGCACCAGCACCGCCTCGCTCAGCACGCCGGCCTCGGCGCCGGGGTCGATGCCGCCATGGCCGGGATCAAGGACGACCAGCAGCGGCGCCTCGCCGTTCTGGCGGCGCTTGGGCGGGTCCACCACGGCGGGCTGCGGCAGATCCCACAGCGCCGATTGCGCGGCCCCCTCGCGGGCGACGAAATCGCGTGGCGCGACGGTTTCCAGAACCACGCGGATCGCGGGCTGCCCGCCGGTCTTCTGTTCGGCCGAAACGATGCGCTGCGGCCCCGACAGCTCGGCCACAAGCCGCGACCAGCCGGGCCGGAACGGCCCCCAGCGCAGCGAAGCGACCGCCCCCGAAAGGCCAAGCGCGTCGGGGCGCAGGCCGGAAAAATCGACCTCGCGGAAATCCACGACAAGGCGCGGCGGCTGATCCAGTAGATAGCTGCGGAAGGCCACCGGCTGGCTCAGCCCCAGCGTGACCTCGGTCCTGTCGCCCTGCGCCGCGACGGCCGAGCGCGCGGGGTCCAGCCGCGCAAGCGCCGACAGATCCTGCGCGCGCGGCGCGCCGGGAAGGACCAGCGCCAGCCCAAGAAGCAGCGCCACCGAAAGGATCGTCAGGATATGCCGTTTCATGCCCGCCTCTTTTTGCGCGCCAGTATAGGGCGCGGCGGCGGCCGGGGAAACCGTCATCCGCGCGCGGCCATGAAGGCGCGCAGCCGCGCCAGCCCCTCGGCGATGTCGGCGGTGGCACGGGCATAGGAAAACCGCAGGCTGCGCGCGCCGCGATGCGGGTCGAAATCCAGCCCCGGCGTCACCGCGACCCCGGCTTTCTCGAGGATCTCGGCGGCAAAGGCGCGGCTGTCTTCGGTCAGCTCCGAGACATCGGCATAGATGTAGAAGGCCCCGTCGGGCGGCGCGATCTTCGAGAACCCCGCCTCGGGCAGGCCAGCCAGCATCAGGCGGCGGTTCTCGGCATAGACCGCGCGGTTCGCCTCCAGCTCGTCGATGCAGTCCAGCGCGGCAAGTGCGGCGATCTGGCTGGCATGGGGCGGGCAGATGAACATGTTCTGCGCCAGCCGCTCGACGGTGCGGACGTGATTCTCGGGCACCACCATCCAGCCCACGCGCCAGCCCGTCATCGAGAAATACTTGGAGAAGGAGTTGACCACATAGGCCGCGTCCGAGATTTCCAGCGCGCTGATTGCGCGGTGTTCGTAATGCAGCCCATGATAGATCTCGTCCGAGACGAAGGCGAGGCCGCGCGCCTCGGCCGCCGCCATCAGCGCGGCCAGCTCGGGCCGGCCCAGCATCGTGCCCGAGGGGTTTCCGGGCGAGGCCACGATCAGCCCCTGCACATCCTGCGGGATCTCTTCGGGGCGCGGCTGGAAGCGGTTTTCGGCCTGCGTCCGGATCGCCACCGGCTCGATCGACATGGCGCGCAGGATCTGGCGATAGCTGGGATAGCCCGGCTCGCCCAGGGCCACGCGGTCGCCCGCATCGAAAAGCGCCGCGAAGCCCAGAAGGAACGCCCCCGACGAGCCAGAGGTGACGATGACCCGCGCAGGGTCCAGATCGACGCCATACCAGCGCGCGTAAAGCGCCGCGATTCCCTGCCGCAGCGCAGGCAGGCCAAGCGCCACGGTATAGCCAAGCGGATCGCCCTCCAGCGCGCGCGCCAATGCCGCCCGCGCGCCCTGCGGGGCGGGGGTCGAGGGCTGGCCCACCTCCATGTGGATGATGTGGCGCCCGGCGGCCTCGGCGGCGCGCGCGGCCTCCATCACATCCATCACAATGAAGGGATCAACCTGTCCGCGGCTTGAGAAACGCATCGTTTCCTCCGTATTCTCTGCGTGAACGCGGATAGGCCCAAGGGCGGGCAAGGTCAAGAAAGCCGCACCCCCGAAGGCTTGCGCTTGGCCCGCCAAACCGCGATGCTCCGCCCCGAAGCCGTCCGGCACGGACAAGACACCGCCCAGACAGGGCCAGAATGAACAGGAAGACCCGATGACCCGCACGCTGATCGCCGCGATGGCGCTGTCCACCGCCCTTCTGACCGGCCCCGCCTCGGCCTTCGATCTTTCCGCCATGAGCCCGGCCGAAAAGGACGCCTTCGGCGCCGCCGTCAAGGATTACCTGATGGAGAACCCGCAGGTTCTGGTCGAGGCGATCGGCGTTCTGGAACAACGCCAGGCCGAGGCCGAGGCCGAGAATGACAAGGTTCTGGTCCAGACCAATGCCGAGGACATCTTCAACGACGGCCATTCCTGGGTGGGCGGCAATCCCGATGGCGACGTGACCGTGGTCGAATTCATGGATTACCGCTGCTCTTACTGCCGCAAGGCCTATGACGAGGTCGAGGCGCTGCTGGAATCGGACGGCAATATCCGCTTCGTCGTGAAGGAGTTCCCGATCCTCGGCCAGCAATCCGACCTGTCGGCGCGTTTCGCGGTGGCGGTGAAACAGCTTGGCGGGGACGAGGTCTACAGCAAGGCACATGACGCGCTGATCGACTTCCGCGGCGACATCACGCTTGAAAGCCTGACCCGGCTTGCCGGTGATCTGGGGCTGGATGCCGAGGCGGTGATGAAGCGCATGAACGAGGAAGAGGTGACGGCCGTGCTGCGCGCCAATCACCAGCTGGCCGAACGGATGCGCATCTCGGGCACGCCGGCCTTCGTGATCGGCGGGGATCTGCTGCGCGGCTACGCCCCCGAGGCAACGATGCAGAAAATGGTCGACGATCAGCGCGGCTGACCGCCGATCCGGTGCCGGGGCCCCCGCGGGCCCCACGAAGAAAGGGGCCTCGATGGCCCCTTTTTTCGTTCGCCCCTTCCGGCAGGATCTATTCGGCGGCGTCGGGCGCGGCCTCGAGCGTGGCGGCACGCTCTTCGACCAGTTGCACGATGTGGTCGATCATCTCGGCATTGGTCATCTTGTGGCTTTGCTTGCCCGCCAGATAGACCATGCCCGACCCGGCCCCGCCGCCGGTAAAGCCGATATCGGTCATCAGCGCCTCGCCCGGCCCATTCACCACGCAGCCGATGATCGACAGGCTCATCGGCGTCTTGATATGCTCCAGGCGCTTTTCCAGCGCCTCGACCGTCTTGATCACGTCAAAACCCTGCCGCGCGCAGGACGGGCACGAGATGATCTGCACCCCGCGCGTGCGCAGGCCAAGCGACTTGAGGATCTCGAAGCCCACCTTCACCTCTTCGGAGGGATCGGCCGACAGGCTGACGCGGATCGTGTCGCCGATCCCCATCCATAAAAGGTTGCCCAGCCCGATCGCCGATTTCACCGTGCCCGAAATCAGCCCTCCCGCCTCGGTGATGCCCAGGTGGATCGGCGCGTCGGTCGCCTCGGCCAGGGCCTGATAGGCGGCCGCCGAAAGGAACACGTCAGAGGCTTTCACCGAGATTTTGAACTCGTGAAAATCGTTGTCCTGCAACAGCTTGATGTGGTCGAGCCCGGATTCGACCATCGCGTCGGGGCACGGCTCACCGTATTTCTCAAGAAGGTGCTTTTCCAGGCTGCCCGCATTGACCCCGATGCGGATCGAGCAGCCATGGTCGCGCGCGGCCTTCACCACCTCCTTGACGCGCCGGGCATCGCCGATATTGCCGGGGTTGATGCGCAGGCAGGCCGCGCCCGCCTCGGCCGCCTCGATGGCGCGTTTGTAATGGAAATGGATATCCGCCACGATCGGAACCGGGCTTTCGCGCACGATCTCGCGCAGCGCGGCGGTCGCGCTTTCGTCGGGCGTCGAGACCCGCACGATATCGGCCCCCGCATCGGCGGCGCGGATCACCTGCGCCAGCGTGGCGCGCACGTCCGAGCTGTCGGTATTCGTCATCGTCTGCACCGAAATCGGCGCATCGCCCCCCACCGGCACATTGCCCACCATGATCTGGCGCGACTTGCGCCGGTAGATGTTGCGCCACGGGCGAACGGGGTTGAGAGACATGGGAACTCCCTCCGGTTGGGTCCGGGTCACAGATAGGTCAGCATTGGGGAAAGGACAACAGCCGCTTACTGCCCGGCCTCGGGCGGAAGCACCGCCGCCGCGCCCGCATCGGCCACCGCGACGAATTGCGCCAGATCCTGATCCTGCGTCAGATCCGCAACCGCATAGCTTTCCGACAGCGCCTCGGGCGACAGAACGATGTTCTTCGTCACGGCACCGCGATCGCCCGCCGGGCCATGCGCCACGCCGTTCACCGCGAAATAGATCGCGCCCGATTCGCCCGTGCGCAGTACCGGCGGCTCCTCAAGCTTGGGCAGCGCGAAACGCTCGCCCGCATCCATGACCTTCTCGACGATCACGCTGCCGTCGCTGGCGCGCACCCGCACCCAGGACGGGCGCACGGCCAGAATCTCGACCTCGGGGGCGTCGGCGCCAAGCGTGCGCACCACGCTGCCGTCGGGCTGGGCGTCCTCGGCCTGAACGGCCGTGTCATTGGCGGCCATCTCGACCGTGTCATCGGCGAAAGCGCCCGCACGGCGCGGGTCGATGGCCGAGATCGGGCCGTCGCGCGCCACCAGAACCGGGGTTTCAAGTGCCGCAGGACGATAGATGCGGTCCAGCGCCTCGGGCGTGGGCAGGTCGGGCAACACGTCGCGCCCGGCCGAAGCCACGGCCACGGGCGCCACAGATTGCAGCGGGTCAAGCTCGGCCACGACGCCGGGGGTCTGGTCGACGGGGGCAAGCTGCACGCGCTGCACCTCTTGCAGGACGGTCCAGCCACCATATCCCAAGGCACCCGCCAGAACCGCCAGCACCATGAGGGAGCCGATAGCACGCGGTTCGATCTTGGCCCAGAACGCCTCGGTCCGGGGAACGAAGCTGGCATTGGGGTTGGCAAGCGCCTCGGCCACATCGGCGGGGCGGCGCTGCGGTTTAGGCCCCGAGGCGGCGGGCGCCATGCCATGGGTCGGCGCAAAACCGGCCTCGGAGCAGAAGCGGCTGAACGCCCAGTCCGGGTCCATTCCCAGGTAGCGCGCATAGGAGCGCACATAGCCCGCGATGAAGGAAGGGGTCTCGAACGCCGCGACATCGGCGCTTTCGATCGCGGCGATATAGGCCGCCTTGATGCGCAATTCGCGCTGCACATCCAGAAGCGATTTAGACAAGGTTGCGCGTTCGCCACGCATGACGTCCCCAAGGCGCAACTCGAAATCGTCAAAGCCTTTCGGCTTATCCGTTTCCTCCGTCGAAGGCATCGCCTTCCGCCCGATCATGCGCCTGTCCCTGCCCCAATAGCTATAGATAGTCGATTCGGGGGATTGCTCCCCCGAAAATTACCGTCTTCCTATCACAAGGTGATGAGCAGTGCACCCGCAGAAAAAGCGTCAGGCACTCGCTTCGGCACGATTCAGCGCACAGCGCGACCAGAGGCTGTCCATTGCGCGCACAAGATGATCGACCTGCCCCAGATCATGCACCGGAGAGGGCGTGAAACGCAGCCGTTCGGTCCCGCGTGGAACGGTGGGGAAGTTGATCGGCTGGACATAGACGCCGAACTCTTCCAGCAGCATGTCCGACAGCGCCTTGGTATGCACCGGATCGCCGATGACCACCGGAACGATATGGCTGCTATGGTCGATGATCGGCATGCCAAGCGCCTTGAGACGCATCTTGAGGACCTTCGCGTGCAGCTGTTGCGCATCGCGCAGCTTCTGCCCCTCGGCGGTTTTCAGGAAGGCGATCGAGGCCGCCGCCCCCGCGGCGACAACCGGCGGAAGCGAGGTGGTGAAGATGAAGCCCGGCGCGTAAGAGCGCACTGCATCCACCATCCGCGCGGAGGCCGCGATATAGCCGCCGAACACGCCAAAGGCCTTGCCGAGCGTGCCGTTGAAAATGTCGATCCGGTCCATCTCGCCCAGCTTCTCGGCGATGCCGGCACCGCGCGGGCCATACATGCCCACCGCATGCACCTCATCAAGATAGGTCAGCGCGTTGAATTCCTTGGCCAGATCGCAGATCTCGGTGATCGGGCCGAAATCGCCGTCCATCGAATAGACCGACTCGAAAGCGATCAGCTTCGGCGCGGCCGGGTCGTCGGCGGCCAGAAGCTCGCGTAGATGGGCCACGTCATTGTGGCGGAACACACGTTTGGCCCCGCCATTGCGGCGAATCCCCTCGATCATCGAGGCGTGGTTCAGCTCGTCCGAATAGATGATGAGACCGGGAAACAGCTTGGGCAGCGTGCTCAGCGTCGCGTCATTGGCGATATAGGCCGAGGAAAAGACCAGCGCGGCCTCCTTGCCATGCAGGTCGGCCAGCTCGGCCTCAAGCCGCTTGTGATAGGCCGTCGTGCCCGAGATGTTGCGCGTGCCGCCCGAACCGGCGCCCGTTGCATCCAGCGCTTCGTGCATCGCGGCAAGGACCACCGGGTTCTGCCCCATGCCAAGATAGTCGTTGCCGCACCAGACGGTGATATCCTTCTTCGTCCCGTCGGCCTTGTTCCAGACGGCCTTGGGGAAAGCGCCCTTCGCACGCTCGATATCGATGAAGGTGCGGTAACGCCCCTCCTCGTGCAGCTTGCCAATCGCCATGTCGAGTGCGTGGTCGTAGTTCATATCCGTTTCCCTCGCCAAGTTCGCTGGGGTAAGCCATACCGGCCCATGTCGCGCCGGGCCTTGATAAAGGTCAAACTACGACAATGGGAGGGTAAAAAATGTCGCGTCTTGCATCGAAATGCAAACATTCATTTTTCGCGATTTGTTGCCCACCTCCGGATTCCCGCTGCCCGGCTGCTGGACAGTGCCTGCCCGGCTGATACTCTCCGCCCGAAAAACCGGAGATGACGATGACCCTGGACGCTACCCTCGCCCGCGTGGATCAAACCCTTCCGCAAGCGCTCGACCGCCTTGTCGAATTGCTGCGCATCCCCTCGATCTCGACCGATCCGGCCTATCGGGAAGATTGCGCCCGCAGCGCGGAATGGCTTGTCAACGAGCTGAATTCACTTAGCTTTACCGCCTCTGCCCGGCCCACGAAGGGGCACCCCATGGTCGTGGCGCGCCACGAAGGCCCCGGCCGCCACATCCTGTTTTACGGCCATTACGACGTGCAGCCGGTCGACCCGCTGTCGCAATGGCACCGCGACCCGTTCGATCCCGCCCTCGAGGATACGCCGAACGGCAAGGTGATCCGCGGCCGCGGCTCCTCGGACGACAAGGGCCAGCTGATGACCTTCATCGAGGCCTGCCGCGCATGGAAGGCCGAACATGGCACCCTGCCGGGCAACCTCACGATCTTTCTCGAGGGCGAAGAGGAATCGGGCTCGCCCTCGCTCATCCCCTTCCTGAAGGAAAACGCGGCCGAACTCACCGCCGATATCGCGCTGATCTGCGACACCTCGATGGTCTCGCCCGGCGTGCCCTCGATCGCGGGGCAGCTGCGCGGCATGCTGAAGGAAGAATTCACCCTGCACGGCCCCCGGATCGACCTGCATTCGGGCCATTACGGCGGCCCCGCGCTCAACCCGCTGCGCGAAATCTCGCATCTCATCGCCTCGCTGCACGACGACCAGGGCCGCGTCGCGGTCGCGGGCTTCTATGACGGCGTCCACGAGGTGCCCGAACCGCTCCGGCAGCAATGGGAAAGCTGCGGCTTCAACGAGGCCGACTATCTCGGCAGCGTCGGCATGAGCATCCCGCATGGCGAAAAGGGTTATTCCACGCTCGAACAGCAATGGGCGCGCCCGACGCTGGAAATCAACGGGCTCTGGGGCGGCTACCAGGGGGCGGGCTCGAAAACCGTGATCCCGGCCGAGGCGCATTGCAAGATCACCTGCCGCCTCGTCGGCGACATGGACCCCGCCGATATCCGCCGCAAGCTGCGCGCCCATCTCGAGGCCCGCCTGCCCACCGATGCCCGCATCAGCTGGGACAGCGACCTCGACGGCGCCCCGGCTGCGGTGATGAACACCGACCGCCCCGAATTCGAAGCGGCCCGCAAGGCGCTCTCCGACGAATGGCAGCGCGAAGCGGTGATCGTCGGCATGGGCGGCTCGATCCCGATCGCCTATTACTTCAAGTCGATCCTCGGCATGGACGCGCTCCTGATCGGCTTCGCCAATGACGACGACGCGATCCACTCCCCGAACGAGAAATACGACCTGCGCTCCTTCCACAAGGGAATCCGCAGCTGGGTGCGCGTGCTCGACCGGATCGCGGGCTGACCCCCGCGCGCCCTTTCATCTTCGTGGAAATATCCCGGGGGGAATGGCCGCAGGCCATGGGGGGCAGCGCCCCCCTCCCCGCTCACAGCACCATGTCGTCGCGGTGCAGAAGCGCCGCCCGGCCCGGATAGCCCAGGATCTGCATGATCTCGGCCGAGTGGTGCCCGGCAATCGCGCGCGCCTCGGCCGCGGTATAGCGCACCAGCCCCTTGCCAAGCGCCGCGCCGTCCGGGCCCAGGATCGACACCGGATCGCCCCGCCCGAAGCTGCCATTCACCCGCACCACACCGGCAGGCAACAGCGACTTGCCGCGCTGAAGGGCCTGAACGGCCCCCGCATCCACCACGACCTCGCCGCGCGGCTTCATCGCCGCGATCCAGCGCTTGCGCGCCACCTGCGGATCGCCCTCGGGCAGGAACCATGTGCAGTCGGCCCCCTCGGACAGCGCGCGCAGCGGGCGCGGGACGGACCCCTCCATGATCGCCATGGCGCAGCCGCCCGCGACCGCGGTCTTTGCGGCCAGAAGCTTGGTCTTCATCCCGCCCTTCGACAGCCCCGAGATCGGATCACCCGCCATCGCCTCGATCGCCGGGGTGATCCGCTCGACCAGATCGAAGCGCGTGGCCGACGGGTCCTCTTTCGGATTGGCCGAATAGAACCCATCCACATCCGACAGCAGCACCAGCTGGTCGGCCCCGATCGTCACCGCGATCTGCGCGGCCAGCCGGTCGTTATCCCCAAAGCGGATCTCGTCGGTGGCCACGGTGTCGTTCTCGTTCACGATCGGCACGACGCCAAGCGACAGAAGCGTCTCCATCGTGGCGCGGCTGTTCAGATAGCGCCGCCGATCCGAGGTATCCTCAAGCGTGACCAGAACCTGCGCGGTCGTCACGCCATGGGGCGCAAGCGCCTCTTCATAGGCGCGCGCAAGGCGGATCTGCCCCACCGCCGCGGCCGCCTGCGATTGCTCCAGCGCCAGAACGCCGCCCGGCAGGTCCAGCACACGCCGCCCAAGCGCGATCGAACCCGAAGAGACCAGGACCACATCCGTGCCCCGCGCCCGCGCGGCCGCCACGTCCTCGGCCAGGGCGCGCAGCCAGTCGACGCGCAGCCCCTGCGGCCCCACCAGCAATGCCGATCCGATCTTGACCACCAGCCGCCGTGCGGCAATGACCTGCGGGCGCATGCCTGCCGCCCGCGCCGGTGTCACGGTTGCCACGGCGCGGCCCCCCCGGTATCGCGGCGATCCTCGGAAATCTCGGCCCAAAGCGCGCGCAAGACCTCGGGCACGCCCTTGCGCGACACCCCCGACATCAGCAGGACCGGCCCGCCCGAGGCCTTTTCCAGCGCCTGCTTGCGCGCCGACAGGGTTTTCGCGTCCAGCGCGTCGATCTTGTTTAGCGCGGTGATCCGGGGCTTGGCGAACAGCGCCTCGGAATAGGCCTCAAGCTCGGCCACGATGGTGCGGTAATCCTTCGTGATCGTCGACGAGGTGCCATCGACCAGATGCAGCAGCACCGCGCAACGCTCCACATGCCCCAGGAACTGATCGCCAAGGCCGCGCCCCTCCGAGGCGCCCTCGATCAGGCCCGGAATATCGGCCATCACGAATTCCTTGCCGTCCACGCCCACCACGCCAAGGTTCGGCACCAGCGTCGTGAAGGGATAATCCGCAATCTTGGGCCGTGCATTCGACACGGCGGCAAGAAAGGTCGACTTGCCGGCATTGGGCAGCCCCACAAGCCCCGCATCCGCGATCAGCTTCAGCCGAAGCCAGATCGTCCGCTCGACCCCTTCCTGCCCCGGATTGGCCCGCGAGGGCGCGCGGTTCGTGGCCGATTTGAACCGCAGGTTGCCCCAGCCGCCATTGCCGCCGCGCGCCAGCAGGACCTTCTGGCCCACCTCGGTCAGGTCGGCGATGACGGTCTCTTCGTCCTCGTCGATGATCTCGGTGCCCACCGGCACTTTCAGAACGATATCATCGCCGTCCTTGCCGGTGCACTGGCTGCCCATGCCGTGCTGGCCGGACTTGGCGAAGAAATGCTGCTGATAGCGAAAGTCGATAAGCGTGTTCAGCCCCTCGACCGCCTCGGCCCAGACCGAGCCGCCCTTGCCGCCGTCACCGCCATCCGGCCCGCCGAATTCGATGAACTTCTCGCGCCGGAAGGACACGCAGCCCGCCCCGCCGCCGCCCGAGCGGATATAGACTTTGGCAAGGTCGAGGAATTTCATGACATTCGCCTTCAAGGTTGCAAGGCCCCGCGATAGTGCCTGCCGCGCCATTGTTCAAGAGAAATGCCCCCGAAACCGCCCTGCGGGCGCCCGCTTTCAGGGGCGGTGACAGGTCCAGACCGGATGCGGCGCGGGGCGCTGTGCGGAATGCCCCTCGGCGGTGCCGCCGCGCGAAAACCCCGCCTTTTCCAGGATCCGGGCCGAGGCGGGGTTATCGGTGAAGACATCCGCACTAAGCCCCGACAGCGCGAAATACGCGACGACCCGGTCGCAAAATGCGCTGACCGCCTCTTGCATCAGGCCCTGCCCGGCCTCGGCGGGATCAAGGAAATAGAAGATCGGCGGGGCCGCCCCCCGGCCCAGTCCGACCGAGCCGATGAAGCGCCCCTCGCGCCGGATCGCAAGGCGGAAGGGCGGCGCGCCGGTCCAGCGCCAGTCATGCACGAAGGCGCGCGCGGCCCGCATGCTCCAGTCGGCGGGAAAGAGAAACAGCATCCGCCCCACCTCTGGGCGGGTGACTATGCGCCGGAAGGGCGCGGCATCGCCGGGCTGCAACGGATCGAGCCGCAGGCGCGGCGTGTCGATCACCAGCGGATTGGCCTTGGCGAAATCCGCGCGCGACAGCACCGCCGCGCGCTGCCCGCCGGCCCCGGACGCGCCCCCGTCACGGAACCCCAGCTTTTGCAGGACCCGGGCCGAGGCATGATTGTCCGCCAGATGATGCGTGACCAGCCCCGCCGCCTCGGGATCGGCGAAATGCGCATCCAGGACCGCGCGCAGCGCCTCGGTCATGAACCCGCGCCCCTGCGCCTGCGGCACGATCCAGTAGCCAGGCTGCGGATCAAGCGTCACCAGCCCGATCATCGCGCCCTCATGCTCGATCGCCCAACGCCGGCCGGGCCAGTCCTGCGGAAGATAGGCACGGAAATCCTCGGCCGTGTAGGCATGCGCAAGATCGGGCACGGCGGCCCGCATCGCGCCATCACCAAGCGCGGCCACGCAGACCGCCTCGTCCGAGGCGCAAAGCGGCCGCAGCTCCAGCCGCGCCGTCCGAAGGATGGCCCGGCCGGTCATGCGCGCTCAGGCCATCTTCTTCAGGTAGGTCCAGGTCGGCACGCGCGCGCCGCGCGCCACCGACCAGCTTTCCGCATCGCCCAGATATTCGAAGCCCGCATTGGTCAGGACACGGGCCGAACCGGGATTGTCCTGAAACACCTCGGCCATCAGCGTGCGCGCCTGATGCGGGTTCTCCGCGACCAGCGCCTGCACCGCCTCGGAGGCGAAGCCCGTATTCCAGAAACCGGGGCCGACCCAGAACCCCACCTCGGACTGGTCCGGCTCGATCCGCGTCAGCGACACGACGCCCAGCACCTCGGCCAGCCCGTGGGCCGAGCCGTCCAGCGCCCAGACATCCTCGATGCGGTTCTCGGCAAGCGCGCGGGCGATATAGCCCTCGGTCGCGCCGGGGGGCAGCGGATGGGGGATCGCGCGCGTCCCCTCGGCCACGCGCCGGTCGGCGGTATACATCGCGATCAGCCCGGCATCGGATTTGCGCAACGGGCGCAGGATGAACCGCTCGGCCTCGATCACCGGCTGCGGGGTAATCTGTTCTTGATACATGCCTTCCCTCCTCGAAGCGCATGGCGCCCCCTTTTCAACGGGGCTTACCTCTGAAATTGGGCGAAGGGATGACAATACCAACCCCCAGGCCTTGAAAAATTCGTGTCCGGCCGGTCTGCCCGTTCGGCGGTCTGCCCGTTCGGCGCGCGGCAAAAGGAAAGGGGACCGGCCTTTCAGCCGATCCCCCTTTTTTCGTCCGGGTCTGGTTCGGCTTACTCGGCCGCCTCCGCAACAGGGAGAACCGAGATGAAAGTGCGGCCCTTGAGTCCCTTGCGGAACGATACACGGCCCTCGGCAACCGAGAAGATGGTATGGTCACGGCCCATCATGACGCCTTCGCCCGGCCACCACTGGGTGCCGCGCTGACGCACGATGATGTTGCCCGGAATGGCGGCCTGGCCACCAAAGAGCTTCACGCCAAGGCGACGACCGGCCGAGTCGCGGCCGTTGCGGGAAGAACCGCCTGCTTTCTTGTGTGCCATGGGGGATTACTCCTTCGCTTCAGCGGCTTTTTTCGTCGCGCGCTTCGGTTTCTCGGCGGCGTCGGCCTTGGCCGGGGCCTCGGCCTTCGCGGCTTTCGGCTTGGCTGCTTTCTTCGGGGCTTCGGCCTTCACGGCCTCGCCGCCATGCGCGGCGCGGCGCGCAAGCGCGGTGCCGACGGCTTCGCGCACATCCGTCTTGTCGCCGCCCGAGGCCAGAACCTCGGTCACGCGCACCAGCGTCAGTTTCTGACGGTGGCCACGGGTGCGCTGCGACGAATGCTTCCGGCGGCGCTTGTGATAGGTGATGACCTTGTCGGCCTTGATGTTGTCGATGACTTCGGCCTGAACCGCCGCACCTTTGACGAAAGGCGCGCCAACGGTAAGCTTGTCACCGCCGACCATCAGAATTTCGTTGAACTGGACTTTGTCGCCAGCTTCGGCCGCAATCAGTTCCACGCGCAGCACGTCGCCCGCCTGAACCTTGTATTGCTTGCCGCCCGTCTTGAGGACCGCGAACATGGGTCATTCCTTCGTATTGGCCGCGCCCTGTGGCACCTTGCGGTTTTCCGGGTTTCCCCGCCTCGGACAGCGCGCCCCGTTCGGGGCGAGATTGAAAATGCATTCCCGGCGGAAAGTCGGACCTTCCGCCGGGTTGGGCGTATATCGTGGATCGGGCCTGCGCTGTCAAGCGCAATCGCGGGCGCGCCGGGGCCTAGCTTGCGGCCTTTTCCTCAAGCTCCAGCCATTCTTCTTCGGCGGCCGACAGCGTGGCCTGCCGCTCGGCCAGCATCTCGGTGGCCTTGGCGAATTTGGCGGGCGCGCGCGTGAAAAGATCGGGCTCGGAAAGCAGCTCCGACAGCTTGCCGATCTCGAATTCCAGCTTCTCGATGATACCGGGCAAGGCCTCGAGCCGGTGCTTCTCGGTAAAGCTCAGCCCCGGCTTGCGCGGGGCCTCCTTCGCCGTGGCGGGTTTCGGCGTGCCGGGCTTCTTCGGGGCGGGGCTGGCGGTCTCGGGGGGGGCGCTCAGCGCCCTTTGCGCCTGATAATCGCTCCAGCCGCCGGCATAGACGGTGGCGTGGCCATCGCCCTCCATGGCGATCGTGGTGCTGGCCACGCGGTCGATGAAATCGCGGTCGTGGCTGACCAGCAGCACGGTGCCGTCGTAATCGCCCAGGATGTCCTGCAACAGGTCCAGCGTCTCGACATCCAGATCGTTCGTCGGCTCGTCCAGCACCAGCAGGTTCGAGGGCTTCGCCATGATCCGCGCCAGCAACAGCCGCGCGCGCTCTCCCCCGGAAAGCGAGCCGATGGGCGCGCGGGCCTGGGCCTCGTCGAACAGGAAATCCTTCAGGTAGGCGACCACATGTTTCGGCACGCCCCGCACCATCACCTGATCCGACCGCCCCGAGACGCGCATGTCGGGATCGTTCACCATCCCGTCCCAAAGCGACATCGACAGATCGAGCGTGGCGCGCGCCTGATCGAACACCGCGATCTCAAGCTTGGTGCCAAGCGTGACGGTGCCCGCATCGGGGGCGATCTCTGCGGTCAGCATCTTCAGAAGCGTGGTCTTGCCCACACCATTCGGCCCGACAAAGGCCACGCGGTCGCCGCGCATCACGCGCAGGTCGAAATTGCGCACGATCTCCTTGTCGCCGAAGCGCTTGGACAGCCCCTTCGCCTCGATCACCCGGCGGCCCGACTGCGCGCCGCTGTCCAGTTCCATCGCGGCGGTGCCCTGGCGGCGGATCTGCCCGGCCCGTTCGGCGCGCATCGCCTCAAGCGCGCGCAGCCGGCCCTGATTGCGCTTGCGCCGCGCCGAGATCCCCTCGACCGCCCAACGCGCCTCGGCCTTGATCTTGCGATCAAGCTTGTGGCGCGCCTCGTCCTCTTCGGCCCAGACCTGTTCGCGCCATTCCTCGAAGGCGTCGAAGCCACGTTCGTTGCGCAGCGTGCGCCCCCGGTCGATCCACAGCGTGGCCCGCGTCAGCGCGCGCAGGAAGGCGCGGTCGTGGCTGATCAGCACGAAGGCCGTGCGGGTTTCGCGCAACTGCGCCTCAAGCCAGCCGATCGCCTGGATATCGAGGTGGTTCGTCGGCTCGTCGAGCAGCATCAGTTCCGGCGCCTCGGCCAACAGCTTGGCAAGCGCGGCGCGGCGCCGCTCGCCGCCCGAGGCGGTGGCGACAGGGGTTTCGGGGCGGAACTTCAGCCCCTCGGCCACCATCTCCACGCGGTAGCGATCCGCCTCTTCCAGCGCCGAGGCCGCGAAATCGCCAAGCGTGGCAAAGCCCGACAGGTCGGGCTCTTGCTCCATATAGCCCACGCGCACGCCCGGCGGCACGATGCGCTCTCCGTGGTCGGGCTCGACCAGCCCTGCCATGACCTTCATCAGCGTGGACTTGCCCGACCCGTTGCGCCCCACCAGCGCCAGCCGGTCGCCCGGCTGCACGACCAGATCGAGCCCGTCGAAAACGGGATTGCCGCCGAAGGTCAGCGAGATGCCGGAAAGCTGCAAAAGCGGTGCGCGTGCCATCCCGCCGAGCTATCCGGGCGCGTGCGCAAGGTCAACAGGCCACGCGCCTCAGGCCCCGATGGCCCGCAACAGCCGCGCCCGACCGGGCGGGATGGCGCGGATCTCCAGCCCGGTAAAGACGTGCAGCGTGCCCAGATCCCGGTCCACCACCGCATGATCGCCGACCCAGCCGCCCATCGCCAGATAGCTGCGCAGAAGGGGCGGCATGGCGGCCATCGCCCGCTTCGGATCGCAGACTTGGCCGGCGCGGAGCGGCGCGAAGTCAACGACCTCGGGCGCCTTCGCGCGCGGCAACCATTGCGGCGGCGCGGCATGGCCCTGGGCAAGCGCGGCAAAGGCCTCTGCATGGGCGCGCCAATCCGTGCCCCGGAAGGACGAGCAGCCGAACAAAAGCCCCACACCGTTGTCATCGACATACCGCGTGATCGCGCCCCATGCGATGCGCAGGATGTCGGGATCGTGCAGCCCCGGCCGAATGCAGAAACGTCCGATCTCGGCCATGGGCGCGCCATAGCGCGACAGCCCCGACAAATCGTAGAACCACGCGGAATAGCTTTTCGGAATCGCGCGCCCGTCGGCAAGGGCCATCAGCCGGAAGCAGCAGGCAAGCGCGCCGCTGCACGCCTCTTCGATCAGGACGTGAAGGCAGCGCCTGTCATGGGAATCGGCATCCCGCCCCCCTGCCGCAGCCGCCGCTGCTCCACCGCGCGGCGCGCGAAAGGCCTGCCAGCGCAGGTGCTGGGCGCGCGCAACATCGGCCGCGTCGCGGCTGAAGCGCACCACATAACGTCCCTTGACGAGGGGGGCGGAAAGCATCCTTGCCTCGCATACTGTCGAACCGATGTCCCGCAAGGCGTGCTGCGGGGCCAGATGGCTATGCAACCCGCGTGTAACAGGCCCGCAAAACGCGCCGCCGGGATCAGTTCAACAGCTGCCCCGCGGACACGCGGCCCAAGCTGCCCATCAGCTGGCGGACAAGGCCGAGGCTGCGGATATTGCTTTCCGTCACGCGGCGCGACAGCACGACGACCTGACCATCCTGAAGGCCGAAACGCTCGACATTGCTGACAAGGCCGGCCTCGGTGAAGCTGACCGCCACGACCTGACGCTCGATCTCTTGCGGAGCTCGGGCGCCGAAATGCTTCCAGCGGCTGCCGACATAATACCAGTCGCCCCCCGAAAGCAGCCCCGAGGAGGACGGGCGCCCGATCGCCGTGGCAACCTCGTCGCGCGTGCTCTTGCCAACCTCGACCAGAGCGAGGTCTTCATCGGTCGGAACATAGCCGTGGTTGCGGTAGACCGGTGCGCAGGCCGCGACAAGAAGGGCCGCCCCAAGCGCAATCACCAAGGCAGCATGCCGTGTCACGGAACCAATCCTCACCTGAACCCCCTCTTGCCATGCCGCTTCGGGCCTTTTATCCCGCTTACAACACTCGGGGCTGGCCCTCAAGGTTGCTCATGCGTCGAATGCATCGCAAGCCCCCGCCGAGAGCCGCGCCCGTTCAAGGAGTTGCCCGATGACCGATTTTCCCCCGATGCCCTGGTCGCATCCGCTGCGCGTCTCTGAACTTGCGACGCGCAAGCCCACGCGCTTCGACATTGCGCCCGATCCCGAAATCCGCGCCGAAATCGCCCGTTGGGCGGGGATCGACGCGCTTGAGGATCTGCGCCTGAAGGGCGCGCTCAGCCCCGCCGGGCGCTCTGACTGGCTGCTGGAGGCCGCGTTCAGCGCGCGCGTCGTGCAGCCCTGCGCGATCACGCTGGCGCCGGTGCACAGCGATCTGTCCGAAACCGTCACGCGCCGCTACCTGGCCGAAATGCCCGTGCCCGAGGGCGACGAGATCGAGATGCCCGAGGACGACTCGGCCGAACAGCTCGGCGCCGTGATCGACCTTGGCGCCCTTGCGCTGGAGGTGCTGGAGCTTGCGCTGCCGCTGCAACCCCGCGCGCCGGGGGCCGAGCTGGGCACGGTGCGCGTGGCCGAAAAGGGCGTCACGCCGCTGCGCGACGAGGATACCCGCCCCTTCGCGGGCCTTGCCGATCTGCTGAAGGGCGACAAGCCGGGCCCGGACAAGGGCGAAACCTGACCCTTCCGGCGGGGTGGAAGAAAGGACTTGCGCGCCCGCAGAATCGCAGTATGTTCCCGGCCTCATTCGAAGTTTGGGTTCGCACCCGGTTCGCCCTGTGGCGCCAGTGACGAAACTCCAGGAAAATCAGGGCTGTAACGCCCCCGAACACCCGAGGTTGAGACATGGCTGTCCCTCAGAACCGAGTCACGCGCTCCCGCCGCAACATGCGCCGCGCGCACGATGCTCTTGTCGCCGCCAATCCGGCGGAATGCCCGAACTGCGGCGAGCTGAAGCGCCCGCACCACGTTTGCGGCGCTTGCGGTCACTATGACGACCGTGAAGTGGTGGCGCAGGCCGCCGAGGTCGATCTGGACGAAGACGCGGCGTAAGCCCGTCCCTTCCAACGCCTCGTCATGCCATCAGCGCACGACCCAGAGCACCCGAATCGACACGCGCAGGCACAGGCGCCGGAAGAAACCGGCGCCGTCGTCATTTCTGTCGATGCCATGGGCGGAGACCACGGCCCCGCCGCGGTCATCGACGGCATTGCGGCCTCGGCCGAGAAGAACGCGGCGATCCGCTTCATCGTACATGGCCCGAAGGACGAACTCGTCCGCCTGATCGCGGCACGGGGCCTTTCCGCGCGCTGCGAAGTCCGCGATGCCACCGGTGTCGTGACGATGGATGACAAGCCAAGCCAGGTTCTGCGCCACGGCCAGGACACCTCGATGTGGTCCACGATCGAGTCGGTGCGCAACGGCGAGGCGACGGTGGCGGTGTCCTGCGGCAATACCGGCGCCCTGATGGCGCTGTCGATGATCCGCCTGCGCAAGCTGCCGGGCGTGAACCGCCCCGCCATCGCCTCGTTCTGGCCCTCGCGCAACCCCTCGGGATTCAACGTGATGCTCGACATGGGCGCCGACGTGAAGGCCGAGGCGCCCGACCTTCTGACCTATGCGCTGATGGGCACCTCTTACGCGCGCAACGCGCTTGGGCTGGCGCGGCCGCGGGTCGGGCTGCTCAATGTCGGCACCGAAGAGCACAAGGGCCATGCCGAGCTGAAGGCCGCGCATGAGATGATCGGCGCCGCGCAGCAGGCCGGGGCCTTCGATTACGTCGGCTTCGTCGAGGGGACCGACCTACCCTCGGATCGCGTGGACGTGATCGTCACCGACGGCTTCACCGGCAATGTCGCGCTGAAGACGGGCGAGGGAACGGCGCGGCTGATCGGCGATTTCCTGAAGGAATCGTTCCGCGCGACGCCGTGGTCGCGGCTGACCGCGCTTGTGGCGATGGGCGCGCTCCGGCGGCTGCAAAAGCGCATGGACCCGCGCCGCGCCAATGGCGGCGTGTTCCTTGGCCTGAACGGCACGGTGGTCAAATCGCACGGCTCGGCGGATGCCACGGCGGTTTCGGCCGCGCTCAAACTTGCCTTCACGCTGGCGCAATCGGGCTTTGGGGCGAAGCTGGCGGCACGGGTTGCCTCGGCGTCAGTCTCGGGGCAGGATGCCGCGACGGGTGATACGGAGGATGGATCCCTCACATGACAATTCGCGCGGTGGTCAGAGGCGTCGGGCATTACCTGCCCGAGCGCGTAGTCGAGAACGCGGAATTCGAAGCGAAGCTCGATACCAGCGACGAATGGATCCGCACCCGCTCGGGGATCGAGCGGCGCCATTTCGCAGCCGAGGGCGAGACCACCTCGCAGATGGCGATCCGCGCCGCCGAAGCGGCGCTGCGCGACGCGGGCATGGCGGCCGATGCGATCGACGCGATCATCGTGGCCACCTCGACCCCGGACTATACCTTCCCCTCGGTCGCCTCGATGGTGCAGGCCGGGCTCGGCAGCCGCAACGGCTTTGCCTATGACGTGCAGGCGGTTTGCGCAGGCTTCGTCTATGCGCTTGCCAATGCCAATGCGCTGATCGTGTCCGGACAAGCCGCCCGCGTGCTGGTGATCGGGGCCGAAACCTTCAGCCGGATCATGGACTGGAGCGACCGTAGCACCTGCGTTCTGTTCGGCGACGGCGCCGGCGCGCTGGTGCTTGAGGCCGCGCAGGGCACGGGCGACAAGACCGATCGCGGCATCCTGGCGACGGACCTGAATTCCGACGGCCGCTACCGCGATCTGCTTTACGTCGATGGCGGGGTCTCGACTTCGGGCACTGCGGGGCATCTGCGGATGCAGGGCAACCAGGTCTTCCGCCACGCGGTGCAGAAACTGGCCGAAACCGCGCACAAGGCCCTTGAGAAAAGCGGGCTCGACGTGGGCGATGTCGACTGGATCGTGCCGCATCAGGCCAACCTGCGCATCATCTCGGCCACGGCCGAGCGGATGCAGGTCCCGATGGAGCGCGTCGTGGTCACGGTGCAGGATCACGGCAACACCTCGGCCGCCTCGATCCCGCTGGCGCTTTCAGTCGGCAAGGCCCGCGGCCAGATCAGGCAGGGCGATCTGATCGTGACCGAGGCGATCGGCGGCGGTCTGACCTGGGGATCGGTCGTCCTGCGCTGGTAATTGCCTGCGGGCGGCCTCAAGTCCGCCCTGCAAGCCATTGATATTGACTCGGGAATTCAATGCCCCCATCGTGGGGCAACCAACCCGGGGGAACAGAATGAGCGAAACGACTCTGACGCGCATGGACCTGAGCGAAGCCGTGTTTCGTGAGGTGGGCCTGTCGCGCAACGAATCCGCGCAGCTTGTCGAAAGCGTGCTGCAACATATTTCCGACGCGCTGGTGCAGGGGGAGACCGTGAAGATCTCGTCTTTCGGCACCTTCTCGGTGCGCGAGAAAGCCTCGCGCATGGGGCGCAATCCGAAGACCGGCGAAGAGGTTCCGATCTCGCCGCGCCGGGTTCTGTCGTTCCGGCCCTCGCATCTGATGAAGCATCGCGTGGCCGCCGGAAACGCCCGCTGACCCGCGACAGGAGGGGCCCGCGCGGATGACGAAATCAGCCGATGCATTCCGCACGATCAGCGAAGTGGCCGAGGCGCTTGAGACGCCCGCCCATGTGCTGCGCTTCTGGGAAAGCCGCTTTCCGCAGATCAAGCCGGTGAAGCGGGCGGGCGGGCGGCGCTATTACCGCCCCGCCGACATGGCCCTTCTGGCCGGGATCAAGCAGTTGCTGCACGAGGATGGCCTGACCATTCGCGGCGTGCAGAAGATCCTGCGCGAACATGGCGTGCGCCATGTGGCCGAACTGGTGCAGGAGGGCGCCGCCGTGGCCAATGCCGATGCGGAGGCCCTACCCCCGGAGGCAACCGCGCCCGAGGCGGCCGCGCCCTGGCCCGTCACGTCCAACCCCGATCCCGCGCCTCGGGGCGCCACCTTCCCCGCCGACCCCGAGGACCCGGTTCCCGCGCAGGCAGCGCCGGCCCCCGACCGCTGGCCCGCCGGCACGCTTTTCGATGCGCCCCCCGCCGAAGAAACGCCCCGCATTCCCGAAGCGCCGATGGCCGAGGATGTCCCCCCCGAAGAGCCCGAGGCCCCGCAGGTCATCGCGTTTGAGCCGGCCCCCGCCGCGCCGAAGGCGCCGCAGCCCGCGCCCCCTGCCCCGACCGAAGGCACGGTCCAGCCCGACCGGATCGCCGCGCGCCTGCATGCGCTTTCCGACGGCCCGCTTACGGCGGAATCGCTTGCCACGCTTGGCCTTCTGCGCACACGGATCGCGGCCTTGCGCGACCGGCTTTCCGCCCCTGCACGCCCGCCCGCGCCCTGATCGGGCACATCAAGGGCACAGGACTTGGAAAGGCTTCGGAAAAAGATGCGTTTTGCCGCTTGCCCCCGCCGTCACATTCGCTCTATATGCCCCTCGTCGGGCCGTGGCGCAGCCTGGTTAGCGCGTCCGTCTGGGGGGCGGAAGGTCGTGAGTTCGAATCTCACCGGCCCGACCATCACGAGAACCGCCCATCCCGTTCCGGGGTGGGCGTTCTTGTATCAGGAGGCGATGCGATGACGACGGGTGTGCTGCCGGATGCCGAACTGAAGGCGATGATCGGCCGGGGCGAGATCGCAGCAAACCTGCCCGTCACGCCCGAACAGGTGCAGCCCGCCAGCCTCGACCTGCGCCTTGGCCAGACCGCCTACCGCATCCGCGCCTCGTTCCTTGCCGGACGCAACAGCCGCGTCGATACCCGCCTGGCCGAGTTCGAGATGCACCGCATGGACCTCTCGCAGGGCGCGGTCCTGGAAAAGGGCTGCGTCTATCTTGTGCCGCTGATGGAACGCCTTGCCCTGCCCGAAGGCGTGACCGCAGTGGCCAACGCCAAATCCTCCACCGGGCGGCTGGATCTTCTGACCCGCGTCATCACCGATGGCGGGGCCGAGTTCGACCGCATCCCCGAAGGCTATGTCGGCCCGCTTTACGCCGAGATCTGCCCCCGCAGCTTCTCGGTTCTGGTGCGCCCCGGCATGCGGCTGAACCAGATCCGATTCCGCAAGGGCCATGCCGCGCTCAGCGATGCCGAGCTGTCGCGCCTGCATGCCGAAGAGCCGCTGGTCAACGGCCCGGCGGTGATCGACCACGGGCTTGGCTTTTCGGTCGATCTGCGCCCCGAGGCGGGCGATCTGGTGGGCTATCGCGCCAAACCCCACACCGGCGTGATCGACCTGGACCGGATTGCGCATTACCCCGCCTCGGAGTTCTGGGAAGAGATCCGCACCCGCGACGGGCGCATCATCCTCGACCCCGGCGCCTTCTACATCCTCGTCTCGCGCGAGGCGGTGACGATCCCGCCCGACCACGCCGCCGAGATGGCGCCCTACCTCGCCATGGTGGGCGAATTCCGGGTGCATTACGCGGGGTTCTTCGACCCCGGCTTCGGCCATGGCGCGGCGGGCGGCGCAGGCTCGCGCGGGGTGCTTGAGGTGCGCTGCCACGAGGCCCCCTTCGTGCTGGAGCACGGGCAGATCGTCGGCCGTCTGGTCTATGAGCGGATGGCCGGGCGGCCCGAACGGCTTTATGGCGCGGGCATCGCGTCGAACTATCAGGGACAGGGCCTGAAACTGGGCAAGCATTTCCGCGCCGGATAGCGGCGGGTTCAGCGCATCCGCCGTGTGATCCGCGCCGCCTGACGGGCGCGCTTGGCGGCCGCGCGCGCGGTCTTTGCCTGCCGGGCCTCTTCGGGGGTCATGGGCGCCTTGCCGTTCCCCCGGCGCAAGATCGCGTCGATCCCCTTGTTGATACCGATATTCATCAGGCGGCGCGTGACGCTATTGACCGCCATGTTGATGAGTTGGTTCAGGTTCATCGCGTAACCCCCTCAATCCTCGAACAGTTCCGACTGGCCCACGGCCTCGTCGTCGTCTTCCTCGCCGCCGGTCTCAAGGCCCGGAAGCGGGCGGTTGTCCAGAAGCCCCGCGGCGCGCAGCTCTTTCAGGCCGGGCAGGTCGCGCGCGGATTCAAGGCTGAAATGGTCCAGGAAGGTTTGCGTCACCACGAAGGTCACGGGTCGGCCCGGCGTCATGCGGCGGCGCCCGAAGCGGATCCATTCCAGCTCCAGCAACTGGTCGATCGTGCCGCGCGACACTGCGACGCCGCGGATCTCCTCGATCTCGGCGCGGGTGGCGGGCTGGTGATAGGCGATGATCGCCAGCGTCTCGATCGCGGCGCGCGACAGCTTGCGCTGCTCGACCGTTTCCTTCTGCATCAGGAAACCCAGATCGGGCGCGGTGCGGATCGCCCAGGCATCGCCCACCCGGACCACGCGCACGCCCCGCCCCTCATAGCGCTTGCGCAGATAGACCAGCGCCTCGGCCGGGTCGGAGCCGTGCGGCATGCGGTCGGACATTTCCGAAATCGTCACCGGCTCGGCCGAGGCGAACAGGATCGCCTCCACCATGCGTTCCTGCTCGGCGATCGGCGGCGCCTCGAATAGCGATTTCTCGGTTTCGGTCTCGGTCACGTCGGTTTCCGTCGAATGGAGATGGGGGCGAAGGTATCGTTCTGGCGGATCTCGATCTGGCCCTGCTTGGCCAGTTCCAGGCTGGCCGCGAAGGTCGCCGCCGTGGCCGAGCGACGGCGCGACGGCTCGGCGCCCCAGCCATCGGGAAGATAGCTTGAAAGATCGGTCCAGTCACCGGCATAGCCGATCAGGCCGCGCAGCCGGTCCAGCGCCTGTTCAAGCGTGTAGACATCGCGCCGGTCAAAGGCATAGGGGCGAAACTCGTCGCGCGTGCGGATGCGCGCATAGGCCTGCATCAGGTCCAGAAGCGTGGCGGAATAGTTGATCCTGCGCACCCGCGCGACCTCTTCCGAGACGCCGCGCCCGAACACGTCCTGCCCCAGCCGGTCGCGCGCCATAAGCTGGGCGGCGGCCTCGCGCATGGCCTGAAGGCGTTCCAACTGGAACGCCAGATGCGCGGCCATGTCCTCGGCCGAGGGGCCCTCGGCCGTGGGATCGGGCGGCAGCAGCAGGCGCGATTTCAGAAAGGCGAGCCAAGCCGCCATCACCAGGTAATCGGCCGCAAGTTCGATGCGCAACTGCTTGGCGCGGTTGACGAAAAGCAGATACTGCTCGGCCAGTTGCAGCACCGAGATCTTGCGCAGGTCCACCTTTTGCGTGCGCGACAGCGTCAGCAAAAGGTCCAGCGGCCCCTCGAACCCCTCGACATCGACGATCAGCGCTTCGGCCTGAAGCCGCTCGCTGACGCTCTGCGCCTCGAACAGATGGGTTTCCTCGGGTTCAGACATGCAACCGGCCGGCTAGAAGCGTCTCAAATTCGGCTTCCAGCGCGGCGATGTCAACAGGCGCGGGCGCGGCGCGGCGGGCAAGCGCCGCCTCGGCGCGCAGGGCCGCATCGGTGCCCAGCACGCCCGAGGCGGCGGCCACCGCCTCCATCTCGGGCAGATCGCCGTTGCAATGCAGCACCAGATCGCAGCCCGCGGCAAGCGAGCGCGCCGCGCGCGCGCCCACAGGCCCTGCAAGCGCCTGCATGGCGATGTCATCCGTCATCAACAGGCCGCGAAAGCCGATCTGTTGACGGATCAGGCCGATCACAGGCGCCGACTGGGTGGCCGGCGCATCGTCAAGCGCGGGAAAGCGGATATGCGCGGTCATGCCCAGGGGCAGGTCGGCAAGCGCCGCGAAAGGAGCGAAATCGTTCTGCGCCAGATCCTCGGGCGCGGCCTCGACCACGGGCAGGTGCAGGTGGCTGTCGGCCTCGGCCCGGCCATGGCCCGGCATATGCTTGATGACGGGCAGCACGCCGCCGGCCAGAAGCCCCTCGGCAGCGGCGCGGGCATTGGCGACCACCTCGGCCGGGCTTTGCCCAAGGCAGCGGTTGTGCAGGAACGGATGGGTGCGCGGCCCGGCGATGTCACAGGTGGGCGCGCAGTTCACGTCGATTCCGGCGGCATGCAGCTCGGCCGCGATTAGCCGGTAGCGCAGCCAGAAGCTGCGCGCCGCCCCTGCCCCGGCATCGCGGGCCTGATCGAGCGGGGCCAGCCATTCCCGCCAGTGCGGCGCGCGCAGCCGCTGCACCCGCCCGCCTTCCTGATCGACCAGGATTGGCGCGTCCCGGCCCAGGCAGGCGCGCAGATCGCCGGTCAGGCGGCGCAACTGCGCGGGGGTTTCGACATTGCGGGCGAACAGGATAAAGCCCCAGGGGTTGGCGGCGCGAAAGAAATCGGCCTCGGCCGGCGTCAGCACGGGGCCGGACAGGCCGAAGATCGTGGCGCCTGCGGGCATCAGCGCACCGCGGCGGGAATGCAGTTGGCCTGTTCCGCCACCAGTGCCGCGCAGAACCGCCGCGCCGCAGCCAGATCGTCGAAACCGTGCACGCGCAGGCGGTAGAAGACGCGACCGCCACTGCTGGCCTCCTGGATCACGCGCTGCTTGCCCTCCATCAGGGCGCCGAACTGCGCCACGACCCGGTCCCATTCCGCGCGGGCCAAATCGGGGCTGTCGAAGGCGCCGATCTGGGCAAGCCGCGTGCCTTCGGCTAGGCTGGCCGCATCGACATCCACCGCCGCGGCAGGGGCCGCCACCTGCGCGGCCGCGGCAGTTTCGGCCGCCAGATCGCGCGCGGGCCGTGCCAGCGGGCGCGGAGAGCGCACGACACCGGGCACCGATGCTGGAATGACCTCCGAGACCGGCTCGGGCGCGGCATCGGTTGTCGCGGCGGCATTGTCCTCGGCCATCGCCTCGGCCAGGGCACGGGTCACGGCGTCCTGTTCCTCGGGCAGATCGGGCACGGGCACCGGCATCGCGGCCGGCATAACCGTTTCGGGCGCGGACGCAGGCTCTTCGGCACGCTCCAGCGGAGCAAGCGCGGCCATCGTCATATCCTCGTCCGACAGGCCCTGATCGCGCGGCGCGAGCATGACCTGATCGGGGACCGGAGCGGCAAGGCCATGGGCCGCCACCGCATTGACCGAAAGGCCGACATGGCGCGCCAGATCGCCGCCCGGATCCTCGGGCGCGATACGTGCAGGCCCCTCCATCGCGCGGATCACGGGCACCCCGGTCACATCGCGCACCGCAAGCTTGTAGCCCCAGACGGCCAGCCCCGCGATCAGCGCGACCGAAGTCGCTGCGCCTGCCAGGCTGACCCAACGGGAAACGGGCGCCATGACATGCGGGCCGTCTGCCTCATGTCCTGCGGCACCGCCGTCGCGGTAGTGAATGCTTGCCATGCTCGCCTCATCGCCGGGCTGTCCCGGTCTGCCATTGTCGGGCCATGGGATCGGCCCCGCCTGTCAGACCCCGGCGATGGTGCGTTCAGCGCATTTCTTCCGCAGGGGTCACGCCAAGAATACCAAGACCTGCGGAAATAACAACGGCCGTGGCCCGCGCCTGGGCGATTTTCGCCGCTGTCAGCAACGGATCGCCGTCCTGCACGAAGCGCAGCGAGGGATCGTCATTGCCCCGGTTCCACAGCGCATGCAGGTCCGATGCCAGCTCGTAGAGATAGAAGGCCACGCGATGCGGCTCTCCGGCGCGGGCGGCGATCTCGACCAGCCGGGGCCATTCCGCCAGCTTCTTGGCAAGCGCGATCTCGGCCTCGTGGCCGTTCAGCCGCAGATTGGCCTTCGCCAGTTCCGCGTCCGAGACATCCACCCCCATCTCGGCCGCCTTGCGCAAGACCGAGCAGACACGCGCATGGGCATATTGCACATAGAAGACGGGGTTGTCCTTGGACTGTTCCAGCACCTTGTCGAAATCGAAATCCAGCGGCGCGTCGTTCTTGCGGGTCAGCATGTGAAAGCGCGTCACGTCGGCCCCCGCCTGCTCGACCACGTCGCGCAGCGTCACGAAGGTGCCCGCGCGTTTGGACATCTTGAAGGGCTCGCCGTTCTTGAACAGCTTGACCAGCTGGATCAGCTTGATGTCCAGCGGCACATGATTTTCCGACAAGGCCGCCACCGCGGCCTTCATGCGCTTGACATAGCCGCCATGGTCGGCGCCCAGAACGTCGATCAGCAGATCGAAGCCGCGCTTCACCTTGTCATAGTGATAGGCGATATCGGGCGCGAAATAGGTCCAGCTTCCGTCCGATTTCTGCACCGGGCGATCCACGTCGTCGCCATAGGCGGTCGAACGGAACAGCGTCTGCTCACGCTCTTCCCAATCCTCGGGCAGCTTGCCCTTCGGCGGCTCAAGAACGCCCTCGTAGATCAGGCCTTTGTCGCGCAGTGTCTGGATCGCGGCCTCGATCTTGCCGGTGCCGTAAAGTGCCTTTTCCGAGGAATAGACATCCATCCTGACGCCCAGGCTGGCCAGATCCTCGCGGATCATGGCCATCATCGCCTCGGTGGCGAATTCGCGCAACTCGGCCAGCCAGACCTCTTCGCCCTTGTCCAGCAGGCTTGCCCCGTATTTCGCCTTCAGGGCCTCGCCCACGGGGATCAGGTAATCGCCCGGATAAAACCCCTCGCGGATCTCGGGCTCCAGCCCGTTCGCCTCGCGGTAACGCTCATAGGCCGAACGCGCAAGCACATCGACCTGCGCGCCGCCATCGTTGATGTAATATTCGCGCGTGACATCGTAGCCCGCGAAATCCAACAGGCTGGCAAGCGCATCCCCGAAGACCGCGCCGCGGGTATGGCCCACATGCATCGGCCCGGTGGGGTTGGCCGACACGAATTCGACATTGACCTTCGTGCCGCGCCCCATGGCCGATCGGCCGAAATCGCGCCCCTGCGCAAGCGCCGCGCGGCACAGGTCAGCCCAGACCACCGGATCGAGGCGCAGGTTCAGAAAGCCCGGCCCCGCCACCTCGGCCTGCGTGATGCGCGGATCGGCGGCCAGATGCAGCGCCAGGGCCTCGGCGATGGCGCGCGGCGGCTTGCCCGCGGGCTTGGCCAGCACCATCGCGGCATTCGTCGCCATATCGCCATGGGCCGCGTCGCGCGGCGGTTCGACCGCAACATTGGTCATGTCGAGCCCGCGCGGCAGATCGCCCGCGGTCACCATGGCATCAAGGGCTGCAATCACCGTCTGGCGGATATCGGCAAAGAGGTTCATCGGTCCATCCTATCGTTGCCCTTCCCCTGCCAGAGCCCGCGCGCGGCGTCAATGCTCGGGCGTGCCCGCTTCCGTGGCGGGCGGCGCGGCATCCGGCGCGGCCCCCTCGGGCGCGGCCTCGGACGCGATCGCGCCGGGCGGCAGAAGCGACAGGATCCGCGTGCCCGGCCCCACCTTCATCTCGTCCGTGGCCTTGACGAAACGCGGCTCTCCCTTGTCCGAAACCCGCACGAGCGCGATCGCATCGGGGCGTTTCGCGCGCCAGTCCTCTTGCGTGAACTCGGCCGTGAGGCGGGTCGAGCGGAAGCGCCAGCCCTCGGCGATCAGGGTCTCGAAGGTCTCCAGCGTGCGCCCGCCCCCGAATGAGCGCCCGCCAAGCTGGGTGGGAAGGGCATGACGCGGGCGGTCCTCTTTCTGGCGCGCGATCTGCCAGACCGCATCGCGCCCCACCTCGGGGCCCAGATCGGTGGCCACCAGCGTGTTGTAGGCATCGTTATCCGTTGCCACGAGAACCGTGCCATACTGGATCAGCTCGACCGTATCCTCTGCTGCCTCGCCCAGAATGTCGCCATAGAAGGTGCGCAGCCCCGCCGCGCGCGGCCGGATCAGATGGGCATGGTTCGGATCGGTCAGCAGGACCGGCACCTCGGCCTTCACCAGCGCCTCGCCCAGGGCCGTGGTGAAGCGCGAGCCCCCCACGATCAGAACGCCCGGCACCTCGGCCCCGGCAAGGCCAAGCGCGCGCGCAACGGGGGCCAGCGTGAAGCCGTGCAACACCACGGTCACCAGAACCAGCACGAAGGCCAGCGGGCCGATCAGCGCGCCATCCGCCACCCCCGCCTCGGCCAGCCGCTGCCCGAAAAGGCCCGCCACCGCCACAAGCACCACCCCGCGCGGCCCGGTAAAGGCGATCAGCAGCCGCTCGGCCCGCGGGATCGAGGTGCCGATCAGCGACAAGAGCACCGTCACCGGGCGCGCCACCAGCACCACCGCCGCCACGAACACGATCGCCCGCCAGTCAAGCCCCGCCATCTGCGTGAAATCCAGCGAGGCCGCAAGCAGGATGAACACCCCCGATACCAGCAGGATCGTGGCATGTTCCTTGAACCGGCGCAGCTCCACATACGAGGGCAGATCGGCATTGGCGATCACCAGCCCCATCACCGTCACTGCCAGAAGCCCGCTTTCATGCAGCGCCGTATCCGCCACCGCGAACACCGCCAGAAGCGCGCTGAACAGCACCGGCACCTTCATGTATTCGGGCACCCAGCCGCGCCAGAAGGCCCGCGCGATGCCGAACCCGCCCAGAAGTCCGACGATCAGCGCGAAGCCGATGCCAAGCGCGAGGTCCATCACCGCCTCGCCCATCGACAGGCCCGAGCGCGAGACGAGAACCACCTCGAAGGCCAGCACGGCGGCAAGCGCGCCGATCGGGTCGTTCACGATGGCTTCCCATTGCAAAAGCTGCGCGGGGCGGCGCGACAGCCGCGCCTGACGCAAGAGCGGCGCGATCACGGTCGGCCCCGTCACGATCATGATGCCCCCGAAGACGGCCGAGGCCTCCCAGCTCAACCCCGCGCCCCAGGCAAGCGCCAGCGTCGACAAGAGCCACCCCACCGGCGCGCCGATCAGCACAAGCCGCTGGACGCCCGCGCGCGCATCGCCCAGACGGTGCAGATCAAGGCTCAGCCCGCCCTCGAACAGGATCACCGCAACGGCAAGCGAGATCAGGGGCCCGGTCAGATCGCCGATATCGCGCATCGGATCGAACAGCCCGGTCAGCGGCCCGACCACGATCCCCGCCACCAGCATGACCACGATGGCGGGCAGGCGGAAGCGCCAGGCCAGCCATTGCGCGCCAACCCCGACCACGCCCACCAGGGCAAAGGCCATGACCGGGCCAAGGCCGTCCATCGTCTCCGCAACCGCCATCGCCACCCCCTTCGCCGGAATCCGTCGCACCAAAACCCGCCCAAAAGGCGCAGGTTCCCCTTTGAATTGCAAGATTTTTCGTGGTGAATAAGGGCGCTGCACCCCGGCCGCCCCCCGGCCGGCCCAGCCCGCAGACAGGAGTCACGCCGATGTCCGACACCCCCTTGCCGCGCAGCGCGCTGTCCACCCCCGGCGAGTTCGACCCGCCCGGCGCCGCCTCTCTGGAGGGGGGGCTTGCGGGCGCGCTGCACCGGCTGGAGCGGGCCGAGCGGCCCTTCGATTACCACCCCGGCGACCTGCCCCCGCCCGATTGCGACCTGCGCGCCCTGCGCAACCGCCCCCTTGTGCCGCCCCCCGGCCCGATCGAGGACAAGGCCTTCACCGATTTCGCCATGCGCGCGCGCAACCTGGCGCGCCGCATGGCCGCCGACCCCGCCACGACCGAACTGGAATTCCTGCATGCAAAACTGGTCATGGCGCTGCGCCGGCGCGAGGCCCCGGCCGCCGCGCGCGATCTGTTCCTGCGGCTCTGGCACGAAGAGGGCACGCATCTGGCCCGGACCCTGCCCACCCGCTGGCGCATCTCGGCCGCGCAGACCTTCGCCGATCATGGCGCCACCGAAACCGAGCGCAGGCTTGGCGGGGAAATCGCGCTGCTGTTCGGCATGGTGAAGCTCTATGAAACCGAGCGGCGCTTTTCCGGCCTGCCCGGCTGGAAGGTCTTTCCCGCACCCCGCCCCCAGCCCGGCCCCCTGCCCCTGGGGATCGAGCCGTTCGGCATTGCCGATGGCGATCTGGCGGGCAATCTGCTGGCCCGGATCTGGCGCATGGCGCTGGATGCCGGGCCGGGTGCCATGGCGCATCTGGCCTGCGTCCTGCTGGACGAGCTTGACCGCTCGAACCGCACGGTGCTGCGGCGGCTGGCGAAAATGCGCGCAGCGCGTCACCCTACGCAAGATTGACCTTTTTTTGCAGATACAGTAGGGCATCTGGACCCGCATCCGGCGGGATCGCTCCGGGGCGCCCGAAACTCGCGTCCCTTCACCCTGCGGTCCGATACCGCATATAGGACGCTGATGACCAAGTTTACCGACCTGAAGCTGGACCCCAAGGTCCTTTCTGCCATTGCCGATGCCGGCTATGAAACCCCCACCCCGATCCAGGCCGGCGCAATCCCGCCCGCGCTGGAAGGCAAGGATGTGCTGGGGATCGCACAGACCGGCACGGGCAAGACCGCCTCTTTCACGCTGCCGATGATCACCATGCTGGCCAAGGGGCGCGCCCGTGCGCGGATGCCGCGCAGCCTCGTGCTGTGCCCGACGCGCGAACTTGCCGCCCAGGTTGCCGAGAATTTCGACATCTACGCCAAGAACACCAAGCTGACCAAGGCCCTGCTGATCGGCGGCGTCAGCTTTGGCGAGCAGGACAAGCTGATCGACCGCGGCGTCGACGTGCTGATCGCCACGCCCGGCCGCCTGCTGGACCATTTCGAGCGCGGCAAGCTTTTGCTGACCGGGGTGCAGATCATGGTCGTGGACGAGGCCGACCGGATGCTCGACATGGGCTTCATCCCCGATATCGAGCGGATCTTCCAGCTCACGCCCTTCACCCGCCAGACGCTGTTCTTCTCGGCCACCATGGCGCCCGAGATCGAGCGGATCACCAACACCTTCCTGCACGCCCCCGCGCGCATCGAGGTTGCCCGCCAGGCCACCACCTCGGAAACGATCACGCAGAAACTGGTGCAGATCACGCCCACCCGGCGCGATCAGGCCGCCAAGCAGAAACGCGAACTTCTGCGCGCCCTGATCCGTGCCGAGGGCGAAACCTGCACGAACGCCATCATCTTCTGCAACCGCAAGTCCGATGTCGACATCGTGGCCAAATCGCTCAAGGCGCATGGCCTGAATGCCGCGCCGATCCATGGCGACCTGGACCAGAGCCAGCGGATGCGCACCCTCGACGCCTTCCGCGACGGCTCGCTGCAACTTCTGATCGCCTCGGACGTGGCCGCGCGCGGGCTGGACATTCCGGCCGTCAGCCATGTGTTCAACTTCGACGTGCCCAGCCACGCCGAGGATTATGTGCACCGCATCGGCCGCACCGGCCGCGCCGGGCGCAAGGGCACGGCGTTCACCATCGCCACCCCGGCCGATGACAAATACCTCTCGGCAATCGAGAGCCTGGTGAAACAGCAGATCCCGCGCACCGAGACCCCCGAGGATTTCACGCTTTCCGAAGCCGCCCAACGCCCCCCGCGCGACCGGGACGAGAAAGAGCGCAGCTCCTCGCGCAGCCGCAGCCGCGGCGGGCGAGACCGCAACCGCCGCGCGCCGGGCGAAGAAACCGCCGCAGCACCCGCCACCGCCGCCCCCACCGAGGCCGCACAGCCCGAGCCCCGGCGCGAAGACCGCCCCGAGCGCAAGGAAGAGCGGCGTGACCGCGGCAGCCACCGCCGCGACCGCGACAGCGGCCCGAGCGTCGTCGGCATGGGCGAGCATGTCCCCGACTTCATCCTGCGCAGCTTCCGCACCACGGCAAGCACGAAGCAGGACGATACCGAAAAGGCCGACGAGCACTAGGCAATCGGCCACATGCTGAAACGAAGTGGGCCCCCGACATCGTGTCGCGGGCCCGTTTTCATGTGAACCGGTCTCGTCTTGCGGCTTTGGAAGCCTCCGGCGGGGATATTTGTTTCTCTGAAGAAATGCGCATCTTCAGAGCGGAAATATCCCCGCCGGAGGCAAGAAACTATTCCGCCATCAGCCGCGACACGACGATGGTCACCTCGGGCTTCTTGCCGATTTCCTCCATCGTCACCTGGCGCACGATGCGCCGGATCGCATCGTCGATCTTGTCGTCATTGGCGATGACCTTGCTGCTGGCGCGTTCGAGGAATTCGGCCAGTTCTTCCTCGATCTGGTCGGCCACCGGCGCGCCGCGGCTGCCGGTTTCGGGCAGGCCCATCATCTCGACCCAGGCATCGCCAAGCGGCGTATCGTCTTCGTCGATGATCACCGTCACAAGGACATGCCCGTTCAGCGCCATGCGGATACGGTCGCGCACCACGCCGTCCATCGCGCCGATCAGTACGCGGCCGTCCAGATAGGTGCGCCCCGCCTCGATATACTCGGCCACTTTGGGTTTCGTGCCGGTCAGGTCCAGCATCATGCCGTTCGTCGCCACCTCGGAGGCGATGCCCTTTGCGCGGGCGATCTTGGCATGTTCGCGCAGGTGGCGGTGTTCGCCGTGCATCGGGATCAGGATCTGCGGCTTGAGAAGGTCGTGCACCGCCTCGAGGTCGGGGCGGTTGGCATGGCCCGAGACGTGATAGAGCCCGCCCCGATCGTCGATCACCTCGACCCCCATCTCCGAGAAGGCGTTCATGATCCGGATCACGCCGCGTTCATTGCCCGGAATGGTCTTGGAGGAAAAGAGGAAGCTGTCGCCCTCTTTCATCTGGAGGCCCAGATACTTGCCGCGCGACAGCTGTGCCGAGGCCGCGCGGCGTTCGCCCTGGCTGCCGGTGACGATCAGCATCAGGTTGGCACGCGGGATCTCGGCGGCTTCCTCGACCGGCACGGTGGCGGGAAATCCGCTCAGCACGCCCGCCTCGGTGGCGGCGGCGGTCATCTTGCGCATCGCGCGCCCCAGAAGGCAGATCGAGCGGCCCGCGGCCTGCCCGGCCTCGGCCAGGGTTTTCAGTCGCGCCACGTTGGAGGCGAAGGTGGTGGCCACGACCATGCCGTCCTGCGCGGCGATCAGCTCGGTCAGCGGGGCGGCAAGGGTCGCCTCCGACCGCCCCGGATGCGGCGAGAAGACATTGGTGGAATCGCAGGTGAGCACCTTGACGCCATCGCCCTCGCGGCCGATCTCGTGCCACAGGACGGGATCGAAGGCCTCGCCCACCACGGGATTGCCGTCGAGCTTGAAATCCCCGCTATGCACGATGCGCCCGGCCGGGGTGTCGATCACCAGGGCCGAGCTTTCGGGGATGGAATGCGACACGGGCACGAATTGCACCCGGAAGGGGCCTGCCTCGATCGTGTGCGGGCGCGGCTCGACCACATGCAGATCGTCGGTGGGCAGCCCCGCCTCTTCCAGCTTCGAGGCCCCGATCAGCGCGGTGAAGGCGCGCGCATAGACGGGTTTCTTCAGCTTCGGCCAGAAATGGGCAAGCGCGCCGATGTGATCCTCATGCGCGTGGGTGATGAAGATCGCCTCGATCCGCGCGGCGTTTTCATGCAGCCAGGCGATGTCGGCCATGATCAGGTCGACACCGGGGGTGGTATCCATGTCGGGGAAGGTCACGCCCAGATCGACGACGATCAGCCGCTCCTTGCCTTCGGGACCGTAGCCATAGACATAGGCGTTCATGCCGATTTCGCCGGCGCCGCCCAGAGGAAGGTAGATCAGTCGGTCTTTCACGCGCTCAACCCCTTGTTGTAATCGTTGATGAGCCGCAGCCCGTGGATGGTCAGGTCGTCCTCGACCGCGTCGAACAGATCGAAGCCCTGATCGAAAAGCGCGGCCAGGCCCCCCGTGGCGATCACCTTCATCGGGCGGTCCCGCTCGCGCCGGATCTGGCGCACGATGCCCTCGACCAGGCCGATATAACCCCAGAACACCCCCGACTGGATACAGGCAACCGTGTTCGTGCCGATGACTTTCTCGGGATGGGTCACATCCACATGCGGCAGGGCGGCGGCGGCCATGTGCAGCGCCTCGAGGCTCAGGTTCACGCCCGGCGCGATCACGCCGCCGATATAGGCGCCGTCGGGGGCGACCACGTCGAAGGTGGTCGCGGTGCCGAAATCGACCACGATCAGATCGCCGCCGAAGCGGTCGAACCCGGCAACGGTATTGACAAGGCGGTCCGGCCCGACCGTGGTCGAGGCATCGACGCGCGGCGCGACGGGAAGCGCGCATTCGGGCTTGCCCACCACCAGTGGCCGGCAGTCGAAATAGCGGTTGCACAGGACCCGCAGGTTGAACACCACGCGCGGCACTGTCGAGGAGATGATGACCTCGGAGATATGCGCATCAAGCCGCTTTAGCGCCATCAGCGTGGAAAGCCAGACGAAATATTCATCCGCCGTGCGCCGGTGATCCGTGGCGATCCGCCACGTCGCCGTGAATTCGACCCCGTCCCAGACCGAGAACACCGTGTTGGTATTGCCGCAATCTATGCACAAGAGCATGCCTGCTCCTTTCAGAAAAAGACCTCGGCGGCGGTGATGGCAAACCGGCCTTCCGGCGTCCTGAGGATCATCGCCCCGCTGTCGTCAATGGTCTCGAACACGCCTTCATGGGTCCGGGTTCCGGTGCGCGCCCGCACGGTCTGGCCGATCCGGGCGGCGCGTGCAAGCCATGCGGTGCGGATCGGGGCAAAGCCATAGGTCACGAAGCGGGCCTGATGGCGCGCGAAGGCCTCTGCGAGGACGGGCAGAAATTCGTCCTGGGTCACGCGGATGCCGGTTTCGCCCAGCACGCTGACCGGCGAAAGCGCGCCGGGGTCAAGCGTCTGGGTGCCGGGGGCGTGGTCCAGATTCACCCCCACCCCAATCGCCAGATGCGACAGCGTGCCCCCCGTGCCAAGGCTTTCCAGCAGGATCCCCGCCACCTTGCCGCCATTGAGCAGCACGTCATTGGGCCATTTGATCGACAGTCGCGCCGCGGGGCCGGCCACGCGGGCAAGCGCCTCGTCCAGCGCAAGGGCGGTCACAAAGGAATAAAGCGCGGCCTCGGCCGGTCCGCCGCCGGGGCGCAGGACATGGGTCGCCGCGAAATTCCCGCCCTGGGTATGCCAGCCGCGGCCGCGACGGCCGCGCCCGGCGGTCTGTTCGCGCGCCATGATCCAGGCCGGGCCCGACAGTTGCGGGGCCAGCCGCGCCGCCTCGGACATGGTGCTGTCCACCCGCCCGAGGACGTGGCGCGCCACGCCTTCGGGCCAGTTGGACGGCTCAGCGGACAAGTGCGCTTGCCGCCGCCGCCGCGGCGCCCTCGACCCCGAACAGGTTCAGAACGCCCGCCACCATGATGAAGGCCGACACCATCAGGAGCGCCCATTGCACCGCCGGCATGCGGGTATCGAGCGCCTCGGTCTCGGTGCCGAAATACATGAAGTAGACGATGCGCAGGTAGTAGAACGCCCCGATCACCGAGGAAATCACCCCGATCACCACCAGCCAGACATACCCCGCCGTCAGCGCGGCCTTCAGCACCGCGAACTTGGCGAAGAAGCCAAGCATCGGCGGCACGCCCGCAAGGCTGAACAGCAGCACCAGCATGGCAAGCGCCTTCAGCGGCTCGCGCCGGGCATAAAGGTTCAGCGCGGCGATCTCGGTCACGGGCTGGCCGTCACGCTCCATCGACAGGATGAAGGCAAAGGTGCCGACATTCATGGTGACATAGATCGCCATGTAGATCAGCATCGCCTGCACGCCCTCTTCGGTGCCCGCGGCCAGACCCAGCAGCGCAAAGCCCATATGCGCGATCGAGGAATAGGCCATCAGGCGCTTGATGTTGCGCTGACCGATCGCGGCCACCGCCCCAAGCAGCATCGAGGCCACGGCCAGAAGGCCGATGATCTGCCCCCAGTCGCCCGGCACCTGGCCGAACGCATCATGCGCCAGCCGCGCCAGAAGCGCCATCGCGGCCATTTTCGGCGCGGTGGCGAAGAAGGCGGTGACCGGCGTGGGCGAACCCTCGTAGACATCCGGCGTCCACATGTGGAAGGGCACGGCCGACACCTTGAACGACAGCCCCACCAGCATGAAGACCATGCCGAACAGCACGCCGATCGGCAGATGGCCTTCCTCGACCACGGTGATGATCCCCGCGAAAGAGGTCGTGCCGGCAAAGCCGTAGATCAGCGAGGCGCCGTAAAGCAGCAGCCCCGAGCTGAGCGAGCCGAGAACGAAGTATTTCAGCCCGGCCTCCGAGGATTTCGCGCTGTCGCGGCGCAGCGCGGCCACGACGTAAAGCGCCAGCGACTGAAGCTCCAGCCCCATGTAAAGCGCCATCAGGTCCCCGGCCGAAACCATCATCATCATGCCCACGACGGCAAGCGCCACGAGGATCGGGTATTCGAAGCGCAGAAGGCCCCGACGCCCCATGTAATCGGCGCTCATCGCCAGGACGGCGGCGGCCGAGACCAGGATCGCCACCTTGGAGAAGCGCGCGAAGGCATCGTCGATGAACAGCCCGCCAAAGGCCTGCCGGGCTCCGCCGCCGTTCAGGCCGATCCAGGCCGCCAGCACGACCAGCACCGCAACCGTGATCCAAAGCACAAGGCCCGCGACCCGGTCCTTGCCGGTCCAGACACCGGCCAGAAGCGCCACCATCGCAAAAAGTGCCAGCAGGAATTCCGGCAGGACCGTGGAGAAATCCGCAGAAGTCATGGTTGTTTCTCCCTCAGTGCCCGGCCATCGCCATTCCGGCGGCGGGCAGGCTTGCGTTATAGTCGGTGATCAGCTGGGCGACCGAAGGCCCGATGATATCGGTGACGAGACTGGGATAGACACCCAGCAACAGGGTCATGGCCACCAGGGGCGCGAAGATCGCCTTTTCGCGGCGGTCCATGTCGGTGATCGAGCGGAGGCTTTCCTTGATCAGATCGCCCAGCACCACCCGGCGGTAAAGCCACAGCGCATAGGCCGCCGACAGGATCACCCCGGTCGCCGCGACTGCCGCCACCCAGGTATTGGCCTGGAAGATCCCGACCAGCGTCAGGAATTCCCCGATGAAGCCCGAGGTGCCTGGCAGGCCGACATTGGCCATGGTGAAGAACATGAAGATCAGCGCATAGGCCGGCATGCGGTTCACAAGCCCGCCATAGGCGTCGATCTCGCGCGTGTGCATGCGGTCGTAGATGACGCCCACGCACAGGAACAGTGCCCCCGAGATGAAGCCGTGGCTGAGCATCTGGAAGATCGCGCCGTCGATGCCCTGCTGGTTCACCGCAAAGATCCCCATCGTCACATATCCCATATGCGCGACCGAGGAATAGGCGATCAGCTTCTTCATGTCCTGCTGCGCAAGCGCCACGAGCGAGGTGTAGACAATCGCGATGGCCGACATCCACAGCACCAGCCCGCTCATAACCTCGGAGCCGACCGGGAACATCGGAAGCGAGAAGCGCAGGAAGCCGTAGCCCCCCATCTTCAGCAGCACCGCCGCCAGCACGACCGAGCCCGCCGTCGGCGCCTGAACGTGCGCGTCGGGCAGCCAGGTATGCACCGGCCACATCGGCATCTTCACCGCGAAAGAGGCGAAGAAGGCCAGGAACAGAAGCGTCTGCATGCCGCCCACCACCTGCACGCCCAGAATGCGGAAGCTTTCCGAGGCGAACTCATGCTTGAGCAGCACCACCATGTCCGTCGTGCCCGCATCGAGATACATGGCGATCATCGCCACCAGCATCAGGACCGAGCCGAGGAAGGTATAAAGGAAGAACTTGAAGGCCGCATAGATGCGGTCCTTGCCGCCCCAGATGCCGATGATCAGGAACATCGGGATAAGGCCGGCCTCGAAGAACAGGTAGAACAGCACCAGGTCCAGCGCCACGAAGACGCCGATCATCAGCCCCTCGAGCACGAGGAAGGCGATCATGTATTCCTTGACGCGCGTCTCCACGCCCCAGCAGGCCGCGATCGTCAGCGGCATCAGGAACGTGGTCAGCATCACGAACAGGACCGAGATCCCGTCGACGCCCAGCTTGTAGTGAAACCCCATGATCCAGCTGCGGTCCTCGACCATCTGGAAGCCGGTATTGGCCGGGTCGAACTTGGCCAGCACGAACAGCGACACAAGGAAGGTCGCCGTGGTCGCGGTCAGCGCGAACCACTTGGCGTTGCGGTCGGCCGCAGCCCCCCCGCCCCGCTGCACCAGCGCCAGGATCAGCGCCGCGACCAGGGGAATGAACGTGATGATGGAAAGCAGGTTTTCCATTAGTGCGACCCCCCGGCCAGAACGACCCAGAACATAAGAACCACGATGCCGATGACCATGGCGAATGCGTAGTGGAACACATAGCCGGACTGCACCCGGCCCGCGAGCCGCGTGAACCAGGGAATGATCCCCATCGCCACGCCGTTCAGCGCCCCGTCGATCACCGCGCCGTCGCCCTTCTTCCACAGGAACCCGCCAAGCCATTTCGCCGGACGCACGAAGATGGCGTCATAAAGCTCGTCGAAATACCACTTGTTGAGCAGGAACCGGTAAAGTCCGGGCTGCGCCTCGGCCAGCCGGCCGGGCAGCGCGGGGCTGCGGATGTAGAAGAGCCATGCCGTGGCAAGGCCGATCAGCATCGCGATGAAGGGCGAGATCTTCACCCAGACCGGCGCATGATGCGCATCGTCCATGACGGTGTTGGTCTCGGCCATGAAGATCGCGCCCTGCGGGGCGGTGCCGGCCACCGCGCCATGGCCCGCATCCGTGGCGGCATGCTCGGCCTCGGCCGGGGCCTCGGAGGCATGCTCGGCGGGGGCGGCCGCGTCATGATCGCCCGAGGCGACGACCTCATGGCTCGGCATGCCGAAAAAGGACAGGACCCTGGCGTGATCGCCGAAGAAGGAATTATACCACACCATCCCCGAGAACACCGCGCCGATCGCCAGCACGCCAAGCGGAACCAGCATCACCGTCGGGCTTTCATGGGCATGTTCATGCGCGTGATGATCGCCGCGTTCCTTGCCCCAGAAGGTCATGAACATGAGCCGCCAGGAATAGAACGAGGTGAACATCGCCGCGATCACCAGCGCCCAGAAGGCGAAACCGTGGCCCGAGGCCCATGCGCTTTCGATCACCGCATCCTTCGACAGGAAGCCCGCGAAACCGATATGGGTCAGCGGAATGCCCACCCCGGTGATCGCCAGCGTGCCGATCAGCATGGCCCAGAAGGTCAGCGGGATCTTCTTGCGCAGGTTGCCGTAGTTGCGCATGTCCTGCTCGTGATGCATCGCGTGGATGACCGAACCCGCGCCAAGGAACAGCATCGCCTTGAAGAAGGCATGCGTGAACAGGTGGAACATCGCTACCGAATAGACGCCCGACCCGGCGGCCACGAACATGTAGCCAAGCTGCGAACAGGTCGAATAGGCGATCACGCGCTTGATGTCGTTCTGCACCAGGCCCACCGTCGCCGCGAAGAAGGCGGTGGCCGCACCGATGTAAAGCACGATCAGCTTGGCATCGGCGGCATATTCGAACAGCGGCGACATGCGGCAGACAAGGAACACCCCCGCCGTCACCATGGTCGCCGCGTGGATCAGCGCCGACACCGGGGTCGGGCCTTCCATCGCGTCCGGCAGCCAGGTGTGCAGGAAAAGCTGCGCCGACTTGCCCATCGCCCCCACGAAGAGAAGGAAGGCCAGAAGGTTCGCCGCGTTCCACTCGGTCCACAGGAAATGAAGCTGCGTTTCCGCCAGCACGGGGGCGGCGGCGAAGATGTCGTCCAGACGGATCGAGTCGACCATCAGGAACAGCCCGCCGATCCCCAGGATGAAGCCGAAATCCCCCACCCGGTTGACCACGAAGGCCTTGATCGCGGCGGCGTTCGCGCTCGGCTTCTTGTAGTAGAACCCGATCAGCAGATACGAGGCCACGCCCACGCCTTCCCAGCCGAAGAACATCTGCACCAGATTGTCGGCCGTCACCAGCGTCAGCATCGCAAAGGTGAAGAAGGACAGGTAGGCGAAGAAGCGCGCCTTGTAATGCTCGCCCTCGGTCCAGTTCTCGTCATGGGCCATGTAGCCCCAGGAATACAGGTGCACCAGCGCCGAGACCGAGGTCACCACGATCAGCATGATCGCCGTCAGCCGGTCCACCCGGATCCCCCACGAGGTATCAAGCGTGCCCGACTGCACCCAGTTCAGGATGTGGATATGCTGCGTCGTGCCGTCATGGCCCAGAAAGACGATCCAGCTGAGCAGGCAGGACAGGAACAAAAGCCCCGTCGTCAGCGCCATCGCGCCCTTCTCGCCGATCATGCGCCAGCCAAAGCCGCCAATGACCGCCCCCACCAGCGGGGCAAAGAGAATGATCTGTTCCATTTGCCCTTAACCTTTCATCACGTTGACGTCTTCGACATCGATGGTGCCGCGGTTGCGGAAGAACACCACGAGGATCGCCAGCCCGATCGCGGCCTCGGCCGCGGCCACGGTCAGCACGAACATGGTGAAGACCTGCCCCGCCAGATCGCCCAGATGGGCCGAAAAGGCGACAAGGTTGATATTGACCGACAGCAGGATCAGCTCGATCGACATCAGGATGACGATGACGTTCTTGCGGTTCACGAAGATGCCGAAGATGCCGGTGACGAACAGGGCCGCCGCCACACCAAGGTAATGTTCAAGTCCGATCATCGCTGTCCCTCCGGGGTAATGCCCGTTCTTTCATTCGTTCCGAAGCGTTGCATCTACAGCCCCTGCCCCGGTTTCACGTCCACCAGTTCCATCGCCTTGGCCGGATCGCGGTGCATCTGGGCCACCACGTTCTGGCGCTTGACATCCTTGCGGTGGCGCAGCGTCAGAAGGATGGCGCCGATCATCGCCACCAGCAGGATCAGCCCCGCCGCCTGGAAGAGGTAAAGATACTTGTCATAGATCAGCAGGCCGAGCGCGGCCGTATTCTCGACCCCGTCGGGCGCGGGTGCGAGGCGCAGGTTCTGCGCCTCTTGCGACATCTGCCAGGCACCGAAGGCCACGCCCAGTTGCAGAAGCATCACCACCCCGATCAGAAGGCCAAGCGGCATATAGCGCGCCAGCTCGCCCTTCAGCTCGGCAAAGTCGATGTCGAGCATCATCACCACGAAGAGGAACAGCACCGCGACCGCGCCGACATAGACGATGATCAGCAGCATCGCCACGAACTCGGCCCCCAGAAGCACGAACAGACCCGCCGCCGACAGGAAGGCCAGGATCAGCCACAGAACCGAGTGGACCGGGTTCTTCGACACGACCACCATGAAGCCCGCGACCACCGCCGACACGGCGAAGAGGTAGAAGGCGAACGCAAACACCGTCATGTGTTTTCCCCCGATTTTTCGTCAAAGACCGATTGCGCGATTTCCAGCGCACGGGTCATGGCGGGCACCCCGCCGAACATGCTCATCTGGAAGATCACCTCGGCGATCTCCCGTTGCGTGGCGCCGGCCTCCAGCGCGTGCCGGATCGTCAGGCGCAGCTGCGCATCGGCCTGCGCGCCCAAAACCGTCAGCGCCGCCACCGTCACCAGAAGCCGCGTGCGCGCATCCAGACCGTCGCGGTTGAAGGTCTTGCCGAACCACATCTCCATCATGTCTTTGGACATGGTGGGGAAGAATTTCTCGAACGCGGCCGGATTGAAACTTTCCAGCGCCGGGTTGAAGGCGCGGGCCATCTCCTGGCCCTGCTCCAGCATCGAGCTGAAAAGTTTCTGGAATTCCTCGGTCATCTGTAGGGTGCATCCAGTTCGATGTTGCGCGCGATCTCGGCTTCCCAGCGGGCGCCGTTATCGAGAAGCTTCGTCTTGTCGTAGAACAGCTCCTCGCGGGTTTCGGTGGCGAATTCGAAATTCGGCCCCTCGACGATCGCGTCGACCGGGCAGGCCTCCTGGCAGAAGCCGCAATAGATGCACTTGGTCATGTCGATGTCGTAGCGCGTGGTGCGGCGCGAGCCGTCCTCGCGCGGTTCGGCGTCGATGGTGATGGCCTGCGCGGGGCAGATCGCCTCGCACAGCTTGCACGCGATGCAGCGCTCTTCGCCGTTCGGGTAGCGGCGCAGCGCATGCTCGCCGCGGAAGCGGGGCGACAGCGGCCCCTTTTCATGCGGGTAGTTCAGCGTGGGCTTGGGCGCGAAGAAATATCGCATCCCCAGGCCGAAGCCCTTGATGAAATCGACCAGCAGGAAATATTTCGCTGCGCGCGCGTAGTCGAAAGCCATTGATCAGCCCCCCATCGTCCAGCGCGCCCAGAAGCCGCCGAACACTTCGAATTTCGCAAGGAACGCCACGATCACCACCCAGGCGAGCGAGAGCGGCAGGAACACCTTCCAGCCGATCCGCATCAACTGGTCATAGCGGTAGCGCGGCACGATGGCCTTCACCATGGCGAACATGAAGAACATCACCCACATCTTGCCGACCATCCACAACACGCCGTCGGGGATGCCCGGAATGGGCGACAGCCAGCCGCCGAAGAACAGAAGCGAGATCAGCGCGCACATCAGGAAGATGGCGATATACTCGCCCGCCATGAACAGCAGGTAAGGCGTCGAGGAATATTCGACCATGAACCCGGCCACGAGCTCGGATTCCGCCTCGGGCAGATCGAAAGGCGGGCGGTTCGTCTCGGCCAGGGCCGAGATGAAGAACAGCGCCACCATCGGCAGGTGCGGCAGCCAATACCAGTTGAACAGGCCCAGATCGCCGCGCTGCGCCTCCACGATCGCGCTCAGGTTCATCGAGCCGGTCGAGATGATCACCCCGATGATGATCAGGCCAAGGCTGACCTCGTAGGAAATCATCTGCGCGGCCGAGCGCAGCGAGCCGAGGAACGGATATTTCGAGTTCGACGCCCAGCCCCCCATGATCACGCCATACACCTCAAGCGAGGAGACCGCGAAGACGAACAGGATCGCCACGTTGATATCGGCCATCACCCAGCCTTCGTTGAACGGGATCACCGCCCAGGCAAGGATCGCCAGAACAAGGCTGAGCATCGGGGCCAGGAAGAACACGAACTTGTCGGCGCCCGCGGGCACGACGATTTCCTTGACCACATATTTCAGCGCATCCGCCACCGATTGCAGAAGGCCGAAGGCGCCCACCACGTTCGGACCGCGCCGCATCTGCACCGCCGCCCAGATCTTGCGGTCGCCATAGACAAGGAACAGAAGCGAGAGCATCACGAACGCGATGATCCCCAGACCCTGCACCGCAATCAGAAGCGCGGTGCCCAGTGGTGTTGCCAGAAACTCAGCCATGTTGTCCCTCAGACCGCCTTTTATTCAAACCGTCGGTATTCCCTGATCCGCGCAATCGGCAACCGTCACTTCGGCGTCGATCGTGCGCAGACCGCGGGGTAGCGCGGGCGATAGCGTATAGACAGCATCCGCCCGCCGGATGTCGCCTTTCTTTTCGATGGTGGTGCGGACATGCCGCACGAAACCGAACCCGTGATCGAGCGCGAATTGCGCCACCGCGCAGCCCGCATAGGCCGTCACGGCCGTATCGTCCTGCCCGCCCTGCACGCTCAGGTGCAGGTTCACCAGATCGCTGTCCAGCAGGCGGGTTTCCACCCCGCCATAGACCACGGCGCCCACATCCTGCGTCCCTGCACCCTCTGCCGGGGCGCAGGCAACCAGCCCGGCCAGCGAGGCCGGAACAAGTTGCGCAAGGGACAGGAGGCGGGCCATGGGCTTACTCCGCCGCCATTGGGGCTTCGCGGCGCGCCCTGGCCATGGCCGAAAGCTCGGCCATCAGGGTCGAGGCGCGGGCGATCGGGTTGGTCAGGTAGAAATCGCGGATCGCGTGGCGGAAGCTGGCCTGCCCCGGCGCAACGAGCGCAAGCGGCTGCCAGGCGTTCTCGGGCACGGCATCGACCTTCGCCAGATGCGGCACCGCCGCCACCATCGCGCGGCGCAGGCCGGCCAGGTCGTTCCAGGGCTGGGTCGCGCCCAGCTCGGCCGACAGCGCGCGCAGGATGGCCCAGTTCTCTTTCGCCGCGCCCGGTGCAAACCCCGCACGGAAGGCCAGTTGCGGGCGCCCCTCGGTATTGACGAAAAGCCCGTTCTCTTCGGTATAGGCGGCGCCCGGCAGGATCACGTCGGCGCGGTTCGCGCCCCGGTCGCCGTGGCTGCCCTGATAGATCACGAAGGGGCCGCCTTCCGAGACCGGAGCGATCTCCACCTCGTCCGCGCCCATGTTGTAGATCACCTCGACGCCCTCGATCGCGGCCAGCAGGCCACCCTCGGTCACCGCGCCCACATCCAGCGCGCCCACGCGGCCCGCGGCGGTGTGCAGCACCAGCATCTTGCCGCCCGATTTCTCGGCCAGGGCCATGGCATGGGCCAGAACCGCCTCGCCATCGGCCTCGCCGACCGCGCCCTGCCCCACGATGACCAGAACGCCCTCGGCCGGTTTCGCCGCGCCAAGCGCCTTGAGCAGCGCCGCACGATCGTCGCCCAGATGGGTCACGTCATAGGTCAGATCCGCCGCCGGGCCGATCACCGAGACATTCGCCCCGCCGGCCCAGGCCCTACGGATGCGCGCGTTCAGCACCGGCGCCTCATTGCGCGGGTTCGACCCGATCAGGATAATCTCTTTCGCGCGGTCGATATCGGCGATCGCCGCATTGCCGACATAGGCCGAGCGGTTGCCCGCCGGCAGACGCGCGCCATCGGTGCGGCATTCGACGCGCCCGCCCAGCCCCTCGACCAGGTTCTTGAGCGCGAAGGCCGCTTCCGTCGGGGCCAGATCGCCCACGAGGCCCAGGACCGTCTTGCCCTTCATCGCCGCGGCCGCGGCGCCAAGCGCCTCGGTCCAGCTTGCCTTCCGCAGCTTGCCGTTTTCACGGATATAGGGCGTGTCCAGCCGCTGGCGGCGCAGCCCGTCCCACACGAAGCGCGTCTTGTCCGATATCCATTCCTCGTTCACGTCGTCGTTGTTGCGCGGCAGGATGCGCATCACTTCACGCCCCTTCGTATCCACCCGGATGTTCGAGCCGAGCGCGTCCATCACGTCGATCGACTCGGTCTTCGACAGCTCCCACGGGCGGGCGGTGAAGGCATAGGGTTTCGAGGTCAGCGCGCCGACCGGGCACAGGTCGATGATGTTGCCCTGAAGGTTCGAATCTAGCGTCATGTTCAGATAGCTGGTGATCTCGGCATCCTCGCCCCGGCCGGTCTGGCCCATCTGGGTGATGCCCGCGACCTCGGTGGTGAAGCGCACGCAGCGCGTGCAGCTGATGCAGCGCGTCATCGTGGTGGCGACCAGCGGGCCAAGGTCCAGATCGTCCGAGGCGCGCTTGGCCTCGCGGAAGCGCGAGAAATCGACGCCATAGGCCACGGCCTGGTCCTGAAGGTCGCATTCGCCGCCCTGATCGCAGATCGGACAGTCGAGCGGGTGGTTGATGAGCAGGAACTCCATCACCCCTTCGCGGGCCTTCTTCACCATCGGCGAATTGGTCTTGATGACCGAGGGCTCGCCGTTCGGGCCGGGCCGCAGGTCCTTGACCTGCATCGCGCAGCTTGCGGCGGGCTTCGGCGGGCCGCCCACGACCTCGACAAGGCACATCCGGCAGTTGCCGGCGATCGACAGACGCTCGTGATAGCAGAAGCGCGGCACCTCGATGCCCGCCTGCTCACAGGCCTGGATCAGCGTGAGGTTCGGGTCAACCTCGACTTCATGGCCGTCGATGATGATCGTTCTTGGGTTCGACATGGTTCCGATCCGATCCTGTCCGTCAATTGCTGCCGTCGCGGTCGCCCGCGCGCGAATTCATGCTTTGCGGGGCCATCATGCGCAGCCCCCCGGGAAGTGCCAGGCACCGTCCCTGAAATTGTCCTTCGGCCCCGAGGCGACCTTGCCGCCGCACAGCGCATCGGCCGCGCGGCGCGCCTCGGCCCCCTCGTCATAGGAGAAGGGCGCGGCGGTGCGCGTGACGATCAACGCCCCGTCCGCCCCGTTGCCCGCGCGATAGCCCGCAACCTCGGACGCCGGGCGCGGCGCGCCCGAGGGCGCGGCACAGGCCGCAAGGGCCAGGGCGCCGAAACCGAGGGGAAGGGCTGCGCGCATCCGGGTCACTCCGCCGCCATCGCGCCCATTCGGCCCGTCTTGCGGGCCTTGATACGGTCCTCGATCTCTTCGCGGAACTGCCGGATCAGGCCCTGGATCGGCCAGGCGGCCGCATCGCCAAGGGCGCAGATCGTGTGCCCCTCGACCTGCTTGGTGACCGACAGAAGCATGTCGATCTCTTCCAGCTCGGCCTCGCCGCGCACCAGGCGATCCATGATGCGCATCATCCAGCCGGTGCCTTCGCGGCAGGGCGTGCACTGGCCGCAGCTTTCGTGCTTGTAGAATTTCGACAGCCGCCAGATCGCCTTGATGATGTCGGTCGACTGGTCCATCACGATCACCGCCGCCGTGCCCAGGCCCGAGCGCTGCTCGCGCAGCCAGTCGAAATCCATGATCGCATCGTCGCATTGCTCGGCACGCAGAAGCGGCACGGACGAGCCGCCCGGAATCACCGCCTTGAGGTTCTTCCAGCCGCCGCGCACGCCGCCGCAATGCCGCTCCAGCAGGTCCTTCAGCGGGATCGACATCGCCTCTTCGACGACGCAGGGCGTGTTCACATGGCCCGAAACGCCGAACAGCTTGGTGCCCGCGTTGTTGGGGCGGCCGAAGCCCGCGAACCAGGTCGCGCCGCGGCGCAGGATCGTAGGCACCACGGCGATCGATTCCACGTTGTTCACCGTGGTCGGGCAGCCGTAAAGCCCCGCCCCCGCCGGGAAGGGCGGCTTCATGCGCGGCATGCCCTTGCGCCCCTCGAGGCTTTCGAGAAGCGCGGTTTCCTCGCCGCAGATATAGGCGCCCGCGCCATGGGCAAGGTAGAGGTCGAAATCATAGCCCGACTTGCAGGCGTTCTTGCCGATCAGCCCGGCCTCATAGGCCTCGTCGATGGCGGCCTGAAGTGCCTCGCGCTCGCGGATATATTCGCCGCGGATATAGATGTAGCCCGCGGTCGCGCCCATGGCGAAGCCCGCGATCAGGCAGCCCTCGACCAGCGTGTGCGGGTCATGGCGCATGATCTCGCGGTCCTTGCAGGTGCCGGGCTCGGATTCGTCGGCATTCACCACCAGATAGGCGGGGCGGCCGTCCGACTGCTTGGGCATGAAGGACCACTTGAGCCCCGTCGGAAAGCCTGCGCCACCGCGCCCGCGCAGCCCCGAGGCCTTCACCTGCTCCACGATCCAGTCGCGCCCGTTGGCCAGGATCGCGGCCGTGCCGTCCCAGTGGCCGCGCATCTTCGCGCCCGCCAGCGAACGGTCGTGCATCCCGTAGAGGTTGGTAAAGATCCGGTCCTGATCTTTCAGCATGTGAAGTCCCTCATTTGCCCTGACCTAGTTCCCCGGCCCGCCGGAGCCCCGGCGCCAGATGCGCCAGGTCACGACCAGCGCAAAGATATACGCGGCGATTGCCGCCAGATCGGCCAGGAACGCATAGCTCGGGTCCCAGCCCTGCCGCTTTCCCAGCCATTGCGCGCCCAGCCAAAGCACGGTCGCAAGCGCGATCACGAGGGCGGCCAGCCGCCCCTCGCGCGCGTTCGCATTCGTCTGCCGGTCCGGTTGCGCCATCACTCACACTCAGTAATCGTTCGTCTTCGCGCGTTCGAGGAAGCGCTCCAGCCCCTCGTCCACGATGATGCGGGCCTGCGCGACCCATTTGTCGCGCGTCACCCGGCCACGGAAGCCCTTGAGATTGCCGTCCATCCAGGCGATCTCGGCCGCGCCCCATTTCGCGATCTGGTCGAAATGCCAGATGCCCAGGTCGTTGCAGAGCTTTTCCAGAACCGGGCCGATGCCCTCGATATGCTTCAGATCGTCCGCACCGGCCTTGCGCGGCGCCTTGAGCCCGCGCGGCTTGCTGCCGCCCTCGGGCACGGGCTTCGCTGCGGGTTCCGCGGCTTTCGCGGCCGCCTTGGCGGGCTTCGCCGCGGATTTCTTTGCAGGCTTCGCCTCTTTCGCAGGTTTGGCCTCTTTCGCGGGCTTGGCTGCTGCTTTCTTCGCAGCCGCAGGCCTGGGCGCGGCTTCCGCCTTGGCGGCGGGCTTGGCCGCCTTCGCAGGCGCGGGCGTCGCCGGAATGTCGGCCAGGCTGGCCGGGGCGGCGCTTGCCACCGTCGCCGTGGGGGCGGCTGCCGGGGCCGCGGCGGGCGCGGGCTTCGGTTCGGGCACCGCGGGTGCGGCCGGTTTCGGCGCGGGCGTCGGCACGGGGGGCAGATCCACCACCGGCGCAGGGGCCGGCGCGGGCTGCGCCGAGGCCACGGTGCCGCCCGAGCAGAACGCCCAGACAAGGAACGCCCCGAACAGGCCGAAGGTCACGAGGCCAAGGAACAGGGCGGCAAGGAACGACAGATGACCGACCGCCAGCAGGAAGGCCATGACGACAAGCCCCGTCACCGCACCGCCTGCCCAAGCCTTGCCCCGGCACCCGTTATCAACCTCAGCCATCCGTCCCTCCAATCGCCCCTATACGGGGTCATACCTTGTTACGCGTCGTAAATGCCGTCTTTCCTGGCCTTCGCAGAAAAGGCGGTCTCGCCGCCCCCGGCCAGAAGCTTTGCCTGCGCGACCCATTCGTCGCGGCTGGCGCGGCCCTTGAACCCTTCAAGGTTCTCATCGACCCAGGCCAGTTCCGCCGCGGTCCAGGCCGCGACCTGGTCGAAATGGAAAAACCCGAGCGAGTTCAAAAGCTTTTCAAGCTTCGGGCCAACGCCCTTGATCATCTTGAGGTCATCCGCACCGCCCTTGCGCGCAGCCTTCAACGCCTTGGGGCGGCTGGCCGCGGCGGGCTCCGCCTTCGAGGCCGGCACGCCCTTGGACACCGCCTGCGCCTCTTGCACGGTCACGCCGGTCTTGTCGGCGGGCTTGCCCTTCGCAGGTTTCGGCGCGGCGGCCTTCTGCGCGGCCGCCTGCTGCACCGCCGACATCGGGCGCTGCCCCGCGCCCATCACGCCGATCGGCCCGGCCTGCCCCGACATCTGCCACGGCATGCGCAGCGGAACCTCGGTCCCGTCGATCCGCTTGAGCGTATCGCCGATCTCGACCGCGCGCTGGACCGACCCGTTGAACGGCGTCTTCTCGCCCGGCACATCGGTCAGCGAGCTCAGCCCGGAGGCGGGTTCGGAGGCGAAACGCCCGATCTGCGAGCCCGGACGCGGCGTCTTGCCCGCGGCCATCTCGTCGATCAGCTTCGCAAGGCTCTCCTCGCTCAGATCCTCGTAATAGTCCTTGCCGATCTGCGCCATCGGCGCATTGGCGCAGGCCCCGAGGCATTCCACCTCTTCCCACGAGAACTTGCCGTCCTGCGAAAGCTCGAACGGATGCGGCGCGATCTTTTCCTTGCAGACCTTCATCAGGTCCTCGGCGCCGCAGATCATGCAGGACGTGGTGCCGCAGATCTGGATATGCGCAACGGAACCAACGGGTTGCAGCTGGAACATGAAGTAGAAGGTCGCCACTTCGAGCGCGCGGATATAGGGCATGTCGAGCATGTCGGCGACATATTCGATGGCCGGGCGGCTCAGCCAGCCCTCCTGCTCCTGCGCGCGCCACAGCAGCGGAATGATCGCCGAGGCCTGGCGGCCCACCGGATATTTGGTGACCTGCCCTTGGGCCCATTCAAGGTTCGCGGGCGTGAATTCGAAGCTTTCGGGTTGCTCGTGATGAAGGCGGCGCAGCATTAGCGGTCAATCTCCCCGAACACGACATCCATCGTGCCGATGATGGCGGCGACATCCGCCAGTTGGTGGCCTTTCGCCACATAATCCATGGATTGCAGGTGCAGATAGCCCGGCGCCCGGATCTTTGCGCGATAGGGTTTGTTGGTGCCGTCCGACACCAGATAGACACCGAATTCGCCCTTCGGCGCCTCGACGGCGGCATAGACCTCGCCGGCGGGGACGTGGAAGCCCTCGGTGTAAAGCTTGAAGTGATGGATCAGCGCCTCCATCGAGGTTTTCATGTCGCCGCGCTTGGGCGGGGTGATCTTCCCGCGCGCCAGCACATCGCCCTTTTCGCGGCGCAGCTTGCCGATCGCCTGCTGGATGATCGAGATCGACTCGCGCATTTCCTGCATGCGGACAAGATAGCGGTCATAGCAGTCGCCGTTCTTGCCGACCGGAATCCGGAACTCGAACTCGTCATAGCATTCGTAGGGCTGCGCGCGGCGCAGATCCCATGCAAGGCCCGATCCGCGCACCATCACGCCCGAATAGCCCCAGTCGAGGATGTCCTGCTCGGTGATGATGCCGATATCGGCGTTGCGCTGCTTGAAGATGCGGTTCTCGGTCAGCAGCCCCTCGATATCGTCCAGAACCTTCGGGAAGCTGGTGGACCAGTCCTCGATATCGTCGATCAGCGCGGGCGGCAGATCCTGATGCACGCCGCCGGGGCGGAAATAGTTGGCGTGAAGGCGCGCGCCGCAGGCACGCTCATAGAACACCATCAGCTTTTCACGCTCTTCGAAGCCCCAGAGCGGCGGGGTCAGCGCGCCCACGTCCATCGCCTGCGTGGTAACGTTCAGCAGGTGGTTCAGGATGCGGCCGATTTCCGAATAGAGCACGCGGATCAGCTGGCCCCGGCGCGGCACCGCGGTGCCGGTCAGCTTCTCGATCGCCAGGCACCAGGCATGTTCCTGGTTCATCGGCGCCACATAGTCGAGCCGGTCGAAATAGGGCAGGTTTTGCAGGTAGGTGCGGCTTTCCATCAGCTTTTCGGTGCCGCGATGCAAAAGCCCGATATGCGGGTCGGCACGTTCCACGATCTCGCCGTCAAGCTCCAGCACCATGCGCAGCACGCCGTGGGCCGCTGGGTGCTGCGGGCCGAAGTTGATGTTGAAGTTGCGGATACGCTGTTCGCCGGTCAGGGCGTCCCTGGAGCCGTCATCATAGGTATTCTGCCGGATGTCGCCGTCCATCATGCGTCACTCTCCGTGCTGGGCGCGAATTTGGCGAAAAGCTCGGCTTCGGTCTCGGTCGCCGTCTCGTTCGCAAGTGCGTAATTGTCGGGTTTGCGGTCGATGCAGATCTGCGTGGAGATCCGGAACCGCGAAGGGTCTTCAAAAGCCTGGATCGAGGCCACGGCCATGCTGCCGTCCTTCGACATCCACGCCAGGCTGGAGCCGCATTTGCCGCAGAAGGCCCGCTCGCCCCAGTCGCTCGAGGAATAGCGGACCACCGGCGCGCCGTCGTCAAAGACCAGACTGTCGCCGCAATCGGCCACGATCAGCATTCCGCCGGACCATTTGCGGCACATGCCGCAATGGCACACCCCGGCTTCGGCACCCGGCACCGCGGTAAAGGTGCATGCGCCGCAAAGGCATGTCCCTTTCAGGCGCTCACCCATCACTTGGCCCCCGCCTTTTCCTCGCCCTTCTCGTCACCCGGAAGAACGTAATGCGCGCCTTCCCACGGGCTGAGGAAATCGAACTGGCGGTATTCCTGCGTCAGTTGCACGGGTTCATAGACGACGCGCTTCTGCTCTTCGTCATAGCGCAGCTCGACATAGCCGGTGGTCGGGAAGTCCTTGCGCAGCGGATGGCCGCGGAAGCCGTAATCGGTCAGGATGCGGCGCAGGTCCGGATGGCCCGAGAAGAGGATGCCGAACATGTCGAACACCTCGCGCTCGAACCAGTTGGCGGCCGGGTGCACCTCGGTGATCGAGGGGCACATCTCGTCCTCGCGCAGCGCCGCCTTCACGCGGATGCGCTGGTTGCGATACATCGACAGGAAGTGCCAGACCACGTCGAAACGCGCAGGGCGCGAGGGCCAGTCCACCGCCGTGAGATCCACCAGTGACGAAAAGCGGCAATTCGGATCGTCGCGCAGGAATTCGACGAACCCCACGATACCCGAGGCCGTCACCGTCACCGTCAGCTCGCCGAAGGCGACCTCGGTCGAGACCACGTCGGCGCCGCGCTTGAGTTCGATATGCGTGGCAAGTTCCTGAAGTGCTTCGCTCATCGTTCCCTCCTCAGCGCACCAGCGTCCCGGTGCGGCGGATCTTCCGCTGCAACTGCAGGATGCCATACATCAGCGCCTCGGCCGAGGGCGGGCAGCCCGGCACATAGATGTCGACCGGAACGATCCGGTCACAGCCGCGCACCACCGAATAGCTGTAATGGTAATAGCCCCCGCCATTCGCGCAGGAACCCATCGAGATCACATAGCGCGGCTCGGGCATCTGGTCGTAGACCTTGCGCAGCGCGGGCGCCATCTTGTTGGTCAGCGTGCCGGCCACGATCATCACGTCCGACTGGCGCGGGCTGGCGCGGGGGGCGAAGCCATAGCGTTCCACGTCATAGCGCGGCATCGCGGTATGCATCATCTCGACCGCGCAGCAGGCCAGCCCGAAGGTCATCCAGTGGAGCGAGCCGTTGCGGGCCCAGTTGATGACATCCTCGACCGAGGTCAGGATGAAGCCCTTGTCCTGAAGATCGCGGTTGAGCGCGGCGGTCGCCACGTCCATGTCGGCCGCAGCGGTATTGGCCCCTGTCATCACGCCCATTCCAGCGCCCCCTTCTTCCATTCATAGGCAAAGCCCACGGTCAGCACGGCAAGGAACACCATCATCGACCAGAAGGCCACCATGCTGATCGACCCGAAGGCCACCGCCCAGGGGAACAGGAAGGCCACTTCCAGGTCGAAGATGATGAACAGGATCGAGACGAGGTAGAAGCGCACGTCGAACTTCATCCGCGCGTCGTCGAAGGCGTTGAACCCGCATTCATAGGCCGAGACCTTCTCGGGATCGGGGTTTCGCACCGCAAGCACGACCGCCGCGAGGATCAGCACAAGCCCAAGTGCAGTCGCCATGGCAAGAAAAATGAGGATGGGCAGGTATTCACGAAGTAGATCGTGCATGGTTGGCTCCCTCAGGACATGGCGCGACGCCATGCAGGTTCCGGCTGAGCGTGGTTTAGACCCGCGCCCGCGCCGGGTCAACCGAAGGCGGTGTGGAATTTGCGCTTTCGCGGCCTTTGGGTGGCGAATGTATACGATTGTGCACCGGGAAATCCGGGCCCTTGCCCTCCTCCCCGCAAGTTTATTTCTGCCAACCGGGTTTCCGGCGGTCGAAAAATGCGCCGATTCCCTCCGAGGCCTCGGGGCTTTCCCACCGTTTCACCAGCGCCGCGATACTGTCGCGGATGACTTCTTCGTCGATTCTGGGTCCAAGCCGGCGGGTCATCGCCTTCGCCTCGGCCACGGCGCCGGAGGCACAGGAGAGGTAGGGTACCACCTCGGCCTCGACCGCGGCGTCCAGATCCTCGGGGGCCACGACGCGCGCCAGAAGGTTCAGCCGCATCGCCTCTTCGGCGCCGAAAAGCCGTGCCGACATGAAGACGCGGCGGGCGAAGGTCTCGCCCATCCGGGCCAGCACATAGGGGCCGATCGTCGCCGGGATCAGGCCAAGCCGGGTTTCGGTAAAGCCGAAGCGCGCGGGCGCGGCACCGATCGCCACGTCACACACACTCATCATGCCGACGCCCCCGCCGAAGGCATTGCCATGGACCCGCCCGATCAGCGGCTTTGGAAGCAAATTCAAGGCATTGAGCATCATGGCAAGCTTTGTTGCCTCGGTCGCGCGGGTGGCCCCGTCGGCGGCCATCTGCTGGCGCATCCAGTCCAGATCGCCGCCCGCGCAGAACGTCTCGCCCTCGGCGCAAAGCACGATCACGCGCACCGAGGCGTCCTGGCCCAAGGCGCCCGCCGCGGCGGTCAGATCGTCGATCATCTGCCCGCTCAGGGCGTTGTGCTTTTCCGGCCGCGCAAGTTCCAGCCGCGCCACGCCGCGCGCATCCGTGCTGATCCGGATCGTTTTATAGGCCATCGCGCATCCTCCGTGCCAGTTCCGCCGCCTCGGCCAGAACCTCCATGTCAAGCCCCGTCTCATACCCCAGTTCGGCCAGCCGGGCCGCGACCTTCTCGGTCGCCACGTTGCCCGCGGCGCCGGGCGCATAGGGGCAGCCGCCCAGCCCGCCGACCGCTGCATCAAAAACCCGCAGGCCAAGGTCCAGAGAGGCCTCCATGTTCGCAAGCGCCCGCCCGGCCGTGTCGTGGTAATGCCCCGCCAGCCGTTCGGCCGGCACCTCGTCCAGCACGGCGCGCAGCATCGCGTCGATGGTTTCGGGGCGGCCCTGGCCGATCGTGTCGCCCAGGCTGATCTCGTAGCAGCCCATGTCGCGCAGCTGCGCCGCCACGCGGGCCACCGCCTGCGGCGGGGTCGGGCCGTCATAGGGGCAGTCGGTCACGACCGAGACATAGCCCCGCACCGGCACCCCGTCGGCCCTTGCCGCCGCCACCACCGGCGCGAAACGTTCAAGGCTTTCGGCAATCGTGCAGTTCAGGTTCGCGCGCGAAAACCCCTCGGAGGCCGAGGCGAAGATCGCCACCTCGTCGGCGCGGGCGGCGCGCGCGCCCTCATAACCCTTCAGGTTGGGCGTCAGCGCGGCATAGGATACGCCCGGCACGCGCCGGATGCGGGCCAGGACCTCGGCCGAATCCGCCATCTGCGGCACCCATTTCGGGCTGACGAAAGAGGCCACCTCGATCCGGCGGAACCCGGCCCGGCCCAGAAGATCGACCAGCGCGACCTTTTCCTGAGTAGGGATCTGGCGCTTTTCGTTCTGCAACCCGTCGCGGGGTGCCATTTCGAATATCTCGACGAATGCCATCTCATGCCTCCGGTGCGGGGTAGAAGTCCCGCGTATAGATCTGCGCGCGCCCGTCGCGCGCCACCGCGCGGCGGAAGGCCGCCCTGTCGCCCAGCCGGCCCAGCCAGTCGCGCAGCCGCGGCAAGCCGTCAAGCGACGTGAACCGCTGCCCGATCATCGCACCATAGCTGACCGCGATGTCCACCGCCGAAAAGCCCGAGGGCAGAAGATAGTCTCCCGCCAGCCCGCGTTCGACCACCTCGAGCGTCTTGCCAAGCCGCGCGGCCTCAAGGCGCATCACGGTGGGGCTGCGCATCCAGTCTTCGCGCAGCACGATATGCTGCTGGGTCAGGTTGGCGACATGGGCGGCGATGGTTTCGGCGTAATGCAGCCATTCAAGCCAGTCGACACGCTCCTGCGGCGCGCCCAGAAGCGCGCCCTCGCGCTCGCACAGGAATTGCGTGATCGCCCCGGATTCGAAGATCGCCCGCCCCCCGGTTTCCAGCGCCGGCACACGGCCCGCGGGCGAAAGCAACAGGTAATCCGGCCCGCGCAGGCTTTTGTCGAAGAAGGAATGTTCGGCCAGCTCGAACTCAAGCCCCAGTTCCTCCAGAAGCCACAGGATGCGGAAGCTGCGCGCCTGCGGCACATGATGCAGGCGCATCACGCCTCGTCCTCCAGCCGGATCAGCGCGGCGCCCGCCTCGACCTGCGCGCCGGCCTCGACCAGGACCTCGGCCACGATGCCGTCGCGCGCAGCCAGAAGCGTATGCTCCATCTTCATCGCCTCGAGGATGGCCAGCCGGTCGCCCGCCGCCACCGCCTGCCCCGGCGCGGCGAACACCGCCTTCACCAGCCCTGGCATCGGCGCAAGCGTCAGCCCGCCGCCCGCGGCCTCGGTCGCGCGGTCCAGCGGGTCGGGGATTTCAAAGCGATGCGCGCCGCGCAGGAACACCGTCACGGCATCGGGCGCACAGGCGAAACGCGCATCCGTCTTGGCGCCGTCGACCCACCAGCCATCGCCGTGCAACACGCACAGATGGCGGGTGCCCTCGATCTCCACCTCCACCCGTCCGGGGGCAAGAACCGAAATCCAGGCAGGCCGCGCCCAGGGCACCGCGCGCCGCAGCGGCGCCCAGAGGGCAAAGCCCGAAGCCCCGCCTGCCTGCAACCCCGCCGCGGCCAGAACGCCAAGCGCCTCGGCCACGCCGTTGTCAGCGGCCGGCGCGATCAACCCGTCCAGATCCCGCCCGATCAGGCCGGTATCGACATCGCCCGCAACAAAGCCCGCATGGCGCGACAGGGCGGCCAGAAACTCCAGGTTGGTGACCGAGCCCGCCACCTCCGTGCGCTCCAGCGCGCGGGTCAGCGCGGCAAGGGCGATCGCACGGGTCGGGCCATGGGTGATGACCTTGGCGATCATCGGGTCATACCACGGGCTGATCGTGTCGCCCGCGCGCACCCCGGTATCGGCGCGCGCGCCTTCGGGAAAGCGCAGATGGCCCAGCGTGCCCGTGGCCGGCAGGAAACCGGCGGGCACATCCTCGGCATAAAGCCGCGCCTCGAAGGCGTGGCCGGTGATCGCCAGATCCTCCTGCCGCGCGGGCAAGGGCTCGCCGCTGGCCACGCGCAACTGCCATTCGACAAGATCGACGCCGGTGATCGCCTCGGTCACCGGATGCTCGACCTGAAGGCGGGTGTTCATCTCCATGAACCAGAAGCGGTCCGCGCGCAGCCCGTCAGAGGCATCCACGATGAACTCGACCGTGCCCGCACCGGCATAGCCGATCGCCTCGGCCGCGCGCACCGCCGCCTGCCCCATCGCCTCGCGCATGTCCTCGGTCATGCCGGGCGCGGGGGCCTCTTCGATGACCTTCTGGTGGCGGCGCTGAAGCGAGCAGTCGCGCTCGAACAGATGCACCGCGCGGGTGCCGTCGCCGAAGACCTGAACCTCGATATGGCGCGGCTTCTCGACATATTTCTCGATCAGGACGGCGGGGTTGCCGAAGGCCGTCTGCGCCTCGCCCTGCGCGCTTTCCAGCGCCGCCGGGAAATCGGCCGGCCGGTCGACCCGGCGCATGCCCTTGCCCCCGCCCCCGGCCACAGCCTTGATCAGCACCGGATACCCGATCGCGTCGGCGGCGCCCGAAAGATGCTCGGGGTCCTGGTTCTCGCCGTGATAGCCCGGAACCACGGGAACGCCCGCCTTCGTCATCAGCGCCTTGGCCGCATCCTTGAGTCCCATCGCCCGGATCGCATCGCCCGAAGGCCCGATGAACACCAGTCCCGCCGCCGCGACCGCATCGACGAAATCGGGGTTCTCGGACAGAAAGCCATAGCCCGGATGGATCGCCTCTGCGCCCGTGTCCCGCGCGGCCGCGATGATCGCCTCCCCCCTGAGGTAGCTGTCCTTCGGGGCAGGCCCGCCGATATGCACCGCCTCGTCGGCCATGGCGACGTGGCGCGCGCCCGCGTCGGCATCGGAATAGACCGCCACGGTGGCGACGCCCATGCGCCGCGCCGTGTCGATCACTCGGCAGGCGATCTCTCCACGATTGGCAATCAGGATCTTGCGGAACATCGGTTTCTCCCGGTTTCAATCTTGCAGGGGGCTCTGCCCCCGCTCCTTCGGAGCCCCCCGGGATATTTGGACAAGGTGAAAGCGCCTTTTCATCTTTGCCCAAATATCCCCGCCGGAGGCAAAAAGTTCACATCCGGAACACGCCGAAGCGCGTCGGTTCGATCGGGGCGCAAAGCGCTGCGGAAAGCGACAGCGCCAGCACGTCGCGCGATTTGCGCGGATCGATGATGCCGTCGTCCCAGAGCCGCGCCGAGGCATAGAGCGGGTGCGACTGGCGCTCGAACATCTCGATCGTGGGGCGCTTGAACTCGGCCTCTTCCTCGGCCGACCAGGTGCCGCCCTTGCGCTCGATCCCGTCGCGGCGCACCGTTGCCAGCACCCCGGCCGCCTGTTCGCCCCCCATCACCGAGATGCGCGAGTTCGGCCATGTCCACAGGAACCGCGGCCCGTAGGCGCGCCCGGCCATGCCGTAATTCCCCGCGCCGAAACTGCCCCCCACCAGCATGGTGATCTTGGGCACGTTCGTCGTGGCGACCGCCGTCACCATCTTGGCCCCGTGGCGCGCGATGCCTTCGTTCTCGTATTTCCGCCCCACCATGAAGCCGGTGATGTTTTGCAGGAACACCAGCGGGATGCCGCGCTGCGAGCACAGTTCGATGAAATGCGCGGCCTTCTGCGCCGCCTCGGAGAACAGCACCCCGTTATTGGCCACGAGGCCCACGGGGCAGCCCTTGAGATGGGCGAAGCCCGTCACGATGGTTTCCCCGAAGCGCGGCTTGAACTCGTCGAAGCGCGAGCCGTCGACGAGCCGCGCGATCACCTCGCGGATGTCGTAGGGGGTGCGCAGGTCGGCGGGCACGACGCCGAGGATCTCTTCGGGGTCGTAGGCGGGGTCTTCGGGGCTTTGCCATTGCACCGTTGCGGGCCTGGCGCGGTTCAGATGGCCCACCGCGCGGCGCGCAAGGGCAAGGGCGTGGGCGTCATCCTCGGCCAGGTAATCGGCCACGCCCGAAAGCCGGGTATGCACGTCGCCGCCGCCCAGATCCTCGGCGCTGACGACCTCGCCCGTGGCGGCCTTCACGAGGGGCGGGCCGGCAAGGAAGATCGTGCCCTGATCCTTCACGATGATCGTCACGTCCGACATCGCGGGCACATAGGCCCCGCCCGCCGTGCACGAGCCCATGACGACCGCGATCTGGGGAATGCCCTTCGCGCTCATCCGCGCCTGGTTGTAGAAGATGCGGCCGAAATGGTCGCGGTCAGGGAAGACCTCATCCTGGTTGGGCAGGTTGGCGCCGCCGCTGTCGACCAGGTAGACGCAGGGCAGCGCGCATTCCTCGGCGATCTCCTGCGCACGCAGGTGCTTTTTTACCGTCATCGGGTAATAGGTGCCGCCCTTCACGGTGGCGTCGTTGGCGATGACCATCACCTCCTGGCCCATGACCCGGCCGATCCCCGCGATCACGCCCGCGCAGGGCGCGGCGCCGTCGTACATGCCATGCGCCGCCGTAGCGCCGATCTCCAGGAAGGGCGAGCCCGGATCGAGCAGCCCCGCCACCCGCTCGCGCGGGGCCATCTTGCCCCGTGCGACATGGCGCGCGGTCGCCTCGGCTCCGCCGCCGGCGGCGGCCACGGCGGCCGCCTGCCCGATGGTGGACAGCATGTCGAGATGCGCCGCACGATTTGCACGATAGCTTTCCGACGCAGGAAGGATTTGCGATTTTATAAGCATCTTTCCGTTTCTTTCCAATGCCTTACACTTTTGCGTCCGTGTCAGAATGTCGCACACCCAAATATGACCATATTGATTCAGGTCAAAGATGGCGCGCCTGTCCGGGCGCAGTGTCGCGGCGCGTTACAACAGCGAGAAATAACATGAAAACCGTATCCCTTGCCCTGCTGGCCTTCACCGCCCTTGCCGCACCCGCCTTCGCCCAATCGGCCGGAGACATGACGCTTGGTTTCGGTCTGGGTTATGTCGACCCAAAATCCGACAACGGCACCGTTGCCGGCGGCGCGACGACGATCGGCACCAACACCCGCCCGACCATTACGTTCGAATATTTCATCCGCGACAATATCGGTATCGAGGTTCTTGGCGCGCTGCCCTTCAAGCATGACATCAACATCGCTGGCGCGCGTATCGGCGAGACCAAGCACCTGCCGCCGACCATCTCGATCAACTACCACATCCCGACCGGCGGTCCGCTGACGCCGTTCGTCGGGCTGGGCCTGAACTACACCACCTTCTTTGAAGACCGCTCGCCGCTTGGCGAACTGGAAATCGACGACAGCTTCGGCCTGGCCGCGCATGTTGGCTTCGACTACGCGCTGAGCGCCAAGAGCGCCCTGCGCATGGACCTGCGCTACATCGACATCGACGCCGACGTGAACCTGAACGGCGTGAAGATCGGCGAGGTCGAAATCGACCCGCTGGTCGCTGGTGTGTCCTACGTCATGAAGTTCTGACGCGGCCACCGCGACGAACGCCGGGAAAGGGCGCGGACCCTCGCCGCGCCCTTTTTCATGCCCGCCGCTCATCCCTGCGCCAGCAATTCGCGGCCCACCAGCATGCGCCGGATCTCGGACGTGCCGGCGCCGATCTCCATCAGCTTGGCGTCGCGGAACAGCCGGCTGACGACCGAGTCGTTGAGGAACCCCGCCCCGCCAAGCGCCTGCACCGCCTGATGCGCCTGCACCATGGCCTGTTCGGAGGCATAGAGCACCGTCGCCGCCGCATCTTGGCGCGTGACCTGCCCCTTGTCGCAGGCCTTCGCCACCTCGTAGGTGTAGGAACGCGCGGTGTTCATCGCCACATACATGTCGGCGATCTTGGCCTGCATCAGCTGGAAGTTCCCGATCGGCTGGCCGAACTGCTGGCGCTCTTTCGCATAGGGCACGACCTCGTCGAGGCAGGCCGCCATGATGCCGGTGCCGATACCCGACAGCACGACACGCTCGTAATCGAGGCCCGACATCAGCACGCGCACGCCCTTGCCCTCGGCCCCCAGGACGTTCTCGAAGGGCACCTCGCAATTCTCGAAGAAAAGCTGGCCCGTGTTCGAGCCGCGCATGCCCATCTTGTCGAAATGCGGGCTGGTGGAGAAGCCCTTGAAGTCGCGCTCGACGATGAAGGCGGTGATGCCCTTCGATCCCGCCTCGGGGTCGGTCTTGGCATAGACCACCAGCGTGTCGGCATCCGGGCCGTTGGTGATCCAGTATTTGTGGCCGTTGAGGACATAGTAGCCGTTGCGCTTTTCGGCGCGCAGCTTCATCCCCACCACGTCCGAGCCCGCGCCGCTTTCGCTCATGGCAAGGGCGCCGACCTTCTCACCCGAGATCAGGCCGGGCAGGTATTTCCGCTTCTGCTCGTCCGAACCATTGATCTTGAGCTGGTTCACGCAAAGGTTCGAATGCGCCCCGTAGGACAGCGAGACCGAGGCCGAGGCCCGCGCGATTTCCTCGGTAGCGATGACATGGGCCAAATACCCCATGCCCGCCCCGCCATATTCCTCGGACACGGTGATACCGAGCAGGCCCAACTCGCCCATCTCGCGCCACAGCTCTGCGGGAAAGACATTGCCCTGGTCAACCTCGGCGGCGATCGGCTTGATGCGCTCTTGCGCCCAACGATGCACCATGTCGCGCAGGCTGTTCACATCCTCGCCCAGGTCAAAGCTCATCGAAGCGGTGAACATTGGGTCTCCTCCCCCCGTTATTGAACGCTTGTTCATTTATGCCCACGGGAAGCGAGTCGCGTCAAGCCTTGTGATTGGGGGGGGCGGCAGGCTTGGTCTGTATGTGGCGGGCGGGATGGTGCATGCTGGGCAAAATTTCTTTGGAGGATTCCCCATGCGCATGTTCCTGACCGCGACCCTGATCGCATTCACCCTGCCCGCCGCGGCGCAGGAGGTTGGCCGGGTCGGGGTGGACTGGATCGGAAACGATATCGTCATCGAGGCGATTCCCGATCCGAAGGTCGGCGGTGTGACCTGCCATGTCGCCTATTTCAGCCGCTCGGTCATCGACCGGCTGAGCCAGGGAAACTGGTTCGAGGACCCCTCGAACGGGGCGATCTCGTGCCGGCAGACCGGGCCGGTGGTGCTGGGCGATATTGTGCGGGGACCGAAGGGCGAGACGGTGTTTTCCGAGGGCCGCTCGCTGGTGTTCAAGTCGCTGCGCGTGACGCGGATCTTCGACGAGGGCACGCAGACGCTGATCTATCTGACCCATGCCAACGAATTGAGCCAGGGATCGGCGAAGATGGCGATCTCGACCGTGCCGCTTTACGACGGGGCGCCGTAGGACATGCCGGTAAAGCCGGGGGCGCCGCCCCCGGACCCCCGGGATATTTGGGCGAAGATGAAGGGGCTTAGCGCGCGGTCCGCGACAGTTCTTCCCCGATGATGCGGGCGATGAGCGCGCAGTCTTCGGTCGAGAAGGTGAGTGGCAGGCGCATGTCGAGAAGGCCCGCGAGGACGCGGTCGGTTTGCGGCAGCGATTGCGGGGGCGCGTAGCGCCAGCTGTCATGGCGCGAGGTGAAGGCCTGTGGTTCGGGCGCGCCGAACCATTTGAGCTCGACCCCGCGGGCGGCGCAGCGCGCGACGAAATCGGGAATGGCCGCGGCCGGGGTATCGGGCAGGCGGAACTGGAACGAGGAGCCGACATAGGCCTCGGCCTGCGGCCGGGTGACGAGGCGGAGGCCGGGGGCGCCGGCGAGGGCCGCCTCGAAGCTGCGATACAGCGTGTTCCAGCGTTCGATCCGGCGCGGCAGGTCGGCAAGCTGCGGGCGCAGGATGGCCGCGCGCAGATTGTCCATCCGCCCCGAGATGTTGGGCACCGTCCATTTCAGCGTCTCGAACGCCTCGGGCGGCGGCGCGGCGCGGTGGCGCGGGTAAAGCATGTAGCTGCCCGATTGCAGGATCATCCGCGCCATCAGCGCCGCGTCATCCGACACGATCAGGCCGCCCTCGCCCGCGTTGAGGTGTTTGTAGGTCTGCGTGGAGTAGCAGCCGATCACCCCGTGCCGCCCCGAGGGCGTGCCCGCCCAGGCGGCCCCCATCGTATGGGCACAATCCTCGATCACGCTCAGCCCGTGATGGCGGGCCAGGTCCATCAGGGCCTCCATGTCGCAGATATGGCCACGCATATGGCTGAGCAGCAGCACGCGGGCCTGCCCGGCCTTCGCCGCGAGATCGTCGAGGTCGATCACCAGATCCGCGGTGCTTTCGACGAAGACGGGCGCGGCGCCGAGGCTGGCGATGGCCCCCGGCACCGGGGCCAGGGTGAAGGCGTTGGTCAGCACCCGGTCGCCCGGCCCCACGCCAAGGGCGCGCAGCGCAGAGCCAAGCGCATAGCCGCCCGAGGCCACCGCAAGGCAATAGCGCGCGCCGGTGAAGGCGGCGAATTCCTCTTCCAGAAGCGCGGTTTCGCCCGCCTCGCCCGGTGCGAGGTTGTAGCGGTGCAGCCGGCCGTGGCGCAGCACCGCGACGGCCGCCTCGATCGCGCTTTCGGAGAGGGGCTCCTGCTGGGTGAAGCTGCCGGTGAAACGCTCGGACATCGGGATCAGGCCTTTGCTGGCGCGCGCGGCACGAGCGCGAGGAACATCAGGAGCGACAGCGCAAGCACCGCGCCGGCGCTGTGAAACGCCACATCGGCCGAGCGGAACGGCGCGCCGGGCGACAGGAAATAGCCGAAGACCTGCGTGAAGAAAATCGTGCCCGCCAGCATTGCCAGGTTCATCGCGGCGGCGATGCCGCCCTGAAGCTCGCCCTGCGCATCCTCGGGGACGGCGCGCGACATGAGCGCGGTCAGCATCGGGTGCACGAAGCCTTCGGGGCCGTGGATCACCAGAAGCACCAGCACCGCCCAGAGCCCGCCGGCAAGCCCGTAGCCCACCGCCGCCGCCGCCGCAATCACAAGCCCGATCAGCGCCACGCGCCATTCGCCCCATATCCGCACCGCGGGGCCGGTCAGCGCGCCCTGGAACAGGGCCATCACGATGCCGAAGGCCGCAAGCGTCAGCCCGACGATCGCCTCGCTCCAGCCGAATTTCGCCATGCCCCAGAAGGCCCAGATCGCGGGATAGACGGCCGTGCCGAAGAAATAGACCAGCAGCACCGCCGCCATCGGCAGCACGCCGCTATGGCGCCGGAACACGCGCAAGGTGCCCAGGGGGTTGGCGCGCGCCCAGTCGAAGCGGCGCCGCTTTTCCGGCGGCAGCGTCTCGGGCAGCACGAAGACGCCGTAGATCAGGTTGCAGCCCGACAGGGCGGCAGCCACATAGAACGGCATGCGGGGGTCCAGCTCGCCCAGAAGGCCGCCTAGTGCGGGGCCCAGCACGAAGCCCAGCCCGAAGGCCGCCCCCATCAGGCCGAAGGCGCGCGCGCGCCCCTCGGGCGGGGTGACATCGGCGAGGAAAGCATTGGCGATGACATAGGACGAGCCGCAGATCCCCGCCACGATCCGCCCCACGAACAGCCAGCCGACCGTGGGCGCGAAGGCGTGGAACAGGTAATCCACCCCCAGCCCGAAGATCGCCAGAAGCAGAAGCGGCCGGCGGCCATAGCGGTCCGACAGGTTGCCCATCAGCGGCGCAAAGGCGAATTGCGCAAGGCTGAAGGCGGCAAACATCCACCCCCCGATCAGCGAGGCGCGCGCAAGATCAAGCCCGCCGACATCCTCGATCAGCCGCGGCAGAACGGGGATGATCAGGCCGAACCCGACCATATCTAGAAAGACCGCAAGCAGGACGAAGCCGACCGCATGCGGGCTGGAAGATCCTTGCATTTCGGCAGCCCCGTTTCCTTCTGCGCAAGCTAGGCCAGCGGGTGGACGCTGTCAAAGGGGGCCGATCAGGCGCTCGGCAATCGCGGGCAGCTCGGCATAATGCTCCAGCAGCGCCTCGGGGGCGAGGCGCGCAATCTCGCGCCCCTCGGGGCCGAAGGTCACCAGCGCGCAGGACACGCCGGCGGCGCGCGCGGTGTCGCGGTCGGTGGCGGTGTCCCCCACCAGGATCGAGCGCGCGACCGTACCCCCCGCCGCCTCGACCGCGGCACGGTAGGGCGCGGGGTCGGGCTTGCGCACGGGCAGCGTGTCGGCGCCGATCAGGCTTCCGAACAGCTCCGCGATCCCCAGCCGCGCTACCAGATCGCGCGCAAGGCCCTCGGGCTTGTTGGTGCAGATGCCGGTGGCGAACCCGGCCGCGCGCAGCGCCTCCACGGCCTCGGGCGCGCCCGGATAAAGCCGGGTGTGGGTGTCGATCGCGGCCGCGTAATGGGCCAGCAGCGGGCGATAATCCGCATCGACCAGATCCTCGGGCAGACCGGCGCGGCCATAACCCAGCCGCAGCATCGCCCGCCCGCCGTGGAACGCGGTCAGCGCATCGGCGGCGGGGTCCAGCAGATCGCCCAGCCCCCGCGCCCGGAAACAGGCATTCGCCGCCGCGATCAGATCGGCCGAGGTATCGGCCAGCGTGCCGTCGAGGTCGAAAATCACCGTGCGCATGAGGGCTCCGATCGTAACAGGGCGAAAGGTTGTGTGAAGCGCTTCCCCTTGCGGCGCGCCGTGCCATGGGTAAAACGGGCCGACACGGAAGAAAAGGCACCAATATGTCAATCGCGCTGATCGTTCTGGCCGCCGGGCAAGGCACCCGCATGAATTCGGACCTGCCCAAGGTGCTGCACCGTCTGGGCGGGGCGCCGCTGGTGGCGCATGCGCTGCGCGCCGGGCGCGCGCTGGAGCCGGCGCGCGTGGTCGTCGTGGCCGGCCATGGCGCCGAACGGGTGACGCGCGCGCTTGCCGCCCATGACCCCGAGGCCGAGGTCGTCCTTCAGACCGAGCAACTGGGCACCGGCCATGCCGTGGCACAGGCGCTGCCCGCGCTTGAGGGCTTCGAGGGTCGCGTGGTGGTGCTTTACGGCGATACGCCCTTCATCCGCCCCGAGACGCTGGAGGCGATGCTTGCGGCCGAGGCCGATGTGGCGGTTCTGGGATTCGAAGCCGCCGATCCGGGCCGCTACGGCCGGCTGGTGGCCGATGGCGCAATGCTGGAGCGGATCGTGGAATTCAAGGACGCAACGGATGAAGAGCGCGCCATAACACTTTGTAATTCCGGTGTTATTGCATGTGACGCGGGGCTTCTGGCCGACCTGGTGGCCGGCCTGTCGAACGACAATGCGGCGGGCGAATATTACCTGACCGACATCGTGTCCGCCGCCCGCGCACAGGGGCGCCGCGCCGCCGTCGTGACCTGCCCCGAGGATGAGACGCTTGGCATCAACACCCGCGCCGAGCTTGCCCGCGCCGAGGCGCTTTTCCAGCAGCGCATGCGGGCCGAGGCGCTGGAGAACGGTGTCACGCTCAGCGCCCCCGACACCGTCTTCTTCGCCCTCGACACCCATGTCGGGCGCGATGCGATCATCGGCCAGAATGTCGTCTTCGGCCCCGGCGTGACCGTCGAAAGCGGCGCCGAGATCCTGCCCTTCTGCCATCTTGAGGGCTGCCACATCTCGCGCGGGGCGACGGTGGGGCCGTTCGCGCGGCTGCGGCCGGGCGCGGAACTGGCCGAGGACGTGCATGTCGGCAATTTTGTCGAGGTGAAGAACGCCATCCTGGCCGAGGGCGTGAAGGTCGGCCACCTGACCTATCTGGGCGATGCCGATATCGGCGAGGCCACGAATATCGGCGCGGGCACGATCACCTGCAACTATGACGGCGTGATGAAGCACCGCACCACCATCGGCGCGCGCGCCTTCATCGGCTCGGACACGATGCTGGTCGCGCCGGTCACGGTGGGCGATGATGCGCTTACGGGCTCGGGGTCGGTGATCACCGAGGATGTGCCCGCGGGCGCGGTGGCGCTTGGCCGTGCCAAGCAGGTCAACAAGCCCGGCCTTGCGGGAAAACTCTTTGAGATGCTGCGCGCGGAAAAAGCGCGGCGCAGCGCGAAAAAGGATCATTGAACCATGTGCGGAATTATCGGCGTTCTGGGAAAACACGAAGTCTCGCCGCTGCTGGTCGAGTCGCTCAAGCGGCTGGAATATCGCGGCTACGACTCGGCGGGCATCGCCACCGTCAACGAGGGCCGGCTTGACCGGCGCCGCGCGGTGGGCAAGCTGGTGAACCTGTCCGATCTTCTGGTGCATCAGCCGCTTCTGGGTAAATCCGGCATCGGCCATACCCGTTGGGCCACCCACGGCGCCGCGACCGAGGGGAACGCGCATCCGCACCGCTCGGGGCCCGTGGCGGTCGTGCATAACGGCATCATCGAGAACTTCCGCGAATTGCGCGCGGAACTGACCGGAGCGGGGCTTGCGCCCGAATCCGAAACCGATACCGAAACCGTCGTGCTGCTGACCCGGCTTTACATGGATCAGGGCATGCCGCCCCGCGAAGCCGCCGTCGCCACGCTGAAGCGCCTTGAGGGCGCCTTTGCCCTGCTGTGGCTTTTCGACGGCGAAGAGGATCTGATGATCGCCGCGCGCAAGGGCTCGCCCCTTGTGATCGGTCATGGCGAGGGCGAGATGTTCGTGGGCTCGGACGCGATCGCCCTGGCGCCGATGACCGACCGCATCACCTATCTCGAAGAGGGCGACCATGCCTTCGTGACCCGCGCCGGCGCCGAGATCTTCGATGCCGAAGGCCGCCGCGCCAACCGCGAGGCCACGCGCATCGACGCCGGGCAGGCGCAGGTCGAGAAGGCGGGCTACAAGCATTTCATGGCCAAGGAGATTGCCGAACAGCCCGGCGTTCTGGGCGATGCCCTGCGCCACTATCTGGGCGCGGACGGGCTGAACCTTCCCGAAGAGCTGGATTTCAAGGGGCTCGACCGGCTGACCCTGGTGGCCTGCGGCACGGCCTATTATGCCTGCTCGGTGGCGAAATACTGGTTCGAAAGCCTCGCGGGCCTGCCCTGCGAAATCGACGTGGCCTCTGAATTCCGCTACCGCGAGCCGCCGATCCCGCCGCGAAGCTGGGCGCTTTTCGTCAGCCAGTCGGGCGAAACCGCCGATACGCTGGCCGCGCTGCGCTATTGCACCGAACGGGTGGAAAAGACCGTCGCGGTGGTCAACGTGCCCACCTCGTCCATCGCGCGCGAGGCGGGGGTGACGCTGCCCATCCTTGCGGGCGTCGAGGTCGGCGTGGCCTCGACCAAGGCATTCACCTGCCAGCTTCTGGTGCTGGCGGTGCTGGCGCTGAAGGCGGGCGTGGACCGGGGCCATATCGCGCCGGCCGAACTTTCCGGCCATCTGGATACGCTGCGCGCGCTGCCGGGCCTGATGAACATCGCGCTGTCGGCCTCGGATGAGATCGCGGCCCTTGCCGATGGCATCGCCGAGGCGCAGGACGTACTGTTCCTTGGCCGCGGGCCGCTGTATCCGCTGGCGCTTGAAGGGGCGCTGAAACTGAAGGAAATCAGCTATATCCACGCCGAAGGTTATGCGTCGGGCGAACTCAAGCACGGGCCGATCGCGCTGATCGACCGGACGGTTCCCGTTGTGGTCTTCGCGCCCCATGACCGGCTGTTCGACAAGACCGTGTCGAACATGCAGGAGGTGATGGCCCGGCACGGGCAGGTCGTGCTTGTCTCGGACGGGCGCGGGCTGCGCGAGGCGGGCGACGGCACATGGGCGCAGTTGCGTATGCCCGAGGTGGCCGAGCCCTTCGCGCCCATCCTTTACGCCCTGCCCGCGCAGCTTCTGGCCTATCACACCGCGGTCGCCAAGGGCACGGATGTCGACCAGCCGCGCAACCTTGCCAAATCGGTGACGGTGGAATGACCACGCCGGATGCGGCCGCGGCCCTTGCCGCGCTTGGGGCGCGCGCCGATCCCGCGAAGGCGGCCGAAATGGCCACCTATCACAAGGCCCCCCGGCGCTATCTGGGCCTTCCGGTGCCGCAGATTGAGGAACTGGTGGCCGAATGGCGCACGGGCCTCGACGTGGCCGGGCGCGTGGCCCTTGCCGATGCGCTGTGGCAAAGCGATGTCCACGAGGCGCGGGTCGCCGCCGCCAAGCTGCTGACCCAGGCGCGCCTGCGCCCCGATGCGGCGGCCTGGGATCTGATCGCCGGCTGGGTGCCGGGTTTCGACGGCTGGGCGCTTGCCGATCAGGCCTGCAAGGCGGGCGGGCGCCGGCTTCTGGCCGAGCCCGCGCGTCTGGACACGGTCGAGGGCTGGCTGTCCCATGACAACATGTGGACCCGCCGCGCCGCGCTGGTCATCACCCTGCCCTGGACACGGCAGAACCATCCAAAGCCCGCCGATCTGGCCATCCGCGACCGGGTCCTGGGCTGGTGCGCCCGGCTAGCGCCCGAACGGGAATGGTTCATCCAGAAAGCCATCGGCTGGTGGCTGCGCGATCTGTCGCGGCACGATGCCCCCCGCACCGCGGCCTGGCTTGAGGCACATGGCGCGCAGCTCAAGCCCTTTGCGCGGCGCGAGGCCGGAAAATACCTTTAGCGCGGCGCGTCACTCGGCATAGACCACCACTTCGGGCAGCGCCGTCAGCGACACCCCCAGAAGCCTGAGCGCGGGAAGCGACACCTGGCTGCCCGCCCCCGCAGGGGCATCAAGCGGGATCAGATGCAGCCGCACCGATTTGCCGGTCGCCGGGTCCTCGATCCGGCCCGGCCCCTCGTTGCGGGCAAGCGGCGTGCGAATCCAGAAGCCGGGCTCGGTCGGATTTCCAAGAGAGGCGATGGTGGTGCCAAGCCGCGCCCCCTGCACCGGCGATCCGGCCGTCGCTTCGGCGCGCTCCGCGGGCGTGGTGGTGTCAAGCGCATCCGGGGTGCGCGCGGTCGGCCTGGGCAAGGGGGCTACCGCCACGGGCGGTGCGGCCGGCACGGGCGCGGGGCTTTCCGGCGCCCGCCCGAGGCGGGGCAACACGCCACAGGCCGAGACCGCCACAACCAACGGCACCACACTCCAGACGCGCATGACCGGCCCTTTTCCCGATACTTTGGAAGCCAAGCCTAGCGCCGGTGACGCAGGCGCGCAATCACGCACTCTTGCCGCAGGCCTGCGGGGGCGTTCCCCCTTGCCGCGCCTGCGGTCAGGCCCTACCTTCCGGGCATGGAAAACGCCGCGCCCCTTATCGACCCGTTCGCCCGCCCGATCACCTATCTGCGGGTATCCGTCACCGATCGCTGCGATTTCCGCTGCACCTATTGCATGGCCGAACACATGCAGTTCCTGCCCAAGAAGGATCTGCTGTCGCTGGAGGAGCTTGATCGGCTGTGCAGCGCCTTCATCGGACTTGGCGTGCGCAAGCTGCGCATCACCGGGGGCGAGCCCTTGGTGCGCAAGGACATCATGACCTTCTTTCGCACCATCGCGCGCCATCTCGAGAAGGGCGCGCTGGATGAGCTGACACTGACGACCAACGGCTCGCAGCTGAAGCGTTTCGCACCCGAACTGGCGGCAATCGGGGTGCGACGGGTCAATGTCTCGCTCGACACGCTCGATCCCGCCAAATTCGCCGAGATCACCCGCTGGGGCCGGCTGGAGCAGGTGCTGGACGGCATCGCCGCGGCCCGCGCCGCCGGCATCCGGGTCAAGATCAACGCCGTCGCGCTGAAGGGCTTCAACGAGGACGAGCTGTTCGGCCTGACCGAATGGTGCGCCACCGAGGGGCACGATCTGACCTTCATCGAGGTCATGCCGATGGGGGACATGGGCGAAGAGGCGCGGCTTGACCGTTACTGGCCGCTGAAGGATCTGCGCGCGCGTCTGGCCGAACGGTTCACGCTGCACGATCTGGCCGAACGCACGGGCGGCCCGGCGCGTTATGTGCGGCTGGAAGAGACCGGGCAGAAGATCGGTTTCATCACCCCGCTCACGCATAACTTCTGCGAAAGCTGCAACCGGGTGCGCGTCACCTGCACGGGCGAGCTGTTTATGTGCCTGGGCCAGGAGGACATGGCCGACCTGCGCGCGCCCCTGCGCACCGCCCCGGACGACGCCGCCCTGATCGCGGCGGTCCGCGCGGCCATCGCGCGAAAGCCGAAGGGTCATGACTTCGACTATTCCCGGCAAACCGTCAGCGGTCAGGTCAGCCGCCACATGAGCCATACCGGCGGTTGACCCGGATCAAGGCAGACATGGCCGCGCCCTGACAGGCTTGGCCCGAAACGGAAGGAGATGCCGATGTTCAAGAATATTCTGGTTCCGATCGCGCTGGATGGCGAACACTCGCCCGAGGCGGCGCTGAAGGCGGCGCGCGCATTGGCCGGCGAAGGTGCGCGCGTGACGCTTCTGCATGTCATGCCCGATGTGCCGGGCTATGCCATCAGCTACATGCCCGAGGGCTACGATATCGAACTGAAGCGCTCGATCCAGGCCGAGCTGGACCGCCTGGCCGCGGATTTCCCCGAGGGCGCGGCCGTGATCCGCAACGGCCACGCCTCGCAGGAGATCCTCGACTGGATCGACGAAAACCCGACCGATTGCATCATCGTCGCCTCGCACCAGCCCGGCTTGCAGGACTACCTGCTTGGCTCCACCGCGTCGCGGGTGGTGCGCCACGCGCCCTGCTCGGTCATGGTGCTCCGCTAGGCCCCGCGCAGACCCGCTCGCGGCTCAGGCGGCCGGCATGCGTTCCTCGACCATGCCGGCATACCAGCTTGAGCCGAAGGGGATGGCGTTGTCGTCGAAATTATAGGCCGGGTGGTGCACCATCGCGGTGTCGCCATTGCCAAGGAAGATATAGGCACCGGGGCGTTCGTTCAGCATGAAGCTGAAATCCTCGGCGCCCATCAGCGGCGCGGCATCGGGATTGACCTGCCCCGAGATCTTTTGCGCCACCTCGATCGCGTAGCGCGTATTGTCGGGGGCGTTCATGGTCACCGGATAGCCGCGCATGTAGTCGACCTTTGCACTGGCCCCGAAGGTCGCGGCCGTGCCCTCGGCGATGGCCTTCACGCGCGCCTCGACGAAATCCTGCACCTCGGGGTCCATGCTGCGCACGGTGCCGCGCAGGAAGACGGTCTGGGGGATGACGTTATGCGCCTCGGATTCGGTGCGGAAGGTGCAGACCGAGACCACGACCTGCTTCAGCGGATCGACATTGCGGCTGGCGATGGATTGCAGCGCCACGACGATATGGCTGGCGACAAGGGTCGTGTCGATGCAGTCATGAGGCTTGGCGGCGTGGCCGCCCTTGCCCGTTACAAGGATGTCGAACTGATCGGCCGCCGCCATCATGGCACCTTCGCGGATATGGAAATGACCCACCGGAATGCCGGGCATGTTGTGCATGCCATAGACTTCCTGAACGCCGAAACGCTCCATCATGCCATCGGCGCACATCTCGCGCCCGCCGCCGCCGCCCTCTTCGGCGGGCTGGAAGATCACCACCGCCGTGCCGTCGAAATTGCGCGTCTCGGCCAGGTATTTCGCGGCCCCCAGAAGCATCGCGGTATGCCCGTCATGGCCGCAGGCATGCATCTTGCCCGGCACCTTCGAGGCATAGTCGACCCCCGTCGCCTCGTGAATGGGCAGCGCGTCCATATCCGCGCGCAGCCCGATCACGCGGCCCTTGCTGTCGCTGCGCCCGCGAATGACCCCCACGACACCGGTGCGCCCGATCCCCTCGACCACCTCGTCGCAGCCGAAATCCCGCAACAGCGCGGCAACCTTTCCCGCCGTCCGGTGCACATCGAAAAGCAGCTCGGGGTTTTCGTGGAAGTCGCGGCGCCAGGCCGTGATCTCGGGCAGAAGTTCGGCAAAACGGTTCTTGACGGGCATGGCGGACGCTCCTGTCGGATGGGAAAACGGACGGGCATGATGCCCCTTTTTCCAGCCTGTGGCAAAGACCGCCGCCCCGCAAGCCCCCACGAAGCCGCCGATCGACGTTTCCGATAAGGATACAAACACATCCCTATGGACCCATTGTCACGCCAGGCCAGCAGGACAGTCTGACGTGACGCCAATGCTGCACAAGAATGTTGCGCAAAATCGGCAAATCCCCGACACTCAAGGAAAATGGCTGCCCGAAAACGGGCAAAAGACCAGATAAAACAATAATAAAAGAACCAACAGCTGGGGGAAGACGATGCCGGATGGCGCGCGTCCCGTCCTTGAAGTGGACGGGCTGAAGACGATCTTCAAAACCCGCGGCGGCGAAGTCCATGCCGTCAATTCCGTCAGCTTCGAGCTGCGCCCCGGAGAGCTTTTGGGCGTGGTGGGGGAATCCGGCTCGGGCAAGTCGGTTACGATGATGTCGCTGATCGGGCTTTTGCCCTCGCCCCCGGCCGAGGTGCGCAAGGGCAGCGTCAGTTTCGACGGGATCGACCTTCTGGCAAGCGACGAGGACACCCTGCGCGAAGTGCGCGGCCCCGGCATCGGCTTCATCTTTCAGGACCCGATGACCTCGCTCAACCCGGTCTTCACGGTGGGCTATCAGCTGCGCGAGCCGCTGATCAAGCACATGGGCATGAGCAAGGCGCAGGCGCAGTTGCGCGCGCAGGAACTGCTGGAGCTGGTCGGCATTCCCGATGCCGCGCGCCGCCTGAAGGATTATCCGCACCAGTTCTCGGGCGGGATGCGGCAAAGGGTGATGATCGCCATCGCGCTTGCCTGCGACCCCAAGGTCCTGATCGCGGACGAACCCACCACCGCGCTGGACGTGACGATCCAGGCCCAGATCCTGGAACTGGTGAAGGATCTGCGGCACAAGCTGGGCATGGCGATCATCTGGATCACCCATGACCTTGGCGTGATCGCGGGCATCGCCGATCGGGTGATGGTGATGTATGGCGGCCAGATCGTCGAACATGCCCCTGCGCGCGAGCTTTTCACCCGCCCCCGCCACCCCTATACCCGCGCGCTGCTGAAGACCGTGCCCTCGGTGCGCGGCGCCCGCGAAGCCCGGCTGAACGTGATCGAGGGCCAGCCCCCGATCCTGTGGGCCGCGCCCATTTCCTGCGCGTTCCGCGCGCGCTGCCCGCATGCGATCGACCTTTGTTCGATCCAGAATCCGCCGCGCTTCAACGTGGGTCCGGGCCATGATGCGGCCTGTTTCTGGGATTTCGACAAGGACGGGCCGCGCGATGTTTGATACCGCGAACAGAAAGACCCTTATCGAGGTCAAGGGCCTGAAGATGTATTTCCCGATCACCTCGGGGCTGCTGCGGCGGCGGATCGGCGATGTGAAGGCGGTGGACAACGTCTCTTTCACCATCCGCGAGGGGGAGACGCTTGGCCTTGTCGGCGAATCCGGCTGCGGCAAGTCCACCTGCGGGCGCGCGATCCTGCGGCTTTATGAACCGACGGCCGGTTCGGTCATGATCGACGGCCAGAACATCCTGTCCATGCCCTCGGACCGGCTGCGCAAGATGCGACCGAAGATGCAGATGGTGTTTCAGGACCCGCAGGCCAGCCTGAACCCGCGCATGACGGTCGCCGCGATCATAGGGGAACCGCTGGACGAACACACCCGCATGTCGGGGGCCGAAAAGCTGACCCGGATCTATGAGCTGATGGACCAGGTGGGCCTGAACCGCGACTTCGCCAACCGCTACCCGCACGAATTCTCGGGCGGGCAGCGCCAGCGGATCGGCATCGCCCGTGCACTTGCGCTAAACCCCAAGTTCATCGTGTGCGACGAACCGATCGCGGCGCTTGACGTGTCGATCCAGGCGCAGGTCGTGAACCTGCTTGAGGAGTTGCAGGACAGCCTTGGCCTGACCTATCTGTTCATCAGCCACGATCTGTCGATGGTACGCCATATCGCGGACCGGGTGGCGGTGATGTATCTCGGCCAGATCGCCGAGCTTGCCCCGCGCGAGGTACTATATGCCGAACCGCTGCATCCTTATACGCAAGCGCTCTTGTCCGCCGTGCCCGAACCCGACCCCGAGACCGAGGCCACGCGACAGCGCATCATCCTGAAGGGCGACGTGCCCTCGCCCGCGAACCCGCCGAAGGGTTGCAACTTCTCGACCCGTTGCCCCAGGGTGATGGACACCTGCCGCGTGCACGAACCAGCCTTCCGCGAGGTGGCCCCCGACCGCTTCGTCGCCTGCCACCTTTACAATGACGGTCTTCCGCCCCGCCCCGCCGCGGCCAAACCCGCCCCGACCAAGGCGCCCGCCGCGCGGCGCAAACCAGCCGCGAACCGGACCACGCGCAAGACGACGCCCGGAAAAACAAGAAAACCGACGCAACAAGGAGAGTGACATGAAACTGAGAACCGCCCTGATGGGCGCTGCCGCAGCAATGGCCTTCGCGCCTGCGGCCCTTGCCGAACGCGGCACCGACGGCGAGGTAAAAATCCTTTACGCCCAAGCCGTCTCGACGATGAATGCCTACCTGTCCTCGGGCACAAAGGATGTCGAGGTCGGCAGCCTCGTGCTGGAAGCCCTGGCGGGCTTCAACGAAAAGGGCGAGGTGATCCCGCGCCTTGTGACCGAGATCCCGAGCCTTGAGAACGGCGGCATTTCGGAAGACCTCAAATCCATCACATGGAAGCTGATCCCCGGCCTGAAATGGTCCGACGGCACGCCCGTGACGGCCAATGACGCGGTGTTCACCGCCAGCTATTGCATGCATCCCGAAGGCGGCTGTGCGCAGCTTGCGCGTTACGAGGGGGTCGAGAAGGTCGAGGCGGTCGACGACCTGACCATCAAGATCACCTTTGTAGACGCCAAGCCGAACCCCTTCACCACGCTTGTCGGCGCGCAATCCCCGCTGCTTCAGGCCGCGCAATTCGCCAACTGCCTCGGCCCGGCGGCCTCGACCTGCACCGAGCAGAACTTCAAGCCGATCGGCACCGGCCCGTTCCGTGTGACCGAGTTCCGCACCAATGACACCGTGATGCTGGAGGCCAACCCCGAATACCGCGATCCGGCCAAACCGGCCTTCGCCACGGCGCTGGTCAAGGGCGGGGGCGATGCCACCGCAGCCGCGCGCGCGGTGATGGAGACGGGCGAGTTCGACTATGCCTGGAACACCCAGATCTCGCCCGAGGTGCAGGCCCAGATGGAAGGCGGCGGCAAGGGCCAGTTCGTCAGCGCCTTCGGCACGCTGGTCGAACGCATCGAGATGAACATGACCGACCCCTCGCCCGACCTGCCCGAGGGCGAGCGCGCCACCACGAAGCACCCCCATCCGATCCTGTCGGACATCCGCGTGCGCCAGGCGCTGTCGATGGCGATCGACCGGCAGATCCTTGTCGATATCGGCTATGGCAATGCCGGGCGGCCCACCTGCAACCTCGTGCCCGCGCCCGAGTTCTTCGCCTCGGACAATACCGGCTGCCTGACGCAGGATGTCGAGGGAGCGAAGGCCCTGCTGGACGAGGCGGGCTGGACCGACAGCGACGGTGACGGCGTGCGCGACAAGGACGGCAAGAAGCTGAGCCTTGTCTACCAGACCTCGGTCAACGCGATCCGCCAGGATTTCCAGGCCATCATCAAGCAGTGGTGGAACGATATCGGCGTCGAGGTCGAGCTGAAGTCGATCGACCCGTCGGTGTTCTTCGGCGGCGATGCGGGCTCGCCCGATACGTTCCAGAAATTCTATGCGGACGTGGAGATGTATGCCAACAACTTCGACGGCACCGACCCCGAGCCCTACCTGGCGCAATATACCTGCGAAAAGGCCCCGCGCCCGGAAACCCAGTGGCAGGGTGAAAACGTCAACCGCTTCTGCGATCCCGCCTATGACGCGCTGGTGGCCGAGCTGGTGAAAACCCGCGACATGGATCAGCGCGCTGAAATTGCCAAGAAGCTCAATGACATGCTGACCAAGGACAGCTTCACCATCGTGCCGCTGGTGGACCGTGGCCGCCTGTCGGCCCATTCCAACACGCTTGGCGGCGTGGTGTTGAACACCTGGGATTCCGAGCTTTGGAACGCATCCGACTGGTATCGGATCAAGTGATCGAAGGCCCCGGCCGCGCCTGTCGCGGCCGGGGGCAGGCGGGGCCGTGACAGCCGTCAGCCAGGGCCCCGGCGGCCCCGCCAACCTTGCCCGCAAGGGCGCAAGACCTGACCCGAGGCGCCGATGTTCACCTTCACGCTGCGACGCTTGCTGATCGCCATTCCGACGCTGCTGATCATCTCTCTGGTGATCTTCCTGCTGCTCGAGGCCGCCCCCGGCGACCCTTTGGGCGAGGTGCCCCTGACCGTCCCGCCCGAGGTCAAGGCGAAGATGCGCGAGGCGCTTGGCCTCGACAGCCCGTGGTATGTGCGCTACGCGCTCTGGCTCAAGCAGTTCTTCTGGGTCGAGCCGCTGCACCTGGTCGACCACCTCTTCGGCACGACCTATGGCGAGGGCATGCAGCGCGTGATCTCGTTCCAGTCGCGCCAGCCGGTGATGCAGATCATCGCCGAGCGTCTGCCCCAGACGCTGATGGTGGTGGGGCTGGCCTATGTGATCGGGGTGCTCATCGCGCTGCCGATCGGCATCCTGTCGGCTTATCGGCAATATTCATGGTTCGACAACCTGGGCACCTTCGTCTCGATGGTCGGCTTTTCAGTGCCCACCTTCTTTACCGGGGTGGTGCTGATCATCGTCTTCGCGGTGAACCTGCAATGGTTCCCCTCGGTCTATGACACGACGCTGAAGGTCACCGACTGGTCCAGCTTCGTGCAGCAGGTGCGCCAGATGGTGATGCCGGTCGCGGTGCTGGCGCTTTACAATGCCGCCCAGATCAGCCGCTTCATGCGCTCGTCCATGCTGGACAATCTGGGACAGGACTATGTGCGTACGGCCCGCGCCAAGGGGCTGACCGAAAAGGTCGTGGTGCTGGTCCATGTGCTGCGCAACTCGCTCATCCCCGTGGTGACGGTGATCGCGCTTGGCGTGCCCACGATCTTCGGCGGCGCGATCATCACCGAGCAGGTCTTCAAGGTGAACGGGCTGGGGCAGCAGCTGATCTCGTCGATCCACGCCAACGACCTGCCCATGGTGATGACGCTGACCTTCATCTTCGCCATCCTGATCGTCCTGTTCAACCTGATCGCCGACCTGCTTTACGGCATCCTTGACCCGAGGATCCGCTATGACTGATATCGTGACCGCCGCACCGCGCCCGCCGCGTTCGCAATGGTGGGATGTCTGGGACCAGTTCAAGACGCACAAGGGCGCGCTTGTCGGGCTTTCGGTCTTCGCTCTGATCGTGCTGACCATCCTGATCGGGCCGCTGGTCTGGCGCGTCGATCCCACCTTCGTGGACCTGCGCGCGCGTAATCAGGGCTTTTCGGCCAGCCATCCGCTTGGCACCGACCAACTGGGCCGCGACGTTCTGGCGCGCGTGATGGCGGGGGGAAAGGTGTCGATCGCGGTGGGGATGACGGCGATGTCGCTCTCGATCCTGCTGGGCACCACGATCGGGGTTCTGGCGGGGTATTTCCGCGCCCTCGAAGGCCCGCTGATGCGGCTGACCGACCTCTTTCTGGCCCTGCCCCTGCTGCCGCTTCTTCTGCTGATGGTCACGCTGTTCCGCGAAAGCCTGTCGCGCAGCTTCGGGCCTGAATCGGGGATCTTCCTGCTGATCGTCTGCGCCATCGGCGCCACAAGCTGGATGCAGACCGCGCGCATCGTGCGCGGCGAGGTGCTGGCCCTGAAAGAGCGTGAATTCGTCCTTGCCGCGCGCTCGATCGGGACGCCCGCGCGGCGCGTGGTGACGCGGCATGTGCTGCCCAACGTGCTTTCTCCGATCATGGTTTCGGCCACGCTCGGGATCGCATCGGCGATCATCACCGAAAGCGCGCTGTCCTTCCTTGGCCTCGGATTTCCGCCCGATTTCCCGACATGGGGGCGGCTGCTTTACGACGCGATCGACCAGATGCAGCTTTACCCCTCGCGCGTGGTCATTCCGGGGGTGGCGATCTCGCTTGCGGTGCTGTCGGTGAACTATATCGGCGACGGGCTGCGCGATGCGCTCGACCCGCGGATCCGCGGCCGCTAGCGCTCGGCATGGACAGGGCGGGCAATGCGGCGTATCCAGCCCCCTGACCTGACAGATGGAATGGATCATGACGCATTGTGCGCTTTGCAACGCCGCAGAGGCCGCAGCCTACGAGGTTGCGCCGAAACCCGAAACCGTTCCGCTTTGCGCCACCTGCCGCGCCGGGCTTGAACAGGGCCCCGAGGATGGGCCGCACTGGCAATGCCTCAACGAAGCGATCTGGAGCACCGAGCCCGCCGTTCAGGTGCTGGCCTACCGGCTTCTGAAGGCCCTGCCCGAGGCCCCCTGGGCGCGCGAGGTGCTTGAGATCGCCTATCTGGAGCCCGAAACCCTTGCCTGGGCCGAGGCCGGCCTTGCCGCCCTGCCCGAGGTGATCCACCGCGACAGCAACGGCGCGGTCCTTGCGGCGGGCGATACGGTGACGCTGATCAAGGATCTGCCGGTCAAGGGCGCGGGCTTCACCGCCAAGCGCGGCACCGCGGTGCGCAACATCAGCCTTGTGGCCGACAATGCAGAGCATATCGAAGGCCGGGTCGAAGGGCAGCGGATCGTGATCCTGACCCAGTTCGTGAAGAAATCCTGATCGCGGGACCCAAGGGCATCCGGCGGCCGCCGCCGGATATGGTGGTGCCGGAGAAGGGACTCGAACCCCCGACCCTCGACTTACAAGATCGCCGCTCTACCAGCTGAGCTACACCGGCCAACCACCTCATCGCAGATAAAGCGCATCGGGCGGCGACGCAAGGCCCGAGGGCGCGGCTAATGCCCGCCCTGGCGCCCCAGATTGGTGCGCGCCAGAACCGCCGTGGCCGCAAGTCCCACCGCCATGACAAGGATCGCGGCGGGCGAGGCATCGCCCAGATTCTCAAGGCTCGCCTTTTCATGCACGCGGGTGGCCAGCGTCTCATAGTTGAACGGGCGCAAAAGCATCGTCGCGGGCAGTTCCTTGACGCAATCCACGAAGACCAGCAGCAGCGCCGAACCGACCGAGCCGCGCATCAGCGGCAGATAGACCTCGCGCAGCGCGCCCCCGGCCGTGCGCCCCAGCGAGCGCGCCGCCATCGGCAGCGACGGCGACACGCGCCCGAAGGCGCTGTCCGCAGCACCCTGCGCGATGGCGAAGAAACGCACCACATAGGCCAGGATGATCGCAAGCGCCGAGCCGGTCAGCATCAGGCCCGGATCGTGCCCGGTGACGGCCAGCACCAGATCCGCAAGCCGGTGATCCAACGCGGCCAGCGGAAACAGGATCCCGACCGCCAGCACCGCGCCGGGGGCCGCATAGCCAAGCGTCGTAAAGGGCAGCACAAGGCGCGGCAGCCGCCGCCCCGTCATCCGCACGCCGTAAACCATGAAAAGCGCCGCCACCACCGTCAGCGCGGCGGCGATTCCGCCCACCGCAATGGTGTGCCACAGCGCCCGCAGCAGGCCCGGCCCAAACCAGCTTTCGGGATTGGCAAGCGCATGCGCCCCGATCACGCCGACCGGCAGAACGAAGCCAAGCGCGAAGGGCATCGTGCACAGTGCCGTCGCCCCCCAGCCCGCCGCGCCGCCCAGCCGGGTGCGCGCGATGGGGCGCGGCTGGCGGGCCGACTGGTAATAGCGCGAATTGCGCCGGCTGACCTTCTCAAGCGCCAGAAGCGCGAAGACGACGGCCAGGATCACCGTTGCGATCTGCGCCGCGCCGCCGGCATTGCCGGCCTCGAGCCAGGTGGTGAAGATGCCGGTGGTCAGGGTCTGCACGCCGAAGTAATCCACCACGCCGTAATCGGCCACCGTCTCCATCATGGCGATCGCGGCGCCCGCGGCGATGGCGGGGCGCGCCAGCGGCAGGCCCACGCGCCAGAAAAGCCCGAACGCCCCTGCGCCCAGGGCACGGGCCACCTCGTAGCTGCCGCCGGACTGTTCGTGAAAGGCCGCGCGCGACAGAAGGTAGCTGTAGGGATAAAGCGCCGCCGACAGCACGATCACCGCCGCCTCGCGCGAGCGGACATCGGGAAACCAGTAATCCCGCGCCGAAGCGAATCCGAAGGCTTCGCGCAGCGCGATCTGCACCGGGCCGGAATAATCCAGGAAATCCACCAGCGCATAGGCCCCGACATAGGCCGGAATCGCAAGCGGCAGCAGCAAAAGCCACTCCAGCAGCCGCGAAAACGGAAAGCGATACATCGAGACAAGCCAGGCCGCCCCGGCACCAACCGCCGCCGACAAAAGCCCCACGCCCCCCGCAAGGAACGCGGTGTTGGCCATGTAGCGCGGCAAGGTCGTGGCCATCAGATGCGGCCAGATATTCTCGGACGGGTTGAGCGCGATCCACAGCACCGCCACGATCGGGGCCACCACCAGCGCGGCAATGACGAAGGCCCCCGCCGACCACAGCCCGCTGCCGGAGGTGCGCAAACCGCTTGTGGCGGTGCGCGGGGAAAGTGCTTGAGCGTTTCTCTCGGAGACCATGACTCGGGGGTTACAGGAAAGCCGTTTGCCTGTCCAGAAAAGCCCCTGTAATCTCTGCCCGAAATCAGGCAGGACACATTCATGCAGGTCGCATTCCATCTCGGCGCCCATTCGACCGACGAGGACCGGCTGGTCAAGACGCTGCTGCGCAACAACGATGTGCTGGCCGCCGCCGACATCGCCGTGCCTTCGCCCATGCGCTACCGGATGGTGCTGCGCGATGCGCTGGTGGCGCTGAAGGGCCACCCGGCGGACCACGCGACGCAGGAAACCGTGCTGGATGCCGTGACCGAGCAGGACAACCTGCGCCGCATCGTCTTCAGCCACGAGTTCTTTCTGGGCATTCCGCAGCGCGTGATCTCGGAAGACGGGTTCTACGGCCATGCCGCGGCCAAGCTGCAACCGCTTGCCAATCTCTTTCCCGAGGCCGAGACCGAATTTCACATGGCGCTGGTCAATCCCGCCGTGCTGATCCCCGCGCTGATCGGCCGGATCGAGGGCGCAAGCGCGGAAAGCGTGCTGTCGGGCCATGACCCGCGCGCCCTGCGATGGGCGCCGGTGGTGCGCGCGATGGTGCGGGCGGCGGCCGGGCGGCGCTTCGTGATCTGGTGCCACGAGGATACGCCGCTGATCTGGCCCGAGGTGCTGCGCAACCTTGCCGGATTGCCCGCCGATCAGCTTTTGGCCGGCGATTTCACGATTCTTGCCATGATCATGTCGCCCGAGGGGCTGGAACGGCTGAAGACCTACCTTGCCAGCCACCCGCCGCAATCGGTGGCGCGGCGGCGGCGCATCGTCACGGCCTTTCTGGACAAGTTCGCCCTGCCCGACCGACTTGAGACCGAAATCGCCCTGCCCGGCTGGACCGAAGCCCTGGTGGACGACATCACCGCCGCCTATGACGCCGACGTGGCCGAGATCGCGGCCATGCCGGGGGTGGCGTTCATCACCCCCTGAGCCCGGCCGCAGCCCACGTTCAGACCATGCCGAGCGCGGCCTTGTAGATATCCATGATGGCTTCTTCCTCGGCCAGGTCGTTCTTGTCGCGCTTGCGCAGGCCGATGATCTTCTTCATCACCTTAGTGTCATAGCCGCGGGCCTTGGCCTCGCTCATGATGTCCTTCTGCTGCTCGGTGATGTCCTTCTTCTCGGCTTCGAGGTGCTCGAACTGCTCGATGAACTGGCGCAGTTCGTCGGCGGCAACGTTGTAGGTGGCATCACTGGGCATGGCGTCCTCGTCCTGACGGGATGTTCTGCCGCCTGACTAGACGCTCGGGCGGCGGGCTTCAAGGGCGGGCTGCGGCGGTCTTGTCTTGCGGGCGGGTTCGCGCTACCCCCGGCGCGGGCAACGCGGGAGGGCAGGCCATGGACATTCTGATCTGGACGGGCGCGGTGGTGTCGCTGGCCGGGCTTGCGGGCATCGTCTGGTGCATCCTTGCCATCGCAAAGGCACGCCGCGCGGGGCTGGATGACACAACCCTGCGCGCGCGCCTGCAACGCGTGGTCACCATCAACCTTGCCGCGCTTTTCGTGTCGGTCATTGGGCTGATGATAGTGGTGGTCGGCGTGATGCTGGGCTAGTCGTCCAGATCGCCGAAATGCCGCCCGTTGCGCACCAGCACATCCCATAGTGCGGCGGGGGCCGGGGCGCCCTCGTCCTGAAGCGTGCGCAATAGCGTGCGCGTGGCCAGAAGTCCCATCTGGTCGGCCTGGAACATCGGCCCGCCAAGGGCGGTCGGAAACCCCAGGGCCAGCACCGCCGCCACATCCACATCCAGCGCGCGATGCGCGGCCCCGTCCTGCAACAAGGCGGCGCCTTCGGCCGCCAGTTCGGCCAACAGGCGCGCCTGAATCTGGATGCGCGACAGGGCGCGCGGAACGATGCCGGCCTCGGTGCGCAGCGCCTCCAGCGTGGCATCAAGCCCCGGCGCGGGCCGCGTGGCCCCGCCCTCGGTGCGGTAGAAACCCTGCCCCTCTTCGATCAGGAACAGGGTCGCGGGGCCCGGCGCGCGGTGGGCCTGGGCCAGGATCTCGGCCATATGCGCAAGGCCCGCCTTGTCGGCGCGCAAAAGCGGCCCCTGCGCAAAGCCAAGCGCCCTTGCCGCCTGATCCACATCGGCCGGGCGCGCGCCCGCCATCACCGCGCGTTCCGCGGCGGCAAAGAAGGCGGCCACCAGGCCGGGCACGATCCCGGCCCCCGAAACCCCGCCCCGGATCACCGCATCCGCCGCCAGATCCAGCACCCCCTGCGCGCGGGCAAGCGCCTCGGGCGCAACCTCGTCCCCGGCAAAGATCTCGGCCATGGCCCCCTGTGCCGCCCGACGCAGCCCGATCTCTCCGGGCGCGAGGGGGGCGCCCTGAAGCACCAGAACCGGCGCAGCACCACCATGGGCCGCCAGCGTCGCGCGCAGCGCCGACAGCTCGGCCCCGCGGGTCTCGGGCGGGCCTTCAAGCGTTGCGATCACCATCGCCGGGCCGGGCCCCGCGCCGCCCCACAGCCCCGCCAGATCGGTCGCGGCCCCAAGGCGCGCCCAGTCCGCATCGCGCTGCGCGCCGTCAAGCGTGCCAGCATGCACCCCGGTTTCCTGCACATGCGCAATCCGCGAAAACGCCGTTTGCAGCCGCGCAGGATCGGAGGCGCCGAAAGTCACGGCATGGCCGGCCCCGATCAGCGCAAGGGCAAGCGTCTCGGGCTGGTTCCACAGCGCGATCCGGATCGGCGGGGCCAGATCGGCCACGGTGCCGGGCGGCAGCCCGGCCAGCGTGGCCAGCCGCCGCCGCGCCGCGGCCGCGTGGCGCAAGCCTTGCGAAACCTGACTGGCCGCCAGATCCTCATAGGCGATGTCGGCAAAATCCAGCGCCTCTTCGAAGGGCAGCATCAGGCTGGCCTCCAGGCAGTCCGCGGCGCGCTGCGCGGCCTCGGCCAGGGGGCCCGCGGGGATCTTGGTGCGCACCTCCGCGATCGTGGACAGGGCCTTCGCCGGATCGGCCAGTCCGGCATCGGCCGGGCGGCCCGGCGGCAGGGCATCCTCGCGCAACGCGCGCACCAGAACCGCGGGTTCGGCCGTATCGGCCGACAGAACCACATCGCAAAGTCCTGCGCGCATCGCCTGCGGCGCCGGCACCCCATCCTCTGCGCCCAGAAGCGCAAGCGCCCCCGCCGGGCCCGCGCGCCGCGCAAGGCGGACCAGACCGCCGCCGCCCGGCAGGATGCCAAGGGCCGGCTCGGGGGCGTGGAAGACCGCATCGTCCAGCGCGATCCGCAGCGTCGCCGCCTGCGCAAGCGCAAGCCCTCCGCCCGAGATCACGCCGCCCAGCACCGCCAAGACCGGCACCCTCGCCCCGGCCAGCCGCGCCGCGAGATCGCGCAGAAGCGGCGCTTTTGCATCGTAATCGCGCGCCGGATCGTCCGAGACTGGCCAGGCCCCATCCGCGCCCTGCACGATCAGCCCGGACAGGCCTCTTTCGGCCAGAACGGCATCGAGGGTTCGGGCAAGTTCCGCGCGCAGCCCCGCGTCAAAGCCCAGACGCCTGCCACGCGGGCCGGCCTCTTGCAGGCTCAGAAGTGCGACCCCTTCACGCCATTCAAGCCCGACCCGTTCCGACATGCTTTACACCGCCCTGCACTTACTAGCCTGCACACGCGCCCCGCACGCATGTCCAGTTTACGGGCAGATCCCGGCGACGCAACGCATTTGCGCATAATTCCAGCGCCTTGCGCGCCCTGTCGGCAAAGAATTGACCGCGCCTAGCGCCGCGCGGCATGTTCCCGGCAAAACGGCGTCGCGGGCACAAGGTCCAGCCGTTCTTCCTGGATGCGCTCTCCACAGGTGACGCAATAGCCATACTCGCCTTCGGCGATGCGTTGCAGGGCCGCGTCGATCATGCGCAGCTCTTGCTGTGCCGAAAGCCCGAGGTCTTCCAGAACCTCGTCCCCTTCACGCTCGGTCGCCATCTCTTCCCAGTCCTTCGCCTCGTGTTCGTCGAACTCGGCCTCGATCCGGTCGATGCGGGTATTGAGCTGCGCGCGGCGTTCTTCCAGCTGCGCCTTTCGGGATTCGATGGATTTCATGGCGTTCTCCTGTAGATCCTTATCATGTAAGGCCACGCGGGCGCGCGCAACCTTGATGCAAGTCAAACCGGCTTGCCGGCGCCCTCCCCCACCCGCTACCTTCCCCACGGGAGAGGCAGAGGGGAAACGCATGGAACAGGATTGGGTCTGGGGCCTGGTCGGCGGGCTGTTGATCGGCGCGGCGGCGGGGCTTTATCTTCTGGCAAACGGCCGGATCATGGGGGCAAGCGGCATTCTGGGCGGGCTTGTCGACGGCTCGGGCCGCTCCAGCGGGGCCGAGCGGCTAAGCTTTCTGGCCGGGCTGATCGTGGTACCTCCGCTACTGGTGCCACTGTATCGCGTGGTCGATACACATATCACCTCGAATGTGGCGGTGATCGTGCTTGCCGGGGTGCTGGTCGGGTTCGGTACCCGTCTGGCGAATGGCTGCACCTCGGGGCACGGGGTCTGCGGCATGTCGCGCCTGTCGCTGCGCGGCTTCGTGGCGACGGTGTTCTACCTGCTTGGCGGCGGTCTTGCCCTTGTGCTGGGTCGGCACGTTCTGGGGGTGATCTGATGCGCAATCTCTTTGCATTCCTGTCGGGAAGCCTTTTCGGTGCCGGGCTTCTGGTATCGGGCATGGTCGACACGGCCAAGGTGCAGGGCTGGCTTGATGTCTTCGGTGCCTGGGATCCGACGCTGGCCTTTGTGATGGGCGGAGCAGTGGTGCCGATGTTCTTCGTCTGGCGCCTTGCCGCGCGGCGCAGCCAGTCCTTTCTGGGCAACCCGCTACCCCGTCCCGCCGCACCCCTGGTCGATCGCAATCTGGTGCTCGGCTCGCTCTTGTTCGGCGCGGGATGGGGTATCGCAGGGCTTTGCCCCGGCCCCGCGCTTGCCTCACTTGGCTTCGGCGGTTGGCAGGGGGCGTTGTTCGTGGCGGCGATGATCGCGGGCATGGCGATCATGCCCCCGCTTCGCGCAAGGCTGGACAAAGGGAATCCCGCAGCCCCCCTGTCTGACTACTGACCAACGCGCGCGGATCAGGCCCCGCCAGCACGCAACCTTGCAGGTTCTGCCACAGGCGCCGCAGAGGAAAGCGCGGCCTCGGCCCCATGCGGGGCCTGCACCTGCGCGGCAAGGAATTTGGGCTGCGTCGTTTTCAGCTCCCGCGCGGCGGACCCCGGGGCGGCCCCCGCGGCGGGCGGGCCGGGGTGCTCTGCGGCGGGCGCCTCGGCCCCGTCGGACAAAGTCATGGCCTCAAGGCGCAGCGCCCGCTGGCCGCGCAACTGCCCCAGGCGCCCCTTGCTCAGCACCCGTCGGTCCGCCCCCTCAAGGCCGATCGTCTCGATCGAGGCGGCAGGCAGCGCGATCTCGGCCCCCGGCCGCAACGCCAGAACCGAAGACAACGGCAGCGTGACGCGATGGAGCACCGCATCAAGCGTAACCTGCGCGCCCATCACCGAGTGCTCCATCCGCCGGCCCCAGCTTTCCTGCGCGGCCAGTTCCGCCGGACCGGGGCGCGGCGGCGCGCCGGAATGCGGCAGGGCGGGTTTGCGCGCGGCTGCCGGCACCGCCCAGACCAGTGCGGCTTGCCGCGCATCCTCCTCTCCGAAGGCGAGGTCCGCGCGAAACACCCGGTAGCCCACATCCTCGAGCAGAAGGCCAAGCGGGCGCGGATCGTCCAGAAACGAGGCATAGCGGTATCCGACCGCCCAGGCCGCGGAGTCCTGCCCGGAAAGCGCCGCTTCCAGCCCGGCCAGAACCGCGTCGATGAACCCGGCCGACATCGCGGCATCGGTGCGTGTCGGGCGGCGCGGCACGGGCGCGGCGGGCGACAGCCGGCCCATCGTCTGCATCTCGATCAGCGGGGGAAAGGCGGCCGGACCCAGGGCGAACAGCCCAAGCGCCGTGCCCGCGCCCTCGATCACCGCAAGCAGGCTGCGCTCTTCCAGAAGCTCGGGCAGCTCGGCAAGCCCCATCCGATCCTCGCGCAGCGCCGTGACGCGCAGCGCAAGCCCCATCAGATCTTGCGCCGCACGTTCCAGCGCATGAGAAAGCGCGCGCCCCGGCGTGAGGGGGGCGCCCCCGGCCGAAGGCGCATCCGCCCCGGTCTTGCGCATCAATACGGAACTGCCCCGATCTTCTGCCATGCCACTCCGATCCCGGTGCCACGATGGCGCCCGCCCCAGCGATGCCAGAGCGGGGTTTACAAATCATTGATCCGTCTGCGGAGTTTCGCCCCTCAGGCCTTTTTCTCGCCCCGCCGCAGGGGCAGCGTCACGCGGAAGGCGGCCCCGCCCTGCCCCGGCAGGTAGTCGATCGTGCCGCCCAGATTGGCCATGATCTCGCGGCAGATCGCAAGGCCAAGGCCCGCGCCCCCGGCGCGGCTGGTATCGGTCAGGCGCGAGAATTTCTCGAAGATCAGACCTTGCGACTTTTTCGGGATGCCAGAGCCGTTGTCGATGAAATCGACCTGCACGTTCTGGCCGCGTTTCTTCACCTCGATCCGCAGGACCGCGCGCTCGGAGTCGCAATATTTGCGCGCGTTCGAGATGAGGTTGATGAAGACCTGCACCAGACGGTCGGTATCCGAAAAGACCGGCATATGCTCGGACGGGAAATCGCGCTCGATCCGGAAGCTGCGCTCGGGCCGGGTCGACGAGGCCGCGCTGACCGCCTTGTTGATCAGGTCGTGCAGGTTGGCCACCGAGACATTCAGCTGCACCTTGCGGTTTTCCAGCACGCTGAGGTCCAGAAGATCGTCCAGCAGGCGGGTCAGGCGGCGGGCCTCTTCGTGGATGATCTCGGCATATTGGGCGCGCATGGCGTCGGGCAGGTCCGGCTCCATCAGGATCTCGGAAAAGGCGCGGATCGAGGTCATCGGCGTGCGCAGCTCATGGCTGATCTGGCCCAGGAAGGCGTCCTTCTGCACCGACAGTTCTGTCAGCCGGTCATTGGCCTCGCGCAGCGCGCGGGCGGTGCGGGCCAGCTCTTCGGACTTAGCCTCGAGCTGGGCGGAATATTCCTTGATCTCGGCCGCCTCGCCCGCCACCGCGATCAGATCCTGCACCGAAACGCTCGCCTCGCCCGAAAGCTGCGCGATCATCGCATGCGCCGTCGCGGCCCCGACCGAACCGGCAAGCTGGCGTTCCAGCCGGGCGATGAAATCGGGCGTGGTATCGGGCAGATAGCCCTCTTTTCCCTGCGCGGCGGCCTGCGCCTGGAAGAACTGCTGCGCCTCTTGCACGCCAAGGATACGCTGCGACATGGACAGAAGGTCCTCGGCCTCGGCCTGCCCGCGCGACCAGCTGCGCGTGCCCGAGGTGCGGTCGAAGATATTGACGAAGGCCACACCCTGAAGCCGCTCCATCGGGCCCGGAAAGCTGAGCAGCGAAAAGACGAGGAAGGCGGCGGTGTTCAGCAGAAGCGACCACAGCAGCGCATGCAGCAGGGGATCGAGCCCCTCGATCCCGAACAGCGCCTGCGGCCGGAGCCAGCCGATGCCGAACAGCCCCGACTGCATCACCTGCGCCGAGATCAGCCCCGCCTCGCCGACCGAGGGCAGGAACAGCGCGTAAAGCCAGATCGCAAACCCCGTCAGCAGCCCCGCCGTCGCCCCGATGCGCGTGGCGCCGCGCCACACGATGCCGCCCACCATCGCCGGAAGCACCTGCGCGGCCCCCACAAAGGCGATCAGGCCGATCGCGGCAAGCGCCGAAGACCCGCCCGAAAGCCGGTAATAGGCATAGCCCATCGCCAGCACCGCGATGATCGAGATGCGCCGCGCGATCAGCACCAGCCCGCGCACGTCGCCCGGCTCGCGCGCGTTCCTTTGCCGCAGGGCAAGCCAGACCGGCGTCACGATATGGTTCGACACCATCGTCGACAGCGCGATCGCCGCCACGATCACCATCGAGGTGGCGCTGGAGAACCCGCCCAGAAAGGCCAGGAGCGCCAGATTCCCCTCACCCGCCGACAGCGGCAGGGTCAGCACGAACAGATCGGGGTTGGAGCCCTCGGGCATGACCTGAAGGCCCACGACGGCAATCGGCACCACGAACAGGCTCATCAGCATCAGATAGGCGGGGAAGGCCCAGCTTGCGGTGGCCAGGTGACGCTCGTCGACGTTTTCCACCACCAGAACCTGGAACATGCGCGGCAGGGTCAGGATCGCGGCGGCCGACACGAAAGTCAGCCCCGCCCACCGGCCCGGCTGAAGGTTCCATTCGGAAATCGGCGAGGCGTCGATCCGCGCCAGCACGTCCGCGACGCCATCGGCCATGCCCCAGACCACGAACACCCCCACCGCCACCAGCGCCACCAGCTTCATCACCGCCTCAAGCGCGATGGCCATGACGACGCCGTGATGGCGTTCGTTGGCATCAAGGTTGCGCGTGCCGAACAGGATGGTGAACAGCGCAAGCCCCCCCGCGATCCAAAGCGCGGTAGACCCCTGGTCGGGCAGCGCCCAGCCCTCGGGCGTGTCGGCGGCGAAGACCCCGAAACTCAGGGTGACGGATTGCAGTTGCAACGCGATATAGGGCGTGGCCGCCGAAACCGCCATCAGGGTCACGATCACGCCCAGCAGGTTCGATTTACCGTAGCGCGACGAAATCAGATCCGCGATCGAAGTCACCCGATGCGCCCGCCCGATCCGCACCAGCTTGCGCAGGAACCACCACCAGCCCACGAAAACCAGCGTCGGGCCGGTATAGATCGTGACGAATTCCAGCCCCGAGCGCGCGGCATAGCCGACCGCGCCGTAAAACGTCCAGGCGGTGCAGTAGATCGACAGCGACAGCGTATAGACAATGGGGCTGTGCAGGAACCGCACGCGCCGGCGCTTCGAGCGCCGCTCGACCGCGAAGGCCACCGCGAATAGCAAGATCACATAGGCCAGACAGACCGCGACAAGAATATCGAAGGGCATGAGTTCAGCCCTCCTCGGCCGACGGGCCACCGCCCTCGTCCTCGTCCTCCATCGCGGGTGCAAGCGCACGGGCCAGCACCACCGCCGAGCCGATCAGAAGCGCCCAGACCGCAAAAAGGTAGACCGCGCCAGGCCCCGTATCGGCCAGCGGCGTTTCCGCCGGCCGCCATAGCACCGGCATCATGAACAGCACCGATCCCAGGACCGGCAGAAGGCGCGCGGCATCCATCATCCGGCGGCGCCGGTAGGATTGCCTGGCCAGGAAAAGCGGCTGTCTGGCGTTTGGCATCTTCTCAGCCCGCCTCTTCGCCCGCCAAGGTCCGGACGGCGGCCAGAACATCGGCATTGGCAAAGGGTTTGGCCAGAAAGGCGCTTGCGCCCGCACGCTCGGCAGCCTCGCGGTCGCGCAGCTGGCCGCGGGCGGTCAGCATCAGCACCGGCAGCGCCTTCTGCCCGCCATTGCCACTGCGCAGGTCGGCCAGAATCTCAAGGCCCGAACGGCCAGGCAGCATCAGGTCCAGAATCAGGACATCGGGCTGCGCCGAAGCGATCACCCCGATCGCGTCCTGCCCGTCATTGTGAAGCGTGACCTGCCAACCCGCGCGCGACAAGATGAAACGGATTGCCTCGGCAATATGCGGTTCATCCTCGATCAGAAGGACATGCTTGCCCGCCATTCGCGCAAAACTCCTCTTCCCCTGCGCCGACTATCGCGGGGCGCGCGGCGTGTGTCAAACGCCCTGACGCTCAGGCTTCGGTCAGGATCGAGGGCTCGCGCCGGCCCGGACATGCGGCGCGCGGGCAGATCCGGCAGGACGAGCCGACCGGCCGCGCCTCTTGCGCCATGTCGCGCGGCACGGGAAGGATCAGCATCATCGCCTGCATCAGCAGCGGCCCGTCGAACCCGCCGGGCTGGCTGGGCTGGCAAAACCCGTAGGTCAGAAAGCGCTGCGGCAGGCGCCCGGCCATGTCCACCACCGCGCGGATCGGTTGCATCGGGCGGCCAAGCGCCTCGTAAAGCGGCCAGAGCGGGCAGGCCGCACCGAAGCGCGGCAGCACGAAGCCCGCGATCGGGCGGCGCAACGTCAGCGTGCCCGACCCGTCGCAGACCACAAGGCCCACCGGCGGCATCCCCTCGATGCCGGGCGGCAGCGTGGCCATCCGGCGGAACACCACCGGGATCGGCGCCCCCGTCCGCGCGGCGATCCGCGCGGGCTCTGGCCCTTCGGCGGCCAGGGCCGCAAGCAGCGGCTCCATCGGCAGCGCGCGCGCATCCTGCGCGGCCTGCGCGATATGCATCAGGGCAAGCCTGCGCCCGGCCGAACTTGCCAGTTCCGCCACCCCCGCGATAAGGCGTTCGCCATCGGCCGGGCGCGGCCCTTCAAGCTCGGGCAGGTGCCAGTTGCGCGCGGCCAGCCACGCCTCCACCTCTTCCAGCGGCGAGGACAGGCCCGTCTCGGCCTCTTCCTGCGTGTCGAGATAGCCCACCAGTGCCTCGGCCGTATCCGAAAGACGCAGCGATTCCTCGCGGATCGTGGTCAGGAAGCGGGTGCGCCAGACGGGTTCGATATCGTCGGTATCCGTCAGGATCGCCGCGGTCGAGCGCAGCGAGGTCACCGCCGAAAGCACCTCGTGCAGCGAGGTCAGCAGGAACGGATCCTGTGCCATCCGTTCGGCATAGCTTTCCACCACGCGCTCAAGCTGGCCGATCCGCGCCTGCCGCCCGGCCAGAAGCGCCGCCCAGCCGGGAAAGCGGCCGACGAATTCTTCGATCCGCTCCAGCTCGGGCTCGGCCTCGCCCATCGCGGCGGCGGCGGCAGCCTCGCGCAGGCCGTCGAACAAAACGCCCTCGGCGCCTTCGGCCAGGGCCACGGGATCGACCCCCAGCACCTGCGCAAGATGCTCCAGAAGCGCATCGCCCACGCGGCGGCGGTTGTGCTCGATCAGGTTCAGATAGGCCGGCGAAATCCCCACATCGCGCGCCAGATCGGCCTGCTTCATGCGCAGTGCGGTGCGGCGTTCGCGGATACGGGTGCCGGTCAGGGCGGAACGTGGCATGCTTGTCCTCCGCCGGGCATTTTACAACCCGGCACAGGATTAACAAAGGAATTTACAGCCCCTGGCGGCCGCTTCGCCCCTGAATGAAACGGCGCGCCCCGGTCAGGGCGCGCCGGTCAGGCGCCTATTGCAGCGCCTTGTCGGTGATCTGATGCGTCCATGCCCCTTCGGGCACCTTCGAGATGACCGGGTCCGACCCGCCGCCCATCAGCGTCGCCACCGTGCGGTCGAAATCCGCCGGGTCCAACGTCCCGTTCGAGCCTGCGGTCAGCTTGGCGATCTCGCCCATCATCCGCTTCTGGTGGGTTTCGGTCTGCGCACCCGTCTCGTCATTGTCGAGAACGATCATCGCAGCCTCGTCGGGGTTCTCCTCGGCGTATTTCCAGCCCTTCATCGAGGCCCGCACAAAGCGCACCATCTTGTCCTCGAAGGCCGGGTCCGCAAGGTTTTCCTCAAGCACATAAAGCCCGTCTTCCAGCGTGGCGACGCCCTGATCCTCGTATTTGAAGGTCACAAGCTCCTCTGGCGTGATCCCCGCGTCGATGACCTGCCAGTATTCGTTATAGGTCATGGTCGAAATGCAGGCCGCCTGCTTTTGCAGCAGCGGATCGACGTTGAAGCCCTGCTTGAGCACCTCGACCCCGTCCGCGCCGCCCCCTGTCGGCAGGCCGAGCGTCGCCATCCAGCTCAGGAACGGGTATTCGTTGCCCCCGAACCAGACGCCAAGCGTCTTGCCCTTGAAATCGTCCGGGCTGGCAACGCCCGATTCCTTCAGGCAGGTCAGCATCATCCCCGAGGATTTGAACGGCTGCGCGATATTGACGATCGGCAGCCCCTTCTCGCGCGCGGCCAGCGCCGAGGGCAGCCAGTCGACCATGACATCGGCCCCGCCCCCCGCCATGACCTGCGGCGGCGCGATGTCCGGGCCACCAGGCAGGATCGTCACATCCAGCCCCTCTTCCTCGTAAAAGCCCTTGTCCTTAGCCACATAGTAGCCGCCGAACTGCGCCTGGGTCACCCATTTCAGTTGCAGCTTGACCTCATCGGCCGCCCAGGCCCCGCTTGCACCGAAGGCACTCAGCGCCACACCCATCATCAATTTCTTCATCTGTTTCTCCACTGTTGCATCCCGGCTTTTGCCGCCGGGCTTTTTGAAACGGTCATGCTCGTGCCCGTTGCGAGGGGTGCCAGAACGTGACCCCCTTCTCTATCAGCGCCATGAGCCCATAGAAGGCCGATCCGGCAAGCGCCGCAACCGTGATCTCGGCCCAGACCAGCGGCATGTCGAGCTGGCCCACCGCGGTCGAGATGCGAAACCCCATGCCGCGCGTGGGACTGCCGAAGAACTCGGCCACGATCGCCCCGATCAGCGCCAGCGTGGTGGCGATCTTGAGGCCGTTGAACAGGAACGGCATCGCCGCAGGCAGGCGCAATTTGGCCAGCGTCTGCCAGTAGCTGGCCGAATAGGTCGCCATCAGGTCGCGCTGCAAACGGTCGCTGGCCTGAAGGCCGGCCACCATGTTCACCAGCACCGGAAAGAACACCATGACCACCACCACCGCCGCCTTCGACTGCCAGTCGAACCCGAACCACATCACAAGGATCGGCGCGATCCCGACGATCGGCAGGGCCGCCACGAAATTCCCCACCGGCAGCAATCCCCGTTGCAGGAAGGGCGAGCGGTCGATCAGGATGGCCACCGCGACCGCCGCGCCGCAGCCGATCAGATAGCCCCCAAGCGCGCCTTTCAGGATCGTCTGCACGAAATCCCCCCAAAGGACAGGGATGCTTTCCACGAACCGCACCGCAATCAGCGAGGGCGGCGGCAGGATGACCGGGCTGACCTCCAGCCCGCGCACCAGCCCCTCCCACAGGATCAGCAGCGTCACGCCGAACAGCGTCGGGATGAAGGCCCGCACGGCGCGTGCGCGGCCATGATGCGCGGCAAGCCAGCTGTTGAAGGCCCAGGCCGCAAGCCAGAACAGGATCGCACCGACCGCCAGGATCATCGCCCGATCCCCATCCGCGCCAGCGTGGCCCGCTCGATCGCGCCCACGATCATCACCAGCCCCGCCGCCAGGATCGCCGCCGCGAACAGCGCCGCCCAGATCTGGATCGTCTGCCCGTAGTAAGAGCCCGACAAAAGCCGCGCCCCAAGCCCCGCAGTGGCGCCCGCCGGCAATTCCCCCACGATGGCGCCCACAAGGCTTGCCGCGATCCCCACCTTCAGGCTTGCGAACAGGTAGGGCATCGAGCGCGGCAGGCGCAGCTTCCAGAACACCTCGGACGCGCTCGCATTATAGGTGCGCAAAAGATCCAGCTGCATCCCGTCGGCCGCGCGCAGGCCCTTCACCATGCCCACCAGCACCGGAAAGAACGACAGATAGGCCGAGATCACGGCCTTCGGTAAAAGCCCCGTCACCCCAAGCGAAGCCAGCACCACGATCACCATCGGCGCGATCGCCAGAATGGGGATCGTCTGCGAGGCGATGGCCCACGGCATCACGCTCAGATCCATCGCCCGGTTATGCACGATCCCGACAGCCAGCACGATCCCAAGCCCCGTGCCGATCGCAAAACCCAGAAGCGTGGCCGACAGCGTGATCCAGCCATGCCAGACCAGACTGCGCTTCGAGGTGATCTTCTGCCCCGCCACCCCGTCCCACAGCCCACCGGCCACCTGATGCGGCGCCGGCAGGACCGGGCGCTCCTGGCGCATCGTGTCATTGACCAGATCCACAAAGGTCAGCTCCGTCCCCGCCCGCGCGGCCTGATCAAGGGCCCACTTGCTGTTCAGCCCGACCGCCGCACCATACCACAGCACCACGATCGCCCCCAGAACGCACAGCACCGGCAGGACATGCCTCATCGCATCCCCCTTTCACCAGAGCAGAAATATCCTCGGGGGGCACGCCTGCCGACCCCGGCAGGGGGGCGGCAGGCGCGGGGGGCAGACAGCCCCCCGTCCCGGCCTCCTCGCGCGCGCGGCATCTCATTCGTCATAGGCATGCCCCGCCCTCAATCCCTCGCGCACACGGTGCGCAATCGCCAGGAACTCGGCGGAATCGCGAATATCCAGCGGGCGCTCGCGCGGCAGCGTGCTTTCGATCACATCCGTGATCCGCCCGGGCCGCGGGCTCATCACCACGATGCGGGTGGACAGATAGACCGCCTCGGGGATCGAATGGGTCACGAAGCCGATGGTCTTGCCCGTCGCGGCCCACAGCTTCAGCAACTCCTCGTTCAGCCGATCCCGCACGATCTCGTCCAGCGCCCCGAACGGCTCGTCCATCAAAAGGATGTCCGCATCGAATGCCAGCGCCCGCGCGATCGAGGCGCGCTGCTGCATCCCGCCCGAAAGCTGCCAGGGGAACTTCCTGCCGAACCCGTCCAGATCGACAAGCGACAGGACCCGCGCCACGCGCGCCTCCTGCTCCGCGCGCCCATAACCCATGATCTCAAGCGGCAGCTTCACATTGCCCGCGATCGTGCGCCACGGATAAAGCCCCGCCGCCTGGAACACATAGCCATAGGAACGCGCCTTGCGCGCCTCTTCCGCACTCATGCCATTGACCCGAAGGCGGCCCTCGGTCGGCGTCTCCAGCGCCGCGATGCAGCGCAGGAAGGTGGTCTTGCCACAGCCCGAGGGCCCGATGAAGGAAACGAACTCACCCTTGCCGATCGTCAGGTTGACATCCTTGAGCGCATGAACCGGCCCGTCGCCGGTCTGGAACGTCAAGCCGAGGTTCTGCGCCTCGATCACCTCCTGTTGCATCATGCTCTTCGCACCTTGCCCCCGTCGCCCCCCATGTCTCGCACCGCAAATCCGGCCCGCATTCTACACCCCGCTCGCCGGAATGCCCGAACGCTGCACCGGGCGCGGCGCGGTCAGCTCCTTCCAGGCCGAAAGCGCGCGGCTGACCGGCGCTCCGGGCGGGCGGGCGACAAATTGTCCATGTCCCTCGCGGGTGTCGACCCTGCCCTCGGTGACCGCCACCTGGCCCCGCGTCAGCGTATAGCGCGGCAACCCCGTCACGACCTTGCCCTCGAAAACGTTGTAGTCGATCGCGGATTGCTGGGCCGCGGCGGTGATCGTCTTGCTCGCCTTCGGGTCCCAGACCACGATATCGGCATCCGCACCCACCAGGATCGCCCCCTTCCGGGGATAGATATTGAGGATCTTTGCGATATTGGTCGAGGTGACGGCCACGAACTCGTTCATCGTGATCCGCCCCGTCGCAACCCCGTGGGTCCACAGCATCGGCATGCGATCCTCAAGCCCGCCGGTGCCGTTCGGGATCTTGGTGAAATCGCCCACACCGTAACGCTTCTGCGCGGTGCTGAAGGCACAGTGATCGGTGGCCACCACCGACAGCGATCCCGCCGAAAGCCCCGCCCAAAGGCTGTCCTGATGGCGCCTGTCGCGGAAGGGCGGGCTCATCACACGCCGCGCGGCATGGTCCCAGTCGGGATTGAAATACTCGCTCTCGTCCAGCGTCAGATGCTGGATCAGCGGCTCGCCCCAGACCCGCTTGCCCTGCTGGCGCGCCCGCCGGATCGCCTCGTGGCTCTCCTCGCAGCTGGTATGAACCACATAAAGCGGAACGCCCGCCATGTCGGCGATCATGATGGCGCGGTTCGTGGCCTCACCCTCCACCTGCGCGGGGCGCGAATAGGCATGCGCCTCGGGGCCGGTATTGCCCTCGGCCAGAAGCCGCGCCGACAGCTCGGCCACCACATCGCCATTCTCGGCATGGACCAGCGGCACCGCCCCCAGTTCCGCACAACGCCGGAACGAGGCGAACAACTCGTCGTCATTGACCATCAGCGCGCCCTTGTAGGCCATGAAATGCTTGAAGGTGTTGATCCCTCTCTCCACCACCTTCGGCATCTCGTCAAAGACCTGCTCGCCCCACCATGTCACCGCCATGTGGAAGGAATAGTCGCAATTCGCGCGCGTGGACTTGTTGTCCCACATCTTCAGCGCATCCATCAGCCCCTGGCCGGGGCTGGGAAGCGCGAAATCCACCACCATCGTCGTGCCGCCCGCCAGGGCCGCACGGGTGCCGCTCTCGAAATCGTCACTGGAATAGGTGCCCATGAACGGCATCTCAAGATGGGTATGCGGATCGATCCCGCCCGGCATCACATAACAGCCCGAGGCATCAAGCTCGACATCCCCCTGCAGCCCCTTGCCGATCTCCACGATCCGGCCGTCCTCGATCAGCACATCCGCCTCATAGCTCAGATCCGCCGTCACAATCGTTCCGTTCCTGATGACCGTCGTCATACCGCCCTCATCCTTTTCTGCGCCCATCCGGCTTCATCTTCGCCTAAATATCCTGCGGGGGTCCGGGGGTGCAAAACCCCCGGCCGCGCCGGCCTCAGCCCACGACCTGCGCGGTTTCCAGAACCGCGTGCAACAACACATCCGTGCCCGCCGCCGCCCATTCCGGGCTGATCTCCTCGGCCTCGTTATGGCTCAACCCGTCGACGCAGGGGCACATGATCATCACCGTCGGCGCCACACGGTTGACCCAGCACGCATCATGCCCCGCCCCCGAGACGATATCCATATGCGCATATCCCAGCCGCCCGGCGGCCGCGCGCACCACCCCGACAAGGCCGGGATCGAAGGTGACCGGATCGAAATGCCCCACCGGCTCGATCGAGATCCCCAGCCCCAGCCCTTCCGCGATCGCGGGCGCCTCGGCCTCCAGCCGCGCGCGCATCCCGTCAAGCTTGGCCTGGTCGGGGCTGCGGAAATCTATGGTGAACACCGCCTTGCCCGGGATCACGTTGCGCGAGTTGGGATAGACATTGGCCTGCCCCACCGCGCCCACGGCATCGGGCTGGTTGTCCATCGCGATGCGGTGCACCAGCTCGATGATCCGCGCCATGCCCAGCCCCGCATTGACGCGCATGCCCATCGGGGTCGATCCGGTATGCGCCTCCTTGCCGGTCAGCGTAACCTCAAGCCACCACAGGCCCTGGCCATGCGTCACCACGCCGATATCGCGGCCCTCGGCCTCCAGGATCGGGCCCTGTTCGATATGCAGCTCGAACATCGCATGCATCTTGCGGCGGCCCACCTCTTCCTCGCCGATCCAGCCGATCCGCGCCAGCTCGTCCCCGAAGCGCTTGCCCTCGGCATCGGTCCGCGCATAGGCCCAGTCCTGCGTATGCATGCCCGCAAACACCCCCGAGGCAAGCATCGCCGGGGCAAAGCGGGTCCCCTCTTCGTTGGTCCAGTTCGTCACCACGACCGGGTGTTTCGTCCGGATCCCGAGGTCGTTCATCGTGCGCACGCATTCCAGCGCGCCCAGAACCCCCAGAACCCCGTCATACTTGCCCCCCGTCGGCTGCGTATCGAGATGCGAGCCCATATAGACCGGCAGCGCCTCGGGGTCCTCGCCCGCGCGCGTGGCGAACATCGTGCCCATCTGGTCGACGCCAAGCGTCATCCCCGCCGCCTCGCACCATTTGCGAAACAGCGCGCGCCCTTCGGCATCGGCATCGGTCAGGGTCTGCCGGTTGTTGCCCCCCGCCACACCCGGCCCGATCCGGGCCATCTCCATCAGGCTGTCCCAAAGGCGCGTGGAATCGATACGGAGGTTTTCCCCGGGTGCTGGCATATGGCTACTCCCTGTCGGATGCGGGGCTTCTGCCCTCTTGCGCGACGAATCTTTTCTGACCATCCGGTCAGGATCAGGAGGGCATGGTTCCGCGCGTGGGTCAACGGTTTTTCCGCCCGTTTCCGCAGAACCGCACCGGCGCGGCCAACGGGGTGCCGCCGGCATCCGCAACCCGCGGCGGCTGCCTATTCGCCGGTCACTCTCGCGCCGTCTTCCAGATGCGCCGGCCCCGCGCCCTCAAGGGCCGCGCCCGCTGCACCGCTGTCCGAACAGACATAAACCGCGCCCCCCACCGCAACCGCGGTAATGGCAAGCGCCGAAAGCGTGGCAGGTGCCGAAAGCGTGCCCGCCGCACTCGCCCCCCAGGCCGAAAGCTGCGCCCCGATGGCCGGGGCCGACCCCTGCACCAGCACCGCCCCCGAGGGATCGCGCATCACCGCCAGCCCCAGATCGCGCAGCCCCGCCCCGGTTTCGGAGGCCAGATACAGCGCCGCCGCCTTCGAGCCGTTCACCCGTTCACAAAAGCTGCGCGAGGGCTTGCGGCAGCCAAGCCAGGCGTCGCGCGGCCCCTGCGCATAACCGATATAGGTCTTTGCCTTGCGATCCCATTGCAGGCAGAAGGGCGCCCGCGCGGCATCGTCCATCTCGGGCGTCATGGCGCGCAGCGTCACCAGCCCCGGACAACTGATCGCCCCATGCGCCCCCATCAGCCTGTCGCGCATCGAGCGGCTGGCCTTCAGCGCGGCATTCTCCGGGTCATAGACGAAATGCAGGTCCTCGCCCCGGATCGAGGTGTCGCAGGCGACAAGCCCGGCTTGCGCGCTTCCGGCAAGGGTCAGCGCGACCAGTGTCAGGAAGGTTCGAAGCATGCTCGGCGCCCCATCTTGCTTCAGGGCAGGCTAGCAAAAGCCGCCCCGCCGGGGAAATGACGCTTTGGCGAGGGGCGCGCGGGCCAGCCGCGCGCGCTTTGCCCGGCACGCCTTATTCCAGCGTGTCGAGCACCTCTTTCAGCGTTCCGATCAGCTCGTCGATCTGCTCCTTCGAGATGATCAGCGGCGGCGACATGGCGATGATGTCGCCCGTCGTGCGGATCAGGATGCCCTTCTCATAGGCCTTGAGGAAGGCCGCGAAGGCGCGCTTCGTCGGCTCGCCCGCGATGGGTTCAAGTTCGACCGCGCCGATCAGCCCCTCGTTGCGGATGTCGATGACATGGCGCGTGCCCCTGAGCGAATGCAGCGCGTCCTGCCAATAGGGGGCAAGCTCGGCGCAGCGCTCGAACAGGCCCTCTTCCTTGTAGGTCTCGAGCGTGGCGATCCCGGCGGCCGAGGCGATCGGGTTGCCGGAATAGGTATAGCCGTGGAACAGCTCGATCATATGCTCGGGCCCGGTCATGAAGGCGTCGTGCACGGCGGCGGTGGTCATCACCGCGCCCATCGGGATGACGCCGTTGGTCAGCCCCTTGGCGGTGGTGATCAGGTCGGGCTGCACGCCGTAATGCTGCGCGGCAAAGGCCGATCCCAGCCGCCCGAACCCGGTGATCACCTCGTCGAAGATCAGCAGGATCCCGTGCTTCGCCGTGATCTCGCGCAGCTTCTGCAAATAGCCCTTGGGCGGCAGCAGAACCCCGGTCGAGCCCGCCATCGGCTCCACGATCACGGCGGCGATGGTCTCCGCGCCATGCAGCGCCACGATCCGCTCCAGATCCTCGGCCAGATGCGCGCCGTGTTCGGGTTGTCCTTTGGAAAAGGCGTTCTGGCCGGGCAGATGGGTATGGGGCAGATGGTCCACGCCCCCCAGCATCGTGCCATAGACCTTGCGGTTGGCCACGATTCCGCCAACCGAGATGCCACCGAAGTTCACGCCGTGATAGCCACGCTCGCGCCCGATCAGGCGGGTGCGCGCGCCCTCACCCCGCGCACGATGGTAGGCAATGGCAATTTTTAGAGCCGTTTCAACACTTTCCGAGCCGGAGTTGGTATAGAACACATGCTCCATGCCCGGCGGCGCGATGTCGATGATGCGGTTGGCCAGCTCGAACGCAATCGGGTGGCCCATCTGGAAGGCGGGGGCATAGTCCAGCTCGGCCGCCTGCTTCTGGACCGCCTCGGTGATTTTCGGCCGGCAATGGCCCGCATTGCAGCACCACAAGCCCGCCGTGCCGTCCAGCACCTGCCGCCCGTCAGCGGTCGTATAGTGCATATCCCTGGCCGCCACGAACATGCGCGGATTTTTCTTGAACTGCCGGTTTGCGGTGAACGGCATCCAGAATGCATTGAGATCATTGGGCGACTTGCGATCGAGCGCCATTGAGACTTCTCCCCGGTAAGGCACCCGGCCGTGCACCGGGGCTGGTTTTCTTTGACCACGCGGTCAGGTTCACGCTAGCACAGGGCAAGGGCCAGTCAATAACGCGACGGCGCGATTGCGGCCCGCCGGTCATGAGGGGATGGCCGGAACCACCGGCAGGGCATGCAGGCGGAGGATCAGGTGAACGACGAAGGCCGGGCCAGGCGCCCGCGGACACGCATTCAGCAGCGCAACACCACGGCGATTCTCGAGGCCGCGCTCGAGGTCTTTTCCGCGCAGGGGTTCCGGGGGGCCACACTGGACCAGATCGCCGCGGCGGCGGGGTTGTCGAAGCCCAACCTGCTTTACTATTTCCCGTCGAAGGAGGCGATCCATCTGGAGCTGCTGCGCGGGCTGATGGATGACTGGCTTGCGCCGTTGCACGCGCTCGACCCGGCCGGAGAACCGCGCGACGAGATCATGGGCTATATGCGCCGCAAGCTGGAGATGAGCCGCGAGATGCCGCGCGAAAGCCGCCTTTTCGCCAATGAGGTCCTGCGCGGCGCGCCGCACATGATGCCCGCCATCGAGACCGGCCTGAAAAGCCTTGTCGATGAAAAGGCGGCGGTGATCCGGGGCTGGTCCGAGGCCGGGCGGATCGCGCCGGTCGATCCCTATCACCTGATCTTCTCGATCTGGGCGCTGACACAGCACTACGCCGATTTCGAGGCCCAGGTGCGCGCCGTCCTGGGCCCCGGCCACGATCCCTATTCCGAGGCGGGGGCCTTTCTGGACCTGCTGTTCACGCGGCTTCTGGCGACCGGCTGAGCACGGGCGTTAACGGTTGCTTTACCCGGCGGGCGCAGACTGCCCGGTGGGGAAAACGAGTCATGGGGACAGCAATGGACCGGATATCGGGGCTTTTGCCCCAGATCGGGTGGTCGCCGCTTTCCGAAGCGCCGCCGCCCGCGAAAGCACCTGCCAGCACCGTCGAACCGCCGCATGGCGCCGCGCGCGCCGGGGGCGGGGCGGATGCCGGGGTCGACACGCATTCCGGGCAGCCGCGCGCGCCGTTGCGCCCGCCGGCCCATGCCGGCGGCGGACAGGGCAATGAGGCGGCATCCGCCCCCGAGGCCCCCGACGCGGATCAGCCGACCGGCCCCGCCCCGACATTCGAGCTGACCTATCTGGAGGCGCAGGCGCTGCGCCGCCGGGCCGCCCCCCTTGGCGCGGCCGAGCGGCCCGAGAACCCGTCCGGGGCAGCGGGCGAGACACGGGCAGCCACCCGCCCGCCTGCCCCGGACCCTTCCCCGGACCAGGGGGAGGACAACCCGGTCCGGGGAAATCGCGCGGACGCGCCGCCCGCCTGGCCCCGGCTTGAAGATACGCCGCCGGGAAAGCTTGACCTGACGCGCTGAGAACGGCGGCTATTCCGCCGCCCTGGCCATCGGGTTGTTCGGATGCGTCGTCCAGTTGGCATAGCTTCCGACCTTCTCGCCGGTGCGCGGGTCGATCGCGCCCTGCGGCAGGGTCTTCATGCTGATGCAATTCTCGACCGGGCAGACATCGACGCACAGGTTGCAGGCCACGCATTCCTCGTCCTTGACGGTGAAGACGCGATCCTCGGACATGGCGATCGCCTGATGGCTGGTATCCTCGCAGACCACATGGCAGCGGCCGCATTTGATGCAGTCTTCCTGGCTGATCACCGCCTTGGTGACGTAGTTGAGGTTGAGATACTGCCAGTCGGTTACATTGGGCACCGCGCGGCCCACAAGCTCCGAGGTCGCGGCGAAGCCCTTCTCGTCCATGTATTGCGACAGGCCCGAGATCATTTCCTGCACGACCTTGAAACCATAGGTCATCGCGGCGGTGCAGACCTGCACATTGCCCGCGCCAAGGGCCATGAATTCGGCCGCGTCGCGCCATGTCGTCACCCCCCCGATCCCCGAAATCGGAAGCCCCCGCGTCTGTTCGCTGCGCGCGATCTCGGCCACCATGTTCAGGGCGATGGGCTTGACCGCCGGGCCGCAATAGCCGCCATGCGCGCCCTTGCCGTCGATTGTGGGCTCGGGCGCGAACAGGTCCAGATCGACCGAGGTGATCGAGTTGATGGTGTTGATCAGGCTGACCGCATCGGCGCCACCGCGCATCGCGGCCTCGGCCGGTTTGCGGATATCGGTGATGTTGGGCGTCAGCTTGACGATGCAGGGCATGCGCGAGTGCTGCTTTACCCACCGCGTCACCATCTCGATATATTCCGGCACCTGCCCCACGGCGGCGCCCATGCCGCGCTCGCTCATGCCATGCGGGCAGCCGAAATTCAGCTCGACCCCGTCAGCGCCGGTATCCTCGACATGGGCGAGGATCGCCTTCCAGCTTTCCTCGTCGCAGGGCACCATGAGGCTGACGACAAGCGCGCGGTCGGGCCAGGCGCGCTTGACCTGCTTGATCTCGCGCAGGTTCACCTCAAGCGGGCGGTCGGTGATCAGCTCGATATTGTTCAGCCCCAGCAGGCGCCGGTCCGCCCCGTGCACGACGCCGTAGCGCGGCCCGTTGACATTGACGACGGGCGGCCCCTCGGACCCGAGCGTCTTCCACACCACGCCGCCCCAGCCCGCCTCGAAGGCGCGCGTGACGTTATAGGCCTTGTCCGTGGGCGGGGCCGAGGCCAGCCAGAACGGATTGGGCGATTTGATACCGATAAAGTCGGAACGCAGGTCAGCCATGTCTCAGCCCCCCAGCAGGAATTGGTGAATATCAAGCGCGGCATCGCGCCCCTCGGCCACGGCGGTGACGGTCAGATCCTCGCCGCCGACGGCGCAGTCGCCGCCCGCCCAGACGCCGGGCACCGTGGTCCGGCCGGCGCCGTCGACCCAGATCTTGCCGCCCGCAACCTTCACCGCGGCGGGCGTATCGCCAAGCGTCTGGCCGATCGCCTTGAAGCATTGATCGGCCTTCAGGCGGAAGGTTTCCGAAATTTTCTCAAGGCCTTTCGGGCCGTTCTTCGTGTAAGCGAACTCGATTTCGCGCAGCGCGCCGTTGCCGTGGATCGCCACCGGCATCGCATTGGGAATGATGCGCACGCCCACGCCAAGGGCATGCTCCTGCTCGTGCAGCGAGGCGGGCATCTCGGCGCGGGAACGGCGATAGACGATGGCCACGTTCTCGGCCCCCAGCAGCCTGGCCTGCACCGCCGCATCGACGGCGGTCATGCCGCCCCCGATCACCACGACATCGCGCCCGACAGGCAGGGCCGAAAGATCGCCGGCCTGGCGCAGCTCGGCGATGAAATCGGTGGCGGGGGTGACGTTCTCCATATCCTCCCCCGCAAGGCGCAGCGCATTCACGCCCGACAACCCCATGCCCAGGAACACCGCGTCATGGCGGGCCAGAAGATCGTCAAGCGTGCCATCGCCCGCACGGCCAAGCTGCCAGTTCTCGATCAGTTCGATCCCGCCGATCTGCAACAGCCAGTCGACCTCGGCCCCGGCAAAGCCTCCGGTCGTCTTGTAGGCCGCGATGCCGTATTCGTTCAGCCCGCCGGGCTTTGGCCGGGCCTCGTAGATCACCACGTCATGGCCCAGCATCGACAGCCGGTGCGCGCAGGCCAGCCCCGCAGGCCCCGCGCCCACCACCCCGACCGTCTTTCCGGTCGCAGGCGCGCGGGTGAAGGGATGGGCGTTGCGCGCCATCATCCGGTCCGTCGCATAGCGCTGAAGCGCGCCGATCTCGACCGGCTTGCCCTCGGCGGTCTGGCGCACGCAATCGCCCTCGCACAAGGTTTCGGTCGGGCAGACCCGCGCGCACATGCCGCCCAGGATGTTCTGCGAAAAGATCGTCAGCGCCGCCGCCTCGGGCGTGCCGGTTGCGATCTGGCGGATGAACAGCGGAATGTCGATCGAGGTCGGACAGGCCGTCACACAGGGCGCATCATGGCAGAAATAACACCTGTCGGCGGCAACGCTGGCCTCATGCCGGCCCAGCGGCGGCGCGACATCGGCAAAGTTCTTCTCGTAGGAATCGGCGTCTAGACGCCCCGGCACAACGCCGGGGCTGAGCTGGCTGTTGGTCACGGGTGACCTCCCTGGCTTGCTTGTTATCGTTCCACGCTGCCACAGCGTGAAATTTTATCAAGTGGTAAAATGCATGCCGCCTCCGGGAATCATCGCGCCCTGCCCGGGTCGCTTCGCGCTTTCATCCCCCGTTTCGCTCGCGTATAAACGCCAGGGAAGAATGACACCGCCCGCGCCGGACGGGCGGGACAAGACCCGAACAACGGATCCTTTGAGGACGGCATGACCAAACAACCCCATGAAAACGACGTGGCCTTCATCCAGGCACTCGCCGAACTTCTGAACAAGAACGACCTGACCGAGCTTTCGGTCATGCGCGAATATGGCGAAGATGACAGCCTCGAGGTGCGCGTCGTGAAACAGGCGCCTGTCGTGCAGGCGGCAGCGGCCCCCGTGACCTATGCCGCCCCGGCCGCAGCGCCCGCCCCCGCGGCCGCCCCGGCCCCCGCGGCTGCGGAGGGTGCGCCCTCGGACCCGGCAAGCCATCCCGGCGCGGTGCCCTCGCCCATGGTCGGCACGGTCTATCTTTCGCCCGAACCCGGCGCAGATGCCTTCGTTCAGGTGGGCAGCGCGGTGAAGGAAGGCCAGACGCTGCTGATCGTCGAGGCGATGAAGACGATGAACCACATTCCCGCACCGAAATCGGGCACGGTGAAACGGATCCTGGTCGAGGACGGCACCCCCGTCGAGTTCGGCACCCCCCTGATGATCGTCGAGTGAGGGCGCGCGGATGTTCGACAAGATCCTGATCGCCAACCGTGGCGAGATCGCGCTGCGCGTGATCCGCGCCTGCCGCGAGATGGGGATTGCCTCGGTCGCCGTGCATTCCACCGCGGATTCGGATGCGATGCATGTGCGCATGGCCGATGAATCGGTCTGCATCGGGCCCAACGCCTCGGCCGACAGCTATCTTTCGGTGCCCGCCATCGTGGCCGCATGCGAGATTACCGGCGCGCAGGCGATCCATCCGGGCTATGGCTTCCTGTCCGAGAACGCGACCTTCGTGCAGGTGCTGGAGGATCACGGCATCACCTTCATCGGCCCGACCGCGGAACATATCCGCATCATGGGCGACAAGATCACCGCCAAGGAAACCGCCCGGAACCTTGGCATTCCGGTCGTGCCGGGATCGGATGGCGGGGTGCCCGAGGTGGCAAGCGCCAGGAAGGTCGCCAAAGAGATCGGCTATCCGGTGATCATCAAGGCCACCGCCGGCGGCGGCGGGCGCGGCATGAAGGTCGCCAAGGACGAGGACGAGCTGGAAGTAGCCTTCCGCACGGCCCGCTCCGAGGCCAAGGCCGCGTTCGGCAATGACGAAGTCTATATCGAGAAATACCTGCAAAAACCGCGCCATATCGAGATTCAGGTGTTCGGCGACGGCAAGGGCCGCGCGGTCCATCTGGGCGAACGCGACTGCTCGCTCCAGCGCCGCCACCAGAAGGTGTTCGAAGAGGCCCCCGGCCCCGTCATCACCGCCGAGCAGCGCGCCGGCATCGGCAAGATCTGCGCCGATGCGGTGGCCGCGATCAACTATATCGGCGCGGGCACGATCGAATTCCTGTTCGAGGATGGCGAGTTCTATTTCATCGAGATGAACACCCGCCTTCAGGTGGAACACCCGGTGACCGAGGCGATCTTCGGCGTTGACCTCGTGCGCGAGCAGATCCGCGTCGCCGCCGGCCTGCCGATGGAGTTCACGCAAGAGGACCTGTCGATCCGGGGCCACGCGATCGAGGTGCGCATCAACGCCGAGAAGCTGCCGAATTTCTCGCCCTGTCCGGGCAAGATCACGCAGTATCACGCCCCCGGCGGGCTTGGCGTGCGGATGGACAGCGCGCTTTACGACGGCTATTCGATCCCGCCCTATTATGACAGCCTGATCGGCAAGCTGATCGTGCATGGCCGGGACCGCCCCGAGGCGCTTGCGCGCCTGTCGCGCGCCTTGTCCGAGCTGATCGTGGATGGCGTCGATACCACGGTGCCGCTGTTCCACGCGCTTCTGGCCGAGCCGGACATCCGCGCGGGCAACTACTCGATCCACTGGCTGGAGAAGTGGCTGGCCCGGACCTTCGGCTAAGCCCCCGTCCGTTTCGCGCCGGTTCGCCCTCAGGCCCGGCGCGGGGCCTTGCCGGGTTTTGCGGGGCGCAGCAGGCATGTGCCGCGCCGCTTGTGCTCGGGGCGGTAATAATCCCCCACCGCGGCGCGGTGCCCTTCGGGAAGGGCGCTCCAGTCGATCCAGTCGCAGCGATAGCCAAGCGCGTCGGCCATCGCCTCCATCGCGGGAAAGGACGGGATACCGATCAGCGCCTTCTCCTGCCCCGCGACCTGCGCGATCGCGTTCAGATCCTTGTCGGTCCTTTCGCGCTGCAACACGATCACCGGGCCGGGGCGCAGCATGAATTCGCTGTCCACGATGACCAGCCGCGGGCGCAGCTTCTGCACCAGCCGGAACAGGCGGAAATGATCCATGACGTGATAGAGGATGCCCAGAACGGCAACGATATCGTATTGGCGGCCGCGCGCGGCATCGGCGGCCATGCCGTCGAAGATATCCTCGCAGCGCAGGGTGATGCGGTCGCGCATCGGGGCGTCGGGAAACTCGTCGAAGCGCGCGATCAGATCCGCGCGCCCCTCGATCCCCGTCACCGCCCGCGCACCCGCCGCGGCAAAGGCGAAGGACCAGCGCCCGTCATGCGCGGCAAGATCGAGGATCGTGGCGCCCGCTATCTCTTCGATCAGGGGGGCCAGGATCATCTCGTGGCGGGCATTCATCCGCGCAATCGTGTCGGGATCTTCGCTGTAACGCCCGATACCTGAAAGGAAATCGAAGAAGCCCATATTTGCCCCCGGCGTCATTCTGGTTCATTCTGCGGCAGGTTAATGAAGGCGGTCGGGGCGGGCAAGGAATGGTGCAGGGCTTGAATGCGGATCTGTTGCTTCTGGCCTATGCGCGGGGCATCTTTCCTATGGCCTCCAACCGCGAGGCCGCCGATCTGCACTGGATCGACCCCGAATCGCGCGGCATCATCCCGCTGGACGGCTTTCACGTCTCGCGCTCGCTGGCCCGCCAGATCCGCAGGGGCCGGCACGAGATCCGGATCGACACCGCCTTCGAGGCCGTGGTCAGGGCCTGCGGCGAGCGCCCCGAGACATGGATCAACGCGCCGCTTTTCGCGCTTTACCGGACGCTGTTTCGCCGCGGCTTCGCCCACAGCCTTGAGGTCTGGCAGGACGGCCGGCTGACCGGCGGGGTCTTCGGCATCGCGCTTGGCGGGGCCTTCTTCGGGGAAAGCATGTTTTCGCACGCGCCCAACGCCTCGAAGATCGCGCTTGCCTATCTGGTGGAGCGGCTGAAGGTGGGGGGCTTTTCGCTGCTGGACACGCAGTTCCTGACGCCGCATCTGGCCAGCCTTGGCGGGATCGAGATCCCGCGCGCCGAGTATCGCGCGCGGCTGGCCACGGCGCTGGAGCGCAAGGGCGATTTCACCGGGCCGGAAACGCCCGCGCCTCAGTCGATCTTGCAGCGGATGACCCAGACGTCGTAGCGCTGGTGGTCAAGCGCCGAAAGCGCGGGGCTGTCGGCGATCATCCAGCCGTCGAACACCACCTGCGTCTGGGTGCGGTCGGTGATCGTGAGATAGGCGAAGGCGTTCGAGGACGGGTCTTCGGCCGGGTAGCGGCATTCGCGCAGCGTCACCACGATATGGCCATAGGCGACCGACTGGCCCGCCGCCAGTTCAAGATCCGAGGTGGTGCCCGCAACCTTGTCCAGCCCGCGCAGGACGGCGCCCGGCGCCTCGGCCGCCTCTTGCGCCTGGACCGGAAGCGCCGCAAGCGCCGCGGCGATCAGCGCCGCGCGGATCATTGCGCCGCCTCTTCGCTGTCCGAAGAATCGCCATCGACGAATTTCATCATCAGCGAGATGACCGAGACCGCGCCCTGCGTGTCCTCGATCTCGTCGCCGGGGGAAAGGTTGTCGGGGCTGCCGCCGGGCAGGATCTCGACGAAGGCGCCGCCCAGAAGCCCGTCGGACGAGATCAGGATCGCGGAATCGGTCGGCAGAAGAACCTCTTTCTTCAGCGCCACCTTTGCATCGGCAAAGAAGGTCTGGGGGTTGAGGTCAAGCGCGGTCACCGTGCCGACCTTCACCCCGGCCAGGCGCACATCGCTGCCCACCGTGACCCCCTCGACCGACCGGAACGAGGCGCGCAGCTCGTATTCGCCCGCAGGCCGCGTCAGGCCCGCGCCCTGCCCGGCCCAGATCAGGAAGCCCAGGGCAACGGCCAGCACGGCCGCGCCGGTCAGCACTTCGGTGCGGTTTTCGCTCATCGCGGTCCTCCGGGCTTATTCCGGCTGCCAGGCCTCGTAGTCGCGCCGTTCCAGCGGCGCGGCGCGGCGCACCGAGCCCGCGGGCAGATAGGCGCCGGCGGTCCCGGTCAGGTTTTCCTTGTGCGGAAGTTCCCAGGCCTTGTGGGGCAGCGGCGCCTTGGTCGGCGGCTCGTCCCAGGTGAAATGGATCCAGCCATGCCACTCCGGGGAAATCCGGCTGGCCTCGCATTCGCCGTTATAGATGACCCAGCGGCGCTTGCCGTCGCGGGTCTGGTAATAGACGTTGCCCTGTTCGTCCTCACCGACTTTCACGCCCTTGCGGGCGGTGAAGATCTGGGTGCCAAGGGTCTGGCTGTTCCACCAGGTCAGAAGGCGAAGCAGGAATTTCATGTCTATCCTCCGCGGACTGTGCCCGCCCCTTATAGCGCAGGCATCGCCAAGGTCCAGCCCGGTTACAAGATGTCGCGCCCGGAATCGAAACGGCGGGCCCATGGCCCGCCGCGCACACCGCTTAACCGGCGGTTTTCGGTTCCTTCTTCGCGTCGGCGTAGATCAAGAGCGGCTTGGCCTCGGCATTGTCCACGGCCTCGTCGTTGACCACCACTTCCTGCACCCCGTCCATCCCCGGAAGTTCGAACATGGTGTCGAGCAGGATATCCTCCATGATCGAACGCAGGCCGCGCGCGCCGGTCTTACGCTTGATCGCACGTTTGGCGATCGCGCTCAGCGCATCCTCGGTGAAGGTCAGCTTGACGCCTTCGATGTCGAAAAGCCGCTGATACTGCTTGACCAGCGCGTTCTTCGGCTCGGTCAGGATGGTGATCAGCGCCGCCTCGTCCAGATCGGTCAGCGTGGCGATCACCGGCAGACGGCCGACGAATTCGGGAATCAGCCCGAACTTGAGAAGATCCTCGGGCTCCAGCTCGCGGAACATTTCGCCCACGCTGCGCGCATCGGGGTCCTTGACCTCGGCGCCGAAGCCGATGGCGCTGCCCTTGCCGCGCTGCGCGATGATCCGCTCCAGCCCCGCGAAGGCACCGCCGCAGATGAACAGGATGTTCGTCGTGTCCACTTGCAGGAATTCCTGCTGCGGATGCTTGCGCCCGCCCTGCGGCGGCACGGAGGCCACGGTGCCTTCCATGATCTTCAGAAGCGCCTGCTGCACCCCCTCGCCCGACACGTCGCGCGTGATCGAGGGGTTGTCGGACTTGCGGGTGATCTTGTCGACCTCGTCGATATAGACGATGCCGCGCTGCGCGCGTTCGACGTTGTATTCGCTGGCCTGCAACAGCTTGAGGATGATGTTCTCCACATCCTCGCCGACATAGCCCGCCTCGGTCAGCGTGGTGGCGTCGGCCATGGTGAAGGGCACATCGAGGATGCGCGCCAGCGTCTGCGCCAGAAGCGTCTTGCCGCAGCCGGTGGGGCCGATCAGCAGGATGTTCGACTTCGCCAGCTCGATATCGGCCTTGGAGCCGTGGTTGAGCCGCTTGTAATGGTTGTGCACCGCGACCGAGAGCACGCGCTTGGCATGCTCCTGCCCGATCACATAATCGTCCAGCACCTTGCAGATATCGCGCGGCGTGGGCACCCCGTCGGTGGACTTCAGCCCGGTGGACTTCGTCTCCTCGCGGATGATGTCCATGCACAATTCGACACATTCATCACAGATGAACACGGTCGGTCCCGCAATAAGCTTGCGCACCTCGTGCTGGCTCTTGCCGCAGAACGAGCAGTAAAGCGTGTTCTTGCTGCTGTCAGAGCCGGAATTGTTCGCCATCGTCTTCCTCTGCATTGGCCCGGTCCGCGACCGGGGCCTTTGATGAGCTGTCCTGAGCCCAAGACTAGGACAGCCCCCCTTTCACCACAACGTCAAAATGACCCGGCGCACCCCGCCGGCCATCACTTCTCGGGTTCAGACTTGCCGCGGCTTTCAAGGATCTCGTCGATCAGGCCCCAGGTCTTGGCGTCTTCGGCGGACATGAAGTTGTCGCGCTCCAGCGCGGCCTCGACCGTGGCAAGATCCTGCCCGGTATGTTTCACATAGATCTCGTTCAGCCGATTCTTCAGCTTCTGCGTTTCCTGGGCATGGATCATGATGTCGGTCGCCTGCCCCTGATACCCGCCCGAGGGCTGGTGCACCATCACGCGGCTGTTGGGAAGCGAGAAGCGCATCCCCTTTTCACCCGCCGTCAGCAGCAGGCTGCCCATCGAGGCCGCCTGCCCGATCACCAGCGTCGAGATCTTCGGGCGGATATACTGCATCGTGTCATAGATCGACAGGCCCGAGGTCACGACACCGCCGGGGCTGTTGATATACATGGCGATTTCCTTCGAGGGGTTCTCGGCCTCGAGGAACAGAAGCTGCGCGCAGATCAGCGTCGACATGCCGTCATGCACCGGGCCGGACAGGAAGATGATTCTTTCCTTCAGCAGCCGCGAATAGATGTCATAGGCGCGTTCACCGCGGGAGGTCTGCTCCACCACCATCGGCACCAGCGTGTTCATGTAAAGGTCGATCGGGTCTTTCATCGCGCTGCCTCTTGCTGCCTTGGGGGTCCATAGCCTTCGAAACTTTACCGGAGTCTTAGTGTCGCGATCCGGGGGCCGCAAGGGTGCGCCCCCACACGAACGCAAGATTGCGGGCCGGGGCGCTATTCCGGCCGGATCTTTGCCGCCGTGCCGCCCGCGAAGGCCGCAAGCCGTTCACGCGCGGCCTCCTGCGTGTTCACGATGCCCGCCACGACCGACTCGGCATAGGCCGCATCCAGCGCGGACATGTTCTGCATATGGCTGATGGCCGAGCAGATGGCAAAGTTCGACAGCGGCGGATTGCCGGCCGCGGCCGCGGCAAGCGCGTGGGCCTTCGCCTCTGAATCCTCCACCAGATACTGGCACAAGCCCACCTGAACCGCCTCTTGCCCGCGATAGACCCGGCCCGTCAGCATCATGTCGATCATCCGCGCCTTGCCCACCAGATCGGCCACGCGGATCGTCGCGCCGCCGCCGGTGAACAGGCCCCGCTGGCCTTCGGGCAGCGCGAAATAGGTGCTGTCATCCGCCACCCGGACATGCGCGGCCGAGGCAAGCTCCAGCCCGCCGCCCACCACGGCGCCCTTCAGCGCGGCGATGATCGGCACGCCGCCATATTCCATCTTGTTGAACGCCTCGTGCCACCGCAGGCACAGATGCATGAAGGCCTCGGGGCGGCGATCCTCGCGGTGATGCTCGACCAGGTCGAGCCCGGCGCAGAAATGCGGGCCCTCGGCGCGCAGCACGACCGCCCGCGCCCCGGCGCGCGGCAAAAGCGAAAACAGCGCGATCAGTTCCTCGATCGTGGCGGCATCCAGCGCGTTGCGCTTGGCCGCGCGGTCCAGCGTGACGGTGCAGATCCCCTGCCCGTCCATCGTGACCTTCAGATTGACCAGCCCGAGCGCGTCGATCCTGTCCATGTTCTCCCCTCCCCCTGAACTTTCGCGCCAGTCTGTCCCTACCGGCGCGCGCATGCAAAGGCTGACGCTGCGTCGCGGGGGGTGGCCCCCCCGCGACGGCATCCGCGCATCAGCGGCGCTTCATCGCATCCAGCAGCGCCGCGCCAAGCGCGCCCGTCCCGGCGTCCCCCGAGGATTTCGGCGCGGCCGTGTGCCGGGCCTTGCCCGGCCGAGCGCCCCTGTCGTCGCGCGGGTTCGGCGCGGCACGATCCTCGCGCCCGCCACCGTCCTTGCGCATGCTCAGCCCGATGCGCTTGCGCGGCACGTCCACCTCGACCACGCGCACCTTCACCACATCGCCCGCCTTGACCACCTCATGCGGGTCTTTCACGAAACGGTCGGCAAGCTGGCTGACATGCACCAGCCCGTCCTGATGCACGCCGATATCGACGAAGGCGCCGAAGGCCGCGACATTGGTCACCGTGCCTTCCAGAAACATGCCCGGACGCAGATCGCCAATCTCCTCGATCCCGTCGGCGAAGGTCGCGGTCACGAAGCTGGGGCGCGGGTCGCGGCCGGGCTTTTCCAGCTCAGCCAGGATGTCGCGCACGGTGGGCAGGCCGAAGGTGTCGTCCACGAACTCCTCGGGCCGCATGCGGCGCAGCGCGGCCGTGTCGCCCATCAGCGCGCGGATATCGCGCCCGCAGGCCTGCACGATGCGCCGCGCAACGCCATAGGCCTCGGGGTGGACGGCCGAAGCGTCCAGCGGTTCCGCCCCGTCGCGGATGCGCAGGAAGCCCGCGCATTGCTCATAGGCGCGCGGGCCAAGCCGCGCCACCTTCAGCAGGTCCTTGCGGCTGGCAAAGGCGCCCTGCGCGTCACGATGCGCCACGATCGCCTCGGCCAAAGCCTCGCCCAGCCCCGAGACATGCGCCAGAAGCGGCGCCGACGCGGTGTTGAGATCCACCCCCACCGCGTTCACCGCATCCTCGACCACCGCCTCCAGCGAACGGCCAAGACGGTGCTGGTCGACATCGTGCTGATACTGCCCCACGCCGATGGATTTCGGCTCGATCTTCACCAGCTCGGCCAGCGGATCCTGAAGCCGCCGCGCGATCGACACCGCGCCGCGCAGCGACACATCGAGGCCGGGAAACTCTTTCGCGGCCAGTTCCGAGGCCGAATAGACCGAGGCCCCCGCCTCTGACACGATCACCTTGGTCGGCTTTTTCGTGCCCGGCAGCTTTTTCAGAAGGTCCGCCACCAGGCGCTCGGTCTCGCGGCTGGCGGTGCCGTTGCCGATGGCGATCAGCTCCACCCCGTGCTTCACGATCAGCGCGGCCAGCGTGGCCTCGGCCCCGCGCAGGTCGTTCTTGGGCTGGAACGGATAGACCGTGGCCGTGTCCACCAGCTTGCCGGTCGCATCGACCACCGCCGCCTTCACCCCCGTCCGGATCCCCGGATCAAGCCCCAGCGTGGGGCGCGCGCCGGCCGGTGCCGCCAGAAGCAAATCCTTGAGGTTGCGTGCGAAAACGGCGATCGCCTCATCCTGGGCGCGGGCGCGCAGATCGCCCATCAGTTCCAGCATCATCGACAGGCTCAGCTTGACCCGCCAAGTCCAGCCCGCAACGCCGCGCAGCCACTGATCGCCCGGACCGCCCGCGCGCACCTCAAGTGCCGCGGCCACCATCGCCTCGGCGCGCGCCGCCCCCGTCTCGGGCTCGGGGGCGATGTCCAGCGTCAGCACGCCTTCGTTCGCGGCGCGCATCATCGCAAGCGCACGGTGGCTTGGCACATCGGCCCAACGCTCTCGATGCGCGAAATAGTCCGAGAACTTCGCCCCCTTCTCTTCCTGACCCGCGATCACCCTGGCCAAGATCCACGCCTCCTTGTGCATGAAGGCGCGCAGATCGCCCAGCAGCGCCGCATTCTCGGACAGCCCCTCGGCGATGATGTCGCGCGCGCCGTTCAGCGCCTCCTTCGCCTCGGGCACGGCGTCCAACAGATAGCCCTGCGCAAGCGCCTGCGGATCGGCACCCCGATCGGCAAGGATCGCCTGCGCCAGCGGCTCCAGCCCGTTTTCGCGCGCGATCGTCGCCTTGGTGCGGCGCCTGGGCTTGTAGGGCAGATAGATGTCCTCAAGCTCGGCCTTGGTCGCGGCCCGCAGGATCGCGGTTTCCAGCGCGTCGGTCAGGTTGCCCTGCCCGCGAATGGTGTCCAGAATCGTCGCCCGGCCGGCCTCCATCTCGCGTAGATAGGCCAGCCGCTCGGACAAGAGCCGCAGTTGCGTGTCGTCCAGACCGCCCGTCGCCTCCTTGCGGTAGCGCGCGACGAAAGGCACCGTGGCGCCCCCGTCCAGCAGCTCTACCGCGGCCGAAACCTGATCGGCGCGCGCGTTGATTTCCTGGGCGATGGTCTGGGCAATGCGTTTTGCGGTATCCACGGGCAGCCTGTTTCCTGTGTTGCGGGAAAGCCCCTTCTATCCAGCCCCGCGCCCCGCGCCAAGATGCCCCCGGCCCGATCCGCGCGCCCCGGCACGGACCCGCCCACAAAACGCCGCCCGTGGCAAAACGCGGCTTTCCCTTTCCCCCCGGTTCTGAGACCTTCGCCCGCAGGAGGTTCGGAACATGCGGCTTTGGCTGGGAATCGATGGCGGGGGCAGCGGCTGCCGCGCGGCGGTGGCCGATGCGGCGGGCACCATCCTTGGGCAGGCCGAGGCGGGTCCGGCCAATATCGCCTCGGATTTCGAGGGGGCGCTTGCCAATATCCTGGCGGCATCGCGCACGGCACTGGAACGCGCGGGCGCGCGCGCCGAAACGATCTTTACCCTGCGTGCGGGGCTGGGGCTGGCTGGCGTCAACGCGGCGGGCCGGACCGAGCGCCTGCAACAGGCCCTGCCCTTCGCCCATGCCACGATCGCAACCGATGCCGTGGCGGGCGTGAAAGGCGCGCTTGGCGGGGCGGACGGGATCGTCGCGGCCATCGGCACCGGCTCGGTCTTTGCGGTGCAGCGCGCGGGGCAGGTCCGCCAGATCGGCGGCTGGGGGCTCGTGCTGGGGGATGAGGCCAGCGGCGCCTGGATCGGGCGCGCGGTAATGGCGCGGGCCTTGCGCGCACTGGACGGGTTCGTGCCGATGACCCCCCTTCTGGCGGCGCTGCTGGACGAGGCAGGCGGCGCGGAAGCCATTGTTTTGCAATCCCTTTCGGCGCGTCCGGTCGATTTCGCGGCCCTTGCCGCCCGGATCGCGGACAGCGACGATCCGGCCGCGCAATCGGTCATGGCCGCCGCCACGCAAGAGATCGACGCCGCCATCGCGCTTTTGCAGCAGGGCGCGGCGCTGCCGGTGGTGTTTCTGGGCGGGCTCGGTCCCGCCTTCGCCGCACGGCTTGCGGCGCGGTGGCAGATTCGCCCGGCCCAAGGCACGGCGCTTGACGGCGCGCTCGCGCTTGCGCGGGAGGGGGGGGTATGACGCGCATCAGCTATACCGGCGCGGCAATCTTCGACGGCACCCGGCTGCACCACGATGCCGCGCTGATCGTCGCCGGGGGCCGGGTTCTGGGCATCGGCCCGCCCGAGGGCGACCGGGTCGAGCTGCCCCGCGGCACGCTCGCCCCCGGATTTCTGGACCTTCAGGTCAATGGCGCGGGCGGGATCGCGGTCGACGGCACGGCCGATCCGGCGGCGCTGGAGCGTATCTGCGCCACGCAGGCCCGCCTTGGCGCGACCGGCTGCCTGCCCACGCTGATCTCGGACAGCGCCGAGGCCACCGCCCATGTGCTGCGTGCAGGCATCGCGGCGGCGCGCGCGCGGATACCGGGCTTTCTCGGCCTGCATCTTGAGGGGCCGCATCTCGACCCGCGCCGCAAGGGCGCGCATGACGCGCGCCTTCTGCGCCCGATGTCCGGCGCCGATCTGGAGGCGCTTGTGGACGCGGCGGCGCAACTGCCCACGCTCATGCTGACCGTCGCGCCCGAAGCCGCGACCCCCGCCCAGATCGGCGCGCTTGCCCGCGCGGGCGTGATCGTGTCGCTTGGCCACAGCGATTGCACCGATGCCGAGGCCGCCGCCGCCTTCGCCGCCGGGGCGCGCGCCGTGACGCATCTTTTCAACGCGATGAGCCAGCTTTCCAGCCGCGCCCCCGGCCTTGTCGGCGCGGCGCTTGCCTCGGACGCCGCCTGCGGGCTGATCGCCGATGGCATCCATGTCGCGCCGACCGCGCTGCGCGTGGCGCTTGCCGCGCGCCCCGAGGGGATGTTCCTCGTTTCGGATTGCATGGCGATCGCGGGCACGGAGATGACAGAGATGACGCTTGGCCAGCGGCGCATCCTGCGCCGCGACGGGCGGCTGACGCTGGCCGATGGCACGCTGGCCGGGGCCGACCTGACCTTGCCGCGCGCGATCGGCTATCTGGTGAACGAGGTGGGCCTGCCCGCGCCCCGCGCCCTTGCCATGGCAAGCGCCACCCCCGCCCGCATCATCGGACGCGCGGACACGCTTGGCCATCTTGCGCCGGGCCGCGGCGCGGATTTCGTCCATCTGGGGCCCGACTGGTCGCTGCAAGGCGTCTGGCGGGCGGGGCAGCGCCTTTAACCGCTTGCGGGCTGCGCCAACGCCCCGTCAAGCCAGGCCGCAAGGGCCGCCTCTTGCGGCGCGCAAAGCTGCGCGAGGCCTTCCGAGAACCCCTCGAACGCCGCGCGGTTGAGGCCGTTCACCCCGACGATCACCGGAATGCCACGGCCAAGCGCCTCGGCGATCGGCGCGCGGAACCCGCGGCCCTCGGCCTCGTGCTTGCCGAACTTGTTGACGATCAGCAGGTCGCACCCCGCCGCCATGCGCTGCCGCGTGATCTCGACGGCCTGTTCCAGCGTTTCGGGGTTCAGCCGGCAGCCGCGCGCGCCCGTGCCCAGGGATTGCGAAATGCGCAACAGCGGGCCGGCGGGCAGCACCTCGACATCCATGTCGCAATGATGTCCGTCGGCCTGGTCATGGTTGAACTGCACCGTGCCGCATACCCGCAGGCCGCGCCGCAACGCCGCCCCGGCAAGCCCGGCCAGAAGACGGTTCGTCTCTCCGCGCAGGGGCGCATCCACATAGGCAAGCTGCATGAACTGTCCTTCCACCGTGACCGGCCGCCCCGCCCTGTCCGCAAGAACGGCCCCGCCCATCACCAGCCTTCGGCCTCGTCGATCAGGTGGCGCGTCCAGCGCGCCGCCGCCCATGTCGCGGGCAGGCCCAGCCCGACCGAGACCCAGATCGCCGTCATCGGCGCAATCGCGGACCAGCCGATCGCCTGCCACATCAGCGACAGCATGAACAGGTTGATCGCCACCGCCGCGGCCGAGAACGGGTAAAGCAGCACCCCCAGCTTCCAGACCGGCCACCGCCCGGCGCGGTGCGGATCAGTGGCTGGTTCCGGCGTCAAAGCTGATCTTGTTCCAGACATTGTATTTTCCCGAGGGTTTTTTCATCGGCAGCCGCCTGACCTCTTCAAGCGTCCTGGCATCGTAGACGATCACCGCGCCATCGTCTTCCCAGATCGAAACAAGCGCGTGGCTGCCGTCTTTCGTGAACTCCACATGCGCCACCGTCTTGCCCGGCGCAGGATCGAGCGTGCGCACGATCTCAAGCGTTTGCTTGTCGATGATGTGCATCTTGTCCTTGTTCGGCCCGAAGAACACATCCGCCCAGGCATAGGGCGATGTCGAATGGCTGCGCATGAAGAAGCCCGGCCCCATGGTCTTGATCTGCCTGACGGTCTTCCAGCCCTCCATGTCGATGACCGAGATCACGCCCTCTTTCAGGTGCGGCGTCGCCATGACGGTCGTTCCGTCCCGCTCCCATGTGATGCCGGACCCCAGATGCGGCATGCCGGGCAGGTCGATCTCGGCCACTTCCTTGCCCAGCACCATGTCGAGCACGAGCCCGCGCTCGCCATCGCGCGAGGCGCCGATCAGATGCTCGTAGGACAGGTCGAAGAAGAAATCGTCCATGATGTCCGAGACCTTGATCTTGCGCAGCGGGAACGGGCCCGCGGGCTTCGGCGCCCCCTCGATCCGGTAGTCATGGACAAACCCGTAATGCGGCGGGTTCGCGCCGTAGAACACCTCCCAGACCTCGGGGATGTCCTTGAGCGCAAGAACGAAGCTTTCCCGCGTGGGGGCCTGATACACCGCCGAAACCCGGCTGGGAACGCCATCCGGACCGGCAACGTCGATCACCTTGACGACCGAAAGATCCTCCGTCGACAGGATGGCCAGCGTCTGCGGCAGGTAATTGGCCACGGCCAGCCAATTGCCGTCGCCCGACATGGCGATGTTGCGCGCGTTCAGCCCGGCGCGCACCTGGCCCACGACCGACAGCGACCAGATATCGTATTTCTGAACCCACCCGTCGCGCGACATGACGAAAACGAACCGCCCGTCGGGCGAGAATTTCGGGCCGCCATGCACCGCGAAGGGGGTAGCGAACCGGTCGAGAACCTCGAACGTGTCGCCATCGAGCACGCTGACATGGTGATCCCCGGTCTCGACGACCAGCGTGATGTTCATCGGATCGGCCGCGAAGACCGGTGCGTCCGCAGGCGTGTAATCCGCCGCCATATCTCGGCTTGCATTGGCATCCTCGACCGTCCAGTCCGGCGCATCGGCCAGCGGCGTCTCCAGCCACGAGGCGATCGCGGCGATCTCTTCGGCTTTCAGAACGGCGCCGAAACCCTCCATCTGCGTGGCAGGCCGGCCCTCGGAAATCACCTTCTCGAGCTGCGGGCCATACATCCGGCCCAACGTCTCGGGGATCAGCGCGGGGCCGGTGCCGCCCAGCCGGTTTTCCGAATGGCAGGCCGCGCAATGCTCCTGATAAAGCGCTGGCGCATCGGCACCGGCTTCGGTCGCGCCGGCCGCGCCCCCGCCCAGCCCCAGAACGAGACCCAGAAGGACCGACGCTCCGCGGGGGATATTTATGCGAAGCTGAAAGGGGCTTTCATCTTTGCCCCAATATCCCCGCCGGAGGCTCCCCAAGCCCGTCACCGGCGCATTGGTTTCAGAAGAAGCGGTGCTGCGGGTCATGGCTCTTGCCTCGGAAGGGGGTCACGGTCACGCGCTCGGCCTCGGCCGAAAGGCCGATTTCCTGAGCGGAAAGATAGCAGGCCGGATCTTCCGACCAGGGATCGCCGGTCAATTGCAGCGCCCGGATCCGGGTATTGCCGCCGCAGACGGACTGATAGGCGCAGGCACCGCAGCGCCCTTTGAGCGGGCGGGGCCGCTGGCGCAGGGTGGCGAGCATGCGGTCATCGCCGGTCCAGAGTTCCGAGAAGGCGCGTTCCTTCACCGACCCGATCGTGTAGTCCGACCAGTAGGTATCGGGGTGAACGCGGCCCTGCGTGTCGATATTGGCTACACCCAGACCCGAGCTGTTGCCGCCCCAGGCCTCGAGATGGGCGCGCACATGGTCGGCCTTGTCGGGGAAGTTCTTCTCGACCCAGCGCAGGAAATAGACCGCGTCGGCATCGTTGTTGCCGGTGACGATTTCCAGCGGCATGTCTTCAGCCACGGCCACCCAGGCGCGGTCGATCAGCTCGTCCATCGCCTCGCGGGTGCGGCGGTGCTCGGTATCCTCGCCGCGATGCTTGTCCCCGCGCCCGGCATAGACAAGATGCGACAGGTAGAACTTGTCCACGCCCTCTCGGTCGCACAGGTCCATCATCGCGGAAAGCTGCTCGGCATTGTCGGCGGTGATGGTGAAGCGCAGCCCGACCTTGACGTTGCGCGCCAAAAGCGCGCGCACGCCGCCAAGTGCCGCATCGAACGCCCCGTCCAAGCCGCGGAACCAGTCATTCGTGGCCCCGATCCCGTCAAGCGAGATCCCGACATAGTCGAAGCCCAGATCCGCGATACGTCCGGCATTTTCCGCGTTGATGAGCGTGCCGTTGGTCGACAGCGACAGATGGCGGAAACGCAATGCGCGCGCGCGTTCGGCAAGTTCGAAGAAATCGAAACGCGACAGCGGCTCGCCCCCAGACAGGATCAACGCGGGAATCCCGAACCCAGCAAGATCATCAAGCACGGACATCGCCTGCTCGTGGCTCAGTTCGCCGGGGAAATGCGTATCGGCCGATGTCGTGTAGCAGTGCCGGCAACGCAGGTTGCAGCGTCGCGTCAGGTTCCAGATGACCACCGGCTTGACCGGGCCAGGTCCGCGCACGCGCACCGGTGTCGGCGCGACCAGCTCGCGCATGTACTGTGTCAGGCGAAACATGGCTCAGCCCTCCTTGATGCGCATCCCGGTTTTCTTCAGGATCCGCGTTGAATAAAGAATATCACTGGCGCGGCAATGCGCGCCCAGAAGCGCCGCGATCTGGGCGCGCTTGGTCTCGACCTCGTCGCCGGTGCTTCCATGGACCATGGCGAAAAGATTGTAGGGCCAGCCCTCGGCGCGCGGGCGCAGATAGCAATGCGACACGAAATCGAGCGCACCGACCGCAGCCCCAAGGTCGTGGGCATGGCTATCCTCTACGTCCCAGACCGACATGCCGTTCGCGGTCATGCCAAGCGCGTAATGATTGGGGGCAAGCGCCACGCGGCGGATCACGCCCTGGTGCTGCAACGCCTGCATGCGGGAAATCACCTCATCCTCGCTCAGGCCGATATGCTGCGCGATGGCGGCATAGGGTGCGGGGGTCAGCGGAAGCCCTGCCTGCGTGGCCCCGATCAGGCGCCGGTCGATCGCATCAATGCTCATAGCTCAACCCTGAAGTTGACGAAGAATTCTTCGAGTTTGGGGAAACGGAGGACGCACAGCTCCGTTTCCCCCTCGATCTCACGCGCCACCTGTTCGATACCTTCCGGAGCTACCGCGGCCAGCACGAACCACATGTTCAGACGGTGATTACGTTCATAATTATGCGCAACCTCGGGATGGGCATTGACCAAAGTCATGACTTCGTCAAAACGCGCGGCGGGCACCTCCATCGCGCAAAGGCAGAACGCGCCCCCCATGGCGGCGGCGTCGTAGAACGGGCCGAACCGGGTGATCGCTCCGATTTCGCGCATGTTGAGGATGCGCGCGATCAGATCCTCTTCCTCGATGCCAAGCGCCGCCCCGGCCTCTGCGAAAGGGCGCGACGAGATCGGAAAACCCGCCTGAAGCGCATTAAGAATCTTCCTGTCGGTCGCATCAAGCGCCGTGGCAGGCAGAGGGTCGCGCCGCAATCTCATGACACGGCCTCGGCAGCTGTGGGCACGATCATCGCGCCGGTCTGCTTGAAACAGCGGATCGAGAACAGCACCTGATGCGTGGCCCCGGCGAGTTCCGGCAGCGCGGCCGCCGTTTCAAGGATCTGCAACGCCTCGGAGCGGCTTTTTGCGTGGATCATGCAGAACAGCGGATACTCCCATATGCCCGGAATCCGGCGGCGTTCGTAGCACAGCGTCACGCCCGGATGGCCAAGCAGCGCCTTGCCGGCGGCCTCGATCCGCGCATCGGGCAGGTTCCAGGTGACCATCGCGTTCGAGCGCCAGCCAAGCGCGCGGTGGCGCACGATCACCCCGATCCGGGTGATGATCCGCGCCGCGCTCAACACGGCGATCCGGTCCAGCACCTCCTCCTCGCTGCGGCCAAGCTGTTCGGCAAGCACGGCGAAGGGGCACTCGACGATTTGCAGCCCGCGGGTCAGGCGATGCAGCAGCGCCTTGTCGCGCGGCTCGATGACCGAGATGTCGGGGGCGGCGTCCTGCTGCATCGCGTGGCGCGGGCCTTCCAGCGCGAAGCCGAGGTCGATGTTGAAGGCGCGGCGCAGCGGCAGGTTCAGGACCGGCAGTCCGCTGCGCGCCTCGATCCGCGCCAGCGTCGCGGCCAGTTCCTCCGCATCCGGGGCGGTGGCCACGAACCACAGGTTCCATTCATGTTCGCGCAGGTAGGAATGGTTGACGCCCGGTTCCTGCCCGACAAGCGCCGCGACCTCTTCGACGCGCAGATCCGGCACCGCAAGCGCGGCAAGTGTGGACACCCCGACGGTATTGGGCCGCACCGTCGCCCCGACACGGGCAATCGTCCCGTTCGCCTGCATCCCGGCAAGTTCCGCCAGAACCTCATCCTCGCTCAGCCCCGATCGCTCGGCCATGACTGCGAAGGGACGCGATCGCAACGGCAGGTCACGCTGCCAGTCGTCAAGGATGCGGGATGCGGCCGGGGTCAGAACTGTCATCATCAAAGCCCGAGTCTGTGGGCGCGCGCGGTAAAGAAAATCCCCGAGGGGCTTTCCGCCGCAATCTCGCCGATCTGCTGAAGGGTCGTGGTGTCGTAGATCACCACCTTGTTGTCGTCGCGGACCGAAACCCACGCTTCGGTCCCGCGCGAGGTGAATTCCATATGCAGAACTGCCGGGCCGGGTTTCAGCTCGCCCGTGATCTCGTGGCTCATCGAATCGATCACCTGGATGGTGTCGTTTTTGGGATGGGCGAAGTTCACCCAGACCTGCCGCCCGCCGGGCCGGGCCATGGCAAAGACCGGCTGGCCATGCGTGGCGGTGCGGCCGGTTTCCTCGAGCGTGCGGGAATCGACCCAGAGCACCTCGGCGTGATGCACCGCTGGCAACACGATCTGTTCGCCCGCCTTTGCCCACCCCTCAAGGTGGGGCATCTTGTAAACTGGCATTTCAACCTGCCCGCGGCCATATCCCGGCAGGATACGGCGTGCCACCGGCGGCTCTTCCCAAAGATCGATCGCGCTCAGCCCGTCTTCGCCGAACAGCCCCGCGATATAGGTGCGTCCGTCATCGGTGATCAGCGCGTCATAGGGGTTGGTCCCGATCTCGGGCAGAACGGTCACCTCCGGCTCGGGGCCGGACATGTCGACGATCCGGGTCTCGTTCGTGTCCCAGACCGAAAAGACGAAACGGCGCCCCGGCGCGTCCTCAAGACCAAGCGCCTTGCCCTCGGCCGGGATGTCGGCCACCAGCTCCAGTGTGTCGGCGTCGAAGATCTTGACCCCGCCCGGCTCGTAATTGGCAACCGCCACCAGCCTGCCGTCATCCGAGATCGCCCCGCCGATGGAATTGCCGCCCTGGATGACACGGTTCACGACCGTCTGGGCCAGGATGTCGATCTTGGTCAGCCCGCCGTCGCGGCCGAAGAGATAGGCGAAACGTTCATCTGGCGAAAAGACGAGGCTTGCATGGGACAGATCGCCCAGCCCCTCGATCCGGCCGATCGCGGCATGTTCGGACTGATCGACGATCAGCACCGATCCCGTGGCGCGTTCGACGATCACGCCCAGATCGCCCGTCGCGCGCAGATCCGAGGCCATGGCAGGAAGGCTCAGGGCGGAAGAAAGCAGCAGGGCGGCAAAACGGGTCATTGCGTGGTGTCCTTGAGAAGATAGTCCGAAATCCAGTAGGCTTCCGCCTCGGTCATCAGGGGGCGCCAAGGCGGCATCGCGGTTCCCGGCACACCATCGAGGATGATCGTTGCAAGGGTTTCGCGATCCACGCCGTCAAGCGCTTCGGTGGTCAGCGGACTGCCCAGGCCGCCCTTTCGGGTCAGCCCGTGGCACGAGCCGCAATCCTGCGTGACAAGGCGCTCCAGCCGGGCCGCGTGGTCGGGTGCGATCCCTTCGGCCGCGGCCGCAGAAATCTGCACCGCGCCAAGGCACATCAGGATGAAGAGCGCGCGCGGGTCAGGCATGGAACGTCTCCGCCTCGCGCATGGCGCGCGCCTGCGAGATCAGGCGCATGGGGATACGGGATTCCGCCAGCCCCGCGACATGACCGATGATAAAGACGATCGGGCTTTCCAGGCCGGATTCGGCGATATCGGCCTCGATCCGGTCCAGCCGGGTTGTCACGCTGCGCTCCTTGGGCGAGGTGGCAGACGCCACCGCAAGAACCGGCATGTCCGGCTGCAACCCGTGCGCCATCAGCTTCGTGGCGATCAGGTTGATCGATGCCTTACCCATATAGACCACCAGCGTGGTTTCGGGATCGGCCAGCCCGTCCCAGTCGAGGTCAAGGATCTCGTCCGCCTTGCAATGGCCGGTCACATAACGCACCGAGCGCGCAAGCCCGCGATGCGTCAGCGGGACCCCCGTCGAGGCCGAGGCACCCTGCGCGGCGGTGATCCCCGGGACGATATCGAAGGGAATCCCCGCCTCGGACAGGCGTGCGGTTTCCTCGCAGCCACGCCCGAAGATGAACGGATCGCCCCCCTTCAGGCGGATCACGTCGCGCCCGGCCTGGGCATAACGCACGAGGATCTCGTTGATCTCCTCTTGCGGGACGGGGTGGTGATGGGTGCGCTTGCCCACATTCACCATCTCTGCCCCGACGGGAGCCAGGGCAAGGATCGCAGGCGCCACCAGGCGGTCATAGACCACGACATCGGCAGTCTGGATCAGCCGGGCCGCTTTCATCGTCAGAAGTTCCGGATCCCCGGGTCCCGCACCGACGAGCGTGACCATTCCAACACTTGGCATGCGACGCTCCTTTCACGTTTCCAGCCGTTGAGGAACCATGCCAAACGGCGGCGGGCGCGCCCTTGACAGAAGTCAATAAGCGCGCCCGCCGATCAGATTGATTGCAAAAAATGCACCGCGAATGCCCCTCAGGGCGTCACGAAAACCTTGCCGATCATATCGTGGCTTTCCCAATGCGGGCCACAGAGATAATCGAACTCGCCCGGAATCTCGAAGGTCTGCTCGGCCGATTCCTCGGGGAAAAGCCGGTCGCTCTCGGCCTCTCCGGCATCGCGGAACCATGTCGAATGCGAGGTGCGCTTGTCGACATTCACCCAACGCACGGTGCCGCCGACAGGCACCTCGACCCGCTCGGGGCAGAAGGTGTATTTATACATCAAAACCACGGCCACGCCCTCTTCCTCTGCGGCGGGATGACCATAGGCTTCGGCATAGCGTGCATCCGCCTCGGCGCAAATCGCGGCAATCTTGTCGGGGTCGGTTTCCGCCAGCGCCGGGAGTGCAATCCCGATGGCAAGGATCAGCGGAACAATCAGTTTCATGGCCGGTTTCATGGCGTTCACTCCCCTTCATGAATGCAGAGGGCGCGGCCGGTTTCCCGGCCGCCCCCATTCTTTAGCGGATGCGCTTAGCGTGCAACCACGTTGATCGTCGCTTCCGGATTATCCAGCGCCATGTGCCAGTCCATGGAGACGTGGTGGAACCGGCCGATGGTGTAGTCATCGTGGATCGCAAACCCGACGGTGTAGGTCTTGCCGGGCTCGATCGTGATGTCGCCGGGCGCGCCGGTATCGAGCGGGCGCTTGATCACCGCGGTCCAGGTATCCCCGTCCTGCGTGACCGAAGTCTCAATCTCACCGCCGGTCGCACTCCGGCGTGCATCGAGGATATGCCCGTTGTCACCGCCCGAAGGATTTGCGCGCAGCACGTCCATGAAGGTTCCGCCTTCAAGAAGCGCCGTGATCTCGGCCTCTTCCTTCAGCTTGTCCCAACCGCCAAGCGGCTTGTCGTTGCGCCCCTTCAGCTCGATCTCGGTGCGGCTTTCCGGGATGTATTTGGTCACATACTCGGTCGCGCCGATCCGCGCAGCCATGTCCCCGGCCGCAGACAAGGCCGCCCCGTCGGGTGCATCGGGCATGAAGCGGTTGTCGTTGTGGCAGGTAGCCCAGCAACCGGCCTGCTCGACATATTCGATCCCCGTTCCGGCGATCATCATCGCCACCTTGACCGGATTGTCGGGGTCCATCATGCCGCCATCCACGAACGGCACCGGGGTATGCGGCGCGGCTTGGAATTGCAGGCGGATATACAGGTTCTCGTTGTCGTGGGTTGCCTGAACAGTGGCGTCGATCGAGCCACGCTTGCCCGGGATCGGGGTGGGCTCAAGCTTCTCGCCGGTGACGATCCGCTGCCCCATATCCTTCAGCTCCTTGCCGTGGCAGGTGGTGCAGTTGTCGCCGCCCTTCGTGAAGGGACGTGCGCCGCCATGTTCCTTGCCGTTCTGCACCCATTCAAACGAGGCTTGGCCGGGATAGAACATCGTCATCGCAATCGGCGCGACGGCCGACCAGTCGACATCCGAGGCAACCTCCTGCCCCGATCCGGAAGCAGCGGCGGCAGCAGGGGTTGCCGCGGACGCGGCCTCTCCGCCCGAAGCGCCGGCCTTGGCCTGCTCTTCGGCGACGGCCTTTTCGACGGCCGAGGCGATGCGCGCGGCAACGGCCTCTTCCGCGGCCTTGGTTGCGGCGGCGGCGGCCTCGACCTCGGCGGCCTCCATGGCCTCTACCCGCTCAAGGCTATCCAGATAAAGCTGCGGAATGTCGCGCGCGAATTTCGGGTTCGGGGCTTCCAGCGCCTCAAGGTATTCCTCATCCGCGCGGTCGCGCAGATCCTTGTGGGCAATCCCCTTGTGGCAGTCGATGCAGGTCTGGCCCGTCTCGATCGCGTTCAGGTGCTGCTGGCGCGCGCGGGGGCGCTGTTTTTCGGGCAGCATCGATTCAAAGTCGTGGCAATTGCGGCACTCGCGCGAGTCGGTCTTCTTCATCCGCTCCCATTCGTGCATCGCAAGGCTGAGCCGCTTGGCATCGAACTTCTCGGGCGTGCTGATCGTGCCGACAACCTTGCCGTAAAGCTCTCTCGAGGCCTGGATCTTGCGAATGATCTTGTGCGTCCAGTCCTTCGGAACGTGGCAGTCCGAACAGACAGCCCCCACGCCCGAGCGGTTCACGTCATGGATCGTGCCGGTGTATTCCTGATAGACGGTATCCTCCATCTCGTGGCACGAGATGCAGAAATCCATCGTGTTTGTCGCTTCCATGGCGGTATTGAAACCACCCCAGAAAAGGATGCCGGCGACAAACGCGGCAGCGGCGCCCACCACGGGGACGCCAAAATAGACATAGCGGCGCCACAGGCTGCCGGTTTTCGGTGTGTCGTTGCTTTCATTCGGCATCGGCGATGGCTCCTGCGCGGACAGGGGCGCCGCCATGCGGACGCCGCCCTGTCTGTCAATTCCGGTAAGGGCGGGCAGGCCGCGTCACTGCGGCCTGCCCCGGGATCAGTCACATCAGGTGACGTGGTTGGTGCGGTTGAAGACGTTGAACTTGCCGGTCGGCGCATAGAGGCCGTCGATCCGGGCTTTTTCCTCAAGCGTCTCGGCGTCGTAGATCACCATCTGACCATTGGGTTCTTTCGAGTCGGACATGTTCCACTTGGACACCCACACCTCGGTGCCGTCCTTGTTGAACTCGAAGTGCACCGCAGCCGAACCTTCATCCTCGGTCACCATGATCGTCTTCGCGATCTCGCCGGTGGCCTTGTCGATCACCTGGATCGATTGCTGCACTTCCGGATCCGGGTGCTTGGTCTGGTCAGCCCAGACATATTTCGAATTCGGATGGGTGCGGATGAACAGGCCGGGGCCGTCCGTCTCGACTGTGTAGCAGACCTTCCAGGCCTGATCGGCATGGGCTTCGGGATCGTTGCCCCAGACGGTCACGGTGCCTTCACCCAGGTGGGTGGTGCCGGCAACGGGGCCACAATTGGGATCTTCCCAGTTGGCGCCGGGGCCGGGGTGCGGCAGCGCGCCCACATCGATCAGCGCTTCAAGCTTGCGCTCCTTGGTGTCGACCACGACCATCTGGTTCGATGCGTTCGCGGCGATCTGGAAGTAACGCCCCGTGGTGTCGAAGAACCCGTCATGCAGGAACTTGGACGAGTTGATCTGCTCGATGCGCAGGTTGTCGAGGTCGGAATAGTCCACCTGCCACATCTGCCCCAGCTCCTTCACGGCGACCAGGAAGGTCGGCTCGTTCGGGGTGGTGTAGATTGCGGCCACGCGGGCCTCTTCGACATAGTTGCCGTCGATGTTCACGCCACGGGTCGAGACGACCTTCAGCGGTTCCATCGTATGGGCATCGGCGATCACGAAATGCGGGGGCCAGTAACCGCCACCGATGACGTATTTGCCGTCACCCGACACCGCCACGTCGCGCGCGTCATGGGCGATGTCCACTTCGGCGACCAGCATCTTGTCCGGCGTCTGCCAGAGGTCGATCTTGGTCATCTTGCCGTCGCGGCCCATCGTGTACCAGAAGCGGCCGGGATTCTCCATGTGCTCCACGTTGTGGTGCTCGGAGGCCTTGATGACGTGCACCGCATAGCCGGTCGGGATGTGGGTCAGCACTTCCTTGGTATCGCCGTCGATGATGGCGACCTTGCCGACATCACGCTCGATGACGACGAAGAAGTTTTCCCAGTTGCGGCCGTGCAGCGGCTCGGTCGGGTAGTCTTCGGGCTCCACATAGACCTTGCGCGAAGCCTTCATCTGCTCCAGCGACCATTCCGGCGGTTTCGGCGCATCCATCTGGATATAGGTGGCCATGTTCTTGATTTCTTCTTCGGTCATGATGTCCGAGAAGTTGTTCATCCCGCCTTCGGTCCCGAACGCGATGATCTTTTCAAGACGCTCCTGGCCAAGCTTCAGCGTGCCGCCTTCGGTGACGGTGCCATCGGCGGCGGTCTGTTTCCATGCCGGCTCGAGGTTCTTGCCCGTCGCGCCCTTGCGCAGCACGCCGTGGCAGCCCGCGCATTGCTGGAAGTAGATCTCCTTGGAGTGTTCGAAGGCTTCGGGGCTCAAGGTCGGCTGTTCCTGCGCAAGGGCAGGAAGCGCGACACTCGTCAGAAATATCGCAAGCCCGGCGCCGAGAGCCATTCGAGGTTTGTTCATGGTCTTTGGTGACATCATCACTCTCCTGTGGGCAAATGAGGCCCCCGGAACCTGCCTGCGATCCCCCGGACCGACCTTGATAAAAGTCAAGAATTCGTGAGCAAGGTGTCGCAGCCCGGAAAGCCAGAAAATCCTCCGCCCATCTCCTTGTTTTAAATGTATTTTCAAGATTCACCTTATGAGCGCCGCGCAGCTTGACTTTCGTTAAGGTTCCGCCGCCGCGCGGGCCCCATCCTGATGCCAAGACGCGCGGTTCCGGCGCCCTGGCCAAGGGCCATACGGATAAGGAGATTTCCCATGACCATGCTGGCTCGCCTGTTCGGCGAAGGCTTTCGCATCTTCTTTCTTGCGGCGGGGCTTTACGCCGTCTTCACCCTGATCGTGTGGGAGGGGTGGCTGGGCGTCCATGCCCTTGGGGGAATGGTCTCTCTGACGCCCTTCGCGCCGGCCCCGCATGTCTGGCACGCGCATGAGATGATCTTCGGCTTTGCCGGCGCGGCGCTTGGCGGCTTTTTCCTGACCGCCGTGCCGAACTGGACCGGGGCGCCCGCCGCGCGGCACATGTTCATCGCGCTGGTTTCGGCGCTGTGGCTTGCCGGGCGGCTGGCGGTCTGGTTCTCGGCCAGCCTGCCGCCCGCGCTGGTCGCGGCCGCGGCGCTGTCCTTCCTGCCCGTGCTGGCGGCGCAGATCGCGGTGCAGCTGGTGCGGCGGCCCAAGCCGCAGAACATCATGTTCCTGGGGATCCTGGCGATCATCTGGCTGGCCGATCTTCTGGTCCAGGCGGACTGGATGGGCTTCGGCTGGGGCGATCAGGCCCGCGGCCTGCGCGCGGGCCTGTTCGGCGTCGTCGCGCTGATCGCCGTGCTTGGTGGCCGGATCACCCCGGCCTTTACGCGCAACGCGATGCAGCGCGCCGGCCGCCATATCGGCTTGCCCGAGGCGCGCAAACCCGTCGAGCTTGCCACCATGATCGGCGCCGTCGCGCTGCCGCTCGTCGTTCTGGCCGACGCCCCCGAGGCGCTGAGCGGCGCCGTCGCCCTTGTCGCGGGGTCAGGCGCGCTTGTCCGCCTGTCGCTGTGGCGGCCGGGCTGGACCCTGCCCTACCCGATTCTCTGGGCGATGCATGTCGCCTATGGCGCGCTCGGGCTGGGCTACGTTCTGGTCGGGCTGGCCGCATTCGGCCACGGCTCCGAGATCGCGGCCCTGCACGTCCTGGGCATCGGCGCGGCGGGGGGCATGATCCTTGCGGTGATGAGCCGCGCAAGCCTGGGCCATTCGGGCCGCCCGCTGATCGCCCCGGCCTCGCTGGCATGGGGATACGGGCTTGTTGCGGGGGCCGCCGCGCTGCGCTGGATCGGCTCCACGGAGATCGGGCTTTACTACCCCGCGGTGCTGGCCTCGGGGGCGCTGTGGATCCTTGCCTTCACGCTGTTCCTGGCCGCCTTCCTGCCCATCCTGCTGGGCCCCCGCCTGCCCCGTCCCGGCGAAACTTGAGCAAAACGCCCGGTCTTCGGCGGGGGATTGACTTTCGTTAAGGCGAGTCGCCCCCCGTCACGATCATGTGAGGCACCTTCAACTGCTCCACAAAGAGGAGAGCGCAATGCGCGAAGTCATGACCAAGAGCATGGCCCGCAATATTTTCTACGGCGGATCACTGTTCTTCATTCTCATCTTCCTGGGGCTATCGGCCCACAGCCACTTCTACATCCGAAACACCTCGACCAACGAGGCGACGCTGACCGAGTCGGTGATTGCCGGCAAGCATCTGTGGGAAAAGCACGGCTGCATCAACTGCCACACGCTCATGGGGGAAGGCGCCTACTTCGCGCCCGAACTGATGAACGTCATGACGCGTTGGGGGATCGAGAGCGATGACCATGCAGGCGGCACCGAGGCGCTGAAAGCCTGGATGGATGCGATGCCCACGGGCATCGAAGGCCGCCGGCAGATGCCGCAGTTCAACCTGAACGACGACGAATACCAGAACCTCGCCGATTTCCTGCTTTGGGTCGACACGATCGACGCGCAGGACTGGCCGCCGAATGACGCCGGCTAAGCGGGAAGGAGCAACCAGATGAAATACCAATCGCAGAAAATCGCGCTGGTCTATATGGCGACCGCGCTCGCACTCTTCGCGGTGCAGGTCACGATGGGGCTGGTTCTTGGGTGGATCTATGTCTCACCCAATTTCCTGTCCGAGATCCTGCCCTTCAACGTGGCCCGGATGCTGCACACCAACAGCCTGATCGTATGGCTGATCACCGGCTTCTTCGGCGCCGCCTATTTCCTGATCCCCGAGGAATCCGAGCGGGAAATCCACTCGACCAAGCTGGCCTATATTCAGCTTGCGATCCTCGTGCTGGGCACGGCGGGCGTCGTCGTGACCTACCTGTTCAACCTTTTCGAAGGCAACTTCCTTCTGGGCAAGGAAGGGCGCGAGTTCCTTGAGCAGCCCCGCTGGGTCAAGGCCGGCATCGTCGTGGCCGCGCTGATCTTCCTCTACAACGTCTCGATGACGGTGCTGAAAGGGCGCAAGACCGCAATCAGCAACATCCTGCTTCTGGGCCTCTGGGGTCTGGCGCTGCTGTTCCTGTTTGCCTTCTACAACCCCGGTAACGTCGCGCTCGACAAGCAATACTGGTGGTATGTCGTCCACCTGTGGGTCGAAGGCGTGTGGGAACTGATCATGGCCTCGATCCTGGCCTACCTGATGCTCAAGCTGACCGGCGTGGACCGCGAGATCGTCGAGAAATGGCTTTACGTCATCGTCGCCGCCGCGCTCTTCTCGGGCATCCTTGGCACCGGGCACCACTACTACTGGATCGGCGCGCCGGGCTACTGGCAGTGGATCGGGTCGATCTTCTCCTCGCTCGAGGTGATTCCGTTCTTCGCCATGATGGCCTTTGCCTTCGTCATGGTCTGGAAAGGGCGCCGCGACCATCCCAACAAGGCCGCCCTGCTGTGGAGCCTTGGCTGCGCCACGCTGGCCTTCTTCGGCGCGGGTGTCTGGGGCTTCCTGCACACGCTGCACGGTGTCAACTACTACACCCACGGCACGCAGGTCACCGCCGCGCACGGCCACCTGGCCTTCTTCGGGGCCTATGTCGCGCTGAACCTGGCGATCATGTCCTATGCCATGCCGCTACTGAAGAACCGCGATCCCTACAACCAGGTGCTCAACATGGCCTCGTTCTGGCTGATGTCGGGCGGCATGCTGTTCATGACCTTCACGCTGACCTTCGCGGGCACGGTGCAAACCCACCTGCAACGCGTGAACGGCGAGTTCTACATGGACGTGCAGGACCAGATCTGGGTCTTCTACGCGATGCGCTTCGGCTCGGGCGTTGCGGTGGTGCTGGGTGCGCTGCTGTTCATCTACGCCCTGCTCGTGCCGCGGCGCGAAGTGATCGAGCCCGGTCCGGCCGAACAGGCCCGGCTGGACGCCGAGCACGTCGCGGCGGAGTGATGGCGATGAACGCGCATATCAACCTGAAGGGGGCGGCTGATGCCCCCTTCTACCTGCCCCAGGGCGACGAATGCGACATCTTTGCCGCTGCGGCGGCAAACGATCTGCCCGTGCTTCTGAAAGGCCCGACCGGCTGCGGCAAGACCCGCTTCGTGGCGCATATGGCCGCCCGGCTTGGCCGGCCGCTTTACACCGTGGCCTGCCATGACGACCTGTCGGCGGCCGACCTGATCGGGCGTTACCTTCTGAAGGGCGGCGAAACCGTCTGGGTCGACGGCCCGCTGACCCGCGCGGTGCGCGAGGGCGCGATCTGCTATCTCGACGAGGTGGTCGAGGCCCGCAAGGACGTGACCGTGGTTCTGCACCCGCTGACCGACGACCGGCGCATCCTGCCGATCGACCGCACCGGCGAAGAACTGGAGGCCGCCCCCGGCTTCATGCTCGTGGCCTCTTACAACCCCGGTTACCAGAACATCCTCAAGACCCTCAAACCCTCGACCCGGCAGCGTTTCGTGGCGATGGAATTCGACTTCCCCGGCCCCGCGCACGAAGTGCCGGTGGTCGCGCGCGAAAGCGGCCTTCCCGAAGACCGCGTCCAGCCGCTGGTGCGTCTGGCGGGCAAGCTGCGCGCGCTCAAGGGGCAGGATCTGGAGGAAGGCGTCTCGACCCGCCTTGTCGTCTATGCAGCCACGCTGATCGCGGGTGGCATGCCGGTCGAACGTGCGATCACGGCCGCGATGATTGAACCGCTCAGCGATGATGCGGATGTCAAACGCGGGCTCCGCGATCTTGTAACGGCCGTTTTCGGGTGAGGCAGGCCGTGACCAGGATCGAGTTCGAGCCATGGGAACCCGAAGAATCCGTCGGGAAATTGTGGCACGTCCTGGCCAGCCGTCTTGACGCCCCCGAGGCGTATGACGGAGCCCGTGTCGACCTTTCCGAGGTCGGCGGACGGCTGGCTGTCCTTTTCCGCGCGCTTGGTGGTGCGCCATCGGTCGAGGTGAAACCCGTCGCCGAGGAGGTCAGCCGCCATCGGCTGTCCTTCCTGCGCCGGCTGGGCACCGAGGCCGAGGCCACCCCGCGCGCCAGTTTCGACGGCGCGGCACTGCGCCTGCCCGCCTCGCTTGCGCTTTTCCCCGCGCGCGAGGCGAATGCCGCCGCCTATGTCTGGCTTGCCGGCATGGCCGCGCATGCCCAGGGCAGCGCGGAATCCCCCCTGCCCGAGGATCCGCTGCAAGCCGACCTGGAACGTATCGCCCGCGCCAACCGCATGGTGCGCGCCACGCTGCAAGATGCGCCGGGGTTCCGCGCGCTTTACACCGACCTGTGCGCCGCAACCCTTTCGCTGCGCCCCCTTGCCAAGCTGCCCACGACCGAGGCTGCGGTCGAGGCCATCCTGCGCGCAGAGCTGGGCGATCCCGCCCCCCTGCCGCCCGAGGCACGGCGCCTGCGCGACGCGCTTGTCGCGGGGGATATCGCGGCCCTTCAGGCCCCGCGCGGCTATCAGACCTTCCGCCCGGTCACGCTCTGGCCCGATCTGCGCGAGGCCGGCTGGTCCGCCCCCACCGAGGTCGAGACCCGCGCCACCGACGGCACCCCCGAAGAGGGCGAGGGCAACATGATGCACCGCGCCCGCCGCCGCCGCGCTGATCAGGCCGAGCGCAAGGACAGCTTCATCCTGCACAAGTTCGAGGCGATCCTGAGCTGGGCCGAATTCATCAACCTCAACCGCCGCGTCGAGGACGACGATCCCGACAGCGCCAAGAAGGCCGCCGACGATCAGGAAGAGATCGGCCTTGGCCAGATCTCCAAGGCGCCCGCCACGCGGCTGAAGCTGCATCTTGACCTCGCGCCCGAGGATGTCGACCGCGAAGCCGTGTCCGGCCGCTTCACCTATCCTGAATGGGACGTGCGAAGCGGTGCCTATCTTCCGGCCCATGCGTGCGTTCTCGCCTCGCAGGTCGAGCCCGGCGATGGCCTGCCCGATTTCCGCGCCGATCCGCGCAGCATGCGCCGCATCCGCGCGGTCAAGCGCCAGTTCGAGGCGCTGCGCCCCGGCCGCGTCTTCACCACCGGCCATCTGGACGGGGAAGAGCTGGACATGGAAGCCGCCGTGCGCGCGCAGGTCGAGCTGAGCGTCACCGGCGCATCGCGCGACCGCATCTGGCGCCAGAGCCGCCCGCAGAAACGCGACCTTGCGGTCTCGATCCTGCTCGATGTCTCGCGCTCGACCGAAAGCGCGGTGGCGGGCCGGTCGGTCATCGAGATTGAGCACGAGGCGCTTGCCGCGCTTGCCTGGGGGCTTGATGCCTGCGGCGACGATTTCGCGGTCAACGCGTTCTCCTCGCTCAAGCGGCACCGCGTCTATGTGATGAACTGCAAGCGCTTCGGCGAACCCATGAGCGCGACGGTCGAATCGCGCATCGCCGCCCTCAGGCCGGGCTTCTACACCCGCCTCGGCGCCGCGATCCGCCACAGCTCGGTCGAGCTTTCGGAACAGGCGCGCAAGCGGCGGCTGCTTCTTGTCATCACCGACGGAAAGCCCAACGACCTGGACCATTACGAGGGCCGCCACGGGATCGAGGACAGCCGCATGGCCGTGCTCGAGGCGCGCCGGGCGGGGCATTCGGTCTTTGGCATCACCATCGACCGGCAGGGAAAATCGTGGTTCCCGCGCATCTTCGGGCGGGGCGGGTTCACCGTGATCCCGCATGCCGACCACCTGACTGCCGCCCTGCCCGAGATTTATCGCCAGCTGGTCGGCGCATGAGCCCGCGCCCCCCATCCGCGACCGGACCCGCCCCCGAGGCCCATCCACTGGATCAGTTGCCCGGCGATCTGATGATGTGGGTGCTGATCGTGTCCGAGCTGCTGGTCTTCGGCGCGGGGCTTGCGGCATTTCTGGGCGTGCGCATCACCGACCCCGCGGGCTTTGCCGCGGCGCAGGACCATCTGCACCGCACCGGCGCGGGGATCAACACGCTGGTGCTGGTCACATCGGGGTTCTTCGCGGCCCTGGCCGTGCGCGCCGCCGAGGCCGCGCGCAAGGCCGCCACCCGGATGTGGCTGGCCGCCGCCGCCGCCTTGGGCGTCGTGTTCCTGGTGCTCAAGGGGATCGAATATGCCGACAAGGCCCGCAGCGGGATCGGGATCGAGACGAGCCCGTTCTTCACCTTCTACTACCTTCTGACCGGCTTTCACGCCGCCCATGTCGTGGCGGGCATCGTGATCCTGGGCCTTGTCTCGCTGCGCTGCGTGCCGCGCACCGTCGAGGTCGGGGCCGCGTTCTGGCACATGGTCGATCTGGTCTGGGTCCTGCTGTTCCCGGTCATTTATCTGCTGAGGTAAGCCATGACCAAAGATCCGCTGATCCGGGCCTGGGGCTGGCTGCTTGCCTTTTCCGCGCTGTCCACCGCGCTTGCCGTTGCCGTGTCGCGCGGGGGAATCGACGGTGCGGGGATCACCGCGGGCGGGGCCGCGATCCTGTTTCTGGCCTGGGCCAAGGCGCGGGTCATCCTGCGCAGCTATCTGGGGCTTGCGCAGGCGCCGTTCTGGAACCGGGGCTTTGCCATCGTGCTCGGGCTTTATGCGCTGCTGCTTCTGGCGCTTTACCTGATGGGCTGAGCCTCAGCCCCGCGACCAGGCCCCCGCCGGGTCTTCGTCCGCGAATTCGCGCAGGTCCGCCACATCGTCGATCACCGCCACGTTCTGGCGGATCTGCACGCCCTGTTCGCGCAGCTTGGCAAAGGCGCGCGACAGGCTTTCGGGCTTCATCCCCAGGCGCCCGGCGATCAGAACCTTGTCATAGGGCAGCGTCACCTCGCACCGGCCCTCGCCGCAGGGTGCCAGTTCCAGCAGGAATTCGGCCACGCGCTGTGCGCCGGTCTGCGCCTTGAGCTGCTCGATCTGCGCCACGAGGCGGTGCAGATGCGCGAAGGTCGCCGCGATAAGCGACAGCGACATCTCGGGATGCTCGCGCACCATGCGCAGGATCGCCTCGGTCTCGATCCGCACCAGCCGGCAATCCGTCGCGCATTCGGCCGAGACGGGATAGTTGTCCTGCGTGAAGGCCACGGCCTCGCCGAAGGAGTGGCCGCGGGTGAACACGCCCACCACGGCCTCGGCCCCGTTCGGCGCGATCCGGTAAAGCTTGACCCAGCCTTCGATCACCACATAGATCGCGGCCGCGCGTTCGCCCTGCAGAAAGATGGTCGTGCCGCGCTCGATGTCGCGCACGCGCGCCGTGGCCATGACGCTCTTGACCGCCGCTTCGGGCAGGCTGGCAAGCAACAGCGACTTGCGGGCGATCCTGAAGATTTCGGTGTCCATGGCGCGCTCCCTTCTGGGGCGGATCATTGGCAGAAATCCGTCGGAGGATAAAGCCCTGGCCGTGCCAATTGCACATTTCACGGTCATCTTTCGCATGGCTGCGGCCCGGGGACGGCAAGGAAGCGACACATGTGCCCCGCAAACGGCCCGGCCTGCCTTTTCAACATGTTGAAAAATCAGGGGCCGTCGCAGGACGATTCAGCCGCCCGTCCAGGCCCTGGCCGCAGGCGGCGCGACGCGCAGCAGGTCGACCGCGCGCGCGGCAATCTGGCGCGCGATCTCTTCGGTGGTCGCGGGGCGCAGGTAGAAGGCCGGAACCGGCGGCAGGACGATGGCGCCCATCTCGGTCGCCGCCGTCATGTTGCGCAGATGCGCAAGCGTCAGCGGCGCCTCGCGTGCAAGCAGGACCAGCGGGCGGCGCTCTTTCAGCTGCACCCCGGCGGCGCGGATCAGCAGGTTGTCGTCCAGCCCCTGCGCAATCGCCGACAGGCTGCGCATCGAGCAGGGCGCGACGATCATCCCCGCCACCGGAAACGAGCCCGAGGCGATCGCCGCCCCCAGATCTCCGATCCCGTGCACCCGGTCCGCAAGCCCGCGCAGCTCTGCCCCCGCATCCGGGCCGATCTCGAGCGTCAGCGTGCGCTTGGCCATGGGCGAGAGCACCAGATCCACCGCCGCGCCGACCGCATGCAGCGCGCGCGCGCATTCCAGCGCCAGCACCGCCCCCGACGCCCCCGACACCCCAAGCACCACGCGCACGCTCATGCCCTCCCCCCGTCTTTCGGCAGATGGCGCGCAAGGATGTCGGCCGCCCGCGCCTCATGCGCGGGGTCCAGCGCCATGAGGCGGCCCCATTCCCGCGTCGTCTCGGCCCCGATCTTGTTCGTGGCGTCGATCCCCAGCTTGCCCGCCAGCCCTTCGCGCGGCGAGGCGAAATCGAGGTAATCCATCGGCGTGCCGTCGATCACCGTGACATCGCGCGCCGGGTCCATCCGCGTGGCCATCGCCCAGACCACATCGTCCCAGTTGCGCGGGTCGATATCGTCATCCACCACCACGATCGTCTTGGTATAGCTGAACTGCGCCAGCATCCCCCAAAGCGCCATCATCACGCGCCGCGCCTGGCCCGGATAGCGCTTGTCGATGGCCACCACCGCCATGCGGTAGGAACAGGCCGCCGGCGGCAGCCACAGGTCGCGCACCTCGGGGATCTGGGCGCGGATCACCGGCAGGGCAAGCTCGTTGAACACCTCTCCGATGACCGAGGGCTCGTCCGGCGGGCGGCCCGTCACCGTGGTCAGATACAAGGGATCGCGCCGGTGGGTGATGGCGGACAGGCGCATCACGGGGAACGGCTCGACCGCGTTGTAATAGCCGGTATGGTCGCCGAACGGCCCCTCGGGCGCGGTCTCGCCCGGATGCACCCAGCCCTCCAGCACGATCTCGGCCCGCGCGGGCACCAGAAGCGGCACGGTGCGCGCGGGCACCAGATCGGCGCGCGCCCCGCGCAGCACGCCCGAAAACGCCATCTCGGAAACGGTTTCAGGCAGGGGCAGCGCGGCGGACAGAAGCGTCGCGGGATCGGCGCCAAGCGCGATCGCCACGGGCATCGGCGCGCCCGCCCGCGCCCAGCCGCGCGCATGGGCCGCCCCGCCACGATGCGCAAGCCAGCGCAGGATCAGCCGGTCGGGGCCAAGCACCTGCGCGCGGTAGACCCCAAGATTGTAGCGCGCCACCTGCCCCGGCTGGCTGTCATGCGGGCGGGTGACGACGACGGGCCAGGTGATCAGCGGGCCCGCATCGCCCGGCCAGCAGGTCTGCACCGGGATCGCGCGCAGGTCGGGTTCGGGCTGGACCTGCTGCACGGGCGCGCGCTGCATGAGGCGCGGCCGGGTCGACAGCGCGGCCTTCAGCATCGGCCAGCGTGACAGCGCGTCGCGCATCCCCTCGACCGGGGGCGGGCTGCGCAGGGCGGCAAGGAACGCACCGAATTCCGGCAGCTCGGCCCGCGTCAGCCCCAGGCCCGCGGCCACGCGATCGGGCGTTCCGAACAGATTGGCCACGACCGGCATCGCCGCCGCCTTGCCCGCCGCGTCCCGTGCATTGTCAAAGCGCAAGACCGGCCCTGCGGCCCGCAGCGCGCCTTGCTGAAGTGCCGTCATCTCGTGGCGCAGGGCCACCGGATCGCGCAGCGTCAGAAGCTGCCCCCCCGCCTCGGCCCAGCCAAGGAAGGCGCGCAGATCGGCAAATACGGGGAGCGAGCGGATGGCGGCCTCCTGCGGTGACGGGCCGCATCGGGTTAGCAGAGCGCCTGCGCTATCGTCTTGATATACGTCAAGTCCTTCGGCTCCGTGCCGGTCTATCACCGCCGGAGCCACGCAAGAGGTGCCCATGACCGCTTCCCCCCTGCCGCGCTTTCCGCGCGCCCTGTTTCTTGCCGCGCGGCCCCTGCCGCTTGCGCCGCTGAGCCTTGGGCTTGGCCGCCTTGGCCGCCGGGTCAGCGCCAGGCATCCGGGCCTTCTGCGCCGCCTTGGCCCCTATGCCGCGCAGCGCTTCCTGGTGGACCCGACCGACCTGCCCTTCGTCCTGCTGATCGTGCCGCAGACGGCCGAGGTCAGTGCACATCGGCGCGGGCAGGGGCTGGATCATGCCGCGCGCATCGCCGGGCCGCTTTCGGCCTTTCTGGCGATGATGCATGGCGCGCAGGACGGCGATGCGCTGTTCTTCTCGCGCGATCTGGTGATCGAGGGCGATACCGGCGCGGTGCTTGCGCTGCGCAACGCCATCGACGACAGCGAACTGGACCTGACCGAAGAGATCGCGGCGATGGCCGGCCCCCTTGCCAGCCTTGCGCGCCACACGCTTGGCCGGACCGAACGCCTGACCGGGCTTTCCCTGCATCGCACCGAAACGGAGGCCTGGGCATGATGGAACTGGTCTGCCCCGCGGGCACCCCGGCCGCCCTGCGCGCCGCAGTCGAGGCCGGGGCCCATACCGTCTATTGCGGCTTTGCCGACGAAACCAATGCGCGCAATTTTCCGGGCCTCAACTTCTCGCGCGAGGAGCTGGCCGAGGCGGTCGCCTTCGCCCATGCGCGCGGCGCGAAGGTCCTGGTGGCGATCAACACCTTCCCCCGCGCCGGGGCCGAGGCGCTGTGGCATGCCGCGGTGCGCGACGCCGAAACCGCCGGGGCGGATGCGGTGATCCTTGCCGATCCGGGCCTGCTGGCCCATGCCGCCGAGGCGCATCCGGACCTGCGGCTGCATCTGTCGGTGCAGGCCGCCGCCGCCAATCCCGATGCGATCAACCTTTATGCAAGCGCCTTCGGCGTGCGCCGCGTGGTGCTGCCGCGCGTCCTGACCGTGGACGAGATCGCCGCCATCAACCGCGAGATCGACGTGGAAACCGAGGTCTTCGTCTTTGGTGGCCTGTGCGTGATGGCCGAGGGGCGGTGTTCGCTGTCCTCCTTCGCCACCGGCAAATCGCCCAACATGAACGGCGTCTGCTCGCCCGCCGAGGCGGTGGTCTATGCCGAAGAGGGGCCCGAACTTGCCGCCCGTCTGGGGGGCTTTACCATCCACCGCACGCCGAAATCCGCCCCCGCCCCCTACCCCACGCTGTGCAAGGGCTGCTTCACCTCGGGCGCGCAGACCGGCCATATCTTCGAAGACCCGGTCAGCCTCGATGCGACGCGGCTGATCCCCGCGCTTGCCCGCGCCGGCGTCAGCGCCCTCAAGATCGAGGGGCGGCAGCGCTCGCGCGCCTATGTGGGCCAGGTGGTCCGCGCCTTCCGCACCGCCGTCGAGGCGCAGGCCGCGGGCCTGCCGCTTCCCGAAAGCACATTGGCGCGCCTGACCGAGGGGCAGGCCGCCACCACCGGCGCCTATGCCAAGACCTGGAGGTGACCCCATGGATCTGACCGTCGGGGCCAACCCGTTCTTCTGGACCGCCGAGGCCGTGCGCGCCTTCTATGCCGATCTTGCCCAGGCCCCCGTCGCGCGCGTGGTGCTGGGCGAGCAGGTCTGCTCCAAGCGCCTGCCCTTCTGGGCCGCCGAGATCCCCACCGCGATCGAAACCCTTCAGGCCGCCGGGAAAGAGGTCGCGCTGAGCTCGCTCGGCCTCATCACCCTGCCGCGCGAACGCAAGCTGACGCGCGAGTTGCCGGACATGGGCCTGCCGATCGAGATCAACGACCTCAGCGCGCTGCACCATATCCCCGAGGGCACGCCCTTCTGGGTGGGCCCGCTGGTCAATGTCTATAACGAGGGCACGCTGCGATGGTTGGCCCGGCGCGGCGCCACGCGGATCTGCCTGCCGCCCGAACTGACGCTGGACTCGGTCGCGGTGCTGGCGCGCGCGGGGCAGGATGCGGGCGTTGCCATCGAGGTCTGGGGGCATGGCCGCCTGCCGCTTGCGATCTCGGGGCGGTGCTATCACGCAAGGCTGCACGACCGCGCCAAGGACAGCTGCCAGTTCGTCTGCGGCGACGATCCCGACGGGCGCGAGGTCGACACGCTGGACGGGCAGAAATTCCTTGTGGTGAACGGCGTGCAGACGCTGAGCCAAAGCACCGCCAGCATGGTCCACCATGCCGCGGACCTGGCCGCGGCCGGCGTCTCGGCCCTGCGCCTGTCGCCGCAAAGCCGCGATTTCGGCGCGATCTGCCGGGGCTATGCCGATCTTCTGGCCGGGCGCACGGCCCCCGGCGACCTCGCCGAAAGCCTGCGCGGCATGGTGCCGGGCGGCACGCTGTCGGACGGCTTCCTCGATGGCTCGGCCGGGGCGAACTGGTCGGGCGCGCGGGCGCGGGCCTAGCGCATCAGCAAGACCGGCACCTTGCACGAACGGATCATCGCAGTCGTGGTCGAGCCGATAATCAGGCTGCGGATGCGACTGTGGCCATAGGCGCCCATCACCACCATGTGGAAGCCCTCGGCCTCGACCAGATCGCCCAGGGCGGTCTCGGGCTGGCCGGGCAGGATACGCGCGGTGGCTGCCCGTCCGGCATCGGCCAGAACCTTGCGGGCCGCTTCAAGCTGCGCCCGGGTTTCGGGCGTCTCGGCACCGATGGTGACAAGCTCGATGGAGAGATCTGCGAAAAGAGCGTCCTGAGCCAGATGCGCGACCGCTTTTTGCGCCGAAGCCCCGCCGTCCTGCGCAACAAGCACCTTCCCGATGGGCCGGAACGCGCGCGCAGCCACCAGCACCGGCCGGTGGCAGGCCCGCACGATCCGTTCCAGGTTCGAACCCAGGTGCCCCCGCGCGAAATCCGCGGCCTCGCCGCGCTTGCCGATCACGATCAGACCCGCGCCGGTTTCCTCGGCGGCGAGGGTCTCGACGATATCGCCCTGCAAAAGCCGCGCGCTTACCTGCGTTGCCCCGGCATGCATGACGATCGCGCGCGCATCGTCCAGAATGGCGCGGCCCTTCTGCGCCACCAGCTTCGCCCGCGCCTCATCCAGTTCCGCCAGTTCCGCCAGAAGCGCGCTGCGCGCGCCAAGCCGGATCGCACCGGACAGGTCGGTCTTTTCCGGCACCTCGCGCCGCCCCAGAACATGCAACAGCTCGACCGGCCGCGCGGTAAAGCGGGCCACCCAGGCGGCATGTTCGCACACGCTTTCGGCATAGGCCGATCCATCCACAAGGGCGATGATCTTGTCGGTCATGGCTGCCATCCTTTCAATGCGCCGTCAGCTTGTCCAGCGCGCCTGGCTTGTCGTGAATGGCAAGCCGGTCGACGATGGTTTCAGAGGCTTCGTTCAGGCCGATGATCTTGACCTCGGCCCCTTCACGGCGAAATTTCAGCACCGCCATGTCAAGCGCCGCCACGGAAGAGATATCCCAGATATGGGCGCGGCTGACGTCGATCACCACGCGCTCGGGCACTTCGCGAAAATCGAAGGCGGCCATGAAATCCTCGACCGAGCCGTAGAACAACTGCCCCTCGACCACATAGGTCCGCACCCGCCCGTCGGCGCTCAGATCTGCGCTGACGCGGAACAGCTGCGCAATCTTGGCGGCGAAGAACAGCCCCGACAAAAGCACCCCGGTCAGCACGCCGATGGCAAGGTTATGGGTCCAGACCACCGCCGCAACCGTCGCCAGCATCACGATGGAGGAGGATTTCGGATGCGTCCACAGCGCCCGGATCGAAGACCAGCTGAACGTGCCGATCGACACCATGATCATGATCGCCACCAGCGCGGGCATCGGAATGCGGCTGACCCAATCGCCAAGCCCCACGCAGAAGATCAGCAGCATCACCCCCGCGGTGAAGGTCGAGAGCCGCCCGCGCCCGCCGGATTTCACGTTGATGACCGATTGCCCGATCATCGCGCATCCCGCCATGCCGCCGATGAACCCGGTCAGCGAATTCGCCACCCCCTGCCCCACGCATTCCTGGTTTCGGTCGCTTGGCGTGTCGGTCAGTTCATCCACGATCTGCTGCGTCATCAGGCTTTCCAGAAGCCCCACGACAGCCACCGCCAGGGCATAGGGAAAGATGATGGTCAGTGTCTCGAGGGTCAAAGGCACCTGTGGCAAGAGGAAGACCGGCAACGTGTCGGGCAGTGCCCCCATGTCGCCCACCGTCCGCACATCCCATCCGAAGCCAAGGCAAAGCGCGGTCATCACGACGATCGTCACCAGCGGCGAGGGCACCGCTCGGGTGAGCCGCGGAAACAGGTAGATGATGGCCAGCCCGCCCGCGACCATCGCATAGGTCAGCCAAGTGACCCGCGCGGGATCAAGCTCGGGCAGTTGCGCCATGAAGATCAGGATGGCAAGCGCGTTGACAAAGCCCGTCATCACCGATTTCGACACGAAACGCATGACGAAACCCAGCTTCAGCACCCCCATCCCGATCTGCAAAAGCCCTGCCAGAACCGTTGCCGCCAGCAGGTATTGCAGCCCGTGATCGCGTACCAGCGTCACCATCAGCACCGCCGTCGCCGCCGTCGCGGCCGAGATCATGCCGGGCCTTCCCCCCACGATGGCGGTGATCACCGCGATCGAAAAAGAGGCATAGAGCCCCACCTTCGGGTCGACCCCCGCGATGATCGAGAAGGCAATCGCCTCGGGGATGAGGGCAAGCGCCACGACAAGGCCCGACAAAAGGTCGCCGCGGATGTTGCCGGTCCACTGGCGCCGGTAGGAAGCAAGGGAAATCATGCAGGTGTCCACATCATGGCCCGGTGACGGATCGGCCACGCAGGTCTGTGTCAGCTCGGGTCTGATCTGTTGTCCGGCGGATCGGCGGCCGGAAGAGCCACCCGGGCGCATCCCCGGGATCCATGTTCGCGGGCGCCTGTTCGCATGCTGCTGCGCAGAAATCAACCCCGCAAGCCGTGCTCACATGGCCAAGGGACAGGCGCGGGGGGGCACCCGTCCCCCCGCGCCTGTCGCGTTCAGTGTGGCAGCGCCGCGCAATGCGCCCCGCTTGCGGCCTGCCCCGAGCCAAGCGCCAGCAGCGGCGGCGCCTTGTAGGGATCGAGGGGCTTGCTCCAGCCCAGATCCAGCGCGATCAGCGCCCCAAGCGACGCAAGCGCAACGATGGCCGTCAGACGGCGGGTCTTCATCAGCGTCCCTCCAGTCCGAGCACGGGGCGCAGGCGCACCCCGAGGAACGCGCCCGCGAAGGCCGCCACGAACCAGACCCAGCCATGCAGGCTTCCGGTGGAAATGCCGCTGAAGAACGCCCCCACGTTGCAGCCGAAGGCCAGCCGCGAGGAATAGCCCAGCAAGAACCCCGCGACCACCGTCGCCCCCCAGGCCCGCAGCGGAAGCGCGGGCAGCCCTTGCGACAGGCCCTTGCGCCACGCGGCCACGACGAAGGCACCGATAATGATGCCGATATTGGTCAGCGAGGTGACATCGGTCAGAAGGCTCTGGCCAAGCTGGGCGGCATTGCCCGGCGCGCCCCAGAAGGACGAGCCCGACAGATCCACGCCAAGCGCCGTCGCCCCCTTGGCCGCCCAAAGGCCAAGCCCGTAGACCACGCCCCAGGGCTGGCCCGCCACGACAAGGTTGCCAAGCGCCAGCACCGCCAGCAGGACGGCCGCCCAAAGCATCCGGCGCGGGATCTTGCGGTTGCCCGGTGCGGCCAGCCAAAGCAGAAGTGCTGCCACCGCAACCAGCCCCGCCAGCGTGATGACAAGCCCCTCGGTGCCTCCAAGCGCGACCACCGGCGCACTGCCCAGCCCCGTCCACCACAGAAGATGCGAGGCGCCGAAGAAGCTTCCCAGAATGAAGAAAGGCAAGGCGAGCAGGCTGACGGGATTGCCGCTTCCGGCATTGACCAGCGTGCCCGAGCCGCAGCCCAGGACGATCTGCATGCAGGCCCCGAAGACGAAGGCCCCGCCGATCATGGCAAAGCCCACGGGCGCGTGGGCGCCGCTCAGTTCCGCGCCGTGACTGGCCAGCAGCGGGAAGGCCACGACCGCCACGATCCCGATGGACAGAAGCTGCGCCAGAATGCCCGCCGGCTCCCGGCGCAGGATCATCGCGCGCCACGGCCCGGCAAAGCCGAAGCGCAACCCCTCGAGCGTGACGCCGAAGCCGACCCCCAGCAGCAGCAGAAGGCCGTAGCGCGCCCCGGCTGTGGCGGCGACGAACAGGCAGGCCAGCAGCGCGGCGGCAATCAGCGCGCCCCGCGGCAGGATCGCCGCAAAGGGCCGCCGCGCGGCAAGCTCAACGGATTGGTCGGTCATCGCTCAGCCTCAGAAAACGCTGGTAACCTGGTTCCACAGGTTGCGGAACACGCCGGGCACATTGGCCATCTCATAGCCCGCATTGGACCATCCGACCATCGAGTCCGGGTAAAGCTTGACGTTCTCCACCCCGGCCAGCTCGCTCAGCGCGAACCAGTTGGTGGCGGCCCAGTGGCCGGTATTGCAGAACGAGATCAGCTGATCCGATTCCGACAGCCCGTTTTCCTGCGCAAGGCGCCTGGCGGCCTCGGCATCCACGATCGCCGGACCGTTCGAGAACCATCCGCTATGCGTGAAATACTGCGACTGCGGTAGCGTGCCCGGTTTGGCGGCGGCCGGATGGCCCTGATCGCCCTTCCAGAAGCTTTCGGGCCGCGCATCCAGCAACAGCGCGCTGTCCTTGCCCTCGACCACGGCGGCGACATCCTCGGTCGTGGCCAGCCACTGGTGCGAGAATTGCACGTCGATGGTGCTGGGCTGCGGGGCGACGGGGGCCTTTTCCAGCGCATAGCCCGCCTCGGTCCAGGCATTCACGCCGCCGTTCAGGATCGCCAGATCCTGCACACCGCTGGATTTCAGCGTCCAGTAGACCCGCGCGGCGGCCCCGAAATCGGTGGCGTCCTTGCCCTGGTTGACGATCACCACGGGCAGGTCGGCCCGCACGCCAAGGCCGCGCAGAACCTGCGTCAGATCGGCGTCCAGGGGCAGCTGGCCGGGGTTGTCCTCGGGGCCGCGGAACAGCCCGTAGGGCGCGCTGACCGCATCGGCCAGGTGGCCGCTGGCATAGCCCTCGTCATCGGCGGGGCGGATATCGAGCACGAGCGGATCGCCCGCCTCAAGCACCTGGGCAAGCTCGGTCGGGCTGAGCAGCGGGCCGAAACCGTCCGTTTCGGCAAAGGCGGGCAGCGCGAAGGCAAGCGCGACGGCCGTGGACATGGTAAGCGTTTTCATCGGAAGCTCCTGATCGGTCTGTCCTGCATCTGGCGCCAATACGCGCGCGCGGCAAGCCCGGCGGGGGAGGCTCGGCCGGTTGCACCAAGGCCAAAATTCGCGCAGGCGCGGGGCGCATGAAATCGGGGTTTTGTGGCAGGGATCGTCCGGGACGTTTGTTCCACCACACCCCGAACGGAAGAACAGCGTTCTTATTTGTCACCCTCCCTCTCGAAAATGCCGGAATCGTGTTCCAAGCATGTCTCCACCCTGTCGCACAGACCTATCGGACGACACACGGAAAACTGGCCCCATCAGCTCTTTTCAACTGGCTCTATTCGCGCGCATGAAGGGGGCCGAGACTGGCACAACCCCTTCCCACAGGAGCCCGCCATGTCGCTTGATGTTTCCCCCAATGACCTGAGCAAGGTGGTCGAAGCCGACCGCGCCCATATCTGGCACCACCTCAGCCAGCACAAACCCTATGAGACGATCGACCCGCGGGTCATGGTGGAAGGGCGCGGGATGCGCATCTGGGACGCCCGAGGCAAGGAGCATCTTGATGCGGTCTCGGGCGGGGTCTGGACGGTCAACGTGGGCTACGGGCGGGAAAGCATCGCCAACGCCGTGCGCGACCAGCTGCTGAAGCTCAATTATTTCGCAGGCTCGGCCGGCAGTATTCCGGGGGCACTTTTCGCCCAGCGACTGATCGGCAAGATGCCGGGCATGAGCCGGGTCTACTACTCCAACTCCGGCTCCGAGGCGAATGAGAAGGTCTACAAGATGGTGCGCCAGATCGCACAGCGCCATCACGGCGGGCGCAAGTGGAAGATCCTCTACCGCGACCGCGACTATCACGGCACCACGATCGGCACGCTTGCCACCTCGGGGCAGGATCAGCGCGCAATGCAATACGGCCCCTTCCCCGACGGCTTCGTGCGCGTGCCCCACTGCCTGGAATACCGCAAGCAATGGGATGTCGAGAATTACGGAGAGCGCGCGGCCGACGCCATCGAAGAGGTCATCCTGCGCGAAGGCCCCGATACCGTGGGCGCGATCGTTCTGGAACCTGTCACCGCAGGCGGCGGCGTGATCGTGCCGCCCAAGGGGTATTGGGAGCGTGTTCAGCACATCTGCCGCAAATACGACATCTTGCTGCATATCGACGAGGTGGTCTGCGGCGTGGGCCGCACCGGCACCTGGTTCGGCTATCAGCATTACGGCATCGAGCCCGACTTCGTGACCATGGCCAAGGGTGTCGCCTCGGGTTATGCCGCGATCTCCTGCACCGTCACGACCGAGCGCGTCTTCGAGATGTTCAAGGACGTCCCGGAAGACCAGCTTGGCTATTTCCGCGACATCTCGACCTTCGGCGGCTGCACTGCGGGCCCCGTGGCCGCACTGGAAAACATGCGCATCATCGAGGAAGAGGGCCTTCTGGACAACACGCTTGCCATGGGCGCGCGCTGCCTTGCCAATCTCGAGGTGCTGATGGAAAAACACGCCGTTATCGGCGATGTGCGCGGAAAGGGGCTGTTTTGCGGGGCCGAGCTGGTCGCCGACCGCACCAGCAAGGAACCCGTGGACGAAAAGCGCGTGCAGGCCGTGGTGGCCGACTGCATGGCGCAAGGCGTGATCATCGGGGCCACGAACCGCTCGATCCCGGGAATGAACAATGTCCTTTGCCTCAGCCCTGCGCTGATCGCCACGCCGGACGATATCGACCAGATCACCGGCGCGATCGACGCCGCGCTGACGCGCGTCTTCGGCTGAGGGCGCGGCCTGCGGGGTTGATCGCGGCGCATGGGTCGGGCTTGATGGCCCGGCCTGCCCGAAAGGTCCAAGATGCCGATCCCCGCCGACGCCTTCTTTCTTGACCGCAACGCCGCAATCCCGCTTCAGGTGCAGTTGCGCCGCCAGATCATCAGCGGCGTCCTGGAGGGGCGCTTTCGCCCCGGCGAAAAGCTGCCCTCCAGCCGCCGCCTGGCGCGCCATCTCGGCGTGGCGCGCGTCACCGTGGCGCAGGCATTCGCCGAACTTCTGGCAACCGATTACCTGACCAGCCGGGCACGGTCAGGCCATTATATCTCTGACCGGATCGAGGCGCGGCTCGACATCGGCCCGCGCGCACCCGACACACCCCGCTTCGACTGGGCCGCCCATCTTGGCGGCCAGTTCAGCCGTGCAAGGCGCACCGACCGAAGCCCCGACTGGCGCCGCTTCGCCTATCCATTCGTTTATGGCCAGGCCGATCCCGACCTTGTCGATCACGCGGCATGGCGCCACTGCGCGATGCGGGCGCTCGGCCGGCGCGAGTTCAACAGCCTGACCGGCGACCTTTACGACGAGGACGACCCCGAACTGGTCGATTACATCGCGCGCCACATCCTTCCCCGGCGCGGCATCCACGCCCCGCCAGAAGCGATCCTGCTGACATTGGGGGCGCAGAACGGGCTATGGCTGGCCGCGCAGATCCTTCTGGGTGCGGGCGGGCGCTGTGCGATCGAGGCGCCCTGTTATCCCGGCCTGCGCCAGATCCTGTCGCAAACCCCGGCAGAACTGTGCGCCGTTGCCGTCGATGCCGCGGGCCTGCCCCCCGAGGCCATCCCTGCAGGGGTTCGCGCCGTCTTTACCACCGCCAGCCACCAATGCCCGACGAACTCGACCATGCCGCTTGCGCGCCGCCGCACGCTTCTGGATCACGCGATGGCCCGCGGTTTCGCGATCATCGAGGACGATTACGAATTTGAGATGTCCTTTGCCGGGGCACCCTCGCCCGCGCTCAAGGCGATGGATGCGGCCGGGACGGTGATCTATGTTGGCTCGTTCTCGAAATCGGTTTTTCCGGGGTTACGCCTCGGCTACATCGTAGCCGAGCCCGCCTTCATCGCCGAGGCGCGCGCGCTGCGGGGCCTTGTGCTGCGCCACCCACCCGGGCACATGCAGCGCACGCTGGCGCATTTTCTGGCACTTGGCCATTACGACGCCCAGATGAACCGGATGCGGCGCGCTTATGCTACCCGCCGCGCGGTCATGCGCGAGGCCATCTTGCAGGAAGGGCTCCGCCCCGCCCTCCAGGGTGCCGCGGGCGGATCGAGCTTCTGGATGGCGACGCCCGAGGGGCTCGATAGCGCCAAGCTGGCGCGTATCCTTGGCCGGAATGACGTGTTGATCGAACCCGGCGCGCCGTTCTTCAACGATCCCGCCCAGGGCGCGGGATTTTACCGGCTGGCCTATTCGTCGATCGCGGCCAGCCGCATTCCCGAAGGCATCCGCCGTATCGCTGCCGCCATCGCCGGGCAGAGCTAGGCAACGGACGCCTCGTTGCGCAGGATGCGTTTGACATAGGCGCCGACCCGGCATTCCTCGGTCATGCCGATCCCGCCATGCATCTGGATCGCCTCTTCGGCGATCTTCGCACCCGCGCGGCGCGCGCAGTCCCATGCCGCCGCCGCCAGCCGCGCGGCATCGGCGCGCGCTGCCGTGGCCGCCATCGCCGCGGCCATGATCAGCGCGCGAGCCTCTTCCAGCGCCACGAACATGTCCACCAGACGGTGCTGCAAGGCCTGGAACGCGCCAAGCGGGCGGCCGAACTGCTGGCGCGTGCGCACATAGTCCAGCGTCATGTCCATCAGCGCCTGCATCGCCCCCAGATGATCGGCCGCCGCGGTGATGCGGGCCGCCGTATCGAGCCGCCCCTCGAGCGCCGCGGGAAGGGCAAGGCAGCGCAGCCCGGTCGGATCGACCCGAAGATTGCCGCGTGACGGGCCGTCGCGCCGAAGCGCAGGCGCCCCGGCAAGCGCGACATGGCCCTGCCCGCCCTTGCGATAGCGCAGCAGGACCAGCCCGATTTCCGGCCCCTCGGGCACCACCTCCAGAACCAATTCCCCGGCGGCGGGCGGCGCGTCCAGATACGCGCTATGCACCGCCAGATCACCGGCCAGGAAACCTTCCAGCCAGTCCGCGCAATCAGCATCACCCTCGTCGGCCAGGGCCGCAAGCGCCAGGGCCGGCACCACCGCCGCGTCGCGCCACGACAGCGCCGACAGCGCCGCCCCAAGGCTTTCGGCGATCAGCATCGCGCCGACAAGCCCCATGCCGAAGCCGCCCTGCGCCTCGGGCGTGGCCGCCGCGTGCCAGCCCATCGCAACCGCATGCCCCCAGTCCTGCGCCGCATCGCGCGGCGCCTCGGCCTGGACAAAGCGCAGCAGGCTGTCGTGCAAAAGTCGTTCGGTTTCGTTCAGTTCAAAATCCATGACCCTCAGCCCCCCAGCCCCAGCACGGCCTTGGCCATGACATTGCGCTGAATTTCGTTCGAACCGCCCCAGATCGTCAGTTTGCGCAGGTTCAGCCACATCTCTTCGGCATTGTGCAGAACATCGGGCAGCGGGCCGCGCGTGGCCCGCGCCATGTCCAGCCGCAGCCGCGAGATCGCCTGCGCGATCTCGGTTCCGCGGATCTTGAGCGCCGAGGCGCGCGGCCCCGGATTCTGCCCGGCATTCATCGTCGAAAGCAGCCGCAGCTCCAGATATTCCAGCGCCAGCAGATCGGTATCGAGCCGCGCGATGCGCCCCGCGAACGCGCCCCCCGCATCCAGCACCCGAAGCGCCTCGAGGTCGCGGCGCGACCGGGCGGCACCGGACATGATGAACCGCTCATGCTCCAGCAGGACCTTGGCATAGGTCCAGCCGCCGCCTTCCTCTCCGATCAGGTTTTCGGCGGGCACCCGCACGTTATCAAGGAAGACCTCGTTGACCTCGGCATCGCCGTCGATGGTGCGGATCGGCCGCACGGTGATGCCGGGCGATTTCATGTCGATCAGCAGGAAGCTGATCCCGGCCTGCGGCTTGACGCTGCGGTCGGTCTTGACCAGGCAGAACATCCAGTCCGCCCATTGCGCCCATGTCGTCCAGATCTTCTGCCCGTTGACCACATAGCTGTCGCCATCGCGTTCGGCAAAGCTGCGCAGCGCGGCAAGGTCGGACCCGGCCTGCGGCTCGGAATAGCCCTGGCACCACCAGGCGCGGTTCTGCCGGATGTCGGGCAGGAAGCGCTCTTTCTGCGCGGGCGTGCCATAGGTGAAGATGATCGGCCCCACCATCGTGATGCCGAACTGCACCGGCGGCGGGGCATAGGTCGCGCCATAGGCCTGCTCATACAGGTAGCGCCGCGTGGGCGAAAAGCCAGGCCCGCCATATTCGGCCGGCCAGCCCGCCGCGAACCAGCCATAACGCACGAGCACGTCCTGCCAGCGGAGATAGTCGGCGCGCTCCAGCACCTCGTTGCGGCGCACCTTTGCCGAGATGTCGGGGGGCACTTCGCGGGCCAGCGTATCGCGCACCTGCGCGAAGAAGGCCTGATCCCCGGCGGAGAATGCAAGATCCATCAGTCGGTCTCCTTCAATGTCGAGACGAGATCCACGAAAGCGGCGATGCGGGCCTGGTCCCAGCCCGCCACGGTGGCAAGGATATCGGCGGTATCGGCGCCCAGATCGGGGGCCGGGGCCTGCGCGCCGCGCGCATAGCTTGCGAAAAGCGCGGGCTGTTCGGGCAGATCAAGCGCGCCAAGCGCGGCGGTTTCCCGGCGGCACAGCAACTGGCGCGCGGCGATCTGCGGGCTGCGGGCGGCCTGCGCCAGATCCCAGATCGGCGCGGCAGGGATGCCCTCGGCCTCCAGCCGCGCGATCGCCTCGGCGGCGCCTAGCGGCGCGGCCCAGGCCTCGATCACGGCACGCAGCGCGGGTTCGTTCGTCCTCCGCGCCTGATCCGAGGCGAAACGCGGATCATCGGGCAGCTCGGGCGCACCGATCGCGGCCGAGAGCTTGCGGAACAGCGCGCCATTGGCCACCGCCAGAACGAAATAGCCATCCCCCGCCCGATAGGCGCCGAAGGGCGCGGAAAGCGGATGGTTCGCCCCCGTGCGGGGCGGGGCCTTTCCGGTCAACTGGTATTGCGACAGCGCCGTGGGCAGAAGCGAGAACAGGCTGTCGAACATCGAAATGTCGATCCGCTCGCCCTGCCCGGTTCTTTCGCGGCGGAACAGCGCCGCACAGATCGCCCAGGCCGCGTATAGCCCCGGCACGGTATCGCCGATGGAATCGCCGGCGAAGACGGGCGGGCCGTCGGGCTCTCCGGTCACGCTCATGAAGCCGCTCATGGCCTGGGCCACCACGTCATAGCTGGGCCGGGCCGCCAACGGGCCCGCCTGGCCGAAGCCCGAGATCGAGCAATGGATCAGGTCTGGGCGCAGCGCGCAAAGCGCGTCGGGGCCAAGCCCGAGGCGGGCGGCGACGCCGGGGCGAAAATTCTCCACCACCACATCGCAATGCGGCACCAGATCGGCGATGGCCGCCTGCCCCGCCGCGGATTTCAGATCGGCGCAGAGGCTTTTCTTGTTGCGGTTGATCAGCTCGAAATTGATCGAGCGGCCGTTGCGCATCGCCCCCATATGGCGCTGATCGTCACCTGCGGGGCTTTCGATCTTGATCACCTCGGCGCCGATATCGGCCAGAAGTGCGGTGCAGAACGGCCCCGAAAGCACCCGCGTGAGGTCAAGTATCCTCACGCCGTCCAGAGGGCGGCGGGTCACAGTGTTCATGTCAGGTTCCTTCAGACGAAGACCAGCATCAGGCCGGGGAAGAGCAAGAAGATCGCGATCCGCACCACATCGACCACGATAAAGGGCACGATGCCGCGATAGATCTGCGCCAGTTTCAGGTCCGGCCGCATGCCGTGCAGCACGAAGATGTTGATGCCGACGGGGGGCGTGATCATGCCGATCTCGATGATCATCACGTTCATGATGCCCCACCAGACCGGATCGAAGCCAAGCTGCCCCACGACCAGCGGAAAGACGAAGGGCATGGTCAGGATCATTGCCGCCATGGCGTCGAAAACGCAGCCAAGCGCGATGTAGAGCACGATCACCACCGCCACGATCAGCATCGGCGGCAGATCGAGCCCGCCCACCCAGGCCACCGTGGCCGCAGGCAGCCCCGACAGCGTCAGGAAGCTCTTGTAGATCTCGGCGCCGATCAGGATGAGGTAGATCATCCCGATATTCGAGGCCGCGCGGATCAGCGTCTGCACGAAGTTCTCGCGCGTCAGGCGGCGGCGCAAGAGGCAAGCGACAAAGACCAGCAGGACGCCGACCGCAGCCCCCTCGTTCACCGTGAAGACACCCGAATAGATACCCCCCAGCATCACGCCCGCCACCATCAGCGTCAGCCGCGCCTGCCCCGTGGCCGAGGCCCGCTCGCGCCAGGTAGCGCGCGGCAGGACCTGCCCGTCGCCGGGGTTCCACAGCATGAACATGCGGATCGCCACGAAATAGAGAAGCACCGCCGCGATGCCCGGCACGATGGCCGCGCGGAACAGGTCCAGCACGCTTTGCTGCGTCAGGATGGCATAGACCACCATGATCACCGAGGGCGGGATGAGCGAGCCGAGCGTGCCGCCCCCCGCGATCGACCCCGCGATCAGCGCATCGGAATAGCCGCGGCGCCGCATCTCGGGCAGCGCCACCTGCACCATGGTCGCGGTGGTGGCCACGGACGAGCCGCAGATCGCGCCGAACACCGCGCTGGTGCCGACCGTCGTCATCGCCAGCCCGCCGCGCAGATGCCCGAACCAGGCATGGGCCAGGCGGTAGATCTCGTTCGACAGGCCCGCCACGATGGCAAAGCCCCCCATCAGGATGAACAGCGGAATGACGATCAGATCCTGCGAGGACAGCGCCTGCACCGTCGCCGTCCCGAACAGCGAGAAGACCGAGGCATGCGCATCGAGAACCAGCGTTCCCACCGCCCCCACCAGCGCCATCGCCGCCGCGATCGGCACGTTGAGCAGGATCACCGCAAGAAGGACCAGAAGCCCCAGTGCACCGACAAGAATTGAAGACATGGGTTACTCCATTTCGCCGGCGCTGTGCGGCAGGGGTTCGGGCTCGGTTCCGGCAAGCATCCGCGAAATCTGTTGCACGCAAACCAGCGCCTGAATGACCACGCCGATCCAAAGGCAGGCGCAGGCGATGGCGAAGGCGGGCCAGCGGGGGATCTCCAGCAGCCAGGTGGTTTCACCCGAGCGCCACAGATCGGCGGTGTAAAGCCCCAGCCACCAGGACATGAGCGCGAACATCGCCAAAAGAAGCAGTGCCCCCGCCGCCTCGAGCGTTTCGCGCAGCCGCCAGGGCAGGGCCTGGGCGATGAAGCGCACGGTGATCGCGCTGCGCGTGGCCAGCATCGCCGGCAGGCAGGCGGCAACCGCGACGATGCCAAGGGGGGCATATAGATCGGACAGCCCGTCCATCCCCCAGCGTCGCAGCACCGTGTCCAGCCCCGGCAGCGCATCGCGCAGCGCCAGAACCGGACCCGTGCGCAACAACACTTCCAAAAGCACCAGCCCGGTTACCGCAAGCAGGGCGGTCAGGCCGATCACTGCGATCATGTTGGCCAGTTTCAGCACCGCCCCGCCCTCCGGTCACATACCAAGCGCGGCGCGCGCGGCCGCAAGGATCGCCGGGTTCGCGTCGGAGCGGGCTTCCCAGTCCTCGGCAACCTCGGCCAGAACCTCGTCGGCATGGGCAAGGTCTTCGGCGCTCAGCTCGACGAAGTGGTGATCGCCCGCCGCCTCAAGGCGCGCGGTCACATCGGCGGTCTGCTGGTCCATGTTGCGGCCAAGCTCGGTGGTATACCACTCGCCCTTGATCTGGTCGATCGCGGTTTTCGCCTGCTCGGGAAGGCTGTCATAGCGCGCCTTCGACATGCCGAACAGCACCGCGAAAGACCCCAGCGGCAGGTTGGTCACATGGTATTTCAGCAAGTCGCCCACGCCGAAGTTGTAAAGGTTGCCCGTATCGACAAGCGCCCCGTCGATCAGCCCGCGGCTGACATTCTCGGCCATCGCGTTGGCGGCGATGTTCGAAACGGGAACCGCGCCAAGGCGGCTGACGATCTGCGCCTGGGTCTTGCCCGAGACGCGCAGCTTCAGCCCACGCAGGTCGGCCAGGTTCTCGATCGGGTCCTTGGTGTGGATGTAGTAGGGCCCCGATTGCAGCATGCCAAGCGCCACCAGATCGTCCATCCCCCCGATCAGGCCGTCCTCGATCAGCTTGATGCTGGCAAGCGCGCCGTCCGAGTTGCTTTTGGCAAGGTTGGGCAGTTCGAACACGTCCAGCCCGCTGATGCGGCCAGGCGTGTAGGGGATCGGGATCTCAGCAATGTCGGCCACGCCGTCCTGCACCAGTTTCAGCTGCACCTCACCGCCCGACACCAGCGAGCCGCCGGGATAAAGCTCGATCTTCAGCGTGCCGCCCGAAAGCTCATCGGCCTTGGCCACCAGCGCGGGCGCAGAGAGTGCATTGTTCACCGTCGCCGCGGGCAGGAAGGACGAATATTTCAGCGTCACCGTATCTTCGGCAAGGACCGGCGTGGCCATCAGCATGGCGGCCGTCACGAATTTCGCAAGTTTGGACATCTTGGTTCCCCGTTGTTGGATGTTGGCGGCAGCAGGCGGCTTATGTCGCCTGCCGCCTGTTCTGTCAGGTCGGAATGTGACCGATCTTCTTCGTCCGGGCCTCGTCGAGCGCCTCGGGATATCCCGCATCGGCATAGCGCACGACCCCCAGCGCGGTGTCGTTGCTCAGCGCACGGTCCAGCCGCAGGTCGGCGGCATCGGTTCCGTCCGCGATGACCGTCACCCCGGCCGAAGTCATGTAGCCGGCATAGCCGCCCCCGCCCGAATGCACCGCGACCAGGTCCGCCCCCGACGCGCAAAGCGTCATCGCGTCAAGCAGCGGCCAGTCTGCGACCGCGTCCGATCCGTCGCGCATGTTCTCGGTCATGATGTTCGGGTGGGCCATGCCCCCCGCATCGAGGTGATCGCGCGAGAACGCGACCGGACCGGCCAGCGTGCCATCGGCCACCAGCGCGTTCACCGCGCGCGCAAGGGCCGTGCGTTCGCCATGGCCTAGCCAGGCGATGCGCGCGGGCAGCCCCTCGAAGGGCACATGGTCGCGCGCAAGACGGATCCAGTTCGTAACGATGGCGTTCTGCGGGAACATTTCAAGCACCAGATCGTCGATCCGGGCAATGTCCGACGGCGCGCCCGACAGCGCCATCCAGCGGAACGGGCCGATGGCCCGGGCGAAAAGCGGGCGCAGATAGGCCTCGGTGAAGATCGGGATGTCGAAGGCATCGGCAACCCCGCCCTCGCGTGCCTGCGTGCGGATCAGGTTGCCGTTGTCGAAGACCTCGGCGCCGCGCTTCTGGAATTCGAGCATGGCCGTCACATGGCGCGCGATGCTTTCCCGCCCCGCCGCGATCAGCTCGTCCGGGTTCTGTTCGCGCAGCCGGCGCACCCGGTCCAGATCATAGCCCGCGGGCACATAGCCGAAGACGAGATCGTGGGCCGAGGTCTGGTCGGTGACGATGTCGGGCGTGATGCCGCGCGCGGCAATCTCGGGGTAGATCTCGGCGGCGTTGCCCACAAGGCCGACCGACAGCGCCCGCCCCTCGGCCTGCGCGGCGGCGATCCTGGCAAGTGCGGCATCGAGGTCGGGCGCGATCTCGTCGAGAAAGCCGATCTGCTGGCGCATCCGCGCGCGCTCGGCATCGACATCGACGCACAGGATGGCCGCCCCCGCCAGCCGCCCGGCCAGCGGCTGCGCGCCCCCCATCCCGCCAAGCCCGGCGGTCAGGATGAAGCGGCCCTTCAGGCTGCCCTCGAAGCGGCGCTCGGCGATGCGCATGAAGATCTCGTAGGTGCCCTGGATCACGCCCTGGCTGCCGATATACTGCCAGGCGCCGGCGGTCAGCCCACCCCAGCAGATCAGGCCCTTGCGCTCCAGCTCGTAGAAGGTTTCGGCCTTGGCCCACTGGCCCACGATGTTGCAGTTGGCCATGATGACCTTGGGCGCGGCGGTTCCGGTCTTCAGCCGCGCCACGGGCTTGCCGGACTGGATGATCAGGGTCTCGTCTTCTTGCAGATCGCTCAGCGTCTGCACGATGGCCGCATGCGCGGGCCAGCTGCGCGCCGCCTTGCCAAGGGCGGCATAGACGATCAGCTTCTCGGGCGCCTCGCCCACGGCAAGGACGTTCTCCAGAAGCCGCAAAAGCCCCTCGCTGCGCCAGTCGGCCGCGCGCATCTCGGGGCCGCCGGGGATCGGAAAATCGGGGTGACGCGGGTTCGGCTTAGCCATTTTGGCCCTCCAGCGCATAGGTTGCAAGATCAATGCCCATGGCCTTTTCCACCGGCGGATAGACGGCCGGGTCCAGAACGCCCGCCCCCAGCGGGATCAGCGCCTTGGGCACATGCAGGATATGAACGCGCATGCCCACCCGAAGTTGGCCCACGGACAGCGGCTCGGCCTCGGCCGACAGGGTGGTGATGACATCGGGGAAGCTGGCGATGCGGTTGCCGCCGGCATCGTCGATCGCCATGTATTCGTTCATGACATGCAGCGTCAGCGCCTTGTCGCCATGGCCCACGACGACCTGCCCGATATCGAAGGCCTCGTTGGTATAGCGCACGTCCTTGCGGGTGATCTCGGCCTCGATCAGGATCGCGCCGCGGGTCTTTTCCACGATCGCGTCGATCATCGCGCCCGGCCCCTTCGGCTCGGCCGCAAGGATCGCCTGCCCCAGATCAAGCGCCATCGAGATCCCGCCAAGGGCGGCGTTCTGCGCCACATAGGACGCGCGCAGCGGGTTGCGCGCCGAGGCGATGAACCCGCCCGACATGTCCGACGCCGTGCGCAGCACCGGCGAGACCTTCGCCGTCGCGCCCCGCACCACCAGTTCGATATAGCGGTTCTCGGCGCGGTTGCCGCCCACCGCCGTCTGGATCATCTGCGCGTCCGACCCCGCCATCCCGATCGAGCCCATGTCGCCCGTCGGATGGGCGCGGATGTCGCCCACCGCATCGACCACCTTGCAACCCAGGATCGCGGCCGGCAGCCAGCCGTTCAGCGTCGAGGATTTGCCGTTCTGGCCCACCATCAGCCCCGCGACCGGGGTTCCCAATGCCTCGTTGAGAAGCCGCACCGCCTTGACGTAATCGACGCCCTGCATCTCCCAGGGGGTGGTCGAGGCCGGCGCGCCGATGGCCGCGGCCGTGGCGATCCAGTCCTCTTCGCGCAGCTCGTCGACCGAGACCAGCTCGGGCGTGCCCGCCCCCACCGCGGCATAGCCCAGCCTGCGGCCATGATCGGCCCATCCGCCACCACCCGCGGCATAGACCGAGCCGCCACGAACCGCGGGCTCCACATCCTTTTCGGTAAGTATCCGGCGCATCCTGTTCTCCTGCTTATGCCTGATCTAGCGCGATGACCGCCTCGGCCAGCACCTCCGCCCCAAGGGCGATATCGTTCGTTTCAGCCCATTCCTCGGGGCAATGAGAGCGCCCGCCCCGGCACGGGACAAAGACCATCGCGGCGGGGGCGATGCGGGCCATGAAGGCCGCGTCGTGCCCCGCCCCGGACACCATGCGCCGGCCGCTTGCGCCGCAGCGCCCGGCCGCCGCACCCAACTGATCGACCAGACCCGCATCCATCGCCACCGGGGGATTGTCGGACAACACCTTCACCTGCGCCGACACGCCTTCGGGCAGCGCACCCGCACGGGCCGAAAGCCAGCCAAGGAACCCCTGCATCTGTTCGCGTTCGGCCGCACGGGCGTCGATCAGCAGGCGCGCCCGCGAGGGGACGACATTGGCCGCGCCGGGTTCGATGGCGAACTCGCCCACCGTCGCGGTGAAATGGCTGGCCGCCCCGGCGCGGCGGCGGGCCTCGGCCTCGATCGCGCCGACCAGCGCGGCGGCCGCGACCAGCGCATCCGCCCGGCCGGTCATCGGCGTGGTGCCCGCATGATCGGGCCGCCCCTCGATGACGATCTCGATGCGCGTGATCCCGGCGATGGCCGTGACGATGCCGATATCCTCGGGGCCGTTCTCCAGCACCGGCCCCTGCTCGATATGCAGCTCCAGAAAGGCCCTCACATCGTCGCGCGGGGCGATGCGCGCGGCATCCCCGCCCACATCGCCAAGGGCGCGGGCCAGGTCGCGGCCCTCATGGCTCAGCGAAAGCCAGTCCTGCGGCAGCACGCCCGCCATCGCGCGCGAGCCGATGCAGGACACGCCAAAGACCGAGACCTCCTCGGCCAGGAAATCGGCCACCACGAGGTCATGGCGCAACCGGATGCCCCGCTCTTGCAGCACGCGCGCCACCTCGAGCGCGACGATCACCCCGGCGATTCCGTCGAACCGGCCGCCATCGGGCACCGTGTCGGAATGCGATCCCAGCATGATCGCGCCGCAGCCCGCGCTTCCGGCCAGCCGGCCCAGCAGATTGCCCCCCGCATCGACCGAAACCGCAAGACCGGCCGCGCCGAAACGGGCGCGCAGCCAGTCCCGGCCTGCGTCGAAACGCGGCGAAAAGGCGCGCCGGGTCCAGGGCCGGCCAGGATCGGTGATCGCGGCCATGGCCTGAAGATCGGCCTCGATCCGCGCAGGGCTGACACGAAGGTTGCGCATCAGTGCACCGGCTTTCTGAGCGCCAGCGGAAGACCCGGCCGGACGAATCGCCCCGAGCCGGGCGCGGCCAGCACCTCGGCCCCGTCGAAGACCTGCGCGCCGCGCCGCCAGCTTGCCGCCACCGTCCAGGGCAGCTCGATCCCGTCATAGGGCGACCACCCGGCCACCGAATGGCGCGACGCCGCGCCCTGATAGACCCGCGACACGGGTTCAAGCACGACAAGATCGGCATCGCGGCCGACGGCGATCCCGCCCTTGCGGTCGTCGATGCGGAAATGCCGCGCGGGGTTTTCGGCCAGAAGCCGCGCCGCCCAGGTCAGCGGAATGCCGCGCGCCTCGGCGCCCTTCACGAACAGCGGCACCATCACCTCAAGGCCCGGCACGCCCGAGGCGTTGCGCAGCATATCGGGGTCGGTCTTGCGCTCTTCGGTCCAGCTGACGTGATCGGTGGACACCATGCTGACATTGCCCGCCGCGACCTGCCGCCACAGCGCCTCCACCTCGGCGCGCGGACGGATGGGCGGGTTGATCTTGGCCTTGCCGCCCAGCCGGGCGACATCGTTTTCCTCGTCCAGCACCAGATAGTGGATGCAGCATTCGACGGTGGCGTGATGCCCCTCGTCGCGGTAGCGCCGCGCGATCTCGTATCCGCGCGAAAGCGAGCAATGCACCACATGCGCGGGGCAGCCCGTCGCGGCACCGGTCTCGTAGATCTGCAACAGCGCGAGGATCTCGGTCATCGGCGGGCGCGACAGGCCATGCGCGCGCCAGTCGGTGATGCCCGAGGCCGCGACGGCGGCCATCGCCTCGCGCACGAAGGCGTCGTCCTCGTTATGCACGCCCGCCGCAAGGCCGGTGCGCGCCACGGCGGCAAAGCAATCCATCAAAAGCTGCGGCGGGATGCGCGGAAAGCGCTTCGGATCGGTCCCGAAGGTCGAGAACTTGAAGGCTGCAACCCCGGCCTCGGCCTGCTCGGCGATCCGCGCAGGGCCTTCCTCCGGCGCGATCGTGCCGTAAAGGGCCACATCCACGCGGGCTTCGGCCTCGGCTTCGGCCGCCTTGCGCCTGACCGCCTCGGCCGAACAGACCAGATTGCCTTCGTCATAGGGCATGTCGACGATGGTGCTGACCCCCCCAGCCGCGGCCGCCGCGGTCGAGGCCGCGAACCCCTCGGCGCCGCGTTGCGACAGGGAATGGACCTGCGCATCGACTGCACCGGGCAGGATCAGCGCGGCACCCAGATCGTGACGTTCCCGCGCCGCCGGGGCCGCCCCCTGGCCAAGCATCGCCACACGGCCATCCCGCACGGCGACAAAGCCGCCCTCGACCTCGCGGTCGGTCAGAATTACCCGTCCTGTCAGAACCAGATCGAAGTCGGACACGTTCGCACACTTTCATTGCCAGTGGATGACAGAAGGCTAGCGAGCCGAAAGAGAAGATGGCATATCCCAAAATGTGAACACCCGATGCGATGTTACGCGCAGCGCATTCGGCGGGCCGGAATCCGGGCGGAAAAGATCGGGCGCAAGGCCCCTTTCCGTCAGAACAGTTCCAGCAATCTGTCAATGAAACGAAGGCTTTGCGCGTCGGTGCGCGAAATCAGCGAGAGCGACTGCAAATAGCCCGTGGGCAGGATCCTGCGCTGCACGTCAACCCCTTTGGGAAGGATCAGCGAGGCGGGAAGGATCGAGTTCACCCCCTGATACAGCACCGCGTTCAGCGTGACGGGAACCGAGTCGATTTCCATCAGCGGGATCCGCCGGCGCCAGTCCGGGCCGCAGACATCCTCAAGGAACTGGGTCGACCTTTGCCGCAACCCGCTGCGCAGGCTTTGCATCGCCATGGGGCGGCGCGACAGCGCCTCGAGCAGGCCCGGATCGGTCGCCTCGTCGGGAAGCTCATGGCCGAACAGCGCCAGCCGCCCGGCGAGGAAAGGCGTGCAGTGATAGCGCCGCTCGACCGTTTCGCCATCCAGCAGGACCGCATCGAAACGCCCCTCGTCCAGGCCCGCCAGCAACTCCTCGGCCGTGGCCGAGGCCACCAGCAACGAGGTGCTGTAACGGTGGTGCCATTGCAGCGAGACGCGCGCCATCATGTCCGCGATCTCGCTATGCGCGCCCGACGGGATGACCGAGCCGAGCGAGCGTTCGCGCAGGCTGCGCTCGAAGCGGATGTCCGAGGCCGCGCGCAGGCGGTTCCAGCTTGCGCGGATATCCTCGATCGTATCCATGAGCGCGACCCCGGCCGGGGTCGGCCTTGTGCCCTGCGGGGTGCGCAGCAGGAACTGGCGCGCAAGGCGGGCCTCGATCTGGGTGACGGTGCGCGTCAGCTGCGGCTGGCCCATCCGGAGGATCTGCGCGGCCTTGCGGATGCTGCCGCTGCGCAGCACCTCTTGCAGGCGGAACAGCGCCTCGAAGGTGACCGGGTTTTGCAGCGCCCCCTCGGCCGGGGCTTCGGGGCCCAGGCGATAGACCTTGCGGCACAGCAGGGCGAGCTTGTGGAGCTGCGGCCGGATCTGCTCGGCCTGAACCGAAAGCGACATCCCTGCCGGGCCGCGCCGCACGAGGGCGACCGACAGTTCCTTTTCCAGCCGCGCAAGGGCCGCGGTCACCGTCGAGGGCGGCGCCACGACCAGGCGTCCGGCCGCGCGGATACCGTTCTGCTGCAAGACCATGTCGCACAGGATCACGGTGGAAAGGCGCATCGGGGGGCTCCATGGCGGCGCGGGGATCGGGGCGTGCCGCAGGGGGGAACCTTAGCCCAGACGACCGCGGCCGGAAACCTCTTCTCCGGCGCGCGCCACGCGTTCAGACGAAGCGGAAGGCCGTGCCCCAGGGGTCGGCGGCATGGCGGCCCGCGCGGCCGGGGTCAGAGACGACCACCTCGGCCAGCCCCGCCATGGCGGGATCGCGGGGGCCCGCGCCCCGGCTGTTCCAGACATTGCCCGCCAGATGGTGGTGATAGCCGTTCCAGCCATACCACGCCCCGCCCGGCCCGTCGAAGCTGCGCGTCAGCCCCAGATCGCCCCGGAAGAAGGCATCCGCCGTGTCCAGATCGCCCACCTGCATGTGGACATGGCCCACGGTGGCGCCCTCGGGCGCGCCCTGCCAGGTGCCCGGCGCGGCCGCCGCCAGCCCGTTCAGGTCCAGCCGGCGCGTGAACATCTCGACCCGGTCACCCTGCCGGTTCCAGGCGCTTTCGGGGCGGTCCCAATAGATCTCGATGCCGTTGCCCTCGGGGTCGTCAAGATAGATCGCCTCGCTCACGCCGTGATCGGACGCGCCCGTCAACTGCACGCCGGTCTCGGCGGCATGGCGCAGCCAGCGGCCCAGATCGGCGCGTGCAGGCAAGAGAAACGCGGTGTGAAACAGCCCGGCCTGACGCGGATCTCGCAACGTGGCGGCCGGATCGCCGCGCAGCTCCAGCAGCACCTTTTCCCCCGCGCCAAGCCTGCGCGTGGCCCCGTCCCCGCCCCCAAGGGGGCGCAGCCCGAGCGCCGTTTGGTAAAATGCCACCATGCCGGGAAGATCCCGCACCCTCAGCGCGACGTGGTCGATGGATTTCGTGGTCATGACCTTTTCCTTTCAGGCAGAACCCGCCCGCAGGGCAAAACGCCGCTGCATCTGCCCGGCACAGATAGGCACCGCGCCGCCCGGCGCATAGCACCCGCGCCTGTGCCGCGCCGCGCATGGGCTGTGCGAATATGTGGCCATCCGTGAAAGGGCGGTCAGAGCGCCGCGGCGAAACCCGCGACGAACTCGGCCAGGCGGGTGCGGGTAGCGTCATCGGTCAGGTTACCGTCCTGATCGAACAGCTTGCCCGCACCCGACACCATCAGCCGCCCTTCATGCCAGGACCGCGTCTTGAGCGTGCGCAGCACCGGCAACCAGTGCGATTGCGCATGCGCGGTGCCGAAATTCCCCGGCGAGGCACCGGTGACGGCGACAGGCTTGCCCACAAAACCCCGCGCACCCTCGCCCCGCGACATCCAGTCAATGACGTTCTTGAAAACGCCCGGAATGCCGTTGTTGTATTCGGGCGAAACCAGCAGCAACCCATCCGCCGCAGCCAGCTGAGAATTCAGCTTCGCAACCGCCGGCGGCGTGCCCCCGGCCGCCTCGGCATCGCCATCGTAAAGCGGCACCCCGCGGATATCGCCGATGACGATCTCGACCCCTTCGGGGGCCACCTCGCGCGCCGCGCGCAACAGGCCGGCATTGTAGGAGGCGCGGCGCAGACTACCGCTGAGGCCAAGGATGGTGGTCATGCGTTTCTCCCTTTGGGCGTGGTTGCGAACTGCCCCGAAAGCAACACCCGCAGGACAAAACACCCGCTAAGGTGGCAAGATCGTTGCCGATTTCCAACAAGACTCAGCCAATAATCCGCAGGGCAGATCTTACTTTTGTCAATATTATCAGCAATAGACTAATGTTTGAACGAAGTTGGAAATTTCTGGCAGGTCATCCGTCAAGCCTTCTCGCATTTTGCGCCACGAAGCAGAACGGATACTCCGGCAAGAACAGAAAAAACCGCGATCGGGCGCGCTACAGCGGGGGAAAAGCCCCGGGAACCGCGCGACGATTGCATCGGAGAAGCGGGCAGTATGAGTGGATCAAAACTGGGCGGCACGTCCCTTGTGGGCGGCCGGATCGTAAAATGGAAAGGGCGGGTCGTCAGCATCGCGCCGCTGGCCTTCGCCATCGCCACGGGCATCGGCAGCACCGCCCAGGCCGCTTGCATCGACCTTCCGGGTGTGGTTGCAATTGCGACGGCCGGTGACACCTGCGTTGCGGTCGGCGGGGCCTATTTCGACACGTTCCCCGCCGGCGAGGCCAGGGATCCCGGATCTGTCCTGACCTACATCTCCCCCACGGTCGAGACCTGGTCCATCGAAACCACCCTCTGGGCCGATTTCGGCGGACGTATTGTCGCAACAGGCGATATGACCGCGTGGTCGGAAGGTTTCGGGCTTGGCTTCGGGGGCGGAACCGTCCTTGCCTCCAACGGCTCCTCCATGCTGTTCCAGGGCGATCTGACCGCAGACCTCTTCCTGTTCGGCACACCGGCGTCGGCCGTGGTTGAGGCCTCGGGCGGATCAAGCATCGTGGTCGAGGGGGATGCAACCGTTACCTCGCAAAACATGGCAGGCGGGCATGGTATCTTCGCCAACTCCGGCAGCGTCATCGGGATCGGCGGACATACGACGATTGTCTCAACCGGGCGCGGTGTTACTTCTGCCCCCACCAGCACGATGCCGGGCGGCGGCACGGCGGGATCGTCGCTCGTCTGGCTGAACTCACTCGACAGCACCTCGGTCGGCAACGGCTTGCATGCAGAGGGGCCGTTCAACAACTCCATCGTCGTGAACGGCGCCCTTGACGTAGAGACGACCGGCGATTCCGGGCATGCCGCCCACGCGCAGAACGGCGGCAATGTGATCGTCGACCCGACGGCCAGCAACGGCACGGGCGGCGCGGACACGCTGATCGTCGCGCGGCACGGCGACTTCACCACCGGGGGCGATGACGCGCACGGTCTTTATGCGCGGGTCACCACCCCCGCCGGCAGCGGCAGCGCCGATATCGAAATCGGCCCCGGCGCGACGATCACCACCTCGGGTGACAATGCCGAGGGCGCCTATGCCCATGTTACGGCGGGCACCGGGGCGGCCTCGATCACCATGGATGGCGGCACGGTTTCCACCTCGGGGGTGGATTCCGAAGGCCTTGTCTCCGTGGTCTCCACACTCCTGACGGGCGACGCCAGTGTCGAGATGAATGCGGGCAGCATTTCCACCGGCGGCGACGGCTCGGCCGGGATCGTCGCGCAAAGCAATTTCGTCACCTCGACGGGCGGCAGTGCACAGGCGGTCCAGAATGGCGGTACGATCAGCACGACCGGAGGCGCACTTGGCGGTGCCTTCCAGGGCGCCTACGGGATCGTCGCGGTTTCCTCGGGCGATGCCATGGCCGAACAGAACGCCGGCAGCATCACGACGAGTGGCGCGGGCTCCAGCGGCATTCTGGCAGTGTCGAGCTTCAACAGCGCCTCTGTCACGCAGGGCGCGGGCGGCACGATCACCGCTTCGGGCGCGGATGCAGACGGGATTTCCGCTCTGGCGGTCGGCGGCATTACCGTCGATGTTGCCGGCACGGTCACGGGTGGCTCGGGCGGCGGGGCGGCAATCACCACGACGACCGGGGCCGGCGCCCTGTCGACCATCACCTTGCGCAGCGGCGCGGATGTGGGCGCGGCCTCTGGCGTGGCCGTCGTGAACGATCCGGGCGATTCCACGGTCCTGGTGGAAAGCGGCGCAAGCGTTGCGGGGCAGTTCCTGCTGGGGCTGGGCAGCGATACACTCACCTTCGACGGGGCCGACATCTCTGCGGTCACGCTTCTCGACGGGGGTGACGATCTGTCCACGGCCGATGGCGCCATCGACAGGCTGACCTTCGCCGGTGTCACCGGGGCACCTGCGGGCACGAACCTGACGGGCTGGGAAAGCGTTCTCGTGGACGGGGGTGCGCTGCGCTTTACCGACAGCGCGCTTGCCGTGGGGGCAGAGCCGGGCTTCGGCCTGACACTTGCCAATGGTGGCGCGATCGAGCTGGGCACAAGCTTCGCCATCACCGGCAACGTATCTAACGGCGGCATCATCGCGCTTGGCGACGGCGCCGTGGGCGACCGGCTGACCATTGCCGGAGATTATACCGGCACCGGTGGCACGATCACGCTCGACACCGTTCTGGGGGGCGATTCCTCGGCCACCGACCGGGTCACGATCAGCGGCGACGCCACCGGCAGCACTGGCCTTCTGGTCAGCCCGGCAGGCGGCGCGGGGGCCGAAACGGCCCTGGGCATCCAGCTTGTCGCGGTGGGGGGCACGTCTTCGGCGGACGCCTTCTTCCTTGCCAATGGCGCGCCGCTTGAACGCGGAGCCTTCGTCTACGCACTTGAATTCGGCAACCCCGCCGATGCGCTTGACCAAAGCTGGTATCTGCGCTCGACCGAGGTAATGGGTGGCAACGCCTCGATCTATGAAAGCGCGCCCGGGGTTCTCATGGGCTTTGCCGACCTGCCGACGCTGGAACAGCGCGTCGGACAACGCCAATGGGCTGGCCGCGACAGTGCGACGCGCGGGCCGCTTGAACCCGGACGCGGCGCCTGGCTGCGGCTGAGCGGCGACAGGAGCGATGTGAAGCCCGACACAAGCGCCTCCAGCGCCAGCTTTGAAACCACAAGCTGGCAGCTTCAGGCGGGGCTCGATGCGCTGGTCCGCGAGGGCGAGAACGGCGTCTGGGTTCTGGGCGCGACCGCGCAATTCGGCCGGATCACGGGCGATGTCAGCAATTCGGTCGGCACCGGGCGGATCTCGGGGCGCGGCCTCGGGCTTGGCCTGACCGGCACCTGGTATGGCGATGCGGGCAGCTATCTTGACCTGCAAACGCAGGTGACGCGGATCCGTGCCGATTATGAGGCCGGAAGCTTCGGCACCTTGGCCGACGGCACGCATGCCACCGCCCTAGCCCTGAGTGCCGAAGTGGGTCATCGCTATATTACCGGACCGAATACCGCGCTTGTGCCGCAGGCCCAGCTTAGCTGGGCGCGCCTATCCGGCGACGCCTTCACCGACAGCCTCGGCAACTCTGTCGATCCGGGCAACAACACAAGCCTGACCGGGCGCGTCGGCCTTGCCTATGAATACGAATACAGCGAAGGCTGGCTGTTCGGAGACCGCAAGGCGGCCGGCCCGCAGCGTCACCGCGAAAAGGCCTATGTGATCGGCAACCTGCTGCGCGACTTCTCGGCCGACAGCCGCGTCACGCTGAGCGGGACCGAGCTTGCCGCCGACTATGGCCGGACATGGGCCGAGATTGGCGTTGGCGGCTCGATCGTCTGGGACGGCAACAAGACGCTTTATACCGAAACGGCCTATCGCACCTCGCTTGACGGCGGGTCCGACAATCACGGCCTGTCGGTCGAGGGCGGCTTCCGCATGGCCTGGTAATCAGGGATCGGGATCGTGTTTGCAAAGGGCGCCGAGAAAGGCGCCTTTTGTCATTTGCGCGCGGGGCAAGCCGGCGGCGCATTCACCCCGCCCAACCTCGCATGTGATAGGCACTGTCCCAGAAATGCCACTCGTGCCAGCTGCTTGTGGCGAATGCGCGATGCATGCGCAGGTGTGTGGCAGCGTCGGAAAGGGCCGCCACCCGATCCACCAGCGCCAGCATCCGCCCCACGCTTTCGGCAAAGGCCGCGCCGGAATAGGTGTCGATCCATGCGCGATAGGGGTTGGCCCCGGCCGCATCGCGCGCGATCCCGGTTCCGATCTCGTGATAGATCCAGAAACAGGGCAGAAGTGCCGCCAGAGCCTCGGGGAAATCGCCCAGGGAGGCGGTGCGCAACAGGAAGGACAGGTAGTGGTCGCAGGCGGCCGAAATCTCGGCCTGCGCGAAGGCCTCGGGGCTGACGCCGAAATGGCCCAGATAGTGGTCGTGCAGCCCGCGCTCGACCGCGATCGCCCCGGCGGCCGAAGCTGCAAGCTGCGCCACGCCTTGCGGATCGGGCGCCTTCGCGGCCGCGACCGCAAGGGCACGGGCGAAACCTTCCAGGTAATGCGCATCCTGAACGATATAGCCGCGAAAGACCTCGGGCGGCAGCGTGCCCGCGGCCAGCTCACGGTTGAAGGGCATGTGGCGGATCTTGTGCTGCAAGGCTTCTGTTTCGCGCCACAGCTCTTGGGTGAATGTCATCTCGTGCCCCTGTCCCATGCATGGAAATGATGAACCGGGCCATGGCCCTGCCCCACGCTCAGCCGGTCGGCAGCGGCGATGGCGCCGCCGATATAGCGTTTCGCTGCCTGCACCGCCTGCGCCATCGGCAGCCCGCGGCCGAGCCATGTCGCAAGCGCCGAGGACAGCGTGCAGCCCGTGCCATGCGTGTTCTTCGTGGCCACGCGCGGCGCCTTCAGCCAAAGCGGCCCGGCCGCCCCCAGCAACAGATCGGGGCTTTCCGCCCCGCCAAGGTGCCCCCCCTTCAGCAGCACCGCCCTGGGGCCCATCCCGATCAGCGCATCGGCCTGGGCCAGCATCTGATCGGCGCCGCGGGCCTCGGGGCGGCCAAGAAGATCGGCCGCCTCGGGCAGGTTTGGGGTGATGACGGTGGCGCGCGGCAACAACAGATCGCGCAGCACCGCCACGGCCTCGGCATCCAGCAGGCGGTCGCCGCCCTTGGCCACCATCACCGGGTCAAGCACGACCGGACAGTCGAGCCCCTCAAGCCCCTCGGCCACGGCGGCGATGATCGCGCCGGTGCCCAGCATCCCGATCTTGACCGCGTCGATGCGCAGATCGGCCCGCAGCGCGGCGATCTGCGCGCGGATCATCGCGGTCGAGACCGGCTCGATCCGGCTCACGCCGCGGGTGTTCTGTGCGGTCAGCGCGGTCAGCACCGTCATCGCATAGCCGCCATTGGCCGAAATCGCCTTGATATCGGCCTGGATCCCGGCCCCGCCAGAGCTGTCCGAGCCTGCGATGCTGAGGATGTTGGGGATCATGCGCGCCTCCATGCGTCCAGAATCTCCTGCGTGGCGCGGCGCATGTCCGGTGCGCGCGAAATGGCCGAGACGACGGCCATCCCGGCCCCGCCCGCGGCCTTCACGGCGCCCGCATCCGCCGCCCCCATCCCGCCGATGGCAAGGCAGGGCAGCGTGGTCCGCGCCGCGATTGCGGCAAAGCCGTCCAGGCCGATCGGCGACGCGTGATCGGGTTTCGAGGCCGTGGCGCGCAGCGGTCCGACCCCCAGGTAATCCACCCCCGCCGGGACCGCCGCCAGTTGCCCGGCCGTCTCGACCGAGAGGCCAAGGATCGTTCCGGGGTGCAGCCGCGCGCGGATCGCGGCGGGATCGCCATCGCCTTGCCCGACATGCAGCACCGGGGCGCCGATCTCGATGGCCACCCCCACACGGTCATTGACCGCCAGAAGCGCGCCGAATGCGGCAAGGCGCGGCATCAGGCTGCGGGCAAGCGCCGCGAATTCCGGGTCCGGCAGCGTCTTGTGGCGCAGCTGCACCCAGCGCGCGCCGCCTTGCGCCGCCGCAAGCGCCTGATCCACCATCGCCGCGGGCGCGCCGGCATCGGTCACAAAACACAGGGGCGGGATCATGCCGCGGCCATCCGCGCGCGGGCCCCAAGATCATCGGGCGTGATCGCGTGCAGCGCATCGAGGAACGCCACCTGGAACGAACCCGGCCCGGAGGCGGAGGCCCCCGCGACCTCTCCGGCAAGGCCGAAATAGGCAAGGGCGGAAACCGCGGCCTCGAACCGGTCCTGCCCAACGGCGAAGGCGGCCATGATCCCGGTCAGCGAACAGCCGAGCGCCGTGACCAGCGGCATCGTCGGGTGGCCGTTCGACACCCGCGCCGCGCGCACACCGTCGGTGACGAAATCGACCGGCCCCGTCACCGCGACCACCGCCCCGTGGCGGCGCGCAAGCGCCCCTGCGGCCGCTTCGGCCGCCGCCACCGGATCGGCGGCATCCGCGCCCTTGCCCGCCGCCGCGGCCCCCGACAGCGCAAGGATTTCAGAGGCGTTACCGCGCAGGATCGTCGGTGAAAGCGCCAGCAGGCGCGCGCCCAGATCGCGGCGAAACGCCGTCGCCCCCACCGCGACGGGATCAAGCACCCAGGGCCGTCCCGCCCCGACCGCCGCCTTCGCGGCCTCTTCCATCGCCACGGCCCAATGCGCAGACGCGGTGCCGATATTGATGCTGAGCGCCGAGGCGATGGCGGCGAATTCGGCCGCCTCTTCGCGCGCATGCACCATCGCGGGCGAGGCACCCGCGGCCAGCATCACATTGGCCATGACGTTCATCGCAACGTAATTGGTGATATTCTGCACAAGCGGCGCGGTCTGGCGCATCCGCGCAAGCGAGGCCCCGGTGTCGATCATCGCGTCTTCCTTTCGGTGCCACCGAAGAGAAAGACCTGGGTCCAAATCCGCCGAACCGGGGCATTGCACCCGCGCCTCCCTCCGCCAGCATTATCTGGTTCAGGTTCAAAGGGTGCTTCTCAGCCCGGCAGTGCGGGCGCCCCTGTCGCAGGGCAACGGGTCGCACTTATTGCCGCGCCCGTCAACAGCTTTGGCGCGGCGGGCGGCCTAACGGCGCAGGATGTCGGCGCGGTCGAAGGCGGCCTCGTCGCTGCCGCCGTCGTCATAGATCAGCCGCACCCGGACCGAGGCGACCGAACCGGGCGGCGCGGCCACGAAGACGCCATCGCCCGACAGCGCATTGGGCTGGGCCGATCCCTCGTGGCAGGGCTCCATCTTGAGCACCTGCTGCGCGGCCGCGCCGTTCAGGCCATAGCGGATTTCCGACAGGCCGCAGCGCCAGGCAAGAAGATGCGAGAAATAGATCAGGTCCCGGCCGTTATATTCGCGCAGCGTCACCCAGTTGGCGCGCGTCATGCCCAGAACCGGGCGCACCTCGGCCGCGGTGGTGAAGTTCTGCGCCGCGGCACCGCCCGCCGCCAGACACAGGCCAAGCAAGAAAGCCGCCCGAATGCGCATCCGTATTCCTTCCGATCCCTTTTGCCCGGCCCCATTCCCCGTTAAGGTAACGCAAAATCGGCAGGCAAGGCGCACTATGGCGGGCAAACGGGTGAAGGGGCAAGCATTTAACCTTTTATGCGTGGCACAGGCCGGCCGCCTTGAATACGAGGCCGTCCTGCTGACCCTGTCGTTCCGCGCGGCCAATCCCGGCTTCAAAGGCCGCCTGATCGTGGCCGAGCCGCAGCCCGGCCCCCTGTGGAAGGGAGAGACGCGCCTTTCTTCGCCCGTGCGCGCGCTTCTTGAAGCCGCCGGCGCCGAGATCCTGCCCTTCGAGGCCCGCGTCTTCGGGCAGGACTATCCGCAGGGCAACAAGATCGAGGCGCTTGGCATCCTGCCCGCGAACGAGCCCTTCGTCTTTTTCGACACCGACACGCTTTTCACCGCGCCGATCGACACGGTGCGCTTCGATTTCACCCGCCCCTCGGCCTCGATGCGGCGCGAGGGCACCTGGCCCGATCCGCCGCTTTACGGCCCCGGCTTCGGCGCGATCTGGAAATCGCTTTACGACCGCTTCGGCCTTGAATTCGAAAGCTCGCTGGATCTGTCGCAACCCGACGAATACTGGCGGCGCTACCTGTATTTCAATGCGGGCTGGTTCTTCGGCGCGGACCCGGCGGAATTCGGGACGCTTTTCCTGCGTTACGCGCAATCCATCCGCGACGACCCGCCCGACGCGCTTGCCAGCCAGGCGCTGTTTCCCTGGCTTGACCAGATCGCCCTGCCGCTGGTGATCCACGCGCTTGGCGGCGGCAGGCCGGGACCGGATCTGGACGGGCTTGACGGCGATGTCAGCTGCCACTGGCGCGCGCTGCCGCTGCTTTATGCGCGCGAAAGCGACCGCGCGGTCGCGGTGCTGAAAGAGATCGCGCGCCCGAACCCGGTGAAGAAGGTGCTGCGCGGGTCCGAGGCGATGCGCAAGCTGGTCTATCAAGGCAAGGGGCAGAAGCTGCGCGCCCTGTTCGACCGCAAGGCCCTGCCCCGGCGCGAACAGGCGCTGCGCAATGCCATCCGGCGCGAGGGGCTCTGGCTGCGCTGAGCCTGCGACATGCGACGATGCGAATATGATTGAAGCCCATGAGGGCCGCGGCTAGGCTCCGCCCGATTTCTTCAAGGGAGCCCCGCACATGACCGACCTTTCCTTCGACACGCTGCAAGTCCATGCCGGGACCGAGCCCGACCCCGCGACCGGCGCCCGTCAGGTTCCGATCTATCAGACCACGGCCTATGTGTTCAAAGACGCCGAACATGCGGCGCGCCTGTTCAACCTGCAAGAGGTCGGCTACATCTATTCGCGGCTGACCAACCCGACCGTCATGGCGCTTGCCAACCGGGTTGCGGCGCTGGAAGGCGGCGCGGGGGCGGTGTGCTGCTCGTCCGGGCATGCGGCGCAGATCATGGCGCTTTTCCCGCTGATGGGGCCGGGCTGCAACATCGTTGCCTCGACCCGGCTTTACGGCGGCACGATCACGCAGTTCGGGCAGACCATCAAGCGCTTCGGCTGGTCGGCGAAATTCGTGGATTTCGACGATACCGCCGCACTGGAAGCGGCCATCGACGACAATACCCGCGCGATCTTCTGCGAGTCGATCTCGAATCCCGGCGGCTACATCACCGACCTGCCCGCCATCGCGGCGGTGGCCAACAAGGCCGGCCTGCCGCTGATCGTGGACAACACGCTGGCCTCGCCCTATCTGTGCCGCCCGATCGAACATGGCGCGACGCTGGTGGTGCATTCGGCCACGAAATACCTTACCGGCAACGGCACCGTCACCGGCGGCATCATCGTGGATTCGGGCAAGTTCGACTGGTCGGCCAGCGGCAAGTTCCCCTCGCTCTCCGAGCCAGAGCCCGCCTACCACGGCCTGAAATTCCACGAGGCGCTTGGCCCGATGGCCTTCACCTTCCATTCGATCGCCGTGGGCCTGCGCGATCTGGGCATGACGATGAACCCGCAGGGCGCGCATTACACCCTGCTGGGGATCGAGACCCTGTCGCTGCGCATGGAGCGCCATGTGCAGAACGCCCGCAAGGTGGCCGAATGGCTGGAGAAGGACCCGCGCATCGACTTCGTCACCTATGCGGGGCTGCCCTCCTCGCCCTGGCACGGGCGCGTGGCGAAAGTCTGCCCCAAGGGGGCGGGCGCGCTGTTCACCGTGGCGGTCAAGGGCGGATACGAGGCCTGCGTCAAGCTGGTCGACAGCCTCAAGCTGTTCAGCCATGTGGCCAACCTTGGCGACACGCGCTCGCTCATCATCCATTCGGCCTCGACCACGCACCGCCAGCTGACCGAGGATCAGCAGCGCGCCGCGGGTGCCGCGCCGAACGTGGTGCGCCTGTCGATCGGGATCGAGGATGCGGACGACCTGATCGCCGATCTCGACCAGGCGCTGAGCGCCGCAACGGCCTGAATTTTCCCCGACGGGCGCACCCTCGCGCGCCCGTCCCCCGGCCCCTGCCCCGGCTGCCGGTCACGCAACCGTTCCGGGCCGCGTCTTTCCATGCGCGGAAAACTGCTTTACCAAAGGGTGCAGTCGCTTCCGCCGGTTTCGGCGGCCCGAAACTCTGTGCTAGATCCGCGGAATGAAACCAGGCTTCACGCTCAATCTCTCGCATGACGGTATCGGCCTTCTGCATCGCGCGGGGCCCGGCTGGTTCACCGTGGGCGAGGTATCGCTTGACGATGCCGATCTGGCCGGGGCGCTTGCACGGCTGCGGCGCACCGCGCTGGAGCTGGAGCCGAAGGGCCTGACCAGCAAGCTGATCATCCCCGACACCCAGATCCTTTACAGCGAGATCGAGGCCCCCGGCCCCGATGCGGCCGCCCGGCGCGCCCAGATCGCGGCGGCCCTTGAAGGGCGCACGCCCTATGCCGTCGAGGATCTGGTCTTCGACTGGTCGGGCCATGGCGACGTGGTCCAGGTGGCCGTCGTCGCGCGCGACACCCTGGCCGAGGCCGAGGATTTCGCCGAGACCTACGGCTTTTGCCCGGTAGCTTTCGTCGCCAGCCCCGCACCTGGAAAATTCGGGGGCGAGCCGTTCTTCGGCCTGACCTCGCGCGCGGCCCAACACCTGCCCGAGGGGGCGCGGCTGGATCGCGATCAGGACCCGGTGCGCCCCGGCGGCGTGATCCGCGCACCCATCGCCACGGCGACGGCGGACACCCTGGCCGAAGCCCCTGCCGAACCGGTGGCAGAGATCGAAGCAGAGGCGCCGCCCGCGCCCAAGATGACCGCGCCCCCGGAACCGACGCCTGCGGTGATGGCCGAACCGGAACCCGCGCCGGAGGTGGAACCCGAACCGGAAGCGCCGGCAGAACCCGCGCCCGAGCCGGAAGCAACCGCCCCGGAACCCGAGCCGGAGATCCCGGCGGACCCCGAGGGTTCGGAAGCACCCGAGCCCCTGGCCGAGGCGGCAGCAGAGCCGGCACCCGAGGCCGGGCCGGTGCCGGCACCTGAGACCCTCGAAGCCTTGCCTGCCGAGGTTGCTACCGACACGGCCGCCCCATCCCCTTCCCCCGCGCCGGAAATGACCGACGCGGAAGCGCCCCCCGCGGAAGCGGACGCGCCGCAGGCCCATGAGTCACAGGCCGCCAGCCTCGACGCGCCGCAAGCCGTGGCTGAGGCAGAGGCCGACGCGCCCCTGCCCGAGGCCGAAGCCGTAACCGAAGCGCCTTTCGTGGCGGTCGACGAGCCCGAAGCCGACGAACCCGAGGCCGACGACCCCGCACCGGATGCCCGCACCGGAATTCCCGACAACGCCGCCCCCCCTGCGGCAGAGGTCCCCTCCGATCCGGAGAAGGGCACCGGCACCGAAGACCTGCCCCTCACCGAACCCGAAACTCCGGCGGATCCGAAGGGTGCGGCTTTGGGGCATACGGCGGCAAAGATCCCGCCGCTGCCGCCTCTCGGCACGGCAGGGGCGCGGCGTCTTGGCGGCGCCGGGGCGCGTGACAGCCTGCCGCCGCTGCCACAGGGCAAACGGCTGTCCCTGGACGGATCGGCAACGGATGCCAGCGTCGTCGCCCCCGGACTTGCCCTGCCCAAGGAAGATCCGCCGCAACCGGCCAAACCGGCACGGCGCGGCGGCGTGAAGAAGGCAAAGGCCGAGGCCCGCGCGCGCTTCGTTTCGGCCGCGCGCAGCACAGCGGCCATTGGCGGCGCGGCGGGCAAGGCGCTTGCTCGTGGCATTGCAAACCGCAAGAAAGCCAAACCCGAAACGCCTGCGGCCCCGGTAACCGGCAAGGCCCCTGCAACGGCCGGCACAACGGATCCCGATCGCACGGTCTTTGGCAGCCGCAAGCTGCAACCCGTTGGCGGTAAGCCGAAATTCCTTGGTCTTGCGCTGACACTCGGGCTGCTCATCTTCATGGGCATCGTCGTTCTGTGGTCGAATTTCCTCGGCAGCGACGCCCCCGAACCGCAGCAGACCGCCAGCACCGGACAGCTTCCGCCGGAACCTGCCCCGCTGCCGGCAGCGACCACGCCCGAACCGGACAGCGCACAGACCGATCCCGCCCAGCCAGCGCCCGAAACACAGACGGCCGACACCGTTCCGGACGAAGCCCCCGCATCCGTCGTGGCCGAACCACCGGCAGAGGCCGAACCCGATCCGGCCGAACTTGCCATGCCCTCGGTCGAGGCCCCCGATGTCTGGGGCGAACTGGCCAGCGGAAACGCCCCAGGCGCGCCGCAGCTTGGCCTTTCGGCGGTGTCGAGCAGCGTCGATCCGGGCCGCCCCACAGCTTCCGAAACCACACTGCCTCCGGTCGAAAGCCTTGTCACCGACGCCGTGCCTGCGCCGCTGCCGCTGCCCGCCCCGTTCGAGCAGCTTGCCCGCATCAACCCGGACGGCGAGATCGAACCAACCCCACAAGGTGTGGCGATGCCGGGCGGCTTCACGCTTTATTCCGGCCAGCCCGATCTTGTGCCGGCCCCCCGCCCCGAGGCCGTCACCGCCGCTGCGATTGCCGCTGGGCTTCAGCCCGCTACCGAGCCCCCGCCCGCAGCGGAAGAGACACCAGCGGCACAGGACGCGCCTGCAACAGAAGAGGCGCCCTATGCCGATCCGGCACTTGCCGGCTTCCGGCCCGCGGCACGCCCGGCCGCGATCGTGCCTGCGATACCGGCGCCCGAAGAGGCGGCGCCCGACACCGGCGCCCTCCCCGCCGAGGATGATGGCGCCGCCCTTGTCCCTGCCCCCTCTTCTGCCGAAGAGCAACGCCTTGCGGCCATCAAGCCCCGCGCCCGCCCCCAGGCCGTGGCGATCGCCAATACCCGCCTGGCCGAACAGCGCGCAGCCGAAGAAGCCGCCGCCGAAGCCAGCCGCGCCGCGATGGAGAGCGCCACGAAACTGGCCGTTGCCGTGTCGCGCAGGCCGCCCTCGAAGCCACGCGATTTCTCGAATGCTGTCGCGGCGGCAGTAGCCGCTGCGGTGGCCGAAACGACCATCCGGGTCTCGGCCCCCGCCCCGGAACCTGCCCCGAGGGCTGCCCCGAAACAGGCCGCCGCCGCTGCCGCCCCTACCCCCGAACCCGAAGAGATCGACGAGCCCGAACCCGTTGCCGTCGCCCCGAAGGTTCCCACCAGCGCCTCGGTCGCCAAGCAGGCAACCCAGAAGAACGTGCTTAACCTTGGCAAGATGAACCTGATCGGGCTTTACGGCTCTTCGAACAAGCGCCGCGCCCTGGTGCGAATGCCCAATGGGCGCTTCGTCAAGGTCTCGGTCGGGGACAGGCTGGATGGCGGGCGCGTCACCGGCATCGGCAACAGCGAACTGACCTACCAGAAGGGCGGACGCAACATCGTTCTCAAGCTTCTGAAGGGCAGCTGATCGCGTTCTATGTTCAATATTGGTAACAGCGCTGAAATCTGGCGCCGTTGCTGCTTGCGCCTGATCGGCCAACCGTTACGTTTAGACCATAGAACGTATCCCGAACCCGCTGCCCTGCCGCGGCGGGCCAAAACGGGATCGGCGGCAGTCCTGCCACAGCGGAATTCGAGGGAATGGAAAGCTTTCTGCTTCAGGCAACCCTGTATCTTCTGGCCACCGTGATCGCGGTGCCCCTTGCCACGCGGACGGGGCTTGGCTCGGTTCTGGGGTATCTTCTGGCAGGCATCCTGATCGGTCCGGCACTGGGCCTGTCCGGGTCCGAGATGGACGATTTGCAGCATTTCGCCGAATTCGGCGTGGTCATGATGCTGTTCCTGATCGGGCTGGAGCTTGAGCCGCGCGCGCTTTGGGCGATGCGCGACAAGCTTCTGGGGCTTGGCGGGCTGCAAACGGTGCTGACCATGGCAGCGGTGACGATCGTTGCGATGCTCATGGGGCAGCCGTTCCGCATAGCCCTGCCCCTCGGGATGATCTTCGCGCTGTCCTCGACCGCGATCGTACTTCAGACGCTGAACGAAAAGCGGCTGATGCAGACGGCGGGCGGGCGCTCGGCCTTTTCGGTGCTGCTGATGCAGGACATCGCGGTCATTCCCATGCTCGCGCTGATGCCGCTGCTGGCGCTGCCGGGCGCGCGCGCCCTTGCCAAGGCCGAGAACGGCGCGGATCACGTTGCCGCCGACCTGATCCACAGCCTGCCGGGATGGGGGGTGACGCTGGTCACCATCGCCGCGGTCGGCGCGGTGATCCTGATGGGGCGCTATCTGGTGCATCCGCTGTTCCGCTTCGTGCAGGGCGCCAAGCTGCGCGAGATCAACACCGCCATGGCGCTGGTCATCGTTGTCGGCATCGCCTCGCTGATGCTGCTGGTTGGGCTTTCGCCCGCGCTCGGGGCGTTTCTGGCCGGGGTCGTGCTGGCCGAAAGCGAATTCAAGCACGAGCTTGAAAGCGATATCGAGCCGTTCAAGGGCCTTCTGATGGGGCTTTTCTTCGTCACCGTCGGCGCGGGTATCAACTTTGGCATCGTGACCGCCGCGCCATTCCAGATCGTAGGGCTGGTGCTTGGCCTGGTGGCGCTGAAGGCCGCGATCCTCTTCGTTCTGGGCCATGCCTTCGGGTTACGAGAGCGCGACCAGTGGCTGTTCACCCTTGGCCTTGCCCAGGCGGGCGAGTTCGGTTTTGTCCTGGTGTCCTTCGCCGTCTCGCAGCGCATCCTGCCCACCGCCATTGCGGAAAAGGTTCTGGTCGTGGTTGCACTGTCGATGCTGATCACGCCCCTGCTGTTCATCCTGCACGACCGGATCGCCAAGTGGTTCACAAGCTCCAGCAAGGGGCCGGATGCCGATGCGATCGAGGACCAGCAGCCCATCATCATCGCCGGCGTGGGCCGCTTCGGGCAGGTGGTGAACCGCATGGTCACCATGTCGGGCTTTCGCACCACGGTTCTGGACGGCGACTTGAAAACCATCCAGTTGATGCGGAAATTCGGCTTCAAGGGCTATTTCGGCGACCCCTCGCGCCCCGATCTTCTGGCGGCGGCGGGCCTTTCGAAGGCGCAGGTTCTGGTCGTGTGCCTGGACGACAAGAACTCGACCACGCGGCTTGTTACCTATGCCCGCCGCATCCGCCCCGACCTGCACATCATCGCCCGCGCCCGCGACCGCATCCATGTGTTCGAGCTTTACCGCGCGGGGGCCGATGACATCGTGCGCGAAATGTTCGATTCAAGCCTGAGGGTCGGGCGCTATGTCCTTGAAAACGTGGGGCTGTCCGAATTCGAAGCTGCCGAGCTTGAAAAGATCTTCTTCAAGCTGGACCGCGCCGCGGTACGCGACCTTGCGCAGGTCTGGAAGCCCGGCGTCGCCATCGAGGACAATGACGAATATATCGCGCGGACGCATGAGCTGAACAAAGAGCTTGAGAACGCGCTGATGGAGCGGTTCCAAGGCCCGCCCTCTGTTCCGGGCGGCGCCGAACAGGGCAAATGAAAACCCGCACGCACCCTCGGGCGCATGCGGGTTGAAATGTCGTGCCGGGGTGTGGCTCAGGCGGCGCGGCTCAGAAGCACATCGTCGACCTTCTTCGCGGCGCCGACCTCATCGGTGCCCGAAACGGCGGCCACTTCGCGGGTCAGACGCTCCAGCGCGGCTTCGTAAAGCTGACGCTCGGAATAGGACTGCTCGCGCTGATCGTCGTTACGGTGCAGGTCGCGCACCACCTCTGCGATCGACAGAAGATCGCCCGAGTTGATCTTCTGCTCGTATTCCTGGGCGCGGCGCGACCACATCGCGCGTTTCACCTTGGCCTTGCCCCGCAGCGTATCGAGCGCCTTCGAGACGATGTCGGGCGTGGACAGGCTGCGCATCCCCACATCGCTGGCCTTGTTGGTCGGCACGCGCAGCGTCATCTTGTCCTTCTCGAAGGAAATGACGAACATCTCAAGCCGGATGCCCGCGATTTCCTGTTCTTCGATCGACACGATCTTTCCGACGCCGTGGGCGGGATACACAACAAAGTCGTTGGGGTGGAACTCGTTCTTCTTGGTCTTGGTCATTTCGCTTCCTTAACAGGCGGCCACGGGTTCGGTTGCCGAAATACGCCTCAGAAACCGCACCGCACCTTTACGAAAGCCAGGGCTTTCGCATCGGTGCCGACTGTCACTGAAAAACCACCGCAAGCGAGTGGACCTGCGGTGGATCCGGATTTGGGAACCTTTATGACGGTAGTATAACACGAAAAAGCCCGCCTTCAAAGCACGGCTCTGCGATCAGGCCTCAATTCCCTTTGAAATCAGGGGCTTGGCGGGCCGCAACCCCATCCGAACCGATCGGTTCATCCCGAATCGCCCCCCGGACCGGCCTGCGTGCCGGGAATCAGTCGCCCGTGCCGGGCTTGGGGCTGAAGTATTTCTCCAGCTTGCCGGCCTCGCCGTCGAACTTTTCGGCCTCGTCCATCGGGTCTTTTTTCTGGGTGATGACCGGCCAAAGCTCCGAGTATTTCCGGTTGAACTCGACCCAGTCCTCCATTCCCGGCTCGGTATCCGGGCGGATCGCATCCGCGGGGCATTCAGGCTCGCAAACGCCACAATCGATGCATTCGTCAGGATGGATGACAAGCGTATTCTCGCCTTCATAGAAGCAGTCGACCGGACATACCTCGACGCAATCGGTATATTTGCAGTTGATGCAGTTGTCGGTGACGACATAGGTCATGGATAACCCCGAAGGCTGTTCGTTCGCCCGTTACCTAGCCCTGACTTGCCGATCAATCAAGCCGCTGCGATATCGAAAGGGCATCCTGCGGCGATCCGGCGCTGTCCGCGGACGGATCTTCCTGAACCGATGCCTCCCCCGGAACGGCGGTTTCGCCGGCGGGGGCGATCTCTTCGTAAAGCGTGGCGGCCTCGGGCGCGGGGCCGCGGCGGGTGCCACAGGCCAGGATGCGCAGCACGCGCACCTGGCCGGCAAGGCGCAGCGTCAGAACGTCGCCCGGCCCCACCGCGCGGCCGGGCTTTTCGATCCGCTGCCCGTTCAGGCGCAGCCGTCCGCCGCTGACGACCGAAGCCGACAGCCCGCGCGTCTTGCACAGCCGCGCGTGCCAGAGCCATTTGTCGATCCGGATCCGGTCGACGGCCCCGGTCATGGATCAGGTCTTGCCTTTCAGCGCCGCCAGCACCGCGAAGGGGCTGTCGGGGTCGATCGGGCGGTCCTTCTTGGGCGGGCGGGCCTGGAAGTTGCGGGGCTGCTCGTCGGGCTTGCCGCCCTTGCCATGCTTGCCCTTGCCGCCGCGCTTGCCCTCAGGCTTGCCGCCCTCGCGCCGGGCGCCGGACTTGCCGCCGGCATTGCGCCCCTCGGCCCCCTCGCGCCGCGGCGCGCGGTCGGGGCGCGGGGCGCGCGGGCGCGGCGCCCATGCGAAGGTATAGAACACCTCGGTCTCGGGCGCGGCCGCTTCGGCATCCGCCGCAGCCTCGGCCACCGGAGAGCTTTCCTCGGGGATCGGGTTCTCGGCGCCCTCGGCGGGCGGCACCGGCTCGGCCGGGGGCTTCACCTTCTCACGCTCGCCGCGTTCGGCCTTGTAGCCCAGCCCGGCCATCAGGTCGGCGAACTGCTCCAGCGTCATGCCGGTGATCGACAGCATGTCGGGCGTGGCCTCGAACCCGCCGCGCGTATCCTGGCCGCGCAGCAGATCGGCCAGACGTTCGAGCATGTCGATACGGATCGCACGCGCGCCCGCCGCGCGATAGCCCGACAGCGTATAGGCCGCGGCCGGAACCTCGGGCAGGTTCGGGATCGTCACAAGACCGGGCGGCGGGCTTTCGGGAAACTCGTCCAGCCCTTCCCAAAGCGATGCGAGAACCAGCCGCAGCCGCGTCGGCGCGGGTTTCAAAAGCGCCTGCTGGAAGATCGTGTATTGCCCGAACCGCACGCCATGCTTGCGCAGCGCGCCGCGCGCATCCTGATCCAGTTCCTTCACCTCGGCCGCCACGCCTTCGCGCGGCAGCACGCCAAGCGCCTCGACCAGGCGGAAGGCAAAGCCGCGCGGCAGGCCGGTCAGCGTTTCATCGCGCCCCATGGCCAGAAGCGGCTCGAACAGGGTGGCGACCTTGCGGTCGATGAAGTGCTGAAGGCGGCGCTTGACCTTCTCGGCCACATCCGCGCCCGCCTCTTCGTCCACGAAAGCCTCGACCGAGGGGCGCATCGCCTCGGCGCCCTTCACCAGCTTGCCCACGGCGATCTCGCCCCACATCAGGCCGCCCTGTTCGGTAAAGTCCATCTCAGTATCGGGCGCGTTGTAGAAGCGGTCCGCACGCAGGTGGAACTCGGGGCGCAGCGCCTCATAGGCCGCGCGCGCCAGCATCTTCGCCTCGTCGGGCGAGGACGTGTCGTCCTGCCGAAAACGGAACCCCTCAAGACGGCCGGCGAATTCGCCCTCGACCGTCACTTCGCCCTTGTCGTTCACCTCGGCCACGAGGGTCTCCTTCTGCTTGAGCCGGCGCAACAGCACAGAGGTGCGCCGGTCCACAAATCGTTGGGTCAGCGCGCCATGCAGCGCATCCGACAAGCGGTCTTCTACCGCGCGAGTTTCCCCGCGCCAATGGCTTTCGTCATCGACCCAGCCCCTGCGCTGCGCCACATAGGTCCATGTGCGGATAAACGCCAGCCGGCGCGACAGCGCGTCGATATCGCCATGTGTCTTGTCGATCCGGGCGATCTGCCCGGCAAGCCAGTCCGACGGAACACCCTTGCCGCCTTGCAGGAACCCGAAGATCCGCGCCAGCAGGGTCGCATGTTCGGTCTGCGAAATCGAGCGGAAGTCGGGAATGCGGCAGACATCCCACAGCAGGCGCACATCGGCGGGGTGGCCGATCCTGTCCTGGATCTCGGGATATTCGGCCAGCGTGCGCAGCGCGATCAGGTCATCCGCGTCGCGCCCGCGCGTCAGCCACGCCTCTTGCGGCTGTTCTTCCAGGCTGCGGATCAGCCGCGCGACGGTGCCGAATTCCAGCTGCGGATTGCGCCATTGCAGCCGCTGGATCGGGGCAAAGCGGTGCTCCTCCACGGCGGTGACAACCTCGGGCGGCAACGGGCTTGCGTCGCCCGTCACGCCGAAGGTGCCGTCCTGCGTGTGCCGCCCCGCGCGGCCCGCGATCTGGCCCAGCTCATGCGGGAAAAGGTGGCGCATCCGGCGGCCGTCGAATTTCGAGGTGGCCGCGAAGGCGACATGGTCGATATCGAGGTTCAACCCCATGCCGATGGCATCCGTGGCGACCAGGTAATCCACATCCCCGTTCTGATACAGCTCGACCTGCGCGTTGCGCGTGCGCGGGCTGAGCGCCCCCATCACCACCGCGGCACCGCCCTTCTGGCGGCGCACGAGTTCGGCGATGGCATAGACATTATCAACCGAAAATCCCACGATCGCGCTGCGTGCGGGCATCCGGCTTGTCTTTTTCGAACCAGCCCACCGCAATTCGGAAAACCGCTCGCGCCGGGTGAACTGCACGCCCGGCACCAGAGCGGCAATCGCCCCCTTCATGGTTTCCGAACCAAGCAGAAGCGTCTCGTGCAGGCCGCGCGCATGCAGCAGCCGGTCGGTGAAGACATGGCCGCGCTCGGGGTCGGCGCAAAGCTGGATCTCGTCCAGCGCAACGAAATCCGCGCCCATCCCCTCGGGCATCGCCTCGGTGGTGCAGACCCAGTATTGCGTGCGTTCGGGAACGATGCGCTCTTCGCCCGTGACCAGCGCCACGACCGAGGGGCCGCGCGCCTTCACGATCCGGTCATAGACCTCGCGCGCAAGCAGGCGCAGCGGCAGGCCGATGATGCCCGTGCGATGCGCCAGCATCCGCTCGATCGCGTAATGGGTCTTGCCCGTATTCGTCGGCCCGAGGACCGCGGTGATCCGCCCCTGCGCCATTCCGTTCCCCGCTCAGAGCGTAATGCCCGCGAGCTGTCTTTCCAGCCTGTCGATGGCGTCTTTCACATCCTGCTGATGCGGGTGCAAGGCATAAGAGCGGCGAAACGCCTCGAGCGCGCCCTCGGGGTTGCCCATCTCGTCCAGAATCGCCCCAAGGCCGGCAAGCGCACCCCAGTGGCGCGGCTCAAGCGCAAGGGTGCGTGCGATGTCGGACAGCGAGGGGCCATATTGCCCGGCCAGGAAATAGGCCGTCGCGCGCGCGTTCCACCCTTCGGCGAAATCGGGCGCATGATCGGTCAGCGCGGTCAGATGCTCGATCGCGGCTTGTGCATCGCCGCCGTCCAGCGCATCTTCGCCCCGCTTGAGCAGAAGGTCCATCGCCGGAGAGCCCGAACGCGACCACGCCCTGCGGATGTCGGATTCGGCACGCGCCCAGCCCGGATAGTCGGGATCGGCCAGTTCCTCGAAATACCGATCCAGCCCATCGGTTTCGGCGCGCAGGGGCGCACCGGCAACCAGTGCGCCAAAAAATGCCGCCACGGCACATTTGTAGAAGGCAGATCGCTCACGCATATCTAAGATGTAACCTAACTGCCGGAAAATGCGATAGCCCGGCATTCACAATCGGAGGAATTCATGAGCGACGTTCTCGACACCGCACTGGCCGCATTGCAGGCGAAACTGCCCGAGGGCTTTTCGTCCACCGCGAAATTCTGCATCGAAGGCGAAGGCGCGATCATCGCGGACCCCGAGGGCGTGCGCATCGGCGACGATGAGGCGGACGTGACGCTGACCGCCTCGGCCGATACCTTCAAGGGCATCCTGGAGGGTGACGTGAACCCCACGATGGCCTTCATGAGCGGCAAGCTGAAGGTCGACGGCGCGATGGGGCTGGCGATGCAACTGGGCGCCGCCCTGGCGTGATGGACCCGGCCCCCCTGTTCGATGCGATCGCCCGCGCCCCCGCGGGCGGACGCGCCTTCTGGTTGCGCGCCGCCGATGGCGTGCGCATCCGGCTGGCCGCGTGGCAGGGGCCGGAGGCGGCCAGGGGAACGGTATTCCTGCTGCCTGGACGCACGGAATACATCGAGAAATACGGCCCCGCCGCAGGCGAATTCGCCGCGCGCGGCTATGCCATGATCTCGGTGGACTGGCGCGGACAGGGGCTTGCCGACCGGCTGGTGGCGGACCCGGCCAAGGGCCATGTGTCCCGCTACCCGGAATATCAGCTGGATTTCGACGCGGTCTTGCGCTGCGTCGAAACGCTTGGCCTGCCCCGGCCGTGGTTCGTTCTGGGCCATTCGATGGGCGGCGCGATCGGCCTGCGCCGGCTGATGGATACGAATCCCTTCGCGGCGGCGGCCTTCTCGGCGCCGATGTGGGGGATTCGCCTGCCCCTGCCGCCCCTGTCGCGCGCGATTGCCCGCACGCTCGAACGGGTCGGGCTGGACGAGATCTATGTTCCCACGACCTCGCCCGAAACCTATGTGCTGCGCACCGCCTTCAACCGCAACCGGCTGACCACGGACCCGGCGATGTGGGCCTTCATGATCGAGCAGGTCGCGGCCGAGCCCGAGCTGACGATTGCCGGCCCGACGATCCGATGGCTGACGCAGTCGCTGCACGAATGCGCGGCGCTTGCCGCGCTGCCGGCGCCGGACCTGCCCTGCTATTGCGCCCTTGGCGGGCTTGAGAAGATCGTCGAGATCGGCTCGGTCCATCGGCGGATGGCAGGCTGGCCCGGGGGCAGGCTTGAAATCATCACCGGGGCCGAGCACGAGCTGATGATGGAAACGCCCCCCGCCCGCGCGCGGTTCTACGATGCCTGTGCGGCGCTTTTCGACGCTGCCCCGCGCTAAAGCTCGATCTGCGAAAAGGCGTCGCGCAGCGCCCGCGACCAGGCCCCGCTCATCGCGGCGAAATCCTTGTCGCCCGCCTCGATCCGGCGGATCATGCTCATCCGGCAGGCATCGCGCTCGATCACCGCAAGGTCCAGCGGCATCCCCACCGACAGGTTCGAGCGCAGGGTCGAATCCATCGACAGAAGCACCGCCTTCTGCGCATCGGCCAGCGAGGTCTCGCGCGACACGACCCGGTCGAGGATCGGCTTGCCGTATTTATGCTCGCCGATCTGAAGGAAGGGGGTGTCGGTGGTCGCCTCGATGAAATTGCCCTCGGGATAGATCAGGAACATGCGCATCGCGCCGCCCGCACGCTGCCCCGCCACGATCATCGAGGCCGCTGTCGAGACCTTGGTCGCGTTCATCTTGTGCTCGATGTCCTGACGCACCGAGGCAAGGGTGTTGCCGACGATCTCGGCCACCTTGAGCATCGTCGGCGCCAGCAGGACCGAACTGTCGGGCGTGGCCTCGGCATCCTCGGCGGCCTCGTGCAGGCGCGCCATGGTGGTCTGCGTCACCGACAGGCTGCCCGCCGTCAGGATGGCGATCACCCGCTCCCCCGGTTCCTCGAAGGTGAACATCTTGCGATAGGTGGAGATATTGTCGAGCCCGGCATTGGTGCGGGTATCGGACAAAAGCACAATGCCTGCTTCCAGCAGCAGGCCCACGCAATAGGTCATCTTCGTTCCTCGGCACCGGCGCGCCCGGCAGATTATTGCTGCGTCGCCTCAAGTGCAACCGTCACGTCAAGGCTTTCCCGTCCGGCACCAAGCGCAATGCCCCGGATCGGTGCCGCATCCGCGGCGTCATAGCCCGAACCGAGGCGGACATAAAGCTCGTTCGGGCAGCAACCATTGGCCGCGTCGAACCCGATCCAGCCCAGATCGGGCACATGGATCTCGGCCCAGGCATGGGCGGCCTCGTGCGGGGTGCCATCCTCGGCGGCATAAAGATACCCCGACACATAGCGCGCGGGCAGATCAAGGCTGCGCGCCGCCGCGATCAGAACCTGCGCGTGGTCCTGGCAAACGCCCTCGCGCAGCTCCAGCGCCTCGGCGGCGGAGGTATGGGCATGCGTCACGCCCGGACGATAGGCCACCGCGGCGCGCACCGCGCTTGCCAGGCGGTGCGCACGGTCCAGATCGTCCGATGCGCCCGCAACGGCCCCGGCCGCCAGATCACGGATCGCCATGTCGGGCTCGGTCGCGGGCGTGTCGCGCAGATAGACCATCGGCGGCACGGTTTCGCGGTGGCCGCGCAGCACCCCGGCGGTGTCCTCGGTTTCCACGGTTCCCGTGACGCTGACGGCCAGGGCCGTCACCGGGCCGCGCACGGACCAGCCTTCGACCCGGTCCCCCGCCCCGTCCCGAAAGGCGCCGCCCCGCGTTCCGCCCGGAATCTCGACCTTCCAGTCCAGCACGCGCTGCCCGGCAAAGCGCGTCGGAAACAGGCGCAGCGACTGGACGGCCGAACGCATCGGCGCATCGTAGCGGTAATGCGTGACATGATTGACGGTCAGGATCATCGCGCTTCTCCGCTCAGGTAGATCTGCTGGACAAGTTCGGTCAGCTCTCCGATCTCGCCGATGAAGCGGGACAGGAATTCGTGCAGGCCCTCGTCGAAGATCTCCTGCACGGTCAGATCGGTCAGTTCGCTTTGCAAGGCGCGGGCGCGGGTCTGGGCGGGGGTGCGGCGGTCGTAATCGCGCGCAAGGCGGTTGAGATGCTCCAGCACCACGCTTGACGCCGCGATAAGCGAGCGCGGCATCTGCGGATTGAGGATCAGGAAATGGGCGATCTTGCCGGCGCTGATCTCTCCGCCATAGGCCCAGTGAAAGGCCCGATGCGCCGAAAGCGCCCGCAAAAGCGTGTGCCACTGATAGCGATCAAGGCTGGAGCCCACCAGATCGACATCCGGCAGCAGCACGAAATACTTCACATCCATCAGCCGCGCGGTGTTGTCCGCCCGTTCCAGCGCAAGCCCGAGGCCAAGGAAGTCATACCCGTCATTGCGCAAGAGCGTGGCGTCGATCGCGCCACGGATCTGCGCGGTCTTGCGCATGGTCCATTCGGTGATCTCGGTCAGGCTCAGGTCCGATCTGGGGCGGCGTTCCAGGCCGCGCATCTCCTGGAAGGCGGTGTTGATCGCATCCCAGGCCTGCGTCGTCAGCGCGGTGCGCACGATGCGCGCATTCTCGCGCGCCTTGCCGATGCAGGAGGCCACCGACGAGGGGTTGTCGAGATCGAAGAACAGGTAGCTTTCGATATTGCGCTGCACCGCATCGTCATATTTGGCGCCAAAGCCCGCCGCCGTGCCCGAGGCCTGAAGCAGGCTTTCCCATTCGCTGCGATACCCGCGCCCCGCCGAGGGCATGAGCGCGATCCGCCCGCCCACTTCCAGCAGGCGCGCCATGGTTTCGGCGCGCTCGATATAGCGCCCGATCCAGAAAAGATTTTCCGCCGTCCGGCTCAGCATGTCAGGTCACTCCGCCAGAACCCAGGTATCCTTGACGCCCCCGCCCTGGGACGAGTTCACCACAAGCGAGCCTTCAGTCAGCGCGACCCGCGTCAGGCCGCCCGGCACCAGCTCGATCGTGTCGCCCACAAGGCAATACGGGCGCAGGTCGACATGGCGCGGCGCGATCCCCTCTTCCACGAAGGTCGGCGTGGTCGACAGGGCAAGCGTCGGCTGCGCGATATAGTTCTCCGGGTCCTGCGAGATCTTCTGGCGGAACAGCGCGATCTGGTCGCTGCTGGCGCGCGGCCCGACAAGCATGCCATACCCGCCCGAGCCGTGCACCTCCTTGACCACCAGTTCCCCAAGGTTGTCGAGGACATATGACAGATCCCCGGCCTTGCCGCATTGCCATGTCGGCACGTTCTGCAAGATCGGCTCTTCCCCCAGATAGAAGCGCACCATTTCCGGCACATAGGTATAGATCGCCTTGTCGTCCGCCACACCCGCGCCGGGCGCCGAGCAGATGCTGACCCCGCCCGAGCGATAGACATCCATCAGCCCCGGCACGCCCAGCATGGAATCGGGCCGGAAGCACAGCGGATCAAGGAAGGCATCATCGAGGCGGCGATAGATCACATCCACCTTCTTCGGCCCCTCGGTCGTGCGCATCCAGACGAACCCGCCCTCGACGAACAGGTCCGCCCCCTCGACCAGCTCGACACCCATCATGTCGGCCAGGAAACTGTGCTCGTAATAGGCCGAGTTGAAATGCCCCGGCGTCAGGATCACCACCGTCGGATCGCGGTCGCATTTCGCGGGGGCGACCGAACTCAGCGTGCGGCGCAGAAGCTCGGGGTAGCCGTCCACCGGCTCGATGCGGTTCTCGCCGAACAGGTCGGGGAACATGCGCATCATGATCTCGCGGTTTTCCAGCATGTAGCTGACGCCCGAGGGCGTGCGGCAATTATCCTCGAGCACGAAGAAATCGTCCGGGCCGGTGCGCACGAGGTCGATCCCCACGATATGGGAATACACCCCGCGCGGCGGGGTAAAGCCCGCAACCGCACGCTCATAGGCCTCGTTGTGATAGACCAGCCGGGCGGGAACGCGCCCCGCGCGCACGATCTCTCCCTTGCCATAGACATCAAGCAGGAAGGCATTGAGCGCCCGCGCGCGTTGCTTGATGCCCTTTTCCAGGCGGCGCCATTCGGGCTGGGTGAAGACGCGGGGAAACATGTCGAAGGGGATCAGGCGGTCGGGATCGCCGCCCTCGCCGTAAACCGCGAAGGTGATGCCGATACGGCGGAACAGCACCTCGGCCTCGGCCTGTTTCATCTGGCGCAGCTCGGCGGGCATCTGCCGGGTCCAGTCTTCCAGCCGCGCATAGGGGGGGCGGACCTGATCGCCGTCGAACATCTCGTTGAAATAGCTTGGGGACATGCTGCACTGATTCCTCGGACCTGTAGGGAAAGCTTAGGCAGCCAGTGCCCGCAAAGAAAGCGCTTCGGCCGGTTCGGGCACGGCGCTGCCCGGTTCTTGGGCAATTCACCGCCCATTTTGCGGGCGCCCGGCACCCGAATGCGCATAAATCGGGCAGATGTTGCAGGGGTGGCGGCCCTTGCGCTGCGCGCCCCCCTGCCCCTATCTGAGAGATGCAACAGACAAGAGGACGCCATGACCCTGCCCCTGCCCCGCCCCGTATTCGATGCCAACGCAACTTCGGGCGGATTCGGAGACCTGCCGGACTGGGATCTGAGCGATCTGTATGCCGCCCCCGACGCCCCCGAATTCACGCGGGACATGGCCTGGCTTGAAAGCGCCTGCGCCGGTTTCGCCACCGATTACGAAGGCAGGCTTGCAGGGCTTGATGCCGCGGGCATGGCCGAATGCATCCGCCGCTATGAGGAAATCGACATCACGGCCGGGCGGCTCATGTCCTATGCGGGGCTGCGCTACTACCAGAACACCACCGATGCCGCGCGCGCCAAGTTCATGGCCGACGCGCAGGACCGCATCACCGGCTTCACCACGCCGCTTGTCTTCTTCAGCCTCGAGTTCAACCGCATCGGCGATGCCGCCTATGAGGCGCTTTTCGCCGATGCGCGGATCGCGCGCTACAAGCCCGTCTTCGACCGGATGCGCGCAATGAAACCCCACCAGCTTTCGGACGAGCTGGAGAAGTTCCTGCACGACCAGTCCGTGGTGGGCGCCGCCGCCTGGAACCGGCTTTTCGACGAAACCGTCGCGGGCCTCGAATTCGAGGTCGAGGGCGAGGCGCTCAACCTTGAGGCCACCACCAACCTGCTGTCCGATCACGACCGCGCGCGGCGCGAGGCGGGGGCGAAGGCCCTTGCGCAGGTTTTCGGGCAGGAAATCAAGCTGTTCGCGCGGGTCCACAACACGCTGGCCAAGGAAAAGGAAATCGAGGACCGCTGGCGCAAGATGCCCAGCCCGCAGCATGGCCGCCACCTGTCCAACCATGTCGAGCCCGAGGTCGTGCAGGCGCTGCGCGACGCGGTGGTTGCGGCCTATCCGAAGCTGTCGCATCGCTACTACCGGCTGAAAGCGAAATGGCTGGGGCTTGAGAAGCTTCAGATCTGGGACCGCAACGCGCCGCTGCCGACCGAAGCCCCGCGCAAGATCGACTGGGACGAGGCGCGCGAAACGGTGCTGTCGGCCTATTCCGCCTTCAGCCCGGAAATGGCGCGCCTTGCACTGCCCTTCTTTTCCAGGGGTTGGATCGACGCGGGCGTAAAGCCCGGCAAGGCGCCGGGCGCGTTCGCGCATCCCACGGTGACGACGGTGCATCCCTATGTGATGCTCAACTACCTTGGAAAGCCGCGCGACGTGATGACCCTTGCGCATGAACTGGGCCACGGCGTGCATCAGGTGCTGGCCGCCGGTCAGGGCGAGCTTCTGGCCTCTACCCCGCTGACGCTTGCCGAAACCGCCAGCGTCTTCGGCGAAATGCTGACCTTCCGCCGCCTGCTGGAAGCGGCCGCCACCCCGGCCGAGAAAAAGACCCTGCTGGCGGGCAAGGTCGAGGACATGATCAACACCGTGGTGCGCCAGATCGCGTTCTACGATTTCGAATGCAAGCTGCATGCCGCGCGCGCCGAGGGCGAGCTGACCCCCGAGGACATCAATGCGCTGTGGATGTCGGTGCAGGGCGAATCCCTTGGCGATGCCTTCGAGTTCATGCCCGGATACGAGACCTTCTGGGCCTATATCCCGCATTTCGTGCACTCGCCCTTCTATGTCTACGCCTATGCGTTCGGCGACGGGCTGGTGAACGCGCTTTATGCCGCCTATGAAAGCGGGCTTCCCGGCTTCGAGGAGAAGTATTTCGACATGCTCAGGGCCGGCGGCTCCAAGCATCACAAGGAACTGCTCGCGCCCTTCGGCCTTGACGCAAGCGATCCGGCCTTCTGGGACAAGGGGCTGTCGATGATCGCGGGGTTCATCGACGAGCTGGAGGCGATGGAGGCGTGACCCCACGTCAGGGCGCGCGGCACTTTGCGCCCGCGCGCCCGCACGCTAGCCTTCCGCCCAAGGGGCGGAGGGCATCATGCGCAAATGGGTGAAGATCGGAACGGGCCTTGTGGCACTGGGCGTCGTGGCCTTTTTCGGTGTTGCGCCGGGGATCGTCGAGAACGGCCAGAACCGCACCACGGCGCATGAGCCCTGGCCGGTCTCGGCGGCCGCGCGCAAGCTGCATGCCGGGCTGGTGATCGGGGACTGGCATTCCGATGCCCTGCTGTGGGACCGCGACCTGCGCCGCCGCACCGATCGCGGCCATGTCGATCTGCCGCGCCTGCGCGACGGCAATGTGGCGCTTCAGGTCTTCACCACCGTCACCAAAAGCCCCAAGGGCCAGAATTACGAACACAACACCGCCGACGCGCCCGACAACATCACCCCGCTGGTGATGGTGCAGCTGCGCCCCCCGACAAGCTGGTTCGACCTGACCGAACGCGCGCTGGACCAGGCCGCGCGGCTGGCCCGCGTTGCCGGACAGGCGCCGGACGAGTTGCGGATCATCCGCACGCGGGCCGATCTTCAGGCCCTGCTCGATGCGCGCGCGGCCGGCGCCACGGTCACGGGCGGGCTGCTTGGCGCCGAGGGCGGGCACGCGCTTTCGGGCGATATCGACAATCTGGCCCGGCTTCATGACGCGGGCTTCCGCCTTCTGGGGCTGACGCATTTCTTCGACAACGAACTGGGCGGCAGCCTGCATGGCGAGGGCGGCAGCGGCGCCGGGCTAAGCCCGTTCGGCCATGAGGTGCTGGCGCAGATGATCGCGCGCGACATGGTGATCGACCTTGCCCATGCCTCGCCGCAGATGGCCCGCGAGGTGCTGGCGCAGGACGGCGCGCGGCCCATCGTGTCGCATACCGGGATCTACAGCCATTGCCCGACGCAGCGGAATTTTCCCGACGAGCTGATGCAGGCGATCGCCGCGAAGGGCGGGCTGATCGGCATCGGCTTCTGGGCCGATGTCACCTGCGATGCAAGCCCGCAGGGCGTCGCCCGCGCCATCATGGCGGCGGTTGCGCTTGTCGGGGCCGATCATGTCGCGCTCGGCTCGGATTTCGACGGCGCGGTGGAAACCGCCTTCGATTCCTCGGAACTGGCCGCGCTGACGCAGGCGCTGATGGACGAGGGCCTGCCCGAACCCGCGATCGCGCAGGTCATGGGCGGCAACATGATGCGCTATCTGGCCGAAACCCTGCCCGAGGGTTGAGGCTCAGCCGAAGAACGCCTCGATCTCGGAACGGGTCAGGCGCGGATGCGCCATCGGGCCGAAATCGGACAGCCGATCAAGATGGGGAAACAGCGCCTCGTAAAGGGCAAGCATGCGCGGGTCGATGGTTTCGGCAAGGGCTTCGCCGGGGTGAAAGCTTTCGACCTCAAGGCCCATGACGCGCAACGAGGCCTGCCGGGCAAGCGCGACATGATAGACCGTGACCGGCGAGGCCGGGCTCAGCTCGATCACGCCGAGGCCATCCAGAAAGGCCCGCGCGGGTATATAGGCCGAGGGGATCCGGGTGCGCGCCTGCAAGCGCGCGCCTTGCAGGCAAAGCCGGGCATAGGGGCCAAGCACCACGTCCTGCGCGGGCCTGCCAAGGCCGAACGCCTCGGCCGTCACCCGCACCAGCGCGGCGGCGGCGCGGGGGTCCGGCCCCATTCGGGCGGGATAAAGGGTCATCGCGCCGATCCATGTGATCGTCTCGGCCCCGCCCTCGACGGTCTGGGCGCGCATGCCGGGCACCAGATCCTCGACCGCGACGGGGCCCTCGTCGGTCTGCACCACCGCGCCGCGCGCCAGGGCCGCGAAGGCCGCCTCGAAGAGCGGTGTCGCAGGCGCGATGCGCGCGCTGGAGCGGACCTCGCCGTCCGGTGCCAGCCAACTTGCCTCGTATCGCCGGGTCAGTGGCGTGGCGCGCGGTGCGCGCGGATCGGGCCCTTCGACGGGGCGGATACCCGGCCCGGCATCGGCCGTCCGGGGGCGAAGCACGGCGTTTCCGGGGCCGGTGCGGTGAGGGAATGACATAGGCTCAGCCTTTCAGTCTGGTCATGGTCGCACCGGGCCCCACCGGGTGCAGATCGACCAATTGAGAGTGACGTTGTGCCGCGCGCGTGTTCGGATCGCGGGCGAATGGAATGGCCGGACGGACCTGTGGCCTGCCAATAGTCCAGGCGTGCCACCTGATGTCGCCCGTATCCGTCACGGGCCGGGGATGGCAGCCCCCGGCCCCGGCCGCCGGACACGAACGGGATGGGTTTGCGGGATCGCGTGCCCCCCTCAAGGACGCCCCGCCCGGACACGCCCGGCCCCGCGCTTCCACGGCATAGCACAAAACGCATCGGCGCTGGTGCTCAGCAATGCCTTCATCCAGCGGCTCTGAGGTCTTTGGGTCATCGGGTTTCTCCTGCTTGGACGGGCGTGGCAGCCGCCCGGTCCCTGCCCCCTTTGTCCCAGAGATTTGCGGCATGGGTTTGACGCGGCGGCCGGACGCGGCCACATTCGGTGCGCCCAATCAAGGCAAAGCCGCCGGTTCCCAAACCTGCAAGATCAAGGGTTTTTTCGGGTATTGGCGATCAGGCGGCCACAACAATGGCAGCACCACGGCAAGATCGGGCACAATCAGGCCGCAATCACAGCCGGATGGCAGAGATCAGCCGCCCGTAATCGGCCTCTTGGGCATGAGTCGTGCGCCGGTAGGAATAGAACCGCTCGGCATCGCCATAGGTGCAGTGGCGGATCCAGAGCGCCTCTTGCACGCCCGCCGCACGTAGCCGGTGCAGGCCAAATCCCGGCAGGTCGAACATCGGCCGCCCCCCCGGTCCGCCCGAGAAGAAGCGGCCGTATTCCGGGTCTTCGACCAGGAAGGTCTCCATGAAGTCATGGCCGACCTCATAGGCCGCCTGCGAGATGCAGGGCCCGACCACCGCCACGATCCGCCCGCGCCTTGCGCCCAGATCCTCCATCGCGTCGACCGTGGCCTCGAGCACGCCGTCAAGCGCCCCGCGCCAGCCGGCATGGGCCGCGCCGATGACCCCGGCCTCGCGGTCGGCGAACAGAACGGGCTGGCAATCGGCGGTCAGAACCGTCAGCACCACGCCCGGCGTCGCGGTCACCAGCGCATCGGCGCGCTGCGGCGCCTCGGGCGGCGCCGCCAGCGTCACGACATCGGCCGAATGCACCTGATGCACGCCGGCAAGCTGTTCGGGGGCCGCCGCCATCGCCGCGGCCACGCGGGCACGATTCAGCGCGACCGCCTCGGTCTGATCGGACGAGCCATGGCCGCAATTCAGCCCCTGGAACACGCCCGAAGAGGCGCCCCCCTTGCGGGTGAAGAACCCGTGGTGCACGCCGTCCAGCGCGGGCGAGGTCAGTATTTCCAGCGTATGCGACATCGGCTAACCTTGATCGAAACCGGGTGGCAGCGGTGCGCCCTGCGCAAAGACGGCAAGCGCCTTGAACAGGTTTCCCATTTCCTCGGGATGGGTCAAGCGCCGATGCGCCGCGACATGCGCCTCATGCGCCGGACCTGCAAGTTTCGGCGCAAGCGCGCGGGCGCGTGCCGTAATTCCCAGCCGTTCCAGCAACACCCCCTGCGCCGTCATCCCCGAGACCGCCGCCCCCGCGCCCCGCGCGGCAATGGCAAGCGCCTCGAAATCGACATGCGCGGTCAGGTCGGCCTCACCGGGATGGGCAAAGGGGTCCTCGGGGCGATGGCCGCGCAGGGCCTGGAACGTATCGCCCAGACTGCGCCAGTTGCCATAGTCGATCACGATCGCCACGCCCCCCCGCGCCGCGATGCGCGCGCCAAGCGCGGCCATCACCGGGGCCGCGGCCGGGCAGATCTCGACGACATCGCCTTCCCGCGTGTCGGCAAGGCGATGCTCCAGCGCGGCCACAGGATGCACGGGCGACAGCCCCGGCTGCAAAAGACCCTCGGGCGAAAGTCCGACCTGACGCTCGGCCCAGGCCCCGCCCCGGCGCAGGAACTGGCGGATCGGCAGGGCGTCGAAGAACTCGTTCGCCAGAAGGTAAAGCGGCGCATCGGGCAGGCTGTCCACCGTGTCGTGCCAGACAACCTCTTGCCCGGCCAGCCGCGCCCGCTGCACCGCGCGCAGGGCCGGCGACGCTTCGACAAGATGCACCTGCGCCGCGGCCGCCATCTGCGGCAAGGCCCCGATCGCGCGCAACACATCGGCCATCAGCGTGCCCCGCCCCGGACCCAGCTCGGCCAGAACGAACCTGTCGGGGCGCCCCTCATCGGCCCAGACCTGCGCAAGCGCAAGGCCCAGCATCTCGCCGAACATCTGCGAGATTTCGGGCGCGGTGATGAAATCGCCCGCCTGCCCGAACGGATCGCGCGTGGCGTAATAGCCATGGCGCGGATGCAGCAGGCATTCGGCCATGTATTGATCCAGCCGCAGCGGCCCCTCGGCCGTGATCCGCCGCCCGAGAAGGCCCGCAAGCAGCGTCACGGCGCCACCCGCTCGCGGCGCAACGCGCGGATCACGAAAACCGCCCCGATCGCGATCATCGGCAAGGACAGGATCTGCCCCATCGACAGGCCGAAACCGCCCAGCGACAGGACATGCCCCATCGGGTTTTCGGGCGTGATGAACTGCCCGTCGGCCTGGCGGAAGAACTCGACCACGAAACGCGCAAGCCCGTATCCGGCCAGAAACAGGCCCAGAAGCAACCCCGGCCGCAACAGCGCCCCGCGTGCCAGCAAAAGCCACAGGACCGCGCCCAGAAGCAGCCCTTCAAGGCTCGCCTCGTAAAGCTGCGAGGGGTGGCGCGCGCACAGCCCGGCCACCACACCGGGGCAATCCTGCGCCGCCTGCCCTGGAAAGATCACCCCCCATGGCAGATCCGTTGGGCGGCCCCAAAGCTCGGCATTGATGAAATTCGCAACCCGCCCGAAGAACAGCCCCACAGGCGCAACCAGCGCAAAGGCATCGGCCACCGCAAGGGGCGCAATGCCCCGCCGCCGGCAAAACCACAGCCCCGCCAGAACCACCCCGAGAAACCCGCCGTGAAAGGACATGCCGCCCTGCCAGACCTTCACGATATCAAGGGGATGCGCCAGGTAATAGGCCGGCTGGTAGAACAGCACGAAACCCAGCCGCCCGCCGATCACGACGCCAAGGATGACAGCGGTCAGAAGGTCCTCGACCGCCCGCGGCTCCATCGGCGCCTGCCCGCCCCACAGCGCGGGGCGCTTCATCAGCCCCACGATCAGACGCCAGCCGATCACCAGACCCGCGATATAGGCCAGGGCATACCAGCGCAGCGGCAGCCCAAGCCCCGGGATCACGAAAACATTCGGGTCGATATCTGGAAAGGGAATGGCCATCTCGGTCCTCTTGGATCGCGCGGAGAAAGCCCCGCCCCCGCGCCGAAGTCAACCTTGAGCTTTCCCGCCCAACGTCCCATATAAGGCAAAACCCCGTGACCAAAACCCCGTGACCGGAGATCCCCATGCAGCCGCCCAACAAGTTGTTCGACGAAATGTCCAAGCTGATGACGAATGCCATGGGCGTGGCGCAGGGCGCCAGGACCGAGGCGGAAACCGCGATGAAATCCTGGATGGACCGCTGGCTGGCCGATCGTGACTTCGTCACCCGCGAGGAATTCGATGCCGTTCGCGCCATGGCGCAAAAGGCCCGCGAGGAGAATGAGGCGCTGAAGGCCCGGATCGCCGCACTCGAAGCCACCTCCAAACCCGCCCCCAAACCGCGCGCCCGCAAATCCGAATCCTGAGCGTTTCTTCAGAGCAAAAATATCCCCCGCGGAGCGTTCTACCTTACCCGCTTGCGCAAACGGAGATCAGGGGAGCCTCCGGCGGGGATATTTGGATCTCTGAAGAAGCAGGCGGAGTTATTCGAGCCGGATCTGCCGCAAGAGCTGCCCGTCGGGCGCATAGACCAGCACGTCGCCCCGGTCGGTCAGCACGATCAGCGCCTTGCGCGCGAACGTCACCGCCTCGGCCTTTGCGCCATCGGGCAGGCGGATCGCGGCGGGCAGTTCGGGAAGCGGCGCGCCGTCGGGCAGGCGGATGACAAGCAGCGCCACGATCGTTACAAGCCCCGCAATCATCGTGACGGTGAGCGCCGTCACAAGTATCTTGAGGAACCGGATTTCGGGCAACGGGGCCTGGGGTCCGTCGGAAGGCATCATGTCGGACATGGAACAGCGTATCCTTCGGGTTGTGATCGGGCCGGACCCGGCTGACCGTCTTGATAAGGCGCTTGCCGCCGAAGTGCCAGAGGCGGCGGCGCTTTCACGCTCGCGGTTGGCGCGGCTGATCGCCGGGGGCGCCATCACGCGCGATGGCGTGCAGGTGGTGGATCAGAAGGCCAGGGTCGCGGAAGGCGAGGTCTATGAGATCGCCCTCGAACCGGCGCGCCCGGTCGAGACCATCGCGCAGGACATTCCGCTGACGGTCCTGTGGGAGGATGACGACCTGATCGTGATCGACAAGCCGGCGGGCATGGTCGTGCATCCCGCGCCAGGATCGGCCGATGGCACGCTGGTGAATGCCTTGCTGCATCATTTCGGCGGGCAGCTTTCGGGCGTGGGCGGCGAGGCCCGCCCCGGCATCGTACACCGTATCGACAAGGACACCTCGGGCCTGCTGGTCGTGGCCAAGTCCGACCGCGCGCATCACGGTCTTGCCGCCCAGTTCGAAAAGCACAGCGTGCACCGCCATTACATGGCCGTGGTTCATGGCGTGCCGGATGCCGCCGATCCGCGCCTGCGCGGCACGCGGGGCGTCAGTTTCGAAAGCGGCAACGTGCTGAAGGTCACCTCGCATCTGGCGCGGCACAAGACCGACCGGCAGCGCCAGGCGGTTCTGTTCCAGGGCGGGCGTCATGCGGTCACGCGCGCCCGCGTCGTCGAGGCCTTCGGCACGCCCCCGGCTGCCGCCCTGGTCGATTGCTGGCTCGAAACCGGCCGGACGCACCAGATACGGGTGCATATGGCCCATGCGGGACACGGCCTGATCGGCGATCAGACCTATGGCGGGCGGCGCAAGCTGCCGCGCGGGGCGATCGGCGCGGATGGTGCGGCGGCGGCGGCCGCCTTCCCGCGTCAGGCGCTGCATGCCGCGACGCTTGGCTTCACGCATCCCGTCACGCAAGAGGAGATGGCGTTCTCCTCGCCCCTGCCCGCCGATATCCGCGGCCTGATCGCCCGGCTGCGCGGCGATGACACGGGGTCATAAAGACGTGAACCGACCTGTTCAGTTATTGCGAAGCGACGGAATGCGCGACATCATTCGTTAAGGATCTTGTGTCAGCAGCACGATCAGGGGAACTTTCCCGCCGGTTTTTCGTTTCACATCCGTCCGGGTCCGCGGCCCCCTTCGATGCGGCCCAAGGAAGAAGGAGAATCCATGACCAGTTACGCCAATCTTCCGGCCCCCAGCCCCGAACAGGGGTTGAACCGCTACCTGCAGGAAATCCGGAAGTTCCCGCTTCTGGAACCGGAAGAGGAATACATGCTGGCCAAGGCGTGGGTCGACCATCAGGATTCGGAGTCCGCGCACAAGCTTGTCACCTCGCATCTGCGGCTGGCGGCCAAGATCGCCATGGGCTATCGCGGCTATGGCCTGCCGCAGGCCGAAGTGATCTCCGAGGCGAATGTGGGCCTGATGCAGGCGGTCAAGCGCTTCGACCCCGAAAAGGGGTTCCGTCTGGCCACCTATGCGATGTGGTGGATCCGCGCCGCCATCCAGGAATATATCCTGCGTTCCTGGAGCCTGGTGAAACTGGGCACCACCTCGGCGCAGAAGAAGCTGTTCTTCAACCTGCGCAAGGCGAAATCCAAGATCGGCGCGCTGGAAGAGGGCGACCTGCGGCCCGAGAACGTGGCCCAGATCGCGCATGACCTGAACGTCACCGAGGATGAGGTCATCTCGATGAACCGCCGCCTGTCGGGGGGCGATGCCTCGCTCAATGCGCAGGTCGGGGCGGCCGATGGCGATGGCGCCACGCAATGGCAGGACTGGCTCGAGGACGAGGATGCCGACCAGGCCGAGGCCTACGCCGAATCCGACGAGTTGGAGATCCGCCGCGCCATGCTCGTGGCCGCGATGGACGTGCTCAACGAGCGCGAGAAGGACATCCTGATGCAGCGCCGCCTGCGCGACGACCCCGTCACGCTGGAAGAGCTGTCCACGCAATACGAGGTGTCGCGCGAAAGGATCCGCCAGATCGAGGTGCGTGCCTTCGAAAAGCTTCAGGACAGGATGCGGATCCTGGCCCGCGACAAGGGCATGACCATCCCGTCCTGAGCCCCGGCGCCGCATTGAAACCGCAAGGCACCCCCGCTAGGCTTCTTGCCTGATACGGGGGAGGCGACGGGGGAAGACCATGGGACCGGTGAACTGGGGGATCCTCGGGGCTGCGAATTTCGCGTTGCGGCATATGGGGCCTGCGCTCCATGCCGCAACCGGGGCGCGCCTTTACGCACTTGCCACCCCACATGCCGAAAAGGCCGGGCCGTTTCGCGCCTTCTGCCCCGATCTCGTGGTGCATGACAGCTACGCCGCCCTGCTGGACGACCCGGCGGTCGAGGCTGTCTATATCCCGCTTCCCAACACGCTCCATGTCGAATGGACGATGAAGGCCCTCGCGGCGGGCAAGCATGTGCTGTGCGAAAAGCCGCTGGCCCTCGGCGCAGCCGAGATCGACCCGCTGATCACCCTGCGCGACAAGACCGGCCTTTTCGCGGCCGAAGCCTATATGATCGTCCACCATCCGCAATGGCACCAGGTCCGGACCTTGCTTGACGACGGCGCGATCGGCACCCTGCGCCACGCCGATGTCGCCTTCAGCTTCAACAACCCCGACCCCGCGAATATCCGCAACCGCCCCGATACCGGCGGCGGCGCGCTTCCCGATATCGGCGTCTATGCCTGCTCTTCCGTGCGCTTTGCCGCCCGGGCCGAACCGCGGCAGATGCACGCCTCCATCCACCGCGAAAACGGCGTCGACACCTTCGCCCAGATCATCGGCGAAATGGAGGGCCCAAAGGGAACCTTCACCTATGGCGCGATGACCTCCACCCGCCTCGCGCCGCGCCAGGAGGCCACCTTCCAGGGCGATGCCGGCCTAATCCGCGTCCTTACCCCGTTCAACGCCGGCACCTTCCGCGAGGCCGAACTGCATCTCGAACGCCCGGGCAAGCCGACCCAAGTGATCCGCTACCCGATGGTGAACCAATACATCCTTCAGGTCGAAAACGCCGTCCGCACGATCCGCGACGGCACCCCCTACCCCTGGACGCTCGAAGATGCGCGCGCCGGCCAAGCAATGATCGACCGGATCTTCGCAAGCGAGATCTGACCTTCATCTTCGCCGCAAATATCCTCGGGGGTGAATGGGCGCAGCCCAGAGGGGGCAGACAGCCCCCTGCCCGGGCCCTCTCAGGCCAGCTTCGCCAGCCGGTCTTCCAGCACGTCGAAGGGCACACCCGGCTCATCCTTGGCACAGCGGATCACCAGCGAGGTCTTGACGCTGGCCACATTGGCCGCCGCGGTCAGCTCGCCTGTCAGGAAGCTCTGGAAGGTGGACAGATCGGGCGCCACGCATTTCAGCACGAAGTCGATCTCGCCGTTCAGCATGTGGCATTCGCGCACAAGCGGCCAGGCGCGGCAGCGCGCCTCGAAGGCCGAAAGATCCGTCTCGGCCTGGCTGTGCAGGCGCACCATGGCGAACACCTGCACCTCGAAGCCCAGCTCGCGCGGATTGACATCGGCATGGTAGCCCCGGATATAGCCCGCCTCTTCCAGCGTCCGCACCCGGCGCAGACAGGGCGGCGCGGAAATCCCAACACGCTTGGCAAGTTCCACATTCGTCATGCGGCCATCGGCCTGAAGCTCGGCCAGGATCTTCCGGTCGATCTCGTCAAGCTTGGTGTTGGCCATGGTGTCCTCCGAAATTTTGCCGGAACTTATCCGCGACCTGAAGGATGCGCAATATTGTTTCGCTGAACGGGTCGTCGCGGAAACGAACCGGCGCCGCGCGGGCATGCGACGATACGGGGCTTTTCGCGCCCTGCCCCAAGGCCTATATGCGGACGGATCGAACACCAGCAAGGGGCGGGACATGTCGGACACGAAGAAGACCAGGGTGCTTATCATCGGCTCGGGGCCTGCGGGCTATACCGCGGCGGTCTATGCCGCGCGCGCCATGCTTTCGCCCATCCTCGTGCAGGGCATCCAGCCCGGCGGACAGCTCACCATCACCACCGAGGTCGAGAACTGGCCGGGCGAAACCCATGTCCAGGGGCCCGACCTGATGGTGAAGATGGAAGAGCACGCCCGCGCCATGGGCACCGAGATCATCGGCGATCACATCAGCGATCTCGACCTGTCGCAACGGCCGTTCACCGCCACGGGCGATTCGGGCAACACCTATGTCGCCGATGCGGTGATCCTTGCCACCGGCGCGCAGGCGAAATGGCTTGGCCTGCCCTCGGAAGAGAAGTTCAAGGGCTTCGGCGTTTCGGCCTGCGCGACCTGCGACGGCTTTTTCTACCGCGGCAAGGAGGTCGTGGTGATCGGCGGCGGCAACACCGCCGTGGAAGAGGCGCTTTTCCTGACCAATTTCGCCACCAAGGTGACGCTGGTGCACCGCCGCGACAGCCTGCGCGCGGAAAAGATCATGCAGGACCGCCTGTTCAAGAACCCCAAGGTCGAGATCCTGTGGAACCACACCGTCGAGGAGGTTCTGGGCAACACGGAACCACTTGGCGTGACCGGCGTGCGCACCCGCGACGTTACCACCGGCGCCGAGACCGTGGTGCCCTGCGACGGGTTCTTCGTGGCGATCGGCCACTCCCCGGCTTCCGAACTGGTAAAGGGCAAGCTCGATCTGCACGAGGGCGGTTATGTGAAGGTCGAACCGGGCTCGACCCGCACCTCGGTGCCGGGCGTCTTCGCCGCCGGCGATCTGACCGACGACACCTACCGCCAGGCCGTGACCAGCGCGGGCATGGGGTGCATGGCAGCCCTTGACGCCGAGCACTTCCTTGCCGCCGAGGCCTAGGCCCGGAACCGTTCCCCCATCTATCGGGCGGGCCGGAAAACATCCGGCCTGCGCAATCCGCCGGGCAAGGAATGAATTACCGCCGCGGCGCAGCATCCGGGCATAACCGCCTTCTTTGCTGTAAAATCCCTTGTTTCGCTTGAATCCGGCCGCATTCACGGGCTAAGCCCCCGCGCAAGCGCGGCATCGTGGCCGCGTCATGTTCTTGGCAGAAAACGCAGGTCGAACGATGTCCCTCCCCAATCTTGCCCCGATCCCCGAGCTTTACGTCTCGTATGAATCCGCGCAGAAGCTCAAGGCCGAGGCCGGCGATCTGCCCTCCTGGGATCTGACGCAGCGCCAGATCTGCGATCTGGAACTTCTGATGAACGGCGGTTTCTACCCGCTCAAGGGGTTCCTGTCGCAGGCCGATTACGACAGCGTCGTGGACACGATGCATCTGTCCGACGGGTCGCTCTGGCCGATGCCGATCACGCTTGATGTCTCCGAGGCCTTCGCCGAAACGATCGAGCCCGGCCAGGACATCGCGCTGCGCGATCAGGAAGGCGTGATCCTTGCGATCCTGTCGGTCACCGACAAATGGGAACCGAACAAGGCGCACGAGGCCGAAAAGGTCTTTGGTGCGGACGATCTGGCCCATCCTGCGGTGAACTATCTGCACAACACCGCAGGCAAGATCTATCTGGGTGGCCCGGTCACCGGCATCCAGCAACCCGTGCACTATGACTTCAAGGCCCGCCGCGACACGCCCAACGAACTTCGCGCCTATTTCCGCAAACTGGGCTGGCGCAAGGTCGTGGCCTTCCAGACCCGCAACCCGCTGCACCGCGCGCATCAGGAGCTGACCTTCCGCGCCGCGCGCGAGGCGCAGGCCAACCTGCTGATCCATCCCGTGGTCGGCATGACGAAACCCGGCGACGTGGACCATTTCACCCGCGTGCGCTGCTACGAGGCGGTGCTGGACAAATACCCCTCGTCCACCACGACGATGAGCCTGCTGAACCTTGCCATGCGCATGGCCGGCCCGCGCGAGGCCGTCTGGCACGGCCTGATCCGGCGCAATCACGGCTGCACCCACATGATCGTGGGGCGCGACCATGCCGGACCGGGCAAGAACAGCCAGGGCCAGGATTTCTACGGCCCCTATGACGCGCAAGAGCTGTTCTCGAAACACGCCGAAGAGATCGGCATCGAGATGGTGGACTTCAAGCACATGGTCTACGTGCAGGAAAAGGCGCAATATTATCCCGCCAATGAGGTGCCCGAGGGCTGCACCGTGCTGGATATTTCGGGCACCGAACTGCGCCGCCGCCTGCGCGAAGGCCTTGAGATCCCCGAATGGTTCAGCTTCCCCGAGGTGGTGACGGAACTGCGCCGCACCAGCCCGCCGCGCGCCCAGCAGGGCTTTACCGTGTTCTTCACGGGCCTGTCGGGGTCGGGCAAGTCGACCATCGCCAACGCGCTCATGGTCAAGCTGATGGAGATGGGCGGCCGCCCGGTGACGCTGCTTGATGGCGATGTGGTGCGCAAGCATCTGTCCTCGGAGCTGGGCTTCTCAAAGGAGCACCGCGACATCAACATCAAGCGCATCGGCTATGTCGCCTCCGAGATCACCAAGAACGGCGGCATCGCGCTTTGCGCACCGATCGCGCCCTATACCGCGACCCGCCGGGCCGTGCGCGAGATGATCGAGCAATATGGCGCCTTCGTCGAAGTCCATGTGGCCACCAGCCTTGAGGAATGCGAACGCCGCGACCGCAAGGGCCTTTACAAGCTGGCGCGCGAGGGCAAGATCAAAGAGTTCACCGGCATCTCGGACCCCTATGAGGCGCCGGTCCAGGCCGAACTCGTGGTCGATACCGAGAATGTCGATGTCGATCACTGCGCCCATCAGGTCGTGCTGAAGCTGGAATCGATGGGGCTGATCCGGGCCTGATCGCGGCCCCCGCACCCGGAATGCGAAACGCCGCCCTCACGGGGGCGGCGTTTTCCTTTTGCGGATCATGTGGCGGGCCTGCGGCCTAGTGCACGTTCACCGCCGCCATGTCGTTCTCGCGCGCCAGGGCGAAGGCCATCCAGCGGTCCTTCACCAGCGCAAGCCTTTCGCCGCTGGCATCGTGCAGCGCGTAAAGCGTGTTCAGCCCCATCGCCTGCGAGCGGATCTCTTCGGGCAGATCGGCCACCGCCACGGGGCGGACATAGACGATCCGTTCACCAGCCTCGGGCGTGCCGAAATCGTATTTCGTATCCATCGCACATCTCCTTCATCAACCTAACGCCGCCGGATCGGGATGGTCTGCACGACCGGTTCGGGCTCTGCCCGTTGCAGGTCGATATGCAAAAGCCCGTTGGACAGCGCTGCCCCCGTCACCTCAATCCCCTCGGCCAGCACAAAACTGCGCTGGAAGGCCCGCGCCGCGATCCCGCGGTGCAGGAACACCCGTTCCGCCGCATCCTCGGCCTGGCGGCAGCGGATCACGAGGGCGCGGTTCTCCATGGTGATCGTCAGATCGGCATCCGAAAACCCCGCAACCGCAAGCGAGATGCGAAACGCATCGGGGCCGGATTGTTCGATATTGTAAGGCGGATAGGCATCCGACCCGCTTTTCGCGGTCCGTTCCACAAGCCGCTCCAACTGGTCGAAGCCCAGCAGGTGCGGATGTGCTCCAAAGCTCGGTTTTGTCATCTGCAAGCCCTTCAACAAGCGACATTGCGTATCGTCTGGCCCCGGTCATCGGCGGCCCTGCAATGAATATGGGCAGCGCGGCGCCCCACCGCAAGGGCCGGCACCGTTCCGACGCACACAGATTTTCATGCCGCAATGCGTGGAAATTGCTATATTATCGGTCACACCCTGCACGCGACTCAGTCCTGATGCGCCCGATGCGCGGCAAGGGTCAGATCAGCCAGCCGGAAACCGGACATGAATGCCTATATCGAGATGAACCCCGAAGAGGTGCTTCGCGTGAAGCTGGAAGTGCTGCGGCGCGAGCATCGCGATCTCGATGCCGCCATTCACGCCCTCGCCGAAGGCGGGCGCGGCGACCAGTTGTCCCTTGTGCGGCTGAAAAAGCAAAAGCTCGCGCTCAAGGACAGGATCGCGCGGCTGGAAGACCAGCTGACCCCCGACATCATCGCCTGACGGGCAAGCATTGCACCGCGCCGCCCCGTGGCTATAGTGCGCGCAAAGTGACGCAAGGGGCCGCAATGGGCGTGAAGGTTGGAATCATCATGGGCAGCCAGTCGGACTGGCCCACGATGCGCGAGGCAGCAGAAATCCTCGATGAGCTTGGCGTGGCCTATGAGGCCAAGATCGTCTCGGCGCATCGCACGCCCGACCGGCTGTGGGAATATGGCAAGGCCGCGGCCGGACGCGGGCTGCATGTCATCATCGCGGGTGCGGGCGGCGCGGCCCATCTGCCCGGCATGATGGCCTCGAAGACGCGGGTGCCGGTGATCGGGGTGCCGGTCCAGACGCGCGCCCTTTCCGGGGTGGACAGCCTGTATTCCATCGTCCAGATGCCCAAGGGCTATCCGGTGGCCACCATGGCGATCGGGGCGGCGGGCGCGGCCAATGCCGGGCTGATGGCCGCCGGGATCCTGGCGATCGGCGATCCGGCGCTTGCCGCGCGGCTTGATGCCTGGCGCGCGGCGCTGTCGGCCTCGATCCCCGATGAGCCCTCCGATGCCTGAGGCTCTGCGCACCGGGGCGGTGATCGGCATTCTTGGCGGCGGGCAGCTGGGGCGGATGCTGTCGGTCGCGGCGGCCCGGCTGGGGCTGCGCACGCATATCTACGAACCCGGCGCGAACCCGCCCGCCGGCCATGTGGCCGAGCGCGTGACAACCGCCGGCTATGACGACGAGGTGGCGCTTGCCGAGTTCGCCGCCTCGGTCGATGTCATCACCTACGAATTCGAGAACATCCCCACCGCCGCCCTCGACATCCTGGAGGCGACCCGCCAGATCCGCCCCGGCCGCCGCGCGCTTGCCGTCAGCCAGGACCGGATCACCGAGAAAGGATTTCTCAACGAGATCGGCCTTGCCACCGCCCCCTGGGCGGAGGTGCGCGATGCCGCCAGCCTCGAGGCCGCGCTTGGGCAGATCGGCATGCCCGCGATCCTCAAGACCACGCGGCTTGGCTATGACGGCAAGGGGCAGGCGCGGATCATCACCCCGGCCGACGCGCCCGCCGCCCTGGCCGCGATGCAGGGCGCGCCGGCGGTGCTGGAAGGGTTCGTCGAGTTCAGCCGCGAGATTTCGGTCATCGCGGCGCGCGGGGCCGATGGCGCGGTGGCCTGCTTCGACCCCGGCGAGAACGTGCACCGCGACGGCATCCTGCATACCACGACGGTGCCCGCGCGCATCCCGCCCGCGCTGCGCAGCGACGCGGTGCTGATCGCCGCACGCATCCTCAACGCGCTCGATTATGTCGGCGTGATGGGGGTGGAGCTGTTCGTCACGCCGCAGGGCCTTCTGGTCAACGAGATCGCGCCCCGCGTGCACAATTCGGGGCACTGGACGCAGCAGGGCTGCACCGTCGACCAGTTCGAGCAGCATATCCGCGCCGTTGCGGGCTGGCCGCTTGGCGACGGATCGCGCTTTGCCGATGTGGAGATGACGAACCTGATCGGCGAAGACGTGGCGCAGGTGCCGCAGCTTGCGCGCGAGAAGAACTGCGCGATCCATCTTTACGGCAAGGCCGAGGTTAAGGCCGGGCGCAAGATGGGCCATGTGAACCGCGTACTCTGAGGCCGCTCAGCGCGCCGGCGCGCCCCGCATCAGCTCTGCAAAGGCTTTGCCCCATGTGGCGGGCGGGGCAAAGGCGCCCTCTTGCAGGAAGGCAAGCGCCTGCCGGATCACGCGCGGATCGTTCATCATCCAGGTATGGGTGACGGGCAGCACCAGATGCGCGGCCATCCCCGGCGCCTTCGTATGCGCGACCGAGACCTTGCCGTCATCCGCCCCCGGAATCAGCATCGAGGTTACCGGGTTCAGGCTGTCGCTGCCCGCGATCACCGCGAATTCGAACTCCGGGCGCGGCAGGCTTGCCGCCACGCCCTCGGCATCGGTGCCAAGTCGCAGCCCCGCCGGGCCGTTCATCCAGGCAAACCAGGCCTGATCGCCAAAGGCATCCACGATTTCCGAACCGCCATTGGGCGGCGCCAGCATAACCGCGCGCGCGATCCGGCGCGCGCTGTCCTCCTGCGCGGCCCAAAGCTGCAACAGGATGCCGCCCATCGAATGCGTGATCACATCCACCGGCGCGCTGCCGCAGGCCTCGACCGCCTGCCCGACATGTCCGACCAGCACCTCCAGCGGTTCTTTGGTCGAGGGATAACCGGCATTGATCACGCGCAGGCCACGGCGCTTCAGCACCTCTTCGATCACGCTCAGGCTTTGTGCGCTGCGCGCAAGCCCGTGCAGCAGCACCACGCAATCGGCCGCCATCGCGGGCACGGGCATCAGGCAGGCCAGAAGAAACGCCCCGGCCCGAAGCAGCAACTGCCGCGCCGCGCGCATCCGCCTCAGCCCTGCGAGTAGAAACCTTCGTAGATCGGAACCAGGGTGTCGGTCTCGAAAAGCGAAGAGACCGAGGTGCCGGACCAGGTATTAAGGATCGCCTGGGCAAACATCGGGGCGGTCGGCACGATGCGGATGTTGCGGGCGGCCTTGACCTTGTCGGTCGGCTCGATCGAGTCGGTGATGACGAGCGACTTCATGACCGAATTGGTCACACGCTCGACCGCGGGGCCCGACAGCACGCCATGGGTGATATAGGCGTGCACCTCGGTCGCGCCCGCCTCCATCAGCACTTCGGCCGCCTTGCACAGCGTACCGGCCGTGTCGCAGATATCGTCGACGATGATGCATTTCTTGCCCGACACGTCGCCGATCACCGTCATGCCGGCAACCTCCCCCGCCTTTTCGCGGCGCTTGTCCACGATGGCCAGCGGCGCGCTGATCCGTTTGGCCAGCTCGCGCGCGCGCGCCACCCCGCCCACATCGGGCGAGATCACCATCACGTCGTCAAGCTGCCCCTTGAAATGGTGCAGGATATCCAGCGCGAAGACGGGGCTGGCATAGAGGTTGTCCACCGGGATGTCGAAAAAGCCCTGGATCTGCGCGGCATGCAGGTCCAGCGTCAGGATCCGGTCCACGCCCGCCTCGGTCAGCAGGTTGGCCACCAGCTTGGCCGAAATCGGCGTGCGCGCCTTGGCGCGGCGGTCCTGCCGGGCATAGCCGAAATAGGGGATCACCGCGGTGATGCGATCCGCCGACGAGCGTTTCAGCGCATCGGTCATGATCAGCAGTTCCATCAGGTTGTCATTGGCCGGGTTCGAGGTGGACTGGATGATATACATGTCCTCGCCGCGGACGTTCTCGTAGACCTCGACGAAGATCTCCTGATCGTTGAACCGTTCAACGCGCGCCTCGACAAGGCCCACGCTCATGCCGCGATGCATCGACATGCGCCGCGCGATCGAGCCGGCAAGCGGGCGGTTTGCGTTGCCGGAGATAAGCTTCGGTTCGGTCATGGCGGGCATCCTGGGCATCCTTGGCACATGCGCCGGGCATGCCCGGCGGATTCGGGAAGATTGCGCCTGCCTTAGCACCCGGCTAGCCTGCCCGCAAACGTCACGCGCGCGTGAAAGGACATCGAATGGCGCATATCGACTATTTTTTCTCCACGATCTCGCCCTGGTGCTATCTGGCGGGCCTTCGGATGGAGGAAATCGCGGCGCGCCACGGCGCGACGGTCCATTACCGGCCGGTGGACGTGCTGGCGCTGTTCGACCGCACCGGCGGCAAGCGCCCGGCCGAGCGCCATCCCAGCCGCACCGCCTATCGCATGCAGGAACTGCCCAGATGGGCAGAGCGTCTGGGGATGCCGATCACCCTGCAACCGGCCTTCTTCCCGGCCAATGCCGCGCCCGCCTCTTACGCGATCATCGCGGCGCAAAAGGCTTTCGGGGAAGGCGGCGGGGGCGATCTGGGCGGGCTGTGCCACGCCGTCCTGCGCGCCTGCTGGGCCGAAGAGCGCAACATCGCCGAGGATGACGTGATCCGCGCATGCCTTGAGGCGAACGGCTTTGACGGCGGGCTTGTCAGCTCGGGCCTGTTTGTCGGCGCGGAAACCTATGCGCGCAACCTTGAAGAGGCGGTAGAGCGCGGGGTCTTTGGCGCGCCCTTCTATATCGTGCGCGAAACCGATCAGCGGTTCTGGGGGCAGGACCGGCTCGACATGCTCGACCATCATCTGGGAAGCCTTTGATGGCGCAGGATATCCGGGCCGGGCACGAGGCGCACTGGCATCGCTGGGGCAACGGGCCGCGCCCCGCGCTTGCCGTGCATTGCATGCTGGCAAGCGCAAGCTACTGGACGGCCATCGCGGCCGCGCTTCCCCAGCTTTCCCTGACGGCCTTCGACCTGCCGGGCCATGGCCGAAGCGGCCCCTATGACGGGGGCGAGGATTACCAGAAGCTGGCAACCCAGATCCTGGCCAGCTTCGTCTCGCGTCCGGTCGACCTGATCGGGCACAGCTTCGGCGCGACGGTGGCCCTGCGCCTTGCCGTCGCCGCCCCCGAGGCCGTGCGCAGCCTGACGCTGATCGAACCGGTCCTTTTCGCGGCCGCGCGCGGCACCCCCGAAGGCGCGGCCGAGGACGAAGAGCGCGCGCGTCTGCGCGGGCTGGACCCGGCGGGGGCCGCGGCCCGGTTCGTCGCCCGCTGGGGCGCCGCGCCATGGGACCGGCTGTCGCCCGCGCAACAGGCGGCAATGGCCGAGCGCATGGTGCTGGTCGAAGCGGCGGGGGCGGCCACCTTCGACGATGCCGGGCAGGTGCTGCGCCCCGGCGGGCTCGAGGCGATCGACGCGCCGGTCATGCTGATCGAGGGCGCCGACAGCCCCGCGATCGTGCATCGCATCAACGCCGCCCTGGCCGCGCGGCTGGCCGATGTCGGAACCGCGCGCATTCCCGGTGCCGGGCACATGGCGCCGATGACGCATGTCCGGCAGGTGGCCGAGCTGATCGCGCTGAACCTGGAGCGCGCCTAGCCGTCAAGCGCCGCCAGGAAATCGTCGATCTCTTCCTGCGCGGTGCACCACGAACAGACCAGCCGCGCGGCAAGCGCCTCTTCCGGGTCGCCCTCGAGCGGCTGGTCGAAAGGCCAGAGGTAATATTGCGCCCCCCGGGCCATCACGTTGCGATGCGCCCGGCGCGGGAAACGGGCGAAAACGGCATTCGCCTCGGTCGGGTGCACAAGCCCCGCACCCGGCAGGGTGGCGATCCGTTCCGACAGGCGGGCGGCGGCCTCGTTGGCGTGGCGCGCAAGCTTCAGCCACAGCCCGTCGCGCAAATAGGCCTCCATCTGGGCGGCAAGATAGCGGTGCTTCGACAGAAGATGGCCCGCCCGCTTGCGCCGCAGCTCGAATTCCCATGCGCGGGCGGGATCGAACAGGATCACCGCCTCGACCCCCATGCAGCCGTTCTTGGTGCCGCCGAAGGACAGCACGTCCACCCCGGCCTTCCACGTCATCTCGGCCGGGCTGCACCCGGCGGTGACAAGCGCGTTGGCAAAGCGCGCGCCGTCCATGTGGACCGGCAGGCCGAAGCCGCGCGCAACCTCGCACAGCGCGCGCACCTCTTGGGGGCGGTAGATCGTGCCGGCCTCGGTCGCGTTGGTGATCGACACCATGCCGCGCTGCACGTTATGCACCCCGGCCCGCGCGGTATGCGAGATTGCCCGTGAAAGCGCCTCGGGCGCCATCTTCGCATGCCCGCCATCCACCAGCACCAGTTTCGAGCCGCCGGTAAAGAACTCGGGCGCGCCGCATTCGTCCTCTTCGATATGGGCGTTGCGGTGGCAGAAGATCGCCCCCCAGGGCGGCGTCAGCACCGCGCAGGACAGCGCATTCGCCGCCGTTCCGGTGGGCACGAGGTAAACGGCCGCCTGCGGGGCCTCGAAAATCTCGCGCAGCATGTCGCCCACGCGCTGCGTCAGGGGGCAGGCCCCGTAGGACGAGGCATGACCGCGATTGGCCTCAAGCACCGCCTCGATGATCTGCGGCGCCGCGCCGGAAGTGTTGTCGGATGCGAAATTCATGACAGATCCTCGATGATATAATCTTCCCACTCCTCCTCGGGCACCTCGAATTCGGGCACCGTCCAGCCGCGCACCGAAACGCCCGCCTCGTGGATCGAGTTCCGGTCCCCCGAGATGAGATAGTGCCAGTCTTCCAGCGGCTTGCCCTCGAAGCGCAGGCGGTAGGCGCAGGTCGCCGGCATCCAGTAGGCGATGTCGGCAATGCTCTTGGGGGTCAGGCGCACGCATTCGGGCACGAACTGGTGGCGGGTGTCGTATTGCATGCAGCGGCAGCTTTCGCCGTCCAGAAGGCGGCAGGCGACGCGGGTGAAGGCGACCTCTCCGGTATCCTCGTATTCCAGCTTGTTCAGGCAGCACTTGCCACAACCATCGCACAGCGCCTCCCATTCCGGCGGGGTCAGCGCGCGCAGCGGCAGTTTCCAGAATTCGGGGCGCAGCTTGGTCATCGGGGCAACCTGCCTGATCGCGGCATGGATGAACAGGGATCAGAGCGCGGAAAGCACATCGCGCGCACGGGCACAATCCTGCGCGATCTGCGCCATCAGCGCGGGAAGGCCGTCGAAGGCGATCTCGGGGCGCAGATATTCGACGAAGGCGACCGAGAGGTGCTGGCCGTAAAGATCGCCGTCGAAATCGAACAGATAGGTTTCAAGATTGGGCAGGTTGTCGCCGAACATCGGCCGCACGCCAAGACTGGCCGCGCCCGAATAGCTGCCCGCTTGCGGCCCGCCCATCACATCCACCTTCACCGCATAGACGCCAAGGCGCGGCAGGTGCAGCCCCTGCACGCCCATGTTCGCGGTGGGAAAGCCAAGTTCCCGGCCGCGCTTTTCACCGTGGATCACCGCACCCTCGATGCGGTGCCAATGGCCCAGCATGGCGGCGGCATCGCGCGGGCGCCCCTCGGACAGCGCGTTGCGGATCGCGGTCGAGGAAATCTCGACCCCCTCGACATGCAGAAGCGGCGCGATGGTGACGCCGAAGCCGAAGCGCGCCCCGAAGGCCTGCAAATCCGCCACCCCGCCTGCGCGCCCCTTACCGAAGCAGAAATCCTGCCCCACCGTGACATGGGACACCCCCAGCCCCTCGGACAGCACGATGCGGGCGAATTCCTCGGGCGTCATGGCGGCCAGATCGGCACCGAAAGGCAGCTCATACAGCCGCTCCACCCCCAGCTTCGCCATCCGGTGCGCGCGCGCCTCGGCATTCATCAGCCGGAAGGCGGGCGCGCCGGGGGCAAAGAACTCGCGCGGGTGGGGCTCGAAGGTGATGATGCCCAGGGGGGCATGCGCGCGCGCCGCGTCGATCACCGACTGATGGCCCAGATGCACGCCATCGAAATTCCCCATGGCCACCGAGGCGCCACGCGCAGCATCGGGAAGGCTCCGCCAATGGGTAAAGATCTGCATCATTCCCGCCTTTGCCGGCGGGAACCGCCGGTCAGTCGAACTTGCGCGAGGGCGCCAGAACCAGCGCCTCGCCTTTCACCACCACCGTATCGCCCACCGTGCAGTGGGTTTCAAGGGTGACACGGCGGCGCGCATGGTCGATTGCCGTCACCTTGGCCTCGGCATAGACCACATCGCCCGGCCGCACCGGCGCCATGAATTTCAGCGACTGCCCCAGATAGACGGTGCCGTGGCCGGGAAGCTGCTCTCCGATCACCGCCGAAATCAGCCCGGCGGTCAGCATGCCATGCGCGATGCGGCCCTCGAAGATCGTGTCCTGCGCGTAATCGTCATCAAGATGCACCGGATTGCGGTCGGTCGACACCTCGGCAAACATCTCGATATCGCGGTCGGTCACTTCCTTGCGCAGATAGCGCACCATGCCGATTTCCAGATCTTCGATGCAGATCGTGCCGCGGGGAAGGTTGTCGAGCATCGTCATCGGGTCCCTGCCAGAGAGTTATGTTGCACTGCGGCATAGCACATGCAGCACGGATCGCGCAAGCCATCGCGCAAGATATGTATCGAATGGTGCCAATGTGCGCAACAAAATTGCCGCACTGTTTTGCCCGACTCCGCGCAACGCGCCATTCCCCAAGCCCCCGCTGCGCGCGGATGCCCTGCGTTTTCCGGCAATCGGGGGATGGAAGCGAATCAGCGCAGAGAGGCGATCGCGTATTGCGGCGCCTGCTGGCGGGTGCTCAGCCATTCGCGCAGCGCCTCGGGTTCGGGATGCGCGGGATCGGGGCCGAACTGATCCGCGGCCAGCCCGCCGGTCACGAACAGCGCGTCGATCCCCTCGCCCGCGGCCCCGGCAATGTCGGTGGCGATCCCGTCGCCGATCGCAAGGATGCGCCCGTCATCCACACCGCCAAGCGCGGCCATGCGGCGGCGCGCAAGGTCATAGATCGGGGGATGCGGCTTTCCGAAATAAAGCGCCGTGCCGCCCATCTCCTCGTAAAGCGCGGCAAGCGCGCCGGCGCAATAGATCCGCCGGTGCCCAAGATCGACCACGATATCGGGATTGGCGCAAAGCATCGGCAGGCCGCGGGTCTTGGCCAGCAGGAATTGCGGACGGTAATCCTCGGGCACTTCGTTGATCTCGTCGAAGGGGCCGGTGCAGACGATGCCCTCGGCCTCGTCCAGCGCGACCCGTCGGATCGGGGGCGCATCGGCCCATTCGGCTGGCACGTCGTCGAAAAAGCCGCTGTCCTTTTCGGGGCCAAGGTGCCAGACCCGGCGCCCCACGGCGCCCGCGAACATCGCATCCTGCGCCGCATCGCCCGAAGACACGATCAGATCCCAGGCCTCCCGCGGAACCCCCAGACGGTCGAGCCCGGCCGCCACCGCCGCCGCCGGGCGCGGCGCGTTGGTCAGCAAAACGACCTTCCCGCCCGCCGCGCGGAACGCCCGCAATGCGGCAACCGCGCCGGGAAACGGGGCCACGCCATTGTGCAGGCATCCCCACAGATCGCAGAAAAGCGCGTCATAACGGCCCGAGATTTCGGAAAGCGAGGCGATCAGTTGCGTCATCGAAGCCAACCCTGTTGCTACCCTGTTGCTGCGGCCGGGATGCGTATCGTGACGGCGCAGCATCCGCCGATACGCGCGAAAGCGCGTGGCGGGGGGCGGGGCTCGATGCCCCTTCCCCCGCCCGCCGGTCAGAGTTTCAGCGCCGGAATGATCTGCTTCTTGCGGCTCATGATGCCCGGAAGGACCACGCTGTCACCCGCAACCTTGCAGGGGAACGAGGCTTCGGCGATCTGCTTCACCAGATCGTTGGGCACCAGAAGCGTGGCCTCTTCGTTCAGGATGTCGACGATGAACAAAAGCACCTGATCCGCGCCGTCCTCGGCCGCGACGCCCGGCATGGCGGCCATCAGCGCGGCCTTGCGCTCCAGCAGCACCTTGGGCGCGGTGGTTTCCAGCACGCTCACGCGAAGCTGCTTGCCGGCCACCTCGTATTCCTTGCTGTCCATGCGCAGAAGATCGGCATCGGCAAAGGCCGAGACATCGGATTTCGCGGCGAACAGCTCTTCGGCATAGCCGGGGATCGAGATCCCGAGCTGCGCGGCCAGATCCTCGGCCACGGCGCGGTCATGCGCGGTGGTGGTGGGGCTGCGGAATTCCAGCGTGTCGGACAGGATGCACGACAGCATCGCGCCCTTGACCGCCTCGGGCATCTTCGCGGCATCGGCGCCCATCAGGTCGTGCATGATGGTGGCGGTGCAGGCCAGCGGCCGGATGGTGATGTCGATCGGACCCTTGGTCTTCAGCCCGCCCGCCAGCAGGTGGTGGTCGATCACCTGGATGACATTGGCCTCGTTGATCGAGGCGGGCAGCTCGGCCACGTTGTTGGTATCCACGACGACGCAGGCCTCACCCGCCGCGACATCGGCGATGATCTGCGGCTTGGGCAGGTTCCAGCGCTTCAGCACGAAGGCCGCTTCGGTATTCGGCTCGCCCAGCAGGGCGGGTTCGGCCGGCGTGCCTTTGATCTCGCTCAGATACCACGCCCAGATGATGGGCGAGCCGGTGGAATCGGTATCGGGGGATTTGTGGCCGAAAACCTTGATCGTCATGAGAACCTCGGGATGGGTGTGTTTCGCGCGGGTTATAGGCCGTGGCGCGGGGCTTGTCATCCCGTGGGCTGCAGGAATTCGCGCCCGCCGCACCGCTCAGGGTCTGGCAAGCGGCAGCCGTTCCAGCGCAAAGCCCCGCTCTTGCAAAAGCGCCAGAAGCCCGGTCCTGCCCGGCAGGTGCAGCGCCCCGGCCGCAAGAACCACGGGGCCGCTGTCCAGCGCCTCTTCGATCACCGCAAGCCAGGCGATGTTGCGCTGCGTCATCAGAAGGTCTTCGGTCAGTTCCATCTGCGCGGCGGCCTCTTCGGGGGACAGGCCGGAATGGCGCTCGGTCTCGTGTTTCGTGAATTCCCAGATCAGGCGGGGCTCCTCGTCGAAATAGGCGTCGGCAAGGGTGCGGGTATAGTCGTCGGCCATGCCGGTCGTGGCAAGCGCGGCCAGGATCATGTTGATCTGATCCTCGTCGGGGATCCGGGCGAACAGCCCGAGCACGGTGTCATAGGGTTCAAGCGCGCGGATCGGCAGGCCCTGCGCCTGGGCAAGCGCGATCACCTGCCCGTCCAGCCCCCGCACGCCCTTGGCGGTCTCGGCCATCGCGCAGGGCGACATCGAAAGCGTCATCGCCAGATACCAGGGCTTCATCTTCGCGGCCAGAAAACCGGGGATGCCGCGCTCGGCGGTCGCTGCGGACAACCGCTTCCAGTCCGCTTCCTCCATCCGCTCGGGCAGGGTCGGGCCGGTTTCGAACACCGCCTCGGGATTTTGCGCGATCTCGGCTATCAGCGCGGCCTCTTCCTCGGGGCCGGCCTCGACCAGAAGCAGCGCGGCATCGCGCAGAAGCGGCGTGACGGTCCGGCGCAGCGCGGCGTGGCGCGGATCGTCGAAATGATAGGTTCCCACCAGCGTCAGCACCTGATCGCCCCGCGTCGCGCGCCAGACCAGCCCGCGCGCGAAGGGGGCCACATCCGCACGCACACGCAGCGCGATACGGGTCTGCGCATCAAGCCGATCGAACAGGTTCTCGCCCGCGCAGGCCGCCCGCGCGGCCGGGCTGACAAGAAGAAGCGCAAACAGCAGAACCCAGCGCAGCATGAAGACCTCCGGCTTTTTCCGGCCCCAAGCTGCCATGCCCGCCCGGCAGGGCCAAGGGATGATTTTTTTCTGCGCGGGGCCGTTGACAGCCGCGCCGGGTCTGCCTAACTCTCCTGCCGTTAGCACTCACCGAGGATGAGTGCTAATCTCATTGAACCTGGAACCTAAGGGAGTGTTACCAGATGGCTTTCAAACCGCTGCATGACCGTGTGCTGGTTCGCCGCGTCCAGAGCGACGAAAAGACCAAGGGCGGGCTTATCATCCCCGATAGCGCCAAGGAAAAACCCGCCGAGGGCGAAGTTGTCGCCGTTGGCGAAGGCGCACGCAAGGATTCGGGCGAGCTGATCGCACCGAGCGTCAAGGCAGGCGACCGCGTTCTGTTCGGCAAATGGTCGGGCACCGAAGTGACGCTGGACGGCGAAGAACTGCTGATCATGAAAGAAGGCGACATCATGGGGATCATCGGCTGAACGCCGTCCCCCTGAGCCCTTTTCCAACGCAATTACAGACAGACAGGAGCCAATGATATGGCAGCCAAGGACGTCAAATTCTCGACCGATGCCCGCGATCGCATGCTCAAGGGCGTGAACATCCTCGCCGATGCGGTCAAGGTCACGCTCGGCCCGAAAGGCCGCAACGTGGTGATCGAAAAATCCTTCGGGTCGCCCCGCATCACCAAGGACGGTGTGTCGGTCGCCAAGGAAATCGAACTTTCGGACAAGTTCGAGAACATGGGCGCGCAGATGGTGAAAGAAGTCGCCTCGCGCACCAATGACGAGGCCGGCGACGGCACCACCACCGCGACCGTGCTTGCGCAGGCGATCATCAAGGAAGGCCTGAAGGCCGTGGCCGCGGGCATGAACCCGATGGACCTCAAGCGCGGCGTCGACCTGGCCACCTCGAAAGTGGTCGAGACGATCAAGGCCGCGGCGCGTCCGGTCAAGGACAGCGACGAGGTTGCGCAGGTCGGCACCATCTCGGCCAACGGCGAAGCCTTCATCGGCCGCCAGATCGCGGACGCGATGCAGAAGGTCGGCAACGAGGGTGTGATCACTGTCGAAGAAAACAAGGGCATGGAGACCGAAGTCGAAGTCGTCGAAGGCATGCAGTTCGACCGCGGCTACCTGTCGCCCTACTTCGTGACCAACCCCGACAAGATGGTCGCGGATCTGGAAGACTGCCTCATCCTGCTGCACGAAAAGAAACTTTCGTCGCTGCAACCGATGGTGCCGCTGCTCGAAGCCGTGATCCAGTCGCAAAAGCCGCTGCTGATCATCGCCGAGGACGTGGAAGGCGAAGCGCTTGCCACCCTCGTGGTGAACAAGCTGCGGGGCGGCCTGAAGATCGCCGCAGTGAAGGCGCCGGGCTTCGGCGATCGCCGCAAGGCCATGCTGCAGGACATCGCGATCCTGACCGGCGGCCAGGTGATCTCGGAAGATCTGGGCATGAAGCTTGAGAATGTCGGCATGGACATGCTGGGTTCGGCCAAGAAAGTCTCGATCACCAAGGACAACACCACGATCGTCGACGGTGCCGGTGACAAGGCCGAGATCGAGGCGCGCGTCGCCCAGATCCGCACCCAGGTCGAGGAAACCACCTCGGATTACGACCGCGAGAAGCTGCAAGAGCGCGTGGCGAAACTTGCCGGCGGCGTTGCCGTGATCCGCGTCGGCGGCATGACCGAGACCGAAGTGAAAGAGCGCAAGGACCGTGTCGATGACGCGCTGAACGCAACCCGCGCGGCCGTTCAGGAAGGCATCGTCGTGGGCGGCGGCGTGGCGCTGGTTCAGGCCGGCAAATCGCTCGAAGGCCTGAAAGGCGCGAACTCGGACCAGGAAGCGGGCATCGCCATCGTGCGCCGCGCGCTGGAAGCCCCGCTGCGCCAGATCGCCGAGAACGCCGGTGTCGACGGCGCCGTCGTGGCCGGCAAGATCCGCGAGTCGGCCGACCTGACCTTCGGCTTCAACGCCCAGACCGAGGAATATGGCGACTTGTTCAAGTTCGGCGTCATCGACCCGGCCAAGGTCACGCGCACCGCGCTGGAAGATGCGGCCTCGATTGCGGGCCTGCTGATCACCACCGAAGCGATGGTGGCCGAAAAGCCCGAGCCGAAGCCCGCCGCGGGCGGCATGCCCGACATGGGCGGCATGGGCGGCATGATGTAAGCCATTGCCACAGGCATGACGGGAAAGGGCGCCTTCGGGCGCCCTTTTTCTTTGCCCGCGAAGGCAGTAGCCTTGGGGACAAAGGGGGCCGCACGCGAACCGCATGAAGGTTGGAAATATGCAATATATCCCCGGAATATCGGCCAAGGCGGGCAGGAAATGTTCGATCTGATCATATTCGACTGCGACGGCGTGCTGATCGATTCCGAGATCATCTCTGCCCGAATGCTGGTGAAGGAACTCGCGCGCCTTGGGGTGCGGATCGACCTCGATTATGTCGCGCGGCACTTTCTGGGCCGCAGCTATCCGACCGTGATGCAGCAGATCCGCAAGGAATTCGGGCTGGATCTGCCCGCCGCGTTCGAGATGCAGTATCGCACGCGCCTGTTGCAGGCGTTCGAGGCGGGGTTGCAGGTGATGCCGGGCGCGGTGGAGGTGCTCGACCGCCTTTCGGTGCCGTGGTGCGTGGCAACCTCGTCCAGCCGCCCGCGGGCCGAACGCTCGTTGCAGATCGCCGGTCTTGCCGGCCGTGTCGGCGCGCGGCTGTTCACGGCCAGCCAGGTCGCGCAGGGCAAGCCCGCCCCCGACCTTTTCCTGCTGGCCGCGCAGGCGATGGGCGTCGCCCCTGCCCGCTGCCTTGTCATCGAAGACAGCCTGAACGGCATCCGCGCGGGGCTTGCCGCGGGCATGACGGTCTGGCGTTTCACCGGCGGAAGCCACCTTGCCGGGCGCGATCTGACCGCACCCGAAGGCAGCCGGCCGCACCGCACATTTGCAACTTTCGGGGAAATCTTCCAGATTGATCCGGGTCTGAAGCAATCAGTGTCGTGAACCGGATGGCCGAAACCGAGCCGAGCCTGCAAGACGAGGCCGCCCGCGCAGGGTGGCTCTATTATGTCGGCGGCATGACGCAGGACCAAATCGCCACCGAGCTTGGCGTTTCGCGCCAGCGGGCGCAGCGGCTGGTCAGCCGCGCCACCGCCGACGGGCTGGTGCATGTGCGGCTGGAGCATCGCATCAGCGCCTGTCTGGAACTCGAGGCCGCGCTGACCCGGCGCTTCGGGCTAAGCCGGTGCCGCGTCGCCCCGGCCCTGGCCGAGGGCATCGACCCTGCCCGCGCCACCGCCCCGATCGCGGCAACGCTGCTTGAACGCTTCCTTGCGCGCGCCGAGCCGCAGGTGATCGCCTTCGGGACCGGCCGCGCACTAAGCGCGATGGTCGAGGAGCTGGCCCCCCAACCGGCAAGCCAGCACAAGGTCGTCTCGCTGATCGGCAATATCGCCCCGGACGGATCGGCCAGCTTCTACGACGTGATCATGCGTATCTCGGACAAGCTGAAGGTGCCGCATTACCCGATGCTGGTCCCCGTCATCAGCGAAACCCCGGCCGAGCGCGCGCTGTTCAACGCCTTGCGCCCGGTGCAATCGGTCCTCAGCCTTGCCAGCGGCGCGGATGCCACCTTCGTCGGCATCGGGCAGATGGGCAAGGACGCGCCGCTGTTCCTGGACGGCTTCATCACCCGCGACCAGCTTCTGGAGATGCAGCAGGCCGGCGCGGTGGGCGAGATCGTGGGCGGCGTCTTCGACAGCGCCGGGCAATATATCGAAACCGAGACGACCTCGCTGATCGGGTCGGTGCGGATCGAGGCCGGGCGCAGCGCCCCGGTGATCGGCATCGCCGCCGGCCCCACCAAGGTGCCGGCGATTCGCGGCGCGCTTGCCGGCCGGCTGATCAACGGCCTGATCACGGACGAACGCACCGCCCGCGCGCTCCTGGATTAATTCCCCTTCAGGATGGCCCGCTTAAGGCCCGACAAAATTTGTCGTTGACTCACTTACGGGGTTAAGTGAGTATTTTCCCATTGGTTGGGCATTTGCTCATACCATTGGGAGGAAGACATGAAACTCAAGTTTGCGGCGCTTCTTGGCGCCTGCGCCGTCGGGGCCATTGCAGGCGCCGCCACGGCCGAAACCATCACCGTCGCCACCGTGAACAATGGCGACATGATCCGCATGCAGGGCCTGATGGATGCCTTCAAGGCTAAGCACCCCGATATCGACGTCGAATGGGTGACACTTGAAGAAAACGTCCTGCGCCAGCGCGTGACCACCGACATCGCCACCAAGGGCGGCCAGTATGACGTGATGACCATCGGCACCTACGAGGTTCCGATCTGGGGCAAGCAGGGCTGGCTGATGCCGCTTGAAGGGCTTTCGGCGGAATATGACGTCGACGATCTGCTGCCCGCGATCCGGGGCGGGCTGACGGTCGACGGCCAGCTTTTCGCCGCCCCGTTCTACGGCGAATCCTCGATGGTGATGTATCGCACCGACCTGATGGAAAAGGCCGGGCTGAGCATGCCCGACGCCCCCACCTGGGACGAGATCAAGACCGCCGCCGCAGCCATGACCGACAAGGGCGCCGAGATCTACGGCATCTGCCTGCGTGGCAAGGCCGGCTGGGGCGAGAACATGGCCTTCCTGTCGGCCATGGCCAACAGCTATGGCGCCAAGTGGTTCGACATGGAGTGGAAGCCGCAATTCGACGGCGAGGCCTGGAAGGCGACCCTGACCGACTATCTGGAGCTGATGAACGAATACGGCCCGCCGGGCGCGGCCAATAGCGGCTTCAACGAAAACCTCGCGCTGTTCCAGCAGGGCAAATGCGGCATGTGGATCGACGCCACGGTCGCGGCCTCTTTCGTCACCAACCCCACCGATTCCACCGTGGCCGACAAGGTGGGCTTCGCCCTCGCGCCCGACAAGGGCCTTGGAAAGCGCGGCAACTGGCTTTGGGCCTGGAGCCTGGGCATCCCCGCGGGCACGCAAAAGGCCGACGCGGCGCTGAAATTCGTCGAATGGGCGACCTCGAAGGAATATCTTGCGCTGGTGGCCGAGAAAGAGGGCTGGGCCAACGTGCCGCCGGGCACGCGCACCTCGCTTTACGAGAATGCCGAATATCAGAAGGTGCCCTTCGCCCAGATGACGCTGGAAAGCATCAACGCGGCCGACCCGACGCAGCCGACGGTCGACCCGGTGCCCTATGTCGGCGTGCAGTTCGTGGCCATCCCCGAGTTCCAGGGCATCGGCACCGCGGTCGGGCAACAGTTCTCGGCGGCGCTTGCGGGAACCACCTCGGCCGAGGATGCGCTGAAGAACGCGCAGGACCTGACCACGCGTGAAATGACGAAGGCCGGTTACATCAAGTAACCGCATTCCTCCCCGACTGGCAGGGCGGCCTGCATACCGCCCTGCCCTTTCCACCCCGTCAGGAGATCCCGTATGGCCACGCAAGCCTCACGCGCCGCCGCGCGCCTGATGATATCCCCCGCGGTCCTGCTTTTGCTGGCCTGGATGATCGTGCCGCTTGGCATGACCTTCTGGTTCTCGCTTCAGCGCTACAACCTGCTGATGCCCGGCATGGAAGAGTTCACGGGCCTGACGAACTACCGCTACTTCCTGACCGACCCCGCCTTCTTCGCGGCGCTGAAGAACACGCTTCTGCTTGTGGGGGGGGTGCTGGTCATCACGGTCGTGGGCGGCATGGCGCTTGCGCTTTTGCTGGACCAGCCGTTCTGGGGCCAGGGCATCGTGCGGGTTCTGGTGATCGCCCCGTTCTTCGTCATGCCGACCGTTTCGGCGCTGGTGTGGAAGAACATGTTCATGAACCCGGTGAACGGCCTTTTCGCCTATCTGGCCAAGGCGTTGGGAATGCAGCCTTTCGACTTTCTGTCGCAGGCGCCACTGGCCTCGATCATCCTGATCGTCGCCTGGCAATGGCTGCCCTTCGCCACGCTGATCCTGCTGACCGCGCTGCAAAGCCTTGACAGCGAGCAGCTTGAAGCGGCCGAGATGGACGGCGCCGGGCATGTCTCGCGCTTCATCCACATCATGCTGCCGCACCTTGCCCGTGCCGCGACCGTGGTGATCCTGATCCAGACCATCTTCCTTCTGTCGACCTTCGCCGAGATCCTCGTGACGACGAATGGCGGGCCGGGAACGGCGTCGACCACGCTGACCTACCTTGTCTATGTGCAGTCCCTTCTGCAATTCGACGTGGGCGGCGGGGCCGCGGGCGGCATCGTTGCGGTGGTTCTGGCCAATATCGTTGCGATCTTCCTGATGCGGATGATCGGCAAGAACCTGGAGGCCTGACCCATGGCACGCGCAGTTTCCACCCGCCGCAAGGCCATCGTGACCGTCCTGGCCTGGGGGATCGGGCTGGCGATCTTCTTCCCGATCCTCTGGACCATCCTCACCTCGTTCAAGACCGAGGGCGACGCGATCGCAAGCCCGCCCAAGTTCCTGTTCTTCGACTGGACGCTTGAGAACTATTTCACCGTGCAGGAGCGTTCTAACTACTTCCGGCATTTCTGGAACTCGGTGGTGATCTCGGTCGGCTCCACGCTTTGCGCGCTTGCCATCGCCATTCCGGCGGCCTGGGCCATGGCCTTCGTGCCGGGCCGGCGCACCAAGGACGTGCTGATGTGGATGCTGTCCACCAAGATGATGCCCGCCGTGGGCGTTCTGGTGCCGATCTACCTGATCTTCCGCGATTTCGGGCTGCTGGATACGCGCATCGGCCTTGTGATCGTGCTGACGCTGATGAACCTGCCGATCGTGGTGTGGATGCTTTACACCTATTTCAAGGAAATCCCCTCCGAGATCCTCGAGGCCGCGCGCATGGACGGCGCCTCGCTGCGCGCGGAAATCATCCATGTGCTGACGCCGATGGCGGTGCCCGGCATTGCCTCGACGCTGCTTCTCAACATCATCCTGGCCTGGAACGAGGCCTTCTGGACGCTGAACCTGACCGCCGCGAAGGCCGCGCCCCTGACCGCCTTCATCGCCAGCTACTCAAGCCCGGAGGGGCTGTTTTACGCGAAACTCTCTGCCGCCAGCACGCTGGCCATCGCACCGATCCTGATCATGGGCTGGTTCTCGCAGAAACAACTGGTGCGCGGTCTGACCTTCGGCGCCGTGAAATAAGGAAAAAGCATGGGACAGATCACTCTCAAAGGCGTCACCAAACGGTTCGGCGAGGCCGAAGTCATCCCGCCGCTGGACTTGCAGATCAATGATGGCGAGTTCGTGGTTTTCGTCGGCCCCTCGGGCTGCGGGAAATCCACGCTGCTGCGGCTGATCGCGGGGCTCGAGGATGTCTCGGGCGGCATGATCGAGATCGACGGCAAGGACGCGACCGCCCTGCCTCCGGCCAGACGCGGGCTGGCGATGGTGTTCCAAAGCTACGCGCTTTACCCGCACATGTCGGTGCGCCGCAACATCGCCTTCCCGCTGAAGATGGCCGGCATGCCGCAGGACCAGATCGACGCCAAGGTCGCCGGTGCCGCCAAGGTGCTGAACCTGACCGACTATCTTTCGCGCCGCCCCGGCCAGCTTTCGGGCGGGCAGCGACAGCGCGTGGCGATCGGGCGCGCCATCGTGCGCGAACCCGCGGCCTTCCTGTTCGACGAGCCGCTTTCCAACCTTGACGCCGCGCTGCGCGTGAACATGCGCCTCGAGATTTCCGAACTGCACCAGACCCTCAAGACCACGATGATCTACGTCACCCACGACCAAGTCGAGGCGATGACCATGGCCGACAAGATCGTGGTGCTGCATGCCGGCCGGATCGAACAGGTGGGCAGCCCGCTGGAACTTTACCGCACGCCGGCCAACCGCTTTGTCGCGGGCTTCATCGGCAGCCCCAAGATGAACTTCATCGACGGGGCCGAGGCCGCGCGGCACGGCGCCGACGCCATCGGCATCCGCCCCGAACATATCGCCATTTCAAGCACCGAGGGGATGTGGAAGGGCACGGTCGGGGTTTCGGAGCATCTCGGCTCGGACACGTTCCTGCATGTGAACACCGATCACGGGCTGATCAACGTGCGCGGCGGGGGCGAGGTCAACCTGCACCATGGCGACACGGTGTTCCTGACCCCGGACCTTGCGCAACTGCACCGCTTCGACGCGCAGGGGCTGGCCATCAGATGAGACTTCGGGGCAAACGCGCTTTGATCACCGGGGCGGCGCGCGGCATCGGGCTGGCCTTTGCCGAGGCCTATCTGCGCGAAGGCGCCGAGGTGATGATCGGCGATGTGAACACCGCCGCGGCCGAGGCCGCCGCCGCACGCATCGGCGCCACCGCCGTCGCGCTTGACGTGACGCGGCAGGACAGCATCGACAGCGCCTTCGCCCATATGGAGGCCACCGGCGGCATCGACATCCTGGTCAACAACGCCGCCGTTTTCGATCTGGCCCCGATCGTCGGGATCACCCGCGACAGCTATGACCGGCTGTTCTCGATCAACGTGGCGGGCACGCTGTTCACGCTTCAGGCCGCCGCGCGGCTAATGATCGCGCAGGGCCGCGGCGGCAAGATCATCAACATGGCCAGCCAGGCCGGGCGGCGCGGCGAGGCGCTGGTGGCCGTCTATTGCGCGACCAAGGCCGCCGTCATCAGCCTGACGCAATCGGCGGGGCTGAACCTCATCGCGCATGGCATCAACGTGAACGCCATCGCGCCGGGCGTGGTCGAAGGCGATCACTGGGACGGGGTCGATGCGCTTTTCGCGCGCCACGAGGGCCTCGCCCCCGGCGAAAAGAAACGCCAGGTCGGCCAGGCAGTCCCTTACGGCCGCATGGGCACCGCGGCAGACCTGACCGGCATGGCCGTTTTCCTGGCCTCGTCCGAGGCCGATTACATCGTCGCGCAAACCTACAATGTCGACGGCGGGAACTGGATGAGCTGAGATGAAACTTTCGAACGCCACGCTTGCCGGCCTGCCCGGCCGGATCGCCCGCCCCCGCTATGACCGCGCGGGCCTGACACCCGGCATCGTGCATATCGGCTGCGGCAATTTCCACCGCGCGCATCAGGCCGTCTACCTTGACGATCTGTTCAACCTTGGCGAGGGACAGGACTGGGCCCTGCTGGGCGCGGGCGTGCGGGCGGGCGATGCGGCGATGCGCGCGGCCCTTGGCGCGCAGGACTATCTTTCAAGCGTGATCGAGCTGGCCCCCGGCGCGCATTCCGCCCGCGTGATCGGCGCGATGACCGGCTTTGTCGAGGTGGCGCCCGACAATGCCGCGCTGATCGCCGCGATGTCGGACCCGGCGATCCGCATCGTCTCGCTGACGGTGACAGAAGGGGGCTATTTCATCGACCCCAAGACCGGCACCTTCAGCCCCGACCATCCCGAAATCCGCGCGGATGCGGCCAATCCCGACAGCCCCGGCACCGCCTTCGGCGCGATCATTGCCGCCTTGAAGGCCCGGCGCGCGGCGGGCATCGCCCCCTTCACGGTGATGTGCTGCGACAACGTCCCGCATAACGGCCATGTCACGCGCGATGCGGTGACCGGCCTGTGCCGCCTGTCGGACCCCGGACTGGCCGACTGGATCACCGCCCATGTGGCCTTTCCGAACTCGATGGTGGACCGCATCACCCCCGCCACCGGCCCGCGCGAACGCGCCATGGCGGCCGCGCTCGGGCTTGAGGACGCGGCCCCCGTGACCTGCGAACCCTTCCGCCAATGGGTCATGGAGGACAACTTCCCCGCCGGCCGGCCCGCGCTGGAAAAGGTGGGCGTGACCTTCACCCCCCATGTCGACCGCTTCGAGACGATGAAGATCCGCATCCTCAACGGCGGGCATGCGATCATCGCCTATCCCGGCGGGCTGGCCGGGATCGAGCATGTGCACGAGGCGATGGCTGATGCGCAGATCCGTGCCTTTCTCGACAAGGTGCTCAGCACCGAGGTGTTGCCCATCGTGCCGCCCGTGCCCGGACAGGACCTCAACGACTACAAGGCGCTCATCATCGAGCGTTTCTCGAACCCCGAAGTGGCCGATACGGTGCGCCGGCTGTGCCTTGACGGATCGAACCGGCAGCCGAAATTCATCATCCCCTCGATCCGCGACAGGCTTGCGGCGGGGGCGCCGGCGCCGGGCCTGATCCTGTCCTCTGCGCTCTGGTGCCGCTATTGCTACGGCACGACCGAGGCGGGGGCTGCCATCGCGCCGAACGATCCCAGCTGGGAGCGCTTGCAGGCGCAGGCCCGGCGGGCACGCGAACGCCCCGAAGCCTGGCTGGAAATGCCTGAAATCTATGGCGATCTGGGGCAGAACAATGGGCTGTCCAAGGCCTTCGGGCAGACGCTCTCCGCGATCTGGGCGCGCGGCGCGCGCGCGGTGATCGACGACTACCTCGGCTAGCGGATTTCCCAGTCATCCTCATTGGCAAGCGCGCCGATCGCCAGCCAGTCGGCGCGCACCCGCGCCACGCGCGTATCGCCCCAGGTGCGGAACACGATCTCGAACCCCGCCGCCGTGATCGCATCGGCGGAAATGTCCACCCGTCCGTTATGCTTCCTGTCAAGATCCCACATCGACAACGAGACCTGCACGACCGGCGGCGCCAGGAACGACCCCGAGAAGGCGACCTTGCGGCGCAACAGGCGCGGCCCCTCGCCCGTCCACATCGCGCCGCCGTCCTGGAAGTCCGAGAACAGCACGAGAGAGCCGTGATCGACCCCGACACTATGACTGGTGAACCGCTGCATGCCGCCTCCTGTCAAAAGATGTAACCCCGCCGCGTAAAAGAAAAAAGCCCCGGCTGATGCCGGGGCCTATTCAAGGCAGTAACGCCAGGCGGGTCAGATCCCCATATGGGTGCCAAGGGCCTCCATATCCGCCAGAAGCTTGGCGGCGGCGTCCACGGCGTCCGAGGGCGCCTTTTCCTTTGCCGCGCGGGCCTGTTCGACCATCTCGGCGTGGATCACCGCGCTCAGCTCGGATTTCGGCAGCGCGCGTTCGGCCAGAACGGTCACCCCTTCGGGGCCGATCTCGGCAAAACCGCCCGTCACCGCATAATCGGCGGTGCCGTCGCTGCCGACCACCGTCAGCAGGCCCGGACGAAGCGTCGTGATCAGCGGCGCATGGCCCGGCATCGCGGTCAGGTCGCCATCGGCGCCCGGAATGCGAACCTCGCGCGCCTGAACGGAAGCCAGCTTCCGTTCGGGCGACACCAGGTCGAATTGCATCATATCGGCCATGGTCAAGCCTCCTTACGCCGCAGCGGCGAGTTTCTGGGCTTTCGCGATCACCTCGTCGATGCCGCCGACCATGTAGAAGGCCGCCTCGGGCAGGTGGTCGTATTCACCGTTCACGACCGCCTTGAACGAACGGATCGTGTCTTCCAGCGGAACCTGAACCCCGTCCGAGCCGGTGAAGACCTTGGCCACGTCGAAGGGTTGCGACAGGAAACGCTGGATCTTGCGCGCGCGGGCCACGGTCAGCTTGTCCTCTTCGGACAGCTCGTCCATGCCCAGAATGGCGATGATGTCCTGCAACGACTTGTAGCGCTGAAGGATCCCCTGCACGTCGCGGGCAACCTGGTAATGCTCGTCACCGACAACGGCCGGATCCAGGATCCGCGAGGTCGAGTCGAGCGGGTCCACCGCCGGGTAGATCCCGAGTTCCGAGATCGCACGCGACAGAACCGTGGTGGCGTCGAGGTGCGCGAACGAGGTCGCCGGCGCCGGGTCGGTCAGGTCGTCGGCCGGAACGTAGATGGCCTGCACCGAGGTGATCGAGCCCGCCTTGGTCGAGGTGATGCGCTCCTGAAGCGCGCCCATGTCGGTGGCCAGCGTCGGCTGGTAGCCCACGGCCGAAGGGATACGGCCCAGAAGCGCCGACACCTCGGACCCCGCCTGGGTGAAGCGGAAGATGTTGTCCACGAAGAACAGAACGTCGGTGCCCGACTGGTCGCGGAACTGCTCGGCCAGCGTCAGGCCGGTCAGCGCGACGCGCGCCCGCGCGCCCGGAGGTTCGTTCATCTGGCCATAGACCAGCGCCACCTGCGATTCCTCGAGGTTGTCGGTGTTGATGACGCCCGATTCGATCATCTCGTGGTAAAGGTCGTTGCCCTCACGGGTCCGTTCGCCCACACCGGCGAAGACCGAGAAGCCCGAGTGCACCTTGGCAATGTTGTTGATCAGTTCCATGATCAGAACCGTCTTGCCCACGCCGGCGCCGCCGAACAGGCCGATCTTGCCGCCCTTCGAATAGGGCGCAAGAAGGTCGATGACCTTGATGCCGGTGACCAGAATTTCCGACTCGGTCGACTGTTCGGCGAATTCCGGGGCCGGCTGGTGGATGGCGCGGGCCTCTTTCTTGGCGACCGGGCCTTTTTCGTCCACCGGCTCGCCGATGACGTTCAGGATGCGCCCCAGCGTCGCGTTGCCCACCGGAACGGTGATCGGCGCGCCGGTATCGACCACAGTCTCGCCCCGCACGAGACCTTCGGTCGCGTCCATGGCGATGGTGCGGACGGTGTTCTCGCCCAGGTGCTGCGCCACTTCGAGCACCAGCTTCTTGCCGTTGTTGGTCGTGTCCAGCGCGTTGAGAATCGCGGGGAGACCGTCTTCGAACTGCACGTCGACGACGGCGCCGATGACCTGGGTCACTTTGCCTTTGATTGCCATTTTCCTATCTCCGATTCCGTCAGAGCGCCTCGGCGCCCGAAATGATTTCGATGAGCTCGTTCGTGATCACGGCCTGACGCGAGCGGTTGAACTCGATCGTCAGCTTGTCGATCATCTCGCCAGCGTTGCGGGTCGCGTTGTCCATTGCCGACATCTGGGCGCCGTTGAACGAGGCGTTGTTTTCCAGAAGGGCGGCAAAGATCGCAGTTGCAACACCGCGCGGCAGAAGGTCTGCCAGGATCTCTTCCTCGCTCGGCTCGTAGTCGTAGACGGCCGAGGCACCGGCCTCGCCGCCGGCTTCGAACGAAGCGGGGATGATCTGTTTCGCGGTCGGCACCTGGCTGATCACGCTTTCGAACTCCGAGTAGAAGATCGTCGCGATGTCGAACTCGCCGGCCTCGAAGCGGCCGAGGATGTCGCGCGCGATGTCCTGGGCATTGGCATAGCCGATGCGCTTGACCTCGGAGAGGTCGACATGCGCCACGAAATACTGCCCCAGGTCGCGGCGCAGCGCGTCGCGGCCCTTCTTGCCGACGGTGATGATCTTCACCGTCTTGCCCTTGGCCAGCAATTCGTTGGCGCGAACGCGGGCCAGCTTTGCGATGTTGGCGTTGAAGCCGCCGCAAAGGCCACGCTCGGCGGTCATCACCACCAGAAGATGGGTCTGATCCGAGCCCGTCCCGGCCAGAAGCCGGGGCGCGCTGTCAGAGCCGCCGACCGAGGCGGCAAGCCCCGACATGACGGCATTCATCCGCTCGGCGAAGGGCCGGGCGTTCTCGGCGGCTTCCTGGGCGCGGCGCAGTTTTGCGGCCGCGACCATCTGCATCGCCTTCGTGATCTTTCGCGTGTTCTTGACGCTCTGGATCCGGTTCTTAAGGTCCTTAAGGCTGGGCATTTCCCTGTCCTTTCAGGCGCTTACGCGAAGGTCTTGGCGAATTCTTCGATCGCGGCCTTCAGCTTGTCCGCAGCCTCACCCTTGATCTTCGGATCGTCGTTGGTCAGCCACTCGAGGATGTCCTTGCGGTTGGTGCGCAGATGCGTGAGCATCCCCTTTTCCCAACGGCCCACATCCCGCACCGCGACATTGTCGAGGAAGCCGGTGGTGCCCGCGAAGATGACGGCCACGATTTCCGCGTTGGTCAGCGGCGAATATTGCGGCTGCTTCATCAGCTCGGTCAGGCGCGCGCCGCGGTTCAGCAGCTTCTGCGTGGCGGCGTCGAGGTCCGAGCCGAACTGCGCGAAGGCGGCCATCTCGCGGTATTGGGCGAGTTCGAGTTTCACCGGGCCGGCCACCGACTTCATCGAGTTGGTTTGCGCCGAGGACCCCACGCGCGACACCGACAGACCGGTGTTCACGGCCGGGCGGATGCCCTGGTAGAACAGTTCGGTTTCAAGGAAGATCTGGCCATCGGTGATCGAGATCACGTTGGTCGGGATGAAGGCCGACACGTCGCCGCCCTGGGTTTCGATGACCGGCAGCGCGGTCAGCGAGCCGGCGCCGAAATCCTCGTTCAGCTTCGCCGAACGTTCCAGCAGACGCGAATGCAGGTAGAAAACGTCGCCCGGATAGGCTTCGCGGCCCGGCGGGCGGCGCAGCAGCAGCGACATCTGGCGGTAGGCCACGGCCTGTTTCGACAGGTCATCGTAGATGATCAGCGCATGGCGGCCCGAGTCACGGAAATACTCGGCCATGGCGGTCGCCGAATAGGGCGCGAGGAACTGCATCGGCGCGGGGTCGGATGCGGTCGCGGCGATGATGGTGGTGTATTCCATCGCGCCGGATTCTTCGAGCTTCTTGACCAGCTGCGCCACGGTCGAACGCTTCTGGCCGATGGCGACATAGAAGCAGTGCAGCTTGTTCTTGGGATCGGCGTCGTTATACGATTTCTGGTTCAGGATCGTGTCGAGCGCGATCGCGGTCTTGCCGGTCTGACGGTCGCCGATGATCAGCTCCCGCTGGCCGCGGCCGATCGGGATCATGGCGTCGACCGATTTCAGGCCCGTCGCCATCGGCTCGTGCACCGATTTGCGCGGGATGATGCCCGGCGCCTTGACGTCGGCCACAAGGCGCTTTTCAGCCTTGATCGGGCCCTTGCCGTCGATCGGGTTGCCAAGGCCGTCCACGACGCGGCCCAGAAGGCCCTCGCCCACCGGCACGTCCACGATGGACTGGGTGCGCTTGACGGTGTCACCTTCCTTGATGTCACGGTCCGAACCGAAGATGACGACACCGACGTTGTCGATCTCGAGGTTCAGTGCCATCCCGCGGATACCGCCGGGGAATTCGACCATCTCGCCCGCCTGGACGTTGTCGAGCCCGTGCACACGGGCGATACCGTCACCGACCGACAGCACGCGGCCGACTTCGGCAACCTGGGCGTCCTGCCCGAAATTCTTGATCTGCTCTTTGAGGATAGCGAAGATCTCTGCGGCTTGGATTCCCATTATCCGACCTCTTTCATGGCATTCTGGAGAGATGCGAGTTTCGATTTGACCGACGTGTCGATCATTTTCGAGCCCAGCTTGACGATCATCCCGCCGATAAGGCTTTCATCGACGGACATGGCGAGTTTGACGGTTTTTCCCGTCTGCGCCTTGAGGGCGGCGGCCAGCTTGTCGGCCTGTGCCTTGCTCAGCGCGGTGGCGGCGGTGACGACGGCCGTCACCTCGCCCTTTTCTTCTGCGATCTGCGCTGCAAGCGCATTCAGCAGTTGCGGCAACGCAAACAGCCGGCGCTTCTGCGCCATCAGCGCCAGGCCATTGGCCACCGGCGCCGACAGGCCCATCTTGGCCGCAAGGGCCCCGATCGCCTTTTCCTGCGCCTCACGCGGATAGATCGGAGAGCCGATCAGATCGCGCAGGTCGGCCGAGGCGTCGATGGCGGCGCCAAGCGCCTCCACATCGGCCTCGAGCGCCTTGAGGCCCTTGGCTTCGCGTGCGAGTTCAAAAACAGCCGTAGCATAACGCTCGGCGATGGCTGCGGAAATCGAAGCTGGTTCGGACACGTCCACCCTTCCGATGACTTCGCCCCATGCTCCCGGCCCGGATGGCGCCGGGCCAGAGGCCCCCAGTGGCGTGCAGTGCTCCGCACGCCTCAATCGGCCTCGCATGTAGCAGAGCAATCCCCCCCTCGCAACCGTCTTGGACAACAGAATGTGAATGCGAGATGCGCTTATTTGGGGCGGATCCCGGCCCGTTCCGGTTTCGTCCGAAAGGTTGCGGCGCTAACGGCGGCAAGCGGCCGCCCGATGCACGCAAAAGTGGCGCCGCCCGAGTCGCCTCGCGCCCGCTCAGACCGGGTCCGCGGCGGGTTTTGCGGCCCCTTCGAGAATCGACAGCGGCTTGCGAACGGCGGCGGGAAGACCGGGGCGGCGCGGCGCATGCACCTGCTTGGAAACCTCGAGCATGATGACGCCCGCCGCCAGGAAGCCCGACACCTTCTGCCCCATCCGTTCCCACATCGGGGCCGAGCGCAGCCAGAAGCGGCGGTCCGAGGGCGGAATGTAAAGCGCCGCCGCGTGGCGTTCGGGCACGAACCCGGCGCGGCGCGCCTGTGCATCCAGCTGCCCCGGCGTATAAGGGCGGCCAAAGCCGAAGGGCGTCGTTTCGCGCGGGGCCCACAGGCCCGCCCGGTTCGGCACGATGAAAAGCGCGCGCCCTCCGGGGCCGAGGACGCGCCAGCATTCCTCCATCAGCGCGCCCGGATGATCCGAGGTCTCAAGCCCGTGCAGAAGCACCAGGCGGTCCACCATGCCGGTTTCGATCGGCCAGCGAATCTCATCGCACAGGACCGAGACATTGGGCATGCCGGCCGGCCAGGGCATCACCCCCTGCTCGCCCGGCATCAACCCGATCACCCGGCGCGCATGTTCCAGATAAGGCCGCAGCAGCGGCACCGCGAATCCGTAGCCGACATAGGTCTGGCCCGCGCTTTCCGAAGCCGAGGCCGGCCAGAGGCCAAGCATCCGGTCGCGCACCGCCTTTTGCGCGGCACGGCCGAGTTGCGTGCGATAGTAGAAATTACGCAGGTCAAGTACATCAAGATGCATTGCACGCGGCGGTCCCTTGGGCGAAGCTGTGCCCAGAATACGGAAACGGACACGAAACACCATGCCCCTTGACCTGGCCATCGTCCCCTGTCTTGCGGACAACTACTGCTATATCGTGCATGACCCCGCCACCGACACCACGACCGCCGTCGACGTGCCCGATGCCGTCCCGGTGCTCCGTGAATTGTCGGAGCGTGGCTGGAAACTGAGCCATATCCTGCTGACCCACCACCATCATGACCATATCGACGGCGTCCGGGCCCTTGCCGCCGCAACCGGGGCACGGGTGATCGGGGCCGCGGCGGATGCGCCGCGCCTGCCGCGCCTGACCGAAGAGGCAGAGCCCGGTAAAGATCTTCATATCGGCATGGAGGCCGTGCGCGTGATCGCGGCCTCGGGTCATACCGTCGGGCATCTGGCCTATTATTTCCCCAATGCGGGGCTGGCCTTCACCGGTGACAGCCTGATGAGCTGGGGCTGCGGGCGCCTGTTCGAGGGCAGCCCCGCGCAGATGTTCGATACGCTCTCGCGCCTGGCCGCGCTGCCCGACGACACGCTGATCTGTTCGGGCCATGAATATACCGAGGCGAACGGCCGCTTCGCCCTCAGCCTGGAGCCCGACAACCCCGCCCTTCAGGCGCGCATGGCCGACACGCGCGCCCGCCGCGCGCGCAACGCGCCGACGGTTCCGGTGCCGCTTGCACTGGAAAAGGCGACGAACCCCTTCCTGCGCGCCGCCGATCCCGGCCTGCGCCGCGCCCTGGGGATGGAGACCGCCACCGACCTCGCGGTCTTTACCGAGGCCCGCGCCCGCAAGGACCGTTTCTGACCCCCGGTCCGAAGACCGCCCCCCCAAAGGCCAATCCGCAACGGAGCGCCCCGCAGATCGCCCATCGCCGCCAAATCCTTGCCCGTCTTGCGCGCCTTTCCCGCGGCTTCGCCCCCGCGATGGGGCGCCGGCCGATGGTGGACATCCTGCGCACCGCGGCGGGCACCGGGCTGGGGCTGCTGGCCGCCGCGGTTCTGGTCTATGCGATGCCCGGATCGCGGGTGACGGGGATCTACCTCGTGTCGTCGCTGGCCTCGACGGCGGTGCTGATCTTCGTGCTGCCAAACAGCCCTCTGTCGCAGCCCTGGTCGGCGCTTGTCGGGAATACCGTCTCGGCGCTGGTCTCGGTGGCGGTGCTATATGTCGTGCCCCCGCCCTATGCCGACGGGCTGGCCGTCGCGCTTGCGATCGTGGCCATGATGGCGTTGCGCGCGCTGCACCCGCCGGCGGCGGGGATCGCGCTGCTGGCCGTGCTGGAATTCGAGGCCGGCCGGCAACTGGGCTTCGGCTTTGCCTTCACCCCCGTGGCCGCCATCACGGTATTTCTCGTGCTGCTCGGGACGCTGTGGCATGCGGCAACGGGCCGGGTCTATCCGCTGCGGCGGCTGAAGGCGGCGGCCCCCGACGCCCCCAGGACCAGCCCCGGCACGCGCGCAAGGGCAAGCGCGCTGCCGCGCGATACGCTTGAAGCGCTGCTACTGGAATTCAACCAGTCCGCAAACCTCGGCCCGGCCGATCTTGCGCGCCTGCTCGAAGCCGCCGAAGCGCGCGCTGAGGCGATCCTGTTCACCGGCACCCTGGTCGAAGAGGTGATGACCCCCGCCCCCGTGGCCATCGGCCCGGACACCCCCATCTCGGAGATCGTGCGCAGGCTGGCCGATCTTGGCACGAAAAGCCTGCCCGTGACCGACAGCGAGGGCACCTATCTGGGCCTTGTCGACCAGGAGGCGGTAATGGTCCGCCTTGCGCAGGACCTTACCGCGCAACGGCGCCGCTTTGCCGGCCTGCGCGCCTCCCCGACCGAGGCCGAGGCGGCCTCCATCATGGTGTCCGGCATCGCGCCGGTCGAACGGGGAACCACGGTGGGCGCGCTTCTGGAACGCCTTGCGATGCGCCGCGCGCGCGTCGTTCCCGTGACCGAAGCGGGCCGGCTGATCGGCATCATTACCCGCACCGATCTGATCCGGCTTCTGCTTGATCGGGGTGGGGCGCCCATTGAAAGTTCCGGGGACGCACCTATCTGAATGGCGCAAACCCGACCCAATCCGCCCGCATTTCCCGGCCCGATTGTTCACTTTTCACGCAACAACCTGTTCGAACCCGAATTTTGCGTGAGAAAGGACTTGAAGCCCGGCAATTTCCACCGAAGTTTAACTGTATGAGGCCAGGAAAAACCCGGGGCTTCCCCGGATCGCACCTGCCCCGAAGGAAAGGAGCACCAGATGCCTTCGTTCTCGACCACACTCGAACAAGCCATTCATGGTGCACTCGCGCTTGCAAATGCACGCCGCCATGAACTTGCCACGCTGGAACACCTGCTTCTGGCCCTGATCGACGAGCCCGACGCCGCGCGCGTCATGCAGGCCTGCTCGGTCGATCTTGAGGAATTGCGCCAGACGCTGACCGAATTCATCGACGACGATCTCTCGACGCTCATCACCGAGGTCGAGGGTTCGGAAGCCGTACCCACCGCCGCCTTCCAGCGCGTAATCCAACGCGCGGCGATCCATGTCCAAAGCTCGGGGCGCAGCGAGGTGACGGGCGCGAACGTCCTTGTGGCAATCTTCGCCGAACGCGAATCGAATGCCGCCTTCTTCCTGCAAGAACAGGACATGACGCGCTATGACGCGGTGAATTTCATCGCCCATGGCGTGGCCAAGGACCCCGAATTCGGCGATTTCCGGCAGGTCAGCGGCACCGAAGAGGAAACCAAGGCCGAAACCCCGCCGGGCGAAGCCAAGGAATCCGCGCTTGCCAAGTATTGCGTGGATCTGAACGCAAAATCCATGAAAGGCGATGTCGATCCGCTGATCGGCCGCGGGGACGAGGTAGAGCGCTGCATCCAGGTGCTGTGCCGCCGGCGCAAGAACAACCCGCTTCTGGTGGGCGATCCCGGCGTGGGCAAGACCGCCATCGCCGAGGGGCTCGCGCTCAAGATCACGCGCGGCGAAACGCCCGAGATCCTGAAGGATGCCACGATCTACTCGCTCGACATGGGCGCGCTTCTGGCCGGCACCCGCTATCGCGGCGATTTCGAGGAACGCCTTAAGGCCGTGGTCAAGGAGCTGGAAGACCATCCCGACGCGATCCTCTTCATCGACGAGATCCACACCGTGATCGGTGCGGGCGCGACCTCGGGCGGGGCGATGGATGCCTCGAACCTGCTCAAGCCCGCGTTGCAGGGCGGCAAGCTGCGTTGCATGGGCTCTACCACCTACAAGGAGTTCCGCCAGCATTTCGAGAAGGACCGCGCTCTGAGCCGCCGGTTCCAGAAGATCGACGTGAACGAGCCGTCGACGGCGGATTCGATCAAGATCCTGATGGGGCTGAAGCCCTATTTCGAACAGCATCACGACATCCGCTATACCAATGACGCGATCAAGACGGCGGTCGAGCTGTCGGCGCGCTACATCCATGACCGCAAGCTGCCGGACAAGGCGATCGACGTGATCGACGAGGCCGGCGCGGCGCAGCACCTGCTGCCCGAAAGCAAGCGGCGCAAGACCCTTGGCGCCAAAGAGATCGAGGCCGTGGTGGCCAAGATCGCCCGCATTCCGCCCAAGAACGTCTCGAAGGACGATGCCGAGGTGCTGCGCGATCTGGAAAAGACGCTCAAGCGCGTGGTCTTCGGTCAGGACAAGGCGATCGAGGCGCTGTCCTCGGCGATCAAGCTGGCCCGCGCGGGCCTGCGCGAACCCGAAAAGCCGATCGGCAACTACCTCTTTGCCGGCCCCACCGGCGTCGGCAAGACCGAGGTCGCCAAGCAACTGGCCGATACGCTGGGGGTGGAGCTTCTGCGCTTCGACATGTCGGAATACATGGAGAAACACGCGGTCAGCCGCCTGATTGGCGCGCCTCCGGGCTATGTCGGTTTCGATCAAGGCGGCATGCTGACCGATGGCGTCGACCAGCACCCCCATTGCGTGCTGCTTCTGGACGAGATCGAGAAGGCGCATCCGGATGTCTACAACATCCTGTTGCAGGTGATGGATCACGGCAAGCTGACCGACCATAACGGCCGGCAGGTGGATTTCCGCAACGTGATCCTGATCATGACCACCAACGCGGGCGCCTCGGACATGCAGAAGGCCGCGATCGGCTTTGGCCGCGACCGGCGCGAGGGCGAGGATACGGCCGCGATCGAGCGCACCTTCACGCCCGAATTCCGCAACCGTCTGGATGCGGTGGTCAGCTTCGCGCCCCTGTCGCGTGAGGTCATCCTTCAGGTGGTCGACAAATTCGTCCTTCAGCTCGAGGCGCAGCTGATCGACCGCAACGTGCATATCGAACTGACCCCGGAAGCCGCCGACTGGCTGGCCGAAAAGGGCTATGACGACAAGATGGGCGCCCGCCCCCTTGGCCGCGTCATCCAGGAGCACATCAAGAAGCCGCTGGCCGAAGAGCTTCTGTTCGGCCAGCTGACCAAGGGCGGCGTGGTGAAGGTGGCGGTGAAGGACGGCGCGATCGTTCTGAACGTGGAAGAGCCTCAAAAACCGCGCCTGACCGGATCGAAGCCACCCCTTCTGACGGCCGAGTAAGCGCAGACACGAAAGGCCCGCCATTCCGGCGGGCCTTTTTCATCGTGCCGCAACGTGCGCCCGGCGCGCCTATCGTTCGGTCAGTTTGAGTTCGATCCGTCGGTTCGCCGCGCGCGCGGCGGCCGAGGTGCCCTCGACCGCAGGGCGGAATTCGCCGAACCCGGTCGCGGCAAGGCGCTGCGGCGCAAAGCCAAGCTGGCCGATCATGTAGCGCACCACCGACAGCGCGCGCGCCTGGCTCAGCTCCCAGTTATCCGCGAACGCGCCGGCGCCCGACAGGGGCACATCGTCGGTATGGCCATCGACGCGGATGATCCAGTCGATCTCGGGCGGGATCTGGTCGGCCAGATCCTGAAGCATCGCGGTCACCTGCGCGATCTGGGCGCGCCCCTCGGGGGCAAGATCGGCCGAGCCGGGCTCGAACAGCACCTCCGAGGAAAAGACGAAACGGTCGCCCACCACGCGCACGCCCTCGCGCCCCTCCAGAAGCGCCGAGAGCCGGCCGAAGAACTCGGAACGGTAGCGCGCCAGATCGCGGGCCTCTTCCTCGGCCTTGAGGCGGGCGGCCTCTTCCAGCGCCGCGCGGCGTTTTTGTTCGGCCGCCACCTGTGCAAGTGCCGCGTTCAGTTGCGTTCCCAGGGCCTCGACCTGAACCTGCGCTTCGGAATCGCGCGCCTCGGCGGCATCCAGAATGCCCTGCAACTCGGCCAGCTGGCCGCGCAGCGCGGCGATCTGTTCGTTCAGAAGCGCCACCCGGCGCGCGGCTTCGGCAGAGATTTCCTGCTCGTTCGCAAGCGCCCGTTCCGCCACGGCGCGCAGGGCGGCTTCGCGTTCGGCCTCGGAAGTGCCGCTTTCCAGATCAAGCTGCAACTTGTCGCGCGCGGCTTCGGCGGCGGCCAGAAGGGTCAGCGTCTCTTCGGCCTTGCGGCGGCTTTCCTCCAGCGCAAGCGTCATCGCCGCCAGCTCGTCGCCCGAGGATTGCAGCTTGGCGCGCAGCTCGGCAATGGTTTCGCGGTCCAGCCGCAATTCCTCGGCGGTGCTGCGGGCGGCGTCCTCGGCGGCGGCGCGCGCGGCCAGAAGCGTGGCGACCTGCGCCTCGAAGGCGGTGATCTTCTGCCCCGCCTCGGCCAGCTCGGCCTCGCGCGTTTCCAGCTGCGAACTCAGGGTTGCGATCAGCGCGGTCTGGGCCGCGGCCTCGGTGCGCATGTTCGCCAGATCGCCTTGGAGATCGGACACCCGCGTCTGCTCCAGCGCAAGCGCCTGCGCCAGCCCCGCCACCTGCGCCGACAGCGCGGAAAGTTCGTCCTCTTTCGACGAAATCGTCTCGCGCAGCACCGATTGCACGACCATGAAGATGGTCAGCACGAACATCAGCACCAGCAGAAGTGCCGTCATCGCATCGACGAAGCCCGGCCAGATCGTGGCCGAAAAGCGTTGCTGCCCGCCGCGCCGTGCAAGGGCCATCGCCTCAGCCCTCCTGGCCCTGGTCGTTGCGCCGCGACAGGATCGCGCGGGTCAGCCCGGCAAAGTCATGGCGCAGCTCGGCCATGCTTTCCTGCCGCCCGGCCGAGACCTCTTCCAGAAGGCGCAGAAGCTGCACGTCGATCGACCGCAGGCGCATGCGCATCTCTGCCTCGGTCTCGGAACTTGTATCAAGCCGCTCGGCCAGCACGCCGAAGGCGGCGATCAGGCGCTCCTGCCCGTCGGCCAGCCGCGTCATCTGCTCGCCAAGGCCGGTATCGGCCTCAAGGCGGTGGGTCAGGCGTTCGACCCCCGTCATCAGATGGCCGACCCGTTCGCCAAGCTCGCGGTTGCCGGCATCGGAATGGGCGAACATGTCGCGCAGCCCCTCCATCTGCTCGGACATGTGGTCCAGGACGGCCACGGCCATGTTCGCCTCGCCCTCGGCATCGCCGGCGGCAAAGGACAGCCGCGTGATCGAAGAAATCCATTCCTCCAGCTCACGGTAGAAGCGGTTCTGGCCGTGGCTTGCGAACAGCTCCAACAGCCCCACCACCAGCGAGCCCGCAAGCCCCAGCAGCGATGAGGAAAACGCCGTGCCCATGCCGCCAAGCTGCGCCTCCAGCCCCGTCATCAGCTTGTCGAACACCGCGATGCCGCTGTCGCCCTCCTGCGGGGCAAGCGCGCGGATCGTTTCGACCACCGCCGGGACGGTCGTCGCAAGCCCGTAGAACGTTCCCAGAAGACCAAGGAAAATCAGCAGGTTGGAGACATAGCGCGTGATGTCGCGCCCCTCGTCGATCCGGGTTGCGACGGATTCGAGGATCGAGCGCGCGGACGAGTTGGCGATCTGGTGGCGCGCGCCCCGGCTGCCCAGAAGCGCCGCCAGCGGCGCCAGCAGCGAGGGCGCGGCGATCTGCGGCCGGCCCGGCCGGTCAGCGGCGAAGCTTTCGATCCAGCTGACCGACTTGACCAGTTGCACCACCTGCCAAAAACACGACAGCACCCCCAGAACGAAGACCGCAAGGATCAGCCCGTTCAGATAGGGATTTGCCAGAAAGATCGGATAGATGCGGGCATAGGCGAACCAGCCCCCCATGCCGACCAGCCCCAAGACCACCATCATCAGCGTAACCTGACGGACGGGCTGGGAAAATTGCGGCTCTGCTTGCCGGACCGGCGCACGCATGACTGCCCCTTCACATGCCTGTTTGGCTGCGAGGATAGGCGGGGCGGAAGCCCGTGCCAAGAGCTAAGCGCGCAAGGCCCGCACCCTTTCGGCCAGCCAGTCGATATCGGGATCGGCGATGCCGAGCGCGTGCAGATGCTCGGCCGTGTTGAACAGGTATTCGGCATTCGGGCCGCGCCCGCCATGGGCCGCGGCGATCATCCGCGCCTGCCGTTCAAGATCGAGCCCGCCGCAATATTGCGCATGTGCGGTGTTGATCACATAGGTCACCGCCGTCACCCGCCGCCCGTCAGCAAGCTGCAAGGGCAGGGTCTGTTCCAGATAGGCCGACGAGATCAGCTCGCGCGCGCGCAGATCTTCCAGCACCCGCGCCTCTTCGCCGTGGCGCACGGCGAAGGCCACCCCCGCGCAGGCCGCCGCCTCGGCCGCATCCAGCGCAAGCACAAGGCCCGGCCGCTCGGACGTTCCGCGGTAATGCACCGACAGCATGCAGAACGAACGGTGCCAGCCCTCGGCCCGCGCAAGCACGCGTTCGGCCGGCTCGAACCCCGGATGCCAGATCAGCGAGCCGTAGCCGAATACCCATAATGTGTCCGCCATGGCACTGGCCCTCCTGTCCGGGTCAAGATAAACACGCAATCCGGATGGATGGAAAGGGAAGCCATGCGGCGTCTGATCTGGTTGGTGATTGCCCTGATGGCGCTTTACAGCGGCTACTGGTTCGTGGGCGCGCGGGCGGTGGAGCGCGGCGCCGAAGCGGCGCTGGAGCTGGCGCGCGCCGATGGGCGGGCCGATGCGGCGGGGGTATCGCTTGCGGGTTTCCCCTCGCGCTTCGATCTGACATTCGAGGCCCCGCGCCTGCAATCGGGCGATGGCGCGATCGCCTGGTCCGCCCCTTTCGCGCAGGTCTTCGCGCTGTCCTACCGGCCGAACGAGGTGATCCTTTATGCCCCGGCCGAGCAGAGCCTGCGCATCGGCGCGGGGGAGTTCCGGCTGCTGAACGAGGACATGCGCGCCTCGGCAGCGCTGCGCATCGGCGGCGATCTGCCCCTGGACCGCGCCACCGCCATCGTCACCGCCCCGCGCCTTGCGCCCGCGGATGGCGGCGATCCCGCCCAGACCCTTGCCGCGCGCGAGCTGCGCGCCGCGATCCGCGCCGTCGAGACCCCGAACGCGTATGAGATCGGCCTGGAGGTTCTTGACCTCGACCTGCCGCCCGCCGTCCTTGCCGCCCTTGGCCGGGAGACCGGACTGTCGGGGCGGATCGCGCGGCTGCATCTGGACGGGCGCATGCGCCTTTCGGCCCCGCTTGACCGTCATGTGCAATGGGCCGCCCTGCCCCGCATGACCGCCTTCGATCTGGCCGAGGCGCGGCTGGACTGGGCCGGCCTGTCGGTTCTGGCCCATGGCCAGGTCGAGATCACCGCCACCGGCCAGCCCGAGGGCCGGATCATGCTGCGCACCCATGACTGGCAGAAGATGCTGCAACTGGCCTTGCAGGCGGGCCTCGTGCCGCCCGAGCGGATGATCATGTTCGGGGCGATCGCCGGGCAGATGGCCGCGCAGACCGATGACGGGGCAGTCGAACTGCCGCTGAGCTTTCACAACGGAATGACGTCGCTTGGCCCCCTTCCCCTGGGGCCCGCGCCCTATCTGCAATAGGAGCCGCTGCGATAGCGCGCGGTGTCGACGTGGATGTGGTCCTTGTGGAAGCGGTCTGAATTGGGGCCCAGGACCGTACCGAAGGTGCCGCAGGCCGAACGGTGGATCGCCTTCACGATCTTGGGGCGCGCGCTCCAGCCCTTGAGGACCGAGATCACCTCGCCATTGGCCAGCCGCACGCCCGACAGGTCGACCGCGCGGCCCCGGCCATGCTCCGAGATCTTGGCGCCCTTCTGGTTGTTGCGCGGCCGGCAGTTGTAGCTGGCCGCGATCTCAAGGCCCGCCAGCCCGCCGCCGGTCTTGCCGATAGCGGGGCGGATCCCCTTCTCGACCCAGTCATGCAGCGCGCGCGCCGTGGTGCAATCGATCGTGGCCGGTTGCGAAAGCGGCACGCCCGCGACCGAGGTGACCTTGACGCCGTCCTGCAATCCGCAGCCCTTCGCCTTGCCCGGAATGGCCGCGACCGGCACCCCGACAATGCCCGGCACGCCGCATACCGCGCCCTTGCGCCCCGGCTTGCCGGGCTTGGCCGCCACCGCGGCGGCGGCAAGCCTGACGGCCCCGCCGCGCGGCTTGGCAAGCGGGCGCAATACCGGGATCGTGGCGGCCGGCGCCGTTTCCTGCACTGCATCCGCGGCCACCGCGCCGTGCGGGCGCGGGACGGGACGGGGCGAATCCGCCGGCGCGAACGCCATCGCCCCCGAGCCCAGCATGGCCGCAAGCGCGGCCCCGCGCAGGGCGGCGGCGATCACGGGGTTTCCCCCTCGGCGGGGACCGGGGCACCACGGCCGAAATCCGGGGCGGCCGTGTCCTGGCCCGCCTCGATGATGCCGCGGCGGATCGCGCGGGTGCGCGTGAAATAGTCGTGCAGCAAGGGCCCGTCGCCCATGCGGATCGCGCGTTGCAGCACGAACAGCTCTTCGGTGAAGCGGCCCAGGATATCCAGCGTCGCCTCGCGGTTGGTCAGGAACACGTCGCGCCACATCGTCGGGTCCGAGGCTGCGATCCGGGTAAAATCCCGAAAGCCCGCTGCGGAATACTTGATGACTTCGGATTGCGTCACGCGGCGCAGGTGATCGGCAACGCCGACCATCGTATAGGCGATCAGGTGCGGCGTGTGCGAGGTAACGGCCAGAACCAGATCGTGATGCCCGGCCTCCATCGTCTCGACATTGGCGCCCATGCCCTGACACAGCGCGATCAGGCGCGACAGCGCCGCATCGTCACAGCCCTCGGGCGGGGTCAGAAGCCACCAGCGGTTCACGAAGAGCGTGGCAAAGCCCGAGCGCGGGCCCGAATGCTCGGTCCCCGCAAGCGGGTGGCCGGGGATGAAATGCACGCCTTCGGGGATATGCGGGGCAACCGCCTCGATCACCGCCTGCTTGACCGAGCCGACATCGGTCACCGTCGCCCCCGCGGCCAGATGCGGCGCGATCTCGGCCGCGATGTCGCCCATCGCGCCCACCGGAACCGCAAGCACCACAAGATCGGCACCCTTCACGGCCTCGGCCGCCGTGTCGCAGACACGGTCGCACAGCCCGATTTCCAGCGCCGTGGCGCGGCTTTCGGGCGATTTGGCATGGCCCACGATTTCGGCCGCCAGCCCTTTCCAGCGGATGGCATGGGCCATGGACGAGGCGATCAGCCCAAGCCCGACCAGCGCCACCCGGTTGTAGACCGGCGCGCTCATGATTGCGCGCCTGCGGCCTTGAACTGACCGATCGCATAGGCAACGCGGCGGCACGACGCCTCGTCGCCCACCGTGATGCGCAGGCAGTTGGGCAGCCCATAGCCCGCAACCCGGCGCACGATCAGCCCCTCGGATTTGAGAAATTCGTCGCAGGCCCCGGCCTCGGCTTCCGAGGCGAAGCGCGCAAGGATGAAGTTTGCCGTCGACGTGTCGGACGGCACGCCCTTCTCCGCCAGGGCCTCGGCCAGCCACGCGCGCAGCCGCGTATTGTCATCGCGGCAGCGGGTGACCCAGTCCTGATCGCGCACCGCGGCCTCGGCGGCGTCAAGCTGCGCGTTCGACAGGTTGAAAGGCCCGCGGATACGGTTGAGCACGTCGATGATCTGGCGCGGACCATAGCCCCAGCCGATCCGCAACCCGCCCAGCCCGTAGATCTTGGAGAAGGTCCGCGTCATGAAGACATTGGGCAGGTGCGTGGCAAGTTCGGCGCCGCCATCATAGCCCTCGACATATTCGGCATAGGCCCCGTCAAGCACCAGGATCGCCTGTTTCGGCAGGCCACGCGCCAGCCGCTCCAGCTCGGCCAGGCCGATCATCGTGCCGGTGGGATTGTTGGGGTTGGCCACGAAGACCAGCCGCGTGCGCTTGGTGCAGGCGGCAAGGATCGCGTCGACATCGGTCGTCCGCTCGCGCTCGCGGACCTGAACGGGGCTCGCGCCCGCCGCATGGGCCGAGATGCGATACATCAGGAAGCCGTGCTCGGTGAACACGACCTCGTCGCGCGGGCCGGCATAGGCCTGGCACATGAAATGGATGATCTCGTCCGAGCCGACGCCGCAGATGATGCGGTCCGGGTCCAGCCCGTGCACCTCTGCGATCGCCTGGCGCAGCGCGGCATGGTCGGTATTGGGATAGCGGTGCAGCTTGTGCGCGGCGCGCTGGAACGCCTCTTTCGCCTTGTCTGAAGGGCCGAACGGGTTTTCGTTGGACGACAGCTTGACCGCATCCGACAGCCCCGAGACATGGGCGGCCCCGCCTTCGTAAAGCGCGATTTCCATGATGCCGGGCTGCGGGCGGATGTGATCGTTCATGGCGGTCTCCAGGATGTGAGGGCTTTCTAGCGGGCGGGCGGTCACATTTCCAGCGGCATATTCCAAACCGCAGCCGGAAAGGCGCAAAGCAAAAGGGCCGGGAAAACCCGACCCTTCTCGAATTTCGGTGAACTGTAAGGGATCAGTTCTTCGCGTAGAATTCGACGACCAGGTTCGGTTCCATCACGACCGGATAGGGCACGTCCGACAGTGCCGGGGTGCGCACGAAGGTCACGGTCATTTTCGAATGGTCGACTTCCAGGTAATCGGGCACGTCACGCTCGGCCAGCTGCACGGCCTCGAGCACGATGGCAAGCTGCTTGGAGCGGTCGCGCACGGCGATCACGTCGCCTTCCTTGACACGGTAGGACGCGATGTTGACGCGCTTGCCGTTCACGGTGACATGGCCATGGTTCACGAATTGGCGCGCGGCGAAGATGGTCGGCACGAACTTGGCGCGGTAGACAACCGCGTCCAGGCGGCGCTCCAGCAGACCCACGAGGTTCTCGCCGGTGTCGCCCTTCACACGCTCGGCTTCGCCATAGATGCGGCGGAACTGCTTTTCGGTCAGGTCGCCGTAATAGCCCTTGAGTTTCTGCTTGGCGCGCAGCTGGGTGCCGAAGTCCGACAGCTTGTTCTTGCGGCGCTGACCGTGCTGGCCGGGGCCGTATTCGCGCTTGTTGACCGGCGACTTGGCGCGGCCCCAGATGTTTTCGCCCATGCGGCGGTCGATCTTGTACTTGGCAGACGTGCGTTTGGTCACGGCTGATCTCCTTCTTCAGTCTTCAGAAGGGCGTTGTCCTTTCCCGCACCCCCATCCGCGAGGGTTTTGGGCGACAGGCTTCCCCTTGCGGGGTCCACCAACACCAATGAAAGCCCCGGGACGCGGCTGCGGCCCGGGATGGCGGGCTTATACAGGCACGGACGGGGGTGTCAACAGCCTCGGCGGCCGGTCATGCCACCAGATCGTGGCGCAGGATCGCGGCTTCGGCCGGTTGCAGCGCGCGCCGGGCGAATGCGCCGTAGGACAGCGGGTCGCGCGCCAGATCGGGGAAGATCGACAAAAGGCCCGCGCGCTGATCCTCGGCCACCATCCCAAGCGCGGTACCGGCCGGGTGAAAGCTCTCCGAATCGAGCCCGTTGGCGCAAAGCACCTGATGGCGCGCGAACAGAAGGTGGATATAGGTCACCTCGGGCAGGCCCTGCTCGATGCGGACCGAGGCGCCGTTCACCAGGTCCATGGCCTGAACCAGAACCTCGGGCTCGTTAAACAATGCGCGGGCGGCGGGGCCCCGGATCAGCATGCGGTGCTGCGGCGACACCAGCAGGTCGCCCTCGGGGCGGCCAAGGCCAAGCGCGCCCGAGCGGATGCGAACGGGCCGCAGATGCGGCAGCGCGTAAAGCCGCGCGCCGGTCATGCGCCGCGATCCGACCCACAGGATGTCCTGCGCGCCGTCGTCACGGGTCTGCACCCGGTCGCCGGGCCGCAGCGCCTCGACCGGGCGGCGCCCCTCGGGCGTGTCGATCAGCGTGCCGGGGGTGAAGCAGATGACGCCGGCCCCTTCGGGCCCCGCCGGGGCGGGGCGCAGCTCGACCATCCGGTCAACGACCCACAGATCGGCGTTCACCGGCGGCACCTGACCGGTAAAGACCAGAAGCCGCGCGGCAAGATCGGGCGTTTCCACCACCCCCACCACCCAGGCCTGATGGCCGTCGGTCACGGTAAAGCCCTGTTCGGGAAGACCGGGATCATCCTCGAGGTCTGAAAAGGCGCGACCCTCCATCGCGGCCCCCAGAAGCCGGCGCACGGTTCTGGCCGCGCGGCGGCGCATCTCGGCCTCGCCCTCGGCCCCGGTCAGGATCAGAACGTCTTGCGGTCCGTCGACACGCACCGCTTCGCCCGTCCAGCGCCAGGAGGCACCAATCGTCAATGCCTCGATCGGCGGCGCCAAGACACCGTCAAGATCGGTCTGCCCCCAAGATATGACAAACGTGCCTTGATAGCCCGTTCTCATGCCGCCTGTCCCGCCGCTTCTTGTATATTTCGAACCTTTTTGGCCCGTTCCACGCAATATCTAGCATGCCCGAATCGGCTTGACCAGCATTCTGTTAACCTTTGTGACAGGCTTCGGGCGCTAAAGACCACGCACCAGCCGCAGGGCATCATAGATCGCCGCGTGGGTGTTGCGGGCGGCGACGGCATCCCCGATCCGGAACAGCCGATACCGGCCCGCAGGATTGCGGCAAACCGTCTGCGGATGCCCGGCGATCAGGGCGTCGTAATCCACCTCGCCCAGGTTGACCGAGGCCGCACGCAGATCGAAATACAGGTCATCCAGCGGCCGCGTGCCGTGATTGATCACCACCTGATCGACCCGCCTTTCCTGAGCGACGCCGCCATAGTCGCTGCCAAGGGTGGCGATCAGCCCGTTCCCCTCGCGCCGCACCGCATCAAGGCGCCATGTCACGGTGAAGGTCACATCATGCTTTTGCAGCGCGCGCATCGCCGGGGTCAGCGACATCGCCATGACCTCGGGCGCGAAGATGCGGTCCCGCGCCACGATTTCAAGCCGCGCGCCGGTCGCCGCGATCTTCTCGGCGGCCTGAAGGGCGGCGTAATCGCCCGCATCGTCATAGATCAGCACATTGGCCCCCGGCGCCACATCGCCTGCCAGGATGTCCCAGGCCGATGCGACCAGATCGTTGCCCTCGGCCAGCACTTCGGTATGCGGCAGCCCGCCGGTGGCCACGATCACCACATCGGGCGCCTCGGCCTGGACGGTTTCGGCATCGGCAAAGCTGTTGAAACGGAAGGTCACGCCCATCCGCCGGCATTCCTCGAAGCGCCACTGGATCAGCTGGATCATCTCGGCCCGGCGCGGCGTCTGCGCGGTCAGGCGGACCTGCCCGCCGGGATCGTTCGCGGCCTCGTGGACGATGACCTCATGCCCGCGCAGGGCGGCCACGCGCGCCGCCTCAAGGCCCGCGGGACCGGCGCCCACGATCACGACGCGGGCGGCACGGCCCGCCGGGGCAACCTCATGCGGCTGTTCCAGTTCACGCCCGGTCGAGGGGTTGTGCAGGCACAGCGCCATGCCGCCCTGATAGATCCGGTCGAGACAGTAATTCGCGCCGACGCAGGGGCGGATGCGGTCCTCTTGGCCGCGCAGGATCTTGGCGACGATATGCGGATCGGCCATATGCGCGCGGGTCATGCCCACCATGTCCAGCTTGCCGCTGGCGATGGCGTGGCGCGCGGTGGCCACGTCCTGGATCTTGGCGGCGTGAAAGGTGGGAAAGGCGGTCGCCGCGCGGATCTCGGCGGCAAAGTCCAGATGCGGCGCGCTGCGCATGCCCTGCACCGGGATCACATCGGTCAGCCCCGCATCGGTGTCGATATGCCCCTTCACCACATTGAGGAAATCGACCATCCCGCAGGCCTTCAGCCGGCGCGAGATTTCAAGCCCGTCCGCGCGCGTCAGCCCGCCGGGCAGATCCTCGTCCCCGGTATAGCGCACGCCCACGATGAAATCCGGCCCGACCCGTTCGCGGATCGCGCGCAGCACATCGAAGGTAAAGCGCAGCCGGTTGTCCAGCGGGCCGCCATAAGGTCCGTCAAGATCGTTGGTCAGCGGCGACCAGAACTGATCCATCAGGTGGCCATAGGCCTGAAGCTCGATCCCGTCGAGACCGGCTTCCTTCATCCGCTCGGCCGCGTCGGCATAGTCGCGGATGATGCGCGCGATGTCCCAGTCCTCGGCCTTCTTGGGGAAGGCGCGATGCGCGACCTCGCGCGCGTGGCTGGCCGAGACGACGGGCAACCAGTCGGCCTTGTCCCAGCGGGTGCGGCGGCCCAGATGGGTCAACTGGATCATCACGGCGCAGCCGTGATCGTGGCATTCGTCGGTCAGTTGCCGCATCCAGCCCACCACCTCGTCCTTCCAGGCCAGGATGTTGTTGAAGACCGGCGGACTATCGCGCGAGACCGAGGCCGACCCCGCCGTCATCGTCAGCGCAACCCCCGCCCGCGCACGCTCGGCATGATAGGCGCGGTAGCGTTCCTTCGGCATGCCGTCTTCGGGATAGGCGGGTTCGTGGCTGGTGATCATCAGCCGGTTCTTCAGCGTCAGGTGCTTCAGCGCATAGGGCTGGAAAAGCGGATCGGCGGACATGGGGCTCTCCGTGCGGTTCCAGCGGAGATTTGCAAAAATGTTCACATACGTCAAGTTTTTGTTCAGTGATGACCATTTTCCTTGAGCCCACCGCGCCGCGGCCCTAGAGTGCCCCCATGGACAAGCAGAAAACCGATGATGAGGCGGCAAGGCCCTCGGGCTGGCGCGGCTCGCGCGAGGGGTGGCTGGCGGCGGCGCGCGCGGCGCTTCTGGAAAGCGGGATCGACGCGGTGAAGATCCAGCCCCTGGCCAGCCGGCTGAACCTGTCGCGCACCAGTTTCTATTGGTTCTTCAAGGATCGGGCGGCCATTCTCGATGCGCTTCTCGAGGATTGGGAGGCCACCAATACCCGCGCGCTGATCGCCGCCTGCGAGGCCTATGCCGACACGATCGCCGAGGCCGTCCTGAACGTGATCGGGGTGTTTCTGGACGAAACCCGCTTCGAGCCGCGCTTCGATTTCGCGGTGCGCGGATGGGCGCATCGGTCCGATGCCGTCATGGCCCGTGTCACCGCCGCCGACGAGGCGCGGCTGGATGCGATCCGCGCCATGTTCCGGCGTTTCGGCTTTGACCCGGACGAGGCCGATGTGCGCGCCCGCACCGTCTATCTTGTGCAGATCGGCTATATCGCGCTGCAAACCCGCGAAAGCCTTGCCACGCGCATGGCGCGCATCCCCGCCTATGTGAAAACCTATTCCGGCCAGCCGCCGGACGCGCGCGAACTGGCCCGTTTTCACGCCCGTTTCGGTTTCGATGCGAAGGCCGCCGAAGACCGGGCGAGGGCCTGAGTCAGTAGCCCCGCGGTGCGGCCGTCCCTCCGGCCGCGGCCATGACATCCGCCTGCCGCAGATGCCCGTCCCTGAGCGCCTGGAGATAGACCTCGCCCGTGCGCTGGACATGGACCGCAAGCGCCGCATCGAACTGCTCAAGACGCCCGTCGACAAGCATCCCGTGCAACGCGTGATGCTCGCGCAGAGATTCCGCGCGCCGTTCGGCATAGGGCGCGGTGACGTTGGCCCGCAATGCCGAAATACGCCCCGAAATCAGGCTGAAGGCGTCGCGCAGGTAGCTATTTCCGCAATGTTCGAAGGCAAGCGCATGAAAGCGGTCATCCAGCAGGCTATAGCCGCAATCGTCACCGCGCCCGAGGGCTTCGTCCATTTTCGTCAGAACCCCGGACATGTCGTCGAGATAAGCTGTGCGTGCATGGCACAGCGCGGCGCGCACGGCCTGGGCCTCAAGCATCTGGCGATAGTCGCAGATCTGCGCGATATCCTCGGGCGAGGTCTGGAACACGAAGCTGCCGCGCTTGGGCAGCACCACGACCAGCCCTTCTTTCGACAGCGCCGCCATCGCATCCCGGATGGGCGTGCGCGAAACGCCGAACTGCGCCACCAGACGGTCCTCCGAGATGTTCTCGCCCATATGCAACGCGCCGGTGATGATCGCCTCGCGGACCTGCGAGGCGACGATCTGGGCCAGAGACGGCTGGGGTTCGATACGTTTGAGCGGCATGGTGGTCTCGTGGCGAAGCCTCGGCTTTCGCAGCTCTCCCTTGTTATTCATGACACGACGCGCAGCGGGGCCGACGTCAATTATGCAAAACTCGCGCGACGCACTTTACAAGGGCCCGCTCAGTAGCTCCGCAGCGCGACCTTGGGGCTTTGGCCCGTCAACTCGTCATGCGCGCGGCGCGCACCTTCGATCAGCAGCGAAACCTCGTTGATCCCGGCAACCAGCCGATAGCCCAGACGCTCCAGATCGGCCCAGTCGCGCCCCGCCCCGCGCACGGTCGCCAGCGGCATGTCGTGACGTGCGGCGATCTCTTCGATCCGCGCCAGAAGCGCCTGCACTTCGGGATGCTCCATCCGCTCCAGATGACCGGCCGATGCGGCAAGATCGTTCGGGCCGATGAAGATCGCGTCGATGCCCGGCACCGTGACGATCTCTTCGAGGTTGCGGACTGCCTCGACATGCTCGCATTGCAACATCAGCACCAGTTCGTCATGCGCCTGATCGCGCGCATATTCCGGCCGCGCCCCCCAGTCCGAGCCGCGCACGATCGGCGCGGCATAGCCGCGATGGCCGCGCGGCGGATAGCGGAAGGCCGAGACGATATGTTCGGCCTGCGTGCGGGTATTGACCATCGGCACGATGAAGGACCGGAACCCCCGGTCGAGTGCGCGCTTGATCAGCGTATCCGACCCATCGGGCAGGCGCAGTACGACTTCGCCCCCGGCGGCCTCGATGGCGCGGGCACAGGCGACCCAGTCTTCCAGCTCTCCGCGGCCATGCTCGCCGTCGATCACCATCACGTCCCAGCCGTGGCGGACCAGAATCTCGGCCACGTCCGGGTTGATCAGTTCGATCCAGCAGGCGGGAATCATCCCTCCTGCCTGCATGCGGGATTTAAGACGGTTTCTCATACGTCACCTGTTGTCATGTCAAAAACCTTGCCCGGATTGAGCACCCCCGCGGGATCCAGCGCAGCCTTGAGGCGGCGCATCAGGGCAAGCTCCTCGGAAGATCGGGTATAGCCCAGATAAGGCTTCTTGAGCAGTCCAATTCCATGCTCGGCTGAAACGGTGCCGCCGAATTCGCGCACGGTGCTGTAGACGATGCCCGCAATCGCAGCCATCGGCTGTTGTGCAGCACCGCGCGACAACGCCACGATATGCAGGTTGCCGTCGCCGATATGCCCGTAATAAACCGACAGCGCCTGCGGGATCTCCGCCGCAAGCCGTGCACGGCAAGCCCGGGCAAAGGCGTCCATGGCGGTGACCGGCAAGCCGATGTCGAAGGCGCAATGCGGCCCAAGTACGGTGCCGAATTCCGCGGCCGCATCACGGGTGCGCCAAAATGCGGCCACATCGGCCACGCTTTGCGAAATCGCGGCATCGGCAATCACGCCCTGCTCGAACAGCCCCTCGATCCAGCCCATGAAGCGGTGCGCGTCCACCTCGCCGCCCAACCCCTGCATCTCCACCAGCACATAGAACGCATGCGCCCCCTCGACCGGGCGGCGAACGCCCTTCACGGTGACCGTGGCCTCGTGCCAGTAATCGGGCCACATCACCTCGAAGGCCGACAGCATCGGGCCAAGGCCGCGCCGGGCCGCCGCAAGCAGCGCCATGACATCGTCATAGCTTTCCACCCCGCACAGCGCCGCATGGGTCGAGCCGGGCTTCGGATGCAGCCGCAGCACCGCGCGCGTGATGATGCCAAGCGTGCCTTCGGATCCCAGCATCAGCTGCTTGAGATCATAGCCCGCGTTGTTCTTGAGCATCTTGTTGAGACTGGTGACCAGCGTGCCATCTGCCAGCACATATTGCAGCCCGAGCACCATCTCGCGGGCCATGCCATAGCGGATAACGCGGTTGCCGCCGGCATTGGTCGACAGATTCCCCCCGATCTGGCACGAACCGCGCGCGCCCAGATCGAGCGCGATGAAAAACCCGGCCTCGTCCGCCGCCTTCTGGATCACCTCAAGCGGCGTGCCGGCTCGCACCGTGATCGTGGCCGAAGCCGGGTCGATCTCTTCCACGCCGGCAAAACGTTCGAGCGAGAGCATGACCGCACCGGCGATCGGATGCCCGCCGCCGGCCAGACCGGTCAGCCCGCCCTGCGGCACCACGACCACACCGTGCGCGGCGCAGATACGCATGGCTTCGGCCACACCCTCGGCGCTGTCGGGGCGCACCACCGCAAGCGGACGCACCGGCGCCAGGTAGCTGGTGTCCTGAAGGTTGCGCGCCGGGATCGCATCGCCGCACAGCAGCGCGCGCGCGTCGAACGTGGCACGCAATGCGGCCAGGCAGGCGTCGCCGCGCGAAGAAGACAGAGGGGGCATCTGGGTCATCCGGAGATCCATCAAAGAATGGTCCGGCGCCGCATCGGAAGGCGGCGCCGGACATGTGATCGGGTTTACTGCCCGCGCAGCTTGGCAAGCTCTGCCATCAGCAGGTCGAAGTTCTCCTTGCCGACACTTTCGAGGCTGGCTTCATAGACCGGGGCGACCAGTTCGCGCAGCTTCGTCATTTCCTCGGCCGACAGCTCGGACACTTCCATGCCATGCGCCTTGAGTTCCTCGAGCGCCTCGCCCGTGGCCGCACGCGATCGGGCGATCTGCGCATCGCGCCCTTCGTCGGCGCATTGCTGCACCAGCGCCTGCTCGTCGGCATTCAGCCCTTCCCAGACTTGCCGGAACATCAGTACCGGTGTCGGAGAATAGGCATGACGGGTCAGCGTCAGATATTTCTGAACCTCGAAGAACTTGGTCGCGAGGATGAGGGGCAGCGGGTTTTCCTGCCCGTCCACGGCGCCCGTTTCCAGCGCGGTGAAGACCTCGCCAAAGGCCATCGGCACCGGGTTTGCGCCAAGCCGGCGGAAGGTATCCAGGAAGATCGGGTTTTGCATCACGCGGAAGTTCAGCCCGCTGAACCCCCCGACCTCGTCAATCGGATGCTTGGAGTTGGTGGCATTGCGGAAGCCGTTTTCCCAGATCGACAGCAAGATCAGGTCATGCGCCGGCATCTTGGCGGCGACATGGTCGTAATATGGGCCGGTCATGATCGCATCGACCTCTTCGTCCGAGGCGAACATGAAAGGCAACTCGAAGGCTGACATCGCAGGCTCGATCCCGCCGATCGCCGCCGCGCCCGTCACCACCATCTCGATCGAGCCCGAGCGCACGGACTGCGTCGCCTCGGCATCGTCGCCAAGCTGGCCGTTATAGAAACCCTTGAGCTTCATCTTGCCCTCGGAGCCCGCCTCAAGGCAGGCCGACATGCCATCGATCCCGGCCGAAACCGGATGATCCTCGGACGCGCCGTTAGAGACCTTGAACGTATGGCTGCCAATCTCGGCCGAGGCCGGGAACGCAACCGAACAGGTCAGGGCTACGGCCAGAAGCCCTTTGGTGATCTTGGTGTTCATCGACTTTCCTCCCATGGATATGTCGTGTGAAAGGCCGCGGGAAGCGGCAGTTATCGCAGCCACCCAAGCGGGGTGAGCACGAGTTGCGGAAACATGACCAGAAGCAGAAGCACACCGACCTGCGCGGCAAGAAACGGCAGCGAGCCATGCGCAACCTTGTGCATCGGCACACCCGAAACTCCGGCGGAAACTGAAAGCACGATGCCGACGGGCGGCGTCACAAGGCCGATGGCCGTGTTGATCACGAAGATCACCCCAAAGTAGATCGGGTCGATCCCGGCTTCCTCCACCACCGGCAAAAGTACCGGCGCCAGGATCAGGATCGTCGGCCCCATGTCGAGCATGGTCCCGATGACAAGGATCAGCGCCATGATCGCCAGCAGCAGAATCCGGGGGTGATCGACCAGCGGCGCGACCAGATCGAGAACGATCCCCGACAGATCCGCAATGGCGATGAACCACGATGTCGCCAGGGCCGCCGCCGCAAGCATCATCACCACCGAAGTGGTCAGCGCGGCATTGCGGAACACCATGAACAATTCGGCGATCTTCAGCTCGCGGTGGATCACGAGGCCGACGAACAGCGCATAGACTGCCGCGATGACCGCCGCTTCGGTCGGGGTCACGATACCAAAGCGAATACCGCCAAGAATGATCGCAGGCAGGCCAAGCGCCCAAACCGCCTCTCGCGTGGCCCTGAGGCGCGCGGACCAGGGCTGGCGCGGCAGCGGTTTCACATTCTCGCGCCGGGCGACGAAAATCCACACCGCAAGCGCCGAGATCCCCATCATCGCGCCGGGCACGATCCCTGCCATGAACAGCTGGCTGATCGACAGGTTGGTGGCCACACCGAAGATGATATAGGCGATGGACGGCGGAATGATCGGGGCGATGATACCCCCCGAAGCCATCAGGCCGACCGAGCGCGCCTCGTCATGACCTGCGGCGCGCATCATCGGCACCAGAATCGAGATCAGCGCCGCCGTATCGGCCGCGGCCGAGCCCGACAGCGAGGCCAGGATAATCGCGGCAAAGATCGCCACCACGCCAAGCCCACCTCGCAGATGGCCCACGAAGGCCATGGCAAAGGCGATGATGCGCTTGGACATGCCGCCTGCATTCATCAACTCGCCCGCCAGCAGGAAGAAGGGAATTGCCAGCAGCGAGAAGTTGTTGGCCCCCACGACAAGCCGCTGCGTGATGATCTGCGGATCGAACAGATCCAGCTCAAGCCCCATCGTGACCGCGCAGATCACCAGCGCGAAGGCGACCGGCACACCCGTCGCAAGCGTCGCCCCGAGGGTTGCGATGAAGATAATCAGGCTCATTGGTGCAACTCTCCCAGGGGGCGCGGCGGATCGACCAGCCGTCCGGTCGCATAGCCCAGCATCCGCGCTGCCGCGATCAGCCCGATCACGAAGCTCATGGGAAGCGCCACGCCAAAGACCCAGATCATCGGAAGCTTGGTAACAGGCGCGGTGTTGGTGGCGTTGACATGCCATTGCTGGATCGTGCCGACCAGGATCAGCAGGCAAACCCCAAGCACCAGCGCATTCGCGATGGTCAGAAGCACCCGCCGCATCCCCGGCGAGGCGGTGGTGACAAGCAGGTCAAACCCCATGTGCAGGTTGCGCCTGCTGGCCGTCATCGCCCCCAGGAAGATTAGCCAGACGAAGCAAAAGCGCGACATCTCTTCCGAGATATCGATGCCTGAACCGAAGCCGTAGCGCAGCACGACATTGACGAAGACCATCACGGTCATCGCCGCCAAGAGCCCCACCAGCGCAATGTCGACAAGGCGAAAGAACAGGATCTCGATCTGTTTCATTTGCGGCCTCCTGCAACGCGGATCACCTCGCCCGAGACGTAGGCCGCGCCGAACAGCAGCCATTCGGCCGCCTCGGCCACCTCTTGCACAGTGCCAAGCCGTGCGGCAGGAATGCCCGCGGTTGTCGCCTCGAGCGCGGTGCGGCTGGCAAAAAGCTGAGTCTGGATCTCGGTATCTATGATGCCCGGCGCCAGGGCATTGACACGCAGACCAGGCGCCAGATCGCGCGCCATGGCCGCCGTTAGCGCCAGAAGCGCGCCCTTGGTCGCCCCGTAGATCGCGTGGCCGGGCGCGCCGCCGTTCATCCCTGCGATCGAGGCCATATTGACGATGCCGGCAGCCGGATGTGCGCTGCGGGCCCGCAGAAACGCCGCCGTCGCCAGAAGCGTGCCGCGCAGATTGATGCCGAGCACCCGGTCGACCTCGGCCACATCCAGTGCGGCAAGATCCATCTTCCGTCCGATGATGCCGGCATTGTTCACCAGATGCGTGGGAGCGACAGTCAGGGCGAGTTCGGCACGCGAAACCGCCTCGGGGTCGGAAATATCGACCTGCTGGACAAGCGCGCGCGCGCCAAGATGCCCCGCCGCATGGTCCAGGGCCGCAGGGTCGACATCCCAAAGGATTGCCCGCGCCCCCCGCGCGATCACGCGCTCGGCAATCGCCAGGCCGATCCCCTTTGCTCCGCCAGTAATCAGAACGACCGCATCCTGCATCATCAAGCCCCCCCGACTTCCTCATCCACCTCGAAGCGGTGGGCAAAGTCCTGATGGGGGCCAAGACCGATCAGGTCGCAGAAGCGGGCATAGTCATAACCCGTTTGCGGCAGGCGGCCACTGCGGGCCAGTTCGGCAAGGCTTGCGGCTTGCGCGCCAAGCGATGCAAAAAGCCCGTGCACCGCCATGAGGCAAATAGAAAACCCCATCTCCTCAAGGCCTTGCAGAGACAGTTGTGCCGCATCGGTGCCATCGACAATGCTGATGACCTTGCGCCCGGCAAGGCCGCGCGCGATGCCTTCTACCTCGGCTCGGGTTTTCACCCCGTCGACAAAAACCAGATCGACGCCCAGGCCTGCATAGCGCTTCGCCCGTTCGAGCGCGGCGTCAAGCCCCTGCCCGGGCAGTGCATCGGTGCGCGCGATCACGACGATGTCGCCAAACTCTTCGCGCGCGGCCAACGCGGCCTTAAGCCGGGCCTCGGCCTCGGAGACGGGCACCACCCTCACGCCGGCCAGCTGGCCGCAGCGTTTGGGCGAGACCTGGTCTTCGAGATGCAGGGCAGCAACCCCGGCCTGGATGTAATCGGCCACGGCACGGCGAATGTTAAGTGGCCCGCCATAGCCGGTATCGGCATCGGCAATCACCGGAACCCCGGCCACACGGCACATCGCGCGGGCATGCTCGGCCATTTCGGTCTGGGTCATGAGGCCAAGATCGGGCATGCCGATCCGGCTTGCCGTCGCGCCAAGCCCGGTCATGTAGACCGCCTCGAACCCTGCCTGCGCGACCAGCCGTGCTCCAAGCGCGTCAATCGCGCCAGGCGCCGCAAGAATACGCGGATCAGACAGCCGCTGCCGGAATCGTTTTGCCGACATCGTCATCCGATCGCCCCGCAATCCGGTGCTGCATCATACATGCCATCTCCTCCCGCAAAACATGTAACATGTTATGTATAAGATACGTCAAGCATCATTTTCCCTCTACAGATACGGTGCAACTACCGTTGAAAATCAGCACTTTGCGCCTTCGAGACCCACATCCAGCCCCGTGGATCGGTGACGGCGGCCCGACGAAACGTGGCGGAACGGACGCAATCCCCGCTTGAGAACGGGGATCCGGCGCCGGGCATTGATTCTCGGACGCACCGGCATATGATGTCCCCGCGCCCTTGTTGCGCAATGATGGAGACTGGATGTCAGAGCTTGTGTGATCGGGTTCTCTGAAGATCAGAGAGCCAGGTGATCCGGAAACGGCGGGCCGCACGGCGGCTGGCCTTGTTTTTCATACAATCACACGAGACTTCCATGAATATTTCCCGAAGCGAACAACGTGCGCTGCACGTTCTGGCCCTGGGGGGCCGCATCCTGCATGAACGCGGCGCAGGCCGCAAAATCGTCGATGTCACCTGCGTGACGCGCGAAGGGATGATCCTTGACGATTGCGACCTGAGGACATTTCAAAGCCTTCGCCGAAAACGGCTGATCGAATCCCGCAACGGCGCGCCTTACACGATTTCCTATCGCGGGCGGCGCTCGGTCCGGGCACAGCTTGACAATCAAGGGGGAACGAAATGCTGACGATCCGACCTGAAACCGCGGCCGACCATGGCGCGATCGCCGATGTCGTCGACACGGCATTCCGCACCGCACCCCATTCCGGCGGGAACGAGGCGCGCATCGTTGCGGCGTTGCGCGCCGCCGATGCGCTGACGCTGTCGCTGGTGGCGCAGGGGGAAGGGCGGATCCTCGGCCATGTCGCCGCCTCATCGGCCGAGGTGGGCGGAGAGGCGGGCTGGGCACTGATCGGCCCGCTTGCGGTTCTGCCCGACAGGCAACGCCAGGGGGTCGGCTCGGCGCTGATGCGGGCAGCACTCGGGCAGTTGCGCGGGGCGTTTCGCGGCGTGGTTCTGGTGGGCGACCCGGCCTATTACGGCCGCTTCGGGTTCCGCGCCCTGCCCGGCCTGACCCTTTCGGGCGTGCCCGATGAGGCCGTGCAGGCCCTTGTCTTTCACGGCCGCCCGCCACAGGGCGAGATCGCGCATCACGCGGCATTCGGCATCGCCCCCTGACATCGACACCCCTGCCCCGCATGCCCGTACCATGAAGGTGCGACCTTGCGGGACAGGGAACGGTGCGGTAACAATGAGAACATTTCATGAACATGCGAGTCGGAGATTCTGTGCCCCATGCCCCGGATATACCGCCTTCGAAACGTCGCCCTGCCCGCCAGGGCTGGCCGTTACGCGGTAATGCCCGGGCGCGCGATGCTTTCAGAGGTCTTTGCGCTCACGCCCGGCGACGGGGCCGCCTCGGGCTTTGTTCTGGCACAACTTCCACGCGGTCCCGCGCCGCTTTTATGGGTGCAGGACCGCGTGTCGCGGCAGGAGGCAGGGCGGCCCTATCTGCCCGGCCTCGGTCTGCCGGGCCCCATCCTGCGGGTGGATGTGGCGCGCGCGGCCGATGTACTCAGCGCGGCCGAAGACGGGCTGCACTGCACCGCGCTTTCGGCCGTGGTGGCCGAAATCTGGGGCGATCCCCCGGCACTGAGCTTCACCGCCAGCAAGCGCCTGGCGCTGCGCGCCGAGGCATCCGGCCTGCCCTGCTGGCTGATCCGGCGCGGCGCCAGCCCCGATCTCAGCGCGGCGCGCGAACGCTGGCGCGTGGTCTCCCTGCCATCGGCGCCCCATCCCGACGATCCGGCCGCACCGGGCGCACCACGCTGGCGGGCGGAACTGTTCCGCGCCCGCGACAGGCGTCCCGGAACATGGGTAATGTGTTATGACCCGGCGACGGATCGTGTCGATCTTTCTGCCCCATTTGCCGATGGAGCTTTGGCAAAAGCAGGCCACGCAGGCGGGTGATCCGCCCCCCCAAGAGGTGCCCGTGGCGCTGCGTACCGAAGGCCCGCACGGCCCCGTCATCCATGCCACGAACAGGGCCGCCCGGCTGGCGGGCGTGCGCGAAGGCGCGCGCGTGACGGACATGCAGGCGCTTTGCCCCGGATTGCGGGTCGAACACGCCGACCCAGAGGGCGATTCCCGGCTGCTTGCGCGGCTGAACCTGTGGATGCGGCGCTGGTGCCCCTGGAGCGCGGTCGACGGCACGAACGGGCTGGTTCTGGACACGACCGGCGCCGACCATCTGTGGGGGGGCGAGGCCGCGATGCTGGTGGATATGGAAACCCGCCTGTCCCGCCTTGGATTTTCGGCGCAGCTTGCCCTCGCGCCCACTTGGGGCGCAGCATGGGCGCTCGCGCGGTTTGGTCCGGTGCGCGCCATCTGCCATGACACGGCCGACCTGGCCCCCCTGCCCGTCGCCGCGCTGCGCCTGCACGGGGACACCGCGTTGCTGCTGCACCGGTTGGGCCTGAAATGCGTGGGCGACCTGGCCGCGATGCCGCGCCTGTCGCTGGCGCGACGGTTCTCGCGCGCGAAGCTGGACGCAAATCCGCTGCTGCGTCTCGATCAGGCGACGGGACGCATGGGCGAACCGCTGGCCCCGCCCGATGCGCCCCCCTCGTTTCGCGCCATTGCCCGGCTGGCCGAGCCGATCATGGACCCCGCGCACCACCTGCCCGCCCTGTGCCACGACCTCTGCGCCCGGCTTGAAGCCGCCGGACAGGGCGCAAGGCGCCTGTCACTTTGCGTCTACCGCACAGACGGAGAACGGCGCCGGATCGAGGTCTCGACCGCCGCACCAAGCCGTGACCCCGCACATTTGCACAGCCTTTTCCGCGACCGGCTGGAACGGATCGACCCCGGCTTTGGCTTCGACCTGATCACGCTCGAGGCGCCGGGGGCAGAGCTACTGGACCGGACGCAGCCCATGCTGGGTGGACGGAAGGATGCCGCGCTGGAACTGCCGCGCCTGATCGACCGGCTGACCGCCCGTTTCGGCGCACGCGCACTTTCGCGCCCTGCAGCCCGGCAAAGCCACATCCCCGAACGGGCAGAGGTCACGGCCCCGCTGCTGGCCCCCCCCCAGGATAGCCCGCCCCTACCGAACCGCCCCGCACGGCTGCTGGATCATCCCGAGGAAATCCGCGTGCTATACGCGGTTCCCGAAGGGCCGCCGGCGCAATTCGTCTGGCGCAGACAGACCCACCGGGTGGCGCGCTATCAGGGCCCCGAACGGATCGCACCGGAATGGTGGCAGGACCGCCCCGGCACCCGCCTGCGCGATTACTTCATGGTCGAGGATCATGACGGTCGGCGGCTGTGGCTTTACCGAGAGGGGTTGCCTGCCGACGGGCGCGGCGGCCCTCCGCGCTGGTTCCTGCACGGGATGTTCTTCTGATGCCCGAGATGTACAACCACCGCCCCCGCCGCAGCCTGACCGAAACGCTGCCCCCCAATCCGCGCGCGCCTTTCGTAGAGCTGGGCGTCAGCAGTTGCTTTTCCTTTCTGCGGGGGGCCTCGGATGCCGTGGATCTGGCATCCGAGGCCCACGCCCACGGGTATGACACGCTCGGCATTGCCGACCTGAACACGATGGCGGGCGTCGTGCGGCTACATTGCGAAGCCCTGAAGGCCGGGTTGCGCCCGGTGATCGGCTGCCGCCTGCAATTGCAAAGCGGCGAGGAGTTCCTGGCCTATCCGCGCGACCGGGCGGCCTATGGCCGGCTTTGCGCACTGCTGACCAAGGGTAAGATGCATGACGCGCAGGGCACATGGCAAGCCAAGGGGCGCTGCGACATCTCGCTGGAGGATCTGGCCGCCCATGCCGAGGGGGTGGAGCTGATCGTGCTGCCCGGCGATGATCTGCCCCACCGCCTGCCCGGCCTGCTGCGCCGCCTGCCCACGCTGCGCCATATCGCGGCAAGTTATCTCTATCGGGGGGACGACCGGGCGCGGATCAACCGGCTGGACCGGCTGGCGCGCACCCACGGGATCGGCATCCTCGCCACGAACGACGTGCATTACCATGCCCCCGAACGTCGCCCCTTGCAGGATGTGATGACCTGCATCCGCCAAAAGACAACCATCGCCAAGGCCGGGTTCCTGCTGCATGCCAATGCCGAACGGCACCTGAAATCGCCCGAAGAGATGTGCCGCCTGTTCGCGGACTGGCCCCATGCGATCACCGCCACCCGCGCGGTGGCCGACATGTGTCGCTTTGACCTGCGCGAACTGGCCTATCACTACCCGAACGAGACCATCCCGCCGGGCGAAACCCCGCAAAGCCAGCTGGAAAAGTTGACATGGGCCGGCGCGGCCACGCGCTATCCCGAAGGCCTGCCCGAAAAGGTGCGCGCCACGCTTGTCAAAGAGCTTGCGATGATCGCGCAGAAGAAGATCCCGCAATATTTCCTGACCATCCACGAAATCGTCCAGTTCGCACGCGGCGCGGGCATCCTGTGTCAGGGGCGCGGCTCGGCCGCCAATTCGGCGGTGTGCTATGTGCTGGGGATCACCTCGGTCGACCCCGCGCAACACGAGCTTTTGTTCGAACGGTTCATCAGCGAAGAACGCGATGAACCGCCCGATATCGACGTGGATTTCGAGCACGAACGGCGCGAAGAGGTGATCCAGCACATCTATCGCAAATACGGCCGCCATCGCGCGGGCCTGTGTGCCACCGTGATCCATTACCGCCCCCGCTCGGCCATCCGCGAGGTCGGAAAGGCCATGGGCCTGTCCGAGGACGTGACCTCGGCCCTGGCCAGGACCGTCTGGGGAAGCCATGGCCGCGAGATGGGGCAGGCCAATGTGAACGAGGCCGGGCTGGACCTGTCCGATCCGGTGCTGAAACGCGCGATCGTGTTGGCCGAACAGATGATCGGCATGCCGCGGCACCTGTCCCAGCATGTCGGCGGCTTCATTCTGACCGAAGGGCATCTGAGCGAAAGCGTGCCGATCGGCAACGGCGCCATGCCCGAGCGCAGCTTCATCGAATGGGACAAGGACGACATAGACGAGCTGCGCATCCTCAAGGTCGATGTGCTGGCGCTTGGTATGCTGACCTGCATCCGAAAATGCCTTGCACTCTTGCGCGTGCATCACGGGATCAAGCACGATCTGGCCTCGATCCCGCAGGGGGATGAGGCGGTCTACGACATGCTTTGCCGGGGCGATAGCGTGGGGGTCTTTCAGGTGGAAAGCCGCGCACAGATGAACATGCTGCCGCGCCTGAAGCCGCGCGTGTTCTACGATCTGGTGATCGAGGTCGCCATCGTCCGGCCCGGCCCGATCCAGGGCGACATGGTCCACCCCTATCTGCGCCGCCGCAACGGGCAGGAACCCGAGGATTATCCCGCCCCTGCGCCCCCGCATGATCCGGACGAGTTGCGCAACATCCTTGGCCGCACCAAGGGCGTTCCGATCTTTCAGGAACAGGCCATGAAGATCGCGATCGAGGCCGCCCGCTTCAGTCCCGCCGAAGCCAACGAGTTGCGCAAGGCGATGGCCACCTTCCGCTCGCGCGGCACGATCCACAAGCTGGAGGAGAAGATGGTCGGGCGCATGGTCGAGCGCGGCTACGACCCCGAATTCGCGGCACGCTGCTTCAACCAGATCAAGGGTTTCGGGGAATACGGGTTTCCCGAAAGCCACGCCGCCAGCTTTGCGCTTCTGGTCTATGTCTCAAGCTGGCTAAAATGCCATTATCCGGCGGCCTTCGCCGCGGCGCTTCTGAATTCCCAGCCGATGGGGTTCTATGCGCCCGCCCAGATCGTGCGCGATGCGCGCGAACATGGGGTCGAGGTGCGCGCGCCCGATGTGAACTTCAGCGAATGGGACAATACGCTTGAACCGGCAGGCACCGGATGGGCGCTGCGGTTGGGGCTGCGTCAGGTCGACGGGATGCAGGCCGCGCGTGCCCATGCCATCATCGCCGCGCGGGATCGGCCCTACCGCGACCTTCAGGATATCCGGACACGGGCCGGGGTGGATGCGGGTTCTCTTCACCGGCTTGCCGCGGCAGATGCCTGCCGTTCGCTATCGCTCGATCGGCGCGCCGCGCTGTGGCAGGCGCATGCGCTCAGGGACACGTCCGACCTGCCGCTGTTCCGCAAAACGCAGGACGAGGGCGACGAACCGCCGGCCCTCCTGCCCGCCATGCCGGTCTGCGAGCAGGTGGTGGCCGATTACCAGACGCTCCGCCTGTCGCTGAAGGCACATCCGATATCCTTCCTGCGTGCCAGCATGACACGGCAGGGCTACCGCCCGGCCCGTGATCTGGTCAGCCTGCGCAACCACGCGCATGTGCGGCTGGCCGGGATTGTGCTGATCCGCCAGCGTCCCGGCAGCGCCAAGGGCGTGTGCTTCATCACACTCGAGGACGAAACCGGCATCGCCAATCTGGTGGTCTGGCCCAAGGTGATGGCACGGTTTCGCAAGACGATCATGACCGCACGGCTGATGGATGTGCGGGGCTATGTCCAGCGTGACGGCGATGTGATCCATGTGGTGGTGCGCGCGCTTTGCGATCGCAGCGATGCGCTGTGGCGGCTGGCCGATGATCCGTTGCCCGTCCAGACCGCCCGCGCCGACCACCTTGCCCGTTCGGCACAGCCCCCCGCGCATCGCCATCCCCGCAATGTTCGGATCATCCCGAAATCGCGCGACTTCCACTGAAGCTTCGGGGCAGCGATTCCCCCCTCCCGCGCGGCCCTCTGGTCCGCGCAGGACGCGATTTCCCGCATCCGCAAAGGATATGCGGCGGTTTGTCGCATGCCGGTTTCCTGACTCACCGACTGCCAATTTGGCAGCCGGCGACATGTCGACGGAAAGGATTTTTCCGCTTGCCGCATCGCGGCGTGCCAATTTGGCAGGTTGAAATCCTGCCAAAATACCCAGCAACATACTGTTATTAAATAATTTTTTAACATCGTCGCACATCGGATGCTATTGTTTGCTTGCTCCGCCTCCACATCGGAGCCGATCAAAGAGGGGGCCGAACGTGATCCGTGAATTCGCTTTGAAAGGGACCGCCGCAGTAATTGCGATGGCACTTTGCGTAACGAGCGCCGCGGCGGAAAAGACGAGCTTCATTGCCGGGACGGCCCCCTCGGCCCGCCCCGCAGAGGCGCCGCAGATCACGGTTTTCACGCCCGCGCCGGAATGGCGCGCGCAGGCGCTGCACGGCGTCGCGCAGCCCTATCCGCCCAGCCTGTCCTGGCTGGACGATCAGGGGGCCTGGTTCACCCCGTTCATCCATCCCGGCATGACCGGGCCTTACGACATTCGCGGCTGGCACAGCCCGCAATAGGCGGGGCCGTGCCTCGGCGCACCCCCTCGCAGCAGAGATCCGGAGAGACCCGGGAAACAGGCGTGGGCCGGAGCCCCGGCCACGCAACATCAACAAGGAGTCGAGAGACATGATGAAAGCGATCAAGGGAGCCGTTGCCGTCGCCGTGAGCGCCGCTGCTCTGGCCACGGCCGGCCATGCCGACAGCATGTCCGGGATGTCGGGCATGGATGGCATGTCGGGCATGGGCGGTATGTCGGGAATGTCCGGCATGTCCGGCATGTCGGGTATGGGCGGCATGTCGGGGATGTCGGGCAGCGGCACCTGCGTGCAATGGACCTACGCCCCCGCCATGCAAGGCATGAGCGGCATGTCGGGAATGTCCGGTATGGGTGGCATGTCCGGCATGGGCGGCATGTCGGGGATGTCCGGCATGGGCGGTATGTCCGGCATGGGCGGCATGTCGGGGATGGGCGGCATGTCCGGTATGGGCGGTATGTCCGGAATGGGCGGCATGTCGGGAATGTCTGGCATGGGTGGCATGTCCGGCATGGGCGGTATGTCGGGGATGTCCGGCATGGGCGGTATATCCGGCATGGGCGGCATGTCGGGGATGTCCGGTATGGGCGATGGCTGGGTCTGCACCAGCTGGGCGCAGTAAGCCCCGGATCGCCCGTCAAAAACAGCCAGAGGCGGCTTGCCGCCTCTGGCACCCCCCTGTCTGGAATCTCGCCATGAAAAAGCTAGAACACCTTCTCGGACTTCTTGCCGGTATCGGCTTCGCCGGAACGGTCCTTCTTTCGCTCAACGCGGCCGCGAACCTGATCTACCGGGTCTCGACCGGCGATGGACCAAAGGCGGAACTGGCGCAACCGGCCGGGCAAGACGCGCAAGACCAGGGCGCAGAAGAAACAGGGGAACCCGCCCCGGGAACGGTCGCCGCGGCCGAACCCCCGGCACCCTCTGCGGCCGGGATCGACCTTGCCGCAGGCGAGAAGGTCTTCAAGAAATGCGCGGCATGCCACACTGCCGGAAAGGACGGCGCGAACCGCACCGGCCCCAATCTCTGGGGGATCCTGAACCGCCCCGTGGCCGCGCATGCGGGCTTTGCCTATTCCGAGGCGATGGCCGCCCAATCCGGCGAAAGCTGGAGCGCCGAGCGTCTGGACATCTACCTGAGCAAACCCAAGGATATCGTGCCCGGCACCAGCATGGCCTTTGCGGGCCTGCCCAAATCCGCCGACCGGCACAACCTGATCGCCTGGCTCGGCGCGCAATCCGACACGCCGGTAGCCCCCGACGCCCTGCCCTTCGGCGGGGCAACGCAGGTTGCGGACAACGCCGAAGCCCCCACCGAACCCGAGGAAGACCCGATCGCCCAGATCGCCTATGCGAACCCGCCCGACCCGACCGCCGAAGAGCTGGCCGCGATTGCCGCGAAGGTCGCCGCGCTGACCGGGGAACTGCCCGGCCTCGACTATGAGCGCGCGCGCCATCACCCGCTGCATTTCCCGCCCGCGATCGACAGCGCCTCGAACGCGGAATGCCTTGTCTGCCACCAGGAGATCATGACCGCGAAGCCCCGCGACGAAAGCCCCGCGGGCGTGAAGGCCGCCGACAGCCTGGCCTGGTATCAGACGCTCGATACCTACATGGGCGATCAGGAAAGCTTTCACTTCCGCCACCTGCAAAGCGACTTCGCGCAAGAGGTGATGGATCTGAAATGCAACTTCTGCCACCGCGGCAATGACCCGCGCGAGGAAAGCCCCGACATGATGCCCTTGCGCGCGGCCTTTTCGGCCGGGCCGCAGCCCGAATTTACCAACCGCAAGATGGTGAACCCCGAAACCACCTGCCTGCGCTGCCATGGCGCGATGCCCGATCCGGTCGGGATCATGGGCCTGCCGGGTCCCTGGCACGAGGCGCGGCTGGACCTGGAGGATCCCGAAGACCCCGACATGACGAACGGCTGCCTGAGCTGCCATGCCGAGCTGTTCCGCACCAACCGCCACAACGTCACCTATCTCAGGGCCGCCAATATCGAGGCGCTTGCGAAAGAGGTCTCCTCGGACACCTGCCACGGCTGCCACGGCGGGCGGCAATGGTATCGCACGGCCTATCCCTATCCGCGCCACGCCTGGCCCGGCATGGACCCCGAGCCGCCCGAATGGGTCGCCGGCCGCCCCACCCAATCCGACGAAGCCTATCGCCTGCCTACCGCAGCCGGCCAGTAACAGGAGAGCGCCATGAACAGCTTCAACCCCTCGGCCTGGGCGCGGCTCTTTACCCCCACGCGGCGCGAGTTCCTGCGCAGCTCGGCCGCCGTGGCGGCCACGACGCTGGTGCTGCCCGCCACCGCGCGCCGGGCCGGGGCCTTCGCCTACGAGCCCTATCCCCGCGACGACGATCTCGAGACGGTCGTCACCTCTTGCGCGCATAACTGCGGCTCGCGGCACATGCTGGTCGCGCACAAGAAGGGCGACGTGATCGTGCGCCTGTCCACCGATAACGGCAGCTATCAGGGCGATGCCTATGGCACCGATACCGAGGAAAAGCCGCAGCTACGGGCCTGCCTGCGCGGACGCAGCTACCGCTCGCGTCTCTACAGCCCCGAGCGGCTGCTGTATCCGATGAAGCGCGTCGGCCGGCGCGGCGAGGGCAAGTTCAAGCGCATCGGCTGGGATCAGGCCCTGACCGAGATCGCCGAGCGGATGGTCTATCTGCGCGACAAATACGGCCCCCAGGCCCTGCTCGATCAAAGCTATGCCGGCGCCTCCTATGGCGTCTTGCACAAGTCCGACCAGATCGAGGGGCTTCTGGGCCGCTTTCTGGGCATGTTCGGCTGCCGCACCTCAAGCTGGTCGGTGCCCTCGTATCAGGCCACGACATTCTCCAGCCGCATGACCTTCGGCACGATCGAGGACGGCAACGAAGACGATGCCTATGCCCATTCCAAACTGATGATCATGTGGGGCTGGAACCCGGCCTACACCTTCCACGGCGGCAATACTTTCTATTACCTGCGCATGGCCAAGCAGCGCGGCTGCAAGTTCGTGCTGGTCGATCCGCAATATACCGACTCGGCCGCCGCCTACGATGCCTGGTGGATCCCGATCAAACCCAACACCGATGCCGCCATGATGGCGGGCATGGCCCATCACATCTGGGCCAACGGTTGGCACGACCAGGGCTTCATCGACCGCTTCGTGCAGGGCATGGACCCCGGCACCACGCCCGACTGGGCCTATCAGCGCGGGCATGAAAGCTTCCGCGAATATATCGAGGGGACCAATGACGGGGTGCCCAAGACCCCCGACTGGGCCGCCGCGATCTGCGGCGCTCCCGCCGATGACATCCGCAAGCTGGCCGAGATGTATGCCACCACCAAGCCCGCCGCGCTGAAGGCAAGCTGGGCGCCCGGCCGCAACGCCTATGGCGAGCAATACAACCGCATGGCCGCCGCCCTTCAGGCGATGACCGGCAATATCGGCATCCTGGGCGGCTGCGCCGAGGGCGTGGGCAAGGGCTGGCATGCCGAGGCGGTGGCCTATCCCTACGACCAGTTCGCCAATGTCTGGTTCGCCTCGATCAAGTCGGACCGTTGGGCGCATGCGGTGCTCAACTATCCCGATGTGAGGCGCGAGGAGATCGGCCTCTGGCCCCGCTCGGACCAGTGGGACGGGGTGGTGCCGAATATCCGCGGCATCTTCTGGCAGGGCTCGGACTGGTTCAACCAGCTCACCAACATCAACAAGGAGATCGAGGCGATCCGCAAGCTCGATGCCGAGGGCGAGAGCGAAAGCCTGTTCGTCTGTTCCGACAGCACCATCACGCCCACCGGCATCTGGGCCGATTACCTGCTGCCCGTCGCCACCCATTTCGAGCGCCACGACGTGGCCCTGCCCTGGTACAAGGGGCATTACTACATCCACCGCCCGAAGGTGATCGAGCCCCTGGGCGAAAGCAAGACCGACTTCCAGATCTATACCGCGCTTGCCTGGCGGCTGGGGTTCGGGCCGGGATACAATCCCAAGGCCGATGCCTCGTATTTCGAAAATCCCGACGCGGTGGACGAGGCCTATCTGGTCGACTGGTGGCACCGTGTGCAGGACCACCAGCATGTCGAGATAAGCTGGGAAGAGTTCAAGCGCCGCGGCGTCTACAAGTTCATCCTGCCGCAGCCCCATGTGGCCTTCCGCGCGCAGATCGAACAGGGGCTGCCGTTCCAGACCGCCTCGGGCAAGATCGAGATCCTCTCGGGCCAGCTTGCGCAGATCGACGACTGGACGCGCACGCAATACGGCTACGAGATCCCCGCGATCCCGAAATGGATCGAGCCGTGGGAAAGCCTCAACAGCGCGCTGACCGAACAGTTCCCCTTCCACCTGATCAGCCCGCATCCCCGCTGGCGCACGCATTCGATATTCAACAACATCCCCTGGCTGCGCGAAACCTTCACCCAGGAGGTGACGCTGAACGCCGCCGACGCGCGCAGGCTTGGCGTCGAAACCGGCGACACGGTCGAACTGTTCAACGACCGCGGCCGCGTGGTGGTGCCGGTCTATGTGACCGAGCGCTGCATGCCCGGCGTCGCGGTCCTGCACGAAGGGGCCTGGATGGATCTGGACAGCGACGGCGTGGACCGTTCGGGCAACCCCGATTTCCTGACCAAGGACGATCCCAGCCCCTCGGGCGCCTTCGCCTACAACACGGTGCTGTGCGATATCCGCAAGACCGAGCTGGCCCACCGGCCCGGCTGGGACCAGCTGGCGACGGCCCGGTCCTTCATTTTCCGGCGCGACGAGTAAGGAGGGCAGGCCATGGGCAATATCAACAAGGAACAGATCAAGGCCAATGCCGCCCGGCGCAAGCGCGAGGGCTATACCCCCGTGGTGCCCGACCTTCAGCTTGGCTTCATCCACAACAACGTGGATTGCATCGGCTGCCGCGCCTGCGAGATCGCCTGCAAGGACAAGAACGGCCTTACCGCGGGGCCGCGCTTCCGCCGCGTGCAGTATATCGAGGGCGGCACCTATCCCGAGGTCTTTGCCTTCAAGATCAACATGTCGTGCAACCATTGCGCGGAACCGGCCTGCCTGCCGGCCTGCCCGACCGGCGCGATCTTCAAGCGCGCCGATAACGGCGTGGTCGACATCGACAGCACGCTGTGTATCGGCTGCCGCAAATGCGAAGCCGCCTGCCCCTTCGGCGCGCCGCAATTCAATGTCGAGCTGAACATCGTGCAGAAGTGCAACATGTGCATCGACGAACTGGAGGCCGGGCGCGATCCCTACTGCGTCTCGGCCTGCATGATGCGGGTGCTGGATATCGGGCCGATCGACCAGATGGATGCGGGCAGCCTCGAGACCAAGGCGCGCGGGCCCAATGACGAGATCGTCCGCCAGGTCAGGTCGATGGCCAGCCCCGAACTGACGAACCCCTCGATCCGTTTCGTGCCGCATTCGAAGGGCCGCGTCGATGAATGAACGCGCGCCCGCCCTGCCCGAACCCGATGCTGCGGCCCGCGCGGCCCTGGATGCCGCGCAAGAGGCCCTTGCGATCCTGATCCGCCTGCATGACCGCGAGGCCGATGCCGCGCTGATCACCGGGCTGAAGGGCATCCAGGCCGGCATGCTTTTCGCGGCCCTTCTGGGCTCGCGCATCGGAAAGCAGGCGGCCGGGCTGCTGCAATCGGCGCTTGATGCGCTGCCCGAGGCGGCCGATCCGCATGTGCTCGACCGTCTGGCCGTCGATTATGCCGAGATCTACCTGACCAACGGCTTTCGCATCGCGCCCGAGGCCTCGGTCTGGCTGACCGATGAGGGGCTGGAGCGGCAGGAGCCGATGTTCGAGGTGCGCGACTGGTATACCCATTACGGCATCGCCGTGCCCGACTGGCGCAAGCGCGCCGACGATCACATCGTGCACGAATTGCAGTTCGTGGCCTTCCTTCTGGCCGAGGGCAGCGCGGTCGCCATCCGCGACGCTGCGCGGTTTCTAGACCGCTGCGTGCTGCCCTGGGTGCCGCAGATGGGCCGCCGCGTGGCGCAGCGCGCGGAGACGCAGCTTTACGCCGCAACCGGTATGCTGACCGCCGAGCTTCTGGAGGCGCTGCGCGCGCAACTGGAGCAGATCACCGGCGAAGCGCCGAACCCGCGCCCGGTGACGCGGGCCGTGGCGGAAAAGACCTGCGGTATTGTCCCCGCCGAACGCCCCTATGTGCCGGGGCTGAGTGAAAGCTGGTGAGCGGCACGGCGCAGACGCGCGGGCCGGTCGAACTTGCCGCAGGCCGGTGCGTGACGGCGCATATGCCGATGTCGGATTGTATGGCCTGTGTCCTGGCCTGTCCGCATGACGCGCTGGACACCGCCGGGGCGGGGCTCGCGCTTGATCCCGCGCGCTGCACCGGCTGCGGCCAATGCACTGCCGCCTGCCCGCCGGGCGCGCTGTCGTTGGCCCCGGCCCTCCCCTCCCCCATCCGGGCCAGGGCCGGGCAGGTCGCGCTGATCGCCTGCGCCCGTGCAGCCCACGCGCCCGCGCACGCTGCCCCTTGCGCGCAGGCGCTCGGGCTGGGCGATCTGGCGCGGCTCTGGCTGGACGGGGTGCGGGTGCTGGCGCTTGCCACCGGCGATTGCGGCACCTGCCCCGAGGCCACGCCCGCCGGTCGGGACGGGCTTGCCGAACGGATTGATCTTCTGGACGCACTGCTGGCCACGCGCGGGCGCCCCCCTCTGCATGCCCGCGTCGCCCCGCCGGCGCTGATCCGCAGGCTTGCCCTTCCGCAGGACCACGCCGACGACACCGCCCGCCGCGCGGCCCTGGGCCTTCCCCGCCACAGCACCGCGGACACCGCCGCAGGCCTCGGCCCTGCCGGAGCGTTGCGCCGCCTGCAAGACCTGCCCCCCGCCCCCGGGCAGGCGGCGCTTTTCGCCGCCGCTCCCCGGATCGCGCCCGCACACTGTACGGGCTGCGATGCCTGCGCACGGATCTGCCCCGAGGGCGCCCTGATCCTTGTCAAAGACAGCAATAGCACAATGCGCTACGATATCGACGCCCCGGCCTGCACCGGTTGTGGGCTATGTGAGGAGATTTGCGACGAAGACGCCGTGGATGTGCAGCGGCCTGCCGGGACAGTTTCGAGAGTGACCCTTTTTCCGTATACCTGCCGCAGTTGCCGCGCGCAGATGCACCACCCTTCCGCCCGATTTGCGGCAAAGGGCCTATGCCCTGCCTGCCACCGCTCTGCCCGTCATCGCCAGCCGGTTCTGGTGCTGGAATGATCGTTACACGGCTTGCCAACTGGGCAGAGACCCGTATCCAGCGCAAGCTTGTCCTGGCGCTGGGCATTCCCTTGGTGCTGGTCTCGGCGCTGTTTCTGGTTCTGGTCAGCGCGATCTACCGCCATCAGCTGATCTCGGTCCATGCCCGCGCCGCCAGCCAGATCAACGAACTGATGCAGGGCACGCTGGAAAACGCGATGCTCAAGCGCGACATCCCCGGCCTGATAGCGATCCTCGAGGGGGTGGGCGGGCAGGACGATATCGCAAGGGTGATGATCCTCAACCCCGAGTTCGAGGTGCGCTTCTCGACCGATCCGGACCGTGTGGGCACCGTGCTGGACAATGCGGACACGGCCCGCGCGCTGACAGAGCGAACCCCCCGAACCCGCTATCTGGCCGAAACCGGGCATGGAGGAACCGAGACGGTGCTGCGCTCGGTCAATCCGGTTCTCAACCGCGACGAATGCCGCGCCTGCCATGACGAAAAGGAAACCCATCCCGTCAACGGGCTTCTGGTGGTCGATTACCGCGCCGACAGGATCCGCGGCGAAGCGCTTGGCGGGGCGTTCGGGCTGGCGGTTCTGGGACTGCTGGCCATCACCCTTGCCTCAAGCGCGATGTGGGTGGCGTTGCGGCGCATGGTGCTGCGGCCGCTTGCGCAACTGACCCGGGCCAATGACGCCCTGGGACGCGGCGAGATGCGCACCCGGATCGCCGTCAGGGGCCGCGACGAGATGGCCGGGCTTGGCCGCGCCTTCAACCAGATGTCGCAAGAGATATCGCACCACCTCGACACGATCTCGCGCTCCGAGGCGGATCTTCAGGCGCTGATCGACGCGGTTCCCGACGGGCTGCGCGTGATCGGACCCGATTTCCGCATCCGCCATGCCAACCGCGCCTTTTGCGAACAGGTCGGCCAAAGCCCCGAGCAGGTTCTGGGCGCCCCCTGCCATGCGGTCAGCCACGGCCGCGACACGCCCTGCCCGCATACGCTGGTGACCTGCCCGGTCGTCGAGCTGATCGAAAAGGGCGGCCGGGCAGTCACCTTCCGCGACCGCCACTTTACCGCGGCCCCGGACGGCAAGGCCCATGTGGTCGAGGTGTCTTCGGCCCGGATCACCCTGCGCGAAGACGGGGCGGAACTGCCCTGCGTGCTTGAGGCGATCCGCGATCTCGACGTGCAGGCGCGGATTTCGCAGGAAGAACGGCTGAGCGAGATCGGCCTTCTGGCCGCCGGCGTTGCACATGAGATCTACAACCCGCTTTCCTCGGTCGGCTTTCTTCTGTCCGAGATCGAGCGCCGGGCGATGCCGGTGGAGGCCGGCCCCGAGGCCGAGCATTTCGACGCGATCCGCGCCGAGATCGCCAAATGCATCGAGATCACCGACAACCTGCTGCTGCTGTCCGCCCCGCCCGGCGAGGGGCGCACCCTGGTCGAGTTCGAGCGCGTCGTGCACGGGGTGCTGTCGCTGCTCAACTATCAGGCCGGGCAAGGCGCGATCGCGGTGCGGGTCGCGCTGGAACCCGGTCTGCGCGTCATCGCCTCGGACAGCGACTTGCGGATGCTGCTGACCAACCTTCTGCTCAACGCCTTCCACGCGATGCCCGGCGGCGGACAGGTTCTCGTGCGCGGCTGGCGCGCCGGACACGAGGTGCACCTGGCCATCGCGGATACCGGCGTCGGCATCGCCCCGGCCGATCTGGAGCGCATCTTCATGCCGTTCTGGTCGCGCCGGGCCGACAGCTCTTCGGGGCGCGGCCTTGGCCTGTCGATCGTGCGCGCCATCCTCGAACGGCAAAAGGCGCGCATTGTCGTGGACAGCCGCCTCGGGGCCGGCTCTACCTTTACCGTATCCTTCCCCGACCCCGACGCCCCCGACCCCGTGCAAGACACCCCCGGCAACCCGAAACATTTGCCCCATGACGCCAGTTGAACACCCCCAAAGCCGCCCGATCCTCGTCATCGAGGACGATCCGACGCTCAACCGCCTGCTGTGCACGCAGCTTGGCGGGCTGGGCCATGACGTGCGGGGCGTGCGCAGCCGCGCCGAGGCGCTGGACGCGTTAAGCTATTTCGTCCCCACCCTGACGATCCTCGACATGCGGCTGCCCGATACCGACGGGCTGTCCTTCCTGCCCGAGCTGCGCGAATACAGCCCGGTGATGATCCTGACGGCCTATGGCTCGATCGATCAGGCGGTCAGGGCGGTCAAGGCGGGCGCGGTGGAATACCTGGTCAAGCCGATCACCTCCGAGGGGCTCGAACTCGCGCTTGCGCGGTTCTTCGAGACCGCCGCCCTGCGCCGCGACCTGGCCTTCTGGCAGGCCAAGGCGCAAAGCACCGAGCCTTCGGTCCTGATCGGCGACAGCCCCGCGATGAACGAGCTGCGCCGGATCGTGGGGTTGATCGCGGCCTCGGACGCGCCGGTGCTGATCTCGGGCGAGAACGGCTCGGGCAAAGCGGCGGTGGCCGAGGCGGTCCACGCTCAGAGCCCGCGCGCCAATGCCCGCTTTCTCAGCGTGGATTGCGATGCCGGGCTGGATGCGGCCGATCTGTTCGGCACCCTGCCCTCGGCCGGCGGCCCCCGGCACGAGGGGCTGATCGCGGCGGTCGAGAACGGCACGCTCTACCTCGACGAGGTGGAAAAGCTGCCCTCCGCGCTTCAGGGGCAGGTGCTGCGTGTGATCGAACAGGGCAGCTACCGGCCCGCGGGTTCGGCCGTCACGATCCGCTGCCCGGTGCGCATCATCGCCTCCTGTTCGGTCAACCTGGAAGAGGCGGTCCGCGAAGGCAGCTTTCGCGCCGAGCTGTTCTACCGCCTGTCGGGCCTGACGCTGCATGTGCCCTCGTTGCGCGAACGCGCCGCCGACATCCCCGAGCTTGTGGCTTTCCTTCTGGAGAAACGCGGCTTTCAGCGCGGCGTGGAAAAGCATCTGGCGCGCGAAACCATCGCGGCGATGCAAAGCTACGACTGGCCCGGCAACATGCGCGAGCTGCGCAACGCCGTGGAGCGCGGCCTGATCATGTCGGCCGGCCGCGCCGAGATCCTGCCCGAAGACGTGGGCCTTGCCGGGCGCAGCACCGCCGCCACGCCCGTCACCGGAACCGGCGTCGTGCTGCGCTTTGCCGAACCGCCGACGCTGGACCAGATCCGCGACAGCTACCTGCAACTTCTGCTCGACCGGTTCGGCGGAAACCGCCAGATGCTGGCGCGCACCTTGGGCATTTCGGAACGCAACACCTACCGGCTGCTCAAGAAGGCCACGGACGAAACGTCCGGCGAGGGCTGACGCACAGCCGGGCGGGCCCGATCGCGCCTATTTCCCGCGCCAGACGGGCGGGCGCTTTTCGGCAAAGGCGATCGCCCCCTCGCGCGCATCCTCGGAGGCGATGCAGCGGCGCAGCCATTCGTCGTTAAGCCGCCACAGATCATCTTCGCGCCCGCCCGCAGACCCTGCCTCGACCAGCGCGCGCCCCGCCTGAAGCGACAGGGGCGCATTCGCGGCAAGCCGTTCGGCCAGGACCAGTGCCGCCTCAAGCAGGTCTTCTTCGGGCACGACCCTGTTGACCAGGCCGAATTGCAGCGCGCGTTCGGTATCGAACAGCGCACCGCCCAGCACGATTTCGTTGGCGATCGCGCGGGGCAGGCGCGCGGCCACCCGGAAGGCACCGCCCGCCCCCGCCACCAGCCCGAGCCCCGCTTCGGGCAGGCCGAAGCGGCAGCCCTCGGCCGCGACGACCAGATCGCAGGCCAGCATCAGCTCGAACCCGCCCGCAAGAGCCGCACCATGGACCGCCGCGATCAGTGGCTTCTTGCGCGCATGGCTGACGAAGCCGCCGAAGCGGCCGGGGCCGAACAGGATCTCGTCGGCCTCGCCATCGACGAAGGCGCGCAGGTCCATGCCCGCGCTGAAAACCGGGCCATGGCCGCGCAGGATGCCGACGGCCAGCCCGTCATCGGCCTCGAGGCGCTCCAGCGCCGCGCGCAAGGCGCGGGTGGTGGCCGCATCGACGGCATTGCGCCGCCCCGGCCGGTTGAGGGTGATGAGCGCCACCGGCCCCCGCGTCTCGAATTCGATCTCGGTTCCTGTCTGCATGCCTGCCTCCGTTCAGTTCCCGCCCCGGCCGCGCGCCTCTGCCTCGGCCAGTTCGCGCAAGCTTCGCCGCACGATCTTGCCCGTGGTGGTCATCGGCATTTCGTCGATGAAGCGCACGACGCGCGGATATTCATAGGCCGCAAGCCGCGTCTTCACATGGGCCGCGATTTCCCCGGCCAGAGCCTCCGAAGGCGCGTGGCCGTCATTGAGCACGACATAGGCCGCCACCACCGCGCCGCGCACCGGATCGGGCATGCCGACGACCCCGGCCAGCCGGACCGCGGGATGGCCGATCAGGCAATCCTCGATCTCGGCCGGGCCGATGCGATAGCCGGCCGAACTGATCACATCGTCGTCGCGCCCGACAAAGCGCAGCCGGCCGTCGGGCCCGCGCATGCCGCAATCGCCCGTCAGCAGCCAGCCATCCGCCCTGCCGCCCACGAATTTCGCCTCGGTCGCCTCGGGGTTGTTCCAGTAGCCAAGGAACATCACCGGATCGGGGGCGCGCACGGCGATCGCCCCTTCCTCGCCATCGGCCAGGACCGCGCCGGTTTCGGCGTCGACCACCTCGACGACATGGCCGGGCACCGCGCGGCCCATGGCGCCGGGCACCGCAGGTTCCAGCGCGGCACAGGACGACACCACCATGTTGCATTCGGTCTGGCCGTAGAATTCGTTGATCGTCACGCCAAAGGTCTTGCGGCCCCAGTCGATCAGCTCGGCGCCCAGTGTCTCGCCCCCGCTCGCGATCGAGCGCAGATCGACGCCAAGATCGGCAATCCCCTCATCGGCGCGCATCATCTTCAGCGCGGTGGGCGGCAGAAAGACGTTGCGGATCCCGTGCCGCACGATCAGCTCTGCCGCGGCGCGGGCGGTGAACTTCTGGAACCTGCAGGCGACCACGGCGATCCCGTGATGCAGGCCCGGCATCAGCACATCCAGCAGGCCGCCGATCCAGGCCCAGTCGGCCGGCGTCCAGAGCCTGTCACCCGGCTGCGGCAGGAAATCGTGGCTGATCTCGACCCCCGGCAGATGGCCCGGCAGCACGCGATGGGCATGCAGCGCGCCCTTGGGGTTGCCGGTCGTGCCCGAGGTGTAGATCAGGATCGCCGGATCGTCGGCCCGCGTGCGCAGGGGCGCAAATTGCGCGGGTTCGGCCGCGCAGGCCTGCGCATAGCTTTCGGCGCCCGCCACGGCCCCGTCGACGCAAAGCAGGGTTTGCAGATCGGGAAGCTGCGGCAAAAGCGGGGCCAGCTTTTCCACGCCCGCGGCATCGGTCACCACCACTTTCGCGCCGGAATCGCGCAGCCTGTGCAGCAGCGCCTCGGGGCCGAACAGGGTGAACAGCGGAATCGAGATCCCGCCCAGCTTGGAAACTGCGATATGCGTCACCGCCGTCTCGACCCGCTGGGGCAGAAGCACGCCCACCCGGTCCCCCGGCGCGGCACCGATCCCGCGCACGCCGCGCCGCACAAGCGCATTGGCCAGGCGGTCCGACATCTCCTTGAGATCGCCAAAGCTGTAATCGTGCGCCTGCCCGGCCGGGTCCACGTCGATGATGGCAAGGCGGCCGGGATCGGCCTTTGCCCATTTGTCGCAGACATCCACGCCGATATTGTAGAACTCCGGCACCTCCCATCGAAATGCCGCGCGCACCTGTTCGAAACTCTGACCGGATTTCAGCATCATGGCCCCTCCTCCGCGCCGGAGTAGGACAGAAATCCGCACGACAGGCAAGCCGCCTGCCCGGCCTCAGCCGTCGCGCCTGCGCAGCGTGCCGATGCTGTGATTGTATTTCGTGGGCGCGATCCCGAAGCGCGCCTTGAAGCTTTTGGAGAAATGCGCGACCGAGCTGAACCCGCAGGCGGTTGCGACCTCGAGCAGGCTCATGTTGGTCGTGCTCATCAGGTTGCGGCCGCGATCCAGCCGAAGGCCGCGGTAGAAATCGCCGGGGGTTTCGCCCAGAACCGAGGTGAAAAGCCGCTCGATATGGCGGCGCGAATAGCCCGCCACCTGCGCCAGCTCCTCAAGCGTCAGCGGGTCTTCGAGATGGGTGTTCATCAGGTTGACGATCGCCAGCAGGCCCGGATTGCGCGAGCGGATCACCACCGAAAGCGAGCTGCGCTGTTCCGGTTCGACCCCCACCATCACCTTGCGCAGGCACATGTCCGACACCATGGCCGCGAATTCCGCCCCGTGATCGCGCGCGATCACCGACAGCATCATGTCGGTCGAGGCCGCGCCGCCGCCGCAGGTCATGGTCCGGCCGGAAATCTCATACATGCCCGAGGTCGGCATCAGCGTGGGGAAATCCTCGCAGAAGGCGGGCTGGTTTTCCCAGTGCAGGGTAAAGCTGCGCGCGTTCAGCAACCCGGCCTTGGCCAGGGCGACCGCACCGGTGCAAATCCCGCCGACCGCGCCGCCGAACCGCGCATGGCGGCTGACCGCCGCGACGACGGCGGGGGCCGCCGCCGCGCGGGCCGGGTTGCCCGAACAGACGAACAGCCCCGTGTCGCGCGGCAATGCCTCCAAAGGGCCATCGACGCAAACCGAAATCCCCGAAGAGCTGCTGACCGCCGCGCCGGTTTCCGACAAGAGCCGCCATTGATAAAGCGGCTGCTGGGACAGCTGGTTGGCGATGCGCAGCGGCTCGACTGCCGAACTGAAGGCAAGCAGCGTGAACCCCGGCACAAGGACGAAGGCGTATTTCCGGGTGCCCTCGCGGGTGGACAGGGGGAAATAGGCCGCCCCAAGCGGGACGATCGGCTGTGGCTGCGACATTCTTTCTCTGCCGTTGTCAATTCTTTTGCATCAGGACGCCATAATGCCAGAGCCGGACGCAAGAGGCGATCCGAAATGATGCGCCCGGACGCCGGAATGCCATCCCGTCACATCGGTGCCAGAAAATAGAACCCCACCCAAATGACTTTGGTCAAGGAGGGGCTCACAAGATGTTGATAGCGAACATGGCAATCGGCACGCCTAACGAATGTCTGGCCAGCCATGTGTATCACCTCGTCAAATCCTGCCGCACGCGGCGCAGCGATACGGGGTGGTGTTTCCGAAAATCCGCAAGCTGCGCGTGCTGACGCGATGCCGGACCGGCGTGCGTTGCTGCGCGGTCGGCCGAACGATCCTCAGGTTCCGCGCCCGCCGGGGGCATTGGCAAGCCTTGCCTTCGGTGAGGCCTGCCCCGGTTGCGGCGATTGCGCCCGCGCCTGCCCCGCATCCATCATTCTTAAAGATGCCGACGGGCTTCCCGTCGTGGATCTACGCGAAGGTGCCTGCACCTTCTGCGGCGCCTGCACCGAGGCCTGCACCGCCGGCGCCCTTCTGCCCGGAACAGGCGATCCGCTTCCGGCTGCTGACCGGCGGGCGGGCCATGCCGATCATCGAGACGGACGATTGCACCGGCTGCGGCGCCTGCATCGGCGCCTGCCCCGGCGGCGCGATCGGCACCGTCCGCGCCACCCCCCTTCCCGTTTCCGAGCCGATGGAGACCCGCCCATGCTGAACATCTGCGGCTGCCTTGTCCGGACCCACCCGGATCATACCGAGGCCGTCATCAATGCGATCAACGCCACACAGGGCGGAGAGGTGCACGCCCACAAGGATGCCCGCATCGTCGTGACCGTCGAGGATACCCCCTCCTGCCTGGCCTCCGATCAGATCATGGCCCTGCACCAGATCCCCGGCGTGCTCGCCGTGACGCTGACCTACCACCATTTCGAGGCGCTTGAAGACGAAAACGCGCCCCAGACCCTTTCCTGACCGGGAGACTGACCCATGACCCTTGAAACTTCTCGCCGCTCTTTCCTCAAGGCAACCGCCGCGGCCGCGACCGCCTCGGCTGCCGGAATCTCGCTTCCCGTTGGCGCGCAGGCGGCCGCGCCGGGTGCGGATATCCGCTGGGACAAGGCCGTGTGCCGGTTCTGCGGCACGGGCTGCTCGGTTCTGGTCGGCGTCAAGGACGGCCGCGTCGTCGCCACCCAGGGCGACCCGGAAGCGCCGGTGAACCGGGGCCTCAACTGCATCAAGGGCTATTTCCTGTTGAGGCAGAGCCCTTAATTCTGAGACGAGACGCTTTCGGCATCGTGTTTTGCCCTTAAATGCGAGATTCGGCTGTCATGGGGCCTTTGCTTCTCGCGTGCCTTTGCGCGATGTGATCGACCGCGGCTAGCAATCGATGCTCCTTCTCAAAGGCGCGCAAGAGAGCAACCTTGGCAAAGTCGTCTATGGCGGAGCTGACGATGGCTGCCTTAGCCAAGGGATGAGATCGCGCGGCGGCGATTGCGGCAAGGCAGAACAGCCTCACTTCCGGTTTGTGGCTCTGAAGAGCAAACAACGGCCCCCCGTGGCAGCCCTTAAGTGACATGGCAAAGGTGACCGCGCGCATTGCGCGCCGAAGTTGCCTGGGGCCTTGCGATCGCGCGGCGCATTCAAGCATCCCTGCCCCGCGGCGCGCGCGGTATATCAGTTTCTCGGATACTTGTTCGTCACCGGTTTTGCCGAGGGTCTGCACAAGTCTCGTCCCACAAACTTGACAGTCGAATGCCCAGGCCCGCCTCCAATGCCTGAGCGAAAGGCCCTCTCGGGAGCATTGCAGACAATGCTGGAATGGCATCTGGGCCGTCAGCGAGGCTTCGCGTGGCGTCATGGCCGGAAAGACCAAAGCCTGTACAACATCTGGGGCGACCCGTGCGGCGTTGGCAATCTTCTCCGCCGTTGCCGCATCGATGCTGAAGTCCAAGGCGGTGCCATGCGTGATATTGACTTCGATATGAGCCAGCAGTTCGGCGTCATCACAGTAGTTGGCCGCAGCCAAGCGAGACAACCAACCTGACAACAACTCGTCTGGCAACGGTGCGACAATCTTGGGCAGCGGCTTCACACGCCGGATTTCTCGAGCCGCCGATGGGCCTTCGCATGGCGCGACCAAACCGGTGTCCATTTTCCGATCGCGTCATCAGTTATGCATTCTTCACCGGTGACAATGGCGTCGATGGAAAGATCTTTGATCAGGGCGAAGATGCGCGAAGTCACCCCGCCGCTCAGCGCCAGTATCTGCTTGAGCGACTTGACCTTCAGATTGGATTTCTTCTCGAGGGGCATTGCCGCGATGAGTGTCTGGATCATGTCCGAGAACTCGGCATCGTCGCGCCAGTTCGGCAGGTGATGTTCATCCAACCGCCTGGCAAGCTGGATATCACCACGGATGGCATCGACGGCTTCGCTGACCCCGAGGCAGACCAGCGACACTTCGAGTTCATTGCTGAGATACCGCAGAACATTGAGAAAGCGGCGCTGTTCGCGGTGGGTCCCGGCCAAGAGATTGTGAACCTCGTCGATCATGATCATCCGCAGGCCAAGGTCGCGCAAGAGCGCGATGACACGGACCTCTAGGGAAGCCACATTTTGAGCGCGCGCGCTCAGTGCCGTCGCAGGGGCGCCGACCGCGGCCAGGATGTGCAGGTAAAACCGCCGTTCGTCAGGTGCGGGCGGCGCTTGCAACAGCAGAAGCGGTGTGCGGGTGATGCCCGACGCCGGATCGTATTCTGGTGCGTACTTGCGCGACAGGTTTCGGGCAATCATCGTCTTTCCGATCCCAGAGGCGCCGTGCACAAGAAGCCCAGGCATACGGGTTTGTCGTGGCGCTTCGATCATGCCCTGCAAGCGGTCCAACACCTGTTCGGCCCGTGGAAAGCCGATCCAGATATCCGATTGAATGAGGGCGATCCGGCCGTCTTGTTCAGTTGTTCCTGCCCTCAATTCACCATCTCTCCACCTTGAACAATGGGCGCGATGTATCACCCGTATCGATTGGGCGCAGCCCTTCGGTTGACGAGACGGCCGAGTTGGCGCCCTCCAATGTCCCTTTTCTTTCACGGGATCGGCGTTCGGCCTTCGTCAGGCCACGGCTTTCAGCTTCGATCTGGCGTTGCTGTCGGATCAGCTCAGCCAGAACCAGCTCATTGGACCCGGACTTGCCAAGGGCCCGAGCCTTCCTCATGGCTTCGCGATATTCCCAGAGTGACACGGGCGGAATTTCCAGGTTTCTGTACCGCGCCTCAACATATCGGCGATCGTCGAGTTCGACCCAGATCATCGAGATATCGCGAGGATCGTAGCGAACGATTACCTTTCCATCCCCGCGCCCAATGTGGCCTGCAAGGGCATCGGACCAGTACCGTATCTGGAACAGATGGATGCCGTCACGCCTGATCTTGCGCGGTTCGCTGGGCAGGAAGCTCACCTGAAAGGCTTCCATCTCGAAGGGGATGTCGCCCGTCATTTGCTCTGAGAGCGCCTCCCATTTGGCAACGGGCGTGCAGCCAAGACTTGAATGAATGCTATTGTTGTAGCGGCAGATTTCCAAAGCAAACCAGCGATCGAATTCGCTCAAGGTCATTGTGGCCATGCCTTCGGCGTCATAGTCGCCCTTCGCCGCGATCGAGGCTTGCGTTGTTCCCGGCAACAGGTGAACGGCCCCCATCATCGTCCCGATCAACCGTTCGATGTGACCACCGAAGTGAGGACTTCCCGGCGGTCGATAGACCAGATCGATCCCCCATTCCGCGCATGCCGACCGAAAGGCCCGCGACCGGAAATCGCGGCCATTGTCGACGTGGATGCTTTGCGGTTTGCCCTGTGCGGGCCAAGGAATATTGCACGCCAATTCCGTCAGAAGTTCCGCCTTGGGGGCAACCGCCTGTGTCAGGCAAAGCGCCACTGACAGTCGCGAAGGCGCCTCGAGAGAAGTGTAGTATCCGGTTACCATCCGCGTTGCGATGTCGATCGCCAGCGTGACCCAAGGCCGCCCAATTGGTTGGCGTTCAAAGCTGTCGACAAGAATGATGTCCGCCGGCGTATGGTCGATTTGCACGATTTCCAGAGGATGATTTGCCTTGTTTTCACCCGTGACCGGCGCAAACTTCTGGCGGGCCGCCTTTGCGCCCTCTCGTGCCTTCGCAACTTCGCGGGCATCCATCGCATCCAGGCGACGCTGAACGGTCCGCCGTGTCGGCGGCTGCAAGCCCTGTTGCCAGCACGCGCTGCGGATTTCTGTCACGACGCGCGAGAGGCTCGGACGCTCCCGGCGCAAGAAATAGCGGCGAAGGTGCTCTTCGATCACCGCTTCGACCTTGCTGGATATCAAGGCCGTACCGGCTGGACGACCCCGTTTCCGCGGAGCAAGGGCACTGGTGCGTCCACCTTCTTCGACCAGCCGCTTTATCCAACGCCAGACCGTCGCCCTGCTGACGCCAAGCTCCCAAACGGCGTCATTGATGCCACGTTCCAGACTGCCAGTACCTTTCAGATATGCCTGAACAAGCGGACGCAGCACGACGGCCCTGCGCGCCTCTTCAGCACCAACGGCAACGGAGTCTTCGTCATCACTATCCATCGACATTTGCCGCACATATCTGTGAACCCTGTCTCAGGTTTAAGGGCAAAAATATCGGAATTAAAGGCAAAATCTCATATTTAAGGGCAAAGCATAGCCGTTGATTTCGTTGGATTTCTCATCTCACAATTAAGGGCTACGCGACACCAGTCATCGGCCATCCGGCGTAGGTTCAGCCCCAGCGAAACCTGAAACAGCAGCGTCGGCAGCAGGACATAGAGGAAGACACTGGCGCGGATGTTGATCTCGAACATTTCGACGGCAAGCGGCAGGCCGAGGGTTTCACGGCCATGCTCGACCAGCAGGACCGCACCAAGGCCGATCAGCGTGCCGATGATGGCCAGAACCACCGTGTAAGGTAGCCGGGTGCGGTCGGCCAGGGGCTCGCTCAGGGAGATGACGATGAACAACGCAGCAACGATGCTGACGAGCGAGATGACGTCCATGACAGACCCGGTGACTGCGATTGCTGTCATGTAAACGACAAGATCGGAAAGCCCGCCCCCAGATGCTTTGTTTCGCCCTCTGGGTCAATCCTCACGCATCTGATTTCTGCCTTCCAGTGCCTTGATCTGCCGCATCAATCCGACCGCTTCCTCGACGTCGATCTGACCGGCAATCCCGGCGGCGCGCCGCCTTGAGCAGCTCATCAAGGTGATCGTCAGGCAGGAAGGCAAGGATCAGCTGGAATGTCATGGATTCTCCCATTCGTAATCGCGGGCGATTGGCACCCTGCGGCGCATGCGTTCGGTCACAATCGCTGCAGACAGCACAGAGAGACCCGAGCGGATCATCGCCAGCGCGATCACGAATGGGGGGAATCCATGCATGGGCCCCGGGCGCTTTCGGGTTTTATCATTTGTGCTTCACTGCCATACTGCCGGGATATCCGATGTTTGACCATAAGCCCGCATGCCATGCTGAAATCGATCCTCGCCGCCTCTGACCTGTCGACCCGCTCCACGCCCGCTGTCCAGCGCGCCGTGCAGCTTGCCCAGGGTTTCGACGCGGCGCTCTGCGTTCTGCATGTGGTCGAGGACGACCTGTTCGAAGACCGGATGCGCGATGAGATCCGGAGCGCCGAGGATTACCTGACCGATCAGGTCGCGGGTTTCGGCAAGCCGCAGAGCGGCGAGGTCGCGGTCATGACCGGCCACGCCTTCCATGTCATCGGGGAAGAGGCGCGCGTTCGCGAGGCCGATCTGATCGTCATGGGCGCGCATCGGCGCCAGTTTCTGCGCGACGTGTTTGTCGGCACGACGGTCGAGCGTGTCACCCGCACGGCGGGGCGACCGGTTCTGATGGCAAATTCGAAGACTGCCGCGCGGTGGCGGAAGGTGTTCATCGCAACGGATATGTCCGAAGCCTCGGGCCATGCAGCCCGCAAGGCCCATGACCTTGGCCTGCTGAACGATGCCGATGTCTCCTTCGTCCATGGCTACGCGCCAATTTCGCGCCAGATGATGACCCATGCCGGCATCCCGGCCGAGCGGGTTCATGAGGAGGCCGAGCGGGACTTCCAGTCCACACGCCGCGAGCTTGGCCGGTTCATTCAGAGCCTCGACCTTGGTGATCTGGACTACAATGCCCGCATCATCGAGGGGGTAGGTGCGGATGCCATCGCCGGTCTTGTCGAACAGGCGAAGCCCGATCTTCTTGTGATCGGGACGCGCGGGCTATCCGGGATCAGGCGCCTGTTCCTCGGCAGCGTGGCGCAAGAACTAATGGGTAGCGTCGAGATCGACGTGCTCGCGGTTCCGCCGCAGGCATGATCGGCTGTATCACAGATATCCCGCGCTGCACCGCGCCGCTGCCCGAGGTGTAGTTGATGTCTCCGCTCGCAATGGTGCTGGCCCTGTTGGGCGCGGCGGTGGTCATGTTTGCGCTCAACCGCCCGCGCATGGATGTGGTGGCGGTGATCATGATGGTCGCGCTGCCGATGACAGGCGTGATCACCATGTCCGAGGCGCTGGTGGGTCTTTCGGACCCGAATATCGTATTAATCGCAGCCCTCTTCGTGATCGGCGAGGCGCTGGTGCGCACAGGCGTTGCGCAACGCCTTGGCGACTGGCTGACGGCACGCGCCGGTGCCAGCGAAGCGAAGCTGATCTTCCTCTTGATGGTGATCGTGGCGGGCGTGGGGTCGTTCATGTCCTCGACCGGCGTCGTGGCGATCTTCATCCCCATCGTCCTGCGCATCGCTCGCAACGCCCGCATTCCTGCGGGCCGGCTGATGATGCCGCTCTCGATGGCCGCGCTGATCAGCGGGATGATGACGCTGGTCGCCACGGCGCCCAATCTGGTGGTGCATTCCGAACTGATGCGGCAGGGGCACGAAGGTTTCGGCTTCTTCGCCTTCACCCCCTTCGGCGTCCCGATCCTGGTGTTGGCCATCCTTTACATGCTGGTCGCACGCCGCTTCCTCGCCCCGGGCCCGGCACCCGAGTTGCCCAAGCGCGCCGCGTTGACGGGCTGGGTCGCGGATTACTGTCTTGCCGGGCGCGAGCACAGGCTGCAACTTCGCGCGGGCTCTGACCTTGCCGGAATGCGGCTGGACGCCCTGGACCTGCGCGCCAGCGCGGGCATCAATATCGTCGCCATCGAGCGCGGCACTCGGTTCCGTCGCAAGCTTATCCAGCCCCGCGCCGAGACAGTGCTGGAAGCGGGCGACATCCTGCTGATCGACCGGCGCGCGAATGGCTCTGCTGGCTTCGATCTGGACAACCTCACGAAGGCGCACGATCTGATCGCGCTGCCGGTCTCTGGTCAGTGGTTCACGGACACGGCGCAGGAAATCGGCATGGCGCAGATCATTGTGCCGCCGACGTCGCGCCTGATCGGCAAAACTGTCACCGAGGCCCGATTCCGCAGCACCTATGACCTGTCAGTGATCGGCATGAAGCATGGCACAAAACCCCAGCCCGATCGTGTGATCGACGAGCCGCTGCGCCCAGGCGACACGCTGCTGACCGTCGGTCCCTGGCGCGCGATCCGCAAGCTGGCCGATGAACGGCGCGATCTGGTGCTGCTGGACCTGCCGGCAGAGTCGGATGAGGCCGTGCCTGCGCGCCACCGCGCGCCGCTGGCCGTCGGTGTTCTGGCACTGGTGGTGGTGCTGATGGTCTGGGGAATCGTGCCGAATGTGCAGGCGGCGCTGTTCGGCTGCCTGCTGCTGGGTCTGTTTCGCTGCATCGACATGGCGGGTGCATATCGCTCGATCCACTGGCAGAGCCTGATCCTGATCGTCGGCATGCTGCCCTTCTCGCTGGCGCTGCAACGCACCGGCGGGGTCGAGATCGCGGCGCAGGCGCTGCTCGGCGCGCTCGACGGGGCCTCGCCCCGGTTGGTGCTGGCCGCGATCTTCGCTGTCACCGGGCTGCTCGGGCTGTTCATTTCCAACACGGCCACGGCCGTCCTTATGGCCCCGGTGGCGCTGGCCGTCGCAAGCGCCCTCGACGCCTCGCCCTATCCGTTCGCCATGACCGTCGCGCTTGCGGCATCGGCTGCGTTCATGACCCCTGTCTCCTCGCCGGTGAACACGCTGGTCGTGGGGCCTGGCAACTACCGGTTCGCAGATTTCGTGCGGATCGGCGTGCCTTTCGCCGCGATCTGCATGGCCACCAGTGTGGTCCTGGTTCCGCTGGTCCTGCCCTTCTGATATAGCTTCGCATCAGCGCGTCGAAACTTTCCGGACTGCGTCTCACACGACTATTGATGACTCGCGATGCACTGCTGCCCCGTATCACACTCAGTGGCTTGGGGTGCCTTTAGCAATTGCGGCAAAAAAGATGAATGGCCGCTCTGGTGAATTCCGCAGAGCAAATCGAGGGGCAGCTTTGGGCCGACCGGCACAGAAGGTGCCCGTCGGCGGGATGGCTACAGGTCGATTCCCTCTGACAACGAAAGTGCGTCCTCGATGTCGACGCCGAGGTAGCGCACCGTGCTGTCCATCTTCGTATGGCCCAGCAGCAGTTGCACCGCCCGGAGGTTACCCGTCTTCTTGTATATCTGGGCCACCTTGGTGCGCCTCATCGAATGGGTGCCGTAGGCGCTCGGCTCCAGACCCAGCGACATGACCCAGCCCCGGACGATCCGGGCATACTGCCGTGTCGACAGGTGCGGGCTGCCGTGGATCCGGCTTGGCCACAGGAATTCGAGGCCGATCATCTCGGGGTCCCGGATCCAGCGCTCCAGAGATTGACGGGTCGTCTCGGTGATCTCGAACCGGACAGGCTTGCCTGTCTTGCTTTGGGTCATCGAGGCGCGTTCCTTCACATGACCTGCCGCGAAAACATCCCGGACCCGCAGGGCCACGAGGTCGCACCCGCGGAGCTTGCTGTCGACCGCCATGTTGAACAGCGCGAGGTCACGGGCGTTGCACGCCATTTCGAGCCGGACGCGGATCGACCAGACATGTCGCGGCAAGAGCGGGCGTTTCTGCCCAACGATGCGGCCCTTGTTCCAAGCGACGCGAGCGGGACGGAGAGCGGGGAGAAAATCGACGGACATGAGAACACCTCCAGTCCACCGGGCCCACCCTTCTTCGGTCACGCCGACCCAAAAAGGATACCACACCCAAGGCACGAAGTCGCGGCGTCGGGCGGACGGTCACCATTTCGATGCGTCGCCTTCCAGCCGCTGCACGACAGACGGTCTGAACGGACCCCTTGTGAGCATCTACATGCAAAACTGATGCCTTGTGTCGCGTAGCCCTTAATTCCGAGACATGACGCTTTGAGCGTCAAATTTGCCCTTAAATACGATATTCCAGCGCCTTCGAGCGGAGTTTCCGCGTCTTACCATAGAGTATCTGGCCGAACCCTGTCTCAGGTTTAAGGGCAAAATATCGGAATTGAAGACAAAATCTCATATTTAAGGGCAAAGGGTGGCCGTTGATTTCGTTGGATTTCTCATCTCACAATTAAGGGCTACGCGACAGGAGGCCTCTCCCGCGTCAGCGGGTTCGTTCAATCCTGAAAATGCACTTCTGCCAAAGTAGTGCTAGGTTGGTCCGACTTCTTTGCGGCACGAGATCCTGCTTCGAATTGGTTGATCCGGGGGCAATTTCCGCGAGTGTCATTCAAGGACGCACAAAAAGGCAGATGGATGGCAGGGCAACTGCTGTAAGGTCGGGCTAGGCCGAGCCGGCGATGCCGAATCTTGCAGCCCGACGGTGATTCATACCCGCATCGGCGCATCTGGAACCTCGCATGGGCCATCGGGCAATCCGTTGATTAAGCGCCGCAATGCCGGTCGGAAGTCGGGTTTGGGACATCCTTACCTAACCATCGAACTTCGCTCGCCGCCGGGCCCACCAGGCGGCCCAGTCTTCAGGAGTGTCGAGATCGGTAGTTGCGACCTGATCAGGAAGTGCCACCAGTTGGATCTGGTCTGCGTGTCCGGCAAGCACTTCGCGCGCGCCGATGTCACCTTCCAATCCGCAAAGCTCGGGGCGAAGCCATGCGGGCAGAATGACCGGATGTCCCGGTCGACCCGAAATCGTCCCGCCGCGCAGGATGGCGGCCGGATCAGCTGCGTGCGCAGTGACCAGGGCCGCGATCTCCCGTGCGCCGAGGTCGGGTAGATCGGCAAGCAGTAGCATGACGGCCGACCGCGGGGGAACCGCCGCAAGGCCAGCCTTCAGGCTTTCCGCCATGCTGCCCGCCGGCGGAGGCACCTCGCTTAGGTTGACGGGAAGATCGGCCAAGGCCCTTCGCCGCTCCTCTTGCGCCGGACCTAGAACCACATGCGTGGGGGATTTCGTTGCCAGTGCCGCTTCTGCAAGACGGCGAAGCTGCGGCACGCCGTCGATCTCGATGAGGAGCTTGTCCGCGCCGCGCATGCGAACGGACAGGCCCGCCGCCAGGATCAGGATATGCAACGGGGAATTGGGCTCCATCTGCCTTTCCAATTCTTCGCGACAGACGACTTATATCAGGCTGAGAACCTCGGCGAGGACCGAGATGGCAAGGATCCGAGGATCTCGTGCCGAGGGCACCAGCCCGATCGGCCCCTTCAGTCTGGCAATATCGATATCGCTGACCCCAAGCGTGCGCAGAGCGACCAGGCGGTTGTCACGGGTCCGGCGGCTGCCTTGCGCGCCGATATAGCAGGCATCCGTTTTTAGCAAGTCCCTCAAGATCGGAGGCTCGTGATCATGGTCGTGATAGAAGAGAATGGCGGCTGTCCAGCGATCGACCGCAACATCGGTCGGCAGCCCGTCGCGCGAAAGGCAGCGCGTCGGCACACCGCCCTGCGCGGCCAGTTCCAGCGTCTCGGGGTCATGCGACAAGAGAAGGCAGGGAAAATGCGCGGATCGGACGAGGCCGGCGAAGACGATCGTCTCAGGGCCCTTTCCGAAGATCAGGAACCGTGGCTCGGGGCGGACGGCTGCGTGGAACAGACCGTTCTCGAACCCGGTCGGCCGGTCCGGAGCGATGTGGCACAATCCGCGGTCGTAGGAAACCGAGAGGGCGTAAGGCTGGCGAGCCTGCCGAAGCGCCACCGCCCGGTTGAGCAGCACGAGAGGTGGGCGCGGCAGCAGCATGATCTCCAACCCGCCGCCGCAGGGCAGGCGGATGTCGAAATAGGGCGAGCCCTTGCCATAGCGAAGCTGCACCGGGCGGCCGTCGATCAGCGCCTGCTCTGCATGGCGATGGATATCGGCCTCGATGCAGCCCGACGAAAGGCTGCCAACGCGCCGCCCATCTGGAAAAAGGGCCATGGTCGCGCCGAGAGGGCGATACGAGGGTCCGTCTATGCCAGTGATCATTGCAAGGATCCCTTCGGCCTGCTCGGATGCCAGCGCTTGCACGGGATCGGCATAGGGAGGCGGGCCGGCGGAGCCGGGGGGATGTGCAAAGGGAAGGATCATGGCAGGAGCAGACAACGGCAAGTCCTCCAGGGAGACGGTCGAGCCCTACCCCGGAAAGGGGTAGGGCACTGCGGTCAATAGACGATCAGCCCGGGAAAGACCGCCAGCAGTATCAGCACCAGCAGCATGACCCCTGTGAAGGGCAAGGCCCCGGCGAAGATCGATTCCAGGGAAACCCTTCGATCCGCCAGGGCGGCATGGACCGTGAAGATCGAGATGCCGAAAGGCGGGGTAAGCAGGCCCACTTCGACGGCGATGACGGTCAGGATGCCGAACTGGATCAGATCGAAGCCGAGGTTCTGAGCGATCGGCGCAGCGATCGGCACGAAGATCAGCAGAATCGAGCTGCTGTCGAGGATCATGCCCAGAAGCAGCACCAGCAGGATATGGACGACAAGAAAGCCCGCCGGCCCTAGTCCTATGTCGCGAACGAAGTCACTGATTGCCGCCGGGATTCCGGCGACCGCAAGCATCTGCCCGTAGAAGCTTGCCGCCACCAGCAGGATGAGGATGCTGACGGAAACCGCGCCCGTGTCGGTCATGACCCGCCACAGTTTCGTCCCGGTCAGGCTGCGCCGCAGAAGGGCCACCAGCAGCGCCGCGAAGGCGCCGACGCCCCCCGCCTCGGTCGGCGTGAAGTAACCGCTGTAAAGGCCGCCGATCACCAGGAACACCAGCAGCAGGATCGGCAGGCTCTTGCCCAGAAGCTGGACGACGGTAAGACGCGGTAGCTCTGCCGCGATCCGCTGCTTTTCCTGCAGCCTCGCGGTATCGAACACCATGTTCGGCGACAGGCGTGCGGCCGTCATGATCATGATGATAAAGCCCATGGCAAGAAGCAGGCCCGGCACCAGCCCAGCGATGAACATCTTGCCGATGGAGACCTCGGCCAAGACGCCATAGATGATGAGCAATAGGCTGGGCGGCAGCAACATGCCGAGGACCGAGCTGCCTGCAACCGTCCCCGTTGCGAACGAGGCACGATAACCATGCCGTGTCATTTCGGGGACGGCGACCTTGGTGAACACCGCAGCCGAAGCTATGGAGACCCCGGTCACGGCGGCAAAGACGGAATTGGCGGCCACGGTGGCGATGCCCAGCCCGCCCAGAATGCGCCGCAGAAGCGTGTCGGCCACCTCGAATGTATCCTTGCCGACATTCGAAACGCTGACGAGCTGGCCCATTAGGACGAAAAGCGGGATCGTCGCGAAGAGATAGTTGGCAACGCCGTTATACGTCGCCATCGACATCAGCTTCATCGCCAGGGTGAAGTTGTCCCGGATCAACCAGACTCCAAGAAAGGCGACGGAGATCAAGGCGATGGCAATCCGCATCCCCAGAAGGATCAGAACCAGAAGAAGTGCGATCAGCAGGACGCCAAGGGTAATGCTGCTCATGTCAAATCTCCGCAGGAGCTTCGGGATACGCGACGGGCAGGATTTGCGCGACCAGAAGGGCAAGGGCTGTGGCAAAGCCACTGACCACGATGATCAATCGGAACGGAAAGGTCGGCAGCGTCCAGACACCCTGAACACCGAAGAATTCGCGGCTGTGCCACGCATCAGCCGTATCGGGCCAGGCAGAAAGCGCAACCAGCACGAAGATTGCGGCACCCACCAGGCAAAACAGCCAGTCAAGCGTGCGGATGAAGCCCGGAAAGAACCTCACTAGGCGGGTGACCAGGAAATCCGCGCGGATCATGTTTCCGCGCAGCGCGGCTGCCGGCAGCATGAGGAAAACGATGGCGACAACGGATCGCGAAGCGATTTCGGCCACACCGGTGACCGGCATCTGCAGCAGGTTTCGTCCCATGACATCCGTCATGATCATGAGCATGAGCGCAAATATCCACAAAGTCCCGACCGCTGCCATGACGTCGAGAACGGCTTGAAGCCTCCGTCGGAACGGATGAAGATTGCCGGCCCCATGGACCAATGATGGAGTAGCCATCACCGTCTCCCTTTCCCTAACTCAGAAACCGGCCGTCCAATCACGGGCGGGCGTAAGCCCGCGCTCGGACAGGGCGGAAAAATAGGCATGCAATACGTTGACCGCTGCTTCGCCATTGGCATCAACCCAAGGCCGAACGATATTGGGCAGCTTTTCCGCCCATTCGGCGCGGGCCGATGCATCGAACTCGATGATCTCCAATCCGGCTTCCTGCATTTCGGTAATCGCGGCCGTCGTGCGCTCGGTCACATAGGTGCCATGGGCGATCGATGTGCGTTTGCCAGCTTCCACAATGGCCTGGGCCACCTCTTCCGGAATGCGCTTCATGAAATCGAGATTGGCTGCGATACCCCCAAAATACATCGCTCCGAAACCGACTCGAGCAAGGTGTGGAGCAACTTCGTAGACACGGGTGGGCTGGATGCCAGAGGCAAAGGAAAGGGTTCCCTCGGATACACCGGTCTGGATATCGGTGTAGTATGTGGTCAGCGCACCATCGACCGGGGTTGCGGCAGTTCCTCCCAGCCAGTTGGCCGAACTGCCGGGCGCCGAGAGCCGACGGTTGGCAACATCGGCCACCGAACGGATCGGGAAGTTGGCGTAGATATCGTAGCTGTCGGTTATCAGAGAGGAGAGATGCAGCATGTTCTGCGCAGTCCAGCCGTCCTTCAGTTCGGGAAGGTTCGCTGTCAGTTCATCGAAAATCTCGATCACTGCGACATGGTCAGAATTCGCGAAGGGGGTGTAGTATGTGATATTCTGCAGCGGCATGGCCGAGCCCTCCCAGAGAGTGCCCACCATGCCGATATCGACGATCCCGTCCCGCACCGCGGCGCGGGTATCGCTGAACTTGTAGAGCGTGCCACCGTAGTTTTCATGCCAACGGACCTGATAGTTGCCCTTTTCGGCCAGGATACGATCCACCTCCGGCTGCAGGGCGGCCTGCATAGCGTGGGCCCAGATGTTGGTTGTCGGATGGCTGGAACCAATCTGAATGCTGATTGTCTCTGCCGCGTTGACCCGCCGACCAAGGAACGGCAGGGCAAGTATACTGGTGCTGGCGGTCAGGAAAGTCCGTCTCGTGGTATTCATGTTGCATCCTCCCATGTGCGGGCCTGCGCTTCGGATTATGGTTCCGGGAAGTGGCCCAAGTATAAATGTTTTAGTCTTGGTCTGCCTGCTTCTCGGTATTGACTTCACCATTCAATGCCTGGCTGAAGCTGGTGAAAAACTCATTCGACAGTTTGTTGGCGGTTGACTGAATGAGGCGACTGCCAAGCGAGGCAAGCTTTCCGCCAAGAGCCGCATCGGCCGTATAGGTCAGCACGGTGCAGCCATTCTGTGGCGTCAATTCGACTCTGGCAGAACCCTTGGCGAATCCCGCAATTCCACCCGAACCCTTACCCGAGAGAAGGCAGGACTGCGGCGGGACCATTTCCGAAAGCTCGACCTCTCCCTTGAACCGAGCCTTGACGGGTCCGATCTTGACCCTGACGGTGGCCGCAAAGGCATTCTCACCCGTCTGGTCGAGTTCCTCGCAGCCAGGAATTGCGCTCCGCAGCGTATCGGGATCGAACAGGGCGGCCCAGACGACTTCCGGCGGCTGGTTAAGTTCATGTGTTCCGGTCAGTTCCATATTTCCTCCTCCTAGAGCTCTCCGATCCCGAGTGCGGCCAGAATGCGCGCCGGGGTCATTGGTGTTTGCGTAAGCCTCGCGCCGAACGGCAACAGGGCATCGTTCACCGCATTCAATACGGCCGCTCCGGCGGCTGCAGTGCCTGCCTCTCCGACACCCTTGGCCCCCAGGATCGTGTCCTCGGTCGGCGTCTCGACATGGCCGATTTCGATGTCGGGCATTTCACAGGCCATCGGCACCAGGTAATCGGCAAGCGAACCGTTCTGAAGCTGCCCCGTCTCGTCGTAAAGGCATTCCTCAAACAGGGCCGGGCCGATGCCCTGCACCACGCCGCCCCGGATTTGCTCATCGACCAGCAAGGGATTGATGATGCGCCCGCAATCCTCGACCACCCAATGCTTCAATAGCCGCACCAGGCCGGTTTCGGGATCCACCTCGACCCAAGCGGCCTGGATGCCGTTGGTGAAGCCGAAAGGATAGCCCGAGGGCGCGAAATGCCTGGCGACGGTCAACGAATTGTCGACACCCTCCGGCAGGGTATCGGGACGATAGGTCGCGATGCGGCCGATTTCGCCGAGCGGCAGGCGCGGGTTGCCGGTATCGGCATCGACCACGGCGCCGCCCCGCAAGGCAAGCGTCTTCGGATCCGCCTGCAGCACCGCGGCGGCAATCGAGATGATCCGCTCTGCCAGCCCGCGTCCCGCCCGAAGCGCGGTTTCGCCGCCGATCCCAGCCCCGCGACAGGCCCACGTCGCGCCGCCCGATGGCGTGGCGTCGGTATCGCCCGTCACAACCTTGACGTCATCCGGGGAAACGCCCAGCTCATCCGCCACGATCTGGGCGACGATGGTTTCCGTCCCCTGCCCGAGTTCGCTGACCGAAATCGCGCAATGAACCTCGCCTCCGGGCGTCAGCCGGACCACCGCGCCGTCCTGAGCCGAAATGCGGGCGCCGCCCACCCCATAGAAGGCCGCCCCAGGGTTCGTGATTTCGACGAATGTGGCAAGCCCGATACCGCGATGAATGCCCTTTTCGCGCAGTTCCGCCTGTTGCTTGCGCAGTGCGTCATAGTCCATCAACTCGCGCAGCTTGCGCAGGCATTTCTGATGGGAAAGCTTCTCGAACTTGTAGCCCGTGGCCGAAGCGCAGGGATAGGCGTCATCAGGAATGACATTGCGTGCGCGTATTTCCCACGGATCGATGCCCAGCTTGTCCGCGGCCTGATCCAGAAGGGCTTCAGTCACCGAACAGGCGATGGGATGGCCCACCGCCCGATACTGGCTGGTTTGCACCTTGTTCTGGAACAGGACGTTCAGCCGCCCGTGATACTCCCTCATCCGATAGGGGGCGCCCATCAGGCGATATGCCTGATTGCCCTCGACGACAGAGGTGCGGGGATAGGCGGAAAAGGCGCCGATTGGGGCATAGTCATCGACATCCATCGCTAGGATGACGCCGTCGCCATCCAGCGCCATCCGGGCCTTGACGTGATGATCGCGGGCATGGATGTCCGACTGAAAGCTCTCCAGCCGGTCTGCCACGAACCGCACCGGTCGATGCAGTTTCAGCGAGGCCGCGACTGCCGCCATCTCTTCGTTGTAAAGATGCAGCTTCATTCCGTAGCTGCCGCCCACATCAGGGGTGACCACCCGCACCTTGTGATCGGGCAGGCCGAAATGACGGGCATATATGTCCTGGAACTGGAACGGCGTCTGCGTCCCGTGATGCACCGTCAGTTGCCCGATCGACGGGTTGAAATCGGCGACGATGGCGCGCGGCTCCAGCGTCACCGCCGTATGGCGCCCGAAGGTGTACTCCTCCTCGACCACCAGCGCCGCGGCGGCAAAGGCCGCCTTCACGCCGTCGGTGGCCAGCTCGTTGCGATAGCAGATGTTGTGTTGAAGACCGGACGCGGCCGGGGCGATATGCGGATCCAGCGCGGGCTCGACGCCACAGACTGGCTCCAGTTCCTCCAAGTCCAGTTCGATACGTTCCAGCGCATCCTCGGCCTCGGCCCTGCTGCGGGCCAGGATCATCGCGACGGGGTGGCCGGTCCAAAGCACGTCTTCCTCGGCCAGGATGTTCTGCGGCGTGCTGATCATTCCGGCGAAATGGTCGAGATTGCTGGTCCAGCTTTCGCAAAGTGGGTTCAGGTCGACGGCGGTATACACCGCGACGACCCCCGGTGCCGTGCGGGCGTCTTCTACATCCATGGTGACGATGCGCGCGCGCGCCATGGGGCTGCGCAGGAACGCGGCATGCACCATGCGCGGCAATTTCAGGTCGCTGACGTAATTGCCGCGCCCGGACAGATGGCGTAGCGCGTTCTGGCGCCGGTGAGGATGACCGATATGGCCGGGCCGATCCTGATAGGGTGCGCGCATGGTCATTCGGCAGCTCCGCCGGCACGGGCCGCGGCGGTGGCGGAGATGGCATCGACGATGGCTTCGTAGCCGGTGCAGCGGCAATAATTGCCCGACAGGGCGGTGCGGATCGCCGATCGGTCGGGTTGGGGCTGCTTCTGCAGCAGGCTGTGCGCGGTAACGATCATCCCCGGCGTGCAATAGCCGCATTGCAGCGCGTTGCGGTCATGAAAGGCCGCTTGCAGATCGGCTATGGCACCGCTTTCCGCCAGGCCCTCGATGGTAAGGACGCAGCCGCCTGCGGCCTGCGCAGCCAGGACCAGGCAGCCATGCACTGGCTTGCCGTCAAGCATCACCAGGCAGGCCCCGCAGACCCCCATCTCGCAGCCGATATGCGTCCCGGTCAGACGCAGCCGATCTCGCAGAAGATCGGCAAGGCTCATCCGAGGCTCGATCAGCTCGATCACCTCCTCGCCGTTTACGGTCATCTCGACGGCGATCTTCATGATGCTTTCTCCTGAAGTTGTGCGGCGAGGTGGCGCAGGATCCGGCCAAGAAGGACCTGGGCCAGATGCAACCGGGCGGATCCGGGCAAGCTCGCGTCGTCTGCCGGTTCCAGGTCTTCGGGCAGTGCTTGCGTCGCCGCCTCGATGGCGGCATCCGAAAGCGATTGGCCGGCCAGGGCGGCCTCGGCGGCATCGGCCCGCATGGGCGTGCTCCCCACCGAGTGGAAGCAGATCCTAGCATCGACGACGCTGTCCGCTTCCACTTGGAGGCGCACGGCCGACCCCACCATGGCGAAATCGCCGTGACGCCGCGCCAGTTCGTCGAAATGTGTCAGCGCGCCGGCGGGGAGCGGTGGGATGAGGATCGAGCGCAGGATCTCGCCGGGTTCGATTGCCGTGGTGAACAGGTCGATGAAGAACTCCTCCGCCTCGACCTCGCGGGCGCCGTCCGGTCCGACGATGTCGAATACCGCGCCAAGGCAGCGCACGACGGCGGGGAATTCCGAGGCCGGATCCGCCAGCGCAAGGTTGCCGCCGAAGGTTGCCCTGTTGCGAATTGCAGGATGTGCGACGAAATGCGCGGCCTGGGCCAGCATGGGGGCGTGTTCGCGTATCGAGGGATGGTCGAGGATTTCCGCATGCGTCGTCGCGGCGCCGATTCTGAGGCCGGCCTCGGTCGACGTGATCCCCGCAAGATCGGGCAGGCGCGAGATGTCGATAAGCATCGCGGGCGCCTGGAGTCTCAGGGCCAGCGAGGGCACGACACTGTGCCCCCCCGAAAGCCAGATCGCTTCACCCTCAAATTCTGCATACCAATCCAGGGCTTGCGGAATGCTCTCCGCAAGCCTGTAGCCGAAAGGTGGCGGCTTCATCTTCCCCCCCGTAATGTGGTCGTCGCGAGCTCCTCCGCCCACTTGTGACCATCTGGTAACAAAGTGAGCCTCGGAGCGATTCGGCGCAAGCAAAAAAGTAACCACTTGGTAATTTTTTTGCGCTGGCGGTAGTCTGGCGCATCGGGAGGTGAGGTGATGACACAACAGATCGAAAAGCCTTCGCGCCGTAAGAACATGCGGGCTGAGGAACGAGGAGAGCAGATCCTCAACGAGGCCGTACGGTTCTTCGCTGAGTGTGGTTTCGAAGGGCAGACAAGAGAACTTGCCAAGCGACTTGGCTTGTCGCATGCGGCCATTTACCGACACTTTTCCAGCAAAGAGGAGCTGATTGAGCGTGTTTACGAGCGCGTTTATACTAGCCGCTGGCGCGCGAGTTGGGACGAACTGATTGTCGATAGAAGCATTCCACTGGAGAAGCGCCTGATTCGATTTTATCGCGAGTATGCGGAGTGCGTCTTTGAATACGAATGGGTAAGGATATTCATTTCGTCGGGGCTTAAATCATATGGCTTGCCCGAACGTTATCTTGCAATAATTCGTAGTCGTGTCCTACGTCCTGCAGTCGTTGAGATGCGGCGTGAATTGAATCTCCCTGACGGCGTCCCATCAGAAGTCGAGGAAGAGTTGTTTTGGGGATTGCATGGCGGGGTATTCTATCTGGCTATACGCAAGTATATTTATACTACCCCAGTTCCCTTGAACATTGATGATACCGTAACCAGAGTTGTAAAAACTTTCTTTTCCGGAATAAAGACACAGATGCTGGATATGAAATAGTGGTAGGGGTTACCATGGCGACCGCCCTTCCATTATGAGCCTTGCCGCTCAAAACGGCTTTCAAAGGAAGGATTGATGCGCGAGCATCCCACTTGAAGAAGGTGGTCGCGAGTGGGGCGGGCACGCTGGATCAGGTGATCCAAGTTCTTGCTGCGCTGACAGAGGGCAGCCGGGCTGTGGGCCTGATCTCGCATGTCGCGCTGGTGCAGGAGGCTATTCCACAAGGCTTTTACGTGCGCTCGACCCCAAACGGCAGCCGGGTCGAGGAAAGAACGGGTATGGGATGACGGACCGCTGGTATTACCGGAAGGGTGTTGTCACGTTAACTTGGCTTCGTTGAGAAATGAGGCGGATCTTCCGGATTTCAATCGAGGCTGGCTGCGACCTTCCATGCGTCGAAGGCCTCGAGACGATGGCAACGGGTGGCGATGGCGCTGCGGCGGCTGGCGGGGACGGAGAAGCAGTTTCGGATGGCGGAATGCGCTGACACGAAGCGCTGCAATCCGCCGGGCGAGCGGAAGCCTTGCATCGTTCGTTCTCGTTTCCGGAACGGTAGGTGGCTGTTTTCGGCCCGATTGTTGAGGCCTTTGTGGGAGCGATGCTCCAAGCTTGGCACAATCGCGCGCCTGGCCGCGCCGTAAGACGCCAATTTGTCGGTCACGATGCGCTTTGGCACAAAACCATGTCGCTTCATCAGCTTAACCAGCAGGCGTCTGGCAGCCCGCGTATCCCGCTTGCGTTGCAGGATTTCCTCCAGCACGACGCCATGCTGATCAACCGCCCGCCACAGCCAGAATTTCCGGCCGGCAATCTTTACCTGCACCTCGTCCAGATGCCAAATATCACCGGGTCGCGCTTGTCGGCGACGGAGGCCTTGGGCAATCCGTGTGGCGAACTTGTCGATCCATCGCCGGATGGTCTCGTAGGAAACGTCGACCCCGCGCTGCATCAGCATCTCTTCGACCTCGCGTAGGCTGAGGTTGAAGCGGACATAGAGCCAGACGGCATGTGCGATGATTTCGGGCGGGAAACGGTGACGTTTGTAGCTGATCGGCGGATGGGTCATCCGCATCGGCTACGCCGAAATCGGGCCGACGCCAATGAACCGATGAGTTAACGTGACAACTCCCTCTTGATTGCCCTCCTGCGTCATTTCTCGAGTGCCCGATGCCGTGCGGTCTGGCAGAGGGAATGGGATCGCACCTATCGGCGAGTTGGCGTGGAAGAATTCACTCGGGTGCATGGCGATCATCACGAACAGGTCGTCGACGCGATTGCCGCCGGCGACGGGAGAGCCGCTCATCATGCCATGGCCCATCATCTCGAGGCTGTCAGCATCGACATGGGCGTTCTCAGCCCCATGCCGTCACGCTGATGATGACACTATCACCGAGGCCGGACTCTCCGGGTCTTGTGGGCGGTCGGCAGCATAGAGGCCGGTGCACGTGATCTCTCCCGGTAGACGACGTAAAGGCCCGAGGCGAGGATGACTGCGATCCCGGGCCAGGTCATCCGATCTGGAAAGTCTCCGAAAACCAGAAAGCCGGCGGCGGTGGCGCCGATGATCTCGAGATACTGGAATGGAGCCAGGAGACCGGCTTCAGCGTTGCGAAAGGCTTCGGCGATCAGCACATAGCTTGCAGCGGCGAGGAGGCCACTTCCCAAGATCAGGGCCCAGGCCGAAGTCGTAAGGGCGCCATGGTCCGGGGCTGAAAACCCCGATGCGTGAAGCCCGAACGAAAGCGCTAACATCCCGAGGCAGGCATAGGTTGTGGCGCCGCACTGAATGGTCAACCCGGAGCGCGTGCGCGAGGCACGGCGGAGGACGATCGTGTTGAGCGCATAGGAGGCGGCAGCGAGGAGCGGGAGTAGCGCGGCGATCTCGAACTCTGGTCCCGGCCGGATCACGATAAGGGCACCGACGAGCCCTGCGGCGACTGCTGCGAGACGCCGCGGTCCGACTGTCTCGCCCAGGAGTGGAGCTGCCAGCAACGTCAGGATCAATGGCTCAACGAAGAAAATGGCGATCGCGGTGGCAATCGGCATGACCGCGAAGGCGCCTATCAGGCAGACGAGGGTGATTATCACCAGCAGACCGGACAGCGCGACAATCGGAGAGAGCATTGCGCCACGGAGGCGCCTGCGTAGTAACACCGCCGCCGGCAGGAGGAAGGCCGCTTGGGCAAGAACGCGCGCGGTCGCGACGTCAATCGGATTCAGTTTCTCTGTCAGAAGCTTCGACAATGTGTCGCCCAATGGTAGTAGGAGCATCGCCGCGGCCATGCAGGTCATTCCTGCGAAAGATCCCGTCCACATGGTCTGCGACCTGTCGAGCAAGGCAAGAGACATAGGACACCTCATCACTTCAGGCTCCGCACGGTATGCGCGGGAGCAAGTCCGGGCGTTCAGGACATCGGTTGACAATACAGGGGCTGGGCAGCGGACTCGCGACGCCATCGCATGCTGCCTTACAACGAGCGTATAGGGATCTTCGAAGGTTTTGTCCAATCCGGGAGCAAGCAGATCTCTGGTCCAATTGCTCAGCAAGGCCCGTGGCGTCAGGTAAGAGCGTTCAGAATGAAATCGGCGCGCGCTTCGATTTTGGGCTTTGGCAGAATGACCGGATCTTATCCAAGCCAGTCGGAAGCCTCGATCAGCCAATGATATTCGTGGATACTGTCCTTCACGTCTTGTAGGCGTTCACTGTCCCTGTGGTGGATTTCTGGGCGGGGTGGGCCAGAAACACGTGGTGGTGGAAGCGGGCGTGTCCCGACAGGGTGGAGGAGGCCGCCAATCCGGTTGCATGTTCCAGCGCGATGGACGCACCCAGCAGCCCGCGATAGAAGAACACCCAACCCTGCGAAGACGCGACGCGGTTGCGGTCTCCGGTCGCCATGTCGATGGCGCGTCTTGCGAAGCCTTCGAGATAGACCCCGGGGAAATGCCACGCTTGCGCCGTTCAGCTCCTGCCACACGAACTTCCTGCCAGGCTCCTGGAGAGTTTCGAAGCCTCGTGAAGCAAGTTCGGCCAGCAACGTCGACTTCCCGCCCCTCCCGAGCAGCCGGAAAGGACCACGTGCTGGCCGCCATGGCCGTTTTCATCGGATGTCTCGCCATGTTGTCAGCCGCTCCTCACGCCCCGATGTGCTCTGCCTTGGGCGGCGCTGCGAATATCCCTGCGACCTCCGTTTCATGATCGACGGGAAGCATGGCTTTCCCGTGGGGACGGTTCAGCTCGATCTGCATGCGTGGGGTCGGGACTTTCGCTTGCCGCATCGCGCGGTCGATCAGAGATAGAAGCTCGTCCCGGCAGTCGACGTCCCGTTCGAAGCGCGACAGCCAAAACCGGACCGCATAGGAATTGCCGTCGCTCCCCAGCTCCTGAACGCGGACATCCGGTGCCGGTTCGGACTGGATCAGGCGCGCTTCTCTCACCGCCTTCAGGATCATTTCCTTGGCGGTGTCCACGGAAATCTCATGCGATAGCTTCAGAGACAGCTGCGCACGATACTGCGGTTTCGGAGCGGAGTAGTTGATGATGCGTCGGCGCGCAATCTGGCTGTTCGGCAGGATCATGTAGGTCGAGTCCAAGGTCAACACCCGTGTCGTGCGCCAGCCGATCTCGATGACCTTGCCTCGTGCGACCTGCTCGATATCGACCCAGTCACCGATCCGATAGGGGGCCTCGACCCCCAGTGCAATGCCGGACAGCGTGTCAGCCACGACGTTCCGAATTGCGAACCCCAGCACCGCGAGTATCAAGCTCGATCCAGCAAGCGCGCCAAGGAGACCTTGTTCCAGCAAAAGCGCGGCAGAGGCAACGATGGCGGCGAAGAACAGCAGAACCGCCACGAGATCCCGAAACAGGCGCGGGTATGGGCGCTTGTCGCGTCTCCGGCGATCTGCGAACAGGCCGAACAGTCGGCTACCGAGCCAGGCCGCAGCAAGGCAGCTGACAACGCCGCCAAGCAGGCGGAGAGATAGTCCGACCCGCTGCTCGACATCCTGGTCGAAGAATACCAGACCGGCGGCGACAATAAGCAGAACGGTAGGCCACATCAGCCGACGGAGAAAAGAGAGACGTCTCATGTCAGCAGCCCTGTTGCTGGTGCCGCGATGGTCGGCGAGACCGGCACTGGAGGCAGGTCACGGCAGCGCCGGCATGTCGCTCGACGGCAGAGCCACAACGACGACAGGAAATTCGGATAGTGGGGGTATTGCCCCCGAGAATGTGCCGACAGCTGGGACACCGATGGGCGGCCGCCCGGGGAAGCGATGTCTTGCAGGACGGGCAGGCAAGCGGAAGGTGACGAATCATGAGACCCTCTTTCAACGGGAAGAAAAGACGCCGAAGCGGCGATTGCCGATATCCCGGAAGGAGCGTCGTGGCTTCGTCAGCGCATCGAGCGGCTCCTTCCGGGCAGAGCATGGGCTTCGGCAGGGCCCAGGGAATGTCCGTTCATTGTGCCTCCAGGCCTTCGGGGGCATCCTGGGACGCGACGTGGAGCACGGTCAGAACCCGCCGCATTCCATCCCTGGTATCCCAGTGGAGCGATGCGCCCTCTGCCAGTCCGATCAGGGCAACCCCGATCGGTGTCAGGATCGAGATCCGCCCGCGTGCGATGTCGGCGTCCTCTGGATAGACGGGCGTTACCATCTTTTCCTGGCCGGTCGACTCATCCCGATAGGTGACCGCGCGACCGATGGCCACGACGTTCTGCGGGAGTTTCGCCGCCGGAACGATACGGGCCCGGCCGATTTCGCCGAGCAGCCGGTCGGCAAGGTCCGGATTGCGCTGGATCGCGCCCTCCGCAAGTGCCTCGAGCCTTTCCAGGCAGTCCGCACCTATGACGACCCTGGGCCGCCGGCCGGTGCCGCGTGACGTAGAGAATTGTTTGTTCATCGTAGTTTCCTTTCCACCACCTGGTGGTGTGAGTGAACTATAGGTGGCCATGGTCCCTGATCCGCCAGGAGTGGATCAGAGCATCAGGCCGCGGCTTGGTCCGGAGACGGATGCACATCCAACACCACGACGACTTCGATCTGACCGTCGTCCCGCAGAAGCGGAACCTTCTGCAGTTTTCGCATCCCGATCAGGGTCGCCCCAAGCAATGAAGCAACGAGAATATGTCCCGGGACCGGCGTGGGGTTCATGGAGAGCACGCCGCTGCGAGCGCCCTCACCGCTGATCATGTAGGTGACGTGGCATCCGGCCACGACAAGATCAGGCGAGGCCGGCTCGGGAGTTCCGCGCGAGATCCGCAGCTTGTGGCGCAGCAGCCCATTTAGAAGAGGTGGGTTTGGCGAATTCCTGGTTCCGCGATGGCGGAGCAGGCGATCAATACCGAGCCGGTCGTCGACAGTGAGAAGAAAGCCTGTCTCGACAGCGGAGCGTTCAAAGAGCGATCGAAAGTCACTGCCAGCAGGCAGGTGGGTGATCCTGGTAATGGTCATGATATGTCTCCCGGAGCGGTAAAGCCCGCGTTCTCAGATGCAAGGATGTGAGAAAGCCCCGGGTGGTCGAAGACGCGCTTATGCGCAGACCGCCCGGGTCCCCGGGCGGTTCAGAAGCAGAAACCGGAAGAGGTTTTCGTGCGTGACCATGAGGAGACCTTAGTCTTTGGGCGCAACCGGTCAATCATCGAGACCGGGCGGGTATTGGAACGGACAAGGATGCACAGATCCCGCAAAGGTGAAGAAGGCGGATTATTGACGAGGTCCATGAGGCGGACTTCGACGTCAGGGGGTCACCGACTACGCACCTCGAAGTTTGAGTCACGTCGAGCTTCCTGCATCCGCCAGCGGTGTGGCAGCGGGATGATGTTTGTCGACGTCGTGCGACCACCATCGTCTTCCCACTGCGCCAGGCATTTGGCGCTCGGCTCAGCGACCGACCTCTCCATGTCACTTGGCCGGAAAAGCTCCGGAAACAGTTCTTCGAAATCTGCCTTGCAAATCATCATTTTGTCACTCCTTTTCATCGTTGCATAGAGAGCTACTACACGGCGAAGGCTGCGCACCACGGTAGTACCGTGGTGCGGGTTCTCGAGAATTGGCCCGGCTATGCCGCTCGGCCGCCGCGCCACCGCGCATCGACCTCCACATCCGGAGAAACTGGACGCATGCTCAGTTCGCGATCCGTGAGACCATCGACGATGCGCGGGATATCACTGCGATCAATTCCGATGTCGCGCAGCAGGCGATCGTCCATGCCTCGAAGAGTTTCGATCATCTTCCGGCGTTGCCAGCGGTGGAATGCGGTCCGGAGCCAATGTCGAAACGCTCCGGGCTTGCGGTTGCGCGGACTGGCCGCTCGAGGGGGTGGGAAGTGATGGTTATTGGATTTGAAGACGTGGGGGTGCATGTCATGCTCCATGACGAAGAAACTGAACCGAGACGCACGCACCACGTCAGCCGGACGACCCGCACAGGCGTGGTCTTCCGGCCAGGTTGGCGCGTTTGTCACTTCGACTGATCTTTAAGAGATCGAGAAGACCCCGAGGCGCGGACCGGCACGCGGCCTGATCCCGCCCGGGGCTACCGGCGGTTCAGTGTGTTTCCTGCGTTGAGCAGGAACCTCGTATGAAGAAGGAACACGGTCATGACTGAGATATCGGCATTCCGCGTGTGTTTATCAAGAGGAAGACGCAGTCTGCGACTCTTGTCAATCGGCAGCCAATCGTGACCCCCTATCGGCATCCAAAAATGCCCCCCGTGGAGCGCCCGGGTAGCTGGCCCGATGCGGTGTAGCCCTCAGACAGCGCAGCCGTATCGGGCCAGCGGGTTCTCGGTCATTCACGGGTCTTGAAGCGCCAACTCTCGTTGCCGGTTTCGACGATGTCGCAGTGATGGGTCAGGCGGTCGAGCAGCGCAGTGGTCATCTTGGCGTCGCCAAAGACCGAAGGCCATTCTCCGAAGTCGAGATTGGTTGTCACGATGATCGAGGTGCGCTCGTAGAGGCGGCTGATGAGATGGAACAGCAGCTGGCCACCGGTCTGAGCGAAGGGAAGATAGCCGAGCTCGTCAAGGATCAGGAAGTCGAGGCGGCACAGCAGGTCTGCGGTGCGCCCCTGTCGATCGGCACGGGCTTCGGCATCGAGCTTGTTTACCAGGTCTACGACATTGAAGAAGCGCCCCCGCTTGCCGCGCCGGATGCAGGCCCGAGCGATGCTGACGGCTAGGGTCAGGATGCATTGATTTCTGTTGCGGTTCCTGATCTGACCCAAGGCCAGGGTTCACCCACCCCGCGAAAAACGCATGGGAACGCCACTAAAACATTTTTTAGTGACGGATCAAAGCCCCCCCCTTACATTCGCTTCATGCTCCCGGAGGAAAGCAGATTTCCATGCTATGTCTCCGCGAGGCGACACAATTTTCAGGGACCGATAATGCCAAGAAAGAAAACACCCCTCTCAAACCAATCCTTGTCCGACCAATCGGTCTCCACACCAACCGATACCGCCCCCACCATCGGCGCCACGATTCGCAAGCGGCGCAAGGCATTGGGAAAGACACTGAGCGAGGTGGCTCAGACAGCGGAACTGACAATCGGTTTCATTTCGCAGGTGGAGCGAAACATAAGCGCGCCTTCGGTCAGCTCCCTCATGGCGATCGCTACAGCGCTCGATACAAGTGTTGAAGAACTGGTGCGGGTGAAGGAAGAGTTTCGCGAATACATTCCCGCGAACAGGCGCCAGACCTACGCGATCGGCGCTGATAACCGACTCTATGAGAGACTGGGTCCAGGCTTCTCCGGTGCCTTGTTTTACCCGCTACTCATCCATCGCCCGCCCGGCCACGAGTCGGAGCACATGTGCCACCCCGGCGAGGTGTTCTGCTACCTGATGGCTGGCGAAATGGAATATCATCTCGGTGACGAGATCTTCCAGATGCGGGCTGGTGACACGATCCATCACAGTACCGAAAAGCCTCATTTCTCCCGTGTTACGGGCGACATCGAGACCACCGAACTGTGGGTCAGCACGACACCCAGCCGTGCGCTTTCAAGCAGCCTCGGCGCGTTCTCAAGATAGGAGCAGGCCGGCGGGTCGTGAAATTTGGACGGTAACTAAAAAAGATTTTAGTAATAGCGAAATATGTTGTATTGGTTTCTCCATTCGATGCCTAATCGATCGGAGTTGTCACGTTAACTCATCGGTTCATTGGCGTCGGCCCGATTTCGGCGTAGCCGATGCGGATGACCCATCCGCCGATCAGCTACAAACGTCACCGTTTCCCGCCCGAAATCATCGCACATGCCGTCTGGCTCTATGTCCGCTTCAACCTCAGCCTACGCGAGGTCGAAGAGATGCTGATGCAGCGCGGGGTCGACGTTTCCTACGAGACCATCCGGCGATGGATCGACAAGTTCGCCACACGGATTGCCCAAGGCCTCCGTCGCCGACAAGCGCGACCCGGTGATATTTGGCATCTGGACGAGGTGCAGGTAAAGATTGCCGGCCGGAAATTCTGGCTGTGGCGGGCGGTTGATCAGCATGGCGTCGTGCTGGAGGAAATCCTGCAACGCAAGCGGGATACGCGGGCTGCCAGACGCCTGCTGGTTAAGCTGATGAAGCGACATGGTTTTGTGCCAAAGCGCATCGTGACCGACAAATTGGCGTCTTACGGCGCGGCCAGGCGCGCGATTGTGCCAAGCTTGGAGCATCGCTCCCACAAAGGCCTCAACAATCGGGCCGAAAACAGCCACCTACCGTTCCGGAAACGAGAACGAACGATGCAAGGCTTCCGCTCGCCCGGCGGATTGCAGCGCTTCGTGTCAGCGCATTCCGCCATCCGAAACTGCTTCTCCGTCCCCGCCAGCCGCCGCAGCGCCATCGCCACCCGTTGCCATCGTCTCGAGGCCTTCGACGCATGGAAGGTCGCAGCCAGCCTCGATTGAAATCCGGAAGATCCGCCTCATTTCTCAACGAAGCCAAGTTAACGTGACAACACCGTTGCGAGGGTCGCCTTCGGGCGGCCCTTTCGTTGTTTCTCATGCGCGTGGCGGGGCCCAAATTGCTTTGCCTAGCATTTTCCTGTTTTGATAGGTATATGTATGCCAAGCAAAACTTGGAAATGATAGGCATGACCCCACTCAGCAGCATCGCGATGAGCGCCTATACCGACCTGGTGCGTCTTCTAAAGGACGACGCTTTGTCCGGTGTCGAAGGCAAGCCCACGCTCAAGGAACGCGGCGACAAGGCCTATTGGTACGCCGCGCGCCGTGTCGGGACGGAGATGCGGTTCATCTATATCGGCGAAGACAGCGACGAGACGCGCGCGCGCATCGACCGGATCGAAGAGCTGCGCGCAACGGCCAAGGATCGGCAGGCGGAACGGTCTCGGCTTGTCCGCCTCTTGCGCGCCGAAGGCATGACCCCCACCGACCGGGCAACCGGGTCCATCCTGTCGGCCATGGCGGCAGCCGGAACCTTCCGTTTGGGTGGCACCATCGTCGGAACCAATGCATTTCGCCTCTATGAAGGCGAGCTTGGTATCCGTCTGCCAATTGGCGGTATGGCCAATACTGGCGACATCGACATCGCGCAGTTCGAGAAGCTCAGCGTTGCGTTGCAGGATCAGGTCGACCCGGGTCTTGCCGAGACGTTCTCGGCGCTCAAATTCGATCCTCTGCCATCTCTTGACCAAGGTCGGACATGGCGATGGGCCCAGGGTGGCAGCGGCCAGTTGGTCGAGTTTCTCACACCGGCGTTCGGAGATGAGACCCTCCGTGATCTGCCAGCCTTGGGCGTGAACGCCCAAGGACTGAACTATCTCAACTTCCTGATCGCTGAGCCGATCCACGCGGCGGCGATCTATAGATCCGGCGTTCTGGTGCAGGTGCCCCGCCCGGAGCGTTATGCAGTCCACAAACTGATCATTGCCGACCGGCGCCGTGATGGGGCAGGAAGCCTGAAATCCGCGAAGGACCGCGAGCAGGCGGCTTTCCTTATCGAAGCGATGGCCGAGGACCGGCCCGATGATCTGGCTCGGGCCTATGCCACCGCATTGGAGGTTGGGCCGCGCTGGCGGGAACACATCGGCAACTCGCTGAACCGAATGCCTGATACCAGGGGGATGCTCGACAGCTTGGGCGCGTGATGGCCATAACGGGGTCGCCTTCGGGCGGTCCTTTCGTCATATCTCATGGCGCATGCGGTCGGTCACGCGTGATCGGGAACTCGGGGCGTCCAGCACCGTCATCCCTCTACCCAGCCCGTCAGGGTGTTGTCACGTTAACTTGGCTTCGTTGAGAAATGAGGCGGATCTTCCGGATTTCAATCGAGGCTGGCTGCGACCTTCCATGCGTCGAAGGCCTCGAGACGATGGCAACGGGTGGCGATGGCGCTGCGGCGGCTGGCGGGGACGGAGAGGAGTTGTCACGTTAACTCATCGGTTCATTGGCGTCGGCCCGATTTCGGCGTAGCCGATGCGGATGACCCATCCGCCGATCAGCTACAAACGTCACCGTTTCCCGCCCGAAATCATCGCACATGCCGTCTGGCTCTATGTCCGCTTCAACCTCAGCCTACGCGAGGTCGAAGAGATGCTGATGCAGCGCGGGGTCGACGTTTCCTACGAGACCATCCGGCGATGGATCGACAAGTTCGCCACACGGATTGCCCAAGGCCTCCGTCGCCGACAAGCGCGACCCGGTGATATTTGGCATCTGGACGAGGTGCAGGTAAAGATTGCCGGCCGGAAATTCTGGCTGTGGCGGGCGGTTGATCAGCATGGCGTCGTGCTGGAGGAAATCCTGCAACGCAAGCGGGATACGCGGGCTGCCAGACGCCTGCTGGTTAAGCTGATGAAGCGACATGGTTTTGTGCCAAAGCGCATCGTGACCGACAAATTGGCGTCTTACGGCGCGGCCAGGCGCGCGATTGTGCCAAGCTTGGAGCATCGCTCCCACAAAGGCCTCAACAATCGGGCCGAAAACAGCCACCTACCGTTCCGGAAACGAGAACGAACGATGCAAGGCTTCCGCTCGCCCGGCGGATTGCAGCGCTTCGTGTCAGCGCATTCCGCCATCCGAAACTGCTTCTCCGTCCCCGCCAGCCGCCGCAGCGCCATCGCCACCCGTTGCCATCGTCTCGAGGCCTTCGACGCATGGAAGGTCGCAGCCAGCCTCGATTGAAATCCGGAAGATCCGCCTCATTTCTCAACGAAGCCAAGTTAACGTGACAACACCGTTTTTCGCAAGTTGATTCAATTGCAATGCGCAACAGAGTAAAATTGGAAGTCATGGTGGCTTCGGAGGCGGCAGCGATGCGCAGGAAGCGCGCTTTGCGGAACCGGGAGCCATCGTCCGCAACCAGATCATGAACGGTCCAGAACCGTCTCTCGACAGTGCCGCCAACGGTGCTGCGGTGGACGGCAGCTTTCAGAACTGGAGTTCAACATGAGCTGCAGTTGGGCCAATATTGACAGAAACGTGGCGTAAGGACCCGGTGTCCAGCATGGCTGGAGTCACCGAGCAGCCTCGTTCCCTGTAGTTCATGACCGCTGAACATCAGAATCTATGTAATCCTTCGAACAGGGTGTCCCAAGCACCTCGTGGCTGACGGAACACCACCGTGGTGGTGTCCTTCTATAAGTTATTGTGGTAAGAAAAAGATATGAGCAACACGAGACCTTTCACCACAACCGTAGAACGTCTACAGCAAGCCGGGATCAGCGCGGACACGCTGCGTGCCACCGGCGCGCTGCTTTGGCGTGGCGTTCTGCTTGGAACCGCGTTCTATCTGCTTCTCGGCGAGGATCCTGAAGCCAACCTCAAGCTCAACGGCGTTTCCTACATCGTTGCCCTCGTCTGGTCCTACTATGATGGCATGTTCGCCAGACGGGTTTGGTCGATGGCGTTCGTGGAGGCGATCTTCCTGCATCTGCTGGGGATCCAGGTCGGTAATCTGCTCGCGACGATCTTTGGCAATCCGCTACTCGGCACATGACAGGCGGCGGCGGAAGACAGTTCCACGCGCCTCACCGCTCGTTGACCCGCATCAGGACGCTGCACGAACGGTCGCACGGTGAAGGCGGCGCATCGCGGCATGAGAAGTGGTCCCTCGTGGAGGTCGGTGGGGAACGCAAGATTCTCTTCGAGGCTCACAACCCCGAAAATGCCACCGCTTCTCAGCTCCTAGAACAACGCCTCATGACCTTGCGGGACGCGCTCCGCGGACCGCGGACGGTCGCACGGCAAATCTGGTTGGCACTCGAAGACTGACCCACGACCCGCACTCGGTGTTGCCAAACCCGACGCCTGGCTCATTCTCCGCGTTGTGAAGGAATGGCGAGGACATCGATCTGCGCTGTCTTGAGCACCTGCTCCGTGACGCTGCCGATGAGCATCCTGGCCAGTCCGCTGCGGCCATGCGTCGACATCACGATCAGGTCTGCCTGCTCTTCACCGGCCGCCTTCAGGATTTCGTGCTGTGCTGGAGAAGCCTCATAGCGCACAATCTGCCTCAGACGGCCCAGATCTGTCGAGGAGAGGAAGCGAGCAAGATCGAGGGAAGCATCGCGCTGTTCTTCCTCGAGGTAGTGCTTCTGATCGTCCTTCGGAATCGAATGACTGAAGACAAGACGGAGCGCAGGAGCATCAAAGATATGGAGCAACGACGTCCGGGATTGGTCGGCAAGCCCCAGCTCTCGGAATCGCAGCAACGCGTCGCGGGAGCTGTCGGACAGGTCGGTTGTCTGCAGCACATGGCGATAGTGCCCGGCCGGGGTGGCATTCACCATCAGGACCGGGCAATCCACCGACCGGATCGTCCTCTCCGCCGTTGTGCCGACGAACACGTCCCTGAGCACCTGGCGTCGATGCGGGCCGATGACGAGAAGGTCGGGCGTCACGTCCTTCACGGCTTGGGCGATGCCAACAAATGGGGACGCGAGTATGACCCGCGTCTCGGTGGTCACACCGTCCACGTCGCGCAGTGTGGCGGCCATCTGGCGAAGAAGCGTCGTGGCCTCGTCGCGCTCAGCGTCCACGATCCGGCGCGGCTGATCGTCGTCAACCACATGAACGAGCAGGATGGCGGATTCGAATTGACGGGCCAGGAGGGTCGCACGCCGCAGCGCCCGATCCGACCGTTCCGAAAAGTCCGTCGCCACCATCATTGTCTTCATCGTTTCCGGTCCCGGGCCGTGGCCTCTCATCTGCGAGCGACACGCTGCGACGCATCAAGCTTTGTCTGAATCATCTTATCTGTCCTATAATACGCTATATTAAGCTAAACCCGGTGAAAAGGCGTTCAACATGTCACGCGAGCAATATCAGACCGTCAAGGAAATTGCAGATCTTCTGAAGGTCAATGAGGCCACGGTCAGACGCTGGATCAAGGACGGCGAGCTTCGGGCGATCGATATCGGCAAGGGATGGCGGATCGGCCCGGAGGACCTCTATGCCTTCCTGGAAGGTCACGCGACGCGGCCAGCCGCCAGGCCTAATGGCGCGACGAATACTGCCCCGGATTTGACCGAAGCAAAGAACACGAAGGAACAGAAGAATTGATGGAAGTTATTGTTCAGTCGCCGTTTGCGGAGATCGCGGCACTGCTCGTGCTGGCGGCGGTGATCGGGTTTTTGGGGATTATTTTGCGCCAGCCGCTTATCGTCAGCTTCATCGCCGTTGGCCTGATCGCGGGCCCTTCGGCGCTTGACCTGGTACGGTCGGACGAACAGATCAGCCTTCTTTCCGAACTCGGGATTGCGGTGCTTCTTTTCCTCGTCGGGATCAAACTTGACGTTAAGCTCATCCGCTCTCTCGGGGCGGTCTCGCTTCTGACTGGACTCGGCCAGGTCGCGTTCACGTCGATCTTTGGCTACCTGATCGGGCTCGCGCTCGGACTCGGACATGTTACCAGCCTCTATGTCGCCGTGGCGCTGACTTTCTCCTCGACCATCATCATCGTGAAGCTGCTCTCGGACAAACGAGAGATCGACAGCCTGCACGGCCAGATCGCGCTCGGCTTCCTGATTGTGCAGGACCTCGTCGTCGTGCTGGCGATGATCGTGCTCTCGGCCATCGGCATCGGTGCGGCGGATGGCGGCCATGGCGGCGGGTCGGTCCCGCTGGTCCTGGCCTCGGGTGTGGCAATGGTGGCGCTGGTCGTCCTCTTCGTACGCTACGTCGCCAATCCCCTGACCGAGCGGCTGGCGCGCGCGCCCGAGCTTCTGGTGATCTTCGCAATCGCCATGGCGGCGATGTTCGCGGCGGCCGGCGACATCGTTGGGCTGGGCAAGGAGGTGGGCGGCCTTCTGGCAGGCGTCGCGCTTGCCTCGACACCCTATCGCGAGACCATCGCCGCACGACTGGCGCCGCTGCGCGACTTCCTGCTCCTGTTCTTCTTCATCGCGCTCGGCTCCGCACTCGACCTTTCGCTACTGGGCGCGCATGTCGGCGGGGCGATCATCTTTTCGCTTTTCGTGCTCATCGGCAACCCGCTCATCGTGCTGGCGATCATGGGGGCGATGGGCTACCGCAAGCGCACGGGTTTCCTGGCCGGACTGACGGTGGCGCAGATCAGCGAATTTTCCCTGATCTTCATTGCTATGGGCGTGTCGATCGGCCATGTGCAGGAGGACGCGCTCGGCCTCGTCACCATGGTCGGCCTCGTGACCATCGCGGCCTCGACCTACATGATCACCTATTCACATCAACTCTATGCCGTGTTCGAGAGGTTCCTGGGTGTATTCGAGCGCAAGGGCACGCCGCGCGAGCCTTCTGAGGCCGGCGCCCATCGCGATGACGGATACAATGTCATCGTCTTCGGGCTGGGGCGGTTCGGCACCGCCATCGGGATGCGCCTGAAGAAGCGGGGCATCCGGGTGCTTGGGGTCGACTTCAACCCGCTCGCGGTCCGGCGCTGGCGGGAACTTGGGCTCGAGACCGAGTTCGGCGATGCCACTGACCCGGAGTTCGTGGCCGAGCTTCCTCTGTCGCGGGCTGAATGGATCGTCTCGACCGTGCCGATTCACCCGACCGGCCTCAGCCACGAGGACACGCGCACGACACTGATCCAACTCACACGGACTTCGGGGTTCCGCGGGCGCGTGGCGGTCGCATCTCATCACCCCAAGGACACCGAGGAACTCTTCGCCTCCGGCGCGGACATGGTGCTGGAGCCGTTCCAGGACGCGGCCGACCGTGCAGTAGACCTGCTCTGCGGCGCAGCGGAGGAAGAGCGGACCGAGATCCCGTCCATCGAAACGGAAGAGGCTCAAGGGGCATGATGATCGTGGTAGTGGTGGAATGAGTACCTTCAGCCAAAAAACGTCGTGAATTGTACTTTGATTGTATCGGCAGAATGAAGCCGTTACCGAAACCCTAGGAGCCCGATCATATGGATTGGAGTGCAGCCGTCCGAAGCTTCATAGTGCTGATATGTGTTTTCAACCCATTATCAGTGGAGTTGTCACGTTAACTCATCGGTTCATTGGCGTCGGCCCGATTTCGGCGTAGCCGATGCGGATGACCCATCCGCCGATCAGCTACAAACGTCACCGTTTCCCGCCCGAAATCATCGCACATGCCGTCTGGCTCTATGTCCGCTTCAACCTCAGCCTACGCGAGGTCGAAGAGATGCTGATGCAGCGCGGGGTCGACGTTTCCTACGAGACCATCCGGCGATGGATCGACAAGTTCGCCACACGGATTGCCCAAGGCCTCCGTCGCCGACAAGCGCGACCCGGTGATATTTGGCATCTGGACGAGGTGCAGGTAAAGATTGCCGGCCGGAAATTCTGGCTGTGGCGGGCGGTTGATCAGCATGGCGTCGTGCTGGAGGAAATCCTGCAACGCAAGCGGGATACGCGGGCTGCCAGACGCCTGCTGGTTAAGCTGATGAAGCGACATGGTTTTGTGCCAAAGCGCATCGTGACCGACAAATTGGCGTCTTACGGCGCGGCCAGGCGCGCGATTGTGCCAAGCTTGGAGCATCGCTCCCACAAAGGCCTCAACAATCGGGCCGAAAACAGCCACCTACCGTTCCGGAAACGAGAACGAACGATGCAAGGCTTCCGCTCGCCCGGCGGATTGCAGCGCTTCGTGTCAGCGCATTCCGCCATCCGAAACTGCTTCTCCGTCCCCGCCAGCCGCCGCAGCGCCATCGCCACCCGTTGCCATCGTCTCGAGGCCTTCGACGCATGGAAGGTCGCAGCCAGCCTCGATTGAAATCCGGAAGATCCGCCTCATTTCTCAACGAAGCCAAGTTAACGTGACAACACCATCAAGAGCGGGTTGCGAGCGACCTGCGCGATCGACTGATGGAAGGCGTCATCGGCACGTTCGCATTCGGCGCGATCTCGTGCGGCACGTCCGTTGGCGACGTGCTGGCGCAGCAGGGCAACGTCCTCCGGCGCCCGCCGCATCGCGGCAGCCGTTGCGACCTGCGGTTCAAGTAGACGGCGTGCGTCCATCAGGTCCGCGGGTGTTGTCGCCTCGAGTAGGAGCGTATCCTTCACCGGACGACCCAGGGGCGCTCGGCCCCGAAAAGTTCCTTGTCCGACATGACGCCAGATCTCCCCGCGCGCCTCGAGGGCGGCGAGTGCGTCACGAAGCGTCTCACGACTGCATCCAACGAGATCCTTCAGCACCCTCTCTGGTGGCAACCGATCTCCCGACGCCGGCGCACGTTCTTCGAGCACTTGCCAGAGGCGCGCCCGCGCCGTCTCCTTGTCTGTGCGCATGCCATCCCCCATCCAGGCCAATATTCAGACCATTCACTACTGAAGACAAGCGGGAGCCTGCGCGCGATCGGTCGTTTCGATCCTGACCTTTACGCGGGACCTCGATCCCCCCATTCAATTGCAGATAGGACTAATGTCCTTTTCGTCGGTTTCCGGTGTTCACATTCCGCCACCATTTGAGGCATAGGAGGCGGATGTTGCTCTCTTTTCGGGCGGCGCAGGAGTCCTTCAAATGCGGGCTTGGCATTATCTCTACCCGGCGCTGCCGGCATTCCACGGTCGCGAGCAGCTGCGGGCTGGCCTTGGGGCGGTTCTCGGGATCAGCCTGTGCGCTCTCGTAGTGAGCTTGGCTGCCGGGCTGGGTGCATCGTCCTTCTTCTTGATGGCACCGCTTGGGGCGACGGCAGTGCTTGTATTCTGCGTTCCGAACTCGCCCCTCGCCCAACCATGGTCGGCGGTCGTCGGCAATATGACGGCAGCACTTGTCACCCTCCTTGTTCTCCAGATCGTGCCCGCTCCCTGGTCTGTCGGCGTCGCCGTCGGCGCAGCGATCACCGCCATGATGTTCGTTCGTGCCCTGCACCCGCCGGGAGGGGCAGTGGCATTGCTCACCGCCCTCGATCCGGGCGTGGCCCTGGAAGCGGGACCGCTTTTCGTCTTGATGCCGGTCGGGCTGACCACCGCCGTGCTGGTCCTTGCCGCCGTCGTCTACAACAAGGCAACGGGCCGGGTATATCCGTTCCGCCAGCCTGAGACGGACGAAACGGGAAATCCCGCGCTGCGCCTGGGTTTGACGACCGAGCAACTCGGCGAGCTGCTCGACCGCTTCAACCAGACGACCAACCTTGGTGTGGCAGACCTCGGCCGGTTGCTGGCGGCTGCCGAAGCAGAGGCGGCCCAGCACCGTTTTGACGGAACGACCTGTGCTGACGTCATGACCACCGGTCTGATTACGGTCCGGCCCGACACGCCGCTCTCGAATGCGGCACGGCTTTTCCGCAGGCATTCTATCAAGAGCCTCCCGGTCGTAGACGAAGACATGATACTGCGCGGCCTCGTGCTCCAGGTCGATCTTTTGCACGCCGTCGCGGCGCAGGACCGCCCGCCGGCCCGGCGGCAGAGATCTCGGCGTCGCACCATATCAGACGTGATGCGACCCCCCGACCGTGCGGTGCCGGACGATATGCCTGTTGGCGTGCTCCTCAACAGGCTGGCGGCGCAGGGAAGCGAGGTGGTGCCGGTCACCCGGGAGCAGCGACTGGTCGGGATCCTGACCCGATCCGATATCATGCGGCTACTGCTTGCTGGGGCAGAGGAACGCTCTGCGGCATGAAGGTCGCTCGAAAAGCAAGCATCCCGAACACATCCTATCGACAAGCGAGGACGGCCTCGCCGGCCAGATGGTCGACACGCGGGATGGCCCGAACAACAATCGGAGCCCTCATGTGCAGCGCCGTAGACCGAATTCGCCAAGCTCTCAGTTTCGAGTTCATCGGCATTGTTATCGTCACGCCGTTCTTCGCCTGGGCCTTCGATCACCACATAGACCAGTTCGCCTGCGCCCACGATCAGCACACCGATGCCGGTGCGGATCAGCGCGCCCTTCAGGACCACCAGCGTGGTGGCAAGCCCGCGGACCGAGAGCACCGCGACAGCCATCGCGGCCACCCAGCGACCAGCGAGGAAGGTGGCGAAAGTCCCAGCGTAGATCGCCAGCCGGTCAAGGTTGGCCAGTACCGAATCGAACGCCCGACTGATCGGGCTGGTACTGGACGCAAGGGCGACAAACGCATTGGCCGCTGCCTCCAGCGACGGGGCGAGCGCCACGGCAATCCGGTTGCGCACGCCGGTGAAGACTTGCCCAATGCTGACGAGCGCCAATTCGGAACGGCGCATGGCGGCGATGGCATCAGCGTCGAGCACCGCCCCAAGGGCCTGCGCCTGTGCCCCAAGCCGGGTCATCTCTGCCCCGCCGTTTTGCAAGAGCGGGATCAGCCGCGTCGCGTCCGAGGCCATCGCCTCGAGATAGAAAGTCATCTCCTGTTGGCTGACTCCCGCGCGCTCGAGGCTGTCGACATAGAGTTGCAGGGCTTCCGGCCCCGAAAGCCTGGCGAACTGGTCCGCCGTCACCCCCACTCTTGGCGCGATGTTCTCGAAAAAGTCGGCCATCGGGCCGCCGCCGGTCTGCAGGAAATCCCCCACGCGGTCATTCACGTCCTTCAGGATATCGGCCAGCTTTTCTTGCTCGATGCCGACGGTGGCGGATGCAGCCGACCAGCGCTGGAACATCTCCGGATTGGCATTAGCAACCTGGGAGAGTTGGCCGATCTCATTTGCGGCCGCGACTGTCGAGCGGGTCATCGACACGACGGCAGCAGCGAGCGCCGTGGCCGCAGCGGTCGCCGCGATCCGGGCCCGACGCGCGAAGGCGGCTATACGGGCGTTTGCGAGTTCCATTTCACGGCTGAGACGGCCGAAGCCCCGCGACCCGGCCTCGCCGACGCCTTCCAGCTCGGCGCGCACTTGGCGGCCGCCCGTCGCGGAAAGCCGGACGGAAACGCGCTTTTCTGCCATCGGAACATTTCCTTGGTCGGTCACACCTCGTTCCCAATGGAAACGAGGTCAGGTCAGGCCTGATCTGGCCTGCAGGGTTTCACTGATCTTGCGCACCATCACCGCCTCAATCGGCGGCAGCAGTTCCGCGATGATGAGGGGCGAGAGCCCCAGGGCCGCACCGAGTTGGAGGGCTGCGCCCATGTCCCAGCCGAGGACAGCGCCGCCGCTCATGCCGCCAGCAACGCGCACCTGTCCACCGAGGCGCTGCACCAGATCCCAGATCTGCCAGCCCTCGAGGGTCATGGGTTGATGGAGAGTGCGTGGGCATTCCGCGCAAACAGATGGGCATGCCGCGCAATAGTCTCCGCCCCCGCCGAACGCCCATTCGGCGAGAGCGGTCAGGCGTTTTTTTCCGCATCCAGGATGAGCGCGCCAGCGATATATTTGGTCTGGAAGGCCTCGAAGATCGGCCAGAGTTCGAGCAGCGCGTCGATGCCCTCAGGCGTCAGCGTCAGCGGCTTCCCATCTTCGTCGCCGACGCCCTCCCAGTCCTTTACAACGATGCGCGCGACGGCCTTGGCAACGATCCGGGCGAGGTCATCGTTGGACGCGCTGTTTTCAGCATCGGCTGCTGTGGCGATGATCGCCGGGTCGCTCCGCGCAGCCAGCATGATGGCCGTGGTCAGCGGCTCGACAAGCAGGCGGACACCATGACCAAGGTCGAGCCAGCGCGGCTCAGTCGAAAGGTTCAAGCGCAGCATGGTCAGTACACCTCGCGGTCATTGGTGAGCGTGACGGTGCACATACGACCCACAACGGGATCGCTGGCCGCCTGCCAATCAAAGGTGGCCTGTACACCTTGCGGACCGGAGATTTCGATCCGGGGGCGCGGCAGGTAAACGGCATGGGCCGTCAGGGTCAGGGTCTCGCCGGTGGGCAGGGTATAGGAGAACTCCAACTCGCAGGCCTCGCCGTTGATCGCCTGGTTCACCAGAGTCTGATCGGCGAAGCGGACAACGACATTACCGGTCAGCGCAGCGATCGACGGGTCCGCGCCATCGATCTTCCCATCGGCACGGATCGTCTCAATCCGGTCGAGGTTATTGGCATAGGTAAGGTCGGCAGAGACAACGTTACCGATGTTGGCCCCATCCCGCGTGATCGAACCGTTGAAATGACCAAACCGTTTCAGGGCGATATTGGCGGGCGTACTCGCCGCGGTGCTCGTGGCGACCGCTTCGCCTTGGGCCACGATGCTGGCCGTCGCGGTGAGCAGCCCGGAGCGCGCCATCTGCCAGCTCAAGGAATCCACCATGCAGCCGGAATACATGGCATAGCGCGGCACCTCCGGCATTCCGGACTCGACCGAGAACGACGGCAGTGCCCAGTTTCCAGAGCGGAACTCGTGGGTGTAGGATCCGGTCCCGGTGGTTGTCGGGGCGCCGAACGCAGCCTTCAGCCAGAAGCCGAAAGCCTCAGCATCCAGTGGCACGACAACATCGCCATCCGCCGTCACCGCATCCTTGATAGGGGCCTGCGGATCCCGGCCGTAGCCCAAGAGTTCCGAGGTTTGCAGCGGTTGCTCGGCCCCCAGCGTCGTGCTGGCAAAAGGCATCTTGGTGAAGCCGCTCACCGGAGGCGTGCCGTATGTCGTCTCGAACGCCAGCGCCATCTGCGCTCGCGCCCCTTGGGCTCGTGCCATGGTTCTCTCCTCGGGTTGTAGGGGTCAGGCCAGCGGGTGGGCCGTGGAATATCCGAGGCGAATATCGGGCCGAACCGATGCTACCAAAATCAGACTGTCTCATCGCAGATATCGATGCCTCGCTCGTGCAGCCATTCCTCAGCATTGTGAAGCGACAGCGGGATCCGAACGTACAACATCACCGCCAAAGGGATGATCTTTGGGCTCATCTTGAACCACTTGAAAGGGCGGGGTTTGATCATGAACGGAGGCCAGCCGGCGCATCGCCGCGCATCAATCAAGGTTCCTCTGACATGACTAGGCCATGACCTGAAAGCCGATATCATGGATGGCGCCGTTTTCCCCTTCGACATACTGCGCGCACATGAGAAGAGGTGGTCATCCGAGCCTTTCATCGGCCGGGTCGGCGATCCTGCTCTCCTTGAGCCTTCCGGCGGCGGAGACGACAGGATAGCCGGACGAGGCGACATGGGAATTGATGCGGTGCAGGTCGTGCACGATGTCGATGAACACGGTGACCGAGATGGCGGCGGGGTTCGCGTGCGGCTGCGAAAGCGTCAGATAGGTTTCGACGATTTCGTTCTCGGCGGCGCGGAAGCGGTCCTTCTGGCGGGCAAGCTCTGCGGCGGTCTCGATATCGGACGCCGTCAGCGCCGGAGCAAGAAGGCGCAGCGAATCCCCGATGATGTGGGTCAGGCGGTCGATCTCGGCCTCCTGCCTGTCGTCGAAGACCACGCCCATGCGGGTTTTCGTCGTGATCCGCCGCGACAGGTTGCGTTTGATCACGTCGCCCGCGTGGGCAAGGTTGCTGACGCAATTCATGATCACGAAGGCATGCCGGGCATCCGCCGACGAAGCATCGGGCAAGGCACCCAGATAGTTGTTGACCGCCCCGGCATAGCTTTGCAGCAGGTCATGTGCCTCGTTCACCTGCCGAAGGTTTTCCAGCCGCCCGCCGCGCAGCGCCGCGATCGCAAGGCTCAGCATCCGCTCCACGATCTCGGCCATGCGCAGCGTCTCGACCGAGGCGTTGGACAGCGCCTGCTGCGGGCCGATGACCGCCTCGATATTGAGATAGCGCGGCGGGCCGATTGCGTCGGCGGGCTGTTCCCTGTCGGGCATCAGCCGCTCGACCGCACCAAGGACCAGCGGCGCCAGCGGCACGAAGATCGCCGCGACCACGAGGTTGAAGGCAAGATGCGTGGCCGCCAGCAGGGTCATGCCGTGCAGCCCGGTCGCCCCGGCCAGAAAGCGCAGCTCGGGCGACAGAACCAGCCCGGCAATGGCAACGCCCCCGCGGGCCGAAAGATTGGCGACGGGCAAGCGCCGTGCCGCCGGGGGCTGGTCCAGCGACGCCGTCACCGCCGGCAGCCCCGCGCCGAGGTTCAGCCCGAGGATGAACGGCACCGCCTGCGCGGCCTCGAGGCTGCCGGTCAGCACGAAGGAGGCGAACATGAGCAGGATCGCCAGCGAGGAATGGACAAGCCAGGTCAGCAAGGCCGCGATCAGGAAGGCAAGGAAGGGCTCGGCTGCTAGGGCCTGGACGACGGCGTGAAACATCGTCGCCTCGCGCAGCGGGTCGGCCGCGCCCACCACAAGGCGCAGCGCGAACAGCATCATGCCAAGGCCCAGCAGGACGCGGCCAAGTGCGCGGGGCCGGAACCCGGTCGAGAAGGTGAAGACGACATAGCCCGCAAACAGCGCGACCGGCGCCAGAAGCGCGGTATATCCCGCCCCCGAGGCAAGCACCGCCGCGATCAGGGCCGAGCCGACATCGGCCCCCAGAATCACCGCCAGCCCGGTCAGCGGCGTCATCGTCGCCCCGCCCACCAGCCCCGTGACGATCAGCACCATCGCGGTCGAGCTGCCAAGGATCGCGGTCAGGGCCACGCCGCTGCCGAAGGCGCGCAGGCGGGTGCGCAACTGCCGCTCCAGAAGGATCCTGAGCTGGTCGCCCCAGCCCCGCACCACGCCCGTGCGCACCATCCGCACCCCCCAGAGCAGAAGCGCGATACCGCCCAGCAACTCGATGATGACAACCGTGCTTACCGACATCGCCGCGCCTCCTTCTTTCGATAGCCCCCCTTGCGCCGCGCGGAACGGAGGCAAGGGGATCGCGCCCGCGCGGGTGGGATCAATCCGGAACGGTTTCCGCACCCTGGGGCGCGAAAAGGCCCAGGTTATAGCCTTCCAGCTTCACATCCTCATCAAAAGCAGCGCCGAATTGCAACATCGTCGCCGTGCCAGGCGTGACCGGCACGATCCGTCCCTGCGGCAGGTCGAGAAAAGCCGACAGCGCGGCCCGGATCACGCCGCTATGAACGACCGCCAGCAGATCTCCCCCGGTACGGGCCAGCCAGTCGCGCAGCCCCTCCTCGACCCGCGCACGGAAATCCTGCCAGCTTTCACCGCCCGCCGGATAATGCGTGCCCGCACGCCACGCCCAATATTCGCGCGGATGCTCGGCGATCAGGTCGGGCTTGCGCCGCCCGGTCCACTCGCCCATGTTCAACTCTCGCAGGCGGGTATCGGAAGGGGCCTCGGGAAAGCCGATCAGCCCCACCGTCTCGCGGCAGCGCCCGAGGTCCGAGGACACCACCGCCTTCGACCGCAGTTCGTGAAGCAGGTGGCGGAAGGCCAGCGCCTGTTCCCGCCCCCGCGCCGAAAGCGGCGCGTTGTCATGCCCTTGCAGACGCTGCTCGGCATTCCAGATGGTTTCGCCGTGGCGCATCAGAATCAGTCTCATTGCGAAATCCTTCTGCCCTCGGCGTTAAAGATTGCATCGGGATCACGCAGGAAACAAAGATCGACCTCCGCCCCCGGTTCGGCGCGGAAGAACCCCTCGGTTCGCCCGCCGCCCTGACAGCAAGCTGAAGCAGATTCCCGGCAGGCGTCAGCACCCCGTCAGTCACGCCCTCCAGGTTGGTCACATCAGGCAACCCGAACCGAGGAGAAACGCCATGAAGACCCTGCTCACCGCCGCTGCACTTGCCCTTTCGATCCCGGCCGGGGCGGCGCTTGCGGACACCCATTGCGACGTGCCGACCGCAAACATGCAGTCCTGGGAATCGCTCATCCAGCTGACCAAGGATTTCGGCTGGTCCATCTCGAAGATGGAGCTCGACGATGGCTGCTACGAACTCAATGTCATCGATCAGGGCGGCAATCACCTGGAGATGATCGTCGATCCCCAGACGCTCGACGTCATCGACGGCAAGGTCGAGCGCTGGAGCGACGGCACCAAGCCCGAAAAAACGAAGTGATCCCGCCAGTGCTCCGCGGCCCCGTTGTCGCGGAGCCATTTCAATCGGGCGCCAGCCTTCAGATCGGTGATCGGGAAGGTCGCCCCACACACACTTCAAAAGGATGAACTGACCATGAGGATTCCGTGGATTGCCGCCGCTTGCCTTGCGGCGCTGCCGGCAACGGTGGCGCTGGCGGACGATGACTGCCATGCGCCTCGTGCCGCCTGGCAGCCGCGCGAGGCGGCCATGCAGGCCGCGAGCCGCCTTGGCTGGCGCGTCGAGGAAATCGAGGCCGATGACGGCTGCTGGGAGATCGAGGGCCGCGATGCCGAAGGCCGGCGCATCAAGGCAAAGCTCGACCCCGCCACGCTGAACGTCGTCAGGCTGCGCCACCGCGACGGCGAGCACGACCGCCGGCGCGAGGACGTGCGCGCACCGGCCGCCCCCCTGGCCGCCCCGCCCGCCAATCCGCTGTTCCAGAACGGCAAGCCACCCGTGGTGCAGGTGAACTGACACCCCCAATGAAGGGAGATAACAAGATGAAATCCGCTATTGCAGCATTTGCACTGACCTCGGCCCTCGTGGCGCCCGGCCTCGCCGCGGCCCAGCCAGTCACCTTCACCACTACGCTGAACAGCTACGGCGGCGACGGCGCCTATCTGGCGCTCTACCTCACCGACGCGTCGGGCGGCTATGCCGGCACGTTGTGGGTGGCCGGGGGCAAGTCGAAGTATTACGATTCGCTTGCCGGCTGGTATCGCGCCACTGGTGGCGATCCGGCGCAGATCGACGGCATCACCGGCGCCAGTGTCGGCGCGGGCCGGACGCTGGAAATCACCCTCGACCTGGCCGATGCGCTGTTTGACGCAGGCTATGTTCTGCATGTCGATGCCGCCGTCGAGGATATGCGCGACAGCCCCGATGACGTGGCGGTGCCCCTGACCACGCAAGGCGCAGGCGAGGCCACGCAAGGCCGCCGCTACGTCGCCAGCCTCAAATACGACATGTGACGGAGCCGACCGATGATCCGTGTACTTCACCGCTGGCCGGGGGTGGCCGGCCTGCTGCTTGTCGTCCTCCTCGCGGTGAGCGGCGCGGCGCTGTCGGTCTTTCCCGCGATCGAGCAACTTGCCTCGCCGCAGGCGGCGGCCGGGCTGAGCGTCGGCGAGCTCGCCGCCCGCGTGCAGGCCGAGTATCCGGGGGTCGAGCAGATCCGCCGCGCGCCCTCGGGACGCATCATCGCCTGGTGGTTTCAGGATGGCACACCGGGCGCGGCGGTGATCGACCCGGCGACCGGACAAGGGGTGGCTCCGGCCGACGCAAGTCCTGCCGAGCGCTGGCTGGTCAACCTGCATCGGCAGCTTTTCGCGGGCGATACCGGCCGACTGGTCATGGCGGCGGGTGCGGGGGTCATGCTGCTGCTGTGCGCCTCGGGTGCGGTTCTGATAGCGCGGCGCATGGGCGGCTGGCGCCGCTGGTTCGGCCCAACGCGCGGCGGGCTGACGGCCCGGCTGCATGTCGAACTGGCGCGTATCGCGGTAGGGGGTTTGGCGCTTTCCGCGCTGACCGCGCTGTGGATGACCGCCTCGACCTTCGGGCTGCTGCCCGATCAGGCGAGGGCGCCGCGCTTTCCGGCCACGACCAGCGGCCAGACCGGCATCGCCCCCGACCACATCGCGACGCTTGCCGCGTTGCCGGTGGATAGCCTGCGCGATCTGAGCTTTCCCGACCCGACCGATCCCACCGACGCCTTCACGCTGAAGACCGACCGGGGCGCGGGCTATCTCGACCAAGGCAGCGGCGAGGTGCTGGCCTGGACCGATGCTCCGGCATTGTCGCGGGTCACGGATACCATCACGATGCTGCATACCGGGCGCGGAGCGGCGGTCATCGGACTCGTCCTGGGTCTGATGGCGCTCGCGGTGCCGGCACTGGCAGTGAGCGGGTTTGTCCTCTGGCTGGCAGGCTGGCGGGCACGCCCGCGCATCCGCGGAAACGCGTCTGTGAGCCGGGCCGAGACTGTCATCCTCGTCGGCTCCGAGGCCGGCAGCACCTGGGGCTTTGCCGCCACGCTGCACGGCGCGCTGAGCGAGGCCGGGCAGTCCGTCCATGTGGCGCCCATGACCGCCTTCGATCCCGCAGGCTACCGGGCGGCAGAGCGCCTGCTGATCCTTGCCGCCACCTATGGCGACGGGATGGCCCCGGCCTCGGCCAAGGGTTTCATCGAGCGGCTGGAACATGCGCCGGCCCTTTCCGGCGTACCGGTCGCGGTGCTGGGCTTCGGTGATCGCGGTTTTCCGGCCTTCTGCGCCTTTGCCGACGAGGTCGCGCAGCTGCTGACCGCGAAGGGCTGGACGGAACTTCTGCCGCCTGACGCGGTGGACCGCCAGTCGCCGCAGGATTTCGCTCGCTGGGGCCGCGCGCTCGGGCGGACACTCGGCCTCGCGCTGGAACTGGTCCATCTGCCGGTCCAGCCCGCCACCGAGGCGCTGACACTGGTCTCGCGGCGCGACTACGGCGCGGAGGTTCAGGCCCCGACCGCGATCCTGCGTTTTGCCCTGCCGCGCGCGGGGCTTTGGCAGCGGTTGATGCGGCGCGGATTCGTGCGGTTCCAGGCCGGCGATCTGCTGGCGGTGCTGCCCGTGGGCGCGCCGGGCGCCGCACCCATGCCGCGCCTCTATTCGCTGGCCTCAGGCCGCCGCGACGGCTTTGTCGAGATCGTCGTGCGCAAGCAGCCAGGCGGGCTGTGTTCGCGGCAACTGGTGGCGCTGGAGCCCGGCGACAGCATCCGCGCCTTCATCCGCCCCAACCCCGGGTTTCACGCCGGCCACGGGCGCGCCCCGCTGATCCTGATCGGCGCCGGCAGCGGAATCGGACCGTTGGCGGGCATGATCCGCGCCAACCGCCACGCCCGGCCGGTGCATCTGTTTTTCGGCCTGCGCGCCCGAGATAGCGACTTCCTCTTTGCCGACGAGCTCGCCGGCTGGCAGCGGGACGGCCGCCTTGCCCGGCTGACCACCGCCACCTCGCGCGGGCCGCGCCCGTACTACGTCCAGGACGCGCTGCGCCATGAGGCGGCCGAGGTGCTGGCGATGATCGGCTCGGGCGCCCGCATCATGGTTTGTGGCGGGCGCGCGATGGCGGAGGGCGTGACCGCTGCATTGACCGATATCCTTGCCCCGGCGGGTCTGACGCCCGCGGTGCTGAAAGCCGAGGGACGCTATGTCGAAGACGTCTTCTGATCCGGTCCGCCATGCCCTCAACGGCCCGACCATGGGCACGTGCTGGCAAGCCGTGTTCCACGCCGCGCCCGGCTTCGATCCGGACCCGCTGCGCGCGGCGCTGCAGGCCGCCGTCGATGAGGTGGACGCACAAATGTCCACCTGGAAGCCGGACAGCGCGCTGATGCGGTTGAACCGCGCCCCGCTGGATGAATGGTTTGCCGTTCCGGCCCGGCTGGCCGAGGTGCTGCGGCTGGGGCTGGAGATCGGCCGCGCCTCGGGCGGCGCTTTTGACATCGGCATGGGCGATGCCGTGCGCGCTTGGGGCTTCGGACCCGATGCGGCCGAGGCTCGGGCGATCTGCGCCGCCATGGCCGCGCCCCGGCGCCCCGCGCATGAGGTGCTGGATATCGACGGCCAGCTTGTGCGCAAACGGGCTCCCATCGCGCTCGATCTCAACGCCATCGCCAAGGGCTACGGCGTAGATCGGCTGACCGAAACCCTGCGCGACCACGGCATCACCGCCGCGCTGACCGGAATCGACGGCGAGATTCGCGCCACCGGGCTGCGCCCCGACGGCAGCCCCTGGACCGTCGCGGTCGAAGCCCCCGACCCGGAGCGACGCGCGGCGCATTCGATCCTCGCGCTCGAGGATTGTGCTGTTGCGACCTCCGGCGACTACCGTCACCGCGTCGAGGTTCGGGGGCAGAGCCTCTCGCATACCATGGACCCCGGGCGCGGCGCACCGTTGCGCGCTTCCGCCGCCTCGGTCACCGTCCTTGCCCGCAACTGCGCCAGGGCCGATGCTTGGGCGACCGCGCTGATGGTGCTGGGTCCCCGGGTAAGCGGGGACCTGGCGGCGCGCCTCGGACTCGACGCGCTGTTTCTGATGCGCGAGGCGGAGGGCATCCGACCCCGCGCCATCGGCGCCCTGTTCGGCGGCGACGCGATGGTCGGCGCCGCCGCGCCCGGCTGATCCGCGGTCGGCGGCCTGCTATCCGGCCTCGCGTACCCGTTCTGGGCAGGCCCGATCGCCGCCGTCGCTCTGCGTCGCCATCGCCGGCAACGGCTGGGCGACCGGCGCCGCAGTCGGCTCAGCCCGCAGCTTCGGCCGGCGGATCGGGTCGGACAGGAGCCTGAGCCCGTTCAGCACCACCAGCACCGTCCCGCCCTCATGGCCGATCACCGCCAAGGGCAGCGGCAGGTCGAAGAAGAGGCCGCCGGTGACCAGCACCAGCATGGCGCCGATGGCGAAGACCAGATTCTGGCGGATGACGGCGGAAGCGCGGCGCGACAGGCGGTGCGCGTCGGCCAGCCGCTCCATGTCCTCGGACAGCAGCGCGACATCGGCCGCCTGAAGCGCGACCTCCGACCCGGCGGCGCCCATGGCGATGCCGACATCGGCGCGGGCGAGCGCGGCCGCGTCGTTGACGCCGTCGCCGACGAAGGCGACCTTGCCGTCTCGGGTCAGCTCGGCAATCCGGCCCACCTTGTCCTCGGGCAGCATCCCGGCATGGATCTCGTCGGGCGCGAGCCCCAGCTCGCCGCCGATCCGCAGCGCCACCGGACGACGGTCGCCGGTCATCATCACGATGCGACGAACCCCGCCCCGACGCAGGGCGGCCAAGGCGGCGGCCGAGCTCGGCCTCGCCTCGTCCGCGACGCAGACTGCGCCGAGAACCCTCTGGCCTCGCCCCAAATAGACCACGGTCTGCGCCGTATCCGCCAGCGCGCGAAGCTCGTGCCGGTCGATCCGGGCACCCATCTCCTCGGCCAGATAGGGGTTGCCGGCCCAGAGGGGGCCGTGATCGTCCCGCCCGAGGATGCCGAACCCGGGTCGCGCCGTTGCGTCCACGACCTTCGCCGCCGCAAGCCCGCGCGCCCCGGCCTCGCGGGCGATGGCGGCGGCGATATGATGTTCGGACCCGGCCTCCAGCCCGGCCAGCAGCGACAGGAAGTCGGCCTCGTCGCCGTCGAGCGCCACCACCCGCGTCACCTCCGCGCGGCCGTTGGTCAGGGTGCCGGTCTTGTCGAAGGCGAAGGTGTCAACACTGGCCAGGGTTTCCAGCGCCGCCCCGCCCTTGAAGAGCACGCCGCCGCGCGCCGCCGCCGAGAGCGCCGACAGGATCGCGGCCGGAACCGAGATGACGATGGCGCAGGGGCTGGCCGCGACCAGCAGCGTCGCCGCCCGGTAGAGCGCCTGCTCCCAGTCGCGGCCCATCCACCAGAAGGCGGCGAAGGCGATCACCGCCCCGGCCATGACCGCGACCGTATAGCGCTGTCCGAACCATTCGCTGAACCGCTCGGAGGGGGCGCGGGCGGCCTGAGCCTCGGTCACCAGCCGGATCATGCGGGCGATGGTGCTGTCGCCGACCGTCCTGGTGACGGTCATGTCCATCACGCCGTCGAGATTGACCGTGGCCTCGAAGACCTGCGCGCCCGCCTCTTTGGAAACCGGCATGGATTCGCCGGTGATGTTGGCCTCGTCGACGCCGCCGCGCCCGGCGACGATCACGCCGTCGGTGGGCACCCGGGCGCCGGGGCGCAGCACCACCACGTCGCCGATCGCCAGTTCGCCGGCGGCGACTTCCTCGACCGCGCCGCCCGCGGTCCTGCGCAGCGCCGTCTCGGGGCGCAGCGCCATCAGCGCCTCGATGGCGCGCCGCGCCCGGCCGAGTGCGCGCTCCTCAAGCGTGGTGGAGATGCTGAACAGCGTCAGCAGCACCGCGCCCTCGAACGGCGCGCCGACGACCGCCGCGGCGATGGCGGCGGCGATCATCAGGAGGTCGATGTCGAGAACATGCTCGCGCCACAGCTCCGAAACCGCGCGCCAAGCGGTTGGCAACCCGCCCGCCAGATAGACCAGAGCCAGCCCCGGAGCCAGCAAGGCGCCAAGAAGCTCGTGCGCGGGCCATTGTCCGGCCACGGCCATCGCCATGCCGAGAACGGTGGCGAGCGAGAGGACCAGCGACAGGTCCACGGGCAGGGATCGCTTCATGTCAGGCTCCTGGCTGGCACAAGTGCTGGCTGGGTTCGAGAATCGTTCAGGTGGGCTTCTTGCCCCGCAACGCAAGCGCGGCGATGGCAGTCCAGATGCCGGTGCGCAGGATCATTGCGCCCATGGTGCGCGCCTCCCAGGCGCCGCCCGTCAGGACATGCCAGAGGAAGGCGGCGAAGATCAGCGCTGTCGCCACGGCAATTCCAAGCGCCAGCATCGGCGCCCAAGCCCCGCCGCGCCAAAGTCCGATCCCGGCCAGGACATAGGCAAAGCCGGCACCGAAGTTGAACCATAGCACGAAGGGCACCACCGCGCCCATGTCGACGCCGCCAAAAAGCGCGCGGCCTCCCGAAACGATGGTCAAGAGGCCGAAGATCACGGCGACGGCCGCGGCGACGGTCAGCGAGAGGGGGCGGCGGCTCATGGGGTTCCTCCGGGTCAGGCGTCGGCCAGGCGGCCGTCGCGCAGGTGGATCAGGCGGTCGAAACGGTCGAAGATCTTCTCGTCATGGGTGACTGTGACGATGCAGGCCTCCTGCTCGACGGCCAGCTTGCGCAACAGGTCCATCACCAACCCGGCGCGCGCGCTGTCGAGCGCGGCGGTCGGCTCGTCGGCCAGGATGATGCGGGGGCGGTTGGCCAGCGCGCGGGCGATCGCCACGCGCTGCGCCTCGCCGCCCGACAGGAGCGCGGGCTTGACGCGCGCCCGGTGACCGACCTCGAGATAGTCCAGCAGTTCACGCGCCCGCGCCCGGCCTTCGTCAGCGGGCCGCCCGGCAAGGTCGAGGACGACGGCGACATTTTCTTCGGCGGTCAGGAACGGCAGGAGATTGTGGGCCTGGAAAATGAAACCGATCTTGTCGAGCCTGAGGCGTCGCAGGTCGCGCCTGAGCCATCTGCCGTCGAACACCGGCTCTCCGTCCAGCACCACCCTCCCCGAGGAGGGCGCAAGGATGCAGCCGATGATGTTGAGAAGCGTGGTCTTGCCGGAGCCGGAGGGGCCAAGCAGCGCGATCACCTCGCCGGCGCGCACGGTAAGGTTGATTTCGCGCAGGGCATCGACGCGGGTCTCACCCTCGCCGAAATGCTTGGCCACGGCCGCAACCTCGATCAGCGTGTCGCCAAGCGCCATGTCAGCTCCCGAGCGCGGTGGCCGGATCGACCTTCATCGCCGCCCGCACGCCGAGCGCGGAGGACAGAAGGCAGACGGCGGCGATGATACCGGCCAGCACCATGACGTTGAACGGCTCCAGCACCACGCGGCGCGGGAAGTAGTCCTTGACGGTCAGGATCAGCGCCAGCCCGATCCCCCAGCCCGCGGCGCCGAGGATCAGCGCCTGCTCGACGATCAGTGCGACGATGGTGCGGTCGGGCGCGCCGATCAGCTTCAGGGTGGCGATCTGCTTCAGCTTCTCCATGGTCATGGTGTAGATGATCAGCGCGATCACCACGGCGCTGACCGACAGCAGGATGCCGAGGAAGAGGCCGATCTGCCTGCGCGCCTTGTCCACCACGGAGGCCAGCAGCAATTCCTCCTGTTCGCCCTGGGTCATGGCGGCAAGGTGCTTCCACTGGCGCACGGTCGCGGTCAGCAGCTCGACATCGGCCCCCGGCGCCATGCGGGCGATCACCGCGGCGACCGAGGCGGACTTGACGGAGGTTGCGCCACGCGCCGCCTGCACCCGCTGGGCCGCCGGGTCGAGTTCGGTCTGCAGCGCCATCGCGTCCGAGAGCGTCACATAGACCGCCGGATCGCCGCCCGAGTTCATCGCCCCCTCGACCAGCCCGACCACCGTGAAGCGGTCGCGCCCGAGGCGGATGGTCTCGCCGGGCGAAAGGCCGGTCTTGCGGTCGGCCACCAGCTCGAAATGACTGGCGCCGATGCCGCGCCCCTCGGCGATTGTCTGCGGCCCGCCCGGGCGACCCGGCTCGTATCCGACGACGTAGAGGCGCAGCGTTTGTCCGCCATGGGGCGCTTCGATGTTCTGGAAATTGACCGCGCCGGCCTCGGCCACGCCGGGCATCCGCGCCACCGCATCGCGGGTGTCGGCGGGAATGCTGGAGGCTTCGGCGAAGGGGCCCTTGGTGCCGGCCTCCACCACCCAGACATCGGCCGCCGGCGCCTCCACCACAGCCAGCGCGTCCGCGACGAGGCCGTTGTAGATACCGATCATGGCGAGGACGACCGTCATCAGCAGCCCGAGTCCGAAACAGGTCAGCACGAAGCGGAACAGCCCGTGGCGGATGTCTTTGAGCGCGAGGTTCATGGCGCCTCCGCGATCCGCGCCCGCCGCCCCTCGGCCGCGCCCTTCGGCACCCGGGCGACGATCATGGCCCCTTCGGGCAGGCCGCCGATGACCTCGACCCGACCGCGATCGTCGCGGGCGCCGAAGGTCAGTTCCGCGCGGTTCAGGCGCCCATCCGCAACCGTCCAGACCGTGCCGCGATGCCCGTCAAAGCCGGTGATCGCCAGTTCCGGCACCATCAGCGCGGTCGCGCGGGTGCCGGTCAGGATGCGCACCTCGGCCTGTTCACCGAGAAACATCTCGGCGGGACAGTCGGCGCAGGTCAGCCAGACGCGGCGTTCCTCGTTCACCCGGTCGCTTTCGATGCCGATGCGGGCAATGCTGCCGTGAAACTCGGCCGCGGGCTGCGAGCGCAACCGGATCGTGCCGGGCTGGCCAAGGGCAAGCTGCCCGGCGCGCTCCTCGTCCACATAGGCCTGGATCCAGATCGACGACGGGTCGATCAGGGTCAGGACGGGATCGCCCGCCTTGACCACGGTTCCCGCCTCGACCTGCCGGGCTACGACCAGTGCCTCATAAGGGGCGATCAGGCGGTGATGGGCCAGCAGGGTTTCCTCCTGGCGTAATCCCGCCGCCGCATCCATGCCCTGGGCCCGGATCACCGCGACATCGGCCTCGGCCACGGCCAGGTCGGCGCGCGCCACGTCCTCGTCGCGCTGCGCCTCCTCGGCGCGCTGAACCGAGGCGACATCGCGCTGCGCCAACCCCTGCTGGCGGCGGTTCGCCGCCTCGCGCTGCGCCAGCAGGATGCGGGCGCGCACGACCGCCGCTTCTGCCTTGGCAAGGCTGGCCTCGTTCGCCGCCACCGCCGCGCGGGCGCGAGCCACGCGCGCCTCCTGTTCGGCGGCGTGCAGGCTGGCCAGTTCCTGACCCGATGCCACCCGGTCGCCGGCATCGACGGCCAGCGCCGTCAACGCCCCGCCGACCTCGAACCCCACGCGGCTGAGGATGCGCGCCTCCACCGTCCCAAGCCCGTAGATGCGCAGGGCCACATCGCTTTCGGGCTGCGCGACCGTGACCGTCAGCGGCCTTTCGGTCAGGAACAGGAAGCCCGCTGCGATCGCCAGCGCCACAAGGAACCCGAACAGCCAGACGCGCCGCATCGCCTATTCCCTTTTCGCGGCCAGCAGCCGCAATTGCACCTCGAACAGCCGTAACCCCTCACCCTGCAGGTCGAAATCGCGTGCACCCAATGCCCAGCGGATCGCCACACCCTGCACCAGCGAGGTCAGCAGCACCGCCGCATCCACCGTCTCGATGTCGCCGCGCAGAATGCCCGCTTCCTGCCCGGCGCCGACCTCGCGCGCGAGCAAGCCGCGATAAGCCGTCAGCAGGCCATGAAACGTGGCGCGCAGTTCCGCGTTGGTGACGTTCAACTCGCGTGAGAACAGCAGCATCGGCAGCGCTGGCGTCGCGGCGATCTGCGCGAATTGCGCCGCGATCAGCGCGCGCAGCCGGACAATCGGCCCATTGCCGCGGCTAAGCGCGTCCTTCCAGGCCGCTGCCAGCCCTTCGGCGACATGTTCGGCGACGGCCTGCCACAACGCGGCCTTGGTGGGGAAATGCCGGAACAACGCCGCCTGCGTCACCCCGATTGCCGTAGCCACCGCCCCGGTCGTCACCCGGTCCGGCCCGATCCTGTCGGCCAGAGCGAGAACTACGGTGACGATCTCGGCCTTGCGCCGCTCAGCTGACTTTCGCATGGACGTTGATAAGTGAGTAAGTAATTACATACGTCTGATTGACGGAAGCATGTCTGTCAAGATGCGATGTCCGCAATCCGCTGATCTCGAGCGCCTCGGCAGGTGCTGCCAGACAAATTCGAACCAGTCTCCGCAAGGACAGTAGACCTGTCCCTTATGCCGCACAGAGACCGCGCCACTCAGCCAGGGCGGCGGCTCGGTTCAGCTTGAAATGTGATCTTGTGGTGAGGCTGCGTTCCGAATTGAACAGGTTGAAGACCGAGGCGTGGACCGAGGCAAATTTCTGCAAACTTCGCATCCGGCGGAAGCGTTGCATGGCCCGTTCCCGTCGCCGAAACGGCAGATGTGAATTCTCTGCCCTGTTGTTCAGCCAACGCCCCGTTTCCTGTCGATCGGCGTTGCCGATCTCCTTCAGTGCGGCGCCATATGAGCGCAGCCGGTCCGTAACAATGACGTCTGGGCGCCCGTGCTTGCGCATTGCTTTCCTTAAGAATTTTAGCGCCGCCTTCTTGTCTCGCGTCTTGGTCACGAAGCTTTCCAGGACTTCGCCTTCGTGATCCACAGCCCGCCAGAGGTAATGGCGTTCACCGTTGATTTTCACGAACATCTCGTCCAGGTGCCAGCGCCAGTGGCTGGATTTCATCCTGGCAATCCGCCGCTTTCGGATTTCCGATGCAAACATCGGCCCGAACCGATGCCACCAAAATCGAATGGCTTCGTGACTGACATCGATACCCCGTTCATGGAGCAGATCCTCGACATTTCTCAGCGACAGCGGGAACCGGACGTACAACATCACCGCCAGGCGGATGACCTCCCGGCTGGTTTTAAAGTACTTGAATGGATCGCGTTTCGTCATACCGGGACGCTATCCAGCCCCCTGCCCCGCCGCAAGCCAAGTTCCTTTGACATGTCCATTAGCACCAATCTCCGCCAGGCGGATGATCTCGGGGCTGGTTTTGAAGTACTTGAAAGGCGAGCGTTTGGTCATCTTCAAAGGCTACGAAAGCCCCCTGCCCGCCTCAAGACAAGTTCCTCTGACAAGACCGGCGACAGCTATCCATACCTGAAGAACGACGAGATCGACATCGTGCGCCCGGCGTTCGATGCGCTCTTCGAGACGATCCAGACCCGCGAGACCGATCAGGGGATCGAACTCTATCAACGCGACATGAGCGATCGCCCCTCCGTCTCCCTCAATAGAGCCTTCGCAGGCCCCAAAATCAATGGCGTGCCCGCCGCTTCCCTGCGCGACATCGGCGCACTGGTGGGCAAGATCCTCGACGCGCATGGGCTGGGCGCCAAGATCTCGCCCCGCGTGGTGCGGGGCATTCTGTCATCCTCCGGCGTGCCGGTTCTGGGTTCATATCGTGCCGGCACCATGAGGGTGAACGCGCTGGCCGCAGACCCAGCACATGTCGTGCGGCACGAGATCATCCACGCCCTGCGCGATGCGCGCCTCTGGGGCACGCCCCATGGCCTCTTTACCCAGCGAGAGTGGCAGGCACTGGTGCGCGCCGCCCGCGCCGACACGGCGCTGCGCAAGGCCGTGGAGACCGCCTATGCCGATCAGGGCGCAACCGCCCAGACCGAAGAGATGGTGGCCGAGATGTATGCCGACTGGGCACGCGCGCGCGATGCCGCGCCACCCGGCCTTCTCGGCCGCGCCTTGGAACGCATGCAATCCTTCTTCCGCGCCATGGCCTCAGCCCTGCGCGGCGAAGGGTTCGTGGATGCCGCCGCCGTCATGCGCCGTATCGCCAATGGCGAGATCGGGGACAGAGGACCGGACGGGCCGAATGGCGGGCTCGAGACCGGTTCCGAAGAGCGGAACATGTATCAGCGCACGCCGGTTCACCTTCGTCCCGCAGAGATCGGCGGAGACCTTGCGTCCCTGTCCAGCCATCCGGACTATGCCGCAGCAAAGGCTGGCGACGTGGAAGCTGCGGTTCGCCTCGCGCGCGACATCGTGACAGACGATCTGGTGCAGCGCGTGCGTGACATGATTGGCAAATCAGATCCCCTTGTCGTGCCGGTGGTGTCGGAAGAGGCGAGCGGCAGGAACAAGATCCCGCTCGCGGCCGCCGAGGTTCTGGCAGCGCGCCTCGGCGCTGGAATCAATGCAGAAATCGTGCAAGCAAACGCGCCGCGCCGCACTGCGATGTCCGGTCTCGACCGAATCTTTGCCTCGCCAGTGTTCGATGGGGATGTCGTTGCCGGGCGGGATTATCTGATCCTGGACGACACCCTGACCCAGGGCGCCACCTTCGCGGCGCTTTCAAGCCACATCGAGGCAGGTGGCGGCCGTGTTGTCGGCGCCCTGGCCTTGACCGGGAAGCAATATAGCGCGAAACTGCAACCCGATCCCGATACCCTTACCGCGCTTCGTGAGAAACATGGCGACCTTGAGCAAGAGTTCATCGCGGCAACAGGCCACGGCTTCGACGCGCTCACCGAGTCCGAAGCCCGATACCTCACGAATTTCAAACCGGCTGAGCGACTCCGAGATCGAGTCATTGAGGAAGGACGCCGCGGAGGCGCGCGTGCGGATCAAGGAACTTCTCAAGACGTAGCCAAGGAACAGCGCGCCTATCACGGCACGCCGCATCTCTTTGATCGGTTCTCCCTGAACAGCATTGGTTCCGGCGAAGGCAATCAGACCTTCGGATGGGGCCTGTATTTTGCCGAGAATAAGGACGTTGCGCAGTTCTACCGATCCAAACTGTCGGGATCTCGACAAAAACTGATGCGCGGCGACACAGAGGTCAACCCGGATAGTTGGGAATACTCGATCCTGCGAACGATCATGGATGATGTGAAGGCAGGTAAATCCATCGCCGACTCCAAGGCCGAAATCCGGGGCGATCTTGAGTTCAGGAAGGAAAACGCCGCGCGCTTTGGCGATGATGTGGGAGAATTGAACGCCGCGCTGGATATGCTGGAAAGCCTTTCCCTCGATGATTACCGGCAAACCCCTGTTGGCCAGTTGTATGAGGTTGAAATCCCCGAACCCGATCAATTTCTGGATTGGGAAAAGCCGATTGCCGCCCAGCCCGGTCATATCTACAAGGCGCTTGTAAAGGCCTTCGACGGGCCCGTAGATGAACGCAAGCCCGGCTTTGAGATCTACGAAGACCTGGCCAAGAAGTTCCGAGATCGCGCCTATGATGATGGGCTGACCATGACCGCGGATATGGCGCGAACCCGTGAAGGCTGGACGCCGGAAAACATGGCCCGCTATCAGGAAATCAGAGGCAGATATGATCACCCGGATCGCGCCGCATCAGAGGCTTTGCGCGCTGCGGGCATTCCCGGTCACCGTTACCTCGATGCCGGTTCGCGAGCGGACAGTTCGGGCACAAGCAATTTTGTGGTCTATGACGACAGCACGATTGAGATCGTGGCCAAGGAACAGCGCGATCTCTCCGCGCTGAAGGCGCGCCTGTCGCGATCCAAGGGCCGGGCGCTGGGCATGATCGGCAAGGACGGATGGAAGACCACCCCTGCCCTCTTCTCGAACTGGCTGTCTGACGCGATGGGCAAGGATGCGCGCTGGAACGTCCTTGGGCTGGTTCCCGGTCGCGCTCTCTTCGCCGAACTCGGAAAGAACCTGCCGGCCGCCGCAGAGTATCTTGGGCTGAAGGAGCGCATGGACGCCGATCGCAACGACTGGCAGGCCCGTTCCGCCAAGATGGTGGACAAGTGGACCGCCGCAGCACGGCGCAACCCGGAAGCCAATCAGGCGCTCATGGAGTTGATGCACGATTCCACCCTGACAGGGATCGACCCGACCAAGGAAGATGGCTGGAAGCGCCTGGTGGACAACGAGGCCGCGCGCGTCACCGCCAAGGATAGCTCGGAACGGCAGGAATGGGCGAAGAAGGTCAGGAAGGAAGCCGCCGAACGCCGCGAGACCCATGGTGATCTGGTAGCCACCTATGACCGCCTGCCGAAACCCTTCAAGGATCTCTATGCCGAGATCCGCGATGAATACTCGGCCATGGCTGACGCGATGGATGCGGCGCTCATGGAGAATATCCGCTCCATGTCGAAGATCCTGATCAAGAAGGCCGACCGGGAACACCGCAAGGAACTGGATCGTATCCGCGACGAAGGCCTGACCGGACAGGCCCGCGCCGAAGCGCTTGAGAAGGCCAATGAGAAGAAGGCCGCCGCCCATGCCCGCGCCGCCCGCGGCGAGGGGGCCAAACTGAAGCAGCTGCGTCAGCTGTTCGAGGCCAACCGGCTGGAAGGCCCCTATTTCCCCTTGGCGCGCTTCGGAAACTACTTCGTCACGATCCGTGACGCGGCCGGCAAGGTCACCTCCTTCTCGCGCTTTGAGACGGCGCGCCAGCAGAAGGAATGGATGGCCCAGGCCGAGAAGGACGGGCTGGGCAAGGTGGAAAGCGGCGTGCTTGGTGGCGATGTCGATCTGCGCGAACAGGTCGATCCGCGCTTCCTCGCTGATGTGGAAGACCTTCTGGCTGACGCCGGGGCCTCGAAAGAGCTGATGGATCAGGTCTGGCAACGCTGGCTGGAAACCCTGCCCGACCAGTCGGTTCGGACGAACAAGATCCACCGCAAGGGCCGCAAGGGCTACAACAAGGATGCGGTGCGCGCATTCGCATCCTCGATGTTCCATGGCGCCCACCAGATGGCGCGCCTGGCAGTTGCTCATGCAGTTGCAGGGGTTCACACCGGCCGAGGTCGCAGAGCGCTACAAGATCAACAACCGCCTGCGCAACAAGCAAAACCGCATCGAGGACCGCCGCAAGGACATTGTTCGCGAAATCGGTGACGCGGTGCGGGCGGGTGAAGAGATCCCGCAGGATGCGTTGGAACGCATGGGCCAGTTCAACTCTGAAATCCCTGAATGGGCGATCACCGCAGACACGATCCGCCAGTCTGTGCGGTCGCGACAGCGGGCCAGCCAGAGAAACGAGATGGGCGTGGCGTTGAACCCGAAGCTGAACCAGCGCCTGCGCGGTGATCAGCCTCCTGCGCTATATGGAGGATGATGTCAGTTCACCCCGGCACTCGCCCGCTCGATCCACAATAGCGTCTTGCGAATGTCATCGGTGAACCGCAGAACCTCTTCCTGCGATACCTCGGAAGGAGGTTCGTCTACCTCCAACATGTCCCCGCTGTTGGAGACTGCCGAGGCAACCCTGGAATTCAGGTTGGCCAGCAAGCGAGTATATCGAGCGCGGTTCATAAGGTCTCCGGGGGTTGGCTTAGTTCAGTTGATCTTGGCGTCAGGCCAAAAGTCGGACACCACGACTTTCGCGTTGTCCCACATCGCCGCCAGCGCCTTTTCCGGGTCGCCACCAGATTTCACGGCTATCAGGACGAAGGCGCACATAAGGTCGGCGGCGGCGGTTGCATTCCCACCCATCTTCGGCGCGAGATCGTCGTCCGCGAACCGAAGGTCGAGCAATTTTGCGCCTGCGGGTGTGCAACCGCTCGAATGAGCGAGCAGGTCATTGAAAAACTGGCTTACAAGCCGGCAGAAGTTTACGTCGTCGAGGAGCGATACCCCAAATACGCCTGTCGGAAATGCGGTCATTTTGTTCAGGCCAAGGTTCCGGAGCGGGTGTTTGATTACTCGCGCTATGACGACAGCATGTCGCTGGCCGCGGTGATTTCAAAGTTCGCGGATTTCCTCCCCCATTATCGTCTTCAGCAGATTTTCGGGCGTAACGGAGTGCAGATAAATCGATCGACCCTTTGGCGCCTCGTCAAACGTGCCGGCGAAGCGCTGAAACCACTCTACGAGGCACTACTTGCGGATCTGCAAGCCTGCACGAAATTGTTCATGGATGAAACGACGGCACGGCTTCTGGACCCCGGGCGGGGCAAGACCAAGACCTGCTATATGTGGGCCATGTGTCGAGACGATAGGCGTTCAAAAGGCAGGCAGCCCCCAGCTGTGGTTTTTCGCTTTGCGCCCTCTCGTGCCGGCCTGCATGCCGAAGCCCTTCTCGAGAACTCCACCGGCATTCTTCAGGTGGATGGTTACAAGGGCTACAATCGGCTGATGGCCCTTGACCGGGATCGAGGGCCGATGGTGCTCGCCTATTGTTGGGCGCATGTGCGCCGTAAATTCCACCACGCGTGGGAGGTCCGGGGGCCAAGATGGGCCGATGCCAAGAAAGTCGTTCAAACCATAGACAGACTTTTCGAGATCGAGCGTGAACTGAAGGGGCAGGCACCAGCCGTTCGACTGGCTGAGCGGAAGCGTCTCAGTGAGCCTATTGTCGATAGGCTTTTCTTGGAGCTGGGTGCCATCCAAGGCCAAATTTTGATGAAAGATGCCTTTGGTGACGCGATCAACTACACACTGAAACTGCGAGACGGCCTGCGGATATTCCTTTCCGATGGGCGGGTCGAAATGGATAACAACCTCGTGGAAAACGTGATCCGCCCTTTGGCGCTGATCCGGAAGAATTCCTTATTTGCGGGTTCAACACTCGGCGGCGAGATTTGGGCGATGCTGTCCAGTCTTATCGGCACCTGCAAGCTCAACGGTGTCGAACCGTATGCCTATTTGACTTGGGTGTTCGAGAAGATCGCGGCGAAGCTACCGCTGGCAGAGTATCATAAGCTGTTCCCGTGGCACTGCCCGATCGGGAGGTATCCAAATGAGCAGATGAGCCTGAAGCCAGCTAGCTGAAATGGAGGTGACGTTTCAATGTGGCGCAATGCCTTGCGTTGTCCAACGCGGGCGACTGCCGGAAAGGGCGGACAGCGGACTTTCGCCGCACAACCCGCCGATGTCGGCTTTACACCGGCCGGACCTGTAATCGCCCCTATTCTGCTACGCGGCTCTGGAACGAAATTTACCCCAATCGCTGCGGATGTTATACTGTACCGCGACAGGTCTTTTTCCGCCGAACCTGCGCAGTGTCGTGGTCGCGTTGAACTGTTGATGCAATTTTCAGCAACCGTCGAAAAATTGGGCAGCGATGGTCCAGCGGCAACTACATATCGTTCTCGATATTGTATTCAGCTTACTGCAACAGCAATCTGCGATCCAAATGCACAAGAAGCTTTTGATCGTTGTCGTTGAGCCCGATTCCGACCGGGCCAAGTCCATCGTCGATGGGCTTCGTCAAGCTGGGGATCATGAGATTCGTGTGATGGCCGAGCAGGCCGGACTGGCCCGCCAGGTTGCCAGCCTGCAGCCGGATGTGGTGCTGATCGACATGGCCAATCCGTCCCGGGACGTTCTTGAGGAACTGGCATTGGCCTCGGGGCCTTCCGAGCGGCCGGTCGCGATGTTCACGGACAGCACGGATGAGCAATTGACGCGTTCTGCCATAGAGGCGGGAATATCGGCCTATGTCGTCGATGGGCTGCGGCCTGAACGGATCAAGCCAATCCTCGACGCCGCCATCGCGCGCTTTCACATCATGCAACGGATAAAGGCCGAACTGGCTGCGACGCGCGCCGCGCTGGAAGAACGAAAAGTCATTGACCGTGCCAAGGTGGTGCTGATGAAGGTGCGGGGAATCGACGAGGAAGCAGCTTATGCACTGTTACGCAAGGCGGCGATGGATCAGGGCAAACGCCTCGCTGAGATCGCGGAGCAACTGGTCATGGCTGCGGGACTGTTGGGCAAATGATCTCGCTGCGCCTTGGCTATGTGCCCTTGATCGACGCGGCACCGCTGATCGTTGCCCAGGAACTTGGCTTTGCCGCCGAAGAGGGACTGCGGCTGGAGCTGGTGCGATTGGGCGCCTGGACGCAGGCTCGCGACATGCTGGGCGCTGGAATGATCGACGCAGCCCATATGCTGATGCCGATACCCATTGGTCAGGCGCTTGGGCTGGGGCCGCCGCTGCCGCCTATGGATCTGGTGATGTTCATGTCCCAGGGCGGGCAGGTCATCGCGGTCAATCGCACGATCGAGGCGCGGCTGCGCGGGATCGGTTATGGGTTCGATTTTGCCGACCCTCGCGCCGCAGGGCAGGCCTTGCGTAATGTGGTTGCGGCACCTCTGCGCGTGGGTGTCCCGTTCACCTTCTCAACGCATCTGGAGCTGACGGATTACTGGCTGCGGGTCAGTGGCTTTGCGCCGGAAGAGGTCAAGTTGATCACCGTGCCGCCGCCGCGGATGACCGATGCCATGGCGGCAGGCGAGGTGGACATGTTCTGCGTGGGCGAACCCTGGGCCTCTTTCGCGGTTGAACGAGAGGCCGCAGCGCTGTTGCTGCCCGGAACTTCTATCTGGGCTGCGCCTCCGGAAAAGGGCCTTGTCCTGCGGCGCGATTTCACCGCCGTACGCCCGGATGAGACCGGCGCGCTGATGCGGGCGGTCTGGCGGGCGGGGCGCTGGCTGGATCAGCCCGACCAGCGTGGCCTCGCCGCCGAGATCATCTCGCGCGCCGGATATCTGGATCTGCCGCCGGAACTGGCGGACAGGGGCCTGAGCGGGCGTCTGCTGCTGTGTGCGGATGGCGAATTGCGAGAGGCGCCACGTTTCATCGCATTCAATGCGGGTGCCGCCAGTTTCCCGTGGCGCAGCATTGCCGCCCTGATCGCAAAGCGGATCGCGCTGCGCTATGGGAAAGACATTGACGTTGCCATGGCCCGCGCGATGCAGCATTTCCGCACCGATCTTTATCGTAAGCATCTTCGTCCGGCGGGGGCGGCATTGCCTGGTGCGTCCTCGCGGCTGGAAGGAATGCTGGTCGAGGACCGTATGGTCGCAGCCGAAAGCGGGCAGATGATTCTGCGCGCCGACGGGTTCTTCGACGGCTTCACATTCGAGCCGCCGGAACAGTTTTCGTCAATAAGCTGATCAAAATTTAGGCAGGCCGCGCGTTTGCCGCATGAATTCTCAGCGCTGGCGCCTCTCGCCTGTCAAAAATTGCTGCTCTGCAGCATTGGTGCTTGCGGCGGCGGCGGCCGGGGGGCGATGTTGAGGCAAGGCTTGGTGCAATGGCGTACCTGCAGTCTGCTCGCAACGATGCGGTATTCTTCATGAAAGCGTGACTGCGGTTCGCCGTTTTGTCCCAATTCCGGCAGGTTTTTGCCGTATGGCCGCGCTTTCCGACAGCCACTGAAACCCAGTTTTGCCATCGGAGCACCGCAATAATGACAACCACATCCCCTAGGGAATCGCGTCAGGCACTGACGCTTTCGACCATCGCCTTCACCATCTGCTTCGCCGTCTGGACGATCTTCTCCATCATCGGTCTGCAGATAAAAGAACAGCTTAACCTCTCTGAAACGCAATTCGGCCTGCTGATCGGGATGCCGATCCTGACCGGATCGCTGGTCCGGCTTGCGCTTGGCGTGCTGACCGACCGGCTGGGCGGGCGCCTTGTCTATACGCTGACCATGCTGGCCGCCGCGCTTGCGACATTCCTTCTGGGCTGGGCCGAAACATATGCGCAAATGCTGATCGCAGCACTTGGCGTCGGGCTTGCAGGAGGGTCCTTCGCCGTCGGGGTCGCCTATGTCTCGCGCTTCTTCGATGGCAGGAAGCAGGGCACCGCGCTTGGCATTTTTGGCGTCGGCAATGTCGGCGCGGCTGTCACGAAATTCGTCGCACCCTTCGTCATGGTCGCCTTCGGATGGCAGGCCACGGCGCAAATCTGGGCCGCGGTGCTGGTCGTTACGGCGATCCTCTTCTGGCTTCTCAGCAAGGATGATCCGGTCACCTCTGCGCGCCATGAAGGCAAGGCCCCGCTGCGCAGTATGAAGGCCGAACTGGCCCCGCTGAAGAATGGGCAGGTCTGGCGGTTCTCTGCATATTACTTCTTCAGCTTCGGCGGCTTCGTCGCTTTGGCTCTGTGGCTGCCGCATTATCTGATCGGGGTATACGGTCTTGGCGTAAAAACCGCCGGCATTGTCGGTGCAGCCTATTCGATCCCGGCCTCGATCTTCCGCGCCTGGGGCGGCATGCTGTCGGACCGCGTCGGCGCGCGAATGGTCATGTATTGGACGCTTTTCGTCTCGGCGGCCTGCGCGGCGATCCTGTCGATACCCGCCGGGGTTTCGGTGGCCATCTTCCTGATCGTGATCTTCATCCTCGGCTTCTTCATGAGCCTGGGCAAGGCCGCCGTCTACAAGCACATCCCCAGCTATTACCCCGACAATGTCGGCGCAGTCGGCGGGCTTGTCGGCATGATCGGCGGGTTGGGCGGCTTTGTCCTGCCATTGCTGTTCGGCTGGCTGAAAGAGGAAACCGGCCTCTGGTCCACCTGCTTCATGGTGATCTTCGTGCTGGTGATCGGTTGCCTGATCTGGATGCATGCCTCGATCCGCCTGATGGATCGTGCTGCCGCGCCGCAAGCCGCCTGACCTGAAGGAGAACGAGCGATGAAAAGGAAACTGGTTGTCATCGGTGCAGGCATGGCCTCTGGCCGGATGCTGGAACAGCTTTTTGACGCGAATCCGGACGCCTATGACGTGACGCTGTTCAACGGCGAGCCACGCGGAAATTATAACCGGCTGATGCTGTCCCCGGTTCTGTCGGGCGAGAAAACATACGACGACATCGTCACCCATGACGAAGACTGGTATGTCGCGCATGGCGTCGATTGCCGCTTCGGGCAGCCGGTGGTCAGGATCGACCGCAAGAACCGCGTGGTTCATTCCAACCATTCCAGCGCGGAATATGATGCGCTTGTGATTGCGACGGGTTCAGCCCCTTTCATCATTCCTGTGGCAGGAAAAGAACTGCCCGGCGTTGTCACCTATCGCGACCTTGAGGATACGAATGCCATGATCGAGGCGGGCATGGCCGGCAAGGATGCCGTCGTGATCGGTGGCGGCCTGCTGGGGCTGGAGGCCGCCGCCGGCATGGCGTCGCGCGGGGCGAAAGTGACCGTCATTCATCTGATGGATCACCTGATGGAGCGTCAGCTGGATCCGGCCGCAGGCTATCTGCTGCAAAAGGATCTGGAAAAGCGCGGTATCACCGTTCACTGCAAGGGCGCGACCAAGGCAATTATGGGCAACGGCCGGGCCGAGGCGGTGCTGCTGGAAGACGGCACCGTCTATCCCGCCGATCTGGTCTGTATGGCGGTCGGTATCCGCCCCGAAACCCGCATCGCCGTCGACGCGCATCTTGATGTCGAACGCGGGATTGCCGTCGATGACGCGCTGCGGACCAGCGATCCGCATATCTTCGCGCTTGGCGAATGCGTCGAACATCGTCAGCAGCTGTTCGGGCTGGTGGCGCCGCTTTACGATCAGGCCAAGGTGTTGGCGAAAACTCTGCTGGGAGAAGAGGCCGCGTTCCAGCCCGTCCAGACCGCGACCAAGCTGAAAGTCACCGGCTGCGACCTTTTCAGCGCCGGCGATTTTGCCGAGGGAGAAGGCCGCGAGGATATCGTTTTCCGCGATCCGGGGCGCGGTATCTACAAGCGCCTGGTCCTTCAGGACAATCGCATCATCGGCGTCGTCATGTATGGCGACACAGTGGATGGCAACTGGTTCTACGGGCTGATGAAGGAGGGCACGGATATAGGCGAGATGCGCGACACGCTGATCTTCGGTCCGGCCTATCAGGGGGGTGCCGCACCGGACCCTATGGCGGCCGTTGCAGCATTGCCGCCTGAGGCGGAGATCTGCGGCTGCAACGGCATATGCAAAGGCACGATCGTCGAGGCCGTCCAGAACGGCGCGACCACGCTGGATGCGGTGCGCGCAACCACCAAGGCCAGCGGTTCCTGCGGCACCTGCACCGGACTGGTGCAGCAGGTCATGGCCTTTACCCTTGGCGGTGACGTGGCCGAGGCCCCGGAAGGCATGTGCAAATGCACCGATCACACGCATGAGGATGTGCGCCGCCTGATCAAGTCGATGGGTCTGAAATCCATCCCCGCCGTCATGCAGGAACTGGGGTGGAAATCGGTCGGCGGATGCCATTCCTGCCGTCCGGCGCTGAATTTCTATCTGCTGGCCGAATGGCCGCTGGAATATCGGGACGACCGCCAGTCGCGGTTTGTGAACGAACGCAACCATGCGAATATCCAGAAAGACGGCACCTATTCGGTCGTGCCCCGCATGTGGGGAGGTGTGACCACCCCGGATGAGTTGCGCGCCATCGCCGATGCGGCGGACAAATATAACGTTCCCATGGTCAAGGTCACCGGCGGTCAGCGGATCGATCTGCTGGGCGTGAAGAAAGAGGATCTGCCGCATATGTGGGCCGATCTGAACCAGGCCGGACTGGTCAGCGGTCACGCCTATTCCAAGGGGCTGCGCACCGTCAAAACCTGTGTCGGGTCGGAATTCTGCCGTTTCGGCACGCAGGATTCGACCGGGCTGGGCATCCGTCTGGAAAAGCTGCTCTGGGGCTCGTGGACGCCGCACAAGGTCAAGCTGGGTGTCTCTGGCTGCCCCCGCAACTGCGCCGAGGCGACCTGCAAGGATGTCGGCGTCATCTGCGTGGATTCCGGCTTCAAGATCAGCGTGGCCGGTGCCGCCGGGATGGAGGTGAAGGAAACCGAACATCTGGCCGATGCCGCGACCGAGGACGAAACGGTCGAGATCATCACCGCCTTTGTCCAGCTTTACCGCGAACATGCGCAATATCTGCATCGCCCCTGGAAATGGGTCGCAAAGGTCGGGCTGGACTGGGTGAAGGAACAGGTCGTCGATGATCTCGACAATCGCCGCGATCTGGTCGCGCGGTTCGAGATCAGCCAGTCGGTCTATCGCAAGGATCCCTGGGCCGAGCATTCCACCACCTTGGAGACGCCCAAATGGGCGCCGCTTGCCGATTTCACACTGGAGGCCGCCGAATGACCCATTTCGTCGATATCGGAGCTTTGGATGATGTGCCGAAACAGGGCGCACGGGTGGTGAATACCGCGCAGGGCTGCATCGCCGTCTTCCGCACCGCGGATGACCAGGTCTTCGCGCTGGACGACCGCTGCCCGCATAAGGGCGGGCCGCTTTCTGAGGGGATCGTGCATGGCAGCTCGGTCACCTGTCCGCTGCATAACTGGGTCTTCGACATGAATTCGGGCGAAGCGCAGGGCGCGGATGAAGGCCATGTCCGAACCTATCCGATCCGTGTCGAGCATGGCCGCATTCTGATCAGCGCGGGGCTGATGGCCCGCCGCGTAGCCTGAGGAGTTTCAAGATGTCTTACGTGACACCCAGCGATTTCGCGAAAAAGATGGTCGATGCCGGTGAGGCGAAGGTTTTCATGTCCACCAAGGACACGCTGATCCGCGCCTTTATGGCAGGCGCGATATTGGCGCTTGCTGCGGCTTTTGCCGTGACCGTCACCGTCAATACCGGCAATGCGCTGATCGGTGCGCTACTTTTTCCGGTCGGCTTCTGCATGCTTTATCTGCTGGGCTTCGACCTGCTGACGGGGGTGTTCACGCTGGTCCCGCTGGCGTTGCTGGACAAGCGGCGCGGCGTCACCATGAAGGGGATGCTGCGCAATTGGGGCCTTGTGTTCTGCGGGAACTTCGCTGGCGCCTTCACCGTGGCGATCTTCATGGCGATCATCGTCACTTTCGGCTGGTCCGAGGCCCCGAACGAAGTCGGTCAGCGGATCGGCCATATCGGCGAAGGACGGACCGTCGGCTATGCGGCACATGGCGCGGCCGGCATGCTGACGCTTTTTGTCCGTGCGGTGATGTGCAACTGGATGGTCTCGACCGGGGTGGTCGCGGCGATGATGTCGACCAGCGTGTCGGGCAAAGTCATCTCGATGTGGATGCCGATCATGGTGTTTTTCTACATGGGCTTCGAACATTCCATCGTGAACATGTTCCTGTTCCCCTCGGGGCTGCTGCTGGGCGGCGATTTCACCATCGCCGACTATCTGATCTGGAACGAGATCCCGACGGTCATCGGCAATCTGGTCGGCGGGCTGACCTTTGTCGGCGCAATGATCTATGCCACGCATTACAAGACCTCGCCCGAGCTTGACCGGGATGAGCCGGTCAAGCCGCAACCCGCCGTCATGCCCGCCGAATAAAGGGCCCGGACCATGAACATGCAGCCCGCAACCAAACCGATCCGGACGACATGCCCCTATTGCGGAGTGGGCTGCGGCGTTCTGGCCACGCCGCTGGCCAATGGCGGGCTGGCGATCGAGGGCGATCCCGATCATCCCGCGAACAAGGGCCGGCTTTGCGTCAAGGGCGCCGCGCTTGGCGAGACATTGGGCCTGCGGGGACGCCTGCTCGATCCCTATATCCACGGCAAAAGATCGAGCTGGGATCAGGCGCTCGATCTGGTCGCGCAGCGTTTCAGCGATGCCATCGCCAAACATGGGCCGGATTCGGTCGCCTTCTACGTCTCGGGGCAATTGCTGACCGAGGATTACTATGTCGCCAACAAGCTGATGAAGGGCTTTATCGGCAGCGCCAATATCGACACCAATTCAAGGCTTTGCATGGCGTCGTCGGTGGCGGGTCACAAGCGCGCCTTTGGCAGCGACACGGTGCCGGGGCTCTATGAGGATCTTGAGCTTGCCGATACGGTGGTCCTTGTCGGCTCGAACCTCGCCTGGTGTCACCCGATCCTGTATCAGCGTCTGGCCGCGGCACGAGAGACGCGCGGGACAAAGGTCGTCGTCGTCGATCCCCGGCGCACGGCCACCTGCGACATCGCCGATCTGCACCTTGCGCTGAAAGCGGGAACGGATACCGTCCTGTTCAACCTGTTGCTGGCGGAAATCGCGCGCCGTGGCCTGATCGATCACGGTTTCGCCGCCAATCTGGACGGGATGGAGGATGCGCTGGCCGCAGCACAGGCAATTCCGCTATCCTCGACCGGTCTGCCCGATGCCGATCTGACCCGCTTTCTGGACCTGTGGACCGCAAGCGAGCGTGTGGTGACGGTCTATTCCCAGGGCATCAACCAATCCGAAAGCGGGACCGACAATGTCAACGCGATCCTGAACTGTCACCTTGCCACCGGCCGGATTGGCAAGCCCGGCATGGGGCCGTTTTCGGTCACCGGTCAGCCCAATGCCATGGGCGGGCGCGAGGTTGGCGGGCTTGCGAATATGCTGGCCTGCCATCTCGATATCGACAACCCGGATCACCGCGACGCCGTCCGGGGTTTCTGGCAGGCGCCGCGTATCGCCGAGAAACCGGGCTTGAAAGCGGTGGACATGTTCCGGGCCGTCGAAGAAGGCAGGATCAAGGCGCTTTGGATCATGTGCACCAATCCCGCCCTGTCCATGCCAGAGGCCGACCGCGTGGCCCGTGCCATCAAGGGCTGCGACTTCACGGTCGTTTCAGACATTGTGGCGCAAACCGACACAACGCGTCTGGCGGATGTGCTGTTGCCTGCGACCGGCTGGGCGGAAAAAGACGGAACCGTCACCAATTCCGAACGCCGGGTCAGCCGCCAGCGCCGTGCTCTTGCCGCTCCGGGGCAGACCCGGGACGACTGGCGCATCATGGCGGATGTGGCCAAGCGGATGGGCTGGGCCGATGCCTTTGATTGGACGGGGCCTGCGCAGATTTTCGCGGAACATGCGGCGCTTTCCGGCGTGGCTGGCGGGCTTGGCAGCGACTTCGACATCTCGGATTATCGTGAGACGACAGCGCCTGAATATGACAGGATGGAGCCGTTCCTCTGGCCGCAATCTCCGTCGCGCCAGGGTGGGCGCCTTTTCGGAGACGGGCTTTTTCAGACGCCATCGGGGCGCGGGCGCATGGTCGCGATCTTTCCCGCCAACCGGCGGCCGGTCGATATTGCGGCACCCTTCACGCTGAATACCGGGCGCGTGCGCGACCATTGGCACAGCATGACACGGACGGGACGGGCTGCCAGGTTGTCCCGCCATATCGCCGAGCCTTTCCTTGAGCTTCACCCACGCGATGCCGAGCGGCTGGGTCTTGCCCCGGCCGGTCTGGCGCAGGTCGAGAACGAACATGGCCGCGCAATCCTGCGGGTTCTGATCACGGATCGTGCAGCACCCGGCCATCCTTTTGCGCCCATTCATTGGACCGGCGAGACGTCATCGGCGGGTCGTGTATCTTCGCTTGTTCCGGGTCTGACCGATCCGATCTCGGGGCAGCCCGCCCTGAAATCCGCCGCCGTGAATATAAGCGCCTTCCGGGCAGGCTGTTACGGGTTTGCCGTGTCGAAATCAGAGATCAACGCGGCCGGCGATTACTTGGCCATCGCCAAACTTCCTAAAGGCCATCAGGCAGAACTTGCGTGGAAGGAACCCCCCCGTGATTGGATAGAAGAGGCCGCAAAACTTTTCGGCCTGGATACCACGCCAATGATCATGCGTGACCGCCATCACGGGACTGTCCGGCTGGCCTTTCTTCAAGACGGCCGCCTGCAGGCAGCTCTGTTTGTTTCGCCCGGGCCAGTGGCCCTGTCCCGCAGTCATATCGCCGAGGCATTGGACAGCGATCAGACTGCAGACATCCTTGCGGGCAGGCCGGGAGGCGATCGGCAGGACGAAGGCGCTGTCGTTTGCGCCTGTCTTGGAATCGGTGCTAACAGGATCGCGCGCTTCATCGCGACCCGGAAAACAGCTACCCTTAATGAAATCGGCGCTGCCCTGGGTGCGGGGACGAATTGCGGATCATGCCGGCCCGAGTTGAAAAGGATGCTGGCTCGGACTGCAGGGGCAGTTGATCGCTGATCTGATGCGGGTTTGCTGGCGTATTCGCTATTCCCTTGCTTTGGCGTGGATGCGGGTACTTAAAAAGCAAAGGTAGCAAGGCTTGCTTCAGTGTCCCCGACCATCCGTAGGGGCTATTTCGTCCAAGCAGTCGCTTCTACTAGCCATCTCTAAATGGCGCTTAGCAGTGGTAACTCTTCTGTATCAACATTCGCCATGCCTAGGCGCGCACGAAGCAGGCATCACTGTGCGGCAAGTCCATAACGAAGAAGTGCGCCTTCTGCTCGACGCCGCCGATGACGACCACAGCCTCGCCGAAGTCGGCCTGGGCATGTCCTGGCGGATGGGCCAGCGGCACGAACATCTCTCGGCCGCGCCGCTCGCGCTCCCGCATGTAGTCCTTGATGATCGTATAGCCGCCGGTGAAGCCATGCTCATCGCGAAGCCGCTCGAATACCCGCTTCGCCGTGTGCCGTTGCTTTCGATGGACCTCGCGATCCCCTTCCAGCCAGCCATCGATGATCTCGGTGAACCCATCCAGCTTCGGTCGCTTCACCGGCGCCGTCCGCCGGTATCCAGGCGGAACCGAGAACGCCAACATCTTCCGAACGCTGTCGCGGGAAACCCCAAACTGACGCGCAGCCTCGCGCTGGCTCATGCCTTCTGAACAAGCCAGGCGAACCTTCCGATACAAATCCACGGTGAAAATCCTCCCGCCCTCCCTGTCGCCAGAAAGGGTAAAGGTGGACGACTTTTACGCCGCCCGCAGCGGGCTCATCCCGCCGCTACCGTGGTCGACTTTCTCACCGCCGTTCTCATTATGAACTTTTTCGCGCGTGAAGCGTGTATGTCTTCACACATGTGTACTTGCGGAAATGCGCAAGGGTGCAGAAAAATACTAAGGAGACAAAATCTCTATACAGAATTTGCATGGAAACTGTTGGTGAGGCTGGAATGGAAAGGCAACCTAGCCGAGCGGCCCAGCGGCGGCGGCGTAAGAAACTACTCGCGGCTATGTCCCCTGAGGAGGTCGCGAAGTTTCGCAAGAAGCAGAATGACACGAAAACAACGGTTTCTTTCATTCATAAGAAGATCGGAAAGTCTCGCTTCGTCATCTCTAGCCCCAACGAAGGTGATTTGGATTGATCTGCTTCGTCGCAGAACAGCGGATCTCCAAGGCGCAGGACGTTCTTGGCACCATGTACGCCACTGTCGAAACCCCCTCACGGAGTTCGACAGTCAGGGCATCGTCAGCGTCTTCCCGAAGGACCGAGCGACGCAGATCATCGAGATAGTGAGGGGGCTGAATTCAGTCGAAGCAGCTTGAAACCTATCAGCTGTGCCGCCCGGGACGGGAAGCGCGTACGACTTCTTCGAGGACGAGCATGGCAACGCCCCGATGCCCGCCATTCGAGAGAAGTTTCGATGAACGTTGTACCCTGCCGCACCGGTGCGCCAATGTGGCCGAGCCCGAATCTTGATCGACGGTTGTCGCAACTGGTCGCGGCCAAGCGCAAAATCAAAGGCGGGCGCTTAGGCGGGTAGCTCCTCACAACACTGAAATTTTCTTTAATTTTCAATGATATGTGGCGGAGACGAAGGGATTCGAACCCTCGAGACGGTTTCCCGTCTACTCCCTTAGCAGGGGAGCGCCTTCGACCACTCGGCCACGTCTCCGCCGACCCGTTTAATCGGGGCCAACGGCGGGGGCAAGGGGAAAGGCGCGGTGGGGAGCAGAGAAAATTCCAATCCGCCAAACACTTTTCCAGACCAGCATCCCCTCAGGCGTTGAACAGGAAGTGCAGAACGTCACCGTCCTTGACCTCGTAGGTCTTGCCTTCGACACGGAACTTACCCGCCTCCTTGGCGCCCGCCTCGCCCTTGTACTGCACGTAATCGGCGTAGGCGACGGTCTCGGCGCGGATGAAGCCGCGTTCGAAATCGCCGTGGATCACACCGGCGGCTTGCGGCGCCAGCGTACCCTTGCGGATCGTCCAGGCGCGGGCCTCCTTGGGGCCGACGGTGAAATAGGTCTGAAGGCCCAGAAGCGTGTGACCGGCACGGATCAGACGGTCGAGGCCTGCCTCTTGCAGGCCCATCTCGCCCAGAAACATCTCGGCTTCCTCTGCGTCCAGTTGGCTGATCTCTTCCTCGATTCTGGCCGAGATCACGACGCTTGCAGCCCCGCTGGCGGCAGCCATCTTCGCCACGGCGTCGGATTTCGAATTGCCCTTGGCGGCGCTTTCTTCCTCGACGTTGCAGACATAGAGGACGGGCTTGGCGGTCAGCAGTTGCAGCATCCCCCAGGCCTTGCGGTCATCCTCGGCCACCGCAACGGTGCGCGCGGGGCGCCCTGCCTCGAGCGCCTCTTTCGCGGCCTGCATCAGGCGCGCATCCTCCTTGGCCTGCTTGTCGCCCGAATTGATCTTGCGCTGCAGGTTGGCCAGCCGCTTCTCGAGGCTTTCGAGATCGGCGATCATCAGCTCGGTCTCGATCGTCTCGGCGTCGGCAATCGGATCGACACGGCCCTCGACATGGGTCACGTCATCATCCTCGAAACAGCGCAGAACATGGGCGATCGCGTCGGTCTCTCGGATGTTCGCCAGGAACTGGTTGCCCAGACCCTCGCCCTTGGACGCGCCTTTCACCAGACCCGCGATGTCGACGAAGGTCATGCGCGTCGGAATGATCTGTTTCGAGCCGGCGATCGCGGCCAGCTGATCCAACCGTTCGTCGGGCACCGCAACCTCGCCCACATTCGGCTCGATCGTGCAGAAGGGAAAGTTCGCGGCCTGCGCCGCGGCGGTCTTGGTCAGCGCGTTGAACAGGGTGGATTTTCCCACGTTCGGCAGCCCGACGATGCCCATCTTGAAGCCCATGATCGCGTTCCCCTGCTGAATGATCCGCCGCTTCATAGACAAGCGCGTCCCACCGCGCAAGGACCGCCCCGCCACCTGCCCGCCCGATATTCCCGTCCCAACCTTCCCGCATTGCCACGCGCCCGCGCCGCTGGCACACTGGCCCTACAGATCAGGAGGTTCCGATGAGCTTCGATCCCTATATCCACTTCCAGGGCAACTGCGCCGAGGCAATGACCTTCTATTCCAGCCTGTTCGGCGCCGACGACCTGCAGATCATGCGCTACAGCCAGACCCCCGACGGCCCGCCCGAATTTGCCGGCAGCGATCTTGTCCTCCATGCGTCGCTGGTGCTTGGCGGGCGGGTGCTGATGGCGTCGGACTACCCGCCCGGAATGCCAGGCCTGCCGCAGCAGTCCGTGTCCGTTAGCCACACGTTGCCCGATGCGCAAAAGGCCCGCGCCGTCTTTGACGCGCTGTCCGAGGGCGGCGCCGAAATCATGGCCTTTGGCGAAACCTTCTTTTGCGAGGGCTTCGGGATGGTGCGCGACAGGTTCGGCACGCACTGGATGATCGGCGGCCCCATGAAGGAGTTCGCCTGAGCGTCGCGCGGCGCTTGATTTTCCGCCGCCCATACCGCAAACCCCTTGCGACAGCCAAAGGGGATGCCATGACTCGGATCGACGCCAAATTCGCGGACCTGCGGGCCGCGGGGAAGAAAGCCTTCGTCGCCTATATCATGGCGGGCGACCCCGATGCCGAGACCTCGCTTGCGGTGATGAAGGGCCTGCCCGGCGCAGGGGTCGACATCATCGAGCTGGGCATGCCCTTCACCGATCCGATGGCCGATGGCCCGACGATCCAGCTTGCCGGTCAGCGCGCGCTGGAGGGCGGGCAGACGCTGCAACGCACGCTCGACATGATCGCCGAGTTCCGCAAGACCGACGCCACCACGCCGATCGTCCTGATGGGCTATTACAACCCGATCTACAATCGCGGGATCGCGGCGTTCCTTCAGGATGCGCGCGCGGCCGGGATCGACGGGCTGATCGTCGTGGACCTGCCGCCCGAGGAAGACGAGGAGCTGTGCCTGCCCGCCCAGGCGGCGGGGCTGAACTTCATCCGGCTGGCCACGCCCACCACCGATGACAAGCGCCTGCCCAAGGTCATGCAGAACACCTCGGGCTTCGTCTATTACGTCTCCATCACCGGCATCACCGGGGCGGCCGCGGCGCAGGCCAGCGACGTTGCCCCCGAGGTTGCGCGGATCAAGGCGGTGACCGACCTGCCCGTGATCGTCGGCTTCGGCATCACCACCCCCGAGTCCGCGCGCGCCATCGCCGGGGTCGCGGATGGCTGCGTGATCGGCTCGGCCATCGTCAAGCAGATCAGCGAGGGCAAGCCCGTGGCCGAGGTTCTGGCCGGCGTCGCGGCCCTTGCCGAAGGCGCGCATTCGGCCTGAGGCACGCGGAAACCCGCCTTCGCCCGTCTCGGCCGATCAGAACGGTTGCGCAGGGCACCCCAGCTTTGGTAAAGGAAACTTACCAATAGGGAGGGTGCGCGACATGCCTGTGATTACCTGCATCGACGATCTGAAGCGGCTGCACCGGCGGCGCACGCCCCGGATGTTCTACGACTACGCCGAAAGCGGGTCCTATACCGAACAGACCTTCCGCGAGAACACGACCGATTTCGCGCAGATCCGGCTGCGCCAGAAGGTGGCGGTGGACATGACCGGCCGCTCGACCGCCTCGACGATGATCGGGCAGGATGTGGCAATGCCCGTGGCCCTTGCGCCCGTGGGGCTTCTGGGCATGCAGAATGCCGATGGCGAGATCAAGGCTGCGCGCGCCGCCGCGGCCTTCGGCGTTCCCTTCACGCTTTCCACCATGTCGATCTGCTCGATCGAGGATGTCGCGGCGCATACGGACAAGCCCTTCTGGTTCCAGCTTTATGTGATGCGCGACGAGGAATTCGTCGATGCCATCATCGAGCGGGCGCAGAAGGCCGGCTGTTCGGCGCTGGTGCTGACGCTGGACCTCCAGATCCTCGGGCAGCGCCACAAGGATCTGAAGAACGGCCTTTCCGCCCCGCCCAGGCTGACACTTCCGGTGCTTCTGGATCTGGCCACGAAATGGCGTTGGGGGCTTGGGATGCTGGGCACCAGACGGCGCTTCTTCGGCAATATCGTGGGCCATGCGAAGGGCGTGGGCGACACGGCGTCTTTGATGAGCTGGACCGCCGAGCAGTTCGACCCGCAGCTCGACTGGGGCAAGATCGCGCGGATCCGCGACAAATGGGGCGGCAAGCTGATCCTGAAGGGCATCCTTGACGAAGAGGATGCGCGCATCGCCGCCGATTTCGGGGCCGACGCGCTGGTGGTGTCGAACCATGGCGGGCGTCAGCTTGACGGCGCGCTGAGCGCGATCCGCATGCTGCCGCGCATCGTCGAAGCCGTCGGCGACCGGATCGAGGTGCATATGGACAGCGGCATCCGCTCGGGCCAGGACGTGCTCAAAGCGCTTGCGCTTGGCGCGCATGGCACCTTCATCGGGCGCGCCTTCGTGCACGGGCTGGGCGCGATGGGCGAGGCCGGGGTGACCCGCGCCCTTGAGGTGATCCAGAAAGAGCTCGATATCTCGATGGCGCTCTGCGGCGAACGCAAGGTGACCGAGCTGTCGCGCGACAACCTGCTGATCCCCAACGGGTTTTTCGACTGCTATTCCTGAGCGCGCGGGCCGGGTCCGGGCGTCAGGCGCTTTTCAAAGAACAGGTCGGGATAGGGATCGTCGTTGAACCGCGCGATCCCGATCCAGCCGGTGGCACGATAAAGCGCCGCCGCCTCGGGCAGGGCGGAATTGGTATCGAGCCGCAGAAGCGTGATGCCAAGCCCGCGCGCCGCCTGCTCGACCGCCGCCATCAGCGCCCGTGCCAGCCCCCTGCCCCGCCCGTGCGGCGCAACCCAAAGCCGCTTGATCTCGGCATAATCTTTGCCCCCCTTGAGCCCGACACAGCCAAGCGGCCCCGCCGCATCGCGCGCCACCAGAAAGGCACCGCGCGGGGCCACCATCGCACCCGCCTCGGGATCGCGCGACAGGTTCACGTCGAAACCGCCTGCGAAACGGCGGTTCAGTTCGGCGTAATACTGGCCAAGGCACCAGAGCGCATCGGCATCGCGCGGATCGCAGATTTCAATCTTCAGGCTCATTGCTCTGTCCTCCCGCACAGCCGCGCAAGGCCCGGCAGGATCAGCGACAGCACCAGAACGATGGCCGCGAAGGACCAGCGCAGCCCCGCGCCCTGCGCGATAAGCCCCATCGCCACCGGCCCGATGAAGAAGCCGGTGAACCCCAGAAGCCACGCGCGCGAGATGGCGAAGGCGCGCTGATCGGCGCGCACCGCCCGCCCCAGAAGCGAATTGGCCGAGGGCACCACGACCGCGCAGCCAAGCCCGATCAGCGCCACTCCCAGCACCGCAACCCATTGCACCGGGGCAAGCGCCACGACCAGCGCCCCCGCCATGCCCAGAGCCGCCGAGAACGCGACCAGCCGCGCCTCGCCCAGCCGGGAGGCCAGCATCTGCCCCGACAGGCGCCCGATCCCCATGGTCAGCCCCAGCATGGCGGGGCCGAAGGCGCCCTCGCCCGCAGGGCCGCCAAGCGTGCGCTCGATATGCAGCGCGGACCAGGTTTCGGTGGCGTTCTCGGCCACGAAGGCCGCGAAAAGGATCAGCGCCGCGGGCAGGATCGCCCGCCATGGCGATGCCGGGGCGCTGTCATGGGCGGGCGCGGGCGGCACCGGGCGCCGCGAACGCTCGATCATCAAGAGGGCGAAGACGGCCAGCGCCCCCGCAAGCGCCGGCGCGATCAGTTCGGGCCCGGCGCCTGTCCGCCGCGCAAGGCCCGTCAGCGCCGCCGCCCCCGCGAAGCCAAAGGAAAACAGCGCGTGGTTGAAGTTCATCAGCGGCAGCCCCGTCTCCGCCTCATCGACCGAAATGCGCACATTCGCCGCGATATCGAGCGCGGCCATCGCCAGCCCCATCACCAGAAGCACCGCGCCAAGGCTTGCGGGCGAGGCGATCAGCAGCGGGCCAAGCGCCGCCAGAACCACGCCCGCCGCCAGCACCGGCAGAACCGCGCCGCCCAGCCGGGCCTGAACGCGCGGCGCAAGCGCCATCGCCGTCATCCCGCCAACGGCGGCCAACAGCAGAAGCGCCCCCAGCCCCGCGTCATCCACCCCCGCCCGCGCCTTGTATTCGGGCAGGCAGGCGGCAAACCCGCCCCAGAAGATGCCGATTGCCGCCAACCCCGCGCCCGCCGCGCGGCTGGAGCGCGCCACCGCGATCAGCTGCATGTTCCTGCCCCCGGACTGTCGTTCCCACCTGACGTTTGCGCTATCATGCGCGCGGGGCGCTGCCAAGCACCCCTCCACCCGCGCGCCTTGCCATGACATTCCGCTTGCCTTTCCCCGCCAAGGCGGATAACCGGGCGGCCTTGCGGGCCTGCACCCTTGGAGGAGGCCCGGTAACCTATTGACCTATGGAGAGACCAATGGCCAAAGAGATCGAGAATCTCGAAGCTGTGGTGCGGACGGGGACAGGCAAGGGGGCCGCTCGTCAAGCTCGTCGTGAGGGCAACGTACCCGGTATCGTTTATGGCGACGGCAAAGACCCCATGCCGATCAGCCTCGACTTCAACAAGCTGCTGACGCGCCTGCGCAAGGGCCGCTTCATGTCGACGCTGTTCAACCTCAAGGTGGACGGCCAGGAAGACGTGCGCGTGATCTGCCGCGGCGTGCAGCGCGATGTCGTCAAGGACCTGCCGACGCATATCGACCTGATGCGCACGCATCGCAACTCGCGCATCGCGCTGTTCATCCATGTCGAGTTCATCAACCACGAACAGGCCCCCGGCCTGAAGCGCGGCGGCACGCTGACCATCGTGCGCCCCGAGGTGGAGCTTGACGTGCTGGCCGGTGACATCCCCGAGCAGATCGTGGTCGACCTGACCGGCAAGCAGATCGGTGACGTGATCCACATCAGCGATGTCGCACTGCCCGCCGGCGCCAAGCCGACGATCGAGCGTGACTTCGTGATCGCCAACATCGCGGCGCCCTCGGGCCTGCGGTCGGCCGATAACGAAGCCGACAGCGAAGAGGGCGACACCGCGGAATAATCTGCGGGCATTGCCGACAGAACTGCCGAACGCGGGGCCGCAAATGTGTGGACCCCGCGTTTTCATTTCCCCATCGCCTGATACGCCGTGTCACCATTGCGCCGCCTGACGGCGCCGCCCCGGGGGCGCGTGCAAGCATGCTTGCACGCGCCCCCGCCCGCCCCTAAAGTCGCGCCGCAATCGGAGGGCGCGATGAAACTCTGGGTAGGACTGGGCAATCCGGGGGCGAAATACGCCGGAAACCGGCACAATATCGGCTTCATGGCGGTGGACCGCATCGCCGAGGATCACGGCTTCGGCCCTTGGCGCGCCAAGTTCCAGGGCCAGATCAGCGAGGGCCGGATCGGCGCGGCGCGGATCGTGCTGCTCAAGCCCGGCACCTTCATGAACCTTTCGGGGCAATCGGTGGGCGAGGCGATGCGCTTTCACAAGATCGACCCCGCCGATGTCACCGTCTTCCATGACGAGCTGGACCTTGCCCCCGGACGCTGCCGGGTAAAGACGGGGGGCGGGCATGCGGGCCATAACGGGCTGCGCTCGCTGCATTCCCATATCGGAGAGGGCTATCACCGCGTCCGCCTGGGCATCGGCCATCCGGGCCACAAGGACCGCGTTTCGGGCTATGTGCTGGCCGATTTCGCCAAGGCCGATCAGGACTGGCTGGACGACCTGCTGCGCGGGATCTCGGACGGGGCGCCGGCCCTTGCGGCCGATGACGGCGCGCGGTTTCTAAATGCCGTCGCGCTGCGCACCGCGCCGCCGCGCCCGTCAAGCGGCCAGCAGGGCAAGCCCGCCGCCCCGGACAAGCCCGCCCCGGACGCCGCGGATGCCGCAACGCCCGAACCCGAGGCCCGCTCGCCGCTGGAACGCCTGGTGGACAGGTTCCGCCGCTAGATCCCCCGCCGCGTCACGGAAAGGCTTGTCACGGCCCCCGCCTTGGCCGAAGCTTGGCCAACGGAGGCTGCCTTTTGGAAATGGTCCCCTCGATCAACGTGCTCGGCACCGTGCTAGAGCCCTGCTCGATGCGCCCGCGCACCGGGTTTTTCCGCGACGGGCTGTGCAATACCTGCTGGGAGGATCGCGGCAGCCACACGGTCTGCGTCATCACCACGGCCGAATTCCTTGCCTGGTCGCGCTATATCGGCAACGACCTGACCACCCCGCGCCCGGAATTCGCCTTTCCCGGCCTGCACCCCGGCGATCGCTGGTGCCTGTGTGCCGCGCGCTTCCTCGAGGCGCATGACGAGGGCTGCGCCCCGCGCGTGGTGCTTTCCGCCACCCATCAGCGTGCGCTGGAGGTCGTGCCGCTGGCCCTTCTACGCCAATACGCGGCCGAGGGCGCCTAGCCCGGCACCGGCGCCCAGATCACCGCGTCGATCCGCGGCGCGGCAGTGGCCAGCATCACCAGCCGGTCGAAGCCGAGCGCGATCCCCGACGCCTCGGGCATCTGCGCAAGGGCGGCAAGGAAATCCTCGTCCAGCGGGTAGCGCTCGCCATAGACGCGCTGTTTCTCGTCCATCTCCTGGGTGAAACGGCGGCGCTGTTCGGCCGCGTCGGTCAACTCCCCGAAGCCATTGGCCAACTCGACCCCGCAGGCATAAAGCTCGAAGCGTTCGGCCACGCGCGGATCGTCGGGCGCGCGGCGGGCAAGGGCGGCCTCGGGGACGGGATAGCGGTCAAGGATCGTGGCGCGGCCCAGCCCCAGGCGGGGCTCGATCCGGTCCACCAGAACCTTGCTGAGCATGTCGGACCATGTGTCATCGGGCGCCACCCGCAGCCCCGCCCGCAGGATCTGTTCGCGCAGGCCCGCCGCATCGGTCCGGCCATCCCCAGCCACGGTGGCAAGCAGGTCGATCCCGGCATGGCGCGCGAAGGCCTCGGCCAGGCTCAGCCGTTCCGGGGCGGCGAAGGGATCGCATTCCCGCCCGCGAAAGCGCAGAAGGCCGGTTCCCGCGGCACGCGCGGCAAGGGCCAGAAGGGTCGCGCAATCCTCCATCAGAACCGCGTAGTCCTGCCCCGCGCGATACCATTCCAGCATGGTGAATTCGGGGCTGTGCAACACGCCCCTTTCGCGGTTGCGCCAGACATGGGCGAAGGCGGCGATGCGCGTCTCACCGGCCGCGAGCAGCTTTTTCATGGCGAATTCGGGCGAGGTATGCAGATGCATCCGCCGCGATTGCCCGTCATTGCCGATCGCCTCGGTGGAAAAGGCATGCAGATGCGCCTCGTTGCCGGGGCTGAGTTGCAGCGCGGCGGGATCGACCTCGACAAAGCCCTCTTGGGCCAGCCAGCCCCGGATCGCCGCCTGGATGCGGTTGCGCGCCAGAAGAAGCGGGCGCCGGTCGGCATGGGCATCGCGGTTCCACCAGGGGGTATCGGTCATCGCTGCGGCTTTCGGCTGGAAATTCCGGTTCAGATGCGCTAGGCGCGGTGCCAAGCGCCCGCCTGACTTACGCCGCGGGCCGAACCATCACAAGGAAGAGCATCCGTGAAAGTCATCGCCTCCTCGCTGCGCAAGGGCAATGTCGTCGAGATCGACGGCCATCTTTATGTCGTTCTGACCGCCCAGAACTTCCACCCCGGCAAGGGCACCCCCGTGACCCAGGTCGACATGCGCCGCATCTCGGACGGGACCAAGGTGTCGGAACGCTGGAAGACCACCGAACAGGTCGAGCGCGCCCATGTCGAGGAAAAGGAATACGATTTCCTTTACGAAGACGGCGAGGGCTATCACTTCATGGAGCCCGAAAGCTATGAACAGCTTACCGTTTCCGAGGATGTGGTGGGCGATGCCAAGGTGCACCTGCGCGACGGGCTGCGCGTCTGGCTGAAAACCTACCAAGAGGTCGCCATCGCGATCGAACTGCCGCAAAAGGTGACCGTCGAGGTCGAAGAGACCGAACCGGTGGTGAAGGGCCAGACCGCCTCGTCAAGCTACAAGCCCTCGACCTGCACGGGGGGCATCCGCGTGATGGTGCCGCCGCATATCGGGGCGGGCACGCGCATCGTCATCAACACCGAAGACAATTCTTACGTCGAGCGCGCGAAGGACTGATCCTTTCGGCCCGATCTAGTAACGAAGGCGCCCCGCAGGGCGCCTTTTTCGGTTTGACGGGGGCGTTCGGGGCGGAGTGAGCCATCGTTACGGCTACTCTAATGGCCGCTTCCGACTATGCTACCCTCCTGATTTACGGCGATCCAACTGCCATCGCGCAAACTATTGGAGGGGTCCACCGCATGATTGCCTACGTCACGGTCGGAGCAGACGATATTACGAAGGCAGAGCGCTTTTACTCAGCGTTCCTCCCAGCTCTTGGCTACAGGCTTGAAAAGTATCATGGAGACTTGAGTTACATCCTGCCCATAGAGCCAGATCAATCCTCCGTTCAGCCAGAATTCTATGTCAAGTCGCCCTTCAATGGACAATCTGCGTCGGCAGGGAATGGCGTCATGGTCGCGTTTCAGGCGAGGTCACAGAAACAGGTCCGAGACCTTCATGAGGCTGCGCTGACTGCGGGCGGCTCTGACGAGGGGCAGCCTGGCTTCCGTGCTTCGTATAGCCCCCACTTCTATGTCGCCTACCTTCGTGACCCGCATGGCAACAAGATTGCGCTATTTTCCAACGAGCCGAATGAACCCGGGCGCAAAAAGTAACCCGAAACCTGACATTCATGCGAAACGCGGCATTGGTCGGGGTGCCCCCGAAACCGCCGCGTGACCCTCAGGTCTTGCGCACCCGGATCACCACGTCGACGCGCGTCACCTCGGCGCCTTCGGGGGCGCGGGGCACGCGCGTGATCTCAAGTTCGTCGCTGGGGGCATCGCTCAGCTCGGCGCTGTCTTCCCAGTAGAAATGCGGATGGTCGTCCATGCGGGTGTCGAAATAGCTGCGCGTGCCGTCGACGGTGATTTCCTGCATCAAGCCCGCATCGCAAAAGGCGCGCAGGGTGTTGTAGACCGTGGCAAGCGACACGCCATCCCCGGCCTCTTGCGCGGCGGCGAACAGGCCCTCGGCGGTCACATGGCGGTCCATGCCGTCCCCGACCAGAAGCGAGGCAAGCGAAAGCCGTTGGCGGGTCGGGCGAAGCCCCCCCTTCGACAGCCAGTCCTGGCCGCGCTCGAACGATAGTTTCTTCATGGGCGTGTCCATGTGCTTTCCTGTCGCACTATATGCAGAAGACAGGCGGAATTTCAATGGCCGCGCGGCAGAACCCGTTGCGAAGCATCACGCCGCAGGCGGTGGCACTTGCGTGCGCGGGCGGCCCGGTGCTAGAGGGTTGGAAAGGCAACACCGGATAGGAACAGGTGCTTATGGCAGGCTTTGCGACAAGTTTCGACCGCGAGGATCTTTTGAAATGTGCACGCGGCGAGCTTTTCGGCCCCGGCAACGCCCAGCTCCCCGAGCCTCCGATGCTGATGATGGATCGCATCACCGAGATCTCCGGGGATGGGGGCCTGCACGGCAAGGGCCATGTCGTCGCAGAATTCGACATCACGCCGGACCTGTGGTTCTTCGCCTGCCACTTTCCCGGCAACCCGATCATGCCGGGCTGCCTGGGACTGGACGGGCTGTGGCAGCTGACCGGGTTCAACCTTGGCTGGCGCGGCTGGCAGGGGCGCGGCTACGCGCTTGGCGTGGGCGAGGTCAAGCTGACCGGCATGGTCCGCCCCGATCGCAAGATGCTGACCTACAAGGTCGATTTCACCAAGGCCATCCAGACGCGCCGCCTGACCATGGGCGTGGCCGATGGGATCGTCGAGGCTGATGGAGAGGTCATCTATCAGGTCAAGGACATGAAGGTCGCGCTTTCCGAAAGCTGAGACCGAACGCCAACAAGGAGGCCTCAATGCGCCGCGTCGTCATCACCGGACTGGGCATCGTCTCGCCCATCGGCAACAATGCCGAAGAAGTATCCACCAGCCTGCGCGCCGGCCGTTCGGGGATTGTCTTTGCCCCGGAATATGCCGAGCACGGCTTCCGCAGCCAGATCCACGGCATGCCCCAGATCGTGCTGGAAGACCATATCGACAAGCGCAACCTGCGCTTCATGGGGCCCGGCGCGGCCTACAACTTCCTGGCGATGGAGCAGGCGATCGCCGATTCCGGGCTTGAGGACGGCGATGTGTCGAACCCGCGCACCGGGCTGATCATGGGCTCGGGCGGGCCGTCCACCTCGAACTTCTTCGAGGCGCATCGCATCGTCATGGAAAAGGGCAGCCCCAAGCGGATGGGCCCGTTCATGGTGACGCGCTGCATGTCCTCGACGAACTCGGCCTGCCTTGCGACGCCGTTCCGGATCAAGGGCGTGAACTACTCGATCACCTCGGCCTGTTCGACCAGCGCGCATTGCATCGGCAACGCGGCCGAGCTGATCCAGATGGGCAAGCAGGACGTGGTCTTTGCCGGCGGCGGCGAAGAGCTTGACTGGACGCTGAGCTGCCTGTTCGACGCGATGGGGGCGATGTCGTCGAAATACAACGACACCCCCGCCACGGCCAGCCGCGCCTTCGACGCCACGCGCGACGGTTTCGTGATCGCGGGCGGCGGCGGCGTCGTGGTGCTTGAGGAACTGGAACATGCCAAGGCCCGCGGCGCGAAGATCTATGCCGAGCTGACGGGCTACGGCGCCACCTCGGACGGCTACGACATGGTCGCCCCCTCGGGCGAGGGCGGCGAACGCTCCATGCGGCTGGCGCTTTCGACGCTGCCGCAGGGGCGCAAGATCAGCTATATCAACGCCCACGGCACCTCGACCCCCGCGGGCGACGTGACCGAGGTGGAGGCCGTGCGCCGCGTCTTCGGCGAGGATGGCGTGCCGCCGATCTCGTCCACCAAGTCGCTGACCGGCCACAGCCTGGGCGCCACCGGCGTGCACGAGGCGATCTATTGCCTGCTGATGATGCAGGGCAGGTTCATCACCGCATCGGCCAACGTCACCCAGCTGGACCCGGCGATCCGCCCGGAGGAAATTGCCACGACCCTGCGTGAGAACGTGGAGTTCGACTCGGTCCTGTCCAACAGCTTCGGCTTTGGCGGCACCAATGCCACGCTCGTCATGAGCAAGTTCAACGACTGATCTGCGCCGGGGGGCAAAAGATGGCCGATCTGATGAAGGGCAAGCGCGGGCTTGTCATGGGTGTCGCCAATGACCGCTCCATCGCATGGGGCATCGCCGCGGCACTTGCCGCCGAGGGCGCCGAGCTTGCCTTCTCCTATCAGGGAGAGGCCTTCGGCAAGCGGGTCGAGCCGCTGGCGGCCTCGGTCGGCTCCAGCCTTCTGGTGGATGTCGATGTGAACGACGATGCCAGCCTCGACGCGGCCTTCGCCAAGATCAGGGCCGAATGGGGCAGCATGGATTTCCTGGTCCATGCCATCGCCTATTCCGACAAGAACGAGCTTGCCGGCCGGTTCATCAACACCTCGCGCGAGAACTTCAAGAACTCGCTTTCCATCAGCTGCTTCAGCTTCATCGACGTGGCGCGGCGCGCATCCGAACTGATGCCCGAGGGCGGGAGTCTGATCACGCTGACCTATGCCGGATCGAACCGGGTGACGCCCTATTACAACGTGATGGGCGTGGCCAAGGCGGCGCTGGAAAGCGCGGTGCGCTACCTGGCCAACGACCTCGGCCCCGACGGCATCCGCGTCAACGCGATCTCGCCCGGCCCGATGAAGACGCTGGCCGGCGCGGCAATCGGCGGCGCGCGCAAGACCTTCCGCCATACCGAGGCGAACGCGCCGCTGCGCCACAACGCGACGCTTGAGGCGATCGGCGGCACGGCGGTCTATCTGTGCTCGGAGCTGGGCGCCTGCACCACGGGCGAAATCCTGATGGTCGACAGCGGCTATCACGTCCTGGGCATGCCGCAGCCCGACAATATCTGACGCGTCACTTTGCGCCTGGTCGCGCGGGCCCGCCGTGATACCCTGCCGCGGCCCCGCATCCGAGGGAGGATCGCATGACACTCAGGCTTTGCGTGTTCGACGCCTATGGCACCCTGTTCGACGTGAACGCGGCCGCGCGGATCGCGGCGGAGGACGATCCCGCGCTTGCCGCCGTCTGGCCGCGCCTGGCCGAGGACTGGCGCCGCAAGCAGCTGGAATACAGCTGGCTGCGCGAGATCATGGGCGAATATGCCGATTTCTGGCAGCTGACCTCGGACGCCCTGGACTGGGCGCTTGAGGCCGCGGGCCTGTCCGGCCCCGACCTGCACCCCCGCCTAATGCGCCTTTACCGCGAGCTTCCGGCCTATCCGGAGGTTCCCGCGATGCTAGAACGGCTGCGCGACATGGGGGTGGGCCGCGTGATCCTGTCGAACGGCTCGCCCGAGATGCTGACCGCGGCGATCGTCTCGGCCGGGATCGACCGGATGCTGGATGCGACGATCTCGGTCAGCGACCTGCGGCGCTACAAGCCCGCCGCGGCGGTCTACAGCATGATCCCCGAGCGTTTCGGCCTCGACCCTGCCGAGGTGCTTTTCGTCTCGTCCAACGGCTGGGATGCGGCGGGGGCCGCGCGGGCGGGCTTCCGCGTCGCCTGGGTCAATCGCGCGGGGGCCCCGATGGAGCGTCTGCCCCATCGCCCGCATCATCAGCTTGCCGATCTGACGGCGATTCCGGATCTTCTTTAAGCGCGCGCCGCAGCGGCATCAGTTGCGACACGAAGACCTCGGCATCGCCGTAATCGGTAAAGCCGGCATAGTTGTCATGCGTCCCGCGCACCCGGCGGGCATGTTTGATCGGGCACCAGTATTGCTCGGTCCGGCCCGCCACGGCGCGCACGAAGCCGATCACCCCGTTGCAATAGCCGCAATAGATGCAGTTGAGCTTCTGCAACCCGTTCAGATATGCCAGATGCTGGCGGTCGATGGCGATGTAATCCCTTCGGCGCAGGCGCGCGATGCCGTAGACCGGAAAGCAGATCGCCTGATACAGCGTCACGCACAGGTCCAGCAGCGCGAAGGGCACGATCAGCATGTAGATCACCGGCGCGGTCAGCACCACCATCGGCCGGGTCCGGCGCAGGAACAGCCACAGCCGCACCCGGGCCGCGCGATGCGCCTCGCGCACGCCTTCCTCGAAGACCACGCGGCGGCGGTCCAGGTGATAGCGCAGCTCTGCGCGCCGCCGCGCGAATTCGGCCTCGATCTGATCCTCGATCTGCGCCAGACGCTGCTGAAGCTTTTCCAGTGTCTCGGTCATTCCGCCCTCCGCGATCGGCCCAGTATGGACGCGAGGCGGGCACATCGCCAGAGGCGGGGTTTCCCAAGCCGGAAATCCGTGCAAGGATGCGCCGAAACAAAGGGGTAACGCCATGGATTTGCACTATTTTACCGCCGATGATGGCGCCCGTCTGGCCTATCGGGACGAGGGCGAGGGGCTGGCGATTCTGGCGCTTGCCGGGCTGACCCGCACGGGGCGGGATTTCGACTACCTCGTGGCGCACCTGCCCGCGGGCATCCGCCTGATCCGGCCCGATTATCGCGGCCGGGGGGCCTCGGCCCAGACCGGCGCAGAGAGCTATACCGTCCCGCAAGAGGCCGCCGATGCGCTTGCGCTTCTCGATCACCTGGGGCTGGAGCGCGCGGCGATCCTTGGCACCTCGCGCGGGGGGCTGATCGGGATGTATCTGGCCGCGACCGCGCATGACCGGCTGACGGGCCTGTGCCTGAACGATGTCGGCCCGGTGATCGAGCGCGCGGGGCTGGAGCGGATCTTCGACTATGTCGGGCGCAGCCCCTCGGCCCGCACGGCCGAGGAATTCGCCGCCCGCCTGCCCGGCCTGATGCCGGGCTTTGCCAATGTGCCCGCCACCCGCTGGCTGGAAGAGGTGCGCCACCATTACGACGAAACCCCGCAGGGCCTGCGGATCAACTACGACCCTGCCCTGCGCGAGGCTTTCCTTGCGGCCTTCCAGGGGCCGCCAGTCGATCTGTGGCCGCTGTTCGACGCCTGTGCGGGCCTGCCGCTCTGCCTGATCCGGGGCGCGAATTCCGACCTGCTGGGCCCCGGCCCCACCGCCGAGATGCGCGCCCGCCGCCCCGACATGATCTTCGCCGAGGTGCCCGACCGCGCGCATATCCCCTTTCTGGACGAACCCGAGGCGGTGGCCGCGATCAGCGCCTGGATCGACCGTGTCCGCGCAGCGCCGCAAGCGTGAGCGGGCAGCGTTCCCCCGCGTAGAAGGTATTGAGAAGGCGCGCGAAAACCGGCTCACACCCCTCCGAGGCCGCCTTGAACAGGGTTGCGCATGAACGCAGCTTGAGCGCGTCGACCGGGCCCATGATGTCCTCGATGGGCGTTTCGGGGTGGGTCAGCACGGCCTCGGCCGCGGCGATCAGGTTTGCGCGCAGAACCGGATCGGCGAGATAGGCGCGCGCTTCGTCCAGATCACGGAGGCCGTATTCCACTGCGCGCGGACTATGGCCGAGGGAGGTAAGCTGCGGAAAGATCCACCAGATCCAGTGGGTCAGCTTACGCCCCGCCCGAAGTTCCGCGAGGGCGGTGGGGTAGTCACGGCCTTGGGGGGCGTGGAAGCGGATCACCATTGGATGAGTTTAGCGCAGGGTGAGCTATCGCTCCGCACCTTTTGAAGACCGGTATCGCCACTCTCGTCGATATAGACGCAGAAGGTTATTTGGTTCTTCACCCCCAAACCCCCACGAACTCCCGCCATTCGCCTTTGCTCATGCCGCTCGTCTCCTGCGTCACGGTCTCGCCTGCCAGGCGGCGCTTGAGCACCTCGACCGCCTTGCCCGACAGGGTCTGGCCGCCCAGGCGATAATCCTCGAAGGCCTCGTAGGCGGCGGGCACCCAGTCCTTGACGATCTCGCACATCGTCTCGGCATAGACGCGGATCTCGTATTGCGCGTGGTGGTCGGCGCGCAGGCGCAGGAAGTGGAAGAGGTTGTGCAGGTCGGTCTTCCAATACCATTGCGTATAGACGTTGGCGGGCAGGTTCATGCGCGCCAACTCGCGCGCCAGCCCCTTCTTGCCCGCGCCTTCGTCGGGGGTCAGCATATCCTCGTAATGGTCATAGGCGCGCATCGCGTCGTCGCGCAGGATGTCCAGCACGCGCTGCGCCTCGGCGCCTTGCAGAACCTCGCCTCGGCCCTGGTTGTTGACCGTGGACTGCGCGGCAAGCGCGTCGGGCGCGGGGATGTAGAATTCGCGGTCGAGGATCGAGTAGCGGGCCGAGTATTCGTTCACGTTCGCCGTGCGGTGCCGGATCCACTGGCGCGCCACGAAGACCGGCAGCTTGATGTGGAACTTGACCTCGCACATCTCGAACGGGGTCGAGTGCCAGTGCCGCATAAGATAACGGATCAGTCCGCGATCATCACTGACCGCCTTGGTGCCGCGGCCATAGCTGACGCGGGCGGCCTGACAGATTGCGGCATCGTCCCCCATATAGTCGATCACGCGGACCAGCCCATGATCAAGCACCTCATGCGCGGTATAGAGGCGCGCCTCCATCCCCGGCGCGGTGGAGCGAAGGGTCTCGCTCCGCTCCGCCCTCTGGGCTTCGATTTCGGCGGTCTGCTCGGGGGTAAGCGGCATGGGGTCCTCCAATCCAAGAATCGCCGCAACTATATCTTCCCAATCGCCGTCACGAAACCGCGAGATGATGTGGCAGGCCATGCAAGGTGTCGCAGATCAGGCACGGGTCGTGACGCGGCAACACGCCGGAACCACAGATAATTGACTTTTTTCGACATTTTCGACAGCATTCGCCCTGAGGCTGGTTCAACGAAAGAAACAATAATGTCGAGATATGCACTGCCGTTCGCGGCACTTTTTGCCTTTGCGGCCTGCGATGGCCCGGCAGTGGTCGAACGTGCCCTTGATGATGACGGCTCTTCCACATCCCCGATCGCTGACGAGCTTCCCCCCGGGACGGAAAACCCCTCGGCCAACAGCGGCATCACCCGCTACGAGGCGCGGGACGAAACCAACGGCAACGGTTTCGCCCAGAGTTTCCGCTACGAAGAAAGCACTGACCGCTTCTATGTCGATAACCTTGCCTTCGACGGCGCCAACAGCCCCTATATACCCGTCACCACCCTGGGCGCCTTCGATCCGGGCCCTTTCCGCGTTTACGAAGGCCCCTCGACCTATGCGGATGACGTGACCGGCGCGCCGATCGAGCAATTCCTGCATCGCGCGATTCTTGGCACCTCGGACAGCGGCGAGGTCGAATTCGCCATCGTGCGCACCGGCTCTTACGTCGATTACGGCTTCGGCGGCTTCATCTACAGCCGCGAGGGCCGCGTAACCCTGCCGCTTCCGGCCACCGGGCAGGCGCATTTCGAAGGCGAATATCGCGCGCTGCGCGACTTCCAGAACCGCGGCGGCCTCGAATATGCCTCGGGCGACATGTATATCGACATCGACTTCGAAGACTTCAACGATGGCGATGCGGTCAACGGGGCGGTGTTCAACCGCCGGGTCTATGACGTGGACGGCACCGACATCACCGACTCGGTCCTCGCCGGGTTGCGGACGGAATACGACAACCCGGCGATCGCCGTGCTCCCGAACCTCAGGTTCGAGGTCGGTCCCGGCCATGTCGACAGGAATGGCGAAATGGCAGGCGACATATACTCGACCGTGGTCAACGGCGATGGTGCGGACGTGCGGCTTGAAAGCGGCAAATACTATGCGCTGCTGTCGGGCGAAGGCGTGGACGAGATCGTCGGCGTGATCGTCGCGCAGGCGCCCGATGCCCGTTACGAAGGGGTCGTCGTGCGCGAAACCGGCGGTTTCATCCTGACCCGCCCCTGAGCCGATGCGGCGCTTTCTTGCCATTTGCGCGCTATGTCTTCTCGGCGGGGTGCATTCCGCGCCCGCCGGGGAACTTGCCCTGACGCCCGAACAGCTTCTGCGCACCGGGCAGATGGCGATCGACGCGCGCCGCCCCGATGTGGCGGCCCAGATCGCCGATGCACTGTTGCGGCGAAACCCCGAGGATACCGGGGCACTGGTGCTGAAATCGCAGGCGCTGCGCGATCTGGGACGGTTCGACGAAGCCCGCGCCCTTGCGAAAGCGGCTTGGGGGCAGGCTCGGACCGGACCCGAACGGCATGAGGCCGCCCTTGCCCGCGCACAGGCCGAAGCCTCGGACGGGCGGCGCACGACCTCGCAGTTCTGGCTGCGCCGCGCCATTCAGGAAGCACCGGACGAACGCGCACATGCCAAGGCCATGCGCGATTTCCGCTATGTGCGTGCGCGCAATCCGCTGCGGCTGTCCTTCGGCTTCGGGATCGCGCCCTCGTCGAACATCAACGGCGGATCGTCGGCAGAGACACTTTGGCTTTACGGCATTCCTTTCACCTTGTCGGGCGATGCCCAGGCCTTGTCGGGTACCGAGGCGCGGCTGTCTTTCGGCGTCGATTACCGGATTTCGTCCGACAAGACGCATCAGACCCGGATCGGCGCCAATCTCAGCTCGCAGCGCTACTGGCTTTCCTCCGAGGCCAGGCGGCAGGCGCCCATGGCGGATGCGGACGACTATGCCTTCGCCGCCGCCGAGGTTTTCGTATCACACGAGGCGCGGCCCGCGGACTGGAAGGCGCCATGGGACGTGCGGCTGACGCTTGGCCATAACAGCTATGGCGGCGCGGCGCTGTCGAACTATGCCCGCGTCGACCTGGGCAAGGATCTGGCGCTTGAGGGCAAGCAAAGCGCGCGCGTGTCGGCGGGGCTCGAACGGCAATGGCGGCAGGATCGCGCGGACCGCTCGGCCACCGTGCAGACGGTTCAGGCGCGCTATGGCCGCGCGGTCGCGGGGGGCGGGCTGGCCTTCGGGGTAAAGGCCGCGCGCGTGCGCTCTGCCTCAAGCTCGATCGACCACACCGCGCTTGGCCTCAGCGCGGATTACGCGCTTGCCCGGCCGGTGGGCGGGGCGCGGCTCGGACTGCATGCCAGTGCCGAGGCCCGCGATTACGACGCCTCTCCCTACGATCCGTCGGGGCGCGAGGATCTGAAGCTGGGCATCGGCGTCTCGGCCCTGTTGCAGGATCTTGACTATATGGGCTTTGCACCCGAGGTTTCCCTGAACGCCACGCGCACCAACTCGAACGTCGCCCTGTTCGAAACGCGCGATATTGGCGTCAGCATCGGCCTGCGCTCGGCCTTCTAGGCCGGGCCGCCTGCCCGCCCGGCGCGGCCCCGCGCCGGCACCGATTACAAGGGAGATTGCGATGAAAGTGACATACCTGCACACGATGGTCCGCGTTCTGGACCTTGAGAAATCCATGGCCTTCTTCCGGCTGCTCGGTCTGGAAGAGACACGCCGCATCGACAATGAGGCGGCGCGCTTTTCGCTGATCTTCATGGCGCCGCCCGGCCAGCCGGACTGCCCGGTGGAGCTGACATGGAACTGGGACGGCGATACCGGCCTGCCCTCGGACAGCCGCCATTTCGGGCATCTCGCCTATGCCGTCGAGAATATCTACGACATGTGCGAGCATCTGATGAATAACGGCGTGACGATCAACCGCCCCCCGCGCGACGGGCACATGGCCTTCGTGCGCAGCCCCGACAATATCTCGGTCGAGCTGTTGCAGATGGGCGAGGCGCTGCCCCCGGCCGAACCCTGGGCCAGCATGGGCAATACCGGCCACTGGTAGGCGGGCGGCACGGGGCGCCTAATAGATATAGCGGATCTGGTCGCCCCAATACCGTTCCATCCGGCGCAGCACCTGGTTCACCTCTTCCATGCCGGCCTGGCCGATCACCCCTTGGTCGTCGAGGCCCGTGGCGTGGCGTTCGAACAATGTGCCCACCGCGTCACGCAGCGCCCTGCCCTTCGCGGTCAGCCGGACACGGACCGAACGGCGGTCGATCTCGCAGCGCTGGTGGTGCATGTAGCCCGTCTCGACCAGCTTCTTGAGATTGTAGGACACGTTCGACCCCTGGTAATACCCGCGCGAGCGCAGCTCTCCGGCGGTGACCTCGTTGTCGCCGATATTGAACAGCAAAAGCGCCTGCACCGAGTTGATCTCAAGGATGCCAAGCCGCTCGAACTCATCCTTGATGACATCAAGAAGCAGGCGGTGCAGCCGCTCTACCAGAGCGAGGGTTTCAAGATAGGTGGCCATCAGCCCCGGCCCCGGGGCCCCATCCACGTTTCGTTGCAAGGTCATCGTCTTCTCCGTCAGCGTCGCTGCCCGAAGGCGACCCTGACGGAAAAGACCAAACTTTTCGTTAAACGAAACAAATAGGGATCAAATGCCGATCAAATCACGACCTGACAGGCCTCAGGCCGCGCCGTGGCGGGTGCGGGCGAAGGCGCCGATCTCATCCAGCAGGTCGCGGTACTGCGCGGGGCACGGGGCCGCGCCGGTGATCCAGGGATAAAGGTCCTGGTCGTTCTCGGTCAGAAGCGCGTCGAACAGGTCCAGCCGCGCCGGCGCCATCCCTGCCAGGTTCGCCTCGGCATAGGGGCCGAGGATCAGGTCCATCTCCTTGGTGCCGCGGCGCCAGCTGCGCATCGCCATCCGCTTCAGTCGTTCCTGCGCCGTCTCGGCCATCATGCGTCCCCCGTCACAAGGCGCCGCTCAAGCCGCCCGAGGCGGGCGTCAAGCTCTTCGAGAACGGCGCGGATCGCACGGATCTCGCGCACGGTTTCGCGTTCGCTTCCCGGATCGGACCCGGCCTCGGGCGGGCCTTCCAGCCCCTCTCCCTCTCCGGTCAGAAGCCACATCATCGACACGCCCAGAAGCCCCGCCAGCTTCGACAGCCGGTTGGCACGGGGGTCCGAGGCGTCGTCCTCCCAGCTTTCCAGGGTTTCAAGGCGCACGCCCAGTTTAGCGGCAAGATCCGCCTGGCTCAGCCCCGCAGCCTCGCGCGCGTCCGCCAGACGGTCCCCGAAGGTTGCGGTTTCGGGGCCATACCAGTCCGTTCCCTTGTCTGCACTCATGGCGAATTCTCCTCTTCGTGCTTGAACGATGTCGGGGCAGAGCCTAAGACATGCCTCCGGCAGATACAAACCGGAGCTTCGCCATGGCCTTTCTCTCTGACACGCTGGCGCGCGTAAAACCCTCGCCGACCATCGCCGTAACCAACAAGGCACGCGAGCTGAAGGAGGCCGGGCGCGACGTGATCGGCCTTGGCGCGGGCGAGCCCGATTTCGACACCCCCGACAATATCAAGCGCGCCGCCATCGACGCGATCGAGGCGGGCCGGACGAAATACACCGCCGTCGACGGAACCCCCGAACTGAAGAAGGCGATCTGCGCGAAGTTCGCCCGCGAAAACGGGCTGAGCTATGCGCCCGACCAGATCACGGTCAGCTCGGGCGGCAAGCAGGTGCTTTACAACGCGCTGGTGGCCACGCTGAACCCCGGCGACGAGGTGATCATCCCCGCGCCCTACTGGGTCAGCTATCCCGACATGGTGCTGCTGGCCGGCGGCACGCCCGTCTTCGTCGAGGGGCCGATGCAGACCGGCTACAAGATCACCGGCGAGCAGCTTGAGGCCGCGATCACGCCGAAGACCAAATGGTTCATCTTCAACTCGCCCTCGAACCCGTCGGGCGCGGGCTACAGCCGGGCCGAGCTGAAAGAGCTGACCGATGTGCTGCTGCGTCACCCCCATGTCTGGGTGATGTCGGACGACATGTATGAACACCTCGTCTTCGACGATTTCGAATTCGTCACCCCTGCCGAGGTGGAACCCGCGCTTTACGACCGCACGCTGACCTGCAACGGCGTCTCCAAGGCCTATGCGATGACGGGCTGGCGGATCGGTTACGCCGGCGGCCCGAAAGAGCTGATCAAGGCGATGGGCAAGGTGCAGTCGCAATCCACCTCGAACCCCTGCTCGGTCAGCCAGGCCGCCGCGGTCGAGGCGCTGAACGGCCCGCAGGACTATATCGCCGAAAGCCGCGTGGCCTTTGCACGGCGACGCGATCTGGTGGTCGCGGCGCTGAACGATTGCCCCGGCATCGAATGCCCCACCCCGGAAGGCGCGTTCTATGTCTATCCCTCGATCCGTGCGCTGATCGGCAAGACCTCGGCCGGCGGCAGGAAGATCACCGATGACGAAGCCTTCGCCTCGGCCCTGCTGGACGAGACCGGCGTGGCGGTGGTCTTCGGCGCGGCCTTCGGTCTTTCGCCCAATTTCCGGATCAGCTACGCTACCTCGGACGCCGCGCTGAAAGAGGCCTGCGCGCGTATCAAGACCTTCTGCGAAGGCCTGAAATAGCACCCAGGGGGCCAGATGTCGGGCGATCTGCCGGAATACTACTTTCGTATCCGCGAGAATGGCGCCGCGGTCTTTCGGGTCGATACCGAAAACCGTCAGCGCCGCATCGAGATGGACCAGATCGCCGTCGTCAATGTCCGCAACGGCGAGATCAAGCCGCAGGGCGATGGCACGCTGTCCGAGGCCGACCTGGCCGTGATCCGCGACTGGCTCGCGCGCCGCATCGCCCAACTGGCGGCGCGCGACATGGACGATATCCACCGCGCGGTGGATCACCTCAACCTGACGACGCAATGGGTGCAATCGAAAGCCAGCGACGCGCAACTGGACGAGGTGACGGATGCGCTTTTGCTGGCGATGCACGACCTGCGCTCGGTCCTGGTGCGCAAGAAGGCCGACCGGCTGATGAAAGCGGCCCCCGCAGAGGACGAGGCCTAGGGCTCAGGCCAGGACCTGCGCGCGCGTCCAGCCGCCGCGCCAGAACCGCGCCATCAGAAGGCCGCCCGCCAGCACCAGCCCCACCACCAGCCCCAGCCACAGCCCGACCCCGCCAAGATCCATGCGGAAGGCCAGCAGATAGCTTGCGGGGATCCCTACGCACCAGTAGCTGAAGGCCGCAATCCACATCGGCACGCGCGTGTCGCGCACCCCCCGCAGCAGGCCAAGCGCCATCACCTGCATCGCATCGAACAGCTGAAACAGCGCCGCCACCGCCAGAAGCCTTGCGCCGAAGGCGATGATCGGCGGGCTTTCGGGGTCAGAGGCATCCAGAAACAGCGCCACCAGAAACTCGGGCACGGCCAGGAAAAGCACCACCATCGCGCCCCCGAACAGCGCCGAAACGCCGATCGCCACCAGCGCCCCGTCACGCAGGCCCCGCGGATCGCGCGCGCCAAGTGCGCGGCCCGTGCGCACCGTGGCCGCGTTGGACAGGCCAAGATGCACCATGAAGGTCAGCGCCGTGATCTCAAGCGCGATGCCATGCGCGGCCAGTTCCCGCGTGCCGATCCAGCCCATCATCAGCGCCGAGGCCTGAAACAGCCCACCCTCGGCCAGCCCCGTCAGGCCGATCGGCCAGCCCAGCCGGAAGACTTGCGCATAGGCGGGCCAGTCGGGCCGCCAGAAGCGCTGAAACAGCGCGAAACGGCGCAGCGAGGGTTCCCACGCGGCATAAAGCGCCAGGAAGCCGAAGGTCAGCCACTGCACCCCGAGCGAGGCGATGGCCGCGCCGCGCACGCCCATCTCGGGCGCGCCGAGCTTGCCGAAGATCAGCACCCAGTTGATCGCCGCATTCACCACGACGGCCGCCAGCGTGACCCACAGGACGACCTGCGTGCGCTCATTGGCGGCAAGGTAGCTTTTCAGCACCATCACCAGAAGCGCGGGCACCATGCCCCATCCCGCGATGCGCAGGTAATCCTGCGCGAGCGCCGCGACATCGGCCTGCTGGCCGGCCGCAATCAGCAGCGGCCCCGACCACCACATGACCGGCATACAGAGGACGCCGAACTGCAACGACAGCCACAGCCCCATCCGCGTGTCGCGCCGCACCTGCGTATCGTCGCCCGCGCCCAGGGCGTTGGCCACCATGCCCATGACCCCGATCCCGAAACCCGAGCCAAGGATGAACACGATAAAGAAGACCGAGGCGCCCAGCACCACGGCGGCAAGCTCGGTCACGCCATACCAGCCCAGCATCACCGTATCGGTGACATGCAGCAGCATCTGCGCCAGATGCGAGCCGACAAGCGGCAGGCCAAGGCTCAGCGTGGCACGCAGATGCGCGCCCGTGCTCAGGGGGGCGGGGTTGCTCATGGCGCCGACGCTACAGAGCGGCGTGATCCGCGTCCAGCGCCAAGCGACCTGGGGCGGGCCTGTCACCGGCCCGCCCCCGTCGCGCAAGGATCAATCCTGAATCGTGCGGCCCGTCAGGCCTTGGTTTCGGGTGCCTCGTCCCTGGCGCGCACCCGGCGCTGATCGGGATGCAGCGACGCGCCCAGAATATGGTCGGCCTGATGCACCACATGGCTCGCCTTGCCCACGATCAGCGGATCTGGGGGCGTAGCGATCGACAGGTCCTTGTCGGGATAATCCAGCGTCGACAGGAAATGCCGCATGCAGTTCAGCCGCGCGCGCTTCTTGTCGTTGGATTTCACGATGGTCCAGGGCGCATCGGCGGTGTCGGTATAGAAGAACATCGCCTCTTTCGCCTCGGTATAGTCGTCCCACTTGTCAAGGGAGGCCAGGTCGATGGGCGACAGCTTCCAGCGCTTGAGCGGATCGGTCTCGCGCGATTTGAAGCGGCGGCGCTGCTCGTCCCGCGTGACCGAGAACCAGTATTTGTAAAGCCGGATCCCCGAACGGACCAGCATGCGCTCCAGCTCGGGGGCCTGACGCATGAACTCAAGGTATTCGGTGGGCGTGCAAAAGCCCATCACGCGCTCCACCCCCGCGCGGTTATACCAGCTGCGGTCGTAGAAGACCATTTCGCCACGCGTCGGCATATGGCCCAGATAGCGCTGGAAATACCACTGGCCGCGTTCTTCGTCGGTGGGCTTGTTCAGCGCCACGACGCGGGCGAAGCGCGGGTTGAGATGTTCGTTGAAGCGCTTGATCGTGCCGCCCTTGCCGGCCGCATCGCGGCCCTCGAACAGGATCACGAATTTCTGCCCGGTCTCGAGCGCCCATTTCTGAACCTTCAGAAGCTCGGCCTGAAGCCTGGCCTTTTCCTTCTCGTATGCCGCGCGCCCCATGCGATGCGCGTAAGGGTAGCGGCCGGATTCGAAGGCAAGCCGGATCTGGTTGGGATCGACACGAGGAAAGGTCTTCGGCCCCTGCGACGCCTCCCCGGCCGGCTCATCCACCGGTCCGGGCACCGCCTCGGGCGCCGCTTTCGCAACTGCCGCCTTCGGCCGGATGGCTTTTGCCGCAGGCTTCTGCGCTCCATCGGTCTTGGCGGCAGTCACCACGCCCTGCGGCGCCTCAGGCTTGGCCTGCACCGCTTCCTTTCCGATCTGATCTTCCATGCGCTCCCTCCAAACAATTTACCCAACCATTTTACAACGGTTCCAGCTTTGCCGCCTTGATGCGTGTCAAAAAGGCGCATCTTTCAAACTGCTTTCCGGCCGGTTGAAGCGCCCCTTTCCATTTGCCGGGCCGCAAGGCAAAGTTGCCGCAAAGCTAACAGGAGAGGCCATGCTTACACTTTACGGGATGTATCGTTCGCGCGCGTCGCGCAACATCTGGCTGCTGGAAGAGCTGGGGGCGAAATATGTGCTCAAGCCGATCATCCAGGCCTATCGCCTGCCCGATCCGAAGGCGCCGGACGCCCCGCTCAACACGCTCAGCCCCGAGTTCCTGAAGCTTTCGCCCGCGGGCGCGATCCCGGTCATGGAGGATGACGGGCTCATCTTGTCGGAATCGCTTGCGATCAACCATTACATCGCCCGCAAGCATGGCGGACCGCTGGCCCCCGCGGACCTGCGCGAGGATGCGCAGATGGTGCAATGGGCGCTGTTCGCGGCGACCTGGATCGAAACCCCCGCGCTTGAGATCATGATGGCCTATGCCCGCAAGGAAACCGGAACCAAGGCCGGGCAGGCCGCCGTCGCGGCGCTTGCGGACAAGCTGCTGCGCCCGTTCGGCGCGCTGGAAAAGCACCTGTCGATGCACAGCCACATGGTCGGCGGACGTTTCACGGCGGCCGATATCGACATGGCCGAAATCGTGCGCTACGCACAGCCGCATGATGCGCTGATGCAGCGCTTCCCGCGGGTGAAAAGCTGGCTGGAACTGTGCCAGAACCGCGCCACCTTCAAGAAGATGTGGACCCTGCGCGAGGCCGAACCGGCCTGAGCCGGCAGCGCACCGGCCAGCCGCCCTTGCCCCTTGGGCGGCAGATGCTGTATCCCTTCGGGCCAGTCCTACTACAGAAAGACGAACAGCATGGCCGACGACCTTCTGTCCTCCCAGCCCGAGACCTACGACGCCTCTTCCATCGAGGTGCTCGAAGGGCTGGAGCCGGTGCGCAAGCGGCCGGGCATGTATATCGGCGGCACGGATGAACGCGCGCTGCATCACCTTGTGGCCGAGGTTCTCGACAACTCGATGGACGAGGCCGTGGCAGGCCACGCCACCCGCATCGAGGTCGAACTGGCCGAGGATCATTCGATCACCATCCGCGACAACGGGCGCGGCATCCCGATCGACCCGCATCCCAAGTTCCCCGGCAAATCGGCGCTGGAGGTCATCCTGTGCACCCTGCATGCGGGGGGCAAGTTCTCGGGCGATGCCTATCAGACCTCGGGCGGTTTGCACGGGGTTGGGGCCTCGGTGGTGAACGCGCTGTCGGATTCGATGGTGGTGCAGGTCGCGCGCAACAAGGAGCTGTTCGAGCAGCGCTTTTCGCGGGGCATCCCGCTTGGCCCGGTTGAAAAGCTGGGCGCGGCGCCGAACCGGCGCGGCACCACCGTCACCTTCCATGCCGATGAGCAGATCTTCGGCCATCACCGCTTCAAGCCCGCGCGGCTGCTGAAGATGGTGCGCTCCAAGGCCTACCTGTTCTCGGGCGTCGAGATCCGCTGGAAAACCGCCATCGACGACGGCGAAACACCCGCCGAGGCGGTGTTCCACTTTCCCGGCGGCCTGGCCGACTATCTGACCGAGACCCTTGGCAAGGCCTCGACCTATGCCGACCGGCCCTTTGCCGGAAAGGTCCAGTTCCAGGAAAAGTTCGGCGTTCCCGGCTCGGTCGAATGGGCGATCAACTGGACCCCGTCGCGCGACGGGTTCATCCAGTCCTATTGCAACACCGTGCCCACGCCCGAGGGCGGCACCCATGAGGCGGGCTTCTGGGCCGCGATCCTCAAGGGCGTGCGCGCCTATGGCGATCTGGTCAGGAACAAGAAGGCCGAACAGATCACCCGCGAGGATCTGATCGCGGGCGGCTGCGCGCTGGTGTCGTGCTTCATCCGCGAGCCCGAATTCGTGGGCCAGACCAAGGACCGCCTTGCCACCGTCGAGGCGCAGCGCCTGGTCGAGGGCGCGGTGCGCGACCATTTCGACAACTGGCTGGCCTCGGATACGAAATCGGCCGGCGCGATCCTCGATTTCCTCGTGCTGCGCGCCGAAGAACGGCTGCGCCGCCGGCAGGAAAAGGAAACCGCGCGCAAATCGGCGACCAAGAAGCTGCGCCTACCGGGCAAGCTCGTGGATTGCAGCGCGACCAACCGTGAAGGAACCGAGCTGTTCATCGTCGAGGGCGACTCGGCCGGCGGCAGCGCCAAGATGGCGCGCGACCGCAAGAACCAGGCGCTGCTGCCCCTGCGCGGCAAGATCCTGAACGTTCTGGGCGCGGCCTCGAACAAGCTGGGCCAGAACCAGGAGATCAACGATCTGTCCCAGGCGCTTGGCGTCGGGCTTGGCACGCGCTTCAACATCGAGGATCTGCGCTACGACAAGATCATCATCATGACCGATGCCGATGTCGACGGTGCGCATATCGCAAGCCTGCTGATGACCTTCTTCTTCACCCAGATGCGCCCGCTGATCGACAAGGGGCACCTCTATCTGGCCTGCCCGCCGCTTTACCGGCTGACGCAGGGCGCGCGCCGCCTTTATGTGGCCGACGACGCCGAGAAAGAGGCCTGGCTGGCCAAGGGCCTGGGCGGCAAGGGCAAGATCGACGTGCAGCGCTTCAAGGGTCTGGGCGAGATGGACGCCAAGGATCTCAAGGACACGACGATGAACCCCGAGACCCGCAAGCTGATCCGCGTGACGATCCATGACGACATCCCCGGCGAAACCGGCGATCTGGTGGAACGGCTGATGGGCAAGAAGCCCGAACTGCGCTTTCAGTATATCCAGGAGAACGCGCAGTTCGTGGAAGAGCTGGATGTCTGATCCGGCGCCTGCGCGCGCGGCCTGACTAACGGCCGAGCGCCTCGATATATTCGGCCAGTTGCACAAGGCGCAGCGGCGTGGGCGTGGCAATGCCGTCACCGGTATCGACCAGCACGGTCTCGCCCTCCAGAAGCTCGCCGAAGGCGGGCATCTCGCCGGTGGGGCCCTTCTGGGTATAGCCATAGATCTGCGACATCACCCGCGCTTTGGGAAAGACGCCCCCGTTATCGGCCGCAAGCCGCGTCAGGTCGGGCGGCGTCAGGCCCAGATCGCGCGCGACCTCTCCGTCGCCCTTGCCGGCGGGGCCATGGCAAACCGCGCACATGTCGGAATAATCCTCGGCCGCGGTTGGAACCGACACCGCATCCTTCATCGGGATGCAGGCCGCAAGCAGCGGCGAAAGGGCGATGGCAAGGGCCGGAAGGCGCATGAATCTTCTCCGTGACGGGGGCTTGCCACAGACTAGCCCCGCAGGCAGGGGCAGGCAACAGGGCAATCTGCGCCCCGGCGGCCCGCCGCCGTCTTCACGGCGCGATCTTCACAGCGCGATCAGGTGGTTGTCCCAGGCCAGCCCGGCCTGCGCAAGGGGCGCGATGCGCCCGCCCGCCAGCCCCGCCACAAGGCCCTGCCCGTCGGTGATGACGAAGCCGTCCCCACCCGCCGCCGGGCCGATGCCGCAGACATCGCCACGCGCCACGCTCCAAAGCGGTGCGCCCTCGGGGCTGAAGGCCTGCACGCGCCCGCCACGGGGCGAGGTGATCGCCACCTCCTGCCCGCCCGGCGCAAAGGCGATCGAGCCCGCATAGCCCTTCATCGCAAACATCTCGGCATCCGCGGGCCAGGCGAGAGTCGGGTCTTCGCCCCGCCGGTGCAGGCCCAGAAGCGGCACGGGCTCGGCCAGATCGCCCTGCCACTGCATCGCAAACCCCACCAGCCCGTCGCTGCGCAGCGCCAGATGGCGGATCGAGTTCTGCGCAAGATCGGGCAGTTCCACGACCTCTTCCACCACGCCCTCCGGGGACAGGTAGCTCAGGTTCGGGCGCATGCTGTCAAGGTTCAGCGGCGTGCGGTCCAGCGGGTCGGTCTGGATCCCGCCATTCGCCACCACCAGCATGTCCGACATCGGCAGTCGGCGGATTTCATGCGGGCCGATCCCGTTCGAGGCGAACTCTCCGATCCGCGCATAGCTGCGCCCCGCATCCCACAGCCCGATCCGCCCTTCGGAACCTTCGGCCACCACCTCCGAGGTGTAAAGCACCGCGCCATCGGCGGAATAGGCTCCGTGGCCATTGAACTGGCGCCCCTCGGGCGGCGTCAGCCGGGCAAGGCTGGCCCCGGTCACGCAATCCAGAACCAGCGCGAAGGTGCCCGGCCGGCGGGCAAAGGCCACGGCCTCGGGGCGGGTCGGATGGGCGGTGGCGGCATGGCCGCGCCCAGGCAAAGGCTGGCGGAACAGCACCGCGCCCGAACGGCCGATCCCGAACAGCGCATATCCGCCCGACGGCTCTTTCGCGGCCGCAAGGAATGCCGGACTGCCCGCATCGGCCCAGCTGAGAAGGGGCATCCCGCCCGAGGCCGCAAGGGCCGCCAGAAACATCCGCCGCCGCATCCCGTCAATCTCCGTCCGCTGAATTGAACCCGACCCCGACGCCAAGCGCGCCGCCCACTTCGGCAAGGGCCGCCTCCTGTGCGGCCCGGATCGCCTGTTGCAGGATCTCGACCTTCAGGCGCGAAGCGGGCTCGGCCACGCCGGCAAAGACCGGATCGTCCAGATCCTGCGCAAGCGCGATGGCGCGCGCAAAGGCCGCCTCGGTCGCCGGATGCTCTCCGGCAAGGCTGCGGGCCAGATCCCTGAGCGCGATCACCGACAGAGTGACATTGCGCAGCGACCGGCCCGAGGCGATCGCCTCGGCGCGTTCCGGGCGCGGCTTGTCGAAGCTGCCAAGGGGGCGGCCCAGACGCTGGTCGGCGTTGAACTCAAGGCCGGTGATCAGCTGCGTGAACAGCGCCTGACGCGATTCATCGGGGGTCAGAAAGCGGGTGTTGCCCTCGGCGCCGGGGCTGAGAAGCTGATCGGCATAGCCCCCCGATCCCGGCTGCCCCCAGTCCTGCGCCAGAGCCTCCGCCAACCCGGCCAGATCGCCCGCAAGCCCGCGCACCAGCGCGCAACTGTAGTCCCCCGGCCCGTAGGGCGCGCCCCAAAGCAGCCGCTCCAGCGCGTAAAAGCCGCGCGCGGCAACCGATGCCCCGGCAAGCCCCTCTGGCGTGGCAAGCGCGGGATCGGCCGCCGCGATCATCGCCGCCGTCTGGCGCGCGCCGGTCGCCTTGGGGTCGGGCCAGAAGGCGATGGCAAGCGCGCGGCCGCCATCCTCGGCCGGGCCAAGCCGCAGATGGGCCACGCCCATCCAGGTATCGAAGGCACGGTTCCACGGCTCTTTGAGCGGCGCGGCGCTGCAATCCTGCGCGGCCGCCCCGGCCAGATCCGTGCTTGCGCGGGCGAACTCGGCATAGCCCGGCAGGACATGGTCCGAGATCGCCTCGGCGGTATCGGCGGCGGCGGGCAAGGCGCCCAGCAGGAACAGGGCCACAAGTGCAGAACGCATCAGAGACTCTCCAGAAATCGGATCAGGGCGGCCCGTGTCTCGGGCGGCATCGCGGCCACCTTATCACGCGCCAGACGGGCTTCGCCACCATGCCACAGGATCGCCTCCAGCAGGGTCCGGGCGCGCCCGTCATGCAGATAGCCCACGCCGCCCGCGCGCATCGCGTCATTCAGCCCTATGCCCCACAGCGGCGCGGTGCGCCATTCGCGGCCAGTCGCAAGCCCTTCGGGCCGCCCGTCGGCCAGGCCCGGCCCCATGTCGTGCAGCAACAGGTCGCTATAGGGCCAGATCAACTGGAACGACCGTTCGGGGCTGTCGGGCAGGCGATGGGTCACATGGCGCGGCGTGTGGCAGGCGGTGCAGCCCGCCGCATGGAAGGCGCGCTTGCCGGCAAGCACCTCGGGATCGCCCGGCGCACGCCGTTCGGGCACCGCAAGCGAGGCGGTGTAGAAGGCGACAAGATCCAGCGCCTCGCCCGACACCTCGCGCCCGTCGCGCAGGCCCGCATCCTCGCCCGAGGGCAGGGCAAGGCAGGCCGCTTGGGCCGGGGTGCAATCGCCCCAGGGGTCCGGGCGCAGCGGGCTGGAAAGGCCCAGATCGTCCGCAAAGGCCATCGCGGCAATGTCCCGCAGCGTGGCCGTCCCCGCCTTGTAGCCGAACCGGCCAAGCATCGCCTGCCCGTGCGCGGCCGACCAGACCACCGCGGCACGGCCCGAGATGCCGTCGCCATCCGCATCTTCGGGATCGGCGGCGGCCAGCAGATCGGCCGCGGGGATCGCCTCCAGCAGTCCCAGCCCGATCAGCTGCGGCGCCTGCCGCACCGATTGCATCAGCCCCGGATCGTCGCCCTGCCCGGCCCCGTCCCCCGCACGTTCCAGCCCGTAGCGGGGCGCGCGCAGCATGGCCGTCTCGCCCCCCGAAAGCGGCACCGCGATTTCGTCATGGGCCACGCGCAGACGCCCCTCGATGGGCAGGCCGGGCAGGCTGCGGTCCTGCACCTGCCGGCCAAGTGCGGGATCGGGCATCGTGGGGTGCCAGCCGGCAATCGCAGGCGCGTCAACCGCGGGCGCGCTGCGCGACAGCTTGAGCACGAGGCCGGTATTCTCCGCCCCCGCCTCAGGAATCGGCATGCGCGCATTGCCCGGATGGCACCCCGCACAAGAGCGCGCATTGAAAAGCGGCCCCAGCCCGTCCGAGGCCCGCGTGGCCGAGGGCGCGGCGACCCAGAGCTTTTCGAACAGCGCCTTGCCCAGCTCGAACTCCATCCGCCGCGCATCCGCGATCCCCGGCGCGGGAGAGGCGAAATCCGCCCCGCCGCGCAGCGTGGCCGCGCCCGCGGGCAGGGCCTCGTAAGCTTCGGCCGCATCGAACCCCGCAGGCGCGCCGATCGCGGCGGCGATCCGCGCGGCCTCGGCCCCGGTGCGGGGTACGGGGCGCAGATGCGGCTCGGCCAGCGGCCCCGCACCCGCCCCCGCGATCAATCCGGCGCCGGCGACCAGAAGCATCGCCCGCGCGGCCGAGAGCATGTTGTCGAAGGATGCCATGAACTATCCGGCCCTGTGCGGGCCGCCGGGTCCTTGATCTTTGCCCGGACAGCGCGGGCGGGAAGGTTGCGCGCTATTCGGCCTCGTCCGCGGGCTTGGCGTTCAACAGGCCATAGCGTTCCGCACCGATCTTGTCGTGCAGGTCGATCTGCGTTTCGAGGAAGTCGATATGCCCCTCTTCGTCCTGGATCAGATCGTCGAACAGGGCACGGCTGACGTAATCGCCCACCTTGTCGCAATGCTGGCGCGCCTCGATGTAAAGCGTGCGCGCGTCATGCTCGCCCGCCAGGTCGCATTCAAGCGTTTCGCGCAGATCCTGCCCGATGCGCAACGGATCAAGCTTTTGCAGGTTCGGATGCCCTTCCAGGAACAGGATACGCTCGATCAGCCGGTCGGCATGGTTCATCTCTTCGATGCTTTCGGCGCGGGATTTGGCGGCGATGCGCCCATAGCCCCAATCCTCCTGAAGGCGATAATGCAGCCAATACTGGCTGACCGCCGTCAGTTCCGAGCGCAGCGCCGCATTGAGGTAATCAATGACCTTCTTGTCGCCCTTCATGATCTTTCCTTTCTGTTCGCTACCCGCTTGCGGCGCATGCCGCGAAGCTCCAGTGGCACTTCAAGACTGCCGTTTCGGCGCATTGTGTCAAGGAACAGCGGCATGCATCCGCCGCAATCCGCCCGCTTTCCAAGGGCGTGATAGATCTTGCCCGGCGTGATGATCGTCGCCGGGTCGGCGGCGCGCATCCATTCGATCGCGGCATTGATATCGCGGTCGGAAATATGCATGCACTGGCAGACGATCATCGCACTCTCCTACTGGAAAACCGCCGTGGGATTGTCGAGGCTGTCCGAGCCCTCGACCTCGATCTGGGCGCCAAGGGCGGCAACCGCGCGCTGGATCGAGCGGGTCTGCGTCACCAGCGCCTCGACAGAGGCGTTGATCAGCGCGGCGCCCTCTTCGTTGCCCATGCCCAGCATCTGGTCATAGGCCATGCCCGCCTCGGCGGTCTCTTTCAGCCGGCCCAAGGCCGCGACCGAGGCGTCCAGCTCGGCACGCAGCTGCGTGTCCACCGCCGGATCGGCCGCCTTCACCAGATCCGAGATCGACGCCCCCGAAACCACGCTTCCGTCCACGCGGGTATAGCTGCCGGTATAGACGTTGCGGATGCCCAGACCGTCGTAATAATGGCTCAGATGCGTCATGTCCGAGAAGCAGTCATGCTCTTCCTCGGGGTCGTGCAGCATCAGGCCCAGCTTCATCCGCTCGCCCGCCAGCTCGCCATAGGACAACGAGCCGAGCCCGGTCAGGATGGCCGAAATGCCCGCATCGGGATCGTCCAGAAGGCCCGTGCGCGCGGCGCCGTCGGCGGCCCAGTTCGCGGCCATCTCTTCAAGATCCGCCACCAGAAGGTCGGTCGCGGCCTTCAGATAGGCGGCGCGGCGGTCGCAGTTGCCGCCGGTGCAGCCCTCGCCCACAACGAAATCGGTGAAGGGGCGCGCGCCTGCCCCGGCCTTGGTGCCGTTCAGATCCTGCCCCCAGAGCAGGAATTCGATCGCGTGATAGCCGGTGGCGACATTCGCCTCGATCCCCTCGGCCTCATGCAGCACCTCGCCCAGAAGTTCGGGGGTGATCTCGGTCGCGTCGATCGCCTCGCCGCCGATCGTCACGGTGCTGTTGGCAACGATGTTGAGCAGCGCAAGCTCGTTCTCTTCGTTCACCGCGGCCGAGTCCATGTCGACATAGTCGATCAGCCCCTCGTCAAGCGGCCAGGCGTTCACGCGGCCTTCCCAGTCGTCCACGATGGCATTGCCGAAGCGGAACGCCTCGGTCTGCTGATAGGGCACGCGCGCTGCCACCCAGGCCGCCTTGGCCACCGCCTGGCTTTCCTCGGACGGGGCGGTGATGAAAGCACTGACCGCAGCCTGCAACGCCTGCGCGGTCGCCAGGCTGTCGGCATATCCGGCGGCCGCGATATCCGCGTAGTGCGCAAGAACATCGGCCTTCTCCAGCGCGTAAACGGGGAAAGCCGCAAGTGCGGTCGTGGCGGACAAGGCGAACAGGACGGGTTTCATACGAGGGGGATTCCTTTGACCAGCGGCATTTCGCCAAAACCTAGTCAAAAAGTCGGAAATGTAAACCCGATTTTTTCAGTCAGATTCTTTTGCCGCCCGTGAAAACGACAAAGGCCGCACCCGGGGGCGCGGCCTTGTTCAACCGGATCGGTCGGCAGATCTTACTTGATCTTGCCTTCCTTGTATTCGACATGCTTGCGCACGACCGGATCGTATTTGTTCACGGTCATCTTTTCCGTCATGGTGCGGGCGTTCTTCTTGGTCACATAGAAGTGCCCGGTGCCCGCCGTCGAGTTCAGACGGATCTTGATCGTCGTCGGCTTCGCCATCTTACGTCTCCTAGAGTCGGGCGGAAAGCCGCCCGCGAAATCCTTGAAGCCCGCCTTTTAGCGAGGCCCCGCCCAGAGTCAACCGGGAAACCCGTGCCGCGCGCAGAAAAATGGGCCCCGGCTCAAACCTCGGGCTTGCCCATCGCGCGGTGGATCTCGAGCACCTTCCCGGCCTCCAGCCCGAGGGCGGCGGCAAGATTGGCAAGGTATTGCCGCTCCATGTCGGTATCGACGCTGATCGCCATCAGCGCGGCGGAATAGACCTGCGCCTTGGCGCTGTCGCCGGCCGCGCGCGCCAGCCCGTCGATGTCGATCGGGGCATCCAGCTCGGCCGCGACGAAGGCGATCTCCTCGTCCGAGGCATCCGAGAGGTGATCCATGATCTTGGCCCGTTCGGTCGCGTCGATCTCGCCATCGGCCTTGGCGGCCTGGATCATCGCACGGATCATCAGCTTCGCGTTTTCCTCAAGCATCGCATTGCCGGGCATCGCGCCGGTGACGGCGCTCATCATGTCGCCAAGCCCCTTGGCGCCCGCCGTGGCGGCCCCGGTCATCGCATCCATCAGGCTGCCAAGGCCCGCCTCGGTCGCCTCGGTGGCGCTTGCGGCCTGGGTGCCGAAACGGGTGAACATGTCGCGCACCGCATCCTTGCCGCCCGGCACGCCCATCTTCTCGGCGAAATCGCCCATCTGGTCGGCCACGCCCCCGGCCTTGCCGGCATTGCGCAGGGCGTCCTTCATGCCCTCCATGCCGCCGCCCTTGCGGAACTTGTCCACGCCGCGCGCAGCGGCAAAGCCAACGGCCAGCGTGGCAAGCGTCTTGACGAAACTCATGATGAAATCCCCCGGATTGCAGTGATGTGGCGATATTGCCGTGTGGCGCCGAAAGCGCCAAGACAAAAATTCCCGTGACGCGAAAGGGCTCAGAGCGCGCCGACCACCTCGCCCAGAAGGCCGCGCACGCGCGCGGCAACCTCGGTCAGCGCGGGGTTGTCGATCGCCTGCATCGAGGCGACCGGGTCGATGGCCGAAACCTCGACCCCGCCTTCGACCGCGCGCAGGATGACATTGCAGGGCAGCATCGCGCCGACCTTCGGCTCATGCCCGATCGCGTCCCAGGCAAGCGCGGGATTGCATGCGCCCAGAATGCGGTAAGGGGCCATGTCGCGGCCCAGCTTCTTGTGCATCGTCGCGGCCACGTCGATTTCGGTCAGCACGCCGAACCCCTTTTCGGACAGCGCCTTGCGCAGGCGGGCCTCCACGGCCTCAAGATCCTGCCCCGCGATGATGCGATCAATCGTATAGCTCATGGCTGCGCCGTCCTTCCGTCGGTTCATGAAAGAAAACTTGGGGGCTGCGCGCCGCCCGATCAAGGCGCCACCCTGTCGCAGGCGGAAATGCGCGGATCGCCTGTAAGCCGGATTCTGTCCAAGGGGTTGCCCCCTCTGGATGACCATTCCTCTGGCCCCGCAGTTGCCTGCGGGATCAAGCCGCCAACCCGGACCGCCCGGGGCGAAGCTCCCCTGCGGTGCCTTGCGGCCCGCCTGCGGTCCCTATTCGGCGTTGCTCCCGGTGGGGCTTGCCGTGCCGGTCCTGTTGCCAGTCCCGCGGTGGGCTCTTACCCCACCGTTTCACCCTTACCCTGCACGCAGGGCGGTCTGTTTTCTGTGGCGCTTTCCCTGGGGTTGCCCCCGCCGGGCGTTACCCGGCACCGTCACTTCATGGAGTCCGGACTTTCCTCGCGCAGGCAGGTATCCGGGGCGAACCCGGACCTATGCATGCGCGCGGTCATCCAGCGATCCGCGCAGCGCCCAGATAGGCGGGCGCGCGCACGGCGTCAATGGCCCCCCGCAGCCCGCCGCCCCGTCAGGCGCCGCGCCACTGATCGCCATCGGCGCCGAAACGGGCGGCCAGATCGGCCATGCGCGCCATGTCGAGATCCGAAAGCGGCCCTTCGGCACGCGGGTTGAAGCGCATCCGGAAGGCGGCCAGCAGCGTGTCATCGGCCACGGGCGGATAGCCGAGGGTCTGGGCAAGCGCGGCAAAGACCGGCAGTGCGGGCAAAGGCCCGCTCTGCGCATCGGACCAGACCGCAAGCCCCTGAAGCGCCAGCCTGCGCCAGTCGAAGCGCGGGCCCGGATCGGACTTGCGCCCCGGCGCAAGGTCGGAATGCGCGATCACGCCTTCGGGCGGGATACCCCAGCGCGCCATGATCGCGCGCAACAGCCGCTCCAGCGCGGCCATCTGCGGCTCGGGGAAAGGGGCATCGCCGCGATTGGCCAGCTCGATCCCGATCGAGCGCGAATTGACATCCTCAAGCCCGCCCCAGGCCCCTGCCCCGGCATGCCATGCGCGCATCTCCTCGGCCACGAGGGCGATCGCCTCGCCAGTTTCCGAGATCAGCCAATGCGCCGACACCTCGGCCTGCGGGTCACACAGGCGGGCACGCGCGGCCGCGCAGCTTTCCATCGCGGTGTAATGGATCACGATCAGTTCGGGGGTCGCGCCACCGCGCCTTTCGCCGAAATTCGGAGAGCCGCCCCCCGCCATCGGATCAGTTGCGCACGGCCTGGAACGGCGTCGGATCCCATGCGCAGGCAAAGCCGTCGCCATCGGGGTCGAGATTGCCCGGATCGCGCTCCGGGCCGCCGCGCTTGAGGAACGCCATCTGCGCCAGATCAGCCGAGGTATATTTCGCACAGGCCTTGTCATGACGCGCAAGGCTCAACCCGCCGCGCTTCCAGACCGGTTGACCCAGCCGGTTCTGCGCGGAAAGCGCATAGGCCACCAGGTTGGGCGCGCTGTCGCCCGGCCGCGCGGGCAGCGCAGTCACCGTCACCGGCTGATACATCTCGCGGTTGGCCGCGATGCGTTCGGCATCCGCGGCGATCGAGCGGCGCCCGGAAACCGCCTCGAAGCTGTTCTCGTCGGATATCTGTGTCGTCGCCCCCGGCAGCACTCCCGGCGCAAGCGCCGACATCGGCTGGCCGGGCGTCATACGTGTCGGCACAGCCGCGACCGGCGCTCTCTGCGGTGCGGGCGTTGCCGCGACGGCGGGCGACAGGATCGGGGCCGGCGCCGGGCGGTTCCCGCGCAGCGCAGCCTCGCGCTGTTGCAGGTAGGTCTCGTAATCCGAGAACCCCACCCCGGCATCGGGATTGCCTGGCACCGGGCTGCACGCGCCCAGAACGACCATCGGCAGAACCGCCCAGAAAGCCCGCATATCGCCTGTCCCTTCCGTTCCTCTTGTCCCGCTTACCACCAGCGCTGCGGCTTGGCCGAGAAACCCGCCGCCTTTTCCAGCACATAGGCATGGTTGAGCAGATCGCCCTCTTCCCACGGGCGGCCGATCAATTGCAGCCCCAGCGGCAGCCCCTTGCCATCCAGACCGGCCGGGACCGAGATCCCGGGCAGACCGGCAAGGTTCACCGTCACCGTGAACACGTCATTGAGATACATCGCCACCGGATCGGCATCCGCCATCTCGCCCAGACCGAAGGCCGAGGACGGCGTGGCGGGCGTCAGGATCGCGTCGATGCCGGCCGCGAAGGCCTGATCGAAATCGCGCTTGATCAGCGCCCGGACCTTGCGCGCGCGGTTGTAATAGGCGTCGTAGAAGCCCGCCGACAGCACATAGGTGCCGATCATCACCCGGCGCTGGACCTCTTTGCCGAACCCCTCGGCGCGGGTCTTTTCATACATCTCGGTGATGCCGTCGCCCTTGCCCAGCCGGGCGCGGTGGCCATAGCGCACCCCGTCATACCGCGCGAGGTTCGAGGACGCCTCGGCCGGGGCCACGACGTAATAGGCCGGCAGCGCGTATTTGGTATGCGGAAGCGAGATGTCGACGATCTCGGCGCCTGCATCCTTCAGCATCGCCGCCCCGTTGGACCACAGCTTCTCGATCTCGGCGGGCATGCCGTCCATGCGGTATTCGCGCGGGATGCCGATCTTCCTGCCGCGGATGTCGCCGCTCAGCGCGGCCTCGAAATCCGGCACGGGGATGTCGGCGCTGGTGGAATCCTTCGGATCGTGGCTGCACATCGCCCCCAGCATGATCGCCGCATCGCGCACCGTCTTGGTCATCGGACCCGCCTGGTCGAGGCTGGAGGCAAAGGCCACCACACCCCAGCGCGACACCCGCCCATAGGTCGGCTTGATCCCGACGATGCCGGTAAAGGCCGCCGGCTGCCGGATCGAGCCGCCGGTATCGGTGCCCGTCGCCCCAAGGCACAGATCCGCCGCCACCGCCGCGGCCGAACCGCCCGAAGACCCGCCCGGCGTCAGCGCCGTCGGGTCATTGCCACGCCGCCAGGGGTTGACCACATTGCCATAGCACGCGGTCTCGTTCGACGAGCCCATGGCGAACTCGTCCATCGACAGCTTGCCCAGCATCACCGCACCCGCATCCCACAGGTTCTGCGTCACGGTGGATTCGTATTCCGGCCGGAACCCTTCCAGGATGCGCGACGCCGCCTGCGACGGCACGCCCTTCGTGCAGAACAGGTCCTTGATCCCAAGCGGGATGCCGCACATCGCCGGAGCCTCGCCCGCCCTGATCCGCGCATCGGCCGCCTGCGCCTGTTCGCGCGCGATCTCGGGCGTGTGGTGCACGAAGGCATTCAGCGCGCCCGCCCCCTCGATCGCCTTCAGGCAGGTTTCGGTGATCTCGGCCGAGGTCACATCGCCCTTGCGCAGCGCATCGCGGGCATCGGCAATCGTCAGTTCGTTCAGGCTCATTCCACCACCTTCGGCACGGCAAAGAAACCCTCGCGGGCATCGGGCGCATTGGACAGGATCTTGTCCTGGTAATTCCCGTCGGTCACGACATCCGCGCGCCGCTTGAGCCGCATCGGCGTGACCGAGGTCATCGGCTCCACCCCGTCGATATCGACCTCGTTGAGCTGCTCCATGAAGGTCAGGATGCCGGACAATTCGCCGGCAAGCGCCGGCAGGTCCTCTTCGGCCACGGCGATGCGTGCCAGATGCGCCACCTTGCGGGCGGTGTCGATGTCAATGGACATTGGGCTCTCCGCTGTTCTCGGCGCCGGGTTTAGCGCCCAAGGGGCGGCACTTCAAGCACGGCTTCCCTTTCGCGCCCGCCACGGTAGTCTTGGGGCAAGGCAAATCAGGAGGACCCCGATGAAACTGACCTGGCTTGGACATTCCGGCTTCCGCCTCGAGATCGAGACAGCCGTGATCCTGATCGACCCGTGGGTGACCGGAAACCCCGTATTCCCCGAGGACCGCCGCCCCGAGGCGATCGCGGGGGCAACCCATATCCTGCTGACCCACGGGCATGGCGATCACGCCCGCGACGCCATCACCATCGCCGCCGAACGCGGCATCCCGATCGCCTGCGGACATGAACTCTCGGTCGCGCTTGGCGGCAAGGAAGGCGTCACCGCCAACGGGTTCGGCAAGGGCGGCACGATCGAGCTGAACGGCGCAAGGGTCACCATGGTGAATGCCTCGCACTCCAACAGCATCGACTTCCAGCAGGGCGGGCTTCATCCGGCGGGCGGCGAAGCGGGCTTCATGATCGCGGGCGAGGGTCACACGATCTATGTGTCGGGCGATACCGACATCATGGCCGACATGGAATGGATGGGCGATTATCACAAACCCGATATCGGCATCCTCTGCGCGGGCGGGCATTACACGATGGACATGAAACGCGCGGCCTATGCGGCAAGGCGCTACTTCAACTTCGATACGGTGATCCCCTGCCACTACCGCACCTTCCCGCTGCTCGAACAATCCGCCGACGCGCTGATAGCGGGCCTGCCGGGCGTGAAGGTCATCGAACCGCAGGTGATGGAACCGATCTCCTTCTAGGAATACCGGACCGCATTTTCAGCTTCGTGCAAATATCCTGCGGGGGTCCGGGGGTGCAAAACCCCCGGCCTTCGTAACTCGCGCCAAGGCCGGGGGCGCTGCCCCCGGACCCCCGGGATATTTATGCAAAGATGAACGGGATCAGCGTTTTTCCTGAAAGAAGTCTTTCAGCAGGCGCTCGGCCTCGGCGGCGTTGATGCCGTCATAGACCTCGGGGCGGTGGTGGCATTGCGGATGCGCAAAAATCCTTGGCCCCTGCGCGATCCCGCCGGATTTCGGGTCCGCAGCGCCGTAATAGATCCGCGCGATACGGGCATTGGCAAGGGCGGCCGCGCACATCGGGCAGGGTTCGAGCGTGACATAGAGATCGTATCCGGGCAGCCGTTCGGACCCCGCCGCGGCACAGGCTGCACGCAGCGCGAGGATTTCGGCATGTGCCGTGGGATCGTTCAGCTCGCGGGTGCGGTTGCCCGCGCGCGCCACAACCTGCCCGTCCGGGGCGATCACGGCCGCGCCCACCGGCACTTCGCCCCGCGACGCGGCGGCGCGCGCCTCGTCCAGCGCGATCTCCATATAACTTGTGAAACGGCTCATGACATCTTTCATGACGGCGCCGCCCGGCTTGTGCAAGATGCTTCCCCTTGCGCGCGCTTCGCGCTAGAGAGGCTCCTTGCACCCGCCCACAGGAGCCCGACATGGCCGCCGACGACACATCCCCCGCCACCGAACGCATCGCAAAGGTCATCGCGCGGTCCGGCGTGGCCTCGCGCCGCGATGCGGAGAAGATGGTTCTGGCCGGGCGCGTGGCGGTGAATGGCAAGGCGATCCTCAGCCCCGCGCTCGATGTCGGGCCGAAGGATCGGGTGACGATCGACGGCAAACCCATCGACGCGCCGCAGGAGACCCGCGTCTGGCTGTATTACAAGCCTCTTGGCCTTGTGACCACCGAGAAGGACGAGCAGGGCCGCCGCACGATCTTTGACGAAATGCCCGAGGGCATGCCGCGGGTGCTGAATGTCGGGCGGCTCGACCTCAATTCCGAGGGGTTGCTTCTGCTCACCAACGATGGCGGGCTCAAGCGGCGGCTCGAACTGCCCGAAACGGGCTGGCTGCGCAAATACCGCGTGCGCGTGAACGGGCGCCCGAACGATGCCACCTTCGATCCGCTGCGCCGGGGCATCACCATCGAGGGCGACGAGTTCCAGCCGATGGAGGTGACGCTGGACCGCCAGCAGGGCGCCAATGCCTGGCTGACCGTCGGCATCCGCGAGGGCAAGAACCGCGAGATCCGCCGCGCGATGGCGGCTGTGGGGCTGGTGGTGAACCGGCTGATCCGGGTCAGTTACGGCCCCTTCCGCCTTAATACCATGAAGCCCGGCGATGTGGTCGAGGTAAAGCGGCGGATCCTGCGCGACCAGCTTGGCGGCCTGTTCGATGGCGACTCGGACGGCGCTGAAAGCCGCCCTGCACGCAAGCCCTATGCGCAGCGCGGGGAAGGAGACCGGAAACCCTTCGCCCGGCGGGAAGACGGAGAGCGCAGGCCCTATGCCCGGCGGGAGGACGGGGATCGCAAACCCTACGCCCGGCGCGAGGATGGAGAGCGTAAACCCTATGCCAAGCGTGAGGACGGGGATCGCAAGCCCTATGCCCGGCGGGAGGACGGGGACCGTAAACCCTATGCCAAGCGCGCGGGGGGCGATGATCGCAAGCCGCGCTGGTCGGACAAGGGCAAGCCGCAGGCGCGCGCCGAGGGGTTCCGCTCACATGCGGACCGCGATGACCGGGACGGGGCCGGTCGGCCGGCTGGCGGCAAGCCGCGGGCGACGGGCAAGCCCGCCCCTTCGGGCGCGCGTGGCAAGCCCGAGGGCGGCGGCAAACCGGGGGCAAAACCCTTCGGCAAATCTGCCGGATACCGCTCGCATGGCGGCAAGCCGGGTGACGGAGCGGGCGGGCGCTCGGCCGGGTTCAAATCACATCGTGGCAAGGATGGCGGCGCGGGCAAGCCCGGCGGACGGCCCAAGCCGCGCAGCTCTGAATAGGCGCGGGACGGGGCCTGCATGAATTGCGCTCCGCCCTTCCCGGCGGAAATCGGCGCATGCCACTGGAAGATGGGCGTTTTCGTGCTTATAACACGGGAAACGTGCTTATAACACGGGGAAGGCGGGGCGTTCAGACCCGCGCGGACCATCGGGGGCCTCATGTCTCAATCCGCTGTCAGGCGCATCTCCTTTTACCTGCTTCTGGCGCTGACCCTGTCGGTCGCGCTGACCGGCAGCGTCTGAAAGGCAGAGCGATGGCCCAACGTTTCGGCGGAAAATACAGCCCGCCCCCCGGCAGAACCGATCGCACGGACCCGCCGCTTGCGGGGCGCGAGATCCCGGCAGAACTGGCCGTGGCGCCGCTGCGCCACCCGCATGAGGGGCGCCCCTTCTGGGTTGTGCTTTGCGCGACACCCTTCCTTCTTGGCGCATTCGGCGACGGGCCGGTTTCGCTTGTCCTCAGCCTTGGCGCCTTTGCCGGGATCGCGCTGTCCTCGTTCCTCACGCGTGAGGGGCTTCGGGCGCAAGTGCAATATGAGGCGCGCCGCACCGCGCGCCGCCCCGCCCTGCCGCGCAAGGCGCTTGGCGCCCTGATCTTCGCGCTGTCGCTTGGTGCGGGGGCCTGGCTGACCTCCGGGCCTGTGGGCGCGGCGATCCTGGGGCTTGTGGGCGGCTTCGTGCATATGCTGACCTTCGGCCCCGACCCGATGAAGGACAAGGGCATGGAGGGGATCGACCCCTACCAGCAGGACCGCGTTGCCCGTGCCATCGAAGAGGGCGAAAAGCACCTTGCCGCGATGAAGGATGCCATCGCCCGCGCCCGCGACCGTCAGCTTGAGGCGCGCGTGGCGCTGTTTGCGGCCAGTGCGCGCAACCTCTTCGAGGCGGTCGAATCCGACCCCTCGGACCTGACGGCGGCGCGGCGCTACATGGGCGTCTACCTGATGGGCGCGCGCGACGCGACGGTGAAGTTCGTCGATCTGTGGACGGCCACCCGCGACAGCAAGGCCCGCACCGATTACGAGGCGCTGCTGAGCGATCTTGAGCGCAATTTCAACGCCCGCACCCGCAGCCTGATCGAAAACGGGCGCGAGGGGCTGGACGTGGAAATCGACGTGCTGCGCGAGCGTCTTGCCCGTGAGGGCGTGCGCCTTCAGAACGGCGGTTAGCCTCCGTTCCCCGAGGGCAGGCGCATCGACATCGGGAATCGGACCATTCGGGGACAGCACCGGCCGGCAGATCGAATCGCAAGCCGCCCCTGTTGCAGGCGGAACCGGCGGGTTACGGGCTAAGTTGGGCGATCTGCGCGACATGGCCGGACCCGGCGGTCCCGCCTGCCGGGCCTGCGCGCCTGCCGGCCCTGAACTTCGGGCGCCGGAACGCATCGCCGGGAAAGTTTCGGTTGTCCTTGCCGCCGGGCCGAACGAAGATGCGCTTGGCAGCCTTGGGCCGGATGACGATGGCGGCGCAGGGCTGTGTGAACAGGCTTCGGGCCGCGGCGTCACGCGAACCGGGCAGTAAATGGGTATGTTGGGCGACAGGCCGGCACAGAGGCGCCGGGCATCGTCGCCGCGAAAGGAATGGCGATGACCGAGACCACCCGCGAAAAGGCTGCACTGGCCCTGGCCGAAATCGAAAGCGTGAGTGCGGTGATCCTGCCCGAGCCCGAGGATGCGGGCGCCGTGGTGGCACTGGGCGAGGCCGACCCGGCCAAGGCCGAGGCAATCCGCACCCGCATGGCCGAGTTGGACATGAGCGATACCGGCTCGATCGTGCAGTTCGGCTCGCGCGCGCAGGCCGAGTTGCAGACGATCAGCCAGGAGATGCTTTCGGGCGTCAAGAACAAGGATGTCGGCCCCGCCGGCGACAGCCTGCGCAACATCGTCACCACGATCCGCGGCTTCTCGGTCTCCGAGCTTGACGTGCGGCGCAAGCGCAGCTTCTGGGACAAGCTTCTGGGCCGCGCGGCGCCTTTCAGCAAGTTCGTCGCCCGCTACGAAGAGGTGCAGGGCCAGATCGACAAGGTCACCGACGATCTTCTGAGCCACGAGCACAAGCTGCTCAAGGATATCAAGTCGCTCGACATGCTCTATGACAAGACGCTCGATTTCTACAACGAGCTTGCGCTTTACATCGCCGCGGGCGAGGAAAAGCTGCGCGCGCTGGACGCGACCGAGATCCCCGCGCTCGAGGCTGCGGTCGAGGGCGCGGCCGAGGAGGCCAAGGTCATACGCGCGCAGGAATTGCGCGATCTGCGCGCCGCGCGCGACGATCTGGAACGCCGGGTGCATGACCTGAAGCTGACGCGGCAGGTCACGATGCAGTCGCTGCCCTCGATCCGGCTGGTGCAGGAAAACGACAAGAGCCTGGTGACCAAGATCAACTCGACCCTCGTCAACACCGTGCCGCTGTGGGAAACGCAACTGGCGCAGGCGGTGACGATCCAGCGCTCGGCCGAGGCCGCGGGCGCCGTGCGCGAGGCCAACGACCTGACCAACGAGCTGCTGACCGCGAATGCCAGGAACCTGCGCGAAGCCAACCAGATCGTGCGCGAGGAAATGGAACGCGGTGTGTTCGACATCGAGGCGGTAAAGACCGCCAATGCCGAACTGATCGCCACGATCGAGGACAGCCTGCGCATCGCCGACGAGGGCAAGCGCAAGCGCGCCGCCGCGGAAGAAGACCTGCGCAAGATGGAATCCGAACTGCGCGAAACGCTTGCCTCGGCCACCGCCCGCGCGGACAAGACCGGCGCCACCATCGGCGGTTCCGTCTGAACATGGGGCGCGGCCGGACCTCTGCCCATCCCAAAGGCGGGCACCTGTCGCGGGTGGCGGGGGTGTGGGGCATGTGCCTGATGCTGGCGGGATGCGTGGCCGACGGCTCGGGCCTTGCCCCGGCCTCCACGCCGCGCCCGGTGCCCGCCCCCTCGGGCGGGATCGGCAACCCGCCGCCCGTCGCGCCCTCGGCCCAGTCGCAGGCGATGCGCACCTATTACGCGCAGATCCAGGCGACGCTTCTGGATCAGGGGCTGTTGCGCCAGGATGTCGCCCCCCGCGATGCCCCTTTCGGCGCAAGGCAGTTGACCGAGAATTTCATCCGCATCGCGCTTTACGACGAATATACCAGCGCGGGCGGCAATATCGTCGCGCGGCAAAGCCCCAGCCATCTGCGCCGCTGGGGCGGGCCGGTGCGCATGTCGGTCGAGTTCGGGGCCTCGGTTCCGCTTGCGCAGCGCCGCAGCGACAGCGCCGCGATATCCTCTTACGCCGGGCGTCTGGGGCGCGCGACGGGGCATTCGGTCCGCTTCGTGCCCTCGGGCGGGAATTTCTCGATCTTCGTGGTGAACGAGGACGAACGCCGCGCCCTTGCACCACGGCTGCGCGAACTGGTGCCGGGGATCGACGGCGCCTCGGTGCGCGCCATCACCGACCTTTCGCCCGCAACCTTCTGCGTGGTCTTTGCCTTTTCCGAGGGGCAATCCTCCAGCTATACCCGCGCGGTCGCGGTAATCCGGGGCGAACATCCCGACGCGCTGCGCCTGTCATGCCTTCACGAGGAACTGGCGCAGGGCATGGGCCTTGCCAATGACAGCCCGCGCGCGCGCCCCTCGATCTTCAACGACGACGAGGAGTTCGCCCTGCTGACCCGGCATGACGAAATGCTGCTGAAGATCCTTTACGACCCACGTCTGACACCGGGCATGACCGAGCGCGACGCGCGCCCCGTCATCGAAACGATTGCCGCCGAAATGCTTGGCGGAGAAAGCTGAAGGAGGCCAATCATGGGCATTCTCGATTTCCTGACGGGCGAGTTCATCGACGTCATCCACTGGACCGACGACACCCGCGACACGATGGTCTGGCGCTTCGAGCGCGAGGGGCACGCCATCAAATACGGCGCCAAGCTGACCGTCCGCGAAGGCCAGGCGGCCGTTTTCGTGCATGAAGGCCAGATCGCGGATGTGTTCGGACCGGGGCTTTACATGCTGGAAACGAACAACATGCCCGTGCTGACCACGCTTCAGCACTGGGACCACGGCTTCCGCTCGCCCTTCAAGTCCGAGGTCTATTTCGTCAACACCACCCGCTTCAACGACCTCAAATGGGGCACGCGCAACCCGATCATCGCGCGCGATCCGGAATTCGGCCCGGTGCGGCTGCGCGCCTACGGCACCTATTCGATGCGCGTATCCGAGCCGGCGCGTTTCCTAGCCGAGATCGTGGGCACGGATGGCGAATTCACCGCCGACGAGATCAGCTTCCAGATCCGCAACGTGATCGTGCAGGAATTCTCGCGCATGATCGCGGGATCGGGGATCCCGGTGCTGGATATGGCGGCCAATACGGCCGATCTGGGCAGGCTGGTGACGAAGGCCATCACCCAGACCATCGCCAATTACGGGCTGTCGATCCCCGAATTCTACATCGAGAATATCAGCCTGCCGGCCGAGGTGGAGGCCGCGCTCGACAAGCGCACCTCGATGGGGATCGTGGGCGATCTGACGCGCTATGCGCAGTTCAACGCGGCCGAGGCGCTTGGCGCGGGCGGGGCCGCGGGCAGCGCGATGGGCGCGGCCGTGGGCGCCGGGATCGGTATGGGCATGGGGGCAGGCTTCGGCCAGCAGATGGCACAGCCCGGCCCCTGGGGCGCGGCCCCGGCCCCCGCCGCCGTAACGCCGCCGCCCCTGCCCCCGGTGGCCGAGAAGGTCTGGCATATCGCGCAGGGCGGCCAGGCGCAGGGCCCCTACGGGCGCGGCCATCTGGGCCGGATGGTGGCCGAGGGCGCTTTCACGCGCGAAACGCTGGTCTGGACGCCCGGCCTCGATGGCTGGAAACCCGCCGACGAGGTGGCCGAGCTGGCGCAGCTTTTCACCATCGCGCCGCCCCCGCCCCCCGCCGCGGGCTAAGCCGAAAGCACCATGGCTGGGCCACGCGACGAACATCATTATCCGTGCGAATCCTGCGGCGCGGATCTGCGCTTCTCTCCGGGGGAGACGCGGCTGGTCTGCGACCATTGCGGCCATGTCCAGGACATCCCCCGCGCCACCGGGCGCGGCGTCGCGCATCTGCACGAGCTGGACCTGGAAACCGCGCTGCGCGCCGAGCTTCCCGAACCCGAGATGGAAGAGCGTCAGACGCTTTCCTGTCCGAATTGTGGTGCCCAGTTCGACCTGGAGGGCGAGCATCACGCGTCGGAATGTCCGTTTTGTGCAACTCCGGTCGTGGTGGATACGGGCAGCCGGCGGCTGATCAAGCCCCAGGGCGTGATCCCCTTCGTCCTCCCCGAGGCGCAGGCCCGCGCGGCGCTTGGCAACTGGCTGGGGCGGTTGTGGTTCGCACCCTCGGGGCTGACGCAATATGCCCGCAAGGGGCGGCGGATGCGCGGCGTCTATGCCCCGTTCTGGACCTTCGACGCCAGCACCCGCTCGGCCTATGCCGGGCATCGGGGCGATTACTATTACGAAACCCGCACGGTCAATGTGCGGGTCGACGGGCGGACCGAGCGGCGCACCCAGCAGGTGCGCAAGGTCCGCTGGCACCGCGTTGCCGGCCGTGTCGCGCGCGCCTTCGACGATGTGCTGATCTATGCCGCCCGCTCGCTTCCCACGCGCTATACCGACGCACTGAAACCCTGGGATCTTTCGGCGCTGCGCCCCTACCGCCCCGACTACCTGTCCGGCTTCGAGGCCGAGGGCTACACGGTCGAGCTGCGCGAGGGGCACTACCTTGCGCGGGCCGAGATGGCCCATGTCATCGCCTCGGATGTGCGCCGCGACATCGGCGGCGACGAGCAGCGGGTAGACCGCATCGACACGGATTTCTCGGACGAGACGTTCAAGCATGTCCTGCTGCCGGTCTGGACCGCCGCCTACAAGTATCGCGGCCGCAGCTTCCGCTTCGTGGTCAACGGCCAGACCGGGCGCGTGCAGGGCGAGCGGCCTTGGTCGGCCTGGAAAATCGCGTTTGCGGTCATCGCCGTTGCGATCATACTCGCCATTGGCGCCTATATCGGCCAGATGCAGCAGGGATAGGCCGTTTTCCCCCTGTCGCGGCATTGCCGGAAAGCTCGGCGGCATGTATGGCGTTAGCGATAACGGAAAGAGGCGGGAGGCCCCATGATCCTGTGTTGCGGTGAAGCCCTGATAGACATGCTGCCACGCGAAACCCGCGCGGACGAGGCCGCCTTTGCCCCCTACCCGGGCGGGGCGGTGTTCAACACCGCCATCGCGCTCGGGCGGCTCGGCTCCGAAACCGGGTTCTTTTCGGGCCTGTCGCGCGACCTGTTCGGGCAGATGCTGGAAAGCGCGCTGAAGGTCTCGGGGGTCGACGCCCGCCTTGCGCATCGCTCGGACCGGCCCACGACGCTGGCTTTCGTGACGCTGCGCGACGGGCAGGCCTCTTACGCCTTCTATGACGAAAACACCGCCGGGCGCATGCTGAGCCCCGCCGACCTGCCGGACCTGCCCGCGCGGGTGCGGGCGCTGTTCTTCGGCGGCATCTCGCTTCCGGTCGAGCCTTGCGGCGCCACCTACGAGGTGCTGATGCTGCAAGAGGCCCCGCGCCGCGTGACGATGCTCGACCCCAATATCCGCCCCGGTTTCATAAGCGACGAAGGCGCCTATCGCGCCCGGCTGGCCCGGATGATGGCGGTGGCCGATATCGTGAAACTGTCGGACGAGGATCTTCGGTGGCTGGAGGGGGACAAGCCGATCGACGCGGCCGCGAAGGGGGTTCTTGCTCGCGGGCCGAAGCTGGTTTTCGTGACCGAAGGCGCGCGGGGGGCGCACGGGTTTTCCGCCCGGCATGCGGTTTTCGCGCCAGCCCAGGCGGTGAAGGTCGTCGATACGGTCGGTGCAGGCGACACGTTCAACGCGGGCGTCCTGAACGCGCTCGACCGCGCCGGGGCGCTGGACAAGCGCGCGCTTGAGGTGGCGGACGACGCGTTGATCCGCCGCGCGCTGGAACGCGGCATCGCGGCCGCGGCGGTCACGGTCGCACGCGCGGGCGCCAACCCGCCATGGGCGGAGGATCTGGCATGAGGGCCCTGATCCAGCGCGTCACACAAGCCAGCGTCACCGTGGACGGGCGCCGGACTGGAGAGATCGGCCCCGGCCTTCTGATCCTTGTCTGCGCCATGGCCGGCGATACCGGGGCCGAGGCGCAAAAGCTGGCCGCGCGCATCGCCAAGCTGCGGATCTTCAAGGACGCGGCGGGCAAGATGAACCTGTCGGTGCGCGATACCGGCGGGGCGGCGCTTGTCGTCAGCCAGTTCACGCTGGCCGCCGATACCTCGCGCGGGAACCGCCCCGGCTTTTCCACTGCCGCGCCCCCGGCCGAGGGCGAGCGGCTGTATCTTCTGTTCTCTCAGGCGCTGCGCGACGAGGGCCTTGCCGTCGCCAATGGCGAATTCGGGGCCGACATGGCGGTGGCGCTTGTGAATGACGGGCCGATCACGATCTGGATGGACACCGCCGAACGGGCCTGACCCTTCGCGCAAATCGGTCAAGAGCCTTGACTTTTCCCGCCTCAGGGCGCATGTGCCACTCACCCGATGTCCGCTGCCGCGTGAGCAGCCACGCCCCGAATGGCGCCCGACGCGGGGAAACGGTTCCCAAATCACGCGGGGGTCCAGCAGGCCGGTGGCCCGCACCCGCAAGAGACCGTCCCCTTTTCGAAGGGGCGTGATGAATTTCGCCATGCGAAGTCATGGCTGTGAAGGACAGACTATTGGAAAACTTTGAAAACCTTGGCCTGGCTCCGGCCTTGCTGAAAAATCTGGACGCGCTTGGGCTGGTCAAACCCACGCCGATTCAGGCCCAGGGCATCCCGCATATCGTCAAGGGGCGCGACCTGCTTGGCCTGGCGCAAACCGGAACGGGGAAGACCGCGGCCTTCGGCCTGCCGATGCTGACCCAGATCCTGGCCTATGGCAAACGCCCCGCGCCCAAGACCGTGCGCGCCCTCATTCTTGCCCCCACGCGCGAGCTGGCGACCCAGATCCACGATAACCTGACCGCCTTCGCCGCCGGCTCTCCGGTGCGGATCTTCCGCGTCGTGGGTGGCGCGTCGATCAATGTGCAGGCCGAGCGGCTGGCCAAGGGCACGGATGTCCTGATCGCCACGCCCGGGCGGCTTCTGGATCTGCTCGACCGGCGCGCGCTGACGCTGGCGGAAACGAAATACCTCGTGCTGGACGAGGCAGACCAGATGCTCGACATCGGCTTCATTCACTCGCTGCGCAAGATCGCCAAGCTGATCCCCGCGGAACGCCAGACACTCCTGTTTTCGGCCACGATGCCCAAGCTGATGGAGGAACTTGCCGCAAGCTATCTGACCGATCCGGTGCGGGTGCAGGTCGCGGCCCCTGGAAAGGCGGCCGAAAAGATCGACCAAGGCGTGCATTTCGTCTCGCAGGGCGACAAGGCGACGCTGCTGGCCGAATACCTCTCGCGCCACCCCGGAGAGCTTGCCGTCGTGTTCAACCGCACCAAGCACGGCTCGGACAAGCTGGCGAAGCTTCTGGACAAATGGGGCTTCTCGGTTACCGCGATCCACGGCAACAAGTCTCAGGGACAGCGCGAACGCGCCCTTGCCGCCTTCCGCGCCAGCGATGTCGAGGTGCTCGTCGCCACCGATGTGGCCGCGCGCGGGCTCGATATTCCGCTGGTCGCGCATGTCTACAACTACGACCTGCCCAACGTCCCCGAGAACTATGTCCACCGCATCGGCCGGACCGCCCGCGCGGGCCGTGACGGGCGCGCGGTCGCCTTCTGCGCACCGCTGGAAATGGGCGATCTGCGCGCCATCGAAAAGGCCATGAAAGCCCAGATCCCCGTCATCGGCGGAGAGCCGCATTCCACCGCGGCCACGCAGGCCGCAAAGCCCGGCCAACGCCCCGGCCGCAATCGCGGCGGCAACGGCAAACCCGCCGCACGCCCTGCAAAGCCGGTCGGCGCCCCCAAGACGGCCAAGGCCGGTGGCGGTGGCGGTGGCGGCGAAGGGCGTCCGACCCGGCGCCCCGCCCGCAAGGGCAAGCGCACGCAGACGGCATAAGCGAAGGGCGCCCCGCGGGGCGCCCTGTTCAGTTCTGGACGGTCTCGTCCTCCAGATGCAGCTTCATATCCAGCAAGACCCGCTGGATCGCCTGCGTCTCGGCCAGAAGGCGCTTGGCCTCGTTTATGGTGATCTTGCCGTCCTGGATCGACTGGTGATACTCGCTCATCAGCATGGCAAAGCGCTGACTCAGCGCCACGACGTCGGAGTTGATCCCGCCCGAGGGCGCGACGTTGCGTCGCTCCTCGTCATAGGACAGGGTGATCCCGCGCAGATCCGCCAGCGCATGGGTGACATGGGGAAACCGTGCCGCCGTCTCAAGCCGCGCCACCACGTCGATCGGCATATAACGATCGCCATGCGCCGGATCGTTGGAATAATACCGCCCCAGCGTCGCCTTCGACTTGCCCGAAACCTCGGCCGCGGCCTCGACGCCCACATCCTTCACCAGCGCCTCTGTGTGCTTCTTCAGATAGCTGCCGATCTTGTCCGTCACGCGCCGCACTCCGCATACATTGCACTCTCCGGCGGGGAAATCATGCCGGTCTTTCCCATTAATCACCCGCCAAGAGTTTGTCATTCATAAATTGTTCCGTAACCCGGAACGCGTAAAGAGTAACCGGTGACCCAGCGTCGGTAGAGTAAGGCCCCGCATTCCCGCCGCTTGGGATGGCAGGGCGGTGCAGACCGCAGTCGTGTGGTGGCCGTTTTTTATAACGATTTTCATGGTGTCTTGTTGATGGTCATCCCCGGCAGACCACGTCTGCCGGGGAATTCCAACAGCACCGGGGCTTGCGCAATCCGGACAAGGAAACGATAGTCGCGCGCCATGGCAAAGCTATATTTCCACTTCAGCACGATGAATGCCGGCAAAAGCACGATCCTGCTTCAGGCCGCACATAACTACCGCGAACGCGGGATGGCCCCCTACCTGGTGACCGCGCGCCTCGACGACCGCGCCGGCCCCGGCCGCATCGCAAGCCGCATCGGCATCGGGGCCGAGGCCGATACCTTCGATGCCACGACCGACATGTTCGCCCTGCTTTCCGCCCGGCTGAAGGCCGGCCCCTGCGCCTGCGTCTTCCTCGACGAGGCGCAGTTTCTCAGCCACGAACAGGTCTGGCAGCTTGCGCGCGCCGTCGATGACATGACCCTGCCGGTCATGTGCTACGGCCTGCGCGTCGATTTCCGGGGCGAGCTGTTCCCCGGCTCGGCCGCCCTCCTCGCCCTCGCCGACGAAATGCGCGAGGTCCGCACGATCTGCCATTGCGGAAAGAAGGCGACGATGGTCGCGCGCAAGGGGGCCGACGGCCGCTTCGCCCGCGATGGCGACCAGATCCTGATCGGCGGCAACGAATCCTATGTCTCGCTGTGCCGCCGCCACTGGCGCGCGGCCGTGGGCGCCCCCTGATCCATCTTCATCTTCGCTCAAATATCCCCGCCGGAGGCTCCTGCGCCCACCGTCCTCAGATCCGCCTGAGGATGACCGAGCCCACCGAATAGCCCGCACCGAAGGAACAGATCAGCCCCAGCTCGCCCGCCGCCAGATCGTCCGAATTCTGCGCGAAAGCAATGATCGAGCCGGCCGAAGAGGTGTTGGCATAATCCTGAAGGATATTGGGCTGCTCGCCCGGCAAGGGATCGCGCCCCAGAACCTTGCGGCCGATGAAATCGTTCATCGTCTTGTTCGCCTGATGCAGCCACAGCCGCGCCAGCCGATCCGGCGCGATGCCGCTTTCATCCAGATGCGCCAGGATATGCGCCGAGACCATCGGCAGCACCTCCTTGAAGACCTTGCGCCCCTCTTGCATGAACTGCATGTCGCGCCGATCGGCCAGACCGTCGGGGCGGGTGCGCCGCAAATAGCCGTTATTGTTGCGGATATTGTTGGAAAACTCGGTCGCGCAGCGCGTCGACATGATCTCGAATCCGCCCTCTGCCTCCTCGGCGCGCTCGATCAGCACCGCGGTCGCCACGTCGCCGAAGATGAAATGGCAATCGCGGTCGCGCCATTCCAGATGGCCCGAGCAGATCTCGGGACTCACCACCAGCGCGCGGCGCGCAGACCCCGCACGGATCATGTCCGCGGCGGCCTGAATGCCGAACGTGGCCGAGGAACAGGCCACATTCATGTCGAAGGCAAAGCCCCCCGCGCCCAGAAGCTTCTGGATCTCGATCGCGATGGCGGGATAGGGCCGCTCCATGTTCGAGGCCGCGCAGATCACAAGGTCGACCGCGGCGCCGTCGCGCCCGGCCGCGGCAAGCGCCCCGGTGCAGGCCTCCAGCGCCATTTCGGCCATGATTCCGGGTTCGTCATCGCTGCGCTGCCGCAGGCGCGGATACATCCGCCGCGGATCAAGCACGCCGCTCTTGTCCATTACATGGCGCTGCCGGATCCCCGAGGCCTTTTCGATGAAGGCGCTGGACGAATGCTCCAGCGGCGCCAGCGTTCCAGCCGCGATCGCCGCGGCATTGTCGGCGTTGAACAGGTCGGCATAGGCATTGAACGCCACGACCAGCTCGTCGTTCGAGATAACCTCGGACGGGGTGAAGACCCCTGCCCCCGCAATGACCGGCCTGTGCATCCGCGCCTCCTCGTATCGCCCGAGAATCCACCCCTCACGGGGCAAGGTCAAGCGGTCAAACCGGGTTCGGAAGATCCCTGCCGTCGCGGAAGGCGCGCAGGTTCTCAACAGCCATCATGCCCATCGCGTCGCGCACCTCTTCCACGGCGGTGCCCAGATGCGGCAAGAGCGTGACATTGCCAAGCGCGCGCAGCGCGGCGGGCACCTGGGGCTCGCGCTCGTAGACATCCAGCCCCGCCCCGGCGATCCGGCCCGCCTTCAGCGTGGCGATCAGCGCGGCCTCGTCCACGATATCGCCGCGCGCGACATTGATCAGATGGGCATGCGGGGCCATGCGGGCCAGCTCGGCCGCGCCGATCAGGTGACGGGTCGCGGGGCCGCCGGGCACGGCGATCACCACGAAATCCGCCGCCATCGCCTCGGCCAGCGGCACCTGACGCGCGGGGCAGCCCGGCGCGGCCACCTCGGAGCGGTTGTGGAACACCACCTCCATGCCGAAGCCGAAATGACAGCGCCGCGCCACTGCCTTGCCGATCCGCCCCATGCCGACAATCCCCACCCGCTTGCCCGAGACCTGCTGGCCAAGCATCTGCGTGGGCTGCCAGCCGCCCCAGTTTCCGGCACGCACAAGACGCTCTCCCTCGGCGGCGCGGCGTGCGCTCATCAGGATCAGCGTCAGGGCGATGTCGGCGGTGGCATCGGTGACCGCGCCGGGGGTGTTCGTCACCGCGATGCCGGCCGCGCGCGCGGCGGCCACGTCGATATGGTTGAAGCCCACGCCGAAATTGGCCAGAAGCCGGGCGCGGGGCGCGCCCGCGAAGGCCTCGGCGCGGAAATCATCGCCAAGCGTCGGCAGGATCGCATCATATCCGGCCAGGGCCGCGCGCGCCTCTTGCAAGGACAGGGGCGCGGGATCGTCGCTCAGTTCGGCCCCGAATTCCTGAGAAAGCACCGCCGCGACCCGTGGCGTCATCCGGCGCGTCACCAGAACGCGCATCAGAACAGGCGCCCGCCAATCGGCACCTCATGGCCGGGGCCGATCAGGACCACCTCGCCCGCCTCGTCGGGCACGCCCAGCACCAGCACCTCGGATTTCACCGGGCCGATCTGGCGCGGCGGGAAATTGACCACGCCCAGAACCTGACGGCCGACCAGTTCGTCGCATTCGTAATGCCGCGTGATCTGCGCGGAGGATCGTTTCTCGCCGATCCCGGGGCCGAAATCGACCCAGAGCCGGTAGGCCGGCTTGCGCGCCTCGGGGAAGGGTTCGGCGCGGGTGATGCGGCCGACACGGATGTCCACCTTCATGAAATCGTCGAAAGAGATCGTCATCCGCCCAGCTCCTTTCCACGGCGCACGGCGGCTGCCACCGCGCGTTTCATCAGGCCGGGAAACCCGGTCTGCGGCTCCATCAGCACCTCCAGCGCCGCCGCCGTCGTTCCACCCGGAGAGGTCACGTTGCGGCGCAGTTGCGCGGGGTCGTCGGGGCTTTCCTCGGCCAGGGCTCCCGCCCCGGCAACGGTGGCGCGCGCAAGTTGCAGCGCCATCGGCGCGGGCAGGCCCTCGGCCTCGGCCGCGGCGGCCAGCGTCTCGATCAGGTGAAACACATAGGCCGGACCCGAGCCCGACACCCCGGTGACCGCATCCATCTGGTGTTCGCCCTCAAGGCGGACGACCTGCCCGACCGACGACAAAAGCGCCTCGGCCAGGTCAAGATCCGCGGGGCCCGAAGCGGCATTGCCGCAAAGCGCGGTGATCCCGCGTCCGATCGCGACCGGGGTATTGGGCATCGCGCGCACCAGCCGCGTGCCTGCGCCAAGCGTGCCCTCATAGGCCGCGATCCGCGTGCCGGCCGCCACCGTGATGAACAGCGTCCCCGCCTGCGCAAGGGGCTGCAACACCGGCAGCGCCTCGGCCATCATCTGCGGCTTGACGGCGATCAGCGCCACGGCAGGCGCCTTCGGCACACCCGCATTGACATGAACGCCCGTGCCCCTCAGCCAGTCAGACGGGTTCGGGTCCAGCACCCAGACGGCATCGGGCGAAAGCCCCTGCCGCAGCCAGCGTTCCAGCATGGCCGACCCCATCTTGCCACAGCCCAGAATGACCAGGCCGCGTTTCGAAAGTTCTGAAAAATCCATCGCGTCCCCCTTCTTGCGGGGGCCAGACTATGCGCGGCCGTAGGCTTCGGCAATGGCGACATTCATCGCCGCCTCGGGGCTTTCCTCGCCCCAGCAGGCCAGCTGGAACGCCGGGTAGAAGCGTTCCGCCGCCGCCACGGCCGAACCGATCAGCCGGTCGATCTGTTCAGGGCCCGCCACATGCCCGCCCGACAGGACCAGCCCGTAGCGCCACACCATCAGCCGCTGTTCGGCCCAGAAGGTGAAGGCGCCCGTCCAGACCTGATCGTTCGCGCGGTTCAGCAGATCATACAGCGCCGCCTCGCGCTCCGCGGGCGGGTCCATCTCGAAGGTCGAGATCAGGCGCAGGGTCTCGTCCAGCGCGGACCATGCGAGCGTGATGGAATAGGTGCGCCACTGCCCCTCGACCGACATGGCAATCTGGTCGTCGGTCACGCGGTCGAAATCCCATTCGTGATGTTCGGCCAGGCTTTCGACGATGTCGATCGGATGTAGGTCTTCGGTCTGGAGGAAATCCTCGCTCAACGCCATGCCCGTTCTCCTGCCTGTCTGCGCCTTGGGTTGCAGCACCCCAATGGCTTGTCGCCCCTACAAGAAGAGGAGGTTTTCTGCCCTCTTCTTACTACATATGGTGGAGCCAAAGGCCGCTTCTGTAAAGCCCTTTCTGGCGGCCGGCAGGGCGGAGGGGCCAGTCATCCACAGGATTTTCGGGATGTGTCGCGGAATAAGGCTACCAGATATGGTGGCACAAAGGCGGCACCGGGTGATTCTGCCGGAAAACGAATCTTCGACAAAGGTGTTCTAGCGACGCGCCTCACAACCCCAACGGGAAGTCGGATTCACGAACCGGCCTTTTTAGACAGGTCGGCCTGCGCCATTCGTGCTTCACACCACAAAATGTGGATAGTCGATGTCACATTCGAAGCATTTTTGCGGCGGCAATATGTCGTCACATTGACTCCGACCGGGCAGTTGATAGGCTTTGGTTATCAAATTGTGAACGCGTAAATACTGTTGATTTTTATCCACTTAACCCCATTTCCGTGGGCCAATTGTCTTACGAACGGCAACAGACGGACCGCGAGAGCGGACAAAAGGGGAAAGCGGGTTCAAAACGGTTTGTCAGTATCGGCGAGGGGCCGAGGGGGGTTACCATGGCGGGTGAAGTCGTCAAGATCAGCGCAACATCCAAGCGGGATGGCGGACAGTCTGCGCCGTCCGAGAAGCGTATCGTCGTTACCGGCGGCGCGGGGTTTGTCGGATCGCACCTGTGCGACAGGCTGATTGCGCAAGGCCACAACATCTTGTGCGTCGACAACCTCGAAACCGGCCGCATGGCGAATATCGAGCATCTGACCGCCCATCCGCGGTTCGAATTCCGCCTGCACGACGTGATCGTGCCGTTGCAGGTTTCCGGCGATGTGCATGAAATCTACAACCTGGCCTGCCCGGCATCGCCGCCGAAATACCAGATCGACCCGATCCACACCTTCAAGACCTCGGTCGTGGGCGCGCTCAACCTTCTCGATCTTGCGCGCGAGAAAGAAGCGCGGATCCTTCAGGCCTCGACCTCGGAGGTCTATGGCGACCCCGAAATCTCGCCCCAGGTCGAGGATTACCGCGGTTCGGTGAACACCTTCGGCCCGCGCGCCTGCTATGACGAAGGCAAGCGCGGCGCGGAAACGCTGTTTCACGATTACAACGACCGCTACGGCGTGGTGACCAAGATCGCACGGATCTTCAACACCTACGGTCCGCGGATGAACCCCGATGACGGGCGGGTCGTGTCGAACTTCATCATGCAGGCCCTGACCGGGCGGGACATCACGATTTACGGCAATGGCGCGCAGACCCGTTCGTTCTGCTATGTCGACGATCTGGTCGCGGGCCTCATCGCGCTGATGGCCACCCCGCCCGAGCGCGTCAGCCCCGTCAACCTGGGCAATCCGGGCGAATTCACCATTCTGGAACTGGCCCGTCTGGTGCTGGACAAGACCGGCGCGTCGTCGGGGCTTGTATTCGAAACCCTGCCGGTAGACGATCCGCGCCAGCGCCGCCCCGACATTTCCCGTGCGGCAGCGTGGCTGGGCTGGGCACCGACGGTTCCGCTCAGCGAAGGACTGGACCGGACTATCGCGCATTTCGCCCAGGAACTGCGCCAGAAGAAAGAGGCCCCTGCGCGGGTATCCTGATGCCACAAGCACGACGCATTCTTGTAACCGGCGGCGCCGGATTCATTGGCTCACACAGCTGCAAGGCCCTTGCCGAGGCGGGGGCCGTTCCCGTGGTGATCGACAACCTCTCGACCGGGCATGCCGACAATGTCCGCTGGGGCCCGCTGGTCGAGGCGGACCTGCGCGACCGTGAGGCCGTCCTGGCGGCGCTGAAGGCGCATGACATCCAGGGCATCCTGCATTTCGCGGCCTCGGCCTATGTGGGCGAATCCGTGGCCGATCCGCATGCCTATTACGACAATAACGTGGGCGGCATGATGTCGCTTCTGTCGGCCGCGCGCGAGGCGGGCGTCGATCAGATCGTGTTCTCGTCAAGCTGCGCAACCTATGGCACGCCCGCCGCCCTGCCGATCCACGAGGACATGCCGCAGGCGCCGATCAACCCCTATGGCCGCACCAAGCTGGTCTGCGAATGGATGCTGCGCGATTACGCGCCGGCCTACGGGATGCGCCATGTCGCGCTGCGCTATTTCAACGCGGCCGGCGCCGATCCCGGCGGCGCGCTTGGCGAACGTCACACGCCCGAAACCCACCTTCTGCCGCTGACCCTTCTGGCGGCGGCGGGGCTTCGCCCTGCGCTCCAGGTCTTCGGCACTGATTATCCCACCCCCGACGGCACCTGCATCCGTGACTATATCCACGTAGCCGATCTGGCGCGTGCGCATGTGATGGCGCTGGATTACCTGGCAAAGGGAGGCGACAGCGTCGCGCTGAACCTTGGCACCGGCCAGGGCCAGTCCGTGCGCGAGATCATCGCCGCGGTCGAGCGTGTGACCGGCCTGCCCGTTCCCGTGACCGAGGCGCCGCGCCGCGACGGCGACCCGCCCGAACTGACGGCCGATCCCGCCCGCGCCGCGCAGGTTTTGGGCTTTCGCGCCGAGTTCACCGATATAGACACGATCGTGGCCCACGCGGCCCCCTGGTTCGTCGGCCCCCTGCCCGACGCCGAGCCCGACGATGCGCGCCGCGGCTGATCCGGACCGGCCTGTCTATCTTGCACCTATCCTGCAAGGCGGCCGGGCCTTCAAATATACTGTGCTTGGGGTGCTCTGGGCTATCGGAACGGGATATTTCTGGGGTTGGTGGTTACAGCCGGGGCATATCCTCAATCCCTATGCCTATTGGGCGGCCACGTTGGCGCTGATCTGGCTTTATGCCATGCAGTTCTATTTCATGACCGTGTTCCTGATGGCGCAGCGCTCGGTCGCGCCGCTGCCCGAGCCGGGCCGCTGGCGCGTGGCGATGATCGTCACCAAGACCCCGTCAGAGCCTTTCGAGGTGCTTCGCCACACGCTTCAGGCGATGCTGGCGCAGGACTATCCCCATGACACCTGGCTGGCCGACGAAGACCCCCAGCCCGAGACTGAGGCCTGGTGCGCCGCGCATGGCGTGCGGATCTCGTCGCGCAAAGGCGTGGCGGAATACCACCGCGCCGAATGGCCGCGCCGTACCCGCTGCAAGGAAGGCAACCTAGCCTATTTCTACGATCACTGGGGCTATCGCGATTACGATATCGTCTCGCAGCTCGATGCCGATCACGTTCCCCAGCCGGGCTATCTGCGCGAGGTTCTGCGGCCCTTCGCCGATCCCGGCGTGGGATATGTCACCGCGCCTTCGATCTGTTCGGCCAATGCGGGGCAAAGCTGGGCCGCGCGCACCCGGCTTTATTCCGAAGCCGCGTTTCATGGCGTTTTCCAGTCCGGCTATACCGGCGCGCTTGCCCCGATGTGCATCGGTTCGCATTACGCCGTGCGCACCGCCGCGTTGAAAGAGGTCGGCGGGCTTGGCCCCGAACTGGCCGAGGACCATTCGACCACGATGCTGATGAATGCGGGCGGCTGGCGGGGCGTGCATGCGATCGACGCGATCGCCTATGGCGACGGGCCGGCCAATGTGGCCGACCTTGCCACGCAGGAATTCCAGTGGTCGCGCAGCCTGCTGTCGCTGTTCCTGCGCTATACGCCCCGGTATCTGCCGAAACTTCCGCTGCGGCTGAAATTCCTCTTCGTGCTGTGCCAGCTTTGGTATCCGATCTTCGCGGCGGTGATCGGGATGATGTTCGTGATGCCGATCGCGGCGATCCTGTTCGACATCCGCTTTGCCGATGTCACCTATCCGGGCTTCATCGGGCATTCGCTGCCTGCCGTCACGGCGATGATCGTCTTCGCCTACTCCCTGCGCCGGGACGGCTTTTTCCGGCCGCGCGACGCGCATGTCATCGCGTGGGAACATGCGCTGTTTCTTGCGCTGAAATGGCCCTGGGTGTTCTGGGGCTGCGCGATGGCCATCCGCGACCGGATCACCGGAAAATTCGTGGATTTCCGCATTACCCCGAAGGGTGCGGCGGCCCGGCACAGCCTGCCATGGCGCATCGTCGCAGTCTATGCGGGCTTTGCCGCCTTCCTGCTTTTGCCGGTCCTACTGGTGGGGGGTGTGACAGAGGCGCGCGGTTTCTATCTTCTCTCTGTTTTTAACGCGCTTCTCTACACAATTGTTGTGGGGGTGATCGTGTTGCGTCACCTTTGGGACAACGGCGCCGGTTGGCAGGGGCAAAAGCGTGCGGCCATCGGCCAGATCGGAGTGTTCGTCATGCTGGTGGCCCTGCTGATCGGCGCGGTGGGCCTGCGCGGCAAGGAAAGCCTGCACGCCCTCTTGGTGGGGCTGGAGCCTTTCGGCCTTTCAAGGGTGGAATATGCGGCCTCGGGGGCGGGCAGCAAAAAGACGGGCGAGGTCAGATTTAGATTTGACCCGCATTGGAACTGAACCGTGCGCAAGGCACGACATTGGGCAAGCAAGGAGACTGGATCATGAAGGGAATTGACCAGAAAAACCGAAACGGCCATGGCCGGAAGGGGCTGGCGGCGGCACTGACGGCCGCAATCATCCTGGCGGCGGGTGCGGGAATTGCCGCGCCACCGGGCGAGGTGCCCTTCGGCGTTTACGATCCCGACGGGGATTTCGCGCGCGACACCGAAGTGGTCATCGAGCATCTTTTCCTGCCGTGGGAAGATGTCTACCTTCCCTCGCTGAACGATGCCGATGCCTATGCCCAGGAACGCAACCGCGCGCTTCTTGTGACGCTGGAGCCGTGGACCTGGTCGCGCAGCGAACGCAACACCGCGCGCTACCTGCGCAACGGCATCTCCTCGGGGGAATATGACGCGAACGTCGCCGCCGTGTGCAACGTGCTGGCCACGTTGAAAAGCCCCGTCACGCTGCGTTGGGGCCACGAAATGGATGATGACAACGGCCAGTTCATCTGGGCCGGCTGGGAGCCCCAGGATTACATCGCGGCCTATCACCATGTGGTCGACCTTTGCCGCAAATCCGCCCCCCAGATCACCGTGATGTGGTCGCCGCTGGGGGATGAGGGCATGCAGGACTATTATCCCGGCGACGAATATGTCGACCTGGTGGGCGTTTCGGTCTTTGGCCTGCAAGCTTGGGATCAGGCCAAATACGGCCATGACCGCACCTTCGACGAGATCTTCGCCCCCCGCTATGAACGCGCGGCCGCCTTCGGAAAACCCGTCGTGGTAGCCGAGCTTGGCTATGTCGGCGATGCGGATTATGTAGCGATGTGGGAGAATTCGGTCCGGCAGGTCAAGCCCGAATACCCGGCGCTTGTGGGCATTTCCTACTTCAACCAACTTGAGGTTTACCCCTGGCCTGAGGGATTCGGCACGCCCGACTGGCGGGTCAAGAACCAGATTCTGGAGTGATCCGCGCCTATTGATCACAAGGCGGCAACAATCCGCCTGCACGAGTGATGATTGCAACATCCTGCTTTCATTAATTATTATGGGCCGCCCACGAAAATCGCGGGCGGCCCATAAAACTTCGCATTTTTGCCGCAGTTGCACATTAGCCATCGGGAAACATAGTCTGCGTCAAACCTGAAAGATGCCCACGGAAATTCAAGAGCCCCCTGCCCGGGCACTCCCTGTGGTTGCATGCCGAAATGCGAGGAACAAGAAATGACGAACGTAAAAGCCCGTGGCCGCCGCGCGCTCAAAGGTATCATTCTGTTCTCCGCCATCAGCATCGGCGCCTCGGGCGCAGCGCTCGCCCAGGGCGGCTTCGCCGAGCTACGGACGCTTCCGATGTTGGCCTCGAGCGTTGCCGGAAAAGGCACCGCCACCTTCGACTGGCTGGCAAAGCGCGGCAAGCTGAGCAACGCTGCCGCGACAACACCCGCGAAGCCCAAGGCGCCGACACGCACGCTTGGCAAAGGGCGCTACGTCTGCTCGCCCGCTGGGTTCGGACGCAAGTCGCGCTGCTATTCCCGCTGAGGACAGGCGGCCACGCTGCCTTGCATGGAGATTCGCCGAATGGCCGGGATGCAGCGCGCAGCCCGGTCTTTTCATTTTCCGGCGCCGAAGCTGCTACACGTTCCACATGACGCCGACAGAATTATCGCCTTCCAACATTTCCGAGTTTGCCCGGCAAGGCAAGCTAACGGCTGATCGCCATCACCGCGCTGCCGCCCAGAAGGCACGATCCGCCCGCAACCCCCATGCGCCGGCGCGCCCGTGCCGATTGCAGCCGCCCCCCGATCCGCACTGCAAGACAGGCATAGCCCCCAAGCACCCCCGCGACGATCATCGAAGATGTCGCCATGAGGATAAGAAATTGCGGCAGTTGCGGGGCGCCGGGATCCATGAACTGCGCCAGAAATGCCATGTAGAACATGATCGCCTTGGGATTGAGCACCCCGGTCAGGAACCCCGCCCGCAGGCTGCCCCGTGCCGGTGATGCGTCCGGCGTGCCGGCCTGCCCGGCCGCCCGGATCTGCGCGATCCCGAGCCATGCCATATAGGCCACCCCCGCCCATTTGAGTGCATGGAACGCGCTGCCGGAAACCGACAGGATCAGCCCCAGCCTCAGATATGAGGTGACCATGACCACTACCCCTCCGGCCAGATCCCCGACGATGCAGGCAAGGGCGGCCCGCCGCCCCCGCGCTAGGGATTGCCCCACGACCATCAGGACGCTTGGCCCCGGCAAGGCCGAGATCACGACATAGGCCAGAACATAGGCCGCCCAGCTTTCGAAACCCATTGCGCCGATGCCCCCCCTCTTCCCGCATGTCCGCTCATCCAAGCCCGCGCGCCGAGAAATGACAAGACATGGTGAAGGGGCTCTGGCTGGCGGCGCAGAGCCGGGATCGCCGCGCCTATCAGACAGGTTTGCCCCTTGCCGGCCTTGCCGCGCCCATTCCCGAGCCAGGCGGCCGGCCGTGCAAGGCACGGCGAAAGTCGGCCGGGGGTCCGCTTTGGGCAATGCTGCGCAGTTGACGGATGTCGGTTATAGGAAGGACTGGCAAGATAACGCGACTTCATGCCTTGGGGGGAATGACATGCCTACGATCACGGCATTCAAGGCCTCGCCCGACAAAGGCGCAGGGCTGGCGCGCGACATGCGTGTCCGGTGGGCGCTGGAAGAGGTGGGGCAGCCTTACGACCTGCGCCTGGTGACGTTTGAAGAGATGAAGCAACCGGCGCATCTTGCGCTTCAGCCGTTCGGGCAGATACCGACCTTCGAGGATGAGGGCATCTGCCTGTTCGAGTCGGGGGCCATCGTCCTTCATATCGCGGAACGTCACGATGGCCTTCTGCCCAAAGGCGAAGCCGCGCGCGCCAGGGCAACAAGCTGGATCTTCGCCGCGCTGAACACTGTCGAGCCGCCAATCGCGGAGCGCGAGTATGTGACGTATTTCGAAGCGGACAAGAGCTGGCAGGCAGAGCGCTTCGCCATGGTGGACGCGCGTATCAGGATACGGCTGGATCAGCTTGCCGCCGCGTTTGGCGACGCGGAATGGCTGGTCGGCGCTTTCAGCGCCGCCGACATTCTCATGGTCCATGCGCTCCGCCGGCTGGAAGGCTCGGGGCTGCTCGAGGCGTATCCGGTGTTCATGGACTACATCGCCCGCGCCGAGGCCCGGCCCGCCTACAAGCGCGCATTCGCCGCGCAATACGAGGTTTTTCGGAACGCGACATCCTCGTGAACGCGGATGGTCCTGCCAGACGCGCATCCGTCCGCGCTGCTGCCGCCCATGCCCGATGCGGCGCAGGCCGTTTCAACGCCGATGGCCCCCGTCAGAGGCAGTGTCTGTGGCGAAAGGGAAGGCTATGCGGTGTTTTTCAGAGACGGTTTGGTGGAGCAGAGGGGGATCGAACCCCTGACCTCGTCATTGCGAACGACGCGCTCTCCCAACTGAGCTACTGCCCCTCACCGTGGGCGGGTGTTTCGCTCAAGCACGGGGCGTTGTCAAGCGATGCTCTTTGCGCCGCTCGCTTTTTTGGCGCCCCCGCGCCAATCGGGCGCAGTCAGGCGGGATCGTGCACCTTGCTGTGGACCAGCGCCACGAGGTCTGCGGCGGGGCGGGCGCCCGCAAGCCGCACGACCTCGCGTCCCTTGTGGAACAGGATGAAGGCCGGGATGCCCCGGATGGCGTAGCGGATCGCGGCGTCGGGGTGGGATTGCGTGTCGACCTTGGCCAGCCGCACCTTCGGCGCAAGCATCCGGGCGGCCTTCTGGAACTCGGGCGCCATCGCGCGGCAGGGGCCGCACCAGGGCGCCCAGAAATCCACGAGCAGAGGAAGGCCGTCGACCTTGGCGGCCTTTTCAAGCGTTTTCAGATCAAGTGCTGCAACCTTGCCCGACACGAGCCCCGCCCCGCAGACCCCGCATTTCGGGGCCTCCGACAGCTTGCCCGCCGGGACGCGGTTGCCCTGCCCGCAGTCGAGGCATGTGAGTTTCACGAAATCGGTCATGGCACCCTTTTGCATTCAGCTTTCCGAATACATTGGAAGCCCCGGGCGTGCTTTCAAGGGGGACACGGCCTGTGCTGCCCTCCGCCGGAAGCGCGGGTGAAAATCCGTGGAGGCCTCCGGCGGGGATATTTCGGCTCTGAAGAAGTCACTCGGCGGCGTAGGCTTCGAGCGGGGGGCAGGTGCAGACGAGATTGCGGTCTCCGAACACGTTGTCGACGCGCCCGACGGGGGGCCAGTATTTGTCGACCCGGAAGGCGCCCGGCGGGAAGCAGCCCTCTTCGCGGCTATAGGCGCGGTCCCATTCGGCGACCAGATCCTCGACCGTGTGGGGGGCGTGGTGCAGCGGCGACTCCCCGGGGGCGATCCGGCCGTCTTCGACGGCACGGATTTCCGCGCGGATCGCCAGCATCGCGGTGATGAAGCGGTCGATCTCGGCCTTGGTTTCGGATTCGGTGGGCTCCACCATCAGCGTGCCCGCGACGGGCCAGCTCATCGTCGGGGCGTGGAAGCCGTTGTCGATCAGGCGCTTGGCGATATCGTCCACGCTTACGCCGGCTTCGGCGAAGGGGCGGGTGTCGAGGATGCATTCATGCGCCACGCGGCCGCGATTGCCCATGAAGAGGATCGGATAATCCGATTTCAGCCGCGCCGCGATGTAATTGGCATTCAGGATCGCCACGCGCGTCGCCTGGGTCAGCCCCGCGCCGCCCATCATCAGGCAATAGGCCCAGGAGATCAGCAGGATCGAGGCCGAGCCATAGGGGGCGGCCGAGACCGGCCCTTCGGCCCCGCCGGTCGCGGGATGCCCCGGAAGGAAGGGCGCGAGATGCGCCTTGACCCCGATCGGCCCCATGCCGGGCCCGCCGCCGCCATGCGGGATGGCGAAGGTCTTGTGCAGGTTGAGGTGGCTTACGTCCGAGCCGATCTCGCCGGGTTTCACGAGGCCCACGAGCGCATTCATGTTGGCGCCGTCCAGATAGACCTGTCCGCCCAGATCGTGGGTGATCTTGCAGATCTGGCGCACGGTTTCCTCGAACACGCCATGGGTCGAGGGGTAGGTGATCATGCAGGCGGCCAGCCGGTCGCCCGCGGCCTGTGCCTTGGCCTCGAAATCCTCCAGGTCCACGTCACCATTGGGGGCGGATCCGACCACGACGACCTCCATCCCGGCCATATGGGCCGAGGCGGGGTTCGTACCATGGGCCGAGACCGGGATCAGGCAGACCTTGCGATGCCCCTCGCCATTGGCGCGGTGATAGGCGGCGATCGTCAGAAGCCCGGCATATTCGCCCTGCGCACCGGAATTGGGCTGCATCGAGAAGGCATCATAGCCGGTGATCTCGCACAGTTTTTCGGTCAGATCCGCGATCGCCTCATGGTAGCCCTGCGCCTGATCGGCCGGGGCGAAGGGATGCAGCGAGCCGAATTCGGGCCAGGTCAGCGGCATCATCTCGGCCGCGGCGTTGAGCTTCATCGTGCACGACCCCAGCGGGATCATCGCGCGGTCAAGCGCGAGGTCACGGTCCGACAGGCGGCGCATATAGCGCATCATCTCGGATTCCGCGCGGTTCATGTGGAACACCGGATGGGTGAGGTAGGCGGACTGACGCAGCAGCGCCGCGGGAACGGCCGGCGCGGCGGGTTCGGGCGCAGGATCGGCAATGCCGAACGCATCGAGCACCCGCGCGATGATGTCGCCATCGGTCAGCTCATCGACCGAGATGCCGACGCTGTCACGCCCCACCTTGCGCAGGTTCAGCCCGCGCTGCGCAGCCGCGGCAAGGATGCCGGCCTGCCCGACCCCCACATGCACGGTGATCGTGTCGAAGAACGCCTCCGGTCCGACCTCGGCGCCAGCCGCGCGCAGCGCGTCGCGCAGGCGGATGGCGTTGAAATGAACCATCTCGGCGATCGCGCGCAGCCCGACCGGCCCGTGGAACACCGCGTAGAACGAGGCCATCACCGCCAGAAGCGCCTGCGCGGTGCAGACATTGGAGGTGGCCTTTTCGCGGCGGATATGCTGTTCGCGGGTCTGAAGGCTAAGCCGGTAGGCCTTGTTGCCGCGCGTGTCGACCGAAACGCCCACGATCCGGCCCGGCATGGCACGCTTGAACGCGTCCCGGCAGGACATGAAGGCGGCATGCGGCCCGCCATAACCCATCGGCACGCCGAAGCGTTGCGCGGAGCCTACGGCAATATCGGCCCCCATCGCGCCCGGCTCTTTCAGAAGGCACAGCGCCAGAAGATCGGTCGCCATCACCGCGACGGCCCGGGCGGCATGCAGCGCCGCGATCGTGTCGGTGAAGTCGCGCACATGGCCAAGCGTGCCGGGATACTGGAAGATCGCCCCGAAGACCTGCTCGGGCACCAGATCGTCGGGCGCGCCGACGATCACCTCAAGGCCAAGCGGCTCGGCGCGGGTGCGGATCACGGCGATCGTCTGGGGGTGGCAGTTCTCATCGACAAAAAACGCGCGCGCCTTCGATTTCGCCACGCGCTCGGCCATGGCCATCGCCTCGGCGGCGGCGGTCGCCTCGTCCAGAAGGCTGGCATTGGCGACCGGAAGGCCGGTCAGATCCGACACCATGGTCTGGAAATTCAACAGCGCCTCAAGCCGGCCCTGCGCGATCTCGGGCTGGTAGGGGGTATAGGCGGTATACCAGGCGGGATTCTCAAGGATGTTGCGCTGGATCGCGGGCGGGGTGACGGTGCCGTAATAGCCCTGCCCGATCAGCGAGGTCATCACCCGGTTCTTCGCCGCCACCGCGCGCATCCGCGCCAGAAGCGCATGTTCGGTCAGCGGCGCCCAGGACAGCGGCTGCGCCTGCCGGATGGATGCCGGCACGGTTTCGTCGATCAGCGCATCAAGGCTTGCCGCGCCAACCGCCTTCAGCATCTCGGCCATCTCGGCCGGGCTTGGCCCGATATGGCGGCGGTTGGCAAAATCGTAGGTGTTGTAGTTCGTCGCGGTGAAAGCCATAGCAACCTCGGTCAACTGGGGTCCGCGTGTCGCGCGCGGGGAATATGCCGGGGGGAGCCCCCCGGCGCGGCGCCATTATCCGACAAGGTCGTTATAGGCGTCCTCGTCCATGAAATCGTCAAGCTGGGCCATGTCCCCGACCTTCATCTTGAAGAACCACGCCGCCCCCGTCGGGTCTTCGTTCACAAGGCCCGGATTGTCGACCAGCGCCTCGTTGATCTCGACGATCTCACCATCGACCGGGGCCAGGATGTCCGAGGCCGCCTTGACCGACTCGATCACCACCACCTCGTCGCCCTTGGCGACCACGGTCTCGGGCTCGGGCAGTTCGACAAAGACGACATCGCCCAGTTGCTCGCTTGCATGTGCGGTGATGCCCACCACGACCAGGTCGCCCTCGACGCGCAGCCATTCGTGATCTTCGGTATATTTCATGGGGTCGCTCCTCAGCGTTTGTAATTCGTAGGATGGAAGGGCATGGCCGCGATCCGCGCAGGCAGACGCTTGCCGCGCAGCTCGCCATAGACGGTGGCCCCTTCGGCCAGACTGGCAGGCAGATAGGCCATGGCGACGGGCGCGTTGACCGAGGGGCCGAACCCGCCCGAGGTCACCGTGCCGATCGGCGCCCCGCCCTCGGGCCCGGCAAAGATCTCCACCCCTTCGCGCATCGGCGCCCGACCCTCGGGCAAAAGGCCCACCCGCCGGCGCGCCGCGCCCCCGGCCAGGTCGCCCAGGATCCGCGCGGCGCCGGGGAAACCGCCCGCGCGCGCGCCGCCTGCCCGACGCACCTTCTGGATCGCCCAGCTCAGCTCCGCCTCGACCGGGCTGGTCGTGGTGTCGATGTCATGACCGTAAAGGCACAGCCCCGCCTCAAGGCGCAGGCTGTCGCGCGCGCCAAGGCCGATCGGTGCGACCGCATCGTCCTTCAGAAGCGCGCGGGCGAATTCCACCGCACGCTCTTCAGGCAGCGAAATCTCGAACCCGTCCTCGCCCGTATAGCCCGAGCGCGAAATCCACAGCTCCGCACCGTTCCAGCCGAAGGTGGCCACATCCATGAACCGCATCACGGCCACGCCGGGCACCAGCCGCTCAAGCGCCGCCTCGGCCGCAGGCCCCTGCAAGGCCAGCAAGGCCCGGTCCGTGATCTCGATCACCTCAAGGCCCCGATGCGCGCGCAGATGCGCGATATCGGCCGCCTTGCAGGCCGCGTTGACCACGACGAACAGATGATCGCCCCGGTTGGCCACCATCAGATCGTCAAGAATGCCACCCTCGGGACCGGTGAACATCGCATAGCGCTGCCGCCCCTCGGCCAGCCCGGCAATATCCACCGGCACCAGCGCCTCAAGCGCAAGCGCGGCCGCCGGAACACCCCCCGGCGCGCTCAGGATCACCTGCCCCATATGGCTGACATCGAACAGCCCCGCCGCCGCACGGGTGTGCAGATGCTCCTTCAACACCCCCATCGGGTATTGCACGGGCATCTCGTAGCCCGCGAAAGGCACCATCTTCGCACCCAGTTCGACATGCAGGTCATGAAGACCGGTCCGCAACAAGTCAGCCATCGCCGCCCCCTTATGTTCGCCGGTCGTATCCCGGCACCGAATCCCGGACAGGCCATTCCCGTCCAACCCGATGCCCCCTCTGTCCCTGCCCGTTCCGGGGCGCCTGAGATCGTTATCCCTTCGGCGGGCCGCAAGGCCGCTCTCCAGAGTCCGTTGCCAGAACGGTCCTTTGCGCCTGAGAGTTTACCGGGGCGGTTGCTCCTTCGGCACCGGACGGCCCCCGAAGGGCCCGGCCGGATTCTCCCGATCCTGACCCCTCCTTGCTACCCGAGGCGCGCGCCCCCGCGCAAGCGGCTAAATCGCTTCCGACCCATCGGGCACGAAAAACGACCCCCGACAGGTACACAGGCTCTTCATCTTCGCGGAAATATCCCGGGGTCCGGGGCAGAGCCCCGGCGCCCTTGCAGCCCGATGACCGGATCAGGACGCTGCACGCACCTTTTGCAAAAGCGGCATCAGGTCGGCCATCTCGGGGCCGTGCGACTGCCCCGTCAGCGCCTTGCGCAACGGCATGAACAGCCCCTTGCCTTTCCTCCCCGTCGCGGCCTTGACCGCCGCGGTCCATTCGCCCCAGGTCGCCTCGGTGAAGGGCGGCGGAGGCAGCATCGCAAGCGCCTGCGCCACGAAATCGGCATCCTCGGCGTCGATCGCCGGCGCGGCACCTTCCAGGACCAGCTCGGCCCAATGGCGCAGATCCTCCAGCGTGTCGATATTCTGCGACGCAACCGCCCAGAAGCGCGGCGCAAGATCGTCGGGGATTCCCAGCCCGCGGATATGCTCGGCCACGGCATCGAAGGGCAGATGCTGGTTGCGTGCACGGGTCAGCGGGATCAGATCCTCGGCATCGAACTTGGTGGGGGCCGCGCCGAACTGGCCCAGATCGAACCCCTCGGCCAGCTCGTCCAGGCTCATGCGCAGCTCGACCGGTTGGCTGGAACCAAGCCGCGCCATCAGGCTCAGAAGCGCCTCGGGCGCGATCCCGCGCGCGCGCAGGTCGCGCAGCGACAGCGTGCCAAGCCGCTTGGACAGCTCTTCGCCCTGCGCGCCGGTCAGCAGGCTGTGATGCGCGAAGGCCGGCGGCTTGCCCCCAAGCGCCTCGATGATCTGGATCTGCGTGGCGGTATTGGTCACATGGTCGGCCCCGCGCACGATATGCGTGACCCCCATCTGGATGTCGTCGACCGAGCTGGCGAAGGTATAAAGCACCTGCCCGCCCGCCTTGATCAGCACCGGGTCCGACACCGAGCCCGCGTCGATCGAGATCGGCCCGAGGATGCCGTCGGTCCATTCCGTGCGCACCTGATCGAGAAGGAAGCGCCAATACCCCTCGCGCCCCTCTTCGCGGTAACGCTCGATCTGTTCCGCGCTCAGCGACAGCGCCGCACGGTCATAGACCGGGGGCCTGTGCATGTTCAGCAGCTTCTTGCGCTTCAGGTCCAGTTCGGTCGGGCTTTCGAAACATTCGTAAAGCTTGCCGGACCGGCGCAGGCTTTCGGCCGCCGCTTCGTAACGGTCCAGCCGCTCGGACTGGCGCTCCACGCGATCCCATTGCAGGCCCAGCCATTCGAGGTCTTCCATGATCGCATCGACATATTCCTGCTTCGAGCGTTCCTGGTCGGTATCGTCGATGCGCAGGATGAAGGTGCCGCCCGACTTGCGCGCGATCAGATAGTTCATCAGCGCAGTGCGCAGGTTGCCGACATGGATATAGCCGGTGGGCGAAGGGGCAAAGCGGGTAACGGTGGTCATGGGTGCAACTCCTGTTGGTCTCCGCTCTTTCACAAGGCGCCGCTTTTGTCCATATCGGGACAAGGCCGAAGGAGGATCGTGATGGAAGACTGGCAGGAAAAGGCGGCACCGGATCTTGCCACGATCGAGGCCTTGGCCGAAGCCGCGCGCGCGGCCCTGCCCGCCGCGTTCCTCGACGCCGCCCGCGATGTGGTGCTGCGCGTCGAGGATTTTCCCGACCAGGCCCTGCTCGACGCGCTGGAGATCGAGGATCCGTTCGAGCTGACCGGGCTTTACGAAGGCGTGCCGATGACCGAGAAATCGGTGATGGACCCAGGCGGCGGCCCGGATGTGATCTGGCTGTTCCGCCGCCCGATCCTCGATGAATGGGCGGCACGAGGCGATATCGGGCTGGCCCGGCTGGTGGCGCATGTCTATGTCCACGAACTGGCGCATCATTTCGGCTGGTCGGATGACGACATCGCCACCATAGACCGCTGGTGGGAATAGCGCGGCACCGCACACAGACCTGTGCACCCGCGCGACATTGCCATAAGGCCCGCCTGCCCTATCCTCCTCCCATGACACCATGACGGGAAGACAAGATGACCAAAGTGATGACGACGCGCCGCACCGCCCTTCTGGGCGCAGCCGCCCTGCCCTTCCTTGCCGCGGCGCCCGCCCTGATCGCGCGCCCGGCGCGCGCCAAGGCGCCGATGGCAGGCCCCATGATCGCCCCCTTCCACCGCACGACGCTTGGCAGTTACGAGGTCACGACGCTGCTCGCCGGCACCCGCATCGTCGAGAAACCCCAGGAGATCTTCGGGCTGAACGCAAGCGCCGAGGAATTCGCCGCTGCCTCGGAGGCCGCGTTCATTCCCACCGATGCCGCGCGCTTCTACTTCACGCCCACGCTGGTCAATACCGGGGCGGGGCTGGTGCTGTTCGATACCGGCACCGATCCCGCCGGCATGACCGCGGCACTGGCTGCGGCCGGCGTCACCCCCGAACAGATCGACATCGTGGTGCTGACGCATATGCATGGCGACCATATCGGCGGGCTGTCGGACGGCACCGCGCCCACCTTCGCCAATGCGCGCTACGTCACCGGCGCGGTCGAGCACAACCACTGGTCGGCCGCCGGCGACGAGGGATTCGACACGAAGGTCAGGCCGCTCGGGGACAAGATGACCTTCGTCGAGGGCGGCGCCGAGGCCGCCCCCGGCATCACCGCGATCGAGGCCTTCGGCCATACCCCCGGCCATATGGCCTGGCGCATCGAAAGCGAGGGGCAGGCCCTGATCCTGATCGCGGATGCGGCCAACCATTACGTCTGGTCGCTGGAACAGCCCGACTGGGAGGTGCGCTTCGACGCGGACAAGGCCCAGGCCGCCGCCACGCGCAAGGAACTGCTGGGCATGATCGCCGCCGAGCGGCTGCCCTTCGTCGGCTATCACATGCCCTTCCCCGCCATGGGCTATCTGGAGGCCAGGGGGCCGGGCTTCCGCTTCGTGCCCGCATCCTACCAGCTCAGCCTGTAGCGGACGGTCGAAGCATCCTTGGAATGACAGGGCAAAGCTGGCACTCTGCCCCGACCGCGCGGAAGGGGCCACGATGACCAGCATTCTGACGATCACGCTCAACCCCACGGTCGACCTGTCGATCGCGGCCGACGCGATCCTGCCCGAGCGCAAGCTGCGCTGCACCCGCCCCGATACCGATCCCGGCGGCGGCGGGCTGAACGTGAGCCGCGCGATCATGGCGCTTGGCGGGCGCTCCACCGCCTTCGTGGCGGTGGGCGGCCCCACCGGCGACAAGGTCATGCGCCTTCTGGCCGAGGCCGGGATCGGGCTTGTGCCCTTCCCCGCGCCGGGCGAAACCCGCCAGAGCCTGACCGCCACCGACATGAGCACCGGCGAGCAGTATCGTTTCGTCATGCCCGGCCCGGGATGGTCCGCCAGCGATACGGCGCGGGTTCTCACGCGGATCGTGCGCGTGGCCCCCGAGGACGGACTCGTGGTGCTGTCGGGCAGCCAGCCGCCCGGCATCCCGGCCGATTTCCCCGCCCGCCTGGCAAGCCGCATCGCCCGCACCAAGGCGCGGCTGGTTCTGGATACCTCGGGCAAGGCCCTGCATTGCCTGGTCGATTCGGGGGCGCGCCCGGCGGATGTGCTGCGCATGGACGACGCCGAGGCGCAGGATCTGTCCGGCCAGCCCCTGAGCACGCGCAGCGACAGCGCGGATTTCGCGCAATCGCTGGTGTTGCGCGGGGTGGCCAGGGCCGTGATCGTCGCGCGGGGCCGGGACGGCAACATCCTTGCCACCGAAACCGGGCGCTGGCACGCCGAGGCCGCCCGCGTCCAGCCGGTTTCCAAGGTGGGGGCGGGCGACAGCTTCGTGGCCGCCTTCGTGCTGGCCCTTGCGCGCAACCAATCGCTGCCCGAGGCGCTGCAACACGGCGCCGCGGCGGCCAGTGCGGCCGTGATGACGCCCGCGACGGAACTGTGCCGCGCGCGCGACGTGCGCCGGCTGCTGCCGCTCAGTCCGGTGACACCGATCTGAGGCTCGGAACCTAGCCCGGATCGCGCCAGCGGTTGACCATCGGATAGCGCCGGTCAAGCCAGAAGGCGCGCGTGGTCAGGCGCGGGCCGGGGGCCGACTGGAACCGCTTCCATTCCGAGATATAGACCAGATGTTCCACCCGCTTGACCGTGGCGCGGTCGAACCCCGCCGCCACGATCTCGGCCACGGACTGATCGCCCTCGATCAGGCGTTCGAGGATGGCATCGAGCACCTCATAGGGCGGCAGGCTGTCCTGATCCTTCTGGTTTTCGCGCAGCTCGGCCGATGGCGGCTTGTCGATGACGCGCGGCGGGATCACCTCACCCGCGGGCGCGGCCATCCAGGGCCGGTGGTTGGCGTTGCGCCAGCGGCAGGTCTCGAAGACGCGGGTCTTGTAAAGATCCTTGAGCGGATTGTAACCCCCCGCCATATCGCCGTAGATCGTGGCATATCCCACCGCGACCTCGGACTTGTTGCCGGTGGTCAGCAGCATCTCGCCGAACTTGTTCGAGATCGCCATGAGCATCAGCCCGCGCAGGCGCGACTGGATGTTCTCCTCGGTCACGTCGGGCGCCGTGCCCTCCATCAGATGTGACAGCGCGCCCTCGACCGCATCGCGCGCGCCCTCGATCGAGACGGTATCCAGGCGGCATCCCAGCCGGCGCGCCACATCGGCCGCATCGTCCAGCGAAACCTGCGAGGTGTATTCGGAGGGCAGCATCACGCAGCGCACGTTCTGCGGCCCAAGCGCATCCGCCGCGATGGTGGCCACCAGCGCCGAATCGATCCCGCCCGAAAGACCCAGCAAGACCTTGGAGAAACCGGACTTGCGCAGATAGTCGCCCAGCCCCAGAACCATGGCGCGGTAATCCTGCTCCCAGCCGTCGGGCTGCGGGTCGCGCCGCCCCGGCTCGGCGCGCCAGCCGTCGGCCCCGCGGACGAAATCGACATGCGCGATCACCTCCTCGAAGGGCGGCAGTTGCAGCGCAAGCGCGCCATGCGGGTTCAGCACGAAGCTTGCCCCGTCAAAGAGCTGATCGTCCTGCCCCCCCACGGCATTGAGATAGACAAGCGGCAGGCCCGTCTCGACCACCCGCGCCACGGTGACATTCATGCGCAGCCCCAGCTTGTCGCGCCGATAGGGCGAGCCGTTCGGAACCAGAAGGATCTCGGCCCCGGTTTCCTCAAGCGTCTCGGCCACGTCCGGGTGCCAGGCATCCTCGCACACCGGCGTGCCGATCCTGAGCGGCCCGATCCGGTAGGGCCCCGAAATCGGCCCGGCATCGAACAGCCGCATCTCGTCGAACACATCGTCATGCGGCAGGTGATGCTTGAGCATGCGGGCGACGACCTTGCCGTCGCGGATCACCCACCAGGCGTTGTAGCTGCCGGTCTCGTCGACATAGGGGCAGCCGATCCCGAGCGCGGGGCCATCGGTGATGCGCGCGGCCAGCGTGTCCAGATGCGCCATGGCATCGGCCAGGAAGGCGGGTTTCAGCACCAGGTCCTGCGTCTGATAGCCGGTCAGGAACATTTCGGGCAGGGCCACCATGTCGGCCCCCGCCGCGCGCCCGGCAAGCCAGGCCTCATGCGCCTTCTCGGCATTGGCGGCAAGGGCCCCAACCGTCGGGTTGAGCTGGGCCAGGGTCAGGCGGAAACGGTCGGTCATGCGCGCGGTCCTTTCACATCCCCCCTGATTTAGCAGATGCTTCGGCAAGGGAAAGCGCAAGCATGACCCGGCGGGCCGCGGCGCTTGTCACTGTCCCGCGCTGCCATTAATCTCTGATCTCACCGGCGGCGCAAGGGGTTGCCCCCGCGCGGTGCCGCAAGGAAACGGGAAAGGGTCATCCATGTTGCGCAGGCAGCTTGCAAGCATCGCACTCGCGGCCGCTCTGGCGGGGGGGGCGGGCGCGCCGGTCACGGCCCAAGAGGTCGTGACGAAGCAATATGACGATGGCGGGCTTTACACCGGCACCTTCAAGGACGGCAAGCAGCACGGGCGTGGCACATACACCCTGCCCTCGGGCTACGAATACGAAGGCGACTGGGTGATGGGCGAGATCCTTGGCGAAGGCCAGGCGCGCTTTCCCAACGGTTCGGTCTATCAGGGCCAGTTCGCGCAGGGAAAACCCAACGGCAAGGGCAAGATCACCTTCGCCGATGGCGGTACCTACGAAGGCGACTGGCTTGACGGGGAAATCTCGGGCGAGGGCGTGGCGCATTATGCCAACGGCACGCGCTATACCGGCAGCTTCCGCAACGCGCTGCATCACGGCACCGGCGTGATGGAGGGCACCGACGGCTACCGCTACGAGGGCGATTGGGTCAACGGCGTGAAGCAGGGCAAGGGCCGGATCACCTATCCCGACGGCGCGGTCTACGAGGGTGACATGCTGGCAGGCGCGCGCGCCGGTCAGGGGACGCTGACGATGGCCGACGGGCTGACCTATGAGGGCAGCTGGAAAGAGGGCCAGATGGACGGCGCGGGCCGCCTTGTGCAGGCCAATGGCGATGTCTTCGAGGGCACCATGGTCAACGGCAAGCGGCAGGGGCCGGGCAAGGTGACCTATACCAACGGCGACATCTACGAAGGCGGCTTCGTGCTGGACCGCCGCCACGGCAAGGGCGTCTTCCGCGGCACGGACGGCTATGTCTATGACGGCGACTGGTCCGAGGGCCGGATCGAGGGCGTCGGCACCGTCACCTATCCCGACGGTTCGGTCTATCAGGGGCAATTCGCGCAGGACGTTCCGCATGGCCGGGGCAAGATCACCTATCCCGACGGATCAAGCTATGAAGGCGGCTGGGTCTCGGGCGTGATCGAGGGCGAGGGCATGGCAACCTATGCCAACGGCCTTGTCTATGAAGGCGCGTTCCTGGCCGCGCGCAACCATGGCAAGGGCCGCATGACCTATCCCGACGGCTATGTCTACGAGGGCGACTGGGCCGACGGGCAGCGCCACGGGCAGGGCCGCGCCACCTATGCCGACGGCACCGTCTACGAAGGCGGCTTCCAGAACGGCCAGCGTGAAGGCCAGGGCCGGATCACCATGCCCGACGGCTTCGTCTATGAGGGCGGCTGGACCGATGGCGAGATCGACGGCGAGGGCGTGGCCACCTATGCCAATGGCGATGTCTATGAGGGCAGCTTCGTGCGCGGCAAACGGCAGGGCGCGGGCGTGATGCGCTACAAGACCGGCGAGGTCGCCTCGGGAACATGGTCGGACAACACGCTGCGCGAAACCTCGGCGGATACGGCAAGCCCCGCGCCTGACGACCCGGCGGCCGATCCCGCCGCCGAGATGCCGTCCGACGCCCCCGCCGAGCCCGCGCCGGAAGGCACCGCCCCCGCGAATTGAGCCATAGCTGCGCGCCAGGGTCTTTCCCTTCCCGCTGCGGTTTTGGTCTTTTCTTTTCCGTTCGGGGGCCTATAGTCCGGTTCCATGACACGGACCCTGCATATCATCGCAGCCTTGGGCGCATCCCGCGCCCCGTCTCTCCGTGGTCTGCTTCTCCTTAGCTGCCTCTGAGCGTGCCCCCGGGTGCGACCGCTCAGAGGTGACCAGCGCCCACAGCCACAGCTGAGGACACAAGAGAGATTCCCATGACCAAGACCGACAAATCCCGCGTTCTGATCTTTGACACCACATTGCGCGACGGCGAACAATCGCCCGGCGCCACCATGACCCATGACGAAAAGCTGGAAATCGCCCAGCTCCTGGACGAGATGGGCGTGGACATCATCGAAGCCGGCTTCCCCATCGCCTCGGAAGGCGATTTCGAGGCGGTCAGCGACATTGCGAAAAACGCCCGCAATGCGGTGATCTGCGGCCTCGCCCGCGCCAAGCCCGCCGATATCGACCGCTGCTGGGAAGCCGTGAAACACGCCCGCCGGCCGCGCATCCATACCTTCATCGGCACCTCGCCGCTGCACCGCGCGATCCCGAACCTGGACATGGACCAGATGGCGCAGGTCATCCATGACACGGTCAGCCAGGCGCGCAACCTGTGCGACAACGTGCAATGGTCGCCGATGGATGCGACGCGGACCGAGCATGACTATCTGTGCCGCGTCGTCGAGATCGCGATCAAGGCGGGCGCCACCACGATCAACATCCCCGACACGGTGGGCTATACCGCGCCCATGGAATCGGCCGCGCTGATCCGCATGCTGATCGAGCGCGTGCCCGGCGCGGACGAGATCGTCTTCGCCACCCACTGCCACAACGATCTGGGCATGGCCACGGCCAACGCGCTGGCCGCCGTGGAGGCGGGCGCGCGCCAGATCGAATGCACGATCAACGGCCTGGGCGAACGCGCGGGCAACACCGCGCTGGAAGAGGTGGTGATGGCGATGAAGGTCCGCCAGGACATCATGCCCTACCAGACCGGCATCGACACCACCAAAATCATGAACCTGTCGCGCCGCGTGGCGCAGGTTTCGGGCTTTCCGGTGCAGTTCAACAAGGCGATCGTGGGCAAGAACGCCTTCCTGCACGAAAGCGGCATCCATCAGGACGGCGTGCTGAAGAATGTCGAGACCTTCGAGATCATGAAGCCCGCCGATATCGGCATCACCGAAACCAACATCGCCATGGGCAAGCATTCGGGCCGCGCCGCGCTGCGCTCCAAGCTCAAGGAGCTGGGCTTCGAGATGGCCGAAAACCAGCTCAACGATGTCTTCGTGCGCTTCAAGGCGCTCGCCGACCGCAAGAAAGAGATCTATGACGAGGATCTTGTCGCGCTGATGGCCGATCAGGCCGCCAATACCGACAGCGATTACCTGCAGGTGAAATGGCTGCGCGTGATCTGCGGCTCGGAAGGGCAGTCGGCCGAGATCAAGCTGCTGGTCGACGGGGTCGAGCATTATGCCGACACTTCGGGCGACGGGCCGGTCGATGCCGCCTTCCGCGCGGTGCAGCAGATCTATCCGCATGACGCGCGGTTGCAGCTCTATCAAGTGCATGCCGTGACCGAAGGCACCGATGCGCAGGCCACCGTCAGCGTGCGGATGGAAGAGGACGGGCGGATCGTCACCGGCTCGGCCGCCGATACCGACACGATCCTGGCCAGCGTGAAGGCCTATGTCGGTGCGCTCAACCGGCTGCGCCTGCGCCGCGAGAAGACCGCGCCCGACGCGGACATGAAGCAGGTCAGCTACAAGCTCTGATCCGGGCGGACAGCGACGCGGAAAGGGGGCCGACGGCCCCCTTTTTTCATGCCTGCGGACATGGCCGATTCGGCTGCGCGCCTTGCCTGAACGCCATGCCCCCGGAATGCGGCGCTTTGCGCGCGGATTCGTGAGTTGTTCGATAAGTGACATTCAGTGCGTCAAACTTCCCACTAATCACCATCTTTGATTGATAAATGAAACTTTATCCCCCTGCCCCAAGCGGAACGCCGCTGCCCATGCGGCGCCCCAAAGGGTTTCCCCTTCCAGATTTCGCGGGCTTTGCCTATATCGTGCAGGGATGAATGACGGGGCCCGCGCCAGCAGACCCCGGATCTTCCTGTAGCAGACATTCGGGGACGGTAATCAAATGGCGGGCTTTGGCGGTATCTTTTCGTCTGACATGGCGATCGACCTCGGAACGGCGAATACGCTGGTCTATGTGAAGGGACGCGGGATCATCCTGAACGAGCCTTCGGTCGTGGCCTATCACGTCAAGGACGGCAAGAAGCAGGTGCTGGCCGTGGGCGAGGATGCCAAGCTGATGCTGGGCCGGACGCCGGGCTCGATCGAGGCGATCCGCCCGATGCGCGACGGCGTCATCGCCGATTTCGACAGCGCCGAAGAGATGATCAAGCATTTCATCCGCAAGGTGCACAAGCGCACGACCTTCTCCAAGCCCAAGGTCATCGTCTGCGTGCCCCATGGCGCGACCCCGGTGGAAAAGCGCGCGATCCGGCAATCGGTCCTGTCGGCGGGGGCGCGCCGCGCGGGCCTGATCGCGGAACCGATCGCGGCCGCCATCGGCGCGGGCATGCCGATCACCGACCCCACCGGCAGCATGGTGGTGGATATCGGCGGCGGCACGACCGAGGTGGCGGTGCTGTCGCTTGGCGACATCGTCTATGCGCGCTCGGTCCGGGTGGGGGGCGACCGCATGGACGAGGCGATCATCTCTTACCTGCGCCGCAACCAGAACCTTCTGATCGGCGAATCCACCGCCGAGCGGATCAAGACCACCATCGGCACCGCGCGCATGCCCGATGACGGGCGCGGCGCCAGCCTTCTGGTACGCGGGCGCGACCTGCTGAACGGCGTGCCCAAGGAAACCGAGATCAACCAGGCGCAGGTTGCCGAAGCCCTGGCCGAACCCGTGCAGCAGATCTGCGATGCGGTGATGCAGGCGCTTGAAGCCACCCCCCCCGATCTGGCCGCCGATATCGTCGACCGCGGCGTCATGCTGACGGGCGGCGGCGCGCTTCTGGGCGAGCTGGACCTGAGCCTGCGCGAACAGACCGGGCTCTCGATCTCCATCGCCGACCAGTCACTGAATTGTGTGGCCCTCGGGACGGGCAAGGCGCTGGAATATGAAAAGCAACTCCGGCATGTGATCGACTACGACAGCTGAGCGCCGCACCGGCGCCTGACGCGAGGACGCCTTGGCCAGAGATCGCGACGATCAGGATTATGCAGGACCGCTGCGCCGCATCCTTGTGACGGTGCTGGTTCTGCTGCTGGCCACCACCTTTGTGGTCTGGCGCATCGACAGCCCGCGGGTCGAGCGGCTGCGCGCGGCCTTCATCGACCGTTTCGTGCCCACCTTCGACTGGGCCATGGTGCCGGTGACGCATTTCCTTGGCATGGTCGAGGGGTTCCAGTCCTACGCCCGCATCTATCAGCAGAACCAGGAATTGCGGCGCGAGTTGCAGCAGATGAAGTCCTGGAAAGAAGCCGCGGTCCAGCTTGAGCAGCAGAACGCCAAGCTGCTGGCGCAGAACCAGGTGCGGCTCGACCCCAAGCTGACCTCGGTCTCGGGCGTCGTTCTGGCCGATAGCGGAAGCCCGTTCCGCCAGTCGGTGCTGCTGAATGTCGGGTCGCGCGACGGGATCGTGGATGGCTGGGCGACGATGGACGGGCTGGGCCTTGTCGGGCGGATCTCGGGCGTGGGGCGCACCACCAGCCGCGTGATCCTGCTGACCGACCCCTCCAGCCGCATCCCCGTCACGATCCAGCCGTCGGGACAGCGCGCCATCCTTGCGGGCGACAATACCGCGCTGCCGCTGATCGACTTTCTCGAAAGCCCCGAACAGGTGCGGCCGGGCGACCGGGTCATCAGTTCGGGCGATGGCGGGGTGTTTCCCGCCGGGCTTCTGGTGGGGCAGTTGCTTCAGGGCCAGGACAAGCGCCTGCGCGTGCGCCTGTCGGCCGATTACGAGCGGCTGGATTTCCTGCGCGTGCTGCGCTCTCACCCGGCCGAGCAGTTGCACGATGCGGGCCCGCTGATCCCGCCCGCCACGCTGCCCGACCCCGACTTGACCGCCGAGACCGCCCCGGAGGGCGAGGGCGATGGTTGATCCGCTGACCACCCGCCGCATCCTGCACCGCGCGCTGTTCGCCGGCATCGCCGCGGTGATCCTGTTCTTGCACCTTCTGCCGCTGTCCTCCGGTGCGGGCGGCATTCCGGGGCCGGACCTTATGCTGGCCCTGACGCTTGCATGGGTGCTGCGCCGGCCCGACTATGTGCCCGCGCTTCTGATCGTCGCGGTCTTCCTGCTGGAGGATCTGATGTATATGCGCCCGCCGGGGCTCTGGCCGCTGATCGTTCTGCTGGGGACCGAGCTTCTGCGCGCCCGCGAACAGGGCCTGCGGGACCTGCCGCATGTGCTTGAACTGGCGGTGGTCGGCGGGCTCATGGTGGCGATGCTGATTGCCCGGCGGCTGGTTCTGGCGCTGGTCATGATCGAGCAGCCGCCCCTGGGGATGGAGCTTTTGCGCCTTCTGGTGACGCTGGCGGCCTATCCGCTGGTGGTCGTGGCCTCGCGCCTGGCGCTTGGCCTGCGCCGCGCGGCACCGGGCGAGGTGGATGCATTGGGGCACCGGCTATGAGACGCTCGCCCAAGGACACGCAGGAAAGCGCCCGCATGATTACTCGCCGCGGGCTGATGCTGGGCGGGGCGCAGGCGGCGATGGTGGCAGTGCTCGGCACGCGTATGCACACCATGCAGGTCGAGCGCGCCAATCAGTTCCGCCTTCTGGCGGAGGGCAACTCGGTCAAGATCCGGCTGATCCCCCCTGCGCGCGGGCTGGTGCATGACCGCAACGGCGTGCTTCTGGCCGGAAACGAGCAGAATTACCGCGTGACCATCACGCGCGAGGATGCGGGCGATGTCGAACAGGTCCTGTCCGACCTGCGCCGTCTGATCCCCATCGGCGAGGCCGAAACCGAAGAGCTGCTGGCCGAATTTCGCCGCCGCGCGCCCACCACCCCCGTCACCGTGGCCGACCGGCTGAGCTGGGAAGAGTTCTCGCGCGTTGCGGTCAACGCCCCTGCCCTGCCCGGCGTGACGCCCGATGTGGGGCTGTCGCGCCTCTATCCGCGCGCACAGGATTTCGCGCATATCCTTGGCTATGTCGGCCCGGTTTCGGATTATGACCTGAGCCAGATCGAGAATCCCGATCCGCTGCTCAACATCCCCAAGTTCCAGCTTGGCAAGCTGGGGGTCGAGGCGAAGCTGGAAGACCGGCTGCGCGGCCGCGCCGGGCAACGCCGGGTCGAGGTGAACTCGGCCGGGCGCGAGATGCGCGAGTTGGGCCGGCGCGAGGGCGCGCCCGGCGTCAACCTGCAACTGACCGTCGATTACCGCGTGCAGAACTACGCGCTTGCCCGGCTGGGTGAGGAAAGCGCCGCCGCCGTAGTGATGGATGTGCAGAACGGCGATCTGATCGCCATCAGTTCGGCGCCGTCCTTCGACCCCAACCTGTTCGTGCGCGGCATCTCGAGTGCGGATTACCGCACGCTGACCGAAGACGACCACCGCCCGCTGGCCGACAAGACGGTGCAGGGCGTCTATCCCCCCGGTTCGACCTACAAGATGGTCACCGCGCTTGCCGCTCTTGAGGCCGGCGTTATCACGCCCGATGAAACCGTCTATTGTCCCGGTCACCTGGAGGTCGGGGGGCGCAGATTCCATTGCTGGAAACGCGCAGGCCACGGCCGCATGAACCTGATCCAGAGCCTCGAGCAATCTTGCGACGTGTTCTTCTACGACATCGCGCAGCGTGTCGGGATCGACCGGATCTCGGCGATGGCGCAGCGCCTTGGCTTGGGCGTGCGCCACGATCTGCCAATGTCCGCCGTGGCCGAAGGACTCGCCCCGACCAAGGCCTGGAAATCCGAGCGTTACGGAAAGGACTGGCTGATCGGTGATACGATCAACGCCTCGATCGGACAGGGTTTCGTGCTATCCTCGCCGCTGCATCTTGCGGTGATGGCGGCGCGTATCGCCTCGGGCAAGGCGGTGGTGCCGCGGCTGATCCATTCGATCGACGGGGTCGAGATGCCGGTGCCGCAGGCCGCGGATCTGGGCCTTGATCCGGCTTGGCTTGGCAATGTGCGCAAGGGGATGGACGCTGTCGTCAATTCCCGCCGCGGCACGGCAAAAAGTTCGCGCATCGTCGCCGCGGAATGGACCATGGCAGGCAAGACCGGCACCAGCCAGGTGCGCAACATCACCGCCGCCGAGCGTGCACGCGGCGTCATCTCCAACGACCAGCTGCCCTGGAACCGGCGCGACCATGGCCTGTTCGTGGCCTACGCCCCGGTCGACAATCCACGCTATGCGGTCAGCGTCGTGGTCGAGCATGGCGGCGGCGGCTCGACCGCGGCCGCGCCGGTCGCGCGCGACATCCTTCTGTTCGCACTGAACGGGGGTGTGCCGCCACTGACCGCCTATCCCGAAAGCCAGCGCGGGCGGATCCGTTCGATGCAGGAAAGCCTCGATCTGGTCGATCCCGAGACCGTCGGCGACGGAAAGACCCGCGCATGAGCTATCTCGAGTCCAACCTCAAGACGGTTCCCACCGGTTTTCGCAAGGTGCTTTACCTGAACTGGCCGCTGGTGATCCTGCTGACAGCGGTGGCCTGCACCGGGTTCCTGATGCTGTATTCGGTGGCCGGCGGACGCATCGAGACATGGGCCGAGCCGCAGATGAAGCGCTTCGGCTTCGGCATGGCGGCCATGTTCATCGTGGCCTTCGTGCCGATCTGGTTCTGGCGCAACATTTCCGCCCTTGCCTATATCGTCTCGCTTCTGCTGCTGATCGCGGTCGAGCTGTTCGGCTCGATCGGGATGGGGGCGCAGCGCTGGATCGAGCTTGGCCCCCTGCGCCTGCAACCCTCGGAGCTGATGAAGATCGCGCTCGTGATGCTGCTTGCGGCCTATTACGACTGGCTCGATGTCTCGAAGGTGTCACGCCCGCTTTGGGTCGCTATCCCGGTTGCGCTGATCCTTCTGCCCACGGCCCTCGTGCTCAAGCAGCCCGATCTCGGCACCGCGATCCTGCTGCTGGCCGGGGGCGGGCTGGTGATGTTCTGCGCGGGCGTCAGCCTTTGGTATTTCGGCACCGTGATGGCGGCCGGGGTGGGGCTGGTTTTCGCCGTGCTCGAAAGCCGGGGCACCAGCTGGCAATTGATCAAGGACTACCAGTTCCGCCGCATCGACACGTTTCTCGACCCGTCCTCGGACCCACTTGGCGCGGGTTACAACATCACCCAGGCGCAGATCGCGCTTGGCTCCGGCGGCTGGTCGGGGCGCGGCTTCATGCAGGGCACCCAGTCACGGCTGAACTTCCTGCCCGAAAAGCACACCGATTTCATCTTCACCACGCTGGCCGAGGAGTTCGGCTTTCTCGGGGCGATCGCGCTTTTGCTGATCTATGCCGGGATCATCGCTTTCTGCATCCATTCAGCACTCAGCAACAAGGACCGCTTCGCCGCCCTGCTGACGCTTGGCATTGCGGGCACGTTCTTCTTTTTCTTCGCGGTGAATATGGCGATGGTAACGGGGCTGATGCCCGTAGTGGGCGTGCCGCTCCCCCTTGTATCTTATGGCGGAACGGCGATGATGATCCTGCTGATGGCCTTCGGGCTTGTGCAAAGCGCCCATATTCACCGCCCGAGGTAACATGCCCACCGTCCTTTTCGCCGCACCCGAGCGGCTTTGGCCGAGCTATGAACCGGCCCTTGCCGCAGCCTTCGCCGAGGCGGGGCTTTCGGTCACGATGGCCGGCCCCCGAACCGCCCCCGCAGATGTCGACTATCTGATCTATGCCCCCAACGGCCCCGTTTCCGATTTCACCCCCTTCACCCGCGCCCGCGCCGTCCTGAGCCTTTGGGCGGGGGTCGAGCGGATCGTGGGCAACGCCACCCTGACCCAGCCGCTGTGCCGCATGGTCGATACCGGTCTGCGCGAGGGCATGGTGGAATGGGTCACCGGCCATGTTCTGCGCAGCCATCTCGGGATCGACCGCTGGCTGGGGGCGCAGGACGGCATCTGGCGCAACGGAGAAACCCCACCCCTCGCGCGCGATCGGCAAGTCGTCGTTCTGGGGCTGGGCGAGCTGGGCGCGGCCTGCGCGGCCATGCTCGGCACGCTCAATTTCCGCGTGACCGGCTGGAGCCGCAGCCCGAAATCGCTGGCCGGGATCGACTGCCTGTCCGGCCCCGAGGGGCTGAAGGCCGCCCTGGCGCGCGCCGAGATCCTTGTCACCGTCCTGCCCCATACGCCCGAAACCGAGAACGTGATCGACGCGGCCGCCCTTGCCCGGATGCCGCGCGGGGCGGTGATCCTGAACCCCGGCCGGGGCACGCTGATCGACGATACGGCCCTGCTGGAGGCCCTTGAGAGCGGCCATGTGGCGCAGGCCACGCTCGATGTGTTCCGCACCGAGCCGCTGCCCCCCGATCATCCCTATTGGGACCATCCGCGCGTGACCGTCACGCCGCATATCGCGGCCGAGACGCGCCCCGCCTCGGCCGCGCGCATCATCGCCGAGAATATCCGCCGCGGCGAGGCCGGGGAGCCGTTCCTTTATCTCGTGGATCGCGGGCGGGGCTATTAGCGCAGGATCGGCGGCCGCGCCGGGTCCATCCCCGGCGCGGTCGCGCGCAGTTCCTGCACCTCTTGCTGTTCCGGCTCGGGCAGGGCCAGCACCAGCGCCTTTTCCAGCAGGGCCCGCGCGGCGGGATCTTCAGTCGACAGGAAGGTCACGTCGATCTCTCCGGCCTCGAGCCCGGAAAAGGCCAGTGCCTCGGACATGGCCTTGGCGATGCCGGGCTGCGCGGCCTCGGGCGCGCCCAGAAAGGCCAGCACATGGCCGCGTCGCTTGTCCTCATAGGTGACGCCGCCCAGAAGCGCATGGCTTGCCAGGCCCGCAAGCTGCGCGAACTTGGCCTCGAAGGCGGGCAGAAGCGCGCCCAGGATCGCCGGCGGCAGGGCCGGTTCGTGAAACGCCACCGGGCGGCCCGCCGCGGCCTGCGGCGCATGGCTGAGCGTATCGGCCAGCCATTCCAGCGCCTCGGGCGGCAAGAGCATGGCCGAGGGCGCAACCCCCAGGTTGATGCCAAGCCCGATCCCCTCACCGGCAAGGTTCTGCGCGATCACCCGGCCCGGCAGCGCGGCATACGGCACCGGGCCGTCGCAGAAGGCGGCCAGACGCTCTTCCAGATCGAAGGCAAGGACGAAATCGCCCTCATCCGTGCTGAAAAGCTGCGGGGTGATATCCGCGCCCTCGGGTTCCGCCTCCAAGAGGACGAACAGCTCGGCATCGGCCAGCCGGTCATAGACGGCAAGGCGCAGCCGCTCATCCTCGGGGGCGGCTTCCATCGCGGCATGGGCGCGGTCATAGGGGGTCATCGCAGTACCTCTTGCACACGGGCGCGAAGGGCGGGGATCAGCTCGGCCTCGAACCACGGATTGCGTTTCAGCCAACCCGTATTGCGCCAGGACGGATGGGGCAAGGGAAAGACGTGCGGCGCGTGCGCGCGCCATGCGGCAACCGTCTGCGTCACGTTGCGCGTGCCCAAGTGCCAGCGTTGCGCCGCCCCGCCCACCAGAAGCGTCAGATCGACCGGGCCAAGCGCCTTCAGAACCGGGGCGCGCCATGTCTGCGCGCACACGGGCGGGGGCGGCAGGTCGGCCCCGCGCGCATCATAGCCGGGAAAGCAGAAGGCCATGGGGATGATGGCCACGCGCGCGCGGTCATAGAACGCCTCGGCCCCGATCCCCATCCAGTCGCGCAGCCGGTCCCCCGACGGATCGCTGAACGGCCGCCCCGAGGCATGCACCCGCGCGCCGGGCGCCTGCCCGGCCACCAGAAGCCGCGCGCCGGGCCGGAACCACACCACCGGGCGCGGTTCATGCGCCGTCGCGGTCGCGGCAAAGCGCGCGGCACACAGCCGGCACGCTCGGATCGTTTCGCTCAGGGCCGGTTCCGGCATCGCTGTTCCGTTTCCTTGCGCCGATGCCGCACATGTTTGCTGTGTGCAAACCCCGCCACATCGGACATAATGGCGCCAAAACCGGCACCGCGGTGGGTCTTGTTAACCTGTCCGGCCCAGACTGCGCAAACCGGACCGAGGCAGAGACGGCGGGGCGAATGCTCGAATTCGACAATGTCAGCAAGTCCTTCTGGACGGGCCAGCAGCGCAAGGTGATCCTTGACCGCGCCTCCTTTCGGGTAGAGCTGGGAAATTCGCTTGGCATCCTTGCCCCGAACGGCACCGGCAAGACCACGATCATCAACATGATGGCCGGGCTGGAAAAACCCGACGAGGGGGAAATCCGCAAGACCTGCCGGGTGTCCTTTCCGCTGGGATTCATGGGCGGCGTCGTCACCAAGCACACCGCGCGCGAGAATGCGCGCTACATCGCGCGGCTCTACGGGCTTGATCCCGATTACCTCGAGGCGTTCTGCCGCTGGCTTTGCGGGCTTGGCGAATATTTCGACATGCCGGTGGGCACTTACAGTTCGGGCATGCGCGCGCGGTTCACCTTCTCGCTGATGCTGGCGCTGGAATTCGACATCTACCTGATCGACGAGGGGATGCCCAACAGCACCGATGTCGAGTTCAACCGCAAGGCCGGCACGATCCTGCGCGACCGGCTGCGCGACGCGACCGTGGTCGTGGTGTCGCACCAGCCCGCGACGCTTGAGAAATTCTGCCGTTCGGCTGCCGTTCTACACGACGGTCATCTATATATGTTCGACACCCTGGAAGAAGCGAAGCGTCTTTATGACTACCAGACCAAAGGTTAGGAAGTTCCGCACCAAGCCCGGCCTGCCCGAGGCGCCTGCCGCCGCCCCGGCCGATCCCATGGGCGAGGTCGGGCAGCTGTTCGAGCCGCAGGATGACGGGTTCGGCCCCGGCCGCTTCGAGACCGCGCGCGGCACATCCGACCCCGCGCCCGACACCACCGACATCGCCGAAGAGATCACCCGCATCCGCGCCGAGGGGCTGACCGGGCGGCAGTTGCGCCTGGCCCGCCGGGTGGCGCAGAAACACGGGATCGAGGCCTCATCGGATTATGAGGCGGTGCGCCTTCTGCGCCGCAAGGGCATCGACCCGTTCGACCGCAACCAGGTGCTCAAGGTCGTGCAATCGGAAACCGGGGCCGTGGCGCAGGCCCGCGCCGCCGAAGCGGCCGAGGCCGAAGGCAAGCGCGTCCAGTTGCCCGCAGCACCCCGCAGTGGCACCGGCCTGCCCGGCCCCAGCCTTCTGGACGAAGACACCCGCGCGCGCGAGATCATGCGCCTGCAACGCGACATCGCGCGGCGCCGGCGGCAAAAGCTTGCCATGCTGTTCGCGCGGCTGGCCTTCTTCGTGTTCCTGCCGACCTTCCTTGCGGGATGGTATTACTATGTCATCGCCACGCCGCTTTACGCCACCAAGACCGAATTCGTGATCCAGAAGGCCGACAGCATGGGCGGCGCGGGCGGCCTTGGCGGGCTTTTCTCGGGCACGCAGCTTGCGACCAGCCAGGATTCGATCACCGTGCAAAGCTATCTGCAATCGCGCGATGCGATGCTGCGGCTGGACGGGGATCACGGCTTCAAGGCGCATTTCTCGCAGGATTTCATCGACCCGTTGCAGCGGCTTCCCGAAAACGCCAGCAACGAAAAGGCCTTCAAGCTTTACAACCGCAACGTCAAGATCGGCTATGACCCCTCCGAAGGCCTGGTGAAGATGGAGGTGATCGCCGCCGATCCCGACGTGTCGCGCAGCTTCTCCGAAGCCCTGATCGGCTATGCCGAAGAGCAGGTCGACCAGCTCACCCACCGGCTGCGCGAAGACCAGATGAAGGGCGCGCGCGAAAGCTATGCCGAGGCCGAGCAGAACGTGCTCAACGCGCAGAACCGCGTGCTTGAACTTCAGGAACAGCTTGGGATCCTGGACCCGATCACCGAATCCAACGTGGTGATGAGCCAGGTGTCCGCGCTTGAGACCCAGTTGCAGGAAAAACGCCTGCAACTGCAACAGCTTCTCGACAATGCCCGCCCGAACGCGGCACGCGTCGAGGGCGTGCGCGGCGATATCGCGCGGATGGAAAGCATGGTGGCCGACCTGCGCGCCTCATTGACCCAGGCCAACGGGGCGAATGCCTCGCTTGCGGCGGTGACGGGGCAGTTGCGGATCGCCGAGGCCGACCTTGAAACCCGGCAACTGATGCTGTCTTCGTCCGTGCAACAGCTTGAGAACGCGCGGATCGAGGCCAACAAGCAGGTCCGCTACCTCGAGATGGGCGTGCGCCCCGTGGCCCCGGACGAGCCGACCTATCCACGCGCTTTTGAAAGCACGCTACTGGCCTTCCTGATCTTTTCGGGTATTTACCTGATGCTTTCATTGACCGTCTCGATCCTGCGCGAGCAGGTGTCGAGCTGAGGACCGGAGAAGCCGATGAAGGATGTGCAGATCGGCGGGCTGACCGTCGGCAACGACCGCCCGCTGACCGTGATCGCGGGCCCCTGCCAGCTGGAAAGCGAGGGGCACGCCCTGATGATCGCCGAGGCGATGGCCGCGGCCTGCGCCGATGCCGGGGCGCAGTTCATCTTCAAGGCCAGCTATGACAAGGCCAACCGCACCTCGCTTTCGGGCAAGCGCGGGATGGGGATCGAGGCCGGGCTGAAGGTGCTTGAGACGGTGCGCGCCCGCATCGGCTGCCCCGTCCTGACCGATATTCACGACATCGAGCAGGCGCGCCTTGCCGGGACGGTGGCCGATGTGATCCAGATCCCCGCCTTCCTGTGCCGCCAGACCGATCTTCTACTGGCCGCGGGCGAAACCGGCGCGGTGGTGAACATCAAGAAGGGCCAGTTCCTTGCCCCATGGGACATGCCGAATGTCCTCGCCAAGGTCGAGGCCACGGGCAACCAGCGCATCCTGCTGACCGAGCGGGGCACCTCGTTCGGCTACAACACCCTTGTCGCGGATATGCGCGCCCTGCCCACGATGGCGCGCACCGGCTATCCGGTGATCATGGACGCCACCCATTCGGTGCAGCAGCCCGGCGGGCTTGGCGGGGCATCGGGCGGGCAGCGCGAATTCGCCCCGGTCATGGCGCGCGCCGCCGTCAGCCTGGGCATCGCGGGCGTGTTCATCGAAACCCATGAGGCGCCCGATATCGCGCCCTCGGACGGGCCGAACATGATCCCGCTGGCGCAGATGCCGGCCCTTGTGGCCTCGCTCATGGCGTTCGACGCCCTTGCCAAGGCCGATCCGATCCGGCTGTGAATGGGGCGGCCGGCCGTTCAGGCCACCTGCCCCGCGGCCCAACCCGACGACCATGCCCACTGGAAGTTGTAGCCCCCCAGCCAGCCGGTCACGTCCACCACCTCGCCCACGAAGAACAGGCCCGGATGGGCGCGGGCCTGCATGGTCCGCGCGTCCAGCCCGTCGGTGGCCACGCCACCAAGCGTGACCTCGGCCGTGCGGTAGCCCTCGGACCCGACGGGGCGGATCTGCCAGCCATGCACCTGTTCGGCCAGCCGCCCAAGCGCCCGGTTCCCCTGATCGGCCAGCCGCCCCGAAAGCCCCGCCTGCGCCACCACGAAGGCGGCAAGCCGGTCCGGCATCAGCCGCGCAAGCGCGTTGTGCAGCGCAAGCCGCCCGCCCCCGGCCCGCATCGCGGCAAGCTCGGCCCCGATGTCGCGCCCCGCCATCAGGTCGATCGTGATCGCGTCGCCCTCGCGCCAATAGGACGAGATTTGCAGGATCGCGGGCCCCGACAGGCCGCGATGCGTGAACAGCAGCGCCTCGTCGAACGCGGTGCGGCCATGGCGCACCCGCGCAGGCGTGCTGACGCCCGCCAAGGGCGCGGTCAGGGCCAGGTCCTGCGCCGCGAAGGTCAGCGGCACAAGGGCCGGGCGCGTCCCGGTCACGCGCAGCCCGAAATCCTCTGCGATGCGATAGCCAAGGCCCGAGGCCCCCATCTTCGGGATCGACTTGCCCCCCGCGGCCACGATCACCGCCTCCGAGGCGATCGGCCCGGCGCTGGTGCGGGTGACAAAACCCTGCCCCGCGCGCGCGACCTCTTCGATCCCGGTCGACAGGCGCAGCACGCCACCGGCCGCGCGCAGATCGTCGGTCAGCATCGTGATGATCTGCGTGGCCTTGCCATCGCAGAACAACTGGCCAAGCGTCTTTTCGTGCCAGGCGATCCGCGCGCGGTCCACCCGCGCGATGAAATCCTCTGGCGTGAAGCGCGACAATGCGGAAAGCGCGAAGCGCGGATTTTCCGACAGGAACCTGTCGCGCGCGTTCTGCCGGGTCAGGTCGCGGTTGGTGAAGTTGCACCGCCCGCCGCCCGAAATCCGGATCTTTTCTCCCGGCGCGGCGGCATGATCCAGCACCATGACACGCCGTCCGCGACGCGCCGCCTCGGCCCCCGCGAACAAACCGGCAGCCCCGGCCCCAAGCACCAGCACATCGCATCGTTCCATGCCCCCCGCCATATCCTGCGCGCAGATCACCGGCAATCGCATTTGCCGCTTTTTCCTCTTGCGGCGCCACCGCAGCTTGGCTAAACACCCCCCCACGTTGGGGCGTAGCCAAGTGGTAAGGCACCGGTTTTTGGTACCGCGCACCGTAGGTTCGAATCCTACCGCCCCAGCCATCCTTTCCACGCAGATCGACGACGATCCGGGCCATGGGTTTGATGGATGCAAGCGTCCAGCAATGCCCCGCAGAATGCTCCCGCGCCGGTCTCACCCACCTCAGAACGTCAAGCAGGTTATTGTCGTCGTCAGTACCGCGTCCCCATTCCTAGAATATCCGGCCAAATGTGGAGAAGGGCGGCAAGACCGAGATCAGTTGTCGGTCACACGAGACGGCAAAGGCTGAAATGCAATCGCTTCGGCCTTGTCTACTTTTCCTTCTTCCAAGGGACGGAGACCGCGCATTCAAAGATACCGTCCACACAAAAGCGGGCGCGTTCCTGCCCTTTTTCAGAAGCCACGCTCCCTAGAGAAGCGCGATGACCGGAAACCAAAGCAGCGGGAGATTGCGCCCGCGCGGGTGCCTGAACCTGATCCGCCGCCATCCGACAAGCCATGTGACGACGGCGGCCAGCAGGATCCCGGCAGGAAGCACCGGCCAGACCAGACTGCTGGGCAGCAGCTCTGGTCGCGGCTGCGGGCTCGGGTGGAACGCCTTCGCTTCGAAGATCATGACCCATGCAACCAGCACGATGAACAGTCCTGGCGAGGAGATCTTCGACCGTCAGGGGCCTTTGGTCAGGCGCACGCGTGCCACCGACAGCTACAGCAGAATCCCAGGCGCGGAACGGTCACAAGCCCTGATCGCGGCGATAGGCATCGACCGCCTTGCTTGCGCGGATGGATTGCTCTGCTGTGCAACTGGACCCGGCGGTGATCAAGCTGCCCACAGGCGCAAACAGAAGGGTACAGCCGGTGTCGAAACGGATCTCGAACTCTCCGCTATCCCGACGCACCACTTCCGGCGGAGCCCCGGCAGCGCCGCCGGGAGTGGCGGGGACAGCGCCTTCACGCAGGTATCGTCCATTTACCCATCCGCGCAGGCTGCCTGCAGCATTTTCGATTTGGCACCAGCGCGAGCTGTCGGCACGCCGGCATCCGAGGTTGCGCAACTCGGCGCCGTTGGACACGGTTCCTACGACATCGTATCCGGTCCCCGGCCCGGACCGCACGTTCAGGCTGTCCTGCGGAGGTAGATCACCGACGACGTACCAGTCCGGACCTCCTGAAAGGCCGTCTGCGAATTCGTCAGCGGGCACGGCTGCGCCATCGGTGATCGAGATCTCGAGACTGTAGCGCGCTGATTCCTCGCGGCGGGCGGCATTGCGCATCAGGAACACCTGGATGCGATAGCGCCCGCTCACAGGCAGTTGCCCGGAGAAATGGTCACCGGAGCTTGCGCCAACAAACATCGCGGCATCCGCTCCCGGAGCCCAGACGTTGAAGTAGTTCGACAGGTTGGACGTGTTCAGCATGACCTGCATGGTCTGACCGGCACCGGCTTGAAGATAATAGTCCACCGCTGCGTAACCGGTAATCTCGCCCTTATAGGTCGCACCCGTCTTCCCTGGCGCGAAACGCACTTCGACGCTGCTGGTGTTCTGGGCTGCGACCGGCCCCGCAAGCGCCACCATCAGGCCAAGAGCAAGTTCGCGCATTGATCGTGCCATCATCGTCATGTCCTCCGTCAATTGGGGGGTCATTCGCCCAGTTCCCGCAACAGCGCAGCCACCGCCGCCTCGAGCTGGGGATCGCTACCGCGCAGCATCGCATCCGGCGGCGTATGGACAACCTCGTCCGGGACAACCTCACGGTTCTCGAAGAAATCTCCCTCGATCGTCCGGAAGCCCAGCTGCGGCACCCCGAGGACGACCCGCGTGTCAAGCTGGTCGGGGCGCAGCACCGCCGTCCCGGTGCCCGGCACGCGGTCGCCGACCGCAGGACCGATACCCTCACGGATGTAGTAGTAGGGGAAGACCGAGGCGTCCGAGTAATTCCAGCTGTTCATCAGAAGCGCGCTCGGCTTGGCCCAGCGGAGATATGGGGTTGGCCCAAGGTCCACGCGATTCCGGGTCACCAGCCCCGAATGGCGGGTGCCGGTAAGGAAGGCGCTCAGCTGGTCATGAAGGTTGCCGCCCAGATTGAAACGTGTGTCGATGATGGCGCCTTCCCGGTCACGGTCGCGCCCCATCAGGTCGGAATAGACCTGCCGGTATGAATCGTCCATCATGTGGCGAACATGGGTATAGCCGAGCCGCCCGCTAGACAGCTTTAGCACCATGGCACGTCGCTGCTCGACCCAGGCAAGGTAAGCCAGCTCACCGTCACTGCCGGGAGCGGCCGCGCGCAGGGTGACTTCACGGACGGCGCTACCATCCGCCGGAGCAACGGTGAGGCGCAGCTTGCGTCCGGCCTGGCGGTTGAGAAGCGGGTAGATGTCACGACCCGGGTCGATCTCCACACCGTCAACCGCAAGGATCACGGCACCCGTGTCGAGCGGATCGCCCGCCAGAGCCGCGGGACCGCCCGGCAGCGCGGCGGTGACCTTCACCCCCGCGCCTTCATGGGCCGTATCATAGTAGATCCCGATCTCCGCCGTGCTGTCCCAGCCCGGGTTCTCCTGAACGAAGCGCGCCGTCATGTGAGAAGCGTTCAACTCACCCTGGAATTCGTTCATCAGGGTGACGAAATCTTCCCAGTGGGTGATGTGCGGCAGATATCTTGCATAGGCGTCCCGCATCGCGGCCCAGTCGACGCCATGCAGGTTCGGATCGTAGAATTTCGACTGCACGAAACGCCAATGGTGCTCGAAGATGTAGCGCATCTCGGCGACCGGATCGAAGCCGGCCTTCAATGAAAACGGCGCGGAGGATGTAGCCCCGCTGGCAACCTGAACGGTCTCGATGGCACCGGCCTTGACGAGGTAGACGGTAGAGGCTTCCCTGTCTGCGATGATCTGTTCGATGCCGGTTGCGGGCTTGGCAAAGACCTGTCTGGCCCTGCCCGTGGCAAGGTCGATCAGTTCGGCCTCGACCATGCCGGAGCCCGGCTGGAAAATGACCAGCAGCAGCCCACTGTTATCGGCGGTCATCCGTATCAGAACCGGCAGGACAGGAGAGCCCGTGACGCGGGAGGTGCGATATGGCACGCCGTCAAAATCCAGGACTGCCGCCTCGTCGGATGTCGCCGTCTCCCCCAGGTCGCGGGCGAGATATCCGTCCGCCGTGAGCCAGGTCGCCATGATGTCGACCATCGCGCCTTCGGAGGACAGGTTCCTCTGGGAAAACCGGTCGCTCGCCCAGAAGACTACGCTGCCATCCGGGCTGAACCCAGCCTTGTCGTCACCGAAACCGCTGTCACTCAGGTTTTGGCGGCGGTGAGCGCCCATCGTCTCGATCATCTCGATCTCGGTATTGGTCGAGATGAAGCCGGTCGTGGTCAGGATGTGGCGGCCGTCCGGCGCCCATTCGAAATCGAACTGATCGACGTTGTAAAAGTAGCTCGCACTATCGGGGAGGATCTCGGTGCTCCTCCCGGTGTCGAGGTCGAAGATACGGATCGCGTTGCGGTCGTCCCGGTAGGCAATGCGCCGACCATCGGGTGCATAGGCCGGTTGCAGGGCGTCGCTTTGCGTGTCTATCACGCGCCGTTCCGACAACGTCACCGCCGTCATGAAGCCCTTGTCGTCGGCACCCAGTTCGGTCTCGTAGATATCCCAGTCACCGTCGCGCTCGGCGGCATAGAGCAGCCGCCTGCCATCCGGGGCGTAGCTCACGGAATGTTCCGCCTGCGGCGTGTCGGTGATGCGGCGGACCTCGCCTGTTTCGGGTGAGGCGACGAACACCTCCCCGCGCGCGACCAACGCGATCTCGGCTCTGTCGGGCGACACGACTGCCTAGGAAACCTGGCCCGCAAGATCGCTGAAGACCTCGCCGGTATAGAGCGTGCCCTGACGGATATTGACCGGCACCTGCACCGGCTCTTGCGCGCCGGGATCCAGCCGCCAGAGCTGCGTGTCCCAAGTGTAGACCAGCGTGCCGTCATCCGCGACCGATGCGAAGCGCACCGGCAGGGTGTCGTGCGTCGTCACTTGTTCCGGCGGCCCGCCATCCAGCGGCATGCGCCAGACGTTGAAGGTTTGCGGCTTGGCGTCAATATCCTCGACCCCCGCTTGTGGCATCTCGGTGGTCCAGTAAAGGCTCTGCCCATCCGGTGCGAAGGCTGGGCTTCGGTCGACGCCGCGATAGCTTGTCAGCTTCTCGTGGTTGCCGCTCTCGAAATCATAAAGCCAGATATCCGGAGTGCTGTCCGAGATCTCGCCCTTGCGCCAGAAGTTCTCGACCGTTTTGCGATCGACATAGGCCAATTTACGACCGTCCGGGCTCAGGTCGGCTTGGGGCATCGGCAGGGGCAGCATGATCCTTTCCCTCCCGCCGGTCACGGGCACCTTCATCAGCACGCCGATCGGCTGACCGAGCCCGTCTAGGTAGTCTGCCTCGACCATGCCGAGCCGCGCGGCACTGAACAACACCTCATCGCCGTCCGCAGAGAAGGCCAGCGGCGCCTCGAGGCCCGAGTGATGGGTCAACCGCGTGATCTCGCCACCGTCGACGGGCATCACGAAGACATCGGAGATATTGAAGCGGTCCGAGGCGAAGGCGATCCGGCGGCTGTCGGGGGACCAAACCGGCGCCGTGCTGCGGAACTGGCGCTCGGTCAGGGGGATGGCGTCGCGGCCGTCACTCGGAACGATCCATATCTGCCCGCGATAGGTAAAGGCGATGGTATTCCCGTCCGGCGATACCTGAGCGTCGCGCACCCAGTAGGGGGCGGCCACATCGGCCCGGCCCATGATGGGAGCGCAGACGAATGCCACAGTCGAGATGCCGAGAACGAAATCACAAAGCCTCATTGAGCTACCAAAATTGTGCGCCGTTCTCGTCAAGAGTAGCAAGACCTCACAATTGAGTCACCAAGTCATCCCATCTGTTGAGTATCGAAAGAGAAGTCCCGCCCAAGGGCCGGCGCCGAGCGGAGCATAGAAGTTTCCCTTTGCTGCCTTCGTCAGGATCAGCTTGTCCGGCATCAAGTCCGAGACGGCATTCCTGGGGCGCTCGCGCCCCTTCTGCGGCCGTTTGAGTTCCCCCAAACAGTCGGTTCCCATCCCGCCATACTGCTTGCGCCAGCAGTCGTAGGACTGCACGATGATAGGCACTTCGCGGATCGTATCAATCCGCCTGATCTCTTGACCGACAAGCATCTCAACCTGCCGCAGTTTCGTGAAAATTTCTCCGGGTTTGTGCCGTTTCGTTCCTATTCTGATCCTCCGTTTTCCTTAGCATAACGACGGACCACTTCATTGGGGCAGGATCGCATCGTTTCGAGGCCTTGGCCCGAGATCGCGCCGAATGCGCGCAAATTTTCCGCCGCGAGTCATCCGATCCACTCGAACACGCGTAGTGTCAAAAAATGGGGGCACCAATGAATAGACGTCAATTTTCGCTAAGTGCCGCGGCTGGTCTGCTGAGCCTGACGCAGACGCGCGCGCGCGCTGCCGAACTCGCACCCGCTTTCAGCTTCCCCTCAATCGACGGCGGAACACTGGACACCGCCGACTGGCGGGGCCGGCCAGTGCTGGTGGTCAACACTGCCTCTCTGTGCGGCTTCAGCGGACAATTGGCGGATCTTCAGGCACTGCACGAAACCCATGGGCCGCGCGGGCTTGTAGTTCTGGCGGTGCCCTCCGACAGCTTCGCGCAGGAATACGACGACGCAAGACAGGTCAAGGAATTCTGCACCTTGCAATTCGGCATCACCCTGCCGATGACCGACATCCTGCCGGTCAAGGGGCCACAGGCGCATCCGTTTTATCGCTGGCTCGCGGAAACCCGGGGCTTCACCCCCGGCTGGAACTTCAACAAGGTGCTTCTGGATGGCGAGGGGCAGGTGGTCGGCACCTGGGGGGCGCTGACCAATCCGCAGTCGGGCGCGATCACCGGAGCTTTCGCCCCCCTTCTGCCCGGCTCGTGACCAGAAACCTGATCCTGATATTGGGCGATCAGCTTTCGCCCGGCATCTCCGCGCTGGACGGCGCCGATCCCGGGCGCGACATCGTGCTGATGGCCGAGGTTCTGGCCGAGGCGCGCTATGTCGATCATCACAAGCAGAAACTGGCGCTCGTCTTTGCGGCGATGCGCCATTTCGCGCAAGAGTTGCGCGCGGACGGCTGGCGCGTGGACTACCGCCGGCTGGACGATGGCCTGCCCGACCTCGCGGCGGCCGTCGAAGATGCGATCGCCCGCCACGCCCCCGATGAGATCATCGTGACGGCGCCGGGCGAATGGCGACTGTGGCAGGAGATGCAGGGCTGGAGGCAGCGGCTCGGTCTACCCGTGACGATCCGCGAAGATCACCGCTTCCTGTGCAGCCGCGAGGCCTTTGCCCGCTGGGCGGCGGGGCGCAAAACCTTGGTGATGGAGCCGTTCTATCGCCTGATGCGGCGGCAGACGGGCTTTCTGATGGAGGGCGATCAGCCCGCCGGCGGGCGCTGGAACTTCGACGCCGAGAACCGCGCCCCGGCGCAGGACAGTTTGTTCCTGCCCGCCCCGCCGCAGGGCGCGCGCGATGCAATCACCGCCGAAGTGCTGGCGCTGGTGGCGCGTGCGTTCCCCGACAGCTTCGGCCAGCTCGATCCGTTTTGTTGGCAGGTCAGGCGCGAGGGTGCAGCAGCCGCCCGCGACCGCTTCCTGCGCGAGGCCTTGCCGGAGTTTGGCCGCAATCAAGATGCGATGCTGGCGGATCGGCCTTGGATGTATCACTCGATCCTGTCGCCCTATCTGAACCTCGGGCTGCTCGACCCGCTCGACCTGTGCCGCCGCGCCGAGGCCGAATGGCGTGCCGGCCGCGCGCCACTGGCTGCGGTCGAAGGCTTCATCCGGCAGATCATCGGCTGGCGCGAATATGTGCGCGGCGTCTATTGGCTGAAGATGCCGGGATATGTGGACGAGAACGCGCTTGGCGCGGAACGCCCGCTGCCGGCCTTCTATTGGACCGGACGGACCGAAATGCGCTGTCTGGCGCAGGTGATCGGCCAGACGATCCAGACCGGCTATGCCCATCACATCCAGCGCCTGATGGTGACCGGCACCTATGCGCTGCTGATCGGTGTGGACCCGGCGGCGGTGCATCGCTGGTATCTCGGGGTCTATGTCGATGCCTATGAATGGGTCGAGCTGCCCAATACGCTGGGCATGTCCCAGCGTGCCGATGGCGGGTTTCTGGCGACCAAGCCCTATGCCGCCAGCGCCAATTACATCAACCGGATGTCGGATTACTGCCAAGGCTGCGCCTATGACCCCAAGGCCCGGACCGGACCGCGGACCTGTCCGTGGAATGCACTCTACTGGGACTTCATCGCCCGCCATGCCGACCGATGGGACCGTAATCCACGCATGTCGCTGCCGGTGCGCGCGTGGAACGCCAAGCCCGAGGCCGAGCGATCGGCCCTGCGCACCGCTGCGGCCGCACATCTGGCCGCGCTTGACGCCGCGCCGCCCTATGCCCCGTGTTCGGGGCGCGATTTGCCCGCAGCCCCGCGCGCTCCGCGACATCGCTCCGAGCAATAGCGCACCTGATCCCAGTCCCGCGCCCATTTGCGCCGCCAGGTGAACGGGCGCTTGCAGATCGCGCAGATCTTGGCGGGTAAGTCCGATTTCCGCCGCGCCTTCACCACTCCACCCGTTGGCCCTTCCAGTCCCAGAAGGTGCCGGTCTCGGTAGGGGTCAGACGGTCGATGACCGCCAGCAGCGCCCGTGCCGCGTGCTGCGGTAAAATCGTTGGGTGATTGGCGGTGTATGGGGCGCTCAGGCTGGTCTCGACAGTGCCGGGATGCAGCGCCACGACGATGGCCTCGGGGCGCTTGCGCGCAATCTCGATCGCGGCGGTGCGGATGATCTGGTTTTGCGCCGCCTTGGCGGCGCGATAGCTGATCCACCCCCCCAGCCGGTTGTCCCCGATCGAGCCGACCCGCGCCGACAGCGAGGCAAAGACCGCCCGCCCCGAGCAGCGCAGCACAGGCGTGAAGTAGCGCAACGCCAATGCAACCCCGGTGGCATTCAGCGCAAATTGCGCCGCCATCGCTTGCGCGGTGATCGCGTTGAGCGTCTTTTCCGGGCGATCCGTGCCGATCTGCAAGGCGCCGGTTGCATTCACGATCAGATCAAACCCTCCCTCAAGGCGCGCGGCAGCTTGCGCGACGCTGGCCTCATCGGTCAGGTCAAACCCATCGTGCCGCCGCGACAGGCCGAACGCCTCGGCGCCCCGCGCGCGCAGCTCTAGCGACAGTGCTTCGCCGATCCCGCCGCTCGCCCCAAGAACCAGCGCCCTCATCGCCGTCCCTCCGTTGGCCGCCAGGAACCTCCGGCGCTCGCATCGATCATCGGACCGCTTTGCGTCGCCGCTCTGATACGCGTTTGGGTCACGTCTGCGTGAGACTGGCCCGGATAGGCCCGGACGGCGACGCTAGGGGTGATCCGCGCCGCGCTCCGGCCCGTAACCCTTCCAAGGACGGCACGACGATGCCTCCTGAGCCAAATTGACAGACCACAAAAAGGAGTTTCCAGATGCTGCGTAAAATGATGCTGACGACCACCGCCACGCTGATGCTTGCCGGGACTGCCTTTGCCGACGGAAACAAGGCCGACATCGTCGACACCGCAGTTGCCGCGGGCGATTTCACGACGCTGGTGGCTGCGGTGCAGGCGGCCGGGCTGGTCGACACGCTGAAAGGCGAGGGTCCGTTCACCGTCTTCGCACCGACCGATGCCGCCTTTGCGGCGCTTCCCGAAGGCACGGTTGAGACCCTTCTCAAACCGGAAAACAAGGACCAGCTGGTCGGCATCCTCACCTATCACGTGGTCCCCGGCGCCGTGAAATCGACCGACCTGACCGAGGGCATGACCGCCGCCACCGTGCAAGGTGCACCGGTAACCATCTCGCTTGAAGGCGGTGCCACGATCAACGGCGCCAAGATCACGGCGGCCGACATCGAGGCGTCGAATGGTGTGATTCATGTGATCGACACGGTCATTCTTCCGCCTGCCAACTGATCCGGGCGTCACGGCAGACATGGGGCCCCGGGCATTGCCCGGGGCCTTTCGCGTAACAAGACCGGGGGCATTCATCTCAGCCCCGCTTCGTATCGAGCGGGACCAGGCGATGCGCCACCATCACCATCATGACCCCCGCCGCACAAATGCCCGCAATAAGCCAGTCCCGCGCAGCGAGATTGGCCACGATCACTCCGACGAGCGCCCAGATCACCCCGGCACGGTAGGTCCAGATCGCCGGACGGTTTGCCGCGACGGCCACCGCAACCAAAAGGACCACCCCGATCAGCGCGATGGCCGCGATCCGGGGCGGCAGCACGCCATGGCCCGTCAGCACCACCGACACTGCCACCCCCGAGGCCGCTGTCAGCCAGCCCGCATAAAGCCCGACCGCCGCATGCTCACGCCACGCCGGTCCCAGCCTCCGCATCGCCATGACAGCACCCGCCGCCATCGGCAGGATCATCACTGTCGCCAGAACCGGTGCGCGCATCGCCGCCTCGATCCAGAACATGCCGATGAACAGGCTGAGCCCCAGCGGAAGCGCGGCACGGCTCCAACCCGGCGTGGCGGCTGGCCGCAGCACTGCCATCGCGGCGGTCGCAATCAAGGCCAGATAGATCAGCCCCCAGATGGAGAATGCCCAGCCCACCGGTTGTGCGGGCCAACGGTCCACCTGCACGGGAAAGCTCTCTCGGTAAAATCCGCCAAACCCGTTCGAGATGATTGGCGAGGCCGCAAAGCCCACCGCCAAAATCAGGATCGCCAGCCGTATGATACGGTCATTCATTTTCACTCTCCGTTGAACAAGCGTAAAACGCCCTTTGCAGGTTGCCGGTTCCGGCTCCCTTTCGGAGTGCGCGCTCATGATCCGTCGTGACGAAGTGTGACCTGAACCACGTCGCAACGCCCGGTAGCGAAAGCAGCAGCGCAGCCCTCGAGATAGAATTGCCAGCTACGCAGGAACGCCTCGCCATAGCCCAGGCGATGGATCCGCGCGCGCGCCTCCATCATCCGCTGCGCCCAGATCCGGCAGGTGCGGGCGTAATCCTGACCGAAGGCATAGCTGTCCTGCACCCGCAGCCCGGCCTGCCCCGCGGCATACGAGATGCTGGCCGAACAGGGCAACATGCCGCCGGGAAAGACATGCTGGCGGATGAAATCCGATCGCCGTCGATAAACCGAGAATTCGGCATCCGGCACCGTGATCGTCTGCAATACTGCCCGCCCGCCCTCGGCCATCCGCGCCTTGAGGATGGCGAAATAGGTCGGCCAGTAGCGTTCGCCAACGGCCTCGACCATCTCGATCGACACCAGATTGTCAAAGCAGCCCGTCACCGCGCGATAATCCTGCAGTCGGATCTCGGCGCGCCCGTCCAGACGAGCATCGGCATAGCCCTTCTGCGAAGGTGAAAGCGTGATGCCGGTGACACGATGTCCGCGCTCTGACGCGGCTTCGGCGAATCCGCCCCAGCCGCAGCCGATCTCCAGCAGGCGCTCTCCGGGGGCAAGCCGCGACAGGATGCGTTCGTTCTTGCGTGTCTGTGCCTTTTCCAGATCATCATCTGCGGCGAAGATCGCCGATGAATAGGTCATGCCAGGATCCAGCCAGAGCTGATAGAATTCGTTGCCCACATCGTAATGCGCACGGATGTTGCGCGATGACCCGCGCAAGCTGTTGGCGCGCAAGAACCGGTCGATCAACCGCATCCACCAGGTCTGCAGCCGCGTGGGTTCCGACCATTGCGCGAGGTCTGCCCGATTGCACATCGCAATCGACAGCGCCCCCTCCAGCGTATCGCTGTGCCAATCGCCCGAGATCCAGCCCTCTGCCAGTCCGACATCTCCGCGCATCGCGAGCCGCCGCAGAAGGCGCCAGTCGCGGATACGCACCTCGGCCTCAGGCCCCTGCGCGCCGAAGTTCAGCCGCGCCCCGTCCGGGGTGGTGACGATCAGTCGCCCCTCACCGATGCCTTCGAGGGCCGAGAAGAAACGGGTCTGAAGCGCGCGGGATGCGATGGTCATCGACTGATCTCCTCATGTGGGGGGGGCGGAAGCGGGCGATAGGCGGCACCCTTCAGTTTCAGGCGCAGCGCATGCCAGTAGATCTGGGCGATGACCCGAAGGGCACCGCCTGGCCGACGCAGCGCGCTGCCAAGGATGGCACGGGTTGTCAACGCAACAAGCGGACCGCTCATGGCTGTATCAACACCGGCATTACCGTCGATCTGCGAAATCAGGATCGAGAGGCTGTCAGGCCGTAGGTCGAAGCGAAAACGATACTCGCCCGCCACGTCCTGAAATGGCGAAACATGGAACACCTTACGCGCGCTCAGCCGGGTGGCGGGGGTGATCGGGGCGAATTCGGGTTGCGCCAGCAGATAGCTGTGGCGTTGGCCGAAGGTGTTGTTGACCTCGGCAATGACCGCGCAGAGGGAGTCACCCTCGATCAGCATCCAGAAACTGACGGGATTGAACCAGTATCCCAGAAAGCGCGGCTGCGTCAGCAGGGCCAGAACGCGGCCGGGATCGCGCGCAAGGCCCGCCTGCGCGAAGGCGGCCCAGGCCCAGTCGGCTCCCTGTCCTGCTCCACGCTTTCCACCATGATCGCGTCGGTGCAGTGCCAGCAGGTTGAAGCGGTCGAGCGACATCCCCCGTGGTGGCCGCGCCGCTTCCGGGGCCAGCAGCACGTGATCGGCCCGACTGCGAAAGCTGTGGCGCAGTGCGCCGCGGCGGGCATGGGTAATCCTGGCGCCGAGCGCCAGAACCTCGCCCCGCGCCAGACGCTCTGCCAGCGTCATGAGGGCACCCGGGTCAACGGCAGACGCCGCGCCACGCGCCAGGCGCTTGCAAAGCCGTCCTCGTGAAATCCGTTGCGCAACCAGGCCCCGGCAAACCAGGTGTTGCGCGCACCCTGCATCATGGCGATGCGCTCCTGTGCCGCAAGGGCCGGCAGATCGAAGACCGGGTGACGGAACGAAACCTCGTCATAGATCAGCCGCTCGTCGATCGGCTGGCTCGGGTTCAGACTGATAAAGAGCGGATCATCCTCGGGGATGCTTTGCAGGCGGTTCATCCAATAGCTGACATCGACGGCCCCAGACCCGGTATCGCCACGGCTGACCCAGGAACTCCAGCACCGCCTGCGGCGCGGCATGACCCGCGGATCGGCATGCAGCACCGTGCGGTTGGGCTGAAAGCGGATCGCCGAGAGCGCCGTCCGTTCCTCTGAATCGGCATCATCGAGCATCCGCAGGGACTGATCGGGATGGGTGGCAAGGATCACATGATCGAACTCTTCCTCGGAGTCCCCCTCGGCGCGGATCTGCACGCCTGCTCCATCGCGGCGAACCGACCGCACCGGCGCGCCTTTGCGCATGCGCACTCCCGCTCGCAGCAGCGCCGCTTCAAGCCGCGATACATAGGATACCGACCCGCCTGCGACGGTCCACCACTGATGGTGCTGCCCCTTCGAAAGCAAGCCGTGATTGCGCATGAACCCAACCAGGGCCTGCGCCGGGAAGTCCGAGATTCCGCGATCCGGTGTCGACCAGATCGCGCCGCAGAAGGGAAAGAGATAGGCATCGCGGAACCGCGCGCCGAGGCCCATCCGCGAGATCAGCGCCCCGATCGTCAGGTCCGGTGCCGCCGCTACCGCCGCCTCGGCCCCGGCGTTGAACCGCACGATATCGCGGATCATCCCGTAAAAGCGCGGATCCATCAGGTTCTGGCGCTGACCGAAAAGCGAATTGACGGATCGCAGTGCATATTCCAGTCGCCCGCCGTCCAGCGAAACGCCAAAGCTCATGTCGCTGCGGATTACTGGCACGTCGAGATCGCGGAACAGTCCGGTCAGATGCGGGTAATTGGCATAGTTGAAAACGATGAAACCTGTATCGACAGGCTGGTCACCGCGCCGCCCGGCCATGACCGTGCGCGCATGACCGCCCAGCCGGGGTTCGGCCTCAAAAAGGGTCACCAGGTGATGCCTGGCAAGAAGCCAGGCCGCCGAAAGGCCAGAAATACCGCCTCCGATGATCGCGATACGTTGCGGGGCGCATTGTGTCAGGTCAAAAGGCATGGGGCTTCTTTTGTTGTTGCCTTGTCACTACGCGGCAAGATCGCCCCCGGATCACTTTGCCGCAGATTTTCGGCATAAAATGATCCATTGTGCTCGGTGGCGCGTAAGGTGAAGATGGAAACCGTTATTGCGCCCCTCAGCAGCAAAACTCATACCTCGGTGATGCCCCCGACCCTGCCGGGGCATGAGGGCGTATCAAAGGAGCTGATCGCGGTGGAGGTTCCGGTGACGAAAGAGCTGTCCAACCTCAGCCGAGACTTGATCGCGGTGCGCGATCGGCGCGATCGCGAAGCTTTCGGGCGTCTGTTCGACCACTTTGCCCCGCGCCTCAAGGCAATGCTGCTGCGCGGCGGCCTGCGCGATGGCAGCGCCGAGGATGTGGTGCAGGATGTCATGCTGGCGGTTTGGCACAAGGCTGCTCAGTTCGACCCTCACCGTGCCGATGCCGCCGGTTGGATCTATGGCATCGCGCGCAACCGCCGGATCGACCTAGCGCGCCGCAAGCCGCTCTCGCAACCCGAAGAGATGCCCGATCTGCCCAGCCTCGACCCGGATGCCGACCAGATCCTCGCCTTGCAACAGGAAGCCGGCCACCTTACCTCAGCCCTCTCCCGCCTTGCCCCTGAACAGGCCGAAGCCCTGCGCGCGGCCTATTTCGACGATATCCCCCACAGCCGCATCAGCGAGATGACGGGCCAGCCGCTCGGCACCATCAAATCCCGCATCCGCCTCGGCCTCGAACGCCTCAGACACGAACTGAGGAGCATTGCCCCATGACAGACATCAAGCATCATATCTCTGACGACCTCCTCGACGATTATCGCCGCGGCACCCTGCCCCATGCCTTTTCGGTGGTGGTGGCCGCGCATCTGTCACTGTGCGACGACTGCCGCGCCCGGCATGAGGCGTGTGACATGATGGGGGGCGCACTGCTGAACGCCGCCGGGACTGCCGCGATCAGCAGCGGCGCACGGGCGCGCATGATGGCTGCGCTCGATACGCCGCCACCGCCGGCCGCGCCGCGCGCGTCTGGAGTGTTTCCTGCCCCTGTCATGGCCGAACTGAAGGGCCGCCCACCACGCTGGCGCATGTTGGGCGGCGGCATCCGCCAGCAGATCCTGTCGGCCGATCGCAGCGGATCGTTGCGCTTGCTCTATATTCCGCCGGGCAAGGCAGTGCCCGAGCATGGCCATGGTGGGCTCGAGCTGACGCTGGTGTTGCAGGGAAGCTTTGCCGATTGCGAAGGCGCGTTCCGGCGCGGCGATGTCGAGACGGCACATGACGACATCGACCACCAACCCATCGCCGGCCCCGGCGAGCCCTGCATCTGTCTTGCCGCGACCGACGCGCCCTTGCGCTTTCATGCGATGTTGCCCCGTCTGTTGCAGCCGATCTTCCGGATCTGAGGATGGGGCCGGTCGCACCGCGGGTCTGGATCATCGGGGCGAGTGCCGGTATCGGCGCGGCACTCGCGCGTGCCTGGGCGGCGCGCGGGGCTCAGCTCGTGCTGTCGGCGCGGGCCGGGGCGGCACTGACGCAGTTGTCGGCCACGTGTGGCGGGGCCAATATCGTGCCGTTCGATCTTGCTCAGCCAGGCGCGCTCGCGGCGACCTGCAACATGCTGCACAGCGGGGCACCCTTCGATGCGATCGTCTGCACCGCCGCGCTCTATGAACCGGGCCGCTTGGCCGACCTGGATCCCGAACGGGTCGAGGCGATGGTTCGGGTCAATCTGCTGGGCACGCTTGAGGTAGCGCGGCACTGTCCGCCTCTGCTACGCGATGGCGGACAGCTCGTGCTTTTCGGTTCGGTGGCGGGGTATATTGGCCTGCCGGGTGGGCAACCCTACTCCGCAACCAAGGCGGCAATCAACAATCTGGCCGAAAGCCTTGCGGTCGAATTGGCGCCGCGGGTGGATGTGCGGCTTGTATGTCCCGGCTTCGTCGCTACCCGTCTAACCGCGAAGAACCGCTTTGCAATGCCCGCGATCGTTACCCCCGAGCAGGCGGCCGAGGCGGTTCTGCGCGGCTTGGCCCGGCACCGCTTCGAGATCCACTTTCCCCTCCGTTTCACTTGGGCGATCAAGCTGCTTCGCCTCCTGCCCTATTCGCTGTCCTTGCACCTGTTGCGGAGGCTGGTCTGAGGTTCGCGTCAGGCCAACTTGCCGCTGAGCGCCGCTACCCCCACCCAGGCCGCAAAGCCCGTCAGCGCGATTCCCCAAAGCCCGTCGATCACCACCTGCTGCACTGACCAGTCCCTGAGCGTGGCGTAATTCGTCATCTCATAGGTGCCGTAGCACAGAAGCCCCAGCACCATTCCCCCGAACAGCGCCTGCAACGGCGCCCCCGCCTTCAGCGCCGGGATCGAGACGAACCACATCATCCCCGCGACATAGGCCAGATAGAACACCGCCGCAGGTGCCAGCCGCATGGGATCGGCAAGAAGGTGCCCGACATGGCGTTCGAACACAGGCCGGATCAACAACCTGATGCCAACAATGTCGGTCACGAGAAAGCAGGCGGCGGTAATCAGGTACAGCAGGGCGTGGTTCAGCATGGGAGTCTCCGTCGCGGCGGTCAGGTCAGTCGCGCGCGGTGCGGCGCAGGCTCAGGAACTCGCGCCGCAGATCCGAATTCGTCTGGAACGCACCGCGCATCACCGAATTCGTCATTACGGACTGGTCATCCTTGACACCCCGCCAATGCATGCAGAAGTGGTCGGCCTCCATCACTACGGCCAGACCGTCGGGGCGGATACGAGCCTCAAGCTCGTCGGCCAGCATGACGACGGCTTCCTCCTGAATTTGCGGGCGCGACATGATCCAATCTGTCAGGCGCGCATATTTCGACAGACCGATCAGCTCAGACTCGGCGTTCGGCAGCACACCGATCCAGACCCGCCCCATGATCGGGCAGAGATGGTGCGAACAGGCGCTGCGCACGGAGATCGGCCCGACGATCATCAGCTCATTCAAGTGCGAGACGTTGGGAAAGGTCGTCAATTCGGGCGCGGGGCGATAGCGTCCGCCGAAGACCTCATCCACGAACATGCGCGCAACGCGCTTGGCGGTCTCGGTAGTGTTGTGATCCGATGCCGTGTCGATCACCAGCGCGCTGAGCACGCCTTGCATCCGCTCCGCCACCTCCAGACGCAGCGCCTCGAGTTCGCCCTCGCGCAGGGCACCGGAAATGTTGTCGTTGGCGTTAAATCGCTGCCCGCTTTCGGTCAGACGCATGCGGATACGCTCGGACACCAAGGTTTCCTCGGCGGCGGCGCCAGGAGATTTGGGGGCGGAAATGGAACGGTCCAGCATCATGTTTCTCCATCCGTGCGGCGGACGGGGGCGAGACCGGCCCCAGCCAGCGTCGAGCGCGGCTGTCGCGCACCCTAAGACGATCTACGTGCGGCGCGCGGGATCGGATCACTCGGCGGCCACAGCGCTGTCAGCCGCAGCCGCTCGGTTTTCTGTCGGTGGCCAAGTTGAAGAGCGCAAGATCGCGATGGTTCTCGGCCAACTCAAGCCGAGCTCTGATCGCACACACATGCTTCAGCTTGGGCGGGCGCTTCTGACCGGCAATCCCGCCTTTGTTTCAAGCGCGGCACAGCGCGCGAAGGGCAGGTAAGTCCGGTGTTTCCATGGCAGACCCTCCGATCCGCCACTCCTTCCCACGACGACAACCCGACGTTTACCAAGCCAAAATATCACAGCATGCTGCACCCCGAGGTCGGCTACAAGTCCATTTTTCTGATGCCGTACTGTCGCCGAACGACCGCTTCAGTGAAAAGGCGTAGGGTGTGCTTGACGGGCTGTTCGGTGTAAATACCGTCGGCGTATCGTGGGTATCGTCCCCTATGCCGTGTGGGTCGAGGGAGTTCAGGGGATGGACGGCGAGGATACCTGCGAACAAATTCAACCGCACTCTCCGTCGCCTCTCCGGCCCAGTCGGAGACCTCTGCCGCCCGAGACCACAAATCCTCTTTACCCGGAACCTTCATGCCGCAGATGCGTGTTTCCTCACCCGAAGACGGCGCCGCGGGGTTCGCCAGCAGCTCAAGCTCGCGCATGTCCTTCATCGTCTCGCAGCTGAAGCGCACATCGAGGGCGGTAACGGCCACGAAGACGGCCACCCCCGCGGCGGGCACCGCCTGGGCAACGATGCTCTCCGTATTCAGCAGCGCCGCCTTTGCCGTGCGTGTCGAAACACGACCCGCTATTTGCCCGATGCGCTTTGACTGGCTTTCTGCCTTGGCAATCTGCATGGCCTGCCTGGCAAGTGTTTGCTCTTGCTTGCGCAGCGTAACTGCCGCTTTTTTCAGATCGGCGGAAGATTTGCGCAACGCCGTGTTTTTCGTCTCAACGGCCCGGTTCAGGCGCGCGGTCCTGGCCTGCTCGGAGCGCAATCGTTTTTCAAGATTGGCCTTGTCGGACTGAACAAGGCTGGAAACCGTGGAAAGCCCGATCATCGCCTCGAGCCCGTTGGAAAGAAGCTGCCAGTAGGATTCGACAGTGATCGAGGCCACATTGCTTGCCAGCAAAATAACGATCAGCAGAGTAACAGCGGCCTTGCGCGCCCCGCGCCAAGCGCCCGCAAGCAGCCGTGCAAACATATCTAAGCCGCGAAGAACACCCCGAAGAATCTGGCGAACTCCATGGACCCCGATTCCGCCGTTCGCGAACCCGGACTTTGTTTCATGCCACCTCCGGAAAATTAAATCATGCCCGACGCCCGGAAACAACGCCCCGCGCGGCTTTCGCATCCGGGGCGGGAAAGCCCGCCATCATGTTTTACTGCCACAAAGTACGGCGTTATGGGCCCTGGTCCGGGGGCTGGTGCTGTCCGACCCCGGCTTCCGCCAACAGGAACCCGCGCAGAAGGTTGGAAGCTGCATTCTGGGGACCGGGCTGGACGATAAGGTAACCGCGCGCGGGATTATACAGGGGCGGCCCCGCCTCGATCAGGATTTTCCGGGCAAGGAAACCGTCGACCAGCCCCCGCCAGCCAAGGGCCACGCCCTGACCGGCCAGAACTGCCTCGATGACAAGGGAGTAGGTGTTGAAATGCAGGCTTGCGCGCTGATCGCGCCAGTTCGGATCAAGCCCCCGCCGGTGCAGATATTCGCTCCAGGTGAACCAGGGCGAAGGCGCCAGCGGACTGTCCAGATGAATCAGCGGCGCGCGGCCCAGAAGATCGCCGCCCTGCTCCTTGGCAAAGGCCGGGGTGCAGACCGGCACCACACATTCCGCCAGCAGAAGATCGCAGGGCATCGCACAATCATCCGCGGCCCCGAAGACGACGGCCGTATCGTCGGGCTTCAGGTCACGCAGCGCGGTATGCTGGGTAGCGATCACCTGCAGGTCGATATCGGGATGAAGCTCGCGGAAGCGGTGGATGCGCGGGATAAGCCACAACCCTGAAAAGGCGTAATCGGTGTATAGCTTCAGAACCCGCGGCCCCTGCGCGCCCTGAAATGTCCGGGCCAGTGCATCGATCTTTGTTACGCTTTGCGACAGTATCTCGTGCAACTGCCGGCCGGCTTCGGTAAGTTCAACACCGCGATGCAGGCGGCGCAACAACGGCACACCCAGCTCGGCCTCGGCCCGACGGATCTGGTAACTGACCGCCGGCTGCGTGAGGTTCAGCCGTTTGGCGGCCTCCGACAGGCTGCCCGCCCGCGCCGCCTCTACGAATATGCGGATCCATCCAAGATCGACGCGGCGCATCAGGTATAAATGTTATTTATGTTTTCCATGAAGAGAACCCCACTACAAAAGCACTTCCGCTGGCTTCTTCATAAGACATCAATATAACCGACAGGGAACGCACATGAACAGAAATCTCCTTTCACGCGGGGTTCTGACCGCAGCACTTCTTTCCGCCGCCACTGGCGCGGCATGGGCGGACGGGGCCGATTGCAAGGTGATCCGGCTGTCCGATCCGGGCTGGACGGACATCACCGCCACCGATGGCGTCGCCACCGTCGTCACTCAGGCGCTTGGCTACACGCCCGAGGTCAAGACGCTGTCGGTGCCGATCGGCTATGAGTCGATGAAGACGGGCGATATCGACGTTTTCCTTGGCAACTGGATGCCCGCGCAGCAGCATTTCATCGACGATCTGAACGCCGCCGACGCGATCGAAGTGCTTAACCAGAACCTTTCGGGTGCAAAATTCACGCTTGCCGTTCTGGAGGACATGGCCACGCAAGGCGTCAAGGATTTCGCCGATCTGGCCACGCATGGCGAGGCCTTCGATCACAAGATCTACGGGATCGAGCCGGGCGCCCCGGCCAATGCCAACATCCAGAAGATGATCGACGCCGACGATTTCGGCCTGAAGGACTGGAGCCTCGTCGAATCCGGCGAGCAGGCGATGCTTGCGCAGGTGAAACGTGCGCAGGACGCGGGCGAAGGCATCGTCTTCCTCGCCTGGGCGCCGCATCCGATGAACACCGAATTCCCGATCAGCTATCTTTCCGGGGGCGACGCCTATTTCGGCCCCGATTACGGCGGGGCGCAGGTCCATACGCTGGCGCGCAAGGGCTGGCCCGCGGCCTGCCCGAACGCGGCGAAGCTGTTCACGCAGATGACCTTCGGCATCGACATGGAGAACGAGCTGATGGGCGCGATCCTCGGGGGCACCGACGCGGCCGAGGCCGCGGCCGACTGGCTTCAGGCGCATCCCGAGGTGCTGACCCCCTGGCTTGACGGGGTCACCACCCTTGACGGCCAGCCCGGAGAGGCCGCGGTCAGGGCCGCGCTCGGCCTCTGATCCGATACCGAAACGAACGAAGGACCGGACCGACGATGACCCGCCCCAATATCCTGATCCTGATGGTGGACCAGTTCAACGGCACGCTGTTCCCCGACGGTCCGGCCCCCTTCCTGCATGCGCCCAACCTTGCGGCACTGGCCGCGCGTTCGGTGCGCTTTGCCAATACCTATACTGCAAGCCCGCTTTGCGCGCCGGCGCGTGCCTCGTTCATGTCGGGGCAGCTGCCCTCGCGCACGCGGGTCTATGACAACGCGGCCGAATTCGCCTCGGACATCCCGACCTATGCCCATCACCTGCGCCGCGCGGGCTATCACACGGCGCTGTCGGGCAAGATGCATTTCGTCGGCCCCGACCAGCTGCACGGCTTCGAGGAGCGGCTGACGACCGACATCTACCCGGCCGATTTCGGCTGGACGCCGGATTACACCAAACCCGGAGAGCGCATCGACTGGTGGTATCACAACCTCGGTTCCGTCACCGGCGCGGGCGTGGCCGAGATCACCAACCAGATGGAATATGATGACGAGGTTGCCTATCACGCCACGCGCAAGCTTCATGACCTGTCGCGCCGGCTTGATGACCGGCCGTGGTGCCTGACGGTCAGCTTCACCCATCCGCATGATCCCTACGTCGCGCGCCGCCGGTTCTGGGATCTGTATGAGGATTGCCCGGCGCTGGACCCGGACCTGCCGCCGATCCCCTTCGAGCAGATGGACCCCCATTCGCGGCGCCTGATGGAGGCCTGCGATTTCCGCGCCTTCGACATCACCCCCGACCATATCCGCCGAGCGCGCCGGGGGTATTTCGCCAACATCTCTTATGTCGATGAAAAGATAGGGGAAATCCTTGACGTTCTGGAACGCGGCCGGATGGAGGACAACACGATCGTCCTGTTCGTCTCGGACCATGGCGACATGCTGGGCGAACGCGGGCTGTGGTTCAAGATGAACTTCTTCGAGGGCTCGGCACGGGTTCCGCTGATGGTCGCGGCACCGGGCTGGACGCCCGCGCGCATCGACGCCCCGGTCTCGACGCTCGATGTGGTGCCCACGCTGGCGGGGCTGGCGGGGCTGGATATCGCCTCGCTTGCGCGCTGGACCGATGGCGAGGATCTGGCGGACCTGGCGACTGGCCGGGGCGGGCGCGGCCCGGTGCCGATGGAATATGCCGCCGAGGGCTCGATCGCGCCGCTGGTATGCCTGCGCGACGGGCGCTTCAAGCTGACCCTGTGCGAGGCCGACCCGCCGATGCTGCACGATCTGGAAAACGACCCTGACGAGCGGGCGAACCTTGCGGCCGATCCCGCACATGCCGGGACGCTCGCTCACATGACCAGCCTGGCCCGCGCGCGATGGGATCTGGCCGGTTTCGACGCGGCGGTGCGCGAAAGCCAGGCGCGGCGGTGGGTGGTCTATGAGGCGCTGCGCAACGGGGCCTATTTCCCGTGGGACTACCAGCCCCTGCAACGCGCGTCCGAGCGTTACATGCGCAACCACATGGATCTGAACGTGCTGGAGGAAAACCAGCGTTTCCCGCGCGGGGAATGACCGCCCGCCTTCGCGCCCCGCTCAGGCGTTCAGAACGGCCAGGGCGGCGGCGTGGATTTCCGGGTTGGCGGCCGCCAGAAGGCGCCCTCCGTCATGCGCGGGATTGCCCTGCCAGTCGGTCACCTTGCCGCCCGCGGCCTCGATCACCGCGATGGGGGCCTGCACGTCATAGGGTTGCAGGCCGGCCTCGACCACCAGGTCGATCTGCCCGGCCGCGATCAGCGCATAGGCGTAGCAATCGGTTCCGTAGCGCGTCAGCTTGACCTGACGGGACAGCCGCGCGAAAGCCGCGCCCTCTTCCGGGGTGCCGACTTCGGGAAATGTCGTAAAAAGGATAGCCTCGGACAGGGGCCGGGCGGGGCGCGTGCGCAGCGTCTTTTGTCCAAGCGGGCCGGAAACCTCGGCCCGGCCCAGACCGCCGGTGAACCGCTCGCCGATATAGGGCTGGTCGATGATCCCCAAGACCGGCCCCCCCGCCTCCGAAAGCGCGATCAGCACCCCCCATGTCGGCGTGCCGGCCAGATAGCTGCGGGTTCCGTCGATCGGATCGAGCACCCAGGTTAGCCCGCTGGACCCGGCGACTGCGCCAAACTCTTCGCCAAGGATTGCGTCCTGCGGGCGGCGTTCCGCCAGCAGCGCCCGCATCGCCTGTTCGGCCGCACGATCGGCCACCGTCACGGGGTCGAAGCGCGCGCTTTCCTTGTTCTCGGCCTCAAGGCCCTCGGCACGGAAATGGCGCAACGTCTCGATACGGGCGACATCGGCAAGTGCTGCGGCAACATCATGCAGTTCGGCCATTTCGGCCGCGCTTAGGGCATGGATGTGGGAAAGGGTCATTTCGTCCTCGCGGGGTTGCAAGGAGAGCGGTATCCGCCCCCCGCGCAACGGTCAAGCCCGCGGTCAATCCGTCAGTCAAGCGGCGTCGGACAACACCTTTGCCAGTTCGAACAGGCGCCGGCGCTGCGCCTCGGGAATGGCATAGTAGGAACGAACCAGCGCAAGCGCTTCCTTGTCCGCCAGAATATCGCCGGCAACCTCGGATTTCGCAATGTCCTGCTGGGCCAGACCCTCGAAGAAGAACGAGATCTGAACCTCGAGCGCCTCGGAAATGTCCCAAAGCCGGGATGCCGAAACCCGGTTCATCCCGGTCTCGTATTTCTGAATCTGCTGGAATTTGATCCCGACTTTGTCGGCCAACTGCTGCTGGGTCATTCCAATCATCCAACGGCGGTGGCGGATACGCTTGCCGACATGGACATCAACAGGATGTTTCATTCGTTACTCCCAAGACACGTTGTCGGGGTGAAGCTAGCACGCGAAACGCGCGGAAGCTGCGCGAAAAGGGGGTAACCTGTCTAAAAATACAGGACGGGAAGCCATCAAACCCCGCAAAACACAGCTTTTTTCGTCGGACACCTGCCTAAAAGCAGTCCTTGGGGCATGTTTTCGAAAGAATCGCCCTAAGCGTGTTTTGTAAAATGCAATGCACTCTGCAATTGCCCAAAGGTAAGAGCGCGGCCGTCTCCGCACCGTGCACCTACCCGGTGCGAAACCCACTCTGGCGTCAATACGGTACGGAAGCTAGAACTTTCGCAACGCGGCCCCCCCCGCTGCCCACAAAACAAGGTGAACCGAATGCGCGCATTTCACATCGCATCGCCCGGCGCGGCCCCCTGCCTGACCGAGATCGAGCTACCCCCGCCCGCCCCGCACGAACTGCGCGTGAAGATCGCGGCCTGCGGGCTCAACTTCGCGGATCTGCTGATGATCGAGGGCAAATATCAGGACACCCCGCGCGCGCCCTTCACATTGGGGCTGGAACTGGCCGGCACGGTCGAGGCGGTGGGCGCGAAGGTCACGCAATTCGCCCCCGGTGCGCGGGTCGCGGTGTATTCCGGGCAGGGGGGCCTGGCCGAGGTCGGCAATTTCGACGCCGCGCGCGCAACCCCCCTGCCCGATGCCATGAGCTTTGCCGATGCCGCCGCCTTCCAAATCGCCTATGGCACCTCGCATGTCGCACTGGAGCATCGCGCGCGCCTGCGGCCCAAAGAGACGCTGGTGGTTCTGGGCGCGGCGGGCGGCGTGGGGCTGACCGCGGTCGAGATCGGCAAGCGGATGGGCGCGCAGGTCATCGCCTGCGCCCGCGGCGCGGACAAGCTGCGCATCGCGCGCGCGGCCGGCGCGGACGAAACGGTGGACAGCGACACGGAGGATCTGCGTGGCGCGCTGCGCGCGCTTGGCGGCGCGGATGTCGTCTACGATGCGGTCGGGGGGGCCGCAGGCACGGCCGCCGCGCGCGCCCTGCGGCCCGGCGGACGGTTCCTGGTGATCGGCTTCGCCTCGGGCAGCACGCCCGAGATTCCGCTCAACCATCTTCTGGTGAAGAACCTGGAGGTGCATGGCCTTTACTGGGGCGGTTACCTCACGCTTGACCCCTCTGTGCTGACCGGCTCGATGCACCGGCTTTTCGACTGGTATGTGCAAGGCGGCCTGCGTCCGCATATCGGCGCGACGCTTCCACTGGACGATGCCGAGAAGGCGCTGGAACTGCTGCGAAGCCGGCGCGTGACGGGGAAAGTGGTCGTCACCATCGGCTGAAGACGAAAAACCCCGCCACGCCCGCGGAAAAGTCATCGCAACCGCAGGTAACAGCGCTTGAAATTCACGCCCGGTCATCCAATATCTTGCGGTAACGTGGCGCACGCCGCCGCGAGGGAGATCAAGACTGGAGAGTTCGATGGCTGACTATAACACTATGCGCACCGCTCAGGCCGGTTCGCGCGCTGCGCAGATCGACGAGGGCCTGCGCGCGCATATGAATAAAGTCTATGGGTTGATGTCCATCGGCATGCTGGTCACGGGCGCCGTGGCCTACTTCGTGGGCAACAACGAACAGCTTCTGACCGCAATTTGGGGTTCGGGCCTGAAATGGGTGGTGATGTTCGCCCCCCTCGCGGTCGTTTTCGCCTTCGGCGCGATGCTGCACCGCATGTCCGCCGCCACCGCGCAGCTGGTCTTCTTCGGCTATGCCGCGCTCATGGGCCTGTCGATCAGCTTCATCTTCGCGGCCTATACCGGCGTCTCGATCGCGCAAACCTTCCTTGTGACCGCCATCGCCTTCGCGGGGCTGTCGCTTTACGGCTACACCACCAAGCGCGACCTTTCGGCGATGGGCGCGTTCCTGATGATGGGCCTGATCGGGCTGATCGTCGCCTCGATCGTGAACATCTTCCTGGCCTCGTCGGCGATGGCCTTTGCAATCTCGGTGATCGGCGTGCTGATCTTTGCGGGCCTGACCGCCTATGACACGCAGAACATCAAGAACACCTACCTGCAACTGGCCCAGACGGATCAGGACTTCCTTGGCAAGGCCGCCATCCTCGGCGCGCTTCAGCTCTATCTGGACTTCCTGAACATGTTCATGTTCCTGCTGCAATTCCTTGGCAACCGCGAATAACGCGGCCGCTCCGGAACGCTTGTGAACCCCGCCCCTTCCCGGGCGGGGTTTTTCTTTGCCCGAAGCCTCAGCCCATGCGGCAGGCGATATCGAGCATGCGGTTCGAAAAGCCCCATTCATTGTCATACCAGCCAAAGACGCGCAGCATGCCGCCCCGCGTCAGCCGGGTTTCCGGACAGGCCATGACGATGCTTTCGGGACGCGCGCGCAGATCGGTCGAGACCAGGGGCATGTCGGTCCTGCCGATCACGCCGCCCGCCATGCGGAAGGCGGCATTGACCTCGGCCACGTCGGGCAGGTGCTTGGTCATCACCGCAAGATCGACGGCCGAGACGCTGGCCGTCGGCACCCGCACGGCCGAGCCCTCGATCCGCCCCGCGATCTGCGGCAAGACCTGATCCAGCAGACGCTGCGCGCTGGTCGTGGTGGGCACCATCGACAGCGCCGCGGCACGCGAGCGCGCATATTCCGCGGCCGGCGCATCCACCGTGGGCTGGCTGCCGGTATAGCAATGGATCGTGGTCATCGAGCCGGTGACGATGCCCCAACGCTCGTGGATCAGGCGCGCAAGCGGCGCAAGCGCATTCGTCGTGCAGGACGCGTTCGAGACGATCCGCTGCGCGCCAAGCCCCGCCTCGTTCGCCCCAAGGACGACGGTGAACTCGGCCGCTGCGGACGGGCCCGAGATCAGCACCCGCCCCGCCCCGGCATCCAGGCCCCGCCGCGCGACCGCCATCCCGTTGGCACGCCCGGTGCATTCCATGACCAGATCGACGCCCGAAAGGTCCAGATCCGAAAGATCGCCGCTGCGGGTCAGGGGAACGCGCCGTCCGTTCACCACCAGCGCCCCGCCCTCAAGCGCGACCTGACCGGGAAAGGGGCCGAAGACACTGTCATACTGGAACAGATAGGCACACATCTCGGGCGCGGCCACATCGTTGACGCCCGCGACCTCAAGCCCCGGCCAGCATTCAGGCCGCAACGCCCATGCCCGCAGAACCGAACGTCCGATCCGGCCGAACCCGTTGATGAAGACCCGCATTCCCGCCTCCTGGCACCTGCGCACCCGCCCGTTCTAAAGCCAGACAGCCGCGTTGCGAAAGGGGGAGGATTGATACCGATACAATGGGCGGATCGTCGAAAGGGGGGATGCGACACGCCGCGCGGGGAACTGGCGACCCCGGAAGGAATCGAACCCTCAACCTGCCGATTAGAAGTCGGCTGCTCTATCCAGTTGAGCTACGGGGCCAGTAGCCGTTGTTTTGCGGCACACCCGGCGCGTGCGCAAGGGCTTCAAAGGACAAGCGTCATAAAAACGCTGTTGGGATCGGGGCCATAGCCCTCGAACGGGCCACATTCCTCGAACCCTGCCCGCAGATACAAAGCGCGCGCGGCGGTAAACGACGGCTGCGCCCCCGTTTCCAGACTGATGCGCGCATAGCCTGCTGCGCGCGCCTCGGTCAGAAGATGCTCCACCATCGTCCAGGCCAGACCGCGCCCGCGCGCCTCAAGCAGGATATGCATGGACTTGATCTCGGCATGGCCATCGTCAATACGCTTGATCGCCCCCATACCAAGAGGCTGGCCATCCTCGCGCATCACGAAGAACGCGATACCGGGTGCCGCAAGCGCATCGGCGGGCAGCATGTGGATCGATTCGGGCGGAGTGTCGGCATGCATCGCCTCGGTATGACGCCGATGCAGCAGCGACAGATCTTCCTGAACCGGATGCTCACGCGCGATGACGATCATGCTGGCCCTGCCTGGCGCGCCGCGGGCGCGATCCCGAACCGATTTCAATGCGTCCAGACGTTGCGTCTGTCAGAGGCGAAATTGTCGCCATAGCCGCGTGGGCGCACATTGGGCGCGCGCTTGTGCGGCTCGGTCACGGTGTAGTCCAGGCCCATTTCGCGTGCATAGGCCTCGGCGGCCTCGCGGCTGTCGAATTTCAGCCGCACCTGCGCCTGCGTGTCGCCCGAGCTGGTCCAGCCCATCAGCGGGTCGATCTCGCGCGCGTCGGCGGGCATGTAGTCCAGATACCACAGCCTGGTCTTTGCCTGCCCCGATTGCATCGCGTTACGGGCCGGTTGGTAGATACGCGCGCGCATGGCTCACCTCTTCCATATGGGTCGCCTTTTATTAGAAGATCGTCACAAAAGCGCAAGCCCTTCAAAGGAAACAGCCCTGCAAACAGCAGCCGGGCTGCCGGCCGGCATGGGGAGCGTGGGGTGGGGTGGTGCGCCCGCCGGCAGCCGCTATGCTGCTTGCCGGAACAAGTTAGGAACAACCCTGGGCAGTCGCAATCCGGAAAACCCTCAGCGCCATGATATAAAACATAAAACTCTCAGCATATCTTAACCTTTCGTTCACATCCGCCCCGAGCCCCTTGAAAGAGAACGAAAACGGATCAAATCTAGGGCTCTGCGGAGAGGACCGATGCCCCACAACAATGCCAATGCCCCGACGCCGCGCCCCGAAGTCCTGACGCGGCCCAAGCTTGAGGGCGGGCGCCGCTTCGTGATGAGGACCGACTTCGCCCCCGCGGGCGACCAGCCCACCGCGATTGCCGAACTGACCGAGGGCGTCATGACCGGCGAGCGCAACCAGGTCCTGCTGGGCGCGACCGGCACGGGCAAGACCTTCACCATGGCCAAGGTCATCGAGGAAACGCAGCGCCCCGCGATCATCCTGGCCCCGAACAAGACGCTTGCCGCGCAATTATACGGCGAATTCAAGGGCTTCTTCCCCGACAACGCGGTGGAATATTTCGTAAGCTATTACGACTATTACCAGCCCGAGGCCTATGTGCCGCGCTCGGACACCTATATCGAGAAGGAATCCCAGATCAACGAACAGATCGACCGCATGCGCCACTCGGCCACGCGGGCGCTTCTGGAACGCGATGACGTGATCATCGTGGCCTCGGTGTCGTGCATCTACGGCATCGGCAGCGTCGAGACCTATTCGGCGATGACGCAGGATCTGACGGTGGGGGGACTTTACGAACAGCGCAAGTTCCTGTCAGAGCTGGTGGCGCAGCAATACAAGCGGCTGGACGCCGCCTTCCAGCGCGGCGCCTTCCGGGTCAAGGGCGATACGGTGGACCTGTGGCCCGCGCACCTCGAAGACCGCGCGTGGCGCTTTTCCTTCTTCGGCGAAGAGCTGGAGGCGATTACCGAATTCGATCCCCTGACGGGCCAGAAGACCGACAGTTTCGAGCAGATCCGCATCTATGCCAACAGCCACTACGTCACCCCCCGCCCGACGCTGCAACAGGCGACCAAGGGCATCCGGGTGGAGCTGGCGCAACGGCTCAGGCAACTGAATGACGAAGGCAAGCTTCTGGAAGCGCAGCGGCTGGAACAGCGCACCAATTTCGACCTCGAGATGCTGGAGGCCACCGGCGTGTGCAACGGGATCGAGAATTATTCGCGCTACCTGACCGGCCGCGCCCCCGGCGAGCCGCCGCCCACGCTGTTCGAATTCATCCCCGACACTGCCATCGTCTTCGCCGACGAATCCCACGTCACCGTGCCGCAGATCGGCGGCATGTATCGCGGCGACTACCGGCGCAAGTTCACGCTGGCCGAGCACGGCTTCCGGCTGCCCTCCTGCATGGACAACCGACCCTTGAAATTCGAGGAATGGGATGCGATGCGCCCGCAATCCGTCTTTGTCTCGGCCACCCCCGCCGCCTGGGAGATGGAGCAGACCGGCGGCGTCTTCGCCGAACAGGTGATCCGCCCCACCGGCCTTCTTGACCCCGAGGTCGAGATCCGCCCCGTCGAGACCCAGGTGGACGATCTTCTGGACGAGATCCGCAAGGTCGCGGCAAACGGCCTGAGGGTTCTGGTCACCACGCTGACCAAGCGCATGGCCGAGGATCTGACCGAATACCTGCACGAACAGGGCATCCGCGTGCGATACATGCACAGCGACATCGACACGATCGAACGGATCGAGATCCTGCGCGACCTGCGGCTTGGCGCCTTCGACGTACTGGTGGGCATCAACCTGCTGCGCGAGGGGCTGGATATTCCCGAATGCGGGCTGGTGGCCATTCTGGACGCGGATAAAGAGGGGTTCCTGCGCTCGGAAACCTCGCTGATCCAGACCATCGGCCGCGCCGCGCGCAATGCCGATGGCCGCGTCATCATGTATGCCGACCGCATCACCGGCAGCATGGAGCGCGCCCTTGGCGAAACCAACCGGCGGCGCGAGAAGCAGGTCGCCTACAACACGGCGCATGGCATCACGCCTCAGACGATCCGCAAGAATGTCGAGGATGTGCTGGCCGGCCTGTGGCAGGGCGACACGGACATGTCGCGCGTGACCGCCAAGGTCGGGAAAATGCATGGCGCCAATCTCGAGGCGCATCTGGACGGGTTGCGCGCCGCGATGCGCAAGGCGGCCGAAAACCTCGAATTCGAAGAGGCCGCACGGCTGCGCGACGAGGTCAAGCGCCTCGAAGCCGTGGACCTGGCGATTTCCGACGATCCGCTGGCACGCCAAGCGGCGGTCGAAGAGGCCGCGGAGGCCGCCGTGAAGGCCAAGGGGCGGTCGACCGCCGGGCGTCCGGGGCAGCGCGGCGGCGTGAAGCGCCGGCGCCACTGACCGGGCGCGGCTTACATCTCGGCTTGCGTTTCCGCGGCCTCGTCGCTGATCGCCTCGCCTGCGGCTTCAAGGTCGCGCCCGGCGCCTTGCATGGTTTCGCAGGCGGCAAGGGCAAAAAGCGCAAGCACGGGAACAAGGAAGGTCAGGCGGTTCATGGTCGGGTCTCCTGTTTCGGTTCTGCGGGGCCAACGTCCGCGGATGCCGTCAGGTTCCCTGCCCTCATGCCATGGCGATGATTTCGTCCACGAGGCTCTGGATTTCGGCCGCCGCAGGGCCACGCCGCGCGGCCTCTTGAACGCCGAGGCCAAGCCCGAGCGTCTCGGCATAGGCCACGCGATGGGCCAGCTGCGATTCGGCCAGTTGCGCCTCAAGCTCGGACGCGGCGCGTTTCACTTCGTCGCCAAGGCGCGTCCGGGGCTTGGTGCGGTTAAGCACGACAACCGGCCGCTTGCCAAGCCGCCGGGCCATGTCCAGCACCCCCTCGGTCGCCCACAGGTCGACATGCGAGGCCGCCACCGGCACCAGGATCACATCCGCCTCGCGCAGCGCGGGGCGCAGGTCGCTGTCGACCTTGGGCGGTGTGTCTATGATCACGAAATCATGCAGCTTTTTCAGCTTGTCGCATTCGTAGGTCACGCCCCATGCGGATGAGGTCGAGAATTCGAACCCCGCCGCGCCGCGCGCTTCAAGCCGGGTCATGAACCAGCGCCCGAGCGAGCCCTGCGGATCGGTATCGAGAAGCGCGACCGAATAGCCCGCGCGCGACAGCGCCACCGCAAGATTGGCCGCGATGGTGGTCTTGCCCGCACCGCCCTTCTGCTGTGCAACCGATATGATCTTTCCCGCCATGCCATCCTCGTCCCGCAGCGAATGCCGCAACGCAGCATTGCACGGATGCATGGGAATTGCACGCCCCTTCGCGCAAACGCCCCATGCCTGGAGCGCTTTGCCTCAGAATTCGCCCATCACCTCATACATCACCGGCTCGAACCCGCGGCAGAGCGTGGCGATATGGCGGTTGCGCTCGCGCATCTCGGGGGTGCGCAACATGGCCTGATAATCCGAGCGGTTCTCCCATTTGGAGTAGTTGGCGATGCGGGTCTGCGCGTCGTTCATGTGCAGGCCTGCCCCCAGAAAGCCCGGCTGATGGCGGATGCAGTTCTCATAGGCATCCTGCAACGCCTCCATCAGCTCGGTCGCGGTGGCAGGTGTCATCTCGAAGGTGCAAATGACGGTTTGACCTTTGAAATCCTTGTTGATTTCTGGCATGGTTCGGTTCTCCTCTCGTCACCATCGTGGCACAAGTCGAAGCAAAAGGCACGCATCCTTGCGGGGGGTGGGGGCGTGTTCCGGGGGGATGGGGATGAAGCTTCTCGATCGTGACGATCCGTTCTTTGCGCAACGGTGGCGCCGCTGGCTTGTCGTGGCCGCCCCCGGCCTTTGGGCGGGGGTCGAGCTTTATACGGGCAATCCCGGCTGGGCGGCCCTTTTTGGCGCCGCCAGCCTTTATGCCGCGTGGGAGCTGCTGCTGCGCCGCTAAAGCAGAAACAGCACGATCCCCGGAAAGGCGACCAGCAGCGCCACCCGCAGGATATCCGAGGCCACGAACCACAGAACCGCGCGCCAGGTCGCCCCGATCGGCGTTTCGCGGTCGACCCCGTTGATCACGAACAGGTTCATGCCCACCGGCGGCGTTATCAGCCCGACCTCGACCACGATCAGGACCAGAACCCCGAACCAGATCGCCGTATCCTCGGGCGACATGCCGAAATCCAGCGCCGAGATCACGGGGAAGAAGACCGGAACGGTCAGAAGGATCATCGACAGGCTGTCCATGAAACAGCCCAGAACAAGATAGAAGGCCAGCACCAGCGCCAGCACGACAATGGGGCCAAGCCCCGAGGCCGCGATCATCCCCGACAGGTCCTGCGGTACCCGCGCATAGGCCAGGAAGGCGTTGTAGAAGGCCGCGCCAAGCAGGATGAAGAAGATCATGCCCGTGGTCTCGGCCGTGGCAAGGATCGCGGCGCGGAACCCCTTGCCGCGCATCCCGCCGGCCCAGGCCATCAGCCCCGTGGCCGCGGCCCCCACCGCCGCCCCCTCGGTCGGCGAGAAGATCCCCCCGTAGATCCCGCCCACGACCAGCGCGAACACCACGATCACCTGCCACACCCCGCGGATCGCGCGCCAGCGTTCGCCCCAGCCCGGCCTTGGGCGCAGGCCCGCCGCGCCGGGATGGGCGCGCACATAAAGCGCGATGGCCAGCATGTAGCCCCCCGCCGCCAGAAGCCCCGGCACCAGCGCCGCAAGGAACAGCCGGGCGATGTTCTGCTCGGTCAGGATGGCGTAGATCACCAGCACCACCGAGGGCGGGATCAGGATGCCAAGCGTGCCGCCCGCCGCCAGCGTCGCGGTAGACAGCCCCCCCTCATAGCCTGCGCGGCGCATCTCGGGCAGGGCCACGCGGCCCATCGTGGCGGCCGTGGCCAGCGACGAACCGCAGATCGCCCCGAACCCCGCACAGGCCCCCACTGCCGCCATCGCAAGCCCCCCCTTGCGGTGCCCGATCAGCGCATCGGCGGCGCGGAACAGCGCCGCGCTCATCCCGCCCTGCGTTGCGAAATGCCCCATCAGCAGGAACAGCGGCACCACCGACAGCGAGTGGTTGGCGAAGGTCGAGAAGGCCTCGTTCTTCAGCTTCGCCAGAAGCATGACCGGCGATCCGCTGACCAGCCACAGCCCGACCGCGCCGCACACAAACATCGCAAGCCCGATCGGCGCGCGCGCAAGGATCAGCCCAAGCAGGACCGGAAAGGACAGATACCCGATCTCGAGCGCGCTCATTCCGCCCTGCCCCGCAGCGCGCCCCAGGCCGCGCAGGCCGCCGCAACCCAGGCCGAGGGCAGGCAGGCCGCATAGGCCCACCACAAGGGAATCCCCAGAAGGAAGGTGGTATCCCCCGCCCGCAGCTTGCCCAGAAGGCCGCTGCCCATCCGCCATGCAACCAGCGCAAGGACCAGCGCAAGCAGCGCAAGCCAGATCCGGTCCAGCGCACGGCGCGCCCGTAGGGGCAACCGCGCCGTGGCGATATCGACGACGGCATGGGCGCCGCGCCTCCCCGCCCAGGGCAGGAAGGCAAAGACCGCAACGGCCAGCCCGATCTCGATCAGCTCATACCCGGCCTTGAGCGGCCCCACCCCGCTGCCGATCACCCTTTGCGACAGGGCGGGCGCAAGCCCGGCAAGCCAGTCCGCGCGGGCGATGTTCAGCACCGCATTGCCCGCCGCGCTGATGCAGACCAGCCCCACCAGCAGCACGAGAACCGCGCCGCCGGCCAGGGCCAGCCCAAGCGCCAGACCGTCCAGCGCCCGGCCGATCTCAGGGGGTTTCATTCTTCTCGATCGCTGCGCGCGCGGCATCGTAAAGCGCCTGGCCGTCGATGCCCTGCGCCTCCATCTCGGCGATCCAGGCCTGGGTCACGGGCGCGGCGGCGGCTTCCCAGCGGGCGGCCTCTTCGGGCGACAGCACGACAATGGCGTTGCCCAGATCCTCGGCCGTCTTGCGCGAGGGCACATCCTCGCCCTGTTGCAGCCGCCCCGCCTCGGCCGAGAAGCCGGCCCCCGATGCCGCGTCGATCACCGCCTGAAGGTCGGGCGAAAGCGCCGCATAGGCGTCCTTGTTCATCGCAAGGATGAAGGTTGCGACATAGATCCCGCGCTCGGGAAACTCGGTGTGGTTCTTCACCAGCTCACCAACCCGCAACGAGGCCGACACCTCCCACGGCAAGAGCGCCCCGTCGATCACCCCCTTGGAAAGCTGTTCGGGAACCGCCGGAACCGGCATGCCCACCGCCGTGGCGCCCAGGGCCTCCAGAAGCCGCGTCGTCACGCGCGAAGGCGCCCGCAGCTTCAGCCCGACCATATCCTCAAGCTTTTCGACCGGCCGCGCGGAATGGATCACGCCGCGGCCATGCACCCATGTGCCCAGCAGGTGAAGATCCCGAAAATCGGTGTCCATCATCTCGGCCTCGGCCAGTTCCCAATAGGCGCGCGAGGCGGCCTCGGCATCGCGCACCATGAAGGGAAGCTCGAACACCTCGGTGCGCGGGAAGCGGCCGGGCGTGTATCCGGGCAGGGTCCAGATGATGTCGACCACGCCATCCACCGCCTGATCCACCAGATCCGACGGCTTTCCGCCCAGTTGCATAGAGGGGTAATGCTCGATCCTGATCCGGCCGCCCGATTCCGCCTCGATGCGCGCGATCCACGGCGTCAGGATCTGCGCGGGAACGAAGCTTTGTTCGGGCAGGAACTGGTGCAGGCGCAGCGTCACCTCCTGCGCAGAGACGGGCAGCGCCAGCGTCAGGCCAAGGGCCGCGGCGGCAAGGCGGGAAAGGATCGTCATTGCATACTCCGAGTCGGGCAAGGTGGTGCACTATCCCGATCCACCACGGACCTGTCCAGCCATTCGCGCAAGCGCGGCGGATCAGCCCTGCACAACCGTCTGTGTCTGGCTTCCCAGGCCCGCGATTCCAAGACGGATGACCTGCCCCTCACGAAGGAATACAGGCGGTTTCATGCCCATTCCCACGCCTGGCGGCGTGCCCGTGGCGATCACGTCGCCGGGCCGCAGGGACATGAAGCGGCTGAGATAGGACACGATCTCGTCGACCGGGAAGACCATGGTCGCGGTGTTGCCGTTCTGGCGCATCTCGTCATCGACCGAAAGCCACAGCGCCAGGGCCTGCGGATTGGGCACTTCGTCCTTCGTCACCAGCCAGGGGCCGATCGGGCCGAAGCTGTCGCAGCCCTTGCCCTTGTCCCATGTGCCGCCGCGCTCGGCCTGGAATTCGCGCTCGGACACGTCGTTGACGACGCAATACCCCGCGACATGATCGAGCGCCGCCTCGCGCGAGATATACTTGCCACCGCGGCCGATCACGACGCCCAGCTCCACCTCCCAGTCGGTCTTGACCGAGCCGCGCGGCAGCTCCACATCATCATCGGGCCCCGAAATCGCCGAGACCCACTTGTTGAAGACCACCGGCTCGGCCGGGACCGGCATGCCAGTCTCGGCGGCGTGGTCGGCATAGTTCAGCCCGATTCCGATGAACTTGCCGACGCCGCCCACGCAGGGCCCCAGCCGCAGATCCCGCTGCGGCACCCCTTCCACAAGAGGCAGGCTTTCGGGCGCGATATGGGAAAGCCGCTCCAGCATGCCGGGATCAAGCACCGCCCCGGCGATGTCGGGCACCCGCGCCGACAGATCCCGCACATGGCCGTCGGCATCCAGAAGGCCGGGTTTCTCTTGCCCCTTGGGGCCATAGCGCAGCAGTTTCACGGGCACCTCCTGTTTTGCCTATCGCTACCCTGCCCGCGCGCCGATGGGAAGCGTTTTGCCCGATGCGCGGCCCCCGGAAAAGGGCGGCGGGCGCCGGATCGGGCGCGCCGCCGCGGCGCCCGTCCGGGGTGCGAAAACTCACCCTAGAACATTGATATAGAAGCAAAAAATGTTAAATCCGCACCTCCGGAACGGCCGAGAGAACCCAAGTTTGCGTAACGTCCGCGTAACAGTTTTGTTGCAAGTCGTTCGATTCGCGGCAAATCTCTCGGGGCCAAGGGCGCCGCGTCGCAAGACTGTCACAGAACGCGCCTAATGCCGTCATGTGCCCATTCCGGGCCCTGACATCCGTAACGGGGAGACTGTCCGAATGATGATGAAACCGATGACCTGGCTTGCCGGCGCCGCCGCGCTTTTTGCCACGACCGCGCTGGTGCAGGCGCAGGATCTGGCCGAACTCGAAGCCGCCGCCAAGGCCGAAGGCATGCTAACCACCATCGCGCTGCCGCATAGCTGGTGCAACTACGGCGGCGTTATCGAAGGCTTCAAGGCGAAATATCCCGAAATCTCGGTCAATGAGCTGAACCCCGATGCGGGCTCGGCCGATGAGCTTGAGGCGATCCGCGCCAATATCGGCAATACCGGCCCGCAGGCGCCCGATGTCATCGACGTGGGCCTGTCCTTCGGCCCGCAAGCCAAGGACGAGGGGCTGCTGCAACCCTACAAGGTCGCCACCTGGGACGAGATCCCTGACAGCATCAAGGATGCCGACGGCTTCTGGTATGGCGACTATTACGGCGTGCTGTCCTTCATGGTGAACAAGGATCTGGTCGAGAACACGCCCACCGACTGGGCCGACCTTCTCAAGCCCGAATATGCCGGTCAGGTGGCGCTTGCGGGCGATCCGCGCGCCTCGAACCAGGCCATCCTGGGGGTTCTGGCCGCCGGTATGGCCGCAGGTGGCGCTGCCGGGCAGGAATCGGGCGAGAAGGGCCTTGCCTATTTCGCCGAGATGAACAAGGCGGGCAACTTCGTCCCGGTCATCGGCAAGGCGGGCACGCTGGCGCAGGGCGCCACGCCGATCGTTCTGGCATGGGACTATAACGCCCTGACCTGGCGCGACGATCTGGCCGGCAACCCGCCGGTTGACGTGGTCGTGCCCAAGTCGGGCGTTCTGGCGGGCGTCTATGTGCAGGGCATCTCGGCCCATGCGCCGCATCCGAACGCGGCCAAGCTGTGGATGGAATACCTCTATTCGGACGAGGGCCAGAACCTCTGGCTGAAGGGCTATTGCCACCCTGCCCGCTTCAACGCGATGGCCGCCGCCGGCAAGATCCCGCAGGATCTGATGGACGCCCTGCCCCCGGCCGAGAACTACGAGGCCGCCTACTTCCCGACGCTGGACGAACAGGACGCCAACAAGAGCGCCGTCACCGGCGGCTGGGATGCCGTCGTGGGCGCCAACGTCCAGTAACGCGAACGTCCAGAACCGCCCGTCCCGGCAACACCGGGGCGGGCCCATAACGATAAACACCGACAGGACGGACAAGACCCCATGACAGCCCCGACCGAAGCCCGGCCGCGCGCAGGGCGGCGCCTGCCGCTGACGTGGCTTGGCATCCTGCCCTTCGCACTTTTCGTCGGGCTTTTCCTGTTCGCCCCCACCCTGAAGATCGTCATCGGCGCCTTCCAGAGCCAGGACGGCAGCTTCACCCTCGACAACATCTTCGGGCTGTTCACACCCTCGATCCTGTCCTCCTACTGGATCTCGATCAAGATTTCCTTCGCCTCGGCGCTTCTGGGCTGCCTCGTGGGGTTCCTGATGGCGGCGGCGGTGGTCCTGGGCGGATTGCCGGGCTGGATCCGCAGCCCGCTTCTGACATTCTCGGGCGTGGCCTCGAACTTTGCGGGCGTGCCGCTGGCCTTCGCCTTTCTGGCGACGCTCGGCCCGCTTGGCCTGATCACGGTCTGGCTGCGCACGGAATTCGGCATCAACCTGCGGGCGCTCGGCTTCAACATCCTGAGCTTCTGGGGCCTGACGATCACCTACCTGTTCTTCCAGATCCCGCTGATGATCCTGATCATCACCCCCGCGCTTGACGGCCTGAAACGCGAATGGCGCGAGGCCGCAAGCGTCCTTGGTGCGACCGGGGTGCAATACTGGCGCATGGTGGCGCTGCCGATCCTGTTCCCCTCGATCCTTGGCACGTTCGCGCTGCTTTTCGCCAATGCCTTCGGGGCGGTGGCCACCGCGATCGCGCTGACGGGATCGTCGCTCAATATCGTGCCGATCATGCTGTTCGCGCAGATACGGGGCGACGTGCTGGGCAATCCCAACCTCGGCTATGCCATGGCCTTCGGCATGATCCTTGTGACGGGCATCGCCAACGTCATCTATATCGTGCTCAGGATGCGCTCGGAGAGGTGGCTGAAATGAAACGCTTCCTTGCCGCCCTGATTCTCCTGCTCGGGATCACCTATTTCGTGCTGCCGCTGATCGGCATGGCGGAATTCTCGCTCTCGATGCGCCGCGGGGTCTATTCGCTGGACGCCTATCGCAAGGTCATCGCCGATCCGCAATTCCGCCAGACCTTCGGCTATTCGGTCGTCATGGCGCTTCTGACCATCGTCTTCGGCGTGCTTCTGGTGGTGCCCACGGCCTTCTGGGTGCGGCTGCGCATGCCGCATCTGCGCCCCTATGTCGAGTTCATCACCCTGCTGCCGCTGGTGATCCCCGCCATCGTGGTCGTGTTCGGCTATATCCGGCTTTACAACACCTCAAGCTGGCTGCCGCTGACGGGTTCGACCTTCGGCACCAACCTTCTGCTGATGCTGGGCTACGCCACGCTGTCGCTGCCCTACATGTATCGCGCCGTCGATACCGGGCTGCGCACGATCGACGTGGCCACCCTGACCGAGGCCGCGCAATCGCTTGGCGCGGGCTGGATCACCATCCTTGCGCGCGTCATCATGCCCAACGTGCTGGTCGCGGTCCTCTCGGGCGCTTTCGTCACCTTCGCCATCGTGATGGGTGAGTTCACCATGGCGGCCCTGCTGAACCGCCCCGCCTTCGGGCCCTATCTGCAACTGATGGGCGCGAACAAGGCCTACGAGCCCTTCGCGCTTGCCGTCATCGCCTTCATCATCACCTGGGCCTGCATGGGTCTGATCCAACTGGTCACCCGGTTCTCCAAACATACCAAGGCGGCACGCTGACATGTCCTTCCTGACGATCGAACATCTGGAAAAGTCCTTCGGCCCGAACAAGGTGGTCAAAGATTTCAATCTCAACGTCGAAAAAGGGGAGTTCGTGTCGCTTCTGGGCCCCTCCGGCTGCGGCAAGACGACGGTGCTGCGGATGGTGGCCGGGTTCGAGCAGCCAAGCTCGGGCCGCATCGGCATCGACGGGCAGGACGTGGTGCGGCTGCGCCCCAACCAGCGCAGCATCGGCATGGTGTTTCAGGCCTACGCGCTGTTTCCCAACCTGACCGTGGCGCAGAATGTGGGCTTCGGGTTGAAGGTGAAGGGCACCCCCCGCAACGTGATCGACGCACGCGTGGCCGAGATGCTGTCCCTGATCGGCCTTGCCGATCTGGGCAGCCGCTATCCGTTTCAGCTGTCGGGCGGCCAGCAACAGCGCGTGGCCCTTGCCCGCGCGCTTGCCCCCAGCCCGCAGGTCCTGCTGCTGGACGAACCTCTCTCGGCCCTCGACGCCAAGATCCGCCTGAGCCTGCGCAACGAGATCCGCGCGATCCAGCGCAAGCTCGGCATCACCACGATCTTCGTCACCCACGACCAGGAAGAGGCGCTTTCGATGTCCGACCGCGTCGTGGTGATGCATCAGGGTATCGCCGATCAGGTCGGCACCCCGTTCGACATCTACAACAAACCCGCCACCCGCTTCGTCGCAGGCTTCGTGGGCACGCTGAACACGCTTGAGGCCGACGTTCTCGACCCGAAGACCGGCCATGTCCGCCTGCCCGGCGGCGAGGCGCGGCTCGGCCGCCCCCTGCCCGCGGGACGCATCACCCTTGCCGCCCGCCCCGAGATGATCACCCTCGGCGCCGCGGGGCGGGATACATCCCTTGCAGGCACCATCACCGAGGTCGACTTCCTCGGGTCCGTCATCCGCATCCGGGCCGATCTGGGCGGTCAAAGCCTGGCTTTCGACACGTTCAACATCTCGCATGTCAGCCCGCCGAAGGTCGGAGAAAAGGTCACGCTCGGCCTGAACGCCGCCGATCTTCTGGTCATCGGGGACTGACCCCCGGCCCAGGGCGCATCTGGCAGCGTGTGGAAGCCTCCGGCGGGGATATTTGGACTCTGAAGAAACATGCGCATCTTCAGAGCAGAAGTATCCTCGGGGGTGAACGGGCCGCAGGCCCGGAGGGGGCGGACAGCCCCCTATTTCGTGCGGCGGAAAAAGCGCGCGCGCGCATAAAGTTCTTCCAGGCGTTTCATCCTTTGCGCGGTCTCTTCCCAGGTCAGGCTTTGCACCGCGGCCATGAGGGTTTCGATCAGCACCTGGATCGCCACGGTCGAATCCCAGGCCGAGGGCACCTCGATCTGGGCCGAGAAGCGGTAGCGCGCATGGGCCGCGGCGGGACTGACCCAGGGATCGGTGATCAGGATGACCTCGGCGCCCTGTTCCGAGGCCATCTCGACCAGTTGCAGCACGTTGTTTTCGTAGCGGCGGATGTCGAAGGCCAGCAGCACGTCGCCCGGGCGCATCTCGATCATCGCCGGGGGCCAAGCGTTCGACATTTCCGAAATCAGGCTGACATCGGGGCGGATGACCTTCATATGGGTCACGAAATAATCCGCCATCGCGTGGGTGATCCGTCCGCCCGTCGCAAAGACCCGGCGCGCGGGATCGGCCATCAGCTGCGCCGCGGCGTCGAATTCGGCATGGTCGATCTGTGAAAGCGTGGCCTGGAGATTGCCCAACACCGCATCGGCAAAGCGGTTGAGGATATGGGTATCGGGCACGCCTCCTGCCCATCGGTCGTGCTTGGCCAGCGGAGAGATCAGCCGTTCTTCCACCTCTGCGCGGATGCCCGACTGGAAATCGGGATAGCCCTTGAAGCCCAATTTCTGGACCAGCCGCACCACCGTGGGCGAGGAAACGTCGGCCGCCCGCGCAAGCGCCGTCACCGAGCCAAGCGCCGCCACCGGATAGTGGCGCAGCAGATGTGTCGCCAGTTGCCGTTCCGCGCGGGTCATCCCCTCGATGGCGCCGCGCAGGCGTTCTTCGATCGTGCTGATGGTATTTGCCAAGGTGTCATCCTGCCTGCGCTGAGCGAGTCGCCAAGAACATTTTGTAACAGAAAAACGATTCTTGAAATGATCTTGACAGAATCCGGGTGCCGTTGGACGCTGAAGCCAATCAGAACAAAGAATCGACAGGGAAGCATGACGGATCGGACGATCCAGCAAAGTGCCGTGACGGTGGAGCGCCCCGCAGGACGGGGGCCGTTCCTGATCGTGTGCGAGCATGCCGCGAATGCCTTTCCCCCGCCCTGGGGGACGCTTGGCCTTGATGCGGCGCAGCAGCGGGCGCATATCGCCTGGGATCCCGGCGCGCTCGGGCTGGCGCGGGCGCTGTCGCAAAAGCTTGATGCGACGCTGGTCGCGGCGGGGCTGTCGCGGCTGATCTACGATCTCAATCGCCCGCCCCATGCCCCCGGTGCCATGGCCGCGCGCAGCGAGATCCACGACATCCCAGGAAACCGCGCCCTTTCGCCCGCCGAACGCGCCGCCCGGACCGAGGCGATCTACCTGCCCTTTCATGCCCGCTTGCGCGCCGAGATCGCGCTGCGCCTGGCACGCGGGCAGCACCCCGTTCTGGTGACCGTTCACAGCTTTACCCCGGTGTTTCACGGCGCGCCGCGCGCGGTCGAGCTGGGCGTGATCCACGATGCCGATGCCGGTCTGGCCCGCGCCGTCTTGCACGAGGCCGTCGCACGCACGACCCTCGACGTGCGCCTGAACGAGCCCTATTCCGCCGCCGATGGCGTGACCCACACGCTTGCGCTTCAGGCCACGCCCATGGGGCTGGCCAATGTCATGCTGGAGCTGCGCAATGACCTGATCGCCACGCCCGAGGCACAGGACGCGATGGCCGACACCCTTGCCGCGGTGCTGAATGGCGCCCTGAGCCGGATGGAGGCCGCGTGATGCCGAAGTGGCTGAGAACCTATGTCCGCGCGGTCGAGGCGGTGAATTACCGAATCGGGCGCGTAGCGATGTATCTTCTGTTCGTCATCATGGGGATCATGCTGTGGTCCTCGATCACGAAGATCGGGCGTGTGCCGGCGCTCTGGACGCTTGAGATGGCGCAGTTCACGCTGGTGGCCTATTACATGCTGGGCGCGCCCTATTCGCTTCAGCTCGGCTCGAACGTGCGGATGGATCTGCTTTATTCGCGGCTGAACACGCGCGGCCAGGCGATCTGGGATGTCTTCACCGTCTTCTGCCTGATGTTCTACATCGGGGTGATGCTGTGGGGCGCTTTCGACTCCACCGTCTATGCCTTCCAAACCGGAGAGCGGAACCCCACCGCATGGCGCCCGCCGCTCTGGCCGATCAAGGTGATCATCACCTTCAGCTTCCTGCTCATGCTGTTGCAGGCCACCGTTCATCTGATCCGCGACATTGCGGTTATCCGCGGGGAAGAGATCTGATGGAGCACGAAATCATCGCCATCCTGATGTTCTCGACGATGCTTCTGATGATGATCACGGGGCAGCGGGTGTTCGGCGCGATCGGCTTTGTCGCGGTCGTGGCGGCCATCGCGCTTTGGGGGCCGGGCGGGTCGGACATGGGGTTTGCCGCCGTCATGAAGCTGATGAAATGGACCCCGCTTCTGACCCTGCCGATGTTCATCTTCATGGGCTATGTCATGAGCGAGAGCCGCCTGGCCGAGGATCTCTATCGCATGTTCCATGTCTGGTTCGGGCCGATGCCGGGCGGGCTTGCGATCGGGACGATCATGCTCATGGTGCTGATCTCGGTGATGAACGGGCTTTCGGTTGCGGGCATGGCCATCGGCGCGACGATCGCCCTGCCCGAGCTGGTGCGGCGCGGCTATGACAAGCTGATGATCTCGGGCGTGATCCAGGCGGGATCTAGCCTCGGGATCCTGATCCCGCCCTCGGTGGTGATGGTGCTGTTTTCGCTGATCGCGCGCCAGCCGGTATCGAACCTGTGGCTGGCGGGGCTTGTGCCGGGCATGGTGATGGCCACGCTTTTCGTAGCCTATATCTGGATCCGCTGCCGCCTGAACCCCGACCTTGCCCCGCCGATGCCCCCCGAGGAGCGCGCCGGGATAAGCTGGCCGGAAAAGCTGCGACTGCTGCGCGCGGGATTGCTGCCGCTTTTCATCTTTGCCGCGATGATGATCCCCTTCCTCAACGGCTGGGCCAGCCTGACCGAGGCCTCGGTGATCGGCGCGGTCTCGGCGGTTCTGGCGGCCGCCGTCAAGCGCCGCTTCACCCGCAAGGTCTTCGAGACCGCGACGCGCAACACCCTGGCGATCACGGTGATGTTCATGCTGATCATCACCGCCGCGCTGTCCTTCGGGGCGGTCTTCGACGGGCTGGGCGCGGGCCGCGCGATCGAGAACTTCTTTCTCAAGGATCTTGGCCTTGGCCCCTGGCAGGTGCTGATCCTGATGCAGTTGAGCTTCCTTGTGATGGGGATGTTCCTCGACGATACCGCGATGCTGGTCATCGTAGCGCCGGTCTATGTGGGGCTGGCCAAGGCGCTTGGCTTCGACCTGATCTGGTATGGCGTGCTTTACACGATCACTTGCCAGATCGCCTACCTCACGCCACCCTTCGGCTACAACCTGTTCCTGATGCGCGCGATGGCGCCCGACGATTTCACGCTGCCGGTCATCTACCGCTCTGTCTTTCCCTTCGTCGGGGTGATGGTGCTGACGCTGATCCTGGTGATGATGTTCCCGCAGATCGCGCTGTGGCTGCCGCAAGCGGTGCTTGGATGACAATCATAACCCCGAATGGGGACCGGACCACCAACAAGGAGAGATACCGATGACCACCACCAGACGGAAGTTCATGACATCGGGCGCGCTTGCGGCCGGGGCCGCGACGCTGGCCGCACCGGCGCGCGCGCAGGAAACGATCAAATGGCGCATGCAGACCTATGCCGGCCCCGCCCTGGCCGAGCATGTCGCCAAACCCGCGATCGACGCGTTCAACACCATCGCCAACGGCCAGATGGAGATCGAGCTGTTTTATGCCGACCAGCTTGTGCCCACATCCGAGCTGTTCCGCGCCATGCAGTCGGGCACGATCGACGCGGTGCAGTCGGACGACGACTCGATGGCCTCGCCGACCGAGGTGACGGTGTTCGGCGGCTATTTCCCGATGGCGCTGCGCTATTCGCTCGACGTGCCGGCGCTGTTTCACGAATGGGGCCTGAACGAGATCTGGGACGAGGAATACGCCAAGGTCGGGGTGAAGCACATCTCGGCCGGTTCGTGGGATCCGTGCCACTTCGCCATGAAAGAGCCCGTCAACACCTTGGCCGACCTTCAGGGCAAGCGCGTCTTCACCTTCCCCACCGCCGGGCGCTTCCTTGCGCAGTTCGGCGTGGTTCCCGTGACCGTCCCGTGGGAGGATGTCGAGGTTGCGATGCAGACGGGCGAGCTTGACGGCATCGCCTGGTCGGGCATCACCGAGGATTACACCGTCGGCTGGTCGAAAGTGGCCCCCTACTTCCTGACCAACAACATCTCGGGCGCGTGGATCGGCCATTTCTTCGCCAATATGGAACGCTGGAACGCGGTGCCGCAGCATCTTCAGGAACTGCTCAAGGTCTGCTTCGAGCAGTCGCACTATTATCGCCAGCACTGGTATTGGGCGGGCGAGGCGAAGCTGCGCGTCGAAGGCGCGGACATGCAGCTGACCACGATCCCCGATGCCGAATGGGCGCAGGTCGAAGAGGCCGCCAAGGTCTTCTGGGACGAGATCGCGGCGGAATCCGAGGTCAAGGCCAAGGTCGTCGACATCATCAAGCGCTATAACGAAACGATGGTGAAGGCCGGCCGGCCCTATCGCTATACCTGAGGCCACACGGCCGGGGGCGCGCGGACCGGATGCCGCGCGCCCCCGGCGCCGGAATGACGCCCCCTCCCCCGCATCCCGGCAGTTGCGGGGGCATCCCCTTGCAAAGGACAGCACGAAATGCCCGCGAACCTGACCTTCGATCAGCTCAAGTCCAGCGTCAAAGCCGGCGAGATCGACACCGTGATCGCCTGTATCGTCGACATGCAGGGCCGCATGCAGGGCAAGCGCTTCCATGCCCGCCACTTCATCGACAGCGCCTGGGAAGAGACGCATTGCTGCAACTATCTTCTGGCCACCGACATGGAGATGAACACCGTCGAGGGCTATCGCGCCACCTCGTGGGCGGCGGGCTATGGCGATTATGTCATGAAGCCCGACCTGGCCACGCTGCGCCGCCTGCCCTGGCTTGAGGGCACGGCGATGGTGATGTGCGACGTGCTCGACCACCACAGCCACGAACTGGTGCCGCACGCCCCGCGCTCGGTGCTCAAGCGGCAGGTGGAACGCGCCCGCGCGATGGGGTTCGAGCCGATGATGGCGACCGAGCTGGAATTCTACCTGTTCGAGGAAAGCTTCCCCGAATTGTTCGATAATGGCTATCCGGACCCCACGCCCATCGCCCGATACAACGTGGATTATTCGCTTTTCGGCACTGCGCGGGATGAACCGATCATGCGCGCGATCCGCAATGACCTGTGGGATGCGGGAATTCCGATCGAATGCTCCAAGGGCGAGGCCGATGCCGGGCAGGAAGAGGTGAACGCCAAATATTCCGACGCCCTCGATACCGCCGACATGCATTGCATCATCAAGCAGGGCGTGAAGGAAATCGCGCAGCAGCACGGCGCATCCGTCACCTTCATGGCGAAATACGACCACCGCCGCGCCGGATCGTCGAGCCATGTGCACCAGTCGCTCTGGCGCGAGGGCCGCAACGTGTTCCACGACGCGGCCGAACCCCATGGCATGTCGTCGGTGATGCGTCACTTCCTTGCCGGGCAGCTTGCGCATGCCTCTGAAATCACGGCCTTTCTTGCGCCCTATGTGAACAGCTACAAGCGTTTCTGCGTGGGCATGTTCGCCCCCACCAAGGCGGTCTGGAGCCTTGACAACCGCACCGCCGGTTTCCGCGTCTGCGGCGAGGATACCAAGGCCGTGCGTGTCGAATGCCGGATCGGCGGCGCGGATCTGAACCCCTACATGGCTTGCGCGGCGCTTCTGGCCGCGGGCCTTGCCGGGATCGAGAAGGGGCTGGAGCTGGGCGCCCCGGTCAAGGGCGACATCTATCACGCCGAAGGCGCCGCGGCGATCCCCGCCACCCTTGGCGAGGCCGCAGAGGCCATGCGCCGCAGCGAGATGCTCTTGCACGCCTTCGGCGAGGATGTCATCGCGCATTATCACCATGCCGCAAGCTGGGAAATTTCGGAAACCAACCGCGTCGTCACCAACTGGGACCGCGCGCGTGGCTTTGAACGCGCCTGAGGGCGTCTCTTGTGGGCCCGGACGGCCCGAAGGAAGGATCAGATGAGCAAGATCATCCAATGCATCTCGCCCGTGGACGGGCGCGTCTATGCCGAGCGCCAGTCGCTCAGCGCGGTCGATGCCGAGGCTGCGGCGGCGCGCGCCCGCGCGGCACAGCACGAATGGGCGGCCCGCCCGCTTGAGGAACGCATCGCGCTGGTCAAGGCGGGCGTCCGGAAGCTGAACGACATGAAGGATCTTCTGGTTGAAGAACTCGCCTGGCAGATGGGCCGCCCCACGCGCTATGGCGGCGAGTTCGGCGGTGTGAACGACCGCACCGACTACATGTCCTCGATCGCGGCCGAGGCGCTTGCCCCGCTTGTGGCCGAAACCTCGGACCGGTTCGAGCGGCGCATCATGCGCGAGCCGGTCGGCGTGGTCTTCATCGTGGCGCCCTGGAACTACCCCTACCTGACCACGATCAACACGCTGGCGCCCGCACTGATCGCGGGCAACACGGTGATGCTGAAACATGCCAGCCAGACCCTTATGGTGGGCGAGCGGCTGGCCGAGGCGTTCCATGCCGCGGGTGTGCCCGAGGACGTGTTCCAGAATGTCGTGCTCAGCCATGACGTGACCGAGCATCTGATCCGCAACCGTGCCTTCAACTTCATCAACTTCACCGGCTCGGTCGCCGGGGGCGCCGCGATGGAGCGCGCGGCGGCAGGCACCTTCACCGGGCTGGGGCTGGAACTGGGCGGCAAGGACCCGGCCTATGTCATGGACGATGCCGACCTGGATGCCGCGGTCGACAGTCTGATGGACGGCGCGATGTATAACGCGGGCCAGTGCTGCTGCGGGATCGAGCGGATCTATGTCCATCACAGCCTTTACGACGCCTTCGTCGAAAAGGCCGTGACCTGGGTGAAGACCCTCAGGCTCGGCAACCCGTTCGAGGCCGACACCACGCTTGGCCCGATGGCCAATGTCCGCTTTGCCCAGACCGTGCGCGACCAGATCGCCGAGGCGGTGGCCGAAGGCGCCCGCGCGCTGATCGACCCGGCGCTGTTTCCCGCCGATGACGGCGGCGCCTATCTGGCGCCCCAGATCCTTGTGGATGTGAACCACGAGATGCGCGTGATGCGCGAGGAAAGCTTTGGCCCCGTGGTCGGGATCATGCCGGTCTCGGGCGATGACGAGGCTGTGGCAGTGATGAATGACAGCCCCTACGGCCTGACCTGCTCGCTCTGGACCGCAGATGCCGAACGCGCGGCGCGCATCGGCGCACAGGTCGAGACGGGCACCGTCTTCATGAACCGTTGCGATTACCTTGACCCCGCGCTGTGCTGGACAGGGTGCAAGGATACCGGGCGGGGCGGTTCGCTGTCGGTTCTGGGCTTTTATGCGGTCACTCGACCGAAATCCTACCATCTCAAGAAGGTGACGAAATGAAACTGAAGGGAAACTGGTCCTATCCCACGCTGGTGAAATTCGGCGCGGGCCGGATTTCTGAACTGCCCGAGCATTGCCTTGCCGCGGGGGTGAAAAAGCCGCTTCTGGTGACCGACAAGGCGCTTGCCGCGCTTCCGATCACCGCCGCGGCGCTTGACAGCCTTGACGCGGCGGGGCTGGGGCGTGCGGTCTTCTCGCAGGTCGACCCGAACCCGAACGAGGGCAACATGGCCGAAGGCCTTGCGGTCTATCGCGCGGGCGGCCATGACGGGGTGATCTGCTTCGGCGGCGGCTCGGCGCTGGATCTGGGCAAGATGATCGCGCTGATGGCCGGTCAGGCGCCGGAGCTGAGCGTGTGGGACCTGGAAGATGTCGGCGACTGGTGGACGCGGGCCGATGCCGCGAAGATCGCCCCGATCATCGCCGTGCCGACCACGGCGGGAACCGGTTCCGAGGTCGGCCGGGCGGGCGTTCTGACCAACAGCGTCACGCACAAGAAGAAGATCATCTTCCATCCCCGACTGATGCCCGCGGTCACGATCTGCGACCCGGAACTGACGGTGGGCATGCCCGCCTTCATCACCGCCGGCACCGGGATGGATGCGCTTGCCCACTGCCTTGAGGCCTATAGCAGCCCCTATTATCACCCGATGAGCCAGGGCATCGCGCTTGAGGGCATGCGGCTGGTATTCGAGAACCTTCCCAGGGCCTATGCCAACCCCTCCGACCTGGAGGCGCGGGCCCACATGATGTCGGCCGCGGCCATGGGCGCGGTGGCCTTCCAGAAGGGGCTTGGGGCGATCCACTCCCTGTCGCACCCGATCGGCGCGGTCTACAACACCCATCACGGCACGACGAACGCGGTGGTGATGCCGATGGTGCTGGACTTCAACCGCGCCGAGATCGAGGATCGGATCGCCGCGGCGGCCGGGTATCTTGGCATCGCCGGCGGGTTCGACGGTTTCCGTGCGCGGATCATGTCCTTGCGGGCCGAGCTGTCGATCCCCGAAACCCTGAGCGCGATGGGGGTCGAGACCGAACGGCTGGACGAATTGACCGATATGGCGCTGGAAGATCCCTCCTGCGCGGGTAACCCTGTCAGGATGACGCAGGAGAATACCCGCGCGCTGTATCAGGCCTGCATGTAGCGGCCCTGCCCCGCCGGTCGGATCCGGCACGCGGCGGAAGCCTCCGGCGGGGATATTTATGCGAAGATGAAAGGGGCGCGGATTGGGCGGCTCTGATGCAGAATGGCAAACCCTTGCCGGGAAATCGCCCGGTGAGGGCATTGACACTCGCACCTGACGCCAAAGCGGGTATAAAGGGAAAAAATACGCGCTGGAGGTTCGGGTGGCGGGCAAACGCGGAAAAGCAATGAAACTCGGCGTCTTGGCCGTGGCGGCCGTGACGGCGGCCCCTGCGGGCATGGCCGAACCTCTGGTCGGCGAAAGCCGCAACAGTTTCGGCATGCCCGGGCTGATCGACCTGCCCAGTGCGGAAGTTGCGCCCGACGGCACGCTTGGGGTTTCGGTCTTCGATTTTCCGGCAGGGCGGCGTACCACGCTGGTGTTCCAGATCGCGCCCCGACTGACGGGGGCGTTTCGCTATTCGCGCGTACCGGGGCTGTTCTCGGCGGGGCCCGCGCTTTACGATCGGTCCTTCGACATCCACTACCAGCTGCTTGACGAAGGCCAGTTGCAGCCCGCCGTCGCCATCGGCCTGCGCGACTTCATCGGGACGGGGATCTATTCGTCGGAATATATCGTCGCCACCAAGAGTATCACGCCGACGCTGCGCGCGACAGCGGGCCTTGGCTGGGGCCGGCTGGGCAGCAAGGGCGGCATCGGCACGCCTTTCGCCGACCGCCCCGCGCTGGATTACGGCGAGGGCGGCAAGACCAACACGAACCAGTGGTTCCGCGGCGAGGTGGCCCCGTTCTTTGGCCTGTCCTGGCGCGCCACGGACAAGCTGACGCTGAAGGCCGAATATTCCTCGGACGGATATGTGCGCGAGGTTGCCGCGGGCGAACTGGACCGCAAATCCTCGGTCAATATCGGGGCGGAATACGCCCTGAGCCCGATGGCGAGCGTGTCGGCCTATTACCTTTACGGCTCGGAGATGGGCGTGCAGTTCAGCCTTGCGCTGGACCCGCACAAATCGCCCTACCCTTCGGGCGTGGAAAAGGCGCCCCTGCCGGTGCGTCCGCGCCCCTCGCCCAAGGCCGATCCGGAGGGCTGGTCCGGGGCCTGGACCGCCGATCCCGAAGTGCATCCGGGCGTGCAGAAGGTGCTGGCCGAAAGCCTTGCGAAGGAAGGCCAGCAGCTTGAGGCGATGTCGCTTGGCGCCACCCGCGCCGAGGTGCGCATCCGCAACGAACGCTACAGCACCCAGCCCCAGGCGATCGGGCGCACCGCGCGGATTCTGACCCGCGCCCTTCCGCCTTCGGTCGAGACCATCGTCATCACCAGCGTGGCCAACGGCATGCCGGTTTCGTCGGTCAGCCTGCGCCGGTCGGATATCGAGGCGCTCGAGAACGAGAACGCCTCGGAAATCCTGCGCCGGGCGACCATCACCGACGCGCTAAGCGCGCCGGGCGAACCGCTGCGCCCGACCGACGGTCTGTTCCCCCGCTTCAGCTGGGCCCTTACGCCTTCGTTCGAGTTCAGCGCCTTCGACCCGAACGATCCGCTGCGCTACGGGCTGGGCGCGCAGCTTTCGGCCACTTACGAGTTCATGCCCGGGCTGATCGCGTCGGGCTCGGTCCGGCAGCGGGTTCTGGGCAATATTGGCGACAATGACCGGACCTCGAATTCGATCGCGCCGCATGTGCGCTCGGATGTCGGGAACTATCAGGCCCATGGCGATCTGGCGATTCAGAAGCTGACCCTTGGCTGGTATGAGCGCCCGGCCGAGAACCTGTATTCGCGTGTCACCGTCGGCCTGCTCGAACGCATGTATGGCGGCATTTCCGGCGAGGTTTTGTGGAAGCCGATCGACAGCCGCCTTGCGCTTGGTGCCGAAGTGAACTGGGTGCGTCAGCGCGATTTCGACCAGCGTTTCGACTTCCGCGATTATGAAACGGTCAGCGGCCATGCCTCGGCCTATTACGATTTCGGCAAGGGCTATGTCGGGCAGATCGATGTGGGCCGCTATCTGGCCGAGGACTGGGGTGCCACCTTCTCGCTGGACCGCGAATTCGCCAATGGCTGGCGCGTGGGCGCCTTTGCCACCCTGACGGACATGTCCGAAGAGGAATTCGGCGAAGGCTCCTTCGACAAGGGGATCCGCATCACGGTGCCGCTGGCCTGGATTACCGGACGGCCGAGCGCGAACAAGATCAACTCGACCATCCGCCCGCTGACCCGCGACGGCGGCGCGCGCGTGAATGTCGATGACCGGCTTTACGACACCGTGCGCGGCAGCCACACGGGCGAGCTTTATGACGGCTGGGGGAGGTTCTGGCGATGACCGGCGGGACGCGGCGCGCGGCGGCGCGGTTTGCCGGGATGGCAGCCGTCTGCCTTGGCCTTCTTGCAGGATGTGGCAACGATACCGGAAAGACCGAGAACGCGCGTCTTGCGGGCCTTGCCTTCAACGAGATCTTCGGCGCGCTGAAAAGCAACAAGGGCGAGGCCGGCCCCAAGGTCGATCCCGAGGCGCTGTCGGCGAAGGCCCTTGCCACCACGCCGGGGCCGCTCTTGCTGGTGTCGTTCGAGAAGCTGGGCGGCGCGTCGGTCGTGGGCCTTTACGGAGAGAATGGCGCCAAGCGCACCTTCGCGCTTTCGAAGGACCAGACGGTGACCCTGCGCCACGGGCTGCTTGAGGCTACGCGCGGCTATGCCAATGACCTGATGTCGGCCGAAACCGAAGGTGTCGGCGCGCTGATCCGTGGCCGCCGCGCGGGGCAGGCACAGCGCATTCAGCGGTATCTGGATGGCGAATGGGTGGAACGCCCGCTGATCCTGACCTGCACCGTGCAGCCGGGCGAAGGCAAATCCTTCAGCTTCGCGGGCGTCGGCTATTCGGGCACGCAGGTTGCCGAACATTGCACCGGCGGCGGGGTCTCGGTCGACAACGTCTATTTGGTCTCAGCCGATGGGCGGATCCTGATGTCCCGTCAGTGGGTCGGCCCCGAGATCGGCAATGTCAGCCTGCAAACGCTGCGCCCCTGATTCCCACCGTATAACTTGACCCGACCGGCGCGATCTTTGCATTGCGCCGGTTTTTTCGTGCCGCGCGCCTGTCGGTTTCAGCGGTGCAATAAGAAAAAGCCGGAAAGCTGTGCTTTCCGGCTTTCGCCCGCCACGAGGGCGGGAAGCAGTCCGAATGGATTATTCGGCGGTGCCAGCGGTCGCGTCGTCCGAGTCCGAAGCGGCAGCGGCGATCAGGCCGACAACCAGCAGGGCCGGGATCAGCAGGCCAGCGTTCGACGAGGACGAACCCTCGACGACAACCGGTTCAGCTTCCACGACGGGAGCCGAGTAACCGCCAGCGAAAGCGGTCGAAGCCGTCAGGCCAAGGGCCAGGGCGATGGTAGCAATTTTTTTCATGGTATTCTCCGTCATTACTGTAGAGAGCCGCCGACGCCGACAGCATCGAAGCGACACTTACACAATCGAAAACAATTGCAAAGGGGGAATCAGTTTACGCCGCAGCGCAGCGACAGCGAGTGTTGCAGTTTCGCCAGAGTTGTCGGCGCATCTTCGCCTAACCCGGCCGGAACAGGGCATTTCGCCCCGCAACGGCGCTGTTGCAACCCTGCGCAGGGAATAAACGGCCGCGTTGACACGGCCGTGAACTCGTCGGAAAGTCGCGCAGATTTACCAGGGAACACATCATGAAAATCGCGATGATCGGCACCGGATATGTCGGACTCGTATCCGGTGTCTGCTTTTCCGACTTTGGCCACGAGGTGGTCTGCGTCGACAAGAACCCGCACAAGATCGAGCTTCTGGCACAGGGCGAAATCCCGATCTACGAACCGGGTCTCGACCAGCTGCTGGCCAAGAACGTCGCGGCCGGCCGGCTGAGTTTCACGCAGGATCTTCATGCTGCGGTGACCGGGGCGGATGCAGTTTTCATCGCGGTCGGCACCCCCACCCGGCGCGGCGATGGCCACGCCGACCTGACCTATGTGATGCAGGCCGCCGAGGAGATCGCGGCCGCGCTCAGCCACTATACCGTCATCGTCACCAAATCCACCGTGCCCGTGGGCACCAATGCCGCCGTGGAAGAGGTCATCCGCAAGGTGCGCCCCGATGCCGAATTCGATGTGGCCTCGAACCCCGAATTCCTGCGCGAGGGCGCCGCGATCGACGATTTCATGCGCCCCGACCGCGTCGTCGTCGGCACCCGGTCCGAGCGCGCCCGCAACGTGATGGGCGAGATCTACCGCCCGCTGTTCCTGCGCGAATTCCCCATCCTCTATACCGATCTGGAAACGGCCGAGCTGATCAAATACGCCGCCAACGCCTTCCTTGCGACCAAGATCACCTTCATCAACGAAATCGCGCTTCTGTGCGAAAGGGTCGGTGCGAACATCAAGGAAGTCTCGCGCGGGATGGGGCTTGACGGGCGCATCGGCAACAAGTTCCTGCATGCCGGCCCGGGCTATGGCGGATCGTGTTTTCCCAAGGATACCAAGGCCCTTGCCCGGATGGGGCAGGATCATTCGGTGCCCATGAACATCGTCGAGACCGTTATTCAGGTGAATGACGAGGTGAAGCGGCGCATGATCGACAAGATCGTCGATCTTTGTGGCGGCTCGGTGAACGGCAAGACCATCGCGATCCTGGGCGTGACGTTCAAGCCCAATACCGACGACATGCGCGACGCCCCTTCGCTGACCATCGTTCCGGCCCTTGTGGGGGCGGGGGCGAAACTTCGCGTGGTGGACCCGCAGGGGCGCAACGAGGGCGTCGCGCTCTTGCCCGGGGTGCAGTGGGTCGACGATGCCTACAAGGCCGCGAACAAGGCCGATTGCGTGGTGATCCTGACCGAATGGAACGAGTTCCGGGGCCTCGACCTCGCGCGGCTTGCGCGCAGGATGACGGTGCCCAGACTGGCCGACCTGCGCAATATCTACGCCGAGGGCGATGCCCTCAAGGCCGGGTTCACGGCCTATACCAGCGTCGGGCGCTAGGTACCCACTCGCCCCCGCAGCGGCAGCGACAGAACGAATAACCCGGCCGCGGCGGCCACGATCGAGGGCCCCGCGGGCGTGCCCAGGCGCATCGAGGCCGCCAGCCCCGCGATCACCGAGGCCGCGCCGACAAGGGTGGCCCCCGCCGCCATCTGTTCGGGCGTGCGCGCAAGCCCGCGCGTCGCCGCCGCCGGGATGATCAGCATGGCCGAGATGAGAAGCGCGCCCACGATCTTGATCGATACCGCCACCACCAGCGCAAGCGCAAGCGTCAGGATCAGCCGCTCGTGCCGCGGATCAAGCCCCGCGGCCTGCGCCAGTTCCTCGTTCAGGGTCGAGGTCAGCAAGCCCTGCCACCGCCAGGCCAAAAGCCCCAGAACCGCCACCGAGCCAAGCCAGACCACCACCAGATCGGCCCGGCTGACCGCAAGGATGTCGCCAAACAGCCAGGCCGACAGATCGACCCGCAACCCGCTTTGAAACGAGGCCGCGACCAGCCCGAGCGCCAGGGCAGAATGCGCCAGAACCCCCAGCGTGGTGTCCATCGCATGGCCCCGTCCGGCCAGGCTTGCCACCGCAACGGCCATGCCAAGCGCCACCACCAGCGTGCCAAGATAGACCGAAATCCCGAAGCCGAACGACAGCGCGACCCCCAGGATCGCCGCATGCGCCGTGGCATCCCCGAAATAGGCCATCCGGCGCCAGACGACGAAAGAGCCAAGCGGCCCCGTCGCCAGCGTCAGCCCGACCCCCGCCAGCCCCGCGCGCGTCAGGAAATCGTCAAGCATGATCATGGCCTTCATGGGAATGGGGATGAGCATGGTGCGGATGGGCGTGATCATGCCCGTGGCCCGCATCATGATCGTGGTCGTGATCGTGGGCGTGGCGGTAAAGCGCGAAGGCCCCGCCGGTTCCAAGGCCGAACAGCGCGCGATATTCCGGCGCGGCAGAGACCACGCGCGGCGTGCCCTCGCAGCAGACATGGCCGTTGAGGCAGATCACCCGGTCCGAGGCCGACATCACCACATGCAGATCGTGGCTGACCATCAGGACCGCCGCCCCCGTCTCGGCCCGGACCTCCTCGATCAGCCGGTAGAAGGCCGCCGTTCCGGGTTGATCGAGGCCTTGCGTCGCCTCGTCGAGGATCAGGATGTCGGGCCGCGCCAGCAGCGCACGCGCCAGCAGGACGCGCTGGAACTGCCCGCCCGACAGGCCCGCCATCTGCCGCCGCTCAAGCCCGGCGACGCCCGTGCGCTCCAGCGCGGCGGCGGCATCGGCATCCGGCACCCGGCGCGGCAACGACAGGAAGCGCCGCACCGTGATCGGCAGGCTTGCGTCGATATGAAGCCGCTGCGGCACATAGCCGATCGACAGGCCCGGCGCGCGCGTGACCCGCCCGGTGCTGGCCCGCTCCAGCCCGATCAGCGCGCGCACCAGCGTGGATTTGCCGGACCCGTTCGGCCCGACGATCGTCACGATCTCTCCGCGCTCGATCTGGAAATCCACGTTCGACAGCACGAACCCCGTGCCATGCCGCACGCCCAGATCCGTAGCCGAAATCAGCATCCGGCGTCCTTTCCCGCACAGGCGGGGCAAAGGCCAAGCGCCTCGACATTCGCCCGCTCGATCACGAATCCCTGGGCGGTCGCCACCTGCTCCAGCGCCGCGCGCACCGCGTCGCCGCCGGTCTCGGCCACCGCGTCGCATGAACGGCAGATCAGGAAGACGGGCGCATGGGCGACGCCGGGATGCATGCAGGCGGCGAAGGCGTTCAGCCGGCGAATGCGGTGCACCAGACCGTTCTCGACCAGAAAATCCAGCGCGCGATAGGCAACCGGAGGCTGGTGGCCGAACCCGTCCGCCGCCAGACGCTCCAGCACCTCATAGGCGCCCATGGCGCGATGCGCCTCAAGAAGGATTTCCAGCGCGCGGCGGCGGACCGGGGTCAGGCGCACGCCGCGCTGTTCGGCCACGTCCTCGGCCCGGGCAAGCGCGTCGCCCTGGCAATGGCTGTGATCATGGGTGCGGAAGGCAGGGTCCGTCGCATGCGGATCGGCCGGGGTGGCAGGTTTCATGTTACCTTATCACAATTCCCTTGACGAGTTATGCTATAACATAAATAACACCCTCCGCAGCAACAAGTGAAATCGGAGGCTTCCCCATGCAGTTTCGTGTCTTGCCCGCCCTGACCCTCGTGCTTGGCGGCGTCGCGCAGCCGGTTCTGGCCGCGCCGCCCTCGGTGGTGACCGACATTCCCCCGGTCCACGCACTTGTCGCGATGGTGATGGGCGATCTGAGAAGCCCGGCGCTGCTCTTGGAACGCGGGGCCAACGCGCATCACTATCAGATGCGCCCGGCCGATGCGCAGACCCTGCAAGAGGCCGGGCTGGTGTTCTGGATCGGGCCGGGCATGACCCCCTGGCTTGAGCGCGCCTTGCAGGGCATCGCCCCCGACACCCCCGCGATTGCCCTGCTGGCCGCGGACGGGACCGTCGAGCGCCATGGTGCCGAAGAGGGTGAAGAAGGGCATGACCACGACCACGACCACGACCACGACCACGATGGTCACGATCATGGCGATATCGATCCGCATGCCTGGCTTGACCCCGCCAATGCCCGGACTTGGCTTGCCGTGATCTCCGGGGTCCTGTCGGAGGCCGATCCCGAAAATGCCGAAACCTACGCCACTCATGCCGCGGCCGCCGAGCAGCGCATCGCCGCCCTCGATGCCGAGCTTGCGGCCCTTCTGGCCCCCGTTTCGGACCAGCCCTTCGTGGTGGCCCACGATGCCTACGGCTATTTCGCCGACCATTACGGGCTGACGGTGGCCGGAGCAGTTGCGCTTGGCGATGATGCCGCGCCCGACGCGCAACACCTGTCGGAGTTGCGCGACACGATCGCGCAATCGGGCGCGGTCTGCATCTTTCCCGAGACAGGACACGATCCCAAGCTGATCACCGTCCTGACCGAGGGGACCGACCTGCGCGTGGGCGCGCCGCTCGACCCCTCGGGCAGCAGCCTTGATCCCGGCACCGGGCATTACGAGGCGCTGATGCGCACGCTTGGCGAAAACCTGCACGCCTGTCTGGCGCAGGGCTAAGCGGGGCTGCTATCCTCGGGGCATGGAAGATACCCCGATCAGCACCGTCATCCTGGAAGAGGCACAGGCCGGATTGCGCGCCCTCGCCCTGCACAGCGACGGTAGCCTTGCCACCCTGCGCGAAGGCCCCGCATCCGAGATATGCGGTTGGTGCGATGCGCTGCGCGACAAGGGCGCCCTCCGGACGGTCGGGGCGATGCCGGATCGCGTTTCACCGCGCGCCATTCCCTGCCCGCCCTTGCCCGAAGCCCTGCCCGAGCCGGGCCCCGGCGGCGCCATCCTGCTGCCGGGGTTGCGCCAGAAGACCCCGATCGAGGACGTGTCGCCCGCGATGGCGCTGCGCCTCGGCGGGCTTCTGGCCGCCGATCCCGAATTCGACGGCGTGGCCTGCCTGACCGGCCCGCAGGGCCTTTGGGCGCATCTGAGCGCGGGCGAGGTCGTCAGCGTACTGCGCGTGGCCAGCATCGCGGCCCATGCCGCGCTGAACGGCCCCCTTCCGTCCGCGGCGCCCGATGCGGGGTTCGACACGGCGCTGTCGGATTGCCTGTCGCGGCCCGAGCGCCTTTTGCGGTTTCTCGGATCACCCGGCCATGACACCGCCGCGCAGGCCGGGGCGGTCATCGGGGCCGAGCTGGCCGCCGCAAAACCCTGGTGGCTGGGGCAGCGGGTGCGGGTGCTGGGGCAGAATGGCTGGCCCGCGCTTTACGCCCATGCGCTCGGGATGCAGGGCGTACCGGTGGTTGCGGGCGATGGTGACGCCGCGCTGATCGCGGGGCTTTCGGCGTTGTCTCAGCGCGGCGCCTGATCGGCATTCACCGGATCGGCCCCTGACGCCCCCGGCTCCGGCAACTGCAAGCCCTCGGTCGAGGGAAGCGCCGCGGGCAGGCCGCCCATCAGATCGTCGATGAACAGGCTCAGAAGCTGCCCCCGGCCCGAAACACCGGCCTTGCGATAGATCGCGGCCGTCTGGGCCTTCACCGTGCCTTCCGAGGTCGCGCGCAGCGCCGCGATCTCTGCGGTGTTCAGCCCCTTGAGCGCGAAAAGCGCCACGTCACGCTCGGCCGGGGTCAGCCCCCATTGCGCAAAGCGTTCCTCCAACAGTTCGCCGAAGGCACCTGAGGCAAGGCGCAGCTTTTCGCGCGCCTGCTCGGCCGCGTGCATCGACTGGCGCAGGACCACCGCACCCAGAACCAGCCCCAGCATCAGGCCGATCGCGGCCCCGATCTCGAGCATCTCGCGGCTGCTCCAGCTGATTGGCTGCACATAGATGCCGAAGACCGACAGCAGGATATCGCCCACAAAGAAAAGCGCGCAGACCGCCTGCACAAGAAACAGGGTCAGAAAGGTCAGCTTGCGGCTCATGTTGCCAAAGCCACGCCGCGGGATCGGAGGGGATCAATCGTCATCGCCGTCATCCCCGCCCCCGTCATCGTCGCCATCATCGTCATCACGGCCGCGATCATCGTCGTCGTCATCATCGTCACGATCGTCATCGTCATCGTTGCGGCCGGAACCTCGGCTGTCGCGCCCGATACCGCCCTCCCCTTCCTCGCGGATCAGCGGGCTCACGCGCCCGTTGCGCAGGGACAGGTCACGCAGGATTTCTCCGCTGCGGGGGTCCAGGACGATCTCCCGCTGGATGTTGCCGCGCACGGCAGTGATGCGGACGCGCCCCAGGATGGTGCGCGAGACCGAGACCTTGCCATAGCCAAGGTGAAGAAGTTGATCCACGACCTCGCCGGTGACATCGCGCGCGAAGGCCGGCCCCGCGCCGAGAAACGCGACGGTGGCACCCGCACAAAACTGCATCAATAGGTTGCGCCGATTCATTCCGGCCCCCTCGGGAATGCCCACATGGGCAAGCGGTGTTCAGTATGGAAAGCCCGCAGGCTGGCCGCAAGGGCCTGTCGGCCCGGCATCATGCGCCGGGCCGAAACCGGATCAATCGTCGTCGCGGTCATCGTCTGAATCGTCATCACGATCATCCGAATCGCGACCCGAGCGGTCATCGTCGTCATCGTCCGAACCGCTGCGCGAGCCGCTATCGTCCGAACCGCGGCCCGAACGGCGATCATCGTCGTCGTCGTCATAGCGGTCATCGTCGTCATCGTCGTCCCAGCCATTGCCGCTGCGGTTGCGGTCACGATTGCGATCACGATGGCGCATGTCGTCATCGTCAAGGAAATCGCGGGCCCGATCCCGCAACACAACCCCGGCGCGCTTGTTGTCTTCACCCGCGCGCAGCCGCTCGGTTTCCTGCTTGAGGATCTCACCCGTCGCCCGGTCATAGATCACCTCAAGCTCCTGCGAGCCGTTCGACGCCTCAACCTTGACCTGCGAAAGGCCACGCTCGATCTCGATCCGGTTGAAGCCCTTGGCATTCAGATCGTCGATGATCGACTGGGTCGACACTTCGGCAATCGCCGGTGCGCCCAAAAGCGCCGAGGCGACAATAAGTACATATCCTGATTTCATCTCGGTCTCCGATTCTGCTGTTTCTCGCCGCGGCACCAGCGCTGCGACCACGGGCAAAAAAGCATCGAACGCGCCGGTTTCCCATTCACCGGAAGGCCTATCCGGGGGCGGATAAACGTCCTGCATAGCGGCATAAACCTGGGTTTATGACAGCAAAGGGCCCCGAAGGCGGCTGCCCCGGGGCCCTTGCGCAACCGTCCGTAGCAGAAGTCAGACCGCCATTTCCACGCCCAGATGCTTGGCCACGGTGAAGATGTCCTTGTCACCCCGGCCCGACAGGTTGACCACGATGATGTGATCTTTCGGCAGGGTCGGCGCGAGCTTCGTCACATGGGCAAGCGCGTGACTTGATTCGAGCGCGGGGATGATCCCCTCGGTCCGGCACAGAAGCTGGAACGCCTCCAGCGCCTCGGCATCGGTGATACTGACATATTCGGCGCGACCGACATCGTGCAGCCAGCTGTGCTCGGGGCCGATGCCGGGATAGTCGAGCCCGGCGGAAATCGAATGCCCCTCGAGGATCTGGCCATCGGCATCCTGCAACAGATAGGTGCGGTTGCCATGCAGCACGCCCGGCCGCCCCCCCGTCAGCGAGGCGCAATGCATCATCCGGTCGTCGACGCCAAGGCCGCCCGCCTCGACCCCGATGATCCGCACCGACTTGTCGTCAAGGAAGGGATAGAACAGCCCCATCGCGTTCGAGCCGCCACCAACCGCGGCGATGATCGTGTCGGGCAGGCGGCCCGCGCCCTCCTGCTCTTCAAGCTGCCAGCGGGTTTCCTTGCCGATGATCGCCTGGAAATCGCGCACCATCGCAGGGTACGGATGCGGCCCCGCCACCGTGCCGATGCAATAGAAGGTATCGCGCACATTGGTCACCCAGTCGCGCAGCGCGTCGTTCATCGCGTCCTTCAGCGTGCCGCGCCCTGATGTGACCGGCACCACCTCGGCCCCCAGAAGCTTCATGCGAAAGACGTTGGGCGCCTGCCGCTCGACATCGGTCGCACCCATATAGACCACGCATTGCAGCCCGAACTTGGCGCAAACCGTCGCCGTGGCCACACCATGCTGGCCCGCGCCGGTTTCGGCGATGATCCGGGTCTTGCCCATGCGCCGCGCCAGAAGGATCTGCCCCAGCACGTTGTTGATCTTGTGCGCGCCGGTATGGTTGAGCTCTTCCCGCTTGAGATAGACCTTCGCGCCCCCCAGCTCCTCGGTCAGCCGCGAGGCAAGATAAAGCGGCGAAGGCCGCCCCACATAGTTCTTCCACAGGTCTTCCATCTCGGCCCAGAACTCCGGGTCGGTCTTGGCGAACTCGTATTGCCGCTCCAGCTCCAGGATCAGCGGCATCAGCGTCTCGGACACGAACCGCCCGCCATGGATGCCAAAGCGCCCGCGCTCGTCGGGGCCGGTCAGGAAACTGTTGATGAGGTCTTCGGCCATGGTCATTCCTTAAATCCAAACTCGGATTTGAGCATCTGATAAAGTTGTAGAGCGGCATTTTCATCAAACTGCAAAGTCTGACTCAGCTTATTAGGGATCTCTCGATTGGAAGAGCCATATGTGTTGAGCTGTAGCAGCCGCTTTCCTGCGAATTCTGTAACAATGTATTTGCATGGAATTCTGGTCGGATGAGCGGCGCGAATATCGCGACCCAAATCTCTTTCTAAAGATACAACGAGCGCCATCGTTCACCTCCCAGATCAGTCGATCTGGCGTTTATAGCCAATATGGCTTGGGGTAAAGCCAAGCCTGTCATAGAAACGGTGGGCATCCTTGCGGCTCGCGTGGGTCGTCAGCTGCATCAGCCTGCAGCCTCCGGCTCGGGCGCGGGCCTCGGCATCGGCCATCAGTTCCGCCCCGATCCCCTGGCCGCGCAGCCCGGCCTCGACACGCACCGATTCGATCTGGGCGCGGCGCGCGGCGCGCAGCGACAGGCCCGAAATCATAACGATCTGATAGGTGGCGACGATACGGCCCGCGGTGTCTTCGCCCACGATCAGCCGGTTCGCACCTTCCTTCTGCATGCGGGCGAAGGCCGCCTCGTAGGTCGTCAGATCGGTCGTCTCTCTGGCCGCGCCAAGAACGTCATCCGACAGCAGCGCCACGATCGCGGCAACGTCCCCAGCCTGTGCCTCGCGCCACCGGATCATGACCGTGCCGCCGCAATGAACGCCGCAATGCGCGCAGGATCCTTGACCCCCGGCGCGCTTTCCACGCCCGAACTGACATCGACCTGCCGCGCGCCCGTCAGCCGGATCGCCTCGGCGACATTGGCGGGTGTCAGGCCACCTGCCAGCATCCAGGGCTTTTGCCATTGCCGTCCGGCGATCAGACGCCAGTCGAAGGACAGCCCGTTTCCGCCCGGAAGTGCCGCGCCCTTTGGCGCACGCGCATCGACAAGGATCTGATCGGCCACCGCCTCATAGGTGGCGATCGCCTCCAGGTCGGCCGCCTCGGCCACCCCCACGGCCTTCATCACCGGAAGGCCGAAGCGCGCGCGGATCTCGCGCACGCGCGCGGGGCTTTCCGCGCCATGAAGCTGCACCATGTCGATGGGCACCGCGCGCAAGATGCCTTCCAGCACATCGTCATCCGGGTCGACCACAAGGGCAACCTTGGCCACCCCCGGCGGCACGCCGATCGCAAGGGCGCGCGCGGCGTCAGGTTCCAGATGGCGCGGCGATTTCGGGAAAAACACCAGTCCGACATAGGCCGCGCCGGCCGCAACTGCGGCGGCAACGGTCCGGGGCTCTGTCAGCCCGCAGATCTTTACGCGAACACTCATGGCGCAGACCTAGCGCGCGCCGCCCGGTTTATCCAGCAGCGCCAGAACATCGTCCTTCGGCCCATGCGTGGTTTCACGCAGCTTGCTGACCTCGCGCGAAAGCCGGTCAGCCTCGCGCCGGGTCCGCGCGGCATCGGCACGGATCCGGTATTCGCGCATCCATTCCCAGAAGAACCCGATGAACAGCCCCACAAGGATGCTGGCGAAGATCACAAGAAACAGCGGCAACTGGATCGCCCAGCCAAGGCCAAGAAACTCTCCTGCTTCGGGCGGCAGCGCACGCAGCTCCACCAATCCGCGATTGGCAAGCGCAACCGCGATCAGCCCAAGCCCGAGCGCAAGAAGAAACAGGTAGCGCAGGTAGCGCATCATATCAGCTTTCGTCTCCGTTCAGCCGGTCACGCAGAAGCTTGCCGGTCTTGAAAAAGGGCACATGCTTTTCATCGACTTCGACCGCGGCCCCGGTGCGCGGGTTGCGCCCGACCCGTGCATCGCGCTGCTTGACCGAAAAAGCCCCAAATCCGCGCAGCTCGACCCGGTCACCGCGGGCCATCGCCTCAACGATTTCCTCGAAGATCGTGTTCACGATCTTCTCCACGTCGCGCTGGAAGAGGTGCGGATTTTCTTCTGCAATTTTCGCGATCAATTCTGACCGGATCATGTCACGTATCCCCCCAAGGAGTTTCCGGGCAGCAGAACCCGGCGTTTTTTTCTTCCATGACTATAGGCAGGTTTGCCGCGTTCACAAACAGCAAAGGCTTGGAATAAAGCAGATTTCCGCCGTTCGAACCGACCAAAAAGAGCATGACCCGGCTTGCTGCATTGCCGCATTGCCCCCGGAGACCCCGCCACGCATGGCCCAGGCGAATCGATTGTTGCCGAACGCTCTGACTGCGGCAACCCGCCGCAGAGGGGGTAGGCAGAAAAGAAACGGCCCCGCCACGAGGGCGGGGCCGTTCCAAAATCTGTCGAAAGGCTTACTTGTTGCCCTTGAGCGCGGCACCAAGGATATCGCCCAGCGACGCGCCCGAATCGGACGAGCCATACTGCTCGACGGCCTCTTTCTCTTCCGCGATCTCGCGCGCCTTGATCGACACGCCCAGGCGGCGGGTCTTGCTGTCGACGTTCGTCACGCGAACATCGACCTTGTCACCGACCTGGAAGCGCTCGGGGCGCTGGTCGGCACGGTCGCGCGACAGGTCCGAACGGCGGATGAAGGATTTCATGCCGTTGTAGTCGACCTCGACACCGCCATCCTCGATCGCGGTCACTTCGACCGTGATCACCGAACCGCGCTTCACGCCGTCAACCGCATCCGAGAAGTTGTCCGCATCCAGCGCTTTGATCGAGAGCGAGATACGCTCTTTCTCGACATCCACCTCGGTGACGGCGGCTTTCACCACGTCGCCCTTGCGGTAGTTCTGGATCGCATCCTCGCCGCGCTGTTCCCAGCTGAGGTCCGAAAGGTGGACCATGCCGTCGATATCGTTGTCGAGGCCGACGAACAGACCGAATTCGGTGATGTTCTTGACTTCGCCTTCGATAACGGTGTTGACCGGGTGGGTCTCGGCGAAGACTTCCCACGGGTTGCGCATGGTCTGCTTGAGGCCAAGCGAGACGCGGCGCTTCGCGGTGTCGATCTCCAGCACCATGACATCGACTTCCTGGCTGGTCGAGACGATCTTGCCGGGATGCACGTTCTTCTTGGTCCAGGACATTTCCGAGACGTGGACGAGGCCCTCGACACCGGCTTCCAGTTCGACGAACGCACCGTAATCGGTGATGTTGGTGACGCGGCCCTTGTGGACCGAGCCGATCGGGAACTTCGATTCCACCGAATCCCACGGATCGTTCTGAAGCTGTTTCATGCCCAGGCTGATGCGGTGGGTTTCCTTGTTGATCTTGACGACCTGAACCTTGACGGTTTCGCCGATCGATAGGATCTCCGAGGGGTGGTTCACGCGGCGCCAGGCCATGTCGGTGACGTGCAGCAGGCCGTCGACACCGCCCAGATCAACGAAGGCACCGTATTCGGTGATGTTCTTGACCACGCCGTCGACCACCTGGCCTTCGGACAGGTTGCCGATGACCTCGGCGCGCTGTTCGGCGCGGCTCTCTTCGAGGATCGCGCGGCGCGAGACAACGATGTTGCCACGGCGGCGGTCCATCTTGAGGATCTGGAACGGCTGCTTGAGGCCCATGAGCGGGCCCGCGTCGCGGACCGGACGGACGTCGACTTGCGAACCGGGCAGGAAGGCCACGGCGCCGCCAAGGTCGACCGTGAAGCCGCCCTTGACGCGGCCGAAGATGGCGCCTTCGACGCGCTCTTCCGCGGCATAGGCTTTCTCCAGGCGGTCCCAGGCCTCTTCGCGGCGGGCTTTCTCGCGGCTGATCACAGCCTCGCCACGCGCGTTTTCAACGCGGTCGAGATACACTTCCACTTCGTCGCCAACGGCGATCGAGGGGGCCTCGCCCGGGTTTGCGAATTCCTTCAGCTCGACGCGGCCTTCCATCTTGTAGCCGACATCGATGATGGCCTGGCCCGCCTCGATGGCGATGACCTTGCCCTTGACGACCGAACCCTCTTCGGGGGTATCGATCTCGAGGCTCTCGTTCAGGAGGGCCTCGAATTCTTCCATGGTTGCTTTAGCGCACATGCGTCAGAGTTTCCTTTGCATAGGGTTTTCCGGCCATGCGGTTGTCTCCGCCGGTCTTTCGTTGAAATGCCCGACAGGGCCACGGCTGCGCCGGACCCTTTGGACAGGGGCTCCGTATAGGGACGAATCTTCGGCCCGGCAAGACGGGAATCCAGGAAAAACCCTTGTTTCAGGCCGTTTCGCGCATCTTTTGCGCGATCACGGTCACGGCCCGCGCGACGGCCTCGTCCACGCTCATCTCCGAGGTGTCCAGCACCACGGCATCCTCGGCGGGGCGCAGCGGGGCATCCGCGCGACCCATGTCGCGCGCATCGCGTTCGCGCACCTCGGCCAGAACGCGCGCCTGATCGCCCCCGACCTCCAGCCAGCGGCGATGGGCGCGCACCTCGGCCGAGGCGGTCACGAACAGCTTCACCTCTGCCTCGGGGCAGATCACCGTGCCGATGTCGCGCCCGTCCAGAACCGCGCCGCCCGCGCGCCGGGCAAAGCTGCGCTGAAACTCCAGCAAGGCCTGGCGCACCTCGGGGATCACGGCGACACGGCTTGCCGCCTGCCCCGCCTCCAGCGTGCGCAGATCGTCGCGCGCCAGATCCTCGGGCACCAGGCAACGGGCGGCGGCCACGGGATCGCCCCCCTTCACGCCGACCGCGCGATAAAGCGCGCCGGTATCAAGATGCGCAAAGCCGAAACGCGCGGCCACGGCGCGGCTGATCGTGCCCTTGCCCGCCGCCGCAGGCCCGTCGATTGCAACCGTGAACCCCATGCGCCTGCCCCCTTACGTTTCCCGCCCCTGCGCGTGGCAGGGCAGCCCGTCGGCAATCTGGTAATAATCGCCCTTGTCGGCGGTGAAGATGTGATCCTCCAGCCGCAGCCCCGTCGCCCCGTCCAGCGCACCGGCCAAAAGATAGACCAGCCCGTCATATTCTTCCCAGAACAGGTAAGAGCCGCAATCCGGGCAGAACCCGCGCCGCGCCTGCGCCGACGAAAGATACCAGCGCGGCGCACCGCTCAGCGTGACATCGCTCCAGCGGGCCGGAACGGCGGCGGTGAAATGCCCGCTGATCTTGCGGCATTGCGTGCAGTGGCATGCCGACACGGCGCCGAGAACCTCGCGCACCCGGTAGCTGATCTTGCCGCAAAGGCAGCTTCCGTGCAGCATCCCGCCCCCCTTGCCTACCCGCGCAGGATATCCGCGCCAAGCGCGGCCATCAGCCCCTCGAACACCGGGAACGAGGTGGCGATCGGACCGCCGTCATCCACCGAAACCGGGTTCCGCGCAGCAAGGCCGAGCACAAGGAAGGACATCGCGATCCGGTGATCCAGATGCGTCCGGCAGACCGCCCCGCCCGGCACGTTCCCCGGCCCCATGCCATGCACCGTCAGCATGTCCTCGTCTTCCTCGATGCGCACGCCGCAGGCTTCCAGCCCGCGCGCCATCGCGTCGATCCGGTCGCTTTCCTTCACCCGCAACTCCTTGACGCCCCGCATGATTGTGGCCCCGGTCGCGCAGGCCGCGACGACCGAAAGCACAGGGTATTCGTCGATCATGCTGGCGGCGCGTTCGGGCGGCACCGAAATGCCGTGCAGTTCGGAATGGCGCACACGCAGATCTGCCACCGGCTCTCCGCCTTCCTCGCGCGGGTTTTCGAAGGTGATGTCGGCCCCCATCTCGACCAGCGTGGTGAACAGCCCGTTGCGCGTGGGGTTCTGGCTGACGCCCGGCACAAGGATCTCGGACCCCGGCACGATCAGCGCCGCACAGACCGGAAACGCCGCCGAGCTGGGATCGCGCGGCACCGCCACGCGCTGCGCCACAAGTTCGGGCTGGCCCTGAAGGGTGATGACCCGGCCCTCGGGGGTGTCCTCGACGCTGAGCTCGGCCCCGAAGCCGCGCAGCATCCGTTCGGTATGATCCCGCGTCGCCTCCTTCTCGATGACCACGGTCTGCCCCGGCGCGTTGAGCCCTGCCAGCAGCACCGCCGATTTCACCTGCGCCGAGGGCACCGGAACCGTATAGCGCACCGGCATCGGATCGGCCGCCCCCACGATCGTCATCGGAAGCCGCCCACCCTGCCGGCCAACGGCCCGCGCCCCAAACAGGGCCAGCGGGTCGGTCACCCGCCCCATCGGACGCTTGCGCAGGCTGGCGTCGCCCGTGAAGGTCGCCGTGATCGGTGAACTTGCCATGCAGCCCATGATCAGCCGCACCCCGGTGCCCGAATTGCCGCAGTCGATCACGTCGGCGGGTTCGGCAAAGCCGCCCACGCCCACGCCCTGCACGCGCCACTCGCCGGGCCCGTCCTGCACCACCTCCGCCCCGAAGGCGCGCATCGCCCGCGCGGTATCCAGAACGTCCTGCCCTTCCAGAAGCCCGGTGATCCGCGTCTCCCCCACCGACAGCGCGCCCAGGATCAGCGCCCGGTGCGAGATCGACTTGTCGCCCGGCACCTCGGCCACACCGCGCAGCGGGCCTCCGCGGCGCGCGGTCATCGAAATCGGGTCGCCATGGCTGGACATATCGGGCCTCCGCTGAATGTTCGGCCCCTGTTAGCGCAAGGCGATGGCAAGGGCAAAGCCCCTCTCCGCGCCGCGCCGAAAATAACGCGCGCGCGGGGTCAGCGCCGCGCGAAGGTCGCGTAGTCCGGCACCCGCCCCTCGCGCAGCGCCTTCTGCTCATATCGGGTCGAGATCCAGTCACCCCAGGGCTCGCCCCCGTGCCGCACCAGCGCGAACCCCGCCTGCGGCACTTCCTCAAGGGTCTGGCGCATGTAATCGGGAATGTCGGTCGCCACCCGGAACTCGGCCCCGCGCGCCAGAACCCGCGCCAGCGGGCGCAGATGATCCTGAGTGACAAAGCGCCGGCGGTGATGGCGCCGCTTCGGCCACGGATCGGGATAGTTGAGAAAGGCCCGCGCCACGGAACCGTCGGGCAGCACATCCATCAGATCGCGCGCATCGCCCGGATGCACGGCAAGATTATGCACCCCCGCCGCGCGGATCTTGCCCAGAAGCATCGCCACGCCGTTGATGAACGGCTCACACCCGATGATGTTGATCGCGGGGTAGCGCGCGGCCATATGCACCAGATGCTCGCCCCCGCCGAACCCGACCTCAAGCCAGATCGGCGCGTCATTGCCGAAGATCGCGGCCGGGTCGATGGGCACCCGCGCGGGGTTTTCCTCATGCGTCACGCCGCGCGGGCGCAAGGCCTCCAGATCCTCGGACAGGTAGGATTTCTGGCTCTTACGCATGGTCTTGCCCACGCGGCGGCCATAGAAATTGCGCCACTCCGGCCGGTCGGATGCCCCGGCATCACCTGAAAGATCGTCTTCGCTCATGGCGCGGGCTCTAACGCCGCTGTGCCGCCAAGGTCAAGCGTTCAGCCGCGCTGAATCAGGAACAACCCCGTCACCATCAACCCGATCCCGCCAAGGCGCAGCGCCGTCAGCGGGCGCGCCATGGCCCCGAACAGGCCGAACTGATCAATCGCCGCGGCCGAGATCACCTGCCCCAGCAGCACGAAGAAAATCGCGTTTCCAACCCCGAAACGCGGCGCAACGAAAGTGATCGACAGCACATAGAACGCCACCAGCAACCCCGCCAGGAACAAATGCCCCGGCTGGCCCGGCAGGCGCGCAAGGGCCGCGGCGCTGCCGCTCAGCACCATCACCGTCACCGCCCCCAGAAGCGCCACGCAAAACAGCACCACCCCGGCCGCAACCGGCGACCCGATCCGCGATCCAAGCTGCGCGTTCAACGCCGCAAGAACCGGAATCCCGATCCCCGCCGCCAGCATCACCGCCGCATGGCGCACCGCTTCCGATCCCATCCCAGTCCAGCCCCTCCACGGCTCATCGTCACGCGCAGACTAAGCAAGGAAAGCCCGCGCGCAACCCCCGCATCTTCAGAGCGAAAATATCCCCGCCGGAGGCTCCCGCAGCCGGCCCGGGGGCGCCACATCACTTCGGGGCGCAACGGCGAAACGCGCGGGGGGCACCCCCGCGCGTTCGGGCATCAAAGCGCGGCCTTCAGCGCCTCGGTCAGGTCCGTGCACTCCCAGCTGAAGCCGCCATCGGCCTCGGGTGCGCGGCCGAAATGGCCATAGGCGGCCGTGCGCGCATAGATCGGGCGGCACAGATCCAGATGATCGCGGATCCCGCGCGGCGTCAGATCCATGCATTGCGCCACGGCGCGCTCGATCTCGGCGTCGGGCACCGCACCGGTGCCATAGGTATCGGCATAGATCGACAGCGGCTTGGCCACGCCGATCGCATAGGACAGCTGGATCACGCATTTGCGCGCAAGCCCCGCGGCCACGACGTTCTTGGCCAGATAGCGCGCCGCATAGGCGGCCGAGCGGTCGACCTTGGTCGGATCCTTGCCGGAAAACGCGCCGCCGCCATGCGGGGCCGCTCCGCCATAGGTATCCACGATGATCTTGCGCCCGGTCAGGCCCGCATCCCCGTCCGGCCCACCGATGACGAAGGTCCCGGTGGGATTGACCCACCATTCCGTCTCGGGCGTAATCCAGCCCTCGGGCAGAACCTCGGTGATATAGGGCTCCACGATGGCGCGGATGTCGTCACTCGTCTGCGCGGCATCCGCGTGCTGCGTCGACAGCACAATCGAGCTTACGCCCACGGGCCGGCCACCCTCATAGCGCACCGAAAGCTGGGACTTGGCGTCGGGGCGCAGCGTCGGCTCGATCCCCGCCTTGCGCACCTCGGCCAGGCGGCGCAGGATCGCATGCGAATAGAGGATCGGCGCGGGCATCAGCTCGGCCGTCTCATCGGTGGCATAGCCGAACATGATGCCCTGATCGCCCGCGCCGTCCTTGTCGACCCCTTGCGCGATATGGGCCGACTGGCGATGCAGGAAGTTCTGCACCGAAAGCGTGTTCCAGTGGAATTCGTCCTGCTCATAGCCGATATCGCGCACGCAGTCGCGCACGATGCCGTCGACCTCATTCATGAAATCGTCAAGCTTCGCGCCATCCGACAGCCCCACCTCGCCGCCCACGATGACACGATTGGTCGTGGCAAAGGTTTCGCAGGCCACCCGCGCATTCCGCTCCCGCGTCAGAAGCGCGTCGAGGATCGCGTCGGAAACCCGGTCGCAAACCTTGTCTGGGTGCCCCTCCGAGACGGACTCGGAAGTGAAGATGTAGTTCTGTCGTGCCATTGGGAAGTGCTCCATTCATGAAATCCCCGTCACGCCAGGAAGCCGTTGTGACGGTTGTTCGGCCTGCCTAGACGGTGCGGCGGGCCGGGTCAATGGCTTTGCGGCGCACTGCGGCAAGAGCGCCCATCGCGCCAGTCAGCACCAGAAGCACCGGCAGATCGCCAAGCCGCGCATAGAGTGTGACCGGAAGCGCGGCGGGCAGGTCGGCATCCACCACGCCCGCCCGGTCCAGCCCGAGCGCGGCCACCACCCGCCCCCTTGCGTCGATCATCGCCGAGATGCCGGTATTGGCGGCACGCGCCAGCGGAAGGCCCGTCTCGATCGCGCGCATGCGCGCCTGCGCCAGATGCTGCCAGGGTCCCGACAACTGGCCGAACCACGCATCGTTCGTGGCCTGCAAAAGCCAGTCCGGCCGCGCAGGCACGGCGCGCAGATCCTGCGGAAAGACGGCCTCGTAGCAGATCAGCGGCTGCACCCGACCCAGATCGCCCAGATCCAGAAGCGCGGCCCCCGGCCCGGCGGTATAGCCATTGCCCGCCTGCGCGGCAAAGGCGCTCAGCCCGAACCGCGCGGCCAGATCGCCGAAGGGGACATATTCGCCGAAGGGCACGAGGTGGAACTTGTCATAGACCGCGCGCGGCACGGCATCGGGGCCGATCACCGCAAGGCTGTTGAAATAGCGCAGCCCCTCGGAGCGTTGCACGCCAAGCGCCACGGGAACCCCGCCCGCCGCCTCGGCGATCATCTCCAGCCCGTCGCCGGGCCGGTCCAGAAGGAAGGGCACCGCGGTTTCGGGCCAGATCACAAGGTCGGGGCGCCGCTCGGCCGGTTCCGCCGTCAGGTCGAGATGGCGGTAAAAGAAATCCAGCCGGTATTCGGGCAGCCATTTGAGGTGCTGCGGCGCATTGGGCTGCACAAGGCGCAGCCGGATCGGGGCCTCGGGATAGGCCACCGCCTCCGAAAGCGCGCGCTGCCCCGCCAGCCACAGCCCGCCCGCCACCGCCAGCGGCACCGCCGCAACCAGCGCCGCGGGCCCGCGTCCCGTGCCGCGCGCCACCAGAACCACCGGGAAAAGCGCCAGCAGCGTGCTCAGCAGGCCAAGGCCGATCGGCCCGAAAAGCGCGCCGGCCTGCGACAGCGGCGTGTCGATCCAGATATGGCCCTGAAGCACCCAGGGAAATCCGGTAAAGACGTAGGAGCGCACGGCATCCGCCCCGGCAAGCGCCAGGGCCATGGCGAAGGCCCGGCTGCGCAGGCCCCAGCCGATGCGATGGCCAAGCCACAGGGGCACGGCCCAGAACAGCCCCATCCCCGCCGCCATCAGAACCAGCGCGAAAGGTGCCATCCAGCCATAGACCTCGGGCTCGACGAAGAACGGCTCCACGATCCAGTAAAGCGTGACGCAGGCAAACCCGAAGCCTGCCGCAAAGCCCTGCCACCCCGCCCGGGCCGCACCCGGCGCGCGCGCACCCGCCCAGATCACCCCGGCCAGCCCCGCAAGGGCCGCCAGCCACCAGCCCACCGGCACCTGCCCCAGCCCCGTCACCGCCCCCAGCAGCGCACAGGCCGCAAGCAGCCGCCATCCGGGCCGGGCCGGTGCATGCAGGAAGGCGGGCAGGCGCGGCCTCATTCCGCCGGGGCCACACCCGGCAGGCGCACGCGCAGGCGCTTGATGCGGCGCGGGTCGGCGTCGATCACCTCGAACTCCACCCCGTTCTCCATCACGATCACCTCGCCGCGCGCGGGCACGCGCCCGATCTGCATGAAGACGAGCCCGCCAAGCGAGTCGATATCCTGATTCTCCTCGGCATCGGCCAGGCCCATGCCGATCTCGGCCTCGAACTCGGCCAGGGGCGCGCGGGCCTGCACCAGATACTGGCCCGGCTTCTCCTGCGACCAGAAGCCGCCCTCGGCCTCGTCATGTTCGTCCTCGATCTCGCCGATGACCTGCTCGATCAGGTCTTCCAGCGTGACCAGCCCGTCCACCCCGCCATATTCGTCGATCACCAGCGCCATGTGGATGCGCTGCGCCTGCATCTTTTGCAGCAGCACCCCGATCGGCATCGAGGGCGGGACATACAGCATCGGGCGCAGCATCTTGCGCACCGAGAACCGCCCCGTCCCGGCATTGCCGAAGCCGTATTCCAGCGCCAGATCCTTCAGGTGGACAAGGCCAAGCGGCGTGTCGAGCGTATCCTTGAAGACCGGAAGGCGGGAAAAGCCCTGTTCCCGAAACACCTCGACCAGCTCGTCACGGTTGATGGTGACCGGCACGGCGACGATCTCGACCTTGGGGATGGCGACATCGCCCACCCGCATGCGCCGCAGGTTGCCAAGCCCCGGAAGCGCCGGCACGGGCGGCGCGACGGCCGGCTGCATCGGGAATTCGGGATCGGATGGGGTCAGCGCCCCGATGATGCGTCCGAAAAAACCGCGCGAGGCCCCGGCCTCTTGCGGACTCTCTGCCTCTTCCCCGCCCGAAGGCGCGGCAGAAGCGGCTGCGGTGGTAGCACCGTCTGCGGCTTGTCCCATCTGTCCTTTCCAAATTCACCTGCCATCAGCAGATGGCGTCACTCATATGGGTTGGCAATACCCAACTGCGCAAGAATGCGGATTTCAGCCTGTTCCATCAAGGCGGCATCCCGATTGCGCATGTGATCGTATCCCAAAAGATGCAGCACGCCATGCACCAGAAGATGGATCACATGATCCCGCGCGGGCTTGCCCTGATCAAAGGCCTCGCGCAGGCAGGTCTCGTAGGCGATGGCGATATCGCCAAGGCTCTCGGGCATTTGCGCCATGCCGGGCGCGGGGCGGTCGGGCGCGCCGCCGTCCTCGGCGGCTCCGCGTTCCTGCGCGGGCCATGAGAGCACGTTAGTCGGCGCGGGCTTGCCGCGGAAATCCGCGTTCAGCACCGCGATCCGGTCATCGGCACAGCCCAGCAGGCTGATCTCGAACCCCTCGGCGGCAAGGCCGAGATCGGACAGGACGGCATGCGCGGCCGTTTCGGCAAGGGCGGGCAGATCAAGCCCGTCCCACCGCGCATCCTCGATCAGCGTATCAACCAGCATCTCCATCCGCGCGGTCATAGGCCTCGATGATGCGCGCGACAAGGGGATGGCGCACCACGTCCTTCGCGGTGAAATAGTTGAAGCTGACGCCCTTCACCCCCTCAAGGATCCGCTCGGCATCCGCCAGCCCCGAGGCGGTGCCGCGCGGCAGGTCGACCTGGCTGCGATCGCCCGTCACCACCATGCGCGAGCCCTGCCCCAGCCGGGTCAGGAACATCTTCATCTGCATGGTCGTGGCGTTTTGCGCCTCGTCCAGCACCACGAAGGCGTTGGACAGCGTGCGCCCGCGCATGAAGGCCAAGGGCGCGATCTCGATGCGCTTTTCCTCCATCAGCTTGGCCAGCTGCTTGGCGGGCAGGAAATCGTTCAGCGCGTCGTAAAGCGGCTGCATGTAAGGATCGACCTTGTCCTTCATGTCGCCGGGCAGAAAGCCCAGACGCTCGCCCGCCTCTACGGCCGGGCGCGAAAGGATGATCTTGTCGACATGCCCGCCGATCAGCATGGTCACGCCCACGGCCACGGCCAGATAGGTCTTGCCGGTGCCCGCCGGGCCGATCCCGAAGGCCAGCTCATGCTCGAACAGGTGCTTGACGTAGTGCTTCTGCGCCTCGGTCCGCGGCTCGATCTGCTTCTTGCGGGTGCGAATTTCGTAGCGCCCCGCGGCGAACATCTCGAGCTGTTCGTCCAGCGGCACGACATCGCCACCCAGATCGCCCATGCGGATCACCGCGTCGATCTCGGCCGCGTCGACCGGGCGGCCCTGCTCAAGGCGCGCATAAAGCTGGGTCAGGACCGCGCTTGCCTGCGCCTGCGCCTCGGGCGTGCCGACCACGGCAAGCTGGTTGCCGCGGCGCAGGATATGCACCGAAAGCTTGTGCTCGATCTGGGCCAGATTACGGTCAAACTCTCCGCACAGATCGATCAGCAGCCGGTTGTCCGGAAATTCCAGCAGCGTTTCATGCGCATCCTGGGAACGGGGCGGGGGGGTTATCGCGCTAAAGCCCAAAAAGCATCTCCCTGGCAAAGTTCGATACAGATATGGTGCCTGCGCTTGGGTTCATACGCAAGCCTTGGTTCACATGCGCGTGCACAGCGCCCAAAATTTCATCAAAGCATCACATTAAGGCCCGCCGCGCCGCCCGCCTGCGGGCAGCGCCCGAAAAGAATCGCCGCAAAAGGCGCCGCCCCCGGACCGCCCGCCGCTCAGCGCGCGACGATTTCCCCGGCAAGCGAGTTCGGCGCGCTCGAGACGATGCGCACACGGGCCAGATGGCCGGGCGCCAGCCCCTCGGCGTGGACATGCACGGCATGCAGGTAATCGGACTTGCCGACCCATTGCCCCGGCAGCCGTCCGGGCTTTTCGAACAGCACGCCGACCTCGCGGCCGACCATGGCGTGTTGCGCCGCGCGCTGCTGCTCGGTGATCAACGCCTGAAGGCGTTGCAGCCGCGCATCGGCCAGTTCGGCCGCAACCGGCGCACGATCCGCCGCGGGCGTGCCGGGACGGGCCGAGTATTTGAAGCTGTAGGCCATGCCGTAATTGACCGCGCGGATCAGGCTCAGGCTGTCCTCGAAATCGGCGTCGGTCTCGCCGGGGAAGCCCACGATGAAATCGCCCGACAGCATCATGTCGGGGCGCGCGGCGCGGATCCGCTCGATCAGGCGCAGGTAATCCTCGGCGGTGTGCTTGCGGTTCATCGCCTTCAGGATGCGGTCGCTGCCCGACTGCACCGGCAGGTGCAGATAGGGCATCAGCTTGGGCTCCTCGCCATGCGCGGCGATCAGGTCCTCGGTCATGTCGTTGGGATGCGAGGTGGTGTAGCGGATCCGCTCCAGCCCGTCGATGCGCGCAAGCGCGCGGACCAGGCGGCCCAGGCCCCAGTCGCCACCCTCGCCCTGACCGTGATAGCCGTTCACGTTCTGGCCCAGAAGGGTGATTTCCTTCACGCCCCTGTCCACAAGCTTCTGCGCCTCGGACAGGATGCGCGCCACGGGGCGGCTGACCTCGGCGCCGCGGGTATAGGGCACCACGCAGAAGGCGCAAAACTTGTCGCAACCCTCCTGCACGGTCAGGAACGCCGTCGGACGCGCGGTCGCGGGGCGCTCGGGCAGGTGGTCGAACTTGTCCTCGGCGGGAAACTCGGTATCCACCGGATGCGCCCCGGCCTCGACCGCGCGCACCATGGCCGGCAGCCGGTGATAGTTCTGCGAGCCGACGACCAGATCCACAAGCGGCATGCGGCGGCGGATCTCTTCGCCCTCGGCCTGCGCCACGCAGCCCGCCACGCCGATCTTCAGATCCGGCCGCGCCGCCTTGAGCGGCTTGAGCCGGCCCAGATCGGAATAGACCTTCTCGGCGGCCTTCTCACGGATGTGGCAGGTGTTCAGCAAGACCATGTCGGCCTCGGCCGCGTCCTCGGTCAGCACATAGCCCTCGGCGCCCATGGCCTCGGCCATGCGCTCGCTGTCATAGACGTTCATCTGACAGCCATAGGTCTTGATGTGCAGCTTCTTCGGTCGGATCTGATCGGCCATGCTGGTGCCCCCGCGCTGAACGGCAGGGCGCGTGATACCGCGAAACCCCCTGCCCCCGCAACCCGCCCGCGCCCGCAATCGCCCACGCTTGCAATCGCCGGGGGCTTGGCCGATCTTGGCGCAAACGAAAGGCGGGACATGCGGCACGCGTCATTGCAGGCTTTCCTTACCGACAGCGCGGCGGTGCTTGCGCGCGGGCCGGTGGCGTTGATCCTGGTCGAGGATCTGATCGAGGTCGAAAGCACGATCCGCCACCACCTGGCACTGGGGTTCCGCACGGTTCTGGCGATGGCCTCCGCGGCGCTGGACCTGCCGCCCGATCTGGAAGGACGCATCCACCTTATAGGCTGCGACATGCATGCCCCGAACGGGCTAGGCGATACAGTCAACCGCGTCATCGCCGCCTGTCCGCCCGGCACCTGGCTTTATTACTGCTATAATGCCGAATACCTCTTCTTTCCTTTCAGCGAGACCCGCTCGGTGCGCGAGTTGCTGGCCTTTCATACCGAGGAACGGCGCGATGCGATGCTGTGCTATGTGGTCGATCTTTACGCACCCGACCTGTCGCGCCACCCCGATGCCGTCAGCCTGTCCGAGGCGCAGCTGGATCGCTCGGGCTATTACGCGCTTGCCCGCCCCGATCCGGCCAATTCCGGCCACCCGAAGGAACGGCAACTGGATTTCTTCGGGGGCTTGCGGTGGCGGTTCGAGGAACATGTGCCCGCCGACCGGCGCAAGATCGACCGGATCGCGCTGTTCCGCGCGGCCAAGGGGCTGAAACTGCGCCCCGACCACACCTTCAACAGCGAGGAATACAACACCTATGCCTGCCCGTGGCATCACAACCTGACGGCCAGCATCGTCTCGTTCCGGGTGGCCAAGGCGCTGAAGCTCAATCCCGGGTCGACCTATGACATCCCGACCTTCCACTGGCACAATTCGGTGCCGTTCCGCTGGCAGTCGCAGCAGCTCATGGATCTGGGGCTGATGGAGCCCGGCCAGTGGTTCTAGGCCGGGCGATCCGATCCTACTTGCCGGGCAGCACGCGCACCCCGCCCATCGCGGCGGACGAGGCCAGAAGCGCATAGGCCCGAAGCGCGGTGGAAACCGCGCGCGGGCGCGGCGCGGCCGGCCCCCAGGGCAGCGGCCCCTTGGCCGCGCGCCGCGCCGCCAGCGTCGCTTCATCCACGGCAAGATTGATGGTGCGCTCGGGGATGTCGATCTCGATCCGGTCGCCGGTTTCCACAAGGCCGATCAGCCCGCCCTCGGCCGCCTCGGGCGAGACATGCCCGATCGACAGCCCCGAGGTGCCGCCCGAGAACCGCCCGTCGGTCAGCAGCGCGCATTTCTTGCCCAGCCCCTTCGATTTCAGATAGCTGGTGGGGTAAAGCATTTCCTGCATGCCCGGCCCGCCCTGCGGCCCCTCGTAGCGGATCACCACGACCTCACCCTCCGAGACCTTGCCGGTCAGGATGCCCGAAACGGCATCGTCCTGGCTTTCAAAGACCTTGGCCGTGCCGGTGAATTTCAGGATCGATTCATCCACACCCGCGGTTTTCACGATGCAGCCATGCTCGGCGATATTGCCAAACAGCACCGCAAGCCCGCCATCCCTGGTGAACGCATGTTCGACCGAGCGGATCACGCCGGCCTCGCGGTCGCGGTCCAGCTCTTTGTAACGGTTCTGCGTCGAGAAGGCCTGCGTGGTGCGCACGCCGCCCGGCGCGGCGCGGTAGAACTGCTCCACGGCGGGATCGTTCGCCGTCATCACATCCCATTTCGCAATAGCCTCGGCGAGGGTGTCGGAATGCACGGTCCGCACGTCGCCATGCAGCAGCCCGCCGCGCATCAGCTCGCCCAGAATGGCCATGATGCCGCCCGCGCGGTGCACGTCTTCCATGTGCACGTCCTGCTTGGCGGGCGCGACCTTGGACAGGCATGGCACCTTGCGGCTGAGGCGGTCCATGTCGTCCATGGTGAACTTCACCTCGCCCTCATAGGCGATGGCCAGCAGGTGCAGAACGGTGTTGGTGGACCCGCCCATGGCGATATCGAGGCTCATGGCGTTCTCGAAGGCCTCGAAGGTGGCGATGTCGCGCGGCAGAAGGCCCGGCTCGTTGCCCTCGTAATGGCGCTTGGTGATCTCGACGATCTTGCGCCCGGCCTCAAGGAACAGCTCCTTGCGGTCGGCATGCGTCGCCAGCATGGAACCGTTGCCCGGCAGCGCAAGGCCAAGCGCCTCGGCCAGGCAGTTCATCGAGTTCGCCGTGAACATGCCCGAGCACGACCCGCAGGTCGGACAGGCGGCCTTCTCGATCGCCTCGACCTGCGCGTCGGTATAGTTGTCATCGGCCGCCACCACCATCGCATCGACCAGATCGAGCGCATGTTCCAGATCGTCGATCGTGACCTTGCCGGCCTCCATCGGGCCGCCCGAAACGAAGATGACCGGAATGTTCAGCCGCATCGCCGCCATCATCATGCCGGGCGTGATCTTGTCGCAGTTCGAGATGCAGACCATCGCGTCGGCGCAATGGGCGTTGACCATGTATTCCACCGAATCCGCGATCAGTTCACGCGAGGGCAGCGAATAGAGCATGCCGTCATGGCCCATGGCGATGCCGTCATCCACCGCGATGGTGTTGAACTCCTTGGCGACGCCCCCGGCGGCCTCGATCTCGCGCGCGACCATCTGGCCCAGATCCTTGAGGTGGACATGGCCCGGCACGAATTGCGTGAACGAGTTGACGACCGCGATGATCGGCTTGCCGAAATCCCCGTCCGTCATGCCGGTCGCGCGCCAAAGGCCGCGCGCGCCCGCCATGTTGCGGCCGTGGGTCGATTTGCGGGAACGGTAATGGGGCATGGCTGTCATCCGTCTGTGGCTGATCCTCCGGGCCGCGCCCGGCTTTGGCGTTAGTTAGCGCAGGATTGCACGGATGAACAGGGCCACCCCGCGCGCCCGTCAGTAATGGCGCGCGGGGCCAAGGCCAAAGCGCTCGGGCACGGCGGGGTTGCGCGCGGCCTGCGCCGCCGTCACGGCGATGGTGGCGATCACGTCGTCGACCGAACAGCCGCGCGACAGGTCGTTCGCGGGCAGGGCCAGGCCCTGAAGGATCGGCCCGATGGCCGTCAGCCCGCCCAGACGTTCGGCGATCTTGTAGCCGATATTGCCCGCCGCAAGATTGGGGAAGACAAACACGTTGGGCGTGGTTTTCAGCCGGCTTGCGGGGGATTTGCGGGCCCGGATCGTCTCGTCGAGCGCGGCGTCGAACTGGATCTCGCCCTCGATCTGCAAGCCGGGATCGGCCGCACGCACGATGGCAAGCGCCTCGCGGATTTTCGACAGGCTTTCGTGTTCGGCAGATCCGGCGGTCGAAAAGGACAGAAGCGCGACGCCTGGTTCCGCCGCCAGAAGCTGGCGGCAGGTCTCGGCCGAGGCAAGCGCGATGGCGGCCAGTTCGGCGGCGTCGGGCTCGACCACAAGGCCGCAATCGGAAAAGATCATGCCGCCCCGGATCTTCGCCTCGGGCGCGCAGGCCAGCATCAGGAAAAAGCTCGACACCGTCCTGATGCCCGGCTGGCAGCCGATCACCTGCAAGGCCACGCGCACGGTTTCCGCCGTGGTGGCGACCGCGCCGCCCACGGTGCCGTCGGCATGGCCCAGCCGCACGCGCAGCGCGGCATGCACCATCGGGTTCGCCACCGCCGCGCGGGCCACCTCCGGCGTCACGCCCCTATGGGCGCGCAGCCGGTGATAGGCCTCGGCGAGCGCGTCGAAATCCGGCGTCGTGGCGGGGTCCTCAAGCACGATCTCGTCCGGGCGGGCACCAAGGCCCGCCAGCCCGGCCCCGACACGCGCGCGGTCGCCCAGAACCACCACCCGCGCCAGCCCCTCGCGCGTGGCGCGCAGGGCCGCGGCCTGAATGCGGGGATCCTCGCCCTCGGGCAGGATGATGGTGCGCGGATTGGCGCGCGCGGTCTCGAAGATGCGATCTAGCGGTTTCATGGCTCATCCCAGAAAATGCAGGCCGGCAAGAACGTAGCCGCCGATGAAGACGGTCTCGGCAACGATCAGCCAGATCGCCCCGCCGCCCACATCCAGCATCTTGCCAAGCGATGTCTTGATGCCCACCGCCGCGATCGAGATCAGCAGCGCCCAACGCGAGACCGCGCCCGCCATCTCGGCCGCCCAGCCGGGGATCAGGCCCAGGGAATTGGCCGCGGCAAGCACCAGAAACCCCACCACGAAGGACGGCAGCAGCGGCGGGCGCCTGCCCTCGGCCACACCGCCCGCACCGCTGAGCCGGATGACCAGCGATGCACCCAGCACGACAGGCGCCAGCATGGCCACGCGGATCAGCTTGACCAGCGTTGCGGTTTCCCCTGTCTCGGGCCCGATCGAGAAGCCCGCGCCGACGACCTGCGCCACGTCATGGATCGTGCCGCCAAGAAAGACGCCGCCGCCCCGCGCATCGAACCCCAGCGTGCTGGACAGCATCGGATAGATCACCATCGCCAGCGTCGACAGCACCGTGACCGACAGCACGGTGAAAACCAGGTCACGCTCGGATTTGTCGTGGCGCGGCAGGATCGCGGCGATCGCCATCGCGGCCGAGGCCCCGCAGATCGCCACCGAACCGCCGGTCAGAAGCGCGAAGCGCCAGCTGCGGCCCACGAACCGCGCCGCAACGAAGCCGAAGGCGATCGTCGCCAGAACGCCGGTGATGACCAGCGCGATCAGCTCGGCCCCCAGCCCGGCCAGCATGTCGACCGAGATCCGCGCGCCCAGAAGCGCCACCCCCAGGCGCAGCACCGTGCGCGATGTCACCGCGATCCCCGGCCCGGTCGGGCTGCCCTCTTCGGCCAGAAAGTTGAGCGCGAGCCCCAGAAGCAGCGCCATCAGCATCGCGGGCGCGCCGTAATGCTCGGACAGGAACTGCGCCGTGGCCGCGACAAGCACCGAGACCATGAAGCCGGGAAACAGCGTGCGCAGATAAGACGACGGAAGGGCTGCAAACATGAGCGAAGTCCTGCAAGAAGGGCCGGGGAAGGCCGGCGGCCGGAAACCCGGCCGCCGGCAAGCTCGGGGATCAGACGGCGCCGGCCTGCGGGCGCATGTCCTTCGGGTCGATCCCGGCCACCACGACCGGTTTCTTCATCGCGTCGCGGCGGAAGGGCTCGCCCAGTTCCTGGTTGAGAAGCACCTCGATGAAGGTGGTTTCCCGGTTCTTCATCTGCCGCTCCACCGCCTTGCGCAGCTCTTCGGTCAGATCCTGGGCCGAGCGCACCTGAACCCCGTGCGCGCCGCAGGCCCGCGCGATGCCGGCATAGCTCGTGTCACGGTCCAGTTCGGTTCCCACGAAGTTGTTCGCATACCACAAGGTGGTGTTGCGCTTTTCCGCGCCCCACTGGTAGTTCCGGAAGATCACCATGGTGATCGCGGGCCAGTCGTCGCGGCCGCAGGCCGTCATCTCGTTCATCGAGATCCCGAAGGCCCCGTCGCCGGCAAATCCGATCACCGGAGTGTCAGGCTGGCCGATCTTCGCGCCAAGGATCGCGGGGAAGCCGTAGCCACAGGGCCCGAACAGGCCGGGGGCCAGGTATTTGCGGCCCTTCTCGAAGGCCGGATAGGCGTTGCCGATCGCGCAGTTGTTGCCGATATCGGACGAGATGATCGCATCGTCGGGCATCGCGGCCTGAATCGCGCGCCACGCCTGCCGGGGCGACATCAGGTCCGCGTCGCGGCTGCGCGCCTCTTCGTTCCAGACGGTGCCGGGATCGTCCTCTTCGTGATCGAGCGAGCTGAGCTCCTGCGCCCAACGCGATTTGGTCTGCGCGATCATCTCCCGGCGCGCCTTGCGGCCCTCATCGCCCGCGGTGCCCGAAAGCTGCGCAAGGATCCCGCGCGCCACCTTGCCCGCGTCGCCCTCGATCCCGACGCTGACCTTCTTCGTCAGGCCGATGCGGTCGGCGTTGATATCGACCTGGATGATCTTCGCCTCCTTGGGCCAGTAGTCGATGCCATAGCCCGGCAGGGTCGAGAACGGATTGAGCCGCGTGCCAAGCGCCAGCACGACATCGGCCTTGGCGATCAGTTCCATCGCCGCCTTGGAGCCATTGTAGCCAAGCGGCCCCACCGCCAGCGGATGCGAGCCGGGAAAGCTGTCATTGTGCTGGTAGTTCGAGCAGACCGGCGCATCCAGCCGTTCGGCCAGCTTCGCAAGATCCGCGATCGCCCCGGAAAGCACCACGCCCGCGCCCGACAGGATCACCGGGAAGCGCGCCCGGGACAGAAGCCGCGCGGCCTCGGCCACGGCCTCTTCGCCGCCCGCGGGGCGCTCGAAGGTCACGATCTGGGGCAGGTCCACGTCGATCACCTGGGTCCACATGTCGCGCGGGATGTTGATCTGCGCGGGGGCCGAGCCGCGGCGGGCCTTCAGGATCACGCGGTTCAGCACCTCGGGGATGCGCGAGGCGTCGCGCACCTCTTCCTGATAGCAGACGCTGTCGGTGAACAGGCGCATCTGCTCCATCTCCTGAAAGCCGCCCTGCCCGATCGTCTTGTTGGCCGCCTGCGGGGTGACCAGAAGCATCGGCGTGTGGTTCCAGTAGGCGGTCTTCACCGCGGTGACGAAGCCCGTCACGCCGGGGCCGTTCTGGGCGATGGCCATGGCCATCTTGCCGGTGGCGCGGATATAGCCGTCGCACATCAGGCCGCCATTGGTTTCATGGGCGCAATCCCAGAAAGTGATGCCCGCCTTGGGAAACAGGTCCGAAACCGGCATCATCGCGGAACCGATAATGCCGAAGGCATGTTCGATCCCGTGCATCTGGAGCACCTTCACGAAGGCTTCTTCAGTCGTCATTTTCATGGTCTTCTCTCCTGTTCGCGCGGGGTCAGCCGCGTTCGTCCTGATAGTGGTAAAGCTTGTAGAGGCCCCATTGCCCAAGCCGCCGAAACGGCGTCTTCCAGCCCTCGTGGGGAAGCTCGTTGCGGAAGATCGGAAGGTTCGGCACATCGCCGTCGCGCCCGGCGACCATCTGCGCCATGCGCCGGCCGGCCTGCGCCGAATACATCACCCCGTTGCCGCCATAGCCAAGCGCGTAATAGGCGTTGGGCAGGCCCGGCATGGCGGTGATGCGGGGCATCATGTCATGGCTGACATCGACCCAGCCCCACCAGCTGTAATCCAGCGGGATGCCGCGCAGGGCGGGGAACTTGCGCGCAAGCCCCTCGCGCAGGCCGGCCAGATGGGCGGGGTTGTCCGCATCGCGCCCCGTGATCGCCGCGCGCGAGCCGATCTGGACCCGGTTGTCGGGCAGCAGGCGGTAATAGTGGCGCAGCGTGCGCGTATCGGTCAGCGGCGAGTGCACCCGGAAGCCGCAGGCCTCCAGCTCGGCCGCGCTCAGCACCCGCGTGGTGATCGAGTTCGACATGATCGGCATGATCCTGTCACGCAGGCGCGGATGCAGGCTGCGCGGTGCATAACCCGCCGTCGCCACCGCGACCGCACGGGCGCGCACGGTCCCGCCCGGCGTGCGCAGATGATGCACGCCGTCCTTCGTTTCCCAGGCCTCGACGGGGCTGTCGACATGGATGCGTGCGCCCAGTTCGCGCGCCGCCCGCATATAGCCGAAAGCCAGCTTCGCGGCATGGATGGCGGTGCCGTCGGGTTCCCACATCGCGCCATGGGCTTCCATGTCGCGCACCGCGGTCTGGTGCAGCTCGTCCCGGCTCAGCATGCGCGCGCCATACCCGAAGGTGTCGCGCAGCAGCGCGGCTTCCTTCGCAAGCCTGGGCATCATCCAGCCCTTGTGCGCGATGTAATAGTGGCCACCATCCTGCGGCGCACAGTCGATCGCATGGTCCCGGATCAGCCCGCGGAACAGCTCGAACGCCTCGACAACCTCGGCATGCAGCCCCTTGGCGACATCCAGGCCCCAACGCTCGATCCACTGAGACCGCTTGAGCCGCCCCGACGAGATCTGCGCCTGCCCGCCATTGCGGGTCGAACAGCCATAGGCCACGCCATTGGCCTCCAGCACATGCGCCTTGATGCCGAATTCCTTGGCAAGGTGCAGCGCGCAGGAAAGGCCGGTATAGCCCGAGCCGATGACCACGACATCCACGTCCATATCGGCCTGGACGGGGCCATCGTCTTCGGGCGGCGCGCCCGCCGTGCCGATCCAGTAGGTCGGTGCGTATTCGCTGCCCCGGCCGATCCTTGCATCGGTCATCGGGTCGTATTTCGGGTTGTAGGGCGCAACCGGGCGCCGCGCGGTCGAGGCTGTCATGGCCGTGACTTTCTTCGGTGGAGTGCGGGGAAAACTATTCGGCGTCGAGAACCGGGCGCTGCTTGCGGAAGGCCTGCTTCATCACCAGCTTGCCGTCGCGGATGGTGAACAGGTCGACCCCCTGCGCCTCGGTCCGGCGGCCTTCGGCATCGGTGCCGCGGAAGGTCCATTCCGAAACGCCGCGGTCGCCGTGAACGAAATGCCGGTGATCGGCCCATTGGGCATCGGGCATCGCCGCCCAGACGCCGACAAAGGCCCGGGCGATCGCCTCGCACCCTTCGATGCGCGTTCCGTGGACCTCGGGGCCGGCGACGGTGGTGAACACGCACTCCTCGGCGAAATGGGTCATCACGGCGTCGATATCATGGCGGTTGAAGGCGTCGAAGGTGGCCTTCAGGTCATCGGCGGTCAGGGTCTTGGTCATCGGGTCGTCCTTTCGGTTTCAATCTTCGGCATAAGGCACGATCAGCGTGGGGATGCGCGCGCGGCGCAGCACCCGCTTGGCAACGGTGCCCAGGAAGGTGTGGGAAATTCCGTGGGCATGGCTGCCCATCAGGATCATGTCGGCAGGCAGGCTTTCGGCGCGGCGCAGGATGGCCTCGGCGGCGAAACCCTCGATCACCTCGATCTCGTCCACGCGGTCGCGCAGCACCTTTTCATCCGAGGGCATCTGTGCCCAGAACCCCTCTTGCCGCTCGTTCAGCAGATCGCGGGCATTCTCGAACCGCCGGTTCAGGGCCTCTTCGCGCAGCTTGGGATCGCTGATGAAGAATTGCAGCGTAGTCCGTGCATCCTGGCTCATCGGCTCGACCGCGTGCAGGATATGCAGCCGCGCATCAAGCGCCCGGGCCAGGCAGACGGCATAGCGAAACGCGTAAACCGAGGTGTTCGACAGGTCCGTCGCGTAGAGGATCGTCTTGATTTCCTTGATCATTCCATCCTCCTCAGTAGCCAAGAGCGCGCGGCAGCCACAGCGAGATCTGCGGGAAACAGGCGATGATGTAGATCGCGATCGCCCCGGTGATGGCGAAGGGCAGCGCCCGCATGGAAATCTCTTCCATCGAGACGTTCGAGATACCCGCGGCGATGAAGAGGTTTTCGCCCAGGGGCGGGGTCTGGAACCCGATCGAAAGCGTGCAGATCATCACGATGCCGAAATGGATCGGGTCGATCCCCATCTGGTAGGCCACCGGAAGCATGACCGGCACAAGGATCATGATCGCGGCCAGCGTCTCCATGAACATGCCCACGATCAGCAGGAAGAAGATCACGAGAACCCAGATCACATATAGGCTGTCGGTCATCGACAGCATGCCGCGCGCCAGCACGGCGGGTACGCCGTTCTCGACCAGGATGCGCCCGAAGATCGTTGCGGTGAACAGCACCAGAAGCACGCGGCCCGAAAGCCAGGTGGTGGTTTCCAGCGCGGCGATCATCTGGCGGATGTTCAGTTCCCGATAGATCACGACACCGACAAAGAGCGTGTAGAAGATGGCCACGATGGCGGCCTCGGTCGGGGTGAAGATCCCCGTATAGATCCCGCCCAGAATGACCAGCGGCGCCATGATCGCCCAGAAGCCCTTGTAGCTGGCCTGCACGATCTTGCGCAGCGACAGCCGCTCGGACGAGCCGCGATAACCGGCGGCACGGCACCGCACCCAGTTGTTGAGCAGAAGCACACCCGCCATCAGGCAGCCCGGAAAGAAGCCCGCAAGGAACAGCTTGGAGATCGACACGCTCTGGAACGGGCCGAATTTCTCGACCGCTTCGACGGGCGCCTGAAGCCCCATCGCCGAGATGCCGAAGATGACCATCGGGATCGACGGCGGAATGATGATGCCAAGCCCGCCGGAGGCCGCCGTGACCGAGGCCGCATAGCCCCGCGCATAGCCCGCCCGCGCCATCGCCGGGATCATCAGCATGCCGACCGCCGCCGTCGTCGCCGGGCCCGAGCCCGAGATCGCCCCGAAGAACAGGCACGCCATCACCGTCGCCGCCGAGATCCCCCCGGTGAACGGACCGGCCAGCGTTTCGGCCACCGCGATCAGCCGCCGCGACAGGCCCGCGGCCTCCATCAGCGCGCCGGCAAGGATGAACGAGGGCAGCGCCATCAGCGGGAAAGACCCCACCGAGGACCAGGCCATCTGCACCATCTTGATCGGGTTGTCGCCCAGATACCACATCGAGGCCAGCGCCGAGACGCCCAGCGCCACGGTGATCGGCGCCCCCAGGACCATCAGGAACACGAAGGTTCCGAACAGGATTTCCACCAGATAGCTGTCCATCACGCGCGCCCTCCGGGGATGTCGTCGATGCCTTCGACCTCGACCTTGTCGGGATCGCGCGGGTCACGCCCGAGCACGAGCTTCATGTAATTCACCTGGAGGATGCGGATCGTCATCAGCGTGAAGGCAACCGGCAGCACCAGATAGACCCAGCGCATCTGCCAGCCCAGCGTCTGCGCCTTCACGAAGGGCTTGAGCATCGAGATGAAGCTGATCGACTGCCAGATGAACACGAGGTTGAAGCCGATCCAGATCAGATCGCCCAGCGCCTCGATCAGCCGCGCGCGGCGGCGGTCCAGCGCATTGAGATGGAACGAGATGCGGTTATGTGCCGCCATGCGCGCCGCGTAGCTGGCCCCGAAATAGGCAAACCAGACGAACAGGATGACCGAAAGCTCTTCGATCCAGGTGATCGAAGTGCCAAACACCTGCCGCGACACGATCTGCGCAAAGAGAAGGCAGACGAAAACGGCCAGAAGTATCTGACAGACATAGCTTTCCAGCTTGTCGAGATGACGCCAGAACGAAGACATTTTGGAACCTGTCGGGTAAGGTTTCGGGTCGGGGCCGGCACGGGCCGGCCCCGCGCGGGTCACTCGACCGTGTCGCGGCCAAGCGCGCCCAGGACGTTGTTGAGAACCTCCTTGCCGCCGATGGAGTCATAGAATTTCGGCCAGACCGTCGCGGTCGCCAGGTCGATGAATTCCTGCTCGCCATCGGCCGGGTCCGAGATTTCCATCCCGCGCGCGGTCAGCTCTTCCCGGATCTTGGTTTCCTCGGCCCGCAGGAAGGCGCCCGAGGCCAGCGTGGCCTCTTTGCCGGCATCCAGAACCTGCTGCTGCTCGTCCGCCGAAAGCGACTGGAACAGGCTTTCCGAAACGATCAGCGGCTCGATCGAGAAGATGTAGCGGATGTTGGTGACATATTTCTGCACCTCGTCGAACTTCATCGCATAGACGGTCATGTAGGGGTTGTCCTGACCGTCCACGACCTTCTGCTGAAGCGCGGCGAAAGTTTCGCCCCAGGCCATGGGGGTCGGGTTCACGCCCCAGGACTTGTAGGTCTCGATCATGATCTCGTTCTTGGGAACGCGGATCACGAGGTCTTGCAGGTCGGCCACCGTGGTGACGGGGTGCTTCGAGTTCGTCAGGACCCGGAACCCGGAATAGGCCCAGCCGATGATGCGCACGCCCGCATCCTCGATCGTCCGCTCGACCATCTGCTGGCCGATCTCGCCCTGCGTGATTGCCTCGGCATCTTCCAGCGACAGGATGACATAGGGAAGCGTCAGCGTGCCCACCGAAGGCGAGAACGGCGTGATGTTGTTGATCGCAAGGATCGAGAAATCGAGCGTGCCGGTTGCGGCGGCGGTCACGGTGTCCTGCTCGTCGCCAAGCTGGCCGTTCAGGAAAAGCTGCGCGCTATGCGCGCCGCCGGTCTTCTCTGACAGCGCCTTGACGAAGGCAAGGCCAAGCGCCTCTTGCGTGCCGCCCGCACCGTCCCCGACGGCCACGCGAAAATCCTTTGCCTGAGCCGACAGCGCCGTGGTGAGCAGAAGTGCGGCAACAGCGGCGCCCCTGAGCGCCTTGAAGGTGATTGACATGTATCTCTCCCTGATTTGGCCGAATCTCCTCCCCGGCCATGCGCATCATTGTCAGCAACGGCGCGGCGTGGTTATATCCAGTTTCAAGCGCATTTAAGTCCAGATCGGGGAAGGTGTCGGCGTGGGCGTGAAAGGCCGGATGGCGCCCGAGGTGTTCTTCATCGACCGCAGCGACCGACGCTCGTTGCAGATGCAGCTTGCCACCTCGATCGTGGCCACGATCCTGAATGCCCATGCGCCCCCCGGAACGCGCATGCCCTCGACACGGGCGCTTGCCGCGCATCTGGGGATTTCGCGGCTGACGGTGACGCTGGTCTATCAGGATCTGGTCGCACAGGGCTATCTGGACCCGCTGCCGCGGTCGGGCTTTGTGGTGTCGCACAAGGCGCCGCTGCGCCGGATCGCGCCGGAACGGGATGAACGGCCCGCCCATCCCGTCGACTGGTCAGGCTGGCTTCAGACCGATCTGAACACGCGCCGCCACATCACCAAGCCGCGCGACTGGCGCAGCTATCCCTATCCGTTCATCTACGGGCAGGTCGATCCGCATCTGTTCGACCATGCGGCCTGGCGCGATTGCGCGCGGCGCGCGCTTGGCACGCGCGATTTCACCGAACTGGCCGATGACCGCCTGGCGCGGGACGACCCGGTTCTGGTGGATTACATCCGCGCCAACACCCTGCCCCGGCGCGGGATCAGCGCCCGCCCCGAAGAGGTGCTGATCACCCTTGGGGCGCAGAACGCGCTGTGGATCGCGGTGCAGCTTCTGGCGCGGCAGAACCGCGTGGCCGTGCTGGAAGATCCCGGCTTTCCCGATTTCGCCGAGGCGCTGCGCTTTGCCCGCATGCCCATCGAATACCTGCCCGTCGATGCGCAGGGCCTGAACCCCGAACGGATCCCCGAAAACGCCGGGCTCGTCTTCGTGACGCCCAGCCACAACATCCCCACCGGCACGACGCTGCCGCTCGCGCGGCGGCGCGCGCTGTTGCAGCTTGCCGATCAGCGCGACTTTCTCGTCATCGAGGACGATTACGAATACGAGATGAGCTTTCTCGAACCGCCCTCCCCTTCGCTGAAGTCGCTCGATGGCGCGGGGCGGGTGATCTATGTCGGCAGCTTTTCCAAATCGCTCTTTCCTGGGCTGCGGATCGGCTACCTTGTCGCCCCGGTCGAGTTCATCCGCCAGGCCCGCGCGCTGCGCGCGATGATGCTGCGCCATGCGCCGGGCCACATGCAGCGTGTCACCGGCTATTTCCTGGCGCTCGGGCATTATGACGCGCATGTGGTGCGGCTGCGCGAAACCTTCCGCAAGCGGCGCGAGGCGCTTGTCGCGGCCCTTGGCGAGACCGATTTCACCATCGCGGGCGCGGCCCGTCATGGCGGATCAAGCCTTTGGGTCGAGGGGCCCGAAGGCGTGGACAGCTCGGCCCTTGCCCTGAAGCTGGCCGAACACGGCGTGCTGATCGAGCCGGGACGACCATTCTACTCTGCCCCGCCCGAGATCTGCCGCTGTTTCCGCATGGGCTATTCCTCGATCGACGAGAAGAAGATCGCCGAAGGGGTCGCCATCATGCAGGCCTGCCTGGACGATGCCGCCGGCTAGGCCGGCACGAAGACCGGCAGGGCCAGGATACGCAAGGCGCGCACAGCCGCGCGCGCCCTGCAAGGTGCCTGTCCTCAGAACCTGGCTTCGAGTTTGACATAAACCGTCCGGCCCGGTTCATTGATCCGCGTCAGCGTGGTATCGAACACGTTCGCGCGGCTCAGGTGATCGGAATAGACCTTGTCGGTGACGTTGTTGACCCCCGCCAGCAGCATCACGCGGTCATTGAACGCGTAGCTGCCGAACAGGTCGAGCGTGCCGTAGCCGGGCGTCACCCCGGCGTCGCGGGACGGGTCGATCCGGTCCTGTTCTGCCGCCCAGTTCAGCCGCGCCCCAGCCCGCCAGGCATCGCGCCCGTAAGAGGCCGTGATCCTGCCCTGAAGCGCCGGGATCTGCGCAAGCGCGCGATCGTCGGTGCGGTTCTGGCCGCGCGTATAGGTCAGATCGCCCGCAACCTCGAAGCCGTTCTTCGCCCAGCTTCCCGACAGCTCGACCCCCGAAAGCTGTGCCGAGACGTTGCGATAGGTCGTCACCCCGGCAACCGAGAAGGCATCGCGCAGGATGTAGTCATCGACACGATCGACATAGGCGGTGGCGTTGAAGCTCCAGTTGTCCTGCTGCGTTTCGATCCCGACATCGATCTGGTGGTGCTTCTCGGGCGCGATGTCGGGGTTGCCGACCCAGTTGCTGCGCCCCATCGCGCGTTCATTCGCATCCGCCGTGCGGACCGAGCGCGACAACCCCGCGAAAACCTTGGTGCCGGGGGCAAGTTCATGCTCCAGCCGGATCAGGCCGCCAAGATTGTCTTCGCTGCGCGGCGCGTCGAAGGTCGTGCCGTATTGCGCGGTATAGAAGGTATTGGGCGCGGGCGCCGCATATCCCGCGATCCCGCCCGCAGCCCCGGCCGTGGCGCGCACATGGTCATAACGCGCGCCCAGCTTCAGCGTGGTCTTGTCCGACAGCGCGGTTTCCGCCTCGCCGTAGATGCCGGTCTGGGCGATCGTCACGTCAGGCCACGAGAGCGAGCGCGCCATGCCGGGGGCCGAGGCCTCGATCATGCCGAGCATGCCCGCCATACCGCCATACCCGATCGCACGACGCTCATTCGACTGATAGTCAAAGCCCAGTTTTGCCTTCGTCGCGCCGAACGCGAACTGTGCCTCAAGCGTGGCGCCGGTGGTGTCCGAGGTGGTCGGCGAGCGCATCAACATTCCCGCCGCAGGGCGCAACGAGTAGTTGTCCATGACGTGATCCACCTCGCTGCGGTAGATCGTGCCCTCGATCCGCCTCAGCGCCCCCAGATCAAGATCGACCCCACCGCGCAGGCGATAGACCCAGGTATCCGACAGCGGGCTGTCCATGCCCGCCCCGGCGAAAAGCACGTCCTCGGCCTTGTCGTTCTCGATGTCGAAGGCAAGCTCCAGGCCGTCCTTCTTGTAGCCAAGCGTCAGGCCCGCGCTTTGCTGGTCATAGGCGCTGCGCACCTCGTTGCCGGCGCCGTCCTCATAATTATCGGCGGTTTTGTATTCGGCCGAGCCTTTCAGGTAGAAGCCGTTGCCAAGGTCCGTGGCGATGCTGCTGCCGGCCTCGAACGCCCCGCTGTTGCTGGTTCCGCCGATCGAGAAATCGCCGCTGATCCGCCGGGCCGGGTCGAAGACCGGCGCCTCGCGCTCAAGCCGGACGGTGCCGCCGGTGCCGCCTGCGCCGTTGGTCACGCTGGAATAGCCACGCTCGACGATCACGCGGTCGGCGCGGGAAAAGGCTGCGGTGCTGGTGGGCGGGTCCATCCGGTTGGGACAGCCGCCATAGGTCAGCGCGCCGGCGTCGATGATGTTGAGCTGGTTGGCCTGCTGGCCGCGGATCACGATATCGAGCCCGTGGCCGCCCATGCGGCTTGCCGTGACGCCGGGGATCGTGGCCAGCACCCCGCCCCCGTCCATTGCGGGCGCGTGGTTCTGGTGCCTGGGCGAAAAGCTGTAGCTTGTGCCCGTGGCGGTGCTCATGGCCCCCTGGACAAGGATCGGGTCAAGCACCGTCGCCTCGGGGGCGGTGCCCTCCTGCGCGAGGGCCTGGCCGGAGATGGAGCAAAGAAGAACTGCGGTCGCGCTCAGGCGCACCGTGGAATTGCGTGTCATGGGTCTGTCCCTTGTAGACGTGTTCGGATGCGCAGCCGGATCGCGCATCAGGGCGCGCGGCTGCGGGCAAGACCCGCAAGGCGGGTCACATCGGAAAGCTCAGGCAGACAGGGGCGGCGCGCGGATCGGCCGGGACCGGTCAGGGCGGACCGGCCCGGGCGCCGGAACGGCGGCAGGGGCAAAGCGCAGGCCGTGGAACTCGGCCCGTGCGAAATCCATCGCGGGCTGGCCGGACAGGGCCGCGATGCCGACAATGCAGAACGGGCATTTCCCGGTGACTTCGGGGGCGGGGCTGTCGTCGATGCTGCCATCGGTCAGGTTCAGCGATACCGTGCGCAGCCCGTCGGGGCCGCAAAGCACAAGCTGGACCCGCGCGCCCGTCGGGTCGAGCGTGGTGGGAAAGAACGCAAGCGAGACCTGAAGCGCAAGGAGCAGCGCCAGCACGGGTGCAAGAACACCGCGCAGACCCGTCGTCAGATTGCCCTTCCTCCACATGGGTTCATTTGAGACAATCGCACCGGCGGCGCAACGATTTCATGGCCGTATTGGGCGGGGATCGGACATCTGCGACAATTTGACCGACCCGCGCGCGCGCCTAACCTCCGGCAACCGATCTGCGGAACATCAGCAGGCTGACAGCCAGCACCGCCGCCCCAAGAAGAAAGGTCCACAGGAACTCGATCCAGACCACCGAAAGGCCCGCGCCGCGATAGGTGATGGCCACCGCGAACTCCATGTAGTGGCGCGAGGGCAGAAGCCATGTGATCGGCTGAAGCCAGAGCGGCTGGCTTTCGATCGGCGTCATGCCCCCCGACAGGATCATGATCGGCATGATCACCAGCATGATCAGCAGCGCGAACTGCGCCATCGTTCGCGCAAGGATTCCCAGCAGGATACCGATCGCGGCGGCGGCGAAGATATAGATCGCCGTGCCCGCCAGAAGCAGCGCCTCGGACCCCGCGAAAGGAACGGCCAGCGCCCCCTCGACCACCACGAAAAGCGCAAAGACGAAGGCCAGGAACACGACAAGCGCATTGGCGATCATCTTGGCCATGGCAATCTCGACCGCGTTCAGGGGCATGACCAGAAGATGCTCGATCGTGCCGTGTTCACGCTCGCGGATCAGCGCGGCGCCGGTCAGGATGATCGTCAGCATCGAAAGATGATCGAGCAGGCCCGAGATCGCGGCAAGCCAGACCGAGTTTCCCGCCGGATTGAACGAACGGCGCAGCACCAGATCGACCGGAGAGGCCGCCACCACATCCTCGCGCGCGGCGAAGCGCGCCACCTCGGCGTTGATCGTGGCCAGCAGATAACCGGTACCGACGCTGGCCTGCATGGTCTTGGTCGCGTCGATATTCACCTGCACCGAGGGGCGCCGTCCGGCCCGGACATCGGCCTCGAACCCGGCGGGAACGATCACCACGAAAACCGTCTCGCCCCAGTCCATCAGGCGGTCGACCTCGGTCGCCTCGGCCGTGCGGGGCGTCAGGAAATAGGGCGGATAGAGCGCCGATTGCAACGCCCGGCTAAGCGCCGAGCGATCCTCGTCGACGAAGGTCACGGCGGCCTTGCTGACCATCTCGCCGCTGGCCGAGCTTTCGATATACATGCCCGGACCGAAGGAATAGATCACCAGAAGCAGCAGCAAAAGCTCGCGCCAAAGCGACAGAAGCTCTTTCCATGTCAGCCACAGGATGTTCGAAAGGTGCCGCATCCGCCTACGCCTCCTGCTTCTTCAGCAACAGCGCGGCCAGCCCGACGAACACCGGCACGAAGGCAAGGATCAGCACGATATTGGGCGCCAGCATCCAGAAGTTCAGCCCCTTGCTGAAGGCGCCCACGCTCATCTGCATGAAATAGTTCGCCGGCCAGAGCTGCCCCATGATCCGCGCGGCCCCCTCCAGCGTCGAGACCGGCTGGTTGAGGCCCGAGAACTGCACCGTGGGCATCATCGCAAGGATCATCGTGGCAAACACCGCCGAGACCTGGCTGCGCACCACCGCCGCCACGACCAGCCCGAACCCGGTGGCCGCCGCCACATAGCACACCGCCCCAAGCGCAAGCGCGAACGCGCTGCCCTTCAGCGGCACGCCGAACAGGAAGACCGCCATCCCCGTCAGGATCAGCCAGTTGGCAAAGCCGATACCGATATAGGGCAGTTGCTTGCCCAGCAGGAATTGCAGCCGCGAGGTCGGGGTGACGTAGAAATTGGTGATCGTGCCGATCTCGCGCTCACGCGAAAGGCTGACGGCCATCAGGATCGCGGGGAACAGCATCAGCAGGATCGCGGGCACCGCCGGGGCCATCGCCATCAGGCTTTCGTAGCTGGGGTTGTAGCGGTAGCGTGGCTCGATATTCACAAGGGGCTGCGCCTGATCGCCCATTCCGGCCGCGCGGGCGCGCTCGTGCAGGAATTCGGCATGGGCGCCCTGCACATAGCCCTCGATCACCGAGGCGCTGAAGGTGTTGGCGCCGTCGATCCAGGCCGCAACGCTTGTGGCCCGGCCTGTCGTGACCGCGCGCCCGAACCCCGCCGGGATCTCGATCGCCAGCATGATCTCGCCCGCGATCATCCGCGCCTCCAGCTCTTGCAGGCTGGCGACTTCGGGCATCTCCTCGAAATAGTTCGAGCCTTCGAAATTCGCCAGATAGGCGCGGCTTTCGGGGCTGCGGTCCTGATCGAAGGCGGCAAAGCGAAGCCCTGTCGTATCGGTCGAAATGCCGTAGGCGAACAGAAGCATCAGCACCATCGAGCCAAGGAAGGCGAAGGCCAGGCGGATCGGATCGCGCGTGACCTCAAGCAATTCGCGCCGACTGACCGCCAGAAGCCGCCCAAGCGCGGCCATGCCCGGCGCCCGCGCGGGCCGGTGCTGCGCCGCGATGTCGTGAATGACCGCCGGCGTGGCGGCCGGGCGCGCATCCTGTGCGTCATGCGCCGCGCCGATATAGCGCACGAAGGTTTCCTCAAGCGATTGAGCGCCGTTCTCGCGCGCAAGGTTTTCCGGCGTGTCATAGACCAGCACCCGCCCCGCATGCATGAGCGAGATCCGGTCGCAGCGCATCGCCTCGTTCATGAAATGGGTGGAGATGAAGATCGTCACCCCGTCGCGCCGCGACAACCGTTCCAGCAGATCCCAGAATTCGTCGCGCGCCACCGGGTCCACGCCCGAGGTCGGCTCGTCCAAGATCAGCATCTCGGGGGAATGGATCACGGCGCAGGCCAGCGACAGCCGCTGGCGCAGGCCAAGCGGCAGGCTGCGGGCAAGGACGTCGGCATGCGCCGAAAGGCCGAATTCCTCGAACAGCTCGCGCATGCGCGCCCGCGCGATGTCGGGCGGCAGGTGGTAAAGCCGGGCGTGCAGGCGAAAGTTCTCGGCCACCGTCAGCTCGCCGTAAAGCGAGAAGTTCTGCGACATGAAGCCCACATTGGCGCGCGCGGCCACGTCATTGGCCTCGACCGGCGCGCCGAAGATCAGCGCCTCGCCCTCCGAGGGGGGCAGAAGCCCGGTCAGCATTTTCATCGTCGTGGTCTTGCCGCAGCCGTTCGAGCCGAGAAAGCCGAAGATCTCGCCCCGGTCGATCTCGAAGCTGACATCGCGCACGGCGGTGAAATCGCCGAAACGCCGCGTCAGGCCGCGCGCCACGATCACCGGGCCATCGGTCTGCGGCCGTTCCGGCAAGGGGGCCTGCCGGGTTTGCGCCTGCGCGCGGCCCGCGGGCAGAAGCGCCACGAAGGCGGCCTCCAGATCGTCCATGCCGGTGCGCGTGCGCAGATCCTGCGGGGTTCCGGTGGCCAGGATGCGGCCCGCATTCATCGCGGCCAGCCAGTCGAAGCGCTCGGCCTCTTCCATATAGGCGGTCGAGACCAGCACCGACATCTCGGGGCGCTCGGTGCGGATCTGCGCGATCAGGTCCCAGAACTGGCGGCGCGACAGCGGATCGACGCCGGTCGTGGGCTCGTCGAGGATCAGCAGGTCAGGATCGTGGATCAGCGCGCAGCACAGGCCAAGCTTCTGCTTCATCCCGCCCGACAGCTTCCCCGCCGGGCGGTCGGGAAAGGGATCGAGCCCCGTGGCCTTCAGCAGCCGCCCGATCCGGCGGGCGCGCTCCTCGGCGCCATGGCCGAACAGGCGGGCGAAGAAATCGAGGTTCTCCGTGACGCTCAGTTCCATATAGAGGTTCTTGCCAAGCCCCTGCGGCATGTAGGCGATGCGCTGGAAGGCCGCCTCGCGGTGGCGCCGGTCGGACATCGGGCCGTCAAGGGTGCGCACCTCTCCGCCCTGGAGCCGGCGCGCACCCGCTACCAGCCCCAGAAGCGTCGACTTGCCCACCCCGTCCGGGCCGATCAGCCCAAGCATCTGCCCCGCCGGCAGATCGAGCGTCACATCGTCAAGCGCCAGAACCTTGCCATAGCGGTGAGTGACGGCCTTCAGGCTGGCGATGGGCGGGCGGGCGGACACCGGCTCGCCTATTCGTCCGCAAGCGCGCCGGCGGGAATCGGTTGGCCCACGAACTCGGCCGGCCAAGGCGTTTCACCGGCGGATGGCAGCCGGATATAGGCCATCCCGCGCAGGCCCGTCTTGACCTGTTCGATATTGGCCCGGACCAGTTCTTCGGGCACGCGCACCTTGACGCGGAACATCAGCTTTTCCCGCTCCTGCTCGGTCTCGACGGTTTTCGGGGTGAACTGCGCCTCGGGCGAGACGAAGCTGACATAGGCCGGGATCGCATAGGGCACGCTGTCAAGGCGGATGCGCGCCTCGGCGCCGATCGCGGTGCGCATGCTGTCCTCGGCGGGCAGGAAGACCTCCATGTAGACCTGGCTCAGATCGAGGATCGTCATCACCTTGCCGCCCCCACCCAGAACCTCTCCGGGCTGGGCAAGACGGTAAAGCACCCGCCCCAGAACCGGCGCGACCAGCGTCGCATCGGCCAGTTGGGTCTTGTATTGCACCACCAGCGCCTGCGCGGCATCGACACCGCGTTCGGCCGAATTGAGCTGTGCGACGGCGGCGTTCAGCGCGGCTTCGGCGGTGGCAAGCTGCGATTTCTTCTGATCCGCGACCGCCTGCGATCCGACACCGCGCCCGGCAAGTTCCGAGGCGCGGGTGAATTCGTCCTGCGCCAGGGCAAGCTGCGCCTGCCGCTGCGCGATCAGGGCGCGCACCTCTTCGACCTGGCTTTCGGCGCGGCGGGTATCGGCCTCGGCCCGCGCCATCTGGGCCTCAAGCTCGCGCGTGTCCATGACGGCCAGCACATCGCCCTTTTGCACCAGATCGCCCTCGTTCACGCGGATTTCGGCCACACGGCCCGCCGAGCGGGTGGCGATGTCGATCTGGTCGGCCTCGATCCGGCCATTGCCTGCGGCAAACCCCTCGGGCAGGCGGTTGGCATTGCGGTCCCACACCGTCCAGGCAATGGCGACAAACGCCACCAGAAGTGCGGCAACGGCTAGAAGGGGGCGAAGGTGTTTCATACGGCTTGCAGGCTTTCGGCGCTGGACGTGACAGGGGGTACGCGGCACAAACCGCGCGGATCTCGCACCCGCAGAGTGTAGCGGATCCGCGGCGATTTCCACCTTGATCCGGCGCAAAAAAGGAAGCTTGCCGTCACGCCACCGCCCGGATAGCAAGAAACCGGCCCTTTTCGCGGGAACGAAAAGGGCCAGCATGGTCTGCACGATGGACGGTTTTCAGTCGGTGGTCGAGCTTGCCTCTTCCTTGGCCATGTGGATGCGCTTCTTCAGTCGCTTGCCCACGATGATCGGCAGCACGAAGCCGACGAAGGCCACAAGCCAGAGCCCGATTGCCAGCGGCGAGCCGAACAGCACGCCCCAATCGCCATCCGAAATCGTCATGGCACGGCGCAGGTTGGCCTCCATCAGGTTACCCAGAAGCGTGCCAAGGATCACCGGAACCAATGGCACGTCCAGCTTGCGCAGCACCCAGCCGAGAACCCCGAAGATCACCATGACCACCAGGTCGAAGGTCGAGCCCGAGATCCCGTAAATCCCGACAAAGGAAATCATGGCGACGATCGGCATCAGGAATTTCGGCGGAATCATCAGCACCCGCGCGAACAGGCCCACCATAGGGATATTCATCGCCAGAAGCATGATGTTGCCGATGAACAGCGCCGCAATCAGCCCCCAGACCACATCAGGATTCTGGGTGAAGAGAAGCGGCCCCGGCGTGATGTTGAGCGCAAGAAGAACCGCCAGAAGAACTGCCGTGGTGCCCGAACCGGGAACCCCAAGCGCAAGCATCGGGACCAGCGCGCCGCCGGCCGCTGCGTTGTTGCCCGCCTCGGGGGCGGCCACGCCGCGCGGATCGCCCTTGCCGAAGGTGCCGTCCTTGTCCGAGATCTGCTTTTCCGCCGTATAGGCAAGGAACGATCCCAGCGATGCCCCAGCGCCGGGCAGAACCCCCGCGATGAAGCCCAGCACGGTCGATCGCGCCATGGCCGGCGTGGTGAAGCGCAGCATCTTCCACGAGGGCGTGATGCGCCCCATGGTGACGGTCGCATGCTTCCCCTCGCCCGAGCCGTCACCGCGATGTTCGAGGAAGATGAACACCTCGGACAGTGCGAAGAGGCCCACGATGGCGACAAGGAAGTCGATCCCGTCGTAAAGATGCACTTCGCCGAAGCTGAAGCGCGGCACGCCGGTCTGGCCGTCCACGCCGATCATGGCGATGCCAAGACCAAGCGCTGCGGCAAAGGCCGCCTTGGCCTGGTTGGTCGACGAGATCCCGCCAAGCGTGGCGAAGGCCAGCGCGAACAGCGCGAAATACTCGGCCGGGCCGAACAGCAGCGCGACCTTGACCAGCTGCGGGGCAAGAAACACCAGCCCCCATGTGGCGAAGAAGGCGCCCACGAACGACGCCACCCCCGAGAGCGAAAGCGCCTCGCCCGCGCGGCCCTGCCGCGCCATGGGATAGCCGTCGAGCGTGGTCATCAGCGCGGGCTCGTCGCCCGGAATGTTCAGCAGGATCGACGAGATCCGCCCGCCATACATCGCGCCGTAATAGACGCTGGTCAGCAGGATCAGCGCCGCCGTGGGATCAAGCCCGAGCGAGAACGCCAGCGGGATCAGGATAGCCACGCCGTTCGACGGGCCAAGGCCCGGCAGGGCGCCGATGATCGTGCCAAGGAAACAGCCGACGAATGCCAGCGCGAGGTTCTGGAAGCTGAGCGCGACGGAGAAGCCGTCGACAAGCGAAGAAAGGGCGTCCATTGCGATCTCCTCAGAACCCGAGCGGACCTTCGGCAAGCGACAGGCCGAGGATCAGGTGAAAGATGACATAGATGCCAAGCGAAGTGGCGATACCCGCCAGGATCGCCTGAAGGGGATGCGTTCCCAGCCGCCAGCTGAGAAAGGCGGCGGTCAGCGCGGTGGCGATGACGAATCCCACCTGCGGCAGCGCATAGGCGTAGATCAGAAGCACCGCGACGGCCATGCCGATCTCGGCCAGCCGTCCAAGCGGCGGCCAGTGCGGCTTTGCGTCTGGGCGGAGGATCATCGCAAGGCTCGAAAGGCCCAGCAGAACGCCGATTATGATGGGAAAGGTCCGGGGCCCCACCGGGTCAGAGATGAAGCTGAGCTGGATCTGCGTGGCCTGCCAGATGAAGAAGACGGCGAGCGCGAGCCCGAGCCCGCCGAAAATGCGGTCCCCCATGGTTTCCTCCCTGGGTTGGTGCGTGATCAGGGCGGCCCGTTTCGTGGCGGACCGCCCCTATTGCGTGGGGTTACTGGATCAGGCCGATCTCGCGCGAGATTTCCTGGATACCGGCGATGGAATCCGCGACGAAGGCCTGGAACTCGGCACCGCTGACATCAAGCGGCGCAAGGCCGTTTTGCGCCATGACGGCCTTCCATTCGTCCGAGTCATAGACCGTGTCGATGCTCTGGACCCAGTAGTCATAGGCCTCGTCGGACATGCCGCCGGGGGCGTAGAAGCCGCGCCAGTTGGCGCCGACGGCATCGATGCCCTGCTCGACCGCGGTCGGGAACTGGCCGAAATCGCCCTCGAGCCGCTCGGGCGCCAGAACCGCGATGACCTTGATGTCGCCGGAATCGACAAAGCCCTTGGCCTCGGAAGCATCCCCGGTGAAAGCCTGGACCGAACCGGCCAGAAGCTGCGTCACCGCCTCGCCGCCGCCATCGAAGGCAACGTATTTGACGGTGCGCAGGTCATCGACACCGGCCTTGTCGGCCGCGATCAGAACCTTGAGGTGGTCCCAGCCACCGACAGCCGAACCGCCCGCGATCGACACCTTGGTCGGGTCGGATTTGAGCATGTCCATCAGCTCGGGCAGGGTGTTGACCGGGCTGTCCTTGGCCACCGCGATGATGCCGTAATCCGCACCGACCGCGCCAACCCAGCGGACCTGGTCCTGCGTGTTGCCGGGGAAGGCGCCCTGAGCCAGACGCGTGGCCGTCGAGGTCGAGGCCGCCACGATCAGTTCGTTGCTGTCGTTGCGCTTGTTGACGACCTCGGCATAGGCCACGCCGCCGCCGCCGCCAGCAAGGTTCGTGACCTGCATGGTCCCGGGGATCAGCCCAAGATCCTGCAGCGTCTTGCCGACCTGGCGGCAGGTGAAGTCCCAGCCGCCGCCGGGATTCGCCGGGGCGATGCATTCGGTCTGGCCGGGCTCGAACGCAAGGACCGGCGTCGCCAGGACGGCGGTGGTCGCAAGCAGGGCAAAGCCCGAACGGATGGTGTTGGTGATCAGCATCGAGATGTCCTCCAATTGTCTCAGCTGCGTCCGGCGCGGGCCTTGGCCAGTCCGGAATGGGCTTTTCTACCCGCCGAATCTTTCGTGAAACTGTCAGCGGGACAGCCGCTACCGCGGCAAGGCTTCCGCAGGGCGCGAAGCGGTCGTAAGATGTTGCGAAACAGGCGTGTCGCCGCCGGCTCTGGGAGAAAGCCGATGAGGGTTCTGCTCGTCGAAGATACCGAGGATGTCGCGGGCGCGGTCTGCGAAAGCTTCGCCCGGCGCGGAGATGCGGTGGATCATGTCAGCACCCTTGCCCGCGCGGCCGATTGCATCGCAGTGCAAAGCTATGACGTGGTGATCCTTGACATCGGCCTACCCGATGGCAGCGGCAAGGATCTTCTGCACGCGATCCGGGCCGCCGCGCTGCCCACGCCGGTGCTGATGCTTTCGGCCCGCTCCAAGATCGAGGACCGGGTGTCGCTTCTGGACGAGGGCGCCGACGATTACATGGTCAAGCCCTTCGATCTGCGCGAACTGCATGCGCGGGTGCGCGCGCTTGCCCGCAGGCAGGGGCCAGACCGCGCCCCGGTTATCGAATTCGCCGGACTGCGTTTCGACCCGGCGGGGCAGGACCTTCAGATCGACGGCGTTCCCGTGCAGCTGACCCGGCGTGAGCTGAGCCTTCTCGAGGCGCTTCTGGCCAGCCGCGGGCGCGTCATCTCGAAAGAGCGGATCTACGAATACATGTTCTCGTTCAACGAGGACGAGGTGGGCATGAACGCGGTCGAGATCTACATGGCCCGCCTGCGGCGCAAGCTGGAGGGCAGCCGCGTGACGATCAAGACCCTGCGCGGGCTGGGATACCAGATGATCGCCGATGCCTGAACCCGCGCGCCGGCCCTCGATCGCGCTGCGCCTTGCGCTTGTCCTCGTGCTCCTGTTCGCCGGGGGCGGCATCGCGGTGGCGGTGGCGGCACTGGCCTATGGCCGGGCGGCGGCGGACCGATCCTACGACCAGTTGCTGATCGGGGCGGCCAACCAGATCGCCGCGGCCACCACGCTGCGCGATGGTCGGGTCGAGGTGGACATTCCCTTGTCGGCCTTCGAACTGCTTGCTCTCGCCCCCGATGACCGCGTCACCTACGCCGTTCTGGGCCCGGAGGGAGAGCTGCTGACCGGATATGACAACGTGCTGCCCCCGGCGACCGAGCAGACATTCTTTCGCGGCACCATCAACGGCGAACCCGCCCATTTCGCCGTCGCCAAACGGCGCTTTGCGGAACGCGCCTTCAGCGGCACGGTGCGCGCGATCGTCGGGCAGACCACGCAGGCCCGCACCGCTCTTACGCGCGAAATCACGCAAAACGCGCTCATCCTTGTGGGGGCGGTGGGGCTTTTGATGTCGGCGCTTGCGATCCTTGCGGTGCGGGCCGGGCTGAAGCCGCTGCGGCGCATCGAAGAGGGGCTGATGACCCGCACCCCGCGTGATCTGACCCCGATCGACCTTTCCGTCCCGCGCGAGGTGGGCGGCCTGGTCGATGCGATCAACCGCTTCATGGGGCGGCTGGACCGGCAGATCGACACGATGAAAGTGCTGATCGCGGATGCCTCGCACCAGTTGCGCACGCCGGTCGCGGCCATCCGCGCGCAGGCCGAACTGGCCGCTGACGAGACCGATCCCCAACGGCAGGCCCAGATCGTGGAGCGAATCCACCGCCGCTCGATCAACCTCAGCCGGCTGACCGACCAGCTGCTGAGCCATGCGATGATCATCCACCGCGCCGAGGCCACGGCCCCCGAAAAGCTGGACCTGCGCCGCGTGGCGATGCGCGCGGTCGGCGAGATGGACCAGGACCCCGCCTTGCAGGGCAGAAGCATCCTGCTGGAGCTGCCCGAAGAGCCGGTGTCCGCCACCGGGGACGCGCTGTCGCTGAGCGAGGCCTGCAAGAACCTGATCGGCAATGCCCTGCGCCATGGACTGCCGCCCGTTTCGGTGCGCGTCACCCCCTTTCCCGGCGGGGCGGAGATCGCGGTGCGCGACGAAGGCCAGGGCCCGCCCGAGGGCGAATGGGCCGATGCCGGGCGCCGCTTTGCCAGCCGCAGCGGCGTGTCGGCCGGAAGCGCGGGACTGGGGCTGGCCATCGTGCATTCGGTCGCGCAGGCGCATGGCGGCGCATTGTCGTTCCGCCGCCCCCCCGAGGGCGGCTTCGAGGCGGCAATCTCGATCCGCACGCCGGAGGAGGGCGCGCCATGAACCCCCCCTTCATCCCCGCCCTGGCGCTTGTGCTGGCCTGCGGGGCCGCCCTGGCCACGCCCGTGCCCGAAGCCTTGGCCAGCTTCGGCGAGCCCGAGCCCGCTCGCCGTCTTCTGATCCGCGGCACGACCGACATCGCGGCCTTCGCCCCGGTCCTCGAACTGTTCGCCCGGACCGAGCCGGGCCTCGGGATCGACTATGAACAATGGGCCTCGAACGATCTTTACGAACGCGCGGCGCAGGCCTGCGCGAAACGGAAGGACGCCGCCGACCTGCTGATCAGTTCTTCCGTGGACCAGCTTGTGAAACTGGTGAACGACGGCTGCGCGCAGGTCCACCGGTCAGAGGCCACCGCCGCCCTGCCCGCCGGTCTGAACTGGCGCGACGAGATCTTCGGCATCACCCGCGAACCCGCCGTCATCGTCTACAACCGCACCTTCGTGCCGCCAGCCGAGGCCCCGCAGACCCGGTTCGACCTGATCGACCTGCTGCGCCCGGCTGAGAGCCGCTATGTCGGCCGGGTGGCAACCTATGACATCGAGGCGTCGGGCCTGGGCTATCTGTTCGCGTTCGTGGATTCGCAGCAGGCCACCACCTTCGGCAGCCTGCTGGAGGCCTTCGGACGCTCGGGCGCGATCGCCACATGCTGCTCGGCCGAGATCATCGACGGCGTGGCCGACGGCAGCTTCGTCATGGCCTATAACGTCCTTGGCTCCTACGCGCTGTCGCGCGCCGCGCAAAACCCCGACCTGGCCGTGGTGGCGCCGCAGGATTACACGCTGGTGCTGTCGCGCGCCGCGATGATCCCGAAGGACGCGGCCAATCCGCAGGACGGCGCGGCGCTTGTCGATTTCCTGCTGTCCGCGCCCGGCCGGGTTGCGCTGCAAGACAGCAACCTGATCATCGAGACCCTCGCGGACGAGGATGACCTTGTGGTGCGCCAGATCCCGCTGTCGCCGGTGCTGCTGCTTGGCCTCGACCGGGAAAAGCGCGCGCGCTTCCTTGATCGCTGGCACGCGACCTTCCCGCCCGGATAGGCCGGGGCGCCCCGGCAAAGGGGCGCGCCGGGGTTCACTCGTCGATCTCGACCGCGATCACCGCCACGCAATCGCCGGGCTTCACCAGCCCTGGAAAATGCCGCGCGGTGAACAGCCCCGCGCGGCGCGCCCGCAGCGTGACGGGCGCGATCCCGGTGCGCGCGACCGAAAAGATCCGCGCGATGGGCTGATCCTTCTCGACCAGATCGCCCAGATCGGCAAGGAACTGGATCAGGCCCGCATCCTCGGCGAAGGTGAAGCAATCGCCATCGGGCATATCGAGCCATTGCGTCGGCTGCGGCTCGGGCGCGCCTGCCAGAACGCCCGCCGCGATCAGCACGTTGCGCACGCCGCGCACGGCGATCTGCGCGGTGCGCGCGCTTGCTGTGCCGCCGCCGCCCAGTTCGGTCGTCACGAAGATCTTGCCCATCTCTTCGGCGGCGGTGTCATACATGCCCACCGCGTCGATCTCGAGCATCTTGACCGAGTAGGGCGCGCCGAAGGCCCGCACCAGATCGAATGCGCGCGCCTCCTGCATCTTGTCGGCCAGCACATGCGCCGCGCAGAAAGGCAGGAAATCGAGCGTCTTGCCCCCCGAGTGGAAATCAAGCACGACATCGGCCATGGGCAGCAGGACGCGCTGGAAATAATCCGCGATCTTTTCCGTCACCGTGCCGTCGGGGCGGCCCGGAAAGCTGCGGTTCAGGTTGCCCCTGTCGATCGGAGAGGTCCGGGTCGCGGCCTGAAAGGCGGGGTAGTTCATCGCCGGAATGATGATGATGCGCCCGGTGACATCGGCAGCGCGAATGCTGGCGGCCAGATCGAAAAGCGCGATCGGGCCTTCGTATTCGTCGCCGTGATTGGCCCCGGTCACGAGGGCGGTCGGCCCCTCGCCGTTCTTGACCACGGTGATCGGGATCATGACCGACCCCCATGCCGCATCGTCGCGGCTGTAGGGCAGGCGCAGGAAACCGTGGCTGATGCCTTCGGCCGCGAAATCGACCGTCGCAGAGACGGGCGAGGGAACCAGTTGTTGCTGCAACATCGTCTAGTCCTTCACGAACAGCTTGCGCGGCACATCGGCCAGGCATTCGACGCCGGTCTCGGTGATCAGGATGGATTCGGTGATCTCGAGGCCCATCTCCTCCAGCCAGAGCCCGGTCATGAAATGGAAGGTCATGCCCGGTTGCAGCACGGTCCTGTCGCCCGGCCGCAGCGACATCGTGCGCTCGCCCCAGTCCGGCGGATAGCTGACGCCGATGCCATAGCCGGTGCGGTTGTCCTTGATGATCCCGTATTTCGCCAGAACGTCGAAGAAGCCGCGCGCGATATCCTCGCAGGTATTGCCCGGCTTCGCGGCGGCAAGGCCGGCCTCCATCCCCTCGAGCGTGGCCTTTTCGGCATCCAGGAATTCCTGCGTGGGCTTGCCCAGAAAGACCGTGCGCGACAGCGGCACATGATAGCGGTGATAGCAGCCCGCGATCTCGAAGAAGGTGCCCATGCCTTTCTGCATGGGCCTGTCGTCCCATGTCAGATGCGGGGCCGAGGCATCCCGCCCCGACGGCAGAAGCGGCACGATCGCGGGGTAATCCCCGCCCATCCCGTCGGTGCCCCGGATGCCCGCATCGTAGATCTCGGCCACGAGGTCGCATTTGCGCATGCCGGGCGCGACCTTGTCGAGGATGCGCGCGTGCATCTTTTCGACAATCCGCGCGGCATTGCGCATATAGGCAATCTCTTGCGGGCTCTTGCAGGCGCGCTGCCAGTTCACCAGCGCGGTGCAATCCGAAAAGCGCGCATCCGGCAGGTGCTTGACAAGGCTGGCAAAGGCGGCGGCGGTGAACCAGTAATTGTCCATCTCGACGCCGATGCGGGCGGTGCCGAAGCCCTTGTCGGCCAGGATCTGCGCGAGCAGGTCCATCGGGTGCCGCTCGGTCGATTGCACATAATGGTCGGGATAGCCGATGATGCTCTCGTGCTTCAGATAGGCGGTCAGCCTGGCCCCGTTCGCATCCTGCCCGCGGCCATACCAGATCGGCTCTCCGGTCGGGGGGACGACCACGCATTGATGCACATAGAAGGACCAGCCGTCATAGCCGGTCAGCCAGTTCATGTTGGACGGGTCGGTGACGATCAGCAGATCGACCCCCTTCGCCTCCATCGCCTTGCGCGTCTTCTCCAGCCGGGCGTCATATTCCGCCCGGCTGAATTTCAGTTCCACTTCAGACATTTCCGATGCCTCCTGGGGGCGATGCCCGTCACATGTTGAACGTTTGCCCCGCCCCTGCGGCCTGCGCGCGCGCAAGCGCCAGTGCCGCAATGGCGGTATCCTGAATGCCCGTCCCGGTCAGGTCGGCCAGCGTGATGGCGCGGGCATCCGGGCGCCCCGGCACCTGCCCGGCCACGATCTGGCCCAGTTCGGGGAAAACCGCATCCGGCGCCACAAGCCCCGCGGCGATGGCGTGGTGCAGCTCGCCCAGGCGGCGGGTCTGCGACAGGCGGTCGGCGACATAGGTGGCGCGGGCGACAAGGGCGGGGTCGATCTCGTTCTTGTGCTCGGCATCCGAGCCCATGGCGGTGACATGCTGGCCCGGCGCGACCAGATCGGCATGCAGGATCGGCTTTTCGGCGGGCGTCGTGGTCACGATCACATCGGCGCCGCGCACCGCCTCGGCGATGCTGGCCGTGGCGATGACGGGGATCCCAAGATCAAGCCGCGCCGCAAGCCGCCCCGCCCGCCCCGTATCGCGCGCCCAGATCCGCGCAGCGCGCAGCGGACGCACCAGCATCAGCGCGCGCAACTGCATCTCGGCCTGCATGCCGCCGCCCAGGATGGCGGCCACCGCCGCATCGGGGCGGGCCAGATGGCGCGCCGCGACGGCCCCCGCCGCGGCGGTGCGCAGATCGGTCAGATAGCCATTGTCCAGAAGCAGCGCCTGCACCAGCCCGGTCTGCGCCGACAGCACCACCATCATGCCATTGGTCGAGGGCAGGCCGATCGCGGGGTTGCCGAAAAAGCCGGGGCTGATCTTGATCGCAAAACTGTCGAGCCCCGGAATATAGGCCGTTTTCACATCCACCTCTCCGCGGTGCTCGGGAATATCGAGCCGCAGGACCGGCGGCATCGCCACGGGCTTGGTCGCAAGGGCGCGGAAGGCATCCTCGATATAGTCGACCGCCGCAGCGTCAAGTGGCATCAGCGCGCGCAGGTCGGTCTCGGTCAGAACGGTGATCGGCGGTCTCATGGGGCATCCTCAAGGCTGTCGGCACCTGCCATGATGCGCGCGTGCAAGGCGGGCTCGATATTGCAGCCCGACGAGATGACGACGGTTTCGCCCACCGGCACGACCTTGCCCGCCAGAAGCGCGCCCGCGCCCACCGCGGCGGCCCCTTCGACGGCATCGCCCGTGACGCGGTGCATGTGGCGGATCCCCTCGGCGATCTCGGCCTCGCTCAGAAGCACCACATCGTCCAGAAGCGCGCGGCACATGGCGAAGGTCAGCGCGTTCCGGGCGCCGATCCCGCCGCCAAGGCTGTCGGCCAGCGTCGGCATCTCGCGCAGGGCGACGGGATGGCCCGCGGCAAGGCTTGCGGCCATGGCCGCGCCACGCTCCATGCTGATGCCGATCACCCGGACGCCGGGGCGCAGCGCCTTGACGGCGGCCGCGACACCGGCGGCCAGACCGCCCCCCGAAAGCGGCACCAGAACGGTTTCCACCACAGGGCACCGGCCCACGATTTCCAGCCCGAGCGTGCCCTGCCCCGCCACCACGTCCGGATGATCGAAGGGCGGGATCTCGGCCATGCCGTCATGCGCGACCGCGCGGGCGACCTCTTCCATCGCCGCGTCCTGGCTTTCGCCGACGATCCGCACCTCGGCGCCAAGCGCGCGGATCGCGGCGACCTTGTTGGCGGGCACCAGGCGCGACAGGCACACCACCGCGCGCGCGCCCCGCGCCCGCGCCGCATGGGCCATGGCCCGCCCGTGATTGCCGGTCGAGGCCGTCACCACCCCGCGCGCAAGCACCTTTTCGGGCAGGCTCAGCACCGCGTTGGTGGCGCCTCGCAGCTTGAACGCGCCGGTTTCCTGCCGGTGCTCAAGCTTGAGCGTGACAGGCTGGCCCAGCCGACCGCTCAGCACCGGGTCGGGCATGGCCGGCGTGATCCGGATATGGGGCGCGATCCGCGCCGCCGCCGCACGGATCGCGGCAAGATCGACGCCCGCGCTCATGCCGCGCCTGCTGCCGGAAGGGTCATCAGATGGCCGGGCGCGCCCGCCCCCCGGTCGCCCAGATGGCGCAGCACCGCCCATGCGGCCGCATAGTTCGAGCTGATCGCGGGCGCGCCGGTTGCCGCCTCGATCCGGTCGATCACGCCCGCCGCGCGCACCGCCGTGCATGAAATGAACAGCGCCTCCGATCCCGGCGCCATGGCTTCCCGCGCAAGCTCCACGATCGAGTCCGGGGCGATCCGCGCCATCTCCCGGTCGTCCTGCATGTCGAGGCAGGTGAAGCGGGCCAGCTCGAACCCCGCTTCCTCGAATAGCCGCGCCATCGGCTCGGACGTGGCCCGCGTATAGGGCGTCAGCACCGAGATCCGCCGCGCGCCCATCGCGCGCAGCCCCGCAAGCGTGGCCGAGACCGGCGTGATGACATGCACCCCCGGCTTGCCGCGCCGGATCGCATCGCGCACCGCGCCCTCACCGATCACCACCGAGGCCGAGGTGCAGCCGTAAACCACGGCGTCCAGCGCCTCATCGGGCAGGATCAGGCGCGCGCCCTCGGCCAGGGCGGGCTCCATCGCGCGCAGGGTCTCGGGCGTGACGGGGTTGGCATAGGGCACGCGGTTGACATAGACGCCGATCCCGCGCGGCGACAGGATGCGCGCGAAATCGGGCTCGGTCGTGTGATCGGTGGCAAGCGCCACAAGGCCGATGCGATGGCAGACAGGGCGCGCCTCAAGGCGCGGTGCAACCGGCGAAATCCGCAGCGGACTCATTTTCCAAGCCTCCCGAAACGGGCCTCGAGGCCGCGCAGAAGCACCACCGAGATCAGGCTCATGATCAGGAAGAACACGCCCACCAGCGTCATCGGCTCGATATAGCGGTAAGAGGAATTGGCGACCGACTTGGCCTGGTTCATCAGCTCAAGCACGGTGATGGCCGACAGAAGCGGCGTTTCCTTGAACATGGCGATGAGGTAGTTGGCCAAGGCGGGGATCATCGGCGGCACGGCCTGCGGGATGATCACATGCACCCAGGTCTGGCGCATGGTCAGGTTGGTGGCGCGCGCGGCCTCCCACTGGCCCTTGGCGACATTCTCGATCCCGCCGCGATAGACCTCGGCGGTATAGGTGGCATAGTGCAGCCCCATGCCGATCACCCCGGCCACAAGCGCGGGCAGGCGGATACCGATATCGGGCAGGACGTAGAAGATGAAATAGAGCTGCACCAGAAGCGGGGTGCCGCGAATGAACTCGACCACCGCGCCGGTCGTGCGCGACACGGCAGGCACCGACGACCGGCGCAGGATCGCAAAGACAAGGCCCAGCACCATCGCCACGACCGAGGCGAGAAGCGTGATGATCAGCGTCAGCTTCAGCCCCTGAAGCAGGGTCGGCATGATCTGCCAGACGAAAGCCCAATCCCATTCCATGGCTTACCTCACCCCATCCAGACCACGGGTCACACGCGCCTCAAGCGCCCGGATCCCCCGCGAGATTGCCAGAGACATCAGGAAATACAGCACCAGGATCGTGACGAAGGGCACCATCGTGCTGCCGGTCTGCGCCCTTACCACCTGCGCCTGAAACGTCATGTCGCTGAGCGAGATCAGCGAAACCACCGCGGTGGCCTTCAAAAGCTCGATCGCGTTGTTGCCGAAAGTCGGCAGCATCAGGGGCAGCGCCTGCGGCAGGATCACATGGCGCATGCGCTGGAACCGGGTCAGGTTGACGGCGATGCAGGCCTCATACTGATCGCGCGGCACCGACAGGATCGCGCCGCGCACCACCTCGGCACCATAGGCGCCCACGTTCAGCCCCAGCGCCATCACCCCCGCCTGCAACGGCGTCAGCGTGAAGCCCGCGAAGGGCAGCACGAAATAGACCCAGAACAGCTGCACGAAGATCGAGGTGCCGCGGAAGAACTCGATATAGGTCGTGGCCAGGGCGCGCAGCACCGCGAACCGGGACACACGGCCCAGCCCCGCGACAAAGGCCATGACCAGCGCAAGGGCCGAGCCGAGCACGGTCAGCTTTATCGTGACCAGCGCACCTTGCAGGATAAGGGAAAGATAGCCGCCCCAGTCGCCCATGTTCTTCTGCTTTTCCGTTCGATTTGTGAAAAGGCGGCCCGGTCCGGCCGGGCCGCCCCGTCAGATCACTCGCCGCAAAGCGCCGCGCGCGAGGTGGACATGGCCGCCGCGGCCGAGAAGCCATAAGGCTCGACGATGGCGGCGAACTCGCCCGATTCCTTCATCTTGGCCAGTTCCACGTCGAAGGCGTCGCGCAGGGCGGTATCGTCCTTGTTGAAGGCCGCGCCATCGCAATAGACCGGCGCGCCGACCACGGGGGCGACCATCTCGAGGTTGTCATCGCCCGCCTTCGCCAGCAGGTCCGAGATCGACAGCACCGGCAGCGAATAGACGTCGATCCGGCCGTCCTGCACCATCTTCAGCCCCGACTGGCCATCCGGCACGACAATCACCCGGTCGCGCGGCACGCCGGCCTCAAGGGCCAGTTTCTCTTCGGTGCCGCCGCCGGGTGCGCCGATCGTCGCCTCGGGATCGGCCGCGATATCGGCATAGGACTGGAACCCCTTGGGGTTGCCCTTGGGCAGCAGGAAGGCCTCGGCATCGCAAAGAACCGGCTCGGAATAGGCCACGGCGGCGCAACGCTCGGGCTTCATGAACAGCCCCGCGGTGATCACGTCGTGGCGGCGGGCCTGAAGGCCGGGGATCATCGCGCCATATTCCGAGATCGAGGCCACGACTTCCGGTACGCCGAGGCGCTTGAAGATCTCGCGCGCGACATCGGGGGCCGCGCCCGACACGGTGCCATCGGCGGCAACCGCGGTAAAGGGCGGCTCGTTGGCGATGGCGATCCGGGCAAAGCCCTGCGCCTTGAGGTCTTCGAGCTTGTCGGCCAGGGCGGGCAGCGGCGCCGCCAGGATGGCCACGGTAAGAAGAAGTTTTTTCATGGGTTCCTCGCTGTTGTTGTGTTGGTTGTTCAGACGCGGTGACCGGCTGCGATGATCTTGCGCAGGAAGGTCTGGGTGCGTTCATGCGTGGGGTTGGTGAAGATCTGCCCCGGCGGGCCCTGCTCGACGATATGGCCCTTGTCGAAGAACAGCACCCGGTCGGCGAATTCATGGGCAAAGCCCATCTCATGCGTCACCAGAAGCATCGTCATGTCGGTCTCGCTGGCAAGGCGCTTCATCACCAAAAGCACCTCTTCGACAAGCTCGGGGTCCAGCGCCGAGGTCACCTCGTCGAACAGCATGATGCGCGGCTGCAAGGCAAGCGCCCGCGCGATCGCCACGCGCTGCTTTTGCCCGCCCGAAAGCTGCGACGGCATCGCGCGGGCCTTGTCTGCCAGCCCGACCATCTCAAGCAGTTCCATGCCGCGCGCCTCGGCCTTGGCCCTCGGCTCACCCTTGGTCAGGATCGGCGCCAGCGTGATGTTGTCGAGCACCGTTTTGTGGGGAAACAGGTTGAAGTGCTGAAACACCATGCCGATATGGGCGCGCATCTTGTGCAGGTGGGCTTCGTCCGCAGGCACTTCGCGCCCGCCCTTCTGCATGTGGTAAAGCTGCTCTCCGCAGACCTCGATATGCCCGCCGCTGATGGTTTCCAGCGTCATCAGGATGCGCAGGATCGTGGTCTTGCCCGAGCCCGACGGCCCGATCAGCGCCAGCTTCTCGCCCGGCATCACATCGAAGCTGAGCCCGTTCAGGACCTTCAGCGTTCCGAATGACTTGTCGAGATTATCGATGCGGATGATCGGCGCGGTCAATTTCGTTCCCCCAAGGCTGGACGGGCACAGAATTGACCGGGCGACAAATCATGTCAATTTGGTAAATAATATCATGACAATTTTTCTGAAAGCAAGTCAGATCGCGGGCAGCAGGACCTCGGGTTCCTCGTGCAGAACCCCCGCCACGATCCGCAATCCGTGGCGCAGCTCTTCCGACGACGTAGAGCCAAGCGAGATCCGCACCGCCTCGTGCCGCCCCTTTTCGGTTGCGCGGAAGGCGCTTCCGGCGGCGATGGCCACGCCGCGCCGGCGCGCCTGGGCGACGAAGGCCTCTTCGCTCCAGTTCTCGGGCAGGCGCAACCACATGTGCAGGGCCTGCGGATGAAGGCCCTGCGTGGCGCCGGGCAGGATCTCGCGGCAGATCGCATGGCGTTCGGCAAGGGCCGCGCGCTGCACGGCGATCAGCTGGTCCACCGTGCCATCCGCGATCCAGTGATCCAGAAGTTCGACCATCGGCGCGGTCGCCATCCAGTTCGCCACGAGGTGACGGTTGGCCACCGCCGTGGCATGGCGCGCGGGCGCCGAAAGATAGGCCAGCCGCAGCCCCGGCACGGTAATCTTGGTGAAACCGTTGATATGCAGCGTCCGTTCGGGCGCGAGGGCCGCGATCGGTGCGGGGCGGTCTTCGATCAGCTCGTTCAGGATATCGTTCTCGATGATCGCAAGGTCATGGCGCCGCGCCACCTCGACCAGCGCCGCGCGGCGTTCGCCCCCCATCAGGGAGGCCAGCGGATTGATCACCGAGGGCTGCAAATAAACGCATCTTATCATGCCCTTGCGCGCAACCTCATCCAACGCCTCGGGCCGCATTCCCTGGTCGTCGATGGCGATACCCTCAAGATGGATCCCCAGATAGCCGCAAAGCGGCATCAGCATGTGATGGGTCAGCGCCTCGGCCGCAAGGCCCGAACCGGGCGGCACCACGCTCATCAGGGCGGCGGTGATCGCGGGGGTGGCGCCGTTGGTGATGGCAATGGCCGACGGCTCTGCCGCGATCCCGCCACGGGCCAGCCATTCGGCCGCGACGGCGCGGTGGCGCGGCATGACCGTATTCGGCCGGAAGGACAGCGCCGCGGCGGGCGACAGGTTCTCGGCCAGCCAGGCAAACCCCTCGCGCATCCGGGCGGTGTGCAGGGGCCCCACGGCGGGCTTCAGGATCGACAGGTCGATCACCTCGCCGGGGCGCTCGGGCAGGTAGGGCTGGCGCGCCTCCTGCCCCGAACCCAGCACGAAAGAGCCGCGCCCGATCTCTCCGCTGACCAGGCCGCGGCGAATCAGCTCTTCATAGGCGCGGCTGACGGTTTGCACCGACAGGCCCAGATCGTCGGCAAGCCTGCGATGCGGCGGCAGGCGCGCGCCCGCCCCAAGCGCGCCCGATTCGATTCCGCGCGCGAATTGCTCGGCCAGCGACAGATAGGCCGGACGGTTGAGAAGCGCTGGATCTGGACGCCAATTTGTCATGATTGCAAATCTGCTCAATATCAGGTCATTTTACAATTACCAATTTGCCGCAATGCCGATCGGACGGGCATCCATGAAACTCGACTCCATCGACCTGCGCATCCTCGAGGCTGTGCAGCGTGACGGCCGGATCACGAAACTCCGGCTGGCCGAACTGGCGGGGCTTTCGCCCACGCCGTGCTGGCTGCGGCTGCGCAAGCTGGAACAGGCGGGCATCATCGCGGGCTATCACGCGCGCCTTGCGCCCCGCCGCGTCGCGCCGATCGCAACCGTGATCATGGAGGTGACGCTGGCCAATCACCGCCAGACCGATTTCGAACGCTTCGAGCGCGCGGCGAACGCCCGCCCCGAGGTGCAGGCCTGCTGGTCGGTCGGCGGCGGCGTGGACTATTTCCTCAAGATCCTCGCGCGCGACATCGACAGCTATCAGCGCCTGGTCGACGAGATGCTGGCCGAGGATATCGGGATCGACCGCTACTTCACCTATATCGTCACCCGCACGGTGAAGGACGACGCCCCCGTGCCGGTGGCGCTGCTGGGCGGCTAGAGAGAGTCTCTATCCAACCCCGCCGCCATAGCCCGAACACCGCGCCCCGCAGCCCATCTTTGGCCCCCTTCTCTTCCGCCCCGGTGGCAGGCTGATCCCAACGACAAGGGAGAGCCACCAGATGAACGCCGAGATCCCCCACCCCACCTGCCACGCCGCGCTGAGCGATCTGGCCGACCGCAGCCTGCTGCGCAGCCTTGCCTATCTGGACGGTCGCTGGTGTGCGGCCGGGGATGCCGCCGATTTCGCGGTGACCGATCCGGCCAGCGGCGCACTTGTGGCGCGGGTGGCCGGCCTTGGGCGAACCGAGACCGAGGCCGCGATCGCCGCCGCCACCGCCGCCTTCGCGCCCTGGCGGGACCGGCTGCCGCAGGACCGCGCCGCCATCCTGCGCGACTGGGGCAGGCGGATGCGCGACGCGCGCGCGGATCTGGCACTGATCATGACGCTGGAACAGGGCAAGCCGCTGGCCGAGGCGCGCGGAGAGATCGACTATGCCGCCTCGTTCCTCGACTGGTTCGCGGGCGAGGCCGAGCGAGTGAATGCCGAAAGCGTCACAAGCCACCTGCCGGGCGCCGAGATGATCGTGCGGCGCGAGGCGCTTGGCCCCATAGGCGTGGTGACACCGTGGAACTTCCCCTCGGCGATGATCACCCGCAAGGTCGCGGCGGCCCTGGCCGCGGGCTGCACGGCGGTGGTGCATCCGGCCTCGGAAACGCCGCTCTCCGCGCTTGCGCTTGCGGAGCTGGCCGAGCGGGCGGGCGTTCCGGCGGGCGTGTTGAACATCGTGCCGGGGGATGCCGCCACCATCGTCGGCACGATGTGCGCCGATCCCCGGCTGCGCGGCATGTCCTTCACCGGCTCGACCGGGGTGGGCCAGTTGATCGCGGGCCAGTGCGCCGCCACGATGAAACGCCTTGTGATGGAGCTTGGCGGCCACGCCCCCTTGATCATTTTCGACGATTGCGATGTGGAAAAGGCCGTGGACATCGCCATGGATGCGAAATTTGCAACATCCGGGCAGGATTGCCTGGCCGCCAACCGCATCTTCGTGCAGCGCGGCATTCACGACCGCTTCGTCAAGGCCTTCGCCCGCCGGATCGCCGGGCTGACCGTGGGGCCGGGGCTGAGGCCCCACACCCGGATCGGCCCCCTGATGCATGCCCGCGCGGTGGCCAAGGTGGCCGCACAGGTGCAGGACGCGGTGGCCAAAGGCGCCCGCCTTGTCACCGGCGGCGGCGGCCATCCCGCGGGCCCGCTGTTCTTCACCCCCACGCTTCTGACCGACGTGCCCGAGACCGCCGCCATCATGGCCGAGGAAACCTTCGGCCCCGTCGCCGCCGTCGCCACCTTCGACACCGAGGACGAGGTGATCGCGCGCGCCAATGCCACCGAATACGGCCTTGTGGCCTATGTCGTCACCGAAAACGGCGCGCGCCAGTTGCGCCTTGCCCGCGCGCTTGCCTTCGGCATGATTGCCGTGAACCGCGTCAAGATCACCGGAGGCCCCATCCCCTTCGGCGGCTGGAAGCAGTCGGGCCTTGGCCGCGAAGGCTCGCGCCACGGGCTCGAAGCCTTCACCGAACTGAAATATCTTTGCATCGACACCGCCGCCTGAAAGGACCGCATATGCTTGAGCGCGACAACGACCTGAACGCCTGGGACCGGGACCACTTCTTCCACCCCTCGACCCATATGGGCCAGCATGCCCGCGGCGAAAGCCCGCGCCGGGTGATCGCGGGCGGCGAAGGCGCCTATATCACCGACACGGCCGGCAAGCGCAGCCTTGACGCCTTTGCCGGGCTTTACTGCGTGAACGTGGGCTATGGCCGGACCGAGATCGCCGAGGCCATCGCCGCACAGGCGAAGGAACTGGCCTATTACCACGCCTATGTCGGCCATGGGACCGAGGCCTCGATCACGCTGGCCCACATGATCATGGAGCGCGCGCCCGCGCATATGAGCCGCGTCTATTTCGGCCTGTCCGGCTCGGACGCGAACGAGACCAACATCAAGCTGATCTGGTATTACAACAACATCCTCGGCCGCCCCGAGAAGAAGAAGATCATCAGCCGCTGGCGCGGCTATCACGGATCGGGCGTGATGACGGGCAGCCTGACGGGGCTGCACCTGTTCCACAACGCCTTCGACCTGCCGCGCGCGCCGATCCTGCACACCGAAGCCCCCTATTACTTCCGCCGCGAGGATCGCAGCCAGAGCGAAGAGCAGTTCAGCGCCCATTGCGCGGCCAGGCTGGAAGAGATGATCCTTGCCGAAGGCCCCGACACCATCGCCGCCTTCATCGGAGAGCCGATCCTGGGCACGGGCGGCATCGTGCCCCCGCCGAAGGGCTACTGGGCGGCGATCCAGGCGGTTCTTGAGAAATACGACATCCTGCTTGTCGCCGATGAGGTCGTCACCGGCTTCGGGCGCCTGGGCAGCATGTTCGGCTCGGACCATTACGGGATGAAGCCCGACCTGATCACCATCGCCAAGGGCCTGACCTCGGCCTATGCGCCGCTTTCGGGCTCGATCGTTTCGGACCGGATGTGGCAGGTCCTGGTGCAGGGCTCGGACGAGCTGGGCCCGATCGGCCATGGCTGGACCTATTCCGCCCACCCGATCTGCGCCGCCGCGGGGGTGGCCAACCTCAAGCTGATCGACGATCTGGGGCTGGTGGAGAACGCGGCCCGTGTCGGCGCGCATTTCCGCAAGGCCCTGGGCGATGCGCTTGCCGGTCACGCCCATGTCGGAGAGGTGCGCGGCGACGGGCTGATGGCGGCGGTGGAATTCGTCGAGGATCGCGATGCCCGCCGCTTCTTCGATCCCGCGCGCAAGGTCGGCCCCGCGATCGCCGCGGCGCTGCTGGAGCGCGGCGTGATCGGGCGCGCCATGCCGCAGGGCGACATCCTTGGCTTCGCCCCGCCGCTCTGCCTGACCGGGGCCGAGGCCGACACGATCGTCGCGGCCACGCAAGATGCCGTCACCGCGGTTCTGGGCAAGTAGCCCGCCCTGCACGCATCTTACGCGCCCGCCCCCAATCCACGGGCGGGCGTTTGCGCGTCAACCCGCGCTCAACCTTGACTTTTCTCAACGCCCCGATGGCGCTGCGGCCCGATACTTGCCCCATGACGGCGCGGCGCCTAGGCTTTGCCGCACCGGCCAATACAATCGGAAAGGGGCACGACATGACGGGCTGGACGGAGTTTATCCTGGCCTTCGCGGCATTTCTCGGCTCGCACGCGATCCCCGCGCGCCCCCGGCTGCGCGGATGGCTGATCGCCCGCATGGGCCGGGCGGGCTATGTCGCGGTCTTCAGCACGCTGTCCACGGCGCTTCTGTTCTGGCTGATCTTCGCGGCCGGGCGCGCGCCTTTCGTGCCGCTATGGGATCAGGCGCCCTGGCAACGCTGGTTCGTGAACCTTGCCGTTCCGCTGGCGATCATGCTTGGCACATTCGGAATCGGCGCGCCGAACCCCTTCGCCTTCGAGGGCCGCGACACGGGCTATGACCCCCGGCGCCCCGGAATCGTCGGGCTTGTGCGGCAACCGCTGCTTTGGGCGCTGCTGCTTTGGGCGGGGGCGCATCTTCTGGTCAATGGCGATCTGGCGCATGTCATCCTGTTCGGCAGCTTTGCCGCCTTTGCCCTGATCGGCATGGCGATGCTGGAACGCCGCAAGCGGCGCCAATGGGGCGACGACGAATTCCGCCGCCTCGCCGCGCACAGCTCGACCATCCCCTTCGCGGCGCTTCTGGCGGGGCGGTGGCGCCCCTCATCAGGCCCGTCGCTGATCCGGCTGGGGGTGGCGGTGCTGGCCTGGGCGGCGCTGTGGCACCTGCATGCACCGGTCATCGGCGTCTCTCCCCTGCCCTGAGGGCGGGGCGGGGGCGCAAAACCATGAAAGAGGAAGAGTGGTACCGCCTCCCCGGCTCGAACGGGGGACCCCCAGATCCACAATCTGGTGCTCTAACCAACTGAGCTAAGGCGGCACTGCGCGCGGATTTAGCCCCTGTGCCGCACGATTGCAAGAGCACATTCGCGCCCCGCTTTCATATCGCCGTGGCCCTTGCCCGGCGCGCGGGGACGCGCTAACCCCGGATCTGCAACCATCTTGTCCCGCACGGAGGCCGGATCATGGGTATCGACAAGCAAAGCGACATCGCGGCGAATCTGCAGATCGGGCCGACATCCGTTGGCATGGTGCGGATCTATATCGAGGCCGACAAGGTCGAGCTTCCTCTGGATTTCGACCCCGAAGAGGCCGAAGAGATCGCCGAGGAGCTTCTGGCCGCGGCCGAGGCCGCCCGCGCCATGAACGCTCCGAAGGGCCGCAAGAAGTAACTATTCCGGCAAAAGCGGCACGCCCGGATCGCGCAGCGCCTGCAACCGGCTGGCCGCGTGGCGCGCGAACTTCTGGGTCACGGCCTTGCGGCGCGCACCCGCCAGCCGGCTTTCCGGCCCCATCCGCACGACCTCGGCGCCGAAGCGGTCTGCCAGGATCAACCCGGTCCCTTCCGGAAGGATCTCAGTCGGGAAATCAGCATCCACCGCCCAGAAGAAGCGATCCGCCCATTCCAGGTATCCCTGCCACTTCTGATCCGAGATGAAGTCGACCCGGCTGGATTTGCATTCCACGACCCAGATTTCGCCCTTCATCCCAAGCGCCATCACGTCGACGCGCAATCCCGGCCCTGGCACCAGCTCTTCGACCGTGACAAAGCCCAGGGCACGCAGATGCCGGCAGACACCGCGCGCAAGCAACTGACCGGGCATCAGATCCTGTGGCATGGAAACTTTATGAACGAAGCGGGAACATCTGTCCAGATCGCCGGGGATCGTCCGCTGCCCCCGACAGGCCCCTTGCCGAACGGCATGCCGCCGCCTATTTGTTGGCGTGGCGGGTTTCTGCTCTTTGCGTGCAAGGCCCTTTTCCAGTGGCCGATAAGCATTTCCGAGGGGGCTGGCTCTGCCGGGATCGTGGTCCCGGTATCTGGCTCCCACCTGATTTAGTCAGGCTCTCGGGAAATTCACGCCTTCACGGATGCTGCGGTTCCCGCCACCTCCCCCCCCCCCCGCAAAACGAAAAGGCCGTTCGCGGTGCAAACGGCCCTTCGGGTCAAGATCCGTAGTGCGCGCTCAGCGGCGCGGGCGTGCCTTGTTCGCCACCGCAGGAACAGCGATCGGCTGCAACGCCGGAATGGCATCGCGCCGCCCGCCGCTGGAATCGTCTTCCGGCTTGTCCGCCATGCGCATGATCACGATCGAGAACTGCACCGCCGAAAAGACAACCGTGTTGAATACGATCAGCAGCGCAACCGCGATATAGCCGACATCCGAGGTCGAGATCAGGTGCCACAGGTTGGCGACGTTGAACCACAGCAAGAGCCCCACGAACACCAGCGAAAGGCCAAGCCCGGCAAATACGTTGCGGATGTAAAGGCGCACAAGCTCGGGCATCGGACATCTCCTGTTGATGTCTTCAATGTAACGCAAATTCGACGAATGCAAACAACCATCATGCCGCAGCGCAGCCGGATCGGCCAGGTTTCGCCGGATTCAGAAGGCCTCGGGGCGGAAATCGCGGGCCATGTGGTCCAGAACGGCATTCACGAATTTCGGCTCCTTGCCGTCGGGAAAGAAGGCGCGGGCCACGTCGACGAACTCGTTGATGACGACCTTCGGCGGGGTCGTGGGGTTCAAAAGCTCGGCCCCGGCCGCGCGAAACAGCGCGCGCAGCACCGGGTCGATCCGGTCGATGGGCCATTTCGCCACCAGCGCGCGGTCGGTCGCCTGGTCGATGCGGGCCTGCCATGTCACCGCGTCGTCCAGCGTGCGGCGGAAAAGACCGGGATCGCCCTCGGCCATCTCGTCCTCGTCATAAACGGCGCCGAAACGATGCGTCTCGAATTCCTGACGCACGCGATCCACCCCCTGCCCCGAGGCCTCCATCTGAAACAGTGCCTGCACGGCATAAAGCCGGGCGGCGGATTTCCGTTGCCGCTTTTCTTCAGGGGTCATCTTGCGGGGGGCTTCGGTGGTCATGCGCGCTCTGGTCCTTTTGCGTCGCCGGCGATGCGGAACGACTCATCCGCGGGGCGGAAGCCGATGCCTTTTTTCCGGCCCGCCCATTTGCGCGACAACGCGATCAGATGCAAGGCCGCCGCAGCGGCACCGCCGCCCTTGTTCTGCCCCGCCGGATCGGCCCGGACCTCGGCCTGGGGGCGGTTCTCGACGGTCAGGATGCCGTTGCCGCAGCACACGCCCTCCAGCCCCAGCAGGGTGATCGCGCGCGAGCTGTCATTGCAGACCGTTTCGTAATGCGTGGTCTCGCCCCGGATCACGCAGCCAAGGGCGACGAACCCGTCGTAATCGGCCATCCGCGCGGCCATGGCGATCGCCGTCGGGATCTCGAGCGCGCCGGGAACCTCGACCAGATCGGCCACGGCGCCCGCCTGTTCGGCAACCCCGCGCGCGCCCGCCACCAGATTGTCGGCGATGTCCTTGTAATAGGGCGCCACCACGATCAGCAGGCGCACCGGCTTGTCGAACGCGGGCAGGTCAAGCGTGTAGTGCTGTTCGTGTCCGGCCATGATCACTTCCTCGACGATGGGGCGCGTGCCCACGATTTCCAGATCGAAGGCCTCAAGCCCGACATAGCGCGTGCGCGGCGAATTCGTCAGCAGGATCAGCTTCTTGAGCCCCAGCGTCGACAGGATCTGCGCGCCCAGCCCGATCTGCTTGACGGTGCGGGGGCCGGCCTCTTCCTCGGTGACTAGCTTGGCGCGCGGATCGCGGAACAGGCAGACCGCGCCGCGCCCTTCCTTGGCCACGATCCGCATCGCGCGGGCGAATTCGCCCTCGGGCGAAGGGCCAAGCGCCAGCACATCCTCGATCACGTTCAGCGAATGGGTGCGCACCAGCACCGGCTCGGGCGTGGTGATGTCGCCCTTGGTCAGGACCACATGCTCCACCCCTTCGGTCTGGTCGTTGAAGACGCGCATGACCCAATCGCCGCCATGCGCGGAGGTCACCGTCCTGCGCAGGGTTTCGCGGATCAGGTTGTCGTGACGGCGCCGATAGGCAATCAGATCCGAAATCGTCCCGATCTTGAGCCCGTGCTTCTGCGCGAAGGAGACCAGGTCAGGCAGGCGCGACATGGTGCCGTCCTCGTTCATGATCTCGCAGATCACGCCCGAGGGGTTGAGCCCGGCCAGGCGCGCGACATCGACGGCCGCCTCGGTATGGCCCGCACGCACCAGAACCCCGCCTTCGCGCGCGCGCAGCGGGAAGATATGGCCCGGCGTCGCAATATCGGCGGCACCCTTGGACGGGTCAATCGCCACCGCCACCGTCAGCGCCCGGTCATGGGCCGAAATGCCGGTGGACACGCCTTCGCGCGCCTCGATCGACACGGTGAAGGCCGTTTCATGGCGCGAGGAATTCGAGGTCGCCATCAGCGGCAGGCCAAGTGCATCCAGCCGCGCGCCCGTCAGCGTCAGGCAGATCAGGCCGCGCCCGTGCTTGGCCATGAAGTTGATCGCGTTGGGCGTGCACATCTGCGCCGGGATCACCAGGTCGCCCTCGTTCTCGCGGTCTTCGTGATCGACAAGGATGAACATCTTGCCGTTGCGGGCATCCTCGATGATCTCTTCGGTGGAAGAGATCGCGTCGGTGTAATCGGTGCGTTCGGCTTCGGCCATCTCAGTTCTCCTTGGGGACCGGCCCGCCCCGACAGGGGGCAACCGGAGCAGCGGTCCGCGGCGTGGTTCGGACAGGTGGATCGGCCCTTGGCGCGGCGCTGTCAAGCGCAGACACCGGGGGCAGACTCACCTCAGCGCCCAGTCCTGCAGGCGCGCGACATAGCGCGCCAGCGTGTCGATTTCCAGATTCACGCGATCGCCGACCTTCACCCCGCCCCAGGTCGTGACCGTCTTGGTATGGGGGATGATGTTGACCCCAAATTCGGTGCCGACCACCTCGTTCACGGTCAGCGATGTGCCGTTCAGCGCGACCGAGCCCTTGGGCGCGATATAGCCCGCAAGGGCTTCGGGCGCGCGAAAGGTAAAGCGGGTGCTGTCACCCTCGTCCCGCATGGCGACGATCTCGGCCACGCCATCGACATGGCCCGAGACGATATGCCCGCCAAGCTCGTCCCCGACCTTCAGCGCGCGCTCAAGGTTGAGCCTGCCCCCGACCTTCCAGCCCCCGATCGTGGTGCGCGCCACCGACTCGGCCGAGATCTGCACGTCGAACCAGTTGCGCGGGCTGGTGCCCTTGGCGATCACCGTCAGGCAAACCCCGTCACAGGCGATCGAGGCGCCGATATCGACCCCCGCCACGTCATATCCCGTTGCAATGCGCGCGCGCAGATCGCCCGCCTGTTCAAGCGTCACGATCTCTCCGATATCGGTGATGATCCCGGTGAACATCCCAATCCCCTGTCCGTTTCGCCCCTGCCTAGCCCGACCCGCCGCACCGCGCAAGCCCGCAGCCCGCTGCGTCCAGAAAACCCGTGACTTCGCGCGCAAATCGTTTCAGGACGGAAGCAGGAAACGACAACCGCCAGGGATATGCATGCCGAACCGATATGCCGACCGCCGGTTCCTGCTGCTTCAGGGGCCGCACGGCCCGTTCTTCCACCAGCTCGGGCGCATGCTGCGGGCCGCGGGGGGCACGGTCTGGCGCGTCGGCTTCAACCGCGGGGACGAGGTGTTCTGGCCGCACAAGTCCTCGTTCATCCCCTTCAACGGAGAGGCCGCAGACTGGCCCGGCCGCATCGCGGCGCTTCTGGCCGAAAAGGGCATCACCGATCTGGTCCTTTACGGCGACACGCGCCCGATCCACGCGCAGGCCATCGCCGCCGCCCGACAGGCCGGGATCAGGGTGCATGTCTTCGAAGAGGGCTACCTGCGCCCCTACTGGGCCACCTATGAACGCGGCGGATCGAACGGCCATTCGCGCCTGATGGATCTGGGCCTGGCCGACATGCGCCACGCGCTTGCGCAATCCGAGATCGATTGGCCCGAGGCCCCCGCCCGCTGGGGCGACATGCGCCAGCATGTGTTCTACGGCGCGCTCTACCATTTCTTCGTGATGGCGCTGAACGGACGCTACCGCCGCTTTCGCCCGCATCGCGGGGTGACGGTGTTGCAGGAGTTCCGCCTTTACCTGCGCAGGCTGCTGTTCATGCCCCTGCACAAGATCGAGCGCCGGATCGCCACCTTTCGAATCAAGGCGGGCGGTTTTCCCTATCATCTCGTGCTGTTGCAGCTTGAACATGACGCAAGCTTCCGGATGCACTCGCCCTTCGCCTCGCAGACCGAATTCATCGACCTGGTGATGGAGGGTTTTGCCGAGGGCGCGGCGGGCCACCATCACCTTGTCTTCAAGGCCCATCCGCTGGAAGACGGCCGCGCGCCGATCCGCAGGGCGATCCACGCGGCCGCCCGCCGCCACGGCCTTTCCGGCAGGGTGCATTTCGTGCGCGGCGGCAAGCTGGCGGCCCTTCTGGCCGCGGCGCGCACGGCCGTCACGGTCAATTCGACCGCGGCGCAACAGGCGCTTTGGCGCGGCCTGCCCCTGCGCGCCTTCGGCCAGGCGGTCTATGCCAAGCCCGAATTCGTCTCGTCCCAGCCGATCGCGGAATTCTTCGCCAATCCCGCACGCCCCGACAGCCGGGCCTACCGCGATTATCGCCACTTTCTTCTGGAAACCAGCCAGGTGCCGGGCGGCTTCTATTCGGCCCGGTCGCGGCGCGCGTTGCTGCGGCAGGTGGTGGACCTGATCCTTGCCCCCGAAGACCCCTACGAGGCGCTTATCGGCGGCAACGCGGCACCAAGGCAACAGTTGCGCCTGGTGCGGTGATCGGACTGGCTTTTTTACGGGCGTTTTTGTAGGGTTGCAGACAAAATCGAGGCAGCATCCCGCAAAGAGGAGCGCGAGCAGTGAGAGAATTGGCATCCCATGGGGCCCGTATCGCGGCCCTTTCGGTGCTTGTGGTTGGCGTGGCAGCCTGTGGATTGCCCCGGCCCGGACCCAATAAAAGCGAAATCTATGCAGGTGCGGTGCAAAAGCAGGGGGATGCCTTCGTAATCGCGGTCAACGATCATGTCGCGCGCGCGACAGCGGTCCAGCCGGCATTGGGTTTTTCGGCGGCATTCCAGAACGCGGGCATCGTCGGATCGGACACCATCGCGCCGGGCGACACGCTTGGCCTGACCGTCTGGGAAAACGTCGACGACGGGCTGCTGAGCAATCGCGGCGCAAACGCCACCCAACTGACAGAGCTTCAGGTCGACGGCGCGGGCAACATTTTCGTGCCCTATGCCGGGCGCATCCGCGCGGCCGGAAACTCGCCCGAGGAGCTGCGGCGGATCATCACCGAAAAGCTCGATGCGCAAACCCCCGATCCCCAGGTCAGCGTCACGCGCCTTGCGGGCGATGGATCGACCGTGTCGATCATGGGCGAGATTTCGGGCCAAGGTGTCTATCCGATCGAACGGCCCACGCGCACGCTCTCGGCGATGCTGGCCAAGGCGGGCGGCGTGGCGATCAAGCCCGAGGTCGCCCAGATCACCGTCAAGCGCAACGGCCATTCCGGCAAGATCTGGTTGCGCGATCTTTACGAAAACCCCCGGATGGACATCGCGCTGCGCCCCGGCGATGTCATCCTCGTGAACGAGGATACGCGCGCCTTCACCTCGCTTGGCGCGATGGGATCGCAGGCCCGCGTGCCGTTCGAGGCCCCCACCCTTTCCGCGCTTGAGGCGATTGCCTCGGTGGGCGGCCTGCGCTCCAGCGTGGCCGATCCGACTGGGGTCTTCGTGTTCCGCAACGAACCCGCCGAGATCGCCAACACGGTGCTCGCACGCTCGGACCTCGTGGGGGAACAGCGCATGGTCTATGTGCTGGACCTGACCGAGCCAAACGGCGTCTTCATGGCGCGCGATTTCGCAATCCGCGACGGCGACACCGTCTATGTGACCGAGGCGCCCTATGTGCAGTGGCAAAAGACGCTGTCGGCACTGACCGGTTCGCTTGGCACGGTGGATACGATCAACAGCCTTTCGGGCGGCTGATGCCGGACCCGCATGAGGAAACGGCCGCCGAAGACCTTTCGCGGCGGCTGTTCTTCTACAACGGCGGCTTCCTGCGCCAGCCCCGCCTGCGCGAGATCCTGCGCGCCGCCGGATGGTCGCTGCATCTTGGCCTGCCCGGCCCGAAGGACCGCGTGGCGGTCTGGGGCCGCAGCCCGACCGCGCATCGCGGCGAGCATGTCGCCACGCGCCGAGGCGTGGGCCTTGTGCGGATCGAGGACGCCTTCCTGCGCTCGGTCCATCCCGGCCGTTGGGGCGAGCCGCCCCTGGGCCTGCTGATAGACCCATATGGCGTGCATTTCGACAGTTCCGCCCCTTCGCTGCTGGAACGGATACTGGCCCGCGCCCCCCTGGACGACCATGCCGTCCTGCAACGCGCGCGCGACGGGATGGCCCGCCTTCAGGCGCTCGATCTGTCGAAATACAACGGCTTCGATCCCGCCCTGCCAGCCCCCGCGCCGGGCTATGTCCTCGTGGTGGATCAAAGGCGAGGCGACGCCTCGGTCACGCATGGCAATGCCACCGCGGCCACCTTCCGCGAGATGCTCGCCTATGCCCGGATCGAAAACCCGGGCGCACGGATCGTGATCAAGGCGCATCCCGACGCGCTTGCCGGCGCGCATGGTGGATATTACGGCCCCGAGGATTGCGACGACCGGACCGAGATCCTGACCGCGCCGCATTCCCCCTGGCGCCTGCTCGAGGGCGCGATCGCGGTCTATACCGTCAGCTCGCAGCTCGGCCTCGAGGCGATCTTCGCCGGGCACAGACCACGGGTCTTCGGCCAGCCCTTCTATGCCGGATGGGGGCTGACGCAGGACGAAAACCCCGTCGCGCGCCGTGAACGGCGGCTGACACGCGCCCAGTTGTTCGCGGCCAGCTACATCCTTGCGCCGACATGGTTCGATCCGTGCCGCAAACGGCTGTGCAGCTTCGAGGAGGCCGTGGATCAGCTTGAGGCCAGCCTGCGCGCCTTCCGCGAGGATCGGGGCGGGCATGTCGGGCTTGGCATCCGGCTGTGGAAGCGCCGGACCATCCAGCAGTTCTTCGGCACCGTGCGGCCGGTGCGCTTTGCCGCCAGTTTGGCAAAGGCCGAGGCCACGGCGCGCAAAGAGGGCCGCAGCATTCTGGCCTGGGCCGGGCGCCTGCCCCGGACCCTGCCCCCGGATCTGGCCGTCCTGCGCATCGAGGACGGGTTCCTGCGCTCACGCGGGCTGGGGGCCGATCTGGTGCCGCCGCTTTCACTGGTGACGGACCGGCAGGGGATCTATTACGACCCCGCGCACCACTCTGACCTCGAAGACCTGATCGCCCGCCCGCTGACCGCGTGGCAGGAGGCGCGCGCCACCCGCCTTCTGGCAGGAATCCGCGACGCGCGATTGACCAAATACAACCTTGCGGGCCAGAACCCGCCCCTGCGCGAAGGGCGCCGCATCCTTGTCGCGGGGCAGGTCGAGGATGATGCCTCGATCCGTCTTGGGGCGGGTGAGATCTGCACAAACCTGGCGCTGCTACGGCGTGCACGCGCGGAAAACCCCGGTGCTGTTATCCTTTTCAAACCCCACCCCGATGTGGAGGCCGGCCTGCGCAAGGGTCATGTCCCCCAGGACGAGGCCCTGCGCCACGCCGATGCCGTTTTACAGAAATCCGACATAACTGCCCTTCTGGATCAATGCGAGGAGGTCTGGACGATGACCTCGCTTCTGGGGTTCGAGGCGCTGTTGCGCGGCAAGCGCGTCACCACGACCGGGGCGCCGTTCTATGCCGGATGGGGGCTGACGCGCGATCTGGGCCGCATCCCGGCGCGCCGCGGCGGGCAGGTCAGCCTTGCGCAACTGGTGCATGCCGCGCTGATCGCCTATCCGCGCTATCTCGACCCGGTCACGCATCTGCCCTGCCCGCCCGAACTCATCGTGGAGCGCCTTGCACGGGGCGATGTTCCGCGGCCCGGTCCGGGCAACCGCCTGCTTGCGAAATGCCAGGGGCTTCTTGCCAGCCAGGCCTGGATCTGGCGTTAGGCGCGCAGCCAGCGGTGCATGATGTCGCCGCCGATGGGCACAGCCTCTACCAGGCGATAGCGCGGCGCGGCATCCAGCCGGGCAAGGCCAAGCGGACCAAGGGCGGCGCGCGCGTCACCGCCAAGAACCATGCCGGCGGTAAACCCGATCAACTCATCCACCAGACCGGCGGCAAGAAGGCTTGCGGCGAAGGCGCCGCCCCCTTCGCAAAACACGCGGGTCAGGCCCGCATCGCCAAGCGCCGCCATCAGCGCGGCGGGGTCCAGCCCGGCCGTGCCGCCCGGCAGCTCGATCAGCCGCGCACCAAGCCCCTGCCAATGGTCCCGCGCCGCGGCCTTCGCCGCCCGACCGTGCAACAGCCAGAGCGGCGCCTGCGCCACCGACCCCGCCAGCCTGCCCCCTTGCGGCAGGTCCAGCCCCGAAGAGGCAATCACCCGCACCGGCGCGCGCAAGGGGGTAAAGTTGCGCACCGTCAGCAGCGGGTCATCCGCCCGCGCCGTGCCGCCGCCCACCATCACCGCATCGTGGCGCGCGCGCAGATGATGAACCCGGGCGCGCGCCTGCGGCCCGGTGATCCACTGGCTTTCCCCCGTTGCGGTGGCGATGCGGCCATCGAAACTCGTGGCCAGCTTCAGCGTCAGCCACGGCCGCCCGGCCCGGATGCGCATCAGGAACCCCGCCTGAAGTGCGGCGGCCTCGGAGGACAGAACGCCGGTTTCCACCTCGACCCCGGCGGATTGCAGGATGGCATGGCCACGCCCCGAGACGCGCGGATCGGGGTCCGTCAGCGCGGTCACGACCCGCGCGATGCCCGCCGCCACCAGCGCCTCGGCGCAGGGCGGGGTCCGGCCGTGATGGGCACAGGGCTCCAGCGTCACATAGGCGGTGGCTCCGCATGCGGCGGAACCGGCCTGGTCCAGCGCGCGGCGCTCGGCATGCGGACGGCCGCCGGGCTGTGTCCAGCCGCGGCCCAGAACGCGCCCGTCCCGAACGATCACGCAGCCGACAGCGGGGTTCGGCCAGACATTGCCCAAGCCCCGCGACGCCAGCCCCAAAGCCAGCGCCATGAAGCGCTGGTCGGCCTCGTTCACTCGGTCTCACCGGCGTTTGGGCGCAGCTCGCTCACGAATTTGTCGAAATCGTCCGCAGCCTGGAAGTTCTTGTAAACGCTTGCAAAACGCACATAGGCTACGGTGTCGATCCGGGCGAGCGTTTCCATCACGATCTCGCCTATGGTCTTGGAGGGGATGTCGGTTTCGCCCAGGGATTCCAGCCGGCGCACGATGCCGGAAATCATCTGGTCGATCCGCTCCGGCTCGATCGGGCGTTTCTGCATCGAGATGCGGATCGAGCGTTCCAGCTTGTCGCGGTCGAAATCTTCGCGCTTGCCCGAGGATTTGATGACCACGAGGTCGCGCAGCTGAACCCGCTCATAGGTGGTGAAACGGCCCCCGCAGGCCGGGCAGAAGCGCCGCCGCCGGATCGCAACGTGATCCTCGGCCGGGCGCGAGTCCTTCACCTGTGTATCGACATTACCGCAGAACGGGCAGCGCATGGCCTCCCCCTTTTCTTTCTGTTCCCGCCTCTTATCGGGGGCTTTTCGCCCCGCTTATCCCAAGACTATAGGCAGGCACCAATTTTTTGGGTAGGGGAAATCTTGCCCTACCAGATGCGGTAGGGGCAAGGTGTGGCCCCGCGGACTCAGCGCGAAAGGCGCGGCCAAGGGCCTTTCTGTCGGGAAAGGGAAAGAAAGGCCCTTGCCGGGGCCGGCAACGGGCACCAAACATCGTAAAAGTGCAAGTTGCGGATCAGCTTTCGGGCGTGTCCCCGACCTCGGCGCGCCCGGCGATCCGCACCCCGAGGCATTCGGGATTGACCGCGGCGATCTCGCGCTCCTTGGCGATGGCGGCGTCGACCTGCGCGGCGCTCAGCCCGCGGCGCTGCACCCCCATCGGGGTGGCGGTGCCGTCGCCCACGCCGCGGGTGATCGTGTAGCGGCCATCGCCCTCGGCGGTGACGAAGGCAAAGCAGGTGCCCGCCTGATTCATGCGCGGTGCCTTGGGATCGGCGGGCATCCCCTCCATCGTGCAGGCACAAAGGGCAAGGGCGCACAGGGCGACGGGAAGGCGCGGCATGAACATGTCTCCGGTTGCAGGCCGGATCAGGGATAGCAGGAAGCCGCCCGCGATCAAAGCGAAACGGTGCGTCAGGCGGCACCCGGCGGGTTGCCCCCGGCATCGTCCCGCGCCACCGCCCAACGGTTGAGCAGCGCCAGCCCCGCCAGCGACAGGCCCAGCCCAAGGAAACTGGCCACGCGCATCAGCCCTGTCAGGCCCGATATGTCGATCAGGAAGACCTTCGCCACCGTCAGCCCGATCACCGCCATCGCCAACCGGCGCAGCCCCGGCGAGCGCCGCGCGATCGCCTGATAGAGAAGCGCGGCCCCCAAGAGCAGAAGCGCGAGCGTATAGGTGTAAAGCTCTCCCTGTTTCACGCCCGGCACGCTCAGATCATCCCCCTGCCAGAAGCGCCGGATCTCAAGCGCGACATAAAGTGCGGCCATCGCGGCCCCGAAAATCAGGAAAAACGGCCGATGCCACGAGGTGATCCCCCGCCCCCAACGCAGGGCCGCAAGCAGGATCAGGCCCGGCACCGCATAGGCCAGGAACAGCGTATCCAGAACCAGCGGGCCATGCACCTCGCCGGACCAGCGGGTCACGGGATTCAGCTGGGTGGCCGCAACCAGAAGGCCGGAAAATGCCGGAACGGCCGCGATATAGCCAAGGCCGCGGCGCAGCTTGTGCATCCAGCCCTTCGACGCCGCGGCACGGTGCCACTGCATCAGCATCATCAAAAGCCAGGGCAGCGCCAGAAGCGTCGCGCCCCAATGGGTCAGCAGATCGTCGCTCAGATCCCGCGTCAGCCAGCGCAGCAAAAGCAGGTCCACAAGCACCACCGCATACCCCGCAATCGCCGATTCCAGCACCGCCTGCGGCAGCTTGCGCGCCAGCGGGCGCAGCAACCAATAGGCCGCGGCAAGGGCGGCGATGCTGCCGACAAAGGCCGCAAGAACCTGCAACAGCGGTGCCTCATAGGCCCAGAACAGCCCCGGATCGGCCAGCAGGCGCCAGCCAAGGACGACAACGGCGATCTGGATGAAAATTCCCATCTCGGGCAGGCGGAACCGGCGATCCAGCGCCGCCGCCACAAGCACCAGAACTGCAAGCGCCAGCGTCAGCGCCGTGGCGCTTGTCAGCACGAAAAGCGACAGCGCCACCAGCGACAGCGCCGAAAGCGTGGCATAGGCCATGCGCCGGTGATCGGCGCCGTCGATGCGTGCGAAACGCACCGCAAGCGCGGTCATGAACCCCGCAAGCGCGATGACGTGCAGGGCCCAGGGGTAGGCCCCCAAAACCCGCGCCGGCGCCCAGCCCAGTTCCAGCAGCGCGGCCGTCACCGGGGCGGCCAGCGCCGCCACCATGGCAAAACCCTTGCCCCTGGTGCCAGGGCGGAAGGCGCGATAGGCCAGCGCGAGCGAGACGAGCGCCGCAAGCCCAAGGATCAGGCTGACGGTAAAGGGCGCCGCGGTCTCCGGCGGGCGCTGCGCGATGGCCCTGGCGGCGAAGTCGCGCATCAGGGGCCAGCGCTCCAGCCCGGCCAGCAAGACGGAAAGCCAGAAGGCAACCACCGGAAGGCCCGCCACGTCGTCCAGCCCCGGCGCGTTTTCGGCCCAAATCAGGTAGAGGATGGCCAGCCCGCCCAGCACCGCAAGCGCCAGCATCGCCTCGGCCGAGGCGGCCCCGGTGCTTTCGAAAAGCGCGAGGCTGCTGGCGGCAAGCGCGCCGAAGACAAGGCGCGCGGGGAAGATCGGCCATTCGCGCGCGGCGCCGCGCCGCAGCACGACCTCGGAAACGCAAGGGCCATCGTGGCGCGGCACCAGGGCGAAAAGCGGCAGGATCGTCGCGGCCACCGGCAGGCCCGCCAGCAGGACGATCCAGCCGGGCACCCCGGCCCCACCCGCCAGCATCAGCCAGCCCCCGCCATAGCCCAGCACCAGCGCCAGAACCGAGATCCACGCCCAGCGCCGCGCCCCGTCGACCGCCAGCCCCATGGCCGCGATCAGGCCATAATACCCGTAGAGCCAGGGCTCGGGCCCGGCCCCGCCGGCCACGATCATCGGTGTCACGCCGGCCCCCAGAAGCCCGGCGGCAACCAGAAACGGCCCGTTGACCCAGCCCAGCACCACCGCGACCAGCGCCACGATCAGATGGCCCGCAAAGGCCGTCTCGGCCCCGATCAGGCCATACATCTGGCGCGCGGCCATGATCGCGGCAAAGGCCGACACCACGCCCGCCCCCGAAAAGACCTGGGGCAGGTATTCGGGCACGCCACGGTCGCCATAGCGGCGGCGGATCCACTCGCCCGCGCCGATCAGTGCCGCCCCGAAGGCCAGCCCCGCAAGCACCCGCAGCCGGGGCGGCAGAAGGCCGTTCTCGATCCCGTATTGCACGAAGAAAACGCCCGCCAGCATCAGCGACAGAGCCGAAACCGCATAGACCCAGTTGGCAACCAGCCAGCGCCCCAGCGCCGCGAAACGGTCCGGACGCATGACGATGGGGCGGTTTTGATCGGCCGGAGCCGGGTCAGGTGCCCGAACCGGCAAGGACGGTGCGCCGCCGGTCTGGCCGGGCGCCTGTGCCTCTTGTTTCACGCGCTCCCATGGAGAGGGGTCGGGCTGGAGGGGTTCGGGTTTCTCCCTGACGGGGGATACGCTTGCGTCGGCTACCGGGGCCTGCACCCGTTCGGCAACAACACGCTGCGCCGGGACGGGGGCGGATGTCAGCCCTGTCTCGAGACGCGCCAGGCGGCGTTTCACCCCGGCCAGCTGAATGAAAAGCACGACGAGCAGAACGGGCAAGGCAAGCACAGCCAGAACGGCAAGAACGAGCAACGCTTCCAACACCCATACTCCCCGGACCGGCGCTGAGCGGCGCGAAAGCCCGTCTGAATTCCTGCATCAATGGCCGCAGTTAGCGGGACTTGTCCAGGTTGCGCAAGACCCGTTGCCGATATCCCGCACAATGAAAAACGCCCCCTTCCGGGGGCGCTTTCCTCATTGATCCAGGAACGAGCGCAGCTTGCGCGAGCGGCTTGGATGTTTCAGCTTCCTCAGCGCCTTGGCCTCGATCTGGCGGATCCGTTCGCGGGTGACGCTGAACTGCTGGCCCACCTCTTCCAGCGTGTGATCGGTGTTCATGCCGATGCCGAAGCGCATCCGCAGAACCCGTTCCTCGCGCGGGGTCAGGCTGGCCAGAACCCGCGTCGTCGTCTCTTTCAGGTTTTCCTGAATCGCACTGTCGAGCGGCAGGACGGCGTTCTTGTCCTCGATGAAATCGCCAAGCTGGCTGTCCTCTTCGTCCCCGATCGGGGTTTCGAGGCTGATCGGTTCCTTGGCGATCTTCATCACCTTGCGAACCTTTTCCAGCGGCATTTGCAGCTTCTCGGCCAGTTCCTCGGGCGTGGGTTCCCGGCCGATCTCGTGCAGCATCTGGCGGCCGGTGCGCACCAGCTTGTTGATCGTTTCGATCATGTGCACCGGAATGCGGATCGTGCGCGCCTGATCGGCGATAGAGCGGGTGATCGCCTGCCGGATCCACCATGTCGCATAGGTCGAGAACTTGTAGCCGCGGCGGTATTCGAACTTGTCGACCGCCTTCATCAACCCGATATTGCCTTCCTGAATGAGATCAAGGAATTGCAGGCCCCGGTTGGTGTATTTCTTGGCGATCGAGATCACCAGGCGCAGGTTCGCCTCGACCATTTCCTTCTTGGCCTGACGGGCCTCTTTCTCGCCCTTCTGGACCTGGTTCACGATGCGGCGGAATTCCTGGATGTCGACGCCGACATACTGGCCGACCTGCGCCATGTCGGCGCGCAGTTCCTCGACCTTGTCGGTCGATTTCTCGATCAGCATCTGCCAGCCGCGGCCCGACTTTTCGGCCATACGCTCAAGCCAGGTCGGATCAAGCTCGTATCCGCGATATTCCTCGATGAACTCGCGCCGGTTGATGCGCGCGGCATCGGCCAGCCGCACCATGCCGCTGTCGATCGACATGATCTTGCGGTTGATTCCGTAAAGCTGGTCGATCAGCGCCTCGATCCGGTTGTTGTGCAGGTGAAGCGAATTCACCAGTTCCACGATCTCGGAGCGCAGCTTCTGATAGGCGGCCTCTTCGGCAACCGAGAAGGTCCCGTCCTCGTTCAGCGTGGCGGACATGCGCTGATCCTGCATCTCGGCAAGGTCGGCATAGTCGCGCGCGATAAGTTCCAGCGTCTCGAGGACTTTCGGCTTCAGCGCGGCTTCCATCGCCGCAAGGCTCATGTTCGCGCCTTCGTCGTCATCCTCGTCATCGTCGCTTGCCGCGATGGGGTTGCCGTCGGCGTCAAGCTCGGGCTCGTCCCGCCCCGCCGCGCGCTTGGCTTCGCCATCCGTGGCGCCGCTTTCCACCACCGGCTCTTCCAGATCGCCGTCATCGTCCAGCGAGCGCCCGAAGGTGGTTTCAAGGTCGATCACGTCGCGCAGCAGGATGTCTTCGTTCAGAAGCTCGTCGCGCCAGATGGTGATGGCCTGAAAGGTCAGCGGGCTTTCGCACAGGCCCGCGATCATCGTGTTGCGCCCGGCCTCGATGCGCTTGGCGATGGCAATCTCGCCCTCGCGCGACAGAAGCTCGACCGAGCCCATCTCGCGCAGATACATCCGCACCGGGTCGTCGGTGCGATCCAGCGTTTCCGAGGTGGTCGTGGCAACGGCAACCTCGCGCGAGCCTTCGCCCGCGGGCACGACCTGCCCGCCGCTTTCGCCCTCTTCGGCCTCTTCGCTTTCGATGACGTTGATGCCCATTTCCGAAAGCATGGACATCACGTCCTCGATCTGGTCGCCCGAAACCTGATCGGGCGGCATCACGGAATTGAGCTGGTCGTAGGTGATATATCCGCGCTCGCGCGCCTCGGCGATCATGCGCTTGACGGCAGCCTGGCTCATGTCGAACGAGGTATCTTCGGAATCCCGTTCTTCCTGCTTGTTGTCGTCGATGTCTTTTGCGGCCATGGGCGCTCCTCGGGTCGATGTGCCGGGCCGGGGCGGCCGGCGGCGTGGCACAGTGCGAATCGGTTTTCCTGTATTTATCGAATCACCGGGGCGAATCACAGGGCCGATTCCCCCTGCCGCCCCCGCGGTCATTACTGCTTCTTCTTGCGCCAGACCTCGCCGTCGATGAGGGCCTGCAACTGGGCGGACAGCGCGGCGCGGTCCTCTCCCATGTCGGAATTGTCGTCCAGCCGGGACCGCTCGGCGCGGTGGTAGGCCGTCGCCGCCTGCGTAAGCCGCCAGGTCACGCCTTCATCGGCAAGTCCGCTCAGATCCTCCATCGCATCCTCGATCTCGGCACGCACGGCGCGGGCGGCATCCAGCTTGGCAAGCTCTTCCGCCAGGCACATCCGCGCAAGATCCGTTTCCTCCGTATTCGTCACGGGGGGCGCAATGCGGACATGGGGCAGCGACATCAGCTTTTCAACCTCACCGCGCGCATCGCTCAGAATGCGTTCACGGATTGCGGGGGCCGGGTCGTGGGCGTGCATCAGCATCAGGTGGCGCAGCCGTTCGTGATCGGGGTCGGCCATGTGCACGGCGTCGAGCTGGCTTTCGAAACCGGCGATCAGCGCGGGATGGGTGGTGCAGATCGCCAGGATCATCGCCTCGCGCAGATACTCGGCCACGGCGTCGTTTCCGGTCGCGGCCAGAAGCGTGGATTTCGTCGCGGGCAGCGGATGCAGGTTCGGCAGGGGCCAGCCCTGGCGCTTGCCGCCACCCCGCCAGGCGCCCTGCCCGCCTGCGGCCGGGGCCGCAACGTCGCGCTTGCGGCCATTGCCGAACAGCTCCCACCGCAGGCGCTTGATCTCTTCGCCGTAATGGGCGCGGATCGACGGGTCCGCCACGCGCCGGATCGCGGCGCGCAGACTCTTGTCCAGGGCGGCCTTGCGCTCGGGGCTGTCGAAAAGCTTGCCCTCGGTTTCACGCTGCCAGAGCAGGTCGACCATCGGTCGCGCCTCGGCGATCACCTTGGCCATCGCCTCGCGCCCCTGCGCGCGGATCAGATCGTCGGGGTCCTGCCCGCCGGGCAGGACGGCAAAGCGCAGCCCCTTGCCCGCCTCGAGCAGCGGCAGCGCAAGGTCGATCACCCGCAGCGCGGCGCGCAGGCCCGCCGCATCGCCATCCAGCGCGATCACCGGCTCATCATGGATGCGCCACAACAGGCGCAACTGGTCCTCGGTCACCGCCGTGCCGAGGGGCGCCACCGCGCCGCCGAAGCCCGCCTCGGCCAGCGCGATCACATCCATGTAGCCCTCGGCCACGATCAGGGCCGCACCCTTGCCGCAGGCCTCGCGCGCGGGGCCGTGGTTGTAAAGGTTGCGCCCCTTGTCGAACAGTTCGGTCTCGGGCGAGTTCAGATATTTGGCATTGTCATTGGGGTCCATCGCCCGCCCGCCGAAGGCGATGCAGCGGCCCCGCGCATCGCGGATCGGGAACATGATCCGGTTGCGAAAGACATCATAGGGCGCGCGGCCCTTGGTGGAGGGTTTCGCCAGCCCCGCGCCCAGGATCAGATCCTCGGCGATGCCCTTGGCACGCAGCGCGTCCCACAGCCCCTGCCAGCCGTCGGGCGCAAAGCCGATCTCGAAGCGGGCAAGCGCGTCCGGCGACAGCCTGCGCCGGGCAAGATAGTCGCGCGCCGCCGCGCCGCCCTGCGTGGACAGGTTCATGCGGAAGAACTTCACCGCCTCTTCCATGACGGCCGCCAGCTCGCTGCGCCGGTCGGCCTTTTGCGCGGCCACCGGATCGCGGGCGGGCATCTGCATGCCGGCCTCGCGCGCCAGAATCTCGACCGCTTCCATGAAGCCGACGTTCTCGGTCTCGCGTACGAAGGACAGCGCGTCGCCCTTCGCATGGCAGCCGAAGCAATAGTAATAGCCCTTGCGGTCGTCGACGTGAAAGCTCGCGGATTTTTCCTGGTGGAAGGGGCACGGCGCCCACATGTCGCCCTTGGCCTGATTGGACTTGCGCATGTCCCAGACGACCTTGCGCCCCACCACCTGACTGATGGAGACGCGATTGCGAAGTTCGTCCAGGAATCCGGGGGGCAGCGACATGCCATCTATATTGGCCCGCGCAAGACAAGAGTCGAGGGGGCACCACGGCGCAAAGGCAGGTTTTCCGCGCCGCTCGGATCGCCTTTCCGCAGCTTTCCTGGCGGGCCGCTTTTCTTCGTCCCCCTCACGGCGAAAGACAACCGGCACTTGCCTAGGGACCGAATCATCCCTGCCGGGAAACACATTTCGAACGCATCGGGCCCACATACATTAAACGAATCTTACTGGAGCCCTTCATTTTCCGCCCCAAAGCGGTGCAGATCGCAGCCATTCCCGCAACAACGCAACGTAACCTTGACCCAGTGTCCCCGTTCCGGCACCAATCGCGGCACGCTGCGCTATAAATCGCCTCAATTTCGCCCCATGATTTGGGCTAGAGACTGAGGGTGCGCCTCCGTCAGTGATTCCGGCGGCGCGGCAATGGCGACAAAGAACGCCATGCGAAGGTGGTGAAAGGGTATGAAGATGGCCATGTTTGATGCCAGCAGCAAAGGTGTGCAGTTCCTCGGACTGCGTGACCGCGTCGCTCGCTTTGCGCGCGACGAGGAAGGCTCGCTCATCATCCTGTCGTTGCAGATCTTCCTGATCATGATGATCACGACCGGCATCGCCATCGACATCGTCCGCCAGGAAGAACGCCGGACCCTGATCCAGGCCACGCTGGACCGCGCGATGCTGGCTGCGGCCGATCTCAACCAGTCGCTCGACTCCGCCGAAGTGGTGAAGGACTATTTCGCCAAGAGCGGGCTTTCACACATCAAGGTCGTCCCCATCGTCGTTGACCAGGATATCCACTCTCTTGCGGCCCCGGCGCTTCCTGCGCTCGGAGACGGGGGCAGCGTCGATCCCGGCGGTCATGATGCTTCCCGTCTTCCTGACGATCATGTTCTCCAGCGTCGAGCTGGGGGTGATGATCCTGCGTCAGACGCTGTTCGAACGCGGTGTGGATCTTTCTGTGCGCATCCTGCGCCTTGGGATCGAACCCATGCCCTCGCACGATCTTCTGAAGAAATCGATCTGCAACAACATCGCCTTCATCCCGAACTGCACCCAGAACCTTGCCATCGACATTTTCGAGGTCGACAAGGCGGACTGGACCTCCAGCGGATCGGGCAGAAGCGCGACCTGCACCGACAAGACGCTGGCCGATCCACCCGACGTGGTGCTTCAGCGCGGTCAGAGCAACCAGTTGATGCTGCTGCGCGCCTGCCTCAAGGCCTATCCGATGATGCCGGGCGTCGGCTTCGGCGCCGCGCTGAGAAAGGATGCCGCTGGCCAGTTCGCAATGGTCACTACGACCGCATTCGTCAACGAGCCACGCGCAAATAACGTGGCCAGCAGCTCTTCTGGCGGAGGCAGCTGATGAAAACGCTTCGTCATCTTCGCCAATACGCACGCCAGTGGCTTTCCAGCACGCGCGGCTCGATGCCCGTCGAAGGCATGATGGGCATGTTGCTGCTGATCGGCTGGTTCGCGGTTTCGTTCCAGTTCTACGACGCTTTCCGCACCAAGGCGATCAATACCCGCGCCTCATACACGGTTGCGGACCTGATTTCGCGCGAATCTGACCTTGTCGGGCCGAAATACGTGGCCGGGCTGCAAAAGGTCTTCAACTACATCACCAATTCGAACGCGGCGAAGCAGACCTGGATTCGCGTAACGCTGATCTATTGTGATGCCTATGACAATCGCCCCTGCGACGGCGTTTCAAAAGAATTCTCGCTCGAGAATTCCTATGCAACGGATGGCAAGGCAAAGCACACCAAGACCACGATCAATCAGGAAGCCTTCCGCATTCCGAAAATGCCTGTCGGCGATACTGCGGTGGTCGTCGAGACCTCGTATTTCTACAACCCGTTCCTCGGGATTGGCGAACGTGAATTCCGTACCGGCGGGAATACGATGTTTACCCGGATCGGGCTGCATTCGAAGCTGCGCTTCTCCAATTTCGTGGTGACCCGCCCGCGCGGCCCGCGCGTGGCATGGGACGACAGATACTGACCTGACCGTATTGTGCGGCATTGTGCGGCGAGGCACAGACGTTGTGTCGTCGTCGCTCTTTCCGCTTATGACCTCACGCCCTATCTTCAGCTTCTGCCCTATATGAGGAGCTGAACCATGTCTCTCCGCCCCGTCATCGAAACCCGCCTGTCGCAACCCACGCTGGAAGGCGCAGGCGTGCATCTTCGCCGCGCCTTCGGCTTTGGCGATCCGGCCGAGGCCGATCCGTTCCTGCTGTTCGACGATTTCCGCGGAGAACGCCCGGCGGATTACCAGGCGGGCTTTCCCTGGCATCCGCATCGCGGCATCGAAACCATCACCTATGTGCTGGCCGGGTCCGTCGATCACGGCGACAGCCTGGGCAATCGCGGCACCCTGGGGGCCGGCGATGTGCAGTGGATGACCGCCGGGCGCGGCATCCTGCATCAGGAAATGCCCACCGGAAACGCCGCGGGTCAGATGCACGGCTTTCAGCTTTGGGCCAACCTGCCGTCGGACCTGAAGATGACCGCGCCGCGCTATCAGGACGTGACGGGCGCCGAAATCCCCGAGGTGATCGACGATGACGGCACCCGCGTGAAGATCATCGTGGGCGAGTTCTGGGGGCAGCGCGGCCCTGTCGACGGCATTGCCGCCGAGCCGCAATACCTCGACATCTTCATCCCGGCCGGGGTGAAGAAGCGCTTCCGCATCGACACCTATCGCCGCGCCTTCGCCTATGTCTTCGAAGGGGCCGCCGCTTTCGCCGATGCCTCCCGGCCCTCGGGCGTGCTGCTGGAGAAAGAGGTGATGGGCCAAGAGGTCAACATCCGCGACATGTCTGGCAACCGCACGCTCGTGCGGTTCGGCACGGGCGACGAAATCGTGGTCCAGGCGGGCGAGGAAGGCGTGCGGTTCCTGCTGATCTCGGGCGCGCCGATCGCGGAGCCGGTGGCCTGGCACGGCCCCATCGTGATGAACACCCGCGAGGAAATCCTTCAGGCGATGGCAGAGCTGCGCAACGGCACCTTCATCCGGCCCGAACACTGATGCCCGGCCCGGCGCCCCTCAGGCGCCGGCCGCCTTGCGCACCATGTCCCAATAGATGCCCTCGACCGTGGGGCGGTCCAGCCGCCCCCCCTCGCGGAACCAGGTATTGACGCCGGTCAGCATGGCGATGATCGCCAGCGTCGCCAGCTTCGTGTCGGGCAACGACAGACTGCCATCCGCCTGCCCCGCCTTCAGGATCAGCTCCAGCTCGTTCTCGTAGCTTCGCCGCAGCGCCTCGATCCGGGCGAAATTCTCGGGGCCGAGGTTGCGCAACTCCATATAGGACAGGAACACCGCCTCGGCGCGTTCAAGGTTGAAGCGGATATGGAAGCGCACGAAATGCTCCAGCGCCTCAAGGGGGGTATCGCCGCGCGGCGCCTGCGCCCAGGCGGCCAGCAGATCCTCCATATGCGTCTTGAGAAGGTCGAACAGCAGCGCCTCCTTGTCGGAGGTATAAAGATAAAGCGCACCGGCCTGCACCCCGACCGCCGCCGCGATCTGGCGCATCGAGACCGCGGCAAAGCCGTGGCGCGCAAAAAGCTGCTGCGCAGCGGCGCGGATGCGCGGGCCGGTAATTTCGGAATGGGAGCCTGTCTTGCGTGCCATGCGGGCAGGTTAACTGAACGAGTGTTCATTATCAAACCCCCTCTGGCGCAGATCCCGCCCTGCCCTTATCCTGCGCCCGCACCCAAGCTGCGGAGATCCGATGCGCCCCCTTGCCGCCCTTCTTGCCATTTGCCTCCTGGGCGCCTGCGCGCAGACCGACCCCCCGCCGACCAACGGCGCATATCCCCGCCTGCTGCCGCTGGAAGACATCCTACCCCCCGAGACGCAGGCCGAGGGCGATCCCGCCGCCGCGCTTGCGGCCCGCGCCGCGGCACTTCGGGCCCGCGCAAACCGGCTGCGCGCGCCCGTGATCGACGAGCCCCCGCCACAGCCCGCAGGAACCGCTGCGCCCTGAACGCTCGCGCGTTGCAAGCCCCGGACCTTCGCTGTAACAGGACGGGGATAGCGATCTTGCAGGAGTTCACCATGTCCAGCCAGCCCGGCCCCGTCCTTCGCCTTGGCATTGCCGGACTTGGCACCGTGGGCATCGGCGTGGTGAAGATCGTGCAACGCCATGCGGACCTGTTGCAGGCCCGCGGCGGCCGCCCGGTGGCGATCACCGCCGTATCGGCGCGCGACCGCACCAAGAACCGCGATGCGGATCTTTCCGGATATGCCTGGGAAACCGATCCCGTCGCCCTTGCCCGGCGCGACGATGTGGATGTGTTCATCGAACTGATGGGGGGCCATGAAGGCCCCGCCCGCGCCGCCACCGAAGCCGCGATCGCAGCCGGCAAGGACGTGGTCACCGCCAACAAGGCGCTTCTGGCCCATCACGGCCAGGCCCTTGCCGAGGCCGCCGAGGCCGCCGGCCGCGTCATCCGTTTCGAGGCCGCCGTGGCGGGCGGCATCCCGGTGATCAAGGCCCTGACCGAGGGGCTTGCAGGCAACGCGATCCGCCGCGTGATGGGCGTGATGAACGGCACCTGCAACTATATCCTGACGCGGATGGAAAGCGCGGGCCTGCCCTATGACACGGTCTTCGAAGAGGCGCGCCAGCTTGGCTATCTCGAGGCCGATCCCAACCTTGACGTGGGCGGGATCGACGCGGGCCACAAGCTGAGCATCCTGGCCGCGATCGCCTTCGGCACGCAGGTCAGCTTCGACACGGTCGAGCTGGAGGGCATCGGCCGCATCTCGATCGACGATATCCGCCGCGCGGGCGACATGGGCTATCGCATCAAGCTTCTGGGCGTGGCGCAGATGACCGGCCGCGGGCTGGAACAGCGGATGACGCCCTGCCTCGTGCCCGCCAGCTCGCCCCTGGGGCAGTTGCAGGGCGGCACCAACATGGTGGTGCTGGAAGGCGACAGCGTGGGCCAGATCGTGCTGCGCGGCCCCGGTGCGGGCGAAGGGCCCACCGCAAGCGCGGTGATGGGCGATGTGGTCGATATCGCGCGCGGCCTGCGCCTGCCCACCTTCGGCCAGCCGGCCACCAGCCTTGCGATGCCGACGCCCGCACGGGCCAACGCGCCCGCCCCCTACTATCTGCGGCTGCACCTGCTGGACAAGCCCGGCGCCCTGGCCAAGGTGGCCACGGTTCTGGGCGATTCCGGCGTCTCGATTTCCCGCATGCGGCAATACGGGCATGAAAGCGCCTCGGCGCCGGTGCTGATCGTCACCCACAAGACGACCCGCGACGCCATCGACCACGCGATCGCCGGGATCCCGGCGACCAATGTCGTCGAGGGCGCCCCCGTCGCCATCCGCATCGAGGAAGTCTAGCGCCGGGCCGGCCGGATCGTTAGCGTTCTCAGGCTTGTAGTTCGCCCCCCGAAGGGATTAGGTGGCACCATCCCATGCGCAACCGGGCGCGATTGCCCCTGCTGATAGGAAATGTTCATGACCCCGCTTTCCGATTTCAACGACCGTATGTTGTCACTGGGCCTTGCCCGCGTGTCCGAAGCGGCCGCCCATGCCTCGGCGCGCCTGATTGGGCGGGGCGACGAAAAGGCCGCCGATCAGGCCGCCGTCAACGCCATGCGCGACCAGCTCAACATGCTTGAGATCAAGGGCGTCGTCGTCATCGGTGAAGGTGAGCGGGACGAAGCCCCGATGCTGTTCATCGGCGAGGAGGTGGGCACCGGCACCGGCCCCGCCGTCGACATCGCGCTCGACCCGCTGGAAGGCACGACCCTGACCGCGAAGGACATGCCCAACGCGCTGACCGTGATCGCCATGGCGCCGCGCGGCACGCTGCTGCACGCGCCCGATGTCTACATGGACAAGCTGGCCATCGGGCCGGGCTATCCCAAGGATGTCGTCTCGCTGGACATGAGCCCCTCGGAACGGGTTCTGGCGCTTGCGAAGGCGGGCGGCGTGAAGCCTGCGGACATCACCTGCTGCATCCTCGAACGTCCGCGCCACGAAGACCTTATTGCCGAGGTCCGCGACACGGGCGCCGCGATCCGCCTGATCACCGATGGCGACGTGGCCGGCGTGATCCATTGCGCCGAGGCCGACATCACCGGCATCGACATGTATATGGGGTCGGGCGGCGCGCCCGAGGGCGTGCTGGCGGCTTCCGCGCTCAAATGCATGGGCGGCCAGATGTGGGGCCGGCTGACCTTCCGCAACGATGACGAACGTGGCCGCGCGCGCAAGGCGGGCATCACCGATTTCGACCGGATCTATTCGCGCGACGAAATGGTGACCGCCGACGTGATCTTCGCCGCGACCGGCGTCACCAACGGCTCGATCGTCAAGGGTGTGCGGCGCGAACCCCATTTCATCGAGACCGAAACCCTTCTGATGCGCTCCAAGACGGGCTCGGTGCGCCGGATGATCTACCGCAACCCGATCCGCTGACGGCGCGCCCCGGCGGGGCCTGTCGCGGATTTCCGCATCTTCCCTGCCCCGCCCCATGGCGGGGCAGTCGCATTTTCGCTATCGAGGACAGATGAACAGTTTTCTCGGAGTGGATCAGTCCCTGACCGGGCGGCGCTGGATCGGCCCCGGCGCCGAAGCCGACCGGCTGGCCGAGGCGATGGCACAGGAAACCCGGCTGCCACTGCCGCTTGCGCGGATCCTTGTGGCCCGCGGCGTGCCCCCGGCCGAGGCCGCCGCCTTTCTGGAACCCACCCTGCGCGACCTGCTGCCCGACCCGCGCAGCCTGAAGGACATGGAGCGCGCGGCGGCGCGCTTCCTGGCCGCGCTGCGCAACAGGGAACGGATCGCGGTCTTTGCCGATTACGACGTGGACGGCGGCGCCTCGGCCGCACTGCTTCTGGGCTGGCTGCGCGCCATGGGGCAGCAGGCAACGCTTTATATCCCCGACCGCATCGACGAGGGCTATGGCCCCAACGCCCCCGCGATGGCCGCCCTTGCGCGCGATCACGGCCTGATCGTCTGCGTCGATTGCGGCACGCTTTCGCACGAACCGATCGCGGCGGCTCAGGGCGCCGATGTCGTGGTGCTCGACCACCATCTCGGCGGGGAAACGCTGCCCCCCGCCCTGGCCGTCGTCAATCCCAACCGGCAGGACGAAGAGGGCGATCTTGGCCATCTTTGTGCGGCCTCGGTCGTGTTCCTGATGCTGGTCGAGGCGAACCGGCAATTACGTGCCGAGGATCTGGCCGGCCCCGACCTCATGGCGATGCTTGACCTTGTGGCGCTTGCGACTGTGGCCGATGTGGCCCCGCTGACCGGGGTGAACCGGGCGCTGGTGCGGCAGGGGCTGAAGGTGATGGCGCGGCGCGAACGGCCGGGGCTTGTGGCGCTTTCGGATCTGGCGCGGATGGATCAGGCGCCCAACACCTATCACCTGGGGTTTCTTCTTGGCCCGCGCGTCAATGCCGGCGGGCGGATCGGCGCGGCCGATCTGGGCGCGCGGCTGCTGGCCTGCGATGACCCGCACGAGGCCCGCGCCCTGGCCGAACGCCTCGATGCGCTCAACACCGAGCGGCGCGAGATCGAGAACCGCGTGCGCGAGGCCGCCTTGGCCCAGGCCGAGGCGCGCGGCCTCGATGCGCCGCTGGTCTGGGCCGCCGGCGAGGGCTGGCACCCCGGCGTGGTCGGGATCGTGGCCGCCCGGCTGAAAGAGGCGACCAACCGCCCCGCCGTGGTGATCGGCCTTGACGGCGATCAGGGCAAGGGCTCGGCCCGGTCGGTCAATGGCGTGGACCTGGGCGCGGCGGTGCAGCGCGTCGCCGCCGAGGGGCTGCTGCTCAGGGGCGGCGGGCACCGCATGGCCGCAGGCCTGACCGTCGCGCGCGACATGCTGGAGCCCGCAATGGCGCGGCTGTCCGAACTGCTGGCCCGGCAGGGCGCGGGCAGCCGGGGACCGCGCGATCTGCGCCTTGACGGGCTGCTGATGCCCGCCGCCGCCACCCCCGACCTGCTGCACGAGATCGAGCGCGCCGGCCCCTTCGGCCAGGGCGCCCCGGCCCCGCGCTTCGCCTTTCCCGCCGCCCGGATCACCGCCCCACGCCGGATCGGAGAGACCCATCTGCGCTTCGGTTTCGGCGACGGCACCGGCCCCACCCTTGAGGCCATCGCCTTCGGCGCCTTCGACGGCCCGCTCGGCCCCGCCCTCGGCACCCCCGGCGCCGACCGGTTTCACCTTGCCGGCAGGCTGGAGATCAACACATGGGTTGGCAGAACCAAGGTGCAACTGCGCCTTGAGGACGCGGCGAAGGCCTGAAAAACCAAGGTTTTGCATCCGTTTCGGTGCGCTGGAAAAGTTGCGAAAAACGCAAAAAAGCCTCTTGCGAGTCACGCCCAGCTAGCCTAAACACCGCTCCACGCCGCGCGCGACAAAGCGCTGCGGCCTTCGGTGGCCCGTTCGTCTATCGGTTAGGACGTCAGGTTTTCAACCTGAAAAGAGGGGTTCGACTCCCCTACGGGCTGCCACTTTTCCCTCCTTCAACTGACTGAAATACTTGTTGAAGTCATTTGCCGCGTTGCGGGTCGGCCGCATGAGCCGTTGACGCGAGGGATCGCTGCGACATCGGGCGTGGTGCTGCCTGCTTGACCTCGGGCGCCGCATACCTGTGCCAGTGGTCCATCGGGCCATCGCGCCGCCTAGTCCAACGTACGCCGGAAGCGCAGCTGCGCCAGCAGCGAAAAGCCCAGCACGAAAAGCGTCAGCGCAAGGAAGGGTCCCGCGATGGTTCCGACCTCGGCGCCCTTCAGCATGACGGCGCGGATCAGCCGCAGGAAATGCGTCAGCGGGAAGATCTCGCCCAGATACTGGGCCCATTGCGGCATGCCGCGAAACGGAAACATGAACCCCGACAGCATGAGCGAGGGCAGGAAGAAGAAGAAGGTCAGCTGCATGGCCTGCATCTGTGTCCGCGCGATGGTCGAGATCAGGTATCCCAAGATGACCAGTGCCAGTACGAAGATGAAGATGCCCGCCAACACCACATGCAATCCGCCCACGAAGGGCACCGCAAAGACGAAGCGCGCCGAGACCAGCACCACCACGACCTGCACCGCCCCCACGGCCAGATAGGGCAGGATCTTTCCCAGCATGATCTCGAACGGGGTCGCGGGCATGGACAGCAGGTTTTCCATCGTGCCGCGCTCGGTCTCGCGGGTCAGCGCCATGGCGGTCATCATCACCATGGTCAGTTGCAGGATCACCCCCAGAAGGCCGGGCACGATGTTGTATTGGGTGATCCCCTCGGGGTTGTAGCGGCGGTGCACCACGATCTCGGGCGCGGGGGCGGTGCCGGTGGCCGCCATCCCGGCCTCGCGGCGCAGGGCCAGGCCCGCCACCGTGCTGAGCGTCGAGATCGCGCCCGAGGCGACCGCCGGGTCCGTCGCATCCGCCTCGATCAGGATCGCGGCATTGTCGCCCCGCTCGATCCGGCGGCCGAAATCGGACGGAACGGTGACGACGAAGGCCACATCCCCGCGGGTAATCATGTCTTCGGCCTCGGGGGCCGTCGCGTCCGGGGCGATGAAGCGGTAATACCCGGTCAGCTCCAGCGCACTGACCATGGCACGGGTGAACCTGTCCTGCGTAGGCGCGACAAGCGCCGCGGGCAGCTCCTTGGGGTCGGTATTGATCGCAAAACCGAACAGCATGAGCTGCAACAGCGGCACCCCGATCATCATCGCGAAGGTCACCCTGTCGCGGCGCATCTGGATGGTTTCCTTTGCCAGAAGGGCGCGCAACCGGGTGAGTGAGAAAAGCCCGCCCATCACATGTTGTCCTCGGCATTGCCCATGAGCTGGATGAACACATCCTCAAGGCTGGTCTCGGAGGGGACCGTCTTGCAGCCGGTTTGCGCCGCCACCCGCGCCACGCTTGTGCGCAGTGCCGCGCCATCCCGCCCCACCACATGCAGCGTCGCCCCGAAATGCGCGACCTGATCGACCCCGGGCGCGCCGCTCAGCGCCCGCGCAGCGGCGGCGGTATCCGCGCCGGTCACGACCATGGTGCTGAGGCCCGCATCGCGCACCACTTCCGGCACCGTCCCGCGGGCGATCAGGTTGCCATAAGAGATATAGGCGATGCGATGGCAGCGCTCGGCCTCGTCCATGTAATGGGTCGAAACCAGAACCGTCAGCCCGCCATCGGCCAGGCGGTGGATCTCGTCCCAGAAGTCGCGCCGCGCCTTGGGGTCCACGCCTGCCGTCGGCTCGTCCAGCATCAGAAGGTCGGGCTTGTGCATGATGCAGGCCGCCAGGGCGAGGCGCTGCTTCCACCCGCCCGATAGCGACCCCGCCAACTGGTTCCGGCGCGACCCGAGGCCCAGATCCTCCAGCGTGTCCTGCACGATCCGGCGCGCGGGGCGCATGCCGTAAAGCCCCGCGACGAAGCTCAGATTCTCGCGGATCGTCAGATCCTCGTAGAACGAGAAGCGCTGCGTCATGTATCCGACGCGGCGCTTGATGGCGCGGCGATCCTTGCGGATGTCGAGGCCAAGCACCTGCCCCTCGCCGCCGCTTGGCTCCAGCAGGCCGCACATCATGCGGATCGTCGTGGTCTTACCCGAGCCGTTGGGGCCCAGAAACCCCATGATCTCGCCCTTCCTGACCGACAGGCTGATGCCGTTCACCACGGTCCTGTCGCCGAAACGCTTGCTCAGGTCGGTGACGCTGATCGCGGCCTCGCTCATGGCAGGGCCACGTTCACGATCTGGCCGGGTTTGAGGGCATGTTCTCCCTCCGGGCGGGCCTCGATCAGGTAGACCAGTTTCTGGCGGCTTTCGAGCGAGTAGATGACCGGCGGCGTGAATTCCGGCTGGTCCGCGACATAGCTGATCCGCGCGCGCAGGCCCGACGCGCAGCCATCGCAGCCGACCTCCAGCAGATCCCCGACCGAGACCTTCTCATAGGCCGCTTCGGGGATGTAAAGCCGCAGCTTCACCGCCCCATCGGCCAGAACCGACAGGACCGGCGCGGCCGGGCCGGCGATCTCGCCGCTCTGGCGGATGACATCGACAACGGTCACGGGCTGCGGCAGGGACAAGCTGCGCTGTTCAAGCTGCCATTCCATGCGCGCGCGAACGGCCTTGGCGGCGGCAACGGCGGCCTTGGCGCGCGCAATGGCCTGCGGGCGCGCCGGAAGCCGGGCCACAGCCAGTTCGGCCGTCACCTGCGCCACCCGCGCATCCGCGACATCGGCGCCCGTGATCGCATCCTCGCGCTGCGCCTCGGTCGTGACGCCGCGCTCCGACAGGCGGATCACCCGGTCGCGCTCGCGCCGGGCCTCGTCGGCCTGAAGCCGGGCCGAGGCAAGGGTGGCCTCGATCACGTCGATCTCTTCGGGGCGCGCGCCTTCCAGCAGGTCCGCGAGCTGGCTTTCGGCCTGCGCAAGATTGGCCCCGGCCTCGGCAAGGGCGATCTCGGCATCCTGCCGTTCCATCGTGACCAGAACCTCGCCCGCGGCGGCCCGGTCCCCGCGCTGCACCGCCACCGTGGCAACCTGGGCCGTCGCCACCGGGGCGACCAGCGTATATTCGCCTTCGACATAGCCGGTGGCGAACGGCGCGGGCGGCGCGCAGGCGGCAAAAAGCGACGCAATCACGGGAAGGCTGCACAGCAGGCTCATGTCCGGCCCCTTTCTGCGGCGGCGCGAAGGTTTTCCAGCACCGCGTCGACGATCTGATCCACTTCGGACGGCCCGATCGCGCCCCATTCCATGCGGCGGGCCACGAAGGGCCGGGCGATGCGGAAATACAGGATCTGGCCGATGAAGGTGAAAACCGCCAGCTTGACCTCGGCGGCTTCGGCGGGCTTTCCGGTGACGGCCGACCAGAGCGTGCAGAACCGCGCATGGCGGGGCTGGAAGAACTGCGCGAAAAGCTGCTCGGCGACATCGCCGGGATCGGTCAGCTCGCGCAGCACGAAAGGCACGAAATCCCCCGCCTCGGCCGAAACAAGCAGCATGCGGGCAAAGGCGCGCATGGCTGCCTCCATCTCTTGCAGGGCGGCCTGCGGGTCGGGCGGCGCGGGGGCTGCGTCGGGCATGACGATGGCGTTTTCCAGCCGCTCGACCACATGCAGGGCGCAGGCCTGCCGCAGCCCCGCCTTGCTGCCGAAATGATAGGCGATCGAGGCGACATTCGTGCCGGCGCGCTCTGCCAGCGCCCGGGTCGAGGTGCCCTCGAACCCGCCGCGCCCGAACAGGTGCAGCCCTGCGGCGATCAGCTTCGCCCGCGTTCCGGTTTGGGGTTCGTTCATTGTCATGCGGGAATTTTTAATCAATCGTTTGATTAAATCAAGCCGGAATGATGCCGCACCCGCATATCGCCTTTGCACGGTTTTCAGGCACGCCCCCGCAATTTCGCCCAGTATTTCGCCAAATACCACCAACCAGGCACACCAGAGCGGCCAGAGAGTGCCCGACGAACCGCGCCTGTGGGACAAAGCTCGGGTCTTGCAACGGGGGAAGAAATCAACGCGCCGTCCGAAATATTCGTGCCGGAGGCACATCGCGCCCAGCCGCGCGCCCTTGGCGAGGCCCTGGTCTCGGTCCGGGTGCAGGGGGATGGGCCGACCCGGCTTGACCGGCTGCGCCAGGCGGGCGCGCTGAAGCTGGTCTTTCCGCGCCCGCGTGGCCGCGGCCTTGATGCCGTCATGGTCAACACCGCGGGCGGCGTGACCGGGGGCGACCGCTTCGGCCTTCACGCAGAGGCCGGCCCCGGCGCGCATCTGACCCTCACCACCCAGGCGGCCGAGCGGATCTATCGCGCCCAGCCGGGCGAAACCGCCCGGATCACGACGACCCTTTCCGTTGCCGAAGGGGGCCGGCTGAACTGGCTGCCGCAGGAAACCATCCTCTTCGAGCGCTGCGCCTTGCGGCGGCGGCTGACGATCGAGCTGGCCACGGATGCGCGCCTGCTGATGGCGGAACCCCTGATCCTCGGGCGCGCGGCGATGGGCGAAACGCTAAGCGATATCCGCTTTCACGACCGGGTCGAGATCCGGCGCAACGGGAACCCGCTTTATCTTGACGGGATCGCGCTTGAGGGGAACGCCGCCGCCCGCATGGCGCGCCCCGCGACGGGCGCGGGCGCCGGGACGCTTGCCAGTCTTGTCTATGTCGCCCCCGATGCCGCTGCGCAGCTTGATGCCCTGCGCGTCGAACTGCCCCCGACGGGCGGCGCCTCGCTTCTGGGCGAAGACATTCTGGTGCTGCGCCTTCTTGCCCCCGACAGCTTTCTTCTGCGCCGCACGCTCGTGCCGATCCTCGAGCGGCTGACCGATAACGCCCTGCCCACCGTCTGGAGGCTTTGACCATGCAACTGACCCCGCGCGAAAAGGACAAGCTGCTTGTGGCGATGGCCGCCGAGATCGCGCGCAAAAGGCTCGCGCGCGGGGTCAGGCTCAACCACCCCGAGGCGATCGCCCTGATCACCGATGCGGTTGTCGAGGGCGCGCGCGACGGCCGTTCGGTCGCCGACATGATGGAGGCCGGCGCCCATGTCCTTACCCGCGCGCAATGCATGGAGGGCATCCCCGAGATGATCCCCGAGGTGCAGGTCGAGGCCACCTTCCCCGACGGCACCAAGCTTGTCACCGTCCACAATCCGATCCGCTGAGGAGATCCCGATGAAACGCCTGCTGATCCTTCCCGCCCTTTTCGCCGCGACACCCGCCTTCGCCCATCTCGACCCCGCGGCGCACGGATCGTTCGCGGCGGGCTTCAGCCATCCGGTCTTCGGCCCCGACCACATCCTTGCGATGGTGGCGGTGGGGCTTTGGGCCACGGTAATGGGCGGGCGGGCGCGCCTCGTGTTGCCCATGGCCTTTGTCGGCACGATGAGCGCGGGCTTCGCGCTTGCGCTTGCGGGCATGCCGCTGCCGATGGTCGAGCCGATGATCCTTGCCTCGGTGCTGCTTCTGGGGGTTCTGACCGCGCTTGCCCTGCCCCTGCCGCTTGGCGTTGCGGCCACGATCACCGGGGCGCTTGCGCTGTTTCACGGCCATGCCCACGGGGCCGAGATGGGCGGCGCCACGGCCCTCTCCTATCTTGCGGGCTTTGCGCTTTCCACGGCGTTTCTGCATGCCGCCGGCGTGCTGGGCGGGATGCTTCTGGCGCGGTTCGGCGGCCCGATGCTGACCCGCGCGGCGGGGGTTCTGGTGGCGCTTTCGGGCTCTGCGCTCGTGCTGGCCGGCTGAGGCGCGCGCGATGATCCCCGGAGAGCTTTTCCCCGCCGAAGGCCTGCTGACGCTGAATGCCGGTCACACCGCGATCACGCTGATGGTTGCCAATACCGGCGACCGCCCGGTGCAGGTGGGCAGCCACTACCATTTCGCCGAAACCAACCCGGCGCTGGACTTCGACCGCGGGGCCGCGCATGGCCACCGGCTTGACATCGCCGCGGGCACCGCCGTGCGCTTCGAGCCGGGCCAGCGGCGCGAGGTGCAACTGATTCCGATCAGCGGCGCCCGGCGCGTCTTCGGCTTCAATCAAAAGGTCATGGGAGAGCTTTGAGATGCCCCGCGAGATTTCCCGTGCAGACTACGCCTCGATGTTCGGCCCCACCACGGGCGACAGGCTGCGGCTGGCCGACACCGACCTGATCATCGAGGTCGAGCGCGACCTGACCACCTATGGCGAAGAGGTCAAGTTCGGCGGCGGCAAGGTGATCCGCGACGGCATGGGCCAAAGCCAGGTCACGCGGGCAGCCGGGGCCGTCGACACCGTCATCACCAATGCACTGATCGTCGATCACAGCGGGATCTACAAGGCCGATGTCGGGCTGAAGGACGGCCGGATCGCACGGATCGGCAAGGCCGGAAACCCCGACACCCAACCCGGCGTCGACATCATCGTCGGCCCCGGCACCGAGGTCATCGCGGGCGAAGGCAGGATCCTGACGGCGGGCGGCTTCGACAGCCATATCCATTTCATCTGCCCCCAGCAGGTAGAGGATGCGCTGCATTCGGGCGTGACCACGATGCTGGGCGGCGGCACCGGCCCCGCGCATGGCACGCTTGCCACCACCTGCACGCCCGGCCCGTGGCATATCGGGCGGATGTTGCAGGCCGTCGACGGGCTGCCGATGAATATCGGCATCTCGGGCAAGGGCAACGCCTCACTGCCGGCCGCGCTGGAAGAGATGGTGATCGGCGGCGCCTGCGCGATGAAGCTGCACGAGGACTGGGGCACCACGCCCGCCGCGATAGATTGCTGCCTGTCGGTGGCTGACGCCATGGATGTCCAGGTGATGATCCATACCGACACGCTGAACGAATCCGGCTTTGTGGAACAAACGGTGGCGGCGCTGAAGGGCCGCACGATCCACGCCTTTCATACCGAGGGCGCGGGCGGCGGCCATGCGCCCGACATCATCAAGATCTGCGGCGATCCGAACGTCCTGCCCTCATCGACCAATCCGACGCGGCCCTTCACGGTGAACACGCTCGAAGAGCATCTCGACATGCTCATGGTCTGCCACCACCTCGACAAGTCGATCCCCGAGGACGTGGCCTTCGCCGAAAGCCGCATCCGGCGCGAGACGATCGCGGCCGAGGACATCCTGCACGACATGGGCGCGTTCTCGATCATCGCCTCGGACAGCCAGGCCATGGGGCGCGTGGGCGAGGTCATCATCCGCACCTGGCAGACCGCCGACAAGATGAAGAAGCAGCGTGGCCGGCTGGCCGAGGAACGCGGCGGGAACGACAATTTCCGCGTCCGCCGCTACATTGCGAAATACACCATCAACCCCGCCATCGCGCATGGCGTGTCAGAGGCCATCGGCTCGGTCGAGGTGGGAAAACGCGCCGATCTGGTGCTGTGGAACCCGGCCTTTTTCGGGGTAAAGCCCGAAATGGTGCTGATGGGCGGCATGATCGTCTGCGCCCAGATGGGCGATCCCAACGCCTCGATCCCGACGCCGCAGCCGGTCTATTCGCGCCCGATGTGGGGGGCGATGGCGCGGGCGGTCGAACACTCGGCCGTGACCTTCGTCTCGGCGGCCGCGGAAGCCTCGGGCATCCGGGCGCGGCTGGGGCTCGCCAAGCAGGTGCTTGCCGTGAAGAACACGCGCGGGATCGGCAAGAAGGATCTGATCCTGAACGCCGCCCTGCCCCGGATCGAGGTCCATCCCGAAACCTACGAGGTGCGCGCCGACGGCGAGCTTCTTACCTGCCAGCCCGCCACGGTGCTTCCCATGGCGCAACGCTATTTCCTGTTCTGAGGTCTTCCGATGTCCACCCTTCCCACCGCCCAAAGCGTCCTGCCCCGTTCGGAATGGGGCGGCCCCACGCTGGTCTGTACGCTGGATTACGACGCCCGCTTCCTGCGCCGCAAGCGCCTTGAAAGCGATTGCGGCACGGCGTTTCTGGTCGATCTGGCGCAGACCACCTCGCTTGACGAAGGTGACGTGCTGGTACTGTCCGACGGGCGCGGCGTGATGATCCGGGCGGCGGCCGAAGACCTTCTGGAGGTGCGCGGCGACCTGCCCCGGCTGGCCTGGCATATCGGCAACCGCCACACGCCCTGCCAAATCGGGCCCGACCGCCTGCTGATCCAGCGCGATCCGGTCATCGCCCACATGCTGGAACATCTGGGCGCGCAAACCGCCCCCGTGCGCGAAGCGTTCCGCCCCGAAGGTGGCGCCTATGGCCACGGGCGCACACATGCGCATGAACACGGACACACCGCCCATGCGCATTGAAGCCGCGCTGATCCTGTCGCAATGGTTCTCTCCGGCCTATCCGGTGGGCGGCTTCGCCTATTCGCACGGGCTGGAGACCGTCGTGCAGGACGGCACCCTGCGCAGCGCGGCGGCCTTGCGGGTATGGCTCGAGGATGTGCTGCTGCATGGCAGCGGACGCAATGACGCGATCCTTCTGGGCGCGGCATGGCGGGCGCGTTCACAGGCCGAAACCGACAGGATCGACGCCACCGCGCGCGCCTTTGCTGCCTCGGCCGAGCGGCTGCGCGAAAGCGCGCTTCAGGGCGCGGCCTTCGCACGCACCACGGCGGCCCTGACCGGGCATGACATCGCCGCGCCGACCTATCCCGTGGCAGTCGGGCGGGCGGCGGGGCTGGCCGGGCTTCCGCTGGAACCTACGGTGGCGATGTTCCTGCAGGGCGTGATGTCGAACCTTGTATCCACCGCCGTCCGGCTTGTGCCCCTTGGCCAGACCGAGGGGCAGGCCGTGCTTGCGCATCTGTCGCCGCTTTGCGCGCGTGTGGCAGCGCAAACCGCCGGGCTGACGCCCGAGGACATGACAAGCACCGCCTTCCTCTCCGATATTGCCGCGATGCGGCACGAAACCCTCACCACAAGGCTTTTCCGCTCATGACCCGAATGAACGGCCCCCTGCGCATCGGGATCGGCGGCCCGGTCGGCGCCGGCAAGACCACGCTGACCGCCCGGCTTGCCCAGGCGATGCACCCGGCCATTTCGGTCGGGGTCATCACCAACGACATCTACACCCGCGAGGATGCCGAGGCGCTGATGCGCATGCAGATCCTGCCCTCGGACCGGATCATCGGCGTGGAGACCGGCGGCTGCCCGCATACCGCGATCCGCGAGGATGCCTCGATCAACCTTGCCGCCGTGGCCGAGATGCAGGCCCGCCACCCCGAACTGGAGGTGGTGCTGATCGAAAGCGGCGGCGACAACCTGTCGGCCACCTTCAGCCCCGAGCTTGCCGATGTGACCGTCTATGTGATCGACGTGGCCGCAGGCGAGGAAATTCCCCGCAAGGGCGGCCCCGCAATCACCAGATCCGATCTTCTGATCATCAACAAGACCGACCTCGCGCCCCATGTGGGCGCCTCGCTCGAGGTCATGGACCGGGACGCGGCGCGGATGCGCGGGACGCGGCCCTATCTTTTTGCATCCCTGCGCAAGGGCGAGGGCGTGGATGAAATTCTGGACCACCTGTCCCGGATCGGAGGGCTTGCACCGCTGGCAGAGCGGGCCTGAGAAGATCCGCAACGCAACCCGCGCGGGTTTTGCAAAGCGAGGTCGAATGACCAAGGATACCGAGATGCGGCACACGGATGCCGGCCCGCCGGAGGACACTGCCCCGACCCGGCCGGAAGCAGCAGACAGGCGCGATGCCACGCATCTGCCGGGCAAGCTCGGAGAGGGGTTGCGCCAGCTTGTCGGCACGCTTTACCCCGACGCGGATGCAGGCGCGCTGGTTGATCGGATCGCAAGCACTTTCTGGCCCGACGGGCGGGCGCTGCGGCGCAAGGCGCGCAACGCGGGAAATACGCTCTGGAGCCAGGCCGACAATTACGTCATCACCTATGGCAATTCGATCACCGACGGGGAACACCGCCCGCTGGACCTGCTGCGTGATTTCGCAAGCCGCTACCTGTCGGACGCGATCCGCGGCATCCATATCCTGCCCTTCTTTCCCTTCACCTCGGATGACGGTTTCGCGGTCACCGATTATTTCGCGGTCAACAGCCAGCTGGGATCGTGGCAGGACATCGGCCGCATCGGTGCCGAGTTCCGGCTGATGTCGGATCTGGTGCTCAACCACTGCTCCAGCCAGAGCCCGTGGTTCAGCGACTATCTTCAGGGCCATGCCCCCTATGACCGCTTCTTCTTCGAGGCCGACCCCGCTGCGGATCTGAGCGAGGTCGTCCGCCCTCGCGCCCACGCACTTCTGCGCAGGGTGGAAACCGCGAACGGCCCCCGGCATGTCTGGTGCACCTTCAGCCAAGATCAGGTGGATTTCGACTTTTCCAACCCTGAGGTCTTGCTGGCGTTCCTCGAAGTCCTGCGCGCGCATGTCGATCACGGTATCGGCACCGTGCGCCTGGATGCCGTGGCCTTCCTGTGGAAAGAGATCGGCACCCCTTGCATCCACCTGCCCCAGACCCACGCCGTCATCCGCCTCATGCGGCTGTTGCTGGACTACAATGACAAGCCGGTGGTGATCGTCACCGAGACCAACGTGCCCAATGCCGAGAACCTGAGCTACTTCGGCAATCGCAACGAGGCGCATGTCATCTACAACTTTCCGCTGCCGCCCCTTGTGTTGCACGCGCTTCTCAATGGCACCGCGCGCCATTTGCGCAACTGGCAGATGGCAATGCCCCCGGCCCCGCTTGGATGCACCTACCTGAACTTTACCGCATCGCATGACGGGATCGGGATGCGCCCGGCCGAGGGGCTGATCCCGGAAGAGGACATCGCCGGCATGATCGCGGCCGTGCAGGGGTTTGGTGGCCTCGTGTCGATGCGGGGCACGCCCGATGGCGGCCAGAAGGTCTATGAGATGAACGTCTCGCTTTACGATGCGCTTGGCGGCACGGTGCACGGGCGCGACGAGTTGAACATGGAGCGGTTCCTTTGCTCTCAGGCCATTGCCATGGCGCTTGAAGGAATTCCGGCCTTCTACATCCATTCTCTTCTGGCCACGCCCAACGATACCGACGGCGTCGAGAAACTGGGCTACAATCGCGCCATCAACCGGCGCCCTTTGGATTACCGGGAATTGCAGAACCTGTTGGCCGATCCGGACAGCACCACCGCACAGGTTTTCGGCACACTCAAGCGCATGATCGGGCTGCGTAGCCGACAGGCAGCCTTCCACCCCAATGCCACCCAGTTCACGCTGCAACTGCCCGATGAGATCTTCGGCTTCTGGCGTCAAAGCCTCGATCGCGCCCAAAGCATCTTCGTGCTCAACAACGTCACCGACCAGCCGCAAGAGATTCCGGCGCTGTCGCTCAACCTGATCGACGGGCACAACTGGTTCGATCTTCTGACAGACGAGCCGGTTGACGAGAAAGGCGGCACCATCCGCCTTGCGCCCTATCAGTCGCGCTGGATCACCAATGGGGCCGCTTGATGAAGCGTGCACCCCGGATCATCGTCTTCACGGACCTTGACGGCACATTGCTAGATCATGACAGCTACAGCTATGCCCCCGCGCGCCCCGTTCTGGAACGGATGCGCCGCGAGGGAATTGCGCTCATCCTCGCCTCCAGCAAGACCGCCACCGAAATGTCCGGGCTGCGCGCCGATCTGGGCTTTGCCGATTGCCCGGCGATCGTGGAAAACGGTGCGGGGCTTCTGCCTGCCGGGCAAGGCCGCCCCGGAGATACGGCCACGCATCGGCGGCTGCGCGCGGCGCTCGATACCCTGCCCGCGGTGATGCGCGCGCAGTTCAGCGGATTTTCCGACTGGACTGTGGAACAGCTTGCCGCACTTACCGGCCTTTCGCCGCACGCTGCCCTGCGGGCCCGGGCGCGCGACTTCTCGGAGCCGGGCCTGTTTACTGGTGACGATACCGAAAGGGCGCGCTTCCTTTCCGCGCTTGAAAAGGCCGGTGTGCATGCACAATCCGGCGGCCGTTTCCTGACCCTGTCGCTCGGCAAGGTTTCAAAAGCCGACCAGATGGCGGGCATCGCCGCGCAATATCCCCTGCCCCGCATCACCGTGGCGCTCGGTGATGCGCCCAACGATACAGCGATGCTGGAAACTGCCGATTACGGCATTGTCATCCCCAACCCCGCGCATGCGCCCCTGCCGATGCTGCGCAACGAGGCCGCAGGCCGCATTCGCCGCGCCCGCCTTCCCGGACCCGCGGGATGGGCCGCATCGCTATCGGCCCTTATCGACGAGTTGCACCAAAGCACCGACCAGGAGGTATAGTGTCCGATTTTCACCAGACAGGCAGCGTCGCCACGCTTCACAGCCTCAACCAGCGCCCGATCGACGATCTGGAACGCCACCTGAAGATCTTTGCCGAAAAGCGCAAGATCACGTTGATCCTGCCCTCTTTGTTCTCGGAGCTTGAAACCCCTGCCCTTGCCGGCATCCTGGATGAGTTGGAGGGCGCATCGTATATCAACCATATCGTCATCGGCCTCGACCGGGCCGACGCCGAGCAGTTCGCCTTTGCGCGCAACTATTTCGCACGCCTGCCGCAACGCCACGACATCCTTTGGAACGATGGCCCGCGTCTGCGCCAGATCCATGACGGCCTGCAAAGGGCCGGCCTTGCCCCGGCCGAACCCGGCAAGGGACGCAATGTGTGGTATTGCATCGGCCACGCGCTCGCCTCGGCCGATTCTGACGTGGTCGCGCTGCACGATTGTGACATCGTCACCTATAAGCGCGAGATGCTGTCCCGCCTTGTCTACCCGGTCGCCAATCCCGAATTTCCCTATCAATTCTGCAAGGGATATTATCCACGCATCGCCGATCAGCGGCTTGGCGGCCGGGTAACGCGCCTTCTGGTGACGCCGCTTCTGCTGGCCCTTCAGAAATGTTTCGGCGCGCATGACTACCTGGAATACCTGAAGGGCTTTCGCTACCCGCTGGCCGGAGAGTTCGCCATGCGCACCGCTATCCTGCCGGACATGCGCATCCCCTCCGACTGGGGGCTGGAGATCGGCGTGTTGTCCGAGGTCTGGCGCAACCTGTCGCGCCACGCGATCTGTCAGGCCGATATCTCGGACCGCTACGATCACAAGCACCAGCCCCTGTCCGAAGACGATGCGACCAACGGGCTGTCGCGGATGTCGATGGACATCTCGAAATCGCTTTTCCGCAAGCTGGCCACCGACGGGGTAACCTTCTCGAACGAGCATTTCCGGACGCTCAAGGCCACCTATTACCGCATCGCGCTGGACCTGCTGGAAGCTTACTATAACGACGCACGCATGAACGGCCTGACGCTCGACCGCCACGGCGAGGAAAAGGCGGTTGAACTTTTCGCGGCAAATATCGTCGAGGCAGGCAACGTCTTTCTGGAAAACCCGATGGAGACGCCCTTCATCCCGAACTGGAGCCGCGTGCTGGCGGCCAATCCCGACATCCTGCAACAGATCGCCACGGCAGTCGCCGAGGACAGCCTGACCCGTTAGGCACCGCGCCTGCGCCCGGCAATCCGGGGCGCCGGGCGATCACATTCTGCCACCATCCTTTGCATCGCCCCCGGCAACTGCCAAGAATTCGGGCAATACCCGCGATCTGGCGCCTTTGCTTGCGGAATCCCCCAGCCCGCCATTGCCGCATTGCAGCATTACCGGCTTCATCGTCACGCCGGGCATCGGGCCAGGCAAATGGGTGTGCGGTGGAGAATGGCCTGCAACTCCGTCCCCACCGCACTGGGTGCAATGAACATTGCCGTCCAAGGATAAGCCGATTTTCCGCTGCCGGAAAGATACGGACGGCTCTTGAAGGGGACACAGATGACGCGACTTAAGACATTTCTGCTCAGCAGCGCGATGGGCGCACTGGCCGCCGGCTCTGCCTGGGCCGCGGATGACACGATCAAGATCGGTGTGCTGCACTCCTTGTCCGGAACCATGGCGATCTCGGAAACCACGCTGAAGGATACCGTCCTGATGCTGATCGACGAGCAGAACGCCAAGGGCGGCGTGCTTGGCAAACAGCTCGAGGCCGTGGTGGTCGACCCGGCATCGGACTGGCCGCTTTTCGCCGAGAAGGCGCGCGAGCTGATCACCGTGTCGGATGTGGACGTGATCTTCGGCTGCTGGACATCGGTCAGCCGCAAATCGGTGCTGCCGGTCATCGAGGAGCTGAACGGGCTGCTGTTCTACCCGGTGCAGTACGAGGGCGAGGAAAGCTCGAAGAACGTCTTCTACACGGGCGCGGCGCCGAACCAGCAGGCGATCCCGGCCACCGACTATTTCCTGGACGAGCTGGGGGTAGAGAAGTTCGCGCTTCTGGGGACCGATTATGTCTATCCGCGCACGACCAACAACATCCTTGAAGCCTACCTCAAGTCCAAGGGCATCCCGGCCGGGGACATCTTCGTGAACTACACGCCCTTCGGGCATTCCGACTGGTCCAAGATCGTGGCCGACGTGGTGGCCCTTGGCGCGGACGGCAAGAAGGTCGGCGTGATCTCCACCATCAACGGCGACGCCAATATCGGGTTCTACAAGGAACTGGCCGCCGCCGGCATCAGCGCCGACGACATCCCCGTTGTGGCCTTCTCGGTCGGCGAGGAAGAGCTGTCGGGCCTCGATACCTCGAACCTCGTGGGGCACCTGGCGGCTTGGAACTATTTCGAAACCGCCGAAAGCGAGGCCAACGAGGCCTTCGTCGCCGCATGGAAGGCGCGCATGGGGGAAAACCGCGTGACCAACGATCCGATGGAGGCCACCTATATCGGCTTCAACATGTGGGTCCAGGCGGTCGAGGCCGCGGGCAGCACCGACACCGATCCGGTGGCCGCCGCGATGATCGGGCAGGAATTCCCGAACCTGACCGGCTCGGCCGCAACGATGCTGCCCAACCACCACCTGACCAAGCCCGTCCTGATCGGCGAAATCCGGGCGGACGGCCAGTTCGACATCATCAGCCAGACCGAGCCGGTGCCGGGCGATGCCTGGACCGATTTCCTGCCGGAATCGGCGGTGCTGACCTCGAATTGGAAAGACCTGAACTGCGGTATGTACAACACCGAGACCGCGACCTGCGTCCAGATGCAGTCGAACTACTGACCGGCCCGCGAGAGGGGGGGCTTCCCCCCCCCTTTCGCCCATCCCAGCCAGATCGGACCCCCATGCGCGCCCTTATCCTGACCCTTGCCGCCTGTCTGGCGCTTGGCCTTTCCACGCCCGTCCGGGCGCAGGACGGGCAAAGCGCCGGGGACATCCTCACCGCCAACCGCGCCCTTGTGGAAAAGGCCTCGCGCCAGACCATCGGCCCCGTGATCGACGCGCTTGCCGGATCGGACGATCCCGCCGCAGCCAGGGTGCTGAGCGCGTGGGCGGACAAGGGGCTGGGCATCCACGCCCCGGACGGCGCCTTCGTGCTGATCGAGAAGACCGCCGATGGCTGGGCCTTCACATCGCTTGACGGCCAGCAATCCGGCACCGCCGACAAGGCCGCGATCACCGAGCTGCGCCCCAATTCGGGCGTGCGCGGGCTGATCGCCACGGCGCTCGTGAAATTCCAGCTCTCCGATCCCGATCCCACCCGCCGCGCCGCCGCGCTGACCTCGATCGCACGCGACCCCACGGCGGAACATCTTGCCCCCCTGCGCGCCGCGATCGAGAACGAGACGGACCCGGCCCTGAAGGCCCAAAAGCTGCGGCTTGAGCGGCTGCTGACCCTGCGCTTCGATCCCGACAGCGCCGCGCGCGTGGCAGCCATCGACAGCTTCGGCCCGGATCTGGGGCTGGACCTGCGCGGTGCGCTCAACCCGCTGCTGGAGGTCCAGCGCCGCGCCTTTCCCGGCGCAATCCCCGAGGGGCTGAACGTCGCGCGCGTGCTCAGGCCCGGCCGGGACATCCCCGAAGAGGAAGCCTATCACCTTCTGGTCGCCGCCGGCACCGCCCAGCCCCGGCTGACCCCCGAGGCGCAGAAGGCCGCCCTTCTGGCCAATATCTCGGACAGCGCGGTCGGGGGCATCCCGCTGATCGATCTGGACAGCCGCGCCGCGCGCGACCGTGCCTATTCGGCGCTGGAGGCCTCGGGCGCGGTGCCGGCAGCAGCCACCGATGACGAGGTTGCCGCCGCCCTGTCGGCCGCCAGCTTCGCCGAAATCTACCGCGAGCCCGATGCCGCCGTCACCGATGCGGCGCGCAGCGCGCTATCGGGCATCGGCATCAAGGTGGGCGCGATGCAGACGGCCGACCTTGCGCTGGACGCGCTCTCGCTTGCCTCGATCTATTTCCTTGCGGCGATCGGGCTTGCCATCACCTTCGGGGTGATGGGCGTGATCAACATGGCACATGGCGAGTTCATCATGATGGGCGCCTATACCGGCTATGTCGTGCAGCAGGTCATCCCCGATTACACGCTCTCGCTGGTTGTCGCGCTGCCCGCGGCCTTCCTTGTCACCTTCCTTGCCGGGATCGCGCTGGAGCGGCTGGTGATCCGGCACCTCTACAAACGACCGCTCGAGACGCTTCTGGCGACCTTCGGGGTGTCCATCGCGCTTCAGCAGCTTGCCAAGAACATCTTCGGCACGCAGGCCCGGCCGCTCACCGCTCCGGGCTGGCTCGACGGGGCACTCGTGCTGAACGACGTGGTCTCGATCAGCTATATCCGCATCGCGATCTTCGTTCTGGCGCTTTTGTTCCTTGTCTTCTTCTTATGGCTGATGAACCGCACCCGGCTGGGGCTCGAGGTGCGCGCGGTCACGCAAAATCCCGGCATGGCGGCCTCGATGGGGATCAATCCCGACCGGATCAACATGCTGACCTTCGGGCTGGGATCGGGCATCGCGGGGATCGCGGGCGTGGCGATCGGGCTTTTCGCCAAGGTCACGTCCGAGCTGGGATCGGACTATATCGTGCAAAGCTTCATGACCGTGGTCGTGGGCGGCGTGGGCAATATCTGGGGCACGCTGGCAGGCGCCTTCCTGATCGGCACGCTGCAAAAGGGGATCGAGTGGCTGAACCCTTCGAACACGCTGGCCGCGCAGACCTACATGATCCTCTTCATCATCCTGTTCATCCAGTTCCGGCCCAGGGGCATCATCGCCCTGCGCGGCCGCGCGGCGGGGGATTGATCCGATGCAACGGCCCGTCGCGCCTCACCACATCCCGACCGAAAGGCAGGCATCATGAGACAGGGTTTTCTCAGCAAGAACCCCTCGGTTCTGGTCTTCATCTCGATCCTTGCGCTTTTCACCCTTGGCGTGACCCTTGCCAGCGAGGCCTATGGCACTGCCTACCTGTCCACCTCAGTCGTCAAGACGCTTGGCAAGACGCTGTGCCTGTGCCTGATCGCGCTTGCGATGGATCTGGTCTGGGGCTTTACCGGCATCCTGTCGCTTGGCCATTTCGCCTTCTTCGCGCTTGGCGGCTACATGATCGGCATGTGGCTGATGTATGCCCGCACCGAAGAGATCGTGGTGGCCTCGCTTGCCTCGGGCGGGCTTCCGGCCACCCCGGACGAGATCCGGCAGGGCATCGCCACGCAGGTCTTCGGAGTCGTGGGCGGGTCGGAGCTGCCCGCGATCTGGAGCCTTGCCCATTCGCTTCCGATCCAGCTTGCGCTGGTGGTGCTGGTGCCGGGGCTTCTGGCGCTTGGCTTTGGCTGGCTTGCGTTCCGTTCGCGGGTGACAGGCGTTTACCTGTCGATCCTGACCCAGGCCATGACGCTGGCGCTTGCGCTTTACCTGTTCCAGAACGACAGCGGGCTGCGCGGCAATAACGGGCTTTCGGGCCTTCAGAACCTGCCCGGAATGGGGGACGTTTCGCAGGCGCGGATGTCGGTCTGGTTCCTGTGGGCCTCGGCCGCGGCGCTTGGCCTTGGCTATCTGCTGCTGGCATGGATCGTGTCGGGCAAGTTCGGCTCGATCATCCGCGCGATCCGCGATGACGAACAGCGCGTGCGCTTCCTCGGCTATTCGGTGGAAAGCTACAAACTGTTCGTCTTTACCCTGACGGCGGTGATCGCGGCCATCGCGGGCGCGCTTTACTACCCGCAGGCGGGCATCATCAACCCGGCCGAGCTGACACCCATCGCCTCGATCTACCTTGCGGTCTGGGTGGCGATCGGCGGGCGCGGGCGGCTTTACGGCGCGGTGCTTGGGGCTGCGTTCGTGTCGCTTCTGTCCTCGTGGTTCACCGGCGGGCGGGCGCCCGACCTTTCCCTTGGTTTCTACACGGTGAAATGGGTGGACTGGTGGCTGGTGCTGCTGGGGCTGTCCTTCGTTGCGGTGACGCTGTTTGCGCCCAAGGGGCTGGCGGGGCTGTTCGACCTGGCGCAGGGATTGCGCCCGCCATTGCGCTGCGGCGCCGCGCTTGGGCCCGACGACGGCGCCCTTCAGGAAAAGGAGGCGCTTGAATGACCGCCCTTCTGGAAGTATCCGGCGTCACCGTCAGCTTCGACGGCTTCCGCGCGATCAACAATCTCAGCTTCTCGATCGGCCCGGCCGAGCTGCGCGCCGTGATCGGCCCCAATGGCGCGGGCAAGACGACCTTCATGGATATCGTTACCGGCAAGACCCGCCCCGACAGCGGCACCGTCCTGTTTGGCGAAAGGTTCACCTCGCTTCTGTCCCTGTCCGAGGCGCAGATCGCGCGGATCGGCATCGGCCGCAAGTTCCAGCGCCCCACCGTCTTCGAAGACCAGACGGTGACGGAAAACCTGATCATGGCGCTGAAGGCCGCGCGCGGCCCCTTTGCGGTGCTGAAATGGCGCGCGGGCGCGGCCGACATGGCGCGGGTCGCCGAACTGGCCGAAGAGGTCGGGCTGGCCGATCAGATCGCGCGCAAGGCGGGGGAACTGTCGCACGGCCAGAAGCAATGGCTCGAGATCGGGATGCTTCTGGCGCAGGAGCCGCGGCTGTTGCTGGTGGACGAACCCGCCGCGGGCATGACCGTGGCGGAACGCGAACACACCACGCGGCTTCTGGTCGAACTGGCCAGGACCCGCGCCGTCGTGGTGGTCGAGCATGACATGGATTTCGTCGAACGGCTGAACTGCAAGGTCACGGTCCTGCACGAGGGCGCGGTTCTGGCCGAAGGCTCGCTGGATCATGTCACCAGAAACCCCGACGTCATCGACGTCTACCTGGGAAGGGGATGAGCATGCTGCGCACCGAAGCGCTCACATTGCATTACGGCGGCTCGCAGATCCTGTATGGCATTGATTTCGAGGCCAAAGCCGGAGAGGTCACCTGCATCCTCGGCACGAATGGCGTGGGCAAGACCAGCTTTCTCAAGGCGCTTGCCGGCACGCATCCGCGCTCGGGCGGGCGGCTGGTGCTGGATGGCGAGGAACTGGGCCGCCTTCCGGCGCAGGCGATCGCGCGCAAGGGGCTGTCGGTCGTGCCGCAGGGGCGGATGATCTTTCCGCTGCTGAGCGTGCGCGAAAACCTCGAGACCGCCTTCGCCGTCCTGCCCCGGTCCGAACACCGCATCCCCGACCATATCTACACGCTGTTCCCGATCCTGAAGGACATGAGCCACCGGCGCGGGGGTGACCTGTCGGGCGGCCAGCAACAGCAACTGGCCATCGCGCGCGCGCTGATCATGCGGCCCAAGGTGTTGCTGCTGGACGAGCCGACCGAGGGCATCCAGCCCAACATCATCCAGCAGATCGGTCACGTCATCGAACTGCTCAAGGCCGAGCGCGACATCGCCATCGTGCTGGTCGAGCAGTATTTCGAATTCGCCTACAATCTCGGGGATCGCTTCTTCGTGCTCAAGCGCGGCAACGTGGCCCTGAGCGGAACCAGGGAAACGCTGCCCTACGAGGATCTGCGCGGATCGGTCTCGGTCTGAGGGGCCTCAACCTACGGGCTTGGCCAGTTCGCGCATCAGCTTGGCGCGGATCGCGGCGGGATAGTCGCCAAGGCCGCGCGCCGTCATCACGAAGCCGTTCCGCGTGATCGCCCAACGCGCGTAAAAGGCGGTGATGGGGCTGGAACGGCCGGGGTCCTCGATGGCGATGGCGTTGATGGCGACCCCGTCCGCCTCGGCCGCGCTGCGGGCCCGGCCCACGGTGAAGCCCGCGTTTTCCGGCCCGTCGCCCGAGATGTCGATGACATGGCGCGCGCAGTCGGGCACCGCCTCGAATTGCTCCAGCGCGAAGAAGATCGCCTCGCCCACCGCGGTATCCGAGGCCGCAAACGCCCGCGGCAGCCGTGCGGCATCTGTGGCGAGGGACGCAACCGCCGCCGCATCGGTCATCCGCCGCCACGGCACGACCAGCGCCTGCCGCCCCGGACCCGACCATTGCACGACGGCAAGCGCGACCCGACCCTGCACCAGAACGCCCGCCACCTCGGGGTCGCGCAGTGCCGCGCTCAGCCCCTGCACCTGAAGCGCATATTCCGACGCGTCGATCGAGCCCGACACGTCGATGGCCAGCAGCAGGGCCGTATCGCAGCCCCGCGCAGGCGTGCTTACCATGAAAAACAGGGCGACAAGGGCGCGCAACATCGTCCCAGCTTGCGGCCATGCCCCGCCGCTGGCAAGGGAAACGTCACCCCAGCAGGATCACCAGCCACGCCGCCCCCCCGCCAAGGGCCGCAAGCGCAACCGCGGCCGAGCCGCAATCCTTCGCCTTCCGGGCGCGGGGATCGCGCTGCGGGGACAGGTGGTCGACGACCTCTTCGATCGCGGTATTCATCAGCTCTGCGGCCAGCAGCAGAAACCCGAGCGCGACAATCAGCGCACGTTCGCCCGCCGACAGATCAAGCGCGAAGGCCAGTGCCACCGACGCGGCATGCACCAGCGTCCATTGCCGCAGCGTCCGTTCCGTGGCCCAGGCCGCGCGCCAGCCCTGCCACGACCAAAGCACCGTTCTGCCCAGACGAAGGGCCTCCGCCCGCAGCCAACCGATCATGCCGCCTCCCTCGCACCGACGAAAACACTAGGACAGCCCGTTGCGGCGCACCAGATAAAGCCGCACGGCCGTTCGCACATGGCGAAAGCGATCGCCGCCCAGATGGACACCGCCGAACCAGCGCGACACGACGACGATGTGATCATGCAGCCCCGCCGCCTGCAATTCCTGCAAGATGATCGCCCCTGCACCGGCCTCTCCGTCATCGGCCTTGACGGGTTCGGGCTGCGCCGCATCTTCGGGGTTGGAAAACAGGACGGCCCAGCTGTTATGCGTGGCCTTGGCAAAGCGCTTGCGCGTCTTCAGCGCGGCCAGAAACGCCCCGGCCGCGGCGCGGTCGGCAACAGGCCCGCCCGAAACGGCATAGCGCGAACCGCGATCCCGCAGGATATCTTCAACGACAAGCATGCCCCCGGTTGCCTTATCCCGGCCCCGGTTGCAAGCAATGTGCCGCTAATGCAGGGCCGAAAGCTCCGACAGAAGGGTCGCGTTGCGGCACCAGTCGGGCGGCGTCGGCGCGCGGTCCGGGTTCTCGGCAAGATAGGCCAGACATCCCTGCACAGAACTGCACTGGCGGCAGCGGCCAAGCATTTCCGCCAGATCCGCGCGTGTCAGAATTTCGCAATGCACGGCCTCGATCAGATCCACACCCAGGCGGCGCGCAAGGCCGCGCGTGATCCAGTAATGCAGATCGACATTCTCCTGAACGCCCATCATAGCGCCTCCTCGATTCGTTTGGCCGCCCCCGTGCCTCTGGCGGCGATGTCATGGATGAAGGCCTGATTGCAGCAATATGCCGGGGCTTTCGCGTCGGCTCGTTCATTCTGGTGCGACAGCCATTCGGCGCAGCCGCGCGGATCCGCACAGGCGGTGCAGGATACCACCGCCTCGCGCCATTCCTCGCTGCTCATGCGTCCCGTGGCGATCGCCTCGGTCAGGTCGACCCCCAGCACCGCGGCCATGCGCCCCATGAGGGCCGCGTGGCAGTTAAGCGTTCTTGCCCCCGACATCACCTTCTCCTGCGAAAGACCCTCGAAGAATCCGTCAGCAACGGCGCACCCGCCATGATTCAGATCAAACGCCGAAAGCGCGCGGAATCAGACCCGCGCCTGGCCGCTGCGCAGCGCGTGCTTCAATCTGCCCGAGGCAAGGCGGTCCTCCAGCGCCTCGACAAGGGCGGCGACGCGGGCGCGGTCCTCGGCCAGGGGCAGCGCCCCCGCCGCCAGCGCCGAGGCGGCGCGGGCCTGTTCCAGCGCGGGCGCAGCGAAGATGTCGGGGGCAAGCTCGGCCACCGCGGCAAGGGACTTCTGCAACCGGATCTGAACCTCGACCAACCCGGCCCCGTCGCGCGCGATGGCGTGGAACGCATCGCCCACAAGATCCTCGGCCCGGATCGGCGGCACCCAGAGGCGGGGGTATTTCACATGCGTCTGCGGCCGCTCTTCCCAGATCGACAGCACGCGCACCAACCGCCCAAGGATGTCGATCCCCGTGCCAGGATCGTTTACCGCCGGCGACAGCGCGCGCGAGGCGATCTCGGCCAGGGCGAGGATGCCGAAGCGGGGATCCTGTTCGAAGGTGCGGCCGGGCGCCACAGTGAACGCCTCGCGCAGCCGCTCGACGGTGGCGGCGGCCATTTCGGGGGCGTCGGGAAAGGGCTCGATCTTCAGCAGATCCGCGGCGGGATGCACGAAGGCGCCGGGCTGGGCCTGTAGCCAGATCCGCGCCTCAAGCTCTTCGGCGATATCGTTGAGCAGTTCCGCATCGACATGCTGGACATATCCGATCGTGGCCGCTGGCACAGCATGGGCGGTTTGCGATGGTGCGATGGTCAGCTTGTGCCCACCGAACCACGGCATCTCGACGCGTGCGCGCAGGGCGGTGCTTGCCGCTTCCTCGACCCGCGCGATCGTGTCGTCCAGCCGCCCGAAATCGGTCAGATGCGCGATCCAGCGCATTAGCGAGATCACGATCACCGCAAGCACCGCCAGCGTGACCAGAAACAGAAGCACCCGCCCCTCGTCTCCGTAGATGCCGGTGCGCAGGCCGATGATCCCAACAAGTGCGAACAGGAAGGCGCCGATGAAGGTGGCCAGAACCCGCTGCGTGGTGGTGTCGCCTTTCAGAAGCGCGGTGGCGCGGGGCGTGGCGCCCGTCGTCGCCGCCCCGAAGGCCGTGACCATGATCGACAAGGAGAAGGTGGTCACCGTGAGCATCGAGGTGGCGATGATCGTCAGGATCGCCTCGACCGCATTGGCGCCGATCCGCGCGGCCAGGCCATCGGGCAGAACCGGCCGGAGAAAGCCCGCACCCAGCGATGTCGCCACCCCCAGAAGGCCATAGGCGACGACCGGCACCCAGACCTTGCGCAAAAGCCGCCGTATCCGGAAACGCAACTTTGAAACCACGAGGCCCCCTCCTGACCGGGCGTGCCCCTTGTGGGGCCGACCGCCCGAAGGCTGCCCCAAGCGCGATGCCGGGGCAAGCCATGATGGCCGTCGCGCCCTAGATCCGACCCGCGCGCAGGTCCGCCACCGTCTGGCGCACGATGTCGATGCGCAGCGCATTGGCGGGGTGCGAGCCCAGAACCGTGCGGCCCGGATCGGGGATTCGCGCGAAGAACTGCGCGCCACGCAGCGGGTCATAGCCCGCCTCCCATGTCAGCACGGTGCCAAGGCGGTCGGCTTCAAGCTCGTAATCCTTGGCCTTGGCCCGGCTTCCGACCGAGGCCCCGATATCCTGCGCGCTGCGGATCACGCCTGTATCGGCCCCCGAGGCCGCCGCAAGGGCGCCAAGGATCATGGCGCCGGCCATCGCATCCTGCTGCTTGCGCGGGATATGGCCGGCAATATGGTGCGCGGCCTCATGCCCCATGACGAAGGCCAGTTCGTCGGCATTGCGGGCCTCGCTGATCAGCGCAAGGTTGAAGCCGATCACGGGGCGGCCGCCGGCATCGACCGTCTGGAAGGCGTTGGGCGACTGGCCCGGCCGGTCATCCACCACGATCTGATAATCGCAGTTCTGCCCGCGCGCGCGGGTGTTGCAGGCCGCCTCGATCTGCGGCTCCATCCGGCGGACCACCGCGATGAAGTTCTGCGCCGCGGCCTCCGGCTCCAGCAGCGCGCCCGGCGCCGCGGCCTGAACGCGGGCAGCGGCGGGCGGCGCCGAGGGGGCCGGGGCCACCTCGCAGGCCGCAAGCGCCGCCAGGGCGGGCAACAGGACAAGAAGGCGCAGGGACGGGCGGTTGAACATCGACGGCTCCGGAAAGGTCACTGGCGCAATTTACCGGCCCCCGCCCCGATCGGAAAGGGGGCGCATCGCCTTCACACCAATGTTTGACCCTTGCGCATGCCCGTGGCCGCGCTACCATCGGGCCATGTTTACCATCGAGCACGAATTCGACGCCACCGTGATCACCCTTGTCGACGAGGGGGACGATCCGCAGGACTATCTGCAAGAGGATGTCACGATCCATTCCTTCGAAGATTGCGTGACGCTCGAACAGCTGGACGACCAGACCGAGACGGTGCAGCGCATCACCTTCTCGCATGCGCAGCTGCGCGAACTGGCCGCCGCGCTCAACCTGCCCGAGGGCGTCTATCGGCTGCGGGCGGTCGAGAAGAAGGGCTGAGCCGCCCGCCTCATTCGACGCGGAACACCTTGTCGCGCGCCGTTGCCCCCCGGACCAGGCTCAGGCGCGATTTGGGCACCCCAAGCGCCTTTGCCAGCAGCTTGAGAACCGCCGCATTGGCCTTGCCGCTTTCGGGCACCACGGTGACATAGACCCGTATCCCCTCATCCGTGGCCACGATCGCATTGCGTGAGGCCTTGGGCGTCACGCGCACCACGATCTCGGCGCCGGGGCGGGCGTGGTCTGTCAGGTCTGTCATCATGCGCTCACCTGCCCTTCGTCACTGGCCCTTCGGGTTTTCCGCCATTAGCCTACGCATCGGCACAGAAAAGGAAACCGCGATGCGCACCGCTTTTTTTCATGACGAACGCTGCCTTTGGCATGGCGGGGGCAATTACGCCCTGACCGTTCCGGTGGGCGGCCTTGTCCAGCCCGGCGGCGGCCTGCCCGAGAACCCGGAAACCAAGCGCCGGCTGGTCAACCTTCTGCGCGTGTCGGGCCTGATGGCCGGGATCGACGCGGGCTCCGCCCCCGAGGCCACGCGTGAGGATTTGCTGCGTGTCCATCCCGCGCAATATCTCGATGCCTTCAAGGCCGCCTCGGATGCCGGCGGCGGAGAGCTGGGCCTGCGCAGCCCCTTCGGCCCCGGCGGATACGAGATCGCGGCCCTTTCAGCGGGTTTGTCCAAGGCGGCGCTGATGGCGGTTCTGACGGGGCGCGCGCGCAACGCCTATGCGCTGTCGCGCCCGCCCGGCCATCACTGCCTTGCGGATTTTCCCAACGGGTTTTGCCTGTTCAACAATATCGCCGTGGCGGTCCGCGCGGCGCAGGCCGCGGGGCTGGTGCGGCGCGTGGCGGTGGTGGACTGGGATGTCCATCACGGCAACGGAACCGAGGCGATCTTCCTGTCCGACCCGGATGTCCTGACCATCTCTCTGCATCAGGAAAACAACTATCCGCTGGATACCGGCGGGGCCGAAACACGGGGCGAGGGGCCGGGCTTCGGGGCCAATCTCAACATCCCGCTGCCGCCCGGCACGGGCCATGCCAGCTATCTCGAGGCGGTCGCGCGGATCGTGCTGCCCGCGCTGGACGCCTTTCGCCCCGAAGCGATCGTCGTGGCCTGCGGATACGATGCCTCGGGGATGGACCCCCTTGGCCGGATGCTGGCCACGGCCGAGACCTTCCGCGCCATGACCCGCGCCATGCTGCAAGCCAGCGACCGGCTTTGCGGCGGGCGGCTGGTCCTGTGCCACGAAGGCGGATATTCGGACGTGCATGCCCCCTTCTGCGGCCATGCCGTTCTGGAAGAGCTGTCGGGCAGCGCGATCCGCGCCCCCGATCCCCTTGCCGCAACGCTTGAGGCGCGCCAGCCCGGCAAGGAATGGATCGCCCATGTCTCGGCGCATATCGACCGCCTTGCGCGCAATTTCCTCTGAGAGCTTGCAATTCGCGCCCCGAGCCAACACATCGGGGCGACCATGAAGGAGCCTGTCATGCCCGCAAACCCCGCAGCCCTCGAATTCCTGCTGACGCGCCGCTCGCGCCCGGCCAAGACGCTGCGCACGCCCGTCCCCGATGCCGAGGCACTGCGCCCGATCCTGACCGCCGCCGCGCGCAGCCCCGATCACGGCAAGCTGGAGCCGTGGCGCTTTGTCGTGCTGACCCGCCCGGCGCTGGAACGCCTGGCCGCCCTGACCGGGGAACGGGGGCGCGAACTGGGCCTTGCGGATGATGTCATCGCCAAGGCTGCCTCGCAGTTTTCCGACAGTCACCTGGCCGTTGCGGTGGTGAACGTACCTCGCGGAACCGAGAAAATTCCACAAATCGAACAAACGCTCTCGACCGGAGCGGTGTGCCTGTCGCTTCTCAATGCGGCGCTTGCCGCGGGCTGGGGCGCAAACTGGCTGAGCGGATGGGTCGCCCATGACCCCGGCTTCTGCCAGAAGGGGCTGGCGCTTGCAGAGGGCGAATGGGTGGCGGGCTTTGTCCATATCGGAACCGAAACCGTGGCCCCGCCCGAACGGCCGCGCCCGGACATGAACCAGATCATCACCTGGATGACCGCATGATCCTGACATCCTTCGCCATGGCTTGGGGCGACCTGTTCCGCCCCGGCGCGCTCAGGGTTCTGGGGCTGGGTGTGGCGCTGTCCCTTGCGCTGCTGGCCGCGCTTTATGCCGGGCTGGTCACGCTGATCGGCGTTTTCGTGCCCGACACGCTGACCCTGCCCTGGATCGGAGAGATCGGATGGGTCGACGACCTTCTGTCCTGGGCCTCGCTCGTGCCGATGCTGATCCTGTCGACGTTCCTGATGATCCCCGTCGCCTCGGCTTTTTGCGGGCTTTTCCTCGAGGACGTGGCCAACATGGTCGAGGAGGCGCATTATCCCGGCCTGCCGCCGGTGCAACGTCTGGGCCTGGGCGAGACCCTGCGCGAGGCGATCAATTTCGTCGGGGTGATCGTGGGGGCGAACCTGCTGGCCCTGCTGATCTATCCCTTCGTGATCCCCTTCGCGCCGCTTCTGTTTTTCTCGCTCAACGGCTATCTGCTGGGGCGCGAGTATTTCCAGATGGCCGCCCTGCGCCGGATGGAGCGCGCGGATGCGCGCCGCCTGTATCAGGAGAACCGCTTCCTGATCTGGGCCGCCGGCGCGCTGATGGCGGTTCCGCTGGCGATACCGCTTCTGAACATCCTCGTGCCGGTGCTTGGTGCGGCGACCTTCACGCACCTGTTCCACCGCCTGCGCCGGACGCATCAACGCCTCAGCCCAGACGGTTGAACCAGTCAAGATCCTGAATCGTCACCACGCCCGACAAGATGATCGTGGCGATGATGATCCACAGGATCACGGCTACGATGGTGGTGATCTTCGCCTTGCGGCCGATCTGCGCATCCGCAGGGGCCGAGGGCGGCGTGCCGGGCACGACCTCGCCCTCGTCCTCCTGACTGCGAAACCGGATCGGCAGCACCACGAACAGCACCATGAACCAGATCACCGCGAAAAGGACGATCCCCCCCGTCAGGTTCATCAGACCTGCTCCAGCTCGACCAGGCAGCCGTTGAAATCCTTGGGATGCAGGAACAGGACCGGCTTGCCATGCGCGCCGATCTTCGGCTCTCCGTTGCCCAGGACGCGCGCGCCCTCTGCCTTTAGGCGGTCGCGCGCGGCCAGGATGTCATCCACCTCGTAGCAGATGTGATGGATGCCGCCGGCGGGGTTCTTTTCTAGGAAACCTGCGATCGGAGAGGCCTCGCCCAGGGGGTAAAGCAGCTCGATCTTGGTGTTGGGCAGTTCGATGAAAACCACGGTCACGCCATGGTCGGGTTCGTCCTGCGGCGCACCGACCTTGGCGCCAAGCGTGTTGCGATACTGCGCCGAGGCGGCCTGAAGGTCAGGCACGGCGATGGCGACATGGTTCAAACGACCGATCATGGTGGGTCTCCGATGATGTTGCGCCTTGGCTTTAGCGCTCAGCCGGCGGGGGGCGCAAGGGCGTTCCACGACCCTGCCCCCCCTTGTCGGCCGGTTCGGGGGGGGATTTCGGGCGCCCTCTGGCCGCGACGCGGCGCGTGCCGGCCCCTCAGGCGGCATCGCCCCAAACGGGGTCCGTCATGACCAGGGCCGGGCGGGTCAGATCGGCCAGACGCTGGATTTGCCGCCCCTCCGCATCGAAATTCGATGGCGCCAGCCAGGTTGCGTAGGCGGCGCGCAGGGAGGGCCAGTCATCGTCGGTTGCGGCGAACCATGCGGTATCGCGGTTGCGCCCCTTCACCACGGTGGCCTTGCGGAACACACCCTCATAGCTCAGCCCAAGCCGCTGCGCGGCACGGCGCGACGGCAGGTTCAGCGCATCGCATTTCCATTCGAACCGCCGGTAGCCCGCCGAAAACGCCCAGCCGATCATCAGCAGCATCGCCTCGGTCGCGGCGCGGGTGCGCTGAAGCCGGGGGGCGAAGTTGATATGGCCAAGCTCGATCGACCCGACCTCGGGCGCGATACGTAGGAAGGACAGCACGCCCCCGGCCCGCCCGCCCGCGTCAAGATCATGCACGGTATAGAAGAACGGATCCGCGCAGGTGGCCATCCCGGTCATCCAGCCCGCATAATCCGCGGGATCGGCAAAGGGGCCATAGGGCAGATAATCCCAGATGCCGGGATCGGCCGCATTGGCGGCAAAAAGCGCCTCCGCATGGGCAGAGGGGTCCATCCGCTCCAGCATCGCGTAGCGGCCGCGCAGGGGCGCGCCATCGGGAACGGGCGGCGGCGTCCAGCCCGGAACCGGATCACCGAAAATCTTCTTCGACATCCCCGTCCCTTTCCAGGCTGTCACCGAACCGCCAGCAAAGCGTGCCAATGCTTCCCCAATCCGGCCGCAATCTGCCGCCATCCTGACACCATAACCGCTGCCACGGAACGACCGCCATGAAAAACCGTCTGCTCCACCTGACTGCCAATCAGCGCCTGAAAGCGGCAACGCACTGGACTGTCTTCAGCCTCGGCCTGCTCAGCCTGACGGTCTCGATCGCGGCCACTGCGGTCAATGCCCTGACGCTGTAAGCCCCCAAAAGCCCCCCCGCGGATCAGTCCTTCTGGATGACCCGCAGGCTGAGCTCGCGCAGCTGTTCGTTCGTGGGCTCCGACGGGGCGCCCATCATCAGATCCTCAGCGCGCTGGTTCATCGGGAACATGATGACCTCGCGGATATTGGCCTCGTCCGCCAGCAGCATCACGATCCGGTCGATCCCCGCCGCACAGCCGCCATGCGGCGGCGCGCCATAGCGGAACGCCTTGACCATGCCGCCGAAACGCTTCTCGACCTCGTCGCGGCCATAGCCGGCAAGCTCGAACGCCTTGAACATGATCTCGGGCTTGTGGTTGCGGATCGCGCCCGACACCAGCTCATAGCCGTTGCAGGCCAGGTCATACTGATAGCCCAGCACCTCCAGCGGATCGCCGTTCAGCGCCTCGAGCCCGCCCTGCGGCATCGAGAAGGGGTTGTGGCTGAAGTCGATCCGGCCCTCGTCATCCTTCTCATACATCGGGAAATCGACGATCCAGGCGAATTTGAACACGCCCTCTTCGGTCAGGCCCAGTTCGCGCCCGATCTCGTTGCGCGCGCGGCCTGCGATGGCCTCGAAGGCCTCGGGCCGGCCGCCCAGGAAGAAGGCGGCGTCGCCCTCGCCCAGCCCAAGCTGGACCCGGATCGCCTCGGTCCGTTCGGGGCCGATATTCTTGGCCAGCGGGCCCGCGGCTTCCATCGCCCCGTCTTCGCCCTTGCGCCAGAAGATATAGCCCATGCCGGGCAGGCCCTGCGCCTGCGCGAAGGCGTTCATGCGGTCGCAGAACTTGCGACTGCCGCCGCCGGGCGCGGGGATCGCGCGGATCTCGGTGCCGTCCTGCTCCAGCAGTTTCGCAAAGATCGCAAAGCCCGAGCCGGCGAAATGCTCGCTCACGACCTGCATCCTGATCGGGTTGCGAAGGTCGGGCTTGTCCGAGCCATACCACAGAAGCGCGTCCTTGAACGAAATCAGCGGCCAGTCGGCATCGACCCGGCGCCCGCCGCCGAATTCCTCGAAGATGCCCTGGATCACCGGCTGGATCGCGGCGAAGACATCCTCTTGCGTGACGAAGCTCATCTCGAGGTCGAGCTGGTAGAAATCGGTGGGCGAGCGGTCGGCGCGCGGGTCCTCGTCGCGGAAGCAGGGCGCGATCTGGAAGTAGCGGTCGAAGCCCGCCACCATGATCAGCTGCTTGAACTGCTGCGGCGCCTGCGGCAGCGCGTAGAACTTGCCCGGATGCAGCCGCGACGGCACAAGGAAGTCGCGCGCGCCCTCGGGTGAGGAGGCGGTGATGATCGGCGTCTGGAACTCGTTGAAGCCCACGTCCCACATGCGGTTGCGCAACGAGCGCACCACGTTCGAGCGCAGCATCATGTTGTTGTGCAGCCCCTCGCGGCGCAGGTCGAGGAAGCGATAGGTCAGGCGGGTTTCCTCGGGGTAGTCCTGTTCCCCGAAGACCGGAAGCGGCAGTTCCTCGGCCGGGCCGAGCACTTCGACCCCGCGGACATAGACCTCGATCTCGCCGGTCGGGATCTTGGGATTCACAAGGCTTTCGTCGCGCAGCTTCACCGTGCCGTCGATGCGGATGACGAATTCCGCGCGCACCTTCTCAAGCGCGTGGAACGCCGCCGAGTCGCCATCGCACAGCACCTGCGTCATGCCGTAATGGTCGCGCAGGTCGATGAACAGCACACCCCCGTGATCGCGCACCCGATGGACCCAGCCCGAAAGGCGGACGTCTTTGCCGGCATGGTCCTTGTTGAGGTCCGCACAGGTATGGCTGCGATAGGCGTGCATGAGGCTCCCCTTCCCGAGGCTTGGATCGTATCCGCGCCTTCAACCGCGCGCGGGCGGCGAAGTCAAGCGCAAGACTCGCGCGCCGGGATGGCTGCGTCACACGATACTGTTGCGCATCAATTTACCGGCGCAGGGTTTCTTGTGGTGATTGTTGGCGACATGTTCGCCGCGTTCTCGCCGTCGCGCCGGCGCACTTGCGAGGCCCGTGGCATCAGGCCAGGCGACTGTCTGTCTTGCAATACCGCGTCGAACAGCTAGGCTCGCGCCGTTCAAATGGAAAACCACCCTTCACATGCTGAATTTGAAATCCTGCCTGCCCGTTGCGGCTTTAGTCATTTCCGCCGCCATGGCCTATCTGCTGTTTTCATCGGCCCCCTCAAATGACCTTTTTGCATTGTGGATGGCGGGCAAGGCGGTTGCACGCGACATGCCCTGGATGATCTATCCGCCCGAAAGCGCCGTCTTCACGATGAAGGCACCCGACATCTGGGGTGAATGGGCGGCGGAAGAGGGCCGCTCGGGCGATATTTATCCCTTCATCTACCCCCCACTTTGGGCGTGGGTGATGGCACCCTTGACGAATGCTACCGATTTCGCGTCGGTGTCGAAGGTCGCTACACTGATCAACGGCGGGTTGCTTGCGGGAACCATATTGGTCGCTGGTCGCATGGCCGCGCAACCCTCGCGCCGGCCGGTCTGGTTTGTGACGGGCTTTACAGTGCTCTTGTTCACGACGCCAGGCACCGTCGCCCTGCTTGAAAACCAACCGCAGATCCTTGTTGCCTTCCTTACGGTTCTCGCAATCGAGCGTGCAAGCAAAGGGCATGAACTTACGGGCGGCGCGGCACTTGCGTTGGCCGCCGCGCTGAAGCTTTCGCCCGCGCTTCTGGCTGTGTTGTGGTTGGCAACTGGCCAATGGCGGGCGCTGATCGGCTTTGTCATCGTCGGCGCAGCGCTTGCCGCCGGATCCGTTCTGCTGGCAGGCTGGCCATTGCACCAGACGTTCCTGCTTCTGGCGGGCCAGATATCCGACAGTATTTTGGTAACCAAGCACAGCTTCACGATCAGCGCATCACTGGCGCAATTCTTCTGGCCCGATGACCTGAGCTTTGTGGCGTCCCGCCCGGGCGCGATCGACGGCACGCCCGTCAGCGGCTGGCTCGTGATGACCAAGGGCGATACCCACAGCCTGATCGAGGCTCTTGCCCTGCTGGCTGCTCTTGCGGGTTTCGGGTTGATGCTGAAAAAGGCTCGGGGTTCTCTTGCAGAGCCAGCCATATGGGCCGCAGCGCTGACCGCACTGCCCCTGCTGGGCCCAATATCCTGGACGTATTACTATATCGCGCCCCTGGCATTTGCCGCCCTGCTTCCGCAACGGCTCGGGCACATCGGCGTGCTGTTGCTGGGACTTGTCGCATTGCCGATCTCGGTCATCGCACACCGGCTGACCTTCGATTGGCCAAGCCACAACTTCACCATGCAATACCTCGGGACAGGGGCAATGGTCCTGTATCTTGTCGCCTGTCTTTACGCCGCACGACAAGAAGACTGAACACTTCGCATCCATCAGCCCTTGCACCTCTGCGACAGCGGACTATAACGCCGTCAATTTGCGCGCTGCCAACGCTGACCGAGGGGATCACCATGCCGAAGAGAACCGATATCAAATCCATTCTCATTATCGGTGCGGGGCCCATTGTCATCGGCCAGGCCTGCGAGTTCGACTATTCCGGCGCCCAGGCCTGCAAGGCGCTGCGCGAAGAGGGATACCGGGTGATTCTGGTGAACTCGAACCCCGCCACGATCATGACCGACCCGGAGATGGCCGACGCCACCTATATCGAGCCGATCACCCCCGAGGTCGTCGCCAAGATCATCGAAAAGGAACGCCCCGACGCGCTTTTGCCCACGATGGGCGGGCAGACCGGGCTGAACACCAGCCTCGCGCTTGCCGATATGGGCGTGCTGGAGAAATTCGGCGTCGAGATGATCGGCGCCAAGCGCGAGGCCATCGAGATGGCCGAGGACCGCAAGCTGTTCCGCGAGGCGATGGACCGTCTGGGCATCGAAAACCCGAAAGCTACCATCATCGCGGCCCCCAAGCTGCCCAACGGCAAATACGACATCAACGCCGGCGTCGCGCAAGCCATGGCCGAGCTTGAGACGATCGGCCTGCCCGCGATCATCCGCCCCGCCTTCACCCTTGGCGGCACCGGCGGCGGCGTCGCCTATAACCGCGACGATTACGAGGCGATCTGCCGCTCGGGCCTCGATGCATCGCCGATGGCCCAGATCCTGGTCGATGAATCGCTTCTGGGCTGGAAGGAATACGAGATGGAGGTCGTGCGCGACAAGGCCGACAACGCCATCATCGTCTGTTCCATCGAGAACGTCGATCCGATGGGCGTGCATACCGGCGATTCCATCACTGTCGCCCCCGCGCTGACGCTGACCGACAAGGAATACCAGATCATGCGCAACGGCTCGATCGCCGTTCTGCGCGAGATCGGGGTCGAAACGGGCGGCTCGAACGTGCAATGGGCGATCAACCCCGCCGACGGCCGCATGGTGGTGATCGAGATGAACCCGCGCGTGTCGCGCTCCTCCGCGCTTGCCTCGAAGGCCACCGGGTTCCCGATTGCGAAAATCGCGGCGAAACTTGCCGTGGGCTACACGCTGGATGAGCTGGACAACGACATCACCAAGGTCACGCCCGCCAGCTTCGAGCCGACCATCGACTATGTCGTGACGAAGATCCCGCGCTTCGCCTTCGAGAAATTCCCCGGCTCCAAGCCCGAACTGACCACCGCGATGAAATCGGTGGGCGAGGCCATGGCCATCGGGCGCACCTTCCACGAAAGCCTGCAAAAGGCGCTTGCCTCGATGGAAACGGGCCTTTCAGGCTTTGACGAGATCGAGATCGAGGGCGCTTCGGACAAGGCCGCCGTCATCAAGGCGATCTCGCGCCAGACGCCCGACCGGCTGCGGCTGATCGCGCAGGCGATGCGCGAAGGGCTGAGCAATGACGAAATCCAACATGCGACGGCGTTCGATCCGTGGTTCTTGGCCCGCATCCGTGAGATTATCGAACAAGAGGCGGAAATCCGTGCCGCCGGCCTTCCGGTCACCGAAAGCGGGCTGCGCAAGCTCAAGATGATGGGCTTCGCCGATGCCCGCCTGGCCGTGCTGACCGGCCGCGACGAGGCACAGGTGCGCCGCGCCCGGCGCAATCTGGGCGTCAAGGCGGTATTCAAGCGCATCGACACCTGCGCGGCCGAGTTCGAGGCCCAGACCCCCTACATGTATTCCACCTACGAGGCCCCCGCGATGGGCGACGTGGAATGCGAGGCGCGCCCCTCGGACCGCAAGAAGGTGGTGATCCTGGGCGGCGGCCCAAACCGGATCGGCCAGGGGATCGAGTTCGACTATTGCTGCTGCCATGCCTGTTTCGCGCTGACCGATGCGGGCTACGAGACGATCATGATCAACTGCAACCCCGAGACGGTCTCGACCGATTACGACACCTCGGACCGGCTCTATTTCGAGCCGCTGACGCTTGAACATGTGATGGAGATCCTGCGGGTCGAGCAGGAAAACGGCACGCTGCACGGCGTGATCGTGCAGTTCGGCGGCCAGACGCCGCTGAAGCTTGCCAATGCGCTCGAGGCCGAGGGGATTCCGATCCTCGGCACCACGCCCGACGCCATCGACCTTGCCGAAGACCGCGAGCGGTTCCAGAAACTGCTGAACGATCTAGGCCTGAAACAGCCGGTGAACGGCATCGCCTCGTCCGAGGCGCAGGCGATCGAGATCGCGGGCAATGTCGGCTTCCCGCTGGTGATCCGCCCCTCCTATGTGCTGGGCGGGCGCGCGATGGAGATCGTGCGCGACATGGATCACCTGAAACGCTACATTGCCACCGCGGTGACGGTCTCGGGCGACAGCCCGGTGCTGCTGGACAGCTACCTTTCAGGCGCGATCGAGGTCGACGTGGATGCGCTGTCGGACGGCAAGACCGTCCATGTCGCGGGCATCATGCAGCATATCGAGGAGGCAGGCGTCCATTCTGGCGACTCGGCCTGTTCGCTGCCGCCCTATTCGCTGTCGCCCGAAACCATTGCCGCGCTGAAGGAACAGACCGAGAAGATGGCCCTTGCGCTTGGGGTTGTGGGGCTGATGAACGTGCAATTCGCCATCAAGGACGGCACGATCTATGTGCTAGAGGTCAACCCCCGCGCCTCGCGCACGGTGCCTTTCGTCGCCAAGGCGACCGACAGCGCCATCGCCTCGATTGCGGCGCGCCTGATGGCGGGCGAGCCGATGGAGAACTTCCCCCATCGCGCGCCCTACCCCGAAGGCGTCGGCCCCGAGGACGACCTGCCCTTCGCCGACCCGCTGACGCTGGCCGATCCGAACACGCCCTGGTATTCGGTGAAAGAGGCGGTCCTGCCCTTCGCCCGCTTCCCCGGCGTCGACACGCTGCTGGGGCCCGAGATGCGCTCGACCGGCGAGGTCATGGGCTGGGACCGCAACTTCCCGCGGGCGTTCCTGAAGGCGCAGCTGGGGGCCGGCCAGAACCTGCCCGACGGCGGACGGGTGTTCATGTCGATCAAGGACGCCGACAAAAGCGCCGATTTGGCGCAGGCCGCGCATGACCTTCTGGCCATGGGCTTTGCACTGGTGGCCACGCGCGGCACGGCGGCCTGGCTGAAGGAAAACGGCGTGGCCGCCGAAGAGGTGCTGAAGGTCTATGAGGGCCGCCCGAACATCGTGGACCGGCTGAAGAACGGCGACATCCACCTGGTGATGAACACCACCGATGGCAGCCAGGCGATCTCGGACAGCCGCGATATCCGCGCGGTCGCGCTTTACGACAAGATCCCCTATTTCACCACCGCCGCTGCCAGCGTCGCCGCCGTGGCGGCCATGAAAAGCCGCGCGGAAGGTGAGATCGGCGTGCGCCCGCTTCAGGCCTGAAGCGGGCCTCCCCGCCTAGCGGCGGCCGAAGTCACCAGAGGTCAGCACACCGTCGCCATCCCGGTCGCGTTGCCGGAACCAGCTATCCGTTCCGGCGACGAATTCCGCCCTGTCGACACGGCCGTCGTCATCGGCATCGAACCGCGCCATGCCCGCGAATGCAGAGCGGTTGAAATCGCGCGCTCCCCCACCCGCCCCTTTGCCGCCGGGCATGCCTTGCGGCCGGTTCCGGCCGGGCCCCATGCCCGCCTCGCGTTGCAAGGCCTTGTGTTCGTCAATGCCGCGCAACTCGTCATCAGAAAGCCGTCCGTCGCCATCGGAATCGAACATGTCGAAGATATCGGCCCGGCGCGCATGCGCCTCGTCCAGCGTCACACGGCCGTCTTCGTTCTGATCCCACATTGCCAGAAAGTTCTCACCCGGAACGAACTCCGCACCGCGCGGAGGCTGCGTCTGGGCCTGCGCGGCGCCGGCCGCAAGGATCAGGGCTGCGCAGAAAGGCAGGAAGCGTTGCATGAAAAGCTCCTTTCATCCGCTTGTTCATCCATGAAACGCGAAGGCCCGCAACTTCCGTCGCGGGCCGGACAATCTGTCGCATGTCGGCGGCACTCAGGCCTTGGCTGCAAGCTCATCCCAGCAGGCAAGCGCGTGACCGGCATACATGACGCCGGGTCCGCCGCCCATCTGGATCGCCATGGCCAGAACATCACTCAGCTCTTCGCGGCTGGCACCCGCTTTCATCAGCGCCTCGACATGGAACATGATGCAGGGCTCGCAGCGCAGCACGACGGCCATGCCAAGCGCCACGAATTCCTTTTCCTTTACGGAAAGCACGCCATTGTCCTTGACGGCCTTGGACAGCGCGCCGAACCCTTTCATCGCCTCGGGCGCGGTCTTGTTCAGAACACGCAGCTCGGCGCGCATCTCGTCGATCTTTTCCTGATAGCTCATGGGTATCTCCTGTTGCATCCCTTGCCAGCCCCATCGCATGACGGGGGCGCCAAGGCATTGACCTGCATCAAGATTGCCCGCCACCCGCGCGGTGTTCCTTTGACGGGCGGAAACCCACCGACCCTTCCGGCATGCGGATGACACCCTGGCCGATTCCCGACAGACTGCCCCAGTCCGGAAGGAGCGGCCGATGCGATTCTCAACCTCTCTCGTGCTTGTCACCCTGATGCTGGCCAGCCTTGCGGCCTGCGGCGGCAGGGCACCGCATCGCGGCGCGCCGGGCCTTCCGGCCGCCTTCGGCGACGCCGATCCGCACAGCTGGTCGGGGCGCGCGCCTGTGCATTATCCGGTCCACGGCATCGACGCCGCCCGCTATCAGGGAGAGATCGACTTTCGCCAGGCGGAAGCGGCGGGCGTGGCCTTCACCTTCCTGAAGGCCACCGAAGGGGCGGATCACAAGGACGAGATGTTTGCCACCAACTGGCGCCGCGCCCTCGCCGCGGGCATGCCGGTCGGCGCCTATCACTACTATTACTTCTGCCGCACCGCCGAAGAACAGGCGCGCTGGTATATCGCCAATGTGCCGCGCGCGCCGGGCGCGCTGCCCCCGGTTCTGGATCTGGAATGGAACCACCTGTCGCGCACCTGCCGCCATCGCCCCGATGCCGCGCATGTCCGCGCCGAGGCGCGCACCTTCCTGCGCATGCTGACCGCGCATTACGGGCAGCGGCCGATCATCTACACCACGGTCGATTTCTGGCGCGACAACGATCTGCGGCAGTTGCAGGGCTACGAGTTCTGGCTGCGCTCGGTCGCCGGACACCCCGCCAGCACCTATCCCGGCGCCGACTGGAGCTTCTGGCAATATACCGGAACGGGGCTGGTGCCCGGCGTGCGGGGCAAGGTCGACATCAATGTCTTTGCAGGCTCGGCCAAGGGCTGGGCGGCCTGGTATCAGGCCCGCAAGCAATAGCGGGCCTGACGGGGGGTCGCTCAGCCGTCCTGGCGGATGCGCAGGTTGGTCGGGTCATGCGGGCTGTCCTCGGCGACGACGGCATCCCATTCCCCAAGCAGCATCCTGACCTTGAGCTTCTGGCCCACCTCGGCCAGATCGGGGCGCACATAGCCCATGCCGATCTGCTTGCCGAACGCCACCGAATACCCGCCCGAGGTCAGGCGGCCGATCTTTTCGCCGTCCAGCAGCAGCGCCTCCTTGCCCCAGGGGTCGGTATCGGCCGGCCCGTCGATCAGCAGCGTGACGCATTTCGCCCGGATCCCGGTATCAAGCATCGCCTGCTTGCCCTGGAAGTCCTTTTCCAGGTCGACGAAGCGGTCGAGGCCGGCCTCGAGCGGCGTCGCGTCGCGGCCAAGCTCGGTGCCGAAGGCGCGGTAGCTTTTCTCTTGGCGCAGCCAGTTCTGCGCCCGTGCGCCCACCAGCTTCATGCCGTGTTTCGCGCCCGCTTCCTGCAACAGATCCCACAGGTAGTTCTGCATCTCGATCGGGTGATGCAGCTCCCAGCCCAGCTCGCCGGTATAGGCAACGCGGACGGCGCGCACGGGGCACATGCCCAGCTCGATATCGCGGTAGCTCAGCCACGGGAAGCGCTTGTTGGACAGCACGGTATCGGGCTGCGCATCCTTCACGATCTCTTGCAGGATGGCGCGGCTGTTCGGCCCGGCAAGCGCGAAGACACCCCATTGCGTGGTGATGTCGTGAATGTCGATCCAGCCGAAATCGGACATCTTGTCTTCGGCGCATTTGCGAAGGTAGTCGGCATCATAGGCCGTCCATGCCCCGGCCGAGATCAGGTAGTATTCATTTTCCGACAAACGCACGATCGTGTATTCGGTGCGCGTTGTGCCCGCCGGGGTCAGGGCATAGGTCAGGTTGATCCGGCCGACCTTGGGCAGCTTGTTGGTGGTGAACCAGTCAAGGAACTCCGTCGCGCCGGGGCCGCGCACCACATGCTTGGTGAAGGCGGTGGCGTCGATCAGGCCGGCGGTCTCGCGGATCGCGCGGGCCTCGGCCTCGGCATATTGCCACCAGGCGCCCCGGCGGAAGCTGCGCGAGTCATGGTCGAAGCTGGCCGGCGCGTCGAGCGGGCCATAATAGTTCGGCCGCTCCCATCCGTTCACCTGCCCGAATTGCGCGCCGTGTTTCTTCTGGCGGTCATAGGCGGGCGAGGTGCGCAGCGGGCGGCAGGCTTCGCGCTCTTCATCCGGGTGGTGCAGGATGAAGACGTGCTCGTAGCATTCCTCGTTCTTGCGCGCGGCATATTCGGTGGTCATCCAGCTGCCGTAGCGCTTGGGGTCAAGGCTTGCCATGTCGATCTCGGCCTCGCCCTCGGTCATCATCTGGGCAAGGTAATAGCCCGTGCCCCCCGCCGCGGTGATCCCGAACGAGAAGCCTTCGGCCAGCCACATGTTGCGCAGCCCCGGCACCGGGCCGACTAGGGGGTTGCCGTCGGGCGTGTAGCAGATCGGGCCGTTGAAATCGTCCTTCAGCCCCACCGTCTCCGAGCTGGGAAGGCGGTGGATCATCGACATGTATTCCTCTTCGATGCGCTCCAGATCCAGCGGGAAAAGATCGGCACGGAAGGTTTCGGGCACGTCGTAAAGGAAGCGCGCGGGGGCATTGCGTTCATAGGGGCCAAGGATCCAGCCGCCGCGCTCTTCGCGCACATACCATTTGGCATCGGCATCGCGCAGCACCGGATGCTCGGGGTTGCCGGCCGCACGCCATGCCTGCAAGGCCGGGTCGGGCTCGGTCACGATGAACTGATGCTCGACCGGGATCGCGGGGATCTTGACGCCCAGAAGGCGCGCGGTGCGCTGCGCATGGTTGCCCGTGGCGGTGACGACATGCTCGGCGCGCACCTCGACCAGCTCGCCCGAGCCGACAAGATTCCCGCCCTTCTCGATCATCTTCTCAAGCGTCACGATCCATTCGGAACCCGTCCACTTGTAGCTGTTGACCTGAAGCTTGCGCACGATCTCGACGCCGCGCTGACGCGCGCCCTTGGCCATGGCCTGGGTCACGTCGGCGGGGTTGATATAGCCGTCCTGCGGATGGAACAGCGCGCCCTTCAGATCCTCGGTGCGCATCAGCGGCCAACGCTCTTTCATCTGCGCGGGGGTCAGGAATTCGTGATAGACGCCGGCGGTTTCGGCCACCGAGGAATACAGCATGTATTCGTCCATCCGGTCCTGCGTCTGCGCCATGCGCAGGTTGCCCACGACCGCAAAGCCCGCATTGAGGCCGGTTTCCGCCTCGAGCGACTTGTAGAAATCGACCGAGTATTTGTGGATATGGGTCGTCGCGTAGGACATGTTGAACAGCGGCAAGAGCCCGGCGGCATGCCAGGTGGAGCCGGAGGTCAGCTCGTCGCGTTCGACCAGCATCGTATCCCAGCCCGCCTTGGCCAGGTGATAGGCGATACCGCAACCGACGGCCCCGCCGCCGACAACAAGGGCTTTCACATGCGTTTTCATCGGCTGACTCCTGTCCCGTGATCTGGATTCATATCTGCCAGATCGGGACGGCGGCGTGGGGGTCAGCCCGACCAATAAACGCGGAAAAGCGACATGGCCCCGCCAGCCGCCTTTTCACAGGCGGAAAGGCAGGTCAGTCGCTGCCCGCGATGCAACGCTTGAAGCCGCTCTTGGTCGAGCAGGTGAAGATGACAGGCCCAGCCTCCTTGCCGGCGGTGTCGCTGCCAAAGCCGCCTTCGGCAAGCCCTGCCCCGTTCTTCATGACATCCCAGAAAGAGGAGAACAGTGAGGCCGACTTCTGCTCGGAAGCTCGGCCGGGTCGGATCGGTGCACCAAGGCCGGGCAAGACCACATCCTTCGGATCGACGCCAGCTGCGCGGGCCACGGCAGCGGCCTCGGCCGCAGCGGCGGCGGCGGCAACTGCAATGGCCTCGGCCGTGGCGACGGCGGCGGCCGGGTCGAAGAAGCCCGGCCCGTCCGGCATGTCCTGACCGTTAAGGCGGTTTACCTTGTCCGCCCAGTATTGCAGCCGCAGGCTGGCCGCGCGGGCCTGCGCGGCCTGCTCGGCCACTTCGGCCTTGACGCGCGCATCCGCGATTTCTTTCTGATCCTCGAAGGCAATCTCGGGGGCGGCGCTGCCGATCCGGGGAAGCGGTTGGGGCAGCAGCATGTTCAGGCTGTCATAGTCGATCGAATCGAGCAGCGCATAAAGCGCCTCATCGGACGCCCGCGCCCGCACCCCGATGGTGATCGTATCGCCCAGGCGCGCGCTGAACACACGATAGCCCGAGGGGCTATCCGCGCTTTCTCCTGCCGGAATTTCGTGACGGTAGGTCACGCCGCGCACAACGGCGAAGCCTTCCTTCTCGCTCAGGGATTCAAGGTTGCTTTCGATCACGGCCTTGGCCATGCCCTGAATGCCTTCGGTATCTTCGCGCCGGATCTGCAACCGGATCGCGATCACGTTGTCGCGGTTCTCGTAGACATAGACCTCGGATTTCTGCCCGGCGAGGCGTGCCGTTTCTTCCAGCGTCTTGAGCGCCTTGATCTGCGGGCGGTCACGCAGGTCTTCGGGAAGCGACAGCAAGGGGTCCGAAGGCGGAAACAAGAGCGCCCTGTCCCCGTCGCTCCAGTCGCGCCGCTTCCATCCCTGCGGCGCGGCGGGAAGGTGGTCGCGCTCTCTCATCGCCAGAAGCTCACTGCGCCGGCTGGTCATCTCCATCGCCTGCTTCTGCGCCATGAAACGGTCCGATACGCCGCCGACATATTGCGAGATATCAACAAGCTCGCCATCAGGCGTGCGCGCGTGCTGCGCATAATCGAACGCCACGATACCCAGGCAGATCGCCACAATGAGAATAGCGACTTTTCTGAACATCCCCGTTGGCTTGGCCACCAGAACACCTCATCTTCGTACAACGACGATCTGGCGGCAAAACTCGACAAAAATGTGGTCCCGTTCGGGCAATATGGTGCGGCAGCCCGCGTCACAACATCCCAGGCACCACCAGATCCGGTGGCCTGTGGCCATCGGCAAAGGTCTTGATGTTGATGATCACTTTCTCGCCCATCTCGACGCGGCCCTCGACCGTGGCCGAGCCCATATGCGGCAACAGAACGACATTGGGCAGTTCACGCAGGCGGGGATTGATCTCGTGGCCATGCTCGAACACATCAAGCCCCGCGCCCGCGATCTCTCCGGCGCGCAGCATTCGCGTCAGGGCGTTTTCGTCGATCACCTCGCCGCGCGAGGTATTGACCACCACCGCCGAGGGCTTGAGCATCTTCAGGCGCCGCGCATTGAGCAGGTGGAACGTCGAGGGGGTATGCGGGCAGTTGACCGAGATCACGTCCATGCGCGCCACCATCTGATCGAGGCTTTCCCACCAGGTCGCCTCAAGATCCGCCTCGACTTCGGGGCGCAGGCGCTTGCGGTTGTGGTAATGGATCTGCATCCCGAAGGCCTGGGCGCGCCGGGCAAGCGCCTGCCCGATACGGCCCATGCCAAGGATGCCAAGGCGCTTGCCGCCCACGCGCCCGCCCATGAACGCCGTCGGCGACCAGCCGTGCCAGTCGCCCGCCTGCATGACGGCAAGCCCCTCGGGGATGCGGCGCGTCACCGCAAGGATCAGCGCCATCGCCATGTCGGCGGTATCCTCGGTCACGACGCCCGGCGTGTTGGACACCAGAACCCCGCGTTGGCGTGCCGAAGCCACGTCGATATGGTCCACCCCGGCGCCGTAATTGGCCACCAGCTTCAGTTTCTCGCCTGCCGAGGCCAGCATGTTCGCATCGATATGATCGGTGACGCAGGGCACCAGAACATCGGCGCGCTGCATCGCCGCCACGATCTCTTCGCGACTCATCCGGGTGTCGGATTCGTTCAGTTCGACATCGAACAGCTCTTTCATCCGGGTCTCGACGGCCTCGGGCAACCGTCGCGTCACGACAACACTCAGCCGCGGTGCGGGCATGGCGGGGGTCTCCTATCTTCCAAATGCCTCATGTTAGGTGCAAAGTGACCTGCAACGGGCCGAGGGACAAGGCCCCGCAAGAGCAGAAAGCACCGTAAACGGCATATTCGCGCAATTTTCTTGCGCAGCCGATGCGGCGAGTGGACAGGCGGATGGAACACGGCATGATGATACGGTCGGTAATCCTTGGGGTTGCGCTGTCTGTGGGCCTGTCGCCGGGCGGGGCGGCCGCGCAGAACGCCCCCGACCCCGCGCCCGAATCCGTTGCGGCCCGCCCGGCCGCCCCCGCGGGGCGCGGGCCTGTAACCAACCTGCCCCTGCCGCGCTACGTTTCCCTCAAGGGCTCCGAAGGCAACGCGCGGCGCGGCCCCTCGCTGTCGCACCGCATCGACTGGGTCTTCCGGCACAGCGGCATGCCTCTGCGCATCACGGCCGAGTTCGGCCACTGGCGGCGCGTCGAGGACCGCGACGGCGCGGGGGGCTGGGTGCATTACGCGCTTTTGTCCGGGGTGCGCAGCGTGATCGTGCAGACCGACATGACCGAGCTGAAGGTGCGCCCCGATACCAAGGCGACCGTGGCCGCCGTGGCCGAGGCCGGCGCGATCGCCCGCCTTGGCGCGTGCCAGATCGACTGGTGCCAGATCACCGCGGGCGGCGAAAAGGGCTGGGTGCCCAAGGCCGCGCTTTGGGGGGTTGATCCCGACGAGATCCGCGACTAACCCTGCCCGACCGATGCGGAATGGCAAGGAACGGCAGCTCCGATGGAACATTCGCAACGCCTGAACAGATCCGCGGGCATCGCGGCTGTCGCGGTCGCGGCCACGCTTGTCGTGCTGAAGCTTTGGGCCTTCGTGCAAACCGGATCGCTAACAATCGCCGCAGCACTTGCCGACAGTGCGGTCGACATGCTGATCTCGGGCGCGGGCCTTGCCGCCATCGTCTATGCCGCACGCCCCGCGGATGAGGATCACACCTTCGGCCATACATCGGTGGAGGATCTGGTCTCGCTCGCGCAGGCGATCTTCGTGACCGGATCGGCGCTTGCCATCGGCTACGGCGCCGTGCACCGGCTGATCTCCCCCGCACCGCGGCAGCTTGCCGACGAAGGCACCGGGATCGCCATCATGCTGGCCTCGGCCGTGCTGACCGGCGCGCTGGTGCTGTGGCAACGGCGCGTTGCGCGGCTGACCGGAAACCGCGTCGTCGCGGCGGACATGGTGCATTATTTGGGCGACCTGCTTCCGACCCTTGGCGCGATCATCGCCCTTGGGCTTTCGGCGCAATACGGCATCGGGCAGGCCGACAGCATCCTTGCATTGATCGCCGCCGCCTTCATGCTGCGCGCGGCCCTCAATATCGGGCTTGGCGCGTGGCATGCCCTGATGGACCGCGCCGCCGACCCCGAGATCGTCGAGGGCATCGCAGGGATTGCCGCAGGCTGGCCCGGCGTGCACGGCTTTCACGACCTTCAGACGCGCACCGCCGGATCACGGATCTTCGTCAACCTGCATATCGAGCTGGACGGCGCGCAATCCCTGCAAGAGGCCCATGCCATCGGCGCCAGCCTCAAGCGCGCGATTACGCAACGCTATCCGCTGGCCGATGTCATCATCCACAAGGATGTCTGGCACGGGTCCGGCACGGGTCCAGGCTAGGCCGCGTCCAGCAGCCCGCGCCCCTTCAGCAGCGCCTCGACGCCGGGCATCCGGCCGCGGAAGGCCAGGTAAAGCTCTTCCGCGGGGCGCGATCCGCCCGCCGACAGGATGAACCGCTCCAGCTTTTCGGCGGTGACCGGGTCGAACACATCGCCCGCTTCCTCGAACGCGGCGAAGGCGTCGGCATCCATCACCTCCGACCACATGTAGCTGTAATACCCTGCCGAATACCCGTCGCCCGAGAAGACGTGTGCGAAATGCGGCGTGGCGTGGCGCATGCGGATCGCGCGCGGCATGCCGATCCCGGCCAATACCTCATCCTGCCGCGCCATAGGATCGGCCGGCGCCGCGCCTTCGTGAAACGCCAGATCGACCAGCGCCGAGGCGACATATTCCACCGTCGCAAAGCCCTGGTCATAGGTCGCCGCCGCCAGCAGGCGATCGCGCAGACCGGCGGGCATCGGCTCTCCGGTCTTCCAGTGGCGGGCGTGTTTCTCCAGCACCTGCGGCACTTCAAGCCAGTGCTCGTAAAGCTGGCTTGGCAGTTCCACGAAATCACGCGCCACGCTGGTGCCCGAGATGAACTGATAGGTCACATCCGACAGCATCTGGTGCAGCGCATGGCCGAATTCGTGAAACAGCGTGCGCGCGTCATCCCAACTCAGCAGGGCCGGATCGCCCTTGGCAAAGTTGCACACATTGACGACGACAGGGCGCACGTCGCCCCCCAGCTTGCGCTGCGAACGCATGGCCGAACACCACGCGCCCGACCGCTTCGAGGCGCGTGCAAAATAATCCCCAAGGAACACGGCCAGATGGCGGCCCTTGCGCAGCACTTCCCAGCCGCGCACGTCGGGGTGGTAGAACGGCCCCTCGATAGGCCGGAACTCCAGCCCGAAAAGCCGCCCCGCCACATCGAACATCGCCCCGATCATCGCATCGAGTGACAGATAGGGCTTCAACGCCGCCTCATCGAGATCATGCTCGGCCATGCGGCGCTTTTCGGAATAATAGCGCCAGTCCCATGCCTCCAGATCGCCGTTGATCCCGTCGTCGCGCATCATTCGCGTCAGCACCTCGGCATCGGCCAGGGCGCGCGCCCTGGCGGGCACCCACACCCGCATCAGAAGATCGCGCACCTTGTCGGGGCCGCCCGCCATTTCCGGCTCAAGCTTGAAGGCCGCAAAACTCTCATAGCCCAGAAGCTTTGCGCGTTCCTCGCGCAGCGCGAGGATCTCGGCGGCAAGCGCACGGTTGTCGGTCTCGCCGCCATTCGCACCGCGCGCGACCCAGGCCTCATAGGCGATCCGGCGCAATTCCCGCCGGGGCGAGAATTGCAAAAACGGCACGATCAGCGAACGGTTCAGCGTCAGAACGGGCCCCTCCGCGCCGCGCTCCTGCCCGGCCGCACGCGCGGCCTGCACCACGAATTCGGGCAGGCCCTCAAGCTCCTCCTCGGCCAGCGGGCGGAACCAGTCCCGCTCATCCGCCAGAAGGTTTTGCGAAAACGCGGTCGACAGAACCGCCAGGCGCTCCTTGATCGCGGCCATCCGCGCCGCCTGATCCCCGCTGAGCGCTGCCCCCGCACGCAGGAACATCTGATGATACAACTCCAGAACCCGCGCCTCCTCTGGGGCCAGCCCAAAACTGTCGCGCGCCTCCCAAAGTGCATTGATCCGCGCGAAAAGCGCCGTGTTCATCGTCACTTCCGAGGAAAACGCCGCCATCTTCGGCGCAAGATCCCGCATCAGCGCCTCGCGCGCGGGCGTGCTGTCCGCCCCCGAAAGGTTGTAGAACACCCCCGCAACCCGGTCGAGCAACCCCTCCGCCTGCTCCATCGCCGCAATGGTATTGGCAAAACCCGGCGCTGCGGGATCGGCCGCAATCGCGGCGATCCGCGCCCGCGCCTCGGCCAGGGCCGCCTCGAAGGCCGGCGCGAAATCCGCATCCGAAATCGCCGCGAAGGGCGGCAGGGCAAACGGCCCGGTCCAGTCTTGCAAAAGCGGGTTGGTCATCACGGCTCTCCTTTGGCGCAAAGCTAGAATGGCACGAAAGGGATCGCCAGCCCCTGTTTCAGCTTCGCAGAAATATCCCCGCCGGAGGCAGACCGCCGGTTCAGCCCGCCTTTCCGCATACCGCACAGCCCGGCCGACGCTTCACGGCGATCTGGCGGCTTTCCCCCCAAAGCGCATCATGGATCATCAGCCGCCCGCGCGCCGTCTGGCCCGCGCCGGTGATCTCCTTGATCGCCTCGGCGGCCATCATCGCCCCCACGATCCCGGGCAGCGCCCCCACAACCCCCGCTTCGGCACAGGACGGGGCAAGCCCCTCGGCGGGCTGCTCGGGAAAGACACAGGCGAAACAGGGGGCCCCGCGCGCCGGGTCATAAAGCGACAGCTGCCCCTCCCACTGCGCGATCGCACCCGCGATCAGCGGCTTGCCCGCCGCCACGGCCGCCGCATTCACCATGTAGCGCGTAGCGAAATTGTCGGTCCCGTCCAGGATCAGATCGTAATCGGCAAACAGCGCAGGCGCGTCTTCCGCCGCCAGCCGCCGGTGATAGGGCCGCACCGTGATGTAGGGATTCAGCGCCAGCATCGCGGCCTGCGCGGAAAACACCTTGGGCATCCCGATCCGCGCATCCGTATGGATCACCTGGCGTTGCAGGTTCGAATTCGACACCACGTCGTCATCCACGATCCCGACCGAGCCGACCCCGGCCGCCGCCAGATACAACAGCACCGGAGAGCCAAGCCCCCCCGCCCCGATCACCAGGACCCGCGCCTGACGAAGCTTTTTCTGCCCCGGCCCGCCGATCTCGCGCAAAACGATATGGCGGGCATAGCGTTCCAGCTCCGCCCCCGAAAACGTGTCCGCAGGGGCCTTGGGCGCCGCCGGAACGGCCCGCGCCCGCAGGTGCCGCAGCACCGCGCGATAGCCCAGGACGATCGCCACCACCGCCCCCAGAAGCACCCAGTGCACCGCGCGCCCGCCAATCGCGCGCGGCAAGGCGCTGTCCACGGGCAACAGAAGATGCACCAGCAACACCGCCGCCCAAAGCACCGCCAGCATCGCGCCGATCCCGCGCACAGGCACCCGAAGCACCAGCCCCAATCCCACCAGAACCGCCGCGATCAGAAAGACCATCGCCCCGCCCTATCCGCGCCCGGTCGAGCCGAACCCACCCGCCCCCCGCGCGGTCTCCTCAAGCTCTGCGAAAGGCGCGAAACGCGCCTGCACCACCGGCGCGATCACGGCCTGGGCGATACGCTCGCCATGCAGGACGACAAAAGGCTCCTGACCGAAATTGATCAGCAAGACCCCAAGCGGACCACGATAATCGCTGTCGATCGTGCCCGGACCATTGGGCAGCCCGATCCCGTTCTTGAAGGCCAGCCCCGACCGCGGCCGCACCTGCATCTCATAGCCTTCGGGGATCTCCACGCGCAGCCCGGTCGGCACCAGAACCCGCTCCATCGGCGCCAGCACCAGCCCCCGCGCGCGATCCTCCGGGCGCAGATTGGCCCGCAGGTCGGCCCCCGCCGCGCCCGCCGTCTCATAGGCGGGCAGGGCCACGTCCGGGTCGGCCCACTCCTCGCGCATCACCTTGATCAAGACCACGACAACCCTTTCAGCTTCGCCCAAATATCCCCGCCGGAGGCTTCCGCCCTCACCGCGCGCGCAGCGCTTCGGCAATGCGCGCGGCCAGCCGCCGCGCAACTTCGTCCTTGCCCATGCGCGGCCAGCTTTCCGCGCCATTTCCGTCGATCAGCGTCACCGCGTTCTCGGCCCCGCCCATGATCCCCGTTGCCGGGCTGACATCATTGGCCACGATCCAGTCGCAGCCCTTGCGCGCCCGCTTGGCACTCGCATGGGCGATCACGTCATGGGTTTCGGCGGCAAATCCCACCACAAGTTCCGGGCGCCCGGTCTTCATTGCGCTGATCCGGGCCAGGATGTCGGGATTTTCGGCGAATACCAGCGCCGGCGCCTGACCCGAGCCATCCTTCTTCATCTTCTGCTGCGCCGCATTGGCCACCCGCCAATCGGCCACCGCGGCGGCGAAGACGGCCGCATCGGCGGGCAGCGCGGCCTCGACCGCCGCCAGCATCTGCGCGGCGGTCTCGATCGCCACCACCTCCACCCCCTGCGGGGCGGGCACGCTGGCCGGTCCGGTCACGAAGGTCACCCGCGCGCCCAGATCGCGCAGCGCCGCGGCAAGCGCACTTCCCTGCGCCCCGGACGAGCGGTTCGCGATATAGCGCACCGGGTCGATCGGCTCATGCGTGGGACCCGAGGTCACCACGACATGACGCCCCGCCAGCGGCCCCGCACCGAAGGCGGTCCCGATCGCGGCCACGATCTCCAGCGGCTCGGACATCCGGCCGGGGCCGAATTCGCCGCAGGCCATGTCGCCATCGTTGGGCCCCGCAAACAGAACCCCGTCACCGGCCAGCCGGTCACGATTGCGGCGCGTGGCGGGATGGATCCACATCCGCACATTCATCGCGGGCGCCAGCAGCACGCGCTTGTCCGTCGCCATCAGCAGCGTCGAGGCCAGATCGTTGGCAAGCCCCGCGGCCATCTTGCCCATCAGATCGGCCGTCGCGGGTGCCACCACCACCAGATCGGCGGCGCGGCTCAGCTGGATATGGCCCATCTCGGCCTCGTCGGTCAGATCGAACAGATCGCGGTAGACCTTCTGCCCGGCCAGGGCCGACACGCTCAGCGGGGTCACGAATTCCTCGGCCGCGCGGGTCAGCACCGGGGTCACCTCGGCGCCCCGCTCGCGCAGGCGGCGGATCAGCTCAAGCGTCTTGTAGGCCGCGATCCCGCCCCCGATGATCAGAAGTATCTTCTTTCCCGCCAGCATTCCGGACTCCTCTGCGCCTGGCCAAGCTTTAGGCACGAGGGCCGCACAGTGCAAGCTAGCGCAGCGTCGCGCAGGGATCTTCGCGCGGCGCCGGATCGGTCACCAGCCAGTGGTCGAAGGGCTGCTCCGGCCCCGCCGGGCGTTCAAGCTGGCCGACCGAAATCACCGACACGCCGGGCTGCACGCGGGCCAGCACGGCCGGCACGCCACGATCGGTGCGCGCATGGCCCGACCCGGTAATCAGCACGACCGGGCCGCCGGTCTCTTCCAGCGCCCGCAACGTGGCGCGGGCGAAGGCGGCATCGCGCAGGCGTTGCGCGGCCACCATGCCCGGCACAAGTTCGGGCGGAAGCGCGTTGCAATGGGCCTCCATCTGCTCGGCCTCAAGCGCCGCCTGTTCGTCCGGGGCGGGGGCCTCGGCCAGCCCGTAAGCCCCGGCCTCGGCGCCAAAGACGGCGGCCGCGCCGTCCGTCATGGCGCGGCGCACCTCGGCGCGGGGCAGCGCGGCACCATGGATCGCGGCCTCGGGGGCCGCGGCGAATACCGGCGCATAAAGCGCGAAATCGGGCCAGCCCGAGGCCTCCCATTCCAGCGCCTGCCCCAGCCCGGCCGGGTCGGCCCGCAATCCGGGCGTGGCACGCGCGGCCTGTTCGGGGGTAAGCATCTCGAACACCAGCGCCTTCGGCGCGATGGCGGCCACAGCGCGCGCCTGGTTCAGATGATGCGCGGGATTGTCATGCACCTCGCCCAGGATCACGATATCGGCGCGCAGCGTATCAAGCGCCTCCGGATCGACCTCGACGGCCTGAACGGGAAGCGCGAAACACAACAGCGCGGCAAGACGGATCTTCATGACAGGAAGTGATGCACTTCCGCCCCGTGACTTTCAAGGTTCTTGCGCAGCTTGAGGAAGGCCTGCGCCTCAAGCTGGCGGATCCGTTCCTTCGACAGGCCCAGCTCTTCGCCCAAAGAGGCAAGCGTGCGGGGGGCATCGCGCAGGCGCCGCTCGGTCACGATGAAACGCTCGCGCGGGGTCAGCCGGCCCATCGCCTCGCCCAGCCAGCCGCGCAGAAGGACCGTGTCGTGACGATCCGCCACGACATCCTCGGGCCCGGCCGCGTCATCCTCCAGCGACTCGATCCATTCGCGCCCCTCGTCCTCCGAGGATTGCATCGCGTTCAGCGAATAGTCCGAGCCCGAAAGCCGGCCCAGCATCATCTCCACATCGTTCAGCGGCACGCCGATCACCTCGGCGATGCGGGCGCGCATCTCGGCGCCGTCCAGATGCCGGCCCTCGACCTCGGCCTCGCGCTCCAGCCGCGCCTGAACCCGCCGCAGATTGAAGAACAACGCCTTCTGCGACGAGGTCGATCCGGTGCGCACAAGCGACCAGTTGCGCATCACGAAGTCCTGAATGCTCGCCTTGATCCACCAGACCGCATAGGTCGAGAACCGCACGCCGCGCTCAGGGTCGAACCGGTCGGCGGCTTTCAGAAGGCCCAGGCTCGCCTCCTGGATCAGATCGTTCATCGGGGCACCGTAGCGGCGAAACTTCGACGCCATCGAGATCGCCAGCCGCATATAGGCCTGCACAAGGCGGTGCATCGCGGCCTCGTCGCGCCGGTCGCGCCAGGCACGGGCCAGCTCGACCTCGGTCTGGGCATCCAGAAGCTCCGCGCGCATCGCCCGGCGCGGCAGCGTCTCATCTGTCATTCCATCGAGAGCCATTCGAAGTCTCCCCGGGTCTCCCACCCATCTGACGGCGTGCTCTGCTGGACAACTATGCATGATAACGTGCAAATTGTCTTGCGGATCCCCGTCCGCTCACAGAATTGTTCAATCGTGGACTCGTCTTTTATGCCATGGCCCCGCGGATTTGCCGCGGCCTCACGTCAGGAGATGGACTTGGGCTACCGACTCGCCATTGCGGACCGCACCTATTCAAGCTGGTCGTTGCGCGCCTGGCTGCTGTTCGATCACGCGGGAATCCCCGTGAAGGTCGAGACCGGGCGGCTTTACACCGACGATTTCGCGCGCCTCCTGCGTGATTTCGCGCCCGCGCGGCTGGTTCCCGCGCTGCGATTGCCCGACGGCACCGTCATTGCCGAAACCATGGCCATCGCGGAAACCCTGGCCGAACGCCACCCCGAGGCCGGGCTCTGGCCCGCAGATCCCTCGGCCCGTGCAATGGCCCGCTGGCTTTGCGCCGAAATGCATGCGGGCTTTTCCGCCCTGCGCACCCATTGCCCGATGAACCTTGGCGTCAGCTATACCGATTGCGGGCCGGATCGCGCGGTGCTGGCCGATGTCGCCCGCATCGAGGAATTGTGGGCGATGGCGCGGGACCGTTTCGGCGCGGGCGGCCCGTGGCTTTTCGGGGGATGGAGCATCGCCGACGCCTTCTTTGCCCCCGTCGCGGGCCGCATCGCGGGCTACAACCTGCCCACCGGCCCCGAGGCTGCCGCCTATGTCGCGGCGCAGCTTGCCGATCCCTCGTTCCGCCGCTGGCGCGCGATGGGCAAGGCGCAGAACTACGATCAGGAATTCTATCGCCGCGACTGGCCGACGCGGCCATGGCCCGGCCCCGCGCCGCGGCCCGCCAGCCCGGCCGATGGCCCCTCGGTCAACGCCGCCTGCCCCTATTCCGGCGATCCGGTCACCGATTTCATGGAATGCGGCGGGCGCGTCTGGGGGTTTTGCAATCCCTTCTGCCGCGACAAGACCATGGCCGACCCCGAGGCATGGCCGGCCTTCCTGTCGATGGTCGAGGAACAGGGCGGCTTCGCGCATTAACCTTTCCTAAACCATGACCGCCTACCCCTTCCGGAAACGGCAGGGCAGGTTGAGATGGTGGCACGGGCCTATTCAGTGGCGTTCGAGGGGGTCGAGGCGCGCCTTGTCGAGGTGCAATGCTCGACCACCGCCGGAATGCCCGGTTTTTCCATCGTGGGCCTGCCGGACAAGGCCGTCTCCGAGGCGCGCGAAAGGGTGCGCGCGGCGCTTGGCGCGCTGTCGATCGCCCTGCCGTCCCGCAAGGTGACGGTGAACCTGTCGCCCGCGGACCTTCCCAAGGAGGGGTTGCATTTCGATCTGCCCATCGCCCTTGCGCTCTTGGCGGCGATCGACATCCTGCCGCGCGAAGAGGTCGGGGCGACCGTCTCGGTCGGCGAGCTTTCGCTTGACGGCAGGCTTGTGGGCGTCGCGGGCGCGCTGCCCGCCGCGATGGCCGCCGCCGAGGCGGGCCATGCGCTGATCTGCCCCGAGGCCTGCGGCGCCGAGGCGGCCTGGGTGGGGGCGGCCACCGTCTTTGCCCCCGCCTCGCTGAACCAGGCGATCCGGCATCTGAGCGGTCAGGCACCGCTTGCGCCCGCAACACCGGGCGAGGTGCTGGCCGCACCCTTCACGCGCGACCTGATCGACGTGAAGGGGCAGGAACGGGCCAAACGCGCGCTGGAAATCGCCGCCGCCGGGCGCCACCACCTGCTGATGATCGGCGCGCCCGGATCGGGCAAGTCGATGCTGGCCGCGCGCCTGCCGGGCATCCTGCCGCCGCTTTCCCCGGCCGAGGCGCTGGAAACCTCGATGATCCACTCGCTTGCCGGTTTGCTGAGCGATGGCGGCATCTCTCGCGCGCGGCCGTTCTGCGAGCCGCATCATACCGCCTCGATGGCCGCGATCGTGGGGGGCGGGCGCGGGGCAAAGCCCGGTCAGGTCAGCCTGGCGCATAACGGCGTGCTGTTTCTGGACGAGCTGCCCGAATTTCCCCGCGCCGTCCTGGAAACCCTGCGCCAGCCCATCGAGACCGGCGAGGTCGTGGTCGCGCGCGCCAATGCCCATGTGCGCTATCCCTGCCGCTTCCTTCTGGTCGCGGCCGCCAATCCCTGCCGCTGCGGCCATCTGGGCGATGCCGGGCGCGCCTGTGCCCGCGCCCCCAGCTGCGCCGAGGATTACCTGGGCAGGATCTCGGGCCCGCTGATGGACCGCTTCGATCTGCGCATCGACGTGCCGCCCGTCAGCTATGCCGATCTCGACATGCCCGCGGGGGGCGAAAGCTCGGCCACGGTTGCGGCCCGCGTGGCGCAGGCGCGCGCGCGGCAGGCCGCGCGTTTCGCCGACACGCCCCGCCTGCGCGTCAATGCCGAGGCCGAGGGCGCGCTTCTGGAAGCCATCGCCACCCCCGATGCCGAAGGGCGCGCGCTGCTTGGCAAGGTGGCCGAGCGGTTCGGCCTGTCCGCGCGCGGCTATCACCGGGTTCTGCGGGTCGCGCGCACCATTGCCGATCTGGACGGATCGCAGGACGTGCGCGCGCCCCATGTGGCCGAGGCGATCGGATACCGCCTTGCGCCGGGGCGCTAGCTCAGGCGTGCAGCGCGGCGCATTTCGCCTCGATCACCTGCCAGATCTTCTCGGCCACGTTGGTGCCGTCGAAGCGTTCCAGTTCCTGGATGCCCGTGGGTGAGGTCACGTTGATCTCGGTCAGCCAGTCGCCGATCACGTCGATTCCCACGAAGATCTGGCCCTTCTCGCGCAGCATCGGGCCGATGGCCGCGCAGATCTCGTGGTCCCGCGCGCTCAGCCCCACCTTCTCGGGGCGCCCGCCCACATGCATGTTCGAGCGCGTCTCGCCCGCCGCCGGAACGCGGTTGATCGCACCCACCGGATCGCCGTTCACAAGGATGATGCGCTTGTCGCCCTGCGTCACGGCGGGCAGGTATTTCTGCGCGATCAGCGGCTCGCGGTTGATGCCCGAGAACAGCTCGTGCAGCGAGGCGAGGTTGCGGTCGTTCGGGTCCAGCCGGAACACCCCCGCCCCGCCATTGCCGTAAAGCGGCTTGAGGATGATGTCGCCGTGCCGCGCCTTGAATTCGCGGATCGTGGCCAGGTCCCGCGCGACCAGCGTGGGCGGCGTAAGGTCCGGAAAATCCAGCACCAGAAGCTTTTCGGGCGAGTTGCGCACCCAGAACGGATCGTTCACGACAAGGGTCTGCGGGTGGATCCGGTCAAGGATATGCGTCGTCGTGATATAGCCCATGTCGAAGGGCGGATCCTGGCGCAGCCAGACCACGTCCCAGTCGGACAGGTCGATCTCGGCCTCGTCGCCCAGGGTGAAGTGGTTGCCCTTCTCGCGCCGCACATGCAGCGGCCAGCCGCGTGCATAGACATGCCCTTCGCGGTAGATCAGCTTGTCGGGCGTGTAGTAGAACAGCTCATGCCCGCGTTTCTGCGCCTCTTCGGCAAGCCGGAACGTGCTGTCGGCGTCAATGTTGACCGCGTCGATCGGGTCCATCTGGATCGCAACTTTCAAGGCCATGCTTGCCCCCTTTCGTTGCCCTCTTGATGGCGCAGAGCGCGGCGCGATGCAATTACCCCTCAGTCCGGGGCGAAGGCGTTTTCGCGGATTTCGATGCGCCCGTCCCGATCCACCAGCGCCAGATCGAAGCGCAGCTCGGTCAGCTGGCCATGCGGCTGCGCGCCGATGAACTCGGCGGCGGCGGCATGGATGCGCTGCATCTGGCGCGGTGACAGGCGCTCGGCCGCGCGGGCATGGGTGGCGGAGTGTTTCACCTCGATGACGATCACGCCCGCGCCGTCACGCGCGATCAGGTCGATCTCTCCGCCATATCGGCCCCGCCAGCGGCGCGCGATGATCGGATGGCCCGCGCGTTCATAGGCAAGCGCCACCTGCGCCTCGGCGGCCAGCCCGCCGTGATACGAGGCGGCCCCGCTCATTCGTCCCGCCCGATCGTCAGGGCGGCCTGATACACCTCGCGCCGGGGCAGGCCGAACATCTCGGCCACCTCGGCGGCGGCTTCCTTGACGCGCATGTGCCCGAGCCGTTCGCGCAGCGCCTGCGCGACATCTTCGGCGCTTGCCTGACGGCCATGGGGGCGATCGACAAGAACCACGATCTCGCCCTTGACCGGCTGGCCGGCATAATCCTGCGCCAGATCGCCGAGCATTCCGCGCCTGACCTCCTCGAATCGTTTGGTAAGTTCGCGGCAGACCACCGCCTGCCGCCCGGCTCCGAATTCATCCACCATGGCCGTTAACAAATCGCCAACACGCTTGGGGGATTCGTAGAAGATCAGCGTTGCGGGCACGGTGGCGAATTCGCGCAGCCATTTGCGCCGCGCGGTGTCGGTATTGGGGGGGAAGCCCGCGAACAGGAATCGGTCGGTCGGCAGGCCCGACACGGTCAGCGCGGCCAGCACCGCCGAGGGGCCGGGCGCGGCAAAGACCGGATGCCCCGCCGCGATGGCCGCGCGGCCCAGCTGAAACCCCGGATCGGCGACAAGCGGCGTTCCCGCCTCGGAGGCGTAGGCCAGGCTTTTCCCCTCATCCAGCGCGCGCAGCAGGCGCGGACGCGCGGCCTCTCCGTTATGGTCGTGATAGGCGATCACCGGGCGGCCGTTCAGCGCGATGCCGTGGATCTCCATCAGGTGGCGCAGCGTGCGCGTGTCCTCGGCCGCGATGACATCGGCCGTGGCCAGAATATCCAGCCCCCGCAGGGTGATATCACGCGCCGCCCCGATCGGGGTCGACACGAAGTGCAACCCCGGTGCCAACCGTCCCGGCAAGGTTCCGCCGGATCGCCGCGCATCTTCCGCCATGTTCGCCCTTCCCTGCCGCAGCAAAGTTTACTTCGCATCGGGAAACGCATAGTGTCTGCCCGTATTGACCCCCTGCGCCATGACCAGAGGATGCCGTTATGTTTGCTTCTTTCCGTAGCTCCCGCAACCCATTGCTTCGAATCGGCGCCGTCTTCTCGGCGCTCTGGCTTGCCGCGTGCGAGCCCGTCGGAATGGCCGGCGGCAACAGCGGACAGCGCATCGACCCCGGCGCCGCGGTGCAGGTCGCGCTGCTGGTTCCGGGCGGATCGGGCGCCTCGGGGGATGAAACGCTGGCGCGCTCGCTGCGGCAGGCGGCCGAGCTTGCGATCTCGGACCTGCAGGGCGCGAATATCGACCTGCGCGTCTACAACACCAACGGCAATGCGTCCCAGGCGGCCAATGTCGCGCGGCAGGCGGTGGACGAAGGGGCCAAGATCATCCTCGGGCCGGTCTTTGCCGAGGCCGCGAATGCGGCGGGCCTTGCGGTCGCGTCAAGCAATGTGAACGTGCTGTCCTTCTCGAACAACACCGACATCGCGGGCGGCAACGTCTTCGTGCTGGGCCCGACCTTCCCGAATACCGCGAACCGGCTGATGTCCTATGCCGCCTCGCAGGGCAAGCGGCGCATCCTTCTGGTGCATGAGCAGACCCCCGCGGGCGAGACCGGCGCGCGCGCCATCGAGACTGCGGCGCGCCGCTCCAACGCGACGCTGGTGGGCAAGGCCTCGTTCCCGTTCTCGCAGCAAGGCGTGATCGAGGCGGTGCCCTCGATCGCGGCGCGCGCCAGGTCGGGCGATGTGGATGCGCTGTTCCTGACGGCCGATACCGCCGGGGCGCTGCCGCTTCTGGCGCAGATGCTGCCCGAACAGGGCGTGGACACCTCGGCGACCAAGTTCATCGGCCTGACCCGTTGGGACATTCCGCCCGCCACGCTGGCGTTGCCGGGCGTGCAGGGCGGCTGGTTCGCGCTGCCTGATCCGGCGCTGAGCCAGCAGTTCCGCGCGCGCTATCAGGCCGCCTTCGGCGAGCCGCCGCACCCGATCGCAGGGCTTGCCTATGACGGGATCGCCGCGGTCGGCGCGCTGGTCCGGGCCGGGCGCCCCGACGCGCTGACCCGTTCGGGGCTGACGCAATCCTCGGGCTTCGTGGGCGTCAACGGCGTGTTCCGGCTGCGCCCCGACGGCACCAACGAACGCGGCCTCGCCGTGGCCGAGGTGCGCAACTCGCAGGTTGTCGTGGTCGATGCCGCGCCGCGCGGCTTCGGGGGCGCCGGCTTCTGATCCCGCTTTGCGACATGGCCAGCACTTTCACCGACGGGGCAAGAGAACACCGTGGACGATAACACCCCATCCGCCCCGGCCGAAGCCGGGGCGCCCTTGCTTCTGGACAGGACCGGGCTGGATGCCGCGCTTGACAAGGCCATCGAAGGGCTGAGCGACGGGCGCGAAATCCGAAGCGCCACCGTGCAGTTCCTGGCCCGCGCGCGCGACGAGGCCGCGGGCGCGATCGAAGGCGATTTCGCCACCCACCCCCGCGCCGCGCGTGACACGGTGCGCAGCTATTCCACGATGACCGACGGCATCGTCCAAAGCGTGCTTCGGATCGCCACAGACGTGTTGCACCCGCTGCCCACCCCCACCGAGGCAGAGCGGATCGCGGTTCTCGCCGTAGGTGGCTATGGCCGCGCCGAGATGGCGCCGGCATCGGATGTCGATCTTCTGTTCCTGACGCCCTGGAAGGTCACGCCATGGGCCGAAAGCGTGATCGAAAGCATGCTCTACATGCTGTGGGACCTGAAGCTGAAGGTCGGGCATTCCTCGCGCACGATCGAGGATTGCCTGCGCCTGGGACGCGAGGATTACACGATCCGCACCGCCCTTCTCGAACATCGCTATATCGGCGGATACGAGCCCCTTGCCGAAGACCTGCGCGACCGCCTGCGCAACGATCTTTTCCGCGGCACCGGCGCCGAATTCATCGAGGCCAAGCTGGCCGAGCGCGATCTGCGCCACGAACGCCAGGGCGGCCAGCGCTATGTGCTGGAACCCAACGTGAAGGAAGGCAAGGGCGGCCTGCGCGACCTTCAGGCGCTTTACTGGATTGCGAAATACATCCACCAGGTCGACCGGGCCGCGGAACTGGTGGCGCTTGGCGTCTTCTCGCGCGAGGAATACGAGCATTTCCGCGGCGCCGAGGATTTCCTGTGGGCGGTGCGCTGCCATCTGCATCTGATCGCGCGCCGCGCCTCGGATCAGCTGACCTTCGACATGCAGGTCGAAGTGGCCCGGCGCATGGGCTATGAGGACACCGCCGGGCGGCGCGGGGTCGAGATCTTCATGCAGGAATATTTCCGCCACGCCACCCGCGTGGGCGAGGTGACCCGCATCTTCCTGACCGAGCTTGAGGCCCGCCACGTCAAGCGCGCGCCCATGTTGCAGCGCATCTTCCGCCGCCGGCGCAAGCTGAAGGGGCCGTGGCACGACGATAACGGGCGCATCAACATCACCGACCAGGCCACCTTCCTGGCCGATCCGCTGAACCTTCTGCGTCTGTTCGAGGAAGCGCTGCGCACCGGCATGCTGATCCACCCCAATGCGATGCGCGTGGTCACCGCCCATCTCGACCTGATCGACGAGGACATGCGCGAAGACCGCGAAGCCACGCGCATCTTCCTTGATCTGCTTCTCAAGCACGGCAACCCTGAACGCGCACTGCGCCGGATGAACGAGCTGGGCGTCCTGTCCGCCTTCATCCCCGAATTCGAGCCGATCGTGGCGATGATGCAGTTCAACGTCTATCACCACTACACGGTGGACGAGCACACGATCCAGTGCATCTCGACGCTGGCGCAGATCGAGCGCGAAGAACTGATCGAGGAATTGCCGATCAGCTCGCGCATCCTCAAGGACGGCGTGAACCGGCGCGTGCTTTATGTGGCGCTGCTGCTGCACGATATCGGCAAGGGCCGCCCCGAGGACCATTCGATCCTCGGCGCGCAGATCGCCCGCAAGGTCGCCCCCCGGCTGGGGCTGAGCGCGGAGGAATGCGATACGGTCGAATGGCTGGTGCGCTATCACCTGCTGATGTCCGACGTGGCCCAGAAACGCGACCTGGCCGACCCGCGCACGCTGCGCGATTTCGCCAAGGCGGTGAAGACGCGCAAGCGGCTCGATCTGCTGACGGTGCTGACGGTGTGCGACATTCGCGGCGTGGGGCCGGGCACCTGGAACAACTGGAAGGCCATGCTGCTGCGCCGGCTGCATGCCGAAACCGCCGATTTCCTGGAAAACGGGGCCGAGGCCGTCAACCGCGCCAAGCGCGAAAGCGAGGCCAAGAAGGCCCTGCGCGAAGCGCTTGCCGGATGGGACCAGAAAGAGATCCGCACCGAGCTGGGGCGCCATTACGCGCCCTACTGGCAGGGCCTTTCCACCGCGACCCAGCGCATCTTCGCGCATCTTCTGCGCGGGCTTTCCAATGACGAGATCCGCATCGACCTGCATCCCGATGCCGACCATGACGCAACCCGCGCGGCCTTCGCGCTTGCCGATCATCCGGGCATCTTCTCGCGGCTGGCGGGCGCGCTTGCGCTGGTGGGGGCCAATGTGGTCGACGCACGCACCTATACCTCGAAGGACGGCTACGCGACCGCCGTCTTCTGGGTGCAGGACGCCGAAGGGCACCCCTACGAATCCGACAAGCTGCCGCGCCTGCGCAAGATGATCGAGAAGACGCTGCGCGGCGAGGTCGTCGCGCGCGATGCGCTGAAGGACCGTGACAAGGTCAAGAAACGCGAGCGCGAATTCCGCTTTCCCACGCATATCACCTTCGACAACGAAGGCTCCGAGATCTACACGATCATCGAGGTCGATACCCGCGACCGCCCCGGCCTGCTTTACGATCTGACCCGGACTTTGGCGGCCAACAACATCTACATCGCCTCGGCCGTGATCGCCACCTTCGGCGCGCAGGTCGTCGACGCCTTCTACGTCAAGGACATGTTCGGGCTGAAGATGCATTCCCGGCCCAAGCAGGAGGCGCTGGAGAAGAAGCTGCGCGAGGCGATCTCGGCCGGCGCGGCAAGGGCCGGACGCTGATGGCACCGATCCGGCTGATGCGGGGGTTCCTGACGGTGGGCAGCTGGACGCTGGTCAGCCGGGTCGTGGGATTTGCGCGCGATGTGATGATGGCGGCCTATCTGGGCGCGGGCCCGGTGGCCGAGGCCTTCCTGATCGCGTTCTCGCTGCCCAACATGTTCCGCCGCTTCTTCGCCGAGGGCGCGTTCAACATGGCCTTCGTGCCGATCTTCTCGAAAAAGCTGGAATCGGGCGAGGACGCGCGCGGCTTCGCCCAGGACGCATTCGCGGGCCTGTCGTCGGTGCTGGTGGCCTTCACCCTGATCGGCACATTGGCGATGCCGGGGCTGGTCTGGCTGATGGCCTCGGGGTTCGTGGGCGATGCGCGCTTCGACATGGCGGTGCTGTTCGGGCGGATCTCGTTTTCCTACATCCTGTTCATCTCGCTGGTGGCGCTGCTGTCGGGGGTGCTGAACGCCTTCGGGCGCTTTACCGAAGCCTCGTTCGTGCCGGTGCTGATGAACCTGATGTTCATTGCCGCGATGTGGATCGCGGCGCGGGCAGGTTGGGACATGGGGCTGACGCTGGCCTGGACCGTGCCGCTGACCGGGATCGCGCAACTGGCCTTCACCTGGTTCGCGGCCCGCAGGCTTGGCTACAGCCTGCGCCCCGGCTGGCCCAGGATGACGCCCGACCTCAAGCGCCTTCTGATCATCGCGGGGCCGGCGGTGCTGGCGGGCGGGGTGGTGCAGATCAACCTTCTGGTCGGGCGGCAGGTCGCCTCGTTCACCGAGGGCGCCGTGGCCTGGCTGTCCTATGCCGACCGGCTTTATCAGTTGCCGTTGGGGGTGGTGGGCATCGCCATCGGCACGGTGCTGCTGCCCGCCCTGTCGCGCCAGCTGCGCGCGGGCGACGCGGAGGCCGGGCGCGAAAGCTTTTCGCGCGGGGCGGAATTCGCGCTCTTTCTGACCGTGCCCGCGGCGGTGGCCTTGGTGGTGATCGCCGAGCCGCTGATCTCGGTTCTCTACGGGCGCGGCGCCTGGACGGCGGGCGACACCGACGCCACGGCGCTTGCCCTTGCGGCCTATGGGCTGGGCCTTCCGGCCTTCGTGCTGCAAAAGGTGCTTCAGCCGCTGTTCTACGCGCGCGAGGATACGCGCAGGCCCTTCTTCTATGCCGTCGTCTCGATGATCGTGAACGCGGGCTTCGCCGTGGGGATGATGCCCATCATGGGGTTCATGGCCGCCGCCCTTGCAACCTCGGTCTCGGGATGGGTCATGGTGGCGCAGCTTTGGTTCGGCGCGCGCACCATGGGGGCGGCCGCGCGGCCGGATGCGCGCTTCTGGCGCCGGCTGTGGCGGATCCTTGCGGCCTCGGCCGCGATGGGGGCGGCGCTGTGGTTCCTGAACGGGGCACTGGCCGGGATGCTGGCCGAGCGGCATGCCCGCTTCGGGGCGCTTGCCCTGATGTGCGGCGGCGGGATCGCGGTCTATTTCGGGCTGGGCGCCCTGATCGGCGCCTTCCGGCCGGGCGATCTGGGCCGGATGCTGCGGCGCCGGTAGGCCGCGCGCACCCTAACGCTGGCGCAACCGCTCCAGCGCGCGGCGCCAGCCGCCGGGCGCGACCAGAAAGCAGATCGCAAAGCCCGCCCCCGCCCCCGTCACATCCGCGATCCAGTCGGGCCGCGCCCCGAAAAGCAGGCCGAAGACAAGCTGGATCCCCAGAAGGAACCCGATCAGCGTGAAGGCCCGCGCGCGGTTGGCATGGGCCATGCCGAGCCGCGTCCACAGGATCCATGTGAAGGCCCCGACCAGCCCGTAAACCGCCGGATAGCCGCCATAGATCGCCGCCTGCGTGCCCGGAACCAGCGCATAGACCACCGCCCCCGCGATCGCCGATCCGAAGAACACCGCCAGCACGGCGGGCAGGGAAAACAGCTCTCCCACCATCTTGCCAAGCGCGAGGATGAAGACCAGCACCATCAGCGCATGGGTGAAACTGCCATGCACGAAGGGATAGCTGACGATCCGCAGCACATGATGCCAGGGCCAGATGTTCTGATCCAGCATCGCGCGGAAGATGTCGGGGGCGAAGGCATAGCGCTGCAACGCATCCAGCCGCCAGCCCCGCGCCAGCTCTCCGGCGAAGCCCGCCTGGCCAAGGCCGAAGGCCAGCTCGCCCAGGATGACCGGCAGCGCCAGAAGCCACACCACCGGCGGCAGCGGATTGATCGGATGTTCGTCGAAGCCTTCGCGCATCTTGCCCCCGGGGTCCTGCGGGGTCCGGTTGACGCCCCGCGCGCTTTAGCGATAAGCGAGCGGGACGCAGATTTCCAGCCTGCCAAGCGGAGCAAGACGATGACCGACGCCACCCCCACGCCCAATGCCGCCTTCAAGCCGCGGATCTTTTCGGGAATCCAGCCCTCGGGCGGGCTGACGCTTGGCAACTATCTGGGCGCACTCAAGCGCTTTGCCGAAAAGCAGGACGAGGGGATCGAGACGATCTATTGCCTGGTCGACCTGCATGCGATCACCGTCTGGCAGGACCCCGAGGCGCTGCGCCGCCAGACCCGCGAGGCGGCGGCGGGCTTCATCGCCTCGGGCGTGGATCCGGCGCGCTCGATCCTGTTCAACCAGAGCCAGGTCGGCGCGCATGCCGAACTGGCCTGGCTGCTGAACTGCGTGGCGCGGATCGGCTGGATGTATCGCATGACCCAGTTCAAGGACAAGACGGCGGGCAAGAACGCCGAGAACTCCTCGCTCGGGCTTCTGGCCTATCCTTCGCTGATGGCGGCGGACATCCTGCTGTATCACGCCACGATGGTCCCGGTGGGCGAGGATCAGAAGCAGCACCTTGAGCTGACGCGCGATATCGCGGCGAAGTTCAACCACGACTACAGAACGGATTTCTTCCCGATCACCGAGCCCCTGATCGAGGGCGCGGCGACGCGCGTGATGTCGCTGCGCGACGGGACGAAGAAGATGTCGAAATCCGATCCCTCCGATGCCAGCCGCATCAACCTGACCGACGATGCCGATACGATCGCAAAGAAGATCCGCAAGGCCAAGACCGATCCCGAGCCGCTGCCCGATACCGTCGAGGGGTTGCAGGACCGCCCCGAGGCGCGCAACCTTGTGAACATCTACGCGGCCCTTGCCGGGCACACGCCCGCCCAGGTGGTCCGCGATTTCGCGGGCGCCCAGTTCGGCACGTTCAAGCCCGCGCTTGCGGATCTTGCGGTGGCCAAGCTGGAGCCGATCAGCACCGAGATGAAGCGGCTGATGGCCGACCCGGCCGAGATCGACCGGATCCTGGGTGCGGGGGCGGCACGGGCCGACGCGATCGCGCGGCCGATCCTTGAGAAGACCTATGAGATCATGGGGATGGTGCGCTCGCGGTAGGGGCGGGCAGCGGGGGTTTTGCACCCCCGCACCCCCGCAGGATATTTCCGCGAAGATGAAGGGCGCTCAGGCGCGGGCGCGGGCTTCCGCTTCGGGATAGAGGCGGGCCATGGTCAGCCCGCGCGTGGCGTTGAGGACCATGAGCGCGGCCCAGAGCCCGTGATTGCCGAAGGCCGGCACGAGGATGCCGAGTGCGGCGATGTAGATGGTGACCGAGACGAACATGGCGTTGCGCATTTCGCGCGTAAGGGTGGCGCCGATGAAGATGCCGTCGAACATCCAGCTGGCCACGCCGATCAGGGGCGCGATCGCCAGCCATGGCAGGTAGTGGCGTGCGGTTTCGCGGACCTCTGGGGCGGTGGTCATCAGGTCGATGATCTGCGGCCCGGCCAGCAGGAAGGCCACGCCCAGAAGCAGCGCCCCGCCCGCGCCCCATTGCGAGGTGATCAGCGACGCGCGTCGCACGCCCGAGGCCGAGCGCGCGCCCACCGCCTGGCCCACGAGCGCCTCGGCCGCGAAGGCGAAGCCGTCGAGCGCATAGGCCGTGATCTCGAGGAATTGCAGAAGGATCTGATTGGCCGCAAGGCGCACGTCGCCCTGCCCCGCCCCCAGGAAGAGAAAGGTGGTGAAGCTGGCCTGGAGCAGGACCGAGCGGATCATGATGTCGGTATTCACCCGCGCCATCTGAAGCAGGCGCCGTTTGTCGAGCACCAGCGCGGCGCTGCGCCAGTAGCCGTCGGCGAAGGCATCGCGCGCAAGCCAGAGCGCCAGCACCACGCCCGTCCATTCCGCGATCAGCGTGGCCGAGGCGACGCCCTTGACCCCCAGTCCCAGCCCCAGCACGAACCACAGGTCCAGCCCCACGTTCAGGCCGTTCATCCAGAGCTGGATCACCAGAACCGCCCGCGTCCGTTCCAGCGCGATCAGCCATCCGGTCAGCGCGTAGAGCGCGATGGTGGCCGGGGCGCCCCAGATGCGGAGCGCCATGTAGTCGCGCGCAAGCGCCTCGACCGCCGCCGATGCGGGCGCGATGCGGAATGCGGCGGCAAAAAGCGGGATTTGCAGCACGATCAGTGCCAACCCCGCCGCCATGGCGATCAGGAGCGCGCGGATCAGCCCGGCAGAGACCTCGGCCCGGTCCCTGGCCCCGTGGGCCTGCGCGACCAGCCCCGATGTGCCCATGCGCAGGAAGCCGAAGATCCAGTAGAGCGAGGCGAGGATGATTGCGCCGATTCCGACCGCGCCGATCGGGGCGGCCTCGCCCATCTGGCCAACGACGCCGGTATCCACCGCCCCCAGGATCGGCACCGTCGCATTCGAGATGACGATCGGCAGGGCGATGGCGATGACGCGGCGGTGGCTGGCCTCAGCCATCGCTGCCGGGTGGCGGCGGCATCAGGAAATGCCCCGTCCCCTGGGCGAACAGGCGGCTGCGGTTGTCCTGCCATGCCTCGACATGCACGCTGGCATAGCGCCGCCCCGAGCGATTGACGCGCGCGCGCGCATAGGCGTCGCGCGGCAGGCCCGAGCGCAGGTAGTCGGTGGTGAAGTCGATGGTCTTGGGCAGGCGCGGCAGGTGCAGCGGGTCAAGCGTGGTCAAGTCGATCCGGCCCTGCTCGATATCTTCCCACAGCATGCTCCAGCTCAGCTCGATGATCGCCGTGACCTCAAGGAACCCCGCCGTCACGCCGCCATGCAGGGCGGGCAGGATCGGATTGCCGATCAGCTTTTCATCGAAGGGCAGGACGGCTGTGAGCTCATCCCCGCGACGCTCGAACTCGATGCCGAGGAACTGGATGAAGGGCACACCCGAGACGAGCGCGCGCAGGGCCGCGTCGCGGCGCTGCTTGACCACCTGGACGGGTTCGGGGCGCGCGCGCTTCATGCCTGCTTTCCTTCCGGCCGTTCCAGGGTGAAGGCGCCCGTCGCGGTGGCCACGGGCGGCGCCCCCTCTTCCTCGTCATGGGCGGTGGCGCGCACGAAGGCGACGGTGCGGGTGGCGTGGTAGCAGACCGCCCGCGCCGAGATCCGCTGCCCCGGCGTCGCGGCGCGCATGTAGTCGATGCGCAGGTCGATCGTCGCCGTGCCGGAGGGGGCGCTGGGGTGGCACAGCACCGCCGCGCCGCAACAGGTATCCATCAGCGCCGAGACGGCGCCGCCATGGATCACGCCGGTGCGCGGATCGCCGATCAGGCGCAGGTCATAGGGCATCGAGATCGCCGCCTCGCCCTGGCCGATTTCATCGAGCTGCATGTCGAGCGCGCGCGAATGCGGGATCGCCTCGATGAACTGACGCGCGAACTGGCGCATCTGCTTGTCGCTTTGGCCGGCCTTGCCGTCGCCATCCTGCATCGTCACTCTCCGCCTGGGTCGGGGCCGGACATCGCCGGCCTGCGCCCCGACTATTCCGTCAAGCCGGGCGCACTGCAAGCCCCCCTTGCGACGCCCGGTCCCGGCATCGCCGCCACGATCACCCCATCTAGCGTGTTGAGATCGCGTCGCGCACGCGCTAGCGTTGCGCGGCATGGAGGCCCGAATGTCCGATACGCTCAGTTTCAAGGAAATGTGCGCGCGCTTTGACGTCACACCGCGCACGCTGCGCTATTACGAGTATATCGAGTTGCTTTCCCCGCAGAAGGAAGGCCGCGCACGGTTCTACGGCCCGCGCGAGATTGCGCGCATGACGCTGATCCTGCGGGGGCGGCGTTTCGGCTTCAGCCTCGAGGAACTGCGCCAGTGGCTGCTGATCTACGACCAGAAGGGCACGAAAGAGCAAAATCGCGTCTGGATCGAGCTGGCCGACCGTCAGCTCGAAGTGCTCAGGCAGCAGCGCGCAGAACTGGACGTGACCATCGACGATCTGCGCGCGCTGCGCGATCAGGTGGCAGATTCGCTTCCCGGCGAAGCCCCCTGAAACGGCCGGAACCGTGACAATCCGCCACGGATCACGGGTCATTTTATTTCTTTACCGTTAGGTCAACTTTTCCTGACATTACGTCAGCGATTTCGTGACGTCACGTTACAGTGACGTGAACGTCAACTTCCCTTGTAAACTCGTGGCAGATACCGATTTGCCTCTGGGTGACGCAAGGACAGACACTCGAAAGGTGAAGGGTATGAGTGATGATGTAATGACGATCCGCGAGATGTGCGATGCATTCGATGTAACGCCCCGCACGCTCCGGTTTTACGAGTCGAAGGAGTTGCTGTTTCCGATCCGCCTTGGACAAAAGCGCCTGTTCACGCGGCGCGACCGGGCGCGGTTGAAGCTGATCCTGCGCGGCAAGCGCTTCGGGTTCAGCCTCGAGGATATCCGGCAGCTTCTGGATATGTATTCGATGGGCGACCAGCAGAAGGCGCAGATCGCCAAGACGCTGGAGGTTGCCCGGGAAAGACTGGCCGAGATGCAGCGCCAGCGCGAAGAGCTTGGTCAGGCGATTGCCGAGCTGAGCGAACAAATAGCCTGGGGCGAACGGGAACTGGCCGACAAGAAGGCAACGGTCCCTGCCGCCTGACCGCTTGTCAGAAGGGAGAAGACAATGCCGATCTATGCCGCCCCCGCCAAGGACATGCAATTTGTCCTGCAGGAACTCCTCAAGGTGACCGAAACCGGCATTCCCGGCTACGAAGAACTGGAACGCGACTTTACCGAAGCCGTTCTGGATGCGGCGGGCAAGGTCAGCACCGAGGTTCTGGCCCCGATCAACGCCAGCGGCGATGCCGAGGGCTGCGTGCTGGAAAACGGCGTCGTGCGCACCCCCAAGGGCTTTGACGCGGCCTTTGCAGCAATGAAGGAAGGCGGCTGGACCGCACTGGACTGCGATCCCGACTATGGCGGACAGGGCATGCCCTATGTCCTGGCGACCGCCGTGGGCGAGATGTTCGTTTCGGCCAACATGGCATTCAACATGTATCAGGGCCTCACGCATGGCGCCTATTCGGCGATCCATGCCCATGGCACGGACGAACAGAAGGCAACCTATCTGCCGAAGATGGTCAGCTGTGACTGGACCGGCACCATGAACCTGACCGAGCCGCATGCCGGCACCGATCTGGGCATGCTGCGCACCAAGGCCGAGCCGCAACAGGATGGCAGCTACAGGATCACCGGCCAGAAGATCTTCATCTCGGCTGGCGAACACGACCTGGCCGAGAACATCATACATCTGGTTCTCGCCAAGGCCCCCGGCGGCGGCGAGGGCACCAAGGGCATCAGCCTGTTCATCGTGCCGAAATTCATGGTCAATGCCGATGGCACGCTTGGGGAGCGCAACGCGGTCTCTTGCGGCAAGATCGAAGAGAAGATGGGCATTCACGGCAATGCCACCTGCGTGATGAACTATGACGGCGCGACCGGCTTCCTTCTGGGAGAGCTGCACAAGGGCATGAAGGCCATGTTCACCATGATGAACGAGGCCCGTCTGGGCGTCGGGCTTCAGGGGTATGCGGTGGCCGAGGCCGCCTATCAGAACGCGCTTGCCTATGCGACGGAACGCCTGCAGGGCCGCGCCGTGACCGGAACGGAAAACCCCGACGGACCGGCCGATCCGCTGATCGTGCATCCCGACATCCGCCGCAACCTGATGGAGCAGAAAAGCTTCGTCGAGGGCGCGCGGGCCTTCACCTTCTGGGGCGCGCATCTGATCGACCGCAGCCACAGGGCCGATGACGCCGCCGCAGAGGGCCTTGTGTCGCTGCTGACGCCGGTCATCAAGGGCTTCCTGACCGACAAGGGCTTCGACATGACGGTGGCCGCCCAGCAGGTCTTCGGCGGGCACGGCTACATCGAGGAAACCGGCGTGTCGCAATTCGTGCGCGATGCCCGCATCGCCATGATCTATGAGGGCGCGAACGGCGTCCAGGCGCTCGATCTTGTGGGCCGCAAGCTGACGGCGGATGGCGGCAAGCATGTGATGGCCTTCTTCGAGATGGTCAAGGCCGAGTGCATGGCCCATGACGACGACCCGCGCATGAAGCCCTTCACCGATGCGCTGAAGACCGCCTCGAAGCACATGCAGGCGGCGGGGATGTTCTTCATGCAGAACGGCATGAAGAACCCGAATGCCGCGCTGTCGGGCAGCTATGACTTCATGCATCTGATGGGCCATGTCTGCCTTGGCCTGATGTGGGTGCGCATGGCCCGCGCGGCCTTTGCCGCGCTGGATGGCGGCGCGTCGGACACGGCCTTCTATGACGCCAAGATCGCCACGGGCCGCTTCTACATGGCGCGCCAGCTTCCCGCGACGGGGATGCACTTGGCCCGCATCGAAAGCGGCGCCGAGCCGGTCATGGCACTGACCGCCGATCAGTTCTGATCACGCGGTGACAGGAACGCACGAAGGGCGCGGGGGAAAACCCGCGCCTTTTTTTCATGCCGTAGCAGGGCTCAGAAATGGGTCTTCGGGGCGTCCGGCCGGCCGGCCGCAATGGCCAGAACGCCGCCCAGAAGGCAAAACCCGATCGGGAACATCGTGAACACCCCGAAGCCGAACGCATAATACATCAACACGCCGGCCAGCAGCATCAGCACGCCGCCCCAAAGTGCCCGGATCTTCGCCATCGCCCCCCCGGCGATCGCCATCAGCGGGGCAAGAAAGCTTGCCATGCGCACAAGGCCGGTATTCTCGACCTCGCCGAAGACCCGGCCGACCTCGGCATGGACCCGCACGACCTCGGTATAGCCGAAGCTGAAAAAGCCCACGAGCATGGCGATCAATCCGCCAATGATCCCAAGCACCAATGCCGCGTTGCGCATTCTGTCTGCCTCCCGGAAGGTGTCGCCCGTTGCCAGACCGACATAGGCCCTCGGCCCCATTGGGTTCAAGGGCAAGATGACCGCTTTCCACTGGCCAGAGGGATCGCGCCCCACTACGCTGCGCCCGATGCACATGCAGGAGCACGCCCATGCCCACCAGCCCCGAACGCGATTTCCCCGAGGCCCGCGGCGGCTGCCAGTGCGGCGCGGTGCGCTTTGCCGTCGCCCCCGGTCCGGGCAGCGCCGGGGTCTGCCATTGCCGGATGTGCCAGCGTGCCACCGGCAACGCCTTCGCCCCGCTTTACGAGGTGCCGGGCGCGCGCGTCACGATAACGGGGCAACCCGCGGAATGGGCAAGCTCGAACATCTCGGTCCGGGGGTTCTGCGCCACCTGCGGCACGCCCCTTTACCTGCGCACCGGGGACACGTTCGAATTCATGGCCGGATGCCTGAGCCCCGATTTCCCCTTCGCACCACAGGATCAGGGCGGGATGGAATCGCGCATGGGCTGGCTTGACGCGCTGTCCGCCCTGCCCGCCCATACCACCCGGCCAGAGCTGCTGGCCGTCGTGGTCTCGCACCAATCGAAGGAAGACTGATGCCCAAACGCCTGCGCCTGACGCGCCGCTTTCCCGTGGCGATGACCAACGATGCCTATCGCAGCCTGCACCGCTTTGCCGAAGAGGCCGGGATCACCCCGGACGAGGCGCTGACCTTCCTGTTCGAGCATTTCGGCTCGGTCACGCATCACGAGAACCTCAACCACCGGCTGCGGCTGTTCAAGGCCGAACTGGGCGAGCGCAAGGCCTGATCCGGGGCGCGACGTGTGGTCAGCGCGTTTGTGACGTTGCGCAATTCCGGGGCGAAGGGCCTTACGCGAAGGTCACTTTGTGGCAAGATCACAGCCATGACGATCCCGCGCGCCTGCCGCGCCGGACCAGGATTCAGGGAGGGAACCGGATGACCGCCAGACTCCATTGCTTCGGCGAAAGCGGCAATGCCTACAAGGCGGCGCTGACAATGTCGCTGGCCGGCTATGCGTGGGAGCCCATCTATGTCGACTTTTTCCACGGCGCGACCCGCAGCCCGGAATTCCTTGCGCTGAACGAGATGGGCGAGGCACCGGTTTTCGAAGAGGGCGATCTGAGGCTGACGCAATCGGGCGTGATCCAGCTGCATGTCGCGCAGAAGACCGGCCGCCTTCTGGGCGCGCCCGACGAGCGGGACGAGGTGCTGCGCTGGTTGTTCTGGGACAATCACAAGATGTCGGCCCAGGCCGGAACGCTGCGGTTCCTGATGAACTTCCTGCCCGAGGAAAAGCGCCCGATGGAGGTGATCGCCTGGCTTTCGGGCCGGCTGACCGTCGCGCTGAAGACGCTGGAGCGCCACCTTGAAGGGCGCGACTGGATCGTGGGCAACGGGCCGACGCTCGCCGATACGGCGTGCTGCGGATACCTGTTCTACCCCGAGCCCTTCACCTTCGAGCGCAAGGCGCTGCCCAATATCGACCGCTGGCTGGACCGGATCGCGGCCCTGCCCGGCTGGAAACATCCCTACGACATGATGCCCGGCAGCCCTGCCGACCGGGCCTGAGGAGGAAAGATGACCGAAGCCTATATCTATGACGCCTGCCGCACGCCGCGCGGCAAGGGGCGCCCGGACGGGGCGCTGCACGAAGTGACCTCGGTCGCGCTGTCGGCCCGGCTGCTCAATGCCGTGAAGGCGCGCAACGGCCTTGAGGGCCACGCCGTCGAGGACGTGATCTGGGGCAATGTCACGCAGGTGGGCGAACAGGGCGGCTGCCTTGCGCGCTCGGCCGTGCTGCTGTCGGACCTGGACGAACGCATCCCCGGCCTTGCCATCAACCGTTTCTGCGCCAGCGGAATGGAGGCGGTGAACCTTGCCGCCAACCAGGTGAAGGGCGGCGCCGGGCAGGCCTATATCGCCGGCGGGGTCGAGATGATGGGCCGCGTGGCGATGGGCTCGGACGGGGCCGCCATCGCTGTGGACCCGAGCCTTGCGATGAAGACCTATTTCGTGCCGCAGGGGATCTCGGCCGATATCATCGCCACCGAATACGGCTTCAGCCGCGAACAGGCCGACGCGCTTGCGGTCGAAAGCCAGAACCGCGCCGCCGCGGCCTGGGCCGAGAACCGCTTTGCGAAATCCATCGTGCCGGTGGTCGACCAGAACGGCGTGGTGATCCTGGAGCGCGACGAATACATGCGCCCCGGCACCACGGTCGAGGGGCTTGGCGCGCTCAAGGCCAGCTTCAAGGACATGGGCGAGGTGATGCCCGGCTTCGACAAGGTGGCGATGCTGAAATACCCGCACCTGTCGGCCATCGAGCACATCCACCATGCCGGCAACAGCTCGGGCATCGTGGATGGCGCGGCCGCCGTGCTGATCGGCAACAAGGAATTCGGCGCGGCGCACGGGCTGAAACCCCGCGCCCGCATCCGCGCCACCGCCAAGATCGGCACCGACCCCACGATCATGCTGACCGGCCCGGTTCCGGTGACCGAAAAGATCCTGAAGGACAGCGGCATGAAGATCTCGGATCTCGATCTTTTCGAGGTGAACGAGGCCTTCGCCTCGGTCGTGCTGCGCTTCATGCAGGCCTTCGAGGTCGATCCCGCCAGGGTCAACGTGAACGGCGGCGCCATCGCCATGGGGCACCCGCTTGGCGCCACCGGGGCGATCATCATCGGCACGCTTCTGGACGAACTGGAACGGCGCGACCTGTCCACCGGCCTTGCGACGCTGTGCATCGCATCGGGCATGGGCGCTGCCACGATCATCGAGCGCGTGTGATGCCCCGGCTCGACCTCGATCAGGCGCCGGTCAGGACGGGGTCTATCTACCCCGAACCCTATGCCGGCCAGATGGCAGGGCGGTCCTCGGTCCGCCTTGGCGACCTGGCGGGGCTGACCCAGTTCGGCGTGAATATCGTGACGCTTCAGCCCGGCGCGGCCGCCTCGCTCCGGCACTGGCACCTGAACGAGGACGAATTCGCCATGGTGCTCGAAGGCGAACTGATCCTGATCGAGGATGCGGGCGAAACCGCCATGCATCCGGGCGACTGCGCCGCGTGGCAGGCGGGGGTGGCGAACGGCCACCGTTTCGTCAACCGCTCGGCCGCGCCCGCGCGCTTCCTGATCGTGGGCACCAAAGCCACCACCGAGGTGGCAACCTATTCCGACGTGGACATGCAGATCCATATAGCGGGCGGCAAGGCCCGCTTCACCTATCATGACGGCAGCGACTGGACCGGTCCGCGCGACCTCGCGCCGAAGGGAGAGAAGAATGGCTGATTTTACCTATGAGCTCGGCAGCGACGGCGTGGCCGTCATCACCTGGGACGTTCCGGGCAAGTCGATGAACGTCATGAGCCTTGAGGGCTTTGCCCTGCTTGACGGCTTCATCGACAAGGCGCTTGCCGACACGGAGGTGAAGGGCGTCGTCATCACCAGCGGAAAGAAGGATTTCGCGGGCGGGATGGACCTTAACGTCATCGCCAAGATGAAAGAGGATGCGGGCGACGCACCCGCCAAGGGGCTGTATGAGGGCGTGATGCGGATGCACGCCGTCCTGCGCAAGATCGAGCGCGCGGGCATGGACCGCAAAACCCTCAAGGGCGGCAAACCGATCGCGGCCGCCCTGCCCGGCACGGCGCTTGGCATCGGGCTGGAACTGCCGCTTTCGACCCACCGGATCTTTGCCGCCGACAACCCCAAGGCCAAGATCGGCCTGCCGGAAATCATGGTCGGTATCTTCCCCGGCGCGGGCGGCACCACGCGGCTTGTGCGCAAGATGGGCGCGATGGTCGCGGCGCCCTTCCTGCTGGAGGGCAAGCTGTCAGACCCGAAAAAGGCCAAGGCCGCCGGGATCATCGACGAGGTGGTGGAAGATCCGCTTGCCGCCGCGCGCGCATGGGTGCTGAGCGCCAGGGATGCCGATCTTGTCAAACCCTGGGACGCCAAGGGCTACAAGATGCCCGGCGGCGCGCCCTATCACCCCGCGGGCTTCATGACCTTCGTCGGTGCTTCGGCCATGGTGCATGGCAAGACGATGGGTGTCTATCCGGCGGCCAAGGCGCTTCTGAGCGCGGTTTACGAAGGCGCGCTCGTGCCCTTCGACCAGGCCCTGTCCATCGAGGCGCGCTGGTTCACCAACGTGCTGATGAACCCCTCGTCCAGCGCGATGATCCGCTCGCTTTTCATCAACAAGGAGGCGCTGGAGAAGGGCGCGAACCGGCCCAAGGTGGGCGATGAGACGGTGAAGAAAGTCGGCATCCTCGGGGCGGGCATGATGGGTGCGGGCATCGCCTATGTCAGCGCCAATGCCGGGATCGAGGTCGTGCTGATCGACGCAAGCCAGGACGCGGCCGAGCGCGGCAAGGCCTATTCCGCCGGCATCCTCGACAAGGGGATCAGCCGCAAGAAGGTGACCGAAGAGAAGAAGGCCGAGGTGCTGGGCCGGATCACCGCCACCACCGATTACGACGCGCTGCAAGGCTGCGACCTGATCGTCGAGGCGGTGTTCGAAGACCCCACCGTCAAGGCCGAGGTCACGCAGCGCGCCGAGGCCGTGATCCCGACGGATGCGATCTTCGCCACCAACACCTCGACCCTGCCGATCACCTCGCTGGCCAAGGCAAGCGCACGGCCCGCGCAGTTCATCGGCATCCATTTCTTCAGCCCGGTCGACAAGATGCTTCTGGTCGAGATCATCAAGGGCCGCGAAACCGGCGACCGCGCGGTGGCCAAGGCGCTCGATTTCGTGCGCCAGATCCGCAAGACGCCGATCGTGGTGAACGATGCGCGCTTCTTCTACGCCAACCGCTGCATCATCCCCTATATCAACGAAGGCATCCGCATGGTGGCCGAGGGCGTCAGCCCGGTGCTGATCGAGAATGCCGCCAAGCTGGTGGGCATGCCGCTGGGGCCGCTGCAGCTGGTGGACGAAACCTCGATCGACCTTGGCGTGAAGATCGCCAAGGCCACCCGCGCGGCGATGGGCGATGCCTATCCCGATGGCGCGGTGGACGAGGTGATCTTCTGGATGGCCGATCAGGGCCGCCTGGGCAAGAAGGCCGATGCGGGGTTCTACAGCTATGAGAACGGCAAGCGCGCCGGCCTGTGGGACGGGCTGGCCGCGCAATACCCCGAGGCCGAAAGCCAGCCCGAGCTGCACGAGATCCAGCACCGCCTGCTGATGGCGCAGGTGCTTGAAGCCGTGCGGGCCTTCGAGGAGGGCGTGCTGACCGATATCCGCGAAGGCGATGTCGGCGCCATTCTGGGCTGGGGTTTCGCGCCCTGGTCGGGCGGGCCGTTCAGCTGGCTCGATATCCTCGGCGCCGCGCGGGCCGTGGAAATCTGCGACGCGCTCGAGGCTGCGCATGGCGCCCGCTTCAAGGCGCCCGATCTGTTGCGCGACATCGCCGCGAAGGGCGACGGGTTCTATGCCCGCTTCGGCGGGGGTGAGGCCGCGCGCGCCGCCTGAGCCGCAACAGGGAACGATCCCGCGCCGGGCCCGGCGGGCCCGGCGTTCTCACACCTGCGGATCGAAGCCGTAGCCGAAGCGCGCGATGTCGGGCGCGCAGATCCGCGCCACAAGCGCGGCATCGGCCTCGCTGTAGAACGGGCGCCAGTCACGCGGGCGCGGGCTTTCATTGGCCCGCGGCAGCGGGGTGACGGCAAAGCCCAGATGCGCCGTCAAGGGGCGGGCATCTTCCTCCAGATGCTCCAGCCGCAGCCAGGCATCGCAGCGCAGGCGCCCGTCGGGCAGACGCAGATAGCTGTCATAGGGCGCGGCGGAAATGCTTGTGCAGGTTTCGGGCGCATTCAGAAAGGCGCTGAAGCCGCTGCGCCGCGCCAGATGCACCGCCGGGTGATCGAAATCCTGTTCGCGCAGCCAGTGGTAATAGCTGACCATCCGGTCCCAGGGGTTGCGCACCATGGTGAAGGTGAAGAACGTCTCTGCCTCGGGCAGGGAAATCAGCCCGATCGCGTCCGACAGGGCGGAATGCTTCCACAACCGCCCCGCGCCTTGCACGCCCTTCAGCCGCCCGCGCCGGCGCCGGGCCTTGGGCGTATCCCCGATCAGGATGTCATCGGCCTTCGCCCGCTCCTCAAGCGCCAGCGACATCGCCGTGCCGCCGGTTTTCGGAATATGGACAAAGATGTAGCGGCGCCCGCGCGAGATGATCATGCCCGCAGGTTACTTGCCCCGCAGCGCAATGAGTAGCCCCGACGCGAAGATCAGCACCATGCCCAGGACCGCCACCGCGCCCGGCATATCGCCCCACAACACGAACCCCCACAGGGCCGCGACCGGCAGCACCACATATTCGAACACCGCGACCCGGCTGGCATCGGCCAACTGATAGGCCCGCACCATCGCCGCCACCCCGAAAAGCGAGCCCGCCGCCTGCACGAAGACCCAGAACACCACCTCCGCAGACGGCATCGTGACGCCGCGCAACAGGAACCCCGCGCTGCCCGCCCCCGCCGCCTGCGGAAAGACCGCCAGCACCAGCATGCCCAGAAGGCCAAGCGCCCCCATCGCCACGAAGAACCCCAGCGTCAGCACAAGCGCGCTCTCGCCCGCGCACCAGCGCCGCGTGGCGACGTTGCCAAGCGCGTAGAAAAAGCCGCTGATCAGGGGCACCGCCGAGATCCATGTGATGGGCTCTTGCTTGCCCGGCCCCAGAACCAGCAAGATCCCGAGAAACCCGAGCGCCACGGCAGCAATCCGGAAGGGGCCGATCCGTTGCCCGTAGGCAAAGCGCGAGATCAGCAGGACGAAGATCGGCGCAGTGAACAACCCCGCCGCCGCCTGCGCCACCGACAGAAAGCCGAGCGCCGCGAAATAGAACATCAGCGCCATGCCATGCACCAGACTGCGCGCCGCAACCGCATGCAGGTTCTGCGGCCGAAGATCGGTTTGCAGGAATGGTATCAGCACCGCGGCAAGCACCAGCACGAAAAGGGTGCGCATGGCATGGAACTGCCACAGGCTGATCTCGGCCGCGATCACGCGCACATAATTGTCGGTGAACCCGATCGCGGTGGCATAAAGCAGAATGGCCCCCGCTGCAGCGATCGTCCTGTTCACCTGAAGCGGTGCCGCCTCGACATGCGCCATCTTCCATCCTCTCCCGATACCCCTTTCCAAAGACATCGCCAGGGTCCAATAATCGCGCCTGTAAACGACATTTTTTCCGACATGAGGGAGAGAAGCATGGGTTGGCTTTCGGATGAGACCGGGCTTGAAAAATGCGCCGCGAATTTCGTGCCGCTGACACCGTTGTCGCATTTGAACCGCGCCCTCGAGGTGTTTCCCGAACGGACCGCGCTGATCTACGGCAAGACCCGGCGCAGCTATCTCGACTATCACGCGCGGGTCAGCCGCATGGCCTCGGCGCTTGCCGCGCGGGGCGTGGCGCCGGGCGATGTGGTGGCGACGCTGCTGCCCAACACCGCCCCCCAGCTTGAGGCGCATTTCGGGGTGCCGGCCTGCGGGGCCGTGCTGAATACGATCAATGTGCGGCTCGATAGCGACACGGTGGCCTATATCTTCGAACATGGCGGCGCCAAGGTGGTGCTGTGCGACACGGCCTTCCTGAAGCTGGCGGAAGAGGCGATCAAGGCCATGCACGGCCCCGCCCCGCAGATCATCGAGGTGGCCGACCCCGAGGCCGGCATCGCCGCCACCGGGCATTACCTGGAGTATGAGGAACTGCTGGCCGAGGGCGATCCGATGTTCGCATGGATCATGCCCGAGGACGAATGGGAAAGCATCGCGCTCAATTACACCTCGGGCACGACGGGGCGGCCGAAGGGCGTGGTCTATCACCACCGCGGCGCCTACCTGGCCACGATGGGCAACCTGATCTCGTGGCGGATGCAGCTTTACCCGGTCTATCTGACCATCGTACCGCTGTTTCACTGCAATGGCTGGACGCATGGCTGGATGGTGCCGCTTCTGGGCGGCACGGTGGTGTGCTGCCGCGACGTGACCGCCAAGGCGGTCTATGACGCCATCGCCGATCACAGGGTCACACATTTCGGCGGCGCGCCCATCGTTCTGAACACCATCGTCAATGCAAAGGAAGCCGACCGGCGCGACTTCGACCATATCGTCGAGGTCTTCACCGCCGGCGCCCCGCCCCCGGCCGCCACGCTGGCCGCGATCGAGCCACTCGGCTTCAACGTCACGCAGGTCTATGGCCTGACCGAGGTTTACGGCCCGGCCACCGAATGCACCTGGAAAGCAGCCTGGGACGATACCCACGGCAATGAGCGGGCCGAGCTGAAGGCGCGCACCGGCGTCCTGATGCCGATGATGGAACAGATCACCGTGCACGATCAAGGCAAGGAGGTCGCCCGCGACGCCGCCCATCTGGGCGAGATCGCCATGCGCGGCAATGCCACGATGAAGGGCTATTACAAGAACCCGCAAGCCACGCGCGAGGCCTTCGAGGGCGGCTTCTTCCGTTCCGGCGACATCGCCTTCATGCATCCCGACGGCTATATCAAGATCACCGACCGCGCCAAGGACATCATCATCTCGGGAGGCGAGAATGTCTCGTCCGTCGAGGTCGAGGGCGTGATCGCGGCGCATCCGGCGGTGTCGCTCTGTTCGGTGGTGGCGAAACCGGACGAGAAATGGGGCGAGGTGCCCTGCGCCTTCGTCGAACTGAAAGAGGGTGCCACCGCCGACGAAGCCGAGATCATCGCCTTCGCGCGCGAACGGCTGGCCGGGTTCAAGACGCCCAAGCGCGTGATCTTCGCGGATCTTCCGAAAACCTCGACCGGCAAGATCCAGAAATTCGAGCTGCGCGCGGTGGCCAAGCTGCTGTGATCGGGGTGCGGCGGCGCCCGCCCGCCGCCGCGGCCCGCCCGGCGATTGACCCTGCCCCGCCATCGGCTATCCTGCGCGAAATGACAAAGATACAGGCCCGCGCATGACCGCGCTTTCCGAATTCCAAAGGCTCGAAAGCCCCGGCCTGTGGCGCGAAACGCCACAGGCGCAGCGGCGCGAAGTCATCGTGCAGTTCGGCGATGCGACCCTGGTCATCCTTGACGACAAGTCGAACCGCGCGCTTGCGCATTGGTCGCTGCCTGCGGTGGCGCGGCGCAATCCCGGCAAGCGCCCGGCGATCTATGCCCCCTCGGACGAACCCGGCGAAGAGCTGGAGCTGAATGACGACACGATGATCGCGGCCATCGAGAAGGTCCACGCCATCATCGAGGCGCGCCGCCCCCATCCCGGCCGGTTGCGCGGCGCGCTTCTGGGCGGGGTTTCGGTGCTGCTGGCGGCGGTGGCGATCTTCTGGCTGCCCGGCGCGATCGTGACCCATGCCGCCGCGGTGGCCCCCGCCCCGAAACGCCTTGAGATCGGACGGCAGGTCCTGGCCGAGCTGACGACCCTGACCGGCGCGCCCTGTCAAAGCCCGGCGGGCGAGCGCGCCCTTGCGGATCTGACCAAACGGCTGTCCGGGTCCGGCGAAATCGTCGTGCTGCCCAATGCGCTGAACGGCGCGCTGCACCTGCCCGGCGGGATCACCGCGATCGGACGCCCGCTGGTCGAGGGCTTCGACAGCCCCGATGTCGCGGCGGGCCATATCCTGGCCGCAGAGCCGCGCGGCCCCGAAAACGATCCGCTTCTGGCGGTGCTGGAATGGGCCGGGCTGGGGCCGAGCTTTCGCCTTCTGACCACCGGAAGCCTGTCCGACAAGGCCCTGCGCGGCTATGGCAAACATCTGCTGGACCAATCGCGCCAGCGGCCCGATGACGAAACCCTTCTGGCCGCCTTCGCGCGCGCCGGGGTCAGTTCAGCCCCCTATGCCTATGCGCTCGACCCGTCGGGGGAAACGGTTCTGGGCCTGATTGAGGCCGATCCCGTGCCGGGCAAATCGCCCGACCCGCTTCTGGAGGATTCGCAGTGGATCGCGCTGCAATCCATCTGCGACGGGGGCTGAGCCCCTTCCCGGAACCTCAGCGCATGAACGCGTCACGATAGCCTGCGCGGCGCACCGCGCCCAATGCGGCGGCCTGTTCGGCCCCACTGGCGAAGGGACCGGCATAGATCACCTGAATCGGACCGCCACGCCCCGCAACGCGCGACACCGCCACCGGAAGGTTCAGCGCCCGCAGGATCTGCCGGGTCTTGTCGGCATTGGAGGGCACCGCGAAGGCCCCGACCTGCACCAGCCCCTGCCCCGTGACCGCACGGCCGGCATGGGCAGGCTTCGCCGCGACGATCGGATCCTTGCGCATCCGCTGGGGCACGTCATCAGTCCAGACACGGCGCATCTGGGCATCGCCCGCCGCCGTGCGCGGCCCGCGACTCGGGTTCAGCCGGTCATCGCGGAACGCGCGCTCATACCCGCGGGGTGTGGCTTGGGCGGTGCGCAGCACGGCCTGCCCGGTCGCGGCAGGCACCGGCCCCACCACACGCAGCCCCGGCACGCCCGCGCGATTCAGCGCGGTCACCGGATTGGCAACCGGGGGGCCGCAACGCAGGAACTGGCGGCCATCGGAAAAGACGAAGCGCTGCGCGATGCGGGGCGCATTGGGGCAATTCGTGCGCCGTCCGTCCTCGTTCCGGATGGAAACGATGGTGACCGGTGCCACCGGCCGGGCAACGGCGACTGGCTTGCGCGGCCCCGGGGCGGCCTTGGACGGCGCGGCTTTCGCCTTGCGCGCGGCGCGCCCGATACGCGGCGGATCGTTGTTCAGCGCGATGGTCGGCATCGGACCGCCCGCAGCGTGGGACCGGAAATTCCCCGCTAGCGGCTGCGAGGGTGGCGCGGGCGCAGGGTCCGCAGGCGGCACGGCGGTCTCGGCAAGGGTCGGCGTGTAGCCGCAGATCTGCTTGCGGTCGCGCCCCACACGCGGCACCCAGCTTACCACCGAGCCATAGCCCGCGCGCATGAAGACGCAGCCCGCGCTGTCCACATATTGCCGGCCCGTGTAGGAGGACGGCGGGATCTCGGCCGGACCGCGCAACTCCTGGGCTTGCGCATCTACCGCACCCGCCATCGACAAGACCGCGAATGCCGCGGCCCAAATCCCCAAACGCATCACATCCCCCGATGTTAACCTTTTGGGAACATGCACCGAGTCTGCGGGTCAGTAAAGCCGCGCAGTGCTATTTGGTGCCGAACATCCGGTCGCCCGCATCGCCCAGACCCGGCACGATATAGCCATGATCGTTCAGCTTCTCGTCCAGAGCAGCGGTCACGATCGGCACGTCCGGATGCGCCTCTTTCATCCGCGCCACCCCTTCGGGTGCGGCAAGCAGGCACAAAAAGCGGATGTTGCGCGCGCCCTTTTCCTTCAGCAGGTCGATCGCCGCCACCGAGGAATTCCCCGTCGCCAGCATCGGATCGACCACGATCACCATCCGGTCCTCAAGCTCGGAGGGCACCTTGCAGTAATATTGCACCGGCCGCAGCGTCTCGGGGTCGCGGTAAAGCCCGATGAAGCCGACCCGCGCCGCCGGGATCAGTTCCAGAATCCCGTCCAGAAGCCCGTTGCCCGCCCGCAGGATCGACACCAGGGCCAGCTTCTTGCCATCCAGGACCGGGGCGCGCATTTCGCAAAGCGGGGTTTCGACCACGCGCGTGGTCATCTCAAGCTCGCGCGTGATCTCATAGGCCAGAAGCAGGCTGATCTCGCGCAGGAGGCGGCGGAAACTGGAGGTGGAGGTGTTCTTCTCGCGCATCAGGGTCAGCTTGTGCTGCACCAGCGGATGATCGACCACGGTCAGATGCTTAGTCATCGGCACTCTCCAGTTTTTTCTTCAGCTTGGCCTTGGTGGCAGGATCGCAGAATGCGGCATCGAGGCTGGTCTGCGCAATGGTGCGAAAAACCGCCTCGTCCCAGCCGAAGCTTTCGGCCAGGCGGGCATATTCATGTTCCATCGTGGTGTGGAAAAACGGCGGATCGTCGGTTGAAACCGTGACCTTCACGCCCTGATCGAAAAACCGCCCGACGGGATGTGCGCTCCAGTCCGCATAAAGCCCGAGCGCGATGTTCGAGCCGGGGCAGACCTCAAGCACGATACCCGCCTCGGCCAGTTCCCGCACCAGGGCGGGGTCCTCGGCGGCACGCACGCCGTGGCCGATCCGCTCGACCCCAAGGTCGCGCCACGCCTCGCGCACGGATTGCGGCCCGCCCCATTCGCCCGCATGGCAGGTCAGCCGCAGGCCCGCCTCGCGGGCGCAATCGAACGACCACAGAAAATCACGCGGGCGGCCGATCTTTTCGTCACCCGCAAGCCCGAAGCCGGTGATGAACGCACCGGCGGTTTCGGCGGCGCAAAGCGCGGTTTCGCGCGCCTTTTCGGGGCCGAAATGGCGGATCGGCGTCACGATACCGCGCAGGGTGATGCCCAGATCACGCTCGGCCCCGGCGGCGGCCTCCTGAATGGCGTGCAGATAGTCGCGCCAGGCGGCCAGATCGCGCCCGCCGCAGAAATCGGGCGACAGGAAGGTTTCAGAGTAGATCACCCCCGCAGCGGCGCTTTCCTCCAGCACGGCGCGGGTCAGCCGGGCATAATCTTCCGGCGTGGTCAGCACCGAGGTTGCCGCCTCGTAGACGCGCAGGAAATCCCAGAAATCGGTATAGGCGTAATTGCCCGCCGCATCGAAGATCCCGCCGATGTCGATATGCTTTTCGCGCGCGATGCCGCGAATGAAGGACGGAGGGGCGGCCCCCTCCAGATGCAGGTGAAGTTCGATCTTGGGCAGCATCTAGAGAAAACTCCGCCCCGGCCCCGAAGCCGGAATATCCAGATGGCGCGCGATCGAGGCGCCCACATCGGCAAACCCCACCTGCCCGATGGCGCGCGTGCCTACGCCCCAGCCCAGCACGGGCACCCGTTCGCGGGTATGGTCGGTGCCGTGCCATGTGGGATCATTGCCGTGATCGGCGGTAAAGATCGCCAGGTCGCCGGGGCCGAGCCTGTCCAGAAACCCGCCGATCCGCGCATCGAACCATTCCAGCGCGCGGGCATAGCCCGACACGTCGCGCCGGTGGCCGAAATTCGTGTCGAACTCCACGAAATTGGCGAAGGTCAGCGATCCAGGTTCGGCCTCGTCCGCCAGCCGCAGAAGATGCGCCATCAGGTCGGCGTCGGACTTGCCCTTGTGGCTGTGGCCGATGCCGCGGCCCGAGAAGATGTCGCCGATCTTGCCGATCGCGTGGGTTGCACGCCCCGCCCCCTGCGCCCAGTCCAGCAAGGTGGGGGCGGGCGGGGCAATGGCGAAATCGCGCCGGTTGGGCGTGCGGGTGAAGTTGCCTTCGGTCCCCACGAAGGGGCGCGCGATCACGCGGCCCACCTTCATAGCATGCACCCGCGGCGCAAGGGCCGCGCAAAGATCCAGCAGGCGCTGAAGCCCGAAGGCCTCTTCATGCGCGGCGATCTGCACCACGCTGTCGACCGATGTGTAGCAGATCGGCCAGCCGCTGCGCAGATGCTCGGCCCCCAGCCGGTCCACGATCGCCGTGCCGGAGGCGTGACAGTTCCCAAGGATGCCGTCCGTTCCGGCCAGTTGCGCGATTTCGGCCGTCAGATCGGCCGGAAACGCGGGCGTCGTGTCGGGGAAATAATGCCATTCCCACGGCACCGGAACGCCGGCCAGCTCCCAATGCCCCGACGGGGTGTCCTTGCCGCGCGACACCTCGGTCGCGACACCCCAGAGGCCCGCGGGCACCGCCCCGAGGCCCGGCACCGCATCATCGCCCGAGGCCAGCCGGATCGCCGCGCCAAGCCCGAGCGCGTCAAGATGCGGCATCCGCAGCGGGCCGCTGCGCCCCTCTTCGGCGCGCCCCGCCGCACAGACCTGCGCGATATGGCCAAGAGTATTGGCCCCGGTATCGGGAAGACCATCGTTGAAGAACTGCGCCGCGTCGGGCGCGCCGCCCGCGCCTGCGCTGTCCAGCACGATCAGGAATGCGCGCGCCATCTCAGGCCACCCTTTCATGGATCAGCGGCGGTTCCTCGGGGGTGGTGTCGGCAAGGCTGTAGGCCGCGATCACCGCCGCCACCGCCGCATCGGCGGCCGCATCGCTCGCGGCGTGCACGATCGCCAGCGGCTCGCCCACGGTCATGTCCTCGCCGATGGTGGCAAGGCCCGACAGGCCGACCGAGGGGTTGATCCGGTCGCCCCCCACCAGCCGCCCGCCGCCCAGACGCACGACGGCATGGCCAAGCGCCTCGGCATCGACCGCGCCGACAAAGCCCGCGCGCGGGCAGGGAACCGGGCGCATGACGGGCGCCGAGGGCAGCCGGTCGGGATAGCGTTCGACAAAATCCGCAGGCCCCCCGAGGACCGCGACCATCCGACCGAAAACCTCGGCCGCGCGTCCCGATTCCAGCGCCTCATCGATCCGGGCCGCGCCGTCGTCCAGATCCTCGGCCAGCCCGGCCAAGGCAAGCGCCTCGCCGCCCAGGGCCGCGGTCACATCCCAAAGCGCCTCGCTGATACTGGTGCCGGTCAGCGTTTCCATCACCTCCAGCACTTCAAGCGCATTGCCCGCCGAATGGCCAAGGCTCTGGCTCATGTCCGTGATCAGCGCCGAGGTCCGGCAGCCCGCGCCATTGGCCGTATCGACCAGTGACCGCGCAAGCGCGCGCGCATCCCCGATGCTTTTCATGAAGGCGCCTGAGCCCACCTTCACGTCCAGCACCAGCGCCCCCAGCCCCGCCGCCAGTTTCTTCGACAGGATCGAGGCGGTGATAAGGTCGATGCTTTCCACCGTACCCGAGATGTCGCGGACCCCGTAAAGGCGGCGGTCGGCGGGGGCGATCTCGTCGGTGGCACCCACGATGGCGCAGCCCACCTCGGCCACCACCTTGTGCAACGCATCGCTTCCGGGCAGCGCGCGGTAGCCGGGGATCGCCTCCATCTTGTCCAGCGTGCCACCGGTATGGCCCAGCCCCCGCCCCGAGATCATCGGCACATAGGCCCCGCAGGCCGCAAGCGCGGGGGCCAGAAGCAGCGACACGCTGTCCCCGATGCCGCCCGTGGAATGCTTGTCCAGCACCGGGCCCGGCAGATCCCAGCGCAGCACCTGCCCGCTGTCGCGCATCGCCTCGGTCAGCGCCACGCGCCCGTCGGTTCCGATCCCGCGCAGCAGCACCGCCATCGCAAAGGCACCCGCCTGCGCATCCGACACATCCCCCGAGGCAAGCCCCCGCGCGAACCATGCAGCCTGATCGGCGGCCAGCCCCTTTCCGTCGCGCACCGCGGCGATGATGCTGCGCGCATCCATCAGCCACGGTCCATGTGCGAAATATCGAACCGGCCGGGCAGAAGATCGCCCACCGTGGTTTCCAGCCGGTCGCCCTCGGTCGTGGCCAGGGTGACGGGGGTATCGTGGCGCGCGAACTCAGCCAGCTTCTGGCGGCAGCCGCCGCAGGGCGGCACCGGGGTCGGGCTGTCGGCGATTACCGCGACCTCGATCAGCTCGGTCTCGCCGGCTGCGATCATCGCGGCGATCGCACCGGCCTCGGCGCAGGTGCCTTCGGGATAGGCCACGTTCTCGACATTGACGCCGCGATAGATCGCCCCGGACCTGCCCCGCACGGCAGCCCCGACCTTGAAATGCGAATAGGGCGCATAGGCGTTCTCGCGCACTTCGCGCGCAGCTTGCAAAAGCGACATGACGACCTCCGATCCGTTTGCAACGATCCTGCGCCGCGATTGCCCCCGATGCAAGCAAAGCCGCAGCGTAAACCTGCCGCCGCAGAAGGGCTATTCACCCTTTGGAAGATTTAGTTTAAGACTAAACCAGTTTCGGAGGGGCGGACATGGAAGAGATACGGCAGGACAGCGCACGCCAGGCGGCACTGGATTATCACGAACACCCCAAGCCCGGAAAGCTGGAGATCCGCGCCACCAAGCCCCTGGCCAACGGGCGCGACCTGAGCCGCGCCTATTCGCCCGGCGTGGCCGAGGCCTGCCTTGAGATCAAGGCCGATCCCGCCACCGCGGCGCGCTATACCGCCCGCGGAAACCTTGTGGCCGTGGTCACCAACGGCACCGCCGTCCTTGGCCTTGGCAATATCGGCGCGCTCGCCTCGAAGCCGGTGATGGAGGGTAAGGCGGTTCTCTTCAAGAAATTCGCCAACATAGATTGTTTCGACATTGAACTGAATCAGCCCGATCCCGAAAAGCTGGCCGATATCGTCTGCGCGATGGAGCCCTCGTTCGGCGCCATCAACCTCGAGGACATCAAGGCCCCCGACTGTTTCATCGTCGAGAAGATCTGCCGCGAGCGGATGAACATCCCGGTCTTCCACGACGACCAGCACGGCACCGCCATCGTGGTCGGCGCCGCGGCCACCAACGCGCTGCATGTCGCCGGCAAGAAGTTCGACGAGATCAAGGTCGTCTCGACCGGCGGCGGAGCGGCGGGGATCGCCTGCCTCAACATGCTGCTCAAGCTGGGCGTGCGGCGCGAAAACGTCTGGCTGTGCGACATCCACGGTCTCGTCTACGAAGGCCGCACCGAGGACATGAACCCGCAAAAGGCCGCCTATGCGCAAAAATCGGACCTGCGCAGCCTCGATCAGGTGATCGGAGGGGCGGATCTGTTCCTTGGCCTGTCGGGCCCCGGCGTGCTGACCCCGGAAATGGTGGCGCAGATGGCCGCGCGCCCCATCGTCTTTGCCCTTGCCAACCCGACGCCCGAGATCCTGCCCGACGCGGTCCGCTCGGTCGCGCCCGAGGCGATCATCGCCACGGGCCGTTCGGATTTCCCGAACCAGGTCAACAACGTGCTGTGCTTCCCGTTCATCTTCCGCGGCGCGCTGGACGTGGGCGCCACCACGATCAACGACGAGATGCAGCTGGCCTGCATCGAGGGGATCGCCGCACTTGCCCGCGCCACCACCAGCGCCGAGGCCGCCGCCGCCTATCGCGGCGAGAAGCTGACCTTCGGCCCCGACTACCTGATCCCGAAACCCTTCGATCCGCGGCTGATCGGCACGGTCGCGCGCGCCGTGGCGAAGGCCGCGATGGAAACTGGCGTCGCGCTGCGCCCGATTGCCGACCTGGATGCCTACAAGCGCCGCCTTGACGGCTCGGTCTTCAAGTCGGCCCTGCTGATGCGCCCCGTCTTCGAGGCCGCCGCCACCGCCACCCGCCGCATCGTCTTTGCCGAGGGCGAGGACGAGCGCGTGCTGCGCGCGGCCAATGCGATGATCGAGGAAACCACCGACAATCCCATCCTGATCGGGCGCCCCGAGGTGATCGAACGGCGCTGCGAGCGCGCGGGCCTGCCGATCCGTCCGGGCACCGATTTCGAGATCGTGAACCCCGAGAACGACCCGCGTTACCGCGACTACTGGGAAACCTATCACCGGCTGATGGCGCGGCGCGGCGTCACGCCCGATCTTGCCCGCGCGATCATGCGCACCAACACCACCGCCATCGCCGCCGTCATGGTGCACCGCAACGAGGCCGACAGCATGATCTGCGGCACCTTCGGGCAATATCTGTGGCACCTGAACTATGTGAACCAGGTTCTGGGGCGCGACGGGCTGCGCCCGGTCGGGGCGCTGTCGCTGATGATCCTGGAAGACGGGCCGCTTTTCATCGCCGACACCCATGTCCACCCCGATCCGACGCCCGAACAGATCGCCCAGACGGCCATCGGCGCGGCGCGGCATGTGCGCCGCTTCGGGCTTCAGCCCAAGATCGCGCTGTGCAGCCATTCGCAATTCGGCAATCTCGATACCGGCTCGGGCCAGCGGATGCGCGCGGCGCTGGAGATGCTGGACGCGTGCAAGCCGGACTTCGCCTATGAGGGCGAGATGCATGTGGATGCCGCGCTGGATCAGGCGCTGCGCGATCGCATCTATCCCGGCTCGCGCTATGAAGGGGCGGCCAATGTGCTGGTCTTTGCCAATACCGATGCCGCCTCGGGTGTGCGCAATATTCTCAAGGCGAAGGCCGGTGGCCTTGAGGTGGGGCCGATCCTGATGGGCATGGGCAACCGCGCCCATATCGTCACGCCCTCGATCACCGCGCGCGGGCTTCTGAACATGTCGGCCATCGCTGGCACCCCGGTCGCGCATTACGGCTGACCGGGAATCGCCCAACTTTGCAAAGCACGCGCGCGTTTGCCGCAAAGGCAGCAAAATCCGTGAGGCTTTGCAAAGTTTTCGTCGAGACTTGGCAAAATTCTGCAAATCCGTCCCGACTATGGGCGGTAACATTCTTGCGGAAACTTTTGGCGCTTTGTAACAAGTTTGCAGCTCGAGGAGGGGCATGCAATGGCATACAAAGACGTTTACTCAGCCTGGCAGAAAGATCCCGAAACCTTCTGGATGCAGCAAGCCGGCGCCATCGACTGGGACCGAAAACCCTCGAAGGCACTGTTTGACGACAACGCCCCGCTTTACGAATGGTTTGCTGACGGCATGGTCAACACCTGCTGGAACGCGGTCGACCGCCATGTCGAGGCCGGACGCGGCGACCAGATCGCCATCATGCATGAAAGCCCGATCACCCACTCGACCAAGGGCATCACCTACAAGGAACTCCAGACCCGCGTCGCCAGCCTTGCCGGCGCGCTGCGCATGCGCGGCGTGGAAAAGGGTGATCGCGTCATCATCTACATGCCGATGATCCCCGAGGCGCTTGAAGCGATGCTGGCCTGTGCGCGCCTTGGCGCCGTGCACTCGGTCGTCTTCGGCGGGTTCGCCGCGCATGAGCTGGCCGTGCGGATCGACGACTGCCAGCCCAAGGCGATCATCGCCGCAAGCTGCGGGCTCGAACCCGGACGGGTGGTGCATTACAAGCCGCTTCTGGACGATGCGATCGACCAGGCCGGCCACAAGCCCGAATTTTGCGTTATCTTCCAGCGCGAGCAAGAGGTCGCCAAGCTGGTCGAGGGCCGCGATTTCAGCTGGCACGGCTTCCAGTATGGCGTGAAGCCCGCCGATTGCGTCCCGGTCGAGGGCAACCACCCCGCCTATATCCTTTACACCTCGGGCACGACCGGCCAGCCCAAGGGCGTGGTGCGCCATACCGGCGGCCACCTTGTCGCCCTGCAATGGACGATGAAGAACATCTACAACATCGAGGCGGGCGACCGGTTCTGGGCGGCCTCCGATGTGGGCTGGGTGGTGGGGCATTCCTACATCTGCTACGGCCCCTTGATCGCGGGCGCCACCACCGTCGTCTTCGAGGGCAAGCCCATCGGCACGCCGCATCCGGGTGTCTTCTGGCGGATCATCCAGAATAACCGCATCAAGAGCTTCTTCACCGCGCCCACGGCCCTGCGCGCCATCAAGCGCGAGGACCCGACGGGCGAGTGGATCAAGCGCTACAAGCTGCACGACCTGCAGGCGCTTTACCTGGCCGGTGAGCGCGCCGACCCCGACACGGTGGAATGGGCGCAAAAACACCTTGGCGTGCCGGTGGTCGATCACTGGTGGCAGACCGAGACCGGATGGGCCATCGCCGCGAACCCGATCGGGATCGAAGAGCTTCCCACCAAGGTCGGCTCTCCCTCGGTGGCGATGCCGGGCTATGACGTTCAGGTGCTGGACGAAGGCGGCCACCCGGTGGAGCCCGGAACCCTTGGTGCCATTGCGATCAGGCTGCCCCTGCCGCCCGGCACGCTGCCCACGCTATGGAATGCCGAGGCGCGCTTCCGCAAAAGCTATCTCGAGCATTTCCCCGGCTATTACGAGACGGGGGATGCGGGCTATATCGACCCGGACGGCTATCTCTACATCATGGCGCGCACCGATGACGTGATCAACGTGGCCGGCCACCGCCTGTCGACGGGCGCGATGGAAGAGGTTCTGGCCTCGCATCCCGACGTGGCGGAATGCGCGGTGATCGGGGTCGCGGACGAACTCAAGGGGCAGATGCCGCTGGGGTTCCTGTGCCTCAACAAGGGCTGCACCAAGGAGCCCGCGCAGATCGTCAAGGAATGCGTGAAGCTTGTGCGTGAGCAGATCGGCCCGGTTGCGGCGTTCAAGCTTGCCTGTGTGGTGGACCGCCTGCCCAAGACCCGCTCGGGCAAGATCCTGCGCGGCACCATGGTCAGCATCGCCGATGGCAAACCCTTCAAGATGCCCGCCACGATCGACGATCCCGCCATCCTGGACGAGATCGCCGAGGCCCTGAAAGGCCTTGGCTATCCGCAGGCATGACAAGAAGGGCCGGCGGGATTTCTTCCGCCGGCCCCACCTGCGACACCGCTTCCCTTGCATTTCTCTCATTTTCGCCCAAGCTTTGGCGAATTGATTTCGACATGAGGGATTCAGGTTAAAATTCCCAAGACTATTGCAGAGCTGCCGACGCCTCACCCTGCCGGATATTTCCCGCCAGATGCCGCGCCGAACCGATAGATGGATTTAACAGTGACCGGGTCATTGCCGCTTATTCTCATTGATGCAGATATTCCGCGACAACAGGCCCTGGCGGCACGGCTACGCGCCAAGGGCCGCAGCCTCAGCACCCCGTCCGATACGCTGGCGGCACTAAGAGAGCTGGGCACGCTGCCGCACGCGGCACTCTTGCTCTCGCTTGCTCCGGGCAAGACGGACCCGATCGACGTGATCTGCCATGCCCGCCGTCAGCATCCCGACATGCCGGTGATCGCCCTTGCCTGCCCCGAGACATCGCACAGGATCGCGCCCGCCATTCGTGCAGGGGCTGCGCATTGCCTTATCCATCCGGTAACCGACAACGCACTGGAACATGCCCTCCTGACATCGCAGGGACGGCACGGCGCGCGCGATACCGTCGATGACGGGCCCCTCGCGGGCTTTGACGGCACTTCTCCTCCCATGCAAGGCGTCTACAGCCGTATCCGGGCCGCTGCCCGCACCCGTGTGCCGGTGCTGATTTCGGGGGAAAGCGGCACCGGCAAGAAGCTGTGTGCGCAGGTGATCCATCTTCGCTCCACCGCCCGCAGAGGCGCATTCCTGGCTGTCGACTGCCGCGGCACCGAGGAAGCGGCGCTTGAGGCTGCAATCAACGGCCACCTGGATCGGCATGCAGGTGGCACCTTGTTCCTGGAAGATGTCAGCGCGCTGTCGACGGCTGCGCAACTGACGCTGACGCGCATCCTCAACCGCCTGGAAGCCAGCTTCGCGGCACCCGAGCTGCGCATCGTCTGTTCCATGCTGCACACACCCTCACCCGAGGCGGACCCAGCCCCGTCCTTGCGGCCGGATCTACTGCACCGCCTTCAGGTCTTGCCCATCGCCATGCCCCCGCTGCGCGAACGCACCGCCGATATTCTTGCGCTGTGCGAGGCCGGGCTGTGCCGTTTCTCAGCCGAGGCCGGGCGCGCACCGGCCCAGATCACGGCCTGCGCGCTCGAATGCCTTCAGGCCCATCCATGGCCGGGCAATGTACGGCAATTGCTGAATCTGCTCCGTGCGCTGACCACGCTGGAGGACAGCCCCCTTCTTACGCGCGAAACCCTTCCCGATGATATTCGCAACCCGCCGCGGGCCTCGCCGGGCGGGCAGTCCGGGTTTGCCGGCCAGACCATGGCACAGATCGAACGCGCGGTGCTCGAGGATACGATCGCGCGGCACGATGGCTCGGTTCCCCGTGCAGCGCGCGAACTGGATCTGGCACCCTCGACGATCTATCGCAAGATGACCGGCTGGCGCAGCGCCGAGTAGCGATCAGGCGAACTGCTCGCGCATCAGACGCTCTTCAAGGCCGTGGCCGGGATCGAACAGGATGCGATGCTGAACCTGCGGCTCGGACCGGATCTCGACCCACAGCACCGGCTGGACCGAGCGGCTGTCGGCATCGGCCATCACCGGGCGTTTGCCATGTTCCAGCACGTCGAAACGCACCACCGCCGTATTGGGCAGGATCGCCCCTTGCCAGCGGCGCGGGCGGAAGCTGGCGATCCCCGTCAGCGCCAGCACGTCCGAACCGATCGGCAGGATCGGGCCGTGGGCGGAATAGTTGTAGGCCGTCGATCCCGCCGGGGTGGCAAGGATCGCGCCATCGCAGACCAGCTCCTCCATCCGCACCCGCCCGTTGACCGAGATGCGCAGCTTGGCCGCCTGCGGCCCCAGACGCAGCAGCGACACCTCGTTGATCGCAAGGGCGTTGTGGATATGTCCGTCCTCGGTCATCGCGCGCATCGCCAGCGGATGGATCACCGCCTCTTCCGCCGTGGCAAGCCGTTCGGGCAGGCCCTCTTCGGAATAGTCGTTCATCAGGAACCCGATGGTGCCGCAGTTCATGCCATAGACCGGCAGGCCGGTGCCCTCGTGCAGGGTTTGCAGCATGAACCCGTCCCCGCCAAGCGCCACGATGACATCGGCCGCATAGCGCGGCACCTGCCCGTAGCGCGCGGTCAGCCCGGCAAAGGCCATCTGCGCCGTTTCGCTGCCCGATGCGGCAAAATGGATATGCTGCATTCCGCCCATCCCCCTGCACAGGTTTCTTTTGAACGTGTCGCAAGCGCGGATCGGAAACACAAGCGCGAAAGCCCGCCCTCAGGACGCGCCAAATCGCGCCTTGGTCGCTTTGAGCGCTTCCGGCCCCCGGAATTCTGCGATAAACGACCCCCGAAACCCCTTGCAGGAGATGCCAATGACCTCGCAGCGCGATGCCGGATTCTTCACCGAAAGCCTTGCCACCCGTGACCCCGAGCTGTTCGGTTCGATCCGCGACGAACTGGGCCGTCAACGCGACGAGATCGAGCTGATCGCCTCGGAAAACATCGTCTCCGCCGCCGTGATGGAGGCGCAGGGGTCGGTCATGACCAACAAATATGCCGAAGGCTATCCGGGCAAGCGCTACTATGGCGGCTGCCAGTTCGTCGACGTGGCCGAAAACCTGGCGATCGACCGCGCCAAGGCGCTTTTCGGCTGCGACTTCGCCAACGTGCAGCCGAACTCCGGCTCGCAGGCCAACCAGGGCGTGTTCAACGCGCTGCTGAAACCCGGCGACACGATCCTGGGCATGAACCTTGCCTCGGGCGGGCACCTGACCCATGGTGCTGCGCCGAACCAGTCGGGCAAGTGGTTCAACGCGATCCAGTATGGCGTGCGCAAGCAGGACTCGCGCATCGACTATGACGAGCTCCGCACCCTTGCCAAGGAACATAACCCCAAGCTGATCATCGCCGGCGGCTCGGCCATTCCGCGCCAGATCGACTTTGCCGAATTCCGCAAGATCGCGGATGAGGTCGGCGCGTGGCTGATGGTCGACATGGCGCATTTCGCCGGTCTCGTTGCGGGCGGCGCGCATCCCTCGCCCTTCCCCTATGCGGATGTGGCCACCACCACCACGCACAAGACGTTGCGCGGCCCGCGCGGCGGCATGATCCTGACCAACAACGAAGAGATCGCCAAGAAGGTGAACTCGGCCATCTTCCCGGGCATCCAGGGCGGTCCGCTGATGCACGTCATCGCCGCCAAGGCCGTCGCCTTCGGCGAGGCGCTGCGCCCCGAATTCAAGGTCTATGCCAGGCAGGTCATCGCCAACGCGCAGGCCCTTGCGGATGAGCTGATGAAGGGCGGGCTCGATATCGTGACGGGCGGCACGGATACCCATGTCATGCTGGTGGACCTGCGCCCCAAGGGTGTGAAGGGCAACGCCACCGAGAAGGCGCTTGGCCGCGCCCATATCACCTGCAACAAGAACGGCATCCCGTTCGACCCCGAAAAGCCCACCGTCACCTCGGGCGTGCGTCTGGGCACCCCTGCCGGCACCACCCGCGGCTTCGGAGAAGACGAATTCCGTGAGATCGCCCGCCTGATCGTCGAGGTCGTCGACGGGCTTGCCGCGAATGGCGAAGACGGCAACGCCGCCGTGGAAGAGGCCGTGAAGGCCAAGGTCGCGGCCCTGTGCGCCCGCTTCCCGCTTTACCCCAACCTCTGAGCGGGCAGACATCGTAAACGGCCGGGGGCGCGCTGCGTCCCCGGTTTTTTTATGGCGCGATCAACCCGCGCCAGAGGGCAAATCCCGCAACCGCGCCCCCCGTCACCAGAAGCGCGAAGACCACCGAGGCCGAGATCGACAAAAGCAGCCCGCGCAGCCGTGCGCCCGCACCAAGCGGCTGCAAATAGGCCATCGCGGCGTCATGGGCCCTGGTGATGCGGGCGGGGTCCATCTGGCGCAGCACCTTGGGGGCACGCGCGCGTTCCTCGGCCACGGCCAGAACCAGAATCGCGCGGCGCACCGGACGGGGAAGCGCCCGCGACCGCGCGGCAAGCTTGGCGCGCAGATCCTTTCCGCGCGCGCCCAGCCGCTGCTCCATCAACCGGGAAACCTGGCCGGTCATCCGCTCCAGGGTGATGGGGTCCATCCACGCCTCCTTCGATCGGGGGCGAGCCTAGCCGCGTGATCGGAGGCTTGCAACGGGTCTGGCGCGCGGCCGGGTGCTGCGCTAGTTTCGCGCCATGCTGAACACCCAACTTCACGGAACCGCCACGTCAGAACCCCCGCTCGTGATCGTGCACGGGCTGTTCGGGTCTGCCCGCAACTGGGGCGTGATCGCCCGCCGCCTGTCGCAGGACCGGCTGGTGATCGCGGTCGATCAGCGCAACCATGGCGACAGCCATTGGGACCCGGCGCATAGCTATGCCGACATGGCCGCCGATCTCGCCCATGTCATCGCCGAACATGGCGGGCAGGCCGATGTCCTTGGCCATTCGATGGGCGGCAAGGCGGCGATGCAGCTTGCCCTGACCGATGGCACCTGCGTCCGACGGCTGACCGTGGCCGATATCGCCCCGGTCGCCTATGGCCATTCCCAAAACCACCTCGTGCGCGCGATGAAGGAACTTGACCTGAGCGGGCTCGACCTGCGCTCCGAGGCGGACCGGCGCCTCTCTGCGACGGTGGCCGATCCGGGCGTCCGCGCGTTTCTGCTGCAATCGCTTGACCTGAAATCCGATCCGCCGCGCTGGAAGCTCAACCTTGATGTCCTTCAGGACGAGATGGACGGGATCACCGGCTGGCCGGACACACCGGGCGTGTTCGACGGCCCCGCGCTGTTCGTCGCCGGGGCGCAGTCAGATTATATCCTGTCCGAGTACCACCCGGCGATCCTGGCACAGTTTCCAGCCGCACGGTTCAGCACGATCGAAGGCGCGGGCCACTGGCTGCACGCCGAGCGCCCGCGCGAATTCGAAGCCGTGGTACGCGACTTCATCACCGCGTAAGGCATCCGGGCCTAATCGGCCGGGCGCTTCATCCGGCCGATCAGATTATTTCTGAGCACGAACTGATGATAAAGCGCGCCCGCGATGTGCAGCCCGACCAGAAGCATCAGAAGCGCTTTCATGATCTCATGCGCCTCGGCCGCCGGGCGGACATCCATGAACCACGCCAGCCCGCCAGACAGCGGCAACAGCAGCATCAGGGCATAAAGCAGCCCATGTGTCGCCTTCGCCACGAGCTTGAGCGCGGGGGCTTCCTCTTCGGGCGGAGGCGGAGCGCCATGCCGGACGCGCAGTGCGATACGCCAAAAGACGAGGATGGCAATCAGGATCCCGCCAAACACATGCTGCGCGACCAACGGGTCAAACGTGATTTCCCGCCCTTCGACATAGGCGCGCCACGCGCGCGAAATGCTGTCATTCAGAACATACTGCAATAGGATCAGCAGCGCGACGATCCAATGCAGCCCGATCTGTGTGATCGAGTATCCTTTGGGCTGGGTCATATCGATTCTCCGGCAATCAGACGTCATATCCACAAGCATAACGTGGAATGCGCCCGTTTCCGTCGAGGCTCAGGCGTTATCGTTGATTTGTTTTGCCACAAGCCATGCGACCGGCAGGCCCAGAAGGAACCCGACAGCCGCCGCCACGATAACGGACTGGGTGTTGATCATATTCATCGCCAGGACCGCGGTGACAAGGATGCCGGCAAGCGTCGGGCCGGCAAGTGCGTACATGATGCTGAAAAGGCGAAACATACTGGACTCCTTCGGGTCTCGATCGTTCAGGCCTTGTGCACCAGAAAATTCCCGGCGCGGCCTTGATCTGGGTCAGAAACCGTGTGCGGGCCGTGCGGCGGGGTGTCGCACACCGCCGGCGGCGGCGGCACATGCCAGCTGAAACCGCGCCTCCCCCGTATCGCCCGGCAGTGAGGGCGAGGCCCATCCCCCACGCGCGGGGCCCTGCACGGCGCAGCCGGATGCCATTTCGGCCGCACGCTGCATAAGGGCGGGCACCGGATCGCGTTCCGCGCGCCGAAGATAGCCCAGCCGGATCACCTCGGCCCTGTCGTCCTTGACGAAGACGGCAAAGCGATACCCCTCAAGGCTGATGTCATGACGCACCGCACCAAAGAACCTGGGCGCCGGAGAGGCGCATCCCGTCAGGACAAGAAGGACAAGGGCCAGGTATCGCATTGCGCCAGACTGCGCAGCCCATGGTTAAAAATCCGTTACCGCCCCTGGCCCTGATGATCCAGGTCATGACGCCGGCCCCGGCAGGGTGCTAGACTTTGCCGATGGCTTTGGGAGGAAGTGCCATGATCAACATCGACGACATACTCGACATGTCCAGCCTGACACGGGACGAGATCGAGGCCATAGCCGAGCACGAGCATCTGGGCCGGGTGCGTGCCACGGCCCTTGCGGAATACATGATGCACTTGCCCAAGGGCGCGCAACAGGTACAGTTGATGATCTGCGAGGATATCCGCGAGGCGTTGCACCGTGACGATCTGGACCATGCGCGCGACCTGTGGGCGACACTGAGGGAATTCATCGCAACCCATCCCGAAGCTCAGCGCGGCAATGCCTGAGCGGCGACGGGACACCAAGGACAAACAGGCCGCGCCCAAGGAGACATGCCGATGAAAGCAACCCTGACCGCCCTGGTCGCGCTTCTGGCGCTGACCGCTTGTGAAACCGTGAAAGGGGCCGGCCGCGATATCGAATCCGCGGGCAGCGCCCTCTCGTCCGAGGCAAGCAAGGCGCAGTCCAGGCTGTGATCCTGCTGCGGGCGGCCTGCGGGGCGGGCTGCCCGCAACATGAACAACGCTCATGATTTTCATTAGGATTATGAGTTTTCCTTGAGGTCCGGCATGGCCTAGATGTGTCCCGCCCCCGCCATGTCAGGACACGACGCCATGCCCCTTCCCCGATCGCCCGTTTTCGACCAGCTTGCACAGGCCGCGCGTGAACGCATCCTGATCCTTGACGGGGCGATGGGCACGCAGATCCAGAATCTTGGCCTGAGCGAAGAGGATTTTGCCGGGCACGGGTCAGGCTGCGCCTGCCATCATGGCGCGGACCAGCCGCAAAAGGGCAATAACGACCTGCTGATCCTGACCCAGCCGCGGGCCATCGAAGAGATCCATTTCAACTATGCCATGGCCGGCGCCGATATCGTCGAGACGAACACCTTCTCCTCGACCACCATCGCGCAGGCCGATTACGGCATGGAAGGCGCGGTGCACGACCTGAACCTGCACGGCGCGCGGCTGGCGCGGCGCGCGCTGGACCGCGCCACCGCGATCGACGGACGCCCGCGCTTCGTGGCGGGCGCCCTGGGGCCGACGAACCGCACCGCCTCGATCAGCCCGGACGTGAACGATCCGGGCTTCCGCGCGGTTACCTTCGACGATCTGCGCCTTGCCTATGCCCGGCAGGTCACGGGCCTGATCGAAGGCGGCGCGGACATCCTCCTGATCGAGACGATCTTCGATACGCTCAACGCCAAGGCCGCGATCTTCGCCTGCGAAGAGGTCTTTGCCCGGACCGGGCTGCGCCTTCCGGTGATGATCTCGGGCACGATCACGGACCGCTCGGGGCGCACGCTGTCGGGCCAGACGCCGACGGCCTTCTGGCACTCGGTCCGCCATGCCGATCCGTTCACCATCGGGCTGAACTGCGCGCTTGGCGCGGCCGAGATGCGCGCCCATCTGGCCGAGATCGCGGGCGTGGCCGACACCTTCACCTGCGCCTATCCCAATGCGGGCCTGCCCAACGAGATGGGCGCCTATGACGAAAGTCCCGAGGCGATGGCCGCGCAGATCGCCGAATTCGCGCGCGACGGGCTGGTGAATGTGGTGGGCGGGTGCTGCGGCTCGACCCCCGCGCATATCCGCGCCATCGCCGAGGCCGTGGGCGGCCAGGCGCCGCGCGCCCTGCCCCGGCCCGCACGCCGGATGCGCCTGTCGGGGCTGGAGCCCTTCACCCTGACCCCGGACATCCCCTTCGTGAACGTGGGCGAGCGCACGAATGTCACCGGCTCGGCCCGGTTTCGCAAGCTGATCACCGCCCGGGACTATGCCGCCGCACTGGAGGTCGCGCGCGACCAGGTCGAGAACGGGGCGCAGATCATCGACGTGAACATGGACGAGGGGCTGATCGATTCACAGGGCGCGATGGTCGAGTTCCTCAACCTCATCGCGGCCGAACCCGATATCGCCCGCGTGCCGGTGATGATCGACAGCTCAAAATGGGAGGTGATCGAGGCGGGCCTGAAATGCGTTCAGGGCAAGCCCGTGGTGAACTCGATCTCGCTGAAGGAGGGCGAGGAAAGCTTCCTGCGGCAGGCCCGCCTTGCACGTGCCTATGGCGCGGCGGTCGTCGTCATGGCCTTCGACGAAAGCGGCCAGGCCGATACCGAGGATCGCAAGGTCGAGATCTGCTCCCGCGCCTACCGGCTGCTGACCTCGGAGGTGGGTTTCCCGCCCGAGGACATCATCTTCGACCCAAACGTCTTCGCCATCGCCACCGGCATCGAAGAACATGACAATTACGGGCAGGATTTCATCCGCGCGGCGGCACGCATCCGGCACGATTGCCCGCATGTCCACATCTCGGGCGGGGTGTCGAACCTGTCCTTCAGCTTCCGCGGCAACGAACCCGTGCGCGAGGCGATGCACGCGGTGTTCCTCTATCACGCCATTCAGGCCGGCATGGACATGGGGATCGTGAATGCGGGCCAGCTTGCGGTATATGACCAGATCGACCCCGACCTGCGCGAGGCCTGCGAGGATGCGGTGCTCAACCGCGCGCCCCGTGCGGGCGGCACCGCGACCGAGCGGCTGCTGGAGATCGCCGAACGGTTCCGTGGCGCAGGCGCGGGCCCCGCGCGCGAAAAGGATCTGCAATGGCGGGCGCTTGCGGTCGACAAGCGGCTGGAACATGCGCTGGTCAACGGCATCACCGAATTCATCGAGGCCGATACCGAAGAGGCACGCCTTGCCGCCGCGCGCCCGCTTGACGTGATCGAGGGGCCGCTGATGGCGGGCATGAACGTGGTGGGCGACCTGTTCGGCGCGGGCAAGATGTTCCTGCCGCAGGTCGTCAAATCCGCGCGCGTGATGAAGCAGGCGGTGGCGGTTCTGCTGCCCCATATGGAGGCCGAAAAGGCCGCGAATGGTGGCCGGCAGGCGGCGGGGAAGGTGCTGATGGCCACCGTGAAGGGCGACGTGCACGATATCGGCAAGAACATCGTCGGCGTCGTTCTGGCCTGCAACAATTACGAGATCATCGACCTTGGCGTGATGGTGCCCGCGCAAAAGATCCTCGAGGTCGCGCGCGACGAGAAGGTGGATATCATCGGGCTGTCGGGCCTGATCACGCCCTCGCTGGACGAGATGGTCCATGTCGCCACCGAAATGGAGCGGCAGGGCCTTGACCTGCCGCTGCTGATCGGCGGGGCCACCACCTCCAAGGTGCATACCGCGGTCAAGATCGCGCCGCGCTACCTGCGCGGGCAGGCGCTTTACGTCACCGATGCCAGCCGCGCGGTGGGTGTCGTCTCGGCGCTGCTGTCGCCCGAGCAATGCCGCGACTATGTGGCCTCCGTGCGCGCGGACTATACCGAGGTCGCCGCCCGCTACGCCCGCAACGAGCGCGAGAAATCCCGCCTGCCGCTGGAGGCCGCGCGCGCCAACGCGCTGCGCATCGACTGGCAGGGCTACCGCGCCACGAAACCCGCCTTCCTTGGCACCCGCGTGCTGGAAAACTGGGATCTGGCCGGGCTTGCGCGCTATATCGACTGGACCCCGTTCTTCCAGACATGGGAGATGAAGGGCGTCTATCCCCGCATCCTTGAGGATGAAGCGCAGGGTGCTGCGGCGCGTGCGCTGTTTGCCGATGCCCAGGCCATGCTGGGCCGGATCATCGAAGAGGGCTGGTTGCGGCCGCGCGCAGTTCTGGGGTTCTGGCCAGCCAACGCGGTGGGCGACGACATCCGTCTTTATACCGACGAAAGCCGCAGCGAGACGCTGGCCGATCTGCACACCCTGCGCCAGCAGGTGGCCAAGCGTGACGGCCGCCCCAATGTCGCGCTGTCCGATTTCGTGGCGCCCGAAGGCGCGGGGCCCGATTATGTGGGCGGCTTCGTCGTCACCGCGGGCGCCGGGGAATACGCGATCGCCGAACGCTTCAGGGCCGCGCATGACGACTATTCCGCGATCCTCGTGCAGGCCCTTGCCGACCGCTTCGCCGAGGCCCTGGCCGAGCGGCTGCACGAAGAGGTGCGGCGCGACCACTGGGGCTATGCGCCCGATGAGAGCTTCACCCCGCAGGACCTGATCGGCGAGCCTTATGACGGGATCCGGCCCGCGCCGGGCTATCCCGCCCAGCCCGATCACACCGAAAAGGCCACGCTGTTCCGGCTTCTGGATGCCGGGCGCAATGCCGGAGTGGAACTGACCGAAAGCATGGCGATGTGGCCCGGCGCCTCGGTCTCGGGCCTCTATATCGGCCATCCCGACAGCTATTATTTCGGCGTCGCCAAGGTCGAGCGCGACCAGGTGGCCGATTATGCCGCGCGCAAGGGCATGCCCGTGGACGAGGCCGAACGCTGGCTGGCCCCGGTCCTGAACTACGTTCCGGGCAGCGCGCCCGCACAGGCGGCCGAATAAGCACCCCGGCGGCGCGCAGCGCGTCGCCCCTTCCAACCGGGGGGCATTTCCCCTACATAGCCCCGAACCCTTTTGCGGCACGAGGTATTGCGATGGCGTCCTATCAGTATGTCTACCACATGGATGGTGTTTCGAAGACCTATCCGGGCGGCAAAAAATGCTTCGAGAATATCCGCCTGAACTTCCTTCCCGGCGTGAAGATCGGGGTGGTCGGCGTCAACGGCGCGGGGAAATCCACGCTTCTGCGCATCATGGCCGGGATCGACAAGGATTTCACCGGCGAGGCATGGGCCGCCAAGGGCGCCAAGGTCGGCTACCTGCCGCAAGAGCCGCAGCTTGACGAGTCGCTTGATGTGCGCGGCAACGTGATGCTGGGGGTCGCGGCGAAACAGGCCAAGCTGGAACGCTACAACGAACTGGCCATGAACTATTCGGACGAGACCGCAGAGGAAATGGCCACCCTTCAGGACGAGATCGACAGCGAGAACCTGTGGGATCTCGACAGTCAGGTCGACGTGGCGATGGAGGCCCTGCGCTGCCCGCCCGACGATGCCGATGTCAGCACCCTTTCGGGCGGCGAACGGCGCCGGGTCGCGCTGTGCAAGCTGCTTCTCGAAGCGCCCGACATGCTGCTGCTGGACGAACCGACCAACCACCTCGATGCCGAAACCATCGCCTGGCTGCAAAAGCACCTGATCGAATACAAGGGCACGATCCTGATCGTCACCCACGACCGCTATTTCCTGGACGACATCACCGGCTGGATCCTTGAACTCGACCGCGGCCGCGGCATCCCCTATGAGGGCAACTATTCGGCCTGGCTGGAGCAGAAGGCCAAGCGGCTGGAACAGGAAGCACGCGAGGACAAGGCCCGCCAGAAGGTTCTGGAACGCGAACTGGAATGGATCCGCGCCGGCGCCAAGGCGCGGCAGGCCAAGCAGAAGGCGCGGATCAATGCCTATGAGGAAATGGCCAGCCAGTCCGAGCGCGACAAGCTTTCGCGCGCACAGATCATCATCCCCAACGGCCCGCGCCTTGGCAGCAAGGTGATCGAGGTCGAGGGCCTGTCCAAGCATTACGGCGACAAGCAACTGATCGAAGGGCTGTCCTTCAGCCTGCCGCCGGGCGGCATCGTGGGCGTGATCGGCCCCAACGGCGCGGGGAAATCGACGCTGTTTCGCATGCTGACCGGGCAGGAACAGCCCGACAACGGTGCGATCAGCTATGGCGACACGGTGAAGCTGTCCTATGTCGACCAGTCGCGCGATGCGCTCGACCCGAACAAGACCGTGTGGGAGGAAATCTCGGGCGGGGCCGAGCAGATCGAGCTGGGCGATGCGCAGATGAACAGCCGGGCCTATTGCTCGTCCTTCAACTTCAAGGGCGGCGATCAGCAGAAGAAGGTGGGTCTGCTGTCGGGCGGGGAACGCAACCGCGTGCATATGGCCAAGCTGCTGAAATCGGGCGGCAACGTGCTGCTTCTGGACGAGCCGACGAACGACCTGGATGTCGAGACGCTTCAGGCGCTCGAGGCCGCGCTGGACGATTTCGCGGGTTGCGCGGTCATCATCTCGCACGACCGTTTCTTCCTTGACCGCCTGTGCACGCATATCCTCGCCTTCGAGGGCGAGGCCCATGTGGAATGGTTCGAGGGCAACTTCGAGGCCTATGAGGAAGACAAGATCCGCCGGCTTGGCCCCGATGCGGTGGAACCCAAGCGCGTGAAATACAAGAAATTCACGCGCTGAGCCCCGGCGTCGCCCGGCGCAGGGATATCGGAAGGCCGCGCCCTGCGGGGGCGCGGCCTTTGCATTGGCTCAGAACTCGATCACCTGGATGATCTTCGCCTTCGGCTGATCGGCGCGGCGCACGCTCAGCGCCTTGCGGGCGGTGCCAAGCGTGCCGGGCAGCGCATTCTCGATCTGGGCAAGATGCGCGTCCGAAACCCGCTCGGCCGCGCAGGCGCCCGTGCTGTTCCACAAGCTGCGCGAAATGGACCCCGCCACGGCCGAGGAAATCGCGCGGGGCGCAAGGTCGTTCGGCTGCACGTCCCCCGCCGCGATCAGCGTCTTGATCGCCTCGGCGGCCACCTCGGCGCTATCGGCGAAGGTCATGTCGCGCACGGCCTCTTCCGCAGGCGTCGCCGCCCCGTCATTGAGGCATTTGCGCGCCGTGAACAGCCAGTCATGCACCATATAGGCCGGGGCATAGCCCCAGGGCGAAAAGCCGTTGAAGACCTGCGCAAGCTGCGGAACCGAGCCGCCATCGGTATACATGATCTGCGGGCGGATCTGCTGCACGGTCGCGTCGGGATTGTTGCGCGTGAAGGTCAGCGGGTTCTTCGAGGGAACATAGACGAAGCTGCCATCGCCCATCCCGTCCTGCGTCTCGCCCACCCACATGACGATCACCGAGCCGTCGAACCGCCCCACCGGGGCGGCGTCGTAATCCACAAACCCGCAGGCGGGCAGCATCGTCAGGCCAAGAACGGCAAGGCAGCGCATGGGCGTCTCCGCATCCGGTTGACCCATGCTAGCGGATCGGGGCAGTTTCGCAAAGCAGGCGCTGCAGCCGCAGCCGCACAAGTGGTCTTAACCCTGCAAGGAGTGCCAGGACATGCACAGGATCGCCCGCCTTCTGACGCTTTGCCCCGATCTCGCCACGGCCCGCGCCATCGCGCAGGCCCTGCTGGAGGCGCGGCTGATCGCCTGCGCGAATATCGGCGCCAAGGTCGAATCGCATTATCTGTGGAACGGCACGCAGCAGAACGAGCCCGAAGTGCAGCTCTGGCTCAAGACCCGCGAGGATCTGGTCGAACGGGCCTTCGCCGCGATCCGCCGCCATCACCCCTACGAGGTGCCGATGATCGCGGCCGACACGATCCGCGTGAATGCCGATTATGCGGCCTGGGTAAACGAAACCACCCTCTGAACAGCAGAAGGGGCGCGTGCCCCACGCGCCCCTTTCAGGTCTGCATCCCGAATGGATCGGGTGAATTATGTCATGATTGTGGCCATCCGGCCCTGCCCGCGGCGCGAGACAAATGTGACCGGATCATGGCGCGACATCGCCCGATTACGCGGCGTTTCACCACCTCCGGCGGTCAGGCTGGAAAGGGCGTTGGTCCGCCCGGCACGCGCTTTTTCAATGAAATTGGTCATTTCCAGAGTTCCCTTCTGTTGATCCGTTTGGCGTCCCACGGTCGCCACATTTGCGCCATACAACTTACGATTGTATCAAGAAGTGTCCGAAAGATGGCGCAGGCGGGGCGGAATTGTGTCACTTGAAGGGCGGAAACAAGGCATCCTTCGGTGCAAACAACAGTCCAGTCCATCGGGGCGTTTATTGTTCCAACATCAGCAACAATGCAGGCGCCATCCCCGCATTGCCAGCGGTCCGGCAAGACGCTCTACCGTTGCGTGTATTGCGGAATGCGAATCGCCTCGTGCCGGGGAGCCACCCCCGGCACGGCAATCAAAATGTCAGAAAGTTTAGCGCGCCCAGTCCCAGGCGACGGCAAATTCGCCCAGCTTGCGGGCCAGGGCCTCTTCATCGGGGGTGCCGGTGGTCGCAACCTGTGCAACGAGACCACGCTTCTTGTCCTCGACGACAGCGACGACATGCGCGGCGATCCCGGCCTCGGCCAGCGTGGCATTCAGAACGCGGGTGATGGCGCGCTTGCGCAGATCGGGCTTGAAAATCTTGCCCACGGCGGTCTTGGGCAATTCCTCCATCACCTCGATATGCTTGGGAATGGCGGCCCGCTCGTGAATATGCTTGCGGGCATGTTCGACCAGTTCGGCCTCGGTGACGGTACTCCCCGCGACCAGTTCGACATAGCAGCAGGGCAGTTCGCCCGCGAAGCTGTCGGGCTGACCGATGGCACCCGCAAAGGCGACCGCCGGATGGCTGAGCATCGCATCCTCGATCTCGGCGGGGTCGATATTGTGCCCCCCGCGAATGATCAGATCCTTCGCCCGGCCCGTGATCCACAGATAACCATCCGCGTCGATGCGCCCCAGATCGCCCGTGCGCAGGAAGCGGTCCTCGGCGAAAAGGTCATGGTTCTTGTCCGCCTCGGTATAGGTCGAGCCTTCGAAGACGCCCGGATTGGCCACGCAGATCTCGCCCACCTCGTCGGTGCCGCATTCGGCAAAGCTGCCATTCGTGCGCTTCAGGATACGGACATGGGTATAGGGCAGCGGAATGCCGACCGATCCGACCTTCTTCATTCCGTCGACCGGGTTGCACGACACAAGGCAGGTTGCCTCGGTCAGCCCGTAGCCTTCGGCGATCTCGACCCCGGTCGCGGCCTTGAAGCGGTTGTAAAGCTCGATCGGAAGCGGCGCCGAGCCCGAAATCGCGGTCTTCAGGCTGGAAATATCGGCATTGACCGGGCGTTGCATCAGCGCCGCGATCGCGGTGGGAACCGAGATCAGGAACGTCACCTTCCAGCGTTCGACCAATTTCCAGAAATTGTCGAACACCCCATCGCCGCGATACCCCGCCGGTGTGGGGAAGACCACATGCGCCCCCGAGGCGATCGCCGACATCAGGATCGGATAGGCCGCGAAGACGTGAAACAGCGGCAGCGGGCAGATCAGCACATCGGTTTCGTCGAACAGAAGCTGCGCGCCCAGCCAGCCGTTATAGATCATGCCGGAATATTTGTGCTGCGCGACCTTGGGCATCCCCGTGGTGCCGCCGGTGTGGAAATAGGCCGCCACCCGGTCGCCGCGCGCATCCTCGAAGGTCAACCGGTCGGCGGGCATCTTCGCGGCCTCGGCGCCATAGGCAAAAACGTCGGCCTTGTGCTCGACCGGGTTCTTCGGGCGCACCAGCGGCACGATCCAGCTTTTGGGCGGGGTGAGGTAGCGGTTCAGGTCGACCTCAAGCACGGTTTTGACATTTGGGGCGAACTTCACTGCCTCGGCCGCCTTCTGGGCCACGTCGGTCTTGGGGAAGGCCCTGAGCGTGACCAGAACCCTGGCGTTGGTTTCGCGCAGGATGGCGCTGATCTGTTCGGGCTCCAGAAGCGGATTGATCGGGTTCACGATCCCCGCCGTCGAGCCGCCAAGCAGAACGACCGCCGTTTCAAGGCAGTTGGGCAGCAGATAGGCGACGGTGTCGCCCGGCCCCACGCCAAGCTTGCGAAAGAGGTTGGCGGATTGCGTCACGCGGGCATGAAGCGTGGCCCAGTCGATGGTCTCGGCCTTGTCGCCGGGACCCGACAGGATCTGGAAGGAAAGCGCGGGGCGATTGGCAAACCGGTCCTTTGCGCGCGTCAGGAATTCGTAGATCGTTCCGGCACGGTCCCGCGCCGCCCACGGCATCTCCTGTTCGACAAAATCACGATCGGCAATGGATGCGAATTTCGGCATCGGTTTTCCTCCCCTGGCATCCGTTCCTCGGCGGACGTTCGCACAAGCATGTGCAAAACCCTGCGGCACGGCAAGTGCCGCGGCACGCCGAAACGTCACGTCACCGGGTTCTGACGCAGGGGAATCGCGCCCCGGCCGGGGCCGGGGCGCGCGCATCGGGCGAAGGGATCAGGCCTTGCCGCCGGGGATGCGCAGCACCTGGCCCGGATAGATCTTGTCGGGATGGGACAGCATGGGCTTGTTCGCCTCGAAGATCTCGGGGTAGCGGTTGGCATTCCCAAGCGTCTTCTTGGCAATCGCCGAAAGCGTGTCGCCCTTGACGACGGTGTGGAAGACCGCGTCGGCGGTATCTTCGTCGGCATCCGTCTCGACCGAGGCCACGCCGGAGACGTTGCCCACCGCAAGGATGATCTTTTCCTTGGTCTCGGCATCGACGGCCTTGCCCGAAACGACGACCTTGTCGCCCTCGACCTTGAGATCGACGCCCTTGGCATCAAGCCCAAGCTCTTTCAGTTCGTGGCGCAGCACGTCTTCCTTCGGGGCCTCGGCCGCTTCGGCCTTGGACCCGAACAGCGATTTTCCCGCGTCTTTCACAAAACTCCACATTCCCATTTTTACGCTCCTTCGGCAGGGACGGCCCCCGACATGGGCGCCTGTGGTGCGATCTTGCGGCAGCACGGCCGGATTGGACAGGGGGAAATTTTACCCCGGACGCCGCTTAGCCGTCGGAGCCGGCGGTGAATTGCAGCCGCGCAAGGCGCGCATAAAGCCCGCCTTCTGCCACCAGCGCGTCATGCGTGCCCTGCGCGACGATGCGGCCCTCGTCGAAGACCACGATGCGGTCGGCCTTCTTCACGGTGGCCAGGCGGTGGGCCACGATGATCGTAGTTCGCCCGACGGCAAGCTTCTCGACTGCGGCCTGCACCTCGCGTTCAGAGGCCGCATCCAGCGCCGAGGTCGCCTCGTCCAGCAGAAGGATCGGCGCGTCACGCAGGATCGCGCGGGCGATGGCGATGCGCTGTTTCTGCCCACCCGACAGCATCACGCCGCGTTCCCCCACATAGGTGTCATAGCCTTCAGGCAAGGCGGCCAGGAACTCGTGCGCATGGGCGGCGCGGGCGGCGTCCTCGACCTCGCGGTCCGAGGCGTCGGGGCGGCCGAAACGGATATTCTCCCGCGCGCTTGCGGCAAAGATCACCGGGTCCTGCGGTACAAGCGCGATGGCGCGGCGGAAATCGGCGCGCGCCAGATCGCGCAGGTCGTAGCCATCCACCGTCACCTTGCCGGTCTCCGGATCCCAGAAGCGCAGGATAAGCTGGATGACCGTCGTCTTGCCCGCCCCCGAGGGACCGACAAGCGCCACCGTCTCACCCGGCGCGATGCTCAGGTCCACATGGTCGAGCGCCGAGACATCGGGCCTGCTGGGATAATGGAACGATACGTCCTGAAACTCGATGCGTCCGGCGGCCGGGATCGGCAGCGGAACGGGATGCGCTGGGTCGGACACCGTGTCCTCGGCGCCAAGCAGTTCCACCAGCCGCTCTGTCGCGCCGGCGGCGCGCTGCAACTCGCCCCAGATCTCGGACAGGGCGCCGACCGAACCCGCGACCATCACGGCGTAGATCACGAATTGCACCAGCTCGCCCACGCTCATGGCGCCAAGGCGCACGTCGCGCGCGCCGACCCACAAGACGCCCACCACCCCGGCAAAGACGAGGAAGATCACGATCACCGTCATCACCGCGCGGGTGGTGATCCGCTGGCGCGCGGCGTCGAAGGATTTCTCGGTCACATCGGCGAAAGCATGGCGCGTCTCGGCCTCGTGGGTGAAGGCCTGCACCGTCTGCGCCGACAAAAGCGCCTCGGAGGCCGAGCCGGAGGAGCTGGCGATCCAGTCCTGGTTCTGGCGTGACAGCACGCGCAGGCGGCGGCCCAGAACGACGATCGGCACGACCACGGCAGGCACCACCAGCAGCACCAGCCCCGTCAGCTTGGCCGAGGTCAGCAGCAGCATCGCCATGCCGCCGATCAGGATCAGCAGGTTGCGCAGCGCCACCGACACCGACGAGCCGATGACCGAAAGGATCAGCGTGGTATCGGTGGTGATGCGGCTGATGATCTCGCCGGTCAGGATACGCTCGAAGAAGGCCGGGCTCATGCCCAGAACGCGGTCGAACACCGCCTTGCGGATATCGGCCACCACACGCTCACCCAGCCGCGTGACCAGATAGTAGCGCGCGCCCGTGCCAAGCGCCAAAAGCCCCGCAATCATCAGGGCTGCGGTGAAATACTGGTCCAGCAGCGCGGCACCTTCGGAAAAGCCGTCCACCACGCGGCGCACCGCAAGCGGCAAAATCAGGCTGATCGAGGCGGTCAGCACCAGCGCGCCAAGGGCCGCGAAGGCAAAGGCCCGGTAGGGCGCGACGAACGGAACAAGCCCCCTGAGCGCGCCGATCCGTTTCGTGGTCGGCCGGTCGACGGCCGTGTTTTCTGCCCTGCGTGCCATGCGTCTTCCCCATAGGTCCGGGCTGTGGTTTAGGGGCTGACGCCCCAAGGGGCAAGCACCTAGTCCCTAAGCCCGCCGCGGCAACGGGCAGCACCCCGCGCCCCGGCGCATCTGGTGCGGGCGGCCGGACTCGAACCGGCACGGGCTTGCGCCCAAGGGAGTTTAAGTCCCATGCGTCTACCATTTCGCCACGCCCGCACGTCGCCTTGGCTAGCCGATGCACCGCGAAGCGGCAAGTGTGACGCAGCCCCCCGGGGTTGATCGGGCACCGTTCATGGCCACATCTTCTTGCAGGACTTCCCGCGTGGCATCCGCCACGGCAGCAAGGACAGGAGTGGATCATGGACATCCGATTTGAAGGCAAGACCGCAATCGTTACCGGTGCGGGATCTGGCATAGGGGCGGCTATCGCCGAGGAACTCGCCGAGGGTGGCGCAACCGTCATTGTGGCCGATCTGGACAAGGCCCACGCGCAAGGCGTGGTGGAGGCGATCACGGCCGCCGGCGGCCGCGCGATCGCCTTTGCGGGCGATGTGGCAAAGCCCGAAGATGTCGCGGCGATGGTGGCCTTTGCGGTCGAACAGACGGGCGCGCTGCATCTTCTGGTGAACAATGCCGGCATCGGCGGGCCGTCGGCACCGACCGGGGAATACCCGCTGGACGGCTGGAAGAAGGTGATCGACATCAACCTGAACGGCGTCTTCTACGGCATGCGCTATGGCATCCCCGAAATTGCCAAGGCGGGCGGTGGTGCGGTGGTCAACATCGCCTCAATTCTCGGCTCGGTCGGGTTTTCGGGGGCACCGGCCTATGTGGCCGCCAAGCATGGCGTGGTGGGCATGACCAAGAACGCGGCCCTTGAGCATGCCGCCCAGGGGGTGCGCGTCAACGCCGTCGGCCCCGGCTTCATCCGCACGCCACTGGTCGAGAACGCGCTTGACCGCGACACGCTGAAATATCTTGAAGGCCAGCACGCCCTCAACCGTCTGGGCGAGCCGCGCGAGGTGTCCGCACTGGTTGCCTTCCTGTTGTCGGACCGGGCAAGCTTCATCACCGGCTCCTATCATCTGGTCGATGGCGGCTACACCGCCAGATAAGCCCGCGGTTCCGGGGCCGGCCGCACAAGACCCTCTGGCCTTGGCCCCGGAACCCTTGTAAACCGCGCCCAAGAACCGGACGAAAGGCAGGGCTTGGATGGCGCGGCACCTCATCACATCGGCGATCCCCTATATCAACGGCATCAAGCATCTGGGAAACCTTGTCGGTTCGCAGTTGCCCGCCGATCTGTTCGCCCGCTACCAGCGCGCGCGCGGACATGAGGTGATGTTCATCTGCGCCACCGACGAACACGGCACCCCGGCCGAACTGGCCGCCGCCAAGGCGGGAAAACCCGTCGCCGAGTATTGCGCCGAAATGCATGAGGTGCAGGCGGGGCTTGCCCGCGGGTTCCGGCTGTCCTTCGATCATTTCGGCCGCTCGTCCAGCGCGCGCAACCATGCGCTGACGCAGTATTTCGCCCGGACACTGGGCGAACAGGGCCTGATCCGCGAGGTCGTCGAATCCCAGGTCTTCTCGATCGACGACAACCGCTTCCTGCCCGACCGCTATATCGAGGGCACCTGCCCGAATTGCGGATACGAGCGGGCGCGGGGCGACCAGTGCGAGAATTGCACCAAGCAGCTTGACCCCACCGACCTGATCGACGCGCGCTCGGCCATCTCCGGCTCGACCCGGCTTGAGGTGCGCGAGACCAAGCATCTTTACCTGCGGCAGCGCAGCCTGAAGGGCGATCTGGAGAGCTGGATCGACAGCAAGGCCGACTGGCCGGTGCTGACCACCTCGATCGCCAAGAAATGGCTGGGCGACGGCGAGGGGCTTCAGGACCGCGGGATCACCCGCGATCTGGAATGGGGCGTGCCCGCGCAGTTCGACGGCGCCCCCTGGAACGGCATGGACGGCAAGGTCTTCTATGTCTGGTTCGACGCGCCCATCGAATATATCGCCGCCACCGCGGAATGGGCCGATGCCAACGGGCTGGACGATGCCGCATGGCAGCGCTGGTGGCGCACCGACAAGGGCGCCGAAGACGTGGTCTATACCGAGTTCATGGGCAAGGACAACGTTCCCTTCCACACGCTGTCCTTCCCGGCCACGATCATCGGCGCGAACCGCGCGGGCGGCGCGCAATGGAAGCTGGTGGATTACATCAAGTCCTTCAACTATCTCAATTACGATGGCGGCCAGTTCTCGACCAGCCAGGGGCGCGGCGTGTTCATGGATCAGGCGCTGTCGATCCTGCCCTCGGATTACTGGCGCTGGTGGCTGCTCAGCCATGCGCCCGAAAGCTCGGATTCCGAATTCACCTGGGAAAATTTCCAGACCAGCGTGAACAAGGACCTGGCCGATGTGCTGGGCAATTTCGTCAGCCGCATCACCAAGTTCTGCCGCTCGAAATTCGGTGAGGCGCTGCCCGAGGGCGGCGCATGGCGCGAACGCGAAACCGCCCTTCAGCAAGAACTGACGACCCGCATCCGCGCCTATGAGGCGCATATGGAAGCGATGGATGTCCGCAAGGCCGCGACCGAGCTTCGCGCAATCTGGGTGGCCGGCAACGAATATCTTCAGGCCGCAGCCCCCTGGACACAGTTCAAGACCGATCCGGTGCAGGCCGCCGCGCAGACGCGGCTCGCGCTCAATCTCGTGCGGATCTACGCGGTTTTGTCCGAGCCCTTCATCCCCGATGCCGCAGCCGCCATGCTTCAGGCCCTGGGCACCGAGGATCGCGGTTGGCCCGCCGATGTGGCCGCCGCGCTGCAATCGCTGCCCGCGGGGCATGCATTCACCACGCCGGACGTGCTGTTTCGCAAGATCGCCGATGAAGAGCGCGAGGAATGGCAAAAGCAGTTTTCCGGGCAGCGCGGCTAAGGCCGCTTCCCGGCGCCCCCCACGATCACGGGGGAAAATGAAAACGGGGCGGGTTCACACCCGCCCCGTTTCGCATTCGCAGATCGAATGAATCAGGCCAGCGCGAGGTTGGTGGCCGACTCGCGGCCATCGCGGCCGGCTTCGATGTCGAAGGTCACTTTCTGACCGTCGTTCAGCTGCTGGATGCCAGCGCGCTCAACGGCAGAGATGTGCACGAAGATGTCTTTCTTGCCGTTGTCCGGCGCGATGAAGCCATAACCTTTGGTGGTGTTGAACCATTTCACGGAGCCCGTAGCCATCGTGAATTCTCCTTCTGATATGCCACCCGCACGATTGCGGCGGCCCGGCGCAGTCATTGCAGAATCGAAAGACTGGCCGATGAAGGAACAGCGGGTCGATAAAGGTAACGTCGCGGAGGGGTATATGGGCCTTCGGCATCGCGGAATCAAGCCTTATCGCCATGCCGCGCCCGCCCTGGCAGGTCACGGGCAATCCATATCGGCGGGAAAATATGTCAATATGGACATATGAACGCGCATTTTGCGCGATATTGGGCTTTCCCTTGGCACGCGATTGCAAAAAACTGTCCCAAAGGGAGAACACATGACCAAGACCTGCATTCTGATCGGGGCCCCGGTGGACAGCGGCCAGCGCCGCCCCGGCTGCCTCATGGGACCGGCCGCCTATCGCGTGGCGGGCCTTGCCGACACGCTTGAGGCCCTTGGCCACAAGGTGCGCGACACGGGCGATGTCGCGCCCCACCCCGTCACGGGGGCGCTCTGCGCCAATGTCGCCGTGCATCATCTGGAAGAGACGCTTGGCTGGACAAGCGCGCTGAGTGCCGCCGCCGAAGCCGCCATGGCCGAGGGGTTCCCGATCTTCATGGGCGGCGATCATTCGCTGTCGCTTGGCAGCGTGTCGGGCGTTGCGGCCCATGCGAAATCAGCCGGGCGGCCGCTTTTCGTCCTGTGGCTCGATGCGCATTCGGATTTCCACACGCTCGAAACCACGACCTCGGGCAACCTGCATGGCACGCCCGTGGCCTATATCGCCGGGCGCGACGGGTTTGCCCCCTTCCCGCCATTCCCCGCGCCGGTTCCGGCGCAGAACATCTGCCTGTTCGGGATCCGCTCGGTCGATCCGGCCGAACATGCCGGCCTTCTGTCGCACGAGATCGCAATCAACGACATGCGCGTTCTGGACGAACGCGGCGTGGTCGCCCCCTTGCGCGATTTCCTTGACCGGGTACGGGCGGCAGACGGGTTCCTGCATGTCTCGCTCGATGTCGATTTCCTCGATCCCGCGATCGCGCCCGCCGTCGGCACCACGGTGCCCGGCGGCACCACCTTCCGCGAGGCGCATCTGGTGATGGAACTGCTGCATGAAAGCGGGCTTGTCAGCTCGCTCGACCTTGTGGAACTGAACCCGTTTCTCGACGAGCGCGGGCGGACCGCGAAACTCATGGTCGATCTTGTCGGCAGCCTGATGGGCCGCAAGGTCTTTGACCGCCCGACAAGGAGCTTCGGATGAGCGCGCCTTCGCAACGTGCCCTCGTGCCCTTCGTGTCGGTGGCCAACATGATGCGGCTGATCCACCGGATCGGTCTGGAACGAATGCTGCGCGAGCTTGCCGACGAGATCGAGGCCGATTTCCGCCGCTGGCCGGATTTCGACAAGACCCCGCGCGTGGCCAGCCATTCGGAGGTCGGGGTGATCGAATTGATGCCCACCTCGGACGGCGAGACCTACGGGTTCAAATATGTGAACGGGCACCCCAAGAACGCCCGCGAGGGGTTGCAGACCGTCACCGCCTTCGGCCTGCTGGCGGATGTCGATACCGGCTATCCGCTGCTGCTGTCGGAAATGACGGTGCTGACGGCGTTGCGCACCGCGGCCACCTCGGCCATGGCGGCGCGTCACCTTGCGCCGAAAGGGGCCAGCGTCATGGCGATGATCGGCAACGGCGCACAATCCGAGTTCCAGGCCCTGGCCTTCCGCGCGGTCTGCGGCATCAAGGAAGTGCGGCTGTGGGATGTCGATCCGGCCGCGACCGAGAAATGCCGCGCGAACCTGCGCGGCACGGGCCTGCGCGTCGTGGCCTGCGCACGCGCCGAAGAGGCGATCGAGGGGGCGCAGATCATCACCACCTGCACCGCGGACAAGCAATATGCGACGATCCTGAGCGACAACATGGTGGGCGCGGGCGTCCATCTGAACGCGATCGGCGGCGATTGTCCGGGCAAGACCGAGCTTGCGCCGGGGATCCTGCATCGTTCGGACATCTTCGTGGAATATCCGCCGCAGACCCGAATCGAGGGCGAGATCCAGCAGCTGCCCGCCGATCATCCGGTGACCGAGCTGTGGCAGGTCATCACCGGCGCCGCGCCCGGTCGGGTATCAGGGGCCCAGGTGACGCTGTTCGACGGCGTGGGCTTTGCGGTCGAGGATTTCTCGGCGCTGCGCTATGTGCTGCGCATGATCCACGGCAGCGGACTTTATGACGAGCTGGACATGATCGCCGATCCCGACGACCCGCGCGACCTTTACGGGATGCTGATGCGGGCGGAATAGACGGGCGGATGGGGCTGTGCGCGGGGGGCTGTCTGCCCCCCGACGTCATCCGGCCCCTCGACGGGGCCGGGTGACGTTCCCCCCGAGGATATTTTCACTCTGGTGAATATGCGCTTGCGTTTTGCTGCTGCCATTCGGCAAGCGCGGGGTTGTCTTCGGACGGGGCCGCGGGCGGCGGGGGAAGTACGGGGCGGGTGCGAAAGTAATGGGCCTCGCGCGCGCCGAAATAGAAGCTGACGATCGCCCCCAGAAGCCACCAGAGCGGTTCGGGCACATAGTTCAGGCCGACCATCCGCTGCGCGAAGCTGGCCGGGTCTATCATGGCATAGATGAAGAGCCCGAGCGTGCCGAGCGCCAGCATCGGCCGGGGCATCCGGTTCAGCCCGTTCACGAAGCGGTCGAACCAGCCGTCGCGGACATGCTCGAACTCGACCCCGTGTTCGCCGAGGGCCGCGACATAGGCGGCATGCGCGGCCTCCATCTTCTTGGTGGCATTGGGGATGAAGACCTCGGCCGCGCCGGCCACGGCATTGCCGAGCGCGGTCGTGGCGCCGGCGCTGCCCACGACTTTCTCGATCAGCCCCATGCCGCGGTCCTCGCCTTGTGGTCGGCTATGCTGAGATGGAAGCGCGGCGAGATGAATTCCTCGGCGCGGAGGATCCAGCCGCCTTTCCCGCCCTTGCGGGTGCGGGCATATTTCCGCGAGGCGGGGCGCGCATCGCCGAGCGCATAGTAGTAGTTGCGCCGGGCGATCCCGTAGGCATCGGCGAAATGGCCGGGGGCCGCGGATTGTGCGGCATGGGCCGCGGAAATGGTTTGCGGGCCGATGATGCCGTCGGTCGCAACCCGGTGGCCCATCTGGTTGAGCAGGCGTTGCAGGATGCGCACCGCCTGGGCGCCCGCATTCACCAGCATGTCGAAGACCGAGGCCTGTATCGCCTGCGGCAGTTCGGCGATGCGCGGCGCCTCGAAATAGTGGCGGATGAAGATCTGTTCGGCCTGGCTGCGGCTCAGCGCGCGCAGATCGGTTGCATTAACGCGCCCGTCGCCATTCAGGTCGATCCCCAGCCGGCGCATCGTTGCAAGTGTCACGCCATGTTTGGTGGCGCCCCCCGGATCGTCCGGATCGTTCACATAGCCGCCTTCACGGGCGACGATCTCGCGGGCGATGTCCTGCACGGATTTCATGGCATTTTCCCCAAAGCTTGTTTGGGGAAAATCCGTCACGGGGGGTTAATGCCGCCCTTGGGGGGCGGTCGCTCAGCTGTTAGGGTCCTGATAGACGCCCTGCTCTTTGAGCGCATCGACAACTTCCTTGGGCATGTAGCTTTCGTCATGCTTGGCAAGGATTTCCTCGGCCACGAAGACGTCGCCTTCCATCTTGCCGGTGCCGATCATGCCCTGGTTCTCGCCGAAAAGATCGGGCAGCACGCCCGCGAAGCGGACCGGGACCACGGCGCCGCCATCGGTGACGTTGAAGGTGATGACCTCACTTTCGCCGCGCTTCAGGCTGCCCTCTTCGACCAGACCGCCCAGGCGGAACGTCTCGCCCGGTTTCGGGGGCTCTTCGGCAACCTGCGTGGGCGAGCGGAAGAAGTTGATCCCGTCGCGCATGGCATAGCCGATCATCGCGGTTGCGATCACAAGCGCCAGGGCCGTGACCAGCAGCACCTGGATACGGCGTTTCTTCTTGAGGCTTTTCATCGCGCGTCCTCCTGCGTGTCCTGGCTGCTTTCTCGGACAAATCGCCCGGGTCCGCACTGACCTAAGTCAAGGAAACACGGGCGCCAGCATCAGTCCGGCCGTTTCCTCGAGGCCCAGCATCAGGTTGGCGTTCTCTATCGCCTGCCCCGAAGAGCCCTTGGTCAGGTTGTCGAGCGCGACGATCACCAGTGCCCGGCCGGGCAGGCGGTCGCCGATCACGCCAACATGAACGTAATTGGAGCCCGCGATCGAACGTGTCGAGGGGAGTGCGCCGAAAGGTAGCACCTCGAGGAAGGTCTCGGACGCGTAGCGCGCGGCCAATGCGTCGTGGATGGGCCGCGCATCGCCGCGCACATAGACCGTCGCCAGGATGCCGCGATTGAACGGCAGCAGGTGGGGGGTGAACTGCACATGCACCGGGCGGCCCGCCAAAGCACTGAATTCCTGATCGAATTCGCCAAGGTGACGGTGCGCGCCACCGGCGGAATAGGGATGGGTTCCGCCCGAAAGCTCGGCATGCAGCAGGTTTTCCTTGAGGCTGCGCCCCGCGCCCGAGACACCGGCCTTCAGGTCGATCACAATCTCGTCAAGGTCGATCACCCCGGCCTCGATCAGCGGCCGGATGGCATATTGACCGGCCGCGGCATTGCAACCGGTGCCAGCCACCAGCCGGGCGGCGCGAATCTGCGCGCGGTAGAATTCGGTCAGGCCATAGACGGCCTCTTTCTGGATCTCGACCGCAGAATGCGGCTTGCCATACCATTTTTCGTATTCCGCCGGATCGTGCAGACGGAAATCGGCCGAAAGGTCCACGATCTTCAGGTTGCGCGGCAGCCCGGCGATCACCGCCTGCGAGGTCGCGTGCGGCAGCGCGCAAAAGGCCAGATCGATGCCGGAAAAGTCGATCTCCTCGATCTTGACCAGGTCGGGCAGGTCAAGATGGCGCAGATGCGGGAAGACCTCGCCCATGCTCATGCCCGCCTTGCGGTCGCCCGAAAGCGCGACGATGCGCATCGAGGGATGCGTGGCGATCAGGCGGACAAGCTCTGCGCCGGTATAGCCCGATGCACCGAGAATGGCGATGTTTTGCGTCATGGCGGTCTCCTTGCGGGTATCGGTCGGGGTCAGGCGGCTTCGAAACGGACCGGACGGCGCAGGAACTGCGTCGCCTTGGCCGAGACAGAGGCCGGATTGCCCGAGGTGAGGCATTTCGATTCCGTACCCGAGCCGACGAATTCGGGACGCCGCCCAAGATAGTCGGCAAGGCTTTCGGCCACCAGGTTGGCCTGGCTGTAGACCGTGACATCCGGGCCAAGCGCCTCCTGGAAGACCTGCTGCATCAGCGGGTAATGCGTGCAGCCCAGCACGGCGGCCTGCGGATGCGGCATCCGGCGCTTGAGCGCCTCGACATGGCTTTTGACCAGCGCCTCGGCCAGGATCTCGTCGCCCATCTCGATCGCGTCGACCACGCCGCCGCAGGGCTGCGCCTCGACATCGACGCCGATCGCGCGGAAGGCCAGTTCACGCTGGAAGGCGCGGCTGGCCACGGTGGCGGGCGTCGCAAACAGCGCCACATGTTTCACCGCCACCTCGCGCGGCGGAGAGTTGTCGCCCCATTGCCGTTCGGTCAGCGCCTCGATCAGCGGCACGAAGACGCCCAGAACCCGCTTTTCCGGCGGCACCCAGGTTTCCTGCATCCGCTTGAGCGCCGCGGCCGAGGCCGTGTTGCAGGCAAGGATAACCAGATCGCAACCCTCCTGCCAAAGCCGTTCAACCCCCCGGCAGGTCAGCTGGAAGATGTCCTCGGCATCGCGCACGCCATAGGGGGCGTGCGCGTTGTCGCCGTAATAGACGAAGGCCGTGTCGGGCAGCCGCCTGACCAGCGCATCATATACCGTAAGCCCGCCCAGGCCCGAGTCGAAAACCCCAATCGCCATGACTGTCCCCTGCCCTCAGGATGAAAGCCCCCGCGCGGATCCGCGCGGGGGGTGCCCTGTCATAAGCTGCATTGCGGCGGAAATAAATCTCCGAATATCACTCGGCCGCCATGCGTTCGGGTGCCCCGCCCGAGCGGAACGCGGCCAGCAATTCCTCGCGCCGCAGGGCGGCGGCCTTGACGGCGGCCTCCTTGACCGGGCCGAAGCCCCGGATCGTCAGGGGCAGCTCGGCCAGTTCGCGCGCGATATCGAGCGTGGCCGAGGTCACAGCGGGCAGGATCCGGGCCATGTCGGACTCGTATTCCGCGATCAGCGCGCGCTCGGTGCGCCGTTCGGCGCTGCGGGCGAAGGGGTCGAAGGGCGTGCCGCGCAGCCCCTTCAGGCGTGCCAGAAGGCGAAAGACCGGCAGGATCCAGGGGCCGAATTCACGCTTTTTCGGCCGCCCGTCGGGCGTTGTGCCGCCAAGGATCGGCGGGGCAAGGTGGAAGGACATGCGGAAATCGCCGTCGAACTCGGCCCGCGCCTTTTCCGCGCTGTCGAGATGCATCCGCGCAACCTCGTATTCGTCCTTGTAGGCCAGCAGCTTGTGATAACCCTTCGCAACCGCGTCGCGCAGCCCTTCGGGCGCGCGGGCCACCAGATCGCGGTAGCGCCGCGCAAGCGCCGCATTCTGGTAGACCTCCAGATGCGCGGCCCGCGCAAGAGCGGGATCAGCCTCTGGCGCGGGCGGGGCCGCGGGGGCCAGAACCCCGGCGGCGGCGTCCGGCATGGCGGCAGCCCAACGGCCCAGATCGAAGGCCCGGATATTGGCCTCGACCCCCGCCCCGTTCAGCTCGATCGCGCGCAGGATGGCGGCGCGGTGCAGCGGGATCCGGCCCTGCTGCCAGGCTGCGCCAAGAACCGCCATGTTCGAATAGATCGAATCCCCAAGGATCCGGCGGCACAGCTCTGTCGCGTCGAAGAAGGACACCCGATCCCCCAGCCGCGCCTCGAGCGAGAGTCGCAGTTGGTCGGCAGGCAGGTGGAAATCGCGGTTGCGGGTGAATTCGCCGGTAACGATCTCGTGCCGGTTCACCACGGCCGCGGTGCGGCCCTTCGACATCAGCCCAAGCGTCTTCGCCCCGGCCGTCACCACCAGATCGCCCCCGATGACGCAATCGGCCTCGCCCACGGCCACGCGGATGGCGCTGATATCTTCGGGGCGTTCGGCAAGGCGCAGGTGGATATGCACCGCGCCGCCCTTCTGGGCAAGGCCGGCCATCTCCATCATGCCCGCGCCCTTGCCATCAAGATGCGCGGCCATCGCCAGCACCGCCCCGACGGTCACGACCCCCGTGCCGCCCACGCCGGTGATGACGATGTTATGCGTTCCGCCGATCGCGGGCAGCGCGGGATCGGGCAGGTCGGGCATGGTGAATTCCGCCGTCGCGGCCTTTTTCACCTTCGCCCCCGAAAGCGTCACGAAGGACGGGCAAAACCCCTTGAGGCAGCTGAAATCCTTGTTGCAGCTTGACTGGTCGATGGCGCGCCTGGTGCCGAATTCGGTTTCCACCGGCACGATCGAGACGCAGTTCGACTGCACCCCGCAATCGCCGCAGCCTTCGCAGACATCGGTGTTGATGAACACGCGGCGGTCCGGATCGGGAAAGGCGCCGCGCTTGCGGCGGCGGCGCTTTTCGGCCGCGCAGGTCTGCACATAGACGATGGCCGAAACGCCGGGCGTCTTTGCCAGCCGGTCCTGCACCGGCATCAGCGCCGCGCGCTCGACCTTCTCGACCCCGGCGGGGAAGGCGGACAGGTCGATCTCTTCCTTTTCGTCATAGACCACGACGATCGGCGCCACGCCCATGGCCTGGATCTCGCGCACGATCTGCGGCGCGGTCAGCCCGCCTTCGTTCGCCTGTCCGCCGGTCATGGCGACGGCGTCGTTGAACAGGATCTTGTAGGTGATGTTGGTCCCGGCCGCCAAGGCCGCCCGGATCGCCAGCGAACCCGAGTGGTTATAGGTGCCGTCCCCGAGGTTTTGGAACACATGCGCGCGCTTCGAGAACGGCGCCTCGCCGACCCAGTTGGCGCCCTCGCCGCCCATCTGTGTGAAGCCGGTGGTTTCGCGCCCCATCCACTGCACCATGTAGTGGCAGCCGATACCGGCATAGGCGCGGCTGCCGTCGGGCACCCGGGTCGAGGTGTTGTGCGGGCAGCCCGAGCAGAACCAGGGCGTGCGCGTTGCGATCTCGGGGGCGTTGTCGGCCCGCCGCGCCTCGGCGATGCGGGCAAGGCCTGCCTGCACGCTGTCGGTCGCGCGGCCTTCCTCGTTCAGGATCTGGCCCAGCTTTTCCGCGATGGCCATCGGATCAAGCGCGAAGCGGGTGGGGAACAGCTCTTCCCCGGTGCGGTCGTGCTTCCAGCCCAGCACGCGGCGGCCCCGGCGGTTGTCGAAGATCGCCTCCTTGACCTGCACCTCGATCAGCTTGCGCTTTTCCTCGACCACGACGATCAGTTCCAGCCCCTCGGCCCATTCGTTGAACGACTTCATGTCCATCGGGAAGGTCTGCGCCACCTTCCAGGTGGTGATGCCCAGGCGTTCGGCCTCGAGGCCGTCGATCCCCAGCAGGCTGAGCGCATGAACCAGATCCAGCCAGTTCTTGCCCGCGGCCACGAAACCGATCTTGGCGCCGGGGCGCCCGTGAACACGCTTGTCGACCTTGTTGGCGCGCGCAAAGGCCTCGGCGGCGAAGCGCTTGTAGTCGATCATCCGCGCTTCCTGCGCGACGGGGGTGTCGCCCAGCCGGATGTTCAGCCCGCCCTCGGGCATCCTGAACTCGGGCGTCACGAATGTCATGCGGAACGGATCGCCATCCACGACGGCCGTCGCCTCGACGGTATCCTTCATCGTCTTCAGCCCGACCCAGACACCGGCAAACCGGCTCAGCGCATAGCCGTAAAGCCCGAAATCCAGAATCTCCTGAACGCCCGCGGGGGAGAGAACGGGGATATAGGCATCCACCATCGCCCAGTCCGACTGATGCAGCACGGTGGAGCTTTCGCCGGTGTGATCGTCGCCCATCGCCATGAGGACACCGCCATGCGCGGACGATCCGGCCATGTTGGCGTGGCGCATCACATCGCCCGAGCGGTCGACCCCCGGCCCCTTGCCATACCAGAGCGCGAAGACGCCGTCATGCTTGCCCTCGCCGCGCAGCTCGGCCTGCTGGCTGCCCCAGATCGCGGTCGCGGCCAGATCCTCGTTCAGGCCCGGCTGGAACAGCACATTCGCGGCCTCAAGCACCTTTTGGGCCCGCATCATCTGGATATCGACACCCCCCAGAGGAGAGCCGCGATACCCCGTCACATAGCCCGCGGTGTTCAGCCCCGCCGCCGCATCGCGCGCCGCCTGCGCCAGCATCAGCCGCACAAGCGCCTGCGTTCCATTCAGCAGCACCGGGCTTCTGGACAGATCGAACCGGTCCGAGAGAGATATTTCCTGCTTACCCATTGTGCACCCCCCTTGCTCAAAAGGCATAACACCATGGTAGGTCAAAAATACTGACCTAGAAAGGGAAATTTTGGGGCGTTCGTGTTTGTTTAGTTTACAGAACTTCTGTAGAAATCGTGCGCGTGTGAGGTTGGTGATTTTAGAAAGTGTTCAAGATGGACTGGGACAAGCTCAGAATATTTCACGCGGTCGCGGATGCAGGTTCGCTGACCCATGCAGGCGATTCCCTGCATCTGTCGCAATCCGCCGTCAGCCGGCAGATTCGCGCGCTTGAGGAATCACTGGGCACCACCCTTTTCCACCGCCATGCCCGCGGACTGATTCTGACCGAACAGGGGGAACTTCTGTTCGATGCCACCTCGACCATGGCCAAGAAGCTCGATGCCGCGGCCGCGCGCATCCGCGACAGCGAGGAAGAGGTATTCGGCGAACTCAAGGTCACCACGACCACGGGGTTCGGCACGCTCTGGCTCGCGCCCCGGCTGGGCAAGCTTTACGAGCGGTATCCCGATCTCAATATCGACCTGATGCTGGAAGAGCGCGTCCTGGACCTGCCGATGCGCGAGGCCGATGTCGCCATCCGCATGAAAGAGCCAAGCCAGGCGGACCTGATCCGCAAGCGGCTGCTCAACATCCGCATGCGGCTTTACGCAAGCCCCGAATACATCGCGCGGACCGGGCGGCTCGACACGCTGGAGGATCTGCGCAAGCACCGGCTGATCTGCCAAAATCCCTCGACCCCGCAGGTCGAACCGGGGGCCGCCCTCATCCAGCATCTGCTGAGCTATGACGTGCGCTCAACGCTGAAGGTCAACAATTACTTCGGCGTCTTGCAGGGGGTGGTGAATCATCTGGGCGTCGGCGTTCTGCCCGACTACCTGACGCAGGATTTCCCCACGCTGGAACGCGTCCTGCCCGAGATTGAATCGGTCGAGGTTCCGGTGTTCCTGGCCTATCCCGAAGAGTTGCGCCCCTCGCGCCGTGTCGCGGCCTTCCGCGACTTCGTGCAAGAGGAAATCATGGCCTATCGCCGGCAGCAGTCCGACGAAACAACCAGTGATTGAGTTGAGGCATTCCCGCAACGCATAGCGGACATGTTGCATCCGCAGCATGATTCTTCTTGAATGGTTCGCAAACTGCCCATAAATCGGTCAGCGAAGGTGGTGATCGACTTCGGTCTCATCACTTTCTACCTCCCTGTTGGACTATGGCCGAGCTTTGTCTCGGCCTTTTTTTTCGTTTGCGGCAGAATCCGGCGCCTTCACATCAGAATTCGGGGTCCTGTTCGGCAAATCGGCCTTCCACCACGCGGCACCCTGCACTAATACCCGGGCAGATCATGCCAGGAGTCGCCCGATGGAAGAGCCGAAGATCACGCCCGAGCTGATTGCCGCCCACGGCCTGAAGCCCGACGAATATGAGCGCATCCTCGAAATCATCGGGCGCGAACCGACCTTCACCGAGCTTGGCATCTTTTCGGCCATGTGGAACGAGCATTGCTCCTACAAGTCGTCGAAGAAATGGCTGCGCACGCTGCACACCACCGGCCCGCAGGTGATCTGCGGCCCCGGCGAAAACGCGGGCGTGGTGGATATCGGCGACGGGCAGGCGGTGGTCTTCAAGATGGAAAGCCACAACCACCCCAGCTATATCGAGCCGCATCAGGGCGCCGCGACCGGCGTGGGCGGCATCCTGCGCGATGTCTTCACCATGGGCGCGCGCCCGATCGCGGCGATGGACGCGCTCAGCTTCGGCCTGCCCTCGCATCCCAAGACCGCGCATCTGGTCAAGGGCGTGGTCGAGGGGATCGGCGCCTATGGCAACGCCTTCGGCGTGCCGAATGTGGGCGGCGAGGTGCGTTTCCACGCCGCCTATAACGGCAACTGCCTTGTGAACGCCTTCGCTGCCGGTCTGGCCGACAGCGACAGGATCTTCTATTCCGCCGCCTCGGGCGTGGGCATGCCCGTCGTCTATCTGGGCGCCAAGACCGGCCGCGACGGCGTGGGCGGCGCCACAATGGCCTCGGCCGAATTCGACGACACGATCGAGGAAAAGCGCCCTACCGTTCAGGTCGGCGACCCCTTCACCGAGAAATGCCTGCTCGAGGCCTGCCTTGAGCTGATGGCCTCGGATTCGGTGATCTCGATCCAGGACATGGGCGCGGCAGGGCTGACCTGCTCGGCGGTGGAAATGGGCGACAAGGGGCATCTGGGCATCCAACTGGTGCTGGACGCCGTGCCGCAGCGCGAAGCCAACATGACCGCCTATGAGATGATGCTGTCCGAAAGCCAGGAGCGCATGCTCATGGTGCTCAAGCCCGAGAAAGAGGCCGAGGCGCGGGCGATCTTCGAGAAATGGGATCTCGATTTCGCCATCGTCGGCGAAACCATCGCCGAGGACCGTTTCCTGATCCTGCACGGCAACGAGGTGAAGGCCGATCTGCCGCTGTCCAAGCTCAGCTCCAGCGCACCGGAATATGACCGGCCCTGGGTAGAGACCCCTGCCCCCGCCGCGATGCCCGCCCTGCCCGCCATCGGCCCGATCGAGGCGCTGAAGGCGCTGATCGGTTCACCCAACCATGCGCACAAGGCCTGGGTCTGGCAGCAATACGACACGCAGGTCATGGCCGACACCGTGCGCCGCCCCGGTCTGGGCGCGGGTGTAGTGCGCGTGCACGGCACCCAAAAGGCGCTTGCCTTCACCTCGGATGTGACCCCGCGCTACGTCAAGGCCAACCCCTATGAGGGCGGCAAGCAGGCCGTGGCCGAGGCCTATCGGAACCTATGCGCCGTCGGCGCCCTGCCGCTGGCCACCACCGACAACCTGAACTTCGGCAATCCCGAAAAGCCCGAGATCATGGGCCAGTTCGTCGGCGCCATCAAAGGCATCGGGGAGGCCTGCCGCGCGCTCGATTTCCCCATCGTTTCGGGCAACGTCTCGCTTTACAACGAAACCGACGGCACCGGCATCCTGCCCACGCCGACGATCGGCGCGGTCGGCCTTCTGGCCACGCTGGACGAGATGATCGCGGGCCAGCCGGCCGAGGGCGACATCGCCCTTGTGATCGGCAGAACCGAGGGGCATCTGGGCCAGTCGGCCCTGGCCTGCGAGGCCTTCGCCATCGAGGCAGGCGACGCCCCCCATGTCGATCTGGACACCGAGCGGCGGCACGGCGAATTCCTGCGCGCCAACCGCGCCCTGCTGCGCGCCGCGAACGACCTCTCCGATGGCGGCCTTGCCCTTGCCGCCTTCGAGATGGCCGAGGCCGCGGGCCTTGGCCTGAAGCTGGACACAGGCGACATCGCCACGCTGTTCGGCGAAGATCAGGCCCGCTATCTGGTCGCCTGCGATGCGGCCGGGGCTGCGGCGCTGGAAGCTGCCGCCGGGGCGGCGGACGTGCCGGTGGCGCGCGTGGGGCACTTTGGCGGCAACACGGTCACGTTCGGGGACGCATCCGCCCCCCTTGCCGAGTTAAGCGCGCTTTATCGCGGCGCCTTTGCCGACGCGATCGAGGGCTGAGCACACGGGCCGGGGGCACGGGCCGCCCCCGTCCGGCACACCCCCGCACGGGCCATCGGCCCTTGCGGGCAGGCCAGAGCCGACCTAGATTTCCAAGGAACGAGAAGGAGCCGCATATGCCGATGGAAGCCCATGACATCGAAGCCCTGATCCGCGCCCGGTTTCCGGACGCAGAGATCACCATCACCGATCTTGCGGGCGACGGGAACCACTGGGCAGCCGAAGTGGTCGATGCCTCGTTCAAGGGAATGAACCGCGTGCAGCAGCAACGCGCCGTCTACGCCGCGCTGAAGGGGGCGATGGACGGCCCCGACGGGGCACTACACGCGCTTGCACTGACGACCAAGGCGCCCGAGTGAACCGGGCCTGACTTTGGTCAATGAGCGCATCACGCGATGACTGCAACAGGACAGCGATCCGCAGCGAACAAGGACATATCAGATGACTGCCATCGACCAGATCAAGGAAACCATCACCTCCAATGATGTCGTGCTTTTCATGAAGGGCACGAAGGAAATGCCGCAATGCGGGTTCTCCTCGCGCGTGGCGGGGGTGCTGAACTTCATGGGCGTCACCTACAAGGACGTGAACGTGCTGGCGGATCAGGACATCCGCCAGGCGATCAAGGACTATTCGGACTGGCCCACGATCCCGCAGCTCTACGTCAAGGGCGAATTCGTCGGCGGCTGCGATATCGTGACCGAGATGACCCTCTCGGGAGAGCTTGACCAGCTTCTCGAGGACAAGGAGGTCGCCTTCAACAAGGACGCGGCCGAGCAGATCCGCGCCGCCAACGCCTGAACCGGCCCGCGGCCAGCAGGACGAGATCGCAAAGCCCCGCCCCTGTGGCGGGGCTTTTTGCCGGCGGGGGCCCCTTTGCGGCCGCGCGGCGCGCAGGGCCGTTGAAGCGCGCGCCGCCATTCGCTAGCCTCGGATGACACGGCCCGCCCATGCGGCCCCCAGATCAGAGAGCTTTCATGCAGAACGCCCCGGCCCCGCGCCCCGACCCGTCCGCGCATGCGCCCCGCAATGCCGGCGTTCCGCTTGCGATCGACTGGTTCGACCGGATCGCGGTGAACACCCCGGCGGCCGAACGCCGCGCGGCCACGCTGACCACCCGGCGCAGCCTCAAGAAGGAATGGCAGGCGGCCTGGCTGGTGAATGCCATCCGCTGCATGGACCTGACCACGCTGGCCGGGGACGATACCGAAAACCGTGTGGCCCGGCTTTGCGCCAAGGCGCGCGCGCCGCTGGCCGATCATATCCTTGAAGAGCTCGGGCTGGAGGCGCTGCACACCGGCGCGGTCTGCGTCTATCCCACGATGGTGGCCGCGGCCGTACGCGCGCTTGAAGGCAGCGGCATCCCCGTCGCCTCGGTCGCCACGGGCTTTCCCGCCGGGCTCATGCCGCTTGATCTGCGCCTGGCCGAAATCCGCTATGCCGTCGATCAGGGCGCCGATGAAATCGACATCGTCATCACCCGCGCCCATGTCCTGGCCGCAGACTGGAGCGCGCTTTACGACGAAATCGCGGCAATGCGCGCGGCCTGCGGCGCGGCGCATATGAAGGCGATCCTTGCGACGGGCGATCTGAAGACGCTGCGCAATGTCTACAAGGCCAGCATGGTGGCCATGCAGGCGGGTGCCGATTTCATCAAGACCTCGACCGGGAAGGAAGGCGTCAACGCCACGCTGCCGGTCTCGCTCGTGATGCTGCGGGCGCTGCGCGATTTTGGCGCGCGCACCGGCTTTCGCGTGGGCTTCAAGCCCGCAGGCGGCATGAAGACCGCCAAGGACGCGCTTGCCTGGCAGATCCTGATGAAGGAAGAACTGGGCACCGACTGGCTGCGCCCCGACCTGTTCCGCCTTGGCGCCTCGTCGATGCTGGGCGATATCGAACGCCAGCTCGAACACCATGTCACCGGGCGCTATGCGTCCTCGTCGCGCCACGCGCTTGCCTGAGGAATGAGATGCCGACCGTGAAAGAGATACTCAGCACGATGGATTACGGCCCCGCCCCCGAAGCCAGCGACGAGGTGCGCGCATGGCTGCGCGACCGCGCCCGGTTCGGGCATTTCATCAACGGCGCCTTCACCGCCCCCGGCCAGACCTTCGAGACCCGCAACCCCGCCACCGAAGAGGTGCTGGGCCATGCCAGCCAGGGCACGGCCGAAGACGTGGCCGCCGCGGTGGCCGCCGCGCGCAAGGCCCAGCCCGGCTGGGCCGCCCTGCCCGGCCATGAACGCGCCCGGTGGCTTTACGCGATCGCCCGCCATATCCAGAAGCGCGAACGCTTCCTTGCGGTTCTGGAGGTGCTGGACAACGGCAAGCCGATCCGCGAGGCGCGCGACATCGACTTGCCCCTGGTGATCCGCCATTTCTACCACCATGCCGGATGGGCCGAGATCCTGGCCGACGAATTTCCCGGCCAGGTCGCTCACGGCGTCTGCGGCCAGATCATCCCGTGGAACTTTCCGCTGCTGATGCTGGCCTGGAAGATCGCCCCGGCCCTTGCCGCGGGCAATACGGTCGTGCTGAAACCCGCCGAATACACGCCGCTAAGCGCGCTTGCCTTCGCCGAGATCTGCGCCGAGATCGGCCTGCCGAAAGGCGTGGTGAACATCGTCACCGGGGATGGCGAAACCGGGCGCCACCTCGTGGCCGCCGGGGTCGACAAGATCGCCTTCACCGGCTCGACCGAGGTTGGCCGGCTGATCCGGCGCGCCACCGCGGGCTCGGGCAAGGCGCTGACGCTGGAACTGGGCGGCAAGTCGCCCTTCGTGGTCTTTGCCGATGCGGATCTGGATGCCGCCGCAGAGGGCGTGGTGGATGCGATCTGGTTCAATCAGGGCGAGGTCTGCTGCGCGGGCTCGCGCATTCTGGTGGCAGAGGCGGTGGCGCAGGATTTCACCGCCCGGCTGACGGCACGGATGGCACGGCTGCGGGTGGGCGATCCCCTGGACAAATCCACCGATATCGGCGCGGTGGTCCACCCGGTCCAGCTTGCGCGTATCCGCGATCTGGTAGCCAGGGGACAGGCGGCGGGCGCGCGGCTCGTGCAGGCCGAATGCCAGTTGCCCGCGCGCGGCGCCTTCCATGCGCCGGGCTTTCTGGCCGATGCGCAGCCCGCCAACCCCGCGATGGTCGAAGAGATCTTCGGCCCGGTGGCAACCCTCACCCCCTTCCGCACCCCGGACGAGGCGATCGAGCTGGCCAACAACACCCGCTACGGCCTTTCCGCCTCGATCTGGTCGGAGAACATCACGCTGGCCACCGATATCGCCGCGAAGGTCCGCGCGGGCGTGGTCTGGATCAACTGCACCAATGTCTTCGACGCGGGCGCGGGCTTCGGCGGCATGCGTGAAAGCGGCTTCGGCCGCGAAGGCGGGCGTGAAGGGATGGCGGCCTATCTGCACACCCCTTCCCCAAGGCCGAAGGCCGAGGCGGCGCCGGGGCGGCTCGATGCCGCGCCGGTGCCGGGCCAGCCCCCTGCCGGAAAGGGGGCCCCTCCGATCGACCGCACCGCGAAGCTCTATATCGGCGGCGCGCAGAAACGGCCGGATGGCGGGTATTCCTACGCCATAACCCACAAGGGGCGCGAAATCGGGCTGGCCCCCCTTGGCAACCGCAAGGATATCCGCAACGCGGTCGAGGCGGCGCAGAAGGCCGGCGGCTGGGGCAAGGCCACGGGCCACAACCGCGCGCAGGTGCTTTACTATATCGCCGAGAACCTGTCGGCCCGCGCCGCCGAGTTCGAGGCGCGGCTGAAATCGGCCGGGCATGACCCGGCCGAGGTCGAGGCCACCCTTAGGCGCGCCTTCTGGTATGCCGCCCAGGCCGACAAGTTCGACGGCGCCGTGCATGCCACCCGGTCAAACAACGTCACGCTGGCGATGAACGAGCCCTGGGGCGTGATCGGGATCGGCTGCCCCGATGCGGCCCCGCTTCTGGGCTTCGCGTCTCTGGTGCTGCCCGCCATTGCCATGGGCAACCGCGTGGTCGCGGTCCCCGCGCAATCCATGCCGCTCGCGGCGACCGACCTTTATCAGGTCTTCGACACCTCCGATCTTCCGGGCGGCGTGGTCAATATCGTGACCGGCGACCGCGACGATCTGTGCAAGGTTCTGGCCCGGCACGACGATGTGGACGCCATGTGGTATTGCGGCACCGACGCCACCACGATGGAAACCGAAAGCGCGGGCAACCTGAAAGCCGTCTGGACCCTGAGCAACCGCGACTGGCGCGGCCCCCAGGGACAGGGGCGCGATTTTCTGGCGCGCGCCTGTCAGGTCAAGAACATCTGGATTCCCTACGGCGAATAGCCCGGCGGCCGCGCGCTATTTGCGCGGCATGCCCCGCCAGGTGCCCAGCCAGGCGGTAAAGCGCCCCCACAGGCCGCGCGCACGATCGCCGGCCGCGTCCGCGCGTTCCTCGACACCGTCCCAGGCCTCGCCCACATCCTCGAGCACCGGGTCAATCGAGCGTTCGCGGAACTGCCGCCACATGGCCCGGATCGTCAGGAGGATGGCCAGAAGGAAGGTCAGGATGACGATGTTGACCCAGGGGATGATCCGCACGTCCGGCCCCTCGACCGGGCGGATCGCAACCGCGTTGGGAAAGATCGAGATCAGCTCGTTGCGCCAGCCGTAATGCGTGACCACCGCCCATTTCGGCGCCTCGCGGGTCGAGCGCAGATCGTCCGCCTCGGTCTGAAGCCCGGCGGTATCGAACTTGAAATAGGGCGGCCAGGACCAGCCCGTATCCTCGTTGCGATAGACCATCGGCTTGCTGTCGGTGGTGATCGTCTGGATGAACTGCACATCGCGGTTGCTCAGCGTGCCGGACTGATCGTCCGGGCTTGACCAGAAGATCCGCGTCCAGTCGTTCAGGTCCTGCCGTTCCTGATAGGTGTTCACCACGCGCACGACATCATGCTGCGGCAGCGTGTAGTGAAGAAAGCCGAACACGATCAGCGCCAGCAGCGCAAGGACCGTCCATTTCACATATTTCATCGCCGCCTCATGCGTAGTTGACAAGATAAAGCAATACTCCGATCACCACGACCGGAATGACATAGACCAGCCAGATCAGCTTGCGCCGCAGGCTTTTTTGATAGGCGGCCATGCCCTCCTCGATCCAGGCGTCGCGCGCTTCGGGCGTGGCATCGGCGGGGGGATTGGCGTCCCATTCCTTTTCCAGCCCCTCGCGCCGCAACGAGCGCGAATAGATCGACAGCAGGACATAAAGCACCGTCAGCCCGACAAGGCCGAATACCGCCAAACGCAAAAAGGCAATCATGACTTTCCTCTCAGCACCGCGCCCCAGGGCCCGACCAGATCGACAATGTCGCGCGCGCCGCCGGTGGCATCCCCGCCCGCCATGTCGGGTTCGGCCCCGAACAGGGCCGCACGCGCACCGGCCTTGTCGATCTGATACTCTTTTTCAAGGAAATTGGCCACATAGGCCCGTTTCGCCTCGGGCCAGGTGGCGTAGAGGCGATAGAAAAGTTCCTTGTGGCAGATGAACAGCTGCCGCACATCCAGCGGCGACAGCTCGGCCAGAAGCATGTTGACCAGATCGCGCAGCGGCCCCTGCGTGGCGCGCAGCGTGTAGAAATAGGACGGGTGGCGGCTGTCGATGCGCGGCCAGCGGCCATCGGCCTCGACCCACCGCAAGAGCGCCGCGAGGCCCTGGAACTCTTCGGGTAACGCGCCCCCCAGCCGTTGCGCCACCGCGCGCAGCTCGCGGCGCGAACCGCTTCCGGCCTCAAGGCCAAGGCGTGCGGCCGCCTCGACAAGGATGAAGTCCATCTTCTGGCGCAGGATTCCCGCAGAATCGGCGCCGCGCGCGCTGACGATCGGTTCCGCCAGCCCGTTCAGCTCCAGAAATTTCGCGATCTCGTTGCGCTGCGCAGCCGAGAAGACATGCCGGATCGGCAGGGCGCCAAGCGCCTCGCGGTCGCCCATCACGATCGCGGCGGGATGCTCGACCGAGCGGAAGATGTAGATGCCCCCAAAATGCGCGGTCCAGAAATCGGGCGTCTCGAATGCGGTGGAGCGAAGCTGCACCGGGTTGCGCGTCACATCGCCGGTTTTCCGTGCCAGCTCAATCATCTCGGCGATCAGCACGTCGTCCCACCAGGCATCCGGCTCGGTCCGAAACCGTTCGATCAGCCCCCCCAACCTCCCGGCCTCGGCAACGTGGTTCCCGGTGGTATCGGCCACGACGGTGATATGCCGGATATCCAGAAGCCGGTAAGGCGCGCTGATCTCGAACACCGAATTCTCAAGCTCCCCTGCCACCGCGTCGCGGGCGGTCAGGCTGAAAAGCTGCGCCTCGTTCTCTTCGATGAAGCGCCGCAGGATCGTGCGCGAGGTCGAGAACTTGGCATTGAGAAGCGGCGCATCCTTCTGGTCGGTGCTGAGCAGGATGAACTGCCGGTTGCAACCGTTGGGATTGAGATAGAGGTGATCGCCAAGCTCATCGCCAAGCTCGGGCGAATAGCCCGAGATGTCGATGTGGAAATCGCTCATCGCGGTGCGTTTGCCTGTCAGATGCTCCAGCGCCCGGTTATAGCGTTCGACCAGCGCCGGGCTGTCCACCCGCACCAGGTTGCCAAACATCAGACCTTTTTCGATCAAACGCCTCATGGCCGCGCCTTCCGGACCACAAATGTCATGGTAACGGCCAGCGCGGTAAACAGCGCGAAGACCACCCCATCCGCCGCGCGCACCGGCAAGCCACCTGCCCAGACGGGCCCCGCCGGCACCCAATCAAGCCAGATCACCGCCCCGGCAAGATTGGCAAGCCCTCTGCCCACCGCGAAGCAGAACGGCATCGACAGGACAAAGAGCAGCAGAAACATGGGACGACTGCCCGCGCGCGCCAATAACGGCAGCAGCATGAAGAGCATGACGCCACTAAGAACCGTTCCTATGGTGGCAACGGGAGAGATCATGCGCCGCGCCCCTTCAGATACCGGCGCTTGGCCTCCTCGGCGCGTTCCATGTCACGCACCATGGTGTCGATCGCCACCTCGTCGGACTTGTCGGCATAACGGAATTCGCTGTCGGCATAGCGGTTGATCTCTTGCACCACCATGTCCACGGTGATCGGCCGGCGCAGTTCCGCGATCATGGCCGACTTGGTGTCATAATCCCTGAACAGGAACAGCTCTGGGTCTTCCATCCATGCGTCGGGCAGTTCGAAATCCATCGCCCGCACCTTGACGGCATCGGTGATGTTCTTGATCGCGCGGCCGGTGAAGCGCGCGTCGGCCTCCTGGATCGCCTTGAGATAGGCGCCAAGCTTGGCCAGCGTATCCAGCGCACCGATGCGCGCCTCGACCTCGGCCCAGACGGTTTTCAGCCCCGCCTCATGCGGCACCGAATGCCCCTCGAAGCTTGCGGCCACGGCGCGCTGGATCTCTTGCGCGGCGAAAAGATCGTGATCGCCAAGCGGGATGTCGTGCTTCTTGCCCAAAAGCAGGGCAAGAATATCGATGTAATCCTCGCGCGTTTGCGGCCCGTCCACAAGGAAGCGCGCGCCCGCCCGCTGGCGCAGCGCATCGTCCACGTTCTCGGGATAGTTCGAGAACATCCCGAAGGTGCAGTTGCCGCGCACCACGGTATTGGCCCCGGCAAAGGCCTCCATCAGCACGGCGGTGATCTCCTGCTGCCCGGCCGAGCTTTGCCGGTCGCCCCGCTTGCCCGCGATCTGGTCGATATCGTCGACCGTGCCAAAGCCGATCACCGCGGGGTCCATCACGTTCTGGATGAAGGCCTTGGCGTTCTGCCCCGACTTGCCCTGATAGCTGTCTACATTGTCGATCGACAGGTTCTGATAGCGGAACGGATAGCCCGCCACCTTGCAATAGTCGTTCAGAAGCCCCGCCATCATCTGGATCAGCGTGGTCTTGCCCGTGCCGGGCTTGCCGTCGCCCATGAAGGTGAAGATGAACCCGCCCAGTTCGGCAAAGGGATTGAGCTTGCGTTCGAAATCATAGGCCATGAGCATCTTGGCTAGCCGCATCGCCTGATACTTGGCGATATGGTTGCCCACCACCTCATGCGGTTTCTTGAACGCCATGCTCAGCGTGGTGCCGCGCACCTTGCGTGCGGGCTGGAACCCCGTGATCGGCAGATCGTCGGCCTCGATCCGCCAGGCGGCCCCGGTAAAGGCCCCCAGGCGCGGTGCCGTCTCGGCGCGCAGGCGCACCTTTTCCATAAGCTGCTCGGCATAGGCCAGAACCACCGCGATCAGCCGGGCATCGTCCTCGGCCCAAAGCGCGATGTCCTGATCCAGCTCCCACAGCGCGCCTTGCAGCGCAAGCGGGGCGTTGTCGGTCAGGACCTCCTCGACATCCCCGATCTCGGCCACCTCCGGCCCGGCCTGCGGCGCCAGAAGGAAGGCCGTGGCATTGGCAAAGACCGACAGCACCGAAAGCGCCTCGGCCGCCAGTAACTCGCCGAACTCGGCCGCGCGGTTTTGCGGCAGGCGCGCCTCGAGGTTCGCCTTCTTCAGTTCCGCCAGTCCGGTGACCTCCTGAAACACCTCGCCCAGGCTCAGCGCGATCGCCAGCGCACGGCGCAGCGCCTGAAGCACCTGCGCCTGCGCCGCAGTCGGCAGATCGTCCCCCGCGATGCCCTGCACGCGCTCGACCAGCCGCACGCCCTCGGGCCGCGCGACCGAGCGCGTGACAAGCCCCGGCGTCGTCGACCGGAAGCGCCGCGCCCCGGCGCCAACGCCCGGAGAGCGCTCGGGCACCGGCTCCACCGCGGCCGCCTTTGCCAGGCGCGGGGCATGGTCGAAGCCGCGCAAAAGCTCGGCCGCGGCGGCATAATGGGCGCGGATCGCCTCTTCCTTCAGCTCCATTTCATCGCGCGGCGCATTCATGCGTTCACCCAATCCTCAATCATAAACAACGACACGGCCTTCCCGGCCGACCACGAACTTGCGGACATCCCGAAATCCGGCCGGGTCTTTCTCTGCCAGAACCTGGAACGGGCGCTGCGGCAGGATCAACGAGCGTGACACGCGCGTGGCGCCGCTCTCGGCCCCGCCGCCGCCCCCGGCAAAGGGATCAAGGCGGAAGATCTCGCGTTCGGTATTCGTGAACCAGCCGCGTTCAACCTCGACCCGCTCGCTTTCCAGCTCTTCCAGCGTCCAGGCAAGCGCCCAATCCTCGCCATCGGGCGCGTTGGCCTCGTCCAGAACCTCGCGGATCGGGCCGGTCTGCATCGTGAAGGCCGAAGAATACATCGGCCCCAGATGGATGCGCCGAAGCCGCTTGGGATGCAGGTCCGAGAAATCGGTATCGAGCCCCTTGGCAATCGTCACCGGCTTCAGCCCGCCCACGGATTGCGCCAGCAGATGGCTTTGCACCTGCGGCCAACGTCCCTCGTCCAGCGGCAGCGCGCGGCGCCCGCTATCCTCAAGCTCCATCAGATAGACGACGGGCACGTTGAGCTGGCTGTCATAGACCGCCCAGTGCAACAGGAAGCGCCGCCGCCCGCCGGGCAGGTCCGAGATCCACTGCGCCACCGGATGCATCTGCGGCCAGAACAGCCCCCCCGCCGCAAGCGCCTCGTAGTAAAGCCGCTGGCTCATGGCATATTGCAGCTCGGTCGGCAGCACCCGTTCGCCCACGATGCGCCGGATCATGCGGTCGCGCAGATCGTCCGCACTTGCCATGCCCTCCAGATGGCGGGCGGCCTGCGCGGCATCATTGGCCATCGTGACCAGTTCCTGGTAGATCGGGAACCCGCTTTCGTGCAGGTCGATCGTCAGGTGGCGCCGGGCCGGACCGGCAAGCCGGCCGGAGACGAGGTATTTCACCGAAAGCGCCCGGAAGCTGGCCGAGATCGCCCCGACATAGCCCGACAGGATCGCGGCATCGGCACGCCCCAGATGGCGGTCCTCCTCCATCTCGACGGCGACCGAGGCCAGCATCCGGGTGATCCGGTCGAACTTGGCGAAATACCGCCGCGCGGCGATATCGTCCTCAAGGAGCTTGTGATCCTTTGTCAGATCGAGATCGGGCACTTAGCCACCATACAGGTTCTTGTCGTGCTTCTCGACGATCGCGGCAAAGCGGCGGGCGAAACGCTCGTCGGCCTTGGCCTTCTGCTCCAGAACCTTGCGGGCAAAGACCATGTGATCCTCGTGCGCCTCCAGCATCTCGGCCATCCGGGTGTTGGTGGCGGCCCCGATCCCGGCCATGGCGGTCTGCGCCTCCTGGTCGGTCTTGACCCCGATCTCGTTGATCCGGTGCGCCACGTCCTGCTGCTGCGCGGTCTTGAGCGACTTGGTCAGCGCATCGTAAAGCACCACGCGCTGCTTGGTATCGGTCTGCAACTTGTTGATCAGGACCATCTGCGTCGCCGCCTGGTTCTGAAGGCTGTCGACCCAGGTCTTGCCCTTCTCGATATAACGCTCCAGCGTCTGGGATTTCGCAAGCTTGACCTGCTCGTCCTGCACAAGCGCGTTGTAGCGCACGTTCAGCGCGGCCAGTTCGGTTTCCAGCTTGGTGCGCGCCGCCGCGTCCTGCTCGACCGCGATCTTGTTCTCAAGCTCGATGATCTTCGGGTCCATCCCCTGAATTTCGGCCCGCACGCCTTCCAGCGCGGCAACCGTCGCCTCGCGCTCGTCCAGCGTGCCGGTGAGGTTGCCCTCCACCTTGGCCTTCTGCTCTTCCAGCACCGCAAGCTGGCCGTCGAGAAGCTTCACGATCGTGTCGGACTTGCCGATCAGATCCTGCAACTTTGCGTCGATCGAGGCCGCGCGCAGACGTTCCTGCCGCATCGCCTCGGATTTGCCTCGGGCAAAGATCCCCACGAAGCTTTCCCACGCGGTTTTCGAGCGCATCTCGTCGAAATCCTTGGAGAACCCGGCCGTCACATCGTCCAGCCCCATGATCAGCTCTGCGATATTGGCATTCATCGCATCGGCATGGGCCTGCACCTCCTCCAGCGTCGCGTTCTCGATATCCATGGAGATATCCTGACCGGCCTCAAGCTTCTGGCGCGCGGCCTCGATCCGGCTGGTCACCTCCGAGATCTTCGCCTGCGCCTGCGACACCTGCCGCTGGCTTTCCTCGATCTGCGCATCAAATCCGGCCATCTCCACCTCCAATGTTAATCCCATTTACAACTTGGGAAGCCCGCCGCCCACATTCCAGAGCCCCTGCGCGAAAAGCTAAACAAATCATGCGCCCGCCGCCACTTCTTTTGCACACGCTTTGCGATTGCCCGACGCGGAACCCGGCGTTAGCCTGCCCCGATGGAAGCCGATATCCGCCTGTCACAAGAGATCGCCGCGCGCCGCGATGACCTGATCCGCCTCACGCAGGATCTGATACGCATCCCGACGCTCAACCCTCCGGGGCGCAACTATCGGGAAATCTGCGATTTCCTTGCCGCCCGCCTTGCACCGCAGGGCTTCTCCATCGACATGATCCGCGCGAAAGGCACCCCGGGGGACAGCGACACCTACCCGCGCTGGAACCTCGTTGCGCGGATCGAAGGCCGCGGGCCGGGCGATTGCGTGCATTTCAACTCGCATCACGACGTGGTCGAGGTCGGCCACGGCTGGACCCGCGATCCCTTCGGCGGCGAGATCGACGGAAACCGCATCTATGGCCGCGGCGCCTGTGACATGAAAGGCGGCCTTGCCGCCTCGGTCATCGCGGTCGAGGCCTTCACCGCCGCCTGCCCCGATTTCACCGGCGCGATCGAGATTTCCGCAACCGCGGACGAAGAGACCGGCGGCTATGGCGGCGTGGCCCATCTGGCAAGCCAGGGCTATTTCGACCCCGCCCGCGTGCAGCACGTCATCATCCCCGAACCCCTGCACAAGGACCAGATCTGCCTGGGCCATCGCGGCGTCTGGTGGGCCGAGATCGAAACGCATGGCCGCATCGCCCACGGCTCGATGCCATTTCTGGGCGACAGCGCGATCCGGCACATGGGCGCGGTTCTGGCCGAGATGGAGGAAACCCTCTTTCCCCTGCTGGCGGGCAAGACCACCGCCATGCCGGTCATTCCCGAAGGCGCGCGCCAGTCCACGCTCAACATCAACGCCATCCATGGCGGCGAACCCGAACCCGAGCCCGGCTATACCGGCCTGCCCGCACCCTGCGTGCCCGACCGCTGCCGCATCACCATAGATCGCCGCTTCCTGATCGAAGAAGACCTGGCCGAGGTGAAGCACGAGATCACCGCGCTTCTGGAACGGGTCAAGGCCCTACGCCCCAAATTCAGCTACGAGATCCGTGACATCTTCGAGGTCCAGCCCACGATGACCGACAAGACCGCCCCCATCGTCCGCTCGGCCGCCGCCGCGATCGAAACCGTCCTTGGCCGCGAAGCGCGCTACGTCGTCTCTCCCGGCACCTATGACCAGAAGCACATCGACCGGATCGGGCGCCTGAAGAACTGCATCGCCTATGGCCCGGGCGAACTTGCCCTTGCCCATCAGCCCGACGAATGGATCGGCGTGGACGACATGGCCGATTCCGCGCGCGTCATGGCGCTGGTTCTGGCCGAATTACTGAGCACATAGCGCTGCGCGGCCCGATATTGCGGAAGCCTCCGGCGGGGATATTTATACGAAGATGAAGGGGTTTCACCTTTGTCCCAATATCCTCCGGGGGTCCGGGGGTGGAAAACCCCCGGCGCCATCACACGGCGATATTGTCGATCAGGCGCACATCGCCCAGCCAGCCCGCGAACAGCATCCGCGCACCGTCTTCGAAGGACGCCATCGGTTTCAGCCCGTCGACCGAGCGCAGTTCCAGATATTCGATGCTCCTGAACCCCGCGGCGAGGATGGCCGTGCGGGCCTTTTCAAGCTCCGGTTCCATGGCGTTGCCGGCGCGGAGTGCGGCAGCGGCGTCCTGCATGATCCGGTGCAGCGCGGGGGCCAGGGCGCGTTCCTGCGGGCTCAGGCGCACGTTGCGCGACGACATCGCAAGCCCGTCCTCTTCGCGGATCGTGGGGCAGCCGATGATCCGGATCGGGATGTTGAGGTCCAGCACAAGGCGCTGGACGACCTGAAGCTGCTGCCAGTCCTTCTCGCCGAAGAAGGCGCGGCCCGCCTGCGTCATTCCGAACAGCTTGGTGACCACGGTGGCGACACCGTCGAAATGACCCGGCCGGAAGGCGCCTTCCAGCGGTTCCGAGACGCCCTTGACCGAGACCTGCGTCTCAAAGCCCTCGGGATAGACCTCGGTGACATCGGGCGCGAACAGGACATCCACGCCCTCGGCCTCGAGCAGCGCCAGATCGCGCGCCTCGTCACGGGGATACTTGAGAAGATCCTCGGCCGCGTTGAACTGCATCGGGTTGACGAAGATGGTGACGATCACGCGGTCCGATTGCGCGCGGGCGGCGCGGGCAAGGCTCAGGTGGCCGTCATGCAGCGCGCCCATCGTGGGCACCACCCCCACCAGCATGCCCGAGCGTTTCCAGCCCGCCACCTTCTCGCGCAGTTCGGCGCTGCTGCGGATCACCTGCGTCATTTGGAGGCCCCGTCGTTGAAGCTGTGCTCGGGTGCGGGGAAGGTGCGGGCGCGCACCTCGGCGGCATAGGCCGCCACGGCGACCTCGGCCTCGGCCCCAAGTTCCCCGAAGCGCTTGACGAATTTCGGCCGGAAGTCGGTGAAAAGGCCAAGCATGTCGTCCACGACAAGCACCTGCCCGTCGCATCCCTCACCCGCACCGATGCCTATCGTGGGGATTCTCGTTTCCGCGGTGATCCTGTCGGCCAGAAGCGTGGGCACCTTTTCCAGCACCACCGCGAAGGCGCCCGCCTGCGTGACGGCGCGGGCATCGGCCAGAAGCCGCTCGGCATCCTTGCCGCGGCCCTGCACCTTGTATCCCCCCAGCGTGTTCACCGATTGCGGCGTCAGGCCAAGATGCGCCATCACCGGGATACCGCGCGCCACCAGGAACGCGATCGTTTCGGCCATATGCTGGCCGCCTTCCAGCTTGACCGCCCCGGCCCCGGTTTCCGCCATCAGCCGGGCGGCGTTGCGGAACGCCTGCGCGGGGCCTTCCTCATAGCTTGCGAAGGGCATGTCGATGACCATCAGCGCGCGCTTCAGCCCGCGGGCGACCGCCTGCCCGTGCAGGATCATCATCTCCATCGTGACGCCAAGGGTCGAGGGCAGGCCGTGCAGCACCATCCCCACCGAGTCCCCGACAAGGACCAGGTCGCAATGCGCGTCCACCAGCTTGGCAACAGGGGTCGTATAGGCCGTCAGGCAGACGATCGGCACCCCGCCCTTCATCCCGGCAATATCCGCCGGCATCAACTGACGCACAGATCCCGTAGCGCTCATCTCTCGCCCCCCACTCTCTCCCGTTGCGACAAGCAATAACGGGGCCACCCCTGCAAAGAAAGGATTTTTTGCCGCAGCGCAGCAGGGGCCGGTGTGGACGGCCCGTGCCGCATCGGAGGCGGCAAAACCCTTGATCGGCAAGGAAGAACGGGTCAATCATGCGCAGGCCGGCCGCAAGGCGCGGCGCCAAAGCCGAAGGGAGGCCAAGATGTTGCACCGCCTTATGACAACCGCCGCCGCCTGTCTGCTGGCAGCGGGTTCCGCCGCCGCAGCGCCCGATGCGATCACGCTTGGCATGGTGCTGGAGCCGCCGAACCTTGACCCCACGGCCGGGGCCGCCGCCGCGATCGACGAGGTGGTCTATGCCAATATCTACGAGGGGCTGACGCGCTTCGGCCCCGACGGCGCGGTCCTGCCCGCCCTTGCCGAAAGCTGGGATATTTCCGAGGACGGCACCGTCTACACCTTCCATCTTCAGGGCGGCGTGGTCTTTCACGATGGCAGCGGCTTTGACGCCGAGGACGTGAAATTCTCGCTCGACCGGGCGCGGGCCGAGGACAGCGCCAATGCGCAAAAGGCGCTGTTCGGCGGGATCGCCTCGGTCGAGGTGCTGGACCCTGCCACGGTGCAGGTCACGCTGGCCGCACCCGATGGTGCCTTTCCCTTCAAGATGGCATGGGGCGATGCGGTCATCGTGGCCCCAGAAAGCGCCGCGGAGCTTGCGACGAAACCCGTGGGCACGGGCCCCTTCGCCTTTGGCGAATGGGTGCAGGGCGATCACGTCACGCTGACGGCCTTCCCCGACTACTGGGGGGCGAAACCCGCACTCCGGCAGGCAACGTTCCGCTTCATCTCGGACCCGACGGCGGCGTTCGCGGCCATGATGGCGGGCGATGTGGATGCCTTCCCGAACTTTCCCGCCCCCGAAACGCTGCCCCAGCTTGAGGCGGACCCGCGTTTCAAGGTGATCGTCGGCTCGACCGAGGGCGAGACGATCCTTGCGATGAACAACCGCAAGGCGCCGCTGGACAATGTAAAACTGCGCGAGGCCATCGCCCATGCGATCAACCGCCAGGACGTGATCGACGGGGCGATGTTCGGCTATGGCACGCCCATCGGCACGCATTTCGCGCCGCACAACCCCGATTATGTCGATCTGACCGAGTTGTCGGCCTATGACCCCGAGCGTGCGAAGGCGCTTCTGGCCGAGGCGGGCGTGACCGACCTGACCCTGCGCCTTGCGCTGCCGCCGCCCACCTATGCCCGCCGCGGGGGCGAGATCATCGCAGCCCAGCTTGCCGCCGTGGGCATCCGGACCGAGATCACCAATCTGGAATGGGCGCAATGGCTTGAACAGGTGTTCAAGGGGCGCGATTTCGACCTGACCATCATCAGCCATACCGAACCCGCCGACATCAACATCTATGCGCGCGACGATTACTATTTCGGCTATGCCCGGCCCGAATTCGTGGCCCTCATGGAAACGCTTGACCGCACCACCGATGCGGCCGCGCGCAGCGCGCTGTTGCAGGACGCACAGCGCATGATCGCCGGGGATTACGTCAACGTCTATCTCTTCCAGCTTGCCAAGACCGGCGTGGCCGATGCGCGCATCGAGGGGTTGTGGGAAAATGCCCCGACCCAGGCCAACGACCTGACCGCCGTGCACTGGACCGAATGAGCCAGGGCGCGATGCGGATCTATCGCCTGACGCCCGCCGCGGCAGCGCCGGAAACCACGCGCCCCGCCCCCGAAAAGGTTCTGGCCGGGGACCCGGTGCACACCACCTGGAACGCCGAAGAGGATGCGGGGCTTTACTGCGGCATCTGGCAATCGACGCCGGGCAAGTGGCGCATTGCCTATGACGAGTGGGAATATTGCCGGATCCTCGAAGGCCGCTCGGTCATCACCGGCACGGATGGCACAAGCCTGACGGTGGGGCCCGGCGACAGTTTCGTGATCCGTCCGGGCTTCGAAGGCACATGGGAGGTGCTTGAGACCACGCGCAAGGATTACGTCATCTTGCTGAAATGAAACGGGCGCCCCGAAGGGCGCCCGCCAATGTCAGGCCGGGCGACGGCTCAGCCACCCTGGCCGCGCAGCTCGGCGTCGCGCACGGCGCGGGCATGGGCTTCGGCCTCAAGCTCGGCGGCGGTGGGGCCCATTGCGGCGGCGGCCCGGTCGGCCTCGATCAGTTCGACCGAGGCGGCCGGCACCAGATAGCCGGTCGACAGCTCGACCACCGGACCTTCCAGCGCCACGCTTTCGGCCCGCGTGCGCACCTTCACGCGCGTGCCGATCGGCGTTTCGTCGAACATGTCGATGATGTCCTGGTTGAACAGGCGGATGCAGCCTGCCGATGTCGCCTTGCCGATCGAGCTCGGGTCCATCGTGCCGTGGATGCGATACATCGTGTCGCGGCCGTTGCGGTAAAGATACAGCGCGCGCGCGCCAAGCGGGTTGTCCAGCCCGCCGGGAAGGCCACCGGCCAGCGGCCCGTAAAGCTCGGGGTCCTGACGGATCATGTTCTTCGTGGGCGCCCAATAGGGGTATTCTTCCTTGCGCATGACCGCCGCCGTGCCCGAGAAGCCCCGGCCCTGCTTGCCCACGGCAATGCCGAACCGCATCGCAAGGCCGGGCTGGGTGACGTGATAGAGAAGCCGGGCATAGGGGTCGATTACGATCGTGCCAGGCGCCTCGGGGCCGTTATAGGACACCCATTTGCGGCGGTTGCGTTCGGTCAGGTAGGTCGGGCTGACGGCGGGAATGATCCGCTCGCCGTCCTGCAACGCCCGGTATTCCGGCGGCACGTTGGCATTTTGCGAGCTTTGCGTCGGGGCGGCACCGCAGGCGGCGACGGCGGCTAGCATCAACAGCCCGACGATGGGCCGCAGCAATCTGGAAACAGGCGCGTTCACTATGATCATGTCCTTGGCAGAAGACGATTCCCTTTCGGGCAGATCAGCGTATCAGCGCGCGCATCACCCCCTGCGTCAACCCCGCGCAGGCCAAATCTATCCACAAGCGCGGCAAATAGGCCGCAGAAAAGGACAAATCGGCCCCGTCAGGGTGCGCGCGGGCGGCATTGCACCCGCGCGATCCCCCGCCACGGCCGTGACGCCGCCTAGCCTATGGTGTTGAAGCCCGGCCCATAGGGATAGCCGGTGATATTCTCGGCCCCGTCCTCGCCGATCACCAGGATATCATGCTCGCGGTAACCGCCCGCGCCGGGGCGGCCCTCGGGCAGGGTCAGCATCGGCTCCATCGAGATGACCATGCCGGGTTCAAGCACGGTGTCGATGTCCTCGCGCAGTTCCAGCCCCGCCTCGCGCCCGTAGTAATGCGACAGCACGCCGAAGCTGTGGCCATAGCCGAAGGTGCGGTATTGCAGCAGGTCGCGCTCTTCGAAGAAGGCGTTGATCTTGCCGGTGATCTCGTCGCAGCGCGCGCCGGGTTGCAGAAGGCTGATGCCGTATTCATGCGCGGCGACATTGGCCTCCCAGATCTTCAGGCTGGCCGCGTCGGCCTCGCCCAGGAACATCGTGCGTTCCAGCGCCGTGTAATAGCCCGAGATCATCGGGAAGCAGTTCAGCGAAAGGATATCGCCGCGCTTCAGCCTGCGCCCCGTGACGGGGTTATGCGCCCCGTCGGTATTCAGCCCCGACTGGAACCAGACCCAGGTGTCGCGGTATTCGGCATCGGGGAAACGCCGGGCGATCTCGGCCTCCATGGCATCGCGTCCGGCCATCGCCACGTCGATCTCGCGCACGCCTTCGCGGATGGCGTCCCTGATCGCATGGCCGCCCAGATCGGCCACCGCCGCGCCATGCCGGATCAGCGCGATCTCGGCCTCGGATTTCACCATCCTTTGCGCCATCGTGCCCGGCGCGATGTCCAGCCCCCGTGCGGGTTTGAGGAAGTGGCTGAACTTCTCGGCATTGACCATCGTCAGGTGGTCGGCCTCGACCCCGACCGCCTTGCCCGTGCCGATCACATGCGCCACCGCGCGCCAGTAATTGTCGCGCGCCCAGTCGGTATAGGTCAGCGCCTCGCCATGGCAGCGCCGCCACGGCTGCCCCGCGTCGATCCCCGCCGAGATCACGACCGAGCGCTCACGCGTCACGACAAGCCCGTAGGGCCGCCCGAAGCTGCAATAGAGGAACCCCGAGTAATAGGCGATATTGTGCATCGAGCTGAACAGGCAGGCATCAAGCCCGTGCATCTCCATCAGGTCGCGCAAACCGGCAAGCCGGGCCTCGTATTCCTCGGGTGCGAAGGGAAGCACAGCCTTGGCGCCGTTCTCACAGGTGTAGAATTCGGGACGTTTCGTCATTTCAGACCTCCGAATGGGGCCACAGGCAGGGACCCCGCAAGATCCCGGCGTACAGGACGAAAGCGGGTCACCGCCCGCGAGCATCGGGATATCCCTGCGGCGACGCCATCGCCGCGACTCGGGGCCACGGTGCCGCAAGCGCGCGCGAAACTCAACGGGATTTCCCGATCGGGCGCGCCGATCGGGCCTTGACCGCCGCCCACGCACGCGCCAGCCTCCGCAGGGAAGGAGATCTGATGACGCGATTTGTCCTGCACCGGGTCCTTTCGCTTGCGGCAAGCCTGTTCGTCGCAAGCCTGGTCGTCTTTGCGGTGATCGAAGTCATTCCCGGCGATCCGGCGGCCTATATGCTGGGCCTGAACGCCAGCCCCGATACCGTGGCCGCGCTGCGCGAGACGCTGGGGCTGAACCAATCCCTGCCGATGCGCTATCTCGGCTGGGTCGGCGGCATGCTGACGGGGGATCTTGGCACTTCCTACACCTATCGCGTGCCGGTCGCGGAACTGGTCGGGGACCGGCTTGCCGTGTCGCTGCCGCTTGCCGCGGGGGCGCTGGTGCTGTCGACGGCGCTTGCCCTGCCGGCGGGCCTTGTCGCGGCCGCGCGGCGGGGGCGGGCGGCCGACGCGGCGGTGATCGGCGCCACCCAGCTGGGGATCGCCGTGCCGAATTTCTGGTTCGCGATGCTGCTCGTGCTGCTTCTGGCCGTGCGCTGGAGGATCTTTCCCGCCGGCGGCTTTCCGGGCTGGTCCGATCCAGTCGCGGCGCTGCGCGCGCTGGTGCTTCCCGCCGTGGCGCTTGCGCTTCCACAGGCCGCTATCCTGGCCCGCGTCCTGCGCTCTGCGCTGATCGAGACGATGGGCCAGGACTATATCCGCACCGCCCGCGCCAAGGGGCTGAGCCGGGCGCGCGCGCTGTTGCGCCACGCGCTGCGCAACGCGATGATCCCGGTCCTGACGATCCTCGGGATGCAGTTCTCGTTTCTTCTGGCGGGCGCGATCATCATCGAGAACGTGTTCTACATTCCCGGCCTCGGGCGGCTGATCTTTCAAGCGATCACGCAGCGCGACCTGATCGTGGTGGAATCGGTGGTGATGATCCTTGTCTTCGCGGTGATCATGGTGACGTTTCTCACCGATCTTGCCTATGCGGCCGTGGACCCGCGGCTGAGGCGGCGCGCATGAGGCCGGGGCTTGTCGCAGGCGCGGTGCTGAGCGGCCTTGCCGTGGCGGCGGCGCTGCTGTCGCTGATCTGGCTGCCTTATGACGTGTCGGCCATGGCCATCGGCCAGCGGCTGCAACCGCCCTCGGCCGCGCATTGGGCCGGGACCGATCATTTCGGGCGCGACATTGCGGCGCTTCTGATGGCGGGCGCGCGCACCTCGCTTGCGGTCGCGCTTGTGGCGGTGGGGATCGGCATGGGCCTTGGCGTGCCCTTCGGGCTGGCTGCGGCGGCCCGGCGCGGCAGCTGGCTGGACGAGGTGATCATGCGCGGCAACGACCTGATCTTCGCCTTCCCCTCGCTTGTCATCGCAATCCTCATCACGGCGGTTTTCGGCCCCTCGGCGGTGAATGCGATCATCGCCATCGGCATCTTCAACATCCCCGTCTTCGCCCGCGTGGCCCGCGCGGGCGCGCTCAGCCTTTGGACGCTGGATTATGTCCGCGCGGCGCAGGTGGCGGGCAAGGGCCGCGCGCGGATCTCGGTCGAGCATATCCTGCCCAATATCGCCAACCTGCTGATCGTGCAGGGCACGATCCAGTTCTCGCTTGGCATCCTGGCCGAGGCGGGGTTGTCCTATGTCGGGCTTGGCGCGCAGCCCCCCACCCCCAGCTGGGGGCGCATGCTGGCCGAGGCCCAGACCATGGTGACCCTTGCCCCGCATGTGGCGCTGTTTCCGGGGCTGGCGATCGTGGCCACCGTGCTGGGGCTGAACCTTCTGGGCGACGGGCTGCGCGATGCGCTTGATCCGCGGCTGCGGGGGCGCGTCGCATGACGCTTCTGTCGCTGCGCAAGCTGTCGGTGACGATCGGCCCGCACCAGATCCTGACGGATCTGGATCTTGACCTGTCGCCCGGCGAAACCCTTGGCCTTGTGGGCGAAAGCGGCTCGGGGAAATCCATGGCCGCGCTTTCGGTGATGGGCCTTCTGCCCGACGGCGCGAAAGCCTCGGGCGAGGTCATGCTGAACGGCCAGAACCTTCTGGCCCTGTCCGAGGCGCGCATGTGTGCCCTGCGCGGGGACGAGATCGGCATGATCTTTCAAGAGCCGATGACCGCGCTGAACCCGCTGATGACGATCGGCGACCAGGTGGCCGAGACGCTGATGGTGCATCGCAACATGCCCCGCGCGAAGGCGCAGCAGATCGCGCGCGCGCGGCTCGACCGTGTCGGCCTGCATGCGCCGCGCTTTCCCGCAAGCCTTTACCCGCACGAGCTTTCGGGCGGGCAGCGGCAGCGCGTGGCCATCGCGCTTGCCATCGCGCTGCGCCCCGCGATCCTGATCGCGGACGAGCCGACCACCGCGCTTGACGTGACCACCCAGGCGCAGATCCTTGACCTGCTGCGCGATCTGGTGGCCGAAGAGGGGATGGCGCTTCTGCTTATCACGCATGACCTTGCGGTCGTGTCGGGTATGGCGCATCGCGTGGCGGTGATGAAATCGGGCCGCATCGTCGAACAGGGCCCGACGGAGCCCCTGTTCCGCAACCGCCGCCATCCCTATACCGCGGCGCTGTTCGAAGCCTCGACCCATCAGCCGCCCAAGGCCGCGGCGGGCGCGCAAAGGCCGCTTCTGGTCGCGCAGGGCGCCACGCGGATCTATCGCCTGCCCCGCCCCACGCCTTTGGCCGCGCATCCCGAATTGCGGGCCGTCGACGATGTCGGCTTCACGCTGCACGAAGGCGAAAGCCTTGGCCTTGTGGGGGAATCGGGGTGCGGCAAATCCACCCTGACCCGCGCGATCCTTGGGCTCGATGCGCTTCAGGGCGGGCGGATCACGCTGGCGGGGCGCGAAACCGGGCCCCAGATGCCCCGGCAGGACCGCGCCATGGTTCAGGTGGTGTTCCAGGACCCCTATGGCAGCTTCAACCCCCGCCACCGGGTGGAGCGCCTTGTGGCCGAACCCTTCCACCTGACCGGTCGGCCCGCCGACTGGCGCGCGCGCGTCGCCGAAAGCCTGCGCGAGGTGGGCCTTTCGCCCGATGACCGGCACCGCTTCATCCACGAGTTTTCCGGCGGCCAGCGGCAGCGCATCGCCATTGCCCGCGCGCTGATCATCCGCCCCGCGCTGATCGTGCTGGACGAGGCAGTCTCGGCGCTGGACGTGCGGATGCGCGCGCAGGTGCTGGACCTGCTGGCGGCGCTGCGCGACAGCCACGGGCTGGCCTATCTTTTCATCTCGCACGACCTGTCGGTGGTGCGCAACGTCACCTCGCGGGTGCTGGTGATGCAGGCGGGCCGCATCGTCGAGGACGGTCCGACCGAGCAGGTCTTCACCGCCCCCGCCCACCCCTACACGCAACGCCTGATCGCGGCCACGCCGCAGATCCCGCCCGCCTGGATGGAGCCCGAAGATGACCGATGACCCGCTTGCCGCCGCCCTGTGGTTCGACCCGGCCGCGTATCTGGCCGGCGGCCGCTGGCACCCCGCGCAGGACCACATCCCCGTCGAGAACCCCTCTACCGGCGCCACCATCGCGCGAATCGCGCGCTGCGGCGCGGACGAGATCGACGCCGCCGTCACCGCCGCAGGCCAGGCCCTTGGCGGCGACTGGGGCGCACTTTCGGCGACCGAGCGGGGCCGCATCCTGACCCGGATGGGCCGGCTTGTCCTGGAACGCGCCGGGGATCTGGCCGTGCTTGAGGCGCTGGATGTCGGCAAGCCGCTGAAACAGGCCCGCGCCGATGCGGTCGCGCTTGCGCGATACCTGGAATTCTATGGCGGGGCGGCCGACAAGGTGATGGGCGAAACCATCCCCTATCTGAACGGCTATACCGCCTATACCCTGCGCGAGCCGCATGGCGTAACGGGGCATATCGTGCCCTGGAACTATCCGATGCAGATCATCGGACGCTCGGTCGGGGCGGCGCTTGCAATGGGCAATGCGGCTGTTCTGAAACCCGCCGAAGAGGCCAGCCTGACCGCGCTTGCCTTCGCGCATATCGCGCTTGAGGCAGGCCTGCCGCCCGGCGCGCTGAACGTGGTGCCGGGCCTGGGCGAAGAGGCCGGGGCCGCCCTTGCCGCGCATCGCGGGGTGCATCATCTCAGCTTCACCGGCTCGGTCGGGGTGGGGGTGCAGATCCAGGCGGCAGCGGCGCGCAACGTGGTTCCGGTGACGCTCGAACTCGGGGGCAAGTCGCCCCAGCTTGTCTTCGACGATGCCGATCTGGACCGCGCCCTGCCCTTTCTGGTGAATGCGGGCATCCAGAATGCGGGGCAGACCTGTTCGGCGGCCTCGCGCATCCTTGTCACGCGCGCGCGTCACGACGAACTGGTCGAGCGGATGGCCGCGCGCTACCGCGCCCTTCAGGCGGGCCCGGCGCTGGAGGATCACGATCTGGGGCCGCTGATCTCGGCGCGGCAGAAATCCGTCGTGGACGGGTATCTGGCCCTTGCCGGCGACCTGGCCCTTGCCGCGACGGGCCGCGTCCGGAACGATGCGCCCGCCGGCGGGCATTACGTCGCCCCGCATCTTTTTGCCGATGTCCGCCCCGGCCACCGCCTTGCCCAGGAGGAAATCTTCGGCCCCGCGCAGGTCGTGATCCCCTTCGAGGACGAGGAAGAGGCCGTCGCCATCGCCAACGGCACCGATTTCGGGCTGGTGGCCGCCGTCTGGTCGGAAAGCGGCGCACGCCAGATGCGGCTTGCCCGGCGGTTGCGGGCCGGACAGGTCTTCCTGAACAATTACGGCGCGGGCGGTGGGGTAGAACTGCCCTTCGGCGGCACCGGGCGCTCGGGCCATGGCCGCGAAAAGGGGTTCGAGGCGCTTTACAGCTTTTCCGCGCTCAAGACCGTGGCGGCCTGGCACGGCTGATCGGGCGCGAAGGGGGCAAGGGTTGCGCCACCCGCCCGCCACCCCCATCTCAAACCCGAGACAGGTTTGAGAGGAGCACGCATGATGCAATGCCCGGTAGATGGCGAAACACTCGTGATGACCGATCGCAATGGCGTGGAAATCGACTACTGCCCGAAATGCCGCGGGGTCTGGCTTGATCGCGGAGAGCTGGACAAGATCATCGACCGCGCCACACCCCCAATGCCGCTGAGCGAACCGCCGCGCAGTGCCGAGCCGTCGCCCCGGCAGCCGCGCGACGATGACCGCCATCGTGACAGGGATCGCTATCACGACCGCGATCACGATCGGGACCGCAAGGATATTCGCCGCTACAAGAAGCGTGAATCCTTCCTGTCGGAACTGTTCGACTTCTGATCCCGCGCTTGCCAAGCGCGCGTATTCTGCCACTCTGCCTCCCCATGGATCATGAGGGGGGCAAGGATGCGGCTGGACGGCAAGACGGCAATCGTGACGGGGGGCGCCTCGGGCTTCGGGGCCGGGATCGCGCGGCGCTTCGTGCGCGAAGGCGCGCAGGTGATGGTGGCCGATCTCAACGGGGCCGCCGCGCAAACGCTCGCGCAGGAAACCGGCGCCCGCGCGCATGAGGTGGATGTCAGCGACGACGCCTCGGTCGCGGGCATGACAGCGGCGGCGATGAAGGCCTGGGGCCGCATCGACATCCTTGTGAACAACGCGGGCATCACCCATCTGCCGCAACCGATGGAAGAGGTCTCGGAGGCCGAGTTCGACCGCGTCCTTGCGGTGAACGCGAAATCGGTCTTCCTGACCGCGCGCCATATCGTGCCGCTGATGAAGGCCGCCGGGCGCGGCGCCATCCTCAACGTCGCCTCGACGGCCGGGGTCAGCCCACGGCCGCGGCTGAACTGGTATAACGCCTCGAAGGGCTGGATGATCACCGCGACACGGGCCATGGCGGTCGAGCTGGCCCCAACCGGCATCCGCGTCAATGCGATCAACCCGGTGGCCGGGGAAACGCCCCTGCTGAAATCCTTCATGGGCGAGGACACGCCCGAGATGCGCGCGAAGTTCCTTTCGACCATTCCGATCGGCCGCTTTTCGACGCCTGAGGACATGGCCGCCGCCGCGCTCTACCTGTGCTCGGACGAGGCGTCGATGGTGACGGGCGTCGCGCTGAACGTCGATGGCGGGCGCTGTATCTGACACCGCAGGAAAAGGACGGGCGCGATGAAGCCGGGGCGGCGAAACCTTATCACCGATATCGACGGGCTGATGGTCGGCAGTGCCCAGGACGCGGGGCTGCGCAGCGGCGCCACCGTCCTTTTGGCCGAGCGCCCCTTCACCGCCGCCGTGCATGTCATGGGCGGCGCGCCGGGAACGCGCGAGACCGACCTGCTGGCGCCCGACAAGATGGTGCAGGAGGTCGACGCGCTCGTGCTGTCGGGCGGCTCAGCCTTCGGGCTCGACGCGGCTTCGGGCGTGGCCGAGGGGCTGCGCGCGATGGGGCGGGGTTTTCCGCTTGGCGTGATCCGGGTGCCGATCGTGCCCGGCGCGATCCTGTTCGATCTGCTCAATGGCGGCAACAAGGACTGGACGCAAAACCCCTATGGCGCGCTTGGCCGGCAGGCGCTTGAGGCGCGCGGCACCGATTTCGCGCTTGGCAGCGCGGGCGCGGGCTTCGGCGCGATGACGGGGCGGCTGAAGGGTGGGCTTGGATCGGCCTCGGCGGTGCTGGAAAACGGCATCACCGTGGGCGCGCTGGTCGCGGTCAACGCGCTTGGGTCGGTCACGGTGGGCGAAGGCCCGCATTTCTGGGCCGCGCCGTGGGAGATGGGGGACGAGTTCGGCGGGCTTGGCCCGGCCGCAGCGGGGCATGATCCGGGGGCCGAACCCGCGCCCATGAAACGGCTGGGCGAGGCCACGACCATCGCCATCGTCGCAACCGACGCGGCCCTGACCCAGGCGCAGGCGCAACGCATGGCGGTGGCCGCGCATGACGGCATGGCGCGCGCCATCGTGCCCAGCCACACGCCTTTCGACGGCGATCTGGTCTTTGCCGCGGCCACCGGCGCAAGGCCGCTGGCCGATCCGGCGACCGACACCTTCGTCCTGGGCCATGCCGCCGCCAGTTGCCTTGCCCGCGCCATCGCCCGCGCGGTCCATTGCGCGCAACCCGCGCCGGGGGATCTGCAACCCGCCTGGCAGCGCCTTTTCAGCCGATGACAGCCGAAAGCAGCGCCGAGGGATGCTCCAGCCCCTCGATCACGTCGAAATGGTGCCGCCCCGTATCGACCGTGACCGGGCAGGTCCAGGCCTCGGCCAGCCACCGCGCCTGATCGAGAAAGACCGGACGCTCGGCCCCGCCCACCCAGACATGGACCGGCACCGCGGGGCGCGGCTGAAAGACCGGGCTTTCGTCCTGCGCGGTCTGCGCATCCAGCTTCAGATCGGCATTCATCGAGGTGCGCAAGAGCGGGCGCAGATCCGACAGCGGAGAGATCGGCACCACCCGCGCGATCCGCGCGACGATCCGGGCGGGCAGCATGCCGGGCGCAAGAAGGCGCGCCACAAGATGCCCCCCCGCCGAATGCCCCGTCAGATGGACCCGCCCCGGAGCAAGATTGCCCATCACCTCCAGCGCCCCGGCAAGCGCCTGCACGATTTGCGGCAGGCGCGCGGCGGGGGCCAGCGGATAGGCTGGCATCGCCACCGACCAGCCCGCCCGCAACGCACCACCCGCCAGATGCGCGAACTCTTCGGGTGCGAATTTAAGCCAGTAGCCGCCATGCACGATCACCAGAAGGTCGGGGCCGCCGCGCCAGAACAGGAACCGCGCCCGGTCCGACGGCCCGGTGTGGACAACCTGGGCGCGATGCTCTTGCAGAAAATGCAGCGAACGCGTGGCCCAGAGGTCGGGAAAACGATTTCCGTCAGGGATATGCGCCATATTGGCATAGGCATCGTCCAATTCGGCCATCTTCATCCTCCGCTTCTGGCCAGTCGTCGGGATGGACTCCGCACCGGCTCCGTGGTTCTTTCCTAACATGCCCAAAGAGGGAGGCCAGCATGCTCGACACAACCACGGACCTGAAATCACTTCTCAACGACCCCAGCCTTCTGGCCACGCGCGCCTATGTTGCGGGCGAATGGATCGAGGCCGATGACGGCACCACCTTCCCGGTGACCAACCCCGCGCGCGGCGACGTGATCTGCGAGGTGCCAAACCTTGGCCGGGCCGAAACCGCCCGCGCCATCGCCGCCGCCGAGACGGCGATGAAGGAATGGGCCGCACGCACCGGCAAGGAACGCGCACAGATCCTGCGCAAGTGGTTCGACCTGATGATGGAGAACCAGGAGGATCTAGGCCGCATCCTGACCGCCGAAATGGGCAAGCCGCTGGCCGAGGCGAAAGGCGAGATCGCCTATGGCGCCAGCTTCATCGAATGGTTCGGCGAAGAGGCCAAGCGCGTCTATGGCGAAACCATCCCCGGCCATATGCGCGACAAGCGCATCACCGTAATCAAGCAGCCCATCGGGGTTGTCGGCTCGATCACGCCGTGGAACTTCCCCAATGCGATGATCACCCGCAAATGCGGCCCGGCCCTTGCGGCGGGCTGCGGCTTTGTCGCGCGGCCTGCGGCGGAAACCCCGCTTTCGGCGCTTGCGCTTGCGGTTCTGGGCGAACGGGCGGGCCTGCCGAAGGGGATCTTCTCGGTCATCACCTCGAAACGCTCGTCCGATATCGGCAAGGAGCTTTGCGAGAACCCGGCCGTGCGCAAGCTGACCTTCACCGGCTCGACCGAGGTGGGGCGGATCCTGCTGCGCCAGGCGGCCGATCAGGTCATGAAATGCTCGATGGAGCTGGGCGGCAACGCGCCCTTCATCGTCTTCGACGATGCCGATCTGGATGCCGCGGTCGAGGGCGCGATGGCCTCGAAATTCCGCAACAACGGGCAGACCTGTGTCTGCGCCAACCGCATCTATGTGCAGGCCGGCGTCTATGACGCCTTCGCCGAAAAGCTGTCGGCCGCGGTGGCCAAGCTGAATGTCGGGGACGGGTTGGAAGAGGGCGTGACCACCGGCCCGCTGGTGAACATGGCCGCCGTCGAGAAGGTTGAAGAGCATATCGAGGACGCGCTCAGCAAGGGCGCGCGCGTGGTGACCGGCGGCAAGCGTCACGAACTGGGCGGCTCGTTCTTCCAGCCGACCGTCGTCGCGGGCGTCAAGGACGACATGCTGGTGACGAACGAGGAAACCTTCGGCCCCCTCGCGCCGCTGTTCCGCTTCGAGACCGAGGAAGAGGTGGTCGCCAAGGCCAATGCCACGATCTTCGGGCTGGCCTCGTATTTCTACGCCCGCGACGTGGGGCGCATCACCCGCGTTCAGGAAGGGCTGGAATACGGCATCGTCGGCGTGAACACCGGCATCATCTCGACCGAGGTGGCCCCCTTCGGCGGTGTCAAGCAATCCGGCCTTGGCCGCGAAGGCTCGCATCACGGGATGGAGGATTACCTGGAGATGAAATATATCTGCCTGTCGGTCTGACCCGGCGCCGAAATGCGAAAGGCCGCGCAACCGCGCGGCCTTTTTCTTCCGACGATCCGGGCGCTCAGCGCTTGTCGTCTTCATCCTCGTCGTCGTCATCGCCTTCGGGCAGGTTGAAGAAGCTGTCCGCGTTCGAGAAATCGCGCGGGTTTTCCTCTTCCTCGTCCTTGCCGCCAAGGGTGAAATTCTCCAGCCCCTGGATCGCCGAGGGCAGGCGCGGCTCGTCGCTCATGCCAAGGCTCTGCTCGGTCGACACCAGCTTGCGACGCTCGTCATCGGTCATCAGCCCGCCTTCGGCGGCCTTCTTCTTCGCGGCCTTCTGCACTTCGCCGTCCAGTTCGGACTGACGGCACAGGCCAAGCGCCACCGGGTCGATCGGGGTCATGTTGGCGATGTTCCAATGCGTCCGCTCGCGGATCGAGGCGATCGTGGGCTTGGTCGTGCCGACCAGGCGCGCGATCTGCGCATCGGCCAGTTCGGGGTGGAACTTCACCAGCCACAGGATGGCGTTCGGGCGGTCCTGACGCTTGGACAGCGGCGTATAGCGCGGCCCGCGGCGCTTGTCCTCGCCGACCGAGGCGGCGTTGAACTTCAGCCGCAGCTTGTAAAGCGGATCGGCCTCGCCCTTGGTGATCTCGGCCTGATCAAGCTGGTTCGAGGCGATCGGATCGAATCCCTTCACGCCGGCCGCCACATCGCCATCCGCGATGCCCTGCACTTCCAGCTCGTGCAGGCCGCAGAAATCCGCGATCTGCTTGAACGAAAGCGTCGTATTGTCCACCAGCCAGACCGCGGTCGCCTTGGCCATCAGGGGCTTGTTCGTCATCGGAGCCATCCTTTACAAATCTCTCCCGCGCCGTGAAATCGGCTGCGACCGGGGTTCTCCTTCGGTCGCGGTCCATTTCGGAAGGGGAATTACCGCGTTATATAGTGCCGAACGCAGACGGAGGAAAGCAAAAATGATCCGCGCAGCCCTGCTGAGCCTGCTCTTGTCAAGCCCCGCCCTCGCCGAGGGCGAGAGGGCCGGCGCGTTCGACTATTACCTGCTGTCGCTGTCCTGGTCGCCGGGGTGGTGTGCCACCACGGGCGATGCGCGCAACGAGGATCAGTGCGACCCGCGCCATGATTACAGCTTCACGCTGCATGGCCTGTGGCCGCAATATGAAAGCGGATGGCCCTCTTACTGCCGCACGGGCGCGCGCGATCCCTCGCGCCGCCAGACGGCGGAGATGGCCGATATCATGGGCGCGGCCGGGCTGGCCTGGCATCAGTGGAAAAAGCATGGCCGCTGCACCGGCCTGTCGGCCGCGCAATATTTTGAAACCGCACGCACCGCCTATGACAGCATCACCATCCCCGAGGTCTTCCGCCGCCTGAACCGCGACGTGAAGCTGCCCGCCCCGGTCGTCGAGGAGGCCTTCATCGAGGCCAACCCGGCGCTTGATCGCAACATGATCACCATCACCTGCGACCAGGGCCGCATCCAGGAGGCGCGCATCTGCCTGACGAAAGACCTGCGCCCCCGCCCCTGCGGCACCGACACGGCCCGCGATTGCCGCATGACGGACGCGCTGATGGAGGCCGTGCGCTGAAGCACGAAGACGGCGGGCGCGGCCCCGAAGGTCAGCTGACCCGCAGGGCGATCTTTCCGATATGGGCGCTGCTTTCCATGCGGGCATGGGCGGCGGCGGCCTCTTCCAGCGGGTATTCGCTGTCATGGATGACGCGCAGCTTGCCCGATGTGACCATGGGCCAGACCTTTTCGTGCAGCTCTCGGGCGATCTGCGCCTTGGCCGCATCCGATTGCGGCCGTAGCGTCGAGCCGGTGATCGTCAGCCGCCGCAGCATCACCTGCGCGAAATTGATCTCGGCCTTGGGGCTTTCGAGGAAGGCGATGAAGACCATCCGCCCGTCATCCGCCATTGCCTTGATATTGCGCGAAATATAGCTGCCGCCCACCATGTCGAGAACAAGGTTCGCGCCACCCTCGGCGCGCAGGATCTCGACGAAATCCTGATCGCGGTAATTGATCGCCGTGGCCCCCAGCCCGACGCAGGCCGCGCATTTTTCGGCCGATCCGGCCGTGGCAAAGACCCTTGCGCCAAGCGCATGCGCGATCTGGATGGCGGTGGTGCCGATCCCCGAAGACCCGCCATGCACCAAAAACCGCTCACCCGCCTTCAGGCCGCCGCGCTGCACCACGTTCGACCAGACGGTGAAGCAGGTTTCCGGCAGGCAGGCCGCCGAACGCATGTCCAGCCCCGCGGGCACCGGCAGCGCATTGGCGGCCGGGCAGGTGACATATTCGGCATAGCCCCCGCCGGGCAGAAGCGCGCAGACCGCATCGCCCACCGCCCAGCCCGAGACACCCGGCCCAAGCGCCGCGATCCTGCCCGCGCATTCCAGCCCCGGCAGGTCCGACGCGCCCGGCGGCGCCTTGTAGGCGCCCGCGCGTTGCAGCGCATCGGGGCGGTTCACGCCCGCATAGTGAACCTTGATCAGGATCTCGCCCTGCGCGGGCACCGGCACCTGCCGCACGGCGGGGCGCAGCACCTCGGGGCCGCCGGGGGCAGAAATCTCGACCACGCGCATCTGATGGGGAAGGCTCATTGCGCGTGCTCCTTGCCGGACAGGGCGCCGGGCAGATCCCCTTGCGGCGAGGGGGCGCGCACCTTCCCCAGAATCGCCCCCAGGCCGGGCAGGCGCAGAACCTGCCCCTTGATCCTTTCGAACTGCATCACGTCCGCGATGCGACGGTCGAGGAAGTCCCAGGTGTCGGCATGCCCCGCGCTGTCATCCCCGATCCAGAAAAGGACCGTCGCGGAATAGACACCCGACAGCGTCAGCCGCTTGGAATACCAGTTATAATCCCGGCTTTCGTCGCCAAGCGCCGTCCAGATGGCATCGACCGTGCCCCAGACCAGCCCGGCCCCCACACCCGCATGCTGCGGGAGCGCGAAAAGCGCCATGCCGCGGCGCACCAGTTCTCGGTCGGCCGGCTCCAGCCGCAGCCGCACGGCGGTGGCAACCTTGTCGCGGAACTTCATCCCGCCAAGATCCGCCGCGCCAAGCGCATCCAGCATCGCCCTGTCGCCCGCGCGATGATAGGCAACCGCAAGATCCACCGCCCCGCGCGGGCAGATCACCGCGGCAAGCGCCGGGTCAAGGCCCGTATCCTCCACCGCCGCGCGAAAGGCGGGTTCGGACCAGCCGTCGAACGGCACATGCGGCACGATCGCATCCAGCAATTCCGCGCGCACCCGATCCGGTTCAAGATGCTCGTTCTTCATCGCGTTTCCTTCCCGTGCAACATGTAGACAAACCCACCGGCCTTTGCTATATGGCCGCTTCCTGCAACCGCATGCAACTTTAACTTAGGAAGGTGGTGACACCACATGCAGGTCAGCGTTCGCGACAACAACGTCGAACAGGCGCTTCGTGCTCTGAAGAAGAAACTTCAGCGCGAGGGTGTGTTTCGTGAAATGAAGCTCAAGCAGCATTTCGAGAAACCCTCCGTCAAGAAAGCGCGCGAAAAGGCCGAGGCCATCCGCCGTGCCCGTAAACTGGCGCGCAAGAAGGCTCAGCGCGAAGGCGCCCTTTAAGGCCCTTCATCGCGCGTTTCAGGCGACTGGAACCGCTGGCGGGTTCGCCCGCACCGATCAACCCCCGTGGCCGCGCCATCGGGGGTTTTTTGGTGCCTCCCGCTGCTGTGACTTGACTATGGCGGGCGCCGGGCGCACCCCTTCACCACCATGCCAGCCCTCGGCCCCGTCTTTCACATCCTCGGATTGATCCTGCTGGCACTGGGGGTTGCCATGACCGTTCCGGCCGGCCTCGATCTCGCGCTTGGCGATCCGAACTGGCCCCAGGTGCTTGAGGCGGCGATCGAGACATCCCTTGCCGGGGCGCTTCTGGCGCTTGCCAGTCGCGTCGAGAAACAACGCCCCTTCGATCTGCGTCAGGCCTACCTGCTGACCGCGGGGATATGGGTGGTTGTTCCCTTCTTTGCGGCGCTGCCCTTTCTTTACGGCCGACCGGACGCCAGCCTGACCGATGCCTATTTCGAGGCGGTCTCGGGCATCACCACGACCGGCTACACTGTCTTCACGGGGCTTGATAATCTACCGCGTAGCGTCGTGCTATGGCGGGGCATGCTGAACTGGATGGGCGGGCTGGGCATTGCTTTCGTGGCGATGATCTTCCTGCCGGTCATGCGGGTCGGCGGGATGCGATTTTTCCAGACCGAGGGCTTCGACACCCTGGGCAAGGTTCTACCCCGCGCCCGGGACATCGCACGCGAATTGCTGCGCGTCTACATGCTTCTGACCGCGCTTTGTGCCGTGATCTACATGATGCTGGGCATGCCCGCGCTTGATGCGCTGGTTCACGCCATGGCAACCATCGCCACGGGCGGCTTCGGCACAACGGACGCAAGCTTCTCGGGCTGGTCGAACGGCGCGCAATATGCCGGGGCGATCTTCATGCTGGCAAGCGCCCTGCCCTTCATACGATATGTGCAGCTGCTGCGCGGCACGCCGCGGGCAATCCTGCGCGACCCACAGGTTGCGGCCTTCCTGCGCTGGTTCGGCTGGGTCTTCGCCAGCGTGTCGGCCTGGCGTTTGCTTCACGACACCGCGCCAGCCGAACAAATCCTGAGGGAAACCTTGTTCAACTATGCCTCGATCATGACCGGGACGGGCTTTTTCTCGGCCAATGTCGAAAGCTGGGGCACTTTTCCGCTGGCCGCCGCGTTCTGTGCAGGCATGATCGGCGGCTGCACCGGGTCCAGTTCCGGGGCGCTGTCGGTGTTTCGCTGGCAGGCACTTGCCGCCGCGATCGTTACGGCGGTGCGCAGGCTGCATGCGCCGCACAGGGTGGTTCTACCGCGCTATGCGGGCAAGATCCTCGATAGCGATACCCTTGACCCGCTGATGTTCTATTTCACCGGCTACATCCTGACGCTCGGAGTGCTTTCTGTCGGCGTGTCGATGACCGGCATCGACATGCAATCGGCCCTGTTCGCCGTCTGGGCGGCGGTCGGGAACATCGGCTTCGGGTTCGGGCCGATGGTTGCGCGCACCGGAACGATGGTCGATTTCAACGATACCGCGATCTGGCTTCTGACGCTTGCCATGCTTCTCGGGCGGCTTGGCCTTCTGGCCATCCTTGTCGTCTTCCTGCCGCGTTTCTGGCGCAGCTAGATCAGACCGGCAGGGCCGTGGTCTTGAATACCGTGCGCAGCGCGAACGAGCTTTGCATCTGCGCAACCCCCGGAAGGCGCGCCAGGGCGGCACGATGGATTCGCGCGTAATCCTCGGTATCGGCCACCACGACCTTGAGAAGATAATCCGCACTGCCCGCCATCAGATGGCACTCCAGCACGTCGGGGATCTTCTTCACCTCGCGCTCGAACGCCTCGAGCACTTCGTCGGCCTGCCCCGACAGGGTGATCTCCACGAAAACGGTCGTCTGCCGCCCAAGCTTGCGCGCGTCCAGAAGCGCGACGTAATCCCGAATGTAGCCGTCTTCCTCCAGCCGCTGCACGCGGCGGTGGCAGGCCGAAGGCGACAGGTTCACACGTTCGGACAGTTCCGCGTTGGAGATGCGCCCGCGCTTTTGCAGCACGGTCAGGATTCGGCGGTCTGTCGCGTCAAGCGTCATGGATGTGCAACTTTTCTTTGTTCAAGCGGAGTTTTGTCGAAGAATACACACATGAGCACGCGGCGGCGAGGCCAAGTTTTCAATGCATTGCCGCGCAACCTGCTGCACGCTGGAGCAATAACAATCCGAATGGAGTCAGGGAGGACCAGCCATGAAGATCGGATGCCCGAAAGAGATCAAGCCACAGGAATTCCGCGTCGGGCTGACGCCGCATGCCGCGCGCGACGCGGTGGCACGCGGCCATGACGTGATGATCGAGACCGGCGCGGGCGAAGGCTCGGGCTATGGCGATGCCGATTATGTGGCGGCCGGCGCGCGCATCCTGCCCGATGCCGATGCCGTCTTTGCCGAGGCCGAGATGATCGTGAAGGTCAAGGAGCCGCAGGCCATCGAGCGCGCGCGCCTGCGCAAGGGGCAGATCCTGTTCGCCTATCTCCACCTTGCCCCCGACCCCGAGCAGACACGCGACCTGCTGGCCTCGGGCGCGACCTGCATCGCCTATGAAACCGTCACCGACCGTGCGGGCGGGTTGCCGCTTCTGGCGCCGATGTCCGAGGTTGCCGGCAGGCTTGCCCCGCAGATGGGGGCCTGGACGCTGCAAAAGGCCAATGGCGGGCGAGGCGTGCTTCTGGGCGGCGTGCCGGGTGTGCCGCCCGCGGATGTGGTCATCATCGGCGGCGGGGTGGTGGGAACCGCCGCGGCACGGGTCGCGGTGGGCATGGGCGCCCGCGTCACGGTGCTGGACCGTTCGATCGCGCGGCTCAGCTTTCTGGACGATCTGTTCCACGGCAAGCTGACCACCCAATACGCCAATCAGGCCGTCACGACCGAACTGGTGCGGCGCGCCGACATGGTGGTCGGGGCCGTCCTGGTGCCCGGCGCCTCGGCCCCCAAGCTGGTCCGGCGCGCGGACCTGGCCCATATGCGCCCCGGCGCGGCCATCGTCGATGTCGCCATCGACCAGGGCGGCTGTTTCGAGACCTCGCGCCCGACCACCCATCAGGACCCGATCTACGAGGTGGACGGGATCATGCATTACTGCGTGGCCAACATGCCCGGCGCGGTGGCGCGCACCTCGACCCAGGCCCTTGGCAACGCCACGCTGCCCTTCATGCTGGCGCTTGCGGACAAGGGCTGGAAACAGGCCTGCAAGGATGATGCGCATCTGCTGGCCGGGCTGAACGTCCATGCGGGGCAGCTGACCTATGCCGCCGTGGGCGAGGCGCTGAATCTGCCCCATATCCGCGCGGAAGAGGCCCTGGCCCTGTAGCGGGCGCATCTCGGCCCGCGCTTGCCCAAAAGAAGAAGGCCCGCCATGACAGGCGGGCCTTCGGCAATATTCACCCGGCTCAGCGCTTCAGCGCGTCGCGGATCTCAAGAAGAACGTCCAGCTCGCTCGGGCCCGCGGGTTCTTCGGGCTTGGCTTCTTCCTTCTTCTCGGCGGCTTCCTTGATCCGGTTCACACCCTTGACCAGCAGGAAGACCACGAAGGCGATGATCAGGAAATTGATGACGGCGGTCAGGAATGCGCCATAGGCAAACACCGGCGCCCCGGCCTCGCGAGCGGCGGCAAGCGAGGTGAACTCACCCTCGCCGAGATTCACGAAGAGGTTCGAGAAATCGAGGCCCCCGGTGATCAGTCCGATGATCGGGTTGATCAGATCGGCCACCAGCGACGACACGATCGCCGTGAAGGCCGCGCCGATGATGATACCGACCGCCATATCCATGACATTGCCCTTGGCAATGAAGTTCTTGAACTCGTTGATCATTATCTGTCCCCACGAAAAACGCCCTTGGGCGCGAACACGCTAGCGTTAACACATTCTGTGCGTTTGTGCAGCCTTTCGCAGCGGGGAAAATTCTGGCTTTCTGCCCATATGACAGACAGGAGTCCGCAATGAACACGCTTGCCCAATTTCCGATCACCAGAAGATGGCCGCCGCAAACGCCGGGGGCGATCCAGCTCTACTCTTTGCCCACGCCGAACGGCGTGAAGGTTTCGATCGCGCTTGAGGAACTCGGCCTGCCCTACGACCCCCATCTGGTCAGCTTCGACACCAATGACCAGATGAGCCCCGAGTTCCTTTCGCTGAATCCCAACAACAAGATCCCCGCCATCATCGACCCGGACGGCCCCGGCGGCAAGCCGCTGCCACTGTTCGAAAGCGGCGCGATCCTGATCTACCTGGCGGAAAAGACCGGCCTCCTGCTGCCGCAGGAAAACCGCTACGAGGTTCTGCAATGGCTCATGTTCCAGATGGGCGGGGTCGGGCCGATGTTCGGCCAGCTCGGGTTCTTCCATACCTTCGCCGGAAAGGAGGTTGAGGACCCGCGCCCGAAGGAACGCTACCGCGCCGAGGCCGAACGCCTGCTGAAGGTGCTGGACGGCGCCCTTGCGGGGAAGGAATGGATCGCGGGCGACTATTCCATCGCCGATATCGCGCTTTGCCCCTGGCTGCGCACGCTGCGCAATTTCTACAAGGCAAGCGAGATCACCGGCTGGGAAAAGCTTGCCCATGTGCCCGCCTATCTGGAGCGCTTCCTTGCGCGCCCCGCCGTGCAGCGCGGGCTGAACATCCCCAAACGCGATTGATGTGGGGCGGCGCGGCACCTTGCGGGGTGCCGCGCCGGATCGTTTCCGGCGCCTCAGCCGCGCAGGCTGCCGCCGGTCGCCTTGGTGACCTTCTCGACGATCTTCGCGGCCACGGCCTCGATCTCGGCATCGGTCAGGGTCTTGTCGCGGGGTTGCAGCCGCACGGTCAGCGCGATGGATTTCTTGCCTGCGCCCATCTGCGCCTCGGCCTTCTCGCCCGTGAACTGGTCGAAGATGCGCACGCTTTCGATCAGCGCCTTATCGGCGCCCGCGGCCGCGTTCACGGCAGTCAACGCCTCGACGCCCTCGTCCACCACGAAGGCGAAGTCCCGCTCCACCGCTTGCAGGTCCGACAGGTCGAGCGCCGGGCGGGTGGGGGTTTTCACCTTCGGGAAGGGCACGTTCTCGGGCCATATCGTGAAGGCGACGGCGGGGCCCTTCACATCCATCTCGCGCAGGATCTTCGGATGCACCTCGCCATAGACGCAGAGCGCCTTGGGGCCAAGCGCCATCACGCCCGCGCGGCCCGGATGCCACCAAGGCGCGACCTTGCGGTTGATCTGCATCTTCGCCGGGGCGCCGATCGCGGCCAGCACGGTCTCGGCATCGGCCTTGGCATCGAACAGGTCGACCGGCCGGCGCGAGCCATAGGGATCGCGCGGCGCGGCATGGCCCACCAGAAGGCCCGCGGCCTGCACCTGCTGATCGCCCGGCTCGCCGCCGGTGAAGGCCGGTCCCACCTCGAACAGCGCCAGATCGGCAAAGCCGCGCGCCTGGTTGCGGGCCGCCGCCTGCAACAGCCCCGCCAGCAGATCGGGCCGCATATGCGTCATCTCCGAGCTGATCGGGTTCTCGATCCGCGTCGCATCCGCGCCACCGCCGAAAAGCGTGGCGCTTTTCGCGTCGATGAAGCTGTAGGTGACGCATTCGTTGTAGCCAAGCGCCGCCATCATGCGCCGCACGGTCTTTTCGCGCACCTGCATCGGCGTCAGGACCGGCCCCGGCACGCCCACGCTTTCGCGCGCCATCGGCCGCCCGGCCAGCCGCGTCAGCGAGGCGATGCGCGCCACCTCCTCGATCAGGTCGGCCTCGCCCAGAATGTCGGGGCGCCAGCCGGGGGGCGTGACCATATCGCCCTTCAGCGTGAAGCCCAAGGCCTCCAGCGTCGCGCGCTGCTCGGCCGCGGGAATGTCCATGCCGACAAGGCTGATCACGCGCGCAGGGTCCAGCCGGTAGGCGCGGTCCACCTGCGGCACGGCGCCATCCATCACCACCGCAGAGGCCTCACCGCCGCACAGGTCCAGCACCATCTGCGTGGCCAGTTCCAGCCCCGGCAGGGTGAATTCCGGGTCCACGCCGCGCTCGAACCGGTAGCGCGCGTCCGAGTTGATCTTCAGCGCGCGCCCCGTGGCCGCGATGGTGATCGGGTCCCAATAGGCGCTTTCCAGGAAGACATCGACGGTGTCCCCGGTGCAGCCCGACGCCGCGCCCCCCATGATCCCGGCAAGGCTTTCGGGTTGCGCGTCGTCCGAGATCAGCATCATGCCTTCACGCAGCGTATAGGTCTTGTCGTCCAGCGCCAGCAGCGCTTCGCCGCCCTTCGCGGGATGGATGCGCAGATCGCCCTTCACCCTGGCCGCATCGAAAACGTGCAGCGGGCGGTTCAGATCGAAAGTGAAGAAATTGGTGATGTCGACCAGCGCCGAGATCGGACGCAGGCCGATGGCGCGCAGCCGCTGTTGCAGCCAGTCGGGGCTGGGGCCGTTCACCACGCCGCGGATCAGCCGCCCGGCGAAAAGCGGGCAGCCCTTTTGCTTCAGCGCGGGGTCGATATGCACCTTGATCGGGCTGTCGAACCCGCCGGGCACCGGCGCCACCTCAAGCGGCTTCAGCCGGCCAAGGCCGCGCGCCGCCAGATCGCGCGCGATGCCGCGCACGCCAAGCGCGTCGGGGCGGTTCGGCGTGATCTTGATATGGATCATCGGGTCCACCGTTTCGGGGCGATTCTCGGCCAGCCAGTCGGTGAATTTCTGTCCGACCTCGCCCGAGGGCAGCTCGATGATGCCGTTATGCTCGTCCGAAAGCTCCAGCTCGCGCTCCGAGGCCATCATGCCATGGCTTTCCACGCCGCGGATCTTGCCCACGCCAAGGGTGGTGTCGATGCCGGGCACATAATCGCCGGGCTTGCACAGCACGACGGTGATGCCCGCCCGCGCGTTCGGCGCGCCGCAGACGATCTGCTTTTCGCCCTCATCCGTCATCACGCGGCAGACGCGCAGCCGGTCGGCATCGGGGTGCTGCTCGGCATGCAGCACCTTGGCAAGGGTAAAGGCCGCCAGCCGCCCCGCCGGGTTCACGACCTCTTCGACCTCAAGGCCAAGATCGGTGAGGGCATAGGTGATCTCATCGAGGCTCGCCTCGGTCTCGAGATGGTCTTTCAGCCAGGAGAGGGTAAATTTCATTGGTCTAGCTCCCAGAGCTTAGCCAGCCATTGCGCGAACAGCGGCAGGACTAGCGAAGTAAAAACAGCGGCCGCGATGCTCCAGCCGTTCGCAGTGATGTTACGATAGGCACGCTTGTACCACGACATCGCAAGAGCCTCAGCCTCCCGTAGACCCGCAGCAGTCAATTGGGCCGAAGTGCCGAAGAGATCATCGGACGCAGTACTCACAAGCCCTTCCTGCTCCAAAAGAGACAGTTCGTACTCAACGGCTTCATGGTCAGGCGACACCTTGGACGAAAGATTCAGCGGATCACGACCCATTAACTGGTCACACGCCGGAAACCTGCCCTGATAGGGCGCGCCCTGGTCAGCGAGGAGGAGAAGCATCCGAGAACGAAGGGGGCGCAGTTTCACCTGCTCAACCCCCCGAACACCGTCGGAACGTCGCCGGCCGCAAAGCCGTAATGCCGCAGCCAGCGCAGGTCGCTCTCGAAGAAGGCCCGCAGGTCGGGGATGCCGTATTTCAGCATCGCCAGCCGGTCGATCCCCATGCCGAAGGCAAAGCCCTGCCATTCGTTCGGGTCGATCCCTCCCGCCTCCAGGACCTTCGGATGCATCATCCCCGAGCCCAGGATCTCCATCCAGGAATTGCCCTCGCCTATCTTCAGCTGACCGCCTTCCCAGGAACAGCGGATGTCAACCTCGGCCGAGGGTTCGGTGAAGGGGAAGTGGCTTGCGCGGAAGCGCAGCTCCACGTTCGGCACCTCGAAGAAGGCCTTGCAGAACTCTTCCAGCACCCATTTCAGGTTGGCCATCGAGATGTCCTTGCCGATCGCCATGCCCTCGACCTGGTGGAACATCGGCGCGTGGGTCTGGTCCATGTCCATGCGATAGACGCGGCCCGGCGCGATCACGCGGATCGGCGCGCCCTGTTCCTGCATCGCGCGGATCTGCACGGGGCTGGTATGGGTGCGCAGCACATGCGGCGGGCGCGGATCGGCCGGATCGCGCACCATGAAGAAGGTGTCGTGTTCCTGCCGGGCGGGATGCTCGGGCGCGATGTTCAGCGCGTCGAAATTATACCAGTCGGATTCGACCTGCGGCCCCTCGGCCACGGCAAAGCCCATATCGGCGAAGATCGCGGTCACCTCGTCCATCACCTGGCTGACCGGGTGGATCGTGCCGCGCGGGCGCGGGCGCGCGGGCAGCGTCACGTCCAGCCATTCGGTGGCCAGGCGCGCCTCGAGCGCGGCATCGGCAAGGGCGGCCTTGCGGGCGCGCAGGGCGGCGTCGAGCTCGTCCTTGAGGCGGTTCAGGGCGGCGCCGGTGGTCTGCCGCTCTTCCGGCGTCATCTGGCCCAGTTCCCGCATCTTCAGGCTGATCTCGCCCTTCTTGCCAAGCGCGGCAAGGCGGATCTCCTCAAGCGCGGCCTCATCCCCGGCCGCCGCGATCCCGTCGAGATATTTGCCCCTGAGCACATCGAGCGCGTTCATCGCTGTTCTCCTGTCTGGTCCGGCCCCGTGCTAGCCACAGCCCGACCCGATTTCAAGCACACCCCGTTGGGGCACAAAGAAAAACCCCGCGCATGGCGAAGCGCCAGCGCGGGGTTCTGAATTGCAATCCCCTTGGGGGAATTACGCAGCCGCGGCAGCCTTCGCCTTTTCAACGATGGCGCCAAAAGCTTCGGGTTCGTGGATGGCCAGATCGGCCAGCACCTTGCGGTCCACCTCGATCCCGGCAAGGCCAAGACCATTGATGAAGCGCGAATAGGTCATGTCGGCGTCGAAGGCGCGCACGGCCGCGTTGATCCGCTGGATCCACAGCGCGCGGAAATTGCGCTTGCGGGCCTTGCGGTCGCGGGTGGCATACTGGTTGGCCTTGTCGACGGCCTGGGTGGCGGTGCGGAAGTTGCGCGAACGGGCGGCATAGTAGCCTTTCGCCTTCTTCAGAACCTTCTTGTGAGCGGCATGGGTGACTTTGCCGGATTTAACGCGAGCCATTGTTCACTCCTTCCGATCAGCGGTTATAGGGCATGTATTTCTTGACGATCTTCGTGTCCGCATCGGACAGGATCATCGTGCCCGCGGTGTCGCGGATGAACTTCGGCGTGCGTTTGATCATGCCGTGGCGCTTGCCGGCGTTGCCGGCCTTCACCTTGCCGTTGGCGGTGAAGGTGAACCGCTTCTTGGCAGCGGATTTCGTCTTCATCTTGGGCATTTCCATCTCCTCTTTCGAGTGGGTATTCGCGCGACTCGGCATGCCTCTTCGGCCGGCCGCGCAGGCTTGCTAGAGCGCGCCTGATAGCCGGGCGCGCGTGCCTTGGCAAGAGAGAAAGGGGACCGGAACGCCCGCCTAGTGCAAAAGGCCACCGATCACGCGGCTTAAGACGCCGGGGATCTGCCCAGCGGTATAGCCCGCGGGGTTCGTCATGAAGGCCGCAAGGATCACCCGCCTCCGGGCCAGAACCGCCACCGCCGCCACGCGGGGCGGGCGGCTTTCGGAAAAGGCGGCCAGTGCCGAGGGCAGCGCAAGCGCCGCCACGATCAGGCCGGCAACAAGTAAAACGTCACTCTCCATCCCTCCGATCCGAAGGTCTCCGAAGGTCTCCGAAGGTCTCCGAAGGTCTCCGAAGGTCTCCGAAGGTCTCCGAAGGTCTCCGAAGGTCTCCGAAGGTCTCCGAAGGTCTCCGAAGGTCTCCGAAGGGGAGCTACTCCGGGTCGGTGCGGAAGATCAACCGTTCGTCACAGGGCGCCACGCGCAGGATGTTGGTGGTGCCCTGCACGTTGAACGGCACGCCCGCGGTCACGACGATCTGGTGGGTCTCGTCCGCGAAGCCGAAATCGCGCGCCGCCCGTGCCGCGTTGACGACCGCCATCTTGAACCGCTCCACCTCGTCGCAGCGCACGGTATGCACGCCCCAGGTCAGGCACAGCCTGCGCAGCGTGGAGGGAACCGGCGACAGCGCGATGATCGGCACGCGCGGGCGTTCGCGCGCGACAAGCCCGACGGTGCGGCCCGACTGGGTATAGCAGCAGATCGCCGAAATATCGGTCGTCTCGGCGATCTCGCGCGCGGCGGCAACGATGCCGTCGGCCACGGTCTGGCGCTGCGCGGTGCGGCTTGCCTCGATGATCTCGCGGTAGGTGGGATCGCTTTCGACCGACTGGGCGGTGGCATCCATCGTGCGGACCGCCTCGATCGGATAGCGGCCGGCGGCACTTTCGGCCGACAGCATCACCGCATCGGCGCCCTCATAGATCGCGGTCGCCACGTCCGACACCTCGGCCCGCGTGGGCATCGGGCTCTCGATCATGGATTCCAGCATCTGGGTTGCCACGATGACGGGCTTGGCCGCGGCCCGCGCGGCGCGCACAAGCTGCTTCTGGATCGGCGGCACGGCATGGACCGGCAGTTCCACCCCCAAATCGCCGCGCGCCACCATGATCCCGTCCGAGACCTTGAGGATCTCGGAGAAGGATTTGACCGCGGCGGGTTTTTCGATCTTGGACAGGATCGAGGCCCGCCCGCGCGCAAGGGTCCGCGCCTCGATCACGTCCTCGGGGCGCTGCACGAAGGACAGCGCCAGCCAGTCCACGCCCAGCTCGCAGGCGAATTCCAGATCCGTGCGGTCCTTGTCCGACAGCGCCGCCAGCGGCAGAACCACGTCGGGCACGTTCACCCCCTTGCGGTTCGAGATGGTGCCGCCCGCGGTTACGGTGCATTCGGCGAAATCCTTGCCGCATGCGCGCACCTTCATGCGGATCTTGCCGTCATTGACCAGAAGCTGCGCCCCCGGTTCGAGCGCGGCGAAAATCTCGGGATGGGGCAGGCAGACACGGTGCCCGTCGCCCTCGGCCGGATCCAGATCGAACCGGAAGGGTGCGCCCTCCTCAAGCTCGACCGCGCCCGAGGCGAACACGCCCACGCGCAGTTTCGGCCCCTGAAGGTCGGCCAGCACCGCGATCGGCCGGCCGGTATCGGCCTCGATCCGGCGGATGATGTCGAAGCGGGCGCGCTGTTCGTCATGCGTGCCGTGGCTCATGTTCAGGCGGAACACGTCGGCACCGGCCTCGAACAATGCGCGGATGGTCTCGTAATCGCTGGAAGCAGGGCCCAGCGTGGCCACGATCTTTACGTTGCGAAGGCGTCTCATACCTGCCTCGTTCTCTTTCAGGTTTCGTTTTTCGTGGGCCGCCCGCAGCTATGGCGCAAATTGTCGCGCAGGGCAACTGGCACAAGCCCGGCGCCTGTCGTAAACAGCCCGTGCAACAAGCGGACGACGCCCCGATGATCGAGCCAGCCTTTGAAACCGTCGGCGCCACGCGGCCCTCCCGCTGGCTGGTGACATGCGATCACGCCACAAACCGCGTGCCCGACTGGGTGAATGCCGGCGATCTGGGCATCGCGCCCGAGGACATGGCCCGCCATATCGCCTATGACGTGGGCGCCGCGGGGCTTTCGCGCCGCCTGGCCGAACGCCTGGACAGCCCCGCGATCCTGTCGCGCTTTTCGCGCCTCGTGATCGACCCGAACCGCGGCGAGGACGATCCGACCCTTGTGATGCGGCTTTACGACGGCACCATCATCCCGGCCAACCGCACCGCCGGCCCCCCCGAGGTCGAGCAGCGCCTGGCCCGGCTTTACCGCCCCTATCACGCCGCCTATGCCGATCTGGCCGGCCGCCGCCCCGATACGGTGATCTGCGCGATCCACAGCTTTACCCCCTGCCTGCGCGGACGGGCGCCCCGGCCCTGGCAGGTCGGCGTGCTTTATTCGCACCGCGACGAACGGCTGGCCCTGCCGCTGATCGCGGCGCTCATGGCCACCGGGCTTCAGGTCGGCGACAACGAACCCTATTCGGGCCATCTCGACGGCGACTCGATCGACCGCCACGCGCTTGGCCCCGGCCGCCCCAATGTGCTGGTAGAGGTGCGCAACGACCTGATCGCGCAGCCCGACGGCCAGATCGCCTGGGCGGACCGGCTGGCGCCGATCCTGCAACAGGTGCTTGCACGAAGCGGGCTTTAGGCCCGGCGCGCAGGCAGGCTCAGACGCCCGCCTTGCGGCTTTCCTCCAGATAGATCTCGCGCAGGCGCAGGCTGACCGGGCCGGGCTTGCCCCCGCCCACGGCCTTGCCGTCGATCTCGACCACCGGCATTACGAAAGCCGAAGCCGAAGTGATGAAGGCCTCGTCGGCGGCCTGCGCCTCTTCGATGGTGAAGGGGCGTTCCTCGACCGCCATCTGCGCCTCGGCGGCGAAGCGCAGCACCGCGGCACGGGTGATGCCGTGCAGGATGTCATTGCCCAGCTGGCGCGTGACGATCTTGCCGCCCGTCACGATATAGGCGTTGTTCGAGGTGCCCTCGGTGACCGCCCCGTCCTCGACCATCCAGGCATCGTCCACCCCGGCCTTCTTGGCCATCATCTTGCCCATCGAGGGATAAAGCAGCTGCACCGTCTTGATGTCGCGCCGGCCCCAGCGGATATCCTCGATGCTGACGATCCGCATTCCGGTCTTCGCCTGCGGGCTGTCGGCCAGGCCGGGCTTGGACTGCGTGAACAGAACCACCGTCGGCTTGGTGACAGCCGGATCGGGAAAGGCAAAGTCGCGGTCACCCGGATTGCCGCGCGTGACCTGCAAATAGACCAGCCCGTCCTCGACCCCGTTGCGCGCCACGATCTCGCGGTGAACGGCCAGCCATTCGTCCTCGGACATCGGGTTCTCGATCTCAAGCTCGGACAACGAGCGGGCAAGCCGCTTCGTATGGCCGGCAAAGTCGATCAGCTTGCCGCCCAGAACCGAGGTCACCTCATAGACGCCATCCGCCATGAGAAAGCCGCGGTCGAAAACCGACACGCGCGCCTCGGCCTCGGGCAGGAAGGCGCCATTCACATAGACAATCCGGTTCATCTGCGGCTCCTTGCGCGCTGAAAATCTTGCCACCGCTTTTGCGGCGCGGGGCCGAAGGCGTCAAGCCCCGATGCCGCTCAGCCCCAAAGCGCGGCTTCGGGCGGATGAACACCCTCGGCATCGTAATGCAACGGGTGGTCCCGGTCCTCGGCCAGAAGAAGCGGCCCGTCCAGATCGACGATCTCGGCCCCCTGCGCCACCAGGACCGCGGGCGCCATCGCCAGCGAAGATCCGACCATGCAGCCCACCATCACGCCATACCCTTCGGTCCGGGCCAGATCGCGCAGCGCAAGCGCCTCGGTCAGGCCGCCGGCCTTGTCGAGCTTCACGTTCACCATGTCATACTTGCCCGCAAGCGCGGCAAGGCTCGCACGGTCATGACAGCTTTCGTCGGCGCAAACCGGCAGGGGGCGTGCGATCTCGGCCAGCATCTCGTCGGCGCCCGCCGGAAGCGGCTGCTCCACCATGGCCACGCCAAGGCGCACCAGATGCGGGGCAAGATCCTCATAGATCCCGGCGGTCCAGCCCTCGTTCGCATCCACGATGATCCGCGCCGCGGGGGCCCCGGCACGCACCGCTTCCAGCCGGGCCATGTCATCGGGCGTGCCCAGCTTGATCTTGAGGATCGGCCGATGCGCATGCCGCGCGGCGGCGGCACGCATCCGCTCCGGCGTATCAAGCGACAGGGTGAAGGCCGTCACCACCGGCCCCGGCACTGCCAGCCCCGCCATCTCCCAGATACGCCGGCCCGCGCGCTTGGCCTCCAGATCCCACAAGGCACAATCCACGGCATTGCGCGCGGCCCCGGCCGGCAGCGCCTCCTGCAAGGCGCCGCGGGTGATCTCGTCGGGCAGCGCCCCGATCTGCGCGGCCACGCTGTCCAGCGTTTCGCCATAGCGCGCATAGGGCACGCATTCGCCCCGGCCCTCGACGCCATCGCGCGACACCCGCACCGTCAGCACCCGCGCCTCGCTGCGCGACCCGCGCGAGATCGTGAATACCTCCGCCAACCGGAACACATCCTGCGAAACCGAAATCATCCGCCCGCCTTTCACCTCGATAAAAATATCCCCGCCGGAGGCTTCCGCCCCGGCCACGGGCCCAAGCCTGTCAGATCGCGGCCAGCGCGTCCACCAGCACCCCCGCCCCGAACCGGAACGGATCGGTCGCGGGAAGGCCCATGCGCCGCTCCAGCCCGCCCAGGTATTCGCGCGCGGCCGCCGCGTCCATATGCTGGGTATTGACGGAAATCCCCACCACCGCGCAGGCCGGGTTGGCCACCCGCGCAAGGCCGAGGGCGGTATCGCGCAATGTTTCAAGCGCGGGCAGGGTATAGCCGGGCAGACCCCGCATATGGCTGCGTGTCGGTTCATGCGACAGGATCAGCGCATCGGGCTGGCCGCCATGGATCAGCGCCATCGTCACCCCCGAATAGGAGACATGGAACAGGCTGCCCTGCCCCTCGATCAGGTCCCAGTGATCGGCATCGTTGTTCGGCGTCAGATATTCGATCGAGCCCGCCATGAAATCCGCCACGACCGCATCGAGCGGCACCCCGTCCCCGGTAATCAGGATCCCGGTCTGCCCGGTCGCACGAAAGCTGGCCTTCATACCGCGCGCGCGCATCTCGCGTTCCATGCAAAGCGCAGTATACATCTTTCCGACCGAGCAATCCGTGCCTACCGCCAGACAGCGTTTGCCGCTGCGCTTGATCCCGTTGGCGATCGGGTAATCCACTGCGGGCACACGCACATCGTGCAGGCTGCGCCCCACGGCTTTCGCAACGGCCGCCAGATCGGGTTCGTCACGCAGCAGGTTGTGCAGGCCCGAGGCCAGATCGAACCCCTCTTCCAGCGCCTGCACCAGAACCTTCTTCCACGCCTGAGAGATCACGCCACCCCGGTTCGCCACCCCGATGACCAATGTCCGGCACCCCGCGGCCTTCGCCTCTGCAAGGCTCATGTCGGGCAAGCCCATATCGGCCTGACACCCCTCCATGCGGAACTGCGCACGCGCGAATTCCGGGCGCCAGTCCCTGATCCCCTGCGCCACCTTCGCGGCAAGCCGGTCGGGCGCATCGCCCAGGAACAGAAGGTAGGGGGTCTCGATCATCGACATGGCGCGCTCCGTTGGCTGACAGGGTCAGGATAGCGCGCAACTGCGGAAGTTCATGGGCTTTTCACCCCACGAAACAAGCCCCCGCGCACGATCGTCCGGTTTTTCATCGGATTTGACGAAGTATTTTGCACAAGCCGGAAGATCTGTCGGACTCCGTTCCGCGATTCTGCACCTGCGAAAGGGCGCTTGAAAGCAACCGCGCAATAATCTATCCCCACGGGCGATCCTACCGAAACATCGTTGCGAAAGGCCCCGCCAATGAGCTTCCGCGTCCAACCCGCCGCCCCGGCCCGTCCCAACCGCTGCCAGCTTTTCGGCCCCGGCTCGCGCCCCGCGATCTTCGAGAAGATGGCCGGATCGGCGGCCGACGTGATCAACCTCGACCTCGAGGATTCGGTCGCGCCCGACGACAAGGCGCAGGCCCGCGCCAACATCATCCAGGCCAGCCACGAGATCGACTGGGGCCGGAAATACCTGTCGGTCCGCATCAACGGCCTCGACACGCCCTATTGGTATCGCGATGTCGTGGACCTGCTCGAACAGGGGTCCGAGCGGATCGACCAGATCATGATCCCAAAGGTCGGCTGCGCGGCCGATGTCTATGCCGTGGACGCGCTCGTGACCGCGATCGAGGCCGCCAAGGGCCGCAAGAAGCGCATCTCGCTTGAGGTCATCATCGAATCCGCCGCCGGCATCGCCCATGTCGAGGAAATCGCGGCCTCCAGCCCCCGCCTTCAGGCCATGAGCCTGGGCGCGGCCGATTTCGCGGCCTCGATGGGCATGGCGACCACCGGCATCGGCGGCACGCAGGAAAACTACTACATGCTGCGCGAGGGCGCGAAATACTGGTCGGACCCGTGGCACTGGGCGCAGACCGCCATCGTGGCGGCCTGCCGCACCCACGGCATCCTGCCGGTGGACGGCCCGTTCGGCGATTTCTCGGATGACGAGGGGTTCCGCGCCCAGGCGCTGCGCTCGGCCACGCTTGGCATGGTGGGCAAATGGGCGATCCACCCCAGGCAGGTCGCGCTGTCGAACGAGGTCTTCACCCCCTCGGAAGCCGCCGTCACCGAAGCGCGCGAGATCCTTGCCGCGATGGAGGATGCCAAGGCCCGCGGCGAAGGGGCAACCGTCTACAAGGGCCGTCTGGTCGACATTGCCTCGATCAAGCAGGCCGAGGTGATTGTCAGGCAGTCCGAAATGATTAATCTGTGACGAATCCGTGATCGATTCGATTCCCGGAGCGGCGATGCGGGGAGGCATTGCCAGCATGAGGGAACAGCGACGCCCCGGTGAAAGCCGGGGCGTTTCCTATTCCGCATCCGGCGCGGCCAGCGGCAGGCGGATCTCGGTCAGCAGATCCGCCGCCGCAACCTCGTTCGGATCATTGAGGTAAAGCTCGTAGGGCGGGCGGCGGATATGGCTTTCGCCCGAGGAGGGATACCATTCCTCGCCCAGCACCCGATAGGCTTCGGGCAGGCCGTCATAGGGGCCGCGATGCAGCAAAACGGCATAGCGCCCGGCAGGATAGCGCAACTCCTCGATCGGGGCGGCGATCGGGAACGCCTCGCTGACCAGGAAGGCGGCATGCGATCGCAGATCCGCCTCGGGGGTGACACGGGGATTGTCATAACTGACCATCGCGCATCCCTCGACCTCGGGCCAAAGCGCACGCGCCTCGATCAGCCCGGACAGTTCCTGAAACGCGGCCCCGACCTTGTGGTAAGCGCCCCGATGCGGCAGCGCGGCCATCCGCACGGCGTGCAGGTTCCTGATCTGGACAGCTTCGGCCATGGCAGCCCCCTTTTGCATGCGTTGCGGGGCAAACCCCCGATCACAAGCCCAATATAGCACGATCCGCCGTCTTGCGCGCCGCCGTCCACGCCCCTGGCAGGCATCGGCCCGCACATGCGCCTCTGGTTGCATTTCCGCCCCTCCGGCTTCATATAGGCGCTGTTCCGTAACGGAGGGATCCGATGACGACCTATCTCGAGTTCGAAAAGCCGCTGGCCGAAATCGAAGGCAAGGCAGAAGAACTGCGTGCCCTGGCCCGCAAGAACGAAGAGATGGATGTCGAGAAAGAGGCCGCCGCGCTCGACAAGAAGGCCGCCGACCTGCTGTGCGACCTTTACAAGGACCTCTCTCCCTGGCGCAAATGCCAGGTGGCCCGCCACCCGGACCGGCCCCATTGCAAGGATTACATCGACGCGCTTTTCACAGAATTCACGCCGCTGGCGGGGGATCGCAACTTTGCCGACGACCATGCGGTTATGGGCGGCATCGCGCGGCTGAACGATGAGCCGGTGGTGGTGATCGGCCATGAGAAGGGCCATGACACCAACAGCCGCATCCGGCACAATTTCGGCATGGCGCGCCCCGAAGGCTATCGCAAGGCGATCCGCCTGATGGACATGGCGGACCGTTTCGGCCTGCCGGTCGTGACGCTGATCGACACCCCCGGCGCCTATCCCGGCAAGGGCGCGGAAGAGCGCGGCCAATCCGAGGCGATCGCGCGCTCGACCCAGAAATGCCTGACCATCGGCGTGCCACTGATCTCGGTCATCGTGGGCGAGGGCGGCTCGGGTGGGGCGGTGGCCTTTGCCACCGCGGACCGCGTGGCGATGCTGGAACATTCCGTCTATTCGGTGATCTCGCCTGAAGGCTGCGCCTCGATCCTGTGGAAGGACGCGGAAAAGATGCGCGAGGCCGCCGAGGCGCTGCGCCTGACCGCGCAGGACCTCAGGAAGCTGGGCGTGATCGACCGCATCATCAAGGAACCGACAGGCGGGGCCCAACGCGGCCGCGATGCGGCGATTGCCGCGGTCGGTTCGGAAATCGCGCTGATGCTGGCCGAGATGTCGGGGCGCAAATCCTCGGATCTGGTCAAGGAACGCCGCCGCCGCTATCTCGATCTGGGGAACAAGGGGCTGGCGGCCTGATCCGCGCGGCCGGTTACTGCCTGGCACCCACCCCGAAGCCCGCCTCGGCCATCAGTCGGTCCGACGCAGTTTCGACATCGGCCTCCAGCCGCGCCATGAATGCCGGAACCTCAAGTCCGGCGGGGATACGGGGCAGAAACTCCACCACCGCAAGGCCCGGCTTGCGAAACATCGAGCGGCGCGGCCAGAACACGCCCACATTGGTGGCAACCGGCACGCAATCCTGCCCCAGTTCGCGGTAAAGCGCCCCGGAACCGATCTTGTAGGGCGCCTTCACGCCGGGCGCGACGCGCGTGCCCTGCGAAAAGATGATAAGCTGGCCGCCGCGCATCCGCTCCGAAGCGGCCGCGCTCAGCATTGTCTTGATCGCCCGGCTTTTCTTGCCGCGATCGACGGGAATGCAGCCGATCAGATAGGCATACCAGCCGACGAACGGCGTCCAGACCAGTTCCTTCTTCATGATGAAGCGGCCCCGCGGGACGGCACGGAAGATCAGGATGATGTCGAGAAAGCTTTGATGCTTGGCGCCGATCAGCACGTCATCGGTTGGGGGCGTCCCGCGCACCTCGCTGCGCAACCCGATCAGCCAGCGTGCCGTGAACACGACCCAGTGGCAGTAAAGCCGGCAGACCCAAAGTGCTGCCCGGCGTCCGCCCAGAACCGCAACCGGCAACAGCCCCACGGCAATCACCGCCAGCGCCATATACATCTGCACGATGAAAACGACCGAACGGACATATTGGATCGCGTAGCTCATCTGATCCCCCGCAGCATGCGCAGCGCCGCCGCGCGGGTCGCCACGAAGGCAACGATAGCGGCCAGCGGCGGAATGACCAGCGGCCAAAGCCAGTGCCAGCCCTGAAATCCGAGGCCGGTCAGGAACCCGCCTGCGGGGTCCGCATCCGGCAGCGCGGCCACGGCCAGAAGCCCAAGCACGGTTCCCGCCCCCGCCCCCGCAAAGCCGCGCAACGTGAAGCGGCGCACGAAGGCCCTGGCAATGAAGGTATCGCGCGCGCCCACAAGCCGCAGAACCCGGATCACCTGGCCATTGGCGGCAAGCGCGGCCTGCGCGGCAAGCGTGATCATGCCCGCCGTGGCCACGCAGATCAGCACCAAGGAAATCAGCCCGAGCGTGCGCAGCCGTTCGGCCGCGGCCACCAGCGGGCGGCGCCAGCGGGTATGGTCGTCCAGCACCGCGCCGGGGGCCTCGGCCGAGAGGCGCAGGCGCAGGCCCTCGGCATCGATGCCGTCGCCCGTCTCGGTCATCTCGATCAGCTGCGGCAGGGGCAGGCTTTCGACCGGCAGGTCGGGGCCGAACCACGGGTCCAGAAGCGCGCGCATCTCGTCCTGCTCCAGCGCGCGAAAGCTTGCAACGCCGGGCGTGGTTTCCAGAACCTCCAGAACGGAACGGGTCTGCGCGGCCATCTGGTCGGGCGGCGCCGAGATGCGGATCGTGGCCGAGCGCGCCAGCGCATCGGACCAGCGATCGGCCAGCCGCCCCGTCGCAAGCGACAGGGCCAGCGCAAACACCGCCAGAAAGGCCATCGCGGCAGCGGTCAGGACGGTCAGCCGCGCGGTGAACCCCGTCGGCGGCACCACCCGGTCGGGGCTGCGCGGATCGCCCGCGATCATCGTGACGAACAACCGTTTCACAGATCCGCCCCCGCCAGTTGCAGCCTGCGGTTGGCAATGCGCAGCACCCGCGTCTGCACCTGTTGCTTGGCTGTGCGGATCAGGTTCAGGTCATGCGTGGCGATCATCACCGTCTTTCCCATCCGGTTGAACTCGACCAGCAGCTTCAGCAGCCGCAGCGACATTTCCCAATCGAGGTTGCCCGTCGGCTCATCCGCCAGAAGGATGTCGGGCGACTGGATCACCGCACGCGCAAGCGCCGCGCGCTGCCGTTCGCCCCCCGACAGCTGCGGCGGCAAGGCATCTGCCTGCGCCTTCAGCCCGACCCATGCCAGCAGCTCGACCAACTCGCCCGCGTCGATCGGCCGGCCCGAGACCGTCAGCGGCAGGGCCACATTTTCGGCAACCGAGAGGTGATCGAGGAACTGGCAATCCTGATGCACTACGCCGACCCTGCCCCGAAGCCGCGCGATATCGTCGCGCCCCATCGCGGTGACGTTCTGGCCAAACAGCGTCAGCCGCCCCGATGAGGGCATCAGCTCGGCATAGCACAGCTTCAGGAACGTGGTTTTCCCGGCCCCCGAAGGCCCGGTCAGGAAATGAAACGATCCCGGCGCGATCTTCAGCGACATGTCCGCAAGAAGATCGTCACCGCCATAGCTCATCGCTACATTCTGAAGCTCGATCAAGGCGCAGTTCCTGTTCCTGACATGCCGTTCCGGGCACAATGGAGGCCCAAGGCACGCAAATGCTTGGAGAACGGTCCGGCGCTTGCTACAACAAGTGTAGAAGGATTGCCAGAACGGCAACGGTGAGAGTTCTATATGGTGACGGAATGCGGCTGACCTGCCCGAACTGCAAGGCGCAATATGAGGTGGATGACAGTGTCATCCCGGATGGCGGTCGTGACGTGCAATGCTCGAATTGCGGGCATTCCTGGTTTCAGGCGGGCAAGGCGGCGCTTGCCGCAGAGAAACCGGCCGAGGATGTGCTGCCCGAACCGGCTGAATGGGAAGGCGAGCCCGCCGGGCACGTCGCCCCACATGACGCAGCAGCACCCGACGCGGCCCCCCCCCCCGAGCCACAACCGGACGCTGAATCGCCCGCCGCCGCACCCCCACCTCCGCCAGCCGCATCCGAAGAGAAGGGCGAAGATATCGAGGGAATGCTTTCGGCCATGGTCTCGGCCAGCCGCGAAGAGACGACGGCCGAAGCTGGACAGGACGCCGAGGCTCCGCCTGCCGCCGCGCCGCGCCGCACTCAGGATGACAACCTCTTGTCAATCCTGCGCGAAGAGGCCGCGCGCGAAACGCAGGCCCGCAGGGCCGAAGGCAGTGCACTGGAAACCCAGCCAGATCTTGGCCTCGGGGGGCCCGCGGCGGGTCTGGCCGGCGCAGCCGCCGCGCAGGCGGCGAAACCCGCGCAGAACCGCGTTGTCGAGAACCTCTCGGCCGATGAGTTCGAGGATGACGAATTCGACGACGAAATCCCAGAACAGACACTGCACCGCCGCGCCCTGCCGGACATCGAGGAAATCAACTCGACGCTCAGCGCCACGTCGGACCGGGGCGGCGAAGCGGCCGCATGGGACGCGCCGCAAACGCTCGCCCGGCGCCGGTCGGGGTTCCGCATGGGCTTCATGCTGATCGTGCTGCTCGGGGTGATCGGCCTTCTGGTCTATTCGATGGCCCCGCGCATCAGCGAGGCGGTGCCCGCCCTTGCCCCCACGATCGACGCCTATGTGCAGAAGGTCGACGAGGGCCGGGTCTGGCTCGATCAGCAGATGCGCGACGTGATCGACGCATTGCAGGACGATTCACAGGTCTGATCCAAGGGCCGGGAAACCGGCCCACCCCGCCTAGAAGCGGTCCAGCAGGCGGCGCAGGTAATCCAGTTCGTCATCGGGACGCAACCGCTCGGCCGAGCGGCGGCGGATCTCGTCCAGCAGGTCGCGGGCGCGGCGGTAGACATCCTCTCCGGCCAGCAGATCCTGATCCGTGTCGATGCGAGAGCCTTCGCCGATGGCACGCCCCAGCGGATCGCGCGGCAGTTCCGCCCCGCCCCGGTTGCCGGCCTCGCCCAGACGCTGCTCGGCGCTTTCGCCCTGCTGGCGGCCCTGCTCCTGCGCAAATGCCTCGCCCAAGGCCCGCAATCCCTCGCGCAGCGCCTCGATCGCATCGGCCTGGCGGTCGATGGCGGCCCCGTTATCGCCCTGGCGCAGAGCCTCTTCGGCGCGGTCCATCGCGCGGCCCGCCTCGTTCAGGCGGCGGCGGGCCTCTTCGGCGGCCTCGTTGCCCAGACGCGGCAACAGCCCCTGCTGGCGGCCCAGCTCTTCACGGAGCGCGCGCTGCCGGTCGGCCAGGCTCTGGCCCTCCTGCGGATCGCCCTCGTCCGCTCCGCCCTGTCCCTGCCGGTTCTCGGGCGGCGTGCCGGGGTCTTGCCCGCCTCCGCCCTGACCGGGGTCCTGCGGCATCATGCCCTGGCCGTTGCCCGGCATCCCGTCGGCGCGCGGTTGCGGACGTCCCTGCCCCTGATTGCCGCGTTCGAACCCTTCCTGCATGTCGCGGAACGCCTCGTCCGAAAGCTCCTGCTGGTCGCGCAGCGTCTCGCCTAGCTCGCGCATCGCGCGGCCACCGGGCATATCCCCCTCGCCGTTCTGCGATTGGGTCATGCGCAGGTTCTCAAGCATCCGCGACAGCTGATCGAGCAGCTCCTGCGCCTCGGCCATGCGGCCCTCTTCCATCAGGCGCTGGATCTCGTCCATCATCTGCTGGATCTGGTCGCCGGTGATCGTCTGGCTTTCCTGCTGGCGTCCGAACTGAGGGCCCTCTTCCTCTGGCGCGCGTTCGGCCAGCATGCGCAGGTAATTGTCGGTCGCTTCCTTAAGCTCATCCATCAGCTTGGCGATCTCGTCGGGCGAGGCGCCGTTGCGGATTGCCTCGGACAGGCGCTCCTGCGCCTGGCGCATCGCTTCCAGGGCATCGGCAAGGCCGCCGTCTTCCAGCAGCTCGGCCAGCGACCACAGGGTCTCGGCCAGTTCGTCGCGCAGCTCGGGCGCCAGCTCGCCCTGTTCCAGCGCCGCATCAAGGCGGTCGATCGTGGCGCGCAGCATGAGCGCCGCATCCTCGCGCCTGAGGATGTCATCGGGGCGGTGCGACACCGCGCGCAACCATTGCGAGACCCGCGGCGCATTCCCGCGCGCCCACAGAAGATCGCGGCGCGCCTCGATCAGCGCGGCGGCCATCGGGTCGAAAAAGCGCCGGCCCGGAAGCTCCATCGCCTGTTCAGGGCTGCGCCCGGTCTGGGCGCGCCCGTCCTCGACCTCAAGCATCAGCTTGACCGGAAGGTTCGCCCAAGGGTGCTTGGCCGCATCCTCGATCAGAACCTCGGTGAAATCGGCGCGGTTTCCGGTGATCGGCAAGGGCAGATCGAAAATCAAATCGTCGCGCGGCTCGGGCGGAAGGGCCAGCCCGTAGCGGCGCGGCACCGCGGCCAGATCCAGCGCGATGCGCGCCTGCCCGCCCACGACACCGTAATCGTCAAAGGCGCGGAAGGGTTGTGACAGGCGGCCATCGGCGCGCCGGGTGGCCAGCGCCGTGACCTCGACCTCGGGGCCTTCGTCGGACAGCACGGTGATCTGGAACGCGCGCCCCGAGGGGCCGCCGACACTGACGACACCGGAACGGGCCGCCTCGAAATCGCGGCGCGCGGCGTCATCCTCTTGCGGGATCGCGGCCGGGTTCGAGACGGTTTCGCTGAACTCAGGCGCGCCGGGCGTGCCGTAGAACCGGAACGACAGGCGCGTGCCTTCGGGCAGCGCCAGCGTGTCGGTATCCAGCGCGTTGAGATAGAGCCCCGGCTTGCCGGTATAGCGCGGCGGCTCGGCCCAGCCTTCCCAGCTTGGCCCCATCGCGGCTTCGGCCGTGCCCGCAGCGCGCGGGGCATCCGCAAGCTCCGCCACCCGGCCGGGTGCCCCGAAGACCAGCGCCACGACAAGCGCGGTCAGCGCCGACAGGCGCAGGGCGAACGGGTCACGCGGGGCAAGATCGGGGTTGGGCGGAACGGCGCGGGCCAGGCGCGCGCGCTGCGCCATATGCGCCAGATGCGCCTGCCACAGCGCCTGCGCGGCCGGATCGTTCCCGCCAAGCGCCATCGCATCGCCAAGGGCGGCAATCGGGCGCCCGGCCAGCGTGGCATCCAGCCGTGCAAGCGCCTCGGCGCGGGTCGGCAGGCGAAACCGCCTGACCCCATGCGCCAGCGCCACCGCCAGGACAAGGCCCGCGGCCAGCGCCACCCAAAGCAGGCTGGACGGGGCGATCAGATCCTGCGCACCGAAGGCAAGCGCCGCCAGCCCCAGCGCCAGAAGCGAGGCCGCGGGCCAGAAGGCGCGCAGCGCGCGTTCGGCCAGCATGCCCGCCCGCGTCAACGCAAGCGGACGCGCCAGTGCCTTCAGCACATCTTGCGGTTGGGTCTGATCCTGCATCGGTCCTTTCTGGCGATCGGGGCGGATTCCCCGTTACAGCCATTCGGGAATGGTATCGCGCCCGAGGATTTCGTCAAAGCTCGGCCTTGCCCGGATGACGGCGAATTGATCCCCATTCACCAGAACCTCGGGGATCAACGGCCGGGTGTTGTATTCCGAGGCCATCACCGCGCCATAAGCCCCGGCCGAGCGGAACGCCACCAGATCGCCCGCCGCAAGCGGCGGCAGGTCGCGCGCCCTGGCAAAGGTATCGCCGGTTTCGCAGACCGGCCCCACGATGTCATAGGGCCGCTGATCGACGCCCGGCGCGGGTTCGATCACCGGCACGATGTCGTGATGCGCGCCATACATCGAGGGACGCACAAGATCGTTCATCGCCGCATCGAGGATCAGGAAGTCGCGCCCCTCGCCCTCTTTGAGATAGATCACCGAGCTGACAAGAATCCCGGCATTGCCCGAGATCAGCCGCCCCGGCTCGATCTCGATCTCGCAGCCCATGTCGCCCAGCGTGCGCCGGATCACCTGGCCATACTCGATCGGCAGCGGCGGCGCCTCGTTCGAGCGCGCATAGGGAATGCCAAGCCCGCCGCCCAGATCCAGCCGGGTGATGGTGTGGCCGTCTTCCCGCAGCGCCTGCGTCAGTTCGCGCACCTTCAGGAAGGCCGCCTCGAAAGGGGCAAGATCGGTCAGCTGGCTGCCGATGTGCACATCGACCCCCACCACGCGGATGCCCGGAAGGGCCGCCGCCTCGGCATAGACGGCACGGGCCCTGGCGATCGGAATGCCGAACTTGTTCTCGGATTTCCCGGTGGCGATCTTCTCATGCGTCCTGGCATCGACATCGGGGTTCACCCGCAGCGCAACCGGCGCCTCGAGGCCCAGTTCCGAGGCGATGGCGGAAATCACCCGCAGCTCGGGTTCGCTTTCCACGTTGAACTGGCGGATACCGCCTTCCAGCGCCAGCCGGATCTCGGCCGCGGTCTTTCCGACCCCGGAAAAGACGATCCGCTCACCCGGAACGCCCGCCGCCTTCGCGCGCAGGTATTCCCCGCCCGAAACGACATCCATTCCCGCACCCAGATTGCCAAGCGTGCGCAGCACCGCAAGGTTGCCGTTCGACTTGACCGCGAAACAGACCAGATGATCCAGCCCGTCAAGCGCCTCCTGGAACAGGCGGAAATGCCGCGTCAGCGTGGCGGTCGAGTAGACGTAGAACGGCGTTCCGACCTGTGCCGCGATCTCGGGCACGGGCACGTCCTCGGCATGCAGAACGCCGTCACGAAACAGAAAATGATCCATCATTGCACCTTGCGATCGCGCGACTCCGAAACGGCCTCAGCCGTCCAGCCGCTTGTCGAATATCTCATCGGCCAGCGGCTGCACAGCCGGCGCCGCGCCATAGGGCGGCCGCGGATCGCCATTGACCCCGCACCCGGCCAGGATGCCCAGCAACAGCGCGGCCATGGCCCACCGGACATGCAGGCCCGGCCTCACCGCAGCGCCTCTTTCCAGCGCGCGACCTGGGCGCGGACCTGATCGGGGGCGGTGCCGCCATAGGACTGGCGCGAGGCGACCGAGTTGCGCACCCCCAGCACATCGAAGATCGCCGCGGTGATCGCGGGGTTCACCGCCTGCATCTCTTCCAGCGCAAGGTCAGGCAGGTCGCAGCCCTTCTTCTCGGCCAGCGCGACCAGCGTGCCGGTGACGTGATGGGCATCGCGGAACGGCAGCCCGGCCTCGCGCACCAGCCAGTCGGCCAGATCCGTCGCGGTCGAAAAGCCCGAGGCCGCCGCGGCCTCCAGCCTGTCGCGGTTGACGCTCAGATCCGAGATCATCCCGCTCATCGCCGCAAGCGCCAGCATAAGCGTATCGGCCGCATCGAAGACCTGTTCCTTGTCTTCCTGCATGTCCTTGGAATAGGCCAGCGGCAGCCCCTTCATCACGGTGAACAGCGCAACATTGGCCCCAAGGATGCGCCCGATCTTCGCCCGGATCAGTTCGGCCGCGTCGGGGTTGCGCTTTTGCGGCATGATCGACGATCCCGTGGACCACTTGTCCGACATCGCCACGAAACGGAACTGCGCCGACGACCAGATCACCAGCTCTTCGGCAAGGCGGCTCATGTGCATGGCGCAGATCGAGGCGGCCGACAGGAATTCCAGCGCGAAATCGCGGTCCGACACCGCATCGAGGCTGTTGGCCATCGGGCGGTCGAAACCAAGCGCGGCGGCGGTGGCGAAACGGTCGATGGCAAAGCCGGTGCCCGCCAGCGCGGCCGCGCCCAGCGGGCATTCGTTCATCCGCCGGCGCGCATCCTCGAACCGCGCGCGGTCGCGGGCGAACATCTCGACATAGGCCATCATGTGGTGGCCCCAGGTCACCGGCTGCGCGGTCTGAAGGTGGGTGAAGCCCGGCATCACCCAGTCGGCCCCCGCCTCGGCCTGGGCAAGGCAGGCACGGATCAGGGCCGACAGCGCGGTGATCGCCGCGTCGCACTGATCGCGCACCCAAAGGCGAAAGTCGGTCGCCACCTGGTCATTACGCGACCGCGCCGTGTGCAGCCGGCCCGCCGGTTCGCCGATGAGATCCTTCAACCGCGCCTCGACATTCATGTGGATGTCTTCCAGCGCGGTCCGAAACGGAAAGTTTCCGGCCTCGATCTCTGACAAGACCGTGAGAAGCCCTTCCCCGATCGCCTCGGCGTCTTTATTGCTGATGATGCCCTGTGCGGACAACATCGCCGCATGGGCCCGGCTGCCGCGAATATCCTGCGCGTAAAGCCGCTTGTCGAACGAGATCGAGGCATTGATCGCTTCCATGATCGCGTCCGGCCCTGCGGCGAAACGCCCGCCCCACATCGCGTTGGAGGCTTTGCTATGCTTGGCGGTGTCGGTCATCGAATGGCCCTTTGTCGGAGGCAATATGCTGCGGTTTCTCGTCCTTTATACGGCCCTCGCGCTTGGTGCAAACGCCGCGTCGGCGGCGGACCTTGCCGCGCTGAAACTGGGCGACATGAAAAAGCTCGTGCTGACGGAACCGCCCGTGCCCGCGCCCGATGTGGTCTTTCTGGACGAGTCGGGGGCCGAAAGGCGGCTGTCGGACTGGCAGGGCAAGGTCGTTCTGGTGAACTTCTGGGCCACCTGGTGCGCGCCCTGCCGGGCCGAGATGCCCGCGCTCGACCGGCTTCAGGCCGAACTGGGCGGCGATGCGTTCGAGGTGCTGACCATCGCCACCGGGCGCAACACGCCCACCGCGATCGACAAGTTCTTCACCGAGGCCGGTGTCACGCTTCTGCCCCGCCACAAGGACGAGCGCCAGCAGCTTGCCCGCTCCCTCGGGGTGGTCGGCCTGCCCGTCACCGTTATCTTCGACGCCGAGGGGCAGGAGGTCGCCCGCCTTATCGGAGAGGCCGAGTGGGACGCGCCCGAGGCGAAGGATCTGATCCGCGCCCTGACCGAAGACTGAGCGCACGCGCCGGAAACAAGTTCCGGTCAATTTGAAGCAAAACAAGAACTTTACTCCTTCTTAGCGGCTTCGGCCCAAGCTGGCGCGAGGTGAAGGAGTTCAGAATGGATAAACGCGACGCCCCGCAGGGCAGCCCGATCGAACGGGGCCTTTCCAGCCCGCTGGATTTCGCATTGGCCCAGCGCGACAAGGACAGCCTGTCCATGGTGCGCAACGCGATCGCCCGGCGCGACGTGATGCTGGCCTTCCAGCCCGTCATGCAGGCCGCACGGCCCGATCGCCCCGCCTTCTACGAAGGGCTGATTCGCGTTCTGGATGAAAACGGCCGCATCATTCCCGCGCGGGATTTCATCGAGGCGGTGGAAACCACCGAACTGGGGCGCCAGCTCGATTGCCTTGCGCTCGAGGTCGGGTTGCAGACGCTGGCCGAAGAACCCGCGCTGCGGCTCTCGGTCAACATGTCGGCCCGCTCCATCGGCTATCCGGACTGGATACGCGTGCTGCGCCGCGGCCTTGCGCGCGACGACACGGTGGCCGAGCGGCTGATCCTGGAAATCACGGAAAGCTCGGCCATGGTGATGCCGGATGTCGTCGGCGTCTTCATGCAGGATCTTCAGTCCGATGGCGTCAGCTTCGCGCTGGACGATTTCGGCGCCGGATACACCTCGTTCCGCTACTTGCGCCAGTTTTACTTCGACATGATCAAGATCGACGGCCAGTTCATCCGCGGCATCGCCGACGATCCCGACAATCAGGTGCTGACCGCGGCGCTCATCTCGATCGCCGCACATTTCGACATGCTGACCGTGGCTGAGGCGGTTGAATCCGCGCAGGACGCCGCCTTCCTGACGCAGGCCGGCATCGACTGCATGCAGCGCTATTACTTCGGGGCGCCCACGGTCCGCCCGCCGTGGAAACTTCCTGCCGCCGCCCTGCGCGCATGACGGCACGGGCGACGGAATGCCGCGCCCGGCGCGCCCGCCCGCCGCCCGCGATTTGGCCCTGCCCACGCAATAGGGCTTGACCCTGCCTGTCCTTGCGGCATGCTGCGCAGCGGCACGCGGGGCGTCCAGCCCTGCAATTCCTGCATCATAGGGAGAGGACCCATGACCAATGTTGTCATCGTCTCGGCGGCCCGGACGGCTGTCGGCAGTTTCAACGGCTCGTTCGCCAATACGCCGGCACATGAACTGGGCGCCACGGTAATCGAGGCGCTCGTGGCACGGGCGGGGATCGACAAGGCCGACGTGTCCGAAACCATCCTGGGGCAGGTGCTGAGCGCCGGTCAGGGGCAGAACCCCGCGCGCCAGGCGCATATCAACGCCGGCCTGCCGGTCGAAAGCGCCGCCTGGGGCATCAACCAGGTCTGCGGTTCGGGGCTGCGTGCCGTGGCGCTTGGCGCCCAGCACATCCAGCTTGGCGATGCATCGGTGGTGATCGCGGGCGGCCAGGAAAGCATGTCGCTGTCGACCCATGTCGCGCATCTGCGTGCCGGTCAGAAAATGGGCGACATGAAATTCATCGACTCGATGATCAAGGACGGCCTCTGGGATGCCTTCAACGGCTATCACATGGGCCAGACCGCCGAGAATGTCGCCGCGCAATGGCAGATCTCGCGCGAGATGCAGGACGAATTCGCCCTCGCCTCCCAGAACAAGGCCGAGGCCGCGCAGAAGGCCGGCAAGTTCAAGGACGAAATCACCCCCTTCACCGTCAAGACCCGCAAGGGCGACATCGTGGTGGATGCCGATGAATATATCCGCCACGGTGCCACGCTGGAATCGATGCAGAAGCTGCGCCCCGCCTTCACCAAGGACGGCACCGTGACCGCGGCCAACGCCTCGGGGATCAACGACGGCGCGGCGGGCGTCCTTCTGATGAGCGAAGAGGAAGCGGCGCGCCGCGGCCTCAAGCCGATGGCCCGGATCGCCTCTTACGCGACGGCGGGGCTTGATCCGTCGATCATGGGCTGCGGCCCGATCCCGGCCAGCCGCAAGGCGCTTGAGAAGGCCGGCTGGAAGGCCGCCGACCTCGATCTGATCGAGGCGAACGAGGCTTTTGCCGCGCAGGCCTGCGCCGTGAACAAGGACATGGGCTGGGATACCTCGAAGGTGAACGTCAACGGCGGCGCCATCGCCATCGGCCACCCGATCGGCGCCTCGGGCGCGCGCATCCTGAACACCCTGCTGTTCGAGATGCAGCGCTCGGGCGCGAACAAGGGCCTTGCCACGCTGTGCATCGGCGGCGGCATGGGCGTTGCCATGTGCCTCGAGCGCGCCTGATCGCAAAAAACGCTGCAACTGCACAATCGGGCGCGCAACATTGTTGCGCGCCCCTCTTTATTTCGGTAACAGGATTTCAAGGAGAGCAATTCAAATGGGGGAATCATGTCCAAAGTAGCACTCGTCACCGGCGGTTCGCGCGGGATCGGCGCCGCAATTTCCGTGGCCCTGAAGAACGCCGGCTACACCGTCGCCGCGAATTATGCCGGCAATGACGAAGCGGCGAAGAAATTCACCGACGAGACGGGTATTGCGACCTATAAATGGTCGGTCGCCGATTACGATGCCTGCGCGGAAGGGATCAGGAAGGTCGAGGCCGACCTCGGCCCGGTTGCCGTTCTGGTGAACAACGCCGGCATCACGCGCGATTCGATGTTCCACAAGATGACCGCCCAGCAGTGGAAGGAAGTCATCGACACCAACCTGACGGGCCTGTTCAACATGACCCATCCGGTCTGGTCGGGCATGCGTGACCGCAAGTTCGGGCGCGTCATCAACATCTCGTCGATCAACGGACAGAAGGGTCAGGCCGGTCAGGCGAACTATTCCGCGGCCAAGGCGGGGGATCTTGGCTTCACCAAGGCGCTTGCGCAGGAAGGCGCGCGCGCGGGCATCACCGTGAACGCGATCTGCCCCGGCTATATCGGCACTGAGATGGTGCGCGCCATCGACGAGAAGGTGCTGAACGAGCGGATCATCCCGCAGATCCCGGTCGGCCGCCTTGGCGAACCCGAAGAGATCGCCCGCTGCGTGGTGTTCCTTGCCGGCGACGATGCCGGTTTCATCACCGGCTCCACGATCTCTGCGAATGGCGGGCAGTTCTTCGTCTGAATGCCCTTGCATTTCCCCGGAAAGGCCCGCTATCTGCGGGCCTTTCCCTTTTGGTGTCCCCATGAGCAAGAACCGCGCCACCCTGACCGGCTTTGCCGCCATCCTGATGTGGGCGCTTCTGGCGCTCTTCACGGTCGGCGCGTCCGAGGTTCCGCCACTATTGCTGAACGCGGCCTGTTTCGCCATCGGCGGCACTATCGGCCTGATCTGGATCGGGGCAAGCGGCGGTTTCGCCGCGCTGCGCCATGTGCCGCTGGCCGTCTACGGCTTTGGCACGGCGGCGCTGTTCGGCTATCACCTGCTCTACTTCTCGGCGCTGCGGCTTGCGCCCGCCGCCGAGGCCAGCCTGATCGCCTATCTCTGGCCGCTGCTGATCGTGATCTTTTCGGGGTTCCTGCCGGGGGAACGGCTGACACGCACCCATGTCCTTGGCGCGCTGGTGGCCTTTGCCGGCGCAGCGCTGATCGTCGCGGGGAACGGCCTGGGGCTTTCGGCGGCGGCATTGCCCGGATACGGGCTGGCGCTTCTGTGCGCGCTGACATGGTCGGGCTATTCGCTGATCTCGCGCAGGCTGGGGGCCGTTCCGACCGCGGCGGTCGCGGTGTTCTGCATCGCAAGCGCGGTGCTTTCGGCCCTTGCGCATCTGATGCTGGAGGAAACCGTCTGGCCGGGCACCGCACGGGGATGGCTTTCGGTGCTGGCGCTCGGGCTCGGGCCGGTGGGCCTTGCTTTCTACACCTGGGATGTCGGGGTAAAGCGCGGGGACATCCAGCTTCTGGGCACCGCCTCTTATGCGGCCCCGCTTCTGTCCACGCTTGTCCTTGTGGCCACCGGGGTTGCCGCCGCCAGCCTCAAGCTGGTGCTGGCAGCGGCGTTGATAACCACAGGCGCCTTGCTGGCCGCATGGGCCAGCCGGTCGCGTTGAATTCAGGGGAATCCTGTTCTGCTTGCGCGGCCCTATTGGGACAGGCGCGCGATCTCTTCCTTGATCTTGAGTTTCTGCTTCTTCATATCCGCGATCTGAAGGTCATCGAAGCTGGGGCTGCGCTGAGCGCGCTCAACCGCCTCTGACAGAGCCTCATGCTTCTTGCGAAGTTCGGTAAGGTGCGAACTAAGCGACATGGCAGTCTCCTCTGATGTTTCCACATCCCGATCCCACCACAAGTTCCGAGTCGTGTCACGCAGTTGTCGTCAAGATGCGGCAGGATTTCGCATTCGGCCGCGAATTCCCGCGAAACCGTTAACGCCTGATCGGCAGGGCACCGCCATCGCGCAGGATCGCCCGTGCCTCGGGGGCCAGATCCTCGCCATCGAAACCGTGCGACGGGGCGGCATGAAGAACGAAGGGCGCGAGCAGCCGGAACGCGCCGCGCGCGCCCTTGCGGGCCTGCACGACAACCCGGCCCGCCGCGCGCGCATGGCGCGGCGCGATCGGCAAAACCGTGATGTCACCCGCCCGCCCTGCCAGTGGCGCAAGCACGTCGGGGAGGCGTTCGGCCGTCTGGATCAGGGTCAGAAGCCCGCCGGGCCGCAACCGCCGAAGCCCCGCATCCAGCCAGCCCGCAAGCGGGGTCTCTTCGCGCTGCGCGGTCTCGCGCCCCGGATCGCGCGCGGCGGTTCCGCTTTGCGCGGAGAAATAGGGCGGGTTCGCAATCACATGATCGAAGCTTTGCGCGCGCAGCCCCGCGGGAACGGCCGCCAGATCCCCCTCGATCACCGTCAGGGCGATGCCATTCCGTTCCGCATTGCGCCGCGCAAGGCCGGCATAGGCGGGTTGCAACTCCAGCCCGGTCAGGGCGATACCGGGCACCCGGTGGCCCAGACACAGGCTGGCGACCCCGGCCCCGCAGCCAAGTTCAAGAACCCCCTGCCCCGCCACCGCCGGACAGGCCGCCGCAAGCAGGACCGGGTCCATCGCCGCGCGATAGCCCGCGCGCGGTTGCCAGATCCGCAACCGCCCGCCCAGAAAGCCGTCCTCGCTCAGATCCGCGTCGGCAAACATCACCCGGCCCGGATATCGTTGTCGCGCAGCACCGCCTGCGCCAGGAACAGATCCTGGTCGCGCACCATGATCCGGCGCGGCAATATGCCAATGCTTCCTTCAAGCACGCTCATGTGGACGTCCATCTGAAAGGCCGTTATACCCTCGCCCTCAAGAAGGGCTGTTGCCAGGGCAAGCGTTACCGGGTCCGTGCTGCGCAAAAGTTCTTTCATGGTCCCAGACTTACGGGCTATGTCAGGCCCTGTCGAGCCAGGGATCCGAGGGGAAGGGAAGCATGATGAGCCTCGATGACAAGGCCAGTAAACCGCATGACCGGCTTGCCGCGGCCCTTGCCGTGGATATGGAGGCCGTCAATACACTGATCCGCGACCGGATGGCCAGCGAACATGCCCCGCGCATCCCCGAGGTCACCGCCCATCTGGTCGAGGCCGGCGGCAAGCGCCTGCGCCCGATGCTGACCCTGGCCGCAGCCCGGCTTTGCGGCTATGGCGGGCCCTATCACGTTCATCTTGCCGCGACGGTCGAATTCATTCACACGGCCACGCTGCTGCATGACGACGTGGTCGACGAAAGCCAGCAGCGCCGCGGCCGCCCGACGGCGAACCTCTTGTGGGACAACAAGTCCAGCGTGCTTGTGGGCGACTATCTTTTCGCGCGCAGCTTCCAGCTGATGACCGAAACCGGCAACATGCGGGTTCTGGGCATCCTGTCCAATGCCTCGGCCGTGATCGCCGAGGGCGAGGTTCTGCAACTGACCGCCGCGCAGGATCTGGCCACCGACGAGGGCGTCTACCTCAAGGTCATTCGCGGCAAGACGGCGGCGCTTTTCTCGGCCGCGACCGAGGTGGGCGGGGTGATCGCCGCCGCGCCCGAGGATCAGGTGCGCGCATTGTTCGAATATGGCGACGCGCTTGGCATCGCGTTCCAGATGGTGGACGACCTGCTGGATTACACCGGCACGGCCGGCGTGATCGGCAAGAATGTCGGTGACGATTTCCGCGAACGCAAGCTCACGCTGCCCGTAATCAAGGCCGTGGCCATGGCCAATGCCGAAGAGCGCGCCTTCTGGAGCCGCACCATCGAGAAGGGCGATCAGCAGGACGGGGATCTGGAGCAGGCCCTTGCCCTGATGCAGACCCATGGCACGCTTGACGCCACCCGTGCCGAGGCCGTGGCCTGGGCCGCAAAGGCCCGCGCAGCCCTTGCCCGCCTGCCCGATCATCCGCTGCGCGCGATGCTCGACGATCTGGCCGATTACGTCGTCGCCCGCATCCGCTAAGGCCTACCCCGCGCGCGGGCGCGCCAACGCGCCCTGATCGCCCAGATCGCCCGCGGCAACCCACCAATCCCCATGCGCCGCGCGCAGCCGCCTGGCGGCGGCCTCGGCCTCGGCGCGGGTGGCGAACAGCCCGAAACAGGTGGCGCCAGAACCCGACATGCGCGCCAGGCGGCATGCCGCTTCGCCGCGCATTGCACTCAGCACCTCCCCGATCACCGGCGCGACCGACAGCGCCGGGGCCTCAAGGTCGTTGCGTTGCATCGCAAGCCAGTCGATCAGCGCCCCGGCCGCGCCGAACTGCGGCAGATCCGCCGGCATCGGCGGATTGTCCCGCCGGGCAAGCGCGCGAAAGACCGCAGGGGTCGAAACCTCGGCCCGCGGGTTGACCAGCACCGCGGGCAGGGCCGGAAGCGCCACGGGCGCGATCCGTTCGCCGATACCACACACGCGGGCCGGGCGGCATTCAAGGCACATCGGCACATCGGCCCCAAGGCTCAGCATCGCGCCCTCAAGCCACTCGGGCCGGTCGACCCGCCAAAGCCGCAGCAGGCCGCGCACCGCCGCCGCCGCATCGGCAGACCCGCCGCCGATCCCCGAGGCCGCCGGCAAGTGCTTGTCCAGCCACAGCGCCGCGCCCGGCACCGGCCCCAGCCGCTCGATCAGCAGCGACGCGGCCTTCATCACAAGGTTGCGCCCGTCCTCGGGGACGCCGGCCGCCTCGGGGCCGGTCACGCGCAGCCCCATCTCGGGCGCGGGCGCAAGATGCAGAAGATCGGCCACGGGCGCAAAGGCCACCAGGGAATCCAGCAGGTGATAGCCATCGGCGCGCTGCCCGATGACATGCAGCGTCAGATTGACCTTGGCCGGGGCTGCGACCTCAATTCCCGGCATTCACCGTTGCCTTCAGCGGCGGCGCCCCCTCTTCGGCCAGCACCGCATCGAGGCCGACCTCGAGCTTGCGGCGCACCCGGTCCATGTCCAGGTCTTCGCCCGGCCCGAAGGAAAGCGCGCGCTTCCACTGGAACTCGGCCTCGCGCTTGCGCCCGACCGCCCAGTAGACATCGCCCAGATGGTCGTTCACCAGCGGGTCGATCGCCATCAGCTCGACCGCGCGCTCCATCTGCACCACCGCCTCGTCATAACGGCCAAGCCGGTAGAGAACCCAGCCGAGACTGTCGATGATATAGCCATCCTCTGGGCGCGCGGCGACCGCACGCTCGATCATCGACAGGGCTTCTTCAAGGTTTTCCTGCTTCTCGACATAGGAATAGCCAAGGTAGTTCAGCACCTGCGGCTGCTCGGGGCTCAGTTCCAGCGCCTTGCGGAAACCGGCCTCGGCCTTGTCCCAATCGCCCGAGCGTTCCTGCGCGATGGCACGTGCATACCATACGAACCAGTGCTCGGGCTGGGGATCGCCAAAACGCGCGACTGCCTTGTCATAGGCCGCGGCCGCATCGTCATAACGCTCTTCGCGCCGATAGGTGTCGCCAAGCGAAATCCAGATGCCCGCAAGATCGGGATGCGAGCGGGACAGCTGTTCCAGCACCTCGATCGCCGCATCCGAACGCCCCGACGCCATCAGCGCCTCGGCCCGGCCCAGTTCGGCCGCATGGAAGGACGGGTGGTCGCGCGGGATGGTGGCATAGGCCTCCGTGGCCAGGGCATATTGGCGCTGCTGCTCCAGCATGGCGGCGACAAGCATCACGGCATCGACATGATCCGGGCGCAGATATTGTGCCAGCCGCGCATGGATAAGGGTGAACGTATCCGGCGTTTCGCCGCTCAGCGCGCTTGCCACCGTGAAGAAGGTCTCGGAGAACCCCTCACGCGCCGAGGTCACGACCGAGAAGGGCACCGCCTCGCCAGCCTGAAGCGCATCGCGCATCGCAGCCATTTCGGGATCGAGATCGCTGCCGAAGGCCTGCTCCATCAGCGCGATGGCATCGGCGTTACGCTCCAGTTGGCTCAGCACCTGAGCGTGGGCCTGCACCCCGCGCCGGGTTCGGTGCAGCCCTTCGGCCTCAGGGGCGGCGAAGATCGCATCCGCGCCCTCGTAGTCCCCCACCATCGCGAGGGCCAGCGCCTTGTGATACAGCCCGAACACCGCGATGCCGCGTTCGGCCGCAAGTTTGTCGAACGCCTCCGTCGCATCGGACATCTGCCCCTGCCCGGCCAGGGCCCAGGCCCGCGCAAGCCCCCCGATCAGGGGCCCCGTATTGCCCCCCCCGTCCAGCCGGGACAGCAGGGCAGTGTAATCACCGGCCACCACATCGACCGCCAGCTGCGTCAGCGCCGCGGTCTGCGAGCCTTCCGCCCCCTGATCCATCGCCTGCGCAACCGACTGCGCGCGATCCATATCGCCAAGCGCGAGATACGAGATCAGCGCGGATTCCTGCAACAAGGCATCCGACGGATCGGACAGAAGTGCGCGCGCGTAATATTCCGACGCCGCCGCATAATCGCTTTCGGCGCTTGCCACGCGGGCGGCAAGATAGGGGCCCGCCAGATCGGCATGGGCAACCGACGGCGCGGCGGGAACAAGCGCCAGCACCAGGCAAAGCGCACGAAGCGGCAGGGGCAAAGAGGTCAAGGACGGGCTTCCTTCAATCGCTTGCGCAGAAGGTAGCCGCCCGGACGGGCCAAGGCAATGCGAAGGGCGCCCGATGGCGCCCCTTCGGCCCGCTGCACACGGCGATGTTACGCCCCCTTTCACATATTTGGATAGTTCGGCCCGTCTCCGCCCTGTGGCGTGGTCCAGTTGATGTTCTGGCTGGGGTCCTTGATGTCGCAGGTCTTGCAGTGCACGCAGTTCTGGAAGTTGATCTGGAACCGCGGGCCCTCGTCGCCCTCGAGCACCTCGTAGACCCCGGCGGGGCAATAGCGTTGCGCGGGTTCGGCGTATTTGGGCAGGTTCACCGCGATCGGCACCGTCGCGTCCTTGAGTTGCAGATGGCAGGGCTGGCTTTCCTCGTGGTTGGTGAAGGAAAACGCCACATTCGTCAGCCGGTCGAAGCTTAGCTTGCCGTCGGGCCTGGGATAGTCGATCGGCGCGAACTTCGCCGCCGCGCCCGTGGCCGCCGCATCCGACTTGCCATGCTTCAGCGTCCCGAACAGCGAAATCCCGAACAGGTTGTTCGTCCACATGTCCAGACCGCCCAGCACCAGCGAGGGCAGCATCCCCCAGCGCGACCACATCGGCTTGACGTTGCGCACCTTCTTCAGGTCCGCCGCAACCGGGCCCGAGCGCAGGTCCGCCTCGTAATCCGCAAGCTCGTCGCCCGCGCGCTCCGCCGCGATCGCCGCAGCCGCCGCTTCGGCCGCCGCAATCCCCGACAGCATCGCATTGTGGTTGCCCTTGATCCGCGGCACGTTCACCAGCCCCGCCGAACAGCCCAGCAGGACGCCCCCCGGGAAGGTCAGCTTCGGGATCGACTGCCAGCCGCCCTCGCTGATCGCCCGCGCGCCGTAAGCCACCCGTTTGCCGCCCTCCAGCAGATCCGCCACCATCGGGTGATGCTTGAAACGCTGGAACTCCATATAGGGGTAAAGCCAGGGGTTCTCGTAGTTCAGATGCACCACGAAACCCACATAGACCTGATTGTTCTCAAGGTGATAGATGAACGAGCCGCCGCCCGCGTTCCGCCCCAGCGGCCAGCCCATCGTATGCGTCACCGTGCCGATCCGGTGCTTGGCCGGGTCGATCTCCCAGATCTCCTTCATGCCAAGCCCGAACTTCTGCGGGCAATGCCCCTGCGACAGGTCGAACTTCGCCATCACCTGCTTGGACAGGCTGCCCCGCACCCCCTCGCCCAGCATCACATATTTGCCAAGCAGCTCCATTCCCGGCTCGTAGTTCGGGCCGGGCGTGCCGTCGGCCTCAAGCCCCATCTCGCCCGCAACGACGCCCGCCACCCGCTCGGCGCCGTTCCCGTCCTCAGCCCAGACCAGCGCGCTTGCCGCCATGCCGGGAAACACCTCCACCCCCAGCGCCTCGGCCTGCTCGGCCAGCCAGCGGCAGACATTGCCCATGGAGACGATGTACTTGCCGTGATTGCTCATCAAAGGCGGCATCGGCCAGTTCGGGATCCGCACCTGACCCGCCGGGCCCAGGACGTAGAAATTGTCCTGCGTCACCTCGGTCGTCACCGGCGCCCCCAGCGCCTTCCAGTCCGGCAGCAGCGCATCCAGACCCGACGTGTCCAGAACCGCACCCGACAGGATATGCGCCCCGATCTCAGAGCCCTTCTCGAGAACAACGACATTCAGATCCGCGTCGATCTGCTTCAAACGGATCGCCGCAGAAAGACCAGAGGGCCCCCCGCCGACAATCACGACATCATATTCCATCGACTCCCGCTCGATCTCAGCCATCATCGGCTCCTCTGGCTTGCAGTTCCCGTGCTCTCGGGACTGTTGCTAGCTTACCTGAAGGAATGACGCAATTCTTACGCGGCGATGCTTTGCATTGTCCGGGCCTGAGAGACGCGGTTCTGGTGACGCACCAGAAGCCGGTTCCCCAGAAGCACGGCCGCGATGGAGAAATAGCCGTCCAGCGCATAGTGATAGTCGGTATAGACGGACATGAAGAAGATGACGCCCAGAAACACGACGCCCACCGGCGCCAGCCAAAGCGAGCGCTCGGTCAGATAGAGCGCGGTGAGAGCCGCAATGGCCACATGCATGGAGGGGAAGGCAGAAATGCCCAGCCCGAGTTCGATCATGCCTCCCTCAAAACGCCGCCACAACGCTTCCTGAATAAGCCCGATCGGGGATTGCGTGATCCCCGATGCCTGCAAGGCCGCCATCAGATCCTGAAAACGATCCCCTCCAAGAAGCCTGTCGTAATAGACCGGCCCCACTGAAGAGCCTGCCAGCGCCCAGACATTACCAAGCACAATCCATGAACAGAAATACAGCCAGACATACCGTGATACCCTGTCATGGTTCCGGTCGAATACCATCAGCAGGACAGGAAATGTCAGGGCGGGAATCATCCAGATCATGAGATAGACGACCACCAGACGCCGCCCCCATTCAGGCGGCAGCCAATCATGAAAGATCTGCCACGGATCCACGCCCGCATGGAGCCAGCGATCGGCGGCAGCAAGGACAGGATCGGCATAGTAAGGGATAAGCTCGGGGATGGCGTTCTTGAAAAATGCAAACCCCATGTGAAGAAAGACCGTCGACACGACAACGACGATCATCGCCGCCAGCCTGCTGCGCAGAATCCGCCAGCCCACGATCACAAGCGAAAAAACCAGCAGGGGTGCAATCCAGAAGCCGATCTCGGTCAATATGGTCACATTGACCGCGCCCGTCACCACGGCTTCATAGACCGCGCGCTCGAGATTGCCATAGAGCAGCGCCATCGTCGCCAGCGACAGAAGAAAATAAACCAGAACTCCACGAAAAATGATGCTCATTCCACGATCCGCTTCAACACACTGTCCTGCGATAGAAAACTATTGGGGCGAAATTGCGGCCCTGCCCTTGACACGGCGGGCGCAAGGCGGATTTACATGCCATCCATTGTTATTTTGCCGGTAATCACGATCAGAGGCCCCCGCATGGAAAAGATACCGATGACGCGCGCGGGATACGGCGTGCTTGACGATGAACTCAAGGCCCTGAAGTCGGTGGAACGTCCCGCTGTCATCAAGGCCATTGCAGAAGCACGCGAACATGGCGACCTGTCGGAAAACGCCGAGTATCATGCTGCGCGCGAAAAGCAGAGCTTCGTCGAGGGCCGCATCAAGGAGCTCGAGTCGATCCTCGGCCGTGCCGAGGTGATCGACACCGCGCGGCTTTCCGGCTCGGTCAAGTTCGGGGCCACGGTGACGCTGGTGGACGAGGACAGCGACGAAGAGCGCACTTACCAGATCGTCGGCGAGGCCGAGGCGGATCTGGAGCGCGGGCTTCTCAATATCCGCTCTCCGCTGGCACGCGCACTGATCGGCAAGGACGAAGGCGACAGCGTCGAGGTGCGCACGCCAGGCGGTGACAAGAGCTACGAAATCGTTTCAGTCCGGTTTGTCTGAGAAAGGCGGCCTACCGCAATGGCGGATGCGAAACCCCAAAGGAAGGGCTTTCCCTCGACGGTGACGCCGCGGCCGCGTTCTGGCGCGCCGCTGAACCTCAGCAACGCCGAGCGCATTGCGCTTGTGCTGTCGCTGATCTGGTTCGCACTTGTGGTGATCTTCTTCATGTTGATGCCCGAGGGCGAGGGCAGCTACAGCGTCTTTACCGTTGCGATGTCGCTTGTGGGGATCTTTCTGCCCGTCGCCATGATCTGGGTGGCCGCCGTCACCGCCCGCACCGCGCGTGAGATGCGCGCCGAGGCGCAGGCACTCAAGCAATCGGTCGAGGCGATGCGCACCGCCTGGATCCAGCAGCAGTCCGCGCGCGGCGCGCAGAACGTCGAAAAGAAGCTAGAAGAGATCGCCGCGACCGCGCGCCAGACCGAAACCGCGCTTGCCACCTTCACCTCGCGCCGGGATGCGCAGGCCACGCAGCCCTCGGCCGACCGCAAGGCGGCCCTTGTGCCCCCACGCCCCAGCGGCCCGGCCGACGACCAGCCCGCGCTGGCACTTGGCACCCCGGCCGATGAATTGCGCGCGCCCGTCTCGGTGGCCGATTTCATCCGTGCCCTGAACTTCCCCGACAGCGCCGAAGACCGCGAGGGATTTCGCGCCTTGCGCCGGGCACTGGATGACCGCACCGTCGCCAAGCTGATCCGCGCGGCGCAGGATGTGCTGAACCTGATGGCGCAGGACGGCATCTACATGGACGACCTGAAACCCGACCGCGCGCGCCCCGAAATCTGGCGCCGCTTCGCACAAGGCGAGCGCGGGCGCGAGGTCGCGGCCCTTGGCGGCGTGCGCGACCGTTCCTCAATGGCGCTGACCGCGGGGCGGATGCGCAACGACACGATCTTCCGCGACGCGGCGCACCATTTCCTGCGCCAGTTCGACAAGACCTTCGCCGAGTTCGAGCAGAATGCCACCGATCAGGAGGTCGCCGAACTGGCCGAAACCCGCACCGCCCGCGCCTTCATGCTTCTGGGCCGCGTCACCGGCACCTTCGACTGACCGCCCCCGCCGCGCCTATAGCTGGCGCACCATGACCAGCGCCGAGCGGTAGTTGAAGATCAACCGGGTCAGCCTGCTTTCCTGGCGCTGCGTCACGACGAAGCCAAGCCGGTCGTAAAGTGCGCGCGCCCAGATATTCTCGCCGATCACGTCAAGCCGCACTTCGGTATAGCCGCGCGCGCGCGCCTCATCCAGAAGGGCGCGCATCAATGCGGCGCCGATCCGTTCCCCGCGCCGGTCGCTGCGCACCACAAGCCCGTCGACCACAAGCTCTCCGGCAAGAAGATCGCGCGCGATCACCGACAGGCAGGCGCCACGCCAAATCGCCCCGAAGCGGCCGTAATGCGCCACCAGATCGGTGTGCGACCCGCCGACGAACGACCCCGCCCAAGTGCGAAACCCGACGACCCCAAGCACCTGCCCCTCGGCATCCACGGCGGCAAGCACATGTTCGGGGCAAAGCACCTTCTCGATGAAGCCGATGGCGCGGGGCTCGGGGCCCATCACGCGGCCAAGCTTGCTGCCGAATGCCTGCCAGTAAAGCCGCGCCGCGGCGCCGCGTTGCCCATGGGTCAACCCGCGCGTGATCCGGTAGCTCATGACAGCGCGCCCTTTCCGGCCCCTTCCCCGGCAAGCCGGGCTTCGGCACGGACCAGATCCTCGGGCGTATTGAGGTTCTCGAACGGGTCGGCGCCGCCGTCCGCGACATCAAAGCGAATCTCTGCCGCGGTGGAAAGCGCGGCCTGCATGCGCCGCTCTCCGGCGGCGAAAAGACTGGCCAGCCCATCGCGCATCGCCACCGGCCAAAGCGCCGAGGTCGGATGACGCCGCCCGCCGCAAAGCGCAACCGCCGCGCCCGGCGGCACCTGCACCGCCGCCGCGGCGCAAAGCCGGGCCACAAGGTCGCGGGGCAGGAACGGCAAGTCCACCGGAATCGTTGCCAGCATGTCGGCCCCTTGCGCGCGCGCCCAGTCAAGACCGGCCAGCACACCGGCCAGGGGGCCTTCGCCCATCTGCCCGCAGGCATCGGGCAGGACCGGCACCGCGAAGGGCGCGAAGCGGGACGCATCGCCATTCGCAGAGATCGCAACCCCCTCCACCTGCGGCGCGAACCGCGCCAGCACATGGCCCACAAGCGGCCGGCCGCCCAGCATCAGGAACGCCTTGTCGCGCCCGCCCATCCGGCGCCCCTGTCCGCCCGCAAGGATAAGCCCAACGACCCGCATGCCGCCCCTTTCCGCCGCACCACACCTTGCATCCGTCCTGACAGCCGCTAAGACTGTCGGCAAGGCCGTGCAGGCATGGCCTATCAATCCTGACCGGGCAAGACAAATGTCTGAAACATCTTCGATCCGCCGCGCATATTGGCGCGGTTTCCGTGGCGGTTTGCCGTTCCTTCTGGTCATCGTGCCGTTCGGGCTGATGTTCGGCGTGGCGGGCACCGAGGCCGGGCTCAACCTTGCCGAGGTCATGGGCTTCTCGATCCTGGTGATTGCCGGGGCGTCGCAATTCACCGCCGTCCAGCTGATGACCGACAATGCCCCCGTCATCGCGGTCCTGGCCACCTCGCTTGCCGTCAATCTGCGGATGGCGATGTATTCCGCCTCGCTCGCGCCGCATCTTGGCGCCGCCCCGACCGGCGTGCGCGCCCTGATCGCCTATTTCATGGTCGACCAAAGCTATACCCTGGCCGCACAGGAATACGAAAAACGCCCCGATCAGAGCCTTGCCGAGAAGATCGCCTATTATGCCGGGGCCTGCACCCCGATCTGCCCGCAATGGTATTTCTCCACATGGCTCGGCGCGGTGCTGGGGCGTGCGATTCCGCCGGAATTCGCCCTCGACTTCGCGGTGCCGATCACCTTCCTTGCCATGCTGGCGCCGATCATGCGCACGCTGGCGCATATCGCGGCGGCGTTCGTGTCGATACTGGTGGCGCTGCTGCTGGCCTTCCTGCCGGCGGGAACCGGGCTTCTGATCGCCGCCGTCCTGGCCATGATGACGGGCGCGCAGGTCGAGATCTGGATGAACGGGCGCAGGGCATGATCATGAACTACTCTTCCTTCGAGATATGGCTGATCATCGTGCTTCTGGGGATCGGCACGTTCTTCCTGCGCTATTCGTTCCTTGGCATGCTCGGCCGGCGGCCGCTGCCGGACTGGGCGCTGCGCTACCTGCGCTATACGCCCGTGGCCGTGCTGCCCGGCCTTGTCGCGCCGCTGGTGCTGTGGCCGCAGGCGACGGGCGGGGCGTTCGATGCCCCGCGCCTGATCGCGGCCTGCGTGACGGTGCTGATCGGGCTGGTCACGCGCAACACGCTGGCCGCCATCGTGGGCGGCCTCATGGCGCTTTACCTCGGGCTTTACCTTCTGGGCTGAGGCGCGGGCCTCAGCGCACGTCCTGTTTCTGCTGAACCATCAGAACGCCGGAATTGTTTGCCGGATCGCCGTCGTAATGATCCTTGCTGGTCGCGCCGGGAAGCTTGGCGAAGGCCGCCGAAAGCTTGAGCGGCGAGAAGGTCGCCGGGATCGATTCGAAGCCCGGTGCGCCGCGCAGGATCGTCACGACCGCGTTCGAACACATCATCTTGCCGGTGGGGCCATGCGCCTCGGCGCGGGCGCGCAGAAGGGCCGCGACCTCGGGCGTGACGGGGACGTTCTGTTCGCGCACGAACCACGTCTCCCGCGCGTGATAGTCGATATAGAATTTTCGCATCCGCTCGGTCACGCCGTAATGCACGTCGTTGCGTTCCGGAATCCAGGGGTGATACCAGCTTCCCGCCGGGTCGAACATGATGCGTTCGCGCCCGTCGATCATCAGCGCGGAATGCCCGCCCGCGCCGGTGGTGGTTCCGATGACGGTATAGAGGGTGACCGAGGGGGGCAGCCCGGTGGAATAGGCGGCCCGCTGGACTTCTTCGTCGCTGGCCCAGACATGTTCGCCGCCGCCACAGGCCGCCAGAAACAGCGGCAAAGCCAGACAGATGAAAAACAGGCGCATCTGCCTGACCCCCTTCACCATTCCCTTATCCGGCCGAGATCAGCCGTTTGCCAGAGCGAGAAACACCAGAACGCCCAGAATGACAACCACCGACCAGGTCACGAATTTCACAAAACCTGCAAATGTCTTTTCCTGGGCACGGATGTCCATGCTTCCCGTTTCGTGTTGCGCCATGGGCTTGCTCCCTCAAATGTTCTCCCAGGGTTTCGGATAGCGCATCCGGCAGGGCCTGTCACGTCCCCTTGGAGGACTCGAGCCCCTTGGCCAGACGAAAGCCGATGCGGCGGGGCGCCTCAAGCTCGGGCGCCTTGGTCGCGGCGATCAGCATCACGTTCAGTTGGCTGACATGCTGGATCAGCTGCGTGCGCGCGCCTTCCTCGTCCCGGCCGTAGAAGGTCAGGATGTCGGGGGCGAAATAGCCGATCCCTTCGATACGCAGCACGCCCGCCGCCGCCCCGGTCAGGCCAAGTGCGACCTCGTGGTCCGAATCCAGCTGCTGTTCGAAGTTCTGGATATACAGAACGATCCGCTCATAGGCCCATTGCGCGGGGCTCTTGTCCCCCAGCGGCTCCCGCGAAAGCTCGGGCGGGAAGGGCAGGTTTTCCACCGTGGCGGGCGCGTCCTCGGCGGTGTGCACGACATGCGCGCAGGGGATCGCGCTGTCCTCATGCGCTTCGGCGGTGGTTCGGATTTCCTTCATGGCACGCTCCAGATCCAGGGGCCGTCCTCGGATCGCAAGGTCCGGCTGACCTCTTTCTTGTGCAACAGATGGTTCAGATGCGCCACCGCCTCGACCAGGGCAAGGCCATATTCCGCCTCGCCTATGGGACGCTTGAACAGCGCAGGGAAGCACTCGACCGCGCTGCGGGGCTGATCCCGCAACAGCTTGCGCAGACGCCCGAGCGCGCCGAGGTGGTTGTCGATCATCTGCCCCAGGCGCAGCGGAAGGCCGGTGAAGGGCAGCTTGTGGCCCGGCAGCACCAGATGGCGATCCTCGGCGATCCCGGCAAAGCGCGCGCAAGAGGTCAGCCATTCCGCGACCGGATCGGCCAGCGGCTCGGTCGCATAGACCCCCAGATTGGCGGAGATCGAGGGCAGAAGCTGGTCCCCGCCGATCACCAGGTCATCCGAAAGGCTCCAGAAGGTGGCATGTTCGGGGGCATGGCCATCGCCCGTATGCACGCGCCATTCCCGCCCGCCGATCGCCAGAACCTCGCCCTCGGCGATCCGCCGGTAGCCAAGCGGCAGCGGGTGCACCATATCGGCGAAGTTGAAGGGCCGCTCGGCCGCGCGGCGCGCCATCAGGTCGGGGGCCATTCCCGCGCGGCGCCAGAACCCGACCGTTTCGGCGGTGGCCGCGGGCTGTTCGTCCAGCACCAGCATGCGCGCGAAAAGCCAGCTGGTGCGCGTGGTCCAAAGCTCGGCCCCCCGCGCCATGAACCACCCGGCAAGGCCGATATGATCGGGGTGATGATGCGTGACGATGATCCGGCCGACGGGCTTGCCCGCAAGCGGCCCGGACAGGACCGCCTCCCACACCGCGCGGCACTTGGGCGTGTCCATGCCCGGATCGACCAGGGTCCAGCTGCCGCCCTCGTCGAAGGCGAAACAGTTCACATGGTCAAGCGCCATCGGCAGCGGCAGCCGCACCCAGAAGGCGCCGGGCGCGATCTCGGTCACGCTGCCCGGATCGGGCGGCGTGGCCCATGGCGCATGGATCCCCGCGGGGCGCGGGGCCGTCATGCGACCAGATCGTCCACGGAAAGCGCATAAAGCCCCGCCGCGCCCTCCTTGGCCTCGGCAATGGCGGCGGCGTGCTGCGGCAGAAGGCGGCGCACATAGACGCGCGCAAGCGCGGTGCGCGGGCCCTTCGCCCCCTCGGCGATGGCGGCCTTGAGGTGGTAATAGGCCCCCAGCACCCGCGCGAAGGCCCGCAGATAGGGCACCGCGCCTGCGAAGCGATCCTGATTTTCCTGCGCCACCAGCCATTCGGTCGCCTCGCGCAGGGTCTCGGCCGCGGCCCAGACATCGCCTGCAAGATCGGGCAGGACATCGCGCGCGGCCTTCGCCTCGTCCTCGACCTCTTGCAGAAGACGGAAGGCGGCGGCGCCCGCATCCATCATCTTGCGGCCCACAAGGTCCATCGCCTGAATGCCGTTCGTGCCCTCATAGATCGCGGCCACGCGCACATCGCGGTAGAACTGCGCGGCACCCGTTTCCTCGACGAAGCCCATGCCGCCATGCACCTGCACACAGGTCTCGGAGACCGCCATCCCGGTATCCGAACCATAGGCCTTGGCGATCGGCGTCAGAAGCGCCGCGCGGGCCTGCCAGTCCGCATCCCCCGTCGCGCGCCCCATATCGAGCGAGACCGCGCAGGCCAGCGCGATGGAGCGCGCGGCAAAGACCTCGGCCTTCATCGTGGCCAGCATGCGGCGCACATCGGCATGGTCGATGATCGCCCCCATCTGCGCGCGGTCGCGGGCATATTCGGCGGCCATCTGATAGGCCGCCTCGGCCACGCCCACGCCCTGCACGCCCACCGCAAGACGCGCGTTGTTCATCATGGTGAACATGGCGGCCATGCCCTTGTGCGGCTCGCCCACAAGCCAGCCCGTCGCGCCCTCGAAGCTCATGACGCAGGTCGGAGAGCCGTGCAGCCCCATCTTGTGCTCGATGCTGACGACCTTGAGGCTGTTGGCGACACCGGGATTGCCATCGGCATCGGGAATGAACTTGGGCACCATGAACAGGCTGATCCCCCGCGTGCCGGGGCCGCCGTCGGGCAGCCGCGCCAGAACCAGGTGGCAGACATTGCCGACAAAGTCGCAATCGCCCCAGGTGATGAAGATCTTCTGCCCGGTGATGGCATAGCTGCCATCGCCCTTCGGCTCGGCCTTGCTGCGCAGCGCGCCCACATCCGAACCGGCCTGCGGCTCGGTCAGGTTCATGGTGCCCGACCATTCCCCGGAAATCAGCTTGGGCAGGTAGGTCGCCTTGATCTCGTCGCTTCCGTGATGCTCCAGCGCCTCGATCTGGCCCTGGGTCAGCAGCGGGTTGAGTTGCAGCGCCATGCACGCGGCCGACATCATGTCGTTCAGCACGATATTGAGCGTCTGCGGCAGCCCCATGCCGCCATATTCCGGATCGGCCGCCAGCGCGACCCAGCCGCCCTCGGCGATCGCGCCGAACCCTTCGGCAAACCCCGGAGAGCTGCGCACCACGCCGTTCTCAAGGCGCGCGGGCGTCAGATCCCCCGCCCGGTTGAGCGGCGCCAGAACCTCGTCGCACATCCGCGCGGCCTCGGTCAGGATCGCCTCGACGGTCTCGGGCGTGGCCTCGGCGAAGCGGCTGGTCCCGGCCACCGGGGCCAGCGGAACGACATGGTCCAGAATGAAGCGGAAATCCGCGACGGGCGAACGATATGGCATTATATGCTCCCTTTCGCGTCGGTCTTGGCAAGGGGCCGGGTGACGCGTATGTCTGCTGATCTGTCCGGGACAGGTTACCGCAAGGTCAGTTCCCTTCAACATCAACGCTGCGTCACGAAATGCCCATGCCTGTGGAAACCCGAACCTTTGGCCCCGATCCCGACGGCCTTGCCGCCGCCGCCGCGCTGCTGCGCAAGGGCGAGCTTGTCGCCTTTCCGACCGAGACGGTCTATGGCCTTGGCGGCGACGCGCGCTCGGACATGGCGGTCGCGCGGATCTTCGAGGCGAAGGGCCGGCCGCGCTTCAACCCGCTGATCGTGCATCTGCCCGATCTGGAGGCCGCGCGCGCCATCGCCCGGATCGGCCCCGAGGCCGAACGCCTGGCCGCGGCCTTCTGGCCCGGACCGCTCAGCCTCGTGCTTCCGCTGCGCGCGGGATCGGGGATCTCGGATCTGGTGACCGCGGGGCTCGATACGGTGGCGATCCGCATTCCCGCCCATCCGGTGGCGCAGGCGCTGCTGCGCGCCTTCGGCGGGCCGCTGGCCGCGCCCTCGGCCAACATGTCGGGAAAGATCAGCCCGACGCGGCCCGAACATGTGACCGAGGGGCTGGGCGGGCGCATCGCGGCGGTGCTGGATGGCGGGGCCTGTGCGGTGGGGCTCGAATCCACGATCCTGCTGCCCGATCCGCCGACCCTCCTGCGCCCCGGCGGCATTCCGGCCGAGGCGCTGGAGGCCTGTCTTGGCGGCCCGCTGGCAACCGGCGGGGATGCCGCGAAGCCCACTGCGCCGGGTCAGCTTTCCTCGCATTACGCGCCGGGCGCGCAGCTGCGCCTTCTGGCCCGGGCGCCCGAACCGGGCGAGGTCTGGATCGGCTTTGGCCGCGATTGCGCCGGGGCGGAACTGACACTGTCGGCGCATGGCGATCTGGTCGAGGCGGCGGCGAACCTGTTTGCCACCCTGCGCGCGGCCGACGCGCTTGCCGCCGCGCGCGGCACGGCCCGGATCGCGGTGGCGCCGGTTCCCGAAACCGGCCTCGGACGCGCCATCAACGACCGGCTGCGCCGCGCGGCGGCCCCCCGTCCTTAAGGCCGGCCCCTAGGCCCGCCCCGCAGCAGCCGACAGCGTCATCGGGTCCACCCCGAGGGCACGCAGCGCGCGCGCCCATTTCGTTTCGTGATCGCGGTCGAAGATAAGGTTGTCATCACGCTCGACCGTCAGCCAGCCATTGGCCAGGATCTCTGATTCGAGCTGCCCCGCCCCCCAGCCCGCATAGCCAAGCGCCAGAACCGCCCGCCGCGGGCCGGTGCCAAGGCCGATCGCCTCAAGCACGTCGCGCGTCGCGGTCATGTGAAGATCGTCCGAGATCGCCATGCTTTCGCCCCTGCCCTGCCATTCCGACGAATGCAGAACAAACCCGCGCGAGGTTTCCACGGGCCCGCCGAACAGAACGGGCGGAAACGCGGGGCCCGGCCGGTCGCTTGCGATCGCGGGGGCCTCAGCCACGCCGATCTGGGCCAGAAGCTCGGAAAAACTGGGGCGATGCAGGGGTTTGTTCACGATCAGCCCCATGGCGCCATCCGCACCATGCGCGCCGATCAGGACAACGCCATGCTCGAAACGGGGATCGCCCATCCCCGGCATCGCGATCAGAAGCTTACCCGTCAGATCCATAGGCCCTGCTACCCCCATGTCCTAAAGATCGCGCGCGCGGCCCCGCAGTGCAAGGGGCGGCCTGTGGCAAAGCCGCACAACACACCCCTGATGGCGCTTTTGTGACTTTGCCTTGAGGGGCCCGCGGCGTTATCGGAGGGGCATGAAACCGCTTCTTGCCCTTCCCGTCCTTTGCGTTGCGCTTGGCGCAGCACCGCCTGCCATTGCCCAGCAGATGGACGACCTGCCGCCCGGCATGCAGCGCGCCGAGGTGCTTGGCGGCTGGCAGACCCCGTCGGGTAGCCGCATGGTGGCGCTGCGCATCGCGCTGGACGCCGGCTGGAAGACCTACTGGCGCGCACCGGGCGATGCGGGCATCCCGCCGCAGTTCAACTTCGCTCGGTCAGAGAACCTTGCCGACGTGACCTTCTTCTGGCCCACGCCCGAGGTGTTCGACCAGAACGGCATGCGCTCGGTCGGGTATGACGACGAGCTGATCCTGCCGATCGAGATCCGGCCTGCGGACCCGGCCAAGCCGATCAGCCTGTCGGCCGATCTCGATTTCGGCATCTGCCAGGAAATCTGCGTGCCGGTCTCGGTTGCGCTGTCGGCCGATCTCGATGGCCCCGGCGCCCCGGACGAGGCGATCCGCACGGCCCTGCTGGACCGGCCCGAACCGCGCCCCGACCATGCCCGCTGCATGATCGAGCCGATCTCGGACGGGGTGCGCGTGACCGCGATGATGGACCTGCCCCCGACCGGGCAGGAAGAGGTCGCGCTGTTCGAGCTTGCCTCGACCCCGGTCTGGGTGTCGGATTCGGTGGCGCATCGGGATGGCAACACCCTGACCGCGATGGCCGAATTCGTCCCCGAGAACGCCCAGCCTTTCGCGCTGGACCGCCAGGATCTGCTGATCACGGTGCTCAGTGGCGACACCGCCGTGGAGATCAGGGGCTGCGCCGAGTAATCCGGCCACGCAGAAGCCGGGGCGCCACGATGCCGCCCAGGGCCACCACCGCAAGCGCAACCGCCGCGAAACCGGCATAGGCCGCCCCGACCCCGCCGCCCGCCAGCATCGCCCGCCCCATGGTCAGCGCGAAGCCTGCGGCCAGCACCGCCGCCACGCCCCCCAGCACAGCCCGCACCCCCGGCACGCGCACGCCGCGCCGCAACGCCCGGACCTGGCGGCCGACATCCTGCTGAACCGCCAGAACGGCCGGAACCACGACCAGCACGATCACCATGCCGAAGCCCAGCCCGTAGACCAGCGTGATCACCGTCGATTTCAGGAACAGCGCTGCGCTCGAGGTCTCATAGAGCATCGGCGCAAGGCCCAGCACCGTCGTCATCGTGGTCAGCAGGACCGGCCGCAGCCGGTCGGCCACCGCGTCCACGATGGCGGGCACAAGACCGCGGCTGCGGGCATATTCATCGACGGTCGAGATCAGCACGATGGCATCGTTGATGATGATCCCGGCCATGCCGATCCCCCCCACCACCGCGAACATCGAAAGCGGCAGCGACCAGAGGTAATGCCCCCAGATCGCACCGATAAGCCCGAAGGGAATGACCGACATCACCACGATGGGCCGGGTCCAGCTGGAAAAGATCCAGGCCAGCACGATATAGATCCCGACAAGGCACAGCACGAGCCCCATGAGCGCATCCGACATGAATTCACGCTCCTGCTCGGCCAACCCGGACATCAGCCATGTCACGCCATGCATCTCGGCGATCCGAGGCAAGATGGTCTGCTCCAGCTCGCGCGTGATCTGGGTGGCGCGCTCGGGGTCGTCCTCCGAGATGTCCGCCGTGACCGATACAAGGCGCAGCCCGTTTTCGCGCCGGATCGTGGAGAACCCCGTTTCCGATGTGACATGCGCGATATCGGCCAGGGGAACCCAGTTTCCGCCCGGCGTACGCAACTGCATCCGCTCCATGAAATCGGCGGCCAGTTCGTCCTCGGGGGCCTCGACGCGGATCTTGGCAGAGCGGACGCCATCAGGGAAGCTGGCGGCCTCGATCCCGTTCAGACGGGTGCGCAGCTCGCGCCCCAGCCCTTCGATGCTGAAGCCAAGCGCCGCCCCCTGCGGCGTGAGGCCAAGGATCAGTTCCTCCTTGTCATAGGCCAGGTTGTCCTCGACCGCCGAAACCTCGGGATAATTCGCAAGCGCCGTCTTCAGGTCTTCGGCCGCGTCCTTGAGCACCCGGCTTTCGGCCCCGGTGAACTGCACCTCCAGCCCATCCCCCGCAGGCCCCATACGAAACCCGCGGAAGCTCAGCTCTTCCAGAAGGGGGTGGCGCGGGACAGCATCCTGCAAGGCCGCAATGAACTCGAACGAGGAATAGGGACGGAAGTCGGAATCGATCAGCTCGATCGCGATCGAGCCCAGAAGATCGGCATCCTTGCTGTCGGCCGAGGCAAGCGCCCGCCCCGAGGCGCCGCCGACCTGCGCGATGGCATATTCCACCGGATTGGTCCCGTATTCGGCCTCATACTTCGCGGCAATCTCGTCCACAGCGCCCTGAAGGGCTTGCATCATCTCCAGCGTGTCCTCGCGCCCGGCCCCGGCCAGCATGGCGAACGCGCCCGAGACCGAACCCTGTTCGGGGGCGTTGAAGAAGCGCCACTGCACCTTGCCGGTCATCACGAAGCCGACCTGCCAGGTCAGAAGCGCCACCGCCCCCGCCAGCACCGGGTAGCGCGCCACGATGACCGCGCGCGTCAGCGGCCGCATGATGACGCGCCGCACCCAGTCCAGCCCGCGGTTCACCTGCCGCGAGGGCCAGTCATACCAGGCGCCGTCATGGCTGCGGCTGAGGGCATGGGCCATGTGGTTCGGCAGGATCAGGAAACATTCGATCAGCGAGGCGGCAAGAACCGCGATCACCGTGAAGGGAATGTCGAAGACGACATTGCCCATTTGCCCCCCGATCACCATCAGCCCGGCAAAGGCGATCACCGTGGTCATGGTCGAGGCGAAGACCGGCGCCGCCATGCGCCGCGCGCCGTTCTCGGCCGCAAGCACGGCGCGCTCACCAAGGGTGCGGCGCCGGAAATCCGCGTGCTCGCCCACCACGATCGCATCGTCGACCACGATCCCCAGCGTGATGATCAGCGCGAAAAGCGAGATCATGTTGATCGTCATCCCCGCGACATACATCGCCGCGATCGCTGCCATCATCGAGGTGGGAATGCCCATCGCCACCCAGAAGGCCGTGCGCGCGTTTAAGAACAGGAACAACAGCACCAGCACCAGCCCAAGCCCCATCGCCCCGTTCTTCAAAAGCAGTTGAAGCCGCTGCGTGATCTGGTCCGAGCGAGTGCGGATCAGGTCGATGGTCACGCCATGGGGCAGCGTCAGTTCCATCTCGGCGACGGCGGCCTCGACCTCGTGCTGAAGCGCAATGGCGTCGCCCTTGTCCGAGCGCGCCACGTTGATCGTCATCGCCGGATCGCCGCCCACATAATAGGCCCGCGCACGGTCCACCCCCTCGACCCGGATGCGCGCGACATCGCCCACGGTCAGCTTCGTGCCGTCGGTTTGCGAACGCAGCACCAGCGCCGCGATCTGCGCCGCGTCGCGCTTTTCCTGCCCGGTGCGCACGCGCGCGGCCCCGCCGGCCACGTCGCCCGCCGGCAGGGTGCTGGCCTCGGCACCGATCACGGCGGCGATCTCGGCCATGGTCACGTCATGCGCGATCATGTTGACGGCGGGCACCTCGACCAGCGTTTCGGGCGCGGCAAGGCCCTGCACCGTCGTTCGCGTGACCCCCACGGCATAAAGCCGGACCACCAGTTCATCGGCCAGCCGGCCCAGCTGCTCGACCGAAAGCGGCCCGGTGATCACCACATCCGTCACCGTATCGCGCCAGACCCCGCGCGTGACCTCGGGGGTTTCAGCATCCTCGGGCAGATCGCCCGCAAGGGTCAGCGCGGCCTCGACGTCATCGACGGCGCGGCCCATGTCCCAGCCGGGCTCGAATTCCAGCGTAATGCGGGCCACCCCTTCGGTCGCGCGGCTTTCCGTGGCCTCGACACCCTCGACGACCAGAAGCGAGGGTTCGAGGACCTGCACGATGGCTCGGTCTACATCCTCGGCGCCTGCGCCATCCCACACGACCGAGACGGTGACCTCCTCGACGATGGAATCGGGAAAAAACTGCGCGCGGAGCCGCGGCATCGCGGCCAGACCCGCGCAGATCAGCATCACCAGCACGATATTCGCCAGCGTCTTGTGGCGGGTGAAATGCGCGATCAGGCCACGCGGCGGGGGCAGAGCGTCGGCGGCCATGCCTAGCCCCCCATCCGCTGTTCCAGCCGCTCGACGACCTGCATGGGAACCTCGTCCTGCTGCAGCTGCCCCATGATGCGGGCCTTGGCCTCGGCGGGCATGGCACTGTTGCCTTCGACATAGGCGATGAGGCGGGCGCGGCGCTCGGGGTCAAGCGCGATGGTCGCCGGCGCGGTCGGCGCGGCGGCCCCGGCATCGGGCCGCATCGGGCGGACCTTCAGCCCGGTGCCAAGAAGCGGGGTGCGCTCGGACACGATCTCTTGCCCGGGCTTCAGCGCCGTGGCGCGGATGATCACGGCATCGCCCTGACGGCGCAGCACCTCGACCGGGGCTTCGCCAAGACGCTCATCCGTCCCGACGACAAGGACGGTGCCTTTCGCGTCGACCGCCGAGGCGGGCACCATAGCCACATTGTCCAGCGGCGGTTCGGCCAGCCGGACGGTCACGAAATCCCCCGCGCGAAAGCCGGCCGCCCCGGTCTCGATCCGGGCGTAAAGCAGTCGCCCGGTCTGCCCGGCCTCGACCGCCGCGCCGACACGGGTCAGCCGCGCGGTCGCGGCAAGTTCGGCCCCCATCACATCCAGAACCACCTCGGCCTGCGCCGGGGCCAGTTGCCCGTCATCCCCCACGAAACGCGCGAATTGCGCGGTCGACACCCGGAACGCCACCTCGAGCGCGGTCGGGTCGATCAGCTCCCCCAGTTGCTCGTTGGTGGCAAGAAGGCCGCCCGGCACCGCACTGACACCCGACAGCAACCCGTCGAACTCGGCCCGGATCTCGGTATCGGCCAGCTTGCGCGCGGCTTCGGACAGCGCGATCTGGGAACGCACCACGGCGGTCTGCGCCTGATCCAGCCGCGCTTCGGCCTGCGACAGCGCAGAGCGGCGGGTCAGCACCGCCTGCTCGGCCGCACTTGCCGCCAGTTGCGCGGTTTCGGTATCGGCGGCGCGCCCAAGGCCGCGGGTGTCGATCTCTTTCTGGCGCGCAAGGGCCTGCTGGCGCAGTTCGGCCTGCCGTTCGGCCGCCGCCAGATCGTCGCGCGCGATCCCGAGCGCGCGGGTCGCCTCGGCCAGCGTCGCGCGCGCGTCCGAGAGATTGGCCTTTGCGCTCTCATGCGCGGCGGTCGCCTCTGCGGGATCGAGCCGCAGCAAAAGCGCGCCCTTCGAGACCGCCGCACCATCCTCGAAATCCGGAGCAAGCTCGATGATCGTCCCGCCGGTCGCCGCGCGCAATTCCAGCCGTCGTGTCGACTGCACCTCTCCATAAGCAGTCAGGACCGGAACGATACGTTCGAATTCCAGTGCGACGACATTGGCAGCCATCACCCGTTCCTGCGCGGGGCGTGGGCGCGCCTTTTCGGCCCGCCGCTGGTCGATCACGTTCTTTGCCGCAAAAGCCGCCAGCCCCAGCAACCCGATGGTCAGGGCAAGCAGGAACAACCCCAGAAGGCTTCGTGCCATGAACCGCATCTTCCAACTTCCCCGTCATGCATCGCGCGTGCAGGCATAATCGCTGCAACACCGCGCGCGGCGCAACCACAGCCTAGCAATCCTTCTACGCGGCGCATTGCCGCTTCCGTCGCGGATCACGCAAATTTCATGACTGCCGGAGCGGTGTCAAACACCGTTCAGCCGGGCCCGGATCGCCAGAAGATCGGCCCAGGCCTCGCGCTTGGCCTGTGGCGTGCGCAACAGATAGGCCGGATGTGTCATCGGCAGCGCCGGGCGGCCGAAAGCCTCGGCCCAGTTGCCCCGCAGCTTGAGAATGCCGGTGCGCCCCAACGCCGCCTGACAGGCAGCATTGCCCATCAGCACCACCAGGTCGGGATCGGCAAGCTCCACGTGACGGGCCAGAAACGGGCGCATCATGGCGATTTCGGCCGCCTCGGGGGTGCGGTTGCCGGGCGGGCGCCATGGCAGGGTGTTGGTGATGTAGACCGCCGCAGCGGCATCAGGCGCCCCGCGCGACAGGCCGATGGCGGCCAGCATGCGGTCAAGCAACTGGCCCGCGCGGCCGACGAAGGGACGGCCCTCGATATCCTCGTCGCGGCCCGGCGCCTCGCCGATGATCATCACCCGCGCGGCGGGATTGCCATCGGCAAAGACGGTCGAGCGCGCGCCCTTCTTCAGCTCGCACAGATCGAAGGCCGCGACGGCCTCGGCCAGCGCGGGCAGGTCGGGCGCCGCCCCCGCCGCGCGTTGCGCGATGACCACGGGATCGACCTCGGCCACCGGCTCGGGCGGCGCAGGCACGGTCTGGGCAACCTCGGGCGCGGGGGCGCGCACCTTGGCCTGGGCCTCGGGCAGCTCGTAGCGGTTCAGCGGCGCGTCGGTGATCGCCTCGTCCACGCCGGCCTCAAGCTGCCATTCAAGGGCGGCCAGCGCGGCGTGATAATCAAGATCGGATGCGGCCTGAGTCTGCATGCGCCAAGGCTAAGCCCGGCACCGGCGAAGGTAAAGCCACCACCGCCTTCGTGCTGGACGCCCCGCCCCCCATTTGCGATAAGCGCGCCAAAGCACGAAGAGTGAGGCGGCAATGGCATTTCGCGCACGGCACCTTCTGGGGATCGAGCATCTCGCGCCCGAGGATATTCGCACCGTCCTTGATCTTGCCGAACGCTATGTGGAGCTGAACCGGCGCACGGTCAAACGCACCGATGCGCTTGCCGGCATGACCCAGATCAACATGTTCTTCGAGAACTCGACCCGCACCCAGGCCAGCTTCGAGCTGGCCGGCAAGCGGCTTGGGGCGGATGTGATGAACATGGCCGTCGCGCAGTCCAGCGTGAAGAAAGGCGAGACGCTGATCGACACGGCGATGACGCTGAACGCGATGCATCCCGATCTTCTGGTCGTGCGGCACGGCAATTCCGGCGCGGTCAACCTGTTGGCCGAAAAGGTGAACTGCGCGGTCCTGAATGCTGGCGACGGCAAGCACGAACACCCCACGCAGGCGCTTCTGGATGCGCTGACGATCCGCCGCGCCAAGGGGCGCTTGCAGCGCCTGACGGTGGCGATCTGCGGCGATATCGCGCATAGCCGGGTGGCGCGCTCGAACCTGATCCTGCTGGGCAAGATGGAAAACCGCGTGCGCCTGATCGCGCCCCCCACGCTGATGCCAGCAGGCGTTGCCGAATTCGGCTGCGAGGTGTTCGACGACATGCGCGCAGGCCTTGAGGGCGCCGACGTGGTGATGATGCTGCGCCTTCAGAAAGAGCGGATGGACGGTGGCTTCATCCCGTCCGAGCGCGAATATTTCCACCGCTACGGGCTGGACGCGGAAAAGCTGTCCTACGCCAAGGAGGACGCCATCGTGATGCATCCCGGCCCGATGAACCGCGGGGTCGAGATCGACGGCACGCTGGCCGATGACATCAACCGCTCGGTCATCCAGGACCAGGTGGAGATGGGCGTCGCGGTGCGCATGGCCTGCATGGACCTTCTGGCGCAGAACCTGCGCGCCGAGCGCGGCCGCGCCGCGACCGAGGGCACCTATGTCTGAGATCAAGCCGGACGACGTGCTGCGCTACCGCCCCGGCCCGCAATCGGAACTGCCGCTGGACGACGGCGAAACGGTGGAAGCCGTCTTCACCGCCGACCGGCGCCGCTATTGGGCCGATCATGCCGCCATGGCGGCGGTGGGCGTTGCGGCAGTGGTGGCCATCTTGCCCTGGACCGGAAAGGCCGACCAGATCCCCGTGGCGGCAGCGGCGGTGGTGATCGGGCTGGGGCTGCGCGGGCTCTATTTCCGCTCGGAGGTTTTCGCGCGCCGCTGGCAACTGACCGACCGGCGGCTCATCGGGCCGCAGGGGCGGCAGGTCATGCTGCTTGAAATCGAGACCGTGCGGCGGCTGTTCGGCGATGTGCAGATCATCACCCGCGGCGGCGCCAAGCACCTGATCAAGCACCTGGCCGACGGCGAGGCGGTCGTCGCCCGGATCACGGCCGCAAAAGCCGCGCGCGCACAGGTGGCACGATGAAGATGAAGGACCAGATGGCATGACGCTTTTCTTCGAGAACGCCCGCCTGATCGACCCCGAAACCCTGACGCAGAAGCTTGGCAATGTCATCGTCGATGGCGACCGGATTGCCGCGATCGGCGAGATGGCCGCGCCGGGCGATGCCGAGATCATCGAATGCCACGGCAAGTGCCTTGCCCCCGGCATCGTCGACTGGGGCGTCAAGATCGGAGAGCCGGGCGAACGGCACCGCGAGAGCTTTCGCTCGGCGGGGCTGGCGGCGGCGGCGGGCGGTGTGACCACGATCATCGCGCGGCCTGACACCAACCCGGCCATCGACACCCCCGAGATCCTGGAATTCGTGACCCGCCGCGCGCAGGAATCCGCGCCCGTCCGCATCCGCCACATGGCCGCGCTGACCAAGGCGCGCGCCGGCCGCGAGATGACCGAGATCGGCTTTCTTCAGGATGCCGGCGCCGTCGCCTTTTCCGATTGCGAACATGTCACCGCGGATACCAAGGTGCTCAGCCGCGCGTTCAGCTATGCGCGCAGCCTTGATGCGCTGGTGATCTGCCACCCGCAAGATCCGGGCCTGTCGAAGGGCGCCGCCGTCACCAGCGGCAAATTTGCCAGCCTGCGCGGCCTTCCGGGCGTCTCTCCCATGGCCGAGCGGATGGGCCTTGACCGCGATATGGGCCTGGTCGAGATGACGGGCGCGCGCTACCACGCGGATCAGGTCACCTGCGCGCGCACCCTGCCCGCGCTGGAACGCGCCAAAACGAACGGGCTTGACGTGACGGCGGGGATCTCGATCCACCACCTCACGCTGAACGAATTCGACGTGGGCGATTATCGCACCTTCTTCAAGCTGACCCCGCCCCTGCGCCCCGAAACCGACCGCATGGCGATGGTCGAGGCGGTGGCCTCGGGGCTGATCGACGTGATCTGCTCGATGCACACGCCGGCGGACGAGGAATCCAAGCGCCTGCCCTTCGAAGAGGCCGCAAGCGGCGCCGTCGCGCTGGAGACCTTCCTGCCCGCCGCGATGCGCCTTTACCACGCGGGCGCGCTCAGCCTGCCGCAACTGTTCCGGGCGATGTCGCTCAATCCGGCGAAACGGCTGGGCCTGCCGCAAGGCCGGCTGGCCGAGGGCGCCCCGGCGGACCTGGTGCTGTTCGATCCCGACGCGCCCTTCCTGCTCGACCGTTTCAAACTGCATTCGAAATCGAAGAATACCCCGTTCGACGGGCAGCGGATGGAAGGCAAAGTGCTTGCCACATTCGTCGCGGGGGTGCAGGTTTATCGCGCAGGCCAATAACAAGAACACGGGGGCAGAAAGATGCCGGGAATCGAAAGCGGGGCGCTGGTCCTTGGGCTGGTGGCGCTGTGCGGATATCTGATCGGGTCGATCCCCTTTGGGCTGGTCATCACCAGGGCGCTCGGGCTTGGCGATCTGCGCAGCATAGGGTCGGGAAATATCGGGGCCACGAACGTGCTGCGCACCGGCAACAAGGCCGCCGCTGCGGCAACGCTTCTGCTGGACAGCGGCAAGGGCGCGGCGGCGGTGCTGATCGCGCGGGCCCTGCTGGGCGAAGAGGCCGCGCAGATCGCGGGGGGCGCGGCATTTCTGGGCCATCTTTATCCGGTCTGGCTGCGCTTCCGGGGCGGTAAGGGCGTGGCGACTTTCCTTGGCACGGTTCTGGCGCTTGCATGGCCCGTGGGCATCGCGGCCTGCGTGGCCTGGCTGCTGACGGCGCTTGTCAGCCGCATCTCCTCGCTTTCGGCGCTGGTTGCGGCGGCGGCCTCGGTGCCGCTGGCCTGGGCGCTTGGCCATGCCGACATCATGCTGCTTTGCGCGGGGCTTGCGGTCCTTGTCTTCTGGCGCCACCGGGCGAATATCGCGCGCCTCGCCGCCGGGACCGAGCCGCGGATCGGCGCCAGGGCCTGAGCGCCACGGTTGAAAAATGCACCGTCCTGAGGCTTCATGGGACAAACGCTGAAGCCCCGGAGGTCGGCATGAACTTTTCCACGGCAATCCGCACCTGTTTTGCGAAATACGCCACATTTTCCGGCCGCGCGGCCCGGTCGGAATACTGGTATTTCGTGCTGTTCAACATCCTGTGCCAGATCGGGCTGGGAATCCTCGACAGCCTGCTGTTCGGCACCGGCTCGATGACGACCGGCCCCGGACGGATGGCGTTTGAAAGCGATGGCGGCCCGCTGGCCGCGCTGTTTTCGCTGGCGGTCCTTTTGCCCTCGCTGGCGGTCGGCGCGCGGCGGCTGCATGACATCGACAAGTCGGGCTGGTGGCTTTTGCTGATCCTGCTGCCGCTGGTGGGCTTTCTGGTGCTGCTTTATTTCTTCGTGCAGCCCTCGCAGCCAGAGGCGAACCGCTTCGGCCTCCGGCCCGGCGCGGGCGGCGCCCGCCCGCCGGGCGGCGGAACGGGGTCCGGCCCGGCCGAGCCCTGGCACACGAGCAGCGTCCCGAAGGTTCCGCGCAGCTAGCCCGCCCGGATCAGTAGCTGTATTCGGCGTAGATCCGCGACAGATCCCCGCCCCATTCGCCGTGATACTTCGCCAGAAGCTCATCGGCGGGGACGCGCCCGGTGGCCACGCTTTCCTCCAGCGCGTTGAGGAAGTGCGTCTCGTCCGGGATCAGGCCGTCCGCCCCCTTGCGCGCGCGCGCCCTCAGCCCCCCCTGCGCGATCGAGACGACCTCGCGTGCAAGATCGTGCAGCTTCACGCCGTTCGCCGCGCCTTGCAGCGCATCACGTGCGGCGGCCACGCGCAGCCCCTCGCGGGTGTCGGCATCCCATCCCTTGACCAGATCCCAGGCCGCATCCAGCGCGCCCTGATCGTAGAGCAGGCCCACCCAAAGCGCGGGCAGCGCGCAAAGCCTGCGCCACGGGCCGCCATCCGCGCCGCGCATCTCGATGTATTTCTTGACGCGGGCCTCGGGGAACACCGTGGTCATGTGATCGGCCCAGTCCGAAAGGGTGGGCTTTTCCCCCGGCAGGGCGGGCAGTTCGCCCTTCAGGAAATCGCGGAAACTCTGGCCGAGGGCATTGATATACTTGCCGTTGCGATAGACGAAATACATCGGCACATCGAGGACGTAATCGACATAACGCTCATAGCTCATGCCGTCCTCGAAGAAGAACGGCAGCATGCCGGTGCGCGCATCGTCAAGGTTCTGCCAGATATGCGCGCGCCAGCTTTTCATGCCGTTGGGCTTGCCGTCGAGGAAGGGCGAATTGGCGAAAAGCGCGGTCGCCACCGGCTGCAAGGCAAGCGCCACGCGCATCTTCTGCACCATGTCGGCCTCGGACGCGAAGTCGAGATTCACCTGCACCGTGCAGGTGCGATACATCATCTGTTTGCCAAGCGTGCCGACCTTGTCCATGTAATCGGTCATCAGCCGGTAACGGCCCTTCGGCATCATCGGCATCTGGTCCTGCGACCAGATCGGGGCCGCCCCCAGCCCGATGAAGCGCGCGCCGATCCCGTCGGCCACGGCCTGAACCTCGCGCAGGTGTTCGTTCACCTCGTCGCAGGTCTGGTGGATCGTCTCCAGCGGCGCGCCCGACAGTTCCAGCTGCCCGCCCGGCTCAAGGCTGATATTGGCGCCGTTCAGCGTCAGGCCGATGATGTTGTCCTGCTCGGAAACCGGCTCCCAGCCGAACCGCGCGCGCAGACCCTCCAGCATCGCATGGATCGAGCGCGGCCCGTCATAGGGCAGGGGTTTCAGCTTGTCCTGGCAATAGCCGAATTTCTCGTGCTCGGTGCCGATGCGCCAGTCGTCCTTCGGCTTCTCGCCCGAGGCGATATATTCGGCCAGTTGCTCGAACCGCTCGATCGGGCCGCCGCCCTCCTGTGGAATAGACATGGATCCGCCTCGTGCGCGTCATTGCCGGGAAGGAACTGGTGACGCGGGGCGCCGGTCAAGTCAAGGGCAGACGGGCGGATCGCTTCCACAGGCTCTGTGCGGCAGCGCCGTCATCCAGCGCGGCGGTCAGGCGGCCCATGTCGATGCCAGGCAGCGTGGCGAAGGCATCATAAAGCGCACCCGCCCCCGCCGCGGCGACGGGAATCAGCACCGCCTGCCCGTCCGTCTGCTTCAGCCGCCAGTACTGCACGCCGCGCAGGCGCAGCAGGCGGATCTCGGTCAGGTCGCGCAGTGCGACATATCCGCCAAGCCCCTGCCCGGCACCGAAATAGCCGATCTGGCCCTCGTCCACCTCGACAAGGCCGGGGGCCGCGACGGCGCGCGCGAAACGCAGCCGGCGCCAGGCAATGACCAGCCAGCCCGCCCCGGAAACGGCAAGCATGATCCCCATGCCCTGAAGGATGTAGCCGCCAAGCAAGAAAAGCCACAGCCCCGCCGCCAGGGCCGCGGCGGCGGCCGCCACCTCGCGCCAGCGCCACAGGGCCGCGCGCGCCTCGGGGCGGATCATCGCCAATCCCCAAGCGCCGCCTGCCACAGCGTGATGGCCGCGCAGGCCGCCGTGTCGGCACGCAGGATGCGCGGGCCAAGGCTGATCGGTGTCACGCAGGGCAGGCCGCGCAGCCGCGCGCGCTCGGGTTCCGAAAAGCCGCCCTCGGGGCCGATCAGGATGGCCCACGGGCCGGGCGCCAGCCCCGCCAGCGTTTCAGCCGGGCCGGCAAGGCTTTCATCAGCCCACAGGATGCGCCGCCCCGAATCCCAGCCCGACAGCAGCCGCGGCAGCGCCACCAGATCGGCCACCTCGGGCACGAAGGTGCCGCCGCATTGCTCGGCCGCCTCCACCGCGTGGGCCTGAAGGCGGTCCTGCCGGATACGCTCGGAATTGGTGAACTCGGTCTGCACCGGCACGATCCGCGCGGCGCCAAGCTCGGCCGCCTTTTCCACGATGAAATCGGTGCGCGCCTTCTTGATGGGCGCGAAAAGAAGCCACAGGTCGGGCGGGTTCTGCTGCGGCGCGGCCTGCGCAAGACAGCGCAGCGTGCCGCGCTTCTTGCCGGCCTCGGCCACCTCGGCCGTCCATTCCCCGTGCCGGCCGTCAAACAGCGCGACGCGCGCGCCCGGCCCCAGCCGCATCACCCCGAAAAGGTAATGCGCCTGCGCCTCGGTCAGGGGCACCGCTTGCCCCTCCCCCAGGGGGTGCTCTACATGTAGCCGGATCCTTGCTCGTTCCATGAGGCGAAATCTATGACCGGGAAAGCCGAAATGCCAGAGCCTCGGGGCGTGGTCGCCGATGCGCCCCGCGGCAACTGGGTGGACCGGTGGGCGCCCGCCCCCGCCCGGCCCTATCTGCGGCTGAGCCGTGCGGACCGGCCGATCGGAACCTGGCTTTTGCTGCTGCCCTGCTGGTGGGGCATCGCCCTTGCCGCCGCGGCGGACGCCCCCCGGATGTGGGATCTCTGGCTCGCGCTCAGCTGCACGCTTGGCGCGGCGCTGATGCGCGGCGCGGGCTGCACCTGGAACGACATCACCGACCGGCATTTCGACGCGCAGGTGGCACGCACGCGCTCGCGCCCGATCCCCTCGGGGCAGATCACGGTGCGCGGGGCGGTGATCTGGATGATCGCGCAGGTCGCCGTCTCGGCGCTGATCCTGTTCAGCTATGCGCCCGCCGCGATCGTGCTGGGCATCGTCGCGCTGGTGCCGGTGGCGATCTATCCCTTCGCCAAGCGCTTCACCTGGTGGCCGCAGGTCTTCCTGGGCATCGCCTTCAACTGGGGCGCGCTTCTGGGCTGGACCGCCCATGCCGGCCACCTGTCGGGCGCGGCGGTGGCGCTTTACCTGTCGGGCCTTGTCTGGACGCTGTTCTACGACACGATCTATGCCCATCAGGACAAGGAGGACGACGCCCTCATCGGGATCAGGTCCACCGCACGGCTGTTCGGCACGGCCACGCCGAAATGGCTGGGCGGTTTCCTGATCGGATCGGTGATGCTCATGACGCTGGCGGTTCTGGCGGCGCTTTTGCCGCAGGCCGATCCGCTGAAGCTGGCGCTTGCGCTTTGTGCGCCCTGGGCCTTTGGCTGGCATATGCTGTGGCAACTGCGCAGGCTGGACATCGACGATACCGACGCCTGCCTGCGGCTGTTCCGCTCGAATCGCGATGCGGGGCTTCTGGCCACGCTGTTTCTTGCCGCTAGCGCAGTCGTGTGATTGAACAGCAAAGGTCCGGCCGCTATTGAAGTGGCCTGTGAAACTGACCGGAAGCTCGTTCCCATGCGCCCAGGCTCAACCATGATGACCACCGCCGCCTTCGTGCTGGCACTGGTGGTGTCGGCGTTCATCGCAGGCGGCTCGGCCACCGTGATCGAAAAGCGCAGCCGCTCGGAGATGCGCGTGGCGCTTGAGACCGCGGGCTACAGCTGGGCCAATGTCGAGGCGGACGGGCTTCAGGTCATCATCCTTGGCACCGCCCCCTCCGAAGCAGAACGTTTCCGCGCCATGTCGCTTGCCGCCACCGTGGTCGAGGCGACGCGCGTGATCGACGCGACCGATGTGGCCCAGACCGAAGCCCTCGCGCCGCCGGCCTTCTCGCTCGAGATCCTGCGCAATGACGACGGCATCTCGCTGATCGGCCTCGTGCCGGCCGATACCGATCGCGAATCGCTTCTGGCCGATCTGGAAAGGCTCGCTGCGGACGGCAAGGTGACGGACATGCTGGAAACCGCCGACTACCCGGTTCCGGCGGATTGGCAAACCGCTTTCGATTACGGCGTGACCACGCTGCGCTCGTTGCCGCGCTCGAAGATCTCGATCGAGGCGGGCGCGGTTTCGGTGACCGCCATCACGGATTCCCCGGCCGAGAAGGCGCGGGTCGAAACCGGCCTTGTTCGGCGCAAGACCGAGGGGCTGAAGCTGAGCTATGACATCTCGGCCCCGCGCCCGGTCATCGCGCCCTTCACGCTGCGCTTCCTGATCGACGCCGAGGGCGCGCGGTTCGATGCCTGCTCGGCCGATACCGAGCGCGCGCGCACGCGCATCCTTGCGGCCGCCCGCGCGGCGGGGGCCACGGGCGATCTGGGCTGCACTATCGGCATGGGCGTCCCCTCACCCGACTGGAGCGAAGCGGTCGGCATGACGCTGGCCGCGATGAAAGAGCTGGGCGAAGGCACCGTGACCTTCTCGGATGCCGATATCGTCCTGGTCGCGGGTGCGAATGTCACGCAGACCGCCTTCGACAAGGCCGTGGGAGAACTGGAATCGAACCTGCCGGAGGTCTTTTCCCTGAAGGCCGAACTGACGCAGAAACCCGATGCCAACCGCCCCGAGACCGCGGAATTCACGGCGATCCTGGCCGAGAACGGGCAGGTCCAGCTGCGCGGCAGGCTGCCTGACGAACGGCAGCGCGAAGCGACCGAAAGCGTCGCCCGCGCCCGGTTCGGCCATGACAGCGTCTATGGCGCGACCCGGATCGACGAGGGCCTGCCCGCCGGCTGGCCGACCCGCGTGATGGCTGCGCTGGAGGCGTTGGACGAGCTGGAGCACGGCTCGGTCACGGTGACGCCCGATCTGGTGCAGGTGGCGGGCGTGACGGGCAATCCGCAGGCCTCGGATGCGGTGGCGCGGATCCTGACCACCCGGCTTGGCGAAGGCGCGCGCATCGACCTGTCGGTGCAATACGAAAAGCGCCTCGACCCGGTGCTGAACCTGCCCACCGGCGCGGAATGCGTGCGCAACCTGAACACCGTGCTGACCACCACCAAGATCAGCTTCGAGCCAGGATCGGCCGTGATCGCCCCCGAAGCCGCGGGCATTCTGGACCGGCTGGCCGAGGCGATGAAGAACTGCTCGGAGTTCAGGATGGAACTGGCGGGGCATACCGACAGCCAGGGTTCGGAAGAGTTCAACCAGCAGCTTTCGCAAGAGCGGGCGGATTCGGTTGTCGCCGCGCTGATGGACCGCCGGGTCCTGGTCGGCAACATCACCACGCGAGGCTATGGCGAGGCACAGCCGATCGCCGATAACGGCACCGAGGAAGGGCGCGAAGCCAATCGCCGGATCGAGTTCGTGCTGCTGGACGGAACTCCGATCGAGGGCGAAAGCGGCACCGATACCGCCCCCCCGGCTCCGGAAGGCGCGGAAGACGCCGCCCCCGAGGGAAGCCCGGACGCGGCCCCCGCGGACAGCCCGGCAGAGACCGCGCCAGATGCCGAAGGCACGGCCCCCTCCACGGATGCCGATGCCGACTATACCGGCAGCGCCCCGAGCGATGACGGGGCAAGTGCGCCCGCCGACCCGGAGGCCGAAGGCGGCACCGATGCGGAAGCCCCCGAAACGCAACAGCCCGAACCGACCATCGAGGCCCAGCCCGCAACCGAAGACACGCTCCGCCCCGCTGCCCGGCCCGAAGGTCTGGGTAACGGCTCCTCGAACTGAAGGCGCAGGAACCAGAATGAACAGAACCGAATTCGTATTCGCCACGGCCACGATCCTTTTCATCGCCTTCTGCCTTGGCTGGTTCGCCTCGTGGCTGATCCACCGGCTGACCCGTGTCACCCGCGCCGATATGGGCGAACTGGAGCAGATGGCCCAGGCCCTGCACGAGGCCGAGGAAACGCGGGACGAGGCCCTGCGCTACATCGAGACCCGCGAGGCAGAGCTGTCGAACCAGATCACGCAATCCGAGGCCGAGCTGCGCGCCGCCATGGAAGGGCTGCGCGATGCCCGCCACGAAACCGAGGAGTTGCGCGCCTATATTGACCGGATGAACGCCACCCGCTGAACCGCGCGGGTCAGCGCATCTCGATCCGCCGCGCATCCGCCAGAAGCGCCTGAAGCGTGGGGGTGTGCGGATCGCGCGCCTCGAGGATCAGCCCCACGGTGTGGCCTGCATCGGGGCTTGTCAGGGGCCGGGCGACGCAACCGGGCGGCAGGGCGAACCCCTCGGTCAGCGCCTCGGCCAGGATCGCGGCCCAGCCCCCCGCCGCGACATGTGACAGGATCGCGATGGTCGAGTTCGACTGAACGCGCGGCATCACCGAAACGCCCGCCTCCGCCAGATGGGCATTGACCAGCCGGCGGTTCTGCATATCTGGGGTCAGAAGGCAAAGCGGCCGGGTGGCCGCATCGGCCCAGGTCACGGGCGCCTCATCCTCGCTCATTTCCACAAGGCGATAGCTTTCGCGCCAAAGTGGCACGCGGTCCATCCGGCCGATGGGCTCGTTCTCGAGATAGCTGATCCCGGCGTCAAGCTCTTGCGTCTCGATCCCTTCGAGGATCTCGGTCGAGGTGCAGGACAGGATGGTGATCCGCGCCGCGGGGTTGCGCGCCAGGAACGGGCCGGTCAGCCAGGTCACGCGCGGCAGCGCTGTGGGGATGACGCCCAGCCGCAGATGGCCCGCCACGCCATGACGCGCCGCGCGCATCTCTTCGCGCAGCACGCGCGCCTCGGCCACGATCCGCAGCGCGATCTCGAGCACCCTCTGCCCCTCGGGCGTCAGCCCGCGATAGCGCGAGCCGCGCCACACAAGCTGCACGCCCAGCTGATCCTCAAGCGAGCGCAGCGCCGAGGACAGGGTCGGCTGGGTCACGCCGTAAACCTCGGCGGCGCGGCCGAAATGCCCTTCGCGGGCAAGCGCTATGAACATTTCCAGCTTGTCGATCATGCGGTGCAGGCTAGGCGCACGGCGGCGGTCTGGCCAGACCGGTTTCCGACCTTTTCGGCGGGATTCGCGGCGAAAGTCTGCACCCGGTGCCGAATGGCAAAGAAATCCGGGGGCGCGCGCTTGTTCCCCGGCCCGGGGGCGACTACATCCCGACGCATGCGCATCAAACATCTTCTGCCCTTCGTCAGCAAACCCGCGCGGATCGCGGTGATCCGACTGCACGGCCAGATCGGGGCGGCACGTCCCGGCGCCTCGGGCCTGTCGGACGCCTCGCTTGCACCGCTGCTGGAGCGCGCCTTTCGCAGGGGCAGACCCGCCGCCGTGGCGCTTGCGGTCAACTCTCCGGGGGGCTCTCCGGTGCAATCCTCGCTGATCGCGGCGCGGATCCGGCGTCTTTCGGAGGAAACCGAAACCCCGGTACACGCCTTTATCGAGGATGTCGCGGCCTCTGGCGGATACTGGCTTGCCTGCGCGGCCGACGAGATCTGGGCCGACAGCACCTCTGCCATCGGCTCGATCGGGGTGATTTCGGCGGGCTTCGGTTTCGCCGGGCTGATCGACCGCTACGGGATCGAGCGGCGCGTGCATACCGCGGGCGGCGCGAAAAGTTTTCTGGACCCGTTCCGCCCCGAAAAGCCCGAGGACGTGGAGCGGCTGCGCAACCTGCTGGAGCCGATGCACGCGACCTTCCGCGCCCATGTCTTGGCGCGCCGCGGTGCGAAGCTGGCGACCGACCGCGATCTTTTCACCGGCGATGTCTGGACCGGAGAGCAGGCCACCGACCTGGGCCTGATCGACGGCGTGGCGCATATGGTGCCCAAGCTGCGCGAACGTTACGGCAAGGATGCGCTGTTCCTGAACTACGGGCTGAAGCGCCCGCTGTTCCGCCGCTTCGGCCTTGAGGCGGCCGGTGCGGTTCTGGATGCCGCAGAGGAACGCGCGCTTTGGGCGCGCTACGGGTTGTGACGCCATGATCCTGAAGGCGATGACGTTCTTTCTGATCGGGATGGCGGTGCTGGCCATGTTCGGCAAGCTGCGCCTGCCGGGAATGCGCGGCCGGCCGCCGCGCCTGTCGGCCACGCGCCGCTGCAAGGCATGCAATCGCCCGATCATCGGCAAGGGGCCGTGCCCCTGTCAGGCGGACAGGCAGAGCGGAGTTTAGGTTTTGATCGTCGATCTGGTTTTCGTGGCCGCAGGCCTGGCCTTGCTGGTTGTGGCGGGGGATCTTCTTGTGCGGGGCGCGGTCAACCTGTCGCTCAGGCTTGGGATTCCGGCGCTGATCGTGGGGCTGACGGTCGTCGCCTTCGGCACCTCGGCCCCCGAGATGATGGTATCGGTCGCCGCGGTCCTGGCCGATGCACCGGCGATCGCGCTTGGCAACGTGATCGGCTCGAACACCGCGAACGTGCTTCTGGTGCTGGGCATCCCGGCGCTGATCTCGGTGATCCATACCGACGGGCACGATATCCGCAAAAGCTATGTGATGATGCTTGCCGCCACGCTGCTCTTCATCATGCTCAGCTTTGCCGGGCCGATCCGCTGGCCGCATGCGCTGATCCTGCTGCTTGGCCTTGCGCTGATCCTGACCGACCAGATCCGCGAGGCGCTTTCGCACCGCTCCGCAAGGAATGGCAACGGCGCGGCGGATCTGGAAGGCGTCAACCCGCACATGCCCTGGGCACGGATCGGGATCTATGTCGCGGCGGGCCTTGTGGGGCTGCCGCTTGGCGCGGATCTTCTGGTGGATGGCGCAACGAATATCGCCCGCTTCTTCGGCATTTCCGAGGCGGTGATCGGCCTGACCCTCGTGGCGATCGGCACCTCCTTGCCCGAGCTTGCGACATCGGTGACCGCCGCGATCAAGGGGCGGGCGGACGTGGCGCTTGGCAACGTGATCGGCTCCAACATCTTCAACCTTCTTGCCATCATCGGCGTGGCCGGGCTGGTCGGCCCGCTGCCCGTGCCCGAACAGATGCTGCGGCTTGATTTGTGGGTGATGCTGGGCTCTGCGCTGCTGATCGCGCCCTTCGTCTTTTATCGCTGGCCGTTTCGCAGGGTTGTCGGCGCGGTCTTCGTGGCGCTTTATGCGATCTATGTCATCGTATTGGTTCTGGGGGGGACGGCATGACGGTGCAGCGGGCACTGGTGACCGGGGGCGCGCGGCGCCTTGGCCGTGCGATGGCGCTTTACCTTGCCGCGCGCGGCTTCGACATCGCGCTACATTACGCCACATCCGAGACAGAGGCCGAGGCCGCCGCGCAAGAGATCCGCGCCCTTGGCCGAAGCTGCGTGCCCCTGCGGGCCGACCTCTTGCAGGAAGAGGAAACCGCCGGGCTGATCGGCCGCGCATCCGCGGCGCTTGGCGGGCCGCTCACGCTTTTGATCAACAACGCCTCGATCTTCGAATACGACAACTTCCGCACCGCATCGCGCGAAAGCTGGGACCGGCATTTCGAATCCAACCTGCGCGCGCCCTTTGTCCTGACCCAGGGCTTTGCCGCGCAGGCCCCCCGCGCCGACCGCTCCGGCCCCGAGCCGATGGCCCGCGCGATGATCGTGAACATGCTCGATCAAAGGGTTCTGAAGCTTACCCCCGAATTCACCACCTACACCCTGGCGAAGATGGGGCTGTGGGCGCTGACACGCACCGCGGCGCAGGGTCTTGCCCCCGATATCCGCGTGAATGCGATCGGGCCGGGCCCCACCTTGCAGGGCGCGCGCCAGACCGCCGGCCATTTCACCCGCCAACGCGCCGCAACGATCCTGGAGCGCGGCGCCGATACCGCCGATATCTGTGCCGCATTGGGGTATTTTCTGGATGCGCCCGCCGTCACCGGGCAGCTTTTGTGCATTGATGGCGGCCAGCATCTTGGCTGGAAAACCCCCGATGTCCTTGGCCCGGAATAACCCGCGCCGCCCTCCCCTGCGTCAACTTGTCCACCAGAGGCGATCCGGTCACGCGGCCGTTACAAAACTCTCATTGTTTTCAGCGACTTGCCAGAAGTCCAAATATTTTCAATTTAATTTCAGACACTTACCAATACGCCTAAAAAATAGGCAGCTTGGGGAAGCGGGCCGAAAACAAGGAAGATTCCGTGATCGGTAAATCTTTCCAACAGAGTTATCCACAAAAACGGTGGACAGGTTTCCTCTTGATCCGCGTCGCGTAAGATTGCAGCACAGCAGAGAATCGTAAGACCAATGACACCCGACGCATCGCAATCCCCCGACAAGCCACCAAACGCCACGCCAAGCGGCCACGATGTGGTGCAGGGATACCTGAAAACGCTGGACGGATCGCCCGGCGTCTACCGCATGCTGAACGCCCAGAACGAGGTGCTTTATGTCGGCAAGGCGCGCAACCTGCGCGCCCGCGTGTCGAACTATGCCCGGCCCACGGGGCATTCGGCGCGCATCGCGCGGATGATCCGCGAAACCGCCTCGATGATGTTCCTGACCACCCGGACAGAGACCGAAGCGCTGCTCTTGGAACAGAACCTCATCAAGCAGCTCAAGCCGCGCTACAACGTGCTGCTGCGTGACGACAAGAGCTTTCCCAACATCCTTGTGGCAAAATCGCACGACTTTCCCCAGATCAAGAAGCATCGCGGCGCGAAGTCGGAAAAGGGTGACTATTACGGCCCCTTTGCAAGCGCCGGCGCGGTGAACCGCACGCTGAACCATCTGCAACGCGTGTTCCTGTTGCGCAACTGCTCGGACGCGATGTTCGAAAGCCGCACGCGGCCCTGCCTGCTTTACCAGATCAAGCGCTGCGCGGGGCCCTGCGTCGGCCGCATCGACAAGGAGGATTACGCCAATCTCGTGGCCGATGCCGAACGCTTCCTTCGCGGCAAGTCGACCGAGATCCAGAGACATCTGGCCGCCGAAATGGCCGCTGCATCCGACGCGATGGAGTTCGAGCGTGCTGCCGCCCTGCGCGACCGCATCCGCGCGCTGACCAACGTGCAAAGCGCGCAGGGCATCAACCCGCGCGGCGTGGCCGAGGCCGACGTGATCGCGCTGCACATGGAGGGCGGGCAGGCCTGCGTTCAGGTCTTCTTCATCCGCGCCCATCAAAGCTGGGGCAACCGCGATTACTATCCGCGCACCGGCTCGGGCGCCGAAGAGCCCGAGGTGCTCGAGGCTTTCCTGGCGCAGTTCTATGCCGACAAGACCCCGCCGCGGCTGATCCTGCTGTCGCACCCGATCGGGGACGAGGATCTGATGGTCAACCTTCTGTCCGAACGTGCGGGCCGCAAGGTCGAGCTGGCCGTCCCCAAGCGCGGCGAAAAGGCCGAGCTGGTCGAGAATGCCGCCCGCAACGCCCGCGAAAGCCTTGCCCGCAAGATGAGTGAAAGCGCCGCCCAGGCCCGGCTTCTGGACGGGCTGGCCGAGGCGTTCGCGCTTGACGCCCCGCCCCGGCGGATCGAGGTCTATGACAACTCGCACATCCAGGGAACGAATGCGGTGGGCGGCATGATCGTGGCCGGCCCCGACGGGTTCATCAAGTCGCAATACCGCAAGTTCAACATCCGCGGGAAGGATCTGACGCCGGGGGACGATTTCGGCATGATGAAAGAGGTGCTGAGCCGCCGCTTCACGCGCCTTCTGAAAGAAGATCCGAACCGCGAAACCGATGCCTGGCCCGACCTTCTGCTGATCGACGGCGGCGCGGGGCAGGTCTCGGCAGTGCAGGCGATCATGGAAGAGATGGGGGTCGAGGACATCGCGATGGTGGGCGTCGCCAAGGGGGTGGACCGCGACCACGGCAAGGAAGAGTTCCACCGCCCCGGCCAAAGGCCCTTCGCGCTGCGGATGAACGATCCGGTCCTCTATTTCGTCCAGCGGCTTCGGGACGAGGCGCACAGATGGGCGATCGGCGCGCATCGCGCCAGGCGCTCCAAGGCGATCGGCGCAACCCCGCTGGACGAGATCGCGGGCATCGGCGCGGCGCGCAAGCGCGCGCTTCTGACGCATTTCGGCAGCGCCAAGGCCGTCGGGCGTGCCGGGCTGTCCGATCTGCGCGCCGTTCCGGGGATTTCCGAGGCCATGGCGCAGACGATCCACGATTTCTTCAACCCCAGGGGCTAGCCCGCGCGCGCGTCCGGCACGCGGCCGCTCTGCCCCCTTCCCTCTGTGTGAAAGCCCGGCTACGGTGCGCACATGATCTGGAATCTGCCCAACATACTTACCGTTTTACGGCTGATTGCGGCGCCCGGCGTGGCCGTGATGTTTCTGTATTTCCAGCGCCCTTGGGCGGACTGGTTCGCCCTGGCGCTGTTCGTCATCGCCGCGATCACCGACTGGTTCGACGGCTATCTGGCGCGGGCGTGGAAGCAGGAATCGAAGTTCGGCGCGATGCTGGACCCGATCGCGGACAAGGCGATGGTGGTGATCGCGCTGGTGGTGCTGACGGGCTATTCGGGCATGAACCCCTGGCTGATCCTGCCCGCGACCGTGATCCTTTTCCGCGAGGTCTTCGTCTCGGGGCTGCGCGAATTCATCGGGGCCGATGCGGGCAAGCTGAAGGTCACCTACCTGGCGAAATGGAAGACGACCGCACAGATGGTGGCGATCGCCACGCTGTTCCTTGGAACCGGGCTCGATTTTCTGGAAAAGGGCCGCGCGCCGCGTGCGGGCGAAGGGGACCTGCCCACGGGGATGACGCCGGCCGACATGGCCAACCATGTCGGGCTTGCGCTGATCTGGGTGGCCGCGGTGCTGACGGCGCTGACCGGGTGGGACTATTTCCGCAAGGCACTGCCTTTCCTGAAGGACAACCCTCATGATTGACGTTGTTTACTTTGCATGGGTGCGCGAACGGATCGGGCTGGCGCGCGAACGGGTGGACAGCCAGGCCGCGACCGTTGCCGCGCTGGTCGATGAGCTGCGCGCGCGCGAGGATCGCTATGCCGCGGCCTTCGCCGACATTTCCGCGCTGCGCGTGGCGCTGGACCAGGAGCTTGCGGATTTCGACGCGCCCCTTTCCGGCGTGCGCGAGGTCGCCTTCTTTCCGCCGATGACCGGGGGCTAAAGATGCGCATCTCGGTGCAAGAGGCCCCGTTCGATCCTGGGGCGGAAGCCGCCGGTTTCGGCGCGGGGCGCAGCGATGTCGGGGCCGTCGTCACCTTCGCGGGCCTCGTGCGCGATGACAGCGGCCGGATGCAGGCCCTTGAGATCGAGCATTACCCGGCGATGACCGAACGCGCCATCGCCGCCATCACGCAAGAGGCGATGGCGCGCTGGACGCTGGCCGATGCGCTGGTGATCCACCGTTACGGCCGCCTGACCGTGGGCGAGACGATCATGATGGTCGCCACCGCCGCGCGCCACCGCGCCGATGCCTTCGCCGCGGCCGAGTTCCTGATGGATTACCTCAAATCCCGCGCGCCCTTCTGGAAGAAGGAGATCGGCCCCGAAGGCGAAAGCTGGGTCGCCGCGAAGGATGCCGACGAAGCCGCGCTGAAGCGCTGGTAGGGCTACAGGTTATCCTCGACGCGAAAGCCCGCGGGGATGTCGTCCTGCCCCTCAAGGATCAGGTCGGCCATGACCTCGGCCACCTTCGGCGCCATCCCAAACCCGATCTTGAAGCCGCCATTGGCGATGAAATGGCCGGGCCGACCGGGCCATGCGCCCAGCATCGGGGCGCGGCTTGGCGCGCGCGGGCGCAACCCCGCCCAACGGTCGATCACCTCGGCATCGCGCAGCGGGGCACAGACCGCGCGGGCGCGCGCGATCAGCGCCTCAAGCTGCGCATCGGTGGTGTCAGGGGCGTCGTAATCCCGCTCGGAGGTCGAGCCGATGGCAACGGTTCCATCCGCATGGGGCACGATATGCAGCCCCTCGGCATAGATCTGCGGCGCCCCCGCCCCCGCATCATGGCGCATCAGGGCCGACTGGCCCTTCACCCCGTTGCCCATCGGACGGGCGAAGGCATCCGACAGCGCGGCCAGCCCCGCCACACCGGTCGCGTGCAGCACGGCCCCTTCCTCGGGTCCGTCGCTCAGCACGATCTCGGCGCCAAGGGCGCGCAGCGCCGCCAGAAGCGCCGCCCCCGCCCGGCGCGGGCTGGCCCGCGCGCTCAGCGTGTCATGGATCACCCGGCCCGAGGCCGAGTGCGGCGCGAACGCGCCGAAGGCGCTGCGATCGGCCACGCGCCAGACCGCGTGATCGCCCCAATGCTCTGCGGCGCCAAGCGCGCGCGCCCCGGCCCGCGCCACCTCCGCATCGCCCGCAAGCGGCTGAAGCCGGCCGATCCGGGCATATCCCGCATCCCCGCCCCCGACCGCCGCGACATCGGCCCAGAACCCCTCGGCCATCAGCAGGCTTTCCAGCTGGAACTGCTTTTTCAGATTCCACTGTTCGGGAACATGCGGCGAAAGCGCCCCCACATGTCCGCCCGAGGCCCCCGCGCCGATCCGATCCTCCTCGATCAGGCGCAACCGGGCGCCACGCCGCGCCAGCATGAACGCGCAGGCCAGGCCGAAGACGCCGCCGCCCCGCACCGTCACCTCGATCCGATTGCCCGTTGCCATCGCCGGCCTCCTTCGTCATGGTCCGCGCGGATCCAGGGGCTACCTACCGCCAATGCACGACACAGACCAGAGCAAGCCGGACCTTTCCTGGCGCGACGGGACCATCCCCGTCTCGACCCGGTTCGAGGATCCCTATTTCAGCCTTGCCGACGGGCTGGCCGAGACGCGCCATGTGTTTATCGCGGGCAATGACCTGCCCGCGCGGCTGCGCCCCGGCTTTCACATCGCCGAGCTGGGCTTCGGCACCGGGCTGAACCTTCTGGCCACGCGCATTGCGGCGGGCGACATCCCGCTCCGCTATACCAGTTTCGAGGCCTTCCCCCTTGCCGCGCCCGATATCGCGCGCGCCTTGCAGGCCTTCCCCGAGGCCGCCGCCATCGCCGCCCCCTTCCTTGCGGCATGGGAAGCGGGCGCGCGGCGCTTTTCGCTTGGCCCCATCGAGGCAGAGGTCATCATCGGCGATGCGCGCGAAACCCTTCCCGGCTGGTCCGGGCAGGCCGATGCCTGGTATCTCGACGGCTTTTCACCCGCCCGCAACCCCGAGCTGTGGGGGCCGGAACTGATGGCCGAGGTCGCGCGCCACACCGCGCCGGGGGGCAGCTTTGCCACCTATACCGCGGCGGGCTTCGTGCGCCGCGCGCTTGCCGATGCAGGCTTCGCCGTCAGTCGCGCGCCGGGGCATGGCCGCAAGCGACACATGAGCCGGGGCACCCTGCCCGCAACGGGCTAAGCGCACTCAGCGCGCGGGATCGAGGCCGCGCAACTCGGCGCTGAAGCGCAGCGCCCCCTTGTCCGCCCGCCCCAGACGCGCGCGATAGACCGGCAGGCTTTCGGACACCCGCATGACATAGTTGCGGGTTTCGCTGAACGGGATCATCTCGATCCAGTCCACCACATCGACACTTGGCTGGCGCGGATCGCCCATCTCCTCGATCCAGCGGCGGGGCCGCCCCGGACCGGCATTGTAGCCCGCCGCCACCAGCACCGGAGAGGGGCCGAACTCTTCGCGCAGGACCGACAGATAGGCCGTGCCAAGCCGCGCGTTATAGACTGGATCGGTGGTCAGCTTGCCGGGCTCATAGGCCAGCGACAGCCGCTCGGCCATCAGCTTTGCCGTGCCGGGCATAAGCTGCATCAGCCCGCGCGCACCGGCAGGCGACACGACCGAGGGGTCGAACTCGCTTTCCCGGCGCGCGATGGCCAGGGCAAGCTCGCCCGGAACACCAAGATCGGCGCCCCCGATCCCCGACAGCGGGTAATAGGCGGAAACCAGCATCGCCCCCGATTCCGCCGCGCGCTTGCCAAGGCGCAGGGCCAGATAGGGCTCGTCCCATTCCAGCGCCAGCCCCGCCAGACGGGCCGTATCGTCGACCGAAAGCGTTTCGGACAGGTGCAGCAGGAAACGATCCGCCAGGTCGCGCTGACCGGCCTCGTGCAGCAGCACCGCGGCCTGAAACACCGGCGATTGCACGAAGCCCGCGCCGCGCCAGTCCGGCAAGGGGGCCGGAACGGCAAACCCCGGATCGATTTCCTGCCCCGCACGCTCGGCCGCCAGAAGCCCGTAGAACGCGGTCTGATAGGCGGCGGCGGCGCGATAGGCGGCCTGCGCCGCATCGGCCTTGCCCATCACCTCAAGCGCGCGGCCCTTCCAGTAACCGGCCCGCGACAGGCTGATCGGGCTTTGCACCGCCGCCATCAGTGCATCGAAATGCGTCAGCGCGGTCGGCGCATCGCCAAGCTTCAGCGCGGCATAGCCCGCAAGCCATTCCAGATCGGCATAATCGCCGGCGAATTCCGGCCCCAGCCGATGGCGGGCGGCAATCTTGTAGGCGCGGCGCGCATCGCCCCGGCGCAGATCCCATCGCGCAAGGGCCGCGCGCAGATCGGCCCACAGCTCGGGCCGGCCCAGGCTTTCGGCGTTGTCCGAGCGCTCAAGGATCAGCTCGGCCGCCCCCTCCTCGGCGCCGTTGCGCCAACGCCATTTCGCCCGGTCAAGCGCCAGCCCGGCCGATCCCATCATCCGCTCCGGCACGGCGGCGATACGGGCATCCACCCCCGACCCGTTGGCCTGAAGCGCCAGCCGCGCCTCGGCCACGGCCTTGGTTCCCGGCGTGACATGATCAAGCATCCGACGCGCCTGTTCGCGCCGCCCGAGATCGAGCATCGCCGCCATCCGCCCGCCGTGATGGGGCGCGACATGCCGGCCATAGCGCGTCAGAAACGCCTCCTGATCGGCCTCGTTCAGGTCAAGATTGCGCCAGGCGGCCTCGGCCGCGGCGGCGGCCTGCGCGCCTTCGCCGCGCGCCTCATGGGCGGCCACCAGCGCCAGCGCGCCGGTTCCGGTCTGGGGCGCCATACCCTTGAAATACGCGATCACCCGATCGGGCGCGGCCCCGTCCAGCTTTGCCTCGCCCCGGCGGTGCAACAGCTCCATTCCCGGCCAGTCGGCACGGCGGGCAGCAAAATCGGCATAGGCAGGAAAGGCCCCCTCCCCAGCCCGCAGGCGGTGCCATTCCACGATGTCGAAGGCCAGGGGCCCGGCCGTGCGGGCCGCGCTTTCCGCCCCGGCCCAGTCCTTCTGCGCCACCGCCTGCAAGGCCAGCGCAAGGCCCGCGGCATCTTCGGCCAAGGCCCCTGGCGCCGTCCATGTAACGACGATCGCGGCCAACGCCGCCGATTTTAGAAGCCTGCGTATCATTGCCCCGCCTGCACCGGTTTCCCTCTTCCTGCCTGCCCCCGGCATGTCATGCAATTCACAAACTTGGCAAGCGCCTGCGCCTCGCCTATGGTCCGCGCGATTTCCACCGGGCGAATCCGCCCCGACGCAAGGAGCGTGTCATGTTCAAAGGGTCCTTTCCCGCGCTGATCACGCCGTTCAAGGACGGCAAGCTGGATCTGGACGCGCTCAAGAAGCTTGTGGAGTGGCATGTCGCCGAAGGCAGCCACGGCCTCGTGCCGGTGGGCACGACCGGCGAAAGCCCCACGCTGAGCCATGACGAACATATGCAGGTCGTCTCCGAGGTGGTGAAGGCCGCGGCGGGCCGCATTCCGGTCATCGCCGGGGCGGGGTCGAACTCGACCACCGAGGGGATCAGGCTGATCCGCCACGCCGAGGCTGCCGGGGCGGACGCGGCGCTTGTGGTGACCCCCTATTACAACAAGCCGACGCAACGCGGGATGCTGGCGCATTTCACCGCGATGCACGATGCCTGCAACCTGCCGATCATCATCTACAACATCCCCGGCCGGTCCGTCATCGACATGACGCCCGAAACCATGGGCGCGCTTGCGCAGCTTGCACGCATCATCGGCGTCAAGGACGCCACCGGCAAGATCGAGCGGGTGAGCCAGCAGCGCGAGGCCTGCGGCAAGGATTTCGTCCAGCTTTCCGGCGAAGACGCAACCGCGCTCGGCTTCAACGCCCATGGCGGCGTGGGCTGCATCTCGGTCACCGCGAATGTGGCCCCCCGCCTCTGCGCCGAATTTCAGGAAGCGACGCTGCAGGGCAATTATGCCAAGGCACTGGAGTATCAGGACCGCCTGATGCCGCTTCATACCGCGATCTTCGTGGAACCCGGCGTTGCCGGCGCGAAATACGCCTTGTCGCAACTTGGCAAATGTACTGCCGAGGTGCGCTTGCCGCTGACCGAGCTTCTCGACAGCACCAAAACCCAGATCGACGCGGCCATGAAGCATGCCGGGCTGATCTGAAGCGCCCTGGCCAACCGAACCGTCAAGCCCCGCCGCAGCTTGCCTCCGGCGGGGATATTTTTTCAAAGGTGAAAGCCCTGCGCTTCATCTTCGCACAAATATCCCGCGGAGGTCCGGGGGCGCGAAGCCCCCGGCTTCGGACGGTTCGCGCTCAGCTTTCCGCCTCTTCGGCCTCGTCGAGTTCTTCCGCCGAAGTGTCCGAGTCGATTTCATAGATCGCCCATTGCCCGTCGCCCTGGGGGCGCGGAAGGTCTTCCGCCTTCCAGTCACGATGCATGTTCGCCTTGGCGATGAAATGCGCGGTGATCGGGGCGGTCAGGAACAGGAACAGCGTGATCATCAGCTCGTGCAGGCTGAGATCATCGCGGAACACCGCGAAATAGAGCATCGAGGCGATCAGCACGCTGCCGACCCCCACGGTCGTGGCCTTGGTTGGTGCGTGCAGCCGCGTCATCGGGTCGGGCAGTTTCACCAGGCCATAAGATCCGACAAGGCCGAACACCCCCCCGATGACCATGAGCGCCGAGATGACGATTTCCCAGAAAAGTTCCATCATTCCCTCACTCGATGATATCGCCGCGCAGGATGAACTTGGCATAGGCGACGGTCGAGACGAAGCCGACCATGGCAAACAGCACCGACGCCTCGAAGAATATCGCCGTATTCTCGGCGATCCCGAACAGCACCAGAAGCGCGATAGTGTTGATCACCATCGTATCGAGCGCAAGCAGGCGGTCAGTCACGCCGGGGGCATGCACCACGCGGTAGAGATTGAACAGGAGCGCCAGGGTAAAGCAGGCGATCGCGAACATCAGCGCATAGGTGATCATTCGAAAATCTCCTTCAGGCGGCGCTCGTAGCGGTGCTTGATCTCGTCGCGCACGCTGTCGGGTTCGGGCGCGTGCAGGCAATGGACCAGAAGGCTGTGCCCGTCGGCGGCGAGTTCGGCGCTCAGCGTGCCGGGGGTCATGGTGATGGTTCCCGCAAGGACGGTGATCGCCTCGGGCGAGCTGAGTTCCAGCGGCACGGTGATCCAGGCCGGGCGCATGTTCTCGTTGCGCATGAACAGCACGATCCGCGCCACCGTGATATTGGCCACGACGATGTCGTAAAGGACCACCGCGATATATTCGACGATCATCGCGGGGTTGCGGATGCTGGGCCGGTCGACCCAGTAAGGTGCCGTCAGCATCGGAATCACGATGCCCAGCAGCAGCCCGAAGGCCAGCGATGTCGGCGTATAGGCATTGGCCAGCATCAGCCAGACCGCCGTCAGCAGCGTGGTAAGATAGGGGTGCGGGAAGATCCGTTTCAGCATGTGCCCTCCGCCCTAGTGCCCGGTTTCGCTTTGCGCGGCGGGGGGCGCGTCACCCCCCTCATGCGCGGCTTCGTCCGCGTCGTGATCGTCATGCCCCGAGGTCGCGTTTGCGGCGCGCTCGGCCGCGCCCTCCATCACCGCGTCGATATAGGCCTGCGGATGGTGGATCTGCGCAGCTGTGCCTTGCAGCCAGTGCGAGGCGGGGCCCGCAAAGACCGTCAGCGCGGCGAGCACCGCCAGAAGCCCCCCGGCCGCCGTGAAGGCCAGCCCCTGCGAGGGGGCCTCGGGCACCGGCGCCCGGTCGCCCTCGGTGGCATAGGCCTTCCAGAAGACGATCGAGCCGGCGCGGCCGAACCCGACGATGGCGATCAGCGAGGTCACGAGGATCGTAACCCAGATCAGCCATTGCCCGCGCGTCGCGTCCAGAATCATCAGCTTGCCCAGAAAGCCCGACAGCGGCGGCATCCCCGCCATGGCGATGGCCCCGGCAAAGAACATCGACGCGATCAGCCCGTTCGCCGCGATCGGCGGCGCGGGGATCAGCGCAAGGCCGGGCGCGCCGCGGCGTTCCTTCGCCAGATCGGCCACAAGGAACAGCGCGGCCGCGGCGAAGGTCGAATGCACCATGTAGTAAAGCCCCGCGCCGGTTGCCGCCTGATCGAACTGCGCGAAGGCCAGCATCATCGTGCCGACCGAGCCGATCACCGAATAGGCCACGAGCCGCCCCAGATCGCGCGCGCCCAGAACCCCCACCATGCCGATGACCAGCGACAGCAGCGCCGCGGGCATCAGCACCTCGGAGGCCAGCCCACCGATCGTGCCGCCCTCGGGGAAGACCAGCGTATAGACCCGAACGATCGCATAGACCCCGACCTTGGTCATGATGGCGAACAGCGCGGCGACCGGCCCCGGCGCGTTCACATAGGTGGCCGGCAGCCAGAATTGCAGCGGCACCAGCGCGGCCTTCACCGCGAAGACCAGCATCAGAAGGATCGCGCCCACCCGGATCAGCCCGGTTTCCGCCGCCGGCATCACGGCGACCTTCTGCGCCAGATCCGCCATGCTCAGCGATCCCGTCACCGAATAGATCGTGCCAAGCGCGAACAGGAACAGGGTCGATCCCGCAAGGTTGTAGACGACATATTGCACGCCCGCCTTCAGCCGCGCCTCGCCGCCCGAATGGATCATCAGCCCGTAAGAGGCGATCAGCAGGACCTCGAAGAACACGAACAGGTTGAACGCATCGCCCGTCAGGAACGCGCCGTTGATGCCCATCATCTGGAACTGCATCAGGGAATGGAAATGCCAGCCGCGGCGGTCCCAGCCGGAGCCGAGGGCATAGAGCACCACCGCAAGGCCAAGCGCGGCATTCAGCACCAGCATCAGCGCCGACAGGCGGTCAAGCACCAGGACGATGCCGAACGGCGCCTCCCAGTTGCCCAGACGATAAACCTCGGGCGCGCCGGACGATGCATCCACCATCAGCTTGATCGTGACCGCCAGCAGCGCGACCATCCCCGCGACCGAGAAGATGCGCTGCGTGCGCAGGTCATAGCGCATCCACAACACGATCAGCGGGGCAAGGAATGCCGGCAGGACGACCGGCGCAATGATCCAGTGATTCACGATTCGCTCTCCTCGTCCCCGAGGTCGATGCGGTCATTGCCTGCCTCGATGAAAGCGCCAAGCGACAGCATCACGACCACCGCCGTCATCCCGAACGAAATCACGATGGCGGTCAGCACGAGCGCCTGCGGGATCGGATCGGTATAGCCCGGCGTCGCCTCGCCCAGGTGATCAAGGATCGGCGGCATGTTCACCGCCAGCCGCCCGGTGGCGAACAGAAACACGTTCACGGCATAGGACAGCATCGCCATGCCCAGAACCACCGGGAAGGTCCGCAGGCGCAGGATCAGATAGATCCCCGCCGCCGTCATCACGCCGATGGCGCTTGCTACCAGCGCTTCCATCAGATGCCCTCCTCGGAACCGTCTTTGCGTTGCCGTCGCAGCATGGCCCCCGCAAGGCCCACCTCGCGCGGGACATGCCCCGCCATCTCGCGCGCTTCGGGTTTCTCGGCCACGACGTGGAACCCCTCGTCCCCGACGGCCGCGCGCCGTGCCAGCCGCGACAGCCCGCCAAGCGCCAGCATCACCGAGCCGACGACACCGAGGAACACGCCAAGGTCAAAACCCATCGCGGTGGCCAGTTCGAACTTCTCGAAGGGCGGGATGCGGAAATAGCCGAAATCCGAGGTCAGGAACGGCAGGCCGTTGAACAGCGCGCCGATGCCGGTAATGCCCGCCGCCAGCACGCCCAGCGCGATCAGCACATGGTAATAGACCTTCTGGCGCGCCTGGGTCCAGGCAAAGCCCGAGGCCATGTATTGCATCACCAGCGCGATCGCCGCCACCAGCCCCGCGATGAAGCCGCCGCCGGGCAGGTTGTGGCCACGCAGGAAGATGAAGACCGCCATCATCAGCGCGATGGGCATCATCACCCGCGTCGCCACCAGAAGCATCAGCGGGTGCTTGTCGCCCGCGCGCGCGACATCGGGGCGCCAGGCGATCAGCTTGCGCGACGAGGCGCCGGTCAGCAGCGCCTCGGTCAGCGCGAAGATGACAAGCGCGGCGATGCCGAGCACGATGACCTCGCCGAACGTATCGTAGCCGCGGAAGTCCACCAGGATCACGTTGACCACATTGGTGCCGCCGCCCAGCTTGTAGCTGTTGGCCAGGTGGTATTCCGACATCGTCGGGAAGGCGAAGTCGCGCACCATCAGCGCATAGATCAGCAGGCCGGTTCCAAGCCCGCCCGCCACGGCCACCAGCGCATCGAAGCGGCGCTTGATCAGCCGGGTTTCGGGCTGGGTGATCTTGGGCAGGAAATTCAGCGCCAGCAGCATCAGGACCGCGGTGACCACCTCGACCGAGATCTGCGTCAGCGCAAGGTCGGGGGCCGAGAGATACACGAAGCTCAGCGACACGATCAGCCCGACGATCGAGATCAGCACAAGCGCCAGTAGGCGGTTGCGGTGATAGGCCACCACGCAGCCCGTCGCCACCAGCAGCGTCACCCAGGCCGCGGCCGCGACCGGCGTGATCGGCAGCATCGCACGGGTCGGCGGCCCCTGCTCCCCGGTCGTCCAGGCCCAGATCCCCGCGGCCAGCGCGGCCAGCACGAAGATCAGCAGATAGCGCGCCATCGACCCGTTATGCAGCGCCGAGGTGAAGCGCGTGGCACCGCGCACGCAGGCCCCGACCAGCGCGTCGAAGACAGCCTTCGCCTCGGGGCGCGGGGTGGCAAGCCACAGCGCCTCCAGCCGCCGGTGCTGGCCAAGCACCACAAGGCCGCCCACCACCGCAAAGACCGACATCCACAGCGCGGGCGTGAACCCGTGCCACAGCTTGACCGGATGCATGTGCAGCCCGCCCCCCACGACCGCATTGGCCGCCGCCTCCAGGATCGGGCCCGCGAAGGTCATCGGCATGATGCCGATCGCCACCACCAGCACGACAAGGAAGGCCGGCGCGGCCCACATGCCGAAGCCCGGATCGTGGGGCTTGTGCGGATAGTCGTCGCGCACCGGACCAAGGAAGGCATGCGCGATATAGCGGAACGAATAGGTGGCCGAGAACAGCGCGGCAATGGCCGCAAGCGCCGGCACGATCCAGCCGTTGCCCGCCCAGAGCGTATGCGACGCCTCTTCCAGCATCATCTCTTTCGACAAAAACCCGTTCAGCAGCGGAATCCCCGCCATCGACAGCGCCGCGACGGTGGCGATGGTGAAGGTCACCGGCATCAGGTGGCGCAGCCCGCCAAGGCGCTTGATGTCGCGGGTATGGGTTTCATGGTCCACGATCCCCGCGCTCATGAACAGGGCGGCCTTGAAGGTGGCATGATTGATGATGTGAAACACCGCCGCGACCGCGCCCGCCTCGGTTCCCAGCCCCAGAAGGAAGGTGATCAGCCCCAGATGCGAGACCGTCGAAAAGGCCAGAAGCGCCTTCAGATCGTCCTTGAAGATCGCGATCTTGGCGCCCACCAGCATGGTCACAAGGCCCGTCGTGGCGACGATGTAGAACCATTCGGGCGTGCCCGACAGCACCGGCCACAGGCGCGCCATGAGGAAAAGCCCCGCCTTCACCATGGTGGCCGAATGCAGATAGGCCGAAACCGGCGTGGGCGCCGCCATCGCGTGGGGCAGCCAGAAATGGAACGGGAACTGCGCCGATTTGGTGAAGGCGCCGCCAAGGATCAGGATCAGCGCGGGCAGGTAATAGGGCGAGGCCTGGATCGCCTCTTTCGATTGCAGGATCGCGCTGATGTCGTAGCTGCCCGCGATATTGCCCAGGATCAGCATCCCCGCAATCATCGAAAGCCCGCCAAGGCCCGTCACCGTCAGCGCCATGCGCGCGCCCTGCCGCCCTTCGGGGAGGTGCTTCCAGTAGCCGATCAGCAAGAAGGAAGACAGTGAGGTCAGCTCCCAGAAAATCAGCAAAAGCAGGATGTTGTCGGAAAGCACGATGCCGACCATCGCGCCCTGGAACAACAGCAGGTAGGTGTAGAACTGGCCGACCGGATCGTCCTTGGACAGGTAGAACCGGGCGTAAAGAATGATCAGCAGCCCGATCCCCAGGATCAGCGAGGCGAACAGAAGCCCCAGCCCGTCGATCATGAAATTCGCGTTCAGCCCCAGCCATGGCAGCCAGTCGAACCGCGCCGTGATCACCTCTCCGCGCAGGATGGCCGGGGCGTTCAGCAAAAGCCCCAACAGCGCAAGCCCGCTGATCACGCCCGCGGAAATGGCGGCATGACTGCGTCCGGTGCGGATCAGCAATGCGGGAAGCAGGGATCCCAAAAACGGAAGGGCGGCGATAAGGGCTGGCGACATGCGTTTTCTCTGGTCCGTTCGAATGCGGGCCTTCGGGCGCGTGCGATCAGGAAGCGAGGCCTTCGGCGCGGGTATTACCTAACTGGTTCAACGCCTTTGGGGTGTCAAGACAAACGGGACCGATTCGCGACACCGGCCCCGCGAAAACGGCCCACCGTGGCAATTCGGGTCTTGCGGCCACCATCCTCGATGCTGCGGATGCAAAACAATCTGGCAACATAATTCCGCGCCAAGCGCAAAGCGGCACATTCCCGCGCCTTTCGGGCGCCGCTCTCGGCAACAAAGCGCAGATCGCGCGCCTGTAACGCGCGTTTGAGCGCCCCGGCCTCATAGCGGACTTGCAAGAATGCCTAAGCTGTGGCTATGGATCGCCGTCCACCGGTCTGACATATTGGCCGGAACTGTCTGGGATAACTTGGAAAATAGATGCGCGCAGCTTGTTCTACCACCGCTCCTGAAATGACCCGCCGCAGCCTGCTTGCGGGCCTGTCCGCGGGGGCCATGCTGCTGGGCGCCACTGCGCTGCCGCGTGTGGCCCGCGCCCAGGAAGCGGCCGCGCCGGCACCTGCCGCACCCGCAGCCTCCATTGCCGCAACGCAGCAATTCTCGTTCGACATTCTGGCCGAGGAGATGCGCGCACTTGCCGCACGCGAACCGCAGCACGCCGAACAGCCCAAAAGCTTTCTGGACGACCTAACCTATGACGATTACCGCCTGATCCGTTTTAACCCCGAGCGCGCCCGCTGGGCCGATACCGAGGCAAGCCGCTTCCGCATGCATGCCTTCCATATGGGCTGGCTGTTCAAGGACCCGGTGCTGATCTACGAGGTGATGGGCGACCAGTCGCAACTGATGGCCTTCGACACCGACGATTTCATCTACGAGCGCGAGGCACGCGACCGCGTTCCCGAACATGCGCCCCTGCCCGGCGTGGCGGGCTTCCGCCTGCATTATCCCCTGAACCGCCCCGACGTGTTCGACGAGCTTGTGGCCTTCCAGGGGGCGTCCTATTTCCGCGCGCTCGGGCGCGGATCGGCCTATGGCATTTCGGCGCGCGGGCTTGCGGTCAATACCGGGCTTTCGGTGGCCGAAGAGTTCCCCCGCTTCACCCGCTTCTACATCGAGCGCCCGGCCAGCGAGGCGGGCAGCATCGTGCTTTACGCCGCGATGGAAAGCACATCCCTGACCGGGGCCTACCGCTTCGTCATCACGCCCGGCGCGAATACAGCGATGGAGGTCACCGCGCGGCTGTTCTTCCGCACCGATGTCGAGCAGCTTGGCGTGGCGCCGCTGACCTCGATGTTCCTGTTCGCCGAACGCAACCGCCATGCCTTCGACGATTTCCGCCCCAACGTGCATGACAGCGACGGGCTGGGCATCGTGCGGGCCAACGGCGACCGGCTCTGGCGCCCGCTGGCCAACCCGCCGCACCTTGCGTCGAGCTACCTAACCGAGGTGGCGCCGCAGAGCTTTGGCCTTTTCCAGCGCGACCGCGACTTTGCCAATTATCAGGACGCCGCGGCGCATTACGAACGCCGCCCCTCGCTGATGGTGCAGCCGATGGGCGACTGGGGCCGCGGCGCCGTGCGGCTGGTCGAGATCCCCTCGGACCTTGAGGTCAACGACAACATCGTCGCCTTCTGGGTGCCCGAGGCCCCGGCACGGGCCGGCGATGCGCGCGAATTCTCGTATCGGCTGCTGTGGGGCGACCTGCCGCCCGACCCGCGGGACGACCGCGCCCATGTGCTCGAGACCCGCGCGGGCGTCGGCGGCGTGTCCGGTGTCGAGAATACCGAGGGCACGCGCAAGTTCGTCATCGACTTCGTGGGCGGCCTGCTGGGCAGCCTTCCCGCCGACCAGGCCGACCAGCTGGAAGCCGTCGTCACCGCCTCGGGTGGCGAGATCGTGACGAAGACGCTTTCCGCCATCCCCTCCGAAGGCGTCTGGCGCCTTGTGCTGGATGTGAAGGCCGCCGATGCGGCCACCGTGGAACTTTCCGCCCATGTCGCGGGTTTCGATCGCAAGCTCTCGGAAACCTGGCTTTATCAATGGATCAAGGCATGACCGCTCAATACCCGACAATCACCGGCACGCTCACGCCCGAGGATCTGATCGCGGGGCCCTGCGCACTTCCCGATGCGCCGCTTGCCATGCCGCGGCAGGTCCTTGAGGCAAGAACCGGCCTGCTGCGCCGGATCCTGTCGGCATTCCTGCCCCGCCCGCCCGCGCCGACGGGCGCAAAAGGCTGACGCCATGTCCGGCTTGCACATAAAGCGCGTGGCCTTGACGGGGCTGCGCGCTTCGGCGCTTCTGGCAAGCGTGCTGGCGGGGTTCGGCGCCTTCGTCCTGTTCCTGCAATTCGGCGATGCCGACGGGCTGGACGCGCTTGATGTGGTGCGCGCGCTGCTGATCCTGATCTCGACGCTCTGGCTGGCCTGGGGCGCGGTTCAGGCGCTGATCGGACTGACGACCCGCCCCAGACCGCCCGCGATCGACCGTGACCGCCCGATCACGGGGCGCTGCGTCATCCTCATGCCGGTCTATAACGAAGATCCGCTTGCCACTTTCGCGCGCGTGGCGGCGATGGATGCCTCGCTTGCCGCAACCGCAGAGGCAGAGGCCTTCCACTTCGCCATCCTGTCGGACACCCGCAACGAGGCGATCGCCCGGCGCGAAGAGGCGCTTTTCGCCCATCTGGTAACCGAGCGCGCCGGGCTGGGGCGGTTCTTCTACCGCCGGCGCACGCTTAATACCGGCAAGAAGGCCGGCAATATCGAGGATTTCATCAGCCGCTCGGGCGCCGCCTACGACTATGCCCTGATCCTTGACGCCGACAGCCTGATGGAGGGCGAAACCATCGTCGAGATGGTGCGCCGCATGCAGGCCGAGCCACGCCTTGGCCTGTTGCAGACCCTGCCGCGCGTCATCAATGCGCGCTCGCGCTTTGGCCGGGCGATGCAGTTCTCGGCCAGCTTCTTCTCGCCCGTCTTCGCGCGCGGCCTTGCGATGATGCAGGGCGAAGCCGGCCCCTTCTGGGGCCACAACGCCATGGTCCGGGTGCGCGCCTTCGCCGAAAGCTGCGGGCTGCCCGAACTGTCGGGCCGGCCCCCCTTCGGTGGCCATATCATGAGCCATGATTACGTCGAGGCGGCCCTTCTGGCGCGCGCGGGCTGGATCGTGCGGCTGGATGACGATCTGGGCGGCAGCTACGAGGAAGGCCCCGAGAACATCGTCGACCACGCCAAGCGCGACCGCCGCTGGTGCCAGGGCAACCTGCAACATGCGCGCGTGATCGGCGCGCCGGGGCTGAGGGCCTGGTCGCGCTTTGTCTTCGCGCAGGGGATCATGGCCTATATCGCCCCGCTTTTCTGGCTGGGCTTCATCCTGGCCTCGATCGCGGCGCCGCTGGTCGCGCCGCCGCCGGACTATTTCCCCGAGCCTTACTGGCCCTTCCCCTATTTCCCGCCTTCGGGCGCCTCGAAGGCCATCGGGCTGGCCATCGGCATTTTCGGACTGTTGTTCCTGCCCAAGATCCTGATCGCCGCGCGGGCAAGCCTGAGCGGGCAGACGCGCGGCTTCGGCGGGCCGTTCATCGCCTTCGCCTCGACGCTGGCCGAGCTTGTCTTCTCGTCCCTGACCGCGCCGATCCTGCTGCTTTTCGCCACCCGCTCGGTCATTCAGGTCCTGCTGGGGCGCGATGGCGGCTGGCCCACCAACAACCGGGGCGACGGGCGGCTGACACTGGCCGAGTCCTTCGCCGCATCGCACTGGATCGTCACCATCGGCCTTCTGGGGCTGGCCGCGACCTGGGCCTTCGCGCCGGGCCTGCTGCTGTGGCTGTTGCCGGTGGGCGTGCCGATGATCCTGGCGCCGCTGATCCTCGGCTGGTCCTCGCGCGACAGCAACAGCATGCTGATGGCCGTGCCCACGGAATACGCCCCCGCCCCCGTCATGCTGGCGCAAGAGCGCATCTTCGAGCGCTGGTCGGCGCAGTTCGCCCCCCCTGCCGCCGCCGGTGCCCCGGCGCCCGCCCCCGTCCCCGAGGTCGCCCATGCGTAACAGCCCGATTCCCCCCGGCACACGCGATCCGCGGCTGGATTTCTTCCGCGGCCTGTCCTTGGTGATGATCTTCATCAACCATGTCCCCGGCACGGTCTACGAGCATTTCACCTCACGCAATTTCGGGTTCTCCGACGCGGCCGAGGGGTTTGTCTTCATGTCGGGCGTGGCAGCCGCGCTTGCCTATGGGCCGGGGCTTGCCCGGTCCCCGCGATGGCCCACCGTCTCGCGGATCTGGGGGCGGTCCTGGCTGCTTTACCTGGTCCATATCATGACCGCGGCCTGGGCGATCGGCATCATCTCCGCCGCCGCGCTGTGGTTCGGGGCCGATGTGCTGCTGACGAAGAACGCCTTCCGCCCCCTGACCGAAGAGCCGCTGGCCTTCCTGATCGGCATCGTCACGCTTGGCCACCAGCTTGGCTATGTGAACATCCTGCCGATGTATGCGGCGCTTCTTCTGGCCGCCCCCTTCCTGATCCGGCTGGGGCAGGTGCGGCCGGGCTGGCTGCTGATCGGCTCGGTCGGGTTCTGGGCGCTGGTGGGCACGTTCCGGCTCAATTTCCCGAACTATCCGTTCGAGGGCGGATGGTTCTTCAACCCGCTGGCGTGGCAGCTGCTGTTCACCCTTGGCATTCTGACCGGGCTTGCCCTGCGCGAGGGGCGGCGCTTCGTTCCGCAGCGGCAATGGCTGTTCTGGGCCGCGGCCGGCTGGCTGGTCTTCTGCCTTGTCTGGGTCAAGTCGGACGCCATGCTGAAGGGGCTGGGCCATGTGATCTGGCAGTTCCGCCAATGGGGGGCGCCGTTCTGGCTGGTGGATTTCGACAAGACCTTCGTGTCGGGGCCGCGCCTCTTGCACATCATGGCGCTTGCCTATGTGCTCAGCATGCCGGGGCTTGTGCCGCGCATCGCGGCCTCGCGCGTGGTGGCGCCGATCCGGCTTCTGGGCCGCCAGGGGCTGCCCGTCTTCGCGCTTGGCACGGTGCTGGCGATCTTCGCCCAAGCGGTCAAGGCGGTGCACCCGGCCGGGATCTGGCAGGATACCGCGCTGATCCTGGGCGGGCTTGCGCTGCAATGGGCCTTTGCAGCGGCCCGCGAAAGGCTGTCGCCCAAAGCGGCACAGCGCGCGGCCGCAGCCCTTTCAGCGACACCCACGGAACCGCCGGCCCAGCCGGGCCCGAAATGGGTTGCGACCCCGGCGCGCTAGGCCGCCGGGCCGCAGGCCGCGGCCGCCTCTTTCAGCGCGGCCAGTGCCGCCTGCACCTTCGGCGTGCGGTGCAAATCGACATGCGTCACCAGCCACAGCGGCGCATCCCATTCCGGCTTCGGTCCCATCACCTCGAGAAGGCCGTTCCCGGCGCGGGCCTCGTGCACGGGCAGGAAGCCAAGGCCGATGCCAAGGCGGATCGCCCTGGTCTGGGCCTCTGCCTCGTTCGAGCGGAACACGAACCTCTCGGGCGGGATACGCTCTGAAAGCCAGCGGAAGAAGGGCGCGCGGCTATCCTGCGCATCGGGACCGATGAACCGGTGCCGGGCCAGATCCTCGGCGGTTTCGGGCAGGCCATGCGCCTCGGCATAGGCGGGGGCGGCGTAAAGCGCGTGCTGCTGGCTGGCAAGCACCTGCACGACGTTATCGGGTTCCGCCGGGCGGGTTCCGGCGCGGATCGCCACATGGGCCTCGCCATATTCCAGGCGGAAGATCCGCTGATCCGTCAGATAGCGCAGCCGCAGGCCGGGATGGTCCACCATCAACCGGCCCAGCGCGGGCAGGACCAGCGTCGCAAGGGTCGGCAGCGAGGTCACGATCAGCTCTCCGGTCACCTCTTCGCCCGCGCCCGCGATCCGCGCGGCCAGCTGCGAGAACTGATCCTCGGTCGCCTGCCCGACGGACAGAAGCTGCAGGCCCGCCTCGGTCGGGGTGTAGCCGCGCGAATGGCGCTGGAACAGCCTGGCCCCAAGCCGCCCCTCCAGCGCGTCGATATGGCGGATCACGGTGGCATGATGCACGCCCAGCACCTCGGCCGCGCCCGAAACAGTGCCGATCCGCGCGACCTGATAGGCGGTGCGGATCTCATCCCAGTTTTCAAGTCCCATATGTGCACCAAAGAACAGACATGGTGCATTCTTGGCCATTGCGTTCGCGCGGGCAAGAGACGATTTTCCCCCTCATACCCATTCAGGAGCCCAGAGCAATGACCCATATCCTCCGCGTCGACGCGACGATCAAGACCGACGGTTCGGTCTCGCGCCGCCTGACCGACCGTATCGTGAACCGCCTCGAGGCCGCCAATCCCGGCGCCACCGTGACCACGCGCGACCTTGCCGAAGGCGTCGCCCCGATCGACGCCACCTGGCTTGGCGCGATCTACACCCCCGCCGAACAGCGCAGCCCCGAACAGGCCGCCATCGCCGCCCAGGCCGACGAATACCTGAACGAGATGCGCGCCGCCGACATCATCGTCATCGGCCTGCCGATCTACAATTTCGGCGTGCCGTCGCACATGAAGGCCTGGATCGACCAGCTTGCGCGCAAGGGCGAAACCTTCACCTATACCGAGACCGGCCCCGTGGGCCTGCTGACCGGCAAGCGCGCGATCGTCGCGCTGTCCTCGGACGGGACCGGGTTCGGCTCGGAGATCGACTTCGCCTCGGGCTATCTGCGCCATATCCTGGGCTTCTTCGGCATCACCGACGTGGAATTCGTGGCCGCCGACCGCATGGTCTTTGCCCCCGAGGACACGCTGTCGCGCGCCGAGGCCGCGGTGGACGCGATCGCCGCCTGATCGCGGGCGGTTTCTTGCAATGCAATCCAGGGGCTCCGGTTGACTCCGGGGCCCTTTTTCCATAGATGAGCCGGGATTCCCCGAAGGCCCGATGCCTTCGGTCCCCGCAAGAAGCGGGGATCGCCACCAGTCAGCGCGTTGCGCCCACTGGTGCGCTTGTCGTTTTCCGCCGGTCCTGCCGGCACCCGCCCGAAGGAGGGTCGCGATATGTTCGAGAACCTGTCAGAACGCCTTGGCGGCGTGTTCGACCGGCTGACGAAACAGGGCGCCCTGTCCGAGGACGACGTGCGCACCGCGCTGCGCGAAGTGCGCGTGGCGCTGCTGGAGGCCGACGTTTCCCTGCCCGTGGCGCGCGATTTCATCAAGGCGGTCGAGGCGAAGGCCACCGGCGCTGCGGTCACGAAATCGGTGACCCCCGGCCAGCAGGTCGTCAAGATCGTCCATGACGAACTGGTCAAGGTGCTCTCGGGCGAGGACGATGCCGGCGCGCTGAAGATCGACAACCCGCCCGCGCCGATCCTGATGGTCGGGCTTCAGGGCTCGGGCAAGACCACCACCACCGCGAAACTCGCCCGCCGCCTGAAAGAGCGCGACAAGAAGCGCGTCCTGATGGCCTCGCTTGATACCAACCGCCCCGCGGCGATGGAGCAGCTTGCGATCCTCGGCACCCAGATCGGCGTGGACACGCTGCCCATCGTGAAGGGCGAAACCGCCGTGCAGATCGCCCGGCGGGCGAAGCAGCAGGCGACGCTTGGCGGCTATGACGTCTACATGCTTGATACCGCCGGGCGGCTGCATATCGACGAAGTCCTGATGGACGAGGTGCAGGCCGTCCGCGACGTGGCCGCCCCGCGCGAAACGCTTCTGGTCGTCGATGGGCTGACCGGGCAGGACGCGGTGAACGTGGCGACCGAGTTCGACAGCAAGGTCGGGATCTCGGGCGTGGTGCTGACGCGGATGGATGGCGACGGGCGCGGCGGTGCGGCGCTGTCGATGCGCGCGGTCACCGGCAAGCCGATCCGCTTCGTCGGCCTTGGCGAAAAGATGGACGCGCTGGAAACCTTCGAGGCCGGCCGCATCGCCGGGCGCATCCTTGGCATGGGCGATATCGTGGCCCTTGTCGAGAAGGCGCAGGAAACCCTTGAGGCCGAGCAGGCCGAGCGCATGATGAAGCGCTTCCAGAAGGGCCTGTTCAACATGAACGACCTCAAGGGGCAGTTGGACCAGATGCTGAAGATGGGCGGCATGCAGGGCGTCATGGGCATGATGCCGGGCATGGGCAAGATGGCCAAAGCCGCCGAGGATGCGGGCTTTGACGACCGCACGATCCGCCGCCAGATCGCGCTTATCAATTCGATGACCAAGAAGGAACGCGCCAATCCCGACATGCTTCAGGCCAGCCGCAAGAAGCGCATCGCGGCGGGCGCCGGCCTTGAGGTGAGCGAGCTGAACCGCCTTCTGAAGATGCACCGCCAGATGGCGGACACAATGAAGAAGCTGGGCAAGATGGGCAAGGGCGGCATGCTCAAGCAGGCGATGAAGGGCATGATGGGCAAGGGCGGCATGCCCGACCTGAACAATGTCGACCCGGCCGAGCTGCAACAGCAACTGGGCAAGATGGGCAACATGGGCCAGTTGCCCGGCATGGGGGGCGGCATGAAGCTTCCCGCGGGGCTGTCCGGCCTGGGGCTTGGCAAGAAGAAATGATCGCGCTGTCGCCCACTCCGGTTCTGGAAACGGAACGCCTTGTCCTGCGCGCCCCGGCGGCGCGGGACTGGCCGGCGTGGCGTGACTTCATCCAGTCCGAGCGCGGGGTGTGGATGCGCGCCGATCCCCGCATCAACGAGGAAACCGCCTGGCGTGCCTGGGCGGGCGTGATCGGCCATTGGGTCATGCGCGGCTGGGGCAGCTTCGTCTTCACCACGCATGACAGCGACCGCGCGCTTGGCATGACCGGCCCCTGGGCCCCCGCCGGCTGGCCCGAATTCGAAATCGGCTGGTCCGTCTGGGCCCCCGGCGACGAGGGCCGCGGCTATGTGGCCGAGGCCGCGCGCTGCGCCATAGACCACGCCTTCCGCCGGCTCGGCTGGCATACCGCCGTCAGCTATATCGCACATGAGAACACCCGCTCGATCGCCCTGGCCGAACGGCTGGGCGCGCGGCGCGACGACAGCGCGGCCACGCCGCGCAACGACACCGGCTGCGCCGCCTATCGCCACCCCCGTCCCGACGAGGCCGCCGCATGACGCCCTGCCCCGCCACCCCCCGTCCATCCGCCCGGAGCTTCGCATGACCGATCCCGTGACCCGCGCCGCCGAAGTGCTCAAGGAGCACCGCGAAAGCATCGACCGGCTGGATGCGGTGCTGATCTACACCCTGGCCGAACGGTTTTCCCATACCCAGGCGGTGGGCCGCCTGAAGGCCGAGCACATGCTGCCGCCCTCGGACCCCGCGCGCGAAGCCAGGCAGATCGCGCGGCTGGAACGCATGGCCGAGGAAAGCGGGCTCGACCCCGCCTTCGCACGCAAATTCCTGAACTTCGTGATTTCGGAAGTCATCCGGCATCACGAGCAATTCCAGAACTGACGGGCCAGACGCCCGGCAACCAGCCATCCAAAGGAGATACTGACATGGCTATGAAGATCCGCCTCGCCCGTGGGGGTTCCAAGAAGCGCCCGCATTACTCGATCGTCGCGTCGGATTCGCGCATGCCGCGCGATGGCCGCTTCATCGAGAAGCTGGGCACCTACAACCCGCTGCTGGCCAAGGACAGCGAAGACCGCGTGAAGATGAACATGGAGCGCGTGCAATACTGGCTGAGCCAGGGCGCACAGCCCACCGACCGCGTGGCGCGTTTCCTCGAAGCCGCCGGCGCCCGCCCGAAGGCCGAGCGCAAGAACCTCAAGAAAGCCGTGCCCGGCGCGAAAGCGACGCAGCGCGCCGAGGAAAAGGCCGCCAAGGCCGCCGCTCCGGCCACCGAGGAATCGGCGGAATAAGACCCGGCAATCGGGGATCAATCCGGGCCGGGCAGTCATGCCCGGCCTGTCTGCATCCGGAGCGGCGAGATGAGCGAGACAGATCGGATCTGCGTTGGGGCCATCGCCGGCGCCTTTGGCGTCCGCGGAGAGGTGCGGCTGAAAAGCTTCTGCTCCTCGCCCGAGGATATCGCCCTTTACGCCCCGCTTTACACCGAGGACGGGGCGCGCAGCTTTACCGTGCGGCTGACCCGGCCGGTGACAGGCGGCCTTGGCGCGCGCCTGTCGGGCATCTCGAGCAAGGAAGAGGCCGACGCGCTGAAGGGCGTGACGCTCTGGGCAGACCGGGACAGGCTGCCCTCGCTGCCCGATGACGAATTCTACCACGCCGACCTGATCGGGCTGAGCGTGGTCGATACCGGCGGCGCGCCGCTTGGCACGGTGCGCGCGGTCCACAACCATGGCGCGGGCGACATTCTGGAGATCTTCGCCCCCGGCCGCAGGCAGGCGCTGCTTCTGCCCTTCACCAGGGCCGCCGTGCCGACGGTGGATCTGGCGGCGGGGCGCATCGTCGCTGACCCGCCCGAAGATCTTGAATAGACCGCCGCGCGATCGTTGCCGGTGACAGATCGGAAAGCCGCCCGACATGAGTGACAAGCCTGCGAAATCCCACGGCCGGATCAGCATTTCCGCCACCGTCAAGCCGCGCGAACTGATGACCCCGACGCCGCGCGTCAAGGGCGCATGGACCGCAAGGATCGTGACGCTCTTCCCCGAGGCCTTCCCCGGAACGCTGGGGCTTTCGCTGACCGGCAAGGCCCTGCAAGAGGGGCTCTGGGCGCTTCAAACCTATGACCTGCGCCCGCATGGCATCGGCCGCCACCGAAATGTCGACGACACGCCCGCCGGCGGCGGGGCGGGCATGGTGCTGCGCCCCGACGTGGTGGGCAGCGCCCTGGGCGAGGCCGCGCTTGGCACGCCCGAAGACCGCGCCCGCTGGCCGGTGATCTACATGTCCCCGCGCGGCCGCGCCTTCACCCAGGCCATGGCGCGCCGCTTTGCACAGGCCGACGGCATGACCATCCTGTGCGGCCGTTTCGAGGGCGTGGACGAGCGCGCCTTGCAACATTTCGGGGTCGAAGAGGTCAGTATCGGGGATTTCGTCCTGACCGGGGGCGAGATCGCCGCTCAGGTCTTGATTGACGCGACCGTTCGACTTATACCCCGCGTGCTCGGGAATCAGGCGTCCACCGAGGAGGAATCCTTTTCGGACGGGCTTCTGGAACATCCCCAGTATACCAGACCCGCAATCTGGGAAGGCCGCGCGATACCGGAAATGCTTCAGTCCGGGCATCACGCGAAAATTGCCGACTGGCGGCGGGAACAGGCCGAAAGGCTGACAAAGGAACGACGACCTGACCTCTGGCGGGCTTGGTGTGCGGCGCACAACAGGGACCCGGATGAAGACCAGGAGCTCTGAGGACGCGCACACCTTCACGGACAAAACCGTGAGCAACAGAAAGGAACCGCGATGAACCTGATCGCGCAACTCGAGGCGGAACAGATTTCCAGCCTCGGCAAGAGCATTCCGGACTTCAAGGCCGGTGACACCGTCCGCGTGGGCTACAAGGTGACCGAAGGCACCCGCACCCGCGTGCAGAACTACGAAGGCGTCGTGATCAGCCGCAAGGGCGGCAGCACGATCTCGGCCTCGTTCACCGTCCGCAAGATCTCGTTCGGCGAAGGCGTGGAACGTGTGTTCCCGCTCTACTCGACCAATATCGACTCGATCGAGGTCGTGCGCCGTGGCCGCGTGCGTCGCGCCAAGCTGTATTACCTGCGCAATCGTCGCGGTAAATCGGCGCGTATCGCCGAAGTCACCAACTACAAACCCCTCGCCGAAGCGTAAGGAGCGGTATCATGCGTGCAGATATCCATCCCGACTACCATTTCATCACCGTCAAGATGACCGACGGGACGACCTATCAGGTCCGCTCGACCTGGGGCAAAGAGGGCGACACCATGGCGCTCGACATCGACCCGCTGGCGCATCCGGCCTGGACGGGCGGCAATACCCGCCTGCTGGACACCGGCGGCCGCGTGTCCAAGTTCAAGAACAAATACGCCGGTCTGGGCTTCTGAGCCCACCCCCGGACGAACCGGACAAGGGCGTGCCGCAGGGCGCGCCCTTTTTCGTTGCGCGATGGACGGGCCGGGCGGATCGGCAACCCTGACGGAAAAACCCGCGCCGCATTGCGCGGCACAGCTTCCTTCGGTAGCCACCGCGCCCTATAGTCCGCGCGCGTTTGGGAAGGCGCAAGGCAACAAGTCGGATACAGGGACGGTCAAGTGGCGCATATTATCGTTGTGGGTAATGAAAAGGGCGGTTCGGGCAAATCCACGACCTGCATGCATGTGGCGACCGCGCTTGCCCGGATGGGCAAGAAGGTGGGCGCGCTGGACCTCGATCTGCGTCAGCGCAGCTTCGGGCGCTATGTCGAGAACCGCCTGGCCTTCATGGCGCGCGAGGGGCTGGACCTGCCGACCCCGGATTACCGCGAATTGCCCGAGGCCGATGCCGCCCAGCTTGCACCGGGCGAGAACCCCTATGACCATCGTCTTTCAAGCGCGGTGGCCCAGCTTGAACTGGAATGCGATTTCATCGTCATCGACTGCCCCGGCTCGCATACCCGGCTGAGCCAGGTCGCCCATTCGCTGGCCGATACGCTGATCACGCCGCTCAATGACAGCTTTATCGACTTTGACCTTCTGGCCCGGATCGACCCGGAGACCAGCCGCGTGACCGGCCCCTCGATCTATTCCGAGATGGTCTGGGCGGCGCGGCAACTGCGCGCGCGGGCGGGGCTGAAACCTATCGACTGGATCGTGCTGCGCAACCGCCTTGGCGCCCAGCAGATGCACAACAAGAAAAAGGTCGGTGAGGCGCTGACCCAGCTTTCCAAGCGCATCGGCTTTCGCGTCGCCCCCGGTTTTTCCGAGCGCGTGATCTTCCGCGAGCTGTTCCCCCGCGGGCTGACGCTGCTGGACCTGCGCGATGTCGGGGTCGAGAACCTGAACATCTCGAACGTTGCGGCACGGCAGGAATTGCGCGACCTGATCAACGAGCTGAACCTGCCCGGAATCGAGGTCAACTTCTGATCCGAAGGGGCCGGCGCCTGGCGGAATGATACGGGCAGACCCGCTTTCAGGTCTGCCCGTGCCGCGATCTGTTCGCTGGTTTTTTTGGGGGGGATGCGCCCCGACAGGCGCCGTGTCCTGTTCCGGGCGAGGATCGCCCCCGCCCGCAGCACATGTTCCGGCCCGTATCAGGCCGAGCGGGACGTGAACTTGAAGGGCGACGGGCGGCGGCGCAGCGGGAAGCGCGGGGCCTTCCCGCCCGCGATCGCTGCAAAACGCGCCTCGATCACATCATCCCGCGACGGGCCGACAATACCAAAGCGGCTGAGAATCGTAAGCGCGAATACCATGTTGTCCTCCATTCCGGTCGGTCGGGCCTTGCCCTGCTGAATACAACTTTCGCGGGCAATTCGGGCGAAACCGTGACCTCGCACGGGCGGCTAAAAGGAGTTATGACGACATTTTCGCTCGGCGGTTTCAACCACGGCGATAAAACCGGGAACAAGATCGCTTTGTCTTCGATCCGGAATCGCCCGGCACCATCGGCGGGGCTTCGCCGATCAGCCTTCGCACGGGAATTTCCGGGTTGCCCGGGCTGCGGAGCACAGTGTTTACCGGACGTATAAGCGCGCCCAACGGGGCTGAGCGGTCCGGCCTGTCTCAAACGACACGTTCCCCGACTCGCACGGCTTCCCTAGGGTAAATACAGGATCTTTCCGAACCCGGTTTTTTAGATGAACACGATTGAGACACTCTGGAAGATTACCGAAGGGCTGCGCAGGCGCGCCCTTAGCTGGGCGGCACCAAGCCACGGCGGGTTGCTATCACCGGGCGGGCGCGGCGTGTTTCGAATGGGGGACGGCATCATGTCCGCCCTGCCGGTTCTGGAAACCGTGATTCTTCCCGGGGTGCTGGTCTTCATCCTGCTAATGTCGTAGCCCGACACCACGAAAGCTAGGTCCGGGCAGCGGTCGGCGTGGTGCCGGTATTCTCTTCGAAGTCAAGCGCTTGCCCAAGCCTCAACTCAACTTGCGCAATGGTATCCGTCGCTGAAAACTGCACCGGGATCCTCAGGTCCGCGCAAAGCCGCTGTACGATATCGAGCCCCAATCCCGCCCCACCCGAGCCTTGCGCCTTCGAGAACCGTTCGGTCCTGAAGTCGGGGCATGCGGATACCGGATTGCGGATGACAAGCCGGCCATCCTGCACCAGCCTGATCGACACTCCGTCCGCGCCGTGTTCAAGCGCATTGTCCAGAAGGTTGCGCAAGATGATCGCCAGGGCGTCAGGATCACTGTCGATCGGGTATCGTTCCTGATCGCCGTCGTCGAAGACGATGGTCCTGGCCCGCACACCCATCTCACGGCAAACAAGGCGGACCAGCGCCACGAGATCGACCCTTTGGCGGGCAAGACCGATACCGGATTCCGCGCGCTCAAGCTGCAACAGACGCTCAACCCGGCGCGACAAGGTATCGACCGATGACATGATTTCGGGCACAGTTGGCGCCTCGGCGGCGTCCTCAGCCAAAAGTTGCAGGCGGGACCGGATCACCGCAAGGGGGGTGCGCAGCTCATGCGCGGCATTGGCGATGAACGCACGTTCGGCCTGCCGCAGATCCCCGATGCGCTTCAAATAGCCGTTCAACGCCTCTGCCATGATCCGCAATTCCTGCGGCAGCCCCGCGATGGGCAGCGCGGACAGATCCTCGGGACTGCGCCGTCGTACGCCTTCAGTGAACCCGAATACCGGGCTCAACCCGGCCCGCAGGGTCATCACGATGGCCCATGTCACCAGCAACAGAAGCGGCACGATCAGCAGCAGGAACGCCTGCGCGGCCTCGATGATCTCTTCCAGCCGCCAGCCAAGGCTCTGGCCGATCTCGACCACGCCCGAACCGGAACTGCGGCGCAGCACAAGCCAGCCTTCGGCCCTGTGCAGCCCGTCTTCGGCAAGCAGCGGCCAGGGGGCCGGCGGCACCGGCATATCCGCCTGATAGATCCGCAACAGCTGATCTTCATTGTCGGGCTGCGTGTCAATCCACTGGGCCACCGTGGCGCTGTCGTTATTTTCCAGAAGCCGCAGGACAAGGCCCGCATCCGTCTCCATGGTGCTGTCGAGGGTCTCGGCCATTTCATGATAGAGCGCGAAGATTCCCACGCCTACGGTCGCAACCCAGCCGCCCGCAACGGCCAGCAATACGTTACGCAACAGCCTGCGACGCAGGACCCATGTCGAAGCCTGCGTCATGGAATGAAGTACCCCAGCCCGCGCCGTGTCTCGATTACGCCCGCCCCCAACTTTGCTCGCAAACGCGAAACATAGACCTCGACCGCATTACCCTCAACCGTATCGTCGAAAGCGTAAAGAGCTTCTTCCAGCGCGGGTTTCGACAAGACGCGCCCCCGCGCGGCCAGCAGCGCATCAAGCACCGACCATTCGCGCGAGGTAAGGCGAATTTCGGTATCGTCACGCCGCACGGTCGCGCTTGCGCGGTTGATCCGAAGCGGCCCGATCTCGACCGTGGAACTGGGCAGCCCACCGGCCCGCCGCGCATGGGCCCGCAGTCGCGCGACCAGCTCTCCCAGATCGAAGGGCTTCGTGACATAGTCGTCCGCCCCCGCATCAAGCCCCGCGATCCGGTCGGTGATCTGATCGAAGGCGGTGGCGATGATCACCGGCGTCCGGTCCCCGGCACGCCTGCGCGCGCGCAGAAGCTCCAGCCCCGATCCGTCGGGCAGTCCCAGGTCCAGGATCACGCAGGCATAGTCGGCCACCGCCCAGGCATCCCGCGCCTCTTCCACCGTCGCAGCAAGATCGACCGCGTGTCCATGCCCGCGCAGATAGTCGCAGACTGTCCGCGCCAGATCGGCCGTATCCTCGACAAGAAGCACTCTCATGTCTTTCGGATAGCGCCCGAAACGCCCGCTGGCGAGAAGATTCGACCGGCCGCCCGCGCTGTAAGCCACGCGCAAGGTTGGGGTGGGAAATCCACCGGCATGGAACCATTCAGGAGTATCCCATGACGAAATTTCTTCTTGCCGCCGCGCTGAGCCTGACGGCCATCCCGGTGCTGGCCGAGGATGTAAGCTGCACCGTCCCCGAGGCCGAGGCCCGCGGTATCGACGCGCTGAAGACCGAGCTGACCGCGAAAGGCTGGGACGTTCGCAACGTCAAGACCGAACACGGCTGCTACGAAGTCTATGCGATGGATGAGAACGGCAAGAAGGTCGAGGCGTTCTTCGATCCGAAAACCTTCGAGATCGTCGGCTATGACGACTGAACGAAGCATGGAGGCGGGGGGCTTGCAGTCCCCCGCACCCGTTCTGATCCGGATCTGGGATCCGCTGGTTCGGGTGTTTCACTGGTCGCTTGTCTTGCTGGTCTGCGTGGCATGGCTGACACCCGACAGCCTGAAGACGGTGCATCAGGCCGCGGGATACCTGATCGCGGCACTTCTTGGGCTGCGGCTGGTCTGGGGGTTTGTCGGCACAAGACCGGCACGATTCTCGGACTTCCTGCACGGACCGCGCAAGACCCTTGCCTACATCGCCGATATCCGCGCCGGACGCGCGGCGCGCCATCTGGGCCACAACCCGGCCGGCGGCGCAATGATCGTCCTGCTCATGCTGACGATCGCCGCAACGATCGCGCTTGGCCATATGCAGACGCTTGACCGCTTCTGGGGCGTCGGTCTGCTGGAAGACCTGCACGAGGCAGCGGCGACCGCCATCCTGGTCCTGGTCGGCCTGCACGTTTTCGGCGTGATTCACGCCAGCCTTCACCACCGCGAAAATCTGGTCATTTCGATGATCGACGGTCTCAAACCCGGGCAGGATCGCCCCGCGGATCAATAATCGGAATCTCCCATGTCATCTGCCGTCTTACGCCGCCCGCGCCTGTCTCCTTTCGGTCTGAACATCATTGCCGCAGTCTATATGCTGGCGCTCTGCAACCAGGGTTTCTGGCGCAGCATGAACGCCGCGCTGAAAGCTGCGCCATTCGATATCGTGATCTTCGGGCTTGCGGTATTCATGCTGACGCTTTTCACGCTAAGCCTTGTCAGCCTGCCGCGTCTTCACCGGCCGGCTCTGGCCGTCCTTCTGCTGGTGGCATCGGCGGCGAGCTACTACCAGTCCCGCTTCGGGATCCTGATCGACCGGGACATGATCCAGAACATCATGCGCACCTCGGTCGCGGAATCGCGGCAACTGATCACGCTCGATTACCTGCGTCATCTTGGCCTGACCGGCATCCTGCCCGCGGCCCTCGTATTCTGGCCGAAAATCACCTATCCGCCGCTGCGCCACCTGATCTGGCGGTGGCCGGTCGGAATGGCGGTGACGCTTGGCCTGACGCTGGCGCTGACTTTCGCCGATTTCCGCACGATTTCCTCGACAGTGCGCGAGCACCGCGAGATCCTCGGCTCATACCAGCCGGGCGCCTCGATCGGCGCGGTTGCGCGCTATGTAAAGATGCTGCGCAAAAGCCGCGCGATCGCGCTGAAGCCTTTGGGGCAAGACGCACATAAGGGCTCGGACATCCTGAATGCGGGCAAGCCCGTCCTTCTGGTCGTCTTCGCAGGCGAGACCGCCCGGGCCCAGAACTTCGGCCTGAACGGTTATGGCCGGGATACGACGCCCGAGCTCGCGCAGCGCGATGTCATCGCCTTCACCGACGCGACATCGTGCGGCACGGCGACCGCGGTTTCGCTTCCCTGCATGTTCTCACCCTTTCCGCAGGCCGGGTATAGCGAGGAAAAGTTCCGCAGTTCGGAAAACCTCATGGATGTCCTGACGCATGCCGGCATCGCGGCGCAGTGGTGGGACAACAATACCGGCCCCCAGGGTATCACGGACCGCACCGGCGCGACGCGCATCGACGCCACCATCGCGCCCGAGGCCTGCGAAAGTGGCGAATGCACCGATGCCGCCCTGTTGCCGGTGCTCCGGCAAACGCTTGAGACGATGACTGGGGATACCGTTCTGGTATTGCACATGATCGGCAGCCACGGTCCGGCCTATTATCTGCGCTATCCCGAAGAAGCGCGCGCCTTTTCGCCGGCCTGCGAAAGCACGGATTTCACAAAATGCTCCAACGAAGAGATCGTGAACGCCTATGACAACACAATCCGCTACAGCGACCATATCCTGGCGCAGTCGATCGACATGATGCGCGATCAGGACCGCGTCATCCCGGCCATGATCTTCATGTCCGATCATGGCGAGTCACTGGGCGAAAACGGCCTTTACCTGCATGCGGCCCCCCGCTTCATGGCCCCCGATGTGCAGACCCGCGTGCCGTTCGTCATGTGGCTTTCAGAGGCCTATAGCAACGCCTTCAACCTTGATCGCGCATGCCTTGACGCCCAAAGCACGGCGCCGGTCAGCCAGGACAATCTGTTCCATACCGTCCTGGGCTTGATGGACGTATCCACCGCGGCGCGCGATCCGGCACTGGATCTGACCGGGCAATGTCGGGAAAGGGGCCTGGCAGCGGTCAAAGCCCCCAACTGACAGAGCATGCCCGGACTCCGTTCCGGGCACAGTTCATTCGATGGAGGGCGGGGTCTGCCTTCCCGAAACCGACTTTTCTTCATCGAGAGATCGGATGATGAACCCGGGGCCAATCACAGTCCCGGCCTGTTCATATGGTGCAGACCTGCGCATCCGAAAGGCGTATCGGCACCTTGACCGAACGGCCCCAGGCCAGAAGCTTTCCGCAATACCGGATCGCGTGAAAATCCAAAGAATGGGAAATGGCGGACCCGGAGACCGCCAGATTTATGTTGCGAGAAGCTGCGTTCAGTTGCGATGCGAATTGTAAAACCCTTTTATATATGGAGTTTTCCTAAACACCCTGCAGACAGCCATTGCCACAAGTCGCCAGCTGTCGTAAATTCAATGATGGGTTTTATGATGGGTATTTTCGGTGCCAAGACAAGCGAAGGAACTTGGTCCTCTTGATATCAAGCGTTTGGCGCATCGTGGCTCCACGGGCAATCAGATGGTCGCTGTCGGTGGTGTGGCCGGGCTTTATTTGCAGCTCACCCCATCAGGCGGCAAGACTTGGATCTTGCGGATGAACGTCGGCCAGAAGCGCCGGGATATCGGGCTTGGGGGCTATCCGTCGGTCACATTGGCACAAGCGCGTGAGAAAGCCCGCGATGCACGGGCACTGGTTGACGCAGGCGTTGACCCGATTTTGGAACGCAAGGCCGCGAGGGCCCGCCTGATCGAGGCACAACGCAAGGGGCTGCCCTTTCGGGAGGCGGTCGATAAAGCACTTGCGGCCAAGCTCGATGCTTTCCGGAACGACAAGCACCGCAACCAGTGGCGCAGCACCTTGGACACCTATGCGATGCCTGAGCTGGGGGATCTGATGGTCAGCGACATCGACACCGCAGCGGTTCTTCGCGTATTGCAGCCAATCTGGTCGACCAAGACCGAAACCGCCTCGCGTCTGCGCGGGCGGATCGAGGCGGTGCTCAGTTGGGCCACGGTTTCCGGGCACAGAAGCGGTGACAACCCCGCAAGATGGGCTGGAAATCTGAAGGAACTCTTGCCTGCCGCCAGCAAGGTCGCGCGCGAAAGCAATCAACCGGCCCTCCAATTGAGCGATGCGCCCCACTGGTTTGCCAATTTGCGGCGGCGAGAGGGTGTGGCCGCACGGGCGCTGGAGTTCCTCGCTCTCACGGCGGCACGGTCGGGCGAGATCAGGGGCGCGCAGTGGGAGGAGATCGATCTGGAGGCGGGCCTGTGGGTCATACCCGGCACCCGGATGAAGATGGAGCGCGAGCATCGGGTGCCGCTGTCGGGGCGAGCCATGTACCTTCTTCGGAACCTCCAGCGTCAGAAGGATGTCGGACATGTCTTTCCGTCGGCGCGTGGAGGCGCTTTGTCAGACATGGCTTTGTCGCAGCTGATGAAGCGTCAGCATTTCGCGGCCATCGAGGCTGGCGAACCGGGTTTCGTCGACCGGGTCTCCAAGCGCCCTGCCGTGCCGCACGGATTGCGCTCGACCTTCCGCGACTGGGTCGCCGAGCGAACGGATTACCCGGGCGAGATGGCCGAGGTCGCGTTGGCGCACAAGATTGGCAATGCGGTCGAGGCCGCCTATCGGCGGGGTGATATGGTCGAGAAACGGCGCGCGATGATGGAGGATTGGGCGAAGTTTCTGGCGGGCTTAGTGGCCAATCAAAATTCGGGTGAACGGACATGACAGACTGGAAAGCTGATTACGCTGCACGTCGCTGGGACGTCGTCGAAAACTGGTGGCGGAATTGCGACGATGCCTCGCTGTTGCAGGAGTTGCTTGAATGGCTTGAGCGCGATGTGCCACGTGTGGCGATCAGCAATGGCATGGAAGAGCGACAAGAGTTCATGCATCCGAAGGACGCCCCCGAAGAATGGAAAGGCGCGGCGGAGATACTCTTCTTAGGCGAGTTGAAAGCCGCGATTGAAGGCGACCCGACACCGGAACTGGATGAGTGGCGCGAAACATCGCAGCAGATCGCAAGTTTGATGAGAAGCCTTACAGATCAAGCGGAACCGACCAAGGGCAGTCCGGCTTTGTCGCGCAAGGCTCATGCCGAGAACGCGTTGGACTATCTCGAACGCGTCGAACTTGACGCGACCTTGATGTGCAATGAACTCGATCCCGATGGCGCCGCTCCGGATGATCGGGAATGGCTGCGTGCCGTCATCGCGCAAGCGGCGCTGGCCGGTTTTCACGCGGGTTCTCACGCAAGAGCGGCAATCGGCAAAGAAATGGAGCGCTATGCGGTCAGCGGCAAAAAGGCTTCGGACGGCTCTGCAAGAGGCGGAGCAATCATTTCCGGTCAAAACAAACAAAAGCGTGAAGAGGTATTGGCTGAAATGAACAGGCTCGAGGCAAGTGGCCACACCATCAGCGCGGCAGCGGCTATTTTGCATCGGTCCGGCCTTGGCCACTCGCCTGAAGCCAATCGAAAGACCTACTACCGTCACAGAGCACCTAAGAAATAGTTGGGACACCCCCGCCACTGTCCCAGTTTCGTCGTCTTAAATCGTCTCCAAAGGCACACCCGTGCCAGCAACTGGAGCACATCACATGTCAGACACCTACCTCACCGACACACAGCTGGCAGCGCGCTTCGGCGTGCACCGCACGACACCTTGGCGTTGGGCGCAGACTAATCCTTCCTTCCCCAAACCCGTGAACCTCAGCCCGGGATGCACGCGCTGGAGGCTCGCGGATGTCGAGGCCTGGGAAGAGCGCAGGCGCTCCGCCGACGGCCGATAAACGAACCGTACCTTCGCGGGGGCCGACACAGCCCCCGCAAGGCCGGCTCCTCTCATTTCAGTCCCAATTAAGCAGGCCCGTTCGAACCACAGTTCGGCGGTCGGGCACGGCTTGCCTGTGGAAACCAACATCAGAGGCTATCATGCAACTTCCTCTGCCGCTCGAAACTGCCGATTTACGGAAATCGCGATTCCAAGAACCGCCCGCGAGTCAATCGCCGTATGTCCGCAAATCAAGCCCCCGGCGCAAGACATCGGGGCTGCCCATTGGTACACAGGCAAGGTTCATTGCCGCAGCAGAGGTCGCGGCGGGTCGAAAGCGCCCCCTCAACACCCTGCTCACGCTGAGATGGCGCAGTCTGTTCAGCGACAATGACCTGAACGCGCTGCGCACGCTGCCGACCGCCGAACGCATCCGCCACATCGTCGAGCTTTTGCGAAAATGGCTCTGCCGTGCTGGCTCGGCCCCGATCTACATCTGGGTCCGTGAAAACGCAGACAGCGCAGGCGAACATTGGCACATCGCCTTTCACCTCGTGTCCGGGCACCGCACGGCGCTCGCCGCCTATATAGCGCGCCTGACCGGAGAGCCTAAAGCCCGCCGCAGATCCGCCAATGCAACCGAGGGAGAGTTTGCGCGCGGAGAGCTTAGCTCCTGGCACCTAGCCCGTGACACCCGCCCCGAATGTCGTGGCGCTTATCTTGCGGCATATCTTGGCAAGGGAGAGCCGTCACAGCGGCTGTTCCGCGGAAAATGGATCGACAATGACGCCAAGCCCTTTCGGGGCAAGAGCTTTGGCGGAAGCTTCGATGACGGCATCTATGACATGGCGCAAGGAGGGGTCGAGGGCACCGCCACGCGCGACGACCGCTTCTTCATCGCAAATGCCTTGAAGACGCCGAAGAGAGCGAGGCCGAAATGACCTGCCTCGGCCAAAGCCAGACGTGCCTTGCCTTGTCACGGCATGCGCGGCCTCACAGCTTCAGCGCTGTGGAGAGTGGTTCAGAACCTCCGGGTCCCCGCTGTTTATTGGTGTGATGCGACAAGGATCAGCGCCATGGGGTCTTAGAGGATGTTTAAAGATGTTAAGGTTTCTGGAGCACACGAGAATGGCAAGACCAACCAAAGAAGAAGCGGAAATCACACGCCGCGCGCTGGAGGAGCGCAGGGAATATCTGGAAAACCTGAGAAGAGAGTTGCTTCATTTCCACGCGACAGGTCTGGAAGATTGTGGCACCCTCTGCGGGGCAAAAACCCGATCTGGCGGCAGCTGTTTGCACAAGGCGATCCCGGGCAAAACCCGCTGCCGCTTTCACGGCGGTAAATCCACCGGCCCCAAGACTGCAGGGGGCAAGGCGCTGATCGCTGAGGCACAACGCAAAAGGTGGGCCCGCTGGCGGGCTCAAAAGCGATCCGCAGAGCAGTTTATCGACGAGTGATTGGGTCACACAGCCAGCACGCGCCCCGCGTCCTGCGACGGGCAACGCGACCTAGGTCGTGACCTGCGCCACCGCCACCCGTGGTCCTGCGCAAGACCAAGTTGTGTGCAAGCGCGCCGATGCTTAGGGTGATGTCAGCGAGGTCGCCTTCCAATGCCGAAGCGCGGGGATTTTCCCGGGCCGTGGGGGATGAAAAGCCCCTGACCTCGTTGCCTGAAGACAGATTGACCTGCCACTGAACTTTCATCCAACCGCGACCGGAGCCCGATTGGTGTTTACGCCAATTGGCGCAGGTTGAGCAATCGCCCGACGCGCGGAGCTTTCATCTCGCGCAAGGCTGGCTCTCCCGCCTTCGCAACGATGCGCTGCCTCGTCATGCGGTTCAACGGTATGCCGATCGCCGCGGCAGCAGATTGCGTACCTCCTGAACGACCGTTCTTGCCTCAGTCGCAAGAAGACATGCGTGCCTACGCCGATCTGTTGCGTTCTGATTTTGAGGGCTACATCGCCGACATCCAGGACTACTTCCGCTGTCTTGATGCCGAGCGCGCCCGCGCGTTTCAGGAGGCGCGCGAGGTCAGTGAAGACTATGGAAGACTAGTCGAGCTATTGGAATGAGGAAACGCATGGGCTTATCCGCCGTCGAGATCCTCGTAGTAGACGAGCGCGGGCATGTTGCGGCGCTGGTGCACGATGCGCAGGATGACTGCCGCGCCTTCCGCCACATCGAGACGCTTGTAGAAGATCACGTGACGCTGGCAGTTGACGGACCGCATCCCGGGGACGAAGAGACTCCTGTCCCGACCCCGGTCGGGATCCCCGGTGATCCGCTCGAAGGCGGTGACCAACTGGCGGTAATAGACGAGCCATTGGTCCCTCCCCCAGGTCTCGACTGTGTAGGCACGGATCTCTTCAAGGTCGGACGTGGCCCGACTGGAAAGCCGAATAGTCATGCGGGTCAGCGATCAAACGCATCCGGTTCGAAGGCTTGGGCATCGAACTCGGCGAAGTCTCCATTTTCGGCCAGGGAGGCTGCTTCCTCTAGGTCGGCCTTGAGGGAATAGAACTGCCGGGCGCCATCCTTCTCCATCAGCATCCTTACGCCGGCGCGCACGACTTCGCTCAAATTGGCGTAGGCGCCGGACTCGATCTGCGCCTGCACATATTTCTGCATCGGTTCGGTCAGGTGGACGTTTGGCATCAGAACTCTCCTATCCATGCTCAATCCTATCAGATACTGACATAAATCTTCAAGGTCATGTTCGGTCCCAACATAGGCTCGTTGCTCCACCCCGTCCTTCTGCGCCCGGATTCCCGCCGGGGAACCAGGCGAGACAGTTTTCCGTTCTGCCATTCCCGAGACCATGAGCGCTGCGACTCGCCGTGTGACGGGCTCATGCGGGCTGTTCTTCCATGACCGCTTTCGTGGCCGCATTGAAATGCCATATTTGTATTTGTTTACAGATATTTGAGTGAAAGTTAACATGAAAGAGGTCCGCAATTTTGGCCACTTTCAAGACGCCGAAGCAGCCAGAACCGACGTCAGTTCTTGGAAGCCATCAAGCTAGACAAGCGAACAATCGCACGCAACCATCAATCAAATCTCCTTGCTATCATTAATGTTGTTTCGTATCGCTGCACCATTGTAGATGGAGTCGGCATCATGAAGCAGGTGATCCACAGCGTGGCAACAGCCACGGCATTAAGCATATCCGGACTAATGGCCTCGTCAGGTCCGGCTCAGGCCTATCAGGTCGACTGTGCGATCCTCCTCTGCCTTGCGGGCGGCTGGCCTGCCTCCGCGCCCTGCGCGCATGCCAGAGCGGTCTTCATTCGGCGGATCACGCCATGGCCGATCGAGCCGCCCTTACAAATCTGGCGTTGTCCGATGGGTGTGTCGCTCAACGATCCCAGTCCGATGTCGCCTATGGAACGCCTTTATGACATCACGTTCCGCGATCCGCACGAACCGCAGGAATCGACTCCAATCCCCCTTGTCCGCGTCCAGGCGGATGAACAAGCAGACATCGACATCTCGGGCGACGCCTTTGACTTCGTTCGAAGCATTCGCGTGTATCACATCCAGTACCGCCAGCACGAAAACCGAGATGGCGACTGCAATCGCAGCGACTCGACGCGATTGGGGTCCTACGGCGTGCAGGGCGACTACCGATGGACAAGATCCACCGTGGGCCAGGTGCCAGCCGCATCCGGCCTGAGCATCCCGAATGGATGTGGCAGCTACTTTTACCGTTCCGTCTTCGTCGACTGGCGTGATCACGCCGGGAACTATGGTTCTGAAGAAGTTCGCTACTGACAAAATCTGCGCGCGGTTTTGCCGCGCGCGTCATCTCAACCCCGCACGGGAGGCTGTGCAAAACCCCTGAAAAGGAGACGACGCCAGACCGTGAAGCCTGACGCCGTGCTAGAAAACTCCGTGAACAAGAGTTTCCTAGCGCACCGCTAAAACACCTGCAACCAGCAAAGTTGTTTTGCTGGCAAGAATGTTGTTATCTCACGACATGGCGTCGGATCTCCAAGGAGACCTCGACCATGGAACCTACGACCGGCCTGATCCTGCGACGGATTACGCAGACATCTCTCTCTGTTGCAGCGCATAAGCTTGCCACCCTGACCTGCCCCTGAACTTTCATCCAGCCGCGACCGGAGCCCGGTTAGTGTTTACGCCAATTGGCGCAGGTTGAGCAATCGCCCGACGCGCGGAGCTTTCATCTCGCGCAGCGGGGCGGGCGATTGCGGCGGTCAGGGTCCGCGCGTAGTCAGCCGGGGTCTGGTAGTCCAAGGCCGAGTGCGGGCGTTCGGTGTTGTAGTCGGCAGCCCAGGCGGCGATCACGATACGGGCATGGGCCAGGTTGCGGAACATGGTCTCGTTGAGCAGCTCGTCCCGCATCCGCCCGTTGAAACTTTCCACAAATCCGTTCTGCATCGGCTTGCCCGGGGCGATGTAATGCCACTCAATGTCGCGATCGGCGGCAAAGGTTAAGATCGCGTTACTGGTCAGTTCGGTGCCGTTGTCAGAGACGATCATCCCGGGCTTTCCGCGGCGTTCGATCAGGGCGGCCAGTTCTCGCGCCACGCGCCGCCCCGAGATTGAGGTGTCCGGGATCGCCGCCAAACATTCCCGGGTCACGTCATCGACGATGTTCAGCACCCGGAATCTTCGCCCGCAATCGAACTGGTCATGGACGAAATCCAGCGACCAGCGTGCATTGGGCCGCGCCTCGACCAGGATAGGGGCCCGTGTTCCGACCGCCTTGCGCCGCGCCTTCCGCTTGCGCACCGTCAGTGTCGTCGGGAAAACGGTCCCCCGGACCGTTTTCCGATCCTCCTCCATCCTCGCGGTAGAGCCGATAGATCCGATTGATCCCCGAGGGCTCGCCCTCGCGGCGCAGCAATACGAACAAGCGCCGGTAACCGAACCGCCGGCGCTCGTTGGCCAAGTCCCGCAACCGACCGCGTAACGCCGTATCCGGCGCGCGTCGGGATCGATAGCGGATCATCGTTCGATCCGCGCCGACGATGTGACAGGCCCGCCGTTCCGAAAGGCCATGCTCGGCCCGAAGATACGCAACGGCTTCACGCTTCACGGCGGGCCCTACCACTTTTTTGCAACCAGGTCCTTCATCGCCGCCAGATCCAGCATCTGCTCGGCCAGCAGCTTCTTCAGCTTGGCGTTCTCATCCTCGAGCCCCTTCAGCCGCTTCGCCTCCGACACCGTCATGCCACCGAACTTGGCCTTCCAGTTGTAGAAGGTGCCTTCCGACATGCCGTGCTTCCGGCACAGGTCAGCGCACTTCGCGCCTGCCTCATGCTCTGCCAGGATGCCGATGATCTGTTCGTCCGTGAATCTCGTTCGCTTCATTGTCCGTCCTCAAGTTGGGCCGGACTCTAATCGCATCTGGAGGAAAAATCCCGGGGCAGGTCACTCCCAATAGCCGGGATCGTCCCTGTCAGCAAAGCTGAGCGCCTTCATGAGCCTGAGCATAGCCGGCGCATAGCCTGGAACCGTTGGCTCGCCCTCAGCATTCATGAAATGTGCTTCTACCATTTCCATTGCCTCAGGTCCAAGTTCTGGGTGAATATCGAGAAAGATGCAGCCTGGCCCGCCTTCAATCCAGACGGCATTCTCGTCAAAGCCCGCACAAAGGCTCCAGCCGATCTGCCTCGCATCCAGCCAGTCCGTGATTTCAGAAACATCCGTGTAGATGTCCCTGAAGCCACCGGCCTCGTCGACGAGCGCAAGATAATACACGTCCCGACCGAGGCGCCGAGCAATCCCGTCGATGGTTTCAAGTGCTTCGGCCATTTGGCTCTCCCTCAATGTTGCGTTACATATTGCTGGCGAGGGTAGCGTTGCGACCGCTCACACTTCTCCTGCATTCAGTAGGTATTGAACAGGTCTGGTCGGCTTTCGATAAGTTCTGCCATATGGTCGAAGCGGTGGGATCCACCCTCGAAGGCGACGATGGGCAGACGTCCCTTGATAAAATCAAGCGTTGCCTGCGCGTCCAGAATTTCATCACCCATATCGAGAACTATGGTGCCCCGGCCGTCCAAGCGAAAGCTGAGCGCGTCATAAGCCATGACGCAATCTTCCCTCAGTTCATACGGGACTCCGATGTGGTTGACCCCACGACCAACGTAAGCTTGCAGAGTGGTGCTCGGTGCGATTGCGGGGTTGATCGCAATGAACGGACGGTCAAACTCAGCGCCCAGCCAAGCGGCAAAGAAGCCGCCAAGGCTTGTTCCGACGACAAGCGCTTCAGGATGACGCTTCAACCGTGCTGCAAACGTCTCGATGACCAGCTGTGGATGGAGGGTGTAGTCGACGGTAACGCCCTCAACCGGGCCCATCCTGGAAAGGGCACGGATCTTGGCTTTGCTGGGGTCGAAGTGCGAACCCCAACCGTGGCAATAGAAAATGCTCACGCCTTCACTATTGCCCATAGCCCTTGACTGACCGTACATTCCTGCGCTCCAGTTTGCTGGACCTATCGTCTCAGAGACATGTGTCAGATTCGGACAGATCGCCGATCACCAGCCGGCACAATGGCTTGCGTGAGACTGACATAATGCAACCAGAATATCTCGAACTGCCAGAGGCCACGGATCCGACCAGCAGTTTCAGGGTGTCCGTGACGCTGCAAGGCGGCGCCAAGATATGTAAGCGGGACATTTGCCTGCCAAGCTTTCTCAAGCTCATGAGCAGTCAGCAGTATGAGATGACCTTTGACGAGCATCCCTATGAAATTACACGATTCGACGTCGATATTTCCAAACGCTCGGTCAAAATCTATGCCAGGCTAAAGCTTTAATTCTCCAGCTTCGCCTATCGGCAATCCATCGAGGTAACTTACCGTTTAGCGGTCGGCTCTTGCAGAGACCTCCATGTCGCTAACGCCCCTACATGGTGTGCGGCTCTTTCCAGCCTGCCCACAGGTTAAATCTGATCCGCTACTTGGTATTGCCAGTTCCGAGGGATCATTGCAGTCGGCGTGTGGAGGACTTTGGTTCAGAGCTGCGGACCTCTGTCCATTTCTGACGTATAGCTGAGGCATCTTTGTCTAGACGATGGAGATGGACAATGACCCACGAACAACACCTCGCCCTTGACCTGATCGCCCGGCTGGCCGACCGTTTCGGCCCGGCAAGCCGCATCGCCAAGGAATTGCCCAGCTGGCTGGAATACCTGACCGAAGTGAGCTGCCCCGAGCGGCCCCGCACCCGGCCAGGCATCCAGTGGTGGAACAAGGTACGCACCATCGCTCGCGACCTCGTGCCGAGCGCAGGGGGCGGCGAGGGCGAGATCGTGCAGCGCAACGCCTCCCTCTTTGGCGATCACTTCGGGTTGTCCCCGGTCGAGACATCCATGCTGACCTTCGTTGCCCTCTACAAGCTGTTCGACGGCTTCGAACATGTCGTCGATGGGGCGTTGGAAACCAGGGAAGTCACCGTCCCGCTGCTTTTGTCGTGGTTCTGCGCGGCTCCTGAGTCTGAAATCCGGGCCGCGATGCGCGCCTCGGGCCGACTGACGGGATCGGGGCTGGTACAGCGCAGCTGCGGCGGGCGCCACAACCGGATGCCGTTCGATTTGTCGGACCGCTTGATCCTCGCGCTGCTTGCCGACGTGCACAGCATCTCTGACCTGATCGCGCTGATGTTTCCGCCTGCGGCAGCGCCTCAGGCGGAATGGCAGGATTTCGAGGGACTGGGACGGGATGCGGACCTGATGCGTGACCTGCTCTCCCGCGCACTCGCCGAGCGCAAACCGGGCGTGCACATTCTGCTCTACGGCCCTCCCGGCACAGGCAAGACCGAATTCGCCAAGGTGCTGGCGCGCGAGGTTGGCGCGGACCTGCGCGCGGTGGGGGAAACCGATGATGACGGCGGGGAACCGTCACGTCGGGAACGGCTGGCTGAACTGTCGATGGCGTCCCGCATGCTGAGTCAACGATCGGACACCGTGCTTCTGTTCGACGAGATGGAAGACCTATTTGGGGCGGGGGGCTTCCCCTTCATCCGCGAGGCGCCGTCGAAGGTTCATTTCAACCGAGTCCTTGAGACGAACCCGATCCCGGTGATCTGGACCACGAATTCAGTCACTGCCTGTGATCCCGCTTTCCTGCGGCGGATTAGCTATTCGGCGCTGATGCGCCCACCCTCGGGCCGGGTCCGGACGCGGATCTGGCAGCGACTCGAGGACCGGCATGGCGTCGGCATCCCCGATACCGCCCTTCCGCAGATGGCGGAACGACATGATCAGGCGCCGGCCCTGGTGTCTGACGCGATGCGGGTGGCCCGGCTTTGCAATGGAGGGGATGCGGTAGTCTCGCAGGTGCTGGATGCGGCCGCTCGTTTGGCAAAGGGCGGGGCGGACAGTGCGCCGCGTCACCATGCCGAGGTGCCCTGGCAACCGGACCTGGCGCGCGCCGATGCGGATCTGGGCCGGATCGAGGCGCGGCTGGCGGCCCCGCGCGCGCCTCGGCGGATCAGTTTCTGTCTGGAAGGTCCGGCAGGGACAGGCAAAAGCGCGTGGGCGCGGCATCTGGCCCGCGTGATAGGGATGCCCGTGATCGAAAAGCGCACGTCGGACCTGATCTCGAAGTGGCTTGGCGAGAGCGAGCAGAACATTGCGCGGGCCTTTTCCGAGGCGCGCGCCGAGGGTGCCATGCTCATCTTCGACGAGGCGGACAGCTTGCTGGCCGACCGCCGCGGCGCTGAGCGCAGCTGGGAAGTGAGCCAGGTCAACGAAATGCTGACCTGGATGGAAAGCCACCCGCTGCCCTTCGTCTGCACAACCAACTTCGTCGAAAAGCTGGACCCCGCGACACATCGCCGGTTCACCTTCCGCATCCGGTTCGACTACCTTTCCGCCCGCCAACTTCCACTGGCTTGGGCCGCACATTTTCCGTGTTCGCCACCAGCAGGGTTGGAGGCGCTCGATCGACTCGCCCCCGGGGATTTCGCAAACGTCGCCCGTAGGATGCAGGCACTGGGCCATGCGGACCCACAGGCCATCCTGTGCGAGCTGATCCGTGAAGATGCGGCAAAGATGGGGGCGGCGCGGCCGATCGGCTTTGGCCGTTGACGCCATAGTCTCGCACCGCAAAGGTGGCTCTGCCTTGCTAGGAGGACGAATGCGCTACGCCCGCCAAGAAGATCTGCAAAAACTGGCACTGACAATGCAAGGTTCAGCTGAAGGGGTTTCGCTCAGCGATATCGAACGGGAATTCAGCGTATCGCGCCGCACGGCAGAACGTATGCGTGATGCCGTGCGCAACGCATACCCCCAGATAGAGGAGATATCAGGAGAGAGCGGACGAAAATACTGGCGTTTTCCGCCCGGCTCATTGGGCCGCATGGTCGAGCCGACGCTCGATGAGTTGACCGCGGGGCACCGCGCAGCCGCAATCGCACGGCGCGAGGGGGATGAGGTGACGGCAGACACGCTGGAGCGCCTGCTGACAAAGGTACAGGCCATGTTCCGCGAGGATCGCCGCCGGAAGATCGCCGCTGACCTTGAAGCGCAACTGATGGCCGATGGAGTTGCCTTTCGACCTGGACCGCGTGAAAGAATCCCCCCTGAGCTTCTCTCTGCACTTCGGGAGGCAATTCTTGCAGGGGTCATGATCTCGGCCGACCACCGCGCTCGTGGCAGCGCAAAACTCTCACGAAATACCCGGCTCGGCCCGATTGCGGTGTTGTTTGGTCAGGGGCGCCAATATCTATTGGCCTGGAGTGAATACCAAGACGATCTGCGTCTGTTTGCACTGGCTGGTTTCGAACGGATTTCTTTGGAGCCTGATGTCTATGAGCGCCCCAAAGAGTTCGATCTGCAGGAGTGGTTGTCAGAAAGCTTCGGCGTCTGGCGCGAAGAACCGCAGGACGTGGTCTGGCGCTTTCTGCCTGAGGTCGCCGATGAAGCTGCTGGATATGTGTTCCATCCGAAACAGAAGACCGAGCGTCTGGAAGACGGATCGCTGATGGTCCGTTTCCGCGCTGGAGGCCGTCAGGAAATGGAATGGTATTTGGTGAGGTGGGGCGATCAAGTTGAGGCGCAGTTCTTGGCAGCTTCTGGTGACCCAGTTTCCGATACGACCGAAAGTGACGCACCCCAAGAGTAACTTCAGCTCGAATCAACAAAGAAAGTACAGCGCTTGCTTCGTGACAGCATATCCCACCCCCTTCGAATCGACAGCCTGCCTATTGGCAACGGTCATCTCGGCCTGACCCTTTGCCCAGGCAAGAAAGGCGACAGTGTCTTTGGCGCGGGATGGGACCGAGATCTGGATGTTGATCTGGATGTGATCAAGGCCTGGGGGGCGAAAGCGGTCCTGACCTTGATCGAGGACGCTGAGTTCGATCTGCTTTCTGTCACGGGTCTTGGCGATGCGGCAAGGGCACGCGGGATGGACTGGCATCACGTCCCGATCCCCGATCTGGGTGTGCCAGCGCCGAAGGCCATGGCGCGCTGGCGCGCGTTGTCTCCCCAACTTCATCGCATCCTGGAAAATGGCGGCCGGGTGCTGGTCCATTGCCGGGGTGGACTGGGGCGTGCGGGAACGATTGCCGCCCTTCTACTGGTTGAGCGCGGACATCCAGCGGGCAAGGCCATGACCCTCGTCCGCGCCGCACGGCCCGGGGCCATCGAGACGCAAGTTCAGGAACGCCTTGTGACCGATTACGCCCGACATGACGGGCTGCCGCTGATCCGACTCCATGCGAGTCTTCTGGGTGGGGCCATCGGGGACAGTCTGGGAGCCGAGATCGAGTTCCTGTCGCTCGCTGAAATCCGCCGTCGTTTCCCGGACGGCATTTCGGAGCTGCCCCGGCACATGGGGCTACACGGCGCCATCACAGACGACACCCAGATGACGCTGTTCACGGTCGAGGGGATCCTGCGCGCGCGGGTTCGCGGCGCTCTGAAGGGTATCTGCCACCCGCCGTCCGTCATCCATCACGCGCTGTTGCGCTGGTTCAGAACTCAAGGCGGCAATCCGAAGGTTCAGACCGACGATGTGGGGATGATCAACGACCCCCGCCTTCGGATCCGCCGCGCGCCTGGCAATACCTGCCTGTCTTCCCTGGCGGCGAGCACGCATTATGGGGACGTGGCACGCAACAACAGTAAAGGTTGCGGGACCATCATGCGGGTGGCCCCCATCGGCTTGATGTTCCCGCGCGACCAGGTGCACGCCATGGCCATCGAGACATCCGCCCTGACACATGGCCACCGCACCGGCCAGCTTGCGGCGGCCGCTTGGGCGGAAATGCTTGCCGATGTCGCAGGGGGTGCTGATCTGGAGAAGACTGCAGCCCAAACGGCAGAGACCTATGCGCGACTGCCTGGGGGCGACGAGACCGCACAGGCAATTCAAGCTGCGCTTCGTGCGCCTCGGGACGGTACTGGGGAAACAGTCGAATCCTTGGGTGGTGGCTGGACCGCCCAAGAGGCCTTGTCGATCGCGCTTTATGCCTGCCTTGCCGGAGAGTCCTTCGAAGAGGCCCTCCTGATTGCAGCCACCCATGGTGGGGACAGCAATTCAACGGCGGCGATTGCTGGCAATATGCCGGGCCTAATTGATCCTGCGGCTGTCCTTCGACACCGGTGGGCGGAGATCGTCGAAGGTGCGGACATCATCTGGCAGCTGGTACGGGATTACAGGGAGCTTTCGTCTGATATAGATGCGGCAGAGGAACTCTTCGAAGTCTATCCGGGTGGGTAATCTTAGGGCCAAACATCCGAAAGCGGGCTTGTTAAGCGCGCAGAAGAGAACGGGAATAGTCGTATAAACCATTGAGTCAGAATGGCATCCCGTTAAACTATACAATTTACGCAGCGAGATCGAAACTCATGTTCTACCCTTTTCTCGTCGTCGATCCTCGCTCCGGCCTGCAGTACCGGTTGACCGATACCGGCCTCGCTGAGCTTTCCCTTTCACCCAAAGCGCCAGAATGGGTGCCGGGGCGGGCGATCCTGGAGAACCCCGATCCGGTCTGGCGGGATAGCCTCGTCAATGCGCCAGTCGAGACGATCTCGGCCGTCAGTGCGGCGCTGGAGGGTCTGGTGTTGGCCACTGTCGATCTGCGCGCCCCAGCGGCGGGGACGATGGAGGACAGTCGCGCACGGCGACATCTGGATGCGCTTATCAACCTCTGGTGCAAGTTGGGTGACAGCTTGCCCGAAGGGCTGGCCCCAGTGCGCCATGTGCTGGAGCTGCCGCATGGGCGGTTTCTTGACCCGCTGCCCGTGGTTGAGGGATCGCTCGATCCACATGCGCCAGCCGCAATGAAGGCCCTTTACGCGCGGCTTCAGCAGGAATTCGGGACTGTAGAGGCCCCCGCCAAGGGGCGCGCGGCGCGTGAAGGGTCGAGGCTGCACGCCTTGCAGGGCGGGGTGGCCGAGGCAGCAATCGAGGCCGGGCCAAAGGATGACAGCCTCGCCTTCTATGGTCTGCGCGATTTGGCGGCCTGCGCTGGTTTTGCCGCCGCCCGTGCGCGGGCCCTGATCGAAAGCGGTATTTCGGCGCGCGAGATTGCTGTGCTGGCCTCGGGTGACCCACGCCAGATCGCCCGCGCCTTCGCCGAGCAGGGCGTGCCGATTTCCGGGCTTCCCGCCAGCCTGCCCGAGCGCGACATCATTGGTGAGACAGCCCTTCAGCTGGCACTGGCCAAGCGAACACCCACACCTGCAATGGTCCTGGCCAGCCTCGCCTTGTCCCCGTTGATGCCCTGGTCCGCACAGACCGGGCGCGACCTCGCGGAAAACCTGATCGGCGGTGACTTTCGCGGCGATGTCCTGTCGCCCACCCCTGCGCACAAGGACCTCTGGACGGACATTCGCGCCTCGGCTGGCAGTCTGGCCCAACTGCATTTCCTGATCGACCGTATCTGCGAGCGCATTGCGAACGGGAACGAGGTCCGCGCCCGTCTGTCGATCCCGCCCGGCGAGGGTAGCCCGGACTGGGAAGCGATCCTGCGCGGTATCCAGATTGCTCCCCCGTTGGTTGCCGATCCAGAGCGCAACCTGGAAGGTGTCAGCCTTTGGTCTGCACAGGAAAGCCCGTGGCGGCCCTGCCGGCACCTGATCGTGACGGATTTCACCGATGGGTTGTATCCGACGCGTCCGCGCGCCAATCCCTTGTTTCTGGACAGCGAAATCATCACGATCCGCGCCAGGACGGGCCTGCACCTTCGCGGCCGGGCCGAGGGTCTGGCGCAAGGCCTGTCTCTTTTCGATCAACAGCTTCAGGCGGTTACCGACACCGTGACCTTTCTGATCCCGTGGCGCGATCTGGCTGGGGCACGGCAGCAACCCTCGGCCGGGCTTTCCCTGGTCGCGCGGGCGATATCGGGTGTCGGGGATGCGCAGGATCTGATCCTGGACCTGTCGCGATTGCCGCCCGGCGATTGGCCTGTGGCGCACCACCGCCTTCCGCCCCTACCGAAACCAGACGATCTGCCCGAGGCCCTGTCTTTCCCCGGCATCGACCTGCTTGCCCTGCGGCGCAAGGATGATGGAACCACCAAACCTCAGTCGCCCTCTCGGCTGGAAACGCTCCTCGTCAGCCCGCTGGCCTGGCTTCTGGAGGAGGTTGGCGCAGGCGACATGTCCTGGTCCGCAGAGGAACTTGATGTCATGGCCAAGGGCAACATTGCCCATGACGTGTTTGAACATGTGTTCCTCAAGGACCAGCCTGTGCCAGAAGCTGCGGCACTGACTACGGCGGTTGCCGAAGCCTATGATCGCGCTCTCACCCGCCACGCGGGGTTTCTGCGCAGCGCATCATGGGAAATGGAGCGCAGCGGCCTCGAACGCGAGATTCTTCAGGCAGCGCTGCGTTGGCGCGAACATCTGCTGGCGCTTGGCGCAAAGATCATCGGCAACGAGATCTGGCTGGCCGGTGAGGCACATGGCATCAATCTTCACGGCAAGGCCGATGCGATCCTTGAATTGCCGGACGGTGCGCTGCTTGTCGTCGATCACAAGAAAAGTGGCACATCGGGCCGCCGCAGGCGCATGGAGGCTGGGTGGGATCTGCAGGCAGGGCTTTATCGTGACATGCTCGCCCGTCCCATTCGGCGCGAGGGCGATGGGATGGACCCTCTGATCGGCCGCAAGGTGGGGATTGCCTATCACCTGATGAATGACGGCGGGCTCTTGACGTCCGGCCTTGTGCCTGCAGACGGATCGCCCGCCCGCGACATGGGCGATGCCGTCAATGATGCGGCTGTTGCCATGCTTGCTGAACGGCTGGCCCAGCTTGGCGCCGGACGGGTGGTGCTGAACACCTCGGCCGACGAGGGGTTCTTCAAGAAGGAGGCGGGGTTCACACCTTATGCGCTGACGGATGGCTCGACCCTGGTTACCGCGTTCATTCGCCAGATCGAGGAGGCATGACCATGAACGCAGCAGACTTGGACCGAGGACTGGTCATCGTGCCCGCTGGCGCGGGCGCAGGGAAAACCCATCGAATCAAGACCCAGCTTTCCGACTGGGTGAAGCGCAAGATCGTAAGGCCCGAACGGATTCTTGCCGTGACCTTTACCGAAGCCGCCGCGGGCGAATTGCGCGAACGTATCCGGGCGGGTCTTCTGGCGGACGGGCTGGTGGCCGAGGCCATGGCCGTTGAGCGCGCCTATGTCTCCACCATCCATGGTTTGGGACTGCGGCTGTTGACGGAACATGCGCTGGCGGCGGGTGCCTCGCTGCAACCGCGCCATCTTGGCGATGCTGAGCGGGACCTGCTGATCCGGCAAGCGCTGGCGCATGCCAAGGCGCTTGACCCGATCAAGGCCGAACCTGAGCGGTTCGGGTATCAACCGAACTGGCAAAAGGGCGAAACGGTCGAAGATTCCCTGCGCGGCCGCGTTCTGTCGATGATTGACCTGTTGCGGGGGCTGGGGGACAAGGGGCGTGATCCAGGCCTGATCGCCCCCGCGTTGACGCGGCTCGATACGATCTATGGCGAGTTCCTTGCGGACCCCGCCGCCGCCCGGGATGCCTTGGCAAAGGCAGTCTCCACCATGCTTGCCGCCTTTCCCGAGGGCGGTATGGCGGGCGTCACCGCAAAGGGCCCCCGCGAGACGCTGGAAAAGAACCTTGCCCTTTTTCGTCGCGTTGACCGCGATCCAACCCTGCTGGACCGGGACTGGAGCCTTTGGCAGTCCCTGCGTAGCCTCTTCACCTCGAACAGCCGCACGAAGACACCCGAGGGGTACGATGACCTTGCCCTTGCGATCATGCAGGCTGCGGAGGTGCTGCCTTCACATCCCGGTCCATTGGCCGATGCCAAGCTGCACTTTCGCTGCCTGATCGCCTGTGCGCAGGAAGTGATGGAGGCTTATGAGACGCGCAAAAAAGCACTTGGGCTGATTGACTATGCCGACATGATTGCAGGTGCAGAACGGCTACTGCGCACCGATCCAACAGTGCTCCAAGCTGTGCTGAATGAGATCGACTGCGTCATCATCGACGAATTTCAGGACACCAATCCAGTACAGTTCGCGCTACTATGGCAGTTGGGTGCGCGCGCGCCTCGGACGCTTCTAGTAGGCGATGTGAAGCAGTCGATTATGGGGTTTCAAGGGGCTGACCCGCGCCTGTCGCAAGCACTTGCGGCGGCCAACCCCACTGCGACGCAACCCCTAGATCGCAACTGGCGGTCAACACCGGCGGTGATGGACTTCGTCAATGCCATGGGCACCGGATTGTTTGGCGCGGCCTACAATCTGCTGGCCCCGACCCGCGACCCGGTGCCTGGTCCGGCGCTGGAAGTGCTGAACATCGTCAAAGGGCGCGGGGTGAAGAATTCCTCGAAGCCTCAGGAGCACATCGCCGAGCGCATCGCCCGCATCCTCACTACGGGCGAAACAATCACCGACCGGCACACCAAAGCCACAAGGGCCGTCCACCCCTCTGATATAGCGCTCTTGGTTTGCCGACACGCTACAGCCGCCCGCTATGCCGAGGAATTGCGCGCGCGCGGCGTTCCTGTCCGCATCGCCGAAGATGGCTGGGCGACGAGTCCAGTTGTTCAAGCGGCGCGAGCGGCGCTCAGTTATGCAGCTAACCCTGCCGATACGAATTCCGCATTGGTCCTGCGTACTCTCGGCCCAGATCCAATTAGCCTGCAAGCCGCCATGAGCGCGCAGATCCAGGGGCGTTTGGCGGATGATCCAGTGCTGATGCGGCTGGCGACCCTGTCGGACTGCCTTGCACGCGTGCCGATTTCCAATGCAGTGGACCTTGTGATCAATTCCTCTGGACTGCGACTTTGGGCTGACCGTCAGCCAGATGCGGCTCAGGCCCGAGCAGACCTTTTGCGGTTTGAAGCCGAAGCTATCGACTTCGAATCCGCGCATCGCGACTTAAAGGCCGCTGCTGGGTTCCATGGCGAAAGCGTCAAGGTTTTCCTGGGCTGGCTCGATGCCCGTGCGGGTGAGCGCGATTTCGACCGCCGCCCCGACCCTGCCGCTAACAGTGCTGAAGCGGTAGAGATCGTTACTTGGCACGCTTGCAAGGGTCGTGAGTGGCCGATCACCGTCGTCGCTGAATTCGACCACGGAATTGAAGAATGGCCGGGTAGCACTGCGACCCAGTTCACTGCTCTGGACAAGATTGACGATATGGAAGCCGTTCTGGCCTCGGCCGCGCTGATCCATACCCCAGGATTTGCTGCGCCCGAAACCGAGCGGCGGTTCATTGAGGATCGGCGCACAGATTTCGAGGCCAATGCGAAGAACCTGCTGTATGTCGCCCTGACTCGGGCGCGCGACCGGCTGGTGCTGGAGTGGCCGGGTTTCCTCAAGGAGCGGGACGAGGAAGCCCCGGAAGCCAAGTGCCTCTTCCATGTTTTCACGGATGCCTGCGCGCCGGAAATCGGTGGTGATAAATTGCGCATCGGCGGGATTGATTGCCCGGCCATCATCGGGCAGTTGCCCGAACACGCAGGCTTCACCGAGTATTCGGCGACTGAGATCAACGATCTCCCACGGCTCGGCGGCGCGACGCCCTTAGCGGCTGTGACATTGACACCCTGGCGGTTGAAACCATCGCAATCGACAACCGCGCTGCCCGCCCCCAAAAGCCAGGGCATCGGCTTGGGCGCACCATGGCCCCACTCGGTCAGCGACGCGGCGCGTGGGACAGCCATCCATCTTGCCCTGCGGACTTGCCTTACGCGATCTGATCTAACTGAAGCCCTGCCCAAGGCAACCGGATTGGACGACGCAACCCTGGCGCTGGTCGCAGAGCGGGCTGCGGCTCTGAAAGCTTGGCTTGCGGCTGGTGGCTACACTGAACTGCGCGCCGAGATCCCAGTGCTGGGCAACACCGCCGATGGTGCAGAGATCTCTGGCACCATCGACCTTCTCGCCGTTGGCCCGGCAGGCTGTCTTTTGATCGACCACAAATCCGGCGGCGGAGGTGAAGGGTTTGGCCCCTATTGGCCGCAACTCTCCGCCTATGCGACGCTCGTCGGCAACCTCTACCCGCAGCATCCGCTCCAAGGGGTGGCGCTTTTCTGGATCGATCACGGATTGGTGGAGCTAGCCGTGCCAGAACCCACGGTGGCGCAAAATGAGCCTGTCTGAAAGTTGGGGGATCATAGGACATGAGAGCCTGGGCCGCCCGCGTAGCCGCCGCGACCTCGGACTGGCGGCGGTTGTGCGTTTTGCCAATGATTACTCGGTGCCGGGTCTGGCCGGGCTGTCATTCCTGCGCAGCATTGTCTGGTCCCTGATCGGTATCGAGTTCGCAGCCGCACAACGCTTAGCAGGAAAGCAAGTCAATCCTTCTGCAATTGCCGAAGGGCTCGAGGCCATGGCCTGCTGGCACTGCATCAGGGACGGCGTAGGCGAAGACATGGCCTATCGCATTCGTGGCGCGCGCAAGCTGCAGCGGATCACAAGCGTCGAAGGGTTAAGACTGCGAGATCTCGCTCGTGGGCAAGGCTATGTCAGCCAGCCAATTCGTATGGGCATGGGCGCCTGCCTGCCCCGACTGGGTCTGGTTACGGCCGCAAACAGCCGCTTCAACAGCTATGAACTGAATGACCGGGGGAAAGAGTTCCTGCGTCTGACGATAGGTCGCGATGACACAAGAAAAGCAATTCCGATGCTTTGGTCTTGGCTGGGTGGAACGGCCTGGACCGCAAGGAAAGATAGCAAGGAGTTGAGCCTCATTTCCCCGATGCGCCCCCTGCCCCAACCCCTGCGCGAATACTTCTCTGGCGTGATGGAAACGGTTGGCGTGGAAGAAGACCGCGCAATGCGCGGCGCGCTTTGGCGAGCCTGCCACGATTTGCTGGCCAGTAATCCCGCGCTCGATGCCGATGCGTTAGTGGCAAGGGTCAGCGACCATATGGCCACGCGCGACCCTGCAAAGGCAATGCGGCTCAACTGGGCGCAGGACTTTTTCAGGGCCTATGCCGCCGCTTTTGCTGTCCTCGATCAGGTGCAGGCGCAACTCTCGGATACTAACGGCGGCAGAGCAAGGGTTGCCACGCTATTGGAGAACCAAAACCTTCAGAAGAGGCTGAATGAGCTTCGATCAGTGGCGAGCCAGCTCAAGACCCGCCGCGGACCTCAGTCTCCACCGCGGGAACTTGCGCCCTTTCTCACTGAGACCGTCTCGAATGCTGATGATGCCACTTTGCTGCGTGATATGGTGAGGCGCGACGATATCGTCCTGCGGCTGGAGGAGAGCACAATCAGCCTGCACCCGGACCACAAGGCCGTCAGCAGCCCCACGGAGGATACCGCGCCTGACGACGAACCAATTGAAGAGCCAATGCGTCTCTACCGCCTGCACAACCTGTGCCGGCTTGCGCGCGAAGTAATGCGTGACGCATGACGAGTCTGCTTGATCTTTTCTCCCCACCGCCTGGCTATACAGGACATTTCGGCTGGATCTGTGGATTCACCGCGGATGGCACTGTCATGCGCGAGATCGCCGATCGGTTCACCATAGGCGCCGGCAGTTTTGCCGCAACCTTTCAGCGGCCCGCACTTTTTCTAACCACCGATCCCGCATCGCCGCAGATCACCACGGACCGGGCGCCGGGCGTGCATCACATGACACTGGCACCAAGTTGGCGCAAGCGCTTCAGCGGGCGCGGTATCTTCCACGCCAAGGTGGCTCTGCTGCATTTCTCCGACACGACATCGAAGAACCATACTACACGGCGCGACATCTTTCGTCTGGTCGTCTCGACCGGCAACTGGACCAGAGAAACCTTGGAGCGAAACATTGATCTCTTCTGGTCTGTGGAGTTTCCACATTCAGATCCGGCGGCCGATCCCGCAGCCGAAAGCCAAAACCTTGCGGATATCCTGATCGCTTGTGACATGTTCACCAGCCTGCATCCCCATCTGTCACCGAACCCTTGGGCTGCAGCAACTGACAGCGATGCCATTCAGGCTCCCTATGCCGACACATTGCGCTTGTTCAACGAGCTCAAGGCTCCAGCAGGCATGAAGCCGCGCTTCTTTCATTCTCTGGATCAGCCGTTGCGCAAGCCGCTTCTCGAACGGTTTGACGGGTCACAGCGCGATCAACTCACCGTTCTTGGCTCAGGATTTTTTGCCGGCGGCGATCCTGCTCCGGCTGGGGTATCGCAGCCGCAGGGTACCGAAGCCTTTCTCCGCAGGTTCGTCAGTGACCTAACCGGGAAGGACGCAGTCCAACCCGTCAGCATCGTCTTCAACCAGCATGCCTGTCAGGGCCTTGCCGCCGCTGCCCCTGCGTTGAAAGCCAGCCAGTGGCGTTTCTTTGCCCCAAGATTCCCGGAAGGCAATGACGGTTCGCAGGGCAAACTCCACGCCAAGTTCATATACCGAGGTAAGAGGGACAGCTTCAAAGGTCTGCTCTATATCGGTTCGGGCAATCTCACCCCCGCGGGCATAGGTGCCCCCTCCAGCACCGGGGTTTGGAACTTTGAAGCTGGCACGGTAATCCCCGTGGATGTACAGGACAGGCCTGAAGCACTTCTTCCCTTCAGCGCCAAAGAGATCGACATAGCCGACGAAAAGCTCGAGAAGGGCGAGCCTTTCGAAATGGCCATTGAATTCAGCGGCCATTGCCCCCTGACTCACTTCACCCTCAGTGAAGACAGCGCCGGGTTTTGGCTGGAACCACGCCCTGTGCCTTCAGACTTCTGTGGTATCAGCCTCAGCCATTCGGGGGGCAACTGGCAGCCCCTGACCGCGCGGATCTTGCTTGATCCAGAACAGCTGCCGCCATCTTTGGTTCGGCTACGCTGGTCGTCAGACGCTAAAAATACAGCACACGTCGCGGTTCCGGTTTTGAATGAACGTGGCTTGCACGTGGTACCAGAAACTCAGCACCGCCGGCTTGAGGATGTATTGGATTCCTTAATGCAAATGGCCGCCACCGGCCGCGAGCCTGAACCTGAGACCACCGATGACCACGAGAGCAACGATGGTGAGCGCCACAGCAGCAGCGGACGAAGCGCAGCCACAGGAGACGCCCCTTATTCAACGCGGCGTCTCATGGCCTTGATTACCGCATTAGGCGAGATTCAGGCCGAAATGACTTCAGCTCAGACAAGGCTCTGGGCAAACCGTCTGATTGAACATGCGAGAACCCTTGCGCGCACCGAGGGCGTTGTCCTGCTCGCCTTGCAGGAGATGCGGCTCAATCCGTTCCGGCACTTGGGTCGCGCCGAATTTATGCCACTTGGTTTGAGCGACGAAGAAACCTGCATTCTGCGTGCCGCCCATACCGAGGCGGCGCGGCTCTGGTTTGTCGAGGGTTTTGCGGGTTTCGACGGAGTGAAGTCATGACGATCTGGACCAGTGATGGAAGGTCGGGCGCATCTCGGCAGATTACCACACTATTAAAAAGGTTCGAACGCCCGATACCGTCGCGGTCAGAGAACAGCGACGTTCGAACTTGGCTGGATGCCGGGCAACGCGCCACACTTTCCGCCCTGCAATGCCGTCTTTGCGAGAGGGGCCTTCCTGGGGCAATCATTGCCGATGAAGTCGGCATGGGCAAAACAAGGATTGCCGTCGCACTGGCATGTGCGGTTACCCGAGCTGGCGGGCGCGTTGTCGTGGCCGTGCCCCCGGGGCTGCTCCACCAGTGGCGAGATGAGTTTCGTCAGACGTTCCAGGCTGCCCGCGAAGAGCCACCCGAGATTCCGGAAATACGCTCTCTGCGGGATCTGTACTCACATGATCTTAGCCCATCCCCGAAGACAGCCCCTGTGTTGCTGCTCCCGCACGGCCTGTTGAACTTTCAGATGAAAAATGGCTGGGGCAGCCAGCGGCTACTAACACAATACCAGGACCGCATCGCCGGGCGCGTGGCGTTCTCGCACCTGATCCCCAAAGACGAACGGGAGATCATCCGTCATCATGTGGGCAGATTGGCAAAAGGTGACGCGCTGCGACCCGAAGAGCTGCAATCTCGGGGCACCGGGCGCGAGGCATTCATCAGCTTCACGCTTTCGCTACTTGGCGCCTTTGATCTGGTGATCATCGATGAAGCGCACAAAAGCAAAAATGATGCCGCCACCGCGCAAAAGAAAGGTCAGCGCAGCACCCTTGCACAGTTGCTCATGCGTCTGGTCCGACAAAACGGCACGCACAAGGCGCCGCCCCGCCGCCTTTGTCTGACCGCGACCCCGTTCGAGTTGCACGCGGACAACTGGCGGCTGATCCTTCAGCGCGCGGGGGCACCTGAGGATAAGGCCGATGCCTGTGCGCAGGCATCGGAACAATTCCTAGCAGCGGCAAAATCTGTCCGCCTTCTGCCCAGTCGGGAAAATGCGACGGCGTTCAAAAGCGCAGCGGATGAATTCTATAGACAGCTTTCGCCCTGGATGATGCGCCGTCGCAAGGCCGTTGCCGGCAATGACAGCGTGCTCGAGCGTTATATCCGCGACCATGGACCGAACTACCGAGACCGCAGTCAAAAAATCATCGCTCAGGTCACTGGCAAGGACTGGTCAGTCGCCTTGATGGCTGTCGAAGCGCTATCACTCATGCCCGCTACCGGACTTGGGGCTCAAAAGCGCCTGAGGCTCGCGCTCGCGCGCGGCTTCTCGCTGGCGACGGCGCTTGATGCGACAGAGAAGCCGGAGAAAGGCGATTGGCAAGAAGCCGAAGAACAGACATTCTCTGATACCGATCAGGGTCTGATCCGAAACCAGCAAGAGCAGCGGCGACGCGAACGGGCCGGATTTTGGCTTGGCAGACTGCAACAGGCAGCTGCCGATCCCTATGCGCACCCAACTCTTCTCGCAACTGTCAAGGCGATCGAACAGATCGCTACACACTCGGCGTCACCGGAAAAAGTTCTGGTTTTCGGCATATTCACGCAAGCGATGCGGCGCCTAACCGATCTGCTGAATGCGCGGGAGATGATCCGCCGCCTTATGATCTTTTCGCACAACCCGGAGGCCCCGTTCAAGACTTGGCACTGGCCCGGGAAAGCCATCTCCAAGGATGTACGGTTCCACGAGGCGCTTGATGCAGCCTTACAGATGGCCGATATGCGAACCCTTATGGGCAATGCCGATATTGCCACGCTGTCGAGCCTAATGGAGCGGCAATACGACAAATACCGTTCGCAGCGCGCAAGAGCCCTCGATGAGGTCAGAACCTATATAACTAACACGCTTTGGCCGCAGCTTGGTCTGGGCGGGCAGGAGGAAGAACTTATCCTAAGCCTGACACAGGCGCTGATTGAAATCATGGATGATCAGCAAAGCCGTCACGGGAGCTCGAGCTGTGCCGGCGCTTGGGACGAGTTCCGAAAGGAAAACCTACCCCGCTACGAGGAGGAAGACGAAGATGGAATGCTAAACTCGGTCCAAGATCTACCTTCGCATATCAGGCTGGCTCTGAATGATTTTGATGGTCGCAAAGGATATTTTGCCCGCCGCCTGGCCGGAGGTATGAAGTCCGCAGCAAAGCAGCACCTGCAAACGGCGTTCAACCGGCGCTCAAGTTGGCCGATGGTCCTCGTCGCACAATCCAGCGTTGGGCGTGAGGGCCTGAACCTTCACAGGTCCTGCCGCACCGTGGTGCTGTTCCAGCCGGAATGGAACCCGGGCGTTGTCGAGCAGCAGATCGGGCGGGTCGACCGGATCGGATCGCTTTGGGAAGATATGGTCGCACAGCACCAGGGCAACACGGACCCACCGAAGATTCGGATCCTGCCCGTTGAACTCCCTGGCTCCTACGATGAGCATAATTGGAAGATTCTTAACGACAGGTGGGATAGCTATCGCGCCCAGATGAACGGTGAGGTATTTGGTCCGGCAGAATTCACTGGCCAAGCATCATACGAAGTAACGGAGGCCGTCCGCGCCGCGACTCCGGACTTTTCTCCTCTGCTGTCGCATTGCCCTTAATGAGGCTCTGCCTCACTTTGTGTGGCGCAACTATCCTGAAACTGGAAAATTCAGGAGGGATAGTTGTGAGTTCGAAGAAGCACTGGTCGCCGGGCAGCGATGTTGCAGTTCAAAGCGTTGAACGAAGTGAATCCGGCGGGTGGATTGTATCTGGCGTCTTGGCACCCAACGGCATTTGCCCAGACTGTGGATTGCATTCACGCCGACGTCATGGCTGAGCCGCTCAAACACGGCAGTCACACGGGCCACATGCCCTTGGGTTTCTCGAAAAGGGGGGATGCCGCCGTGGCGTGTGACCGCCTCAGGGCCAGCGTTGTACGCCGCAAGGGCCAGAGAGCCCTCGCCGAACTGGTCGAGCATCATCAGCAAGTAGCGGGCTGATCCGTCGAGGTTCTGCGCAATGTCATGTGGGTCCACGCCGAGGTCGCGGGCGGTATCCGGCATAAGCTGGCCAAGGCCTATGGCACCGACAGGGCTACGTGCAGCCGGATTGTATGCGCTCTCGACTTCGATATTGGCCCGGTAAAGGAGCGCCCAATCAGTGACGGAAAGCCCTGCGCGACGCAGCGCACCATGCCCGGCATAGCGCAGAGCGGTGGTCTCGATCGCATGGAGGATTTCTGGAGTGGCGCGGGCGGCAGATCGGGCCGGGATCGCTGTCTCGCTCGTTGCGTCAGGAACGCGAGGTTCTGCGAAGAGAAAAAGGCGCCCGTTTGCCTCTTGAGAAGAGGAAATCAATTGGCCGTCTGGGCCAACCGAAAAGATGAAACCGTCGGCCAGGGCCGGGGGCGCGGAACAAACGCCTGTACCCAAAGCCGCGACGAGCGCAGTCGCGCGGTCAGCTGCCTTTGACCGGAGGCGCGGCGTGGCGCTCGCGGCCACCTTCTTCAAGTGGGATGCTAGCGGTCGTACAGCCCATGTCGGCCAGGAAACTGACAAGGCCAACGATGGTTTTGAAGTCGCGGAGCTTGAGGACGCTTCGGCTGGTGACGAGCATCTTATCGTCACGCCCATCAGTGGCGACGGCGCGGATGACCCACGAGCCGTACCAGCTGTTATGGCGCTTCTCTGCTCTCTCCTTGCAGACCACCTCAATGAGGTAGCCCTCGGCGAGCAAGCCGCGCAGTCCGTCTTCTGTAACCACATTCGGGGCTTCTTCTATCATGGCCTTCCCTTGGGTCCTTGTTCTGCCTGGGTGCAGTATCAGGCCCACGGGGTCGCAACACCGTGAGCGATACAAAACAACATTAATGATAGCAAGACAATAATAACGTGTTGACGAAGTTCGCCTTGCTCCGATAACGGTGATAGCCGACAGAATGATAATCTTAAAGGCGGCAAAGGAGTTTTGCCCTGCGGTTGTTTATTGCGCGCAACGCACCGTTGCTGTTCGCGTTCCTGCTTGGAAGCATCCTGCGTGGCCGCGAGGCAGACCCGCTCCCTGCATGGATCGACGACGCGATCGAAACCGACCTGGCGCCCATCGTGCGCTTCGCACGCACATTGAACCGGGATTTCGATGCGGTAAAAAACGCTATCGAGATGCCCTGGAGCAACGGCCAAGCAGAAGGTCAGATTAATCGTCTGAAGACCCTCAAACGCGCCATGTACGGCCGAGCCGGGCCAGAACTGTTGAGGGCAAGAATGCTGCCCCTCCGCCACACAGATTGAGGCAGAAGGGAACTTCTCCTCGGACGGGGTGATCCTCGTCACCATCATGCGCAGTCATTCGGCGGACAGCCGTCTGATCTTCGAGCTGGCCGAGGAACCAAAGCCGGGGCAGGTGCGCGTGCTTCTGGATTTCGGTGGCAACACTGAGCTGCTGCATCTGGCAGAGTCGATCGCTGCGGCCGAGCTCTGGATCGCGCGCGAGGGATATCGCAACGCGCGGCTCGAGATCGTCGGCACCGAGGACGGCGAGAGGGCAGGGGGCGCGGACCTGGCCGCCTGAGCCCTGAAAATGCGTGAGGGGCCTGCCGAAGGGCGGGCCTCTCACCGACCGCACCCTCGTCCCGCGATGCCGCGGGGCGCCAGAGGATCCATCCCCGAAGACGGAGGTCTTCAACCAATAGCCTGCCCGGGAGGCCGGCGGCGTTCCAAGCATCAGCGGGACAATCGGCTCCTGACGTTGGGGGACCATCCCCCGCTCGCCATTCCCTTCCTTGCCCCGAATCCCGTCTTCGAGATCAACCCGCGAGGGGTCGGACTACGGACAAGCCCGTGCCGCCGGGCGGATTCGGACGAGCCGAACGCACCCGGTGATGTCAGCCAGTCTTCGGGCCTGCGGGGTCCTGTCGCGCGGGGGATGGTCCCCCGCCTCCAAGACAGGAGCCAAACAGATGTCCCGAAAAGATGCTCACGCCTTCGCCGCCTCCCTCGCCGCCACGCTCATGGTCTCGATCGTCGTCTTCCAGGCAGGGGATGGAACCTTCGGCGCTGTCCCCGCCGATGAAATCGACGGCGACGAGGTCGTGATCGTCTCGGAATACGATCCCTTCGGGTGAGGCTTCGGCCTCACTTTCCGAGGGCCCGGCACGGCGCGGATGCGCCTCCGGGCCTATCGCCGAAAGAGTGATCGGCGGTGCCGATCTGAGGAACGCCTGTGTGCCACCTGTGCACGTCGTAGGACGCGATGGGCGGAGAGCGGACGGTCGCTGCGCAAAGGATGGAGGTCAGCAATGCGGACTTTGCTGCCGTTGCCCTACCGGGTCTTTGCTGACGCAGCATTCACTCGCAGGTGCGGCACATTTGTTGTTGCAACGCAGCTGGCGTCGCCAATCCGGTCATTCGCTGGTATTGTTTTGGCCGCAACCGAGACTGTACGTTCGCTGCCGCCTGATCAGACAATCGAGACGCGGACAAACCGGACTTGTGGGGTTGCGGCTAGTGCTGCCGCAGAATGTCTTCACATGCGCCGCGAGGATATTTGGCGACGCGGCGAATTTCACCAAACCGGTCATTTAAGCCATGCCAACGTGCGGATATCATTTTCGTCACTCGCCACTTTTATCCTCTACGGTATCAATGCGCGTAAAAGCTAACCATTGCTGCAAGAGTCCCGGTGTCGGCCAATGGAACATCGCGACCTTTTTCGTGATCGGCCGTATTGCTCTACGACATCGAGCAACGTATCTGCGCGGTTTCGCAGTTCATCGCCCAAAGCTCATTCAAATCCTTTGCGGAAACCAGGCGCTGCGAGACGGTATACCTCGCGGACGGCGTCGCCGGTCTTCGTGTCCGGATACGCCGCGGGATCACAGTGAAGCGGAAAACGAATTTCCACTTCTCCACCCAGTTCGGCCTCCGCCCGCGCGCCCAGCTCATCGAACAGATGTAGCATCTTTCGATTGTCCTCGTGGATCAGCGCGACGAAGTGCGTGACCCCATGAGCCACCGCTTGGCAGGCAAGCGCGCCGATCAGGACACTGCCGAGACCAAGACCCTGATGGCTATCGACCACCGTGACCGCGATCTCGGCCGCGTGTCGCTGATCCGGCAGCCGCACATAGCGCGCGATTCCCACCGGCTGTGACGGTTCGATGTCGATGTCCAAGGCGCCCATGGCGACGTGATCGTCGCCATGGCTGGTCGTAAAGAAGTCAAGATCGCGGTCGCTGAGCCCGCTCTTGGGAGCGAGAAACCGGAAGTAGCGCGAGGCTTGCGACAAATGCGCGAAACCGATCTCGAGCAAGTGCCTGTCTGCAGGTTTAACAGGACGGATAAGAACCCGTCCGCCGTTCCGCAAGGTTGTTTCAAAAGCACCTTTAACCATGGCTTCTTCACGCTTCCATGCCCAGTTGAACTAGGTTCCAGCGAACCACCTGGGTGATGACGGCTTCCTCATTTTCGGTGCGGCAAAAGTAGGCATCGCTGAGGGGAGTATGGACGACCGTGTTTCCACGCGCGTCGGCATCGCCGGGCAAAAAATCTGCCTATATGCCCGGTACACCGCAGTCATTCGCATCCAGTTCAAGAACCGGATCATTCGGGCCGCATTCTTCACCACTGACAGAGTAGTGCCCGGGTTCGGTGCATCCGGCGACTGCAAGTGCCAAAGCTACCAGCGTGATCTGTGTTAGTGTTTTCATGGCTTTACCTTTCTCTGGTTGGTTGCCGTTTTGAAATTTTCGAAATCCGCCTTCGCTCGGAGCGCCCATTGGAGTTCCGGGCCTTGTTCTCCGGATCAGTCAGGTGGATTTAGTGAACTGTGGCCATGGTCACCCTGAAACGCTTGAGTGCGATGAAGAAGAAGACGGCGCCGAGCGCGACCATGACCGCCATGTCGGGCCAAACGATGTCCAGTCCCGCTCCGCGATAGAGAATGGCTTGCGAAAACGCCACGAAATGTGTCGACGGTGACAACTGCATGACGTTCTGAAGCCAGACCGGCATGCTCTCCATCGGCGTCGTGCTGCCGGACAGGAGATTCATGATCACGAGAACCGGGAGCGACAACAGACCGAATTGCGGCATCGACGTGGTGAAGGTGGCCAGCAGGATACCGAGCCCCGTGACCGAGGCAAGATAAAGCACCGCCCCGGATACGAAGAGCGGGATCGACCCCGCGATCGGAACCTCCAGCACGGTCTGCACGACGATCCAGAGCGACAGGATGGCAGCGACAACGATCGCAAGGCCATTGGCCCATATCTTGGCGACCATGATCTCGGACGGGGTGACCGGCATCACCAGCAAATGTTCGATCGTGCCGTGTTCGCGCTCGCGGATCAGCGCGGCGCCGGTCAAAAGCACGGACAGGATGGTGATGTTGTTGATGATCTGCATCACGGATGAAAACCAGACGGAATTCAGGTTCGGATTGAACTTTGTCCTGACGACCAGGTCGATCGGCAGTGTCGTTGCGGTGTCGTCGCCGGAAACGAACTTGGCGACTTCGGCGCGGATAATCTGCTGAAGGAACACCGAACCGTTACCGGCCTGCGCCATTGCGGTGGCATCGACGTTAAGCTGCACCTGAGGCTTGAGGCCGTTCAGAACGTCAGCCTCGAAACTGGGCGGAAAGGAAAGGACAAACACGAACTTGCCGCTGTTCATCACGCTTTCGATCTCGTCGGCCGAGATCTCCTGTGGCGGATTGAATTCGGGTGGTAGGATCGCGCCCAAAATGCGCCCCGTCAGTGCCGAACGGTCCTGGTCCACATAGGCGACGGAGGCGTTCGAGACCTCAAGCTTGGCGCCGGTCGCCACCGAATAGACGGCGAAGCTGAACACATAGACGATCAGCAGAATCAGCACGGGATCGGCGCGTAGGCTGTTGAGTTCCTTGAGGCCAAGCCGAAAGACATTGGTAAGCCATTGCCACATGTCATGCCTCCTGCTTGTTCAAGGCAAGGACTGACACCGCGATGAACAACGCCACAAAGCCCGCCAGAGCGGCGTGGTTGAGCCAGAGCTCCGGCAATCCGAGGCCTTTGGTGAAGGTGCCGACGCTGATCTGCTGATACCAGGACGATGGGAAGGCCAGCCCGATCAACCGGCCGCCGCCCGAAAGCGAGGACACCGGCACCAGTAGGCCCGAGAAATTGACGGCCGGAATGATCGAGATAACGGCGGCGGCAAAGGTTGCCGCTACTTGCGTGCGCGTAAATGTCGAGACCAGCACACCAAAGCCCGTTGTCGCCAGCACGTAAAGCAATGTGCCGACAAGGAGCGCCAGGACAGAGCCTTTGACCACTACGCCGAAGACGCCATAGGAGACGATGATCAGCGAGGCAAAGCTGAGCATGGCAATCACGACATACGGCAGCTGTTTGCCCAGAATGAACTCGGTTCGCGTCACCGGCGTCGAGCGGAAATTGGCGATCGAACCGGTTTCCTTTTCCCGCACGACCCCCATCGCCGCCATCATCGCCGGGATCAAAACCAGCATCAGCATGATGACCGAAGGGATCATCGCGAAGACGCTCTTGAACGCTTGATTGTAGCGAAACCGGGTTTCAACAGAGGCTGCGGACGGATCGAAGGCATGGCCATAAAGCCGCTCGATCTGATCGGACATGTAGGATGCTGCGAGCCCTTGCAGATAACCGCGCGTCGTTTCCGCCCGGAACGGCATGGCACCGTCAACGGCAACGCGGACTTCGGGTTGGTCACCGCGCAGCAGGGATTTTCCGAACCCTGGCGGCACCTCGACCGCGACAACAAATTCGGAGGTTTTCATGCGGGCATCAAGCTCGATCACACTGGCCGCTGCCGGCCTTTCAGCGAAGTAGGGTGAGCCGGAGAAGCTCTCCATCAGTTCCCGGCTTTCGGCGCTCTGATCACGATCGAAAACCGCAAAGGGCAGGTCTTGCACGTCGAATGATATCCCGTAGCCGAAAGTGAGCATCAGGATGACCGGGCCCAAAAATGCGAAGGCAAGGCGCATCGGATCACGCAAAATCTCGATCGACTCGCGGCGCGCGAAGGCCCAAAGCCGGGCAATGTCGAAGAGGCGATCTGGTTTTTGCTGCCTTTCCGGCAACTTGGTTGCTGGTCTCTGGGATGCGGTGCCGCCAGCATCGCCTGCCGCTTCGCGCAGATATCCCACAAATGCTTCTTCGAGGTCATCGGTGCCTTTGCTGCGGGCCAGTTCCGCAGGCGTACCGATCGCCAAGACCTTTCCCGCATGCATCAATGAGATGCGATCGCATCGCTCCGCCTCGTTCATGAAATGGGTCGAGACGAAAATTGTCACGCCCTCGTCGCGCGACAGTTTGATCAGATGCTGCCAAAACCCGTCCCGCGCGACCGGATCGACGCCCGAGGTAGGTTCGTCCAAGATCAAAACCTCCGGCGCGTGGATCACCGCGACGGCAAGCTGAAGGCGCTGACGGATGCCCAGCGGCAGGCCGTCCGGCCGTTTGTCCGCGTCCTCGGCCAGATCGAAATCATGCAGCATCTGTGCGACCCGCTCTGCGCGGGTCTCGATCGGCAACTGGTAGAGCCGTGCATGAAGCTCAAGGTTCTGGCGGACGGTCAATTCACCATAGAGCGAAAAGGCCTGCGACATGTAGCCGACCCGCTGCCGGGTCGCCATGTCGTCCGGATTCAGCGCCTCACCGAACAGAAGCGCCTTGCCTTCGCTGGCCTTCTGTAGTCCGGTCAGCATCTTCATGGTGGTGGTCTTGCCGCAGCCGTTGGAGCCGAGGAATCCGAAGATCTCACCCGGCTCGATCTGGAATTCGACGTGATCGACCGCGGTGAAATCGCCGAAGTGGCAGGTCAGGCCTTTCGCCTCGATGGCAGGTGGGCCGCTGACAGGTTGGCGCGGCGGTACTTCGACTATGCGGTGGCCCTGCCGGTCCGCCTCGGGCAGCATAGCGATGAAGGCCTTTTCCAGTGTCGGTTGCCCGGCAGCGTTTCGGATCTCGGTCGGCAATCCCGTCGAGATCACCTCTCCCGCATTCATTGCTGCAAGCCAGTCAAAGCGCTCCGCCTCTTCCATATATGCGGTGGCCACGATCACGCTCATCGCCGGGCGTTCTTCGCGGATATGGTCGATCAGATCCCAGAACTGCTGGCGCGACAGCGGATCGACGCCGGTGGTCGGTTCGTCAAGGATCACCAGGTCTGGATCATGGATCAGGGCCGAGCAGAGCGAGAGTTTCTGCTTCATCCCGCCGGACAGCTTGCCTGCGGGCCGGTCCGGGAATGGGTCAAGCCCGGTGGCAGCCAACAAATTGGTGATGCGGGTGCGGCGTTCGGCTTCCGACTGGCCAAAGAGTCTGCCGAAAAAATCCAGGTTTTCATAGACCGAAAGCGTCGGGTAAAGGTTCCGGCCCAGACCCTGCGGCATGTAGGCGATGCGATGGTTACAAGCCCTGAGATGGTCACGCGCGGTGATGTCGCCGCCCAGCACGGTCGCGCCGCCGGTTTGCAGTTTGCGCACGCCGGCGATCAACGCCAGCAAGGTGGATTTCCCAACCCCGTCCGGGCCGATCAGCCCCGCCATGCAGCCCGCCGGGATATCCAGCGTGACGTCGGACAGGGCCGAAGTTTCGCCATAGCGGTGCGTCACAGATGACAGGCTGGCGACCGGCGGGGGTGTCATTGCGGCAACTTCACCTGAAGGGCATCGGGCCAATCGACGGTATCGTCGACGCGCACATAGCCGACACCCGCCACGCCCGCCTTCGCCTGTTCCTGGTATTCTTCCAACAACTCCGCCGGGATAGTCAGCTTCACTCGGAACATCAACTGGTCGCGTTCATCGGCGGTTTCCACCGATTTCGGGGTGAACTGGGCGGTGCTGGCGACAAAAGTAGCCTGGGCCGGGATCACGTAGTCGGGAATTGGGTCAAGGACAATCCGCGCCTCAGCCCCGATGGCCAGCAGGCCAGCGTCGCGCGCGGGAAGAAAGATCGTCATGTAGATGTCGGTCAGATCAGTCAGCGTCACGACCCTGCCGCCGGCGCCGACGACTTCCCCGGCTTTGGCGAGGGTGTATTGAACTCGCCCATCGTGCGGAGCCACCAGAGCTGCATCGGCCCGGATGCTTTGCAGTCGCTCAACTGTTGCCTCGGCCGACGCAATCGTGGCAGTTGCAAGGTCGATGCCTGCTCGGGCGGCGGCCACTCCGGCATCTGCGGTTGTCAGGGCGGATTTTCTTTGATCGACTAGCTCCTGTGGCGCATGACCCTTTGCCGCAAGTTGCTCGGCGCGGGCAAATTCCGCCTGTGCGAATTCCTGTTCGGACAGGCGTTGGTTCAGCAGGGCCTCGGTTTGCAGTTTCTGCTGCTCTGCCTGGGCGACGGCGGCCTTGGCCTGGCGCAACTGGGCGTCGATCTCGGCGGTGTCCATAATCGCCACCAGATCTCCCGCCTCGACCCACTGGCCCTCGGAAACGCGAACCTCGGCGATACGCCCCGGAAGCTTGGCCGCCACATCGATACGCTCTGCCTCAATCCGCCCGTTCGAGCGGACGATGCCGACCGGGAGCTCTGCGGTTTGGCTGTCCAACCAGAATATGTATGCACCGCCCAAAAGCACGCTGAGGATGACAGCAACTGTGCCATAGCGTTTCCATTGCATTGGTCTTCTCCTCATCTCGGCACCCGTGAAATCAGCAAGGCTTCCTGAACTTAGTCTTGCTGCAACGCCGCGTAAACACATGCTGCATTGCAGTATTTACATGACCGATATGCCAAACTGTCGGATGCGTCGGCAGGGTTTCGTGCCTACCTTGAAACGAACAATCCAGCGTCTAACGCCGATTCAACTTTGGCGATTTGATCGAAATCAATGATCGTTAAACGGGCATCGCTAAACCGGCGCGGACCATACAGAAGGTGCCAAGCGATGGGCCATGCAATACCCAAAGCCGCCAATATGCCCCACGAGATTAGCGCCAAGGCCGGGTCGGGCGGAAAAATACTTGGTTTCTCTGATCCTCTGGATTCGCCGAAACAGGAAGCTGGCAATAAGCCATTTCCGGATACCGATCTGCCTGAGTTTTTGGATCGCGCGCTGAAAGCCCGGATGGGCAAATTTACAATGGGTCTGTCGCCCGCGGCACTCGCCGGTGCCTATCTGGACTGGTTGGCGCATCTGGCAACATCTCCCGGAAAGCAGTTCGAATTGTCGGAGAAGGCGTTTCGAAAGTGGATGCGGCTTGCACGCTATGCGGCGACGTGCGCCGTCAACAGCGATGAAACCGCTCCCTGTATCGAGCCATTGCCGCAAGACCGGAGGTTCCGCGGGGACGCCTGGCAGAAATGGCCTTACAACCTGTTCTACCAGTCCTTCCTTCTCAATCAGCAATGGTGGCACAACGCGACAACAGGCGTACGCGGCGTCACCAGACAACACGAAAACGTCATGGAATTCGCAACCCGGCAGTTCCTCGATGTGTTTTCGCCGTCGAACTATTTTCTGACCAATCCGGAAGTGCAGGAAAAGACCCTGGAGGACGGCGGGCAGAACCTGGTGCGCGGCTTTCAGAACTGGCTCGACGATCTGGACCGCCTGCAAAACGACAAGCCACCAGCCGGGGCCGAAGCCTACCGGCCCGGCCACGAGGTTGCCGTGACGCCCGGCAAAGTGGTCTATCGCAACCATCTGATTGAGCTCATTCAATACACGCCGACCACTGACAAGGTCAGACCGGAACCCATCCTGATCGTACCGGCGTGGATCATGAAATACTACATCCTCGACCTCTCGCCCGAAAACTCGATGGTGAAGTTCCTGGTCGACCAGGGCTATACGGTCTTCATGATCTCATGGCGCAATCCGGGTGCCGAGGATCGCGATCTGGGGCTCGACGACTACCGCAAGATGGGCGTCATGGATGCAATCGGCGCGGTGCAGGGCATTGTGCCGGATCAGAAAATCCACGGCGTCGGCTACTGCCTCGGCGGCACGCTGCTGTCCATCGCCGCCGCCGCCATCGGCCGCGACGGCGGCGATCCGTTCGCATCGCTGAGCTATTTCGCCTCGCAGATCGACTTTACCGAGCCGGGCGAGTTGCAGCTGTTCATCAACGAAAGCCAATTGACCTTCCTCGAAGACATGATGTGGGATCAGGGATATCTCGACACCACGCAGATGTCCGGGGCCTTCCAGATGATCAATTCCGTGGATCTGGTCTGGTCGCGGATCCTTCACAGCTACCTGATGGGCGACGAACCGGCGATGTTCGACCTTCTGGCTTGGAACGCGGACGGCACGCGGATGCCGTTCCGGATGCATTCGGAATACCTCCGGTCGCTCTATCTGAACAACGAGTTGACCGAAGGGCGCTTCGTCGTCGAGGGACGTCCGATTTCGGTGACCGACATCCGGGTTCCGGTGTTTTCCGTCGGCACGGTCAAGGACCACGTGGCGCCCTGGCCATCGGTCTACAAGATGCATCTCTATCTCGATACCGATCTGACTTTCGTGCTGACCAGCGGTGGGCACAATGCCGGCATTGTTTCGGAGCCCGGCCACAAGAACCGCAGCTATCAGATTGCCACGACACGCCATGATGACCGCTATGTCGATCCCGAAAGCTGGGCCGCACAAACACCGAAGAAGGATGGCTCGTGGTGGCTGGAATGGGTGTCCTGGCTTGAAGAACGGTCAGGCAAGCCTGTCCCCCCGCCCGCCATGGGCAATGCCCTGGCCGACGCGCCGGGAACCTACGTTCATCAGAAATAGACACCTGCCGCACAACAAAGAGAAGAACAGAGATGGGCTTGCTTGACGGAAAACGCGGTCTCGTGGTCGGGATCGCAAACGAACATTCGATCGCCAGCGGCTGCGCGCGCGCTTTCCATCGGGAGGGGGCCGAACTTGCAGTTACCTACCTCAATGAAAGGGCGCGACCCTTTGTGCAACCGGTCGCCGAGGCGCTGGACGCTGAAATCTTCATGCCGCTGGATGTCACAGCCGACGCGGACATGGATGCGCTGTTCGAGGCCATTGCCTCCTCTTGGGGGCAGCTTGATTTCGTCCTGCACTCGGTCGCCTATTGTCCGAAGGAAGACCTGCACGGCAATGTTGTCGATTGTTCGCGGGAAGGCTTTGGCGCAGCGATGGACATCTCGGTTCACTCGTTCATGCGGCTCGCGCGCAGGGCGCGACCGCTGATGAAGGCTGGGGGCTGCCTGCTGACGGTCAGCTATTACGGTGCCGAAAAGGTCGTCGACCAATACAACGTGATGGGGCCAGTGAAAGCGGCGCTGGAGGCCAGCGTGAAATACATGGCGGCTGAACTCGGACCTGAAGGCATCCGGGTCAATGCCCTGTCGCCGGGCCCGCTGATGACACGCGCGGCCTCGGGAATTGCACATTTCGATGCGCTGATCGACGAGGCTCGGGCGCGCGCGCCGCAGCAGCGGCTGGTGACCACCGAGGATGTCGGCAACATGGCCGCGGGCCTTGTCAGCGATGCCGCGCGCAATGTAACCGGCAACATTTCTTACGTCGACGCCGGATATCACGTCATGTCCTGAACCAAAGGAGAGAATTCATGACCAAGAAGTCTATCAACTGGACGCCGGACACCACCTTTCCGACCGGCAAAGGCGCCACCGAACAACGTTTCACCGCAACTGTCGGCAATGATGAACTGGAGATCAACACCCATCCCTGGGGCGAGGCCGATCTGAAGATCAACGACAAGCAGGTTGCCCATGTCGACGGCGATCTTTCCGGCGGCGACGCCTTTCGGGACGTCGAGGCGGTCGCCGAAAAAATCGAGGCCGACAAGAAATCCGACCGAGAATAGGTCGGATGCACTCCGTATGCCGGCCTGGTGCACAGGAGCTGCCCCATGCAATACATTGAAAACAAGATATTCGACGAAATCGAGATTGGCGACAGCGCGGAGCTGACCCGCAAGCTAAAGACCGATGACATCGAGCTTTTCGCGGTGATGTCGGGCGATGTGAACCCGGCCCATGTCGACGAGGAATACGCCCGCTCGGACATGTTTCACGAAGTCATTGCGCATGGCATGTGGGGCGGCGCGCTGATCTCGGCTGTTCTGGGCACCGAACTGCCTGGCCCCGGCACGATCTACCTCAACCAGAATCTCAGCTTTCGTCGGCCCGTAGGGTTGGGCGATACCGTGACGGTTCGCGTGACCGTGGCGTCGAAGGATGCCGAGACCAAGCGGCTGAAGCTTGACTGCCTTTGCGTCAATCAGGACGGTGAGACCGCGATAACGGGGCAGGCCGAGGTCATTGCACCGACCGAAAAAGTCCGCCGTCCCCGCATCGTCCTGCCCGAAGTGCATCTGCATGAACGAGGCGCACGCTATCGCGATCTGATCGCTGCGACACATGCGATGGCGCCGGTTCGCACTGCGGTTGTCCATCCTTGCGACGCACTGTCACTGACAGGCGCGCTGGAGGCGGCAAGCCAGGGGCTGATCGTTCCGATCCTTGTCGCACCCAGGGCAAAACTCGATGTGGTTGCCGAAGAAGCCGGCCTTAGCCTTGAAGGTATCGAGATCGTGGATGTCCCGCACAGCCACGCCGCCGCCGAGCGCGCCGTCGCGCTTGTCCGCAACGGCAAGGCCGAAGCATTGATGAAAGGCAAGCTGCACACCGACGAATTGATGGACCCTGTCGTTGATCGCGACACGGGCCTGCGCACCGAACGCCGGATGAGTCACATCTTCGCGCTCGACGTGCCGCACTATCCCAAACCGCTCTTCGTGACCGACGCGGCGATCAACATCTTTCCCGATCTCGGTACCAAACGCGACATCGTGCAAAACGCCATCGATCTGGCACGGGCGCTCGGGGTTGACCGGCCGAAGGTCGCGATCCTGTCGGCGGTGGAAACGGTCTATCCGAAAATCCCGTCGACAATCGAAGCAGCGGCACTTTGCAAGATGTGGGATCGAGGCCAGATCACGGGCGGAGTGCTCGACGGTCCCCTGGCCTTCGACAACGCCGTGTCGAAGTCGGCTGCAGCGGCCAAGGGCATCGTCTCGGAAGTGGCAGGCGACGCCGATATCCTTGTCGTGCCCGATCTCGAGGCAGGCAACATGATCGCCAAGCAGCTGATTCACCTTGCCGGCGCCGAGGCTGCGGGGATCGTTCTTGGTGCTCGTGTCCCGATCATCCTGACCAGTCGGGCCGACGGCGTGATGTCGCGGCTTGCCTCGTCGGCAATGGCACAGCTCTACATCCACCATGCGAAACAGGTCGTGTCATGACGGACGTCGTACTGGTTCTCAATGCCGGTTCGTCGAGTATCAAGTTCGCCGTCTACCCGAGAGGTGCGAACACGGCTCCTCTGATCCGCGGCAAGGTGGCGGGTGTCGGACGTGATCCCGTCTTCTCTGCAATTCGCGCCGATGGTGCCGCGATCGACATGGACATGCCGAAGAACATCGACGCCGCAGCCGATCATCAAGAGTTGATATCGCTCCTTCTGGATTGGCTGGCACAGCATCGTGCGGACAGAAGACTTGTCGCCGTCGGGCACAGAGTCGTTCACGGTGGACGTGATTTCTCCAAGCCAGTTGTCGTCGATGACGCAGTTCTGAGCCAGCTGGAACGACTGATTCCCCTCGCACCGCTGCATCAGCCACACAACCTTGCTGCCATCCGCGCAATATCGCGGTTGCAGCCCGCACTACCCCAAGTCGCCTGTTTCGACACGAGCTTTCACCGAACACAGGACCCGCTTGCCCAACTGTTCGCCCTGCCGCGGGATCTGAGCGATGAAGGGGTTATCCGCTATGGCTTTCACGGGCTCTCCTATGAGTATATCGCAGAAATTCTGCCCGATCATCTTGGCGAAAGGGCCGAGGGCCGGGTGATCGTCGCTCATCTCGGTAACGGCGCCAGCATGTGCGCCATGAAGAACCGGCAAAGTGTCGAGACAAGCATGGGGTTTACGGCGCTTGACGGGCTGATGATGGGGCGGCGCTGTGGCGCGCTGGATGCGGGCGTCGTTCTGTACCTAATGCAAAGCAAGGGTCTGAACGCGACCGAGATCGAGACGCTGCTCTACCGCCGCTCCGGGCTTCTCGGTGTGTCGGGGATCAGCAACAATATGTGGGATCTGGAACAAAGCGACGATCCAAGAGCTCGCGAGGCGATCGAGTTGTTCTGCTTCCGGGCGGCCAGCGTTCTTGGCGGCCTGGTCACGGCGCTTGGCGGGCTTGACGCGATCGTTTTCACGGCAGGGATAGGTGAAAATTCAGCGCAGGTCCGCAGGTTGATCTGTGACCGAATTGCATATCTCGGTGTCGATCTGGATCCAAGCTGCAATGACGGCAATTCGCTTTGTATTAGTTCCGCGCAATCCTCCGTTGATGTGCTGGTTTTGCCAACGGATGAAGAAACCGTCATAGCCAACGCCACGAACGAAACGGTCGCGCTCAGGTAGACGAGTAATTGGCTTCTTGCCCAGAACACACGGCCGCAACCTCCCCGGGGAAGTATGTGGCGAACCTCTGCGCCTGGACTTTTCAGGGCCAGTCGCAAATAGCGGGAAAATCCGCGCTGTGGAAGTTCGTGATTTCAGATTTGCTGTAGCCAGCGTGAACGACCAGTTTTCCTGCTGCGTGGCAGCGCATTCTCTTACGCCCTTGCGGCATTATTCCTGCTGCGAGCACGCGCAGCGAGAAACTGGCACTTCCGGTTTGGGCTCCAAGTGGACCTTCGTTGCAATGAAGTCGAACGGCAGCTCCGGGCCGATCGCGAAGATTCAGCCTTCAACTGATGGCTAGGTCGCTCGCGGTCTTCCCCGCCTCCAACGCCTCCACGAACCACTGCGGTTTGCGCCCCCGACCGGACCAGGTGAGCGCCGGGTTCTCAGGGTGCCGGTACTTTGGTGCGGCAGGTGCACGAGAGGATTTCGTCTCGGCGACGACGAGTTCGGCCAGGGAATAACCCAGATCCCGGGCGAGAGCTTCCACCTTGGCGCGGGCTTCCGCCTTCTGCCGATCCTCATAGGTGGAAATCGCCTTGGCAACGTCCTTCTGCATTTTCTTCAGCTCGCCGAGCGACAGTGCCTCGAGATCGTAATCAGCCATTGATGCGGTCCGTGTCCTGAATGTCCCGATATCGATAGCCCGTCGCGACAGGGGGCCGCAACTCCCGCAAGGCAAGGGCAGGGGTGGCAAAGGTTGTTGGTCGCCATATCGCCACCAGGGAGGTGTTGAACTGGGGGTCACACAGTCCCGATTGGCAAGGAGACATGGTCTGTCATGGGCTCCCCGCATCTCTCTGTCTTCTGGGCCATCCCTTCGACTGACAAATCCCCTATTCTGCCAAACTCTCCGATGACCTACGGATGGATATTGCTCGTCGGGCTTCAATCCGCTGATCAAGCCAAGCTGGCGGGAAACATAAACTCGTTGGTTTTTGATTATTGCCTTCGAAACAGCCTGAGCCAGCCGAGCATTCCGCAGGGAACTTTCGAGCAATGCCCAGTTTGCCCGCCTGAATTCTACACCGAACCTCGCGTTGCCTTCATCACGCCGAAGGTGCTGGAACTCACCTACACCTCGCACAGCCTCGCCCCCTTCGCCCGCGATCTGGGCCATGACGGCCCGCCCTTCGCCTGGGACGAGGACCGCCGCGCCCTCCTGCGCGCCGATCTCGACGCCTTCTACGCCCGCGCCTACGGCCTGACCCGCGACGAGCTGCGCTACATCCTCGACCCCGCCGACGTGAAGGGCCCCGACTACCCCTCGGAAACCTTCCGCGTCCTCAAGGAAAAGGAAATCCGCCAACACGGCGAATACCGCACCCGCCGACTCGTCCTCGAAGCCTGGGACCGGATGGAAGCGAACGGCGAATTCACGGCGATGGGGATGTAGGGGATGCACCCATACCTCAAGGCGGCCCTGTGGATCGGGTTTGTCGTGGCGCTGTTCATGATCTTCCCGGCATTGCTCGTCATCGCCTTGTTGATCCTGCTGTGGTGGTTGATTTCAAACCTGACCGAACACGGGCCGAAATGGATCTGGTGGCAGCGGGATGCGCTGTTCTTGAGGCTTGGCCGGTTCCGGTGGTTCGGCAGGCTGCCTGCGGTGTCTGGCACCCTGCGCCGTGTTCAAGCGGAAGATGAGCGCCGGAAGGAAGAGGCACGACGCAAACAAGCCGAGGCCGATGCCCGAGAACAGGCAGAGCGCGACAGAGCCCGGAAGGAACACGATGCGCTGGTAGAACGGCCGATCCCCCCGGATATCCAGCGGGACATGCGCGCCTTTCTGGACGGCTCCTTCGTCGGCGAGGACCGCTCGCCCTTGGCTTATGTGGGTTACAGGGTAGGAAAAACTCGCGGCCTTGCCAGCCGTGAACGGCAAAGGCGGTTGGACGTCTGCTTCCGGATCGAGATCCCGGCCGACCTTGATGCAAAATACCAGGCCTGGGGCGCTCCTGCGACGCACCAACGATTTCACTCAATCGACAAGCATCTGAAAATGCTGGCCGACTTGCGAGGCGGTCGCAGCAACCAGAGATTTGCCGTCGCTGACTGGGAGGAAGACCGGACGTGGTTTCAGAGCGAATTCCGTGAGCTTGCCGGGTTGCTGCAACGCCATCCACCACGGCGCTATTGGTGAGGTCGCGCGATGATCCTTGAAAGCCGCCAATCCTTCGTGACCCGCCAGGAATGCGACAAGGTTACCTACCAGAACGGCTTCCGGCGCCCTCATGGCGAAATCGATGGGTGGCAGCGGTACAGTTCGACGACCGCGCAGGGGTCGATCTGGCTTGCTCGGGACATTTCCGGTCCGTGGCTCCTCGCCCTGGATCACGCCGGGGTCATTGCAGAGATCGGGATTGAGGCGTCTGATGCTGCAGGACCAGGCCTCGCGCGTTTCCGGTTTGCCTCTCTGCCACAGCTTTATGGCGTGATGCCAAGAGTTTACGAGCTTGCCGCAAGCCTTCCCGACGCACCACTTCAGGAGTTTCTTCACCGCACAAAGAACTTGCCGAAGACGACGGAGGCGGAACGCCTTGTGGTTCAGCGTGTCGGCCAGAACATCTTTCGTGAGCGTCTGATCAAATACTGGCGGGGGCGATGCCCTCTGACCGGGATTGTCGACAAGCCGCTTCTCCGTGCCTCTCACATCAAGCCATGGCGCGACTGTGAAAACGACGCAGAGCGTCTGGATGTCCATAACGGCCTGCTTCTGTCGGCTCTTTGGGATGCCGTATTCGATAGCGGTCTGGTTACCTTCGGCGATGACGGTAGTCCGGTCTTTTCGAAAAGCCTCAGCGATCAGGGGCGTGCCGCACTTCATTTTAACGGTCCAATCGTCTTGACCGACGAACACCGAAGGTTTCTGAACTGGCACAGAAGCTGTGTTTTCTCTGATTAGAATATCTGCGGATGCCCGGCCCACGGATGCTAAAAGATATGGCGATAAGACGAACTCTGGGCAAAGAGAGTCACGAACCTAACGCTGAGTCTTCAAGTGAAATCAAGATGATGGGTTTTATGATGGGTAATTCTGGATCAAACAGAATTATGCAAATGAAATCAAAGGCAAATGGCGGACCCGGAGCGATTCGAACGCCCGACCCCCAGATTCGTAGTCTGGTGCTCTATCCAGCTGAGCTACGGGTCCGCTGTGGAGGTGGGATTTAGCCCCCGCGCCGGGGCTTTGCAAGGGCTAAAACGCCCCGCATGTCATTCCCCGCCCAATTCTTGCCGCGCGGGCCGCGCCTCAGCCCGCCGGGGCGGCAAGGGCAAGCTCCTGCGGCAGGTGCAGCTTGAACTCCGTCCCGTCGGAATCGGTGCGCACCAGTTCCAGCCGCCCGCCATGGCCGCGCACCAGTTCGGCCGCGATGGCAAGGCCAAGCCCGGTGCCGCCCTTGCGCGTGCCGCCCGAGAAGGGCTTGAACAGGTGGTCGCGCGCGCGTTCGGGCAGGCCGGGGCCGGTATCCTGCACGCGGATCCACCAGCCGTCCGGTTCTTCACCGGCGCCGATCTCGATCGTGCCGGGCTGGCCCGTGGCCTCGATCGCCTGGCGGGCGTTGCGCACAAGATTCGACAGCACGCGGTAAAGCTGTTCGCGGTCCGCGCGAATCACGAGGTTGGGGGCGATGTCGGTGACGAACTCGACCGGGGTGGCATCGGCGGTGCGCGGCTCTCCCTCGACCACATCGGCCACAAGGCCCGACAGCATGAAGCGCGACAGGCTGGGCGGGGGTTCCTCGGCGCGCCCGAAGGCCAGCGTGGTTTCGCACAGGTTCACCGCGCGCGAGATCGAGTTGACCAGCTTGGGCGCCGCGCGCTGCACCGCCGGGTCGTCGCTTTCCTCCATCCGGTCGGCGAAAAGCTGGGCCGTGGTAAGGATGTTGCGCAGATCGTGGCTGATCTTGGCCACCGCCTGCCCCAGCTGGGCCAGCCGCTCTTTCTGGCGCAACGCGGCGGTCAGCTGTTTTTGCATCGAGGCAAGCGCATCCTCGGCCACGCGCAGCTCTGCGATGCGGGCCTCGGGGGCGATGATGCGGCGCGCGTCCTCGGGCGCCTCGGCATAGGCCGACATATGCGCCACGACCCGCTTGATCGGGTTCACCATCAGCCGCCGCACCGCAAGGAACAGCAAGACCGCCGTCAGCACCGAGATCACCGCCGAAAGCGTCAGCAGGCGCAGCCCGTATTCGATCATCTCAAGGCGCATCGGCGCGGTTTCCATGGTGACCTCGATCAGCAACCCGCCCTGGCGCACCGGATCGCCGATGACCCGGATCACCCGGTTGTCGGACTGCACAAGCAGGGCCAGCGCATCGCCGATCCGGCTGACCGGCGTGGCCTCGCGCAGGTCATAGGTGGCCGAAATCGCGTTCGGAATCGGTGAGGACAGGATCAGCTGGCGCACCGCATCGCGGCGCAGGACCACGTTGAACACGCCGGCATTCTCCAGCAGTTCGGACTCAAGCTCGGGCGCGATCAGCTCATCCGTCGTCAAGAGCGCAAGCGAGGCGATCTGTGCACGCTCCAGGCGCGTCAGAAGATAGTCCTGCCGGAAATTTCCCAGGGATGGCAAAAGGATAAGAATCTCCGCCAGCATGACGAACACCGTCGTCAGCATCAGGAAACGCCCGGAAAGAGTATTCAGCGCCATACACAACCCGCTTGGACAGGGCCGCCGGACCGTCATGGCCCGCCGGCCCCCGCCACCTTCGTATTTGCAAGAGATACCAAACCCTTCGCCGAATAAATAGGTGCGCCGACGCTCCGGCGAAAGCCCGCCACCCGTTGAAGCATTTCCGTGATCGCGCTTTCTGCCCGACAGGGCGCGAAAAATCCCGCCAGAGAATTGACTTGGCGGGCAAGCCCGACTAAAGACCGGGCTTCGAATGACAGCGGCTCTCGAATCCGGACGGTTTTGGGTGCCTGAACCGGAGTGATCGCGATGAAACGCACTTTTCAGCCGTCGAACCTTGTTCGCGCCCGCCGCCACGGCTTCCGCGCACGGATGGCGACCAAGGGTGGCCGCCGGGTGCTGAACGCCCGCCGCGCCAAGGGTCGCAAGGTTCTTTCGGCCTAAGGCCGGAACGGCCCGCAAGGCATGACACCGCCGGAGGCTCCCGTGACTGGCCCAGAGGGTCGGAGCGCGGGAAGCGCACCGGCGGTTTCCGTTTGTCCGAAGGCCATGGTTTCGCCAAGGATCGAGACCCTGCGCAAGCGTGCGGATTTCCTGCGTGCCGCATCCGCCCGGCGGCAGGGTACCGCGGGCTTCCTGCTTCAGGCGCGCCAACGCGCCCCGGAGGATGCCGCCGCGCCCGATCTGGTGCGCGTGGGCTATACCTGCTCGAAAAAGATCGGCAATGCGGTGGCGCGCAACCGCGCCAAGCGCCGCCTGCGCGCGATTGCGCGCGCGGTCCTGCCCCGCCTTGCCCTGCCCGGATGGGATTACGTTCTGGTCGGCCGCCCCGAGGCCACGATCGCGCGCGACTTCGCCGCCCTGATCGCGGATCTGGAGCGCGCCCTGCCCGAGATCCATTCCGACCGCCCGCGCAAGCCGCGCCCAGATGGCGGCCCCGCCTCCGCGAAAGGCCGCCGCAGGGGGCGCGGATGAGCCCCCTTGCCCACGCCCTTGCCCTGCCCGTGCGTGCCTACCGGCTGATCCTCAGCCCTTGGGTCGGGCATGGCTGCCGCTATCAGCCCACCTGCTCGGCCTATGCGCTCGAGGCGCTGGAAAAGCACGGCGCGATCAGGGGTGGCTATCTTGCCGCGCATCGCATCTGCCGCTGCCATCCCTGGGGCGGGCATGGCTACGACCCCGTTCCGCCAGCCAAGGACGATCCCGATGCTTGACGACGACGCCACCCCGATCCACCCGCTGTTCGCGGGCGCCCCTTCGTCCACCGGGTTCCGCAAGCTGCGCAAGCGCATCGTGCGCGAAACCCGCGACGCGATCGAGAAATACGGCATGATCGAACGCGGCGCCCGCTGGCTGGTCTGCCTGTCGGGCGGAAAGGACAGCTACACCCTTCTGGCCGTGCTGCACGAATTGCAGTGGCGCGGGCTTCTGCCGGTCGAGCTTCTGGCCTGCAACCTCGATCAGGGGCAACCGGGCTTTCCCGCCACCGTCCTGCCCGAATTCCTCGAACGCATGGGCGTGCCGCACCGGATCGAATACCAGGACACCTATTCGGTGGTGATAGACAAAATCCCGCAGGGCCGCACCTATTGCAGCCTGTGCTCGCGGCTGCGGCGCGGCAACCTTTACCGTATCGCCCGCGAGGAAGGGTGTTCGGCCGTGGTTCTGGGCCATCACCGCGACGACATCCTGGAAACCTTCTTCATGAACCTTTTTCACGGCGGACGGCTGGCCACGATGCCGCCCAAGCTGGTGAACGAGGAAGGCGATCTGTTCGTCTATCGCCCCCTGGCCTTCGTAGCCGAGGCCGATTGCGCGAAATTCGCCACCGCGATGAACTATCCGATCATTCCCTGCGATCTTTGCGGCTCTCAGGACGGGTTGCAGCGCCAGCAGGTCAAGCAGATCCTTGACGGGTGGGAGGCGCGCACGCCCGGACGGCGGCAGGTGATGTTCCGCGCGCTGATGAACGCGCGGCCCTCGCATCTTCTGGACCCCGGCCTGTTCGATTTCGCGGGCCTGATGCGCGGGGCGGAGAGCGGCGAAGATCCTCTGCAATCGACTAAAATGCCGCCGAAACTCCGCGATCCGGATTAACCCCTCGCTGACCCTTGGCCGCTAGCGTGACCCCGGCGGGCATGTGCCCGGCGGGATGCAGGGGGATGCGGGATGGCCTGGCGGATGACACGGTTCGGAAAGATGGGGGCGCGGGCGGCGGGCCCGATCCTGCTGCGGCGCGAGATGGTGATGTTTTTGCCCGCCATCGCGCTTGCCGGGCTCTGGTTCGGGCTGGAGGCCATGGCGCTGATCGGGGCCACCGCGCTTCTTGTGGGCTGGATGTCACGGCCGCTTGGCACGACCAGCGGCGATGCGGATGGCGCCACCGGCCTGCCCTTGCGCGCGGAAGCCACGCGGATCCTGTCGCGCCGCCTCCGGCAGGCCGCCGCGACCGGGCGCAACACCGCCTGCCTCGTGCTGGGGCTGGACGATGCGCAGACCCTTACCCACAGGCTCGGTCCGGACCGTATGGCCGAGGTGATGCGCCGGATCGCGGACCGCCTGCATGGCGCGCTGCGCGAAGAGGATCGCGTGGCGCGGCTTGACGGTGCCCGCTTTGCGATCCTGCTGTCGCCCACGCCCCGGCTTGATCTTGAGGGGCTGATCCAGCTTTGCGCACGCCTGCAGGCGGCGGCCGAGGCGCCCCTGTCCGTTGCGGTGCAGACGGTCCATGTGGACGTGTATATCGGCTTTTGCCTGATGCATCAGTTGCCCGATGCCGGGGCCGATACCCTGATGGCAGCCGCCGAAACCGCGGCCGAGGAGGCACGGCGCAGCGGCGCGGGCGCGATCCGCGCCTTCAGCCCCGCATCGCATCGGCCGGAACCGGCCCAGGGGGCGGAGGCGCAGGACATCGCCCATGCGCTTGAGGCCGGGCAGGTCGAATGGCTGTTCCAGCCGCAGATCTCGACCGATACCGGCACGGTGTCAGGCTTTGACATCCTCGGCAGCTGGACCGGACCCGAAGGCGCCCCCCTTGCGGGTCCGGAGCTTGCCGCCTTGGTCCGTGTCGCCGGTGCACAGGACCGCCTGTTCGAACGGATGCTGCAAGCCGCCGTTCATGCCCATACCGCCCTTGGCCGCAATGGCGCGCAGGAAGCGGTCTTCTGCCTGCCCGTCGCCGAAACCCTGATGGAGGACCCGAAATTCATCAGCCGCCTGCATTGGGATCTGGACCGCTTTCACATCCCGGCCCCCCACATCCGCCTGGCCCTGCCGATGGAGATTCTCGCGCATGAGCCCGAGGGAATCGTTGCGCGCAACCTTGACGCCTGCGCGGCGCTTGGCTGCGGGCTCGATCTTGCCGGCTTCGGGGACAGTCCGCTTTCGGTGAACCGGCTGCGCCGCCTGGGCGCGCCACGCCTGCGCATCGACCCGTCGCTTGTGCGCGCGGTCGATTGCGATGCCGCGCAACAGCGCCTGATCGCCGCCGTCATCTCTTTGGCCGAAGGCATGGGGCTTGAGACCGTGGCCGGGAATGTCGGAAGCATCGCCGAACATGCCATGCTGTCGCAACTGGGCTGCCGCCATGTGCTGGGCCGCGCCATCGCGCCCCCGATGGCATTGCAGGACTGCTTCGGCTGGCTTGAGCGCCATCACGAGAAACTGAACCACACACCCGAACTGTCGCGCCGCGCCGAGGGGTGATGCCGCGCAGGCCGGCAACCCCGCCGACGGGCCCGCGCCGGACAGGGCGGCGGGACAGGCAGGCTTTGCCCGCCCCGGCCAAAGAAACCGCCCCCTTTCACCGGGGATCGGGGGAAAACCGCTTGACCTTTCGGCCCCCCTTCTGTTGAACCTCCCCCAACCCAGGACAGGTTGGTGGACCCCCCCTCATGGACGATCAGAACAAGAACCTCATCTTTGCGACCGTGCTCTCCTTTCTGGTGATCCTGGTCTGGTACACCTTCTTTGCCCCCCCGGAACCCGTGCCGCCCGCAACCGATCCGGCCAGCGTTTCGCAAACCGCCGAGGCGCCCGCCGCCGCGCCGGAAACCGCCACCACCACGGGTCCGGCGGCGGGCGCGGGTGCGGCCGATGCCTCCGAAATCGCGCAAGCGCCGCGGATCCGGATCGAAACGCCGAACCTGACGGGCTCGCTGTCGCTGCTTGGCGGCCGGATCGACGATCTGTCGCTGAAGAAATACAAGGTCTCTCTGGAGGAGGGGGCGCCGCTGGTGCGCCTGCTTGCCCCGACGGGCAATACCGAACTGAACGCCGACATGCCCTATTACGCGGTCTACGGCTGGGTTCCCGCAGGCGGGCTTGACCCCGCGCTTGTCCCCGGCCCCAGGACGGTCTGGACACAGGCCGCCGGCGGCACGCTGGCGCCCGATGCGCCGGTCACGCTGGAATGGGACAACGGCGCGGGGCTGGTCTTCCGGCGCGAGATTTCGGTCGACAAGGACTACCTGTTCACCGTCACCCAGTCGGTCGAGAATACCGGCGCGGCCGCCGCGCGGCTTGCCCCCTACGGCATCATCGCCCGCCACGGCATCCCCGACACGCAGCGCGTCTATGTCCTGCACGAAGGCGCGGTGCGCATGACGGACGGCAAGCTGCAAGAGGTCGACTACAAGGACATCGCCGATCTCGACACGGTCGAGGGCGAAGGCCAGGCCGACATCCAGAGCGCGGCCGAAAACGGCTGGACCGGCTTTACCGACAAATACTGGATGACCACGCTGGCCCCGGCCCCGGGGCAGGGCTTCACCTCGGCGCTGAAATACGTCACGGGCGCCGACATCTACCAGACCGAGACGCGCCTGCCGGTGATGGAGGTGGCCCCCGGCGCGAACGCACAAGCCACGACCATGCTGTTCGCCGGCGCCAAGGAATGGGAAGCGATCAAGCGTTATCAGGACGATACCGGCATCCAGGGTTTCGTGGATTCGATCGACTGGGGCTGGTTCTATTTCCTGACCAAGCCGATGTTCCGCCTTCTGCACTGGCTGCACGGGGTGATCGGCAACATGGGCTGGGCGATCATCGCGCTGACCTTCGTGATCAAGCTGCTCGTCTTCCCGCTCGCGCGGAAATCCTACATCTCGATGGCGAAGATGAAAGAGCTTCAGCCCGAGATGGAAGCCCTGAAAGAGCGGGCGGGCGACGACCGCGCCAAGATGCAGCAGGAGATGATGTCGCTTTACAAGCGCGAGAAGGTCAACCCTGCCTCGGGATGCCTGCCGATCCTGTTGCAGATCCCGATCTTCTTCTCGCTCTACAAGGTGATCTACGTCACGATCGAGCTGTATCACGCCCCCTGGATCGCGTGGATCAAGGACCTTTCGGCCCCCGATCCGTCCTCGATCCTGAACCTTTTCGGCCTTCTGCCCTTCGCCACGCCCGAGCAGGGGTCAATCTTCTTCATCTTCTCGCTTGGCGTGCTGCCGATCCTTCTGGGCATCTCGATGTGGTTCCAGCAAAAGCTGAACCCCGCGCCCACGGATCAGACCCAGGCGATGATCTTTGCCTGGATGCCCTGGGTCTTCATGTTCATGCTGGGCGGCTTCGCCTCGGGCCTCGTGCTCTACTGGATTGCGAACAACACGATCACCTTCATCCAGCAATATGCGATCATGTCGATGCACGGCAAACGGCCCGACCTGTTCGGCAATATCCGCGCCGGATTCAAGCGCGGCACAAAGGCGGCGGACAAGCCGAAGAAGTGACCGGGCGCCGATCTGCCCGACCCTCACGCCGCGCGCCCCTAACCAGAGGCGCGCGGCGCGCCATTTGAACGCAAGCCCGGAGAGCTTCGATGCAGATGCAATTCACCCTCGCCCCGGAACCGGACGCCCCCACCCGCGAACGCGGCCGGCTGATGTTCGCGGCCCCGGTGGAGTTTCTCAAGGGCGTCGTCGCCATGTCGGGCCTGCCCCCGGCCGACCGGATTGAGGTCTGCTTTGCCGGGCGCTCGAATGTGGGGAAATCCTCGCTCATCAATGCGCTGACCAACCGCAGGAACCTTGCCCGCGCCTCGAACACGCCCGGCCGCACGCAAGAGATCAACTTCTTCACAACCGAAAGCGGCCCCTATCTGGTCGACCTGCCCGGCTATGGCTTTGCCCAGGCGCCGGTCGCGGTGGTGGCGAAATGGCAGAAGCTTCTGAAATCCTACCTGTCGGGGCGCGCCACGCTGCGCCGCGCCTTCGTGCTGATCGACACGCGCCACGGGGTCAAGGACGTGGACGAGGAAATCCTGACGCTTCTGGACCGCTCCGCCGTGACCTTTCAGGTCGTCATGACCAAGGCCGACAAGGTCGGCAAGGCCGACCGCGACAAGGCCGTGGCCCAGGTGATGGGCGCGCTTGCCAAACACCCCGCAGCCTATCCCGAAATCGTCGTGACCTCGTCGGAAAAGGGCGACGGGATCGAGACCCTGCGCGCAATCATCGCCACGCTGGTCTGAACACCGCCTCAGACGTGCTGGCCGGCATTCACCTCAATCTCCGTTCCCGTGACATAGCTTGAGGCATCCGAACACAGGAACCAGATCACATCGGCCACCTCGCGCGGCTGGCCCAGCCGGCGCAGCGGCAGGCCCTCGACGATCTTTTCCGTTCCCGGCGACAGGATAGAGGTTTCGATCTCCCCCGGCGCGATCGCGTTCACGCGCACGCCCAGCGGGCCGAAATCATGCGCCATCTCGCGCGTCAGCGCCTTGAGCGCGGCCTTCGATGTCGCATAGGCCGCCCCGGCGAAAGGGTGCACCCGCGATCCGGCGATCGAGGTGACATTCACGACCGCCCCCTGCGCCGCCGAAAGTTCGTCCTTCAGCCCCCGCGCCAGCACGATCGAAGCGAAGAAATTGACGTGGAACACCTGCCCCCAGGTGCTCAGGTCGGTCTCGAGCGTGTTGAGCCGCCCCCCGCCCGGCGCCTTGGGCGAAATCCCGGCATTGTTCACCAGCGCATGCAGCTTGCCCCCCACGCGGGCGCGGATCTCGTCGATGGCCGCGATCGTGCGGCCGGGATCGCCCAGGTCGATGACGATGTGATCCTCGCGCCCGCCGCCCCAGGGGCATTGCTCGGGGAAGGGCTGGCGCGAGCAGGTCAGGATGCGCCAGCCTTCACGCGCGAATCGCTTTACCGTGGCGTGGCCGATCCCCCGGCTTGCCCCTGTCAGAAGCAGGGTCTTTCGTTCGTCCGCCATCGGGTGCCTCTTTCTCCGGTTTCCCGGCAGGCTAGCCGTTTGCACGGCAGTTGCAATGCCCCACCGGGGCTTGGCAGAGCGCCGGAATGCCCGTAACACTTGCGATCGCATGCCCCGGGGACAGACGATGAGAAAGCAGAACATGAACCGAGACTGGATCGCCACGGCCCGCACCCTGTCAGAGGCGCTGCCCTATCTGCAACGCTATACCGGCGCCGTCGTCGTCGTGAAATTCGGCGGCAACGCCATGGGCGACGAAGAGGCCATGGCCGAATTCGCCCGCGATATCGTGCTGATGCGTCAGGTTGGCATGAACCCGGTGGTGGTGCATGGCGGCGGGCCGATGATCAACGACCTGCTGGGCAAGCTGGGCATCAAGTCCGACTGGGTGCGCGGCAAGCGCGTAACCGACAAACCCACCGTCGAGGTGGTGGAAATGGTCCTCTCGGGTCTGGTGAACAAGCGCATCGTGCAGGCGATCAACGATCAGGGCGGGCGGGCTGTCGGCATCTCGGGCAAGGATGACGACATGATGGTCTGCGAGGCGGACGACCCCGAACTGGGTTTCGTCGGCCGGCCGGTCGAGATGAATGTCCAGGTGATCCGCGATCTCTACAATGCGGGCATCATCCCGGTGATCGCCCCCGTGGCCACCGGCATGGCCGATAACGAAACCTTCAACGTGAACGGCGACACCGCCGCGGGCGCCATCGCCGGCGCGCTCAAGGCGGACCGGCTTTTGCTGCTGACCGATGTGGCGGGCGTCAAGAACAAGGACGGCGAGATCGTCACCCAGATGACCCCCGAGGAGGTTCGCGCGATGATCTCCGATGGCACCATCGCGGGCGGCATGATCCCCAAGACGGAAACCGCCCTGAAGGCGCTGGAAGACGGGGTTCGCGCCGTCGTCATCCTGGATGGCCGGGTCTCCAACGCTTGCCTGCTGGAGCTTTTCACCGATCACGGCGCGGGCAGCCTGATCCGCTCCACCCCGCCGCGCGTGACGCCGCGCACCCCATGACCCCCGACGCGCTTGCGCAGGCGGCCCGCGCCTGTCGGCTTTTCGTGTCGGGCGTGGTCGGCCTGACCGAGGCAGACGGGCTTCCGCTCCGCTTTGGCACGCTCGCGCTCCTGTCGCCCGACGAGCCCGGCTTCTGGCCCCATGTCGAGGCCAGCCCCGAGTTCCGCGACGGCGCGCCCGACCCGCTGGACCGCTGGTCCCGCCGCACGATCGAGGCCCTTGCGGCCGAGGTCGGCGGCATGGCGGTCTTTCCCTTCGGCGGGCCGCCGTGGCACCCGTTCTTCGCCTGGGCGCTGCGTTCGGGACAGGCATGGAAATCCCCGATGCAGCTTCTGGTGCATGACCGCATGGGTCTCATGGCGTCCTATCGCGGCGGGATCGCCCTTCCTGTCCCCGCCCCGCCCGATCCCCCCGCAGCCGCCCCCGCACCCTGCACCGACTGCCCGGCGCCTTGCCTTGCGGCCTGCCCCGCCGGGGCGATCACGGCCGGCCGCTATGATCTCGCGGCCTGCCATGCGTGGCTCGACACGCCGGGCGGCGAAAATTGTCTTAATTCCGGCTGCCTTGCCCGCCGCGCTTGCCCGCTCAGCGCCTCTTATGGCAGGCTGGCCGGGCAATCCGCTTGGCATATGAGGCATTTTCACAGATGACACCCACGGGACACCGCCGACTGATCCTCACGCGCCACGCGAAATCGTCCTGGGACGACCCGCTGATGCAGGACCATGACCGCCCGCTCAACGCGCGCGGCCGCGCGGCCGCCTGCGAGCTGGGCGACTTTCTCGCCTCGCGCGGCCTCGAACCCGAAGAGGTGCTCTGCTCCACCGCCCTGCGCACCCGCGAAACCTGGGCCGGCGTCGCCTCGGCCGTCATCGAGACCCGCCCCGAGGTGCACTATCTCGACAGCCTCTATCACGCCTCCCCCGAGGCCATGCTGGCCGAGATCCGCAAGGCCGGCGCCCCCACCGTCATGCTGATCGGCCACAATCCCGGTATCGCCGAACTGGCCGCGGCACTGCCCGCCCGGCCACCGCTCGGCCCGGATTTCCGCCGCTATCCGACCTGCGCGACACTGATCGTCGATTTCCAGATCGCGGACTGGGCGGATCTACAACCCGGCCAGGGCTCGATGCTCGACTTCTTCACCCCCACCCGGCGCGGATAATGAAAAAGGGGCCTGCCGGCCCCCCCTTCATCTTCGCATAGATATCCCGGGGGTGCGGGGGCAGCGCCCCCGCCTGGCCCGGATCAGTGGCCCAGGATCTGGCTCAGGAACAGCTTGGTGCGCTCCGACTGGGGGTTGTTGAAGAACTCGTAGGGCTCGTTCTGCTCCACGATCTGCCCCTGGTCCATGAAGATCACGCGGTTCGCCACGGCCTGGGCAAAGCCCATCTCGTGGGTCACGCACAGCATCGTCATCCCCTCTTCGGCCAGCTCGATCATCGTGTCGAGCACTTCCTTGATCATCTCGGGATCCAGCGCCGAGGTCGGCTCGTCAAACAGCATGATGCGCGGGCGCATGCACAGGGACCGGGCGATCGCCACCCGCTGCTGCTGGCCGCCCGAAAGCTGGCCGGGATATTTCAGCGCCTGCTCGGGGATCTTCACCTTTTCAAGGAAATGCATCGCGGTTTCCTCGGCTTCCCTCTTGGGCACCTTGCGCACCCAGATCGGCGCCAGCGTGCAGTTCTCGAGGATCGTCAGATGCGGGAACAGGTTGAAGTGCTGAAACACCATCCCCACTTCCGAACGCACCTTGTCGATATTCTTGAGATCCGAGCTGAGCTCGGTCCCGTCGACGATGATCTGGCCCGCCTGATGCTCTTCCAGGCGGTTGATGCACCGGATCAGCGTCGACTTGCCCGAGCCGGACGGGCCGGCGATGACGATCCGCTCGCCCCGGTTCACGGTCAGGTCGATGTCGCGCAGCACATGGAAGGTGCCATACCACTTGTTCATGTTGCTGATCTGGATCGCGACCTCGTCGCTTACCGTCATGTGGCTACGGTCGATGGTTCGGTCGAGTTTCGGTTCCGACATGGCGGACTCCTTATCGATGGTCACGCTTCAGCTTGTTCTCGAGATACATCGAGTACCGCGACATGCTGAAGTTGAAGAGGAAGAAGATGGCGCCGACAAAGATGTAGGGCTCCCAGTAGATGCCCTTCCACGCGAAATCGGCGCGCACGAAGTCGGAAATGCCCTTGAGCGGATCGAACAGGCCCACGAACACCACCAGCGTGGTATCCTTGAACATGCCGATGAAGGTCGACACGATGCCCGGGATCGAGATCTTGAGCGCCTGCGGCAGGATGATCAGCCGCTGCGCCTTCCAGTAATCCAGCCCCAGCGCATCCGCGGCCTCATACTGGCCGCGCGGCAGGGCGGCCAGACCGCCGCGGATGACCTCGGCGATATAGGCGGCGGCGAACAGCGTCACCAGGATCATCACCCGCAGGATGATGTCGAAATTGGTTCCCGGCGGGAGGAAATAGTTCAGCAGAAGGCTGGCCACGAACAAAAGCGTGATCAGGGGCACGCCCCGGATGAACTCGATGAAGCATACGGACAGCGTCTTGATAAGGAACATGTCCGACTGACGCCCAAGCGCCAGCATGATCCCCAAAGGCAACGACATCACGATGCCACCCACCCCCAACGTCACCGCCAGGAGGAAGCCGCCAAATTTCTCGGACGAAACCGGGGTGATCCGGAACGGAAGTACAGATTGTATCATCCCCGACAACGGCCCCGACAGCCACGCCCAGAACAGGATGGTGACCAGGATCCCGCAGATGATGGCCAGGGTGTCGCCCCTTGGCTCGATGACGCGGAACGCGACATATCCGGCCACGGCACCAAGGATGATCATCACTTCCGGCCAGATCGAACCGCCCCACAAAAGCCAGATCGCAAGGAAGGGATAGAACACCGAGAACAGCAGCAACTGGCGCGCGAAGCCCTGGAACAGCACCGGGGCAAGTGCCACGAACAACAGCACGAAAACGAGGATCGGGCGCCAGTAAAGCTCGGGCGGGTAGAAGCCGAACAGATATTGGTGCCAGCGTTCGCGGATCACCGACCAGCAGGCCCCTGTCGCACCCTCGCCCCACCTCTCGGTGATGATCGTGCGGCATTCGGCCAGCGAGTTGGCATTCCACACCGAATGGGCAAACCACGCGAAGTAATGCGAGACCATGGCATAGACGACCAGCACGCCCGCGATGGTCAGGAAAGTGTTCAGCGGCCCCGAGAAAAGGTTCTCGCGCAGCCATTTGATCGCACCGGCCTCGGTTGCGGGCGCGGGCTGTTCGGGCAGCATCGTGTCGCGGACATAAGCGACGGTCTGGGCATGGGTATCGCTCATCTCACCGCTCCTTTAGCTTCACACGGGAATTGTAGATATTCATGCCGCCCGAGATAATCAGCGAGATCGCAAGATAGATCAGCATCATCAGCAGGATCGCCTCAAGCTCTCGTCCGGTCTGGTTCAGCGTGATACCGCCAAGCGTGCCCCGCAGGTCCATGTAGCCGACCGCGATGGCCAGCGAAGAGTTCTTCGTGAGGTTGAGGAACTGCGAGATCAGCGGCGGGATAATCACCCGCAGGGCCTGCGGCAGGATCACGAGGCTCATCGTGCGCCGCGGCCTGAGGCCAAGCGCGAAGGCCGCCTCGGTCTGCCCTTTCGAGATGGCCAGAACCCCGGCGCGGACGATCTCGGCGATGAAGGCGCCGGTGTAAAGCGACAGCGCCAGCCACAGCACCACGAAGGCGTTGGTAACATTCACACCGCCAGCAAAGTTGAATCCCTTGAGTTCGGGAATGCTGACATGAAAGCCAAGCGCAACCAGCACCGCGGCCAACGGTCCCAGCAGCACCAGAAGCGATTGCCACCATGTCACCGGCCTCGCCCCCGTCTTTTCCTGGATCAGGCGGGCGCGGTTCAGAAGCCAGCGGTTGGCAAAAACCGACCCGACGATGACCGCTAGGATCAAAAGTGCGTTCAACGAGATAGGCGCAAGCGCCGTGTCGATTGCCCCCAAGGAACGTGAGAACTCGGCCGACGGGATCGCGGTATAGCGGTTCGTCGGTGCGATCAGACCCAGAAACAGGCTTTCCTGTGCCTCGCCGGTCTCCGCGTTGACGCGGTAGGCGTTGGGCGCGGGCATCGTCTCCGTGAACAGCGCAAGGAACACGAGGATCCACAGCAAGAGCGGCACGTTGCGGAACACCTCGACATAGATCGTCATCAGCCGCGACACGAGCCAGTTGCGCGAAAGCCGCAGCACGCCCACGAAGACCCCGATCACCGTCGCCGCGATGCAGCCCAGAAACGAGATCCACAGCGTGTTGAGCAAGCCCACAAGCAACGCGCGCGCATGCGTGCTGTCATTGGTGTAGGGCACAAGGGTCTGGGCGATATCATAGCCCGCGCGGTTCCACAGGAACCCGAAGTTGAAATCCTTGCCCAGTGCCTGAAGATTGCGGACCGTGTTATCCACCAGCCAGCCTGCGCCGGCCATGAACAACATGAACACAATGACTTGAATGGTCAGTGACCGATACCGCGTATCATAAATCAACTGACTTAGCCGAAAACCCTGTTTCGGCGGCTCCGATACCATCGCCATATTTTATCCCCTGATCCCGGATGCGCCGTCGGCTTTTGCCGTATCTTCGGGACCGCATCGGCCCCTCTCGCGTCCGGGGATACCCCCTGTGGGTGGAATGGGCCGGCGCGCCATTCCCGCGCGCCGGCCCTGTTCAGATCAACGGAACGGCGGTGCGTAAAGCAGGCCGCCTTGGGTCCATTGCGCGTTCAGACCGCGCGCCAGACCGATCGGAGTGGATTCACCAATCGTCGCGGCGAAGATCTCGCCATAGTTGCCGCTGGCCTTGATGGCGTTCTTGGCCCAGTCGTTGCTCAGGCCGATCATCGCACCAAGTTCACCCTCGACACCCAGAAGACGGTTGATTTCGGGGTTGTCGGTGCCCTTGGACAGCTCATCGATATTGGCCGAGGTCACGCCGTATTCCTCGGCGGCGATCAGCGCGTTCAGCGTCCAGCGGACGATATCGCCCCATTCGCTGTCGCCATGGCGCACGGCCGGTCCAAGCGGTTCTTTCGAGATGATCTCGGGAAGAATGATGTGGTTTTCCGGGTCCGCGAAGGCCGCGCGGGTTGCGGCAAGGCCCGAAGCGTCGGTGGTGTAGGCGTCGCAGGCGCCCGCCAGATACTGCTGTTCGCCTTCCGCGTTGGTATCGATCGCGATGGGCTGATAGCTCATGTTGTTCGCCTTGAAGTAATCGGCGAGGTTGAGCTCGGTCGTGGTGCCGGTCTGGATGCAGATCGTGGCGCCATCAAGTTCCTTGGCCGAGGTAACGCCCAGATCCTTGCGGACCATGAAGCCCTGGCCGTCATAGTAGTTCACACCCACGAAATCGAGCTTGAGGTCGGTATCGCGCGAGAAGGTCCAGGTAGAGTTGCGCGACAGCACGTCGATCTCGCCCGAGGACAGCGCGGTAAAGCGCGTCTGGCCCGTGGTCGGGACATATTTGACCTTGGCCGGGTCACCAAGGACCGCCGCCGCGACCGCCTTGCAGACGGCAACGTCAAAACCCGACCAGTTACCGTTGGCATCGGGCGCGGCAAAACCGACAAGGCCGGTGTTCACACCGCAGTTCAGCTCGCCCCGTGCCTTGACATCGTCAAGCGTCGCGGCCGATGCGATCCCTGCGGCAAGACCGACAGCGGTCAGCGTGCCAAAGAATACGGATTTCGTCATGTTTACCTCTTCCTGAGTTGCTGCCCTGTGCAGGGCAGTTCTTAACGGCTTTCAAGCCTGTTAGCGTTTTGAGGTTCATCCCCAGTGGGCGAAGTGTGGGACGGCGCGGGGATTGCGTCAAGGGGCCAGTGGCTTGACGCAAGGTTCACGCCCGCCCGCGAACGGAAACTGTTCCCGCGGCGCCTTTGGGGTAACTTTGTTAGGCAGCCGCATGCAGCAGCGACCAGAACCGCGCGGCATTGCCAAGCGCGGCCTTCTTGATCGCGGCGTGTCCGGCGGCCTCTTCGTCCTCGCCCCATTGCTCGATCTGCCAGTCCTCGTCGATTCGAGACAACGCCCAGGCGGCATCGGCGCTCAGCCGGCCGCGCGCCACCGCCAGCCCCAGAACAAGCGAACCGGTCATCGCCACAAGATCGTGAAGCGCCGCCAGATCGAATTCATCCAGAGCATGAACCGCCGCCGAAAGCGCGGCCCGCGCCTTAGCGGGCTGCTCGACCGGGATCACGCCCGCCGTCACCCGCAGGGGCGCCTCAAGTGCCGTCCCGGCCCAGTCGAGCCACGGATCCCAGGCCGCCGCCTGCCGCGCCACAAGCTCTTCGGGGGCCTCGGCGCGGTAGCACAGCAGGTCGGTGCCGCCGTAATCGGCGATCATCTGCGCCACCTCGGCCCTTTGCGCGCGCACCTTGTCGATGGCGGCATTCGCCGCGCGCGTCAGCGGCATGCTGACCGGATCGACCTTCCCGGTCTGCGCATCCCATTCGGCCGCGATCGCCAGGGCAAGGGCGCGGGTCGGCACGGCCAGCGGCGCCTTGGCCGGGGTCCTGACCGGACGCCCGTCCAGCACGACGGAAAAGCCCGCGTCGATTTCGGCCACATCGGCCTTCGTCCAGAAACGTTTGGCAGTCCAGCCGCTCATGCGTGCCCCCCAAGGAAAGCGTCGACCGCGGCATCGAGCGCCGCAAAATCCGTGGCGATGATGGCCGCCCCCGCCGCGCGCAGATCGGCTACCGGATGATAGCCCCAGGCCACCCCGACCGAGGCGATGCCTGCCGCCGCCGCCATCTCGATATCATAGCTCGTATCGCCGATCATGAGGGCTTCGGCGGGCCGGCTGCCGGTTTCGGCGATCGCCTCAAGCAGCATCGAGGGATGCGGCTTCGAGGGGTGATCGTCGGCGACCTGCATGGTGACGAAGATCCCTTCGAGCCCGTGATGCACGATCAGCGCATTCAGGCCCCGGCGCGATTTTCCGGTTGCCACCCCCAGCAGAAGATCGTCCCGCGCGGCCAGCCGCATCAGGCAGTCCCGCGCACCGGGATAAAGCGGCGCAGGGCTTGCGGCGCGGTGGGTGAAATAACTGGCCTTGTAGCCTTCGACGATGGCGGCATGGGTCGCGGCCTCGTGTCCGGGCGCAAGGCGCGCCACGGCAACCGGAAGCGACAGCCCCACGATGGACAACGTCTCCGCGCGCGAGGGGGCGGGCAGGCCCACCGCCTCGAAGCCAAGCGCCATGGCGTGCTGGATCTGCGTCTGGCTGTCCGAGATGGTGCCATCCACATCGAAGACGACAAGCTTCATCACGCGTCCTCGAACGGATCGGCGGGCACGTCGGCCTCGTTCCAGCCAAGCGTCTTCCAGGTGCGCTTCATATGATCGGGCAAGGGGGCGGTGACGGTGATTCGCCGCCGGGTGATCGGATGGTCGAAGCTGATCTGGCGGGCATGCAGGTGCAGCTTGCGGCTGATCTCTCCGCCCAGTTGCGCACCCCAGCCATCGCCCAGGTTTTCCTGGCTGCTGCCGCCATATTTGCCATCCCCCGCAATCGGGTGACCAAGCTCGGCCATATGGGCGCGCAGCTGATGCGTGCGCCCGGTGATCGGCACCAGCGCCATCCATGCCGCGCGCGAGCCAAGCGCGTCCAGCACGGCGTAATCGGTGGTGGCGCGCTTGGCCTCGGGGTGGTCGTTCATCTTGGCGGGATGGATGCAGATCATCTTCTCGCCCTCGCCCCCGCGGCCATGGCCCGGCGCCTTCATCAGCCCAAAGCGCACGGTGCCCATCCTGGGGCTGGGCACGCCGGCGACGGCCGCCCAATAGATCTTGCGCGTGGTCTTTTGCCGGAACGCCTCGGACAGGTGGCGCGCGATACGGTCCGTGCGCGCGATCAGCAGCACGCCCGACGTATCCTTGTCCAGCCGGTGCACCATCTTCGGCCGATCCTTGTAGCCGAATTTCAGCGCATCGAGCAGCCCGTCGACATGCCGGTCCCCCTGCCCCGAGCCGCCCTGGCTGGGCAATCCGGGGGGCTTGTTCAGCGCGATGATATGCTCGTCCTTCCAAAGCACGCAGCCCTGGATCATCTTTTCATCGGCGGCAGAGATGGAGATCCGCGCGCGCCGTTCGGCGCTGCGCGGCAGGGCAACCTCGGGCAGGGGCGGCACGCGCACCTCCTGGCCCGGCGCCACGCGGGTATTGGCCTTGACCCGGCCACCATCGACGCGCAACTGCCCGGTGCGGCACATCTTTTCCACGGCCCCCTGGGTGACCTGCGGAAAGCGGCGCTTCAGCCAGCGGTCAAGGCGCTGCTCGCCCTCGGCCTCGGTCACTTTCAGGATCTGCACAGCACTCATGCGAACCACCCCCGCGCCAGCATCATGCCGGCAAAAAGCGCGGCCAGCGACAGCAGCACCGACCCCGCGACATAGACGAACGCCGCCGTTCCCTGCCCGCGTTCCCACAGGCTGATCGCGTCAAGCGAGAAGGCCGAGAAGGTGGTGAATCCCCCCAGCACTCCCGTCATCAGGAAGGGCGCGAAGCGCGTGCCGGACTTCTGCGCCAGAACCACCACCAGAGCCCCCATCAGCGCCGAGCCCGCGATATTCACCACCATCGTGGCATAGGGAAATCCATGGCCAAGCAGGCGCGGCATCGCCACGTTAACAAGATACCGCGCGGATGCGCCCAATGCGCCGCCAAGCGCCACGCCAAGAAGGGTCTGGATCATCCGGCTTCCTTTGCGCGCCACGGGGGCAAAGTCAACCGCCGCGCTTCTCCCGCAGGCGCGCGAACCATTCGAGGCGCTTTTTCAACTCGCGCTCAAAGCCGCGCTCGACAGGCTGGTAAAGGACCGGGCGGCGCATCGTTTCGGGAAAGTAGTTCTGGCCCGAAAACCCGTCCTCGGCATCGTGGTCATAGGCATAGCCCGCGCCATAGCCCTGCTCGGACATGAGCCTGGTGGGCGCGTTCAGGATGTGCTTGGGCGGGGGTTCGGACCCGGTGCGGCGCGCCTCGGCGCGGGCCGCCTTGTAGGCCACATATCCCGCATTCGACTTGGGCGCGAGCGCGAGGTAGATCACCGCCTGCGCAAGCGCCAGTTCCCCTTCCGGGCTGCCAAGGCGTTCATAGGTTTCCCATGCGTGCAGGCACTGGGTCTGCGCCTGCGGATCGGCCAACCCGATATCCTCGACCGCCATGCGCACCAGCCGCCGCGCAAGATAGCGCGGATCCTCGCCCCCTTCGAGCATGCGCGCATACCAGTAAAGCGCCGCATCCGGGTCAGAGCCGCGCACCGATTTGTGCAGCGCCGAGATCAGGTTGTAATGCTCGTCCCCCGACTTGTCGTATTTCGCCGCGCGGCGCATCAGCCGCTGGCCAAGCGCCTCGGTATCGAGGGGCTCGGCCACCTTCCACGCCATCACCTGCTCGATCAGGTTCAGAAGCGCGCGGCCATCGCCATCTGCCATTTCCAGCAGCGCCTCGCGTGCCGGCGCCCTGAGCGGCAGGGGGCGGTCCAGCACCTTCTCGGCGCGCTGCGCAAGGCGTTCCAGATCCGCAAGGTCCAGCCGCTCCAGCACGATGACCTGCGCACGGCTGAGAAGGGCGGCGTTCAGCTCGAAACTCGGATTCTCGGTCGTGGCGCCGACAAGAAGGATGGTGCCATCCTCCATATGCGGCAGGAAACTGTCCTGCTGGGCCTTGTTGAAGCGGTGGATCTCGTCCACGAACAGCAGGGTACCCCGCCCTTGGGTTTGGCGCAGTTTTGCCGCCTCGAACACCTTGCGCAGCTCGGGAACGCCGGTGAAGATCGCCGAGATCTGGATGAAGGCGCGATCGGTGCCATCCGCCAGAAGCCGCGCGATCGTGGTCTTGCCCACGCCCGGCGGCCCCCACAGGATCAGCGACGACAGAGACCCCGCCGTCAGCATCGCGCCAAGCGGCCCATCAGGGCCAAGCACATGGGCCTGCCCGATCACATCGGACAGGCGCTGCGGGCGTATCCGGTCGGCCAGCGGGCGCGGGGCCTCGGGCCGGGCAGAAGAGGGCGACATGTCGAACAGGTCCGTCATACCCCTTCCTAGCGCCACCGAAGCGACCGGGAAAGCCCCGGCCGCACCGGCATCAGTGCATCTTGGTCGCCATGTTGATGTTGACGCAGACGCTGCGCGAGCCGCCGAAATCCATCACCGGCCCTGCCGCCACGCAATCCAGCCCCACCCGCCGCGCCAGGCGGGGCGAATGTTCGGGGATCAGCCCCAGCACCATGCTGGCCCCGAAACTGCGCGCCGAGATCACCATCTCGTGGATCAGTTGCATCTGCACCCGCAGCCGCAGATTGGCCGGCACGCTGTGCGACACGAACACGCGCGAGCTTTCCCAGATATGGGGGGCAACCGGCGCATCGTCGAACAGCAGGTCCGACGGGATCGAGGACAACAGCCCCCGCTGCGCGTCGCGGATCATGTAGGAATAGATCCCGCAGCGATGCGTCGTCGGCGTCAGGCGCACACCGGCCAGAACCTCACCATGTTCGTGCACCGCCACCCAGCGACTGGCCGGCGTGTCGTATTGGTCGAACTCCATCCCGTCGGCCTCGGGCAGGTCCCACTTGTTTTGCTGAATGAACGTGCGATGCCTGGCGCGAAACATATTCGCGAAAAGCTCGCCATAGTTGTGCATGTTGGTGTAAGAGAGCGTAGTGACTTCCATGGTAGTGCCTCCTTCCGGGGTTGAGAAACCGTTCAGACGAGGCGCCACACAGCTTAAAGCATGCGGTATTCCCGAGCCTTTCGCACCGCTTCGGAGGTGGTGCGCGCTTCGAGGCGGATTCGTGCGGACTTCAGTCGAGCCTTGAAAGCACTTTCAGATATTCCGAGTTTGGCGGCGGCAGCAGTGTGACGATCCCCGTTCGCAATACATTGCAACGCCTCGATCTGCGCTGTGGTCAGCTCTGACGGCGGTTTCGCCGCGATGTGCAGGCGTGCGGTAATATCTGTCAGTTGTTCCATCTCGGCGTCGCTGAATTCTCGATCCGAGCGCGCGATACCGACGATTGATCGCGAGGTCATCGGCCCGTAGGAACAAACCGCCCCGTAATTCATCCCGTGGCTTGCGGCCTGTTTCATTACCTTGAACGGATCGGGCATCGGGATCGCGCTCCAGCGGGTGGCACCAGCAACGCCGATCCCCCAGAACACCACCGGATCACGCAGATAATAAGCGTTGTCGTTATATTGCTTGAGCCATGCCGCCGGATAGGTGCTTTCGAACAGGAGCGGCGTGGCGAAGCGGATATGAAGACCCGCCGAATAGCCGCAGGGGGCCATCGCGTCCAACTCTGCCAAAAGTGCACTGATCTCTTTGCTCAACGTCATGATATTTATAGACAGGCTGCTGCGAAGGCAGTCAACCGGCAATTGTGTCTCAGGTCGACGCCACCGGGTTTCCGGTGGCGTCTGTATGTCATACCTCAGTGCAGGTTCTGCGAGAAGTCCATCGACACGACCTGGTTGTCGATCCCGTCGATGTTCATCACGGGCCCCATCGCCGTCATGTGAACGCCGACCCGCCCCGCCCAACGCGGCCAGTTCGCATTCAGCAGCGTCAGGCACGAGGTCGCGCCAAGGCGGCGCGCCGCGTTGCCCAGCTCCATAACCAGCTTGGCGTGCACCTTGCGCCGCATCGCGGCCGGCACGTCATGCGCCACGAACAGGCGCGAGCTTTCCCAGACCGTTTCGGCCACCGGCGCCTCTTCATAAAGCAGGTGCGAGGGGATCGTCTCCAGCAAGCCGCGCTGTGCATCGCGGATCATGTAGGTGTAGATGCCGCATTTGGTCGTGGTCGGAGTCAGGCGGTTGCCGGCCAGAACACGGCCAAGTTCGTCATGCACGACAACCCAGCGGCTGGCGGGCGTGTCATACTGGTCGTATTCCATGCCCAGGGCCTCGGGAAGGTTCCATTTGTTGTGCACGATAAACAGCTCGCGCCGAGCGCGAAGCATGTTCGCGAACAGCTCCCCGTGGTTGTGGATGTTGTCAAAAGCAAGGGTAGTAGTCTGCATGTCAGCCTCCTGCAGGGTTGGTAGTAAAGTCAATCCTTGCGGAGGGCAGCCATAGCCTCAGAGCAAACGGTAATCCTTGGCGCGCTGGATCGCCTCTGCCGTGGTGCGCGCCATCAACCTGTCCCTTGCGGAAATCAGGCGTGCCTTCAGCGCACTTTCAGAGATACCCAGCTTCGCCGCCGCTGCTGCATGCCGATCGCCCCCCGCGATACACTTCAGCGCCTCGACCTGTGCTTTGGTCAGTTCCGTGGGGGGTTCTGTCATGTCGTGCAATTCGTAAACCAACGCCCGCAGCCTGGCGATCTCGTTGTCGGTGAAGTTCCTGTCGCCGCGCGAAAAGCTGGCAATCGTCCGAGATTTGATCGGACCACAGGAAATCGTGACGCCGAACTTCAGGCCAAACTTCGCCGCTTCACGAAAAAGATGAAACGGGTCTGGCAGACGCGGGTCATCCCAACGGATCGCACCGGTAGAGCTGAAGCCCCACGCGGTCATCGGATCACGAAGCACGAACCCGTTTTCCGTGTAATGATCCAACCAGGCCTTGTCATAGGTCTGGAAGGTCATCAGCGGTGAAGTGAAACGGATGTGCAGCCCAATAAAGAACCCCAGAGGGGCCAAAGGCCCCAATTCTTTAAGCTTCAGATCGATTCTGCTTTGAATGGACATATCTTTTTAGACAAGTTGCTGTTGTCGGCGTCAACTTTATTTTAATAAGTTTTATGGGCAGTTAGACGCAGCCAAGCCGCTTTCGTCCCTTCCTCTATCTCCAGAAAATCAGCCTGTCCGCGCCGCATCACGCCGCAGGACACCCACCTGAGCCACCTTAACATATGGGGTCGCAAAACCTCCGGAAAACCAGGCCTTCCCTTACGTCAGACATAGGAAAACCCCGCCGGTCAGCGGGGTTTTCGGTCGCTCCAGGGATCTGCCGGATCAATCTTCGGCGGATTCCGCCTCGAGGCGGGCCTTGTCGGCGGCGCCTTTGGCGGCCGGGTCACGCTCGACGAATTCGATAATGGCCATCGGGGCCATGTCGCCGTAACGGAAGCCCGCTTTCAGAACGCGGGTATAACCGCCGTTGCGGTCCTTGTAGCGCGGACCGAGGATCTCGAAAAGCTTCGCGACATCCTTGTCCTGCTTGAGCTGGGCGGCCGCCTGACGGCGGGCATGCAGATCGCCGCGCTTGGCAAGGGTGATCAGCTTTTCGATGATCGGGCGCAGTTCCTTGGCCTTGGGCAGGGTGGTCTTGATCTGCTCGTGCTCGATCAGCGAGCCGGCCATGTTGGAAAACAGCGCCTTGCGGTGCTCATGGGTGCGGTTGAGGCGGCGGTAGCCACGGGCGTGACGCATGGGAATCTCCTATCGTGCGTTATACTTTGTGTTGCAGGTCTGCGTTGGACCCGCGTCGTTGGGGCATCATTGCCCAAGGTTCCCCGGCAATCCGGGCATTTTCCGGGGGCCGTCTAGCCGACCGCCCCCGTCCTTGTCAATCAGAACTGGTCTTCGAAGCGCTTGGCCAGATCCTCGATGTTCTCCGGCGGCCAGTCTTCGACTTCCATCCCGAGATGCAGGCCCATGCCCGAGAGCACTTCCTTGATCTCGTTCAGCGACTTGCGGCCAAAGTTCGGGGTGCGCAGCATCTCGGCTTCGGTCTTCTGGATCAGGTCGCCGATATAGACGATGTTGTCGTTCTTCAGGCAGTTCGCCGAGCGGACCGAAAGCTCCAGTTCGTCGACCTTCTTCAGAAGCAGCGGGTTGAATTCCAGCCCTTCGTCGGCCTCGCCCTTGGTCGCCGATTCCGGCTCTTCGAAGTTGACGAAGATCGACAGCTGGTCCTGCAGGATGCGCGCGGCGAAGGCCACGGCGTCCTCGGGGCTCAGCGAGCCGTCGGTTTCCACCTTCATCGTCAGCTTGTCATAGTCCAGCACCTGGCCCTCGCGGGTGGGCTGCACCTCATAGGCCACCTTCTTGACCGGCGAATAGATCGCGTCGATCGGGATCAGGCCTATCGGCGCATCCTCGGGGCGGTTCTTGTCGGCGGCGACATAGCCCTTGCCGGTGTTGACGGTCAGTTCGCAGAAGAAATCGGCGCCCTCGTCGAGGTGGCAGATCACATGGTCCTTGTTCAGAACCTCGATCCCGTTGGTTTCGGAAATATCGCCGGCGGTCACGATCCCCGGCCCCTTCGCCGAGATCGTCAGGCGCTTCGGCCCTTCCACTTCCATCTTCAGCGCGACGCCCTTCAGGTTCAGCACAATGTCGGTGACGTCTTCACGCACACCGGCCACGCTGGAAAACTCGTGCAGGACGTTGTCGATCTGCACCGAGGTGATGGCCGCGCCTTGCAGCGAGGACATCAGCACGCGGCGCAGCGCGTTGCCGAGCGTCAGGCCGAAGCCGCGCTCGAGCGGTTCGGCCATCACCGTCGCCTGACGCTGCGGGTCCGAACCCGGCTTCACGTCAAGCTGCGTCGGCTTGATAAGCTCTGCCCAATTCTTGTGGATCATGCGTTCGCCTCCATTCCTGTCCCAAGCCCATGTCCGTAAGCCGGGGACGCCCGAGGTTAAATGCGAAAAGACCCCGGGCCGCGCGGCGATCGCGCGGCCCGGGGGCAGAAAAGTTGCGTCAGACGCGACGGCGCTTCGGCGGACGACAGCCGTTATGCGCGATCGGCGTCACGTCGCGGATCGAAGTGATGTTCAGACCCACCGCGGCCAAGGCGCGCAGCGCGCTTTCACGGCCCGAACCGGGGCCTTGCACTTCGACCTCGACGGTCTTCATGCCATGCTCTTGCGCCTTGCGGGCCGCATCCTCGGCAGCCATCTGGGCCGCGTAGGGCGTCGACTTGCGCGAGCCCTTGAACCCCATCGTCCCCGACGAGGACCACGAGATCGCGTTGCCCTGAACGTCCGAGATCAGGATCTTGGTGTTGTTGAAGGACGAGTTCACATGAACGACGCCAGCGGCGATGTTCTTGCGCTCCTTGCGCTTCACGCGGGTCTTGTCACGAGCCATATCTCAACCCTCCCCTTACTTCTTCTTGCCGGCGATCGGCTTCGCCGGGCCCTTGCGGGTGCGGGCGTTGGTGTGGGTGCGCTGACCGCGCACGGGCAGGTTGCGACGATGGCGCAGGCCGCGATAGCAGCCAAGGTCCATCAGGCGCTTGATGTTGATCTGCGTTTCGCGGCGCAGGTCGCCCTCGACGGTGTAGTTCGCGTCGATATGTTCGCGGATCGCGAGCACTTCGGCATCCGAAAGCTCGTTCACGCGACGGGTGCGGTCGATGCCCACGGCTTCGCAGATCTGTTCCGCGACATGGGATCCGATCCCGGTGATGTAGGTCAAGGCGATGGGGACGCGTTTCCCCGTCGGGATGTTGACGCCAGCAATACGTGCCACGCGTATGTTCCTTTTCGTTGCGGTTCCGTAACCCCAGAACCTTTTTTCACAACAGAAGGCCCGAAAGCAGTGCTTCGGGCCGCTCATCGTTCCGGCGGGTGGGAAAACCCGGTCTCCGCAACGATTCTCTTCCGAGACGACGTGACCTAGAGGGATTTTCCCGGAAGGTCAAGCGCCGCCCGAGGCTTATCCGCCCGCCCCGTCCAGGATGGCCGAAATCCCGTCCCCGACCGCGTCGATCGCCGCCAGCCCGTCGACCGTGCGCAGCTTGCCAAGCGCATAGTAATAGCCGATCAGCGGCGAGGTCTTCTTGTAATATTCCATCAGACGCTGGCGCAGGCTGTCTTCGTTGTCATCCGCCCGGCGCCGCAGATCGGTCGAGCCGCAAACGTCGCAGACCCCCGGCCTGGCCGTGGGCTTCGTTGCGTCGTGATAGACCTCTCCGCAATTTCCGCAGGTGAAGCGGCCGGTGATCCGCGCGACAAGCGCCGCGTCATCCACCCGCATCTCGATCACCGCATCAAGGGCCTGGCCCGTGCGCGCCAGCAGATCGCCAAGCGCATCGGCCTGCGGCAGGGTGCGCGGGAAGCCGTCGAAGATGAAGCCGGCGCCCGCCGCACCGGCGATCTTTTCCTCGATCAGGCCGATCACGATCTCATCGGTGACCAGCTCTCCGCGGCTCATGACATCGGAAACCTTCCTGCCCATCTCGGTGCCCGAGGCCATCGCCTCGCGCAGCATGTCGCCGGTGGACAGCTGGACCATGCCCCGCCCTTCCACCAGCCGGCGCGCCTGCGTTCCCTTGCCCGCGCCGGGCGGTCCCAGAAGGATGATGTTCGTCATGAGCCTGCGTCTTCCCGTATCAGCGCCGCGCGGGGGCTTTCTTGCCGCCGGATTTCTTCTTGCCGCGCAGCTGCGACTTCTCGATCAGCCCCTCATACTGGTGCGCCAGAAGATGCGACTGGATCTGGTTGATCGTGTCCATCGTGACCGAAACCACGATCAGCACCGAGGTGCCACCGAAATAGAACGGGATCGACAGCTGCGAACGCAGGATCTCGGGCAGAAGGCAGACGGCCGCCAGATAGGCCGAGCCGAGCACCAGGACGCGCGCCACGACATAGTCGAGATAATCCTCGGTCTTCTTGCCAGGGCGAATGCCCGGAATGAAGCCGCCTTGATTCTTCAGGTTCTCGGCCACATCGTCCGATTTGAACGATACGTTCGCGGTGTAGAAATAAGCGAAGAACACGATCATCGCCGTGAAGAACAGCAGATAAAGCGGCTGGCCGGGGCCGAAATAGGCCAGAATCGTCGACATGATCGGCCCGGTCTGCGCGCCCGAGAAGGTCGAGATCGTGGTCGGCAGCAGCAGCAGCGACGAGGCGAAGATCGCCGGGATCACGCCTGCCGGGTTCACCTTGATCGGCAGGTGAGAGGAGCCGCCGTCATAGACCTTCATGCCAACCTGGCGGCGCGGATACTGGATATGGATCTTGCGCAGCGCGCGCTCCATGAAGACCACGAACCCGATCACCGCGACGACCATCACGATCACGCCCAGGATGACCGGGGTCGGGATCGCGCCCGAACGGCCCTGGCTGAAGAACAGCGCAAGCGCGGCCGGGATCTCGGCCACGATGCCCACGAAGATGATCAGCGAGATGCCGTTGCCGATGCCGCGCGCGGTGATCTGCTCGCCCAGCCACATCAGGAACATCGTCCCGCCCACCAGCGTGACCACGACCGAAAGCTTGAAGAACAGGCCCGGATCATGCGCCAGATCGCCCGCCTCGAGGCTGACGGCCAGGCCCCAGGCCTGGAACAGCGCCAGCGCCACGGTGCCGTAGCGCGTGATCTGGTTGATCTTCTTGCGGCCCTGCTCGCCTTCCTTCTTCATCTGCTCCAGCGAGGGCACCATGGCCGTCAGAAGCTGCACGATGATCGAGGCCGAGATATAGGGCATGATCCCGAGCGCGAAGATCCCCATGCGGCCAAGCGCGCCGCCGGTGAACATCGACAGGATGCCGCCAAGCCCGGCGGCCGCGCCTTCCATGAACTCCTTGAGGGCGGCCGTGTCGATCCCCGGAACCGGGATATAGGTGCCCAGGCGGTAGATGATCAGCAGGCCGATCGTGAAGAAAATTCGCTGGCGAAGCTCGGTCGCCTTGCCGAGGGCGCCCCAGCTGAGGTTCGCCGCCATTTGCTCTGCAGCAGATGCCATTTGCCCTGTCTCTTTCATGTCAGCGCCGCCGAACCGTTTCCCGGTCGGCGGCGCTTGGAAAACTGTTGCCTATGTAAGCGGGCCAAGCCCTGCCTACAACCGCTTATTCAGCCGCGGCAGCCACAACGGTCAGCTTGCCACCGGCTTTCTCGACGGCCTCGATGGCCGCCTTGGAGGCGCCGGTCACGTTCAGCGTGACCTTCGACTTGATCTCGCCCTTGGCCAGAACGCGGATACCGTCCAGCTTGCGGCGCACGAGGCCCGATGCGACCAGCGCCTCCTCGGAGATTTCGGCTTTCGCGTCAAGCTTGCCTTCGGCGATGAACTTCTCGATCAGGCCGAGGTTCACGACCGCGAAGGATTTCGCGTTCGGCTTGGTGAAGCCGCGCTTCGGCAGGCGGCGGTAAAGCGGCATCTGGCCGCCTTCATAGCCGTTCAGAGCCACGCCCGAGCGCGATTTCTGACCCTTGATGCCGCGGCCGGCGGTCTTGCCCTTGCCCGAACCCGGGCCGCGCGCCACGCGTTTCTTCTTGCGGGCAGCGCCTTCGTTGTCGCGCAGTTCATGCAGTTTCATGTCGCTTCTCCTTTGCCGGAAATGCCCCCACAAGCGACAGAGGGGCACACGCGGCGTTTCTTGTTGATTCCATGGCCCAAGGGGCCACCGGGGGCGTATAGCGGGGATGGGGCGGAAGGGTCAAGGCGCTTGATCGCCCGCCCATGCCTCAGACGATCCGCGCCTGCGCGAACTGGAAGTTCACCTTGATCTTTGCCGCCACAATCGCGTCATGCAGCCGCCCGCTCATGAAGATCTTTTTGTCAAGCTTGGACTCGAACCACAGATCCAGCCCCTCCAGCGCCGCGGCGGTGGCGGCGATATCGCCGTCCGCGAGGTTGGAAGCGCCCCATTTGTCGTAGCCGACGATTTCCTTTTTGAACACGTGGCGCAGCTTCTGGCACTGCTCGATCACCACGCTGTCCTTGATGCAGCCGAAATTGAGCAGATAGAAAGGCCCCGGCAGCGGGGTGACCTTGTCGGCCTGGTAGATCGGGAATTCGATCAGCCCGCCCTCGCCCAGGTCGAACTGCTTGAGCACTTCGGCCAGCTTGCCCCGCACGGCATAGAAACCGTCGGCCATGAACAGGTCCTTCTGCCGCGCCCAGCGTTTTTCATCAAAAACATAAATTGCCTCGGTGAACTCTTCGCGCGTCAGGGTGTGACCGTCGTAATGGCGGTGAATCGCGGCAAGCACATGTTTGGGAGGGACGCCAAGAATGATCGTCGGAGGCGCCCAGTCCTCGCCGTAGTATTTCTCGCGGATCCCTTGCTTGTCGCCGACACTCCCCTCAGTCATCACCGAGCTGACCCAGACCTCTTGCGTCATCATTTTCCCTGCCAATGCGTTTTCAGAATACGTCCATGGCCTATCACACTGGCGGGCGGTCGTGGAACAAACCCGATGTCGCATGGCGCGCGCCGGCCCTGCGCCGCACGCGGCCCCTGCAACGCATCCATCCCGCTGCACATTGCCCGGCGCCGCTTTCGGCATCCCCGTCTTCCCAAGTGGACCCGGCGAAACCGGCCGTGCCGTCACGCCCCAACGAATCCCCAGCCATCGGCGTAGAACCCGTGGACGGCACCCAGAAGGGTCAGCTTCTCTTCATGGGCCCACAGGGTTTCAAGGGTCAGGTCCAGATCGGGGGTGGTGATCTCAAGGCAATCTTCGTCCTCGTCGTCCTGCGCCTCGAAGCCCTCGACGGCATAACCGGCGGCAGCGGCGACCTCGGCGAAGGCATCCCAGTCGGCCGCGCCATCCTCGGCCAGGAACTGGAACGCGATCCGGGCACGGGCGGGCAAGGGCTCCATCGCCGCGATCTCGCGGAAGATCTTTGCGGTTTCCGCCTGCTGTTGCTTGAGGTCCATGGAACTTTCCCTGTGCAGAATGGCGTTCAATGAAAAACGTCCCGGCCTTTCGACCGGGACGTTCTGACAGTCACAGGCCCGAAGGCTCAGCCCTTGTCTTCCACGATGGTCACCAGATGCGGGATCTTGTTGACCATGCCGCGCACCGAGGGGGTATCCTCCAGCTCGCGGGTGCGGTTGATCTTGCCAAGGCCGAGGCCTTTCAGCGTCGCGGCCTGGATGGCCGGACGGCGGGCGGCGGAAGCGATCTGCTTCACGACGATGGTTTTCTTGGCCATGTCTCTCGCTCCTTACGCGTCGGTGGTTTCGGCTTCGGGCTTCTTGAGGATGTCCGCCACCTTCTTGCCGCGACGCTGCGCGACCGAACGGGGCGAGGCTTCCTTCTTGAGGCCGTCGATGGTGGCACGGATCATGTTGTAGGGGTTCTGCGAGCCGAGCGATTTCGCAACGACATCCTGAACGCCCAGCATCTCGAACACGGCACGCATCGGGCCGCCGGCGATGATCCCGGTCCCGGCGGGGGCGGTGCGCATCACGACCTTGCCCGCACCGTGGCGGCCTTCCATGTCGTGGTGCAGCGTGCGCCCGTCGCGCAGCGGCACACGCACGAGCGAGCGTTTTGCCTGCTCGGTCGCCTTGCGGATCGCCTCGGGCACTTCTTTCGCCTTGCCCTTGCCAAAGCCCACGCGGCCACGCTGGTCACCCACCACGACAAGCGCGGCGAAGCCAAAGCGTTTACCACCCTTCACGGTTTTCGACACGCGGTTGATCGCAACCAGACGATCGGCGAATTCCGGGGTTTCCTCGCGCTCTTCGCGGCGGCCCCGGCGGTTTTCACGTTCTGCCATAAGGCATTCCTTTCGTGATGGCGTGGTCTCACGCCGTTACATCCAATCCTGGTGGCCGGCCCGGATGCGCAAGGCAAGGGCGGGGCGGCCCCGGATCATCGGGGGGACGCGGACGTCCCCCGCCAGTATCAGAACTTCAGACCGCCTTCGCGGGCCGCATCGGCAAGCGCCTTGATCTTCCCGTGGAACAGGAAGCCGCCGCGGTCGAAATAGCACTCTTCGACACCGGCTTTCTTGGCACGCTCGGCAATCGCCGCGCCGATCTTGGCCGCCGCTTCGACGTTGTTCTTGCCCACGATGCCAAGCCCCTTTTCCAGGCTCGACGCCGAAGCGATGGTCACGCCGTTGACGTCGTCGATCAGCTGAACGCTGATGTTCTTCGACGAGCGGTGAACCGACAGGCGCGCACGCCCGTTGGCCATCGACCGCAGTTTGTTCCGAACGCGCAGGCGGCGCTTGAGGAACAGATCTCTCTTGGTGTTCGCCATTTTCGCGCCCCTTACTTCTTCTTGCCTTCCTTGCGGAAGACATATTCGCCCTTGTAGCGGATGCCTTTGCCCTTGTAGGGCTCGGGACGGCGCCACTCGCGGATATTCGCGGCAACCTGACCGACAACCTGCTGGTCGATGCCTTCCACAACGATTTCGGTTTGCTTCGGAGCGGTGACGGTCACCCCGGCCGGAACCTCGAAGTTGACTTCGTGGCTGTAGCCAAGCTGAAGCTTCAGAACATTGCCCTGCATCGCGGCGCGGTAGCCCACGCCCTGGATCTCGAGCTCTTTCTTGAAGCCTTCGGACACGCCGACAGCGAGGTTCTCCAGCATGGAGCGGGTCATGCCCCATTGCTGGCGGGCCCGCTTCGAGGTGCCGCGCGGTTTCACCGTGACCACGTTGTCTTCCAGCGTGATCGTCACATCATCCGTAGCGGTGAAGGAACGGGTGCCTTTCGGCCCCTTCATTTCCACCGTCTGGCCGCTGACCGAAGCGCTTACGCCCTTCGGCAGTTCGACGGGCTTCTTGCCAATACGAGACATCCTGCCCTCCTTAGAACACGGTGCAGAGCACTTCACCGCCAACATTGGCAGTGCGTGCAGCCGCGTCCGACATGACGCCTTTCGGCGTGGAGACGATCGACACACCCAGGCCCTGACGGACCGTCGGAATGTCCTTGACCGAAGCATAAACTCGGCGGCCCGGGGTGGACACGCGCTTGAGTTCGCGGATCACCGGGGTGCCTTCGAAATACTTCAGGCTGATTTCAAGCTCGGGGTGGCCATCGGCACCCGTCGTGTTCTCGTAACCGCGAATGTAGCCTTCCGCCGCCAGCACATCCAGAACCCAGGCGCGCAGCTTCGAAGCCGGCGTGCGGACGGTGGATTTGCCGCGCATCTGCGCGTTGCGGATGCGGGTCAGCATATCGCCGAGAGGATCGTTCATCGACATTTCCCGATCTCCTTACCAGCTCGACTTCACCATGCCGGGGATCTGGCCGAAGGAGGCCAGGTCGCGCAGCATGATCCGCGAGAGTTTGAGCTTACGGTAGTAAGCATGGGGACGGCCGGTCAGCTGGCACCGGTTGTGCAGACGGACGGCCGACGAGTTGCGGGGCAGTTCCGCCAGTTTCAGAGTCGCCTTGAAGCGCTCTTCCATCGGACGGTCCTGGTCTTCGATGACCGCCTTGAGTGCGGCGCGCTTGCCGGCGAACTTGTTCACCAGGCGCTGACGCTTCACTTCGCGTTCAATCATGGATTTCTTTGCCATGTGGTCTTCTCTCCCCGCGATCAGCTGTTGAACGGCATGTTGAAATGCTTCAACAGCGCCTTCGCTTCCGCGTCTTTCGATGCGGTGGTGCAGATGATGATGTCCATGCCCAGAACCTCGTCGACCTTGTCGAAGTCGATTTCCGGGAACACGATGTGCTCCTTGAGGCCCATCGCGTAGTTGCCACGGCCGTCGAACGAAGACCCCTTCACGCCGCGGAAGTCGCGCACGCGCGGCAGCGCAATGTTGATCAGACGGTCGAGGAATTCATACATCCGGTCGCCACGCAGCGTCACCTTGGTGCCAAGCGGCATTTCCTCACGGACGCGGAAGCCGGCGATCGACTTCTTGGCCTTCGTGATGACAGCCTTCTGACCGGCAATGAGCGACAGCTCTTCCGAGGCCTGCTTGACCTTCTTGGTGTCCTTCACGGCTTCGCCGACACCCATGTTCAGGACGATCTTGTCCAGACGCGGGATCTGCATGTCGTTCTTGAACCCGAACTCTTCCTTCAGGGCAGCGCGGATCGTCTCTTTGTAAAGAGTTTTCAGGCGCGGCGTATAGGTTGCTTGATCCAGCATCAGAGCACCTCCCCCGTGGTCTTGGCGAAACGCACCTTCTTGCCGTCTTCCTCGCGGAAGCCGACGCGGGTGGCCTTGCCGTTCTTGTCCATCAGGGCAAGGTTCGACAGGTCGATCGGCATGGCCTTGGCCACGCGGCCGCCCTGCTGGGCCTGCGTCTGACGCTGATGGCGGATCGCCACGTTGATACCATCGACGATGGCCTTGTTCTCTTTGGGGAGAACGGTGGTGATCTCACCCTGCTTGCCCTTGTCCTTGCCGGCGAGCACGACGACCTTGTCGCCCTTGCGAAGTTTCGCAGCCATTACAGCACCTCCGGCGCAAGCGAGATGATCTTCATGAAGTTCTTCGCGCGCAGCTCACGCACGACCGGCCCGAAGATACGGGTGCCGACCGGTTCGCCCTGGTTGTTCAGGATGACGGCGGCGTTGCGGTCAAAGCGGATTGCGGTGCCGTCTTCACGGCGAACTTCCTTGGCGGTGCGCACGACGACGGCCTTGCGGACATCGCCTTTCTTCACGCGACCGCGCGGGATGGCTTCCTTGACGGATACGACAATGATGTCGCCCACCGACGCATAGCGACGGTGCGAACCACCCAGAACCTTGATGCACTGAACCCGGCGTGCGCCGGAGTTGTCAGCAACATCCAGATTGGTCTGCATCTGGATCATTTGGTTTCTCCCGACCTTTGGGGACGTTCCCCAGGGTTTCGTTCAAGCTGGGATCGCGATCTCGGCCTCAGGCCTCGACCACGACGGTCCAGCGTTTCGTCTTCGACATCGGCGCGCATTCTTCGATGCGGACCGTGTCGCCAACCTTGAACTGGTTGTTGGCGTCATGCGCCCGGTATTTCTTCGACTTCCGGACGGTCTTTTGCAGCAGCGGGTGCTTGAACCGGCGCTCGACCAGGACGGTGATCGTCTGGTCGTTCTTGTCCGAAGTCACGGTGCCTTGCAGGATACGTTTGGGCATTCTCGGAAACTCCTCAGTTCGCGGCTTCAGCGGCTTTTTGGTTCAGAACCGTCTTCACGCGGGCAACGTCACGGCGGACGGCGCGCATGCGGGCGGTGTTCTCAAGCTGACCGGTGGCCTGCTGGAAGCGAAGGTTGAAGGCTTCCTTCTTCAGAGCGACGAGCTGGTCACGCAGCTCATCAGGCGATTTCGCCTTGAGTTCTTGGGCGTTCATCCCATGGTCCTTTCTTGGCACCAGAGGGCCCCGAAGCGGGTGACCCTGCGCCTGGTGGGTTATGTCTGCCCCGCGTCAGGGAGGGATCCCCGTCGCCGGACCCGCGGGCATTACCACCCCGGTCCTAATGTGGCAAGACGATTCTCGGAAAAACGGAACCCCGGGATGATCCCCGGGGTTCCGGTGTTGCTTTGGCCTGAAGACTTACCAGTCTTCGCGGGCGACGATACGGGTCATGACCGGAAGCTTGTTCGCGCCAAGGCGCAGGGCCTCGCGGGCGATCGTTTCGGACACGCCGTCGATCTCGAACATGATCCGGCCCGGTTTCACCTTGGCCGCCCAGTAGTCGACGGAACCCTTACCTTTACCCATCCGGACTTCGGTCGGCTTCGAGGAGACCGGAGTATCCGGGAAGACGCGGATCCAGACACGGCCCTGACGCTTCATGTGGCGGGTGATCGCGCGGCGGGCCGCTTCGATCTGGCGCGCCGTCACACGCTCGGGCTCGGTCGCTTTCAGCGCGAAGGACCCGAAGTTCAGGTTGAAGCCGCCTTTGGCCTCACCGTGAATCCGGCCCTTGTGCATCTTGCGGAACTTGGTGCGTTTCGGTTGCAGCATTGTTCACACTCCTCAGCGCGCGTCGCGACGCGGGCCACGCGGCGCCGGGCCTTCCTGGGCCTCGGCGGCCTTGCGGTCGCGTGCTTGCGGATCATGTTCCATGATCTCGCCTTTGAAGATCCAGACCTTCACCCCGATGATCCCGTAAGGGGTCGAGGCTTCGGACAGCGCATAGTCGATATCCGCGCGCAGCGTGTGCAGCGGAACGCGACCTTCGCGGTACCACTCGGTCCGCGCGATCTCGGCGCCGCCCAGACGGCCCGACACGTTCACCCGGATGCCAAGCGCACCCATGCGCATCGCGTTCTGCACCGCGCGTTTCATCGCGCGACGGAACGAGACGCGGCGCTCAAGCTGCTGCGCGATCGATTCCGCGACCAGCTGGGCGTCAAGCTCGGGCTTGCGCACTTCGACGATGTTGAGGTGCAGCTCCGAGCTGGTGAAGTTCGCCAGCTTCTTGCGCAGGGTTTCGATATCGGCGCCTTTCTTGCCGATGATCACGCCCGGACGCGCGGCATGGATGGTCACGCGGCACTTCTTGTGCGGACGCTCGATGATGACGCGGCTCACACCGGCCTGCTTGGCCTCGGCGTGGATGAAGTCGCGCATCTTGATGTCTTCAAGAAGCAGGTTGCCGTAGTCCTTGCTGTCGGCGAACCAGCGGCTGTCCCAGGTGCGGTTGACCTGAAGGCGCATGCCGATCGGATTAACCTTCTGACCCATTACGCTTGCTCCTCGATCTGACGCACCTTGATGGTGATTTCCGAAAACGGCTTCATGATCTTGCCGAACCGGCCACGCGCCCGCGGACGGCCGCGCTTCATCACCAGGTTCTTGCCGACCCAGGCTTCGGCAACCACGAGGTTGTCGACATCCAGACCGTGATTGTTTTCCGCATTGGCGATCGCCGATTGCAGGCATTTCTTCACGTCTTCGGCGATCCGCTTCTTCGAGAAGGTCAGGTCGGCCAGGGCCTTTTCCACCTTCTTGCCGCGGATCATGCCGGCGACGAGATTGAGCTTTTGCGGCGAGGTGCGAAGCATGCGCGTTTTCGCCATTGCCTCGTTGTCCGCCACGCGGCGCGGATTTTGTTCCTTACCCATGACGATTACTTCCTCTTGGCTTTCTTGTCGGCGGCGTGACCGTAATAGGTCCGGGTCGGCGAATACTCACCGAACTTCTGGCCGATCATCTCTTCGGTGACGTTCACCGGGATGTGCTTCTGACCGTTGTAGACCCCGAAGGTGAGGCCCACGAATTGCGGCAGGATGGTCGAACGACGCGACCAGATCTTGATCACATCGCCTTTGCCCGACGCGCGCGCCTTTTCCGCTTTCTTCAGCAGATAGGCGTCGACGAAAGGGCCTTTCCAAACAGAACGTGCCATATCTTAACGACCCTTCTTAGCGTTGCGCGAACGGAGAATGTATTTGTCCGTCTTCTTGTTCGAGCGGGTCTTGTTGCCCTTGGTGCCCTTGCCCCACGGGGTAACCGGGTGACGGCCACCAGAGGTGCGGCCTTCACCACCGCCATGCGGGTGGTCGATCGGGTTCATGGCAACACCGCGAACGGTCGGACGCACGCCCATGTGGCGCTTGCGGCCGGCCTTGCCGAGGTTCTGGTTCGAGTGGTCGGCATTCGAAACCGCGCCGATGGTCGCCATGCATTCCTGGCGCACCAGACGCAGCTCGCCCGACGAGAGGCGGATCTGCGCATAGCCACCGTCACGGCCGACGAACTGGGCATAGGTGCCCGCGGCACGCGCCAGCTGGCCGCCCTTGCCGGGCTTCAGCTCGACGTTGTGCACGATCGTGCCGATCGGCATGCCCGAGAACGGCATCGCGTTGCCCGGCTTGATGTCCTGCTTCGCGCCGGCGATCACGGTGTCGCCCACGGCCAGGCGCTGCGGGGCCAGGATATAGGCCAGCTCGCCGTCCTGGTATTTCACCAGCGCGATGAATGCGGTGCGGTTGGGATCGTATTCGATACGCTCGACGGTTGCCGGAACATCGAATTTGCGACGCTTGAAGTCGACGATACGGTAGAGGCGTTTCGCGCCGCCACCCTTGTGCCACATCGTGACGCGCCCGGTATTGTTCCGGCCACCCGTCTTGGTCAGACCCTCGGTGAGGGCTTTGACGGGGCGGCCTTTCCAAAGCTCCGAACGGTCGATCAGAACCAGCCCACGCTGGCCCGGCGTCGTCGGTTTATACGACTTGAGTGCCATGCTCTCTGTCTTCCGTTGCTTTGGACCAAAGGTCCGTTTCGTAAGGGGCGCCGTAGCTCCCCGGTTCGCTGCCCCGGTTGCCCGGAGCATAAAACTCAACGGGCCCGGATGGCCGGGCCCGCAGGATTCGTGCGGCTTCTATCAGAGGCCGGTCGAGACGTCGATAGTCATTCCGTCTTCCAGCGTGACATAGGCTTTCTTCACGTCGCTGCGCGAGCCGAGCTGGCCGCGGAAACGCTTGACCTTGCCTTTGGTGAGGACGGTGTTGACCGCTTTCACCTTCACGCCGAACAGCGCCTCGACCGCTTCCTTGATCTGCGGCTTGTTGGCGTCTTTCGCCACCTGAAACACCACGGCGCCGTTTTCGGACGCCATCGTGGCTTTCTCGGTGATGATCGGCTTGACGATCACGTCGTAATATTCAGCTTTCGCGCTCATTTCAGACGAGCCTCCAGAGCTTCGACACCCGCCTTCGTGATCACCAGCGTGTCACGCTTGAGGATGTCATAGACGTTGGCGCCCATCGACGGCAGGATATCGATGCCTTCGATGTTGCGCGCGGCGCGGGCGAAGTTCTCGTTCACGTCGGCCCCGTCGATGATGAGGACGCGCTTCCAGCCGAGTTCTTTGGCGGCTTTCGCCAGGATCGCGGTCTTCGCTTCCTTCATGTCGACCGAATCCAGCACCACCAGGTTGCCGGTCGCGGCCTTCGACGACAGCGCATGCTTCAGACCCAGCGCCCGGAACTTCTTGGGCAGGTCATGGGCGTGGCTGCGCGGGGTCGGACCCTTGTAGACGCCGCCGTGACGGAAGATCGGTGCCTTGCGACTGCCGTGACGGGCGCCACCGGTGCCCTTCTGGCGGTAGATCTTCTTGGTCGAGTAGGACACTTCCGACTTGGTCAGAACCGAGTGGGTGCCCGCCTGGGCCTTGGCACGCTGCCACCGCACGACGCGGTGCAGGATGTCGGCGCGGGGTTCGAGACCGAAGATGTCATCGGACAGGTCGATCGAACCTGCCTTCGCACCTTCAAGCTTGATCACGTCGAGTTTCATGCTTCACCCCCTTCGACCGAGGCTTCTTCGGCCGGAGCAGCAGCGGCAGTCGCCGCCGATTTCAGCGCGGCAGGCATCGGCACGTCGTTCGGCAGCGGCTTTTTCACCGCGTCCTTGATCGTGACCCAGCCGCCCTTGGCGCCCGGAACCGAGCCCTTGACCATGATCAGGCCGCGGTCGGCATCGGTCTTGACGACCTGGATGTTCTGAGTGGTCACACGCACGGCACCCAGATGGCCGGCCATCTTCTTGCCCTTGAACACCTTGCCCGGATCCTGACACTGGCCGGTCGACCCGTGCGAGCGGTGGCTGATCGACACGCCGTGCGAGGCGCGCAGACCGCCGAAGTTGTGACGCTTCATCGCACCGGCAAAGCCTTTACCGATCGAGGTGCCCGCGATGTCCACGAACTGCCCGGCGGCATAGTGCTCGGCCGAGATCTCGGCGCCCACGTCGATCAGGTTCTCGGGGCTCACGCGGAACTCGGCGACCTTGCGCTTGGGGGCCACGTTCGCCTTGGCGAAATGGCCGCGCAGGGCGGCGGTCGTGCGTTTGGCCTTGGCATTGCCCGCACCAAGCTGAACGGCGGTATAGCCGTCCTTCTCGGAGGTGCGCTGCGCTACGACCTGAAGGTTGTCAAGCTGGAGGACGGTCACAGGAACCTGTTTGCCATCCTCGAGGAACAGCCGGGTCATGCCCAGCTTCTTGGCGATAACACCAGAACGCATGTGCCCCTCCTCAGACCTTGATTTCGACGTCGACGCCGGCAGCGAGGTCGAGCTTCATCAGCGCGTCCACGGTTTGCGGGGTCGGATCGACGATGTCGAGAAGGCGCTTGTGCGTGCGGATCTCCCACTGGTCGCGCGACTTCTTGTCGATATGCGGACCACGCAGAACCGTGAATTTCTCGATCTTGTTCGGAAGCGGAATCGGTCCGCGGACCTGGGCACCCGTGCGCTTGGCCGTGTTCACGATTTCCTGGGTGCTGGCGTCCAGCACGCGGTAATCGAAGGCCTTGAGCCGGATGCGAATGTTTTGACCAGTCATTGTCTTGCCTCTCGCAGGGGCTTTCAGAGGTTGAGAGGCAGACCCGCCGAATGCGGCGCCTGCGTCGAACCCAAATCTCTCGGAGATCAAGCGCGCGTCCTACGGTGGGCCACCTGCTCTGTCAAGAGAGATTGGCGCGCCTTTCGGCGCACCAACCGATTTCCTTCAGCAATGTTCCCGGCGGGCGTCACAGCCCGCCGAAATCGCATCACTCGATGATTTTGGCGACGACGCCAGCGCCGACGGTGCGGCCGCCTTCACGGATGGCGAAGCGCAGCTTCTCTTCCATCGCGATCGGGGCGATCAGCTCGACCTCGAACTTCAGGTTGTCGCCCGGCATCACCATCTCGGTGCCTTCCGGAAGGTTCACCGTGCCCGTCACGTCCGTCGTGCGGAAGTAGAACTGCGGACGGTAGTTCGCGAAGAACGGCGTGTGGCGGCCGCCTTCTTCCTTCGTCAGGATGTAGGCTTCGGCCTCGAACTTCGTGTGCGGCTTCACCGAGCCGGGCTTGCACAGCACCTGGCCACGCTCCACGCCGTCACGGTCGATCCCGCGCAGCAGCGCGCCGATATTGTCGCCCGCTTCCCCGCGATCCAAGAGCTTGCGGAACATCTCCACGCCCGTGCAGGTCGTCTTCTTGGTCGCGCGGATGCCCACGATCTCAAGTTCGTCGCCCACGTTCACCGCACCACGCTCCACGCGCCCGGTCACAACCGTGCCCCGGCCGGAAATCGAGAACACGTCCTCGATCGGCATCAGGAACGGCTGGTCAACAGCGCGCTCCGGCGTCGGGATGTAGCTGTCAACCGCTTCCATCAGCGCACGGATCGAGTTCTCGCCGATTTCCGGATCACGGCCTTCCATCGCCGCCAGCGCCGAGCCCTTGATGATCGGAATGTCGTCGCCGGGGTAGTCGTAGGACGACAGCAGCTCGCGGATCTCCATCTCGACCAGTTCGAGCAGTTCTTCGTCGTCGACCTGGTCGACCTTGTTCATGTAAACGACCATGTAGGGGATGCCCACCTGACGGCCGAGCAGGATGTGCTCGCGCGTCTGAGGCATCGGGCCGTCGGCCGCGTTCACCACAAGGATCGCGCCGTCCATCTGCGCCGCGCCCGTGATCATGTTCTTCACATAGTCCGCGTGGCCGGGGCAGTCCACATGCGCGTAGTGGCGCGTCGGCGTCTCGTATTCCACATGCGCCGTCGAGATCGTGATCCCGCGCGCCTTCTCTTCCGGCGCACCGTCAATCTGGTCGTAGGCCCGGAACTCCCCGAAATACTTCGTGATCGCTGCCGTCAGCGTCGTCTTGCCATGGTCAACGTGGCCGATCGTGCCGATGTTGACGTGCGGTTTCGTCCGTTCAAACTTTGCCTTTGCCATACTGGCCTCCTAATGTCTGGGAAAGGGGGGCGTTGCCGCCCTGCCCTTACGCGTATTTCTTCTGGATCTCGTCCGAGATGTTCTGCGGCACGGCTTCGTAGTGATCGAAGATCATGGTGAAGACCGCACGGCCCGAAGACATCGAACGCAGGTTGTTGATGTAGCCGAACATGTTGGCCAGCGGCACGAAGGCGTTGATCACGTTCGCATTGCCGCGGGTGTCCTGCCCCTGCACCATGCCCCGACGCGAGGTCAGGTCGCCGATGATGCCGCCGGTATATTCCTCCGGGGTCACCACTTCGACTTTCATGATCGGTTCGAGCAGCTTCGCACCGGCCTTTTTCAGGCCGTCGCGCATCGCCGCACGGGCCGCGATCTCGAACGCCAGCACCGAGGAGTCGACATCGTGGAACGCACCGTCAATGAGCGCGACCTTGAAGTCGATGACCGGGAAGCCCGCGAGCGGACCCGAATCCATGACCGACTTGATGCCCTTTTCGACGCCGGGGATGTATTCCTTCGGCACCGCACCGCCCACGATCTTCGATTCGAACGAATAGCCCTCGCCCGGTTCGGTCGGGGTGATGACGAGCTTGACGCGCGCGAACTGGCCGGTGCCCCCGGTCTGTTTCTTGTGCGTGTAGTCGATCTCGGCTTCGCGCGAGATGGTCTCGCGATAGGCCACTTGCGGGGCGCCGATATTCGCCTCGACCTTGAACTCCCGCTTCATGCGGTCGACGAGGATGTCGAGGTGAAGTTCGCCCATGCCCTTCATGATCGTCTGGCCCGATTCGAAATCGGTCTCGACGCGGAAGGACGGGTCTTCGGCCGCAAGACGTGCAAGCGCGAGGCCCATCTTCTCCTGGTCGGCCTTCGACTTCGGTTCCACCGCGATCTCGATCACCGGATCGGGGAAGGTCATGGTTTCCAGAACCACCTGCTTGCTGGCGTCCGAAAGCGTGTCGCCCGTGGTGGTTTCCTTCAGGCCGGCCAGTGCGATGATGTCGCCGGCAAAGGCTTCCTCGATCTCCTCGCGGTTGATCGAATGCATCATCATCATGCGGCCGATACGCTCGCGCTTGCCCTTCGTGGTGTTCATGATCTGGTCGCCCTTGCGCAGGACGCCGGAATAGATCCGCGTGAAGGTCAGCGAGCCGACGAAGGGGTCGTTCATGATCTTGAACGCCAGGGCGGCGAAGGGCGACTCGTCCGTGGCCTCGCGCGCGATGTTGCGCGTTTCGGTCTCGTCATCAGGCGAGAAGCCCATCAGCGTGGGGACATCCACCGGGGCCGGCAGGAAGTCGATCACGGCGTTGAGCAGCGGCTGCACGCCTTTGTTCTTGAACGCCGAGCCGGCCATGACCGGGAAGAACGACAGCGACAGCGTGCCCTTGCGGATCAGCTTGCGCAGCGTGGCCTCGTCGGGCTCGTTGCCCTCGAGGTAGGCTTCCATCGCGTCGTCGTCCTGCTCCACGGCAAGCTCGACCAGGTTGGCGCGCCAGGTATCGGCCAGATCCTTCAGATCGTCGCGGATCGGCTGACGGACCCAGCTTGCGCCGAGGTCTTCGCCCTTCCAGACCCATTCTTCCATCTTCACGAGGTCGACGATGCCTTCCAGCGTATCCTCGGCGCCGATCGGCAGGGCGATCGGGCAGGGCGTGCCGCCGGTGCGGTCCTTGATCATGTCGACGCATTTGAAATAGTCGGCGCCGATCTTGTCCATCTTGTTGACGAACACGATGCGCGGAACCTTGTAGCGGTCAGCCTGACGCCACACCGTTTCGGTCTGCGGCTCGACACCGGCGTTGGCGTCGAGCAGGCAGACAGCACCGTCCAGCACCGCCAGCGAGCGTTCGACTTCGATGGTGAAGTCAACGTGGCCGGGGGTGTCGATGATGTTGAAGCGGTATTTCGTGTCCGAGATGCCCTCGGCGGTCGGATCTTCCTGGCGCTGCCAGAAGGTCGTCGTCGCGGCCGAGGTGATGGTGATCCCGCGTTCCTGCTCCTGCTCCATCCAGTCCATCGTCGAAGCGCCATCGTGCGTTTCGCCGATCTTGTGGTTCTTGCCGGTGTAGAACAGGATACGTTCGGTCGTCGTGGTCTTGCCCGCGTCGATATGGGCCATGATGCCGAAGTTGCGGTAGCGGGTCAGCGGATAGGCGCGTGCCATTTCTTGTGCTCCTGTTACCAGCGGTAATGGCTGAACGCTTTGTTCGCGTCGGCCATCTTGTGGGTGTCTTCGCGCTTCTTCACGGCCGAACCACGCGAGTTCACGGCATCCAGAAGCTCGCCGGCAAGGCGCTCTTCCATGGTGTGCTCGTTGCGGTTCTTTGCGGCGGTGATCAGCCAGCGGATCGCCAAGGCCTCACGGCGGGTCGGACGGACCTCGACGGGAACCTGATAGGTGGCACCACCCACGCGGCGCGAACGCACTTCGACCGAAGGCTTCACGTTGTCGAGGGCTTCGTGGAACACCTCGACGGGCTCGCGCTTGAGCTTGCCTTCAACACGCTCCAGCGCGTTGTAGACGATGCGTTCGGCGACGGACTTCTTGCCGTCGACCATCAGGTTGTTCATGAACTTGGTAAGAACGCGGTCGCCATACTTGGCGTCCGGCAGAACTTCGCGCTTCTCAGCGGCGTGACGACGAGACATCTGGTGATCTCCTTACTTCGGACGCTTCGCGCCGTATTTCGAACGACGCTGGCGACGGTCTTTGACGCCTTGCGTATCGAGAACACCGCGGAGGATGTGATAACGGACGCCCGGAAGGTCTTTTACCCGGCCGCCACGGATCAGGACCACCGAGTGTTCCTGAAGGTTGTGCTTTTCGCCGGGGATGTAGCTGATCACCTCGAAGCCGTTGGTCAGACGGACCTTGGCAACTTTCCGCATGGCGGAGTTCGGTTTCTTCGGCGTCGTCGTGTAGACGCGCGTGCAGACGCCACGCTTCTGCGGGCAGGACTGGAGGTGCTGCGACTTCGAGCGCTGCACCTTGGGCTGCCGCGGTTTGCGGATCAGCTGTTGAATCGTCGGCATTAGGTTCGCCCTATCTTTGCAACCCGTTTAATCATCGCCCGTCAGCGACTTTCGGGGGCATTTCACTCAGAAGGTGCCCTGCGCGTCCGCAAAACACCAAAACCGCATGCGTCCCTTGACCGGGACGACGCGGCGGAATTCCAGAGGATCGGGGCATCTGCCCGGATCGTGACCATGAACGGTTCTGGGGCCAAACGGACACACTTCGCCCGTCAGGTAGCGGGCGTATAGGCGGAGTCGCCGGGGTTGTCAACACTGGCCCCGCGGCCTATCCGCGCCCCGCGCGGCGCGCCAGCTTCTGCTCGCGGTAGAAGGTGTAGATCCCCGTCGCAACCACGATCGCGGCGCCGATCAGGGTCAGCGTCTCGGGCCAGTCGCCGAAAACCACCCAGCCCAGGATCAGCGCGAAAACCAGCGAGGTATAGCGCAGCGGCGCAACCAGGTCGATATCGCCGACCCGCATCGCCGCGACGGCACTCAGATAGCCCGCCACAAGGAAACTGCCCCCCAACAGGATCAAAAGGGCGATGCGCGGGCTGACCCCCACCCAGATGCCCGAAAGCAGCGTTCCGATCCCGCCCATCACCGTCACCGAGACCGCCGCGACAAGGGCCACGAAGACCGAGGGCACCGCCCGCCCCAACTGCCGCGTCGTCAGGTCGCGCAACACCACGAACCCCACCGAGACAAGGCCCAGCACCGCCTCGATCCCGAAATCCCCGCTACCCGGGCGCACGATCAGAAGCACCCCCAGAAACCCCGTCAGGATCGCCGCCAGACGGCGAATGCCGATCGGCGCGCGCAAGAACAGCGCCGCCGCCAGCGTCACGGCCAGCGGCGCGGCCTGCATGATCGCCGACAGGGTGGCCAGCGGCATGCGCGTCAGCGCGTAAAGAAAGGTGATGGTCGCGGCCAGTTCCCCGAAGGTCCGCCAGCCGATCAGCCGCCGGTCGTGCGGCTCGATCCCGCGCAGGGCCACCCGGCCCCGGCCAAGGATCAGGCCCAGCCCGGCCACCGTGACCAGACCACGCAGGAAGATCGCCTGGAACAGCGGCATCTCTTCGGTGACGAGCTTCATGATCGTGTCATTGCCGACAAAGGCGGCCATCGCCGCCGTCATCAGGATAACCCCGCGCATATTGTCCGTCATCGCGATCCCCGGCGAAGGCAAGAAAAAGGCCCCGCGCACTGCGGGGCCTTTCCGGTTCCGTCAGGACTCAGTCCCGGCTTTCCGGCGTATCGACCGGATCGAAGGCATCCTCGGGCGCCTCGGCCATCTCGACCGGGGCGGCAAGGGCCGCCGCGGCTTCTGCCTCGGCGCGGCGCTCTTCGATGACCTTGCTGTCCCGTTCCGCCGCGATCTTGCGCACGCGGGTGGTAGCGCCACCCGTGCCCGCCGGGATCAGGCGGCCGACGATCACGTTCTCTTTCAGGCCCACCAGCTTGTCGCGCTTACCCTGGACCGACGCCTCGGTCAGCACGCGGGTGGTTTCCTGGAACGAGGCCGCCGAGATGAACGACCGCGTCTGCAACGAGGCCTTGGTGATGCCCAGCAGCACCGGCTCGCCCACGGCGGGACGGCCGCCGCGCGCCTCGACCTTGGCGTTCTCCTCGTCGAACTCCGCCTTGTCGATATGCTCGCCCTTCAGCAGCGTGGTCTCGCCCGAGTCGAGGATCTCGATCTTTTGCAGCATCTGGCGAACGATCACCTCGATGTGCTTGTCGTTGATCTTCACGCCCTGCAGTCGATAGACGTCCTGCACCTCGTCGATTAGATAGTCGGCCAAAGCCTCGATCCCCATGATGCGCAGGATGTCGTGCGGCGCCGGGTTGCCGTCCATGATGTAGTCTCCCTTCTGCACGAAGTCGCCTTCCTGCACCGGGATGTGCTTGCCTTTCGGCACCATGTATTCGACGGGTTCCAGCCCCTCTTGCGACGGCTCGATCGAGATGCGGCGCTTGTTCTTGTAGTCCTTGCCGAAGTGAACATAGCCGTCGATCTCGGCGATGATCGCGTGATCCTTCGGACGACGGGCCTCGAACAGTTCCGCCACGCGGGGAAGACCCCCGGTGATGTCCTTGGTCTTGGCGCCTTCGCGCGGGATCCGGGCCACCACGTCGCCGGCCTTGATCTCCTGCCCGTCCTCGATCGACAGGATCGCATCGACCGACATCTGGTAGGTGACCGGGTTCCCGGCTTCGTTGCGCACCGGCTCACCATCGGCGTCGATGATGATGATCTCGGGCTTGAGGTCGTTGCCCTTGGGCGCCGAGCGCCAGTCGGTGACGATCTTCTGCGTCATGCCGGTGGCTTCGTCGGTATCGTCGCGCACCGAGATGCCCGAAACGAGGTCCACGAACTTCGCCACACCCGCCTTCTCGGCGATGATCGGAAGGGTATAGGGATCCCATTCGAACAGCTTGGCGCCACGCTTCACCGCCTGACCATCCCTGACGAACAGCTTGGAGCCGTAGGACAGCTTGTGGCTGGCACGCTCTTCGCCCTGATCGTCGACGATCACGACCTGCATGTTGCGGCCCATCACGATCTGCTCGCCCGCGTCGTTCTCCAGGACCGAGGCGTTGCGGAACTCGATCTTGCCTTCCTGGCTCGCCTCGAGGAACGACTGCTGGCCACCTTGCGCGATGCCGCCGATGTGGAAGGTCCGCATCGTCAGCTGCGTGCCCGGCTCGCCGATCGACTGCGCGGCGATGATGCCCACCGCCTCGCCGATATTGACCAGCGTGCCGCGCGCCAGATCGCGCCCGTAGCACAGCGCGCAGACGCCCTCTTCGGCCTCGCAGGTCAGGGCCGAGCGGATGCGCACGTTCTGCACGCCCGCCGCCTCGATCGCATCGGCCTTGCGTTCGTCGATCAGCTCGTTCTTGCGCAGCAGCACCTCGTCGGTGCCCGGCACCAGAACCTCGTCGGCCGAGACACGGCCCAGAACGCGCTCTGCCAGCGGGGCCACGACCTCGCCGTCATTGACCGCCGCCGAAGCATTGATTGCACGTTCGGTGCCGCAATCATGCGTGCGCACGATGCAGTCCTGCGCCACGTCCACCAGACGGCGGGTCAGATAACCCGAGTTCGCCGTCTTGAGCGCGGTATCGGCAAGGCCTTTCCGCGCGCCGTGGGTCGAGTTGAAGTATTCAAGAACGGTCAGACCTTCCTTGAAGTTCGAGATGATCGGCGTCTCGATGATCTCGCCCGACGGCTTGGCCATCAGGCCGCGCATGCCGCCAAGCTGCTTCATCTGGGCAGGCGAACCCCGTGCCCCCGAATGCGACATCATGTAGACCGAGTTCGGTTCTTTCTCGGCGCCCGCGTCATCGACGCGCACGGCGGAAATCTCCTTCATCATCTCGGCCGCGACCGCATCCGAGCATTTCGACCAGGCATCGACGACCTTGTTGTATTTCTCACCCTGGGTGATGAGGCCGTCCATGTATTGCTGTTCGAATTCCTTCACCTGATCGCGGACCTCGTTCACGATGTCCCACTTGGTTTCCGGAATCACCATGTCGTCCTTGCCGAAGGAAATCCCAGCGCGGAAGGCTTCGCGGAAGCCCATGCCCATGATCTGGTCGCAGAAGATGACCGACTCTTTCTGCCCGCAATAGCGGTAGACGGTGTCGATGACGTTCTGCACGTCCTTCTTGCGCAGCAGCCGGTTCACAAGCTCGAACGGAGCCTTGGCGTTCAGCGGCAGAAGCGCACCCAGACGCACGCGACCCGGCGTCGTCTCATAGCGTTTGACGACTTCGTTGCCTTCTTCGTCGATCTGCTTGATGCGGCACTGGATCTTGGTGTGCAGATGCACGATCCCCGCGTTCAGGGCATGCTCCACCTCTTCGACCGATCCGAAGACCATGCCTTCGCCCGGCATGCCCTTGCGCTCCATCGAGGTATAGTAAAGCCCCAGCACCATGTCCTGCGACGGAACGATGATCGGCGCGCCGTTGGCGGGCGACAGAACGTTGTTCGTCGACATCATCAGAACGCGCGCTTCCAGCTGCGCCTCAAGGCTCAGCGGAACGTGGACGGCCATCTGGTCGCCGTCGAAGTCGGCGTTGAAGGCCGAGCAGACGAGCGGGTGCAGCTGGATCGCCTTGCCTTCGATCAGGATTGGCTCGAACGCCTGGATGCCCAGACGGTGCAGCGTCGGCGCACGGTTCAGCAGAACCGGATGCTCGCGGATCACCTCGTCCAGGATGTCCCAGACCTCGGGGCGTTCCTTCTCGACCAGCTTCTTCGCCTGCTTGACGGTCGAGGACAGGCCCTTCGCCTCAAGCCGCGAATAGATGAACGGCTTGAAGAGTTCGAGCGCCATCTTCTTCGGCAGGCCGCACTGGTGCAGTTTCAGCTCCGGCCCGGTCACGATGACGGACCGGCCCGAGAAGTCGACGCGCTTGCCCAGAAGGTTCTGGCGGAAGCGGCCCTGCTTGCCCTTGAGCATGTCGGAAAGCGATTTCAGCGGGCGCTTGTTGGTGCCCGTGATGACGCGGCCGCGGCGGCCGTTGTCGAACAGAGCATCGACCGATTCCTGAAGCATCCGCTTTTCGTTGCGCACGATGATGTCGGGCGCGCGCAGCTCGATCAGGCGCTTCAGGCGGTTGTTGCGGTTGATGACGCGGCGATAGAGGTCGTTGAGGTCCGAGGTCGCGAACCGGCCACCATCAAGCGGCACCAGCGGGCGCAGTTCCGGCGGGATCACCGGCAGGACCGTCAGCACCATCCATTCGGGGCGGTTGCCCGACTCGATGAAGCTTTCCACGATCTTCAGGCGCTTGATGATCTTCTTCGGCTTCAGCTCGCCCGTCGCCTCTTTCAGCTCTTCGCGCAGTTGCTCCGCGGTGGCCTCAAGGTCGATCGCCTGCAGCATCTCACGGATCGCTTCGGCGCCGATATTGGCGGTGAAGGCATCCGCGCCATACATGTCCTGCGCGTCGAGATACTCTTCCTCGGTCATCAGCTGGCCATAGCTGAGATCGGTCAGGCCCGGCTCGATGACGACATAGTTTTCAAAGTAGAGGATGCGCTCAAGATCGCGCAGCGTCATGTCCAGCATCAGGCCGATGCGCGAGGGCAGCGACTTGAGGAACCAGATATGCGCCACCGGCGAGGCCAGCTCGATATGGCCCATGCGTTCGCGGCGGACCTTTTGCAGCGTGACTTCGACGCCGCATTTCTCGCAGACGACGCCGCGATATTTCATGCGCTTGTATTTGCCGCACAGGCATTCGTAATCCTTGATCGGGCCAAAGATACGCGCGCAGAACAGCCCGTCACGCTCGGGCTTGAACGTGCGGTAGTTGATGGTCTCGGGCTTCTTGATTTCGCCATAGGACCACGAAAGGATCCGCTCGGGCGAAGCCAGCGAGATCTTGATCTCGTCGAACTGCTTCGGCGCCGCAAGCGGGTTGAACGGGTTTTGGGTGAGTTCCTGGTTCATCTGATATTCCTTGAATACGGGCAGAGGGGGTGGGGTGAGGGCCTAGGCCCTCACTCCTCGTCCTCCGCATCCAGGAGTTCCATGTTGAGGCCGAGGCCCCGGACCTCTTTGACGAGAACGTTGAACGATTCCGGCACGCCGGCTTCGAAATTGTCCTCGCCCTTGACGATCGACTCGTAAACCTTGGTGCGGCCGGCCACGTCGTCCGATTTCACGGTCAGCATTTCCTGAAGGGTGTAGGCGGCGCCATAGGCTTCCAGCGCCCAGACCTCCATCTCCCCCAGACGCTGGCCACCGAACTGCGCCTTGCCCCCCAGCGGCTGCTGGGTCACAAGCGAATACGGCCCGGTCGAACGCGCGTGCATCTTGTCGTCGACCAGGTGGTGCAGCTTCAGGACATACTTGACGCCAACGGTCACCGGGCGGGCGAACTGCTCGCCGGTGCGGCCGTCGAAGACGATCGACTGCCCCGAGGTATCAAAGCCCGCACGACGCAGCGCGTCGTTCACATCGGCTTCCTTCGCACCGTCGAAGACCGGAGTCGCGATCGGAACGCCGCCGCGCACGGTTTCGGCATGCTCGACCAGGGCCACCTCGTCCACGCCCGAGAAGACCTCGTCATAGGTCTCGTCGCCATAGCCGTGGCGCATCGCCTCGCGCACCGGGGTCAGGTCGCCCGAGCGGCGATACTCGTGCAGCGCCTCGTCGATCTGGATGCCCAGACCGCGCGCGGCCCAACCCATATGGGTTTCGAGGATCTGACCGACGTTCATCCGCGACGGCACGCCAAGCGGGTTCAGCACCAGATCGACCGGGGTGCCATCCGCAAGGAACGGCATGTCCTCCATCGGAACGACCTTCGAGACGACGCCCTTGTTGCCGTGACGGCCGGCCATCTTGTCGCCGGCCTGAAGCTTGCGCTTCACCGCGACGAAGACCTTGACCATCTTCATCACGCCGGGGGGCAGGTCGTCGCCCTGACGGACCTTCTCGACCTTGTCCTCGAAGCGATGCTCGAGCGCGCGTTTCTGCGCGTCGAACTGATCGTTCAGCGCCTCGACTTCCTTCGCGTCGTTCTCGTTTTCAAGCGCAAGCTGCCACCACTGGCCACGGCTCAGCGTGCCCAGAAGATCCTCGTTGATCTCGGAACCGGCCTTCACGCCCTTGGGGCCCTTCACCGCGGTCTTGCCAAGGATCAGGGTCTTCAGGCGCGCGTAGATGTTGCGCTCGAGGATCGCGAGTTCGTCGTCCCGGTCACGGGCCAGACGCTCGACTTCCTCACGCTCGATCTGAAGCGCGCGCTCATCCTTGTCGACGCCGTGACGGTTGAACACCCGCACCTCGACGATCGTGCCATAGGCACCCGGCGGCAGACGCAGCGAGGTGTCGCGCACATCCGAGGCCTTCTCGCCGAAGATGGCGCGCAGAAGTTTCTCTTCCGGCGTCATCGGGCTTTCGCCCTTGGGCGTGATCTTGCCCACGAGGATGTCCCCCGGCCCCACTTCGGCACCGATATAGACGATGCCCGCCTCGTCGAGGTTGCGCAGCGCCTCCTCGCCGACGTTCGGGATGTCGCGGGTAATCTCTTCCGGGCCAAGCTTGGTGTCACGCGCCGCCACTTCGTATTCGTCGATATGGATCGAGGTGAACACGTCGTCGCGGTGGATCCGCTCGGAGATCAGGATCGAGTCCTCGTAGTTGTAGCCGTTCCACGGCATGAAGGCCACGATCACGTTGCGCCCGATGGCGAGTTCGCCCTGATCGGTCGAGGGGCCGTCGGCGACGACCTGCCCCTTGGCCACCACGTCGCCCACCTTCACCAGCGGCCGCTGGTTGATGGTCGAGGACTGGTTCGAACGCTTGAACTTGCGCAGGCGATAGATGTCAACGCCCGCATCGCCCATGCCCAGATCTTCCGTGGCACGGATAACGATACGCTGCGCGTCCACCTGGTCGATGACGCCGCCGCGCCGCGCCATGATCGCCGCGCCCGAATCGCGCGCCACGACCGCTTCCATGCCGGTGCCGACGAACGGCGCCTCGGAACGCAGCAGCGGAACCGCCTGGCGTTGCATGTTCGAACCCATCAGCGCGCGGTTGGCGTCGTCGTTCTCAAGGAACGGGATCAGCGCCGCGGCCACAGAAACCAGCTGCTTGGGCGACACGTCGATCAGGTCGACGGCCTCGGCCGGGTTGAGCATGAACTCGCCGCCCTGGCGGGTCGACACGAGGTCGTTCACGAAACGGCCATCGGCGTCGAGCGTGGCGTTCGCCTGCGCGACGGTGTGGCGCATCTCTTCGGTGGCCGACATGTAGACCACGTCATCAGTCACCTTGCCCTCGACCACCTTGCGATAGGGGGTTTCGATGAAGCCGTATTTGTTCACCCGCGCAAAGGTGGCAAGCGAGTTGATCAGGCCGATGTTCTGGCCTTCCGGCGTCTCGATCGGGCACATCCGGCCGTAATGGGTCGGGTGCACGTCGCGCACCTCGAAGCCCGCGCGTTCGCGGGTCAGACCGCCCGGCCCAAGCGCCGAAAGACGACGTTTGTGTGTCACCTCGGACAGCGGGTTGGTCTGGTCCATGAATTGCGACAGCTGCGAAGAGCCGAAGAATTCGCGCACCGCGGCCGCGGCCGGTTTCGCGTTGATCAGGTCCTGCGGCATCACCGTGTCGATCTCGACCGAGGACATGCGTTCCTTGATCGCGCGCTCCATGCGCAGAAGGCCGACGCGATACTGGTTTTCCATCAGCTCGCCGACCGAACGCACCCGGCGGTTGCCGAGGTGGTCGATATCGTCGATCTCGCCCTTGCCGTCGCGCAGTTCGACCAGCCCGCGGATACAGGCGATGATGTCTTCCTTGCGCAGCGTGCGCTGCGTGTCGGGCGCATCGAGGTTGAGGCGCATGTTCATCTTCACCCGGCCGACGGCCGAAAGATCGTAACGCTCGGCATCGAAGAACAGCGTGTCGAACAGCGCCGAGGCCGCTTCCACGGTCGGCGGTTCACCCGGACGCATGACGCGATAGATATCCATCAGCGCCTGATCGCGGTTCATGTTCTTGTCCGCGGCCAGCGTGTTGCGGATATAGGGACCGACATTGACGTTATCGATATCCAGGACCGGGATCTCGGCGATGCCGTTATCCAGAAGCACCTTGACGCTGCCGCCCACAAGCTGGCCGTCGCGGTCGTATTCCGCGGTCAGCTCGTCGCCCGCCTCGACATAGATGAAGCCGGTTTCCTCGTTGATGATGTCCTTGGCGACGAACCGGCCAAGGATATGCTCGAAGGGAACCAGAAGCTCGGTCACCTTGCCCTCGTCGAGCAGCTTCTTGACCATGCGCGGGGTCATCTTCTCGCCCGCCTTGCAGATCACCTCGCCGGTGGCCGCGTCGACCAGATCATAGGTCGGACGGGTGCCGCGCACGCGCTCGGGGAAGAACTTGGTGACCCAGCCGCGCTTGCCCTCGGCGCGGTAGGAAACCGTGTTGTAATAGGCATCCATGATGCCTTCCTGATCGAGACCGAGCGCATAGAGCAGCGTGGTCACCGGAAGCTTCCGGCGCCGGTCGATCCGCGCGAACACGAGGTCCTTGGCGTCGAATTCGAAATCCAGCCACGAGCCGCGATAGGGAATGATGCGGCAGGCGAACAGAAGCTTGCCCGAGGAATGCGTCTTGCCCCGGTCATGGTCGAAGAACACGCCGGGAGAGCGGTGCATCTGGCTCACGATGACACGTTCGGTCCCGTTCACGATGAAGGTGCCGTTCGCGGTCATGAGCGGCATGTCCCCCATGAACACGTCCTGCTCCTTGATGTCCTTGACAGAGCGCGCGCCGGTGGTCTCGTCGACATCGAACACGATCAGACGCAGCGTGACCTTCAGCGGCGCGGCATAGGTCATGTCGCGCTGCTGGCATTCCTCGACATCGTATTTCGGCCTGTCCAGCTCGTATTTCACGAATTCGAGGATCGCGTTGTCGTTGAAATCCTTGATCGGAAAGACCGACTGGAAAACGCCCTGGATACCCTCGCCGTCCAGCGGCTTCTCGGCATCGCCCGAGCGCAGGAACAGATCGTAGGAGGATTTCTGAACCTCGATGAGGTTCGGCATTTCAAGAACTTCACGGATTTTGCCGTAATACCGGCGAATGCGCTTCTGACCAACGTAAGCTTGAGCCATGCTCGTCGTGACCTTTCGTCTCTTCGCGGGTGCGCGCCGTCGGGGCCCGGCACGCGCCGCATGCGAATGAAGGGGGTGCGGTTCCATTCATGCCCTCCGTCCCACCGGAAGGCTCCCGAACCGTGAACGCCGCCTTGGAGAAGGCTTTCGGGCGCAAAGCCCTCTCCGAGACAGGTTCGGCTGGGCCCGGGGTTGCCCCGGACCCAGCCCATTCAGATGATCGGATGCAATCGCACCCGGCCCGATTACTTCAGCTCGACTTTCGCGCCGGCTTCTTCGAGCTTTTTCTTCATTTCTTCGGCTTCGGCCTTCGCCGCGCCTTCTTTCACCTTGCCACCGGCTTCGACCAGGTCCTTGGCTTCTTTCAGGCCAAGACCGGTGATGCCGCGCACTTCCTTGATCACGTTGATCTTGTTGGCGCCGGCTTCGACGAGAACCACGTCGAATTCGGTTTTTTCTTCAGCGGCGGCACCAGCGTCGCCACCCGCAGCCGGGCCGGCCATCATGACGGCGCCACCGGCAGCCGGCTCGATACCGTACTCGTCTTTCAGGATTTGCTTCAGTTCTTGCGCCTGCAGCAGCGTGAGGTTCACGATTTGCTCGGCGAGTGCTTTAAGATCGGCCATTTTTCCGTTCCATTCTGATTTAGGGTTTCCAACGTCGGGCTTCATGTCCAACGAAGGCAATCGGTTGCGTCAGGCGGCTTCCCGCTCCTCAAGAGTCTTGAGGATGCCCGCGATGTTGGAAGCAGGCGCGCCAATGGCGCCGGCGATGTTCGAAGCCGGAGCACCGATGCACGACGCGATCTGAGCGATAAGCTCTTCGCGCGACGGCATGGCGGCCACGGTCTTGACACCGGCCGGATCCAGAGCGTCCTTGCCCATGGCCCCGCCAAGGATGGCGAACTTCTCGTTCCCCTTGGCATAGTCCACCGCGACCTTCGCCGCAGCGACAGGGTCCTCGGAATAGGCAAGTACGGTCATACCCGTCAGAAGTTGGGCCAGGCTTGCGCAGGGCTTGTCTTCAAGGGCGATCTTGGCGAGCGTGTTCTTGGCAACGCGGACGGACCCGCCGGAGTCGCGCATGCGCGCCCGGAGATCCTGCATCTGTGCAACCGTCATGCCTTCGTAATGGGCAACCACTACGACGCCAGAGCTTTCGAAGATCTGGCCGAGTTCCTCGACCACTTTCTCTTTTTGGGCTCTATCCACGGTTTCACTCCAAGTATGGGGGTTTCCCCCCGGCTCTCATTGTCCCCGGCCGAAACCGGGGTTCGGGTCCAAGTGGTTCCCGAGAAGATCGCCCGAGGCCAAAGGCCCCGAATTCGTCTCGTTCCCCATCTCAGGAAGGACATTAAGGGGTTTCCCCCACCCTCCGTCTCGGACAGGACGGGGCGGCATGCGCCCCGCCATTCGCCGGGTTCCCCCGGAAAATTCTCAGTTTCCGGTGGCCGAGGTCAGATCGACCGAGACACCGGGGCCCATCGTCGAGGACAGCGACACCTTCTTGACATAGGTGCCTTTCGCCCCGGTCGGCTTGGCCTTGGACACGGCATCCACGAAGGCGCGGACGTTCTGCGCAAGCGCATCTTCCGAGAACGACACCTTGCCGATGCCGCCATGGATGACGCCGGCCTTCTCGACCTTGAACTGGACCTCGCCGCCCTTCGCCGCCTCGACGGCCGCTTTCACGTCCATCGTCACGGTGCCGACCTTCGGGTTCGGCATCAGGTTGCGCGGGCCAAGCACCTTGCCCAGACGGCCGACCAGCGGCATCATGTCCGGCGTGGCGATGCAGCGATCGAATTCGATCTTGCCGCCCTGGATGGTTTCCATCAGGTCCTCGGCGCCCACGATATCGGCACCGGCCGCGGTGGCCTCGTCGGCCTTCGCGCCACGGGCGAACACGGCCACGCGCACGGTCTTGCCCGTGCCGTTCGGCAGCGTGACGACACCGCGCACCATCTGGTCGGCGTGACGCGGGTCGACGCCCAGGTTCATCGCGATCTCGAGCGTCTCGTCGAATTTCGCGCTCGCGCTCGACTTGATCAGCTTGACCGCGTCTTCAACCGAGACATTGGTCTTGTTTTCGAAAGCGGCGCGCGCTGCGGCCGTGCGTTTTCCAAGCTTGGCCATGGCTTACCCTTTCACCTCGATACCGATCGAACGCGCCGAACCGAGCACGATCTGCATCGCGGCCTCGACATCGTTCGCGGACAGATCGCGCATTTTCACTTCGGCGATCTCGCGCACCTGCGCGACGGTCACGGTGCCCGCAACCTCGCGGCCCGGAGCGGCCGAACCCTTCGGGCGGTTACGCTTGCCGACCGGCTTCAGGCCAGCGGCCTTCTTGAGCAGGAAGGATGCCGGGGGCGTCTTCGTCTCGAAGGTGAAGGACTTGTCGGCGTAATAGGTGATCACGACCGGAACCGGCGAGCCGGCTTCCATCTCCTGCGTCTTGGCGTTGAACGCCTTGCAGAATTCCATGATGTTGATGCCGCGCTGACCCAGGGCCGGGCCGACGGGCGGGGAGGGGTTGGCTTGCCCCGCCTTGATTTGCAGCTTGAGCTGCCCAACTACTTTCTTGGCCATCTGGCCTCTCCTTTGTCACTGTCGCCCCGAAGGACGAAGTTTAGTGGTCCGGTCCGGGTTTCCCCTCGCCTCCCACGGCTTGCACGTCAGGCGACTTTCGACACCTGCGTGAATTCCAGTTCGACCGGCGTCGGCCGGCCAAAGATCGACACGGTCACTTTCAGGCGGCCAGCCACATCGTCCACTTCCTCGACCATGCCCGAGAAGCCCTCGAACGGGCCGTCGGTCACCGAGACATTCTCACCCACCTCGAAGCGGATCAGGTTGCGCGGGGCGGCCTCGCCGGCATCCCCGCCACGCTTGAGCATGTCGTTCACCTCGCCGTCGCGCATCGGCATCGGCTTGCCCTGCGGGCCAAGGAACCCGGTCACGCGGTTGATCGAGCTGACCAGATGATACCCGCGATCGGTCATGTCCATGCGCACCAGCACATAGCCCGGCATGATGCGCCGCTCGGACGTCACCTTCTTGCCGCGGCGGATCTCGATCACTTCTTCCGTGGGAACCAGAACCTCTTCGATCTGGTCCTCAAGGCCCTGATCGGCAACGGCCTGCTTGATCTGCTCGGCGACTTTCTTCTCGAAGTTCGAGAGAACGCTCACCGAATACCACCGCTTCGCCATGCTCGCCTCAGCCTCTTTCTCACCAACGCCCCGCGCCGGAATATTCCCTAAATTCAACGGGTTGCCCCGCCTCACCCAGAACAAAAAACAGCGCGCATACCGAATCGATGCACGCCGGTTCCAGAAAAGTCACGTCGCTTTACCGCCCAATTCACCGGATATCAAGACCTTGAGCCGGAAAAGCCGGTTGCGGCCACGCGCTCAGCCGATGATGGCCGAGACGCCGAAACGGATGATCCAGTCCACAAGCGCGAAGAACACGGCCGTCAGGGCCGCCATCACGAAAACCATCGCCGTGGTCAGCAGCACCTCGCGCCGCGTCGGCCAGACGACCTTGGCCACCTCGGAGCGCACTTGCTGCATGAACTGAAGAGGGTTCGTCATCATTCGTCCTTTGTGTCACGCCCGCAGCGTCTTGCCCAGATACGCGCTTGTGCCGGGAAGTTCAAGGATCCCGCGCGCCGCCGCAACGCGCGACATCAAGATCCGGGCGATGCGGAGGACGGCCTGGCAGGGGCGGAGGGGCTCGAACCCCCGACCCTCGGTTTTGGAGACCGATGCTCTACCAACTGAGCTACACCCCTAGGCCGTGGGCGGGTGCTACGGCACCTGCGCGGCGAAATCAAGCGCGATTTGCAGCCGCAGCGCAACCATGATTGCTGGCAACGCGGCCAGAGCGGTGCTAGGCAATGTCCATGCCGCCCGAACCGCCCGCAGAGGACACCCCCGCCGCGATATTTGCCGCCCGCCCCTGGCGCGGCCTGAGCGATCCCGGGCTGGAGGCGGCGCTTGGCGTGCCGTCGATGCTCTCGCCCGAGGAAACACAGCTCTACTTCTGGCTGGCGCGGGACTGGTCCACCGGCGCGGGCGCCACGATCGACCTGGGCGCCTTCGCCGGCGGCTCGGCCGCGCGCCTGGCGGCGGGGCATCGTGCGGCGGCGCGGCCCACACCGGTCATCGCCTATGACCAGTTCACCGCCGACGAAAGCGTCAAGCAGCGCCTTCTCTATTCCGCGGGCATTCCCCCATTTGCCGGCAACGACATCCTTCTGCTCGCGCACCGGCTTCTGACCCCCTGGAAACCGATGGTGGAGCTGCGCGCGGGCGACATCATGGAACAGACCTGGAGCGGCGACCCGGTAGAGCTTCTGGTGATCGACGCCGCCAAATCGGCCACCCTTGCCGATCATATCGCCGTCCAGTTCTTTCCGGCGCTGATCCCGGGCCGGTCGATCGTGGTGCAGCAGGATTTCCTGCATCGCGTGCAGCCCTGGCTGGCGGTGCAGATGTTCCTGCTGGCCGATTACTTCACGCCGCTGGCGCGGGTGCCACGCGATTGCATGGTCTTCCTGTGCAACCGTGTCCCGCCGCCGCGCGCGCTTGCGGCGGCCCGCACGGTCGGGCTGGACGATGCGGCGATGGTGCGCCTCGTGCGCCGCGCCGCGCGGCTTTACCAGCCGCTGGCGGGGCGGTTCTGGTTTGCCAACATGGTGCGCAAGCTGCGCGCCAACCCGGGCGAGCGGACCGCCTGGAGGATGTGGCGCGAATAACCCCGACGCCAGGCGCAAAGGAAAAGGGCCGCCCGAAGGCGGCCCTGTCCCATCCGATCCCGAAGGATCACTCGATGATTTTGGCGACGACGCCAGCGCCGACGGTGCGGCCGCCTTCACGGATGGCGAAGCGCAGCTTCTCTTCCATCGCGATCGGGGCGATCAGCTCGACCTCGAACTTCAGGTTGTCGCCCGGCATCACCATCTCGGTGCCTTCCGGAAGGTTCACCGTGCCCGTCACGTCCGTCGTGCGGAAGTAGAACTGCGGACGGTAGTTCGCGAAGAACGGCGTGTGGCGGCCGCCTTCTTCCTTCGTCAGGATGTAGGCTTCGGCCTCGAACTTCGTGTGCGGCTTCACCGAGCCGGGCTTGCACAGCACCTGGCCACGCTCCACGCCGTCACGGTCGATCCCGCGCAGCAGCGCGCCGATATTGTCGCCCGCTTCCCCGCGATCCAAGAGCTTGCGGAACATCTCCACGCCCGTGCAGGTCGTCTTCTTGGTCGCGCGGATGCCCACGATCTCAAGTTCGTCGCCCACGTTCACCGCACCACGCTCCACGCGCCCGGTCACAACCGTGCCCCGGCCGGAAATCGAGAACACGTCCTCGATCGGCATCAGGAACGGCTGGTCAACAGCGCGCTCCGGCGTCGGGATGTAGCTGTCAACCGCTTCCATCAGCGCACGGATCGAGTTCTCGCCGATTTCCGGATCACGGCCTTCCATCGCCGCCAGCGCCGAGCCCTTGATGATCGGAATGTCGTCGCCGGGGTAGTCGTAGGACGACAGCAGCTCGCGGATCTCCATCTCGACCAGTTCGAGCAGTTCTTCGTCGTCGACCTGGTCGACCTTGTTCATGTAAACGACCATGTAGGGGATGCCCACCTGACGGCCGAGCAGGATGTGCTCGCGCGTCTGAGGCATCGGGCCGTCGGCCGCGTTCACCACAAGGATCGCGCCGTCCATCTGCGCCGCGCCCGTGATCATGTTCTTCACATAGTCCGCGTGGCCGGGGCAGTCCACATGCGCGTAGTGGCGCGTCGGCGTCTCGTATTCCACATGCGCCGTCGAGATCGTGATCCCGCGCGCCTTCTCTTCCGGCGCACCGTCAATCTGGTCGTAGGCCCGGAACTCCCCGAAATACTTCGTGATCGCTGCCGTCAGCGTCGTCTTGCCATGGTCAACGTGGCCGATCGTGCCGATGTTGACGTGCGGTTTCGTCCGTTCAAACTTTGCCTTTGCCATTTCGCGGGCGCCTCTGATTTAGGGGGCCTGGGACAGGCCCGATTCAACTTCGCGCGTTCCCTATTGGGTCAAGGGCGAAAAATCAAGCCCGCATCGTGCATTCGGGGCTTGGAGGGGCGCCCCGGCGCGCTATCCTTGCACCGATGTCCGCCCCCGCGCCCACCCGCCCCCCGATACCCGCCCGCGTGCCGCTGGCCACGCGGCCCTTGGGCGTGATCGGATCGCTGCGCGTCGCGCGGCGCAACCTGCTGGAACTGATCCCGGAAATCGCCACGCGCGCGCCGATGGTCTCGGGCTGGACGGGCGCGCGGTGGCACATGGTCATGGAGCCCGGCGCACTGCGCCGGATCCTGAAGGACAGGGTCGGGGACTATCCCAAATCGCTTGTCACCAAGCTGATTCTCGGCCCCGCCGTCGGCAAGGGGCTGTTCGTGGCCGAAGGCGCCGAATGGCTCTGGCAGCGGCGCGCCGCGGCACCGGCCTTCGCCCCGCGCAATGTCGAGGCCCTCGCCCCCGTCATGACCGCCGCGGCCGAGGCCGCGAGTGCGCGGCTCGCGGCAGCACCGGGGCGCGCGGCCGACCTGCATCAGGAAATGGTCGCGGCGACCTTCGAGGTCATCTCGGACGTGACATTCTCGGGCGACGAGGGGCTGGACCGCCGCGCGATCCATCGCGCGATCGACGCCTATATCGCGCAGACGGCGAAGCTGTCGGTGCTGGATATCTTCGGGCTTCCGGGCTGGGTGCCGCGGCCTGCGCGGCTGATCTCGGGGCCGGTCGTGCGCAATCTCAAGCATCACGCCGATGCCGCGATCGCCGCGCGCAGACGCGCAGGCCCGCGCCCCGTGCCCGATCTTCTAGACCTGCTTTCGGCGGCGCAGGACCCCGAAACGGGGCGGCGCATGACGCCCGGCGAATTGCGCGACAACCTTTTGACCTTCATCGTCGCGGGGCATGAGACGACCGCCCTGACGCTGGCCTGGGCACTTTATCTTTGCGCCATGGACCCGGCCGTGCAGGCCCGCGCCCGCACCGAGGCTCAAGCCGCCCTTGGCACGCGCGCGGCCTGCACCGCCGATCTGCCCGCCCTGCCCCTGGCCCGGTGCATCGTCGAGGAATCGCTGCGCCTTTACCCGCCGGCGGGCATGCTGTCGCGCACCGCGCAAAAGCCCGACCGCATCCTCGGACGCGAGATCCGCCCCGGCGATACCGTGATGCTGCCGATCTATGCGCTGCACCGCCACCACGCGCTCTGGTCCGATCCCGACAGGTTCGACCCGAACCGCTTCGCCGATCCCGCCCGGATCGACCGTTTCGCCTTCCTGCCCTTCGGGGCGGGGCCGCGCATCTGCATCGGCGCGGGTTTCGCCATGCAAGAGGCGATCATCATCCTGGCCACGCTGCTGGCGCGCCACCGCTTTGCCCCCATCGCCGGGCGCGAGCCGCGCCCCGAAATGATCCTGACACTGCGCCCGGCCGGCGGGATCTGGCTTCAGGTGCACCCCGCCTGAGTGCCTCGGGCGGATTTTCCCCCTCTCGGTGCACAGAATCATGCCTATAGTGCACGGGTTAATTCTTTCATGGTGGTAATCATGTCTTTGATGGGAACGCTGGCGAAGGTCGCAATCGGTGTGGCGGTCGCCAAGGGAGTTTCAAGCATGACGAAAGGCGCGCGCGGCTCGGCCAGCGGCGGGCTTTTCGGCGAGGCGCAGACCGCAGGCCGAAGCGGTGGCACCGGCACCGGGCTTGAGGACATGATGGGCAGCATCCTTGGCGGATCGCGCAGCAAGTCTTCCGGCTCGGCCGGCGGCATCGGAGATCTGCTTGAGGGGCTGACCGGCGGCGCAACGCGCCCGACGCGCGGCGGCGCGGCGCAGGGCGGCATCGGCGATCTGCTGGGCGGCCTTCTGGGCGGGGCGGCCGCCGGTGGCGCGGCGGGCGGGCTTGGCGATCTGCTGGGCAGCCTGACGGGCCAGGGCGCGGCCCACTCGAACGACCGTTCCTTCGGTGACATGCTGAACTCGTCCTTCTCGAACCGGGGCGAGCCCGAGATTGCCCCCACGGCCGAGCAGAACGCGGTTGCGGGGCTGATGCTCAAGGCGATGATCCAGGCCGCCAAGGCCGACGGCAAGGTGGACGCGGCCGAACAGAAAAAGCTTCTGGGCAATCTGGGCGATGTCAGCGCCGAAGAGCAGGCCTTCGTGCAGGCCGAACTGCGCGCGCCGATCGACGTGGCCGGCCTTGCGCGCCTGGTGCCCGATGGCCTTCAGGCGCAGGTCTACACGATGTCCGTCATGGCGATCGACCTCGACAACCAGAACGAGGCGCAATACCTGCACGAGCTTGCCCAGAAGCTCGGCCTTGATCAGCGCAACGTGAACCACATTCACGCCCAGCTTGGCGTGCCGGCGCTTTACGCCTGAGGCGCGCACAGGGGCGGGTGCCGCCCCTGATGCTCAGGTAAACCGGTTGTCGCGCGGGAAACCGCGCGGCGCCATCCGCCCGGCCGAGGCCCGCCTGGCCGTCCATTCGGTCAGATCGGTCTCGGTCCGCGTCCGTCCGGCGGGATCTTTCCAGCTCAGCCCGTCGGCAAGCGTGAAGGTGATCGCGTCGACCAGCCCGCCATCCTTGAACTTCTGCAGGCGCACGCCCTTGCCGCGGCCCATTTCGGGCAGTTCGGCAAGTGCGAAGACCAGCAGCTTGCGGTTCTCGCCCACGCAGGCGACGTGATCGCCGCTGACCGGGCGGCACACTGCGGTCCGCGCGCCGTCGCGCAGGTTGAGCACCTGCTTGCCCGCACGGGTCTGTGCCACGACCTCGTCGGCAGGCACGACGAACCCGTCCCCCTCGCTTGATGCGACAAGGAATTTCTGGCCCGGACGATACAGCACCAGCGTGCAGACCTCGGCCTCGTTGGGCAGGTCGACCATCAGGCGCACCGGCTCTCCCATGCCGCGCCCGCCGGGCAGGTTGGCCCCCAGAAGCGTGTAGAACCGCCCGTTCGAGCCCACGATCAGGATCCGGTCGGTGGTTTCGGCATGCAGCACGAATTGCGGCCCGTCGCCATCCTTGAACTTGACCTCGGCATCCAGCGGCTGGTGGCCCTTCATCGCGCGCACCCAGCCCATCTTCGACAGGATCACGGTGATGGGTTCGCGGTCGATCATCGCCTCGATCGGCACTTCCTCGACCTCGCCGGCCTCGGCGAAACCGGTGCGCCGCGCGCCGCCGGGGGCATCCTTGCCGAACTGCTTCTGCACATCGCGCAGCTGCGCACCGATCTTCTTCCACTGCGCAGAGGCACTGGCCAGAAGATCCTCGAGCCCGGCCCGTTCCACCAGAAGCGCCTCGCGCTCGCGCTTCAGCTCCATCTCTTCCAGGCGGCGCAGGCTGCGCAGGCGCATGTTCAGGATCGCCTCGGCCTGCACATCGGTCAGATCGAACTCGGCCATCATGACGGGTTTCGGCTCATCCTCGGTGCGGATGATCTCGATCACCCGGTCGAGGTTGAGATAGGCGATGATATAGCCTTCCAGCACCTCGAGCCGCGCGTCGATCTTGTCCAGCCGGTGCTGCGACCGGCGGATCAGCACCTCGCGGCGGTGATCGAGGAAGGCGCGCAGAACCTCCTTGAGGCTGCACACCTTCGGCACCTTGCCGTCGATCAGCACGTTCATGTTCAGGCTGAAGCGCAGCTCAAGGTCCGAGTTGCGAAACAGCATCCCCATCAGCATGTCCGGATCGACCGTGCGCGACCGCGGGTCCAGGACGATGCGCACATCCTCGGCGCTTTCGTCGCGCACATCGGCCAGTGCGGGCACCTTCTTGGTCTGGATCAGCTCGGCCAGGCGCTCGATCAGCTTGGACTTCTGGACCTGATAGGGGATCTCGGTCACGACGATCTGGTAGCCGCCGCGCCCGGTCTCTTCTTTCTGCCAGCGGGCGCGCAGGCGGAACGCGCCGCGCCCCGTGCGATAGCTTTCCACGATGCTTTCGCGTGGCTCGACCAGCACGCCGCCGGTCGGGAAATCGGGGCCGGGAACCAGATCGACAAGCGCCTCGTCCGTCATGTCGGGCGTCTTGATCATGGCCAGCAGCGCATCGACCAGCTCATGCAGGTTATGCGGCGGAATATTCGTCGCCATACCCACGGCGATGCCGCTTGCGCCATTGGCCAGAAGGTTTGGGAACGCGGCGGGCAGCACCACCGGCTCTTCGAGCGTGCCGTCATAGTTCGGGCGGTAATCGACCGCGTTTTCGGCCAGCCCGTCCAGAAGCGCCTCGGACGGATGCGCAAGGCGGGCCTCGGTGTAGCGGCTGGCGGCGGGGTTGTCGCCGTCAATATTGCCGAAGTTGCCCTGCCCGTCCACAAGCGGGTAGCGCATGGCGAAATCCTGCGCGAGCCGCGCCATCGCATCATAGATCGCGGCATCGCCATGCGGGTGATAGTTGCCCATCACATCGCCCGAGATCTTGGCCGATTTGCGGAACCCCCCCGTGGGCGACAGTTTGAGTTCCCGCATCGCAAACAGGATACGCCGGTGCACCGGCTTCAACCCGTCGCGCGCGTCGGGCAGCGCGCGGTGCATGATCGTCGAGAGCGCATAGGTCAGATAGCGCTCGCCGATGGCGCGGCTCAACGGTTCGGATACGGTGGCAAGGGGCTGGGGATCGTCATTCTCGCTCATGCGGACGGGTGTAAAGCGGGCGTCTGGCACGGTCCAGCGGGAAAAACGGTCCCCGCGGAACCAATTTGGCCGCCCGAACCCATCTAGTTGACGATAGTTGCGAAAAAATGTGTTAAGATTTCAATGTAGTGAATCTTGCAGGTATTCCATGTTCAAAATGACTTTTCAGACACTCGTCGTTATTTTCCTGACGATGCTTATCGCCGGACGCGAAGATCCGGCCGCACCGCAGGGTGGCACGGCGGGCCATGTCGTGGCGGAAGCGGCACCCGAGGCGCCCGCCCCTGGCATCCTGCGGGCCGCAACCATCGCCGAACGCGAATCCGACCCGGTCCCCGCCGCGCTTGTCACCCCTGCCGCGGTCACGCGCATGCCAGGCCCCGCCCTGCGCCCCTCGCCCGAACATCGCGTGCGTGAAAAGGCCGCCCCGGCCGGGCGCGAGATCTGGCGCGTCGGCGCCAACCGGCTGAACGTGCGGGCCGGCCCCTCGACCGGCAATCCGGTGCTGGCGACATTGTCGCGCGGCGAAGAGGTTCTCGTCGTGTCCGACCCCTCGGCAGGCTGGGTGCAGATCCGCATCGAAGGCGACGGCGTCGAGGGATGGGTATCGCGCAAGCTGCTGACGCCGCAGCACTGATCCCGCCGCATCGCCCTTGCGCTTTTCCGCATGCCTGCCTATCCCCTGCGAAACCCCGCAGGCAGGATGCGCATGACCAAGACAATCCTCATCACGGGCTGTTCCTCGGGGATCGGCCATGACGCCGCGCACGGGCTGTCCCGCGCGGGCTGGCGCGTGCTGGCCACCTGCCGCAAGCCCGAAGACTGCGCCCGCCTGACCGAAGAGGGGCTGGAAAGCTTCGTTCTGGACATGGCCGACCCCGCCTCGATCGAGGCCGGTTTCGCCGAGGCGATGAAGCGCCTTGGCGGGCGGCTGGACGCGCTTTACAACAACGCAGCCTTCGCCTGCCCCGGCGCGGTCGAGGATCTGCCCGCGGGCGCGCTGCGCGAGATATTCGAGACCAACCTTTTCGGTCTGCACGACCTGACCCGGCGCGCCATCGCGGTCATGCGTGCCCAGGGGCACGGGCGCATTCTTCAATGCTCTTCGGTGCTTGGCCTTGTCGGCATCAAATGGCGCGGGGCCTATGTCGCCACGAAATTCGCGCTGGAAGGCCTGACCGACGTGCTGCGGCTGGAAATGCGCGAGACGCCGATCAGGATCGTGCTGATCGAGCCCGGCCCCGTCACCTCGCGGATCCGCAAGAACTCGATCCCGCATTTCGAACGCTGGATCGACTGGCGCGCCTCGGCCCGGCGCAGCGAATACGAAGGCAGCCTGTTGCGCCGCCTTTACGAAGACCGCGCCCCCGACCGGTGGGAGCTTCCGCCCGCCGCCGTCACCGCGAAGATCCTGCGCGCGCTGGAAAGCGAGAACCCCGCGCCCCGCTACTACGTCACCACGCCGACCTACCTGATGGGCATCGCGCGGCGCATCCTTCCGGCCCGTGCGCTGGATTGGGTCACCGCGCGCGGTTAGGCATTTTCGGTTCGCTTTTGGCGCGCGCGCCGCTATGTCTAGCGGGCGAACATGGGGGCAAGATGCGCAACGACCCGCTTTTCTACATCGTCGCCGCCGCGACGCTGGCCGTGCTGGTGATCCTGATGATCGGCATCGGCGGCTTTGCACGCGGCGGAGATTTCAACCGCAAACACGCCAACCGCATCATGCGGCTGCGCATCATCGCGCAGGCGATCGCGATCGCGCTGATCCTGCTGTTCGTCTGGTTGCGCAAAGGAGGCTGAGCCATGGTCGTTCTGAACAAGATCTACACCCGCACCGGGGATGCCGGCGAAACCGCGCTGTCCGACGGCACGCGCGTGGCCAAGCATGCGCGGCGCGTGAAGGCCTACGGCACCGTGGATGAGCTGAACGCGACCGTGGGCCTCGCCCGGCTTCATGCCTCGCCCGAGGTCACGCAAAGCCTTGCGCGCATCCAGAACGACCTGTTCGACCTTGGCGCCGACCTGTCGCGCCCCGACATGGAGCGCGACCACGAGGCCGGTTATCCCGTGCTGCGCATCGTCGACACGCAGGTCAGTCGCCTCGAAGCCGAGATCGACGCGATGATCGCGCGGCTTGAACCGCTGCGCAGCTTCATCCTTCCCGCGGGATCGGCGCTTGCCACCCATCTTCACCTGTGCCGCACCGTAGCCCGGCGCGCCGAACGCGAAGCGGTCGAGCTTTCGGCCACGGAGTCGACGAATGCGGCGGCCGTGAAATATCTTAACCGCCTGTCGGACTGGTTCTTCGTCGCCTCTCGAATCGCCAATGACGATGGTCGCGCCGATGTGCTCTGGGTGCCCGGCGCCAACCGCTAGACGGCGCCATGCCGCCCCGCAAGCGCTGATAGCGCAAACGATTTCCTCAACGTAACGTCTCAAGGCGCCAAAATGTCGATTTTGGACTGTCCCTGCGGAACATGAGCAGGTAACAAATCGGCCGAGAGCGTAATCGACCGCCCTTCCGGGGCGGATCCAAACCTGAGGGAGACGCATGCCAATGAAGGTATTGGTGCCTGTCAAGCGTGTGATTGACTACAACGTTAAGGTTCGCGTTAAGGCGGACGGGAGCGGTGTTGATCTTGCGAATGTGAAGATGTCGATGAACCCGTTCGACGAGATTGCGGTGGAAGAGGCGATCCGTCTGAAGGAGAAGGGCGGGGCCGAGGAGGTCGTGGTCGTCTCGGTGGGTGTGAAGCAGGCGCAGGAGACGCTGCGCACGGCGCTTGCGATGGGTGCGGACCGTGCGATCCTGGTGGTTGCGGCCGATGACGTGCATCAGGATATCGAGCCGCTGGCGGTGGCCAAGATCCTGGCGAAGGTTGTCGCGCAAGAGGGCCCGGGCCTCGTGATCGCGGGCAAGCAGGCGATCGACAACGACATGAACGCGACGGGCCAGATGCTGGCGGCGCTTCTGGGCTGGGGCCAGGCGACCTTCGCCTCCGAGCTTGAGATTGCGGGCGATGCGGCGAAGGTGACGCGCGAGGTCGATGGCGGGTTGCAGACGATCTCGGTCAAGCTTCCGGCGATCGTGACGGCGGACCTGCGTCTGAACGAGCCGCGCTATGCGAGCCTTCCCAACATCATGAAGGCGAAGAAGAAGCCGCTGGAGGAGAAGACGGCGGGCGATTACGGCGTGGACGTGACGCCGCGGCTGAGCGTGGTGAAGACGAGCGAGCCGGCGGGCCGTTCGGCGGGGATCAAGGTGGCCTCGGTGGACGAGCTTGTGGGCAAACTGAAAGAGGCGGGGGTGATCTGATGGCGGTTCTTCTTCTGGGTGAGGTGACCGACGGTGTCCTGTCGCTGGACGCGACGGCCAAGGCGGTCAGCGCGGTGCGGGGCCTGGGCGATGTGACGGTGCTCTGCGCGGGGGCGAAGGCGTCCGATGCGGCGGCGGAAGCGGCGAAGATCGCGGGGGTTGCGAAGGTGCTTTGCGCCGAGGATGCGAGCCTCGGGCATCGCCTGGCGGAGCCGACGGCGGCGCTGATCGTGGCGCTTGGCGCGGGCTACAGCCATATCGCGGCGCCGGCGACGACGGATGCCAAGAACGTGCTGCCGCGGGTTGCGGCGCTGCTGGACGTGATGGTGATCCCGGATGTGACGGCGGTGGTCGATGGCGACACGTTCGAGCGGCCGGTCTATGCGGGCAACGCGATCCAGACGGTGAAGTCCTCGGACAAGGTGAAGGTTCTGACGCTGCGCACGACAAGCTTCGACGCGGCGGCGACGGATGGCGCGGCGCCGGTCGAGACGGTTGCGGTGGGCGCGGATGCGGGGCTGTCGTCCTGGGTGGAGGACAAGCTTGCGGCGTCGGACCGTCCGGAACTGACCTCGGCGAAGATCGTGGTGTCCGGTGGCCGCGGTGTCGGGTCGGAGGCGGATTTCGCGCTGATCGCGGCACTTGCGGACAAGCTTGGCGCCGCGGTGGGCGCCTCGCGCGCGGCGGTGGATTCGGGCTACGCACCGAACGACTGGCAGGTCGGCCAGACCGGCAAGGTCGTGGCGCCCGAGCTTTACATCGCGGTGGGGATCTCGGGGGCGATCCAGCACCTGGCGGGGATGAAGGACAGCAAGGTCATCGTTGCGATCAACAAGGACGAGGAGGCGCCGATCTTCCAGGTCGCCGATTACGGCCTGGTCGCGGACCTGTTCTCGGCGGTCCCCGAGCTGACGCAGAAGCTGTGACGGGTGGGGGTTTTGCACCCCCACACCCCCGCAGGATATTTCCGCTCTGAAGAAGCCCCGGCCCCGGAGTGAAGTCCCCGCGGAGCAGCACAGAACCAGAAGGGCCCCGCATCATCGCGGGGCCTTTTTTGTCAGAGCAATTTGGTGATTACCGGGGCAAGTGCCTCAGCCACTTCTTCATGGATGCGCGGCCCCGGCATGTCGGCTGCGGCGGGCGCCTCTGTCGGTGGAAAGACCATGCCTGCCAGACCCGCCTGGCGCGCGGCCGGGGACGGGGTCACCTCGACGACCAGATCGGCATAAGGCCGGACGTGGTCCACCATCGCCCCGGTAACCAGCGCCGGTTCGCTTCCCAAGGGGGGCAACCATGCCCGCGTATAGTAATCCCGCAGCCAAAGGATGACCTTCGGGCCATCGATCCGGTCAAGCAGGGTCCGCATCCGTGAAACCCAGGTTGCCTGCAGTTCCGACGCAAGCCGCGCGAAGGCTTCGGGAGCCTGATCGTGCAGGCTTTCCAGCATGTGTCGCGTGAAGCTGAATTCCGCAAAATCCGCACCCGGGAACAGATCGCGCATCAATGCCGATGCCCTCAGAAAGCGGTCATTACGCCGTGGGTGCACCGCGTAGAAGCGGTTCGACATATTCGCCGCCCCCATCAGCTGAATGACCGACATCCTTGCGGCCCTGGTGACTTCGGATAGGAACGGCTCATGCGCGAAGAGATCCGGCCCCGCATTGAGGTAACCGAGATTTACCACAGGCACCTGCAATCGCCGCTCCAGAAGCGCGGGCCAGGGATGCTCCACGAACTTGCCATATGTTTCGCTACCCCCCAGGGCCAAGCAGAATTCTCCGGCAAGGCTGCGCCGCGGACCACGAAAGAGGAGCTTCGAGCATCCATAGCGACAAGGCGCATAGTCCAATGCGCCCGAACCCGTAAATTCATAAGTCATTTCCCACCTCAGTCATCGACTCACCCGCCATGAGTCTGCCCGCGAACTCTTGCCAAACACCTAAGGAGAAAATGCCGGCTTTGCCGCACGCGTGCTTGCGCCCAGCAGCGTGGGGTGCCTATTGTCAAGACGCGGAAAAAATGAGGCGCATGGATGAGCATTGAGAGTGTGGGGATCGTGGGTGCGGGTCAGATGGGCAACGGGATCGCGCATGTCTTCGCGCTTGCGGGGTTCGAGGTGCTGATGACCGATATCAGCCAGGACAGCCTGGACAAGGCGCTTGAGCTGATCGAGCGCAACCTGGAACGCCAGGTCTCGCGCGGGAAGATCCCGGCTGCGGACAAGGCCGCCACGCTGGGGCGCATTTCCACGACGCTCAAGCTGACCGATCTGGGCCGCTGCGATCTGATCATCGAGGCCGCGACCGAGCGCGAGACCGTCAAGCAGGCGATCTTCGAGGATCTGCTGCCGCATCTGAAGCCCGAGACGATCCTGACCTCGAACACCTCGTCGATCTCGATCACGCGGCTGGCCTCGCGCACCGACCGGCCCGAGAAATTCATGGGCTTCCATTTCATGAACCCCGTGCCGGTGATGCAGCTGGTGGAACTGATCCGCGGCATCGCCACCGACGAGGCGACCTACAAGGCACTTCTGGCGGTGGTGGAGAAGATCGGCAAGACCGCGGCAAGCGCCGAGGATTTCCCCGCCTTCATCGTCAACCGCATCCTGATGCCGATGATCAACGAGGCGGTCTACACGCTTTACGAGGGGGTGGGCAACGTGCGCTCGATCGACGAGTCGATGAAGCTGGGCGCGAACCACCCGATGGGGCCCTTGGAGCTGGCCGATTTCATCGGGCTCGACACCTGCCTTGCCATCATGAACGTGCTGCATGACGGGCTGGCCGATACCAAGTATCGCCCCTGTCCGCTCTTGACAAAATATGTCGAGGCGGGCTGGCTGGGACGCAAGAGCGGACGCGGCTTCTACGACTATCGCGGCGAAATCCCCGTGCCCACGCGGTGATCCCCAAGCCCTAACGTGTGCTCGCGCAGCCAGGCAAGGAAACCGCGCGGATTTTGCAGGCTTTCGCGGATGTCGTCGGCGCTCATCGCTTCGCCGATGATCGGGGATTGCGGCTTGTTCAGCGCGGCCTTGATCTCGTGCAGCAGAAGCCCCTGGCGCAGCGTCGCCGAAAGCTTGTTGGCGATCTGATAGAGCCGCGTGTTGTGCCCCGGAAAGCGGATCGGAAGAACCGCCGCCTGCGAGCGCGTCAGCATCTTCGCGGTGAAGGGGTTCCACTCGCCCTCGATCGCGGGGCCAAAGAAGGTTTCCGAATGGGCGACGCGCCCGGCCGGGAACAGGATGATGACGCCGCCGTTGCGCAGATGGCTCATGCAGGCGTTGCGCATCTCCAGCCCGGCCTCGCGGGCGTTCTCCTCATGCGGAAAGGGCACCGGGATCAGGAATTCCGCGATCTCGGGGATGCCGGTCAGAAGCGAGCGGGTCAGGATCTTGTAATCGGTGCGCACCCGCCCGATCAGTTCGGCCAGCACCATCCCGTCGACAAGGCCGTGCGGGTGATTGGCAACCACGACAAGCGGCCCGGTGGCGGGGATGCGTGCCACCTGCTCGGCAGGGGTCAGAACCTCGATCCCCATGATCTCGAGCGCCTGCGGCCAGAACGGCTGACCAAAGGGGGCGCCGCGGCGCTCGAACTTGCGGATCAGGCGCAGCAGGGTGATCTTGGCGGTCAGCCATTCGATCAGGCGGATCGCATTCGATTTCCACGGATTGGTGAAGGTGCCCGCATAGGACAGCCGCCCCTTGTCATAGGGTTTCGAGATCGGCGCCTTGGGCGCGGTTTCATGCCTGTCGTTCACCTGAACCCTCTCGCGGCGCGAGATCAGAAATCCTCGCCGAAGCGGTTTGCGACCAGTTCTTCAAGCGCGACGGCCAGTTTTTCCGCCTCTGCGCCGCTGGTCTTCACCTCAATAGAGGTTCCCTTCGAGGCTGCCAACATCAAAAGCCCCATGATCGAATCGCCGGAAACCTGCATTCCGTCCTTCTCGACCTCGGCGCGGGCGTCATGCGCCTCGACCACCTCGACGAAGCGCGCGGAGGCGCGCGCATGCAGGCCCTTTTCGTTGATGATCTTGAGAACCTTCACCGCCATCACTTCCCGTTCGTTCCGCATACCGAATAGCTGTTGATGTATTTCCGCCCCGCATCCAGCGCCGCCGCCACCGCCGCATGGACGCCGAGGCTGCGCGATTTCGCAAGCTTGATCAACAGCGGAAGATTGGCGCCATAGATGATCTCTCGCTCGCAGGCCTCGCAGGCCATCAGGCTGAGATTGGACGGCGAGCCGCCGAACATGTCGGTCACCACCACGACGCCGCCGCCGCTGTCGACCGCATCGGCCGCCGCACGGATTTCCGCCTGTTTCGCGGAACGGTCATGATCGTCCTCTATGGTGATGGCGCGAATCCCGTCCTGCGGGCCGACGACATGTTCGACCGCGGCGAGGTACTCCCGCGCCAGACCACCATGTGCCACGATCACGATCCCGATCACGCGCCGCTTCCCGTTTTCCCCGCGCCGGCCGCTATGGATCGGCGCTCAAGCTCCCGGTGCCGTTTAGACACCTGCCACCCTGCCTCCGCAAGCGCTTTGGCCATGCTTTCCGTTACGGCAACAGAACGGTGTTGCCCTCCGGTGCAGCCAAAGCCCACGGCGACGTGACTCTTGCCCTCTTCCCTATGCGCGGGCAGCAGAAACAGCAACAGATCGCGCACCATCGTGAAGAATGTCTCGAATCGCGGATCGTCGGCAACATATTGCGCGACGGCCGCGTCGCGCCCGTCCCCCTCGCGCAGCGCGGGCACCCAGTGCGGATTGGCCAGGAAGCGGCAGTCGAACATCATGTCCAGGCCGCGCGGCACGCCCCGCTTGTAGGAAAAGCTGTGCAGCGACACCGCCAGCCTTTCGACCTGCCCGATATCGAACCAGCTTGCGAGTTCAGCCTTGAGATCGTGCGGCGACAGGCCGGTCGTGTCGATCAGCACATCGGCCCGCACCCGGATCGGCGTCAGGATGTCGATCTCTTGCGTGATCCCCGACATGGGCGCATCCGAGGGCGCAAGCGGATGGCGCCGCCGCGTCTCGCTGAAGCGGCGGATGAGCTCGTCCAGCGAGGCGTCCAGATAAAGCACCTCAAGCCACAGATCGGGGTTGCGCGTCAGCCTGTCGATCAGCTCGATCAGCGCGGTGGCCGAGAAATCGCGGTTGCGCACGTCGATGCCAAGCGCCACGGGGCGGTCGATCGGCCCGTCCAGAAGGCGCGGCACCATGCTCAGCGGCAGGTTGTCGATCGTCTCGTAGCCCAGATCCTCCAGCGCCGAAATCGCGGTCGAGCGGCCGGCACCGGACGGGCCGGTGACCAGCACCACCCGCAATCCGGTTCTTGCATCGATCCCGCGGTCATTCCCGTTCATGCGACCCTCCTGCCCTTTAGATATTGCAGAATTGCCGCAGGGGAACAGCCCTGCGCGGAAAATACCAGCGGCAGCGATATGCCCAGGATCTCGGTCACCCGGTGCGGCGGCAGGCGGTCGGGTTCGGGGCGGTCCAGATCGACCACCAGAACCAGCCGCGCGGTGTCCAGGGGGGGCGCCTCCAGAAGGCCGATGCCCCGCGCCTCGATCCGGCCCCGGATCGCGGCCGGCGCGCTTGCCCACAGCGCCCCGTCCCGCCGCGCCACACCCACCCGGTCATCCGAGACCAGTTGCGCGCCCAGTGCCATCAATTCAAGCCCGAGCGCGGATTTGCCCGCGCCCGAGCGGCCCAGGATCAGAACCCCGCGCGCCGCGTCAAGCGCGACCGCAGTCGCATGAAGATTGACCGCTGCCTCCGGTGCGGCACTCAAACCGGCAGGCCGACCACGAAGCGCGCGCCAAGCGGCTCCGAGGTGATGTCGGCATTGGTCGGGCGCACGTTCTCGGCCCAGATCACGCCGCCATGCGCCTCGACGATCTGCTTCGAGATCGCAAGCCCCAGCCCGGAATGATCGCCGAACTGGCCCTCGGGGCGCTGCGAGTAGAAGCGCCGGAACACCTTGGCCAGGGCCTCGTCGGGAATGCCGGGGCCGGTATCCTCGACCACGACAAGCACGCGGTTTTCACGCTGCCGGGCCCAGACGCGCACCGCATCACCCTCTTCGCAGAACGAGATCGCGTTGGTGATGAGGTTCACGAAGACCTGCGCCAGGCGCGCCTCGAGGCCCATGATCCGGATCGGGTGGTCGGGCAGGTCCGTGATGAACTCGACACCCTTCTGGTTGGCCTGCTTGCCAAGATATTCCGAGAGGTTGCCGATCATCTTCATGAGATCGAAGGCTTCCTCTTCCTCTTTCACCAGCTCGGAATCCAGCCGCGACGCGTTCGAGATGTCGCTGACCAGCCGGTCCAGCCGGCGCACGTCATGGTCGATCACATCGAGAAGCTTGCCGCGCTGATCGTCGCGCTTGACCATGTGCAGCGAGGCCACCGCCGAACGCAGCGAGGCCAGCGGGTTCTTGATCTCATGCGCGACATCGGCGGCGAACTGTTCGTTCGCGTCGATCCGGTCGTAAAGCGCCGCCACCATGCCCCGCATCGCGCCCGACAGCCGCCCGATCTCATCCGGCCGTGCGGTCAGGTCGGGGATGCGCACGCGCGACGGGCTCATCTTGCGGGCGTTCTTGTCGCGCCCGATTTCGGCCGCGGCGGCCAGATCGCTCAGAGGGTTGGCGATGGTTGAGGCCAGCACGAGGCTGAGGCCGATCGACACGATCACCGCGATGACGAACATCTGCAGGACCTGCTCGCGCTCCACCCGGACAAGCTGGTCGATCTCGCCGGCGACCGAGGTCAGCCCGACCACGCCCACCACCTGGTTTCCGTGGCGCACGGGCGTGGCGACCGCAAAAATCGCGGCCCCGGCCGGCGTCTTGCGCGAAGCGACCTGGGTGGTTCCACCCAAGGCTTCCGGCACCAGTTCGCGCACCATCTCCTGCACGCTGGCGGGTTCGCCGTCGACACCCTTGTCCGCGAACAACCCCGCGATCCCCTCCCAAAGGCGGTTCAGGAAATCGGTAATCAGGGTCGAGCGATGATCGACGCCGAAGCCATGAACTTCTTCCGGTGGCCGGCGTGCAACGCTGTCGGAACCGCCGATCAAGTTGCTGCCGGGGTCGAAAACGAACAGCTCCGCCCCGTCGGGCAGCTCCAGCTCGGCAATGGTGTCGGTCACGTCGATGCCATCGCCGGCCGCCATGTTGACCGGCACATTCACCGGCAGGATCGCCTCAAACACATCGGCGATCAGCTGCGCTTCATTCACCAGACCAACTTCGCGTTGCAACACCAGCGAGGCACGGAAAGGATTCAGGTAAAGAACTCCGGCGACAAGCACGATCATCGCCAGCAGGTTGAACGTGATGATCTTGCGGGCAAGCGGCGAGCGGTTGATCAGGATGAAGCCACGCTTCTGGCGGCTTTCCTCCAAACCTTCCCCGACCTCGGCCGAGACCCAGTCTTCGCCGAGCACGACATCCGGCTTGGCTCTTTTGGGTCTGGCCCTACCCAATCCTATCCGTCCCGCGATTGTCATTCTTCGTTGTAACGATAGCCGATGCCGTAAAGCGTTTCGATGGCGGAAAACTCGTCATCGGCGCTGCGCATCTTCTTGCGCAGGCGCTTGATGTGGCTGTCGATGGTGCGGTCGTCAACATAGACCTGATCGTCATAGGCCACGTCCATCAGCTGATCGCGCGACTTCACGAAACCCGGACGCTGCGCGAGCGCCTGCAACAGCAGGAACTCGGTGACGGTCAGGGTGACTTCCTTACCCTTCCAGGTTACCGAATGGCGCAGCGGGTCCATCGTCAGTGAGCCGCGTACGATGACCTTGTTTTCCTCGCTCGTGGCGACCTCACCAGTCGAGATCGCCTCCTGCCGGCGCAACAGCGCACGGATGCGTTCGACCAGAAGCCTCTGGGAAAAGGGCTTTTTCACATAATCGTCCGCGCCCATGCGCAGGCCCAGAACCTCGTCGATCTCATCGTCCTTCGAGGTCAGGAAGATCACCGGCATCGAGGTTTTCTGCCGCAGGCGCTGCAACAGATCCATCCCGTCCATGCGCGGCATCTTGATATCCAGCACGGCCATGTCCGGCATGCGCTTGTTGAACGCATCAAGTGCGGCCTGGCCGTCATTATAGGTCTCGACCTCGAATCCCTCGGCCTCGAGCGTCATCGATACCGAAGTAAGAATATTGCGGTCATCGTCGACCAGCGCGATTCTCGACATCTTTGGCTATCCTTCACTGCTCATATTGTTGTTTTGCGCCATTGTCCGCTTTCCCGGGGGTGGAATCAACAAAGAGTTTCGAATCGGCCGTCAATCCCGAATCAGCACAGCGTAAAAAACCGGAGGTTTGACTAATTTGCCTCACCTTTTCGTGGTGGTTGCGCTAAACCGGCACTGGTTGCGCTAACTACGGCAATGCTTTCTGTTCCATCACGAAACCGACATGTTATAGGGCGAGCATCCTCCGGGCTCTGCCCGGCCGGATCGGTATCCCTTGGCCCTGGATACCGCCAGGAACCGTAGAACTGCCGCGCGGCGGCATCGGGAGCTTGCAGATGATCAATGGACGTGTGAACCCGGAGAACCGGCTTGAAGACCAAGGAATTTCCGGCCTGGGCAACGTTTATTACAACCTGATCGAACCCGCGCTGGTGGAAGCCGCGCTGAACCGCGGCGAAGGCACGCTTGGCAAGGGGGGCGCGTTCTACTGCACCACCGGCAAGCATACCGGCCGCTCGCCCAAGGACAAGTTCGTGGTCCGCACCGCGGGGGTTGAAAACTCGATCTGGTGGGAAAACAACGCCCCGATGGACCCGGCGAAATTCGATGTGCTGCATGCCGACATGCTGGCGCATATGAAAGGCAAGGATTTCTTCGTTCAGGACCTTTATGCCGGCGCCGATCCCGAACTGCGCCTCGACGTTCGCGTCGTCACCGAACTGGCCTGGCACGGGCTGTTCATCCGCCACCTGCTGCGCCGCCCCAACGCCGACGAGATCGCGGGCTTCCAGCAGGAATTCACCATCATCAACTGCCCCAGCTTCAAGGCCGATCCCGCGCGCCATGGCTGCCGCAGCGAAACGGTGATCGCGCTGAACTTCGAGAAGAAGCTGATCCTGATCGGCAACACCGCCTATGCGGGCGAGAACAAGAAATCCGTCTTCACGCTGCTGAACTACCTGCTGCCCGAAAAGGGCGTGATGCCGATGCACTGCTCGGCCAACCACGCGATCGGCGATGCGGGCGACACGGCCATCTTCTTCGGCCTGTCGGGCACCGGCAAGACCACGCTGTCGGCCGACCCCTCGCGCGTGCTGATCGGCGATGACGAACATGGCTGGTCGGATCGCGGCACCTTCAACTTCGAAGGTGGCTGCTATGCCAAGACCATCAACCTCAACCCCGAGGCCGAACCCGAGATCTACGCCACCTGCTCGAAATTCGGCACCGTGGTCGAGAACATGGTCTTCGACAAGGACACCCTCGAGCTTGACTTCGAGGACAACAGCCTGACCGACAACATGCGCTGTGCCTATCCGCTGGACTATATCTCCAACGCTTCGGACAGCTCGCTTGGCGGCCACCCGCGCAACGTCATCATGCTGACCTGCGATGCCTATGGCGTGCTGCCCCCGATCGCGCGGCTGACGCCGGCGCAGGCGATGTATCACTTCCTGTCGGGCTTCACCTCGAAGACGCCGGGCACCGAGGTCGGCGTGACCGAGCCGCTCCCGACCTTCTCGACCTGCTTCGGCGCCCCCTTCATGCCGCGCCGCCCCGAGGCCTATGGCAACCTTCTGCGCAAGAAGATCGCCGCCTTCGGCTCGAGCTGCTGGCTGGTCAATACCGGTTGGACTGGCGGGGCCTATGGCACCGGCAAGCGGATGCCGATCAAGGCCACCCGCGCCCTTCTGACCGCGGCGCTGGACGGGTCGCTCAACGATGCGACCTTCCGCAAGGATCCGAACTTCGGCTTCGAGGTTCCGGTCTCGGTCCATGATGTCGACGATACGCTGCTCGACCCGCGCAAGACCTGGGCTGATCCGGCCGCCTATGACGCGCAGGCCGCCAAGCTGGTCGAAATGTTCTCGGCCAACTTCGCGCAATACGTCCCCTTCATCGACGAGGACGTGAAGGCCGCCGCGATCGGCTGAGCGCATTATCGCACCTGATCTGTGGCCGGGATGGGGTTCCATGCCGGCCGCTTGCATTTTCCGCCCCCGGCAATCCCCCTTTGCGCAGCCCGCCAGCGGGTCCATAGTGGGCCCATGCACTACGGGGCGCCGATCCTTGCTTTGGCCGCGCTGGTCGCGGGGCTTGCCCTTGCGGCCGCGGCACGCATCGCCCTGCGCCACCGCCATCCCCGCCCCATGGGGCCGCATCCCGCGACGACGGCCCTTGCCCCCGATCCCGCCGCGCGCATTCCCGCCGCCCTGTCCGGCGGGCTGGCGGCCCATCCGGGGCTGAACGGCATCCACATGCTGATCGACCCGATGGACGCGCTTGCCGCCCGGATCGAGATGGCCGAGGCCGCGGATACCTCGATCGACGCGCAATATTACCTTTGGAAATCCGACACGGCGGGGCTTTTGCTGCTGAACGCGCTGCGCGCCGCGGCCCGACGCGGGGTTCGGGTGCGGCTGCTGCTGGACGACAACGGCACCGCGGGCCAGGACGATATGCTCGCCCTTCTCGACGCCGAGGAGAATATCGAGGTGCGCCTGTTCAACCCCTTCCCGATGCGCCGAGCGCGGGTGCTTGGCTACCTGTCGGATTTCGCCCGCCTCAACCGGCGCATGCACAACAAGGCGATGATCTTCGACGGCACAGTCACGATCCTGGGCGGGCGCAATATCGGGGACGATTACTACAGCACGCTGTCGGGCAACTTCTTCATGGATATGGACATTGCCGCCGCCGGTCCCGTGGTGGCCGATGTCGCGGCGCAGTTCGACACCTACTGGAACGCGGCCCCCGCGATCCCCGCCCGCGCGATCCTGCGCCCCGTCGCGCCCTCGCGCGCGCAGGCCCTGTCCGAGGCCGAGGCGACGCTTCTGTCGCGCCCCGAGGCGCGCGCATATCACGCGGCCCTGCGCGAAACCAGTTTCGCCGGGCGCCTGCTGCGCGGCGAGATCCCCCTGAAATGGTGCAAGGCCACGCTGATTTCCGATCCGCCCGAAAAGGTTCACGGACGCGCGCATGCCCGTGACATGCTCTGGCGCTATCTGCGCCGCTCGCTTGGCAGGCCCGAGACCGAACTGTTGCTGATATCGCCCTATCTCGTGCCGACCCGCAGCGGGGCGATGGCGCTGCGGCGCTTCGCGCGGGGCGGGGTGCGTGTGCGGATCCTGACCAATTCATTCGCCAGCACCGATGTGGGCATCGTGCATGCCGGCTATGCCCATTGGCGCAGGCCCCTGCTGCGTGCCGGGGTCGAGCTTTATGAATATACCCCTGACGCCACCGCAGGCCGCGCCCATCCCGACCTTCTGGGCAAGCGGATCAAGGGCACCTCTCCGTTTTCGCGCAACAAGCTGCACGCAAAGGTTTTCGTCGTCGACCGGCGCCGCGTCTTCATCGGCTCGTTCAACTTCGACCCCCGCTCACTGCGTCTGAACACCGAGCTTGGCGTGGTGATCGACTCCGAGGCAGTCGCCGGGGAAATCGTGGAAGGCTTCCTGCGCGAGGTGCCGCGCAACGCCTGGCGTCTGTCGCTGACGCGAACGCTGCGGCTGCGCTGGACACGGCCGGGCATGCCCCCGCTGACGCGAGAGCCGCAGACCTCGTGGCCGCAGCGCGCCTTTGTCGTCATCGCCTCATGGCTGCCGATCGAGTGGATGCTTTAGGCCCCGGCCTATTTCTTCCGGCTGCGCTTGACCTTGCGCGCGACCCCGCGGTCCCGCGCCTTTTGCGCCGCCGACTTGCGCCCGCGCACGCCCCCCTTGCCGCCGCGCCCACCCGCGGGCAGGGGCTTGCCCTCAAGCTCCAGCAGTTCCAGCATCAGCCCGCCGGTCATCGGAACCGCCTCGGCCAGGCGCACCGTCACCCGTTGGCCCACGCCGATCTCAAGCCCGCTGTCGGCGCCGCGCAGCGCCTGTCCGTCGCGGTCGTAATGGAAGAACTCGCGCCCGATCGAGCGCACGGGGATCAGCCCGTCTGCCCCCGTCTCGTCCAGCTTCACGAAGGCGCCGAAACGCTGCACCCCGCTGATCCGGCCCGTGAACTCGCTGCCCACCCGGTCGGCCAGATAGGCGGCCAGATAGCGGTCGGTCGTGTCCCGTTCGGCCGCCATCGAGCGCCGCTCGGTATCCGAGATATGCTTTGCGGTCTCTTCCAGCACCTCGATATCGGCCGGGCTCAGGCCATCGTCGCCCCAGCCATGCGCCGCGATCAGCGCGCGATGCACGATCAGGTCCGAATAGCGCCGGATGGGCGAGGTGAAATGCGCGTAAGACCGCAGCGCCAGACCGAAATGGCCAAGGTTCTGCGGGTGGTAATAGGCCTGCGTCATCGCGCGCAGCGTGGTGATGTTGAGCAGCTCGTCGAACTCGCTGCCCTCGGCCTGCGCCAGAAGCCGGTTCAGATGCGCGGTCTTCAGCACCTGCCCCTTGGCAAGCGAGAAGCCCGAGGCCTCGGCCACCTCGCGCAGCGCATCAAGCTTTTCGGGGCTTGGCTCTTCGTGGACGCGGTAAAGCAGCGGGCGGCGCAGGCGTTGCAACTCTTCGGCCGCGGCGACATTGGCCAGCACCATGAACTCCTCGATCAGGCGATGGGCATCGAGCCGCTCCTTGAAGGCGACCGAGGCGACCTTGCCCTCCTCGTCGATCACGATCTGGCGTTCGGGCAGGTCAAGCTCCAGCGGCTGGCGCGCGGCACGGGCGCGGGTCAGCGCGTTGTAGCATTCGTAAAGCGGTGCGATGACCTCTTCCATCAGGGGCGTCAGGCGTTCGGACGGAGCGCCGTCGCGCGCGGCCTGCACCTCGGCATATTCCAGCGAGGCCACGGATTTCATCAGCCCCCGCGTGAACCGGTGCGAGATCTTGTTGCCCGCGCTGTCGATCTTGATGCGCACCGCAAGGCAGGCGCGCGGCACGAATTCATGCAGGCTGCACAGATCGCCCGAAAGCCGGTCGGGCAGCATCGGCACCACCCGGTCGGGGAAATAGGTCGAGTTTCCGCGGTTGCGCGCCTCGCGGTCCAGCGCGCTACCGGGGCGCACATAATGCGCGACATCGGCAATGGCGACCCAAAGCACGAAGCCGCCCTCATTCGCCGGATCGTCGTCGCGGATCGCAAGGCAGGCATCGTCCCGGTCGCGCGCATCAGCGGGGTCGATCGTGACAAGGGGCAGATCGCGCAGATCCTCGCGCCCGCCAAGCGGGGCAGGTTCGGCCGCGTCGGCCTCGGCGATCACCGCATCGGGAAAATCGTCGGGAATGCCATGCTGGTGGATCGCAATCAGCGACACCGCCCGCGGCGCCGCCGGATCGCCCAGCCGTTCGGTGATGCGCGAGCGCGGAAGCCCGAGCCGCCCCTTGGGGCCCGCGCGCTCGGCCTCGACCAGTTCCCCGTCGCGCGCATCGAGGGTCTGGCCCGGCTCGACCTGCCATTCCTTGTCGTCGCCCTTGTCGATGGGCAGGATGCGCCCGCCCTCGGCCGTCTTGCGGAAGATGCCCACCACCTTATGCGCGGCACTGCCGATCTTGCGGATCAGCCGCGCCTCATAGCCGTAATCCTCACCGCCGACCTCTTGCAGGCGGGCCAGGATGCGGTCGCCCCCGGCCAGGGCCGGGTCCGAGGCGCGGGGCAAGAACAGGATGCGCGGCGGATCGCCCTCGCCGCTCCATTCCATGGCGCGGGCAAACTGATCGCCCGAGGCATCGGGCGGCAGGATCTGCACCACGCTGACCGGCGGCAGCTTTTCGGCATCGCGGTAGCTGCGCTTGCGCCGCTCCAGCAGACCCTCGGCCGCCATCTCCTTCAGCAGGCGCTTCAGCTCGATCCGCTCCGCGCCCTTGATCCCGAAGGCCTTGGCGATATCGCGCTTTGCCCCGGCGCCGGGATTGTCGGCAAGCCAGTCGAGGATCTGCTGCTTGGTCGGGATCTGGGTCATGGCTCAGCCTTATCACGGCCCGAATGCCGCGTCATGTTGCGTGATATGTTCCGCCCGGTCCGCGCGGGAATGCCGGTCAGGCGAAATAGTCCTGCAGGATACGCAGATAGACCTGCTTGAGCTGCCCGATCTGCGCCACCTCGACCCGCTCGTCGACCTGATGCATCGTCCGGCCCACAAGGCCGAATTCGACGACAGGGCAGTGATCCTTGACGAAACGCGCATCCGATGTGCCGCCCGAGGTCGAAAGCACCGGGCGCAGGCCGGTCTCTGCCGCGACGGCCTCGGCTACCAGATCGACGAAATCGCCCGGCGGAGTCAGGAAGCTTTCGCCCGACACCTCGGTGCGCAGCGCGAAACCGACCCCGGTTTCGGCCTCGGCTGTAGTCATAAGGCCCTCGGCCCAACGGGTCAGGTCGGCGCTGGAATGGGCATCGTTGAAGCGGATGTTCACCGTAGCCGACGCCTTGGCCGGGATCACGTTATTGGCCGGGTTGCCGCAATCAATGGTGGTGATCTGCAGGGTCGAGGCATCGAAGTGGGCGGTGCCTTCGTCCAGCGGCCGTTCGGTCATCCGCGCCAGAAGCGTCACCAGCGCATGCAGCGGGTTCTTCGCCCGGTGCGGATAGGCCGAATGGCCCTGCACGCCCGTCGCCTCGATGAAGAAGGTCATCGAGCCGCGCCGGCCGATCTTCATCATCTCGCCCATGCGTTCGGGGCAGGTCGGTTCACCCACAAGGCAGACGGCCATCCGCTCTTCCTGCCGGTCCATCCAGTCCAGGATCGCGCGGGTGCCGTCCAGCCCCGCCCCCTCTTCGTCGCCGGTGATCGTCACGATGACCGCGCCGTCGGGCGGCGTGAGGGTGACAAAGTCCACCGCTGCCGCGACGAAGGCCGCGACGCCCGATTTCATATCCGTCGCGCCGCGCCCCCAAAGGATACCGTCACGGATCTCTCCTCCGAACGGATCTTGCGTCCAGGCCGCGGTATCGCCTGCCGGCACCACGTCGGTATGGCCGTTGAAGCCGAAACTGCGCACGGCCCCCGCCGCGCCCCAGCGGGCAAAAAGATTGGCGATACCGTTGCGGTCGACCCGCACACATTCGAACCCGGCCTGCGACAGGACCTTCTCCAGCAGTTGCAGCGCACCGCCTTCGAAAGGCGTTACCGAAGGGCAGCGGATCAGCTCCGCGGTCAGCTTGACCGGATCGAGCGGCATGGCGGTCTCCTGTATCTTGCGCAAGGCTTAGCCGCCGCTGCGCATCCGCACAACTGTTGCACGCATACCACCGCCGTGCGAATCGAATCACCATTTGAAAAGAAAACGTCGCAATCCGGCAGGGTTGCGCCATAAATTAACAAAAAATAAACTCCCGAGGCGGGGCAAGCACAAGGAACCAAAGAGTTCCGATCGAGTAGTCCATATCTGGCTGAGAGCCAGAGCTTTCAGTCAGTGTTTGCACTGCCTCCAAGGGATTGGGGGCGGAAATGCCGGTAAATGGCAGCGAGTTGACCTATAACACCAACGCCTCTGCGATGCAGATGGCGCAGGCCATTTTCGGTTCTGGAGTGACGGTCACCCGCGCCAGCTATACCGGAGACAGCCGGTCCTCGGCCATCTGGAGCAATGGCGACACGATCTCTCCGGATGTCACGCCCTCGGATACCGGCGTGATCCTGTCGACCGGCTATGTGACCGATTTCACGCAGCGCAACGGCGACCCGAACCGTTCGTCCAGCACATCGACCAATACCAGCGGACGGAACGGCGACGACGATTTCGACGATCTTGCCGGCACGCGCACCTATGACGCGGCCTGGCTGGACGTGGATTTCGTGCCGACCGGCAACGTGATGACGATCCAGTTCGTCTTTTCCTCTGAAGAATATCCCGAATACGTCAACTCGATCTACAACGATATCGTGGGGGTCTGGGTGAACGGCGCACCCGTCGATCTGGTGGTGGGCAACGGCAACACCTCGGTCACGAACATCAACGGGAACAACAACGAAAACCTTTTCATCTCCAACCAGAACGACGACTACAACACCGAGATGGATGGCTTCACGGTCACCATGACGCTGACTTTTCCGGTCAACCCGGGGGTAACCAACTCCATCCGTATCGGCATCGCGGATGCATCGGATTCGAACTACGATTCCAACCTGCTGATCGCGGGTGACAGTCTTCAGACCTCGCTGATCGCCATGGAAGACGTGGTCGAGATGTTCCCCGACCAGACGCGCGTCGTGGATGTCCTGAGCAACGATCTGAACTTCACCGGCGGTACGCTGACGATCACACATATCAACGGCGTGGCAGTCAGCGCAGGCGATACGGTAACGCTGGCCTCGGGCGAGCAGGTCACGCTGAACGCCGATGGAACCTTCTCGATCACGGCGGATGCCGATACCGATACGATCAGTTTCACCTACGGGATCCAAAGCTCGACCGGGTTGACCGATACGGGCTTTGTTACGGTCACCACCGTGCCCTGCTTCGTGGCCGGAACGCGGATTGCCACGCCCGACGGGCACCGACCGGTCGAAATGCTCCGGCCCGGCGATCTGGTGCTGACGCATGATGACGGCCCGCAGCCGCTGCGTTGGGTCGGCCGGCGGAGCGTTGCGGCCATGGGGGCCCATGCCCCGATCCGCATCAGCGCCGGGGCCTTCGGCGCGCATCAGACGCTGATGGTATCGCCCCAGCATCGCGTGCTTGTGCGCGATCACCTGGCCGAGCTTCTGTTCGGCGATACCGAGGTGCTTGTCGCCGCGAAGGATCTGGTGAACGGCCGCAGCGTGACCATCGTCGAGGGCGGCACCGTGGAGTATGTCCACATCCTGTTCGACCGCCATCAGGTGGTCTGGTCGGCCGGGCTTGCCACCGAAAGCTTCCTGCCCGGCCCCCATGTCCTTGGCGGTTTCGAAGCCGCCGTCCAGCAAGAGATCTGCGCGATCTTCCCCGAACTCGACCCGAGGACAGGCGCTGGCTACAGCCCTGCCGCACGGCGCCTGCTGAAGGGCTATGAGGCGCAGGTACTTCTGTCACAGGCAGAGGCGGCCTGACCGATGGCACAGATGCATGGCACCGGATACGAAGGCTGGCTGGCCGCCTACCGCGCAGGAGAGCCGGGCACGGCGCTCGATCAGCGCCGTCCTGCGGCACTGGTGTCGTGCGGCACGCTGATGATGGAATTCACGCTGATGCGCGGCGAAACCGACATCCTGCCCTTGTTGCATCTGGCCCGGCAGGATGGCTGGCCGCGCTTCCTGTCGCTCTCGACCACGGCCGAAGGCCGAATCGCACTGATCCAGCGGCAGGGCAACGCCTTCCACGCCCTATCCATAGATGCCAGCGACGAGATCGGAGCCGGCGGGCGTATGCGACTTGTCTGGCGCTGGAACGGCCCCGAACGGCAAAGCCTTCTGGTGCTGGAGGCGCTGGATCAGGGAACGCTGCGCCAACAGGTCGGCCTCGATCCGCTTCCCATGCCGCGCGAGGATCTGGAGACGCTTCTGACCGGCACCGGAGGGGCGCGGATCGGCCCGCGCGTGGATTGGGTCGCGCTTGGCGATCATCTGCACCCGGTAGGGCCCGGCGCCTGTTTCGCCCCCTCGACCCCGATCGAAACCCCCACGGGGCCGCGTCCGGCGGGCGCCATCCGCACGGGCGATCTGGTAGAGACCGCCGATGCGGGAGCGCAGCCCGTACTGTGGTCCGGCCGCGTCAGCCTGCCCACCCTAGGCGCCTTGCGCCCGGTGCGGCTGTGCGCCCCCGCCTTCGGCAAGACACGCGACCTGTGGGTGCTGCCGCATCACCGGCTTGCTCTGTCGGGATCGCTTGTCGAATATCTGTGTGGCGAGGAAGAGGTCCTGGCCGAGGCACGCCACCTTGTCGATGGCTGCACGGCGTTGCAGCCGGACCGGCCCGCAGCCCTGAACTGGCACGGGATTCTGCTGACCGATCACCACCTGCTGATCGCCGATGGATGCCTGATCGAATCGCTCGATCCCGGCGGCATGGCCCTGCGCCCCGCGCTTGCGGCAAACGGCGTTCTGGCGGATCTGGCGGCGGCGGGAACCTTGCCGTGCCACGCGGCCCCACCCCGGCGTGTCCTGCATGAATACGAGGCCCGCACCCTGACCGCGATGCGCGCGCAGGCCCGTGGCCCGGTGGCCGCCTGACCCGGCTGCGGCTGCGCCTCAGAACGCGCGGCGCACCAGGTTGAGGCCCGTCAGAAGCAGCAAGACCAGCGTCCAGCGCCGGAACCGCACCGGGTCCAGCCGGTCCTGCGCGGCAAAGCCGGCCCATAATCCGATCACCGCCGGGATCACCATCAGCACCGACAAGGGCAGCGTCTGCGCGTTCAGAACGCCCGAGAACAGATGCGACACCATCAGCACGACCGCACCGATCAGGAAGACGACGCCCTGCACCCGGATCATCTCTTGCTTGCCCGCCCCGGTCGACAGCAGGAACACGATCAGCGGCGGCCCCCATATTCCCGAGATCCCACCGTAAAGCCCGCCAACGATCCCCAGCCCGGCCTCGGCGCGGCGGCGATGCTCGATCCGGATGGCAAGCGACCGGCCCATCAGCTGGACGGCGGCGAACCAGATGATCGGCCCGCCCAGCAACAGCAGCATCAACGGCTGGGGAATGACCCGCACGAACGCCGCGCTGATCGGGATGAAGATCACCAGCATCGCGATATGCAGCCGGTATTTCAGCGTCGAATCCCATGCCGCGCGCATCCCTTGCCGGAAGGCCTGCGCAAGATTGGTGACCAGCGTCGGCACGATCAACAGCGCAAGCGCCGTCTCGGGCGGAAGGAACGAGCCGAAGGCCGAAAGCATGATCATCGGCATGGCAAAGCCGACCGCCCCTTTCACGAAGCCCGCAAACAGCGTCACCCCGAACGCAAGGGCCAGTTGCCAGATCTCGAGCGTGAACATGCGCGGTCCCATCCTGATTGCGCGCCTGTTCTAGCGTGACGCCGCGGCCCCCGCACCCGGAATCCGCTGCGACAGATTCCGTCTTTGCGGGCGCATAATATGAATTTTAATTGCGCTGCACCTGCGAAATACCCTAAGCATGATGCACTTGCAGAAAAGGAAACGACTCATGGCGCATGATGGGGCCGATATGCCGAAAACCGCTGTTCTGACCGAGCTGATGTCGCTGACCGAAGCGGCCCTTCCCGAGGTTGCCGCCCTGACCGCCGAGGCGACCGAAGCCCTGCGCGCCCGTGTAAGCGTTGACGGAAAGATCTCTGGCGCGGCGCTTGAGGCCGATCAGTTCGCCGCGCATACGCTGTCCTGGCTGACGACCTACAAGGAAGCGCTGGTGCAGTTGCGTGGCTGGGCGGTGCGCGTGGCCGAAAACGGCGCCCTTGGCCCGATGGAGCAGCTGATCCTGCAAATCGGCTTTGGCGAATACCTCAACCAGATCGCTGGCGGCATCCCCATGAGCCAGGGCGAGGTCGCGCGCCTGTCGGATCTGGGGCTTTCCTGGACGCCCGGCCCCGCGGCCGCGCAGCTCATGGCCAGCGGCAACACCCCGCAGGCCCGCAGCGAACTGGTGCGCCTGATGCAGGACAACCACGGCCGCGCGCTGTTCGGCGCCTCTGGCCTCGACGAAGACCTCGAGATGATCCGCGACCAGTTCCACCGCTATGCCGAGGAACGCGTGATCCCCAACGCCCATGAATGGCACCTCAAGGACGAACTGATCCCGATGGAGATCATCGAGGAACTGGCCGAACTGGGTGTCTTCGGCCTGACCATCCCCGAGGAATATGGCGGACTGGGCCTGTCCAAGGCCTCGATGGCCGTCGTCACCGAGGAACTTTCGCGCGGCTATATCGGCGTGGGCTCGCTTGGCACCCGCTCCGAGATTGCGGCGGAACTGATCCTGTGCGGCGGCACCGAGGCGCAGAAGGCGAAATGGCTGCCCGGCCTCGCCTCGGGTGAGATCCTGTCGACGGCGGTCTTCACCGAGCCGAACACCGGCTCGGACCTCGGCTCGTTGCGCACCCGCGCGGTGAAAGAGGGCGACGATTGGGTCGTGACCGGCAACAAGACCTGGATCACCCATGCGCAGCGCACCCATGTGATGACGCTTCTGGCCCGCACCGACCCCGGCAGCACCGATTATCGCGGCCTGTCGATGTTCCTGGCCGAAAAGACGCCCGGCACCGACGACAACCCCTTCCCCACCCCCGGCATGACCGGCGGCGAGATCGAGGTTCTGGGCTATCGCGGCATGAAGGAATACGAGCTGGGCTTCGACGGCTTCCGCGTGAAGGGCGAGAACCTTCTGGGCGGCGAAGAGGGCAAGGGCTTCAAGCAGTTGATGGAAACCTTCGAATCCGCCCGCATCCAGACCGCCGCCCGCGCCGTTGGCGTGGCGCAGGCCGCCTGCGAGATCGGCATGCAATATGCCATCGACCGCAAGCAGTTCGGCAAGTCGCTGATCGAGTTCCCACGCGTTTCGGGCAAGCTTGCCATGATGGCGGTCGAGATCATGATCGCGCGCCAGCTGACCTATTTCAGCGCATGGGAAAAGGACCACGGCCACCGCTGCGACCTTGAGGCCGGGATGGCCAAGCTTCTGGGCGCGCGCGTGGCATGGGCCTGTGCCGACAACGCCTTGCAGATCCATGGCGGCAACGGTTTCGCGCTGGAATACAAGATCAGCCGGATCCTGTGCGACGCGCGCATCCTCAACATCTTCGAGGGCGCGGCCGAGATCCAGGCCCAGGTCATCGCGCGGCGCCTGCTGGGCTAGGGGCGCACAGCGCCCGCCCCGCCCGTCAGCCGGCCGGCGGGGCCAGACGCTCCAGCGCGGCCACAAGCCGCGCCCGCGCCTCGGGAAGCGGGCGGGTGCCCAGATCGGGCGCCAGGTGGTGTTCCAAGAAATAACCTGTCAGCACCAGCCCCTGCCGCAGCTCGTCCGGCGTTGCAGGCCCCTGCCCCAGAAGGCAGGCGGGCAACGGCAAAAGCCGCGCCGCCCAGTCGCCCGCGCCCGCCTGGCTGACCGCGCGGCCCGAACGCGGGCTGACATAGGCCAGATCCTCGCGCGTGCCCGTCGCGGCACAGCTTGTCAGGTCCAGCCCGTAGCCCAGCTCTTCCAGAACGCCAAGCTCCCACCGAAGATAGGCCAGCGGCCAGCCCTCCTGCGCCGCGCCGAACGCGTCGAAAAGCGGCTCGGTCATGGCGAAAAGCGCGGGATGGGGTTCGCGCTCGGGCAGCGAAAAGGACAGGATCGAGCAGACCGCGTTCAGCCCCAGAAGCGCCATCCGGTCCGACAGGACACCCGCGCGGCTGGCCAGAGGCTCGATCACGGCGGCGCCGATATGCTCGTCCAGCCTTGCGCGCCAGTCCATCGCCACGCGGCTGCCGGGTTGCAACACGGCCGCCTGCCGGCGCGAGGCGCCCCCGCGCACCACCCCCAGATGGCGGCCATGCCCGGCGGTAAAGACCTCGACGATGGCAGAGGTTTCGCCATGCGGGCGCACCGACAGGATCGTGCCCTCGTCGCGCCACTGCATCTTGCGCTCCTTCCTTGCCCGGCCGGGCGGGGGCCCGGTATCGGAAAGATAAATGCGCGGCCGGGAAAGGAAAAGCCGTCAGTCGGACAGGCCGTCCTCGTCCAGAAGGGTGCGGCCCTCGCGGCTTTCGATCTCGATCACCCAGAGGTCGGGATCGAAGCTGCGTTGGCGGGCGATGGCGGCGTCGATCTCGACCTCGGCCCCCTCGGCCAGAACCACCCAGGCGCGCGCGCCCGTCATCAGGTCGAAGCTGCGCTGCCAGGCCTTGGCGCGCCCGTCCAGCGTGGCGCATTTCACCAGCACGGCGCCGGCCTCGGCATTACCATGCGCGGTGACATAGGCGGGGATGAAGTTCATCTCCAGCCGCTTGAGATAGGCGCGCACCCAGACATCCGAGGCGAGCCGCGCCGCCATCCTATTCGCCGTCCTTGAAATCGAGCCCCATCTCGGAATAACGCTCGGCCTCTTCCAGCCAGTTGGGCCGCACCTTGACCTGAAGGAACAGATGCACCGGCCGGTCGAGGAATTCGGCCAGATCCTCGCGCGCGGCCTTGGAGATCGCCTTGATCGTCTCGCCGCCCTTGCCAAGAAGGATGCCCTTGTGGCCATCGCGCGCGACATAGATCACCTGGTCGATCCGGGTGGAACCGTCCTTGCGATCCTCCCATTTCTCGGTCTCGACGGTCAGCTGATAGGGCAGTTCCTCATGCAGCCGCAGAGTCAGCTTTTCGCGCGTGACCTCGGCGGCGATCACGCGCAGCGGCAGATCGGCGATCTGGTCCTCGGGGTAGAACCACGGCCCCTCGGGCAGGTTCGCGGCCAGCCATTCGCGCAGGTCGTCCACGCCATAGCCCTTCTCGGCCGAGATCATGAAGGTCTTGGCGAAGGGATAGGCGGCATTCAGCGTTTCGGCCAGCGCCAGCAGGGTTTCGGCCTTCACCCGGTCGATCTTGTTGATCGCAAGCGCGACGGGGCGGCCGCCCACGCGTTCCTTCAGCGCCTCGATGATCGCCTGCACCCCGTCGGTCAGGCCGCGATGCGCCTCGACCAGAAGCACGATGATATCGGCATCCGCCGCGCCCCCCCATGCGGCGGCAACCATCGCCCGGTCCAGCCGGCGGCGCGGCCGGAACAGGCCGGGCGTATCGACGAAGACGATCTGCGCATCGCCCGCCACGCAGACCCCGCGAATGCGTGCCCGCGTGGTCTGCACCTTATGCGTGACGATCGACACCTTGGCGCCCACCATGCGGTTCAGCAGGGTGGATTTCCCGGCATTCGGCTCTCCGATCAGGGCCACGAAACCGGCATGAGTCCTGTCAGTCATCCTGTGTCTCCATCCGGATCAGAAGTGCCTTCGCTGCGGCCTGTTCGGCCTGCCGCTTGGCCCCCGCACTTGCCCGCTCGGCCTCGCCCGAGGTCAGTTGCGCCTCGATCGTGAAGACCGGCGCGTGATCGGGGCCATCGCGCGCGACGGTCACATATTTCGGCGGCGGAAGGCCGCGGGCCTGCGCCCATTCCTGCAAGGCGGTCTTGGCGTCGCGCGCATCCTCGGCCACGCCGTCGATCCGCGCGCCCCAAAGCCGCAGCACCAGCGCGCGCGCCACCTCGAGGCCGCTGTCAAGATAGACGGCGGCAATCACCGCCTCCATCGCATCGCCCAGAAGCGCCTCCTTGCGGCGACCACCCGTCATCATCTCGGACCGGCCAAGCTTGAGCACCGCGCCAAGGTCGATCTGGCGCGCGACATCGGCACAGGTCTCCTTGCGCACGAGCGCGTTGAACCGCGGGGCCAACTGCCCCTCGGTCGCGCCGCGATCGGCAGCCAGCAAGACATCGGCCATCACGAGGCCGAGAACGCGGTCGCCCAGGAATTCCAGCCGCTGGTTGTCGGGCCGCGTGGGCGTCGAGATCGAGGCATGCGTCAGCGCGCGCAACAGAAGTTCGGGGCGCGCGAACTCATGCCCCAGGCGTTTCATGAACGCCTGTATGTCCGCGGCCAGCTTCACTCGACCGCCTTGAAGAAGCGATCCCCGCGCCATGTCCAGAAGAAGAACAGCGACCGGCCCGCGGATGAGAACATGATGCGGTCCGCACGCCCGATCAGGAATTCTGCGGGAACGAAGCCCAGCCCGCCGGCGGCCGCGGGAAAGCGGCTGTCTTCGGAATTGTCGCGGTTGTCGCCCATGAAGAAGTAATTGCCTTCGGGGACCGTGAAGACGGGCGTGTTATCCGCCACCCAGCTGTCCGAGATATTGATGATCGAGTGGCTCTTGCCGCCCGGCAATGTTTCGATCTGGCGCGGTTTCTCGCACAGGCCGCCCTGACCCACGGGATCGTTGGCGCAGCGCGGCATCAGGCCCTGCGGACCCTGAAGCTCTTTCGTCTCGGTGAAGGTGCCGCCATCGGCAAGCCCGACCGGCGCGCCATTGATCTGCAACACCCCGTCCTTCATCTGCACCGTGTCGCCCGGCAGGCCCACCACGCGCTTGATGAAATCGACCCCGCGCGTGGGATGACGGAACACCGCGACATCGCCGCGTTCGGGATCGCTTTCCAGGATCCGCCCCGGAATCGGGCAAAGCGAGAAGGGGCAGGAATGGCGCGAATAGCCATAGGCCATCTTGTTGACGAACAGGAAATCGCCGATCAGAAGCGTGTCCTTCATCGAGCCGGACGGAATCCAGAACGGCTGAAAGAACAGCGTGCGAAACACCCCGGCGATCAGAAGCGCCCAGAACACCGTCTTGATCGTCTCGACGATACCGCTTTCAGCCTTGCCTGCCATATCCTGCCCGTTCCCTTGAAGAAATCCCGCCTTCCTTGCGATGCGCGCGCGCCCGAGTCAAGGAAGCCTGCGTGCCTCGATTACCACGAAGGCCTGCGCCCAGGGGTGATCGTCGGTCAATGTGACGTGAACAATGGCCTCGTGCCCCTCGGGCGTCATCTCCTCCAGCCGCTTTGCGGCCCATCCCGTCAGGTGCATCACCGGCTGCCCGCTGCGCAGGTTGGAAACCGCCATGTCGCGCCACGAGATCCCCATCCTGAGCCCGGTCCCGAGCGCCTTGGAACAGGCCTCTTTCGCGGCCCACCGCTTGGCATAGGTGCCCGGCGTATCGGCGCGGCGTTCGGCCTTGGTGATCTCGGTGGGGGTGAAGACACGGTGGCGGAAGCGATCGCCGAACCGCTCCAGCGTGGCGGCGATCCGCTCGATATTGGCCAGGTCGGTGCCGATCCCGAGGATCATTTCCGCCCCGCCCCGCGCGCGGCAAGACGCTCTTGTCCGCGCAGATAACCCTTGGCTCCCGATTGCACGAAAAACCACGACAGCGCGTAGACAAGCAGGAGGATGACCAGCAGCACCCCCAGCACCAGCCCCGAGGCGCCCCCCAAGAACACCGCCGCAATCCCCGGATCGATCATGCTCATGCCCGCGATGTAGACGGCCGCCATACCGATATTGATCGCCGTCGCGATCATGGCGAAGCGGCGCCGTTCGGCCCCCGGCGGCAGCATCCTGCGCTGCTCGGCGTATTTGTGCCCCTCGACAAGTGCGGCGATCATGACCGGGACAATCCCCGTCCAGCTTCCGCCGACAGGAAGCAGATAGCCAAGAACGGCCAGCCCGAGCGTGGCCGCGATCAGGATGATCGTATAGCGAAGGTAGTTCATGCAGACCTCGTGAAAGACGTGCCGGAGGGATCAGCCGCGCGCCGCATCCATCAGGTGTCGCATCTGGCGGATCGCCGGCTCCAGCCCAATGAATACTGCCTCGGAAATCAGGAAGTGCCCGATGTTCAGCTCCCGCAGCTTGGGGAAGGCCGCCACGGGGCCGACGGTGTCGAAGGTCAGGCCGTGGCCCGCATGCACCTCGAGTTCAAGCGAGGCGGCATAGTCCGACGCCACGCGTAACGCCTCCAGCTCGGTGTCGCGCTCGGCGAAGCGGCCTTCGTGATGCAGGTCGCAATAATGCCCGGTATGCAGCTCGATCACGGCGGCACCGACACGCGCGCTCGCCTCGATCTGGCGCGGATCGTGGCTGATGAACAGCGACACCCGGCAGCCCGCCTCGCGGAGCGGACCGATGAAATCGGTCAGCCGCGCAACTTCCGCGGCAACGTCAAGCCCGCCCTCGGTGGTGCGCTCTTCGCGCTTTTCGGGCACGATGCACACTGCATGCGGGCGATATTGCAGCGCGATCGCCTGCATCTCGGGGGTGGCGGCCATCTCGAAGTTCAGCGGGCGCTGCAAGGTGGCCATCAGCGCGGCGATATCGGCATCGCGGATATGGCGGCGATCCTCGCGCAGATGCGCGGTGATGCCGTCGGCCCCGGCCTCTTCGGCCAGGCGCGCGGCGCGCACGGGGTCGGGATAGTTGGCGCCGCGCGCGTTGCGCAGCGTGGCGACGTGGTCGATATTGACACCCAGTCGCAGGCGATTGGCGGTATGCGGCATCGGTCCCTCACGGCTTCCGGGCTGTGCGTCCAGCCCCTGTCACGATATTTGCGGCAAGACCCTTTCGCGCTCAACCTTCCTGATCGCGGGGGGCTTGCCGGTCCGGTTTGTCATCGCGTTTGGCATGCAGCTTGGCGCGCAGCTTCTCGAGCCGCGCCTTGAGCTTGTTACGCCGCCGCCGCTGATAGGCTTCGATGATCGGCAACGAGAAATAATAACAAATCAGCCCGGCGATCACGCCGGGGATAATGCCCCCGACAAGATAGGGAAGCCAGACCTCGGAGAAAAAGCGCGACAACCCGCCCCAATGCGCGGTTGCGGGCGTAAAGACCGCAAGCAGGTTGTGCTTCAGGTCCTGCCCCGCAGCCAGGAAGGTTGCGCCAAGGGTTTCGGCATGGGCCGGATTGAACCGCTGGCCCAGCATCCAGTTCCCGAGCTTGGTCGAGAACACCGCGATGATCGGGAAGGTGATAGGGTTGCCGAAGAACGTGGCCAGAAGTGCCGCAAGCACATTGCCGCGCATGATGAGCGCGATCCCCGCCGCGCTGAGGAAATGGAACCCGAAAAGCGGCGTGAAGGATACGAAGACCCCGGCAAACACCCCCCGCGCGATGCGGTGCGGCCGGTCGGGCAGGCGGTTGACCCGATGCTTGACGTAATGGAAGGCGCGGGTCCATCCGCCGCGCGGCCAGACCAGCTCCCGCATCACGGTCGGTATGGAGCGTCGGTCGCGCCGTTTGAAAACCACGTCCAGTCCTTCCAGCCCCCAGCGGGGCATGCGACGATCAGGGCTTGCGCGCCAGATCGCGATAGCGTTCGACCTGCGCCACGTCACTTTCGGCCTCAAGCGCCGTCAGCACGGTGTGCAGATGCTCCATGTCACGCAACTCGACCTCTACGACAAGCGAATAGAAATCCGGTTTGCGTTCCATGAAATTCAGGTCGGAAATATTGGCCTTCTGCTGTCCGATCAAGGTGCAGATATGGCCAAGTACGCCCGCATCGTTCGAGATCGTGATCTTGAGGCTGGCCGAATAGACCGCCGGATGGCGCCCCGAATGCCAGTGCAGATCGACCCAGCGGTTCGGCTGTTCCTCGAAATCGGCCAGAACGGGGCAATCGGCGGCATGGATCACCACGCCCTGCCCGCGATAAGTGATGCCGATGATCCGCTCTCCGGGCAGGGGCTGGCAGCAGCCCGCGCGCCGGAAGCTCTGATCGGCGGGCAGGCCCAGCACGGCGCGGGCGGGTTCCACCGTTTCGGCGGGGGCGGTCGCAAGCTCGGGGTAGAGCGCCTCGATCACCTCGCGCGCGGCCAGCTCGGCCGAGCCGAGCCGCGCTAGAAGTTCGGTATCGTCGGGCAGGCCGAGGGTCTTGGCCGCGGTGCGCAGCGCCTTGTCGGTCACCTTGCGCCCGACATGTTCAAAGGCCACGCGCGCCAGCTCGGAGCCAAGCTTCACGAAGCGCGTCCTGTCCTCTTCGCGCAGGCTCTTGCGGATCGCGCCCTTGGCCCGGCCGGTCGCAACGATGTCAAGCCAGGTGGCCTGCGGGCGCTGCCCCGCGGCGGTGATGATCTCGACCGACTGACCATTCTTCAGCCGCGTCCACAGCGGCACGCGGATGCCGTCGACCTTCGCCCCCACACAGGAATTGCCGATCCGGGTATGGATCGCATAGGCATAGTCGATCGGCGTGGCGCCTTTCGGCAGCTTGACCACATCCCCCTTGGGCGAGAAGCAGAACACCTGGTCGGTATACATCTCAAGCTTCACGTTCTCGAGAAACTCGTCGTGGTCGCCCTCGTCGAAGCGTTCCGTCAGTTGGGAAACCCACTGCGCAGGATCGACCGCGAAGGGGTTCGATGCACGCTCGCCATCGCGGTAGGACCAGTGCGCGGCCACACCCGCTTCGGCGACCTCATGCATCTGCCGGGTGCGGATCTGCACTTCGACGCGCTTGCCGTCACGCCCCGAAACGGTGGTGTAAATCGAGCGGTAGCCGTTAGATTTCGGCTGACTGATGTAATCCTTGAAACGGCCCGGCACCGCGCGCCAGCGTCGATGGATCAGCCCCAGAACGGCATAGCAATCGGCCTCGTTGCGGGTGATGACACGAAAGCCGTAGATGTCGGACAGGCGCGAGAAGGAAAGCTGCTTTTCCTCCATCTTGCGCCAGATCGAATAGGGGCGCTTGGCGCGGCCGAAGACATCGGCCTCGATCCCGGCCTTTTCCAGCTCCAGCCGGATATCGGCGGTGATCTTGGGGATAACGTCGCCGGTTTCCTTCTGCAGCGTCACGAAACGGCGGATGATCGAGGTGCGCGCTTCGGGGTTGAGCACCTTGAAGGCCAGATCCTCCAGCTCTTCACGCATCCATTGCATGCCCATGCGGCCCGCCAGCGGCGCATAGATCTCCATCGTCTCGCGCGCCTTCTGGGCCTGCTTCTCGGGCCGCATCGAACGGATCGTGCGCATGTTGTGCAGCCGGTCGGCCAGCTTCACGAGGATCACCCGCAGGTCCTTGGACATCGCCATGAACAGCTTGCGGAAGTTCTCGGCCTGCTTGCTGGCCGAGGACGACAGCTGAAGATTGGTCAGCTTGGTGACACCGTCGACCAACTCGGCGACATCCTGGCCGAAAAGCCTGGCCACCTCGTCATAGGTAGAGCGGGTGTCCTCGATCGTGTCGTGCAACAGCGCCGTCACGATCGTGGCATCGTCCAGCCGCTGTTCGGTCAGGATCGCGGCGACGGCCACGGGGTGGGTGAAATAGGGCTCGCCGGAATGACGCAGCTGGCCCTCGTGCATCTTCATGCCGTAATCGTAGGCACGCCGGATCAGATCTGCATTGGTGCGCGGATTGTAGATGCGGACGAGCGCGATCAGGTCCTCAACGTCGATCATTCCCGCGCGCTCTGCCCCCCGAAGATCAGTCGCGGCCCTGCGCGTCCATCAATGCGCGCAGCATCCGCTCTTCGGACATGTCGTCATCGCGCGGGCGATCGACCTCGCCGCCCATCAGAAGCGCCATGGAATCGTCTTCGGGTTCGTCGACCTCGATCTGGGTCTGGTTGCTCTCGATCAGACGCTCGCGCAGATTGTCGGCCGACTGGGTTTCCTCGGCGATTTCGCGCAGGGCGACGACGGGGTTCTTGTCGTTGTCGCGGTCGATGGTCAGCGGCGCGCCGGCAGCAACCTCGCGCGCACGATGTGCGGCAAGCATTACCAGCTCGAACCGGTTCGGAACCTTGTCAACGCAATCTTCAACCGTCACGCGGGCCATCGGCATCTCCAATCGGACTTGGGAGGTGTGAACGGCCTATTTAGGCCCATCCAAGGTGCTTGACAAGCGCCCTTCCCGGTCAAAAGGCCGCGAAAAGGGGCGCAAGGCCGCTTTTTCCGCCTCCGGCAGGGCGGCAGCCATCGTGGCCACGTCAAGCCCGGTGACCGGATGGCGCCAGTCCGGCGCGATTTCCGCAAGGGGAATCAGCACGAAAGCACGCTCGGCCAGACGCGGATGGGGCAGGATCAGGCCCGCGGGCCAGTCGCGCATCTGGGCCGCGAGCGGCAGGCGGCGCCAGTGTTCCTCGGTCGCGCGGTCCGGCGCGATCCGCTCCCCCGCCGCCAGCAGATCGAGATCCACCCCGCGCGAGGCCCACCGGCTTTCACGCTGCCGTCCCAGACCGGCCTCGATCCGGTGGCAAAGCGCCAGAACCTCCTCGGCGCTGCCATTTCCGCTGACAGACGTTACGGCATTCACATAATCCGGCCCGGACCCGGCCGGAAAGGCCGCAGAGCGGTAAAACCGACTGACGGCACGGATATGAAATCCGTTTTTACTCAATTCTTTCAAGGCATAAACCAGTGTGTCGGCAGGCATTCCGACATCCGAATTCAGGTTTGCGCCCATACCGATAAGGAACGTGCTATTATCCATTTATACAAATACCCAAGTGTTCCGGCGTTGGGCTACTCCGTCAGTCATGAGAAACCCCGTCTCTGTCCGCGTCGATTTTCGTATCGTTACTTTTGTTTCAACAGGTTTCCAGTTCCCATTGGCGCTTTTCAATCGGATAAGGGGTGTTCTGGAAAGGAACTTTTTATGTTTTACAAGGACGAACGGCTTGCGCTGTTCATCGACGGATCGAACCTTTATGCGGCTGCCAAGGCACTTGGGTTCGATATCGACTACAAGTTGCTGCGACAGGAATTCGAGCGCCGCGGAAAGCTTCTGCGCGCCTTCTACTATACGGCACTTCTGGAAAACGAAGAATATTCCCCCATCCGTCCGCTGGTCGACTGGCTGAACTATAACGGCTACGCCATGGTCACCAAACCGGCAAAGGAATACACCGACTCCATGGGCCGGCGGAAGGTGAAGGGCAACATGGATATCGAGCTTGCCGTCGATGCGATGGAGCTTGCGCCGCGGCTGGATCATGTCGTGCTGTTTTCCGGCGATGGCGATTTCCGGCCACTGGTGGAAAGCCTGCAACGGCAGGGGTGCCGGGTTTCGGTGGTCTCCACCATCCGCAGCCAGCCGCCGATGATCGCGGACGAATTGCGCCGGCAGGCCGACAATTTCATCGAACTCGATGCCCTGCGCGACGTGATCGGACGCCCGCCGCGCGAACCCCGGGATCAGGATGGCGACAACGCTGGCTGACACGATCGGGAAAGGGGCCGCCTTGCGGGCCCTGCCGCGCTCTGCCACAGATCGGACATGAATGATCTTCCCGCACTTCTCGGACTGTTCTTTTCTGCGATGCTCGCGGCTTCGCCGGTGCCGATGCAGTCCGAGATCGTATTCGTGGCCATGCAGACCGCCGGAGCGGCACCCGTGCCGGTGATGATTGCCGTTGCCGGGGCGGGAAACACGTTGGGCGCGCTGATCACCTACGGGCTTGGGCGCGGCGTCAACCACTGGCGCGACCGGCGCTGGTTTCCCGCCACCGCGGCGCAGATGGCGCGGGCCGAGCGCTGGTATGATCGCTGGGGGGTCTGGACGCTGCTGCTGAGCTGGGCGCCGGGCGGAGACCTGGCCTGCCTGGTGGCCGGTGTGCTGCGCCTGCCGCTGATTGTATTCGTGCCGCTGGTGGCGGTGGCGAAAACGGCGCGCTATGCCGCCGTTGCCTGGCTGACCGCCCAGGCGACGGGTCTGGGCGGGTAGCAGGCAGGAAGGGGGCTGCCCGCCCCCTCTTTGGCTGCGCCAAATTCACCCCCGGGGATATTTCCACTCTGGTGAAGAGGGATTCGTGCTGGACCTTCAACGGGCGCACGCATACCTGTGAGGAGTAGTTCCTAGGGGCGCGCGGATGGGAAAACCTGCACTCACACTCTATCTGGCGGCACCGCGCGGGTTTTGCGCGGGCGTGGACCGGGCGATCAAGATCGTCGAGATGGCGCTGCAGAAATGGGGCGCGCCGGTCTATGTGCGCCACGAGATCGTGCACAACAAGTTCGTCGTGGACGGGTTGCGCGACAAGGGCGCGGTCTTCGTCGAGGAGCTTGACGAATGCCCCAACGACCGGCCGGTGATCTTTTCCGCGCATGGCGTGCCGAAGGCCGTTCCGGCCGAGGCCGTGCGGCGGCAGATGGTCTATGTGGATGCCACCTGCCCGCTGGTGAGCAAGGTGCATATCGAGGCCGAGCGCCATCATGCCGAGGGGCTTCAGATGGTCATGATCGGCCATGCAGGGCATCCCGAGGTTCTGGGCACGATGGGGCAGTTGCCCGAGGGCGAGGTCCTGCTGGTGGAGACGGTGGAGGATGTGGCGGGCCTTGTGCCGCGCGATCCCGCGCGGCTGGCCTATATCACGCAGACGACCCTGTCGGTGGATGACACGGCCGCCATCGTGGCGGCGCTGGAGGCGCGTTTCCCCGGCATCGTGGGGCCCGCGAAGGAGGATATCTGCTATGCCACGACGAACCGCCAGGCGGCCGTCAAGGCGATCTCGGGGCGGATCGACGCGCTTCTGGTGATCGGGGCGCCGAACTCCTCGAACTCGCGCCGTCTGGTCGAGGTGGGGAAGGCGGCGGGATGCAGCTACAGCCAGCTTGTGCAGCGCGCCGACGAGATCGACTGGCGTGCGATCGACGGGGCGCGGGCGGTGGGCGTGACGGCGGGGGCGAGCGCGCCGGAGCTGCTGGTCAACGAGGTGATCGACGCGTTTCGGGCGCATTACGAACTGACGGTCGAGATGGTCGAAACCGCGCGCGAGGACATTGAGTTCAAGGTGCCGCGAGTATTGAGGGAGGTCTCATGAGCATCGAGTTTCTGATAACCGTTTTCATCGTCTGCGTGGCACCCGGGATCGGGGTTGTCTACACGCTTTCGGTGGCGCTTGGGCAGGGTTTGCGGGCGGGGCTTTGGGCGGCCGTGGGCTGCACGCTGGCGACGTTGGTGCATCTGGCGGTGGCCGGGGCGGGGCTGGCGGCGGTACTGCACAGTTCGGCCCTGCTGTTCCAGGCGGTGAAATATGCGGGTGTGGCCTATCTGATGTGGATGGCGTGGAGCACGCTTCGGGGCTCGGGCGGGCTGGAGCTGCGCGCGGCCGAGGCACAGCCTGCCGGGCGGATCGTGCGGCGCGGCGTCACGCTCAATCTGCTGAACCCGAAGATCCCGATGTTCTTCATGGCATTCCTGCCCCAGTTCATGACGCCTGCCGACGGCCCCGCGGTGATGTTCGAGCTGGGCCTGGGCTTTGCCGCCATGACCTTCGTGGTGTTCGTGGGCTATGCGGTGCTGGCGGCATCGGGGCGCGAGGCGGTGTTGTCGCGCCCTGCGGTCATGGGCTGGATGCGGCGGGCCTTTGCCGCGTCTTTTGCCGCGCTTGGGCTGCGGCTGGCGATGGAGCGGGCCTGAGCGGGGCGCTGCCCCGCACCCCGGGATATTTGGGACTCTGAAGAAGATGGTTGAGTTTCTGGCTTGGACCGATGGCGCCTGTTCGGGCAATCCCGGCCCCGGAGGGTGGGGCGTGGTGATGCGCGCCCTCGAGGATGGGGAGATCGTGAAGGAGCGCCGTCTTTCGGGCGGCGAGGCGGACACCACGAACAACCGCATGGAGCTTCTGGCCGCGATCAACGCGCTGGAGGTCTTGCAGCGCGACGTGGCGATCACCGTCACCACCGATTCCGCCTATGTGAAGAACGGTGTGACGAACTGGATCCATGGCTGGAAGAGGAACGGCTGGAAGACCGCCGACCGCAAGCCGGTGAAGAATGTCGACCTGTGGCAGCGTCTGGATACGGCGCAGGCGCGCCACCGGGTGACCTGGAAATGGATCAAGGGGCATGCCGGCCATGCGGAGAACGAACTGGCCGACGAGCTGGCGCGCGCGGGGATGGCGCCCTATAAATCCGGGCAGGCAAAATGAGCGCGCCGGAGCTTGAGGCGGCCCGGATCTGGGTTGGCGAGCTGAAGCTGGGGGCGGCGCTCGATCATGCCTCGGTGTTGATCTTTGCGCTGACCGGAGCGCTGGTGGCCAGCCGCAAGCAGCTTGACCTGGTGGGCTTTGTCTTCATCGCTGCATTGACGGCGGTGGGTGGCGGCACGCTGCGCGACCTTCTTCTGGGGCGCGTGCCGGTCTTCTGGGTGGGTCAGCCCGGATTCGTGCTGACGGCGGCCTTGGCGGCGGTGCTGGTCTTTTTCACCGCGCATCTTCTGGAAAGCCGTTACCGGGCGCTGTTGTGGCTGGATGCCTGCGCACTGTCCGTTGCGGTTTCGGCCGGGGTGGCGGTGACGCTGGCCACGGGCCACGGGCCGGTGATCGTGCTGATCATGGGGGTGGTCACGGGCACCTTCGGGGGACTAATGCGCGATGTCGTCTGCAACGAGGTGCCGCTGGTCCTGAAGCAGGGAGAGCTGTATCTGACCTGCGCGTTTGCGGGGGCGGCGGCGGCCCTGGTTCTGACCGCGCTCGGCTGGCCCGGCCTGCCTGCGGCCCTTGCCTGCAGCGGCGTGACCTTCGCGCTGCGCGCCGGATCCTTGCTGTTCGGCTGGCGCCTGCCGGTATACAAGGCGCGCCCGCCGCGCCAGTGATGGCATCCTATTGAAAGAGGGCAAGCACCCAGGGCGCGATCAACGCGGTCAGCACCGCGTTCAGCCCCATGCCGATACTGGCGAAGGCCCCGGCGGTCTCATGCACCTGGAAGGCGCGGGCGGTGCCGATGCCATGCGCGGCGACCCCGACCGAAAACCCCCTTGCGCGCCAGTCCCGTACCCCGAGCGCATCGAGAAGCGGCGTGGCGACGATTGCGCCGATGATGCCCGTCAGCAGAACCAGGACCGCGGTCAGCGTCGGCGCCCCGCCGAGGGATTCCGAGATGCCGATGGCCACCGGGGCGGTGGCCGATTTCGGTGCAAGCGCGGCCAGGGTATGCGGATCGACCCCCAGCAGCCATGCGATCGCAAGGGCCGAGCCGATTGCCGTAACCGACCCCGCAACCAGCGCCACAAGGATCGGCAGGGCAGCCCGGCGCACCCGGCCCAGATTAGCGTGAAGCGGCAGGGCAAGGGCCACGGTCGCCGGCCCCAGCATGAAGTGGACGAATTGCGCGCCCTCGAAATAGGCGCTGTAATCGGTGCCCGTCACCCAGAGCAGGCAGGCCAGCAGGATCACCGCCACCAGCACCGGATTGACCCATGGCTTGCGCCCCGAGGCGCGAAAGGCCGTATCGCCCGCCCAATAGGCCAGCAGCGTTGCGCAAAGCCACAGAAGCGGCGCCTGCGTCAGGTAGGACCAGAGCAGAACCGGATCAGTCATCCTCGCGCCCTCCGACAAGCCGCGCCACCGCGGCAAAGCTGAGCGCCCCGACCGCGATGGCCAGCACGGTCGAGACCACAAGCGCGACCGCGATCGCCGGCCCCTGCGCCGAAAGCACCCCGAAATGCGCCACCACGCCCACGCCCGCGGGCACGAAAAGCAGCGACAGATGCGCCAGCAGCCCCTGTGCGGTGGGGCGCACGATTTCCAGGATGCGCGGGGAAAGCGAGAGGGCCAGAACCAGCCCCACCATGCCCAGGACGGGCCCCGGCAACGGCAGCCCCAGCGCGCGCGAGATAACCTCGCCCGCAAGCTGGAACAGCAGGATGATGGACAGGGCTGGGATCATTGCGGCCTCCGGTCTGGTCCGCACGACGCTAGCCTGCGGCGGCGGGTTAGGCCAGAGGCGGCGGGCGGGGGCATGCTGGGCAAAGCCGCACATATCTTGTGGATAAGGCGCAAAGATCCGCCACATCCTGTGTTTGCGCATTGACTCGTGCCCGTCCCGCCCCAAAACTGCACGACCGAACCCGAAGGAATCAGAAAGGCCCCGCCTTGCGCTTCAGCCGGCTCAGACTCAACGGCTTCAAAAGCTTCGTGGACCCGACGGATCTGGTGATCCATGACGGGCTGACGGGCGTGGTTGGACCGAATGGCTGCGGCAAGTCGAACCTTCTGGAGGCCCTGCGTTGGGTGATGGGCGAGAACCGGCCCACCGCGATGCGCGGCGAGGGGATGGAGGATGTGATCTTCGCAGGCGCCGCCACGCGCGGCGCGCGCAACTTCGCCGAAGTGTCGCTGTCCATCGACAATACCGAACGGCTGGCCCCCTCGGGGTTCAACGATGCCGACGGGCTTGAGATCGTGCGCCGGATCACGCGCGATGCGGGCTCGGCCTACAAGATCAACACGCGTGATGTGCGGGCGCGCGACGTGCAGATGCTGTTTGCCGACGCCTCGACCGGGGCGCATTCGCCCGCGCTTGTGCGGCAGGGCCAGATCGCCGAGCTGATCAACGCCAAGCCGAAGGCGCGCCGCCGGATCCTTGAGGAAGCGGCGGGGATTTCGGGGCTTTATCAGCGGCGCCACGAAGCGGAGTTGAAGCTGAACGGGGCCGAGCAGAACCTGCTGCGCGTCGATGACGTGATCGAGCAGCTTGCGCAGCAACTGGCCACGCTGGCCCGGCAGGCCCGGCAGGCGGCGCGCTACCGCGAGATCGGGACGGATCTGCGCCGCTCGGAGGGGATGCTGCTTTACCGCCGCTGGCGCGAGGCGGATATGGCGCGTGCCGAGGCCGAGGCCGGTCTGGGCGAACGTGTGCGCGCCGCAGCACAGGCCGAGCTGGCCGCGCGCGCCGCGGCCAAGGCGCGGGCGGGATGCGAGGACGCCCTGCCCCCGCTGCGCGAGGAAGAGGCCATCGCGGGTGCCGTGCTGCAACGCCTGACCGTGCAGCGCGACGCCCTGACCGAGCAGGAAAACCGTGCCCGCGCGATGATCGAAACACTTGGCGGGCGGATCGCCCAGCTTGACCGCGACATGGAGCGCGAGGCCGGGCTGAACCGCGACGCGGGCGAAACGATCAAGCGGCTGGAATGGGAGCAGGGCCAGATCGCCAAGGCTAGCGAGGGGCACGAAGCCAGGCTGGCCGCCGCCTCCGAAGCCTCCGCCGAGGCCGCGGGTGTCCTTCAGGACCGCGAGGCGCAGCTGAGCGAGCTGACCGAGGATGTCGCGCGGCTGGCGGCCCGCCACCAGTCCGCGCAGCGCCTGCTGGTCGACAACCGCGCCACGGCCGAAAAGTCCGAAGCCTCCGCACGCGCCGCCGCCGAAGCGGCCGAGGCCGCGAAGGCGGCCCTTGAACGCGCCAGCACCGATCATACCGCCGCAGAAGAGGCGCAATCCGAGGCCCATGACAGCGCCGAGGCCGCCGAAGAGGTGCTTGCCGCCGCCGAGGAGTTGCGCGCCGAAATCCAGACCCGCGAAAGCGCCGCGCGCGCCGCACGCTCCGAGGCCGAGGGCGAGGCCGGGGCCCTGCGCGCCGAGGTGGCCGCCCTTGCCCGGCTGGTCGAACGCGAGGCCGCGACCGGCAAGCAACTTCTTGACCGGGTGCGCGTCGACAAGGGGCTGGAGGCGGCACTTGGCGCGGCCCTTGCCGACGATCTGCGCGCCCCCGAAATCGAGGGCGGAGCGAAATCCGGCTGGGGCCTTCTGCCCGATTACGACGCCGCGCAACCGCTTCCCGCAGGCGCCGAGCCGCTGGCCGCGCATGTCACCGTGCCGCCGGTGCTGGCGCGCCGCATCGCGCAGATCGGCCTTGTGGCCGACCGGGACGAGGGCGACAGCCTGCAACCGCTTCTGCGCCCCGGTCAGCGCCTGGTTTCGGCCGAGGGCGATCTGTGGCGGTGGGACGGTTTCCGGGCCGGCGCCGAGGATGCGCCCTCGGCCGCCGCGCTGCGTCTGCAACAGCTCAACCGGCTGGTCGAACTCAAACGTGACCTTGAGGATGCGGCCGCCCGCGCCGAGGGCGCGCGCCAGGCCCATGAGGTGCTGACCCGCCAGATGGCCGAGGCCACCGCCGCCGATGGTCGCGCCCGCGATGCGCGGCGCGAGGCCGATCGCCGGCTGGCCGATGCGGGGCGCGCGCTCAGCCGGGCCGAGGCGGATCGTTCGATCGCGGGCAGCAAGCTGGAAAGCGCGCGCCTTGCCGTTGCGCGCCACGAGGAAGAGGCGATGGCCGCGCGCAAGGCCCTGCTGGAGGCCGAGCGCACCCTGGCCGCCCTGCCCGATCTGGACGCCGCGCGCAGCGAGGTCGATGCCGTCAAGATGACGGTCGAGGCGGCGCGGATGACGATGATGACCCGCCGCTCCTCCCATGACGAGATCCGCCGCGAGGGCGAGGTGCGCCTGAAGCGCCGGCAGGAAATCACCAAGGAAATCTCGGGCTGGAAACACCGGCTGGAAACGGCCGAGAAACGCTCGGCCGAGCTGGCACAGCGCCGCGCCGAGACCGAGGAAGAGCTGGCCATCGCCAACACCGCCCCGGCCGAACTTGCCGCCAGGCGCGCCGAGCTGTCGGACGCGATCGAGGCCGCCGAGGAACGCCGCGCCCGCGCCGCCGAGGTTCTGGTGAACGCCGAAACCGCCCTGCGCGAAGCCCAGCTTGCCGAGCGCGATGCCGAACGCGCCGCAAGTGAGGCCCGCGAGGCCCGCGCCCGCGCCGAGGCGCGCCTTGACGCCGCGCGCGAGACCATGGGCCATGCGGCCGAGCGGATCATGGACGAAACCGAGATGCTTCCCGCCGCGCTGCTGGAAAGCCTTGGCACCGATCCCGATGCGATGCCCTCGGCCGAAGACCTCGATATCGAGGTGGCGCGGCTCAAGCGGCAGCGCGACGCGCTTGGCGCCGTCAACCTGCGCGCCGAGGAAGACGCCCGCGAGGTGCAGCAGGAACACGAGGCGCTGGTTCAGGAAAAGACCGACCTGGAAGAGGCGATCCGCAAGCTGCGCGCCGGCATTGCCGGGCTGAACCGCGAAGGACGCGAGCGCCTGCTGACCGCCTTCGAACAGGTGAACGAGAATTTCCGCACGCTGTTCACCCACCTCTTCGGCGGTGGCGACGCCAATCTGGTGCTGGTGGAAAGCGACGATCCGCTGGAGGCCGGGCTGGAGATCATGTGCCAGCCGCCGGGCAAGAAGCTTTCGACGCTCAGCCTTCTGTCGGGGGGCGAACAGACGCTGACCGCAATGGCGCTGATCTTCGCGGTCTTCCTGGCCAACCCCGCCCCGATCTGCGTTCTCGACGAGGTCGACGCGCCCCTGGACGACGCCAACGTCACGCGCTTCTGCGACCTTCTGGACGAGATGACGCGGCGCACCGATACGCGCTTCCTGATCATCACCCACCATGCCGTCACCATGAGCCGCATGGACCGGCTTTTCGGCGTGACGATGCAGGAACAGGGGGTCAGCCAGCTTGTCAGCGTGGATCTCAAGCGCGCCGAGGCGCTGGTCGCCTGAAGCGCCGATAGGGCTTGAGGGCGCCTGCCCCGCAGCATAGCGTTCCGGCACACCGACAGGAGGGAATCATGGCAAGGATCGAAGCACGTCTGAGCGAACTGGGCATCGAGCTGCCCGCGGCACCCGCCCCGGCGGCGAATTATGTGCCCTTCGTGCAAAGCGGCCATCAGCTTTTCGTCTCGGGTCAGATCTCGATGGGGCCGGACGGTCTGATCAAGGGCCGCCTGGGCGCGGACATGGATGCCGAGGCCGGGGCGGCGGCGGCGCGGCGCTGCGGGCTTGCGCTGATTGCGCAGGCAAAGGCGGCGCTTGGCGATCTGGACCGTATCGCGCGCGTGGTAAAGCTGGTGGGGTTCGTCAATTCCACCGCCGATTTCACCGATCAGCCCAAGGTCGTGAACGGCTGTTCGGACCTGATGGTCGAGGTCTTCGGCGATGCCGGTCGCCATGCGCGCTCGGCCGTTTCAGCGGCCAGCCTGCCGCTTGGCGTCCCGGTCGAGATCGAAGCGATCTTCGAGGTCGCATGATGCCGCTGCACGCGGATTTCCTGCGCCTGCCCATCGCGCATCGCGCGCTGCACGACCGCGCGGCGGGCCGGCCGGAAAACTCGCGCGAGGCGATCGCGGCCGCCGTTGCCGCCGGCTACGCGATCGAGATCGACATCCAGCCCGCGGCCGATGGCGTGCCGATGGCGTTTCACGATTACGACCTGCGGCGCCTGACCGGCATGCCCGGCCGCATCGCGGGGCTGACCTCGGGCAAGCTGGGTGCATTGCGGCTTTGCGGCGGCGATACCGGTATCCCGACGCTGGCCGAGGTGTTGCGCATCGTGGCGGGCCGCGTCCCCCTGCTGGTCGAGATCAAGGATCAGGACGGCGCACTCGGCCCCCGGGTCGGCGCGCTGGAACGGGCCGTCGCACAGGTGTTGGCGGAATATTCCGGGCCGGTCGCGGTGATGTCGTTCAACCCCCATTCGGTGGCGGCCTTCCACGCCGCGGCGCCGGAAATCCCGGTGGGCCTGACGACCTCGGCCTATCGTCCCGAGGATTGGGGCCTGATCCCCGCCGCCACCCGCGACCGGCTGCGCGAGATCCCCGATTACGCGACGCTTGGCGCCTGTTTCGTCTCGCACGAGGCGGGGGATCTGGACCGCGCACGCATCGCCGAGCTGCGCCAGGCCGGGGCGGCGATCCTGTGCTGGACGATCCGCTCGCCCGAGGCCGAGGCCGAGGCCCGCCGCGTTGCCGACAATGTGACCTTCGAGGGCTATCCGGCTGGCCTTCCCGCTTGACCCGCCCCGGTCATGTGCCAAGTTTGGGCGGATGAAGGGGACCGGCGCGCGCGAACACATGAGCGAGACCATCGAGATCACCGTCCTGTCGGGCCTGAACGAGATTTCGGCCACCGACTGGGATGCCTGCGCCTGCCCCGAGGCGGCGGATGGCGGCCGCCCGCTGGACCCGTTCACCACGCACCGGTTCCTGCTGGCTCTGGAAAGCTCGGGCTCGGTCGGCCCGGGAACGGGCTGGCAGCCGCGCCCGCTGGTGGCGCGGGCGGGCGCGGCTGTCATCGCCGTGGCGCCGGTCTATGTGAAATCCCACAGCCAGGGCGAATATATCTTCGATCACGGCTGGGCGGATGCCTATGAGCGCGCGGGCGGGCGCTATTACCCCAAGCTGCAATGCGCCGTGCCCTTCACCCCGGTCAGCGGGCGCCGCCTTCTGACCCGGCCGGGCCACGAAGAGACCGGGCGCGCGGCGCTGCTGGAGGGGATGGTCCGGCTGGCCGAAGGGGCGGGGCTGTCCTCGGCCCATGTCACCTTCTGCACCGGGGCCGAGGCGGAAGTGGCGACCGGGGCGGATTACCTGCCCCGCCTGACGCAACAGTTTCACTGGCTCAACCGCGGCTATGCGGATTTCGAGGATTTCCTGGCCGATCTGTCCTCGCGCAAGCGCAAGGCGATCCGCAAGGAACGCGCCCGCGCCCATGACTTTGGCGGCACGATCCGCGCGCTGACCGGCGATGCGATCGAGCCCGCGCATTGGGAGGCGTTCTGGACCTTCTATCAGGACACCGGCAGCCGGAAATGGGGCCGCCCCTACCTGACGCGCGCCTTTTTCGACGCGCTGCACGCCATGCGGGGCGATGTGCTTCTGGTGCTGGCCGAACGCGGGGGGCGCCCCGTCGCGGGGGCGCTGAACCTGATCGGGCGTGAGGCGCTGTTCGGGCGCTACTGGGGCGCGATCGAGGACCACCCCTTCCTGCATTTCGAGCTGTGCTACCACCGCGCCATCGACTGGGCCATCGCGCACGGCCTGGCCCGTGTCGAGGCCGGCGCTCAAGGGGAACACAAGCTTGCGCGCGGCTATCTTCCCGCCCCGATCCATTCGGCGCACTGGCTGCGCGACCGCGGCTTTCGCGATGCGGTCGCGCGCTACCTTCAAGCCGAGCGGGCGGCGACGGACGAGGATATCGAAATCCTCACCGCCTATGGCCCCTTCCGCGCGGGCACGGCGGATTAACTCGGCAAACCCGCGCCCGTCAGAAGGCCGACATCACCGCAGAGGTGATCGCGTTATGGCGCGGCGCCATGACGGAATCGGCCACACTGTTCATCGGGACAGAAAAGCCATCACCGCCCAGCGGAATGCTCAGGCCCAGCCGGACGGTATCAAGATCCCCGTCCACGCCCGCCACCGACGCGTTCGAACGCGCCAGTTCCAGAGACACCGAAGACCCCATCCGAAGATGCGAGGACAGGTCATAGCTGACGCCCACGCCGAAACTTGTCACATCCGCATCCACCAGATCCAGCGAAGCCCGGCTCAGCCCGCCGAAAAGCGACCAGTTCTCGGCCACGCCATAGGCTCCGGCAAGGCCGATGAAATCAACATCGAGATCCGTTACCGAATCCGAAATGCGGCTGCGCATCGCGCTTGCGCCAAGCGTGAGGTTCGGCGCCGCCGCATATTTCACCGCAAGGCCGATATCGCGGATATCCACGCCCGCGGGCAGGTCCGGATCGGTCGTGGTCTTGCCGAAGAACCCGCTCAGATGTGCAGCCCCAGCGGAATAGCCGCCCATCAGGCCGTAAGAAGTTGCCGAAAGGTCGGTAGCCAGCGCGTCGACATCAAGCTTTGCCTTTTCCGCATACCCCCCAAGCGACATGCCATTGTTGAAGCGATAGGCGCCGTAGATCCCCATGGCGACGATCGAGATATCCTCGGCCACGCCGTCGATGTCGATCGACTGCACACCGTGGTCGATGCCAAGGCGGAAGCCATTGCCGAAATCCACCCCGGCGCGGCCGTTCAGAGAAAGGGTGCTCAGGTCTTCGCTGATGCCTTCGACGTCGCTGGAACCATAGCCAAGCGTCACAGCGCCGCTAAAATCCTGGGCGATGACGAGAGTTGGCGCGACCACGCAAAGCAGCGCCGCAACCATTCCGGTTGTCGTTTTCATTGCTCGATCCTCATCGTTCTTATGTTTTTCACAAAGATGCCAGAGGGTTCGCGGACTGGTCAATTCCCCGACGCAGCGTCAGCCCCGCCCCTTCGGCTTTGTTGTATAATTGACTCAGCGTGAACGGGCCTTCCGGCCTTTCGGGACGTGCCACGGAGGGCTAAGCGTTACCGGACAAACAGGATGGGAGGGCAGCATGCCGCCGAAACGGATCTCGAAAGGCACACGGATGAGCCAGGCCGTGGTTCATGGCGGGCTGGTCTGGCTTTCGGGCCAGATCGGCGATCCGACCGATGACCTTGCGGGACAAACCCGTAGCTGCCTGCAAAAGGTCGAAGACCTTCTGCAACAGGCCGGATCGTCCAAATCGCATATCATCAAGATGGAAATCTGGCTGGCCGATCTGCGCGATTTCGACGCCATGAACACTATCTACGAGGCCTGGCTCGACCGCGAAAACCCGCCCGCCCGCGCGACCTGCGAAGCGCGCGTGCGTGCCGACGGCACCCTGATCGAGATCGTGGCCACGGCCGCCTTGGTCGAAGATTCAATTTACAATCAGGATTGACTGTTTCTTTCGATGGCCTCACTCTGGCAGGGAAAGCGGCTGCTGGTTCCCGGCCAGTCCGAGGTGCGCTTTCCAACAGGAGAGTAAATGATGAGAAAGATCTGGAAGACGATCGGCGGCGCGAGTGTCGCCGGATTGATGGCCCTGGCCCCGCAGATGGCGGCGGCAGAGACCGGTTTTATCGCCAACTCGTTCTACGACGCCTCCACGCCCTTCTCGAAATGGGGCTATCTGGACTGGGCCGAGACGGTGAAGGAATTGTCGGGGGGCGATCTGGTTCCCGAGGTGTTTACCGGAACCGTCCTTCTGGCGCCGCGCGCCAACCTTCAGGGCATCCGCGACAATGTCGTGCAAGTTGCCCACCACGCAGCGATCTACACGCCTTCGGAACTGCCGGTCGCCAACGCGGTACAGGAACTGGGCTTCAACTATTCCGACCCGCTGGTTGCAATTTTCGCCGTGGCGGATTTCAGCATGCACAACCAGACCCAGCTGGCCGAATGGAAGGATAACGGCGTTGTCTATCTGGGGGCCTATGCCACCCCGCCTTACCTTCTGTTCTGCCGCAGCCCGATCCGCACGCTCGAAGAACTGAAGGGCAAGCGGATCCGCACCGCGGGCTCGACGGTGTCGCTCTGGGTCGAAGAGGCCGGCGGCATCCCCGTCAACGTGCCCTCCAGCGAGATGTATACCGGGCTGGAGCGCGGCACGCTGGATTGCGCCTCCAACGCGGGCAACGACCTGATCGACCGCTCGCTTTGGGAAGTGGCCGAATATACGACCCTGCTGCCGACCGGGATGTACTGGTCAGGCCCGAACTGGGGTTACAATCCCGGCTTCTGGGCAGGGCTTACGCCCGAACAGCGCGGCATTCTGATGCAGGCAACGGCCCGCGCCATGGCGCGCATGAACATCGCCTATATCCAGCGCGCCGAAGATGCGCTGAAAGAGGCGCAGGAAAAGGGCCATACCGTCTATGAGCCGGGCGAGGACCTCATGGCTTCGGTCACGGCCTACCGCGAGAAGGCGCTTGCATCGGTGTATGAGACGGCCGAGCAGAAATACGGCCTGAGCAATGGCAAGGAAGTCATCGACGATTTCCGCGCCACTTGGGACAAGTGGGAAAAGCTACTCGCCGATGTCGACCGTACGGACGAAGACGCGCTGACCGCACTGGCCATGCGCGAAATCTACGACACGCTGGATCCGGCGACCTACGGCGTGGAATAATGATGGCCCGGCGCGGTATCCGCCGCGCCGGGATCATTCACAAAGCCGGAGTTAACCATGCAACAACCGCGCCGCACGCAGGCAGAGCGCTCGTTCACGACGCAACAGAAGATCCTGTCGGTCACGCTCGAGTCGCTTCTGCAAAAGGGCCTGCGCGACACCTCGACTGTGGATGTCGCCCTGGCGGCGGGTGTCTCGCGCGGGGCCTTGCTGCACCACTACCCCAGCAAACAACTTCTGTTGCAAGAGGCGCTCCGCCACCTTCTGAACCGCGAGATCGAAGAGGTCAGCCAAATGGCCGTGGCGATCCGCCAGGGCAAGATGGATGTCGATGGCTTCCTCAAGGAGATGTGGGCGCGGTTCTCGGGGCCGCTGTTCATGATCACGATGGAGTTCGTGACCGCCGCGCGCACCGACCCGGCCATCAAGGAGGCGCTTGTTCCCGTCGCGCTGGATTACAACCGCCAGCTCGACGAGATATGGGAAACGCTTTTCGCAGATACCGAGGGCATGCGCAGCACACGGCGAATTGCACTGAACGCAACGCTTTGCCTGCTGCGTGGCATGGGCACGCAATCGGTCTGGCGCGAAGATCCGCAACTGTTCGCGGATATGCTGGATTTCTGGAAAACCTCGCTTGGCAAGCTGCTGCCACAAGGCACTGCGGAGGATGAACGATGACCCCGACAACGACGCAGGACGATCACGCATCGCTTCTCGACCGGGCGATCTTGGGACTCAACTACGCGCTTCTGGGAATGGGGTGCCTGTTTCTGCTTTTGATGATGGCGCATATCACGGTGGACGTGATCGTGCGCTTCGGTTTCAACGGCGCCATGGTCGGCACGCTGGAAACCGTGTCGTTCTACTATGTCGTCCTCGCGGTCTTCCTGCCGCTTGGATATGTCGAGCTGAAAAACGAACATATCCGCGTCGACCTGTTCGTGCAGATGATGCCCGGATGGGCGCAACTGGCGCTTTACATCCTGGCCTGTGCGCTGGGGCTGGTTTTCTTCGGCATGATGACCTGGCAAAGCAGCCTCGACGCAATACGCTCGACCGCGCGCGCCGAAACGATCATGTCGAACTTTCTGTTCTACATCTGGCCCAGCCGTTGGGCGCTTCCCGTCGGCTTTGCCGGGATCTGCCTTGCCATCCTGTCCAACCTTCTGCGGGCCATCCGGCACCGTCAGGCCCCCTAGGAGCGTATAGATGAGCAATCTCGAAATCGGCGTTGTCGGCACGCTTGCCGCACTGGCCCTGATCGCCTTGCGGGTGCCGATCGGCCTCACGCTCGGGCTGGTATCCATCTTCGGCATTTCGGCAATGATGTCGATGAACGTGGCCTGGGGCATGATCTCGGCGACACCCTTCGATTTCGTCGGCCAGTGGGAACTGACCGCCGCACCGATGTTTCTGCTGATGGGCTATATCTGTACGACGACGGATATGACCAAAAGCCTGTTCGTCTCTCTCAAGGTGGTGCTGGCGCGGCTTCCGGGCGGGCTTGCGGTGGCCAGCGTCGCGGCCTGCGCCTTCTTTGCCGCCGCATCGGGTTCCAGCGTTGCGACAGCGGCCGCGATGTCGCGCATTGCGGTGCCCGAGATGCTTGCCAACAAGTATGACAAAGGCCTTGCCACGGGAACGATCGCCGCTTCGGGCACGCTCGGCTCGCTGATCCCGCCCAGTGTCCTGCTCATCCTTTACGGGGTCTATGCGCAGGTGTCTGTCGGCCAGCTTTTCCTGGCCGGCTTCATTCCCGGCATCGTCTCGGCGCTGATCTACATGGTGATGATCGTGGCACGCGTAAAGGCGAACCCCTCCCTGGCGGGTATGGTCCACGAAGACATCCCGCGCGAAGAGAAGATCGCCGCGGTCAAGGACATATGGCCGCTTCCCCTGCTGATCGTATCGGTGCTGGGCGGGATCTTCGCGGGCGTGTTCTCTCCGACCGAGGCAGGCGCCGTCGGCGCGGCCGTCGCCACGCTGATTGCCATCGTGCGCGGTTCGTTCAGCTGGGCCGCGATGCGCGACGCCCTGGTCCAGACGGCCATCAGCACGACAGGGATCTTCATCATCCTCATCGGTTCGGTCTTCTTCACGCGCTTCCTTGCGCTTAGCGGATTGCCACAGGCATTTGCCGACGTGATCCTGGGGGTCAGCGACGATGTCTGGTGGATCCTCTTCGCGGTTGCAGTGCTGTATCTCGTGCTGGGAATGCTGATCGATTCCATTGGCCTGCTTCTTCTGACGCTGCCGCTGGTCCTGCCGCTGGTTCAGGGGGCAGGGCTGGATCTGGTCTGGTTCGGGATCATCGTCATCAAGCTGCTGGAAATCGGCCTGGTGACGCCGCCGATTGGACTCAATGTCTATGTAATCAAGGCCGCGCTCGGGAACCTCGTGTCCCTGCCAGAGGTGTTCCGGGGCGTTGCCTGGTTCATCGCGATGGATATCGTCGCGCTGCTGCTGATCATCCTGATCCCGGCGATGTCGCTTTATCTTCCCGCGCTCGCCTTCCGATAGGCGGCGGTTCCGGCTTGGGCGCAGGCGGGCGGACAACACGCCCGCCTGCGCAGGCCGCTTAGATTGCCGAGGCCCTCTTCTTGGCGACACCGCCCTGAAGGATCAGCTTCATATGCGCGCCCTGCCCGGTCAGCAGGTTCAGGTCTTTCAGGGGGTTTCCGTCCACCACGATCAGGTCGGCATGGGCGCCCGGCGCGATCATACCGATCTCGCCCTCCATCCGCAGGACACGGGCCGCATCCACCGTGGCCGAGCGGATGACGGCATCCGCCGGAATATACTGTCCGCGCAGCGGGAACTCACCCGACTGGTGGGGCTGCATGCCGCCCAGAAGGTCCGAGCCATAGCCCATCGTGACACCGGCCTTATGCATCTTCTGAAGCCGCTCCAGCCCGGCCTCGCGCACATCCTCGATCTTGGCGACGGACTCCGGCAAAAGCCCGTATTCCGCCCCCTCCTTGGCCAGCCGGTCATAAGTGATGTTGGTCGGCACGACGACCTGCCCTTCACGCGCGATCCGTGCAATCGTGTCATCGCCGATCAGGTTGCCGTGCTCGATGCATTCCACGCCGCAATCCAGCGCGCGGACGATGGCGGCATCGTCGTAAAGATGCCCCGAGACATAGGTGCCGAAGCCCTTGGCGACCTCGGCCACTGCTCGCAATTCGTCAACGGAGAAAACCTGATAACCGATCGGATCGGATGGCGAGGATACCCCGCCATCGGCCATGATCTTGACGAACTGTGCACCGTTCTTCAGCTCTTCGCGCGCGGCACGCTGCACCGCGGACACGCCATCGCATACCCGCCCCAAGGCCCCAAGCTGGCCCGCATAATAATCCACGTTGCGGTTGTGATAGGCCCCACGGTAGTCGGTATGCCCGCCGGTCTGCGACAGGGCCTTACCGCAGATCACCAGCCGCGGCGCGTCGATCAACCCGTCCTCCACCGCCTTTTGCAATCCGCGATCCGCACCGCCCAGATCACGCACCGTGGTAAAGCCGCGCATCAGCATCGCCTTCATGATCTGCGCCGATTTCAGCGCAACCCAGGAGTTGGGCAACTCGAGGTTGGCGCCAAGATTGGCGGTAGTTGCGATCACGTGGACATGGCAATCAATCAGGCCCGGCAGAACGATCTGCCCACCAAGGTCCAGCACCTCATCCGCGTCGAACGCGATCCCGGGACCGACATCGACGAAGCGGCCGTTTTCGATGGCGATGTCGACAGCGTCGCCGGGTTCGCTTGCCGTTCCGTCCACGATACGCGCGTTACGCAGAAGCAGTGAGGTCATTGCGGCTTTCCTTGATATGGGCGCCAGGCGACACCCGTTGACGGGGAGGATATTTGCAGGCAGACCTGCATGTAAGTTGATAACAGCACAGACTTCACAGCGGGTAAAGGGCAACCGCCGCCCCGCGTAAAACGCGATGAGGATCACAATGAAGAAGCTGACCGACTACAAGGCCCTGACCTTCGATTGCTACGGAACCCTGATCGACTGGGAAACCGGGATCACCGAGGCGCTGAAGCCCTTGACCGGGCGGGTCTCGTCGGGGCTGACGCGCGACGCGATCCTCGAGGCGCATGCCCGGCATGAAAGCGCACAACAGCGCTGGACCCCTGCGAAACGGTATTCAGACCTGCTGGCCATCGTCTACAAACGCCTGGCCGAGGAATGGGGCTTGCCCGTCACTTCCGAGGAATGCGCAACCTATGGCAATAGCGTGCGCGACTGGCCCGCCTTCCCCGACAGCGCGGAATCGCTCCGCTATCTCAAGCAGCATTACAAGCTGGTGATCCTGTCCAATGTGGACAATGCCAGCTTCGCCCATAGCAACGCCCGCCTGGGCGTGGCGTTCGACGCGGTCTACACCGCCGAAGACATCGGCTCCTACAAGCCCGAGGCGCGCAATTTCGACTATATGCTGGAGAAACTCGAAGGGCTTGGTGTGGGCCGGGACGACATCCTGCATACCGCCGAGAGCCTCTTTCATGACCATGTGCCCGCCAATCGCCACGGCCTTGCGAATTGCTGGATCTACCGCCGCCACGATCAGGACGGTTTCGGCGCGACAATGGATCCGGGCGAAAGGCCGCGCACCGATTTCCGTTTCGACAGCATGGCCGACCTCGTGCGCGCGCATCAGGCCGGGTAGGCACGCGGCGGGGGGCAGCGCTGATCCCGCACGGATCGGGACCGCGGGCATGACGCGAATATACAAGACGCCTGTAAAACGCGTATAATATCGAGGAAAGTTCACAAGAAGAGCCCGGAGTTTTCCCCATGTCCGAAGCGCCGCGCCGCATCGTCTCGTCCCAGCATCTGGCCGAAGGGCCGGCAAGCGAAGCCTCGGAATTCGAATACGGCATGATCATCGCCTACAACAGCTTCGCGCGCTGGATGCAGCGCTGCATGGGCGCCGCCGGGATGGGAGAGCTGTCGCCGCTGGAAATTCTGGTGCTGCACAACACCAATCACCGCGACCGTGAAAAGCGGCTTGGCGACATTTGTTTCCTGCTGAACATCGAAGATACGCACACGGTCAACTACGCCCTGCGCAAGCTGATGAAGATCGGCCTTCTGACATCGGAAAAGCGCGGCAAGGAGGTGTTCTACCGCACCTCGGAAACCGGGCGGGCGCTGTGCGACCAGTATCGCGCGGTGCGCGAGGAATGCCTGCTGGAGCCGCTTGAAAGCGGCAACATGGCCGGCGAGAAACTGCGCGAGGTGGCCGCCGCGCTGCGCGTGCTGTCGGGCTATTACGATCAGGCGGGTCGCGCGGCATCCTCCTTGTGACGCCGCGCGCGGGCGGGGCCTAGTTCCCCATGGCCGAGGGCAGGAAGGTCACGATCGCCGGAAAGACCGTGATCAGCAGCACGGCAAGCAGCAAGAGCCCGAAAAACGGGAGTGCCGCGCGCGCGATGCGCAGGATGTTCGACCCGGTCAGCGCCTGGATCACGAACAGGTTGAAGCCCACCGGCGGGGTGATCTGGCTCATCTCGACGACCAGCACCAGATAGATGCCGAACCACAGCGGGTCGATCCCCGCGGCCTGCACCATCGGCAGGATGATCGAGGTGGTCAGCACCACGACGGAAATCCCGTCAAGAAAACAGCCCAGCACGATGAAGAACACCGTCAGCACCGCCAGCAGCGCATAGGACGAAAGGCCGAAAGTGCCGATCCATGCCGCAAGGTTGCGCGGAATGCCGGTGAACCCCATCGCCACCGACAGCACCGCCGCCCCCAGCAGGATGAAGGCGATCATCGCGCTTGTGCGCATGGCCGAGAGCAGCGCGTCGACGAAATCGCGGCACGTGAAGCTGCCCGTCGCCACCGCAAGCACAAGCGAGAACAGAACCCCGACCGCGGCCGCATCGGTGGGCGAGGCGACGCCGGTATAGATCGTGCCGATCACGCCCCCGATCAGCAGGATCACCGGCAGAAGGCTGCGCGAGGCACGCAGCTTCTGGGCGAAGGTGAAGCGCGCCTCCTCTGCCGGGATCAGCGCGGGGTTCATCCAGGCCCGGACCGCCACATAGCCCCCGAACAGCGCCACCAGCATGAGCCCCGGCAGGATGCCGGCGATGAAAAGCCGCGCGATGGATTGCTCGGTCGCAACGCCGTAGACGATCAGGATCACCGAAGGCGGGATCAGGAAGCCAAGCGTGGCCGACCCCGCAAGCGTGCCCAGGATCAGGCTTTCGGGATAGCCCCGCCGTGTCAGCTCGGGCACGGACATGCGCCCGATGGTGGCCGCCGTCGCCGCCGACGATCCCGACACCGCCGCGAAGATCGCGCAGCCCAGGACGTTGACATGCAAAAGCCGCCCCGGCGCACGGCCCAGCCACGGCGCAAGGCCCGTGAACATGTCCTGCGACAGGCGCGAGCGCAGCAGGATCTCTCCCATCAGGATGAACAGCGGCAGCGCGGCAAGGGGCCAGCTATGGCTGTGCCCCCAAAGCGTGGTCGCCATCACAAGGCCCGTGGGCGCGTTCGAAAAAAGGCTCAGGCCCGCAAGCGCCACGACCAGAAGCGACACGGCAACCCAGACGCCGCTGGCCAGCAGCCCCAGAAGAAGCACGAGCAGGATCGAGAAGACGGCCGGATCGGACATGGCTCTACTCCGTCACGTCATCGCTCAGCACCGGCCGGTGCGCGCGCAGGCTTTCGACCAGCCGGTCGAAGATCGCAACGCTCAGCAGTGCAAGGCCCGCCACCATCACCACCTGCGGGATCCAGATCGGAACCGCGATCATGCCGGTGGATTTGTCGCCGTAATGCAGGCTTTCCAGCATCAGCGCGCCCGCATACCACGTCGCATAGGCCATGGCCGCCCCCGCGACACAAAGCGCAAACAGCTCCAGCATCCAGCCTTGCCCCGCACCCAGACGCGAAACCACAAGGTTCACGCGGATATGCGTGCCGTGCCGGAACGTGGGCGCAAGCGCAAGAAAGCTGGCCGCGGCAAGAAGGTAGCCCGCGAAATCGGCATAGGACGGGATCGTCCAGGACAGCGACGGCCCGCCCAGCCGGGCCAGGATATTCAGCGCGACCTGCGCACTGACCAGCAGGCAGATCGCAAGGATGGACAGGGCAGCAAGCGCCCCCGAAAGCATGTAGACAAGATCGAGCAGGCGGCGCATGGCGGATCTCTCTGTTCGCGTGGTCGCGCAAGGGGCGGATGAAGAACGGCCCGCCCGAAGCGGACGGGCCGAAGCCGGCTTAGCGAGCCTGATAGGCCTCGAGGATCTTCAGCGCCTCGGGGCTTGCGTCGTTCTTCCATTGGGCCAGCATCTCTTCGCCGATGGCTTGCAGACCGGCCACAAGCTCGGGGCTGGGGGCCGCGATGGTCATGCCGTTGGCGGCCATCTCGGCAGTCTTGGCCGCGGCCTCGGCCTTCGACATTTCCCAGCCGCGCGCTTCGGCGCTTGCGGCCGCCTCAAGGATGGCCGTCTGCACGCTTTCGTCCAGACGATCGAAGGCGCGGCGGTTCACCACCACGATGTTCTTGGGCACCCAGGCGTCGATCTGCGTGTAGGTATTCACGAAGTCCCATGCCTTGGAATCGGCCCCGGTTGAGGGCGAGGTGATCATCGCCTCGACCTGCCCGGTGGTGAAGGCCTGCGGAATGTCGGCGGCCTCAACCTGCACCGGCGCGGCCTTGGCAAGTGCGGCGAACTGTTCAAGCGCGGGGTTGTAGGCGCGGAACCGCAGCCCGGCCAGATCGTCGACCGTCCTGATCTCGCCATTGGTATAAAGCCCCTGCGCGGGCCACGCGACCGAGAACAGCGGCATCAGGCCCTGCGCGGCAAGAAGCTCCTCGACCACGGGTTTCTGCGCGGCCCAAAGCGCCTCGGCATCCGCATAGCTGGTCGCCAGGAAGGGCTGGCTGTCCATGCCGAAGGCAAGGTCTTCGTTGGCAAGGGTGGACAGGAAGAACTCGCCCGCCGGAACCTGACCCGAGCGCACGGCGTTCTTGATCTCGCCATGCGGAAAAAGGGAGCCTGCGGAATGCACCTCGATCTCAAGCCCGTTTTCGGTGGCCGCCGCCACATCCGCCGCGAATTCGCGGATGTTCACGGTGTGGAAGGTTCCATCCCCATAGGGGGTGGGCATGTCCCAGGTTTCGGCATGTGCCGCAGCCCCGATGCCCATCGCGGCCGCAACGGCAAGCGCAAGTCTGTTCATCATCTCTCTCCTGTTGGATCGGGTGAAGTTTCTCTCACCTCGCTGTCATAACGTTGACAAATTGTCAGTATTTTGAGATTTAAGTCAACAAGAACTTTCACCGCACCATAACGCTGCCCAGCGGGGATCACGGCAAATGTCTGGCGATACGTCCAAAATCGAAGACGAAGGCGCGACACAGAACGCGGCACAGATCCTGCCGCTTGGGCAGGACGGCCTGCTTGTGCGATTCGCCCTGACGGCAGAGCCCTGGGCGTCAGCCGCGGCGCAGGCGCTTCACGATCTTGCCCGCGAGACCCCGCCCGAGGGTGTGGTCCGGATCGTGCCAAGCCTGGTTTCGGTTCTGTTTCGCTTCGACCCCGCCAGGACCGGCCGCGCGGCGGTTCACCAACAGATCGAGACCTTGCTGGAGGGCCGTGACTGGAGGCAGGCGGTTCCGAAACCCGCCGGACGGATCTGGCATGTTCCCGCGGCCTTCGGCGGCAGGCACGGCCCCGATCTTGAGGAATGCGCCCGCCTGGCCGGGCTATCGCCAGACACGGCCATCAACCAGATCACCGCCACCCATCTGCGCGTCCTCGCCATCGGCTTTGCGCCCGGGCAGCCCTATCTTGGCCTTCTGCCAGAGGCGTTCGACATGCCGCGCATGTCGCGCCTGAACCCGCGCGTGCCACAAGGGGCCATCGCGCTTGCGGTGCGCCAGCTCGTGCTCTTCTCCAACGCCTCGCCCACCGGCTGGCGCCAGGTCGCGCGCACCGCCTTTCGCCCCTTCCGCCCCGAAAGCGAGCCCCCCGTGCCGCTGCGCACGGGCGACGAATTCCGCCTTGTGCCGGTCCCGGCCGAGGCGCTGGACGCGCTTCTTGCCGCGGGCGATCCGGCGGGCGGCGCCCGGTGCGAGATCCGCCCGTGACCGCGACGCTGTTCATCCGCAAGGCCGGCCCCGGCCTGACCGTTCAGGATGGCGGCCGGCCGGGTCTGTCGCATATGGGCCTGTCGCGCGGCGGGGCCGCCGATCCCGTGGCGCTGCACGAAGCCGCGGCACTTCTGGGCCTTCGCGCGCCCGTCGCCGCAATCGAGATGGCCGGCACGGGCGGCGTCTTCGAGGTGGATGCCCCCACCCGCATCGCGCTGACCGGCGCGCCCATGCGCGCGCGCATCGGCACGCAAGAGATCCGCTGGTCGGCCAGCCACCTGCTGGAGCCGGGCCAGCACCTGACCATCGGTCCGGCGGAAAGCGGCAGCTACGGCTATCTGACCTGCGCGGGCGGCATCGCCACGGCGCCGGTTCTGGGCAGCCGCGCCGCACATCTGGCCGCCGGGATCGGCGCGCCGCTGACGGCGGGGGCGCACCTGCCCCTTGCGCCCGACCCCGCGCCCGACACGCCCGCGCAGGGCCTGACGCCCGAGCCGCGCTTCGCGGGCGGCACCGTGCGTTTCATCGACGGGCCGCAGACCGCGCTCTTTTCCCCCGACACGCTGGACCGTTTTCAGGCGACCGTGTTCACCCGCTCGACCACGGCCAACCGTCAGGGCGTGCGGCTGGAGGCGGACACCCCGCCCTTCGCGGCCACGATGACACAGGGCCTGTCCTCCGATTTCATCCTGGAGGGTGATCTGCAGATGACGGGCGACGGGCTGCCCTACGTCCTTTTGTGCGAATGCCAGACGATCGGGGGCTATCCCCGGATCGGGACGGTGATCGCGGCGGACCTGCCGATCGTGGCGCAGGCCCCCCTGGGCGCAACGCTGCGCTTCCAGCGGATTTCCCTTGATGAGGCCGACCGCATCGCAGCCGCGCAACTGGCGCAGCCCGGCGCACTGCGCCGCCGCATCGCCCCCCTTCTGCGCGATCCCGCGGCGATTGCGGATCTGCTGGGCTATCAGCTCATCAGCGGCGTCACCGCCGGGCACGATCTTGAGGAAGACCCGCGCTGATCCGCCCGGCTGCCGTGCCCCTCAGAAAACAGCGCGCGGCAACCAGGTGGCCAGCGGCGGCAACAGCCAGATGATCGCCACGCCCAGGATCTGCAACCCGATGAAGGGCACCACGCCACGATAGATCTGGCCCGTCGTGATCTCGGGCGGGGCCGCGCCGCGCAGGTAGAACAGCGAGAACCCGAAAGGCGGCGTCAGGAACGAGGTCTGAAGGTTCACCGCGATCAGCACCGACAGCCAGATCGGATCATGCCCCATCAGGATCAGCGGCGGCACCACAAGCGGCAGAAGGATCACCGCGATCTCGACGAAATCCAGGAAGAAGCCCAGCACGAAGATGAAGGCCATGGCGAAGACCAGCGCCCCCGTCGCCCCGCCGGGAAGCGATTCCAGGATCTGCGCCACGCGATGTTCGCCCCCCAGCCCCACGAAGACGAGCGAGAAGAAGCTGGCCATCAGGATCGTGGCGAAGATCATCGAGGTGACGGTCAGGGTCGAGGTGACGGCCGCGCCAAGCACGCCCGCGCGCGCGATGCGCCAGATCGCGGCCAGCACCGCCCCCATTCCGGCCAGCGCCAGCACGGCGTAAAGCGCCGCAAGCGCCATTTCGCGCGCGCCCGCATCCGACCGCTGAAGCCGCACCGGAAACATGCCCGCCATCAGCGCCAGCACCAGAAGCGCCGCGACGCCCCCCAGATAAACCCAAAGCGGCAGGCCCATCCTGCGCCCGGCCATCAGCGCAGCCCCCACCGCGCCCACGGCCGCGGCCTCGTTCGGGCTGGCGATACCGCCAAGGATCGCGCCCAGAACCGCGATGATCAGGACGATCGGCGGCAGGATCGCCCCGGCGATGGCGGCGCGCGTCGGCCGCTCGACCGCCTCGCGCATGGCGGGGGCATCCTGCGGGCGCAGCCAGGCGCGGATCAGGATATAGAGGATGTAGAGCGACACGAGCAAAAGCCCCGGAACGATGGCCGCAGCGAAGATCTGCCCCACCGAAACCGTCTCGATCGAGAATTTACCCTGCTTGTATTGCGCCTGCTGGAACGCCGAGGACATCACGTCAGCCATGATGATGAGAAGTGTCGAGGGCGGGATGATCTGCCCCAGCGTCCCCGAGGTGCAGACCATGCCCGAGGCCAACGCAGGGTTGTAGCCGTTGCGCAGCATCGCGGGCAGCGCGATCATGCCCATCGCCACCACGGTGGCCCCCACGATCCCCGTCGAGGCCGCCAGAAGCGCCCCCACCAGCATCACCGACACGCCCAGCCCGCCGCGCATCGACCCGAAAAGCCGGCCCATCGTCTCCAGCAGATCCTCGGCGATGCGGGATTTCTCAAGGATCACGCCCATCAGGACGAAAAGCGGAATGGCGGTCAGCACTGGGTTGGTCATCACCCCGAAGAAGCGCTGCGCCAGGGCTCCCATCAGGCCAAGGTTGAACGCGCCAAGGGCCGATCCCAGAAGGGCAAAGCCCGTGGCGACGCCGGCGATGGAAAAGGCCACCGGATAGCCCATCAGGATCACGGCGATCAGCGCGCCGAACATCATCAGATCCAAGGGAAGCATCATGCCCGATCCCCCTTCAGGCGCAGAAGATCGCGCAGGAATACCGCCAGCCCCTGCACCAGAAGCAGCACGCAAAAGGCCGGGATCAGCGATTTCAGAAGGAACGAGGCCGGAATCCCGCCAACGGAAATCGCGCCCTCATGGATCTCCCATGCGCGGCGCACGGTGGGCCAGGAATAGATCAGCAGGATCAGGACACCGGGCAACAGCAGCACCAGATGGCCGAAGACATCGACCAGTGCCTTCCCCCGCACCCCGAGGCGGGCATAGAAGATATCCACCCGCACATGCCCTTCGACCAGAAGCGTATAGCCCGCCCCCAGCATGAAGATCGTCGCATGAAGATAAAGCACGCCCTCGTTGAGGAAGATCGAGCTGTATCCGAAGACATAGCGCAGGATCACAATCGAGAATTGCAACAAGACCATCGCCAGCGCCAGCCAGCGCACGCCCAGGCCCACGCTCCGGTTCACCCAGTCCAAGGCATCCGCCGCCCGCTCCATCACCACCCCCTGCGCAAGATGTGGCCGGGGTCTTACCCCCGGCCCGCTTTTCCTTAGTAGTTGTAGTCCAGCCCGCGCGCGATCATCTGGCCGCTATCGGCATAGGGCATGTATTCCGCCATCAGGTTGCGATAGTCGAGGAAGCTTTCGACGATGCGGCGCACCAGCTCGTCGTCGCTTGCGCGCAGTTCGGCCAGAACCTCGCCCATGGCGTTGCCCATTGCGATCATGACATCCTCGGGCAGTTTGCGGACCTGCACGCCGTGATCGGCCACCAGTTCGCGCAGCGCGAGCGCATGCTTGGTGTTGTATTCGGTCAGGACCGGGTTGTAGAGGCTTTCGCAGGCAAAACTGACGGCGGCCTTCAGGTCGTCTTCCAGCTCGTCATAGGCGGCAAGGTTGATCGCGCATTCCTCGGCCGAGGACGGCTCTCCCACGCCCGGCCAGTAGTAGTTCTTCGCCACCTGCTGGAGGCCAAGCGCGGAATCCGACCACGGGCCGATGAATTCGCCCGCATCCAGCGCGCCCGATTGCAGCGCCTGGAACATCGCCGGGCCGGACATCGCCTCGACCGCCATGCCGATCTTGGTGCAGACCTCGGAATTAAGACCCGTGGTGCGGTATTTCAGGCCCTTGAGGTCATCGAGGCTGTTGATCTCGTTGCGGAACCAGCCGGCCCATTGCGGACCCGAGTTGCCGCACAGGAAGGGCTTGAGGCCAAAGCGGCCATACATCTCGTCATAAAGCGCCTGACCGCCGCCCTGAAGCATCCAGCCATGCTGTTCCATCGCCGTCAGGCCGAAAGGCTGGCTGCCGAACAGCAGGATGCCTTTCGACTTCGATCCCCAATAGGCCGGAACGGCGTGGTAAAGCTCGGCCGTGCCTTCGGCCACCGCGTCGAACACGCCGGGGCCGGGAACGATCTCTCCCGCCGCGAAAAGCTGCACCTCGATCCGGCCGCCGGAAAGCGCCGTGATGCGATCAGCCAGCATCTGCGCGGCCACGCCGGGGCCGGGCAGGTTCTTCGGCCAGGCCGACACCATGCGCCACTGCCGTTTGCCCTGCGCGATTGCCGGGGCCGCAAGCGCGGATGCGGCAACGCCCACCCCGGCGCCGAGGCCAGCCTTGGTCAGGAATTCACGTCTTTTCATTCTTACTACCTCCATGTTGCCGGTTTCCCGGTTGTATCGCCCGTCACCCCTTGAGGATGCCGGGCAGGTTCAGCCCATGTTCGCGGGCACAATCCAGCGCGATGTCATAGCCCGCATCCGCGTGGCGCATGACACCCGTGGCCGGATCGTTCCACAGCACGCGCCCGATCCGGCGGTCGGCCTCTTCGGTGCCGTCACAGCAGATGACCATGCCCGAATGCTGCGAGAAACCCATTCCCACGCCGCCGCCATGATGCAGGCTGACCCAGGTCGCGCCCGATGCACAATTCAGAAGCGCATTGAGCAAGGGCCAGTCACTGACCGCATCCGAGCCATCCTTCATCGCCTCGGTCTCGCGGTTGGGCGAGGCGACCGAGCCCGAATCCAGATGATCGCGGCCGATCACCACCGGCGCCTTCAGCTCGCCGTTGCGCACCATCTCGTTGATGGCAAGGCCCGCGCGGTGCCGGTCGCCAAGGCCGATCCACATGATCCGCGCGGGCAGGCCCTGAAACGCGATCCGCTCGCGCGCCATGTCCAGCCAGTTGTGCAGATGCGTGTTCTCGGGGAACAGCTCTTTCATGCGCTGGTCGGTCTTGTAGATATCCTCGGGGTCGCCCGACAGCGCGGCCCAGCGGAACGGCCCGATGCCGCGGCAGAACAGCGGACGGATATAGGCGGGCACGAAACCGGGGAAGGCGAAGGCGTTCTCCAGCCCCTCTTCCTGCGCGACCTGCCGGATATTGTTGCCGTAATCGAGCGTCGGCACACCCGCGTTCCAGAAATCCACCATCGCGGCCACATGGGTCTTCATGCTGGCGCGCGCGGCCGCTTCCACGGCCTTGGGATCGCTTTCCTGCCGGGCGCGCCATTCGGCCACGCTCCAGCCAAGCGGCAGATAGCCATGGACGGGATCATGCGCGCTGGTCTGGTCGGTGACGATATCGGGGCGCGGGCCGCCCGCCTTCATGCGGCGCACCAGTTCGGGGAAGACCTCGGCGGCATTGCCGATCAGCGCCACCGATTTCGCCTCGCCGGCTTTGGTCCAGCGCGCGATCATCTCAAGCGCCTCGTCAAGGCTGTGGGCCTTCTCGTCGCAATAGCGGGTGCGGATGCGGAAATCGGCGCGGGTCTCGTCGCATTCGACGGCCAGGCAGCAGGCCCCGGCCATCACCGCCGCAAGCGGCTGCGCGCCGCCCATGCCGCCAAGTCCCGCGGTCAGGATCCACTTGCCCGTCAGATCGCCACCATAATGCTGGCGCCCGGCCTCGGCGAAGGTCTCGTAGGTGCCCTGCACGATGCCCTGCGTGCCGATATAGATCCACGATCCGGCCGTCATCTGGCCATACATCGCCAGCCCCTTGCGGTCGAGTTCGTTGAAATGGTCCCAGGTGGCCCAATGCGGAACGAGGTTCGAATTGGCGATCAGCACGCGCGGCGCATCACGATGGGTGCGGAACACGCCCACCGGCTTGCCCGACTGGACCATCAGCGTCTCGTCTTCTTCAAGATTGCGCAGGCTGTCGCAGATCCGGTCGAAATCCTCCCAGGTGCGGGCCGCGCGCCCAATGCCGCCATAGACCACAAGTTCGTGCGGGTTCTCGGCCACGTCGGGGTGCAGGTTGTTCATCAGCATCCGCAAGGGTGCCTCGGTCAGCCAGCTTTTCGCGCTGATCTCGGTGCCGGTAGCGGGGAACACGTCGCGGGTGTTGTGGCGGGGATTGGTCATGGTCAGCCTCTCAGTTCGGGGGCCAGATCGGCCAGAGTTTGCAGGATGCCCGCCAGCACGGGCCGCAGCACGGCAGCCTTGGCCACGTCATAGGCGAAGGGCGGGGTTTCGGTGCTCAGATGGGTGGATTGTGCCAGTTCAAGCTGGATCGCGTGGATGCCCTCGGCGGGGCGGCCGTAATGGCGCGTGGTCCAGCCACCCTTGAAGCGGCCGTTCAGCACACTGGTCCGGCCCGTCGCGGCGCATCCCTCCTGCACCGCCGTCGCAATGCGCGGATCGCAGGTGGTGCCGCCGGCGGTGCCGATGTTAAAATCGGGCAGCGTGCCATCGAACAGGAACGGGATATGCGAACGGATCGAATGGCAATCGAACAGGATCGCCACGCCGTGCCGCACCTTCACCCGGTCCAGCTCGGCCGCAAGGGCCGCGTGATAGGGGGCGTGAAAGGCGCGGCGGCGCGCCTCGGTCTCGTCCGTATCGGGGGGATCGGCCCAGATCGGTTCACCGTCGAAATCGGTCAGCGGCACAAGCCCGGTCGTGTTCTGGCCGGGATAGAGGCTTTCGTTTTCCGGCGGGCGGTTGGCGTCGATCACATAGCGGTGGAACGTGGCGCGCACGGTGCTCGCGCCAGGCAGAAGGCCGTCATAAAGGCGGTCGACATGCCAGTCGGTATCGGCAAGACGCTGCCCCCGCGCCGTCAGCCGGGCAAGGATTTCGGGCGGCAGCCAGGTGCCGACATGCGGCATGCCCAGAACAACGGGGCCATCGCCCTGCACCACGATCACGGGGCTTTGGGGCGCATCGCTCATGGCTGCTGCACCCCGTCGATGGCAGCGGCGCGGATCAGCGCGCCGTTGCGGATCAGGGTGGCGGCCTTCTCAAGGTCCGGGGCAAGGAAGCGGTCCTGCGCCACTGCGACCACCTCGGTGCGCAGGGCGGCAAGAACCGCCTGCAACCGGCCCGAGGTTTTCAGGGGCGCGCGAAACTCGATCCCCTGCGCGGCGCAGATCGCCTCGACCCCAAGGATCACCGAGAGGTTGTCGTTCATCCGCCCCAACCGCCGCGCCCCATGCGCCGCCATCGAGACATGGTCTTCCTGATTGGCCGAGGTCGGTGTGGAATCGGTCGAGCAGGGATTGGCAAGATGCTTGTTCTCGCTCATCAGGGCGGCCGTCGTGACCTCGGCGATCATCAGGCCCGAGTTCAGCCCCGGATCGGGCGTCAGGAAGGGCGGCAGGTCGTGGCTGAGCGTCGGATCGACCATCAGCGCCACGCGCCGCTGCGCGATCGCGCCGATCTCGGCCAGGGCCAGCGCGATCTGATCGGCCGCGAAGGCGACGGGCTCGGCATGGAAATTGCCGCCCGAAACGATGCGGCCGTTCGACAGGACCAGCGGATTGTCGGTGACGGCATTCGCCTCGATCTCAAGCGTGCGGGCAGCATGGCGCAGGATGTCCAGCGCCGCGCCCGCCACCTGCGGCTGGCAGCGGATGCAGTAGGGGTCCTGCACGCGGGTGTCGCCGTCGCGGTGGCTTTCGCGGATCTCCGACCCCTCCATCAGCGCGCGCATCTGGCGGGCCACCTCAATCTGGCCGGCATGGCCCCGCAGGTCATGGATTTCGGGCTGCAACGGCGCGGTCGAGCCCATGATCGCATCGGTCGACAACGATGCCGTGACCATCGAGGCCACGGCGTTGCGCCACCCCCGGAACAGCCCGATCAGTGCAAGCGCGGTCGAGAATTGCGTGCCGTTGATCAGCGCCAGCCCCTCTTTCGGACCAAGGACGACCGGCTCCAGCCCGGCGCGCGCAAGCGCCGCGGCGCCCGGCAGGCGCTGCCCTTCCACCACGGCCTCGCCCGCGCCGATCATCACCGCCGTCATATGCGCCAGCGGCGCCAGATCGCCCGAAGCCCCGACCGAGCCCTGCGCGGGCACCACCGGAACCACGTCGCGCGCCAGCATCGCCTCGATCAGCGCGACGATCTCCCACCGCACGCCTGAGGCCCCGCGCCCAAGGCTGAGCAGCTTCAGCGCCATCATCAGCCGCGTTGCCGCCGCATCGAGCGGCGCCCCCACGCCGCAGCAATGCGACAGGATCAGGTTGCGTTGCAGCGTGGCCGTGTCCTGCGCCGCGATCTTGACCGAGGCCAGCTTGCCAAAGCCGGTATTGACCCCGTAGACCGCCGCCTCGCCCTTCGCCGCCGCCGCGATCCGCGCCGCGGCGGCCTCGACCGGGGCGCGGGCGCCGGGATCGAGGCGCGCGGGCACACCGTCGCGCCACAACGTCTCAAGCTGCGCCAGCGTCGCGGCGCCGGGTATCAGGGTCAGGGTCAGGGTCATTCGGCACCTCCAAAAATGCGCGCGTGAAGCGGGTTGAAGCCGATCCGCCAGGCCAGTTCGGCCGGGTTGGTCACGTTCCAGACCGCCAGATCGGCACGCAGCCCCGGCGCGATGCGCCCGCAATCAGGCAGGCCCAACGCGCGGGCCGCATGCTCGGTCACGCCGCGCAGGGCCTCTTCGGCGGTCAGGCGGAACAGGGTGCACCCCATGTTCATCGTCAGCAGGATCGAGGTCACCGGCGAGGTGCCCGGATTGCAATCGGTCGAAAGGGCCATCGGCACGCCATGCGCACGGAAGGCCTGAACCGGGGGCATCTGCGTTTCGTGCAAGGTGTAGAAGGCCCCCGGCAAAAGAACCGCGACCGTGCCCGATCGGGCCATCAGGGCCGCGTCCTCGGGCGTGGCATATTCCACATGATCGGCCGAAAGCGCCCCGTAACGCGCCGCAAGCGCCGTGCCGCCCTGATGCGAAAGCTGCTCGGCATGAAGCTTGACCGGCAGGCCCAGATCGCGCGCAAGATCGAAGACCCGCGCGATCTGGGCGGTATCGAAGGCGATCCCCTCGCAAAACCCGTCCACCGCATCGACAAGCCCCTCGTCATGGGCCGCGCGCAGCGTGGGCAGGCAGATCTCGGTCAGGTAGTCGTCGGGGCGGCCGCTGTATTCGGGCGGGCAGGCATGGGCCCCAAGGTAGCTTGTGCGCACCCGCACCGGGCGTTCGCGCGCAAGGCGCCTTGCGGCGCGCAGCATGCGCAGCTCTGCCTCCTGCTCCAGCCCGTAGCCGGATTTCACCTCGATCGTCGTCAGCCCCTCGGCGATCATCGCATCCAGCCGGGGCAGCGCCTGTGCGACCAGATCGTCCTCGCTTGCCGCGCGCGTGGCGCTGACGGTGGACAGGATGCCGCCCCCTGCCCGCGCGATCTGTTCGTAGCTTGCGCCCTGAAGGCGCATCTCGAATTCCCGCGCGCGGTCGCCGCCAAAGACGATGTGGCTGTGACAGTCGATCGGCGCGGGCGTGACCAGCCGCCCGCCCAGATCGCGGCGCGGGGCCTGCGCATGATCGCCGGGCAGGTCGCCCTCGGGCCCGACCCAGAGGATGCGCCCGCGCTCCAGCACGACCGCACCCGCCTCGACCAGCCCATAGCCGGGGCCGTCCAGTGTGGCAAGGCGCGCGTTGCAAAGGATTTCTCGTGTCATCTTCGGCCCTGTGAATGCGTGGCGCTTGTTTTGTGCGCGTTTAATTGTAATATGTATGCACATATTTTTTCTGTCAATACGCAGAACCCACGGGGCGAACCATGAAGATTCTTTGGGCAGAGCAAGCACTTACGCAAGACGGGTGGGCGCAGGACGTGCGCATCGCTGTCGACGGCACGGGCCGAATCCGGGAGGTGACGGCCGGAACCGCGCCCGAGGGCGAGCGCCATGCGATTCTTCTTCCGGCGCCCGCCAATCTGCACAGCCACGCCTTCCAGCGTGCGATGGCCGGGCTGACCGAGCGGCGCGGCCCCGACCCGCGCGACACGTTCTGGACCTGGCGCCAGCTGATGTTCCGCTTTCTCGACCGCCTCACCCCCGAGGATGTCGAGGCCATCGCCGCCTTCGTGCAGATGGAGATGCTTGAGGCCGGCTATGCCTGCAATGCCGAATTCCACTATCTGCACCACCGCCCCGGCGGGCTGCCCTATGCCGATCCGGCCGAAATGTCGGCGCGCATCGCGGCGGCGGCAGAGACGACGGGCATCGGGCTGACCCTGCTGCCGGTTCTCTACCAGTATGGCGGCTGCGACCGGCGCGCGCTTGGCCACGGCCAGATCCGGTTCGGAAACACCCCCGAGCAGTTCGCCAAACTGCATGAGGGCGCGCGCAAGGCCATTGCCGCGCTGCCCGAAGATACGGTTCTGGGCACCGCCCCGCACAGCCTGCGCGCGGTCGGTCCCGACGGGCTGCGCGACGCGATCACCCTGGGCGACGGGCCGATCCACATGCACCTAGCCGAACAGATCGCCGAGGTCGACGAGGTGCGCGCCGCCTGGGGGGCGCGACCGGTAAGCTGGCTTCTGGACAACGCGCCGGTGGACAGCCGCTGGTGCCTGATCCACTGCACCCAGATGGAACCGGAAGAGACGCTGGCACTTGCCGCAACCGGGGCGGTGGCCGGGCTTTGCCCGATCACCGAATCCTCGCTCGGCGACGGGATCTTCGACGGCGTTCGCTGGCTTGGGGCGAACGGGCGCTTCGGCATCGGGTCGGACAGCAATATCCGCATCTCCCTGTCCGAGGAATTGCGCACGCTGGATTATTCGCAGCGGCTGCGCGACCGCTCGCGCGCGGCTCTGGCGCGCCCCGATGCCTCTACCGGGCGCGTGCTGTTCGAGGGCGCCGCCCGCGGGGCGGCACAGGCGGCGGGGCGGGCCTCGGGCGCGATCTCGGCCGGGCTCTGGGCCGATCTGCTGGCGCTGGACGGCGCGGCGGTCGACCTGATCGGCAAGACCGGCGACACGATCCTGGACGCCTGGGTTTTCGCGGGCGATGACAGAATGGTGCTTGATGTCTGGTCCGCCGGCCGCCATGTGGTGCGCAATGGCCGGCATGTCGCGCGGGATGCGATCCGCAGCCGCTATGTCGAAACCCTGCACCGCCTGAAGGACGCGCTCTGAGATGCTGGAAATGCCCACCTCCTGGCAAGCCATTCAGGCCGAGGTGCTGCACCGCATCCGCACCCGGCAATGGCCCCCCGGCGACATGATCCCCAATGAGGCGGTCCTTGCCGAGGAATTCGGCTGCGCGCGTACGACCGTCAATCGCGCGCTGCGCGAACTGGCCGAGGCGGGCTATCTTGACCGGCGCCGCAAGGCGGGCACCAGGGTCGCGCTGAACCCGATCCGCAAGGCGACGCTGGAGATCCCCGTCATCCATCACGAGGTGGAGGCCCGCGGCGGCAGCTACGGCTATGCGCTGATCTCGCGCGAGATGTCGGCGGTGCCGCTGCATATCCGATCCCGCCTTGGGGTTCCGCCCGAGGCCGAGCTGCTGCACGCCCGCGCGCTGCACATGTCGGATGGCGCGCCCTATGCCTATGAGAACCGCTGGATCAATCCCGCCGCGGTGCCGGCCCTGATGGAGGTCGACCTTGCCCGCGTCAGCGCCAATGCCTGGCTGGTCCAGAACGTTCCCTATTCCAAGGGCAGCCTTGCCCTGTCGGCCACCGAGGCCGACGAGGACACCGCCACGATCCTGCGATGCAAGCCCGGCGCGGCCCTGTTCACCGTGGAACGGACGACCTGGATGCACGAGACGCCGATCACCTGGGTGCGCCAGTGCTACCCTCCGGGCCACCGCCTGATGACCGAGATATAGGCCCGCGGAGCAGTTCCATGGACTGAGCTTGCGCTGACGGGTTCAGGAAGCGCGGGGGATGTACAGTCGCAACGGGATGTCATGGAAAGAAGCCGCGGTCATTGAAGGCGCTTCTTGAGGCCCGGCAAGTTCCGCTGCCCTTTTAGCCCGCTTGAGTGCGCTCCTCTTGCTTCCACAGTGCCTCCACGGGCAACCGCCTCATATCAACACTGCTTCGGTCCGATCCTCCATCGGTGCCAAAGGCCGGTTTGGGCCGTCATTGCGAGACGCAAACAAGCTCCAGGCGACATTCGCCAGGTGGTCATCGCTGCAACGCAGCTTCCCCGGACCAGCCTTTCGGCACATTGCGCGGCAAAATCGGATGCGCGAAGGTCAGCGGTGAGGGGCCTCTCAATCGTTCGCTGCACTGATGTTGGACTCCCTCTGCGTTCTTTTGCGACCGGATGAGCACGACACCTTCAGCTCGCTCTCGAGGATCGCGCGAGTTCCCGTGCGAGATCGATGAAGACCTTGAAGGCCGCCGGCGGATTGCGCCGACTGGGATAGTACAGGCAAAGCGGCGCTAGCGGCGGCGTCCAGGCGTCGAGAACACGCACTAACCGCCCCGTCTCGATATCCTCTCGCACGTCCGACTCCATGAAGAACCCGATACCGAGACCATCGAGCACGGCAATGCGCGCGAGGCTGGCTTCGTCCAGCGTAATCGGCCCTTCGACATCGACATGAACCGGCCGGCCCTCGGCTTCGAACTGCCAGCGAAATAGCCCACCGTTTGGCAGGCGCGTGCGAACGCAGGCATGCGCCATCAGGTCGGAAGGCACCGTCGGCGGCTCCCGGCATTCGAAATAGACAGGTGTTGCGACCACCGCGTAGCGCCGCGCGGGTCCGAGCGGGATGGCGATCATATCGGTCGGCACAAGGTTCTGGCTGCGCACCCCGAAATCGAAACCGTCCGCCACGATGTCGACGAGGTTGCCTTCGGTCACGAGGTCGATCTGCACCCCCGGGAACCGCCGCAGGTATTCGAGGATGAGCGGCGCGAGGATCTCCCGGCCCGCCGTGGCGAAGGTGTTGATGCGCAGACTGCCCGTGGGCGTCTCCTGCTGCGATCGGACCGTGTCGATCGCGCCATGAATGTCCTTGAGCGCCGGGCTGACCTGATCGACGAAACGCTGCCCGGCGGCGGTCAGCGACACGCTGCGGGTCGTGCGATTGAAGAGCCGCACGCCGAGTTGCTCCTCGAGCTTCGCGACCGCGCTGCTGAGCGCGCTCGTGGACATCCCCACGTCCAGAGCGGCCGCCCGGAACGATCCCCTGCGGGCAATCGCCAGGACCGCGTCGAAATCGGCCAGCTTGTAGGTCGCCATTATCCCAAAAATCCAAATTCCACATCCGGATTAGTCCCGCTTATGCGCACTGTGTCAAAGCCTTAAATTCAAGCTCAGGGCGCCGGTCCCGATCCGACCCGAGAGGGCAAGCGGCGAGATCCCTATCCACAAAGGAGATCCACCATGAGTATCAAACTGCCAGACGCCATCGACGCCTATTTCTCGGCCGACAAGAAAGGCAACGCGCAGGCCATCGCCGAGGTCTTCACGCAGGACGCCACGGCTATCGACGAAGGCAATACCTACACGGGTCGCAACGCGATCCGGCAGTGGATGGCGAATGCCTCCACGCAATACACCTACACGGTAGAGCCGTTCGACATAGCCGAAGACGGCCAGCTCACGATCGTCACCAGCCACCTTGTCGGAAACTTCCCCGGAAGCCCGGTCGACCTGCGCTATTTCTTCGTCCTTCGCGGGGACAAGATCGCCGGACTGGAGATCGTGCCATGAGCGCCTTCCTGACCCTCGAGGGAAAACGGGCCCTCGTCACCTCCGGCACGCGCGGTGCCGGAGGTGCGACTGTGGCCCTGTTCAAGGAGCTTGGCGCCGACGTCCTCACGACGGCGCGGACAAGGCCGCCGGAGATGCCGGAAGATCGGTTCGTGGCGGCGGATCTGACCCGCGCCGACGGTTGCGCCAGAGTGGCCGAGGCCGTGCGCGACAGGTTGGGCGGCGTCGACATCATCGTACACATGCTCGGCGGCTCCTCGGCACCCGCGGGCGGCTATACGGCGCTTGGCGACGACGAATGGCGGCGCGAGCTCGACCTGAACCTGATGCCGGCGGTCCGCCTTGACCGCGCGCTCGTTCCTGAGATGGAGTCGCGGGGCAGCGGCGTCGTGATCCATGTCACATCCATCCAGCGCGAACTGCCGTTGCCACAGGCGACGACCGCCTATGCCGCCGCCAAGGCGGCCCTGTCCACCTACAGCAAGAGCCTGTCGAAGCAGGTCTCGCCCAAGGGTGTGCGGGTCGTCCGCGTCTCTCCGGGCTGGATCGAGACGGAGTCCTCGGTCGAGCTGGCCAACCGCCTCGCGACCGAGCATGGGGTGGGCGTGGAAGCGGGCAAGCGCATGATCATGGACTCGCTCGGCGGGGTGCCGATCGGGCGTCCGTCGAAACCTGGCGAGATCGCGGACCTGGTCGCCTTCCTCGCCTCGGACCGTGCCGGGACCATAACCGGCACGGAATACGTGATCGATGGCGGAACCGTGCCGACAGCGTGATCACCCTTATCGCCGCCCCCGGCTCCTGCACCTTTCAAAAGGCCCTTCTAGTAGACCAAGGATGCTGAGGTCAGCGGTGCTCGACCACACAAAGATGGAGAGGATTGTGCGCCACCTCGGCGTCCAGCTCGAAGATTCGCTCGCCATCGCGGAAGCGCTGGAACTCTAAGAAGTCGGGCCGGTCGGTAGCGGTCGGCCCTGACCTGCCGTTCAATCCCTGGCCGATCGCTGCGGCGCAGCTTCATCAGACCGGCCTTCGTCCATCGCGCGGCATTTTCGGAGGATGAACGTCGGCAGCGCGGGACGGAGCTGTCGATGGCGGAAATGTACCGATGGCGAGCGCCGGCCCGGGGGGTGGCGCGCGCAACGCCGGCGTCGCGCGGTTTATCCACCAGCGTCATCCGTTTCTTTGAACGCTGCGCGACCGCTCGAAAGCGCTAGCCCGCGGGCTGGGCCGGCGCTATTCGGGCGGGGCGTGCCCAGCCGGTCGATCCGGGCTTTCGCGACTCTTTCCACGAATGTCGGCTAGGACCATCGGGATGTGTTTCGGAGTTGACTGTCAGGGCAAGTTCCCGAGTTGAGGTCCGGGCCCCTGGCGGTGTGGCACTATCAACCATTGCCGGTATCACATCGAACTGTCCTTGCCGGCGTCACCCACCTTGCGAGCCAGCGCGAGGTCGGCCAGAACGGTGTAGAACGCGGGCAGCACCAGCAGCACCAGCACCGTCGAGGTCAGCAGGCCGAACACCACCGAAATGACCAACGGCTTGAGCGTCTGCGCCTGGGTCGAGGTCTCTGCCAGAAGCGGCGCCATGCCGAGGATCGTGGTCGAGACCGAAACGAAGATCGGCCGGAAGCGCGCCCGCACCGCCGCTCCTGCGGCCTGCGCGACTTGTGTGCCGTTCTCCATTTCGCTTCGGATGACCTCGACAAGCAGGATTGCGTTGTTGACGACGATCCCGGCCAATGAGGCCGCGCCCACCAGCGATGGCATCGAGATGTTGTACCCCATCAGGACATGCCCCCAGATCACTCCGAGAAAGGCGAGCGGGATCGTGAGCATGACGATCACCGGTTCGACATAGCTGCGGAACTGGAACGACAGGATCAGGTAGATGCCGACGATCCCGACCAGAAAGCCCCGCAAGATCGAGCCAACCGTCTCGGCGGAACTGGCGGCCTGGCCGGCGATCTCGAACGTCAGGCCCGGAATGCGACCCGCGAGCAGGGGCAAATAACTCCCGCGCATTTGCGCGGTGATCGCGTCGGCGTTGCCGACCCGTCCGTCGACATCGGCCTGCACCGTCAACGTGCGCAGGCCATTGCGCCGCGTGATCGTCGCCCAGCCGCGCGCCTCTTGCATGTCGACAATCGTGCCGAGCGGGACGGCGGTGCCGTCTGGGAGCGCGATGGTGAAGGTCTCGAGATCGTCTCGGGCGTCTCGGCCACTGTCCGAGAGCAGGACGAGCACCTCGAATGGCAGGTCCCCCTGCCGGATGTCGGTCAGTTGCGTTCCAAGGAAGGCCGCCCGCAACTGACCTGCCACGCCCGCCGCCGTCAGGCCGAGGGTCCGCGCCCCCGGGGCGAGTGTCAATCTCAATTCGGGCTTGCCCGGGCGCAGGTCCAACATGGCATTGCGGACGCCGACATAGGTTTCGAGTTCGGCCAGCGTTTCGCGGCCTGCGGCCTCCAGAACCGCAAGATTTCTGTGCGACAGTCGCAATTCCACCGCGATGCCCTGCGGCCCGATGCCCGGCTCCGTCAGGATCAGCGAGGACACGCCGGGAAGCGGCCCGATTTCGGCGCGCCATGCTGCCATCAATTCGTCAAGCGTAGTGCCGCGCTTTTCCGCCGACAGCAAATCCGCCGATACGGTTGCCACATACGCGCCGGTCTCGCCCGCCGAGACGTTTCGGCCCATGCGGCTGATGATGCGCACGACCAGTGCCTGTCCTTCGGGTTGATCCGGCGAAAGCCTTGCGTTGACGCGACTCAGCGCCGCTTCGACCTGGGCGACCGCGGCTTCGGTCCGGGCCAGGGGTGTGCCGGCGGGCAGCATCAGCCGGGCCTCCAGGACGTCACCGTCGATGTCCGGCATCGCCTCGCGCGTGACCACGCCGCCGCGCAGCGCGCCCACTGTCACGATCAATGCGCCGATGGCCAGACCCAGCACGAGCCAGCGCAGGGTGATCGCCATGTCGGCGACGCGCCCGACGCCACGTTCGCGCAGCACGTCGAACCCGGCATCGAAGGCGCGGCGAAAGCGCGACGGTGGCTTTTGCAGACCTTCGAGCCCGGCTTTCAGATGATGCGGAAGGATCAGGAACGCCTCGATCAGGCTGGCGGCGAGGGCCGCCAACAGAACCAGCGGCAGAACCTCCAGCACGGACCCCAGCTCTCCGGACAGGAAGGACAGCGGCAGGAAGACCGCGACCGTCGTCAGAAAGGACGACATGACGCCCGGCGCAACGGCCATGACACCGGCGGTAACGGTTTGAACGCTGACGCCATGGGCTGCGTGCACGGCGATCGAATCCGACAGTACGATGGAATCGTCCATCACGATGCCGATCGCCATGAGAAGCGCGACCAGCGTGATCATGTTCAGGCTGAGCCCGGTGACGGCCATCCAGACGAATGCGCCCAGAAACGCCACCGGCAGACCCATCGCCGCCCAGATCGCATAGCTGGGACGGAAGAACAGGCTCATCAGCGCCACCACCAGCACCAGGCCGAGAATGCCGTTCTGCACCAACATGCTCAGGCGGTCGCGAATGATCGAGGTCACGTCCTGGACGACCTCGACCCTGACGCTGGCGGGAAGGCGGGCGGTCTCGGAGTCGACGCGCGACTGCACGCTGTCGAGCGCGCGCAAAGCATCGGCTTCCAGCGATTTGTGGACTTCCAGAAGCACCACGCGACGGCCATCGAGCCGGGCCTGCTCCTCGACCGGTTCGAAAGTCTCTTCGATCCGGGCCATGTCGCCCAGCGTCAGAACGGCGCCATCGGTCAGGGTCAGCACCGGCAGCGCGGCCAGGGCCTCGACGCTGCGAGCCTCGGCGGTGAAGCGCATGGTCAGGTCGGCCGATGCCGTTTCGATCTGGCCGGCCGGCAGATCGAGGCTTTGCCCGGCGATCACCTGGGCCAGCGTCTCGGCCGTCAGGCCGTGCTGCGCCAGCACCGCCCGGTCGGGCAGCACGGAAAGCGTGCGCGTGCCCATGCCCGACGGGATCACCTTCGCGACATCGGGCAGCGCCGACAGGCTGTCGGCCAGCTCGTCGGCATAAAGGTCCAGCTGGTCGCGCGGCAGATCGCCCGAAACGGAGACCGAGGTCACGAGATCTGTGCGGTGCAGTTCGCGCACCACGGCAGGGTCCGACCGGGCCGGGAAGGTGTCGATGGCCGAAACCTCGGTCCGCAACGTGTTGACGAAGCGCAGCGGCTCGCCCCCGGGCTCCATGGTGACCACGGCACGCGCCCGGTTGTCTTGGGCGACGCAGGTCAGCGACTCGAGCGACTCCACCCCCTGGACCGCGTCCCACAGGGGGCCGCAGATCGCGGTTTCGACATCCGCCGCGGCCGCTCCGCGATAGACCACCGAGATTTCAGCCTCGACCGGGCGGAAATCGGGGAAGGTTTCGCGCAACAGCGTCGGCGCGGCGAAACTGCCTGCGGCGATGAAGACCAGAAGCAGCAGGTTCGAGGCGGTGGGATGCGCGGTGAACCAGCGTATCATCGGGTTTTCCCGGATGCCGCGGTCTCGACCGGAAACAGGCGCATTCCGGGAAGGGCAGGGGCGATGTCGTCAAGCACGACCGTTTCCCCGGCGGTCAGTCCCTCGCGCAGGATCACCAGGCCATCTTGCCGAAAGGCCGGCGTAACCGGTCTGAGCTCAAGCGTGTTCCCGGCGCCCAGGACATAGGCCGTCTCGCCGTGCAGCGCCGCCTCGGGGATGGCGATAACTTGGTTCAAGGGGGCGCCGGTCAGGGCAATCTCGACCTGCATGTTCGGCACGAGCGGCAACCGCGCCGGCGGCTGAGCGGCGGTGTAGGGATCGTCGACCGTCACCACGACAGGCACGGTCCTGGCTTTCGGGTCTAGCCCGCCCTCCACCCGGCTGACGGTGGCGGGCCAGATCTGTGCCGGGTCGATCAGCGGGTGAAGTTCGGCGGTCATCCGGGCCGCCGGGCCCGCGCCGACCGCCGTCAGAGTGTCGGTCTCGAGGGCCATCGAGGTAAGAAGCCGCCGGAAGGCCGGCAGCGGTATCTGCACCACGACTTCGACCCGGGCGATCCCGTCGCCCTGGACCAGTTTCTGGCCGGCTGTGACCCACTGATAGAGCTCCACCTCGACCCCCCGAATCCTGAGATCGAACGGGGTGACGACCACTGTGTGGTCCAGGTCGCGCCGCGACCGGGCGATCGCCGCTTCGGTCCTGGCTGTCTGGGCCTGGAGACCGGCGGAGCGCGACGGCAGCAGGGCCAGCATGTTCTGAAGCTCGGTCACTGTGCGGCGGCTCAGCAGAAGCGCCTTTTCGGTCTCGTCGGCGCGGGTCTGCGGGTTGATCCCCTGATCGACCAGGTCGCGGACCCGTTTCAGGTCGGCTTCTGCCAGTCGAAGACGCCCCTCCTCCAGCGCCAGCACGCGCCGGGTGCTGGCGGCCTCGGCCTCAATCTGGGCCGCTTCCGCCTGCAATGCCTGAAGATCGGCCTCGCTCTGGGACATGGCCAGCTGGTAATCCGCCGGGTCGATCTTCAGGACCTCGGTGCCCGCCGGGATCAGCTTGCCGGTCTCCAGATCGGGATGGCGCCAGATCACTTGGCCGCGCACCTCGGCTACGGCAGCCCAGGTGTCGGCGGCACGCACGCTGCCCCACCCTCGCGCTGCGGGCCAGATGTCCTGCGCCACGACGGAGGCCACGCGCACCGGCAAGCCGTCTGGCGCGTCGACTTGCTGCGCCGGGCTGGGCGCATTGTTGATCAGCCACGCGGCGACCGCAGCCGCCACAAGGATCGGCGGCAAAGCGAGAAAGCGGAGCAGAACGGGCATGAGGCGCACCTGTGATAGAACGAATCGGCTTGCACATACCTATCATTATGTTAGTAAGTGATTACTTACAAGAGCCGCAAATGAAAAGCCGAAAATCTGCAGCACAGCGAAAGTCCGAAATCCTATCCGCCCTGTTGGACCTGGCGGACCGGATCGGGCCCGATCGCCTGACCACCAACGATGTTGCGAGCGCGGTGGGCGTGACCCAGGCCGCCATCTTCCGGCATTTCCCGACCAAGGCCGATCTCTGGGCCGCTGCTGGTGAGACTATATCAAGTCGAATGCGTGGCGCCTGGGACGAGGCGCTATCTGCAAACGCGACACCGGACGCGCGATTGCGGGCGCTCGTTGCCGCCCAGTTCAGCCAGATTGCGGCTTGCCCGGCGCTGCCAATGATCCTGCATTCGCGCGAGCTGAACGTCGAGAACCCCGCCCTGCGAAAAACGGTACAATCCCTGTTGATGCAGTTCCAAGAGCATCTGACCGGGAACCTGCGCGCGATGGAAGACGGTGCAACGCTCGATCCGAGATTGAACGTTGAGGACGCGGCAATCTTTCTGACCTCGCTCATCCAAGGCCTCGCGATCCGCTGGGGCCTCGGGGCACGGAATTTCGACTTGAAGGCGGAAGGCTTGCGGTTGTTCGATGTGCAGCTTGCACTTTTCGCTTCGGAAGGAGGCGGATGGAGGGTTTAGGTTATGGCCTTGTTCGTGTCCTGCGGCGTAGCACCGCCGTAGCACCAATCACGACGCCCCAGACACCGAAAGCCTCCCAGAGGAGGCCAACACGTTGTATTCATGTGAAGAATTTTGGTTGCGGGGGCGTGCAACCAACGATACTTGCGATTGGTCGAACGCCAAATTCCCAAACTCGCCGCTTAGTATAATTGGCTGGCATCGTTTGGAAAACCCTGATTTCGAGGCATTCATGCCTCGCATTTAGCTGCAGAGGCCGGTCAACCGAATTCATCCTCCACCGCATCTGACACCGGACGCATCTCGGAATCATGCACGACGCCGCGCATGACAGGCGAGGTCTCGATCTTGATCTCGGCGCCACCCAGACGAGCGAGAACGCGAGTGGCACCTCCTCCCCCACCCTGGATGCGATGCGTCTTCGCGCCGATGATGCCGCCTTCGACGGCCGCTGCGATGCGATCCATCGCTTCGTTGATCTCAGCGAGGCTTTCGTCGCGATTCCTGATCGGCAGATAGGTCAGATCGATGTCGGCCGACAGACGAGGTAGAACAGGTTGATCGCCGTGCCGCCTTTGAGCGCGAACACCTCTTCCTTGGCAACATGCGGGAGCAGGCGCGCGAGCAGTGCGACCCGGGCTTCATAATCCTCACGCGCCATCGCCAGCCCCGGTCGCGACGAACTCCTCCGGCACCACGATACGGTAGCGCGGGTGTATCCTGCCACCCTTGACCAGAGCACGGTCGCCGCTGCCTAGGTTGAATTCCTCGGGGTCAAGACGTTTGCGCCAGGGATGATCGTGGCGATCAGCAAAAACGAAGAACAGCCGCTTCACCTTGATCTTCCTGCAACTGTGCAGCAGCGCCGACAGCATCTTCGGCCGCAGCGTCGTCAGGCTCTCGAACACCATATCGAGGTTGTGGAAGCTTTCATGGTCGGGCAGCTCATCGATAGCTTCGAGGATCGCCCGTTCGGGAGACGACATCCTGAGCTGCCAGTCCCAGGGAAGGGTTTGCCCCGCCTCCGTGCTGTCATCGGGAAGGCCAAGCTGCGGATCGTCAAAGAGGGACTTGCTGCGCGTCTCGATCGGCGCGCTCAGCGGCAGTCTGGGAAACCAGTTCGGTATGGCTTCACCATAGACCCAGACCGGAGCGTTACCGCCCAGACGCAGATAGTGGCCGTGACCCTGCTGGGCGAGCGCCGTCATGCCGCCGACATGGACATCGTAGCGCATGATGTGCTGGACCGAGAGCAGGCAGATTTTCCAGTCGATCATATCCGACGCAGAAGCGCCGGGAGACGGGCGACGGAAAACGCCGCGGGTCAGACGCTCGAGCCAGCCCCGTTTAACGTAGTCACGAAAGGTCTCGTAGGCGATGCCATGCGCCGTGAGCCATGCCGCGTCGACCAGATACCCGGAGGGCACTGCATCAAGGACCTTCTTCAGGTTTTGTGCTCGTTCGGCCACCATGACACCCATAGTGGCATATTTTCAAAGGGCGCTCCATATGTCTCTTTAAGAAACGACCAGTTACAGTGCTCCAAGCGCTCCAACCAAGGATTTTTCAAGGAAAGCTCGGAGCGTACGACAGCCCTGCAGGCGGGGACAGGTCTATCCGGTTCGAAAGACGCTGACGCGGCTGGTTGAACGCTGCAAGCGCACGCAGTATCCGATCGAACTCGGCGGCCTCGTCGTCAAGTCGGGCGTCGTGGACCTGACCGCCGCTGATCGCGCCACCATCCTCGGAGCGATGATCTGGATGACCGACTCACTTCAGAGCAAGGATGGTGAACGCGCTCGTGATAAATGGGCGAAACGTGGAAAGATGGTTCGAGATGGAACGTCCGGCAGGCGCGCATGACGGAACTCAACCACCGAAGGATCGCGCGTGATTGATGACGGGTGGCGCAAAGGCTTCAGATGTCGCGGCACTGCGTCAGTGGGACAGACAGAACCAACGCCACCAGTTCCGCCTGCCTTTGCACGCCGGTCTTGGAAAAGATGTTTCGCAGATGAAAGGCGACCGTCGTGCTCGAGATCGCCAACCGGTCCGCAATCTGGTTGCGGCGCAATCCTTCGGCTAGCAAACACGCGACTTGGGCTTCCATCGGGGTCAGGTCGAACAGTTGGCCAAGGATCGTATTGTCCAGAGGAGGCAGACCGTCGGCGCCGCTCAGTATCAGCATGGCGACCGCCTCATCATGGTGGGCGCGCGCCGGAAACGACATCCCTGCGACCACGAGCTGGTGCCTATCTAAACGCAGGCCAGCCGTAGCCGTCCCTTCATCGGAAATCAGCGCGGCGATCAGCGTGGTCAGTTTCCGTCCATCTTCACCGCCTATGGCGATGCGCCCGCCAAGCACGATGCCGACCTCGTCCGACAGGCGCCGGGCAAGAGGATTGGCATGGACCACTCCGCCATTGGCGTCGAGCAACACCACGCCGATGGCCAGCCGATCGAGCGCGGTCAGACCGGAACGGTCTCCCGACATTGCGCGCAACCGCTGCATCCGGTTCAGGCGCGAGTCTACGGTCGCACGCAACAGGTCGTAGTCAATGGGCTTGGTCAAATAGTCGTCGGCCCCAGCGATGCGCCCGTCGATCACCTGCTGGCGTGAAGACAGGGCGGTCAGGAAGACGAAGGGCACGTCGTCGAGATCAGACCGCGCCTTGCGCAAATGGGTTATGAACCCTCTTCCGTCCATGCCGGGCATCAGGATATCGCACAGGATCAGATCGGGGCGCCGGTTTTCCAGAAAGGTCAGCGCCTCGCGTGCATCTGCAGCAGCCGCCACGGCATAGCCGGCCTCGTGCAGTTCGAACGCGATATCGTCGCGCAGCGATGGTTCGTCCTCCACGCACAGGATCAGCGGCGCGGTCATGCGGAGACCTCCTTCGGCAGGTAAAACGCGGCTGTCAGGCCGCCTCCGGCACGCTGTGTCAGGTTAACGTCACCTCCCTGCATCCGGGCGAGATGGCGCGCAATTGTCAGGCCCAGCCCGGAACCAGGCAGGGTCTCATGCCCGCTGCCACGGTGGAACCTGTCGAAGGCGCGTGCGATCTCTTCAGGCGACATGCCCCTCCCCCGGTCCTCGATCCGGCAGACGATGTGAGTCTGCGACTGCGAAACCTCGACATCCACGCGGCAATCGAGCGGAGAATACAAAAGCGCATTGCGGAGCAGGTTGGACAGGATTTCGCCGGTCAGCGCCGGATCGCAGAGCGCGGCCATCGGCGCCGCCTGCGCCTGCTGCCGGATGCGAGAGGGGTCGCGATCCTGTGCCGTTACCACCAGGTCGTCAATGACCGAGGTCACCAGATCACGCAGGTCATGTGCACCGAGATGGGGAAGAACCCCGTCACGTTCCAACCGTGACATCATCAGGGCGGTATCCGTCAGCTTCACAAGCCGCGCAACTGCCTCGCGCGAGACGGCCGCCTTTTCCGATACCAATTCCGGCGAAACCGGGCCGCCACGCCGGGTCAGGCGATGCATGGCGCTGTCGATCACAGCCAGCGGCGTGCGGAGTTGATGGGCGATCAGATCGGCGAATCGACGGTGGTTCTCGGAGGTTTCGCGCTCGCGTTCCAGATCGCCGGCCAGCTTTTCAGCCCGGAGGCGATCCAGCCGTCCTCTCATCAACCGCCTCTCGCGATCGATCAGGATTGCAGCTAACCCCAATCCTGCCAATGCAGCCCCCAAGACCGACACCAGCGCGAGGCGGTGCAAATGTCCCATACGGTCCAGTCGCTCAGCCTGAATCTGCCATTCGTGGGACATTACCAGACTGGCCTTGCTCCGCAGGGCTGCGACCAGCGCCGAGACATGTGCGCGCAGCGCGGCCGGATCGGGCCCTTGCATCGGGTCAAGCGCCAGAAGGCCGCTGCGCCAACCTGCAAGCGTTTCGAAAATCTCCGCATCCTTGAGAAAGCGGCGTTGTGGACCCTCTTCCAGCAGCGTCAGCCGGGAAAGCAGGACGTCAAAGCGAGTCTGGATCTGTTGCGGCGGCGCCTCATCAGAAAGCGCGAGCGCGAGGTTCATTGCCTCGATCTGCGCCTGTCCAAAAACCCAGATCATGTTTTCGGTGGCGTCGATCCGCATCTGACGTTCCAACTGAACCAGCTGCCACGCAGCCAGACCCAGAAGGCCCAGGCAGACCAGAACCAGACCGCCCAGCCCGAGATATCGTATCCACTCCTGGCGGGTGGTCATTGCACATGCAGCGCGACAAGCTGCCAGACCCATCGCATATCATAGCGGATATCGGCCAGAACCCCATGATCGTCGCGCGGATAGACGATCCAGACCGGGCCCTTGTCACGCGGGGTCAAAGGTACACCATCCATGTAAAGCGCGGCCAGAACGTCAAACTGGTAAAAATCCTCGATGGGGATATCGACGACATAATCGTTCAATGCCGCGGCGCGCACTTGGCTGCCCTCGGCCCCGGCGTGGGCAAGGATGTCGCGCATTAGCACGCCGCGAAACTCTGGCTGGTGATCTGTGACGCTGGTCGATGTGGCAAGCTCATGCCAATCCATCGCATCGAAATCCGCGCGCGTCAGTTCCACCCTGCCATCCGTGACCGCCCCGGTCAGGGTCAGCAGGACACTTTCGGCGGCGGCCGGCATGGAACCGAGAAAAAGCGCCGCAATCAGCGCGATTCGAGCAATGCGATGCTGCAAATTCATAACCACAACCTGACCTGAAAACCCGGTTTCGACGCAACTTTAGCATAAAAAACCGCACGTCCCCCGTTCGAACGAACGGGGCCGCCGGTCTTCAGCAAAGATATACTCCGGATCAAACAACAGGAAGAACGGCAGTTGTCCATTTTCCCGACCATGTACAGGGCAGGCGCGCCCCTTCTGATCGGCCTGCTGGCGCTGCCGGCGATAGCTGATGAGCCGGGCGGGCTGGTTACCGGCAGTTTCGGCGATCAGCCGCTGGAACTGACTATTCCCCCCGAATTTGCCAGCGCGACGATCATCGGCCAATACGCCGATGCGTCGTTCCTTGCCATGCAGATGGAAGGCGATCAGGGGCCGGTCAATCTGCAACTGGAGATCAATGGCGAATTGCCCTCACTGGGCGAAATGGCGCTGACGATCACCTTCGCGCGCGACCTGGGGCGGAACTGGAGCGGGGATCAGGACAGCCTGACACTGACCTTGGAGGAATTCACGCCGGCGGATGGAATCGTTACCCTGAAGGGCACGCTCACCGGGCAGGTCAGCGGCGGCCCCTCGTCCGAAACCCGGCCTGTCACCTTCAGCTTCGACACCCGGCTTGAAGAGCTTGACTGAGATGGCTGGACCCGCCCTTGCCCGAACTGCGGCCTTGCTGATCGCTATGGCAACTTCAGCACTGGCCGATGGACCGCCCAACCCGGTCTGCCACGCTGACGTTCACCGGGCGGGTAAGTTCGACCTACGACAGGTTGGTCCGCTGATCGCGGGAACATGGACCGAGGCCGCCATCGGAGTGAGTGTGGCAACAGGCGTTCAGAAGAGCACGTTCGAGATCATTTATGATCGGAACCGCAACCGATTGTATCTCGGTCAGGATGGCATCCAGACCGAACTGGCGCCGGTTCGAGGTGGCAACAAGCCGTTGCGCTTTGACTTTGTGCGTGGCGAACCAATGGACCCGCAGTTTTACATGTTGACTTCAACGGGTTCCGAGCCTCCCGCAGAACCCTTCGAATGGGCGTTGGTTCAAGATTGCCTGATTGCCTCGGCGCCGCAATTCGAATGGCAGTTCGGCTCCGGTACGCGGCGCTCGGACGGAATCATCAGTTTCTTCTCGGCCAATGAGGCGATGGGAACAAAACGCAATTCGGCGCGGGGCGTCCGCGAACAACTGATCAGCCGATAGGAATGACATGAAGGTGCTTGTCCCGCTTGTCCTCACCCTCGGAAGCGCAACCACGGCTGGCGCATTGGAGGCCATCGGCGAGATCGAGGCACGGCTGGATGGTGAAGAACTGAACTGGCAGGTGCTGCGTCAGGATGATGGCTCTGCGATGGTGCAGATCACCGATATCGGCCCGCTGACCATGATCGATCTGCATGCACTCGGCGACGGCAGCATTTCCATCGGCCTGATCTTTCACGGTAAGCCTTCCGGAGATACGCCGCCCGCCGGTCTGACCATCGACATACGGTCCGATCGCGGGGCGTTGACAGGCGCGGTCTGGGAAAGCGAGGACGAGCCACCGCAGATGTCGATCGACCTGCTGGACCTTGAGGATGAAGGCCGCATCCGGGCCAGTTTTTCGGCAACCCTATGTCGCCGAGATGCCCCTGACGACTGTCGCAACGTCGAGGGGCGAATTGACACGTCGTTGGGTGCCGGCCCATGACGTTTGCCGAGTTATTGGCCGATCCACTGCGCGTCACGCAAAACTCAGACACCGTTCTGGAGATCGAAAACCGTCCGATCCGGCGAGCTGCGATCGCCGCAGTGGCGATACTGGTGACGATCGCGGCGGGCCTCGCGGCAATCGTGGATGGCGCCACCGGAACGGGGATCATCGTCCTGGCCGTGGTGGGCCTGATCGGCTGGCTTTACCTACACGAGGTGGTGCAACTGACACAGTTGCGCCTGGATCGCGATGCCGAGCTTGCCCGACTGCGCGTGACCACGTTACGCGGGCGACGCGAAGAGACATGCGCGCTCGCGGATCTGCACAAGGTGGAAAGCGTCGCGCATTATGGAACGACAGCAGGAAACGATGAAACCCAGCTGGTCCTGATATGCGGATCGGGAACAGAGCGGCGCGAGATCGTCATGCCGATGTTCCGCCCGGATCCCGAAGAGGTGGCGCATCTGACAGGCGTCGTCAATGGCTGGCTGTCCCGCCGCGCACAGGGAGTCTCGTCATGAGCATCGAGACGAACACGCCCGATCTGCTGGAACTGGAACTTGGGATACCGCGCTTCATCCTGTGGTTCGTCATGGTGCCTGTCCTGCCGGTCACGCTGATCGGGCTTGCCAATCTGATCGGCGGCGAGTTCATGACCGCGCTGGTTCTGCTGGTCGGGCTGAACGGGGCCTTTGTCGCGGGATACATCGCCTTATCCGAGCGCACACGGCTGAAGCTGGACGCTCAATCCGGGCAAGTCAGCATCATCCGAACATCGCGCCTCGGCATGCGCCAGCGGGACTATCCGCTGGAGGCGCTCGACAGTGCCGAACTGGACCGCAGCCATTCTCACGACCGGCGTGAGGGTCGCTCTACCTCGAAGGTGGTTCTGGTCTTTCGCAACACGCGCCCGGCAACGCGGGTTCCGCTATCGCGCTGGGGCGTTTCGGGCGATGGGCCCGCGCTGATCGCCAATGACATCAACGCCTGGCTGAGACAACATTTCGGGGACGAAACGAGCGCCCCCACCCATCACGTCTCAAGCTGATCTACACCCGAAAGGAAACCGGCGCTTTGTGGGATTTCAATATAGGACAGGCGTTCAGCCTGATGATGCGGACGCTGCCTTTCGTGCTCTTGCGGGCGGCGGTCTATTTCGGGATCACGCTGGCCTATATCCTTGCGACCGGCGCCGGCGTCGGCATTGGTTGGGGCGTCGGCGCCTTTGGGGATGCCGACTTTCGCGCGGCCGCGATGACCTGGGGTGGAATCGCGGGCTTCGGGCTGACCGGCGCGGTGATGTATTGGCTGCGCGAATATATCCTTTACGTCGTCAAAGCGGGTCATGTCGCGGTTTTGGTCGAACTGATCGACGGCAGGCCTCTGCCGGAAGGGCGCGGCCAGATCGCCCATGCGACGACCGCGGTGAAAGAACGCTTCGGCCAGGCGTCGCTGCTCTTCGCGCTGGACCAGTTGGTAAAGGGTGTCATTCGCGCCGTCACGGGGTTGGCGCGCGGCATTCTGTCGATCCTGCCAATCCCCTATGTCCGGCAGTTGATGGGCGTCGTCCAAGCCTTCCTGCGCATGGCGGTCGGGTTCATCGACGAGGTGATCCTCGCTCATGCGATCCGCACCCGCGCGACCGATCCTTGGGGATCCGCCCGCGAGGCGCTGGTGCTCTACGGCCAGAACTGGAAGGTGATGCTTAAAAACGCTGCGTGGCTGACGCTTTTTACCTACGGCCTCGCCTTTCTGATCTTCCTCGTGATGCTCGCCCCGGCTGCGGCACTGGTCTACGCCATCCCCGGCGCCTGGTCAGCGGGCGGCTTCGTCTTCGCGCTTCTGTTCGCATGGAGCGTCAAGGCCGCCTTCCTGGAACCCTTCGCCGTCACCTGCCTGATGCAGGTCTATTTCAAAACGACCGACGGCCAGCAGCCGGACCCGGAATGGGATGCGCGGCTGGAGCAGATATCTTCGCATTTTCGCAAACTGAAAGAGCGAGCGGGCGCCCGCTTCGGAGCCGCGCACAACGGAGAACCCGTATGAAATCTCTTGTGACAGCCGGGCTGGCCGCCCTGACCTTCTCCATCGCGGCGCCGACACTCGCTCAGGAGCGCCCAAACACGATACTTGTCCTGGACGCCTCAGGGTCGATGTGGGGCCAGATTGACGGAGTGAACAAGATTATTATCGCCCGCGAGGTGGTGGCCAACATCCTGTCGGATTTCCCCGCCGACCAGAACCTGGGGTTCGTCACCTATGGCCATCGTGAACGCGGGCAATGCACGGATATCGAGACGATTGTTGCACCGGCGCAGGGCACCGCCGACGAGATTGCCCGGATCGTTAACGAACTGAACCCGCGCGGCATGACCCCGATGACCGATGCCGTCATCGCCGCCGCCCAAGCGCTGCGCCATACCGAACAGGCGGCAACCGTGATCCTCGTCTCGGACGGCATCGAAACCTGCAACCCCGATCCCTGCACCGCCGCCCGCGCGCTGGAGGCGGCCGGCGTGGACTTCACCGCCCACGTCATCGGCTTCGACGTCAGGGGCGAGGCCGAGGCGCTGATGCAGATGCAATGTATCGCCGAGGAGACCGGCGGCCGCTTCCTGACCGCCGACAATGCCCGCGAACTGACCGACGCGCTGCGTGAAGTCACCGCCGCGCCAGCCTCGGGAATCTTCACCTTCACCGCCAATCTCGGTGGCGAGGAGATCGGCGACGAACCTGTCTGGGACCAACCGTCGATGCCATTGGATATTCCCCTTCTGCCCGGCGAGGTGATCTGGGAAATCTCGGACACCGGGTTCAACAGGGTGCGGACGGGCACGGGGAACCCCCTGACCCTGGAACTGCCGTTCGGCGATTATATCGTGACGGTTCATTCAACGGTGCAGGACGACCTTTCGCAGACCGAGGCCAGCCTCTCATCGGACAGCGCGCGCAATATTCACGCGATTTTCCCGCCCATCGCGCCAGAGCAGCCTCTCGCGCAGGTATTTGCTCCGGCGCAGGCCGTTGTCGGGTCCGCGTTCAGGGTGACATGGGAAGGCGAGGACCTCCATCCGCGCGACTACGTCACCATCGTGCCCGCGGGGGCAGATGACGGAGCCTATGGCGATTATGATCGGCTCGAGGATCGGACCGAGGGCGAACTGCGCGCCCCGGCCGAACCCGGCCTCTATGAGGTGCGCCTGCAACTCGACGCCGGCGACCGGGTTCTTGCCCGCACCCCGATCGAGGTGGTCGATGCGGACGTTACCGTATCCGCACCGGCACAGGTCGTCGTCGGATCGGCCTTCCCCGTCACCTGGCAGGCCGAGGGTCTGCATCCGCGCGACTACGTCACCATCGTGCCCGCAGGCGCAGATGACGGAGCGTCTGGCGATTACGACCGCATGGAAGGCGATACCGAAGGCGAGTTGCGCGCGCCGGCCCAGCCGGGTCTTTATGAGGTGCGCCTGCAACTCGACGCCGGCGACCGGGTTCTTGCCCGCACCCCGATCGAGGTGGTCGATGCGGACGTTACCGTATCCGCACCGGCACAGGTCGTCGTCGGATCGGCCTTCCCCGTCACCTGGCAGGCCGAGGGTCTGCATCCGCGCGACTACGTCACCATCGTGCCCGCAGGCGCAGATGACGGAGCGTCTGGCGATTACGACCGCATGGAAGGCGATACCGAAGGCGAGTTGCGCGCGCCGGCCCAGCCGGGTCTTTATGAGGTACGCCTGCAACTCGACACCGGCGATCGGGTTCTCGCCCGCACACCCGTCGAGGTGGTCGAGGGTGATGTCTCGCTCAACGGACCCGACAGGGTGCGGGCCGAAACGGAAATCACCGTATCATGGAGCGGAGTCATCCATCCGCGCGATTACGTTGCCATCGTTCCAATCGGCACGCCCGACGGCGAGCAAAGCGGCTATCTCCGCATCGGCGATGCTGATCGCGGCACGTTCACCGCCCCGGCGGAGCCAGGCGCCTATGAAGTCCGTTACCATCTGGATCATGGCGACCGGGTCATGGCGCGCCGGCCGATCGAAGTGCTGGCGGCGGATGCGCCGCTGGACGAGGGTGCCGGACTTGTCGTGCCTGCCGCCGCACGGCCGGGCGAGACCATCACGGTCTCATGGACAATCGAAGCTGGTGATACCGACCGGCGCGTGGCGCTGGCACAAGCTGATGCGCCCGACTTTACCTGGATTGCAGTCCATAGCGTGGGCGACGAAACCGAAACGGTATTCAAGCTCCCGGACGAGCCGGGACAATACGAAGTGCGGTTTCTCGACCTTCAAAGCCAGAGCGTTCTCGGACGCGCGATGATCACGCTCGGCGAATGATCTGCGACAATTTCAATGAATCGGGAGTACCCAAGACCATGCCCAGAATATCTATCACCGCATGTGGCTTCCTGGCTCTTGCCGCACCCGTACTGGCAGCAGAACCGGGGGGAGCGGCATCAGGGACGATCGCAGGCGAAGAGATTGAACTGTCGGTCTGGACAGAACAGTCCGACTTCACCTCTTCAAGTTTCTCAATCTATTTTCGAGCACCGGCACTGAGGGAGCGCGGCCTGGGCAGTTTGTCGCTCGGCGCAGAGTGGATCGGCGATCTTGATGGTGACTTCTTTTCCGCAGAAATCGACGTCCCAATTCTCGATACCGATCCGTATCGCATTTACCGTGCGGACCTGGACGATGAACTCTCCCTGACAATTACGAGCGCCTCATACCAAAGCGATGTGCTGACAATCGCGGGCCAGGTGGAGGGTATTCTAACCAGTATGGAACGGATGGCCCTTCGTAATCCTGACCCCGACGACACTCTCAGCGTTAGCCTGACATTCGAAGCAGTACTGAGCGAGTTGCAGTGAGGATCGCGGCGTTTTCCCTAATTGTGATCGGCTTGGCTCGACCTGTGCTGGCCGATCAGACGGGTGGGAATATGACTGGGTTTCTGGAAGAGACACCTGTTTCATGGCGCATCAACTCCGAGCGGTCAGAATACCATTTCGAGAGCGAAGGCATGGGCTCTCTGCGGATTCTTGCCGAACCGCAGGAGGTGCCATCGGGCATCGGTTCCATCCGGTTGATGGTGATGGTGGCCGATGGGAGTACAAGTCTTCTCGAACTGAGGATCGAGGACGAAGGCGGAAATTCCGTTCTTGGACTGCCAAGCGATGCCGGGGGGCCGGCAATGCTCGACATCGACCGCGACAAGGACGGTTCACTTCGCTTCACCGGCGTGATCGAGGCAAGCCTGATGGCCTACCCGATGTCTGGCCGAACTGCCGGCGAACGACAAGCGCTGGTTCTGGAAGTGGATGGAGGTCGGATCACTTCTACCGGGCACTAACGTTCTGCGACAGATAGGAAAAATCCAATGAGACCGGTTATCGTTTTGACAGCCATTTTGTCCTGCGCTGCCGTTCCCGCACTGGCGCAGCGCACGGGCGACAGCTCGGACCTTTGCGGCATGTCCTCGCCGGCTACGTGGCCGGGGCTGCGGGAACAATTCGTGGGTGACTGGCGCGTTGACCATCTGTCTGGCTACGTCCTTGCCGGCAGGATGGTCATCCCCATGGAGCCTTCCCCCCAAACGGAGACCATGTCGATCTGGGTCCTGGGCGAGGATCTGCTGCTCGACCATCCGGAGATGACCGAGCCGATGGCTATCACTCTTGCGGAAGAAGGCCGTTGGGTGATCGAGGTCGACCATCCCGAAATCCCTGAGCCGGCACTGACGCCGGACGAAGCCGTGCTGGCATGGGCCGGAGACTGTGACCAGGAGGATCTGCCCCGCCTCATCGGTCAAGGCCATGTGGCCATGGCAGGCTCGGCCATGGACATGACGCTGCGCATGTTGCCAGTCGACATGGACACGATCTACGCCATCCTTGAGATCGAGGGAGCAGCCCAAGGCCAGTATGTCGTCGCGAGGCGTGTGGTCTGGCTGAACCGGGCCAGCGAATAGGAGGCAGATATGAAACGGTGCCTTGTCACTCTGTTGGCTGCATTGATCTTCCCCGCCGCAGCGGCGGCCCAATCTGAGACCGGACTAGCGAGCTGCCCAGCAGAACGCTCTGTCTATACATTGGCGACCGAGGGCGACCAGTATGCCATCACGCTCGTCCCGGCACGGACGCGCGCCGGGTTTTCCTCGGACCTCTATCTGCGGCTCACCACGCCACAACGCGACTACTGGTTTGTATTCGACGTCGCCGCATCGCAGGGAAACATAACGCTAAATCCGGTCGGCGATCCCTACGCGTCCGAAGCGCGGACAACCGGTCCGGCCAGCACAGTCGAGGCCTTTCGTTCCCGCTGGCCGAACGCGCCGATGGATGAACTGCCGTCACTGCTACGCTTCTATGCGTTGGATGCGGAACTGGGCTTTACACTGGCGCAGCCGCAACAGGGGCAGCCGGCCCCACCTTGGCTGCTGATGCCGGAGTTGAACACAGAGCTTTGGTATCACTTGCCGGCCTTGACCGACGATCCGGGAGCCGAACGTGACCCCATACCACGGGGGATCTTCCGGCTAACGGCCTGCCTCGACACTAACCCACCCGCAGCTTTCCCGTGAAACTGAAGGTGCCGGGAGAGCTTTCAATTCCTCCCCGCCTAGCCCGTTTGAACGAACGGGGCGGAACACGTAGCTCAGTGCTATAGGCATCGACACCAAGGTTAAGGAATACCTTCGCCTGACGGCTAGGGAAGAACTTTCAACCATAGCTTATGGGGAGGTGAACTCAACTATGAAAATTTCGCGTATCCTGCTTGCAGCCTGCATGTTTGTGCCGCTGGCCGCTCATGCCAAGACCCCGAAGGACCGCACGGTTGCCGCGATCGAAGAAGCGGGTTGTGTCCTCGATGCCTCGAACGTGAACGAAGTCCTCGACGGTCTCGGACTCGGCGAAGAGGAGTTCCGCGTTATCGGCGAGGAACTCGTTGCCGAAGGTGTGGCCGATGTTTCGGAAATGGGCGTGTTCCGGCTCACCTCGCCAAACTGCGTTTCTGCATCGCTCAACGCAGATGCCCAGACCGTGAAAGATCGCACAATTGCTGTGATCGAGGAAGCCGGTTGTGTTCTCGATCGATCAAACATCAACGAGATCCTCGACGGCCTTGCGCTCAGCGATGACGAGTTTCGCGCTATTGGCGAAGAACTTATCGCCGAAGGTCTGGCAGAAGTTTCCGAAACGGGTGTGTTCCAGCTTGCCACGCCGTTTTGCACATCAGCGCGCTGATCCACACTTGTTTTTTCGGAATCACGGGTTGAGCCCTGCGACGTTTTACAAGCTAAAGGCCAAGTATAGCCAAAGACGGCACGCTCCACCGCGTCAATCTCGCAAGCCACAATCAGCGGCGGCGGCGTGACGCACTGAGACGATCGGCACGAGACACGGGGGAGGTGGCGAAGCAAATGTCGATCGAGCTTCGCCACCTTCGGTATTTCGTGGCTGCGGCTGAGCACGGCAGCTTCCGAAAGGCGGGAGCGGCTCTCGGGCGGTCGCAAGCAGCGATCAGCTGCTGTATCGTTGACCTTGAAGATAAGATCGGCGCTTCCCTTTTTCACCGACATACATGGGGCGTATCGCTGACCTATGCTGGAGAGCGTTTTCTGGACCGCGCGCGCAAGGCCATCAGAACCATTGACGAAGGCGTGCATGATGTTGCCTCGGTCGGCCGATCCGAGAACGGGCGTGTCCGGATCGGCATCTATTCCTCTATCGCTTCCGGCTTCCTGGGCGAACTGTTGCGCGCCTATGGCGAGCGACATGGCAGGGTTCGGGTCGAACTGATCGATGGTAATCCGGGCGAGCATGTCGCTGCCATCCGGCAATTCCGCCTCGATGTCGCTTTCATAACCGGAACAAGAGACTGGCCGGGTTGCGAGCGCACACCATTGTGGACCGAGCGTATCTTCGCGGTACTGCCGGATCATCACCACCTCACCGCCCGCTCCGAGCTAACCTGGCGGGATTTGATATTGGAGCCCTTCATCGTGTCCGAGGCGGCGCCAGGTCAGGAGATCTGAGCTATCCCCCACTGAACCGCGCCGGGTTTGCCGGAGGCTGATTTCGGTTAGTTACGCGGCCAGGTCTCTGGTTTCCAGAGCCACGTAGAAGTTGGCCTCAGCCTCGGCCGGCGGGATGTTCCCGATGGGCTCGAGAAGACGGCGGTTGTTGAACCAGTTGACCCATTCCAGCATTGCATATTCGACGGCCTCGAAGCTGCGCCATGGGCCGCGGCGATGGATGACTTCGGCCTTGAAAAGACCGTTGATCGTCTCGGCCAGCGCATTGTCATAGCTGTCGCCAACGCTGCCAACTGAAGGTTCGATGCCCGCCTCTGCCAGACGTTCCGTGTATTTGATCGACAGATATTGGCTACCACGGTCACTGTGGTGAACCAGCCCCATGCCCTTGACCGGGCGGCGTTCATGGACGGCCTGCTCGAGGGCGTCGAGAACGAACCCGGCATGAGGAGAGGTGCTGACGCGCCAGCCGACGATCTTTCGGGCATAGGCATCGATGACGAATGCGACATAGACAAACCCTTTCCTGGTGGCGACGTAGGTGAAATCGCTGACCCAGAGCAAGTTCGGCGCTGGAACCCTGAACTGCCGGTTCACCTTGTCCAGCGGGCACGGAGCCTTCTTGTCCGGCACCGTCGTTCTGTGCGGCTTACCGCGGATAATGCCTCGAATGCCCATCCCCTTCATAAGCCGGGCCACCGTGCAACGGGCGACCGCGAAGCCTTCCCGATCCAGTTGACGCCAGACCTTGCGCACGCCGTAGACACGCCAGTTCTCCTCGAACACGCGCTCAATCTCGGGCCGCAGCGCCGCGTCCCGCCGGGCGCGGTCCGACAGCCGCGCCGGATCAGCCCGCTTCGCCAGGTGATCATAAAAGGTGGAAGGGGCGATCGGCAGCACCGCGCAGATCGGCTCGACCCCGTGCGCATCCCTGTGCGCTTCGACGAAATCCACCATCACTTCGACCGGCGGTCGAGCTCCGCCATCGCAAAATATGCGCTCGCCTTGCGCAGGATCTCGTTCGCCTGGCGCAGTTCCCGGTTCTCCCGCTCCAGCGCCTTCATCCTCTCAGCCATGTCGCTCGGGATGCCTGCGCGCCTATGCTGCGTTGCCCGCCTCCTATATTCGCGGTGAGCATATCGTTGTCGATCTGTGGATCAACATTCTGCCCGAAGGCATCAGGCGCATTTATATCGGCGCGATGAAAATCATCGTCCTGTTCGTGTGCCTCTATCTGACCGCCGGCGCCGTTCTTCAGGTCGAGGCATCGCAGGCCATGACCTTCATTTCCATGCCATGGCTGTCGGTTGCGGTGCTTTATGTCGTGCAGGCCGCCGCAATGCTGTCGATGGGGATTCTCGTTCTCCTGACCTGGCGCGATCCCGAAGTCTATGCGCCGCCCTCTCCTCATCTTGAATCGGATGCGTGATGCCCGTTGTACTTACACTAGGAATGGTTCTGCTGATTGCAGCAGGTTTGATGATCGCGGTCGCGGCCGGGTTGTTCTCGATCATTGGCGGTGGTGTGCTGTTCGGCAGCCCGTTCGAACCCGTGGCGCTGAAGATGATCTCTCGCTTCTCACTCGACCGTATTGACAACTTTCTGCTTTTGGCGGTGCCGTTTTTCATTCTGGCCGGACGGCTAATGAACAGTGGCGGTGTTACCGTGCGCCTGTTCGACTTCATCGCGGCGCTGTTTTCTCGCCTGCGTGGGGGACTAGCACATGCCAATGTTCTAGCGAGCTTCGTCTTCGCGGGTATGTCCGGTTCGGCCACCGCCGATGTTGTGGGACTTGGAGCGATCGAGATGAAAGCCATGCGCGAACAGGGGTATGACGAAGGCTTCTCGGCCGGTGTCACCGCTGCGTCTTCGCTGCTTGGGCCGGTCCTGCCGCCATCCATCGTGCTGATTGCATATGCCGTGCAGGCTGAGCAATCGGTGGCAACGCTGTTTCTGGCAGCGATCGTGCCAGGCATTCTGTTAGCGGCGCTGTTTATGATCTATGTAGCGATCCGCGCCCGTAAGCTCGGGATGCAGCGCGGCGAATGGACCCCACTGAATGCGCTCGGATCAAAATTTTTGCGCGCTGCCTTGCCCATGGCAACGCCCGGGATCATCCTAGTCGGCATCTACGGTGGGGTCTTCACCCCTACCGAAGCAGCCGCTGTGGCGGTGCTTTACGCTACGATCCTGACTATGTTCATCTATCGCGAATTAGACTGGCGCGGCTTCGTCGAGCAGTTGAAAGGCACTGCAATCGACACGGCGACGCTGATGTTCATCATCGCCATGACTTCCGCCTTTGGAGTCGTCATGCTGCGCCTTGGCTTACCGCAGGCCCTGTCGGAATTCGTGACCACTCTCTCGACCGATCCGACGATAGTGATGTTTTTGCTGCTGGTGGTTTGGTTGCTCGTCGGCTGTTTCATGGCCCAGACCCCGGCGATTATCATCCTGACGCCGATCCTGATGCCGGTGGCCCAGAAGATCGGGATAGACATGGTCCACTTCGGGATGGTCATGGCCATCAGCCTGACTCTGGGGTTGCTTACGCCGCCAGTAGGCATGGTGCTCTATGCGCTCAAGCGTGTGGCCTATGTTCCGATTGGCCTGCTGTTCCGGGTCTCCGTGCCCTATGTTCTGATCGCGCTCGCCTTCCTGTGTGTGCTGATCTTGGTCCCGGGGATCACAACTCTGTTGCCGTATTCACTCGGCTACTTCTAAGGAGAGCCACGCATGAAAGTCGAAAGCGCGCGCCCGCGCCGGGTCGGACAGTTTCTCTATGCCGAGATTCGCACTTCGAACGGTATTACGGGATATGGCGAAAGCGGGGCTTGGGGGCATCTTGAAGCCTCAGAGGCCGCTCTGCGGAAATACTGTGACTATATTGTCGGAAAAGACCCCCGCCGAATCGAGCATCATTGGCAAATGATGCACCGTTTCGCTCATTTCAACGGCACTGCCATCGGCGGTGCGATCTCAGCCATCGACATCGCGCTGTGGGACATCAAGGCCAAATTCTACGGGGTGCCGCTATATGAACTGCTGGGCGGTGCGGTGCGGGACAAGCTGCGGGTCTACGCCCATGTCTACGGCCAGACCGTTGATCAGGTGGCAGATTTCGCCGCTCAAAAGGCTGCCGAGGGCTTTACCGCCATCGGGCATCTGAATCCTTTCCTAGACGAGGACGAAGGCGACTCTTATTTCCTGGGGCATGCGGGGCTTCTGGCCAAGGGGCTGGAAACCGTGCGCCGTGTGCGCGACGCGGCAGGCCCTAACTGCGATCTGATGCTGGAGATGCACCGCCGGTTGACTCCGGCCGAGGCCATAGCCTTTGCGCGCGAACTGGAACCCTTTGCCCCGGGCTGGATGGAAGACCCGATCCGGCCGGAGAATATTGACGCAATGGCGGAAGTCGCCTCGAAGGTTCGCATCCCTATCGCCACCGGTGAGCGATATCATAACATTTACCAGTTCAAGATGGCGATCGAGCGGAGGGCCCTGTCCTATGCGCGGGTTTCGGTCTGTGTCTGCGGCGGGATCACTGCGGCCCTCAAAATTGCTGCCATTGCGGAGGCCAACGATGTTCAGGTTGCGCCGCATAATCCGATCTCTCCCATTGGAACAGCGACTTGCGCCGCCATCGGCTTTGCCCGCAGCAACGTCGCGATCCAGGAGTTTCCCACTGGTTACGACAATTTTGTCTTCCAGAGTACTCCGACGCTTCTCGGCAGCAATGTCGTAAGTGGAGACCTGCGGGTGGAGGACGGATTTTTGCACCGCCCGGAAGCTGCCGGGTTGGGCGTCGAGGTACTGCCAGAGGCTGAGCAGATCCGCCCGCCGATCACCCGTGGCGTTACCATGCGTGCCCATCTTGATGGAAGCTTGGTTGACCAATAGATGCAGCCGGGGTCTCGGGCCCTGACCTGAGACCCGTATCTTCCTCCAGTTTGAGGTAGAATCCGCCCCTGCCGCGCGACAAACAGGATGGGATTCCGCGTCAATCAGGATGAGACGCCGCGGCGGGTGTGTGTCGGAGGGAGGGCGTAGCCCGACCGGAGGCACACACCCGCCGCTTCGCCCGTTTATGGGATGTGTTTTGGCATGCAATTTTGACCCCTTAGGGCGGGGGATCGGAATGCAATTTTGACCTCCCTGATATTCTGCCAAACCGTTCGTTGCGAGGCATCGAGCGGAGGGAGGGATGAAGCGGGTGGATACGATTGCACGGGTCCGACGGGCCTACTACGTCCAGAAGTGGTCTGTGAAGAAGATCGTCCGTGAACTGCACGTGTCGCGGAATACTGTGCGCAAAACCCTGCGGACGGACAAGACCGACTTCAGCTACGAGCGCGAGCGGCACGGGGGCGGTGCCAGCGAGGAAATGGAAGACGTGCTGCATCTCGGGATATATGTCGAGCTTGACCTCGCCCCCCGCAGCCTGAACCCGCGTCACGAAATTGCGCGCATCGTCGAGCAGCGTCTCGTCACCACCGACCTGCACATAGAACGGCGGCAGCCCGAGAGATTGGCGTAGAGCGGCGTGGCCAGCGGATCCTTGCGGTTGCCACCCTCGCCGAGGAAAGTGGCCGACATGTGCTCGATCACCCCGCGCTTGACGAAATGGTCCTTCTCCTCGTTCGTGGTGACGGTTTGGCCGGTAATCTCCATGTCTGTCCAGGGTGAGATCGGCATCGAGGCGACCGGCAGCGGCAGACCGCGGTCGCGCGCGCAGAGCACAGTGGTGATCGCCAGCGCCCCGCCCGCGCTGTCGCCGGTGAAGGCGATATGCTCGGGCTCAATGCCCTGATCGAGAAGCCAGGCATAGGCATCAGTGCAATCGTTAACCTGCTGCGGATGCAGATGCTCCGGAGAACGGTTGTAATCCACTATCAGCGCGAGGCATCCCACGGCCTTGGAGATATGGCCGAACATCTTGCGATGCGAATACATCGACCCGACCATGTAGCCCCCGCCATGGGTGCAAAGCAGTGCCCGACTCTCGTAGCCGCCTTTGGGCTTGGCCAAGAGGCAGGGCACGCCATTCGCCACCACCTCAATATAATCGACCCCGCCAGGCTCACCGGTCACATCGCCCCAGTGCTCGAACATCGCGCGCGTCGCCTCGAGGCTCATCTCGGGGTTCGCGCCCATCGTCGCGACCCAGCCCTTGTACATCTCGCCGAGAACGGCGCTTTGCCGTGGCAGTCCTGTCAAAGTTTAGGCAGAAGCATTAGAAACTGGCCCGGGTTATAAACCCGGGCCAGTTTTGCATCACATATTGCCCTTCAAGAGCTCGCCAGCGATGAAATCCGCCTGACGGATTGCCAGCGCCACGATGGTTAGGGTCGGGTTCTCCGCTGCCCCGGTCGTGAATTGCGAGCCATCCGAGATGAACAGGTTCGGCACGTCATGCGTCTGCCCGTTGCGGTTCACCACGCCGTCGCGCGGCTTGTCCGACATCCGGTTCGAGCCGAGGTTATGCGTCGAAGGATAGGGCGGTGTGGGCAGGACCCGGGTCGCGCCTACCGCCTCATAGATCGCCGCGCCGCGGGCATAGGCATGGTTGCGCATCGCGATGTCATTGGGGTGATCATCGTAATGCACATCCGCCACCGGCAGCCCGTGGGCGTCCTTAACCGTGGCACTCAACGTGATGCGGTTGGTTTCCTGCGGCATGTCCTCGCCCACGATCCACATCCCGGCCATGTTCTCATAGCTGTCGAGCGCGGTGGTGAATTCGCGCCCCCAGCCGCCCGGATCAAGGAAGGCCGCCATGAATGGCAGACCAAGGCTGAGCGTCTCCAGCTCGTAGCCGCCCACAAACCCGCGCGAGGGGTCATGGCGCGCCTCGTCGCGCACGATCCCCGCCATTGTCGTGCCGCGCCACATCCGCACCGGCTTGTCGAAGACGCCATAGACCGAGCCCGTGGTGTGGCGCATGTAATTGCGCCCAACCTGACCCGACGAGTTCGCAAGCCCGTCGGGGAACATCGCCGAGGCCGAGTTCAGCAGCAGCCGCGGGCTCTCGATCGAATTGCCAGCCAGGCAGACGATCTTGGCCTTCTGCATCTGCAGGCTGCCCTCCTTGTCGAAATATTCGACCCCCGAGGCCATCCCCTTGTCGTCATGCAGGATGCGGGCGACGTGGCAGTGATCGCGCACCTCGAGGTTTCCGGTCGCCTCGCCGCGCGGAATGTCGGTATAGGCCGCCGACCATTTCGCACCCCATTTGCAGCCCTGGAAGCAGAAACCCGTCTGCTGGCACGACATCCGGTCATCGTAATCGATCGCGTTGATCGCCATGTGGCCGGTCGAGACATCCGTGTAACCCAGTGCCAGCGCACCCTTTTCGAACACCTTGAAGTTGTTGTTGCCCGGCAGGCCTGGACGGCCGCCGGTGCGCGTCACGCCAAGCTTGGCCTCGGCCTTCTCGTAATAGGGTTCCATCTCGGCGGGGTCGATCGGCCAGTCGAGCAGGTTCGCCCCCGCCACCGGCCCGTAATGGGTCGCGGCCTTCCATTCATGCTCCTGAAAGCGCAGGCTCGCCCCCGCCCAGTGAATGGAGGTGCCGCCCACCGCCTTGACGATCCAGGCGGGCAGATTCTTGAAATCGCGCGCCACGCGCCAGTCGCCCGAGGTCGTGCGCGGATCGGTCCAGGCGAGCTGGCCAAAGCTGTCCCATTCGTCGTTGATGTAATCGTCGGGCAGATAGCGCCCCCCCGCCTCCAGCGCGACCACCTTGATGCCCTTTTGCGCGAGCTCATTGGCGAGCACGCCGCCGCCCGAGCCCGTGCCGATGATGACGACGACGCTGTCGTCGCTCAGATCGAATTTCGCAACCATGTCGTCCTCCTCACAACCAGTCGATGTCGTCGAAACCGCGGTGGATATAGCCGCCCTTGGAATAGGACTCGCCCTCATAGCCGAAGACCGGCCAGACCGCCTTCTGGTTGTAGAGCCCGGTGACAAGGTTCGAGCGGATCATCTGGAAGAAGTCGCCCTTCTCGATGTCGCGCAGGATATCCACGCGGTCCCGCTCCCATCCGGTCTCGAGGTAATTGGCAAAGCCCCGCCCGCGCGCGGCCGCATCGAGCGCGGCGATGCCCGCCTCGATCGCAGGTGCCGCCTCGGCGGTGTCATGGGCCTTCACGGCCAGCACATAGAACTGATCGCCGATCCTGTCGTGCGGATAGATATCGCGCGCCATCTGCGCCAGCGTCGCGAAGGTCGTCGATGTGAGCGCGGTCAACTCCGTCGCCCAGGCGGCATCGCGCGCCGCCATGAAGCCCGAGCCGATCACGAAGCTAGCGCCTGCCGCGGTTGCCCGCGACAGGAGCTGGCGCCGAGTCAAACCCTTCGGGCCTTCCCTGGTATCCATGGTCTGTCCTCCCTTACTTTCCCTGGAATTACGTCATTTGAAGCGGCCGCCGCGCTCCAGCACCTCGATCTGATAGCCGTCGGGGTCTGCCACGAAGAAGAACCGCGCCACCACCTCCCCGGCGGGCGCGAATTCCACGAGCTTGCGCGGCGCAAGCCCCTCGGCTTCGAAACGTTTGTGTTCGGCCTCGATGTCATCGACCAGAACCGCGAGGTGGCCGTAACCGTCGCCGAGGTTGTAGGGCTCGGTCCGGCCCTTGTTGATTGTCAGCTCGAATTCATGGCTGGCGTCCGGATTGCTCAGATAGACGAGCGTGAAATCCGGGAAATCGAGCCGGTCCGCGACGTTAAGTCCGAAGGCCGCCTTGTAGAAGGCCACCGAACGCGCCTCGTCGAGGACGCGGATCATCGAATGGATGATTTTTGCCACTGCTTGCTCCCGTCGTGCGATTGTCTCTCACACGGCAAGCCTAGCAGCGCGTCTCAAGATGCTGGGTAGTAGGTCCATACTACCAGTTGGGATTTTTCCCGGCGCGTCCGGTCGTCACTCGGCGGCGAGTGAGAGTTCCACGCGCTCGGCCGAGGCATCCATGAACTTCAGGCAGGCACAGCGCAGGAGCGAGGTGAAGTTCGTCGGCTCGCCACGCAGCTCCAGTACCTCGGCATGCAGCATCGAGATGAAGGTGGGCGTGGACACCCCGTCGCGCGCGGCAATCTGGTCGAGAATGTCCCAGAACGCGTTTTCGAGCCGGATACTGGTGCTTTGACCGTTGAGACGCAACCGGCGCGTGTAACTGGAATAGCGCTCGGGATCTTGCGCTGCAAAGACGTGACACATGTGGCTTTCTCCTCCCAGAAAGACATGGACGACAAGGACTTATTCCTAACCGAAATTCGGCTTCCTGTCCATTTCGACCATCGCATTCGGCGCGGCCGAGCACCGAATGCGAAAGCCCCGCCGCGGACGGCGAGGCTTCAGGAACCGGCGCGCGCGGCCGGCTCAGGCGTTCAGGATCACCTTCATCGCCTTTTCGCGCGCGGCATTGCCGAACACCTCATAGGCAGTCAGGATTTCGTCAAGCGCGAAGCGGTGCGCGACCAAGCGGCCCGGATTCACCTTGGCGTTGCCCAGCGTCTTGAGCAGCATCGGCGTAGTGTTGGTGCTGACCAGACCCATCGAGATGTTGATGTTCTTGATCCAGAGCTCTTCGATATGCAGCTCGACCGATTTACCATGCACGCCGACGTTGGCGATATTGCCGCCCGCCGAGACGATCTTCTGGCAGATGTCGAAGGTCGCGGGCACGCCCACCGCCTCGATCGCGATCATCGCCGCGCCCGCCGGTCATCTCCATAATCTGCGCCACCGGATCGGCCGTGCCGACCTGGATCGTATCGGTCGCACCGAATTTCTTGGCCAGCTCCCGCCGCGCCGGGTCCATGTCGATCATCACGATCCGGCCGGGCCAATAGAACTGCGCGGTGAGCAGCACCGACATGCCCACCGGCCCCGCGCCGATGATCGCGATCGTGTCGCCGGGCTTGAAGTTCTGCACCGCCGCGCCCACCGCCTCGACGACGCCCACGCCTTCATGGCCGAGCGTGCGCCCCGGCGTCACGGCGGGCACGTCGCTCTTGAGGATATGCAGATCGGTCCCGCAAATCGTGGTCTTGGTGATCCGGACGATCACATCGGTCTGTTCCTGGATCTCAGGCATGGGCTTCTCGATCCAGTCTTTCTGGCCGGGTCCCTGATAAACAAGCAATTTCATGGATTTCCTCCTCCTTGGTCGTTCGTCGCTTGTTGATGCGCGCAGCCTAATCCGGCGGGAGCCGAGCCGTAGACGGCTTCCTGTGCAGGTCAGTCACGCGGTGGGGCTCGCAGGGAACGCGCCAGAGTTTCGCCAACCCGTTTGCGATAGGCGGGAGTCATCGCCCCCATGTTCACGTAGCCACGCGCGCTAACAGTCGCCGCCACCGTTTCACCCGGGCGCACCTGCTGTAGGGCGTGGCGCAGATCATCGAGGCGCCGGCGGTCAGGAAGGCGTGCGAGGTGAACCGGCGAAAGCCTTCGGACAGACCGCATGCGCTGATCCCGAGTTGGGCCGCAATGTCGGCGGCGCTGGGCGCGACGGCAGCCTGCTCGGTGATCAGCCGCTCGGCTTCGCGCACGTAATGCGGCGCAGGGGAGCACGCTCCGGTTCCAAGGTTCAGCTCGTCGCTGTCGGCCCGGTTGCGCAAGAGTTCGAAGCAGAGCGTCTCCTTAATCCGCCGCTCGATCAGCACATCTCCGATGCCGTTGTGTCTCGCATCGAGTGATGCGCGTTGCGTAGTCCAGCAGCGACAGCCATCCTGATTTTCCTGCACCGAACACCAGACGGCTTTTCCATAGATGGTCGCCCGGAACGAACCCATACCAAAGCGCCGCAGTCTCCTCCATCAAGGCGTGGAGGAACGTCAGGGGTTCTGCCTCAATTTGTGTGGCGCAACTATCCTGAGCTTGGAACATTCAGGAGGGATAGTCGTGATTTCAAAAAAGCACTGGTCGCCCGGGAGCGCCGTTTCGGTTCAAGGCGTTAAGCGGCGTGATTCCGGCGGGTGGCTTGTCTCCGGCGTTTTGGCACCGAGAGGCATCTGCCCAGATTGTGGTTTGCATTCTCGGCGTCGTCACGGGTGGCGGCAAAGGCGACTGCAGGATTTACCCGCACATGGCGACAAGGTAACAATCGCACTTTGGGTCTGCAGATGGCGATATCCCGCTTCTACGTGCCCGCGGCGGACGTTTTCAGACTACACCTCGTCAATTGCGCGCCCATTTGCACGTCGAACTTCGCGTGCTGATGACATTGTCGGTTATCTGGGGCACGCCACGGGTGGACGGCCTGCCGAGCGGCTCTTGCGCCGTTTAGGCGTCGGTGTCAGCGATGACACGGTGCTGCGGCACCTCAAGCAGCGTGCGGAAAGCGCCGCCCCGCCGCCAACGGTCATTGGCATCGACGATTGGAGCTGGCGCAAGTCGCAGACTTACGGAACCATCATCGTCGATCTCGAGCGGCAGACCGTAATTGATATCCTTCCGGACCGGAGCGTTGAAAGCTGTCGAGCTGGCTGCGGCAACACCCTGAGATTGAAGTCATCAGTCGGGATCGTTGTGGCGCATATGCAAAGGCCGCACGTCAGGGCGCACCGCAAGCCCTGCAGGTCGCAGACCGTTTCCATCTCGTCCAGAACCTGCGCCAGGCCATTGAAGAGCAGATGAATATGCATGGCAGCGCCACCCGGCGGGCGCTATTGTCAGATGCCGATAACATCGGCACGGCCAATCATCTGCTGCGATCGCGTCTTGCCCATCGGAAATCACGTGAGGAAATTTTCCGAAACATCGATGCGCTTCGTGATCAAGGGCTGTCTTGTAGCGAAATTGGACGGCGGACCGGCTTCCCGCGTCGTAGTGTGGCGAAGTGGTTGAACTCCGACTCGCCACCAGACCGCCGCCGAGCTGAATTGAAGCCCACGTCGCCGTGGTATTTTGAGGGCGTACTGGCCGATCTCTGGAAACAGGGTATCCGGTCCGGCCAGGAATTATTGATCGAAATTCAACGCCATGGCTATGAGGGCAGCTTATCTCATTTGCAACGTCTGCTGGCCGGATGGAGAAGGGATGAACAAACCGCTCTGGCGGGCCCGACCGACACGCCGCTGCCCCTCGCGCCTGTGCGGGACCCGCAAACCTGTCACGCCATTTCGCCGGTTGTCGCAGCGGCGCTCTGTATCAAGCCGCGACGTAAATTGACCGCAGACCAGGCCCAAAAGGTAGAAGCATTGAAGGCCGGATCGCCAAGCTTTGCCACGATGCGGAGCCTTGCCATGCGGTTTCAGGGCATTTTGCGCGGCGACCAGTCCGCCCCGCTAGACGCATGAATCGACCTGGCCATTGAGACTGGCATCCCACCAATCATGCGCTTAGCCCGCACGCTACACCGCGATATCGAGGCCGTGCGCAATGCCATCGAACTTCCGTGGAGCAACGGTCAAGCTGAGGGCCAAATCAATCGCCTGAAGACCCTCAAACGCGCAATGTACGGTCGCGCCGGACCAGAACTCCTCAGAGCCCGAATGCTTCCTCTGCGCCACACAGATTGAGGCAGAACCCTAAACGCTACGACCTGCGATCATTCCTTCGTAAACTGCCTCTTCGGCCGTCCGCGGCGTCATCGCATCACCAATCTGGTGCATCTCGATACCGCATGCGCGGATTGCGGCGCGCAGTTCGTCTTGGGGACGGTGACCGAGGCTGAGCACAAGCGTATCTACGCCTTCAAGGATTATCGGTTCTTGAGAGGCCGTGTGTTGTAGAAAGACGGTATTGCCTTGCGTCCCGTAAAGACGGGCATAATGAATTATCTCTACCCCGCTTCGATGCAAGTCCGCCACCATTGTGTCGCGCACATAATAGGGGATCGTCTCACCGACGAAGGGCGAATTGACTGCCAGCCGCACAGCGCTGCCTTCGCGCGCGAGCAACTCGGCCAGACCCGGACCAATCCAGTCTGCCCGCCAGTCCATCACGACAACACGTCCACCGAGCTTCACTTCGCGGCGCAGCACCTGCCAAGCATTAACGATCTGCATTTCGCCATCAGTCTCGATCTGGGGTAGATACGGTGTGGCGCCTGTGGCCAGGATGACGACATCCGGCGCTTCAGTCTCGATCTGCTGTGCCTCGACCCGGTGCCCCCTGATAATCCGCACCCCTTCGCGCGCGCATTCGCCTGCAAGGTTGGTGACAATGCCGCCGAATTCAGCGCGATGAGGTAGCAGTTGTGCAAGATTGGCTTGCCCGCCAAGTTGAGGCGAGGCTTCATAAAGCGTGACCTCATGGCCCCGCCCGGCTGCCGTCGCCGCGGCCTTGAGGCCGGCGGGACCACCGCCGATCACCATGATCTTTCGCGCTTTGGCGGCGCGTGGGTGATCGCCAAAGCGCAGTTCGCGCCCGGTTTCGGGGTGCTGGATGCAGCTGATTGGCAAGCCCTTGTGAAAGTGATGGATGCAGGCCTGATTACAGCCGATACAGGCGCGGATATCTTCAACACGACCAGCCGCGGCTTTCAGGGGCATCTGTGGGTCACAGATCAATGCGCGCGTCATGCCGCACACATCGGCCTCGCCCCGCGCCAGCATTGCTTCGGCTTCTTGTGGCTGGTTGATGCGCCCGGTGGCGAAAACAGGGATAGATAGCACCTTCTTGAATTGCGCGATCTCGGACGCGACATAGGCGGCCGGAAAGTTCATCGGCGCAGTGATATGCACTGCCCCTCCCAGGCTGGCCGAAGTGCCGACAGTCAGCGAGAGGTAGTCCAGCTGATCTTGTAGAGCGAGGCTGGCCTCAAGCGTATCGTCGATCGTCAATCCGGCGTCATCACGCTCAGACGCGGACAGGCGCATTCCGATGATGAAATCCTCATCCGTCGCTTCGCGCATTGCGCCAAGCGCCTCCCGCAAGAAGCGCAGCCGGTTTTCCAGGGATCCGCCATAGTCATCCTCGCGCCGGTTCAGACTCGGATTGAGAAACTGCGCGGGCAGATAGCCGTGCGAACCGACGAATTCCACGCCGTCCAGGCCAGCCTGCTTCATCCGCCGCGCGGCCATCGCATAGCCTTGAACGATTTCTGCGATCATCTCCGGCTCCATCGCGCGAGGCATCATCTTGAAACGCTCGTTAGGTGTGGCCGAAGCCGAGTAGGACACCGCTAGAAGGCCGTTCGCGCCCTCCATGATCTCACGCCCGGGATGGAACAGTTGCGACACGACAACCGCACCATGTGCATGGCAAGCCGCGGCGAGTTTTTGATATCCCGAAATGCAGTCGTCTGATGTCGCCATGAGAAGGTGAGAGGTGTAACGCGCTGTTTCATGCACACCCGAGACCTGAGCGACGATAAGACCGACACCTCCGCGTGCACGGGCCTCCTGATAAGCTATGTAGGCATCAGAAACCCGGCCCCCTTCGGGTAAAAGCGTGTCGTGCCCGGTTGACATGATCCGATTTGGCAACGTCGCGCCGCGGATCTTCAACGGGTTGAAAAGATGCGGGAAAGCAAAGCTGCTCATGGTCCTTCCTTCAAGGGTTCGGCGACAGGAGGGCGGGGTTTTTGCTGCGCACCCGCGCGGGCGACGTAGAGTGCGCAAAGTATAAGGACAGAGACCCCAAAAAAGGTTATCTGGTCGGGCATCTCGCGGAAGAACCACCACCCCGCGAGGGTCGAGGTGATCATTTCCGTATAGGATAGCGGCGCCAATAGTGACGCCTCGCCATATTCATATGCCTTCACGATCAGGAACTGCCCAACGAGGCCGATCACGGCAAGTGTGGCCCCGGTCAGCATTTGTCCGTCGGCGGGCGCCTGCCAGAGAATCAGCATTGCGGGTGCAGCCAAAAGGGTCGATGTGAAATGCGTCAGGTAGGTTGTCACCAGAGCAGGTGAGGATGGCGCATTGTGTCGCACGAGAACAACATAAAGGGCGAGGCAGGTCCCCGCTCCCAGGGCAAGAAGACTGGCTGGACTGAACGCTTCAACTCCGGGGCGGATAATTACAAGGGTTGCAGCGAAGCCGATCCCAAGCGCGCGCCAGCGTTTGTACCCGACCCGTTCGCGCAGCACAAAAGCAGCCAGGAGTGTGACGACGAGCGGCTGCACAAAGAAGATCGCGAGCGTTTCCGCAATAGGCAGGTATTCAAGCGCAGCAAAAAACAACGCCGTGGCTCCCAGAATGCACCCGCCTAGCTTGAACGATAGCTGCCAGTCGCGCGGGAGCAACGCCGCGGCACCATGATTGCACACAACTAGGGGAGCGCTGATCAGCGTACCCCCGATCATGCGGAGGAATACGATCTGCAACACCGGCATGCCTTGCAGGGCAAGGCTCTTGGCCGCGACATCCATCAGCGGCAGAACGGCCATCGCAGCAAGCATGCACAAGATACCGAGCCAGGTGTGGGCAGGTTCCAATACTCCTAAACGAGCAGACATATCATGCTCCGAAAAGTTCACTGTGGGAGGGTTGCTCTGCACTGGAATGTGCAAATGGGATGGTCGGCATCTCCGGGTCGCTCAGCTCCCTTCGCGCCACCGCGCCCATTTGTCCTGAAAGCGATACCAGCCGCCGACCACGGGCAGGAACCATGGATGGCCGTTGTAGAAGTAAAGCTGCGGGAAGTGCGTATTTACGATGCCACGATCGGCTCCTTCGTGCCCCAGAATCAACTCAGCCGCGCGATGGCCCATATAGGTCGCCATCGATATCCCGTTACCATTATAGCACGATGAGTAATGCAACCCGTCTGGCATCTGCCCGACATGGCTTGTGAAATCATAGGCGAAGCTGACATTGCCAGACCAGGAATGGCTGACGGTGACCCCTTTCAACTCAGGGAAGGTTTGCTCCATATAGCGCCGCAACCCCTCGGCCGACTGCTCTTCGGTTGAAGTGCGAAACCGCGCCCGACCTCCGAACAGCATACGTGTCCCATCGGGCGAACGGCGATAGTAGTAAAGAACATGCTTCGTATCCCCTGCAGGGCGGTTACCGGGCAGCAGTTCCTCAAGCTTTTCGAATGGAAGGGGTTCGGTGGCGATCATGTAACTCTGCACCGGAATGATGCGTTTGCGAAGCCATGCGAGCTCAGGTCCGGCATAACCATTGACCGCCAAAAGGATCTGGTTGGCGTGCAGGGTAACCTGCCGACCCACCTGCGCATCGTGCAACGTGGCGCGATAGCCCGCCACGTCCCGCAGCGCACCCATGTAGCGTATCCCTGTAAAGATCCGCACCCCGAGCGCGCGGGCACGATTTGCAAGCGCCTGCACATACTTCGCGGGGTGAAGCGAGCCCTGATCGTGCTTGATCATCGCGCCACGATAGATCCTGGTCTTGATAGCGCGTGAAACCTCGTGCTCTTCAAGGATTTCGAAATCGGCCTGTTCGTTGGGTGGAAGGGTGGCGCGGATCGCCCGAAGCTTTTCGAGATCGGCGCGCGTATGTGCACCCGTCACCGCCCCGCACAGGCGCAGATCGAACGGGTCGCTCAGCGTCTTTGCCCGCCTGAGCAGGAAGGGCATCGCCTCGCGGTAATCCTCCATGATCTCGGCTGCGCGCCTTGCGCCGAATTTGCGCGTCGCATAGTTCAGATCGAATTTTGGTGCGTTTCCGATCTGCCCGCCATTGCGCGAACTAGCACCTTCGCCGATGCGCTGCGCCTCGACGACGACGACATTGCTCATTCCGGCTTCGGCGAGAGTAATGGCAGCGGAAAGCCCCGTATAGCCTGCACCGACAATAAGGGTAGCGCAGGCCTCCTGATCGATAGTGCGTTCAGCATGCTGCGGTTCGGCATCTTCCCACCAGAACGGGGTTTTCTTCATGATTTCACCAGTAATCGGATCGATTTGTGCAAGACCCCCGATGACGCTAGCGCGTCATCGAGAGATAGACTTTCTTAACTGGCGCGATGGTGCGCCAGGTACCTCTGAAGTTCGGTTCGACTATGACCGTATCACCGGCACGGAAACGGCGTGGAGCCTGACCCTCTTCGGTAATCTCGATCTCACCTTCTATGAGGTGGAACTGCTCCCAGGTTTCACTGTCGCGCGCCATGCGGTGCGTGCCTGGCGTTGCGGCCCAAACCCCGATCTCGACAGGGCCTTCCAGATAGGGCCAGGCCGTGAAACGTGGGTCACCTTCGACGACGACCTCGGGGGCGGGCTGCGAGGCCACACCGGACCCAAGGTCTTGATGATGAAAACTTTTGAGCAAACTCATTGAGCAATATCTCCTTTCAGGATTAGCCACTTGCCGCGTTGAGAAGCGTGCAATCCTCGGGGGCGAAGGCCACATGCACCGCGGTTCCGTCATCATGGATGCCCGAACGTGCGGCGCCGTAGACGATGAACACTCCGCCCTGCTCGAGTTCGATCGAATAAAGTGCGCGATCGCCCGAATATGTGGAATGGAGCACCTTTCCCTCAAGGTAGATGCGCCCGTCATTTTTGGCCGCCAGCTCGACTGCCCCATCTTCGGGACGGATCATCATCTCTGCCGCAGCTGACGCATCATACACTGAAGCTCCCAGAGGCACAGAAACGCCTTCTGAGCGGAACAGCGCCTTGCCGTCATCCTGCACCACCCTGCCGGTTAGTATGTTCGACTTTCCGACGAAATCAGCCACAAATCGGGTTCCGGGGTGCCGGTAAAGATTGAATGCGGTGTCAAACTGCACGATGCGGCCGTGGTTCATGACGGCGATGCGATCAGACATGTGCATCGCTTCTTCCTGATCGTGGGTCACATTGATGAAGGTGGTCCCAAGAGTGCTGTGAATATCGCGCAACTCTTCCTGGAGATCGACGCGCAGTTTTTTGTCCAGTGCCGACATCGGCTCATCGAGGAGCAAAAGATCGGGCTTGAAGACCAAAGCGCGAGCAAGCGCCACCCGCTGCTGCTGTCCCCCAGACAACTCTGCCGGCCGCCGATTGGCGAACTTGCCCAACTGCACGAGGTCGAGCATGGTTCGGACCCTTGTCTCGATCTCATCGCGCGCAATCCGGCGCACTTTCAGAGGATAGGCGATATTGTCATGAACGCTCATGTGGGGAAACAGTGCATAGCCTTGAAAAACCAGCCCGAAGTTGCGCTTTTCCGGTGGTAGTGCAGCGATGTCACGCCCCTGCATGATAATCTCGCCGCTGCTGACGGGTTCGAACCCGGCCAGTATCTTTAGCAATGTCGTCTTGCCCGAGCCCGACGGCCCCAGAAGGGTCACAAACTCTCCCATGCGGATGCTTAGCGAAACGTCGAACAGGGCCTGCGTGGCGCCGTAGAACTTGTCGATATTCTTGATTTCGAGTGTAGACATCTTCATTTCTCACGCGAGTTGAGGCGCGAACGCTGTTGCAGCTGATTCAGGACAAGCAGGAACAAGAGCGAAAGCAGTGAAAGCAGCAACGCGACCGCCACGATCGTCGGTTCGAGCCTGTCGCGCAGGCCTGAGAAAAGCGCGATCGGCAGCGTCGTAGATTGCGGAGCGGCCAGAAACAGCGCCACGACCACCTCATCGAAAGAGGTGATGAAGGCGAACAGAGCCCCGGTCATAAAGCCCGGAGCGGCAAGCGGCAGCGTTACCGTGCGAAAGCGATAGAACCGCGAAGCCCCCATCGAGGCAGCGGCACGCTCAAGTTCCGGATCGAGCCCCTTGAGCGAAGTTATCACCGACAGGAAGACCAGCGGGGCACCGAGGATTGCATGTGCAAGGACCAACGAAAGATACCCGCCACCGATTCCTGCCCGGCCGAAGGCATATGCAAAGGCAACCCCCAGGACGACCGAGGGAATTACCAGAGGCGAGACGAACAGACCCACGAGGATAATCTGCCCCCAGCGACCCAATAGCATCGTACCGATTGCGGAAAGTCCACCTATCAGAACCGCAACCAGCGCTGCCCCCAGACCTACCTTAAGACTGTTGAAGAAGGCCGGCATCCACGGGGCCTGCGTGAAGACGGCCCAGAACCACTCGAAGGTGAAACCTTCCATCGGATAGGTCAGGAAGGAGCTTTCGTTGAAAGCAAGGGGAAGCACCAGCAGCAGCGGCAAAGCCAGGAAAAGAAGGCTTAGGATCAGACTGATCCAGTAGATGGCGCGGGACATGATCAGTTTCCTCCCTTGCGTGCCCTGAGCAGGAGCCAAAGCCCAGACCCGAGCGCCAAGATCGCCACCACGCAACCAAACAACATGACCGAAAGAACCGATGCCATGCCCCAGTTGAGTGTCTTCTTGACGAAATCTGCGATGTAGTAGGACAGCATCTGATCGCTTGGCCCGCCGGTCAGTGCAGGTGTGACGTAAAATCCCAATGAAAGGATGAAGACAGTGCCGCCACCGACGAACACCCCGCGTAGCGTCTGAGGAAAGTAGACCCGCAAGAATGTCTCGACCCCGCCCGCGCCAAGGCTGCGCGAAGCATCGCCCTGTGATTTCGGAATTGTTCTCATGACATTGAAGATTGGCAGGATCGCGAAGGGTAAAAGAACATGCGTCATCGCGACGACGGTTCCGAACCGGTTAAAGATCAGCTGGAGGGGCTCGGAAATGATGCGCAGTGCGATAAGGAGGTTGTTCAACAACCCGTGGGTTTGCAGCAGCACCACCCATGCCGTCGTGCGCACTAGGATCGAGGTCCAGAAGCTTAGCAGCACAACCATAAAGACAAGCGTTGCCAGCCGTGCCTTACCATTGGCCGCCGCATAGGCCAACGGATAGCCGAGTAGCAATGTCAGCGCCGTGACCTGTGTGGCGATGACAATGGTGCGCAACATGATGCGCAGGTAGATGTCATCGCCTTCCGAGATCGTCAGCGTGCCGTCTTTATCCGGCTTGAATCCGGTCGCCTTCTGGAAATGTCGCCATGTAACCGGGGCAATGTTGCGGGCTAGAACGTCCCAATAGACATGTTCTCCCCAACGTTTGTCGAAGGCGGTCAGCGCCTCCATCGTGGGGGCGATTCCGGAAGCATTCTTGCCCGTGTCGATAAGCAAAGAACGAAAACCACTGCGTTCCTGATTAAGGTTGCGGGCCGCCTCGGCCAGATCGCGCCGATCCGCCGTGATCAGATCGGACAAGAGGGCAGCCGCGCGCTCGTCCGGGGTGCCATCTTCGATTGCGGCAGACAAGCGGTGGAAACGGTCATACAGCGCGCTGTTGTCCACGCTCTGGCTGGCGACGGTCAGCAAGGGGTAGAGATAGACCAGCAGATATATCGTGAATGGCACGAGAAGCAGCACAATCGCTGCCAAACGGCCTCCATAAGCGTTTCGCATGGGCTTTGGTCCGTCGGTTCAGATCGCGGATGTGGTCTGTCCGTCTGAATCCATCGGACAGACCTGCATAAGAAATGGTGCCTTGCGGCGCACGATCACTGCGTGGCCCAGTTGTTCCAGCGCTCTGTCAGTTCATCCGAATGGTCAATCCAAAACGCGTCCGAATAGAACAACGCATCCTCGATATTCTTGCCGGTCGGCAAGTTCTCGACGACTTCGCTGGGAAGGATTTCGGCCGACTTCATGTTCGTTGGACCATAGGGCATCAGTTCGGAGAACTTCGCCTGCGGAGCCGCAGTGCTGACGAATTCGATGAACTCCAGCGCAAGATCCTTATGCGGTGCGTTCGTGGGGATCGCCCAGACATCGATATTGTAAATGTGGTTGGTCCAGACGAATTCAAGCGGCTGTCCCTCGGCCTGAGCCGAGATGATACGACCGTTATAGGCGGTGCTGAGCGCGACATTTCCGGCCGCGAGCCATTCGACGGGCTGCGATCCGGCATCCCAAAACTGGATGTCGCTCTTGATTGCGTCGAATTTCCCGAAGGCGCGGTCCACACCCTCAGGAGTGGAGAGAACCTCGTAGACCTGCTCTACCGGTACGCCATCGGCCAGCAAGGCATATTCGAGGTTCATCTTGGGCTGGTTGCGCACCGAGCGCTTTCCCGGAAACTTCGTGGTGTCAAAGAAATCCGTCCAATCCTGCGGTGCCTCGGGGAACATGTCGGAATTGTAGGCATAACCGTTGCCGATCACGACGTTACCCGCACCGCAAGGCTGCACTGCATGAGGGTTCAATTCGTCTTTTACGGTCATCCGATCCCAAGGAATTTCTTCGAAAAGCCCCTCGTCGCAGCCAAGCTGAAGATCCGCACCCTCGACGATTACCAGATCCCAGATCACGTTGCCGGTATCAGCCATCGCCTTCACCTCTGCCAGACCGCCGAGATAAGTCGTTTCGGTAAAAGCAACGCCTTTCGATTCGGTGAAGGGCGTGTAATACGCCGCACGCTGCGCATCCTGATAATTTCCGCCCCAGCCGGCAATCGTCAGATCGCGCGCGTATGCAGCCTGAGCAGCGGTGACCGCAAGCCCCGAAGCCGTAAGCACTTTCAAGACGTGTTTCATGTTTCCTCCCATTTGATCACGCAGGCCCCACATGGGTTTCCGCGACGGCTTGGCGAGTCCCGTCCCCTCCTCTGGGTTGAGTCTCTTCATATCAATTTCCGCAAATTAATTTTGCTCAAATTAAAAGAATTGGCAAGTTTTTTTAATTTCTTTTACAAACCTGTTATGAAGAATTAGTATTCACACGGGAGCAATCAGGATAAAAAGCCTCATGACAATCTTGACGGACATTGAGGACGACCTGCACGACAAATCCCAGATCGGTGAGCGGCTTCGGCTGCGTCGCAAGCTGCGGGGGCTATCGCTCAAGCAGGTGTCAGAGCGCGCGGGTCTTTCGGTCGGCATGCTTTCACAGGTCGAACGCGGACTAGCCGTGCCTTCAGTCAAGTCGATGCGCGCGATCTGCGGCGCGTTGGACATGCCGGTTGTGTGGCTGTTCGAGTCATCGTCCGACGAACACAAGGAGCATGACGATGTGGTCGTGCGCAAGGACATGCGGCGAGAGTTGTCCTATGACAACGGCAGCCTTCGCAAGCAACTGCTGACTCCCGACACGCAGCCCCAGATTCAGATGCTGCGCTTTGTGATGAAGCCGGGCGCGGATTCCGGCGAACCCTATTCTAACACAGAGGGCGGGAAATGCGGTCTGGTCGTGCAGGGCAAGTTGGGACTTGAACTTGACGGCAAATCTCTCGTGATCAATCAGGGTGACAGTTTCGCCTTTCCTGCGCGCACCCTGGTGCGCTTCTGGACCATTGGCGACGAGCTATGCGAGGTTGTCTGGGTGGTTGCTCCGGCAACGGTCTAAGTGACATCTCGAACCAGCTAGATGAAGTAGTTCCATGGTCCCACCGGAGACCGTGGTTCCATGATTGGTCCGTAACTCAATTCCCGAAGATACTCCGAAGTGTAGCGCGGGGCCTGGCGGTCAGACGTGGGTCTCCGTTGCCAGACGCTTGGCGGATTTCGTCGAGCCATCCACGCCCGCTCTCGCTGACGGGTCTGCGGGTTGATATGCCCAGCCGGATCGCGCGTCGTCTGATCATCCCGCATTTGCACGACTTCCGTGCCCGTTATCCGGCGGTGACGCTGGAGATCAGTGCCACCGACCGGATGATCGATCTTGTGTCCGAGGGGATCGACGCGGTGGTACGTTTGGCCGTTGTGGAAGACAGTGAACTGATCTGCCGCCGGATCGGCGATGTGCCGATGCTGACCTGTGCCGGCGCGGGGTATCTGGCGCAATATGGTACGCCGCTGACCCCTGCCGACCTTTCGGATCATCACCTTGTCAATTATGCCCTGCGCATGCCGGCACCCTCATCCGAATGGGAAGGTCTTGAGGGTGGACATAAGATCACTGTCGCCATGCAAAGCCACCTTTGTGTCGACAATGCGGAAAGCTATGTTGCCGAGGCACTGCACGGGCACGGGCTGATTCAGGTTCCCGTCTATGACGTCGCCGATGACATCGCGGCTGGTCGACTGCTCGAGGTGGTGCCCGAGTTCCGGCCCTCTCCGGTGCCGATTTCGATCCTATATGCGCGCCGGCGTCATCTCGCCCCTCGGCTCAAGGCATTCATGGATTGGTTGGAGGAGTTACTGCAAGCAGAAGGGGTTGTCACCGACGCGCGAAATAGCTGAACCCAGTTTGAAGGGGCCTCCAGACTTTAGCTCCAATGTACCCATTCCTTCTAGGCGGCGGGAATGACCGGCCGCACCGCAGCATCGGTGGGAGTTGATCAATAGCCGGTCAGCGTCTGCGGGGTGCTCTGCGCTGCTCACACACCGCATCTACCGATGGAGAGATGCGGCCGGATATGGGGCGTCCGAAAAGTTTACCCGATGGACTGACTATCACCTCCTTGAGTTTCAAAATGCATCGAGCGAGGAACACATCGTCCTGAAAGTTGACACGCAGGTAAGCGTCCGGTCAGGGCGACTTTGACCTATCCAAGGGTTTGATCCAGGTCAGCGCGACGATGCTGGCGGCCATTGCGATCAATGCGATCGTGGTAATGTAGGGTGCGGTCATGCATCCCTCGTTGATTGCGAAGTGGATAAGGTCATCTGCCTCGCTCCAAGTGCTAACTTTGAGCGCGACCATGAGCATCAAGATCACTATTGCAACTGCGGAGAACCAGGCTGACCTTAGGAGGAGGGCTCCCATCATCAGTCCGATCGCAATCAAACCGATGGGCTCGAACAAGAGCACGGCGAGGTCTTCGAACTGGCTGACGTAACCATCCTGCGGTATCCAGGCAGGTCTTACCTTATCACAGACTTCCGCCGCCAGCGTCGAGGTGATCAAGCATACTAGGACAACCATGGTGCGATTTATCGGCCGTGCCTCCATGGCAGCAGGTCACCGACCTTTGTGATCTTGTAGTCCGGAATGCGGGCGATGATGAGCCGAAAAAGCCATTCCAGTCTCATCCACCATACCTTTCTATCAGGAGGGCGAACCCTGCCACCCCACCACCCGACGGGACAACAGCGTTGACCGGCACCACCCGATGCGCGTGACAGAACCCGCGATCGGGATCGGAGGAATCCAGCATCGCGTTACCTGCCTTTCGTGATCAGCGTTGCGCCATAGATAGTGCCGCTCTCCGTTGATCTTTAAGAACATCTCCTCAAGATACCATCTCCAGTGAATCGCTCGCATCCCCTTGACACGGCGTTTCGGGAGCCGGAGGCGAATATCGTATCGAACCGATGCCACCAGTACCGCACCGTTTCGTAGCTGATATAGATGTCTCGCTTGTGCAGCAGGTCCTCAATATTGCGAAGCAACAGCGGAAACTGAACATACATCATGACCGCCAGACAGATGATCTTGAGGCTTGTCTTGAACCGCTTGAAAGGGCTCGGCTTGATCATGGATAGAAGCTTACCGACGCCCCGCCCGCATCAAACTAGGTTTGTCTGACAAGCCCATCTCATTCGTTTTACTGCCTGTCCTCAAGCTTGGGCAAACCCTAATCGACGGTGGAGGAAAAATCCCATGGCAGGTCACAGGAGAGACGCATACCGCCGCTGCGATCCGTTCAACGGTTTCGGCGCCCTGTTCGTGACAGTGTCGTCGGTGATGCGTTCTCCACCCACGAGAATCGTATCTATTGGCAGATCTTTAACCAGAGCGAAGATGCGCGACGCCGCCCTGCAGTCAGCGCTAGGATTTGCTTGAGCGACCGGACCTTCAGGTTGGATTCCTTCTCCAGCGGGATTGTCGCCATAGGAGTCTAGATCATGCCCAAAAGCGCATATTTAACGTTAATGTACCAAATTGATTTCGTCGGGTTTGTCTTTTTGCATTTAAGTACAACACGACAGCAGTCTTTGCCAACAAATCCGGCCCTCAGAACTGGGCAATCAGGTTGATGAAGACCCCTTCGTCATCCTGCGTCAGGTCGGTCAGGTCATCCGAGAACGAGCCGAAATTATAGCCCAGCCCCACCGAGAAGTTCGGGTTGATCTGCCGGTAGGCCGCCGCAAGGAAGCCGGTATCCGAGAATTCGGCCTGACGCGCATCCAGCTGGCGCGCCTCAAGCAGCAGATCCCACTGATGCGTCAGGTGATAGCGCGCATTCACCACCACAAGGCTTGCATCGTTGCGCTGAAGCGGCAGCGTATCGTCGGGCGCGCTTTCGGAACGCCGCAGGCCGACCTTGCCGCCCAGTTCCCAGTGATCCGAAACCTCCCAGGTCGCATCCACGCTGAACACATGCGATTTCTGGCGCGACCCGTCGGTCACCCCGCCATCGGTGATCTGGCCATACATGTCGTTAAGATAGGTATAGCGCAGCAGCAGGTTCAGCCGGTCATCCTCGACCGGGCGGTAGGCATAGCCCAGCACCGCCTTGGTATAGCGCCCGTTCAGCACCGAGGTGCCGTCCGTATCGGTATCGGCATGATCGAGGGTGAACAGAAGCCGCTGGCTGTCGCTGATCTTGTAATTCGCATCCGCGCTCAGCAGGATGGTGTCGGCATCGCGGTCGGACCCGTCGCTGATGCCGCGATCGCGGCGCAGTTCCAGCCGGGCGCGCGCGCTCAGGCCCTCGGGCTGTTCGTAGATCGCGCCGAAGGACAGCGCCTTGCGGTCGAAATCGTCATCCGCGGAATCGATGCGCCCCATCTCGAACGCGCCCGAGAAGCTGAGCGTTTCGGAATGGTGGTATTCCACGCCATAGGCCGAGGTCAGCGCCCGGCGCCGGCCGAACATGTCATAGGCATTTTCACCGAAGGTCGACACGCTTTCGCTGACCTTGCGCCGCCCGCCGGCCACGATACGGCCCCGGTCGCGCCCGGTCAGCGTTTCGCCGTCCAGTTCGCGCGCGGGATCGAGCGTATAGCCGATATAGGCCGAAGAGCCTTCGCGGTCCTGACGCATCACCGCCTTGCCGCCCACCCCGAGCGAGCCGTCCGAGACCTCGCCCTCGAAGGCCCAGCCATTGGAGAAGGCGCGGGTAAAGCCCAGACCCAACCGGTTGTTCCGCTCAAGCCCGCCGGAATGTTCCAGCGTGCCCTGACCGAAGACATAGACCGTGCTGTCGGCGGATTGCGCATAGCTCAGCCGCAGGCCCAGATCGGTGCGCCGTCCGGTCTTGTCCGGCTCGGTCGGGTCGTTGCGGTCCAGATGGCCGATCCCGGCCTGGACCGAAAGACGGTCGCTGATCTGGTAGCCAAGCTCGACCACGCCCTCTTTCTTGTGCTCGCCATCGTCGCTTTCGTAATCGTCATAGCGCAGGTGCCAGGAAAGCCGCCCCGCGGGGCGGATATCGGCGGCGATGCCCCACAGGCGCTCGTCATCCGTGACCTGATGGTCAAGCGTCGAGAAGCCCGCGCCGCGGCGCTCGAAATAGGCGGCCACCTCGCCCTCGGTGCCAAGGCCCAGATCGGTCAGATCGGCCTGTGCGCCGAAGCGGAAGGATTCCCCGGTGCCGTCGGCAACGCCCGCCGTCGGGGTCCGGTCGATCGTCAGGCCGCCGTCATCGGACCAGGAGGCGCCGAAACCGGGGCCCTCGGTGCGGGCATATTCCAGCTCGGCGAAGCTGCGCTCGCCCAGTTCCCACCGCAGATCCGCGCCCATCGCCGTCTGATCGGCGGTGTCGGTCTGTTCGACCATGCCGGTCATGCCGATGCGCACCCGGTCGGTGACCCAGCTTTCGACGCGCCCGCCATAGGTATAGCCATCCACGTCGCCGGCCGTGGGCTCGTATTCATACTGCACCACAAGGCGCGACTGGTCGGCCTCGGCCGCGCCGGGGCGCACCACCCCGCCGGTGATCAACCCCGAAAGCGGCGCGGCAAGGGTGATGACCCCTTGCATGTAGTTGATCTCGTAGTCGCGGCCCGGCACCAGAAGCCGCGATTCCACGATCCGCCCCGAAACCGGATCGCGGATCTCGACGGTCAGCGTCTCGGAACCGACCGAGATGTCCTGGCGGCCAAGGAAATAGATCGAGCCGCCCGTGCCAAGGAACGATTCCCGCCCCGGCAGCATGTCAGGCTGCGCGGCATAGCCGGTCACGCGCAGCTGCGGCTGGCCCCGGCTGGTCAGTTCGGGGCCTTCATAGCGCCCGTGAATGCCGTAAAGCGTGCGCTCGTTGCGCAGATAGCCGCCGTCAAGCTGGGCCTTCTCGTTGCCCCACATGATGAAAGAGCCGTCTTTCTCGGCCTTGAGGTAGAAGCGCCCGTCGGTCGGCGCATCGTTGAGAAGTTCGGCATCGTCGCCATAGGTCGGATAGGCCATGTCCTCGTCAAGGCGCATCAGAAGGCCCTGCGGGTCCTTGCGCATGAAGTCGTCGAAAAGCGAATCCAGCTCGTGCTCGCCCGTATCGACCGAGCCGGTGATCGTCCAGCCCGAGGCCGTGCGGCCCTTGGCATAGAAGGCCAGCCGGCCGCGATCGAACGTTTCGCCCTTCTCGGGGCCCGAAAGCGTCTTGCCGAAGGTCAGATCGGCGGTGGCCACATGGAACCAGTCGACGCGCGCGATCTCGACCACGGGTTCGATATGGATATTCTCGCCGCCGCCGGTCACCTGCACGGGCACGCGCGCCTCGCCCGCGGGCAGGATGCGTTGCAGCACGAAATTGCCCGAACCGTCGGGCCGGATCGTCTCGCCCAGGGTGGTGACCTGCGCTCCGGGCGCAAGCCCGGTGCCCGAAACCGTCACGGCGCCCCCGTTCACGGGGATGCGGCGGCGCGCGGTGCGGTCGGTGCCTTCCTCTTCCTCGACGATCGTGCTTGCGCGCGCAAGCGAGATGACCTCGGTCTCGTCGAACCGGCCCTGCGCGTCATAGACCCGGTGCACCACGGCGAAATCGCTGCCATCGGCATGATCGCCGACGCGCTCGACCATGGGGATCTCGGGGGCGGGCAGGTCGAATTCCAGCTGCCCGTTGGCCGCGATCGGCAAGGTCCTGACCAGCTTCGGGCCGCCCGGATTGGTCATGTCGAAGATGCGCAGCTCGGCGCGGTCGATCCAGGCGGGATAGTTCACCTCGCTGCGGACCAGGGCGCGGCGCCCGTCGGCCTGCATGACCTGAAGGTCCAGCCGCGGGCGGGCGCCCAGCCCGTCGGCCTGCACCCGGATATCGGCCTGCGAGGCACGCGGCGCCGCCGCGCGCGGCCCCGAGGGTTTGGCAAGCGCGGAATTGCCCGCCACCGGCGCCCCGTCGATCGAGATGGCAAATCCCGTATCGCTCTGGGCGCGCGCGGCAACGCCGCAGGCCACCATCACCGGAACGGTGCACAGCAGGGGAAGTATACGTTTCACACGGGTCATCACCATCACCTCACTGTCCCCAGTCCACGACCCGCTCGATTTCAAGCGGATATTGCAGCCTGCCTTTGGCACGCGCCTTCAGCAGCCGCTCCAGCGCGCGCAAACGCTCATGCGCGAGCCCGTCGCTTTCACCCTGCGCAAGCTGATAGCGCAGGCGCACGGCCGAAGGCGACTGTGCGATCTGCCCGATCAGCCCGTCGACCGCCTTGTCAAGCGCCGCGCCCGGCTGCGCCCCGCCGGCCGCAAAGGCGCCCGCCGTCAGGTCGATATCGACGATCCGGCCGGAAGCCGCGCCGAAGTTCATCCGCGCAACCTTGCCCGGCGTCAGGCGCAGCGTGCGCGGGTTCTCGGTCGTGACGCGATAGCCCAGCGGAAGCGTGCGGGTATCGAGCTTCAGCGTGAAGTTTGAGCCGCCATCCTTCGGCAGGGCCGCGCAGGGCACATGGAAGCGGCCGAATTCATCGGTCGTGATGAGCAGGCCGTTCACCGTTGCCAGGCGCACGCCCGGCAGCCCCTTCTCGCCCGGAAGGTCCTGTTCCTCGACGATGGGCTGGCTCCATTTGCCGGTATAGACATCGTCGCGCGTGATCGCGCCCGAGCGGTCGGGCGGGCCGTCCTGACGGCCGTTGCGGTTCGTGTCGTCAAAGACCTTGCCGATCACGTCCGAGCAGTCGAACACCGCTTCGGGCCGGACCTTGACCACGGCGGAGGCGATGTTGGAAACGGCCTCTCCGGCAGAGTTCGCGTGCCAGGCACGGTTCACCAGATCGCCCCCCGCGACACGCCCCGACACCCGCGCCGCAAAGCGCAGCGTTGCCGTGGCGCCGGCCGCAAGATCGACCCCCTGCCATTCCAGCCGCCGGCCGACCAGCACCGGCTCGGCCGGGGCGCCGTTCAGCGTGGCGCTTCCGGGCGTATAGACAAGCCCGTTGGGCAGGTCGTCCACGAAGGTGCCGCCAAGGATCGCGCGGGCGCTTTCATTGCTGAATTCCAGCGTGTAGTTCACCGTTTCGCCGAAGACCGCGGTGGTGCGGTCCGCGCTCTTGCGGGCCAGAACATCGGTGCGTTCGGCACAGTTGGCCAACGGGATGTTATTGTTGAAGATGATCGGATCGCCCAGCTTTATGTCGAAGGTGGTGTAGAACCGGTTGGCCCCCTCCGAATAATCGGCCAGCCGCCCGGTCGTTCCCACCTCGCCGGAACCGATCGCCACCGGGTTGGCCGGCAGAAGCGTGCTCAGGGTGAGCCCGCCGCTGCTGAGCCGCGTGCTCGAGGGGGTGCTTCCCGGCGGATAGGTGATGTCCAGCCGGTAGCTGCCCTCGGCGGTCACGAAGAACTGGTAGCTGCCATCCGTGCCGTCGCGCACGATGGTGATGGCATTCGCGCTGCCCACGCCGCTGGCGCTGCCGAAGGGCCCGCTGACGCCGATGCTGCCGCCGGGAATGATGCGCCCGTCATCCTCGCAATAGAAATACCCGGTCGGATCATAATCCTCTGCGTTGCAGATCCCGTCGCCGTCGCGGTCATCGCCCGGACCGCAGCCTTCGTCCGCATCGGGCGCACCGTCGCCGTCACTGTCGGGCTGGGCCACGGGCACCTCGTTCGAGGGCGACCCGCCGGTCAGCTCGTCCGAAGAGGCCACGGCCACGTTCGGCGCACCGGGTTGCCCCGCCGCGGTCGAATAGGTCAGGGTGATCTCGGCGGTGCCGGCGGCCCCCGGCGCAAGGATCGCCCCGGCGCCCAGCAGATCGGTATCCCCGACCCCGTCGTAAGAGGGGTTCGCACCGGCCGGCGCAAAGCCCGTCACCGTCAGATCCACCGGATAATCGGCCGACAGCAGCGTCGCGGGCGCCAGGAAGCCTGCAAGGTCATCGGAAATCTGCACGTTGTTCATCGTCAGCGTGCCGGTATTCTCGACCCCGATGGTGAAGGTCACGCGGTGGATCGTCGGGAACAGCGTCTCGACCTCCGAGGCGCTCTTGGTCACCGTCATCTCGGCAATGCCCACGATCGCCACGGTCGTCGGATCGTCCTCTCCGACCCCGTCATCATCCGACAGCTCGGTAAGCGGCGTGCCGTCGGGCGCATCGGCCGACACGGTGACCTGGTTCTCGATCCCGCCGCCGTCGATATCCTCCTGCTCCAGCACATAGGTGGCGCTGTAGGTCCAGGTCTCGCCCGGCTCCAGCGCATCGGCAATCCCGCCGTCGCCGCTGACAAGATCCGGCCCGGTGCTCAGCGCCAGGGGCGTGGCGGCCGCATCAAGCCGCGTCATCACATCGGCAAGCGACACGTTCGAAAGCGTCTGGTTGCCGGTGTTTTCCACGGTGATGGTGAAGGCCACCGTCTCGCCGGGCAGCGGCGGATCGCTGAGGCCCGACAGATCGGCAATCTTGAGCGCCTCCATCCCCGCCACCTGGTCAAGCGGAACCACGGTCGGATCGTTGCCGAAATCGCCGTCGCCATCGCCGTCGCTGCCGGGGCCGTCGCTGTCGGACACATCGCTCAGCGGGGTGCCGTCCGGCGTGGTCGTGGAAACGGTCACGGTGTTGGAAACCCCGCCCGTGTCGATCGCGTCCTGCGTCAGGATCACGGTCGAGACGATCGTCCAGGTTTCCCCCACGCCCATCAGCCCGTCGTCGCCGTCATCGCCGGTAAAGGCACCCAGCGACACCGCAAGCGCGCCGCCATCGAGATCGGTGGCCGATTCCGCGATGCCCGTGGGCGTCAGCGTGACGTTGCCGGTATTGGTGGCGGTGATCGTGAAGCTCAGCACATCGCCCACCTGCGGCGGGCTCGACAGGCCCGTCACATCGGCGGTCTTCGCAACCTCGAGCGCCGGGGTGGCGGGCAGCGCGACCTCGGTCGGGTCGTTGCCGAAATCGCCGTCGCCGTCGCCATCCGTGCCGGGGCCATCGCCATCCGACACCGCCGTAATGGGCGTGCCGTCGGGGGTTTCGCCCGAAACCGTCGCGGTGTTGGAAACCCCGCCCGCGTCGATCGCTTCCTGCGTCAGTTCGACCGTGGCGGTCACGCTCCAGGTCTCGTCGACATCCAGAAGCCCGTCGCCATCAAGGTCGCCCGCGATTACGCCCATGACCGCCGTCATCGCACCGCCGTCGAAATCGGTCGGCGTATCGACGATGCCGGTGGGCGCCAGTGTGACGTTGCCGGTATTTTCGATCGTGATGGTGAAGACCACCTCGTCACCCACCGCGACCGGCGTCGAAAGCCCCGAGGTATCCGCGGTTTTCGTGACCAGCGCGCCCGGTTCGGACGGCAGGGTGGTCTCTGTCACCTCGTCGTCGTCGGGCGTGCCGCCGGAAAGATCCTCGACCGGGTTGCCCTGCGGATCGCTGGCGCTGCCCGTCGCCTGGTTCGAGACCGAGCCCGCATCCAGATCTTCCTGGGTAAGCGCATAGCTTGCCTCGAAGACAGCGGCGCCGCCCGCGGGGATGTCGATCTCGGGGCCGCCACCCAGATCGGCGCCGCCGCTGACATGGGCGGGAACGGGCGCGGTGCCGGTTCCGGTAAAGCCGGTCTCGGCCAATGTGGCGTCGAACAGCGTCACGGTGCCGGTATTCGTGACCGTATAGGTATAGGTGATCGTGTCGCCGACATCGACCACTCCGTCGCCGCCGTCATCCAGAACAGCCGCCTTCACCACCGCCATCGTGGCCGTGGTATCCAGAACGGTCCCGGTCGGGTCGTCGTTCGGATCGCCGTTGCCGTCGCCGTCGCTGGCGCCTGAATCGTCGTCCGACAGATCGCTGACCGGCGTGCCGTCGGGTGCCTCGGCGCTGACCAGAACGCTGTTGGCAACCCCGCCCGCGTCAAGCGCCTCCTGCGTCAGCGCATAGGTGCCGGTATAGGTATAGACCTCGCCCACATCGAGAAGGCCGTTGCCGTCGTCCCCTGCGGGCGCGCCAAGGCTTACGCCGGGGGTCAGGACGTTACCCGCCGCATCGCGCAGCGTGTCCGTGGGCACCACCGCGGCAAGGGTCTGGTTGCCGGTATTGGTGACACTGACCGTATAGGTGATGACATCGCCCACCGCGGGCGGCGTGCCAAGCGCGCTGACATCGGCGCGTTTCTGCACGTCAAGCGCCGGGGTTCCGCCGATCACATCGACCGAGCTGCTGTCTTCCGCCGTGGTGCCCGGAATGCCGGGCGGACCGTCGGCGGCGACGCTGGCCGCGTTGGTGATCGGGGCGCCCGCGTCGACATCGGCCTGCGTGACCGTATAGCTTGCGCTGAAGCGCACGCTGTCGCCGGGTGCAAGCACGCTCCAGACACCCGGACCGGCGGCATCGGTGCTGTCGCCGGTGGCCGCGCCGCCATCGCCAAGCAGCGTATCGCCGCCAAGCGTCAGCGCAACGGTGCCCGCCGCACTGGTATGCGCATCCGCGGGGGTCACGTCGAACAGCGTGACGTTGCCGGTATTGGTCACGTCATAGGTATAGGTGATGACGGTGCCCGCGGTCACATCGGTGGTCACCGAGGGCGTCTTGACCAGCGTCATCGCCGGAACGCGCCCGGCGCTGACCGTGACGCTGTCCTCGGCCGGACCCGGAGGCGTGGGCAGCGGCACCTCGCCCGAGGCGACGGTGGCGATGTTGGTCACCTCGCCGGCATCCACATCGGCCTGGGTCACGGTATAGCTTGCCGTGCAGACGGTCGATTCACCCGGCGCAAGCGCCCCGCCCGGAAGCGGGCAGCCGAACGTGCCGATGCGGTCATCGGTCACCTCGGGATCGACGCGCAGCGTCACGTTGCCGATATTCGAAACCGTATAGCTGTAGGACAGCACGTCCCCCGCCGCCGAGAAGGCGGACGTGGTCGCCGTTTTGTCCAGCGCGTAACGCGCGTCATGATCGGGGCCCTGCACGGTGATCGTGTCGCTTTCGACAACCTCGGAGGCGCCGGGGTTGGCGGGCGTGGCGCGCGCCGTCGCCGTGTTCTCGAAGCTGGCCGAACCGCCGGGCGCGCCGGCAAAGCCCGCCTCCAGATCGGCCTGGGTCACGGTATAGCTGAAAGTGCAGCTGGTATTCGTGGCACCGGGCGCAAGATCGGGCAGGCTACAGGTGACGCCGGGCACCAGGTCGTCGGTCACGCTTGGCGACCGCATGGTGACGTTGCCGGTGTTCTGCACGCTGACGGCAAAGGTCAGAACCTCGCCCACGCTGGAATAGGCCGGCGCGGCGCCGGGATCGGGCACCAGCGTCTTGGTGACCAGCAATGCAGGCACGGCCGCGGCAAGCGGATGCGTGTCGGTTCCGGTGCCGGAAACCGGCGCGCCCTGCGGATCGACCCCGCGCGCCGTCGCGGTGTTGGTCAGGACCTGCGCGTCGATATTGGCCTGGGTGACGGTATGGCTGCCGGTGCAGACCAGCGCCGCACCCGGCGCGAGGATCACGTTCGCCGGGGCAGGGGCACCGCCCATGGTGCAGGCAAGCGTGCCCACCATCGGGTCCTCGACCGAGACCACCGAAATCGTCTGGTTGCCGCTGTTCGTCGTGGTGATCGTATAGGTCAGCACGTCGCCCAGGCTTGCCGGATCGGGGCCGGCGGTCACGTCCTTGACCACGCTCAGCGCGGGCGCCTCGTCCCCCGTGGCGGTAAAGCTGTCGGGGGCAGAGCGGACGTCGATCTCGTCGGGCGTGCCCGGCGCGAAGACCGTCTGCGCGATGGCGACATTGGTGACCGAACCCGCATCCACATCGGCCTGCGTGATCGTGTAGGACGCCGAGCAGCTGTAGCTGTCGCCGACCGAGAAGACGCCTTCGGAGGCCGGGCGGCAGACGAAGGTGCCGATCCGGTCGTCGATGATCGAGATGTCCTCGGTCAGGCCGGCGCCGCCGGTATTGCTGACCAGATAGGAATAGGTCACGACCTCTCCGGCCGTCGTATAGGCCGACGGGCCGGTGGGGCCGCTTTTCTCGACGCTCAGCGCCGGGGTGGCGGTGACCGGATAGGTCACGGAATCGGGCGGCGAGGAGATCGGTCCGCCGCCGAAGCTGGCGCTTGCGGTGGCCGTGTTGGTCGTGCGGCCAAGGGCAAGGTCGCCCGTCCCCAGCGTATAGGTGGCCGTGCAGTCCAGCGTGGCGCCGGGCAGAAGCCCGCCGGCCGGGGTCGGATCGCAGGTCACCGAGGTCAGGTTGTCGGCCACCGTGACCGGCCCTTCCAGCGTGACGTTACCGGTATTCTCGACCAGATAGGCATAGCTCAGCACCGTGCCGAGGTCGAACAGGTCGGGCGTGGCCGCGCTCAGCGACTTGCTGACCGCAAGCGAGGCCGCCTGGACCGCGCCGATCGTGGCGGTATCGGGGGCGCTGTCCACCGGCGCGCCGTCAAAGACCGTGCTGGCCACCGCGATATTGGTGATCGTGCCTTCGTCCAGATCGGCCTGCGTCGCGGTCCATGTCTGCGAACAGGTCACGCTTGCACCGGGGGCAAGCCCGGCGGGCGCGCAGCTCAGCGTGCCGGGGATGCGGTCATCGGTGATGGTGACGGGCGCGGTCGTGGTGACGTTGCCGCTGTTGAGAACGACATATTCGAAAACCACCGTATCGCCCACCGCGTCGAAGGACGGCGCAGAGGATGCCGCGACCCGCTTGTTCAGGCTAAGCTCGGGGGTCTGCACGGCGTCGATCGTGACGCTGTCGGACTCGGACAGATCGACGCCGGCAACCGAAGCCGTGGCCGTGGCCGTATTGGTATGGCTGCCTGCATCCAGATCGGCCTGGGTCACGGTATAGCTTGCCGTGCAGACCCGCGTGGCCCCGGGGGCCAGGCTGCCGGACGGGCAACTGAGCGTGGTGGCGCCGGGGTCGCTGACGGCCGGGGCAGGCAATGTCACGTTGCCGGTATTGAGCACCGTGATCGTATAGCTCAGCACGTCGCCGACCGCGTCGAATTCGGTGGCCGTGCTGGTTTTCTCGACGCTCATCGCAGGTGCCGCCGCCGCGCCCGGCAGGCTCAGGGTGTCGCTTCCGCTTGCAGAGGTGCCGCGGGGGCCCGTCGCGCTGACCGAGGCGGTGTTGCTCAGAACCGTGCCCGAGACGGCAAAGGCATCCACATCGGCCTGCGTGACCGTGTAGCTGCCCGAACATTCCAGCGTTGCCGCGGGGGCCAGCGTGGCGGCGCTGCACGACAGCCCCGGCAGGCGCGGATCGCTGAGCGTGACGCTGCTCAGCGTGGCGTTGCCGGTATTCGTGACGACGAAGGAATAGGGAACCGTGGTGCCGGCCGCGCCGAAGGCCGTCAGGCTCGAGGTCTTTTCAACCGTCAGCGCCGTATCCAGCGCCGGGCCCGGCAGGGTGACGCTGTCGGTCAGCGCGCCCAGCACGCCGTGATCGGGCACGCCGGTCGCGCGGGCGATGTTGGTGATCTCGCCCAGGTCGATATCGGCCTGGGTAACGGTATAGGTCGCGCTACAGGTCGCAAAATCGGCAACGCCGCCCGGATCGGTATCCATGATCACGGATTTGTCGCAGGTGACCGTTGCGATCCGGTCATCGCTGACCCCGAGGCTGCGGATCGGGACCGAGCCGATATTGGTGACGATATAGGAATAGCTGATCGTCTCGCCCACGGTCGAGAACGCGGTGGCGGGCGTCGTCTTTTCAAGCGTGTAGCCGGGCGCGACGGTGCGGATGTCGAGGTTGGTCAGCGAAGGCCCGCGCTGGAAATCCCAATAGTTGTCGTTGGGGTCCGCATCATAGACCTGTGTCGTGATCTGGCCGGTGGACAGGATGTTGGACAGCAGCGCGGAATCGGTCGAGGAAAACCAGCCGGTGTTGAAGGTGTTGTCGCCAAAGCCGTTGACGAAGCCGCTGCCGACGGTTCCGGCATCGTTCGTGATCTCGGTGGTGCGCCCGGACCAGTTGCCGACGCTGTAGCCGTTCATGCGCAGCGTGATGTCGTTATAGTCGAAACCGCCGACCTGCGTGTCGCCGTCATGGGCCGAAAAACGCACATGGATCTGGGCGATCGAGCCGCCGAAATAGGTCGAGCAGGCAGAAAAGCCGCAATCCAGCGGGATCGGCGTATTGATGGTGAAGGGGTTGCCCCGGAAGGCCGCCGGCGTTCCGGTGTTCTGATAGCCGATAAAGGCGCCGGAAGGGTCCGAGAACTGGTAATAGACGTTGCCGTTGGCACCGACCAGAACCACCGCCACGCCGCCCGCCTGGGGATATCCGGACGGCAGCGTGATCGAGGTGCCGGGAACGGTCATCGTGAACGGTGTCGCCGCGGCAGGAGGCGTGAAACCCAAAAACGACAGAAACAGGATGAATAGCGATGAGATCGGAAAGATCGACCGGCCGAACAGTAAACGCAATATCCCGCCCTCAAAAAAATTGGTTACCGGACGGGTAATGTATACTTAGAGAAATAGCAACCTGATCGAGAAAACAAATCGTCCCGGAAATGGCCCCGGAAAGTAGTCCGCCGTAACGATGATCTGCTACCCACCGCGCCCTCGACCGTTGTCAGAGTTTCCGCCCTTCTGCTCTACCCCCAACCTTAGACCACCGAAAGCTGGATTTTTCCGACTGTCTCACGATGACGGGCTGGTGGCGCCATCGGGATAATGCGTCGCCATCGGGACCTTGTGCCCGATGGCGATGTGTGGCCGTTCCTCATTGTAGTCTCTACGCCGAGCCTCCAACTTTTCCGCCGCGTCTTCAGGGCTCATGAACCAATGGCTGTTCAGGCATTCTGCCCGGAATCGCCCATTGAACGCCTCGATGAAGGCGTTGTCCATCGGTTTGCCTGGTCGAGAGAAGTCGAGGGTCACGCCGCGTTGGCAGGCCCATAGGTCCATGTCGAGCGGGATGAACTCGCGGCCCCGATCAACCCGGATCGTGTCCGGATATCTCTTCGGCAAGACCGTCTCGCTAGACGCGCTTCGCGTCGAGAAGATGAAAAACAGCGCTAATCTCGCCGACGAAAATCTCCAGGCTACCCTACGGACCCTGGTCGAAGCACGGCTCAATGTCCTGATCAGTGGCAGCACCTCGACCGGCAAGACCAACTTCGCCTGCCACCTTCTGACGCACGTCAATAAGCACGAGCGGCTGATCACCATCGTGGACGCTTTCGAGCTTTTCCCTAACCAACCCAACACCGTCAACCTCCTGGCCGATCGCGATTCCGGCTCGCAACGCAGCGACAATGTCCTCCTTCAAGCCTCCCTACCGTTTTTGGCGAGAGCGGGTGTAGCCTATCGGCACGGCGAGCTGCAGTTCTCACCGTCGTGTTCTTTCTGCAGTGAATGAAAAGCTGTTCACCCTTAAGCGGCCATTGATCACCCGTCCCTTGATCTCGACGCCCAGTTCAAAATGACCAAGCATTCAGCCTAGGAAAGTATGGGACGGATGATGTGGCCCCGGTTTTCCCGGCAGCTCGGCGGCTGATCTAAGGTGTGTTCGGGTTGATTGTCATACCGCCAGTTTCTCGTCTCGACCACCCGCGCCTTCGACAAACTTGCCGCCAACGTAGTGACGCGACCCATAGCGTTGCAGTTCGGAAGTTCCGTCCATTGCTTTCATTCCTTTCGTAGGGATTTCATGTGCCAGAGGCGGTTTCGGACATTCCAAGCCGGAACAGGTCCACCACCTTCGAAAAATCCTTGAAGCCCGAGCCCTGTTCGGATTGCTGCTTCATCGCGTAAAGACTCTGCGCTAGGGCACCGAGTGGCGCAGGGTGCTTGCTGGACCGCGCGCTTTCCAACGCCAGCCCCAGATCCTTGAGCATCAACTGAAGCTGGAAGCCCTTCTCATATTCCCGACTGGCCGGCGCACCACCGACGATCCCGGGATAGGGATTCCAGTTGTCAATAAGAAAGGAGCCACCGCTGCTCTTACCGATGATTTTGCTTAGTACCGAGACGTCCAGGCCCAAACGCTCACCCAACGAAAGCGCCTCGGCAGTGCCGGCCATGATGACTGCTGCCAGCATGTTGTTGCAAACCTTTGCCGATTGCCCGCTACCCGCAGGCCCTGCGTGAAAAGCATTTCGCGACATGGCTCCTAGGATTGGTTCTGCCCGCGCGAAATTGTCCGTGCTGCCCCCTGCCATGATCGCTAGGGTCGCGTCACGTGCGCGCTCAACCCCGCCGGAAACCGGCGCATCGACCATACCCAGACCCGCCGCCGCCGCCGCACCGGCTAGGGCGCGGGCATCCTCCGGCGCGATGGTCGAGCAGTCGATGAAGAGCGGCGCGCCGGCCGCATCGCAACGCGCGAACAACCCGGCCTCTCCGGTCAGCAGGTCAGAGACGATCTTACCATTGGGCAGCATCGTCACTACAAACTCCGCTCCATCCAGCACCTCTGCCGGAGCTTCACAGAACTCCGCCCCCGCCTTGACCACCGTCGCCACATTCGCAGGGGCCACGTCATTCACCTTCAGGCGGTGTCCCGCACGCAGCAGGTTGTGCGCCATTGGGGCGCCCATGGTCCCAAGACCGATAAAGCCAATCCGCGCCATATGCTCCTCCCTCTGGCTGCCCGGATCGATCTCCATCGACCGGATTTTGTGGAGGTTAGGCAAAATTCTTCTGATAAAGAATTCGCGAAAGATGCAAAACTGCTTCGCAAAAATCGTCAATATCGCAATATGGGAAGTGTGGCGATAAAGATCAAAGAAAGGAGACCGGGTGAAGATGGACTGGGACGACCTGAAATACTTCCTGGAACTGGCACGCACCGGCACACTAACGGCAGCGGCGCGGCGCCTTCAGGTCAGGCATTCCACCGTAGCGCGCCGGGTGTCGCGACTGGAACGACTGCAAGGCGGCGCACTCTTCACCCGCAGCCGCGAGGGCTATGTACTAAATGACGCCGGGCGCGCCCTGCTGACCCAGGCGGAAGAGATCGAGAAAGCGTTCCATCAGCTCAACCCCAAGGCCGGAAGCGTCAATGAACATCTCTCCGGAACCGTACGAATCGGTTGCCCGGAAGGTTTCGATACTTATTTTGTGGCACGCTGGGTGTCACGACTGCGTGAGACCTATCCGCAGATCTCCGTCGATTTGGTTGTGCAGCCCCGCACCGACCTGCTCGCTCGGAACGAAGCCGATATCCTGATCCATATCGACCGCCCCAAGCGCGGTCCCTACGTAATCTCGAAACTGTTCGAATATCAGCTTAGCCTCTTTGCTTCGGTCGAATACCTCGCACGACATGGAGAGCCGAACACCCAGGCGGATCTTCGCGATCACCACTTCGTCAGCTATGTCACGGACCTCGAGCTATCCAAGGACTTACCCAACGCAGCTAGCATCACCCACGCGAACGAACCACAGTTCCGCTCCACCGCCCTTGCCACCCAGAAAGCCGCAGTTCTGACCGGCTATGGCATCGCCTTGCTGCCGGACTATACGATGGCGGACGCGCCGGAAGCGGTGAAAGTGCTCGGCCATCAGATCACCTATCGTCGAGCCTATTACATGCTGGTACCGGAACAGGGGCAGGCCATTCCACGGATTTCGGTGGTGTGGAATTTCCTTAAGACTGAATTCGGTAGGTAAACATGTCCGCTGTGCTGAACCACTGCACGCAGTTGTCGGAGGGATGAGCCATGTCGAGCGCTTTGTGGCATGGCAGAGGTGATGCGACCTCCTCCGGTCAGCGGCAGGTGTCGGCTCGATCCTTGGTGGTTGGGACAGTCGGCTGTGCGCAGGGGTGAACGACATAGTCGGAAATACAAGCTCTTACCCTGCCGATATCGGCCGCACCTCAGCAGACTGGGTAGCTTCGACGCTCGGAGCTATACCACCGAAAGAACAAAAAAGAAGGCTGGCTTCAAGGAAGCGGCATGTTCAAAAGGCAATCGTATTAACGTCGAGAACCTTCCTGAAATTGGGTGCCATCGCATGCTTCCAAAATTTGGCACGGAGAACTCCGTTGTCCCCGCTTCCCCTCAGCACGCCCACTCGTGCAAGTTTATTCGCCGGGCCATCGCCCTCTTTGGGCGTTGCCGTCCTGAGCGCCGGGAACAAGCTTGCAATCGGATTTTCCTGCCGTTTCGAGTGGGTGATCTGCGGAGATAATGCGCCATGCAGCGCCATCAGGGTCATCGAACTGCCCGCTCTTGAGCGCCCAATAGAAGGCGCAAAGACCCACGAGGCCGAGGCCTATCGAGAGGGGTATGAGCAGAAAAAGACTCATCGTCCCTCGCCAGAGATCGCTTGATAGGCGTGCCAGGTACCGTGCCCAAGAACTGGAAAGAGAATGATCAGTGCGGTAAGGCCGGTAACCGCTGACAGTCCAACTCCCGAAACGACGACCACAGCCCAGGCCAGCATAGGGCGCAGGTTCTGTACCGTCATCATGAAGCTCAACCCCATGGCGCTTAGCGCATCGGTCTTGCGCGAGACCAGCATGGGAATGGAGAAGACGCTGACCGCGAAGGCAAAGGCTGCGAACAGCCCTCCCACCAGGGTGCCTGTAGCGATCAGCGCCCACCCCCGGGGCGTCGTCAACACATTGGTCAACGCCTCCTCCGCGCCGGGGAAAGGGAAAAGGCCGAAAAACAGTGCATAGAGCAGATCAGCCGCCCTGAGCCAGAACAGGATGAGAAGGCCGAGCAGCAGTCCGGCATAGGCCAATTGCCCTCCTGACGCCGGCCGAAACACCAGAATGTCGGAAAACGCCACCTTTTGACCCCGCGCCTGCCTGCGGCTCTTTTCGTAGAGGCCGATCGCCAGGAACGGACCGACAATCAGGAAGCCGGAAATGGCGGGAAGCGCGAGATACAACAGATGGCTCATGTGGAGTGCCCACAGAACCGCATAGGATATCAGCGTCAGGAACACCCCGTAGGCAAGGCTGGACCAGGGCGCCATGCGCACATCCCGCCAACCGGCCTGAAGCCAATCCAGCGCCGAAGATGCCGGCAGGGCGCGTGCATAGGGTGAGGCAGGCCGGTCCGGATTGCGAAGGGTCGGAAGTGGTTCCAGCATCCCGTTCTCCTTTCAGCAGGCTCGTCTTGCCGGGATCAGACCTGCAGCTTCGCGGCATTCCGGTTGCGAGTGCAGGGCAACGGTCAGCAAATGCGCATTCGCACCAAGAAACAGCAGAAGAGCCGCCAATGCAGCTCCGATCGCCAGCCGCTTTTGAGCGCCCGGCGTCATCGCGTGCCTCCATCGTGTTGAGCAAGTTGCGAAACATAGAGGGCCAGAAGGCTGATTTCGGAATCCGACAATCGGCCCGCCCAGGCAGGCATCACGCCGTGGCGGCCGCGCCGGAGCGTCTGCATCACGGTTTCCGCATCCTGGCCATAGATTACGGCCTCGTCCGTGAGGGACGGTGCGCCGATTTCGAGGCCGCCGGCCCCGGTCTCGCCGTGGCAGGAACTGCAGTTTTCAGCAAAAAATGCGCCGGAAGAACTCTCAAAATCGGCAGATCCCTTCGGTAGCTCAGCTACGAATTCGGCAAGGGCCATCCGATCCGGGGGCTCCATCCAGTCAAAGGCGGGCATTTCGGCGTAGCGCGTGTCAGGGTCTTCAGCATTGATGCCGTGACGGATCGTCGTGGCGATTTCTCCGGGTTCTCCACTCCAGAGCCATGTGCTGTCAGACAGCGTCGGAAAGCCCGGCCCGCCTTGCCCAAGCGTGCCATGGCAGGCCGCGCAATTGTCGGCGAACAGACGTGCCGCGGCGGGCATCGCGGCCGACATCAGGGTCGCATCGGAGCGCAAGGCATCGAAGTTGTCATCCGAAAACCGCGACAGCCAATCCTGCCGTCTGTAAGAAAGATCGCTAAACCCCTTGATCGCCTCTTCGCCCTGATCCAGCCCAAGCAACCCGCGTGTGTAGTCGCGTCCGGTCGGCCAGGCCGGCAAGAGAATCCAGGCGACCACCGAATAAAGAAACGTCAACACCAGTGCCCAGATAACGATCTTCGGAAACGCGGTGTTCAATTCGGTGATGCCGCCCCAGTCGTGGCCCGTCGTATCATGGCCGGTGACCGGATCGACCTTGCGGTTGCCGGTATGCGGATCGGCCCCTGGCAGTTGCCTCGGATCGGTTGGGCTACTCATCTGGGTCGCCCTCGCCTTGAAGGACGGACCGTGCGGCGGCGTCATATGCCTTGCGGCGCGCGGGGCTGTAGGCACGGATCACGACGATCAGGAAAAATCCCATCAGCCAGATCAGGCCGACGGTCTTGGACAGATAGACCAGGATGTCATGTGTCATTGTGCCGCCTCCGCCAGTGTCCGATTGGGTGCATCGGTCAAGGTGCCAAGAGACTGGAGATAGGCGACAAGAGCATCCATCTCGGTTAGCCGCGCCGTATCTCCATCGAAAACCCGAAGGGCGGGCCGCTCACCGTAGCGCTCCAGAAATCCGTCTGTCGCGTCGCTGTCAGGACGGCTTTGCGCCAGTGCATCGGCTTCCGCCGACGCGATCATGTCTTCGTCATAGGGCACCCCGAGCCAGGCCAGCGCGGCCAGGGAGTCAGACAACAAAGCGGTGTCGAGCGTTCGTGTCAGCCAGGGATAGGACGGCATGATGGAGGCCGGCACCACGCTGCGCGGGTCGATCAGGTGTGCCACATGCCAGTCATCGGAGTATTTTCCGCCCAGTCGGGCCAGATCCGGGCCAGTCCGCTTCGATCCCCAGAGCATCGGGTGATCGTAGGCACTTTCCGCGGCAAGCGAATAGGGGCCATAGCGGTCCAGCTCGTCGGCCAGACTGCGCACCATCTGACTGTGGCAGGCATAGCAACCCTCGCGGATATAAATCTCGCGCCCGGCCAGCTCCAGCGGGGTATGGGGACGCAGATCATCGGGAAGTTCGACGGTCTCGTCGATGGTGAAGAGCGGTGCGATTTCGACGAGACCGCCGATCGAGGCGGCCACGATGATTGCGGTCACCAGCCCCATGGAGATCTTTTCGAGATTGTAGTGCAGTTTCAGCATGGGCTCACTCCGCCGGCTGCACGACAAGGGGGCGGTCGGTGGCGTGGCCCGCCGCGCCGCGCATCGTGGCACGGCAGTTCCAGGCGCAGATCGCCGCTCCGGCCAGGAACAGCCCGCCCCCGATCGTGCGCAGCAGGTAATAGGGGGCCATCGCCTGAACCGACTGGATAAAGCTGTAGGACAGCGTGCCATTCGCGTCATAGGCGCGCCACATCAGCCCTTGGGTGATGCCGGCGTTCCACATCGACACGACATAGACAAGCGTGCCCGTGACGGCGAGCCAGAAATGCCATTCGATCGCGCGGGGTGAGGCCATTTCTGTCTTGCCGCTGAGTTGAGGAACGAGCGTATAGATCGCGCCGAAGACGATCATGGCGACCCAGCCAAGCGTGCCGGAATGGACGTGGCCCACGGTCCAGTCGGTATAATGGCTGAGCGAATTCACGGGGCGGATGGCAAGAAACGACCCCTCGAAGGTGGACAGCCCATAGAACACGGCGGCGACGAACATGAAGCGCAGCGTCGCGTCATCGCGCACCTTGTGCCAGGCGCCGTTCAGCGTGGCGATGGCATTGCCCGCCGAGGCCCAGCTGGGCACCAGCAGCATGACCGAGAACGTCATCCCCAGCGTCTGCGCCCAATAGGGCAGCGCGGTGTAATGCAGGTGGTGCGAACCGACCCAGATATAAAAGAACGTGATGCCCCAGAAACTGACGATGGAGAGGCGGTAGGACCAGATCGGCCGGCCCGACCGGACAGGCAGGAAATAGTAGAGCATCCCCAGGAATCCGGCGGTCAGGAAAAAGGCGACCGCGTTGTGGCCATACCACCATTGCACCATGGCATCCTGCACGCCCGACCAGACCGGGAAGCTTTCGGCCGTGGTGAACCGCACCGGCAGGGCAAGGTTGTTGACGATATGCAGCATCGCCACGACCAGGATGAAGGCCAGGTAATACCAGTTGGCGACATAGATATGCGGTTCGTTCCGACGGGCGAGCGTTCGAATGTAAAGCACGAAATAGGTGACCCAGATCACCACGAGCCACAGGTCCGCATACCATTCGGCCTCGGCATATTCCTTGGACTGGGTCGAGCCCATCAGATAGCCGGTGATGGCCCAGGCGCAGAACAGGTTGTAGCCGATGAGTATGACCCAAGGGCTGACAGAGTCGGCCAGACGGGCGCGAGAGGTGCGTTGCAGGACGTGAAACGAGGTCGCGATCAGCGCGTTGCCGCCAAAGCCGAAGATGATGCCGGTGGTATGCACGGGGCGCAGACGGCCGAAGCTGGTCGCCGGCCAGAGTGGCGTTGCCTCTGGCCAATAGAGCAACGCCGCAACCCATACGCCGACGCCCATGCCAATCAATGCCCAGATCAGCGTCATGACGATTCCGAACCGGGTAGGCGCGTCGTAGTAACGGCGCAGCCGATCGGCCGGAGGCTCGGGGTCATAGAGTGCGCCACCAAGCAGAAACGTCAGGCAAATTCCAAGCCCGAGCGCCATGACCCCATGCACGGACATGACCCCTTGGCGTGCGGCGGCTGCCATTGCAAGGCCCATCACGGCCAGAAGGGCCGACAGGACCATGGCAATCCGGCGCTCGGAAACGGACAGCGTTTCTGTCATCCTGTTCTGCCTTTCTTCGTCATGCAGCTACCCGTTCGGGAAGAGCGATATCGGCAAGGGTCGATCTGTTCAGGTCTTCGATGAACCGGCTTTCAGCCTGGCGAAGCCGTAATTTCAGACGACAACAGCAGTCTATCGTGCAGTCTCCTCCCCCCGGCCTGAAACACTCGACCAATGCCTGGCCCTGTTCGAGCAGCCGCACGACATCGCCAAGCCGGATCTCGGCGGGGCTGGACCGCAAGACGGCTCCACCATTCACCCCGCGTCGGGTCTCCACGATGCCCCCCTGTGCGAGCCGCTGCATGATCTTTGTCAGATGGTTGCGGGACAGCTTGAACTCCTCTGCCATATCCGCCGTCGAGAATGCCTGGCCGGGATCGCTCGCCATCCTCATCAGCATTCGGAGTCCGTAATCGGTAAAGGATGTGAGATTCATGTTGTTCCGCTATCCATAAATCGGTATTTACAATACCTATTTAGCAGATGTAGCATGAGAATCAAGTTCAAATTCCCGAGAACCCGATGTCCTCTGCAAATCCCCAGATCATTTCCGCTAGGCCGCGAATGACCGCCGAGATCATGGCTCGGACCGGTTTGAGCGAGGAAAACCTGACCGAACTGGTGCATCGCTTCTATGACAAGGTGCGCACCGACACCGTTCTCGGCCCGATCTTCGCCACCCGGATTTCCGATTGGGGCCCGCACCTGGAACGCATGGTGGATTTCTGGTCCTCGGTCGCGCTGATGACGGGGCGCTATCATGGCGCCCCGATGCCGGCCCATGTGACCCTGCCGGTAGAATGGGGTCATTTCGAACGCTGGTTTGTGCTGTTCCGCGAAACCGCGGCCGAGACCTGCCCGCCCGAGGGCGCCGCGCATGTCATCGAACGTGCCGAGCGGATCGCACGCTCGCTGTGCATGGCGGTTGAGGATGTCAGACCCCGAGCCGTCCCTTCCCTGCTCTGACCAAAGGATATCGACATGACGAAACCGATACCCCCGCAAGATCCCTCCGACCTCACCCGCTACATCGAAGCGGAATATCATGCGAAACATCGCGCCCAGTTGCCCGAACTGGCGGAGCTGTCGGAAAAGGTGGAAATCATCCATGCCGGGCAGGCGGAAGTTCCTGCCGGGCTGGCCGCGTTGCTGCGCCGGATGATCGGCGCGCTTGAGGTGCACATGAAGAAAGAGGAACTGATCCTGTTTCCCGCCATTCGCAACGCGGCACCGGGGCTGGACGCGCCGATCGCGGCGATGCGCGCGGATCACGACGACCATGAGGCAGAGGTCGAAGAGGTCCGGCATCTGACGAACGGCCTGACATTGCCGGAAGGCGCCTGCCGAAGCTGGACGCGACTCTATGCCGGGCTCGGTGAATTCCTTGAGGACCTTGCGGCCCATATCCGGCTGGAAAACGACGTGTTGTTCCCGCAATTCGAAACCCGTGGCGCAGGCCATGTCTGACCTGCATCTTCCCAGGCCGACCAAGGACCTCGTCGAGCGGCGTCATGCCCTGGCACCGGAGGCCGAGGACGCCTTCCGCGCCTTTTCCAAAGTGGTGTTCGCCGAGGGTGCGCTGGATGCACGAAGCAAGCAGCTTATCGCCGTGGCGGTCGCACATGTCACCCAATGCCCGTGGTGCATCGAGGGCCATGTCAAGGCGGCCCGGCGTGCGGGTGCCTCGGACGAACAGGTCATGGAGGCGATCTGGGTCGCCGCGGAAATGCGCGCCGGCGCCTCCTGGGCCCATGCACTGAAGGCGGTGGAGGTGATGGGCGGCTCGGACAAGCGGGACAGCTGATGCCACCGGCAAGGCCGCCCATCCCCGATGCCCCCGGCGAACCTATCCGCGTCAAGCGGATCTATCGCGCGGCCCGCATTTCGGACGACAAGCGGATACTCGTCGACCGTCCATGGCCGCGCGGTGTGGCGAGGGCCCGCGCCCGGCTGTTTCAATGGTGCAATGAGATCGCACCGAGCGATGAGTTGCGGTAATGGTTCCACGACCACCCCGATCAGTGGCAGGCATTCACCACGCGCTACGAGACGGAACTTGCGGTCCATGATGATTTGGTGCGCGAACTTGCCGAATATGCGCGAGGGCGCCGTCACCCTGCTTCATGCCTCGAAGAACGAGGCGCATAACAACGCCATCGTGTTGCGCGATTACCTGCACCGATGGCTGAAACGGGAGGGGCAAATATGACGGACCGGCGAAAGGCTCCGCTGCACACACCACTTTGCGACCTGCTGGGATGCGACCAGCCCGTACTGCTGGCCGGTATGGGCGGCGTTTCCCGCTGGGAACTGGCCGCTGCAGTGGCCAATGCAGGCGGCTATGGGATGCTGGGTATGGTGCGCGAAGACCCGGCCTTGATCGCCGCAGAGGTTACCGCGCTGCGGAACGCGACGGACCGGCCCTTTGCCGTCAACCTGATCCCGGCGGCGACCGAGCCAGGATTGCTTGATGTGCAGATCGCCTGCTGCCTCGATCTTGGCGTGCCGGCCTTCAGCTTCTTCTGGGACGTGATGACGGACGTGGTGGCCCGCGTGAAACGCGCGGGTTGCCTTGTACTGCACCAGGTCGGAACGGTCGAGGCGGCGCGGATCGCCGAAGAGGCCGGGGCGGATGTGATCATCGCACAGGGCGTCGAGGCAGGCGGCCATGTTCACGGGCGGCATCCGGCCTTCGAGCTGGCTGAGCAGATCCTTGCGCAGACCGACCTGCCGGTCGTCATCTCGGGTGGGATCGCAACGGGCGAGGGCCTTGCCGCCGCACTGGCCATCGGCGCCGATGGCGTGCAATGCGGGACGGCCTTTTTGGCGACCAGGGAATCTTTCGCCCACCCCTACCACAAGTCCCGCATCGTCGAGGCCACGGGCGACGACACAGTGCTGACCGATGTCTTCGTTCTGAACTGGCCGAAGGGCGCGGCGGTACGGGTGATCGCCAACAGCGTGACCGACAGGCTGGAAGGGCATTACCTGGGCCATGATCCCGACAGTCTGCCACGCGAGGTCATCGCCCATGATGACGATCGGCCGCGCCTGCGTTTCAGCACGGATTCGCCCCTGCGGACAACAACCGGCAATCTCGAAGAGATGGCGCTCTATGCCGGTCGGGGGATAGGTGTGCTCAATGATGTTCCGCCCGCCGCCGCGCGTCTGGACACGATGGTCGCACGAGCCCGCCATATCCTGAAGGGCACGGTTTGAAACGGTTTCTAGGCGATGTCATGAGCGACGAATTCAAGAGTTTCCGATGCCAAAGCAGCTTTTCCTCACCACCCTGCTATGCCGCCGAGGTTGCGCCGGATTATTTCGATCCGCTGGCGGTCGATTCCGAAAAGGCACGCGACTTGGCCCGCTGGCGCAAGGCCGAACGCACCCGCCTGCGCGCTGCGCGTCTTGCGCTAACTGTTGATGAACGCGCGCAGATCGGCGAAGCGGTGGCCGGGCATCTGCGACAGGTGTTGAAAGAGCGCTTCGGCGGGGCACAGGGCATGGTGCTTTCCGCCTATTGGCCGATCGAGGGCGAACCCGACCTCCGCCCGCTGATGGCAGATCTGCACGAGATCGGAGTTACCGTCGCCCTGCCGCTAGTCGAAGCAAGGGCGGCCCCGCTCACCTTCCGCCGCTGGACGCCCGAAACCCGCATGGTGCGCGGCGATTGGAATATTCCCGCCCCACCCCCATACGCACCCGTCGTCACGCCCGGCATCGTGCTTGCGCCCCTCGTCGGCTTGATGGCGGATCGCTATCGTCTAGGCTATGGTGGAGGTTATTTCGACTGGACGCTGACAGCGCTGAACCCGAAACCCTTTGTTATAGGCATCGGGTTCAATGCGGCGCAGCTCACAACCATCTACCCACAAGCTTATGACACTCCGCTCGATCTCATCTTAACTGAGAACGGCTTGCGCAATGGTTGAGGATCAAATAACTGCTTCAATACTGGGCATGGCGCAACAAATCCGCCCACATATTCACCGCCCGACCAACGCCTTCCCCAAAATGTGATGGGTACATGAAGAATATCGATGAAAAGCTACAACCGATTCTCGCCGAAGTAATGCGGCGCAATGCCGGCGAGCCGGAATTCCATCAGGCCGTGCATGAGGTGATGGAAAGCCTCGGGCGTGTTGTAGCGAAGAACCCCGATTATCTTGAACAAGCACTCATCGAACGGATCTGCGAACCCGAACGCCAGATCATCTTCCGTATTCCGTGGGTTGACGACCAGGGCAACGTCCAGATCAATCGCGGTTTTCGTGTCCAGTTCAACTCGGCCCTCGGCCCTTACAAGGGCGGGATGCGCTTCCACCCTTCGGTCAACCTAGGGATCATCAAGTTCCTGGGCTTCGAACAGATTTTCAAGAACGCGCTGACCGGTCTGCCGATCGGCGGCGGCAAGGGCGGGACAGACTTCGACCCCAAGGGAAAATCCGATGGCGAGATCATGCGCTTCTGCCAGTCGCTGATGACCGAATTACATCGCCATCTGGGCGAACAGACGGATGTCCCGGCCGGCGATATCGGTGTGGGCGGGCGTGAAATCGGATACATGTTCGGTCAGTACAAGCGCCTAACGAACCGTTATGAATCAGGCGTATTCACCGGCAAGGCCATTGCCTACGGCGGGTCCCGTGCCCGAACCGAGGCGACTGGTTTCGGCAACACCTATTTTACCAAGGCCATGCTTGAAACTCGCCAGACCGGATTTGACGGTAAACGCGTGGTTGTTTCGGGTGCGGGCAATGTCGCCATCCATACCATCGAAAAGGTGCAGTACTTCGGCGGCACGGTAATCGCCTGCTCGGATTCCAGTGGCTACATCATAGATGAAGCCGGGATCGACCTTGCGCTTCTGCAGGAGATCAAGACCGTTCGCCGCAAGCGCATTTCGGAATATGCCCGGTTACGTGGGGACGGGGTTCATTTTGTACCTGTCGGGAAGGGGTCTGTCTGGGATCTGCCTTGTGACGTGGCGATGCCCTCGGCTACCCAGAACGAGCTTACAGGCAAAGACGCGAAATCACTGGTCAAGAATGGTGTTCTGGCTGTCGGCGAAGGCGCTAATATGCCCTGTACGCCCGAGGCGATCCGCATCCTGCGCGATGCCAGCATTCTGTTCGGCCCTGGCAAGGCCGCGAACGCAGGGGGCGTTGCGACCTCGGCATTGGAGATGCAGCAAAACGCCAGTCGCGATCGGTGGAGTTTCGAACAGACCGAACAGCGGCTGGCGCAGATCATGAAGAGCATCCATGACCGATGTGCTGAAACTGCCGAAGAATATGGCGCTCCTGGCGACTACGTTCTGGGCGCAAACATCGCCGGTTTCGTGCGGGTTGCCGAAGCGATGCGGATGCTTGGAGTGATCTGAGCCAATCACGCGGGTTAACGAAAGATCAGGGCGATCTCTTCTTTTCTCAGCAGCCTCCACTGACCGGGTTCAAGGTTTTCAGGCAAGCAAAGATCGCCCAGACGTTCGCGCCGCAGGGCCTCAACGAAATTGCCTACTGCGGCAAACATGCGTCGCACCTGATGGTAACGGCCTTCAGTCACAATGAGCAAGACCTCCGTTTCCGAGACCACCTCCAATACCGCAGGCGCAAGCGGCTTTTCCTCCCCCCTGAGCATCAATGTGCCCGAGGCAAAGAGTGATGCTTCCGTCCCGTTGAGCGGACGCGCGAGTTTCACACGGTAGGTCTTCCTTATTTGGCTTCTGGGGCTGCTCACGCGATGCAACAGCACACCATCATCGGTTAGCAGCAATAGCCCCGAGGTATGCTTGTCCAGGCGGCCAATCGCCGAGATCATCGGATTACGCCGCCTCCAGCGCTTGGGAAGCAATTCATATACCAGCGCGCCCGCCTCCTTGTGCGAACAGGTCACGCCCAGAGGTTTGTTCATCATGATGATCATACCCACGAGGGGATCTAGCACCCTGTCCTTGACCCTCAAGCGGTTCGGCAAATCCGCACTGACTGGAATGCGTAAGGTGGCGTCCGTGACTTTGATCTGATCGAGAACAATACCGCCGGACCGCGCCAACAGCGCGATGTCCTTACGCGTGCCATATCCCATGGAAGATAGGAGCTTGTCGATGCGCGTGAATGAAACCTTTGGCATGCCCATTTTGTCCTCATGTGCGATGCCAGTCGGGGCGGACAACACGAGCATCCTCCAGTCAAGATTTTATCGGCGGCTTGCCATAGCCCGTCGTGCGGATTCCGTAAGTCCGTAACACTGGGCGTAGTCTGCAACCACGGTTTCCAGTTCTATGACCCGTGCCTGAAGTTCTGCACAGTCGGCCGAACCAGATCCCTGCTTTGGGTTTCTTGGCAACAATGGTCGATTCTGGTTCGCCGAGGGAAATACGTTTGTTTGATGCATGTTCCTCTTTTTTTGCTGGCATCTCACAAGGTGCTCAATCTTCAGATCTCTTGTACTGCCCCGGATCGCGAAGATCCCTCGAACATGTGAGCATAAGTCACATGCACCACCACAGGCGAGATATATGCCCGCTATAACGAGTACGACAGCGTCGTCAAACAAGCTGATGCACCAATGCTTGCGTGTCGCATCGGCCGACAAGGCGACTTCGGTTGGAAAGATGTTCGGTGACGGCATGCTATCCGCGCTCGCTGTTAGGATTACAGATCATAGTTTGCCTGACTGAAATTTTTAATCAACCTTAACGTGTGTTTTTGAGTCTTTTAATGATAAAGTATCGTTGTCCACCAGCAGAAGGTCCTAACTCTAGCGGATGCATCAGGAAAGAGACTCGGATGGTAGAGACTATCGAGAAGGGTTTTGGGTCGTCATCCACGCAGGTCCCAAAAACATGGTCCATGGGAATGCAAGGGTTAGGAAAACAGGTGTGATCGCCTCCAACGCGTCGGTCCGGGCAAGCCGCCGCATACCATAGCCACCTTGCAGACTGGGACCAGATGCCACTGCGCGTTTATGATTGACTGGTAAGATCAGGTCGAGGGCACCCTCCCAAAGGGCAACATGCTCCACACCTGATGACGATGACGCCTGGCGCATGGTGGGCGCTGGTTCAGGTGGAAAAAGGTCAGGAAACAGGTCTTCGAAGTCGGCCTTGCAGATCATCATTTGATTGCATCCTTCTGATCGGATAGCTGGCACTTTGGGTTCGGATCGTTGTCGGTCCCTTCGATTGCGTGCTGTCTATTCCGGAATTCTATGGGCGTACGCCCGACGAAAGCCATGCATCTCAAGGGGTGCGGGTCCTTCTTGATGAATGCGATACGCCGTCGGTCACCGATCTAGATCTTGCGTTGCGCCTGTTATCGGCAGTGGCCCCTCATCTCGGCCAGAAGCAATTCGCGGAACATGGGAGCGTCGGGTTCGCGCCTTTCTGACTCGGTAGTCTTCCAGAACATAAGGAAAGCATGGCTTCGCTTCTAGCATGATCTGACCTAGGGACACTTCCCGCCCCTCGATGACTTTCGACCATACTGCAGCAAATTTCCGCTCTCCGCCCACTTATTCCGTTGCCTGGTTTGCGCTGACCAGGGAGCCGTGCCCCTGTCTGCTCCCCGCCCAAGTTTGCTCTTGCGTGTAGCACCGGTGTAGCACCGGCTCGCCTGGCCCAAACGCGGAAAGCGCCCCGTGGGGCGCCCTATCGTTGTTATTATTGGATTATTTTGGTTGCGGGGGTAGGATTTGAACCTACGACCTTCAGGTTATGAGCCTGACGAGCTACCGGGCTGCTCTACCCCGCGTCCGTTGAGCGTTTTGGGTCAGGGGTTTGTGCTTTGGTCCCCTGGCGGAAGCGTTGCGCGGGGTTTCGATCGCGCGTCGGTCTTCCGTTGCGGGCGCTCATGTTCCCGCGTTGTATGGGCCCCTTGGGCATGGTTATGTGCTTTGGGGCCGTGATCGTTTCGAGAGAACGTATCGCTTCTTTCTAGGTTTGGCGGTGACCTACTCTCCCACGTCTTGAGACGCAGTACCATTGGCGCGACGGCACTTAACGGCCGAGTTCGGAAAGGGATCGGGTGTTTTGCTCGTGCTATGACCACCAAACCGAGGAAGAAGCGTATCCAAGTCAAGTTATTGCGTATACCTGCTTTCGATCCATTGGAAGCCTGGCTTCTACTGGATCAAATCAAGCCTATCGAGCAATTAGTACCGGTCAACTGAACGCATTGCTGCGCTTACATCTCCGGCCTATCGACGTGGTGGTCTTCCACGGCTCTCAAGGGATACCTGGTTTTGAGGGGGGCTTCCCGCTTAGATGCCTTCAGCGGTTATCCTGTCCGTTCATAGCTACCCAGCACTACCGTTGGCACGATAACTGGTCCACCAGTGGAACGTTCACCCCGGTCCTCTCGTACTAGGGGCAACTCCTCTCAAGTATCCTACACCCACGGCAGATAGGGACCGAACTGTCTCACGACGTTCTAAACCCAGCTCACGTACCTCTTTAAATGGCGAACAGCCATACCCTTGGGACCTGCTCCAGCCCCAGGATGAGATGAGCCGACATCGAGGTGCCAAACGATGCCGTCGATATGGACTCTTGGGCATCATCAGCCTGTTATCCCCAGCGTACCTTTTATCCGTTGAGCGATGGCCCTTCCACTCGGGACCACCGGATCACTATGGCCGACTTTCGTCTCTGCTCGACTTGTCAGTCTTGCAGTCAGGCTGGCTTCTGCCATTGCACTCAACGAGCGATTTCCGACCGCTCTGAGCCAACCTTCGCGCGCCTCCGTTACTCTTTGGGAGGCGACCGCCCCAGTCAAACTACCCACCACGCAGGGTCCCGGATCCGGATAACGGACCGCGGTTAGACATCAAGAGTGCGAAGGGTGGTATCTCAAGGGAGGCTCCACGGGAACTGGCGTCCCCGCTTCGAAGCCTACCACCTATCCTGCACATCACAATCCTGATGCCAGTGCGAAGCTATAGTAAAGGTGCATGGGGTCTTTCCGTCTAACCGCGGGTAGTGTGCATCTTGACACACAGTTCAATTTCGCTGAGTCCACGTTTGAGACAGCGGGGAGATCGTTACGCCATTCGTGCAGGTCGGAACTTACCCGACAAGGAATTTCGCTACCTTAGGACCGTTATAGTTACGGCCGCCGTTTACTGGGGCTT
>NZ_CM179095.1:0-135000 GCF_058747975.1 Rhodobacter maritimus | reverse complement strand
CCCAAGCCCGCCCTGAACGCCAAGCCAGACGATCCACGCCAAAGGCAGCAATCCCGCCAGATAAACCGCACCGGGCGGCACGCGGCGAAACGCGCCGCTAAGTGAGGCTGCCATCTGCATCAGTAGTTCTTCGCCAGATCCATGCCCGAATACAGCCTCGCCACATGCTCGCCATAGCCGTTGAACATCTGCGTTGGCTTGCGCGGCGCAAAGATACCCGCGCCAATCACGCGTTCAGAGGCCTGGGACCAGCGCGGATGGTCCACTTCGGGGTTCACATTGGCATAGAAGCCGTATTCGCGCGGCTGGAGTTCCTTCCACGTCGTGCGCGGCTCCTGTTCGGTCAGCTCGATCTTCACGATGCTCTTGATCGACTTGAAGCCGTATTTCCACGGCACGACAAGGCGGATCGGCGCGCCGTTCTGCTTCGGCATCTCTTCACCGTAAAGGCCGGTGGCCAGAATCGTCAGCGGGTGCATCGCCTCGTCCAGCCGCAATCCCTCGACATAGGGCCAGTCGATTCCCCCGGATTGCTGGCCCGGCATCTCATGCGGGCGATGAAGCGTGGTGAAGGCCACATATTTCGCGGAAGGCTTCACGCCCACACGCTCCAGCAGCGCGGCAAGTTCGAACCCGATCCACGGCACCACCATCGACCACGCCTCGACGCAGCGCAGGCGGTAGATCCGTTCCTCAAGCGTGACGGGCTTGAGGATATCGTCAAGCGGATAGCTTCCCGGCCGCTCCACCAGGCCACCGATCTCGATCGACCAGGGGTCCACGGTCAGCTTGCCCGCATGGCGCATCGGATCGCCCTTGTCCCAGCCGAATTCGTAGAAATTGTTGTAGGTGGTGATTTCCTTGAAGGTGTTTGGCGGGGCATCCGTGGAATAGATCGAGGGCTTCGCAACCACCTTGGCCGCCGAAGGGTCGGCGATAGCGCCCGCAAACACCGCCGCGCCCGCCCCCGCCATCAGCGCGCGCCGGGTCAGGTAATGGGATTTCGGCGTTACTTCCGACCAGCCCGGGCTGTGCCATTTGCGCAAAGTCATTATCTTCTCCTTGCCTTGCCTTGGTTCATTTAGCGCCGTTTCACCGGCCTTCCCCTCACAATACGTTGACGAGTCGGCGTTGTTACCACTTTGCAGGAAAAGGTTTTGCCGTCACAGTCCGCACCGGAACCCCGCCGCGCCGAAGGGCCCGGCCCGACACCAGGGAGAACCCATGAATATCAGATTTCTTGCAAGCCTCGTCATTGCCGGATTCGGCGCATCGGCCGCCGCCGCGCAGGACGCCCATGTCTGGCAGGTCGAGGATAGTTTCGAGAATGTCACCTTCGCGGTCGAGAATGCCATCATCGGCCAGGGCCTCGTCATCGACCATGTCAGCCATACCGGCGAGATGCTGGAACGCACAAAGGCCGATGTCGGGGCAACGCGGACGATCTTCACCGCGGCCGACATCTATTCCTTCTGCTCGGCCACCGTTTCGCGCGCCGTGATGGAGGCCGACCCCACAAACGTGCAATTCTGCCCTTACGGGATCTTTGTCTATGAAACCCCCGAAGCGCCCGGCACGGTCACGGTGGGGTTCCGCGACTATCCCGAAGGACCGATGGACCAGGTTGAGGCACTTCTGTCCGATATCGTGGCCGAAGCCCTCATGCTGGAAGACTAGACGCCGCGCCCCGGCCCTTTGGCCGGGGCACCCGCGACAAGGCCGCATCGCTGCGTTGATCTGGACAGACCGGCGCTTCGTCTCTATCTCAGGACGACCATGGCCAAGAAATCCGACCCCAATTCCAAGCTGATCGCCGAAAACCGGCAGGCGCGCTACCACTACGCGATCGAGGACGACCTCGAGGCGGGCATCGTGCTGACCGGGTCAGAGGTGAAATCGCTGCGCACAGGCCAGTCCAATATCGCCGAAAGCTATGCCAGCGTCGAAGGCGGAGAGCTGTGGCTGATCAACTCCTATATTGCGGCCTACAAACAGGCCGGCGTCTTCGGACATGAGGAACGCCGCCGGCGCAAGCTTCTGGTCTCGAAGAAGGAACTCTCGCGGCTTTGGAACGCCGTGGGGCGCGAGGGCATGACCCTGATTCCCCTGTCGATGTATTTCAACGATCGCGGGCGGGTAAAGCTGAAGCTCGGCATCGCCAAGGGCAAGAAGGTCGCCGACAAGCGCGAAACCGAGGCGAAGCGCGACTGGAACCGCCAGAAACAGCGCTTGCTTAAGCAAGGCGGCTGACCCCTCCCCAAGGGCATCCGGACTTGCCCGCCCGCCCCATCCCCGCTATGCAAAAAACCGTTGAGCGGAGGGCACAGGATGGCCATGGACGACCCAAAGACACTGGTTTCAACCGACTGGCTGGAAGCGCATCTGAAAGATCCGGATCTGCGCATTCTCGACGGCTCGTGGTTCCTGCCCGTGATGGAGCGCGACGCGAAGGCCGGCTATGCCGAGGCCCATATTCCCGGCGCGCGCTTCTTCGACATTGACGACATCGCCGACAGCCGCTCGGATCTGCCGCATATGGCCCCCCCGGTCGAGAAGTTCATCAGCCGCATGCGCGCCATGGGCGTGGGCGACGGCCATCAGGTCGTGGTCTACGATCAGGCGGGAATCTTTTCGGCCCCGCGCGTGTGGTGGCTGTTCCGCCTGATGGGCAAGTCCGACATTGCCGTTCTGGATGGCGGGCTGCCGAAATGGGTGGCCGAGGGGCGCGAAACCGAGGACATGCCCCCCATGATGCGTGACCGCCACATCACCGTGCAGCGCCAAGCAAACCTGGTGAAGGATGTCACGCAGGTGGCCCATGCCTCGAAGCTGGGCGATCACGAAATCATCGACGCCCGCGCCCATGGCCGCTTCATCGGCCAGGACCCCGAGCCCCGCCCCGGCCTGCGCAAGGGACATATCCCCGGCTCGAAGAACGTTCCCTGGAGCGATCTTCTGGAGCAGGACGGCACGATGAAATCACCCGAGGCCCTGAAGGCGCTGTTCACATCCGCCGGGGTCGACCTGTCGAAACCCGCGATCTGCAGCTGCGGCTCGGGCGTCAATGCCGCAATGCTGTCGCTTGCGCTGGAACGCATCGGCCACCGCAACCACGCGGTCTATGACGGATCCTGGGCGGAATGGGGCATGTTCAACGACCTGCGCGTCGCAACCGGAGAAGCATGATGTTCAACACCCTCAAACCGCAGGCCCCCGACAAGATCCTGGCGCTGATGGGGCAGTTCAAGGCCGATCCGCGGCCGGGCAAAATCGACCTTGGCGTGGGCGTCTACAAGGATGCCGATGGCCACACCCCGGTCATGCGCGCGATCAAGGCCGCCGAACAGCAGCTTTGGCAAAGCGAAACCACCAAGACCTACACCGCCCTTGCGGGCGAGCCGGCCTTCCATGCCGCGATGGCGGGCATGGTGCTGGGCGCCGATTACCCGAAGGACCGCGTCTCGGCGCTTGCCACGGTGGGCGGCACCGGCGCCTGCCGGCAGGGGTTCGAGCTGGCGCGCCTTGCCAATCCGGGCTGCACGATCTGGGTGTCGGACCCGACCTGGCCGAACCATCTGTCGATCCTTGCCTTCATGAAGCAGGACTACAAGACCTATCGCTATTTCGACAACGCGACCCGCTCGGTCAGCTTCGATGCGATGCTCGCGGATCTGGCCGCGGTGAAGGCGGGTGACGTGGTCTTGCTGCATGGCTGCTGCCACAACCCCACGGGGGCGAACCTGACACTGGAACAGTGGTCCGCCGTGGCCGATCTGCTGGCCGCAAAGGGTGCGGTCCCGATGATCGACCTGGCCTATCAGGGCTTTGGTGACGGGCTCGAGGCCGATGCGGCCGGCACCCGCCTGATCGCCAGCCGCCTGCCCGAGGTGATCATCGCGGCCTCCTGCTCGAAGAATTTCGGCATCTACCGGGAACGCACCGGCATCCTTCTTGTGCTGTCCGATGCCGCCGCGCGCGATGTCACGCAGGGCACGCTGGCCTATCTGAACCGTCAGACCTATTCCTTCGCGCCCGACCACGGCGCGCGCCTGGTGACCATGGTGCTGACCGATCCCGCGCTGCGCGCCGATTGGGAGGCGGAACTGGAAGAGGTGCGGGGCGGCATGCTGGGCCTGCGCGAACAGCTTGCGGCCGAGCTGCGCCAGCTGTCGAATTCCGACCGCTTCGACTTTGTCGCCCAGCATCGCGGCATGTTCTCGCGCATCGGCGCCACCGCCGAACAGGTCGAGAAGATGCGCGTCGACGACGCGATCTACATGGTGGGCGATTCGCGGCTGAACATCGCGGGGCTGAACACGAAGTCGGTGCCGGTCCTTGCCCGCGCGATCATCGCCGCGGGCGTCTGATCCTTCCTCCCGACACGAAAGAAGGCCCGGAGATTTCTCCGGGCCTTCTGCATTCCTGCGGCGCGACCTCAGCCCTTGGCGAATTCGGGATAGGCTTCCATCCCCAGTTCCGCCTTGTCGAGGCCAAGATACTCGTCCTCGGCACTGGCGCGGATCCCCATCGTCGCCTTCAGGATAAACCAGACCACACCCGAGACGATGAAGGTGAACAGGCCCACCACCACGATCGAGGTCAGCTGCACCATCAGCGAGGCGTCGGGGTTGGTGAAGACCACCGCGATCGTGCCGTAGATGCCGCACACCAGGTGCACCGGGATCGCGCCCACCACGTCGTCGATCTTCAGCTTGTCCAGCAGCGGCACGGTCAGCACCACAAGGATGCCACCGAAGGCACCGATCAGCGTGGCCGAACCCAGCGTCGGCGTCAGCGGCTCGGCCGTGATCGAGACCAGACCGGCAAGCGCCCCGTTCAGCACCATCGTGAGGTCAGGCTTCTTGTACAGAAGCTGGGTCAGGACCAGCGCGGCAATCACGCCACCGGCCGCCGCGGCATTGGTGTTGGCGAAGATCCGGCTGATATCGGCCGCATCACCGATCGAGCCCATCGCAAGCTGCGAGGCGCCGTTGAAGCCGAACCAGCCCAGCCACAGGATGAACGTGCCCAGCGTGGCCAGCGACAGGTTGGAACCCGGCATCGCAACGACCTTGCCGTCCTTGTATTTGCCAAGGCGCGGGCCAAGGATCAGCACACCGGCAAGCGCCGCCCAGCCACCGACCGAATGCACGACGGTCGAGCCGGCGAAATCGAGGAAGCCCATCGCGTCAAGAAAACCGCCACCCCATTTCCACGACGCCTGGATCGGGTAGATCAGCGCGGTCAGCACCAGCGTGAAGGCCAGAAAGGGCCACAGCTTGATCCGCTCGGCCAGCGTGCCCGACACGATCGAGGCCGTGGTGGCGCAGAACATCACCTGGAAGAAGAAATCCGACCCGGTGGAGGCATAGCTGTAATCGTCGACCGCATCGGCCCCGACGCCAACCGCTTCCAGCGCGGCCATGGCAAAGGCGCCAAGATAGCCGCCCGTCTCATCCGAACCGATCGACCAGTTGCCCAGCGGATACATCAGGTTGTAGCCGATCAGGTAATAGGCCGTGCAGGCAATGGCGAACAGCGCCACGTTCTTGAGAAGCTGCATCGTCACGTTCTTGGAGCGCACGAGCCCGGCTTCCAGCATGGCGAAACCGGCCGCCATCCAGAACACGAGGAAGCCGCCGATCAGGAAGAGAAGCGAGTTCAGGATCCAGACCACATCGGTCGGAACCGCCGAGGCGACCACCGCTTCCGCGGCATCGGCGGCAGGCGTCGCATCCTGCGCAAGCGCCGGCATTGCCAGGAACGCAGCCGCGACGGCAAGGCCAGAGATATTCTTAATCTTGTTCATGTCCATTTCCCCTGCTCCGTCACGTCAAAGCGCATCGTCGTTGGTTTCGCCGGTGCGCACGCGCATTGCCTGCGCCACGTCCAGCACGAAGATCTTTCCGTCACCGATCTTGTTGGTTTTCGCGGTCCGGTGGATCGTCTCGATCACCTCGTCGGCCAGATTGTCGGCCACCACGATCTCAAGCTTCACCTTCGGCACGAAGTTCACCGCATATTCCGCACCGCGATAGATCTCGGTATGGCCCGACTGCGCGCCGAACCCCTTGATTTCCGTCACCATCATGCCCCGCACGCCGATGGTGGTAAGCGCCTCGCGCACCTCCTCGAGCTTGAATGGCTTGATCGCTGCAATGATGAGTTTCACGTCGTCATCCCTTTCATTGTCGCCCCGTTCTCGACACCGGCAACGGCATCGCACAGGCGAAGGAGGCGCTTTTCGCACCTGCAGCACAAGAAAACGCGATCCGGAATTCGGCGGAAAACGCGCGCGGTTGCACAATTTTTGCACTAATGCGCATGACTGCACGGTTTTTGGGCGGCAACAAAACCGAATCGTGATCCGAACCTGCTCCACATCACCGGTGGGGCGGTGTAGTGTGCCGGGCAAAACAACAGGCATCGGAACGGTAACTCATGGCGGGAACGGGTGGGCGGCGCGGCCCTCTGGTGGCGGATAAGCGGTATCCGGCGAAACCGGCAAGCAAGCCCAGATCCAGAAGCACCGGCGCAGGCAGCGGCGGCAAACCGGGTGGCGGACGCCCCCCGCGGCGCAAACGCGCCCGCACGCCGCGCAAGCACGGCCTTTTCGTCGGCGCGATCCTTGGCCTGTTCCGGCTGATCTGGCGCATCGTCTGGGGCGTCGGCTGGCGCACGGCCTTCGTGCTTGGCCTCGTGCTGGGGCTGGCCACGCTCTATTTCTATTCGACCCTGCCCGAGATGACCGCCCTTCTCGATGGCCGCCATCGCGGGTCGGTCACGCTTCTGGACCGCAACGGCAAGGTCTTTGCCTGGCGCGGCGAAACCTTCGGCGGGCAGATCACGGCGGCCAATGTCTCGCCCCATCTCAAGAACGCGGTGGTCGCAACCGAGGACAAGCGCTTCTACCGCCACGCGGGCATCTCTCCGCGCGGGATCGCCGGCGCGATCCGCATCAACCTGTCCGAAGGGCGCGGCCCGTTTTCGGGCAATGGCGGCTCGACCATCACGCAGCAGGTGGCGAAGCTTCTGTGCCTCGGCGTCGAATACGACCCCAAGATCTGGAAGACCGAAGCCGCCTATGAGGACGATTGCCGTTCCGGCGGACTGAAGCGCAAGATCAAGGAGATCCCCTACGCCCTTGCCATGGAGCTGAAATACTCCAAGGACGACATCCTGACGATCTATCTCAACCGCGCCTATATGGGCGCGGGCGCGCGCGGGTTCGAGGCCGCGGCGCAGCGTTACTTCGGGATTTCGGCGGCGAATGTGAACCCGCAGCAGGCGGCGATGCTGGCGGGGCTGCTCAAGGCGCCCTCGCGCTTTGCGCCCACCACGAACCTCGAACGCAGCCAGGACCGCGCGGGCATGGTGCTGGCCCTGATGCGGGACGAAAACTACCTGACCGCCGAGCAGCATGCCGCCGCGAAGGCCAATCCCGCCACCCTGTCCGAGGCCGCGCAGAAACGCGCGGGCGGCTATTTCGCCGATTGGGTGATGGATGCCGCCCCCGATTTCCTGACCACCGAGACGACCGAGGATGTCATCATCAACACCACGCTGGACCAGCGCCTTCAGGCGGCCGCGGAATCCGCCCTGGCCGAGGTGTTCGAGACCAAGGTCAAGGAAGGCTCCGAGGCCGAGGCGGCCGTCGTGGTGATGTCGTCGGACGGGGCGGTGCGCGCCATGGTGGGCGGGCGCAAGACGAAAGTGTCCGGCGCCTTCAACCGCGCGACCCAGGCGCGCCGGCAGACCGGATCCACGTTCAAGCCCTTCGTCTATGCCGCCGCGCTCGACATGGGCTATACCCCCGACACGATCGTCGAGGATGCGCCGCTGACCATCAACGTCCGCGGCTCGGGCCCCTGGTCGCCCAAGAACTACAGCCGGGAATATCGCGGTCCGATCACGCTGACCGAGGCCCTGGCCAATTCGGTGAACACGGCGACCGTGCGGGTGTCCGAAGCGGTGGGCCGCGATGCGGTGCGCCAGGTCGCGGGCGATTTCGGCTTTGCCTCGGATCTGGCCGACGGGCCCGCGCTTGCGCTTGGCGTGTCGGAATCGACGCTTCTGGAAATGACCGGCGCCTTTGCGGGCATTCTCAACGGCGGCTCCTCGGTGCGGCCCTACGGCCTGACCGAGCTGCGCCTGAAAGACGAGCAAGAGCCGCTGTTCGGCGCCGGTGGCGGGATCGGAGAGCGCGTAATCTCGCAAAAGGCCGCGCGAGAGCTGACCTACATGATGCATCAGGTCGTGTCCGCCGGAACCGGCGGCCGGGCCCGGCTGCCCGATCGCCAGGCGGCGGGCAAGACGGGCACCACGCAGGCCGCGCGCGATGCCTGGTTCATCGGCTTCACCGCCGATTATGTGACGGGCGTCTGGATGGGCTACGACGACAACCGCCCGCTCTCGGGCGTGACCGGCGGCGGGCTGCCCGCCGATATCTGGCGCGAGGTGATGGTGCGCGTGGAAGAGGGGCTTCCCGCAACCGCCCTGCCGATGGCCGACCCGTCCGAATGGCGCACCACCGCGCCGCAATATGGCGGCCAGGTCTACAGCGCCGGGGACCCGGCCCCGGTTGCACCGCAGCCGCAACAGACGCGCGAGCCCGATATTGCTGAACGCATCCTGCGCGAGGTGCTGGGGGTTCTGGGGGGCAACTGAGCCGCCCCCCGCAAGCGGGCGGGCTTAGCCCGCGCTTTTCAGATCCTGGATCAGCTGGTCGATATTGCCGCGCCGGCGGTCCAGCATCGCGCCGACCTCGATGCGCTCCGAGGCGCGCATGTTCACGCCTTCGATGATGATGTTGAAGAACAGGTGCTTGCCGGATTTGTCCGACACATGCCACAGCACCTCGAACGGGGATTCGCCGCGCATATAGGCGATCGACTTCACCTCGTAGAAGCTTTTCACCGGCCGCACGCCCGTCACCTCGAAGCGCGAGCCCTGGAATTCGCGGAAGCGCCGCCCGTATTTGCGCGAGATATAGCCCCGGAACGCGGTGGTGAAGGCCGCCATCTGCGCCGACGAGGCCCCCCGCGCCGCAACCCCCAGCGCCGAGCGCGCGATCACCGGAACATCGGCATAGCGCACGAAGATCCGCTCGAAATCCGCGTAAAGCGCCGCGCCGCTCTTGCCCGAGGCGATGGCCGCGTTCACTTCGCCCAGGGCGGTGTCGATCAGCTGGCGGGCCTGCGAATCGCTCAGCGCGAAGGCCGGCATGGGCGCCATGCTCAGCGCCAGACCGCCGCCGATCATGCCAAGCGCCGCGCGGCGCGTCGGGTTACTGGCCGTAGGGGTCCGCATATGGGTCATAGGCATCCTCGTCATTCTCAACCTGCATTCCAAGCTCGAACCGCCGGTTCTGCAAATACAGCAGGCGGGTCTGGGCATAGCTATCAGCACTCTCGTGCAGGATCGAATCAACTGTGTCGCCAAACCGCAGCCGATCACTGATTTTTGAGCCGATCTTGGCCGCGGTCGCAATCTTGGCATCGTCGCCGTCCAGCACGAAGCCCATCGGGTCGATCAGGCTGTCGACGACCTTGCCGGCAAGGTCACGCTCGGTCGAGGGGCCCAGGATGGGCAACTCCAGATAGGCACCCTCGCCTGCGCCCCAGACATGCAGCGTCTCACCGAAATCGGTATCCGATTCGGGCAGGCCAAAGGACGACCCCGCCGGATCGAACAGCCCCGCAACGCCAAGGGTCGAGTTGATCACGAAGCGGAACGAATTGCTCAGCGCCGGTTCCGGCCGCCCTTGCAGCAGCGAATTCAGAACCTTGCCCGGCAAGCCAAGGTTACCCCCGAAATTCGACACTGTGCGCAGCACCGGCTCGGGGATCGCGTCCTTCTTGTTTCCGCCCGAAAACAGGGCCTTGTCCACCGATTTGTTGAACGCATGCACCTTGCGGTTCTCGGCCTCGTAGGGATCATGCACGCCCGATGCGGGCGGCGGCGCGGTGCACCCCGACAGGACGGCCGCGACAAGCACAGGGCCAAGAACTGGAAGGGCACGGGAAAACATCTGGCTTGGCAATCGACTGTCTCGTCTTTACGGCCCGGCATGCGGTGGCTGGCCTGGTTGCGGCGTTCGAAAGTGGCTGGTCCTTTGCCTAACTAGCGGTCAGCGCGTCCGGAAACAAGTCTGGCACCCATGACCTGCCTAGAGCCTGTCGAGAAGCGTGCGCGTCGGCCACGCATCGGGCGGCAGGCCCAACCGGCCCTGCTCTTTCTGCACCGCGTCGCGGGTGCGCGCGCCCAATATCCCGTCAATCGCCCCCACATCATGCCCGCGCGCCGCCAGCTTGCGCTGAAGCGCCTTCATCTGCGCATCCCCAAGCGCCGCCTCCGGATTGCCGGGACGGAAGGGGGGGGCGCCCTCAAGCCGGGTGGCGAAATAGGCCGCGGTGGTCACATAGACGAAGCTCTTGTTCCATTCGAACAGCACCTCGAAATTCGGATAGACCATGAAGGCGGGGCCCTTGCGCCCCATCGGCAGCAAGACCGATCCCTGCAAATGCGGCGCAAGCGCGCCGTCGCGGGCACGCACCCCCATGCGCGCCCATTCCGCGGTGGGCAGGCGGGTCGTCAGCCCGGTCCGCGACCAGTCGAGGGTTTCCGGCACCGTGATCTCCTGCATCCAGGGTTCGCCCGCGCGCCACCCCAGATCCGCAAGCATCTTCGCCCCCGACATCAGCGCATCCGCCGACGAGGTCTTGAGCGTGACATGCCCGTCACCATCCCCGTCGATCCCGTTATGCAGTATGTCGAGCGGCAGCATCTGCACCTGCCCGATCTCTCCGGCCCAGGCGCCCGTCGTGCCGGCCGGGTCGAAATCGCCGCGCGCGTGCAGCCGCATCGCCGCAATCACCTGCGGGCGGAACAGCTCTGGCCGGCGGCAATCATGCGCCAGTGTCACCAGCGCATCGCGCGTGTTGAAATCGCCCTGCACCTGGCCGTAATCGGTCTCAAGCGCCCAGAAGGCCAGAAGAACCCCGCGCGACACACCGTATTCGGCCTGAATTCGGTCGAAAATCCTGTCGTGCCGCTTCGCATTGGCCGCGCCGTTATTCATCCGGTTCTGCGAGATGACGGCCTTGGCGAAATCGGCGAAGGTCTTGCGAAAGACCCCCTGAGAGCGGTCGGCCTTCAGCACGCGCGCGTTCTGACGCACACCCCGGAAGAACGTGTCGACCTGCGCGGGCGGCAGCCCGGCGGCGCGCGCCTCGGCCTTGAGTCCTTCGACGAACGCTCCGAAATCGCCCCCGCAGGCGGCCTGGGCCCCGCCGGGAATCAGCATGGACAGGCACAGGGCAAGTAACAGACGCATCGGGCAACTCCGCAAACAATGGGCCGCCTGGCGCGGCCTTCGGGACAATCTTCGCAACAATGGCCGCCGCGACATGCCGCCGGGGGGGGCTGTCACAGAGGATTCTTGAAAGGTTAACTTGATTTTTGCCTTTGCGCACGCATCCTTGGACATGCGGCCGCCACACCATCAGGAGGGGATGATGGAAGTCCTGCCCAAAGAGGTTCTTCTTGCGCTGAAAGAGGCACGCAGCCGCGACGCCCGGCAACGCGCGCGCCTCAGCGTGCATGCCGCAGGCTCTGTCTGGCCGATCCTGCGCCGCTGGCGGGGCGGGTTCAGCCTCGATGCCGCCCAGGTCAGCCAGTTGCGCGGCCTGGTCGAGATTCACGAAGGCAGCCGCCACATCCTGACCAGCCTGATCGTCGCCTCCGAGATCGAGGGGGACGAACTGATCTGCACCGTCAAGCGCGAAACCGCCGTGACCGACCGTCCCGCGCTGGATTTCGTGCGCAACGAGAACGCCCCCGCCGCGCTTTTGCCACGGCTGTAGGGCGAGTGGGGCGGCACCCCTATTGAAGGTCGGAAAATGCCTCCTGCAACCTTGCAACCGCCTCCTGCACGCGGGCGCGCGGGGTGGCAAGGTTGAAACGCAGGAACGACTCGCCCCCAGTCCCGAAGCTTGGCCCGTGATTGACGGCGACCTTCGCGCCCTTCTCGACCCGCGCGGTGAATTCGTCCCGCGCCATGCCGGTCCCGGCGAAATCGACCCAGGCCAGATATGTCGCCTCGAGCGGCATCGAATGCACGCCTGGAATCGCGGCGATCCCTGCATCGAACACCTGACGGTTGCCGTCGAGATAGCCGATCAGCGCATCCAGCCACGCCGCGCCCTCGGCCGAGTAGGCCGCCGTCGCCATCGCCAGCCCGAAACTGTTGGGAGAGATCCCCAGCGCCGCCATCCGCCCCCCGAACCGCTGGCGCAGCGCCGGATCGGGAATGATAACATTGCCCGAATGCGTGCCCGCGATGTTGAACGTCTTGGTGGTGGCCGACATCATGACCAGCCGGTCCAGAATGTCGGGACAGGCCGTCGCCATGACCTGATGGCGATATCCCGGCATCACCAGATCGTGGTGGATCTCGTCCGAGACCAGGATCAGATCGTGGCGCTTGCAGAATTCGGCCGTGGCGCGCAGCTCTTCCGCGCTCCAGACCCGGCCGCCCGGATTGTGCGGCGAACACAGGATCAGCATCTTCTCGGCGCCGGTCATCTGCGCGTCCCATGCGTCGAAATCCATCTCGTAGCGGCCGCCGGCATTCTTCAGCGGGCATTCCACCACCTGCCGCCCCGCCGCTTTGATCACGCGCGCGAAGGCGTGATAGACCGGCGTCATCAGGACCACGCCATCGCCGGGGCTGGTGAAACTGTCCACGCAAAGCGCCGTGCCGTTGACCAGCCCGTGGGTGGTGAAGATCCAGTCCCGCTCGACCGCCCATCCGTGGCGGGTCTGCATCCACCAGCGAACCGCATCAAGATAGGCAGCGTCGTCGCCCCAGTAACCGTAGACACCATGCGCGGCCATCGCCTCAACCGCCCGCTGCACCGATTGCGGAGGGCGGAAATCCATATCGGCCACCCACATGGCGATGCCGTCCCTCGGGCTGACGCCATAGATCGGCTCCATACCGTCCCATTTCGAGGAATGGGTGCCCACGCGGTTGATGATCTCGTCGAAATCCGGGGTATTGGTCATGCTGGCGGTGCCCTGTCTGATGCTGCGCGAATGCAATGTTCTATATTTGATGTATATTTCAGTATTATGTTCCAGTAAATCTATACAGTGTGGAATTATATCCCGATATAATAATCATAATGGGAATGATGTTCCAGAACCCCGCCGCCATTGCACGAAAGCCCCCCTTCGCCTAAATCAACCCCATGACCATTCGCTCGATCCTGATCCATCCCGATCCGAGGCTCAAGAAGCTTTGCGACCCCGTCGCCGCGATAGACGACGATATCCGCAAGCTGGCCGACGACATGCTGGCCACGATGTATGACGCGCCCGGCGTCGGCCTTGCCGCGCCGCAGGTCGGTGTGCTCAAGCGCATCTTCGTGATGGATTGCACCAAGGACAAGGGCGCAGCCCCGCAGCCCACCGTGCTGATCAACCCCGAGATCACCTGGACCTCGGAGGAAAGCAACACCTATGAGGAAGGCTGCCTCTCCATCCCCGAGCAATATGCCGAGGTCACCCGCCCCGCCGAGGTGCGCATGCGGTGGCTGGGGCTTGACGGCCGGACGCATGAGGAACAGTTCGACGCGCTCTGGGCCACCTGCGCCCAGCATGAGCTGGATCACCTGAACGGCAGGCTGTTCATCGACCATCTCGGCCCGCTGAAGCGCCAGATGATCACCCGCAAGATGGAAAAGCTGAAACGCGAACGCGCCCGCGAGGCGCATGCCCGGGCCTGAGCGTGGCGGTCCTGCCGATCCTGACCTGGCCCGATCCGCGCCTGTCGCGGCGCGCCGATCCGGTCGCGGCCGTCACGCCGGAGATTCGCCGCCTGGCCCGTGACATGCTCGACACCATGTATGACGCGCCCGGCCGCGGGCTGGCGGCGCCGCAGGTCGGCGCGATGCTACGCCTGTTCGTGATGGACACCACCTGGAAGGACGGCGCGCGCACGCCCGTCGTGGCCCTCAACCCCGAGATCCACCCCGCCAGCGACGAGCTTCTGACCCGCGAAGAGGGTTGCCTGTCGCTGCCCGGCCTCCTGGCCGAGGTGACGCGCCCCGCCGCCGTCACCATGCGCTGGAGCGATCTTGACGGATGCCTGCACGAAGCCCGCTTCGACGGCTTCGCCGCCGCCTGCGTGCAGCACGAGACCGATCACCTGAACGGGGTCGTGACGCTCGATCACCTCTCCCCCCACGCCCGCGCCCGGGCCGAAGCCGAATATTCCGCATGACCGTCCGCCCCTTCATCCCCTATGAGGACCGCCGCCTGCACAGCGCCGCGGCCCCCGTCGACAGCATCACCGAAACCGTCCGCATGATCTGGGACGACATGATCGACACGATGGAGGCGATGCCCGGCGTCGGCCTTGCCGCGCCGCAGATCGGCATCATGATGCGCCTTGCGGTGATCGACGCCTCCGACAAGCGCGGCCAGGCCGTGAAGATGGCCAACCCCGAGGTGCTTCACGCCTCGGTCCACCGGCGCAAATACGAAGAGGCCAGCCCGAACCTGCCCGGCGTCTCGGCCGCCATCGAACGGCCCCGCGCCGTCACCGTGCGCTTCCTCAACGAGATGAACGAGATCGAGGAACGCGATTTCGTCGGCCTCTGGGCCACCTCGGTGCAACACCAGATCGACCACCTGAACGGCAAGACCTTCGTCGATCACCTCTCGCCGCTGCGGCGCAAGATGCTGGTGCAGAAGTCACGGAAGGGCACGCGATGAAAGTGATATTCATGGGCACGCCCGATTTTTCGGTCCCCGTGCTCGACGCCCTTGCGCGCGAACACGAAATCCTTGCCGTCTATTGCCAGCCCCCGCGCCCGGCAGGCCGCGGCAAGAAAGACCGCCCCTCCGCGGTGCAGGCCCGCGCCGAGGCGCTAGGCCTTCCCGTGCGCCACCCGCGCAGCCTGAAGGAGGCCGGCGAACAGGCCGCCTTCGCCGCCCTCGGGGCCGATGTTGCGGTGGTCGTGGCCTATGGCCTGATCCTGCCGCAGACCGTTCTCGATGCGCCCGTGCACGGCTGCCTGAACATCCACGCCTCGCTCCTGCCCAGATGGCGCGGCGCCGCACCGATCCACCGCGCGATCATGGCCGGGGATGCCGAAACCGGCATCTGCATCATGCAGATGGAGGCCGGCCTCGATACCGGCCCGGTGCTCCTGCGCGAAACCACCCCGATCGGCGCAACCGAAACCACGGGCGAGCTGCACGACCGGCTCAGCGCAACCGGCGCAAGGCTCATCCTCGACGCGCTCGCCAACCTGCCGGACCTGCGCCCCGAACCCCAGCCCGCCGAGGGCGTCAGCTACGCCGCCAAGATCGACAAGGCCGAGGCCCGCATCGACTGGACCCGCCCGGCCGCCGATCTGGTGCGCCATATCAACGGCCTCTCGCCCTTCCCCGGCGCCTTCAGCGAAATCGGCGGCGAACGCGTGAAGCTCCTGCGCGCCGCCCCGGCCCGCGGACAGGGCACCCCCGGTCAGGTTCTCGAAGGCTTCACGATCGCCTGCGGCACGGGCGCGCTCGAAATCCTGCAAGCACAGCGCGAAGGCAAGAAACCCATGCCCGCGGCCGAAATCCTGCGCGGCATGACATTGCCCCCGACCCTCGGCTAGGCCTTCATCTTCGCAAAAATATCCCACGGGGGTCCGGGGGTGTGAACCCCCCGGCCGCGCCGCCCTTTCCAAGCCGCCCCCGATCGCCCATAGTCCTGCCAGGAGGTGCCATGCAGATCGTCGCACTCATCATCATCGGCGCGGCCGCCGGCTTCATTGCAACCCGCGCCATGCGGATGGAAACCGACATGCTGACCACCATCGCCATCGGCATCATCGGCGCATTGATCGGCGGAATAACATTGCGCATCCTGCTCACGATCACCGGCTGGATGTCTGGCTTCGTCGGGGCGGTGCTGGGCGCGATGGCGCTGATCTGGCTCTGGCGGCGCTACGGGCCGAAATAGGGGGCGCAAGGATGGGAGCATTGCTTGGCTTTGCAGGGCTTGCCGGGGCCCGCCTCGCGCTTTGGGCCTTCACACTGGCGCTCTGGCTGATTACGCGGCCCGGGGGCTGGGCCGTTCTTGCCGTCGCGGCCCTCGTCGCGGTCAGGCTCCTGCCCGAAAATTCCACACCATGATCCTTTTCGCCCCCCGTTTCACACTGCATAATATCCCTGTTCAACGCCGGAGATTTTCATGAGATTCGAAGACCTGATCGGCGACAACGCCGTTTTCCTGGCGATCGCCGCCTTCCTCATCCTGGCGATCTTCCTTGGCGTCCGCATCGTCCCGCAATCGGAAAAGCACGTCGTCGAACGCTTCGGCCGGCTGCGCGCCGTGCTTGGCCCCGGCATCAACTTCATCGTGCCCTTCCTCGACCGGGTCGCGCACAGGATCTCGGTGCTCGAACGCCAGCTTCCGACAAACAGCCAGGACGCGATCACCGCCGACAACGTGCTGCTCAAGGTCGACACCTCGGTCTTCTACCGCATCACGGAACCTGAAAAGACGGTCTACCGCATCCGCGACATCGACGCCGCCATCGCCACCACCGTGGCCGGGATCGTGCGCTCGGAAATCGGCCGGATGGAGCTGGACACCGTGCAATCCAACCGCTCCGCGCTGATCTCGACCATCCGCGAGAATGTCGCCAATGTCGTCGACGACTGGGGCATCGAGGTGACGCGCGCCGAAATCCTCGACGTGGATCTGGACGAGGCCACCCGCGCCGCCATGCTCCAGCAGCTCAATGCCGAACGCGCCCGCCGCGCCCAGGTGACCGAAGCCGAGGGCCGCAAGCGCGCGGTCGAACTGGCCGCCGATGGCGAGCTTTACGCCGCCGAGCAGAACGCCAAGGCCAAGCGCGTCCTTGCCGAGGCCGAGGCCTATGCCACCGGCGTCATCGCCGAAACGATCAAGGCCAACGGGCTTGAGGCCGCACAATATCAGGTGGCCCTGAGACAGGTCGACGCGATCGCCTCTGTGGCGCAGGGCGACGGCAAGCAGACCGTGATCCTGCCCGCCGCCGCGCTGGAAGCCTTTACCAACGCCTTCGGCCTTCTCAAGGGGAGGTCTTCGTGATGCTCTGGCAGCAACCCTGGATCTGGATCGCCGGCGGCGTGGTTCTGGCGGGGCTCGAGATGCTGGTGCCGGGCTTCATCCTTCTGGGCTTTGCCCTTGGCGCGATCCTTGTGGGCGTGATGCTCTGGATCGGGCTTCTGGGCGGCTCTCTACCCGCGCTTCTGGTGGTGTTCGCGGTGGCCTCGCTTGCCGCCTGGATCATCCTGCGCCGCGTGGTCGGCGTGCGCGAAGGCCAGACCAGGATCTGGGACCGGGACATCAACGAGAACTGAAGGCTCAGCCGTTCAGCGGCGCGATCATCCGGCCCTTCACGATCCATGAGAACGCGAAAGCCACCACCGCCACGGCCTCGAACCAGAACACGAGGCTGAGGCCGTTGATCCGCGCCTTCATCTCGGGGCCCGGCAAAAGCCCCAGCGCAACGATGACCGCGAGCGCCGCGACAATCGTCCAGCCGCAAACCCGGAAGATCCCGTTGCGGCGGCGCTTCGGGCTGCTTTGCCCCCCGGCGGATTTCACGAAAAGGACAAGGCAGAACACCGCCAGCGCCGCAAAGAACAGCACCGCCGCGCCATAATGCACCAGCGCCGCCACGCGATTGCCAAGCGCGCATTGCAGCACGGTGCAGACCACATCGGTCTCGGGCGGGATCGGAGAGAAGGCCACGCCGAAGGCGCCAAGCGCGGCCGCGCGCCCGACCCGCTTGTCGGTGATCAGCTCGTCCCCCTCGGGGCGATAGCCCTCATAGGCCCAGAGAAAGACCCCGATGGCGACCATCGTGCCGACGAACAGGTCCGACATGGGCGAGTAATAGTAATGCGAGATCGAGGGCAAAAGGCCCGCAGGCTGAAACGCCGCGAACACCAGAAGCCCGGCCGGCAGGAACAGGCCCAGAATCCCGATCGCCTTGCGCAGGGCAAGAAACGACAGCACCAGATCGTTATGGGCCTCTTGCACCTTCCCGGCGGTTTTCGCCGTAACCTCTTCCGGCGCGTCCTGCATGTCCCTGCCCCCGCTTCCCGGGACAAGTCTGCCATCAACGCCGCAGCCGTTCAATCAGCAGTTGCGCCCCCTTGGGCGCGCGGTCAGATCCCGTCCAGCTCGGCCAGGATTGCCTGCGCGGCGGCAAGCGGGTCTTCGGCCTTCCAGACCGGGCGGCCCACGACGATATGGTCCGCCCCCGCCCGGATCGCCGCGGCGGGGGTTTCGACCCGCTTCTGATCGCCCAGCGCGGCCCCCGCGGGGCGCACGCCCGGCGTCACGATCAGCTTGCCCGCCGCTTCGGGAAGCGCGCGGATCAGCGCAGCCTCTTGCGGCGAGGCGATGACACCATCGGCCCCGGCCTCGAAGGCGCGCGCCGCACGTTCGACCACCAGATCGGGGATCGCGCCCGCACGGATCAGCGCGGCATCCAGATCGCCCCGGTCCAGCGAGGTCAGCACCGTGACCGCAAGGATCTTCGTGTCCTTCCCCGCAGCCCCCGCCTTGGCCGCACGCACCACATGGGGATCGCCGTGCACCGTCAGGAAATCGAGGTCGAACTGGGTCAGGCCACGCACGGCGGCCTCGACCGTGGCGCCGATATCGAACAGCTTCATGTCAAGGAAGATGCGCTTGCCGTGTTCCTGCTTCAGCTCGTTGGCCAGCGCAAGGCCGCCCCCCGTCAGCATGCCCAGCCCGATCTTGTAGAACGACACCGCATCGCCCAGCTTCTTCGCCAGATCCAGCCCCGAAAGGGCATCGGGCAGGTCAATGGCGACGATCAGGCGGTCATCTGCGGGCAGGGGCGTGGCGGCGGTCATGGCACTCTCCGGGCGTGGTTTTCGGGGGTCGCGGCCCTCTTGCGCGCAAGGCGCGCAGAGGTCAAGCCCGAGGTCCGGGCATCGCCAGGATAACACAGGCGCTGCGGCCTTGCCCCATCCCCGGCCCGCGGCGCGATTTTACGCCGCATCCGCTTTGACCCCCTCTTGAACGCCGCGGCGATTGCCCCCACCTCGACATCAAGACCCGGAAAGCGGCGCGCCGGAATGGGCGCTGCACAGGCCGGGGGCTTTGGAGAAGGAGAGACCGATGAACATGGAAAAGTTCACGGAACGGTCGCGCGGTTTCATTCAGGCCGCCCAGACCATCGCGATGCGCGAGGGGCATCAGCGCGTGCTGCCCGAGCATCTTCTGAAGGCACTCATGGATGACGATCAGGGCCTGTCGGCCAACCTGATCCGCCGCGCGGGTGGCGAGCCGCAGCGCGTGATCGAGGCGGTCGACCTTGCGGTCTCGAAGCTGCCCAAGGTCTCGGGCGGCGAAGGGCAGGTCTATGTCGAGCAAAGCCTTGTGCGCGTGCTCGACGAGGCCGAAAAGATCGCCAGGAAGGCTGGTGACAGCTTTGTCCCGGTCGAGCGTATCCTGATGGCGCTTGCCGTGGTGAACACGCGGGCCAAGGACGCACTGGATGCCGGCGCCGTCACGGCCATGTCGCTCAATTCCGCAATTAACGATATCCGCAAGGGGCGCACAGCCGACAGCGCCTCGGCCGAGGAAGGCTATGACGCGCTGAAGAAATACGCGCGCGATCTGACCGAGGCCGCGGAAGAGGGCAAGATCGACCCGATCATCGGCCGCGACGAAGAGATCCGCCGCACCATGCAGGTGCTGAGCCGCCGCACCAAGAACAACCCCGTGCTGATCGGCGAACCCGGCGTGGGCAAGACCGCCATCGCCGAAGGCCTGGCCCTGCGCATCATCGACGGCGACGTGCCCGAAAGCCTGAAGAACAAGAAGCTTCTGGCGCTCGACATGGGCGCGCTGATCGCGGGTGCGAAATATCGCGGCGAGTTCGAGGAGCGCCTGAAGGCGATCCTGAAGGAGATCGAGGCCGCCGCCGGCGAGGTCATCCTGTTCATCGACGAGATGCACACCCTTGTGGGCGCGGGCAAGACCGATGGCGCGATGGATGCCGCCAACCTCATCAAACCCGCCCTTGCCCGGGGCGAGCTGCATTGCGTGGGCGCCACGACGCTGGACGAATACCGCAAATATGTCGAGAAGGACGCAGCCCTTGCCCGCCGCTTCCAGCCCGTGATGGTCGAGGAGCCCACGGTCGAGGACACGATCTCGATCCTGCGCGGCATCAAGGAGAAGTATGAGCTTCACCACGGCGTGCGCATCTCGGACAGCGCGCTGGTGGCGGCCGCGACGCTGAGCCACCGCTACATCACCGACCGTTTCCTGCCCGACAAAGCAATCGACCTTGTCGACGAGGCCGCGTCGCGCCTGCGCATGGAGGTGGACAGCAAACCCGAAGAGCTTGACCAGCTTGACCGCCAGATCCTGCAATTGCAGATCGAGGCCGAGGCGCTGAAGAAGGAAGACGATGCCGCCTCGAAGGACCGGCTGGAAAAGCTTGAGAAGGAACTGTCCGACCTTCAGCAGCACAGCGCCGAGATGACGGCGAAGTGGCAGGCCGAGCGCGACAAGCTCGAATCCGCCCGCGGCCTGAAGGAACAGCTCGACCGCGCCCGCGCCGAACTGGATCAGGCCAAGCGCGAGGGCAATCTCGCCCGTGCGGGTGAGCTGTCCTACGGCGTCATTCCGGGGCTGGAGAAGCAGCTTGCCGCCGCCGAGGCGCAGGAAGATTCGCTGATGGTGGAAGAGGCCGTGCGCCCCGAACAGATCGCCGAGGTGGTGGAGCGCTGGACCGGCATCCCGACCTCGAAGATGCTCGAGGGCGAGCGCGAGAAGCTTCTGAAGATGGAAGAAGAGCTTGGGCGCCGCGTCATCGGCCAGGCCCAGGCGGTGACGGCCGTGGCCAATGCCGTGCGCCGTGCCCGCGCGGGCCTGAACGACGAGAACCGCCCGCTCGGCTCGTTCCTGTTCCTCGGCCCCACGGGCGTCGGCAAGACCGAACTGACCAAGGCCGTGGCCGAATACCTCTTTGACGACGATCAGGCGATGGTCCGCATCGACATGTCCGAATTCATGGAGAAACATTCGGTCGCCCGGCTGATCGGCGCGCCTCCGGGCTATGTCGGCTATGACGAGGGTGGCGTGCTGACCGAGGCGGTGCGGCGCAGGCCCTATCAGGTCGTGCTGTTCGACGAGGTCGAGAAGGCCCATCCGGATGTCTTCAACGTGCTGTTGCAGGTGCTTGATGACGGGGTGCTGACCGACGGTCAGGGCCGAACGGTGGACTTCAAGCAGACGCTGATCGTGCTGACCTCGAACCTCGGCTCGCAGGCGCTCAGCCAGTTGCCCGAAGGCGCCGACAGCGCACAGGCGCGCGCCGAGGTGATGGAGGCGGTGCGGGCCCATTTCCGCCCCGAATTCCTCAACCGGCTGGATGAAACGATCATCTTCCACCGCCTCACGCGCGAGAATATGGACGGGATCGTGGCGATCCAGCTGCGCCGGCTGGAAAAACGCCTGGCCGGGCGCAAGATCGCGCTGGAGCTGGACGAGGCCGCGCGCAAGTGGCTTGCCGACGAGGGGTATGATCCGGTCTTCGGGGCGCGGCCGCTCAAGCGCGTGATCCAGCGCCATCTTCAGGACCCCCTGGCGGAACTGCTGCTGTCGGGCGAGGTGAAGGACGGCGACACCGTTTCCGTCACCGCAGGGCCCGAGGGGCTGTCGGTCGGCGGGCATTCCGCCGCGGCGCGACCCGAGGAAAAGCCGCTCGGCACGGCGCTGCACTGAGACAGGCGAAAGGGGGAAGGGAAACCTTCCCCCTTTTTCACGCCCCCTCGTCATGGGGCCCGCAACGGGATAGAACCGGGGCAGTCCAGCGCCCGGTGCCCCATGCCCGCCCTTTGCCGCGATTGCCTTGCCTGCCTTGACGATGCGCCCGCGCGCTGCCCGCAATGCCACAGCCCGCGCATCCTTGCCCATCCCGAGCTTTTCACCCTGTCGATCGCGCATCTGGATTGCGATGCCTTCTATGCCTCGGTCGAAAAGCGCGACGACCCCGCCCTGTCGCCGCACCCGGTGATCGTGGGGGGCGGCACGCGCGGCGTGGTCTCGACCTGTTGCTATGTGGCGCGGATCTCGGGCGTGCGCTCGGCCATGCCGATGTTCAAGGCGCTCAAGCTGTGCCCCGAGGCGGTGGTGATCCGCCCGCGCATGGCGCATTACACGGCCGTCTCGCGCCAGATCCACGCGCTGATGGCCGAGCTGACCCCGCTGATCGAGCCGCTTTCGCTGGACGAGGCCTTTCTGGACCTGACCGGCACCGGGCGGCTGCATCATGCGCCGCCCGCGCTGTCGATGGCACGGCTGGTGCGGCGGATCGAAACCGAGATCGGGGTCACGGCCTCGGTCGGGCTGTCGCATAACAAGTTCCTGGCCAAGATCGCCTCCGACCTGGACAAGCCGCGCGGATTTTCCGTGATCGGCCAGTCCGATACCGAGGCCTTCCTGCGCGATCAGCCGGTGCGCATCCTGTGGGGCGTGGGCGCCGCAACGCAGGCCGCCCTTGCGCAGGCCGGGATCCGCACCCTCGCCGACATCCGGCGCCAGGACCGCAGCAGCCTGATCCGGCGCTTCGGGGCGCAGGGCGAACGGCTGTGGCAGCTTGCGCATGGGCAGGACGGGCGCCGTGTCCTGCCCGATGCGCCGATGAAATCGGTCTCGAACGAGACGACATTCAACACCGACATCGCCGACCGCGAGGCGCTTGCGGCCCAGCTTTGGCATCTGTGCGAAACCGTCTCGGCGCGGATGAAGGCCAAGCGGCTTGCCGGGCGCACCGTCACGCTCAAGCTGCGGCGCGCGGATTTCTCGCTCATGACGCGCCAGCACGGGCTGCACGAGCCGTCGCAGCTTGCAGACACACTGTTTCGCGCGGGCACCGACCTTCTGGCCGGGATCACCGAGCCGGGGCCCTTCCGCCTGATCGGAATCGGCTTTTCAGAGCTGGGCCCCGCCGCCGATCACGACCCGATCGGCGATCTGCTGGACCCGGCGGCACCGCGCCGGGCCGGGGCCGAACGCGCCGTGGACCGGATTCGCGCGAAATTCGGCAAGGATGCCATCATCAAGGGGCGCGGCCTTGGCCCGTCCGGCAAGGGCTGATCACTCGGCCGCAAGCCGCGCCGTGCCGCGCAGCCCCGCAACCATGCGCCCCAGAACCCGCGACAGACGCTCTTCGAACGCATCGAAACCGGGCAGCGGACGCACAAGTGCCTCGTCCATGTAAAGGGCGCGGTCGATCTCGATCTGCACTGCGTGACAGTTGCGCGCGGGGCAGCCATAGGTCTGGGTGACATAGGCCCCCGCGAAAGGCGCGTTGCGGCGCACGCGGAACCCCTCGGCCAGGAAGGCGGCCTCGATCTGCGCGATCACGCCCGGCGCCGCGCTGGAGCCGTAGCGGTCCCCCAGAACCACCTCGGGCCGGTCGGGGCCAAGCCCGTCAAGCGCCTCGTGCGGCATGGAATGCATGTCGATCAGGACGGCCTGCCCGAAACGCCGCATCGCGGCCTCCATCAGGGCGGCAAGACGGTCGTGATAGGGGCGCCAATAACCCGCGATCCGGGCCTCGGCCTCGGCCAGCGGGATCTTGCCCGAATAGATCGCCCGCCCGCCGGACACCACGCGCGGGATCACCCCCAGCCCCGCCGCCACCCGCGGATTGAGAAGCCTGGGGCGCACCCCCTCGATCAGCGCGGGGTCAAGCTCATCCGCGCCCCGGTTCAGGTCGACGAAGGCCCGCGGCACCCGCCCGGCAATCAGCGGCGCGCCGAATCCGGGCGCCGAACGCAGGAGCAGGTCGACAAAGGCATCCTCGGACGAGCGCAGCCGCAACGCGTCCAGCGTCGTGCGCCGCAGCAGGTCCGCCGGATAGTCCCGCCCGCTATGGGGCGAGGCGAAGACGACCCCCGCTTCCGGGCGATCGGGAAGGAACAACTGGAAAGGCGGGTCGATCAAGGAACTGGCCAATGGAAATCCTGCGCTTTGTCGGGACTCTACACCGAATTGTTTTCAGGCCAATACCCTCTTGAAAGGTGCGCCGACTCCTTTTATAGACCGCCAGACCGACGCGGTTCCGCCCGCGTCCTTGTTATTTGGGCAAGGCGGAATCAGACGGCGTGGGCGGTTAGCTCAGCGGTAGAGCACTACGTTGACATCGTAGTGGCCACTGGTTCGATCCCAGTACCGCCCACCATTTTCACCGTTCCCGAAAGGGGACACAGGTTTCAAGGCGCACGCGCGCCGCGAATAGGAGAAGACCGATGAAGGTCCGTAACTCGCTCCGCTCGCTCAAGCAGCGTCATCGCGATTGCCAGATCGTGCGCCGCAAGGGCCGCGTCTATGTGATCAACAAAACGCAGAAACGCTTCAAGGCCCGCCAGGGCTAAGCGCTTCGAGCCAGTGATCGAACAGGCCGCGCCGGGAAAACCGCCGCGGCCTTTTCATGTTCAGCGCAACCCGATGCTGCCCGCCAGAAGTTGCGCCACGGTGGCCTGGTCCAGATAGCCGGTCACCGGAAGGTTGCCGGAATGCTGGTAGCGGCGGATCGCGCGGCGCGTATCCTCGTCGAACGTCCCGTCGGCCTTGCCCGGCTTCAGGCCAAGTTGCGCCAGGCGCGATTCGATCAGCGTGCGCGCCACGCCGGGCAGGTTGAGCGCATCTTCCCCGGCCTGCGCCTGTTCGATCGTGGCGGCACCGGCCGCTTCGGTCTCAAGCGCTGCGATGCGCGCCTCGGCCTCTTCGCGGAAGGCGGCCGCGCCGGTCGCCGCAAGGTAATCGCGGTAGCCCGCAACGGTATCAAGCTTCACCGCATTGTCCCAGGCGGTCCGGTCGGCCGCCTCGGCCTGTTCGCGCCGCTCGGCCTCGAACACCGCAAGGCGTTCCTGCGCAAGATCGGCGAAGGCCCCGTCGGGATGCTTCTTAAGGTAGGCCCGAAGCCCCGCTTCGTCTCCAGCCGCGCCAGTCTGTTCCCAATAGATCCGATCCTGACGCTCCTGCTCGGCGCGGCGTTCGGCGGCTTCGGCCTCCAGCTGAGCGGCGCGGGTTTCGCCCTGCGCGGACAGGCGCGTGATCTGTTCACGGGTCACGAAACCATTGGCTTCGAAACCCTCGGCCGCCTGCCAACGCGCAATAGCGGCGCGCGAGCCGGGGCCAAATATTCCATCCACCCCCCTGGGGTCGAAATCGAGCACGGTCAGGTTCTGCTGGATCTCGCGCCGCTGGTCGCGCGACAGGTTCAGCGCGTCTTCGGCAGATTTGGCCGCGCGTTCGGGTTCGGCCTTTATCGCGGCGATCCTGGCGCGGGCCTGATCGGCATGCACCCCCTTGGCATGGCGTTCCAAGTAAAGCTGATACCCCTCAATCGTATCTTCACGCTCTGCCAGATCCCAATAGGCCTGCTCGGGATCGGCGGGCGGCGGCGGAGAGGTTGCAGCCACCCCCGGCGCCGCCGCGATCAGCGCATGGCCGGCCGGGAGGAAGCCCGCTGCACGCAGCCCCGCCTGCCCCGCCGCAAGATCCAGCGCGGCACCGGGTTGCAAAAAATCACCGCTCAGGAACTTGGCCGCCTCTGCAGGCGTGCCGCTTAGAACACTTACACCTTGAGGGATTTCAAGTGCGCCAAGGCCCGGCATCACCAGGCCCTCCACCCCTTCCGTATCCTCCGTATCAACCGCTCCAAGCACCAGAAGCGCCTTCCCGGGATGACCCGCCAGAATCGTCAGGACCGCCGAAAGCGGCAGCCCGCGCTCAAGCATTTCCGCGAAATCGGCGGTCTTCGCCTCGACCGGCACAAGCCAGCTTTCCCGGTCCGAATGCCGGAAATACCCCGACAGCACCACGACCAGCCGTTCGCTTTCCGGGGCCTCGGAGATGAAGCGGATCAGGCGGGCCTGCACCTCGCCCCGATCGGCGTCATCCTCTGACAGAACGGTGAAACCCGCTGCCTCGAATGCGCCGCGCAAATCGTCGGACAGAACCTTGTCCTTTGCATCGGGCAGGGTCGCATAATCCTGATTGGCCAGCAGCAAAGCCAGATCGGCCCCTGCCGCCGGCAGCGAAAGCGCGGCAAGCGCCGCGCCTGTCATAAGAAGTCTTCGCATTGCGTCCTCCGTCATCTGGCAAGGAAACGACAAACCTCGCCACCCGGTTCCCTTGGCCCGGAACGGGGTGACCGGTCCGCCCGAGGCGCACGATTGCCTTTGTTCCCGCCACCGGGGGCCTAGATTCGGTTGATGACGAAATCCGGCACGATGCCCGATCGCGCGATGGCCGCATCGACATCCATCGCGGCAAGCGCGCCGAAATCGGTGACAAGGGCGGTGGCAAAGCCCATCTGCCGCCCGCCAAGGATGTCGGTATGCAGCGTGTCGCCCACCATCAGCACCCGCGCCGGATCGGGCGGGGCGGGCGCACGCGACAGGGCAAGGCGGAAGATGTCGGCGAAAGGCTTGCCCAGAAAGACCGGGGTCACCCCGGCCAGTTCCGCCAGCCGGTGCGCGAAATGCCCCGGCTCACGCGAGAGGCCGGTTTCGCGCGGCGCGACGATATCGGGATTGCCCACCAGAACCGGACGCGGGCGGGCACGCAGCGCCCCTTCAAGCATCGCCTGGCGCGCCTCGGTCCAGCCGTCCGAGCCGATCAGCAAAAACCCCTCGGCGCGTGCATATCCCGCCGGATCGTCGGCCAGAAACGCACAATCAAACGCCTCAAGCTCTTCCATCCCCTGCGCGGGGTTCAGCATCATCGCCCATCGGCGCGCGTGCATCCCGGCCAGATGGTGCAAAAGCGCCTCACGGCTGGTGGTGACCTCGGCCTCGGTGAAATCGAAACCCAGCCGGGCATAGCGCTGCATCATCATCCGCTTGGGATAGCCGGCCGAATTCGACACCACCATCACCGCCTTGCCCGCCCGGCGCAGCGCCGCGATGCGGTCGGCCGCCCCCGCGATCGGCGTTTCCCCAACGTTCAGCACGCCGTAAGCATCAAGCAGGATCAGATCGAAAGGTGCGGCCACCGCCTCCAGCGTCGCGGCCCGGACCGGCGGGCCGCCAAAGCGGGCCTGCGGCAGACGCCCGCGCACCGCCTGATAGGCCTCGAAGGCCCAAAGCCCGTCCGCCATCCCCGCCACGCCTACAGGATCCGGCGGCGCAGGAAGGCCGAGATGACCTCGCCCACGATCACGAGAAGGAGGATCGCGATCAGGATGGTTGCCGCCTCGCGCCAGTTGAACGTGTCGATCGCGCCTTGCAGCACGATCCCGATGCCGCCCGCACCGACCAGGCCCAGAACGGTGGATTCGCGCAGGTTGATGTCCCAGCGAAGAATACTGACGGCCCAGAAGGTGGGCATGACCTGCGGCACGATGGCATAGGCGATAACCTTGAAGCGCGAGGCGCCCGTGGCCTCCAGCGCCTCGACCGGGCGCTTGTCGATCTCTTCGATGGCCTCGCCCAGAAGCTTGCCCACGAACCCGACCGAGCGGAACATGATCGCCACGATCCCGGCCACGACGCCGGGCCCGAAGATCGCCACGAACAACAGCGCCCAGATGATCGTGTTGACCGAACGCGAGGTGACAAGGATCAGCCGCCCAAGCCACAGCGTGGCCCGGTTGGGCGTAGTGTTCTGCGCCGCCAGATAGGCCACCGGCAAGGACACGATCACCGCGATGGCGGTGGCGATGGTGGCGATGTTCACCGTTTCCCACAACACCTGAAGGATGCGCCGTAGATTGGACGGATCGGGTGGATACATCCGCACGAACAGATCGCCCATCTGCTCGGGCGCGTCCCAGACCCAGGCCCAGATCACGTCGATCGACGAGATCGACCAGCCGATGACCAGCGCCGAGGCGGCAAAGATCGCATAGCGCTGCATGCGCTGCGCAAGGGTGAAGCGCGTCCAGTCGTCGCGCATGGGGGCGGGTTTCGTCATAGCCGCTTCCTGATCTGGCCGCTGACACCTTCCGAGATCAGGATGGCCCCGACGATCACGATGGTGATGGCAAGCGCAAAGTCGTAATCATAGCGCCCGAAGGCATTGGCCAGCGTGGAGCCGATCCCCCCTGCCCCGACGATCCCCACCACGGCCGAGGCACGCAGGTTGCTGTCAAGCTGATAGATCGTCAGCCCGATCTGGCGCGGCATGATCTGGGGAAAGATCGCGTAGACCAACGTCGACAGATAGGGGGCACCGGCGGCGCGCATCGCCTCCACCTGGCCGAAGTCGATCTCTTCGATGCGCTCGGCCAGCATCTTGGCGACGAAGCCGATGGAATAGACGATCAGCGTCAGCACGCCCGCAAAGGGGCCAAAGCCCACGGCCTTCACAAAGATGATCGCCACGATCACCGGATGGAAGCTGCGCGCAAGGATGATGAGCGCGCGGCCCAGATAGAACACCGGCAGCGGCGCCACGTTGCGCGCCGCCGTGAAGGCGATCGGGATCGAGACCAGAACCCCGATCGCGGTGGCCAGAACCGCGATCTTCAGGCTTTCCAGAAAGCCGTCGATCAAAAGGCCGCTGCGCTCGAAGCTGGGGGGGAAGGCGCCGCCGAAGATGCGCCCGGCGCGGGTCAGCCCCTCGCTGATGCGGTTCCAGTCCACCGGCAGAGTGGCGACGACCCAGACGACATAGACCGCCACGCCAAGATAAAGCCCCCAGCGCAGCAGCGGGTTGGCGATGAAGGGCGGGCGGCGCCAGGTGTCGCGCGCCGTGCTCATGACGCGGCCTGCATGGCGCCGGCGCGGTCGGCGGCGGGGCTTCCGGAATAGATCTGCTCCATCGCGTCCTCGTCCAGGGCGCCGGGCAGGTCATCGAAGATGATCCGCCCGTAGCGCATACCGACGATCCGGTCGGTATAGGCCTTTGCCTCGTGCACGTTATGGATATTGATCACCACCGGCAGGCGCAGCTCGCGCGAGAGGTCGCGCAGAAGGCCCATGATCTGCTCGGATGTCTTGGGATCGAGCGAGGCCGTCGGCTCGTCCGCAAGAAGGATTTCGGGTTGCTGCATCAGCGCGCGGACGACGCCCACGCGCTGCCGCTCGCCGCCCGAAAGGGCATCGGCGCGCTTGTCGGCATAATGCGCGATGCCGACCCGCTCCATCAGTTCATAGGCGCGGCGGATATCCGCCGTGGGATAGCGCCGCATCACCGCCGCCCAGGTCGAGATATAGCCAAGGCGGCCGGATTGGACGTTCTCCATCACCGTCAGACGATCAACAAGGTTGAAGCCCTGGAACACCATGCCGATCTTGCGCCGTGCCGCGCGCAGCCCGCGTCCGCGCAGGCTTGTCAGTTCGGTGCCGTTCAGGACGATGCTGCCCGAGGTCGGTTCGACCAGCCGGTTGATGCAGCGCAACAGCGTCGACTTGCCCGCCCCCGACGAGCCGATGATCGACACGACGCTTTCCCCCTCGATCGTCAGGTCGAGATTCTTCAGCACCGGTTCGCCATCGCCGTAGCGTTTCACAAGATTGGTGATCTTCAACATCCAGATGCGCCCTCATGCCTGAACCCGGCCGTTTCCGGCCGGGTTGTCCGTGATTTGGCCGATCACTCGGCTGCAAGGCCCTCGGGCGTATACTGCACGCCATTGGCGGCCTGGATCTGGCGGATCACGGCCCACTGGTCCTGATAGGTGATGGGGATGAACTTGCTGACGCCCTGGAATTCCTCGCCCAGCGCGGTTCCGGCGAAATCATACGAGAAGAACGCCTCTTCGATCTTCGCCTTCAGTTCGGGGGTCAGGTCATGCGCATAGGTGTAAGAGGTGGTCGGGAACGGATCGCTTTCCCAGACGATGCGCACCTCGGCCGGGTCGTAAAGCCCGCGTTCGGCCATCCGTTCGACCACTTCCGAGGCCACGGGCGCGGCATCGTAATCCCCCGCGACCACCCCCAGCATCGACTGGTCGTGGCTGCCCGAATAGCTCACCTCGTAATCCTTGTCGGGTTCGACCCCGAGCGCGGGAAACAGCGCGCGCGGCGCAAGGTTGCCCGAATTCGAGGTGGGCGAGGTATGCGCCACCCGCTTGCCCGCCAGGTCGGGCATTTCCTTGATGTCGCTGTCCGCCTGCGTATAGACCTGCAGCGTATAGCCGAAGCGCCCATCATCCGAGCCCATGATCGCAAAGGGCACTGCGCCGGCAAGGTTCACCGCATAGGGCGTCGGCCCGGTCGAGAAACCCGCGATATGCAACCGGCCCGAGCGCATCGCCTCGACCTCGGCCGAGTTCGACTGCACCGCGAAGAACTGCACGTCCTTGCCGGTAACCGTTTCGAGATGGTCGATGAACGGCTGCCAGATATCTTCGTAGATCGCCGGGTCCTCCACCGGCGTATAAGCGAAGACCAGCGTGCCGGGGTCTTTCAACTGGCCCGCATCGGTCGGCGCATCGGCAACCATGTCGCCATCCGCATCGCAATAGATCGCATCAAGATCGCCACGGTTGGGGCAATCGCCCTGCGCCAGGACCGGGCCGGCCAAAAGCACGCCCGCCGCCACAAGCGTGACGCCGAAAATAGTTTCTCTGGGCATTATCGTCTCCTCCTCCGAAACTCATGCACAGGTGCTGTCGGCCATGCGGATGACAAGCGCAAAGCCTGCACCGGAACGCCAAGCTTGTATCATATTTTCCAGAGTCACAATCTTTGACTGCATTTTTTCAAAACCGGCCATCCCGCCGGGCAGGTCAGCCATATCCCGGGCCGGATACCTACCGAAAGCGCGCACATGGCGCCCGTATCCGCATAAGGTTGCCCGGCGCAACCACAGCATATTGACAGCGATGGTGCATCCCTATCTATATAGTGTTGCTTCGGTTCCATCGACTCGTGTCGGTGGCTAAGAGGGAAGCCGGTGAAATTCCGGCGCTGCCCCCGCAACTGTAAGCGGCGAGCAAGGCTGAACATGCCACTGGGACAAACCGTTCCGGGAAGGCCGGCCAAGCGATGACCCGCGAAGTCAGGAGACCTGCCGCAGCATGACAATGACCACGAACGGAGGGTTCGGGGGCGTGTTGAAGCGGACCGGCTTTCGCCCCTTTCCGCCTTCGCGTCCTCGACTTCAGGCACAGAACGAGAGGACCGAGATGAGCGTGACCGTCTATTCCAAACCCGCCTGCGTGCAATGCACCGCCACCACCCGCGCGCTGGATGCGCGGGGCATTTCCTATCACATCGTCGACCTGACCGAGGATGACGCCGCGATGGATCACGTCACCGGGCTTGGCTACCGGCAGGCCCCCGTGGTGGTGGCGGGCACGGATCACTGGTCGGGCTTTCGTCCCGACATGATCTCGCGCCTGGGCTGAACGATGGGTGCGGATCCGGTTGCAGGGCCCCCCGCTGCGGCGGGCGGGCCGGGGATCGTCTATTACTCCTCCCGCTCGGGCAATACGCAGCGCTTCGTCGCGCGGCTTGGCCTTCCGGCCCTGCGCATCCCGATTCGGGCCGGGGAGCCGATGCCCGCACCCGCGCGGCCCTATGTCCTGATCTGCCCCACCTATGCCGATGGCGCGGGGAACGGGGCGGTCCCCAAACAGGTGATCCGCTTCCTGAACGATCCCGCCCGGCGCGCCCTTCTGTGCGGGGTGGTCGGGTCGGGCAACCGCAACTTCGGCACGCTTTACGCCATCTCGGGCGACATCATCGCCCGCAAATGCAATGTCCCGCTGCTTTGCAAGTTCGAACTGGCGGGGTTCGAGACGGATATCGCCCGCCTGCGCGCGGGTCTGGAGAAACTGGGGAACGCGCCATGCTCGACGATGCCTTGAACGGTGTGCAGGATTACCACGCACTGAACGCGATGCTGAACCTTTACGATGCCGAGGGGAAAATCCGCTTCGATGCCGACCGCATGGCGGCGCGGCAGTATTTCCTGCAACATGTGAACCAGAACACGGTGTTCTTCCACTCGCTGGACGAGAAGCTGGGCTATCTGGTGGATGAGGGCTATTACGAGGCCGAAGTCCTTGACCAGTATTCGAAGAACTTCCAGCGCAGGATCTGGGATGCGGCCTATGCCCGCAAGTTCCGCTTCCCGACCTTCCTTGGCGCGTTCAAGTATTACACCTCCTACACGCTGAAGACGCGCGACGGGCAGCGCTACCTCGAACGCTATGAGGACCGCGTGGTGATGGTGTCGCTTGCGCTTGCACGCGGGGATGAGGGGCTGGCCATGTCCTTCATGGAGGAAATCCTGTCGGGCCGGTTCCAGCCCGCCACGCCCACCTTCCTCAATGCCGGCAAGAAGAACCGCGGAGAGCTGATCTCGTGCTTCCTGCTGCGCCTCGAGGACAGCATGGAATCGATCGGGCGGGGCATCAATTCGGCGCTGCAACTGTCCAAGCGCGGCGGCGGGGTGGCGCTTCTGCTCAGCAATATCCGCGAATACGGCGCCCCGATCAAAGGCATCGAGAACCAGTCCTCGGGCGTGATCCCGGTGATGAAGCTTCTGGAGGACAGCTTTTCCTATGCCAACCAGCTGGGCGCGCGGCAGGGCGCGGGGGCGGTTTACCTGAACGCCCATCACCCCGACATTCTGCGCTTTCTGGATACCAAGCGCGAGAATGCCGACGAGAAGATCCGCATCAAGACCCTGAGCCTTGGCGTGGTCATACCCGACATCACCTTCGAACTCGCCAAGAGAAACGCGGATATGTATCTGTTCTCTCCGCTCGACGTGGAGCGGGTCTATGGCCGGCCGCTGTCGGAAATCTCGATCACCGAGACCTACGACGAGATGGTCGACGACAGGCGCATCCGCAAGAAGAAGATCAACGCGCGCGCCTTCTTCCAGACGCTGGCCGAGATCCAGTTCGAATCGGGCTATCCCTACATCATGTTCGAGGACACGGTGAACCGGCTGAACCCCATTGCGGGGCGGATCAACATGTCGAACCTGTGCTCCGAGATCCTTCAGGTCAACGAGGCATCGGAATTCGACGAGGATCTGGGCTATCGCCATCTTGGCACGGATATCTCGTGCAATCTCGGATCGCTCAACATCGCGCAGGTGATGGATGGCAAGGCGCCGGGACGGACGGTGGAAACGGCGGTGCGCGCGCTGACCGCCGTGTCGGAAATGTCGGCCATCGACTGCGTGCCCTCGGTCCGGCGCGGCAATGACGAAAGCCACGCGATCGGGCTTGGCCAGATGAACCTGCACGGGTTCCTTGCCCGCGAGCGCATCCATTACGGCAGCCCCGAGGGAATCGAGTTCACCTCGGTCTATTTTGCGATGATATGCCATCACGCGCTTCGGGCGTCGAACGCGCTTGCGCGCGAAAAGGGGGAACGCTTTCGCGGCTTTGCCGACAGCACCTATGCAGACGGGTCGTTCTTCGAGAAATACGTCACGCGCGACTGGCTGCCGCAAAGTGCGAAGGTGGCGGCGCTTTTCGAGGGGATCGAGCTGCCGACCCGCGCCGACTGGGCGGCGCTGCGCGAGGCGGTGATGCGCGACGGGCTTTACAATCGCAACCTTCAGGCCGTGCCGCCCACCGGCTCGATCAGCTATATCAACAATTCGACCAGTTCGATCCATCCGATCGTCTCGAAGATCGAGATCCGCAAGGAAGGCAAGATCGGGCGCGTCTATTACCCCGCCGCCTACATGACGAACGACAATCTCGACTATTACCGCGACGCCTACGAGATCGGGCCGGAGGCGCTGATCGACACCTATGCGGCCGCGACCGAGCATGTCGACCAGGGGCTAAGCCTGACGCTGTTCTTCCCGGCCGAGGCCTCGACCCGCGATATCAACCGCGCGCAGATCCATGCGTGGAAGAAGGGGATCAAGACGATCTATTACGTCCGGCTGCGTCAGGCGGCGCTTGCCGGAACCGAGGTGCAGGGCTGCGTGTCCTGCGCGCTGTGAGAGGGATGGACGCGGGGGTTTTCCACCCCCGCACCCCCGGAGGATATTTCCGCGAAGATGAAGGAAGGGGCCGCGATGAAGGATATTGCGAAGGTGGTGACGGTGCCGCGGGCGGTGAACTGGAACCGGCTGTCCGACGACAAGGATCTGGAGGTCTGGAACCGGCTGACGGCGAATTTCTGGCTGCCTGAAAAGGTGCCGCTGTCGAACGACATTCCCAGCTGGGGCACGCTGACCGATGCCGAACGGCAGTTGACGATCCGGGTATTCACCGGGCTGACCCTTCTGGACACGATCCAGAACACGATCGGGGCGCCTTCGCTGATGCCCGATGCGCTGAGCCCGCATGAAGAGGCGGTGCTGAGCAACATCGCCTTCATGGAAGCGGTGCATGCGCGGTCCTATTCGTCGATCTTTTCGACGCTGTGCTCGACAAGGGAGGTGGACGAGGCATTTCGCTGGTCCGAGGAGAACCCGCATCTTCAGGCCAAGGCGCGCGCGATCCTGGAAACCTATGCGCCGGGGGGCGATCCGTTGAAGCGCAGGATCGCAAGCGTGTTTCTGGAAAGCTTCCTGTTCTATTCGGGCTTCTATCTGCCGATGTACTGGTCGAGCCGCGCCAAGCTGACCAATACCGCCGATCTGATCCGCCTGATCATCCGCGACGAGGCGGTGCATGGCTATTACATCGGCTACAAATTCCAGCGCGGCCTGGAGGCGCGCCCCGAGGCGGAGCGGCAGGCGTTGAAGGACTATGCCTTCGCCCTGCTGTTCGAGCTTTACGAGATCGAGGCGCAATATACCGAAGAGCTTTATGACGGCATCGGGCTGAGCGAGGATGTGAAGGTTTTTCTGCATTACAACGCCAACAAGGCCTTGCAGAACCTTGGCTTCGAGGCCCTGTTCCCGCCCGAGGCCTCGGAGGTGAATCCCGCGATCCTGGCCGCGCTGAGCCCCGACAGCGAGAACCACGATTTCTTCTCGGGCAGCGGGTCATCCTATGTGATCGGAAAGGCCGTCGCCACCGAGGACGAGGACTGGGATTTCTGAGCCCTTCCACGTCAGGCCAGCCCCGCGCATCCGCAATGGGGGCCTGCCCGAATTCCGGGCGGGCAGGCCCCGAGCGGCGGAACTTCTGCAAGGGGAATGCAGATTCGTGAAAAAGGCCGATGCTCGGCGCTTGACTCCAAATTTGACCAAGTAGTTAATCACAGCATCGAGAGGCGGGGATCAACCCGCCTCCGGGGCGCCCCGGGCGCCACCCACGCCAACAGTGAGGAAACCCCATGTTCCACAAACGACTACTGGCTTCGGGCGCGATTGCCGCCCTGCTCATCGGGTCCATGCCCCTGCGGGCCGAGACCCCGGCAGACACCCTGATCCAGGCCTGGTCGATCGACGACATCATCACGCTCGATCCTGCCGAGATCTTCGAATTCACCGCCTCGGAGATTGCGGGCAACAGCTACGAGACGCTGATCGGCTATGACCCGAAGGATGTGTCGGACATTTTCGGCAAGGCCGCGGAAAGCTGGACGATCTCGGAGGATGGCAAGACCATCAGCTTCACCATGCGCGAAGGGCGCAGCTTCGCCAGCGGCAACCCGATCACCGCCGAAGACGCGGTGTTTTCGCTGGTGCGTGCGGTCAAGCTTGATAAATCGCCCGCCTTCATCCTGACCCAGTTCGGGCTGAACGCCGACAATGTCGATGAGATGGTCGTGCAGACCGGGCCGATGACCTTCGATTTCAAAATGGATCAGGCCTATGCGCCCACGCTGGTGCTGTATTGCCTGACCGCGACCGTGGCGATGGTCGTGGACAAGAAACTGGTGATGGAGCACGAGGCGAATGGCGATTTCGGCTATGAATGGCTGAAGACGAACTATGCCGGCTCTGGCCCCTTTACGATCCGCGACTGGCGCGCCAACGAGGTCGTGGTGCTGGAACGCAACCCGAACTATTCGGGCGAGGCTGCCCCCATGGCCCGCGCCATCTATCGCCACATTCCCGAAACCGCGACGCAGCGCCTGCTTCTGGAAAAGGGCGATATCGACATCGCGCGCAACCTTGCGGCCGAGGATATCAAGGCGCTTGAGGGCAATGCCGACATCCGCATCGACAGCGGGGTCAAGGGCTCGATCTACTATCTTGGCATGAACCAGAAGAACGAGTTCCTCGGCAAGCCCGAGGTGCGGCAGGCGATGAAATACCTGGTCGATTACCAGACCATCGCCGACACGATCATGGCCGGAAAGGTCAAGGTCCATCAGGCCTTCCTGCCCGAGGGCTTCCTTGGTGCGCTGAATGACAACCCGTTCAGCCTGAATGTCGAGAAGGCCAAGGAGCTGCTGGCCGAGGCGGGCGTGCCCGACGGGTTCACCGTGACCATGGACACCCGCAACACCCCCGAGATCACCGCGATGGGCCAGGCCATCCAGCAAACCATGGCCGAGGCCGGGATCACGCTGGAACTGATCCCCGGCGACGGGCAGCAGACGCTGACCAAGTATCGCGCGCGCAACCACGATATCTATATCGGCCGCTGGGGGCCGGACTATCAGGATCCGCACACCAATGCCGATACCTTCGCGCGCAATCCCGACAACGCGGATGACGCGGCCTCCAAGCCGCTTGCATGGCGCAACGCCTGGGACATCCCCGAGATGACCAAGGCCGCCGATGCCGCCGTGCTGGAAAGCGATCCGGACAAGCGCGCCGAGATGTATCTGGCGCTTCAGAAGGAAAGCCAGGAGACCTCGCCCTTCGTCATCATGTTCCAGGAGATCGAGGTCCTGGGCATGCGCAACAACGTCGAGGGCTTCATCGTCGGCCCGTCGTTCAACGACAACTCCTTCGCGCATGTGACCAAGTAAGACATGGCAAACAAAACCAACAGGGGGCGCCGCGGCGCCCTCTGGCTGAAACGGACGGGCAGACTGGTCCTGACGGTTCTGGCCACCTTTTTGGGCCTTCTGATCGTGACCTTCATGATCGGGCGCATCGTGCCGGTCGATCCGGTGCTGGCGGTGGTGGGAGATCGCGCGCCGCAATCGGTCTATGATCGGGTGTTTCTTGAGCTCGGGCTGGACAAGCCGCTGTGGGAACAGTTCTGGATCTGGCTGAAGAAGGTTCTGGCGGGCGATTTCGGCACCTCTTTCCTGACCAAGAAACCGATCATCGACGATATCGCGCGGGTTTTTCCTGCAACGCTGGAACTGGCCACTGTGGCGATCGTCATCGGCACACTGGCGGGCATTCCGATGGGGGTCTGGGCGGCGGTGCGACAGGGCCGGCTTGTCGATCAGGTCGTGCGCGTTCTGGGGCTTGTGGGCTATTCGGCGCCGATCTTCTGGCTGGGCCTGCTGGGGCTTTTGGTATTCTACGCCAAGCTGGGCTGGGTTGCGGGGCCGGGGCGCATCGACATCGCCTATGAATATGCCTTCACGCCAAAGACCGGGCTATACCTTTGGGATACCGCGACGCAGGGCGCATGGGATGCCTTCGGCAACGCGCTGTCGCATATCATCCTGCCCGCCACGCTTCTGGGATATTTCTCGATGGCCTATATCAGCCGGATGACGCGCAGCTTCATGCTGGCCGAGCTGGGGCAGGAATATATCACCACCGCACGCGTCAAGGGCGTGCCGGAATGGCGCATCATCTGGCTTCAGGCGCTGCGCAATGCCGCTGTGCCGCTGGTGACGGTGATCGCGCTCAGCTATGCGGGGCTGCTCGAGGGGTCGGTGCTGACCGAGACGGTCTTCGCATGGCCCGGCCTTGGCCAATACCTGACCAACAGCCTGCAAAACGCCGACATGAACGCGGTGCTGGGCGGCACGCTGGTGATCGGGGCAATCTTCGTGGGGCTGAACCTCTTGTCGGATCTGCTTTACTCGATGCTGGACGCCCGGGTGCGGAGGACATCATGAGCACGCGCGAATGGCTTTTATCGGAACAACCCGCCTCGCGCCGGCAGGCCCGGCTGGGACAGGGCTATCGCACCTGGCTGGCGTTTCGCGGCAACTGGCTGGCGATGGTGGGCCTTGGCATCGTGCTGGCGCTGATCGTCATCGCGGCACTGGCCGATGTGCTGGCGCCCTATAACCCCGTCACCGGGGGCGATCTGAACACCCAGCGGCTTCTGCCGCCTCTGTCGCCTGGCCACCTTCTGGGCACCGACGATCTGGCCCGCGATATCCTGTCGCGGCTGATCCACGGCACGCGGCTGACCTTGATGGTGGTGGCGCTGGTGGCGCTGATCGCCACGCCGATCGGCCTTCTGGTCGGCACCACCGCGGGCTATTTCGGCGGCTGGGTCGATACCGTCCTGATGCGCCTGACCGATATCGTGCTGGCCTTTCCCCGGCTGATCCTTGCACTTGCCTTCGTGGCCGCGCTCGGGCCGGGGATCGAGAACGCGATCATCGCCATCGCCATCACCTCATGGCCGCCCTATGCCCGCCTTGCACGCGCCGAGACGCTGACCATCCGCAACAGCGATTTCATCGCCGCGACCCGGCTTCAGGGGGCATCCTCGCTGCGCATCATCTGGAAGCATATCGTGCCCCTGTGCATGTCCTCGGTCATCATCCGGGTCACGCTGGACATGGCGGGGATCATCCTGACGGCGGCGGGGCTGGGCTTTCTGGGCCTTGGCGCGCAACCGCCACAGCCCGAATGGGGCGCGATGATCGCGGGCGGGCGGCGCTTTCTGCTGGATCAATGGTGGGTCGCCACCATGCCGGGGCTGGCCATCTTCGTCGTCTCGCTTGGCTTCAACCTGCTGGGCGACGGCCTGCGCGACGTACTGGACCCGAAAGGACGCAAATGAGCCTGCTTGCCGTCGAGAACCTGCGCGTCACCTTCCCCACCCGCCAGGGCCCCTCCGAGGTCGTGCGCGGCGTCAGCTTCACGCTGGGGCGCGAGCGGCTGGGCATCGTTGGCGAAAGCGGCTCGGGCAAGTCGCAGACCGGACGCGCGCTTCTGGGCCTGACGCCCGCCCCCGGATGGGCAAGCGCCGACCGGCTGGAATTCGACGGGACCGACCTGCGCAGCCTGTCCGCGCGCGACTGGCGGCGGCTACGCGGCAAGCGCATGTCGATGGTCATGCAGGACCCGAAATTCTCGCTCAATCCCGTGATGGCGGTGGGCAAGCAGCTGATGGAGGTGCTGCGCATCCACGGCGCAGGGCGCGCCGAGGCACGGCGCGCCGCCCTCGAGATGCTGGAGGCCGTCCAGATCCGCGACCCCGAGCGTGTCTTCCGCGCCTATCCGCACGAATTGTCCGGCGGCATGGGGCAGCGGGTGATGATTGCGATGATGCTGGTCTCGGCCCCCGACCTTCTGATCGCGGACGAGCCGACCTCGGCGCTGGACGTGACGATCCAGATCGAGGTGCTGCGCATCCTCGACAAGCTGGTGTCGGAACGCGGCATGGGGCTGATCTTCATCAGCCACGACCTGCGGCTGGTCAGCAGCTTCTGCGACAGGGTTCTGGTGATGTATGCCGGCCGCGTGGTCGAGGAACTGCGCGCCGCCGATCTCGGGCAGGCCCGCCATCCCTATACGCAGGGCCTGCTGAATTGCCTGCCGCAGATCGACGGCGACCGCCGCCCCCTGCCGGTGCTGAACCGCGAAGCCTCATGGGCGGAGTAGACGAATGCTGACTGTCGAAAACCTTGAAGTCACCTTCAGCACCGGGGCCGAGGACGTGCAAGCCGTGCGCGGCGTGTCCTTCGATGTCGCCAGGGGCGAAAGCTACGGAATCGTGGGCGAAAGCGGTTCGGGCAAATCCACCGTGCTGCGCGCGATCTGCGGGCTGGCCCCGACCAGCGCGGGACGCATCGCCCTTGACGGCCAGCCCCTCCCCCGGCCGCGCGACGCGGGTTTCTACCGCCGGGTGCAGATGGTGTTCCAGGATCCCTACGCCTCGCTGCATCCGCGCCACACGGTCGATTCCGTCCTGTCCGAGCCGCTGGCGATCCAGGGGTTCGACCGGCGCGACGAACGCATCGCCCGCGCGCTTGACGATGTGGGCCTTGGGCAGGGGTTCCGCTTTCGCTATCCGCATCAACTGTCGGGCGGGCAGCGTCAGCGCGTGGCGGTCGCCCGCGCGCTGATCCTTGAGCCCGAGATCCTGCTGCTGGACGAGCCGACCTCGGCGCTCGATGCCTCGATCCAGGCCGAGGTGCTGAACCTGCTTGACGGGCTGCGCGCGGAACGCGGGCTGACCTATGTTCTGGTCAGTCACGATCTGGCGGTGGTATCGCATATGTGCGAACGCCTTCTGGTCATGCAGCACGGGCAGGCGGTGGAAGAGCTGACCCGTGACGCGCTGCGCGCCCGCGCCGCCGGCACCGATTACACCCGCCGGCTGCTGAAGGCTTCGGTCGGCTTTACACGCGAGGATGCGGCATGACACCGGTATTCGACGGCCACAACGATTTCCTGCTGCGCCTGCTGCGCGATCCCGCCGCGCGCGAACGCACCTGGCTGACCGATATGGGCGAGGGTCATCTGGACCTGCCGCGCATGCGCGCGGGCGGGTTCGCGGGCGGGTTCTTCGCCGTCTATATCCCGTCGCCCGTCGCGCATGACGACCCCGATTTCGACGCCATCATGCGCAACCCGCCCTACAGCCTGCCCCTGCCCGCCGGGATTCCGCTGAACGACGCGCTTCCGGTGGCGATGGCGATGGTCGGCCATCTGCGCTGGATGGAGCGGACCGGCCATCTGAAGATCTGCCTGTCGGTCGGGGATATCCGCGCAGCCATCGCCGCGGGACAGATCGCGGCCGTCCTGCATTTCGAAGGGGCCGAGCCGATCGGCGCCGATCTGGATGCGCTTCATTTCTGGCATGCGGCCGGGCTGCGCAGCCTTGGCCCCGTCTGGTCGCGGCCCACGGCCTTCGGCCATGGCGTGCCCTTCGCCTTCCCCTCCGGCCCCGATACCGGCGCGGGGCTGACGCCCGCGGGCAAGGATCTGGTGCGCGAATGCAATGCGCTGCGCATCATGCTGGACCTCAGCCATCTCAACGAAAAGGGCTTCGACGATATCGCGGCCATATCGGATGCGCCGCTTGTCGCCACGCATTCCAACGCCCACGCGCTTTGCCCCAGTTCGCGCAACCTGACCGACCGTCAGCTCGCCCTTATCGCCGAGCGCGACGGCATGGTCGGACTGAACTATGCCTCGGGCTTCCTGCGCGAAGACGGCCTGAACGCACCCTTCGCGGGTTGGGATCCGTTCCTGCGTCACCTGGACCACCTGATCGGCATCCTCGGAGAGGACCGCGTGGGCCTTGGTTCCGATTTCGACGGCGCGACCATGCCTTCGGACCTGAAGGATGCCGCAGGATTGCCCCGGCTTCTGGACGCATTGCGCGCGCATGGCTATGGCGAAGACCTCGTGGCCAAGATCGCGCATCGCAACTGGCTTGCAGTTCTGGAACGTACCTGGGGCCGCTGAACCGTCCCACCACGGACGCCGGACGATCATCGAATCGCGGTGTGCGATCATGGCGCATCGTGCCGGGAAACCAGTACCGCCAAGAGCGGCGTCAGGCAACGGCACGCACTTGGCACGAAAACGCGCCACGGTCTTGCACATCGGGATTGCCGAGCGAGAGAGTGGTGAGCCGTGCAGGATTCGAACCTGCGACCCACTGATTAAAAGTCAGTTGCTCTACCAACTGAGCTAACGGCCCACATCTCTTCCAAGAACCTGTTTCAAGGCGACTTTCGCGGCCCCGCAGGTCTTCGTCTGTCTTTTCCCGCCCGGTTTTTGCGTGCGCATCCGCGAGCAGGATCATGAAGGCCAGCTGATCGGATCGGTCGTTTTAACCGCCCGGCCAAGGGGCCGTCACAGGGGGCTTCTCTATAAATCCAGAAAGGGCGGGTCAAGGCCTAATCTTGTGAAAAATCTGGGCTCTGGAAAAAACCCGCATCCGGGCGTATATCGCGCGGCATGGACAGCGCGCAGATTCCCTCTGCCGGCCTGCACTTCATGAAGATGCACGGGCTTGGCAACGATTTCGTCGTGATCGACGCCCGGCAGGGCGACGATCCGGTCACGCCCGCGCTTGCGCGCGCGCTGGGGGACCGCAATCGCGGGGTTGGATTCGACCAGCTGGCGGTGATCTGCAACGATGCCGGGGTGGATTTCGGGCTTGAATTCTGGAATTCCGATGGAACCCGTGCCGATGCCTGCGGCAATGCCACGCGCTGCGTGTCGGACTGGATGATGCGCCGGCTGGACAAGGATTCGGTGGTGCTGCGCACCGCGCGTGGCACATTGGCGGCGCAGCGGCGCGCGGACGGGCTTGTCAGCGTGAACATGGGCGCGCCGCTTTTCGACTGGGCGCAGATCCCGCTTGCGCGCGCCATGGAAACCGCCCACCTGCCGCTTGAGGGCGATCCGGTCGCCATCGGCATGGGCAACCCGCATTGCGTGTTCTTCGTGCCCGATGCCGAGGCCGTCGATGTCGCCGGGCGGGGAACCCGGATCGAGAACGATCCACTTTTCCCCGAGGCGACCAATGTCGAGTTTGCCAGCCTCACCGGCCCCGACCGGCTGCGCATGCGCGTCTGGGAACGCGGGGCGGGCATCACGCTTGCCTGCGGCTCGGGGACATGCGCGACGGCGGTGGCCGCGCATCTGCGCGGGCTGACCGGGCGGCAGGTGGTGGTGGATGTCGATGGCGGCACGCTCTGGATCGACTGGCGCGAGGACGGGGTGTGGATGACCGGCCCGGTCGCCCATGTCTTCGACGGGGTTCTGACCCCGGAATTCCTGGCCCGCACATGAACGTCAAACCGCCCGTTTTCGCCACGCTCGGCTGCCGCCTCAATGCCTATGAGACCGAAGCGATGAAAGAGCTGTCGGCCGCGGCCGGGCTTGAGAACGCCGTGGTCGTGAACACCTGCGCCGTCACCGCCGAGGCCGTGCGCAAGGCCAAGCAGGAGATCCGCCGCCTGTCGCGCGAAAACCCCGGCGCCGCGATCATCGTCACCGGCTGCGCCGCCCAGACCGAGCCCGAGACCTTTGCCGCGATGCCCGAAGTGACGCGCGTCATCGGCAACCACGAGAAGATGCAGGCCGAGACATGGACCGGACTGCGCACGCCCGACCTGATCGGCGAGACCGAGAAGGTCCGCGTCGACGACATCATGTCGGTGCGCGAGACCGCCGGCCACCTGATCGACGGGTTCGGCCGGCACCGGGCTTATGTGCAGGTGCAGAACGGATGCGATCACCGCTGCACCTTCTGCATCATCCCCTTCGGGCGGGGCAATTCGCGCTCGGTCCCCGCGGGTGTCGTGGTCGAGCAGATCAAGAGGCTGGTCGGACGCGGGTTCAACGAGGTGGTGCTGACCGGGGTCGACCTGACCTCATGGGGCGCCGATCTGCCGGGCGCGCCGCGCCTGGGCGATCTGGTGATGCGCATCCTGCGGCTGGTGCCCGATCTTGCGCGGCTGCGGATTTCCTCGATCGACAGTATCGAGGCGGACGAGAACCTGATGCTGGCCATCGCGACCGAGCCGCGCCTGATGCCGCATCTGCATCTGAGCCTGCAACATGGCGACGACATGATCCTGAAGCGGATGAAGCGGCGCCATCTGCGCGACGATGCGATCGCCTTTTGCGAAGAGGTCCGGCGGCTGCGCCCCGGCATCGTCTTCGGGGCCGACATCATCGCAGGCTTTCCGACCGAGACCGAGGCGATGTTCGAGAACTCGCTGAAGCTGGTCGGGGATTGCGGGCTGACCTTCCTGCATGTGTTTCCCTATTCGGCCCGCAAGGGCACGCCCGCGGCGCGCATGCCGGCCGTGCGCGGCCCCCTGATCAAGGAGCGCGCCGCACGCCTGCGCGCGGCCGGAGAGGCGGCCCTGCTGCGCCATTTGCAGGCCGAGGTCGGACAGGAGCGCGTGATCCTGACCGAGGGCACGCGGATCGGCCGGACCGAGTTCTTCACCGAGGTGGCCTTTGCGCGCGACATGCCCGAAGGCACGATCCTGAGCGCGCGGATCGCAGGGCAGGACGGCGCGCGCCTTCTGGCCTGAGGCGGGGGCGCTGCCCCCGCACCCCCGGGGATATTTTCGCTCTGAAGAAGGCAGGGGGTTTCGTTTTGCGCCGGGGCCGCTAGCTTGTCGGCATGTTGCGGATCAACGACACGGTCGTCATCGCGGAATGGGAGCTGAGCGAGAGCTTCACCCGGGCGCAGGGGCCGGGCGGGCAGAACGTGAACAAGGTGTCCACCGCCGTGGAGTTGCGCTTCGAGGCGGAACGCTCGCCGCATCTGACGGGGGCGGCGAAGGCGCGGCTGAAACGGCTGGCCGGGCGGCGCTGGACGGCGGAGGGGGCGGTCCTGATCCGGGTCGAGGAGACGCGCAGCCAGGCGCGCAACCGCGAGATCGCGCGCGAGCGGCTGGCCGGGATGATCCGCGCGGCGCTGGTTGCGCCGAAGCGGCGGGTGGCCACGAAGCCCACCCTTGGGGCAAAGCGGCGGCGGCTGAAGGCCAAGGCCGAGCGGGGCGCGGTAAAGGCGCTGCGGGGGAAAGTGGTGGATGATGACTGATCTTCTTGCGCGTCGCGCCGCCCTGCTGGGGCCGAATGTGCCGACCTTCTACGAGCGCCCCGTGCATATCCGGCGCGGCGAGGGGGTGTGGCTGTGGGATGCCGATGGGCGGCGCTATCTGGATTGCTACAACAACGTGGCCCATGTCGGCCATTGCCATCCCCATGTGGTTGAGGCCATCGCCCGGCAGGCGGCGACGCTCAATACCCATACGCGCTATCTGCATGAGGGGATTCTGGAGTATGGCGAGAGGCTGGTGGCGAAGTTCGGCCATGATCTGCGGCAACTGATCATGGTCTGCACGGGCTCGGAGGCCAATGACATCGCTTTGCGCATGGCGCAGGCGGTGACGGGAAAGACCGGGCTGATCGCCACCGACAATACCTATCACGGCAACACGACCGCGGTGGCGCATCTGTCGACGCGGCGTCCGCCGATCGGGGGCTATCCGCCCCATGTGCGCCGCGTGCCCGCGCCCGACAGCCTTGTGCCTCTTGGCGGCAGCCTGGCCGCGCAGCCCGAGGCCTTTGCCGAATCCGTCGCCCGCGCGATTGCCGAACTGGAGGCGGCGGGACATGGGTTTGCCGGGCTGATGCTGTGCCCGATCTTTGCCAACGAAGGCACGCCCGGCATCACGCCCGGTTTCCTGGCCCCCACCGTCGAGATGGTGCGCCGCGCCGGCGGGCTGATCCTGTGCGATGAGGTGCAGCCCGGATTCGGCCGTGTGGGCAGCCATTGGTGGGGCCATGATTTCCTGGGTTTCGCACCCGATGTGGTCACGCTTGGCAAGCCCATGGGCAATGGCCATCCGGTTGCCGCCGTGGTCACGCGGCCCGATGTGATGGCGGCCTTCCGCAACGCGTTCGGCTATTTCAACACGTTCGGCGGCAATCCGGTGTCCTGCGCGGCGGCGGCGGCGGTTCTCGACGTGATCGAGGGCGAGGGCCTGGTCGGGAATGCGCAGCGGGTCGGGGCCGAGGTTCTGGCGCTTTTGCGCGGGCTGGAACACCCCCTCATCGCCGATGTGCGGGGCGTTGGCCTTTTCGTCGGTATGGAGTTTGTGGAAAACGGCCGGCCGGCCGGCGCGTTTTGCGGCCGTGTCGTGGAAGCGATGAAGAATGAAGGGGTACTTCTGGGCCGGGTCGGGCGGGCGCAGCATATCCTGAAGATCCGCCCGCCCATGCCGTTTTCATCGGAGAACGCGGCCCTTCTGGCGCAGGTGCTGGGCCGGGTTCTGAAAGGAATGCCCGCATGACGACCGACCGGACCGCCCATGCCATGGCGCAGACCGCGCTTGCCCATTGGGGCAATGCGGAGGCGCCGCCGCGCATGGTCAAGAACCGCGAGAACATCATCTTCGAGGTCCGCCTGCGCGATGGCACCCGCGCCGCGCTGCGGCTGCACCGGCCGGGCTATCAGAGCCGGGCGGCGATCGAATCGGAGCTGGACTGGTGTGCGGCGCTTGCCGGGCGGGGCTTTCCTGCGCCGCGCCCGGTGCGGGCGATCAACGGGCGGCTGACGGCGCGGGCGGGAAACCGCATCGTTTCCTGCGTCGAGTGGCTTGAGGGGGTGCCGCTCGGGGCCGCCGAACACGCGCTTGGGCCGGAGGGTGCGGCGCTGATGCACGGGCTGGGCGCGCTTGCCGCACGGCTGCATAACACCACAGATGCGGATAGCCTGCCTGCGGGTTTCAACCGGCCGCACTGGGACGAAGAGGGGCTTTTGGGTGCCCGCCCGCTCTGGGGACGGTTCTGGGAGAACCCCGCGCTGGACGAAGAGGGGCGGGCCTTGCTTCTGGCCGCGCGCGCGCGGCTGCGCGACCGGATCGGCGCGGCCCGCGACCGCGGCGCGATTCACGCCGATCTTCTGCGCGAAAACGTGCTGGCCACCGATGAAGGTTTTGCGCTGATCGACTTTGACGATTGCGGCATCGGCTTTCGCCTTTACGATCTGGGATCGGCCCTGCTGCAAAATCTTGACGAACCCGCACTGCCACAACTGGTCACGGCGCTGATCGGGGGCTATCGCAGCGCCCGGCCCCTTGAGGCCGACCAGCTGCGCCTGTTGCCGCTTTTCGTGGCGCTGCGGGCCTTTGCCTCGGCCGGGTGGATCGTGAGCCGCGCGCCCGAGGGCGATCCGCGGATTGGGTTCTATGCCGCGCGCGCGGTGCGCATGGCGCATCATGTTATGGCCGATACCAGCCCATGGGAATGACGCGATGATCGAACGGCTTCGGGAAATCCTTGCCGGGCTTCTTGGCCGGCGCCCGCCCCATCTTCAGGTGGGGGCGCTTTGCCTGCGTCAGCGGGGCGGCAGGCCCCAGGTGCTTTTGATCACATCGCTTGGCAGCGGGCGCTGGATCATCCCGAAGGGCTGGCCGATGCGTGGCCGGTCGCTGGCGGGGGCCGCGCTTCAGGAAGCCTGGGAAGAAGCCGGGATCACCGGGCGGGCCGACCCCAAGCCCATCGGCAGTTTCGTCTATGACAAGATCGGAGAGGGTGGGCTGGCAAAACAATGCGAGGTGCGCATCTTCGCCGTGCATACCTCGGCCCAGGCGGAAAGCTATCCCGAGGCCGGCCGGCGCGAGCGGGTCTGGCTGGAGCCGGCAAAAGCTGCGGCAAAAGTGCAGGAAGAAGGGCTAAAACGGCTTCTTGAAGGGCTGACGCCGGATTCCAAGGTTGTTTCCCGAGGGCGAAACCGCTAACCCGCCGCCAGAGTAACAAACGCATGACGAAAGCGTGACAATGCCCAAGCGTCCAGTGAACCAGTGGAAGACCCTCGACAAGGATCTTCGCAAGATCGGCCGGCTTGAGGAGGCAACGCAGTTCGTTTCCCGCCCGCTTGTGGCGCCGGGCATCGCGCTTGCCTTCATCGTGCTGGCCGGAGTGGCCGCAGCGATGCTGATGGGGATCCAGCCAGTCAATCTTCTGGTGATCGCAGCCGCGGTCATCGGGGCCTATATGGCGCTGAATATCGGCGCCAATGACGTGGCCAACAACATGGGGCCGGCGGTCGGGGCCAATGCGCTGACCCTTGGCGGCGCGCTTATCATCGCCGCAACCTTCGAGACGGCGGGCGCGCTGATTGCGGGGGGCGATGTGGTCAAGACAGTCTCGACCGGTATCCTCGCCCCCGATGCTGTGCCCGGCAGCGCGCAATTCATCTGGGCGATGATGGCGGCACTTCTGGCCGCGGCGCTTTGGCTGAACCTTGCCACGGCGCTTGGCGCGCCGGTCTCGACCACGCATTCGATCGTGGGCGGGGTCGTCGGCGCGGGCATCGCGGCGGCTGGCTTCGGTGCGGTGAACTGGCCGGCAATCGGTGCAATCGCGGCAAGCTGGGTCATTTCGCCCGTGCTTGGGGGGATGATCGCGGCGGCGTTCCTGGCGCTGATCAAGGCCAAGATCATGTATGTCGAGGACAAGATCGCGGCCGCGCGGTTCTGGGTTCCGATCCTGATCGGCATCATGGCCGGGGCCTTTGCGGCCTATCTTGCGATCAAGGGCCTCAAGCGTATCGTCGATATCGGCCTGGCAGAGGCGGTGCTGATCGGGCTTGGAGTAGGCATCGCCTCGTGGTTCGCCTCGGTTCCGATGATCCGGCGGCAGTCGGAAGGCATGGAGAACCGCAAGAAATCCCTTCGGAAGCTGTTCGGGGTTCCCCTTGTGGTTTCGGCGGCGCTTTTGTCCTTTGCGCATGGCGCGAACGATGTGGCCAATGCGGTCGGTCCGCTGGCCGCCATCGTCCACACGATCGAGGCAGGCGACATCGCCACGAATGTCGACATCCCGACCTGGGTGATGATCGTGGGCGCGCTCGGGATCTCGGTCGGGCTGGTGCTGTTCGGGCCGAAGCTGATCCGCCTGGTCGGCTCTGAAATCACCAAGCTGAACCCGATGCGGGCCTATTGTGTCGCGCTTTCCGCGGCGATCACGGTGATCGTGGCCTCGTGGCTGGGGCTGCCGGTCTCTTCGACCCATATCGCGGTGGGCGCGATCTTCGGCGTGGGTTTTTTCCGCGAATGGCATTCCGAGCGCCGCGCACGCAAACTGGGGCTGAGCAAGGGCAAGCCCGTCCCCCCGGAAGAGCGGTCGCGCCGCAAGCTGGTGCGCCGGTCGCATTTCCTGACCGTGGCGGCGGCATGGGTGGTGACGGTGCCCGCCTCGGCACTGCTGTCGGCGGTGCTCTATCTTGTCCTGAACGCGATGGGCGGCTGAGGCACTCAGACCTCGACCGGGATCGCCCTCTGGTCCTCGACCTCGAAGACACGCTTGTAACGCGCGATCTCGGCCGCCGGACCCATCGCCTTGGCCGGGTTGTCCGACAGCTTCACCGTGGGCCGCCCCTCCGCCGAAACTGCCTTGCACACAAGGCTGAACGGGGCCAGCCCGTACTCATGGGCAAGGCCGCGGAAATCGTTGGTCAGAAGCGTGCCCCACCCGAACGAGACCTTGACGCGCCCGGCAAAGCGTTCGTGCAGCTCGCGGATCTTGTCCACGTCGAGACCGTCCGAGAAGATCACAAGCTTCTGGCGCGGGTCCTCGCCGCGTGATTTCCACCAGCGGATCGCGGTTTCGGCCCCTTCCGCCGGATCGCCCGAATCGATGCGGATCCCCGTCCATCCGGCAAGCCAGTCGGGCGCGTGGCGCAGGAAGCCCTCGGTGCCATAGGTGTCGGGCAGGATGATGCGCAGATTGCCGTCATGCTCTTCATGCCAGTCGGCCAGAACCTTGTAGGGCGCCTGGCGCAGATCCTCTTCGGTATCGGCAAGCGCGGCATAGACCATCGGCAGTTCATGCGCGTTGGTGCCGATCGCCTCAATGTCGCGGCGCATGGCGATCAGGCAGTTCGAGGTGCCGGTGAAGGCGCCGCCCCGCGCGGCATCGCCAAGCCCCTCCAGCATGGCCTGCACGCACCAGTCCTGCCACAGGAAGGAATGGCGCCGGCGCGTGCCGAAATCCGCGATCTTGAGCCCGCCGATTTCCCGCAGGGACTGGATCTTTTCCCAAAGGCGGGTCATCGCCTGCGCATAAAGCACCTGAAGCTCGAACCGGCCCAGATCCTTCAGCACGGCACGGCCGCGCAACTCCATCAGGATCGCAAGCGCGGGAATTTCCCACAGCATGACCTCGGGCCACTTGCCTTCGAATGTCAGCTCATACTGACCGTCGCGCTTTTCCAGATGATAGGGCGGCAGCTGGAAATTCTCGAACCACTCCATGAAATCGGGGCGGAACATCTGGCGCTTGCCGTAGAAGGTATTGCCCCGCAGCCAGGTGCTTTCGCCGCGCGTCAGGCGCAGGCCGCGGACGTGATCGAGCTGTTCGCGCAGCTCGCCCTCGTCGATGATGTCGGCCAGGCGGATGGACCTGGTGCGGTTGATCAGGCTGAAGGTGACCGAAGTGTCGGGCTTGTTGCGAAAGACCGACTGGCACATCAGCAGCTTGTAGAAATCGGTGTCGATCAGCGACCGGACGATCGGATCGATCTTCCACTTGTGGTTATAGACGCGGGTGGCGATATCGACCATTCAGCCCTCCAGAACCACGCCGGCATCCTGCATGGAGCGGCGCGCATCGGCCAGCGATCCGTCAAGGTCGATCGCGCGGCACGCACTCTCGATGACGCGGACCGAGAATCCCAGCTTCGCCGCGTCGATGGCCGACCAGGCCACGCAGAAATCAAGCGCGAGGCCCACGAAGGTCAGGTCGGTCACCCCACGCGTGCGCAGATAGCCCTCAAGCCCCGTGGCGGTCGCGTGGTCATTCTCGAAAAAGGCCGAATAGCTGTCGATCGCGCTGCGGAACCCCTTGCGCAGGATCAGGTCGGCCGGGTCCGTCATCAGGCCCGGATGAAAGGCCGCGCCGGCCGTTCCCTGAACGCAATGCGTGGGCCACAGCACCTGCGGACCATAGGGCATCTCGGTCACCGAAAAGGGCTGGGCCCCCGGATGATTGCCCGCGAAAGAGGTGTGATCCACCGGGTGCCAGTCCTGTGTCAGAACCTTGACGGAATAGTCCGCCATCAGCTCGTTCACCCGGCCCACGATCTCGTGCCCGCCATCGACCGCCAGTGCCCCGCCGGGGCAGAAATCGTTTTGCAGGTCGACGACGATCAGGGCTTCGGTCTCGGGGCGCATGGCATTCTCCGGTTTCGGCTGTGCCATATGGGTAGGGGTTGGGGGCCACCGCGTCAACGTGCAGGCTTGCGGCAGGGCCTTGCGCGGCGTAGGCAGTGGCCATGTTCATCGTTGCCGCGCTTTATCACTTCACCCGCTTTCCCGACCCCGCCGCATTGCGCGCACCGCTTCTGTCGCTGGCCGGGGCGCAGGGCCTGCGCGGCTCGTTGCTGCTTGCGCGCGAGGGGATCAACGGCACCGTGGCCGGGACGCGCGCGGGGATCGACGCGCTGCTGGCGCATATCCGTGCGCTGCCGGGCTGCGCCGATCTGGACTGGAAGGAAAGCACCGCCGCCGAAATGCCCTTCGGACGCATGAAGGTCCGCCTCAAGCGCGAGATCGTGACGATGGGGCAGCCCGATGTCGATCCGCGCGCGGCCGTTGGCCACTATGTCCAGCCGCAGGACTGGAACGCGCTGATCTCGGCCCCCGACGTCGTGGTGATCGACACGCGCAATGACTACGAGGTCGCCATCGGCACATTCGAAGGCGCGATCGACCCCAAGACCCGCTCGTTCCGCGAATTTCCCGACTGGTGGCAGAAAAACGCCCATCGCTTTCACAACAAGCGCGTGGCGATGTTCTGCACCGGCGGCATCCGCTGCGAGAAATCCACCAATTACCTGCTGAGCCAGGGGATCGAAGATGTCTACCACCTGAAGGGCGGCATCCTGAAATACCTTGAGGTCATCCCCGAGGAAGACAGCCTCTGGCAGGGCGACTGCTTCGTCTTCGACGGGCGGGTCAGCCTGCGTCACGGATTGCAGCAGGGCGATTACGACAGTTGCCATGCCTGCCGGCGGCCGGTTTCGGCCCAGGACAAGGCCAGCCCGGATTACGAACGGGGCGTGTCCTGCCCGCATTGCATCGACGAATATTCACCCGCCGACCGCGCGCGGTTCCGCGAGCGCGAGCATCAGATGCGCCTGGCCGCCAGCCGCGGCGAGGCGCATCTGGGGCGCCATCATTCGGCGGTATCGGCACAAGCCGAAGACTGAACCAGATCAGAGCAGGCCCGCGTCACTTCCCCACCTTGCCCCGGAAAGCTCAGGCGCGGAAGATCGAAGGCAATGCCCCCGGCCAGCGTCGGAGCGGCAGTCGTTGCAGCAAGGGCGAGGCCAAGCAGAATACGTTTCATGGCATATCTCCAAAATGAACCATATTGTTCACTTTTCGAATATGAACCGATCAGTTCAGATTCGCAAGCGATAAGTGAACCGACCGGTTCATTTTGTCGCGGTTGCATTTTCCGGCCGCACGGCTATTTTAGAACCATTCCAAAAGGTGCCACATGATCCCAGGAATTGCCTCACGCCGCCGCTTCTCGGACCTGACCGAACAAGAGGTTCTGGCGCTTGCCATCTCCTCGGAAGAGGACGACGCGCGCATCTATCGACAATATGCCGAACGCCTGCGCAAAGACTATGCGGCCTCGGCAAAGGTGTTCGACGGCATGGCCGAAGAAGAGGACGAGCATCGCCGCCGCCTGATCGAGCGGCACCGAGAACGCTTTGGCGAAGTAATCCCGCTGATCCGGCGCGAACATGTCGCGGGCTTCTATGCCCGCAAGCCGGTCTGGCTGGCCGAGAACCTGCCGCTCGATACCATCCGCGCCGAGGCCGAGGCTATGGAGCGCGATGCCGGGCGCTTTTACACGATGGCGGCGCAGCGCACCTCGGACGCGGCCACGCGCAAGCTTCTGGGCGATCTGGCCGCGGCTGAACTGGGCCACGAAACTCGCGCGCAAGAGCTTGCCGAAAAGCATCTGGACGAGGATACCCGCTCGGAAGAGGATCGCGCGGCGCATCGGCAATTCATCCTGACCTGGGTACAGCCGGGGCTTGCGGGCCTCATGGATGGCTCGGTCTCGACGCTGGCGCCGATCTTCGCCACCGCCTTTGCCACGCAGGATACCTGGACCACCTTCCTGGTGGGGGCCGCGGCCTCGGTCGGGGCGGGGATCTCGATGGGCTTCACCGAGGCCGCGCATGACGATGGCGTGCTGTCGGGCCGCGGCAGCCCGATCAAGCGCGGGCTCGCATCGGGGATCATGACGACCGTGGGCGGGATGGGGCACGCCTTGCCCTACCTGATCCCCGAATTCTGGACAGCGACCACGATCGCCATGATCGTGGTCTTCGTAGAGCTTTGGGCGATCGCCTGGATCCAAAACAGGTTCATGGAAACGCCCTTCCTGCGCGCGGCCCTGCAGGTGGTTCTGGGGGGCGCACTGGTCTTTGCGGCGGGCGCGCTGATCGGCGGCGGCTAGGCGGTATCCCGCTTTCGCCTGCCCCGGCGGCGTGCTAGCCAAGGCGCATGCTGGCGATCTTTCTCAAGACCCTCCCCTTTTTCGGCCTGATCGGGCTTGGCTGGTTTGCCGGGCGCATCCGCTTCTTTCCGGCCGAAGCCACGGCCTGGCTGACGAAATTCGTGTTCTATTTCGCGCTGTCGGCGATGCTGTTCCGCTTTACCGCCACGCTGCCGCTGGAAGAGCTGTTCGACCGAAGCTTCATGCTGGCCTACCTGACGGGCTCGGCGCTGGTCTGGCTGATCGGCATCGTTGCCGCGCGCCTGCGCCGCCTTCCGATGGCCGAGGCCGCGATGGAGGCCCATACCTGTATGACCGGCAATACCGGCTTTCTGGGCGTGCCGATGCTGGTTGCGCTGCTGGGCGCGCAGGCGGCAGGGCCGGTCCTGATGGTGCTTGCGGTCGATCTGATTGTCTTCGCCTCGATCGTCACGCTGCTCGTGACGGGCGCGCGGCACGGGCGCATCGCGGCGCGGCCGCTGATCACCGGGGTTGTCAGCAATCCGATGATCGTGTCGATGGTGGCGGGACTTGCCTGGGCGGGGTTGCACCTGCCCATGCCCGCCCCATTGCTGGAACTGGTCACCCTTCTGGGCGCCGCGGCCACGCCCGGCGCGCTGTTCGCCATCGGGGCATCGCTGGCCGAACGCAGCGCCGACCAGATGCGCCCCGCGCTGTGGCTGTCTTTCGCAAAGCTTGTCCTGCATCCGCTGGCCGTTGCGGCAACCAGCCTGTGGATCTTCGATGTCGACCCGTTCGCAGCCGGGGTCATGATCGCCGCCGCGGCCCTTCCCGTCGCGGGAAATGTCTATATTCTGGCAAGCCATTACGGGGTCGCGCCGCGCCGTGTCTCGGCCTCGATCCTGATTTCCACCGCCCTCAGTATCGTCACGATTCCGGCGGTGATTGCCTGGGTCACAACGCTTTGAACGAACAGGAGAATACTGCGATGCGCACGATTTCCGAGAACCGCTGCTTCGGGGGCGTCCAGGGTGTCTATGCCCACCGCTCCGAGGCCACCGGAACCGAGATGACCTTCGGCCTGTTTTTGCCCGAAGAGGCCGATCGCAGCCCGGTGCCGGTTCTGTGGTATCTGTCGGGCCTGACCTGCACGCATGAAAACGCGATGGTCAAGGCAGGCGCGCAGCGTTGGGCGGCCGAGCATGGTCTTGCGCTGATCTTCCCGGACACCTCGCCGCGCGGCGAGGGCGTGGCCGATGACGACGCCTATGATCTGGGCCAGGGTGCGGGGTTCTACGTCAACGCGACCCTGGCGCCCTGGGCGCCGCATTTCGCCATGTGGGACTATGTGGCTCAGGAGCTTCCTCGCATCGTCACCGCCGCCTTCCCGATCGACGAGGACCGGCAGGCCATCACCGGCCATTCCATGGGCGGGCACGGGGCGCTGACGCTGGCGATGGGGCTGCCGGGGCGCTACCGCTCGGTTTCGGCCTTCGCGCCGATCGCGCAGCCGACACGCTCGGACTGGGGCCGCAAACAGCTTGCGGCCTATCTTGGCCCGGATGAGGGCGCATGGCTGGCCCACGACGCCACCCATCTGATGCAGACCGAAGGCTTCGACGGCGAGGTGCTGATCGACCAGGGCGCGCAGGACCAGTTCCTCGACCTGCTCCGCCCCGAGGCGCTTGCCGCCGCCATGGCCGCCCGGCGCCAGCCCGGCGCCTTCCGCATGCAGCAAGGCTACGATCACAGCTATTTCTTCGTGACCAGCTTCATCGCCGAACATGTCGCCTTCCATGCCGAGGCGCTTTGGCGGTGATCTATCTCGATGCCGATGCCTGCCCGGTCAAGGCCGAGGCCGAACGCGTGGCGACCCGGCTTGGCATCCGCCTGCTGATCGTCTCGAACGGGGGGCTGCGCCCCTCGGCCAACCCGCTGGTGGAAATGGTCTATGTTCCCCAGGGCCCGGACGAGGCCGACAAATGGATCGCCGAGCGGGCCGGTCCGGGCGACGTGGTGGTGACGGGCGACATCCCCCTAGCCGCGAAATGCGTCGCGGCCGGCGCCCGCGTGCTCAAGCATGACGGCGAGGTGCTGACCCCCGCCAATATCGGCAACGTTCTGGCCACGCGCGACCTGATGGCGGATCTGCGCAGCGCGGACCCGTTCCGCACCGGCGGCGGCAAAAGCTTCGGCAAGGCCGATCGCGCCCGCTTTCTCGACGCGCTCGACCGGGTGGCGCGCGCCGCACAAAGAGAGGTCAAATGATCCAGGCGGTCATCTTCGACATCGGAAACGTGCTGATCGAATGGCAACCCGAACGGCATTATGACACGCTGATGGACCCGGCCGACCGCGCCCGCATGTTCGCCGAGGTCGACCTGCACGGCATGAACGACGTGATCGACCGTGGCGGCCCCTTCCGCGACACGATCTACGAATGGGCCGAGCGTTACCCCGAATGGCGCGACCGGATCCGCCTGTGGTATGACGACTGGATCAGCATGGCCGCCCCCGTCATTCCGCAGTCCCTGCGGCTGATGAAGGCCCTTCAGGCCCGCGGCGTGCCCGTCTTCGCACTGACCAATTTCGGCATCGAGAGCTTTGCCTATGCCACCGGCTTCTATCCCTTCCTGCTTGAATTCGACCGTGCCTATGTCTCGGGCCATATGGGGGTGATCAAGCCCGAGGCGCGGATCTACGAGATGGTCGAAGAGGATTGCGGCCTGCCGCCCGCCGCGCTGCTGTTCACCGACGACCGGGCCGACAATATCGCGGCCGCAAGGGCCCGCGGCTGGCAAACCCATCACTTCACCGGGCCCGCGGGTTTCGCCGACCGCCTTGTGGCCGAGGGGCTTCTTGCGCGGGACGCGGCGGGCTGAGGCCTGCGGCGCGTTTACCTGCGCGGGACGCCATCGGGCCGGGTAAGCCGCTTCTGGGCGGCCGTCCGGTATGAGGCATTTGCCGCCCCGTATCCGGCATAAGCGCCCCGCCGCTCGATGATCTCGAAAAAGAACCCCTCTCCGTAGGGCGGCGAGTAAAGCTGTAGATAGGCTCCGCTGCGATCCTCGTCATAAAGCAGGTTATGGCTGCGCAGGACCGCGACGAACGCATTCTCCAGATCGAAACGCGTGACGAGATCGAGATAGTAGTTCTCAGAGATCGGCAACGCCTTGAACCCCGACTGCGCCAACCGTTCGGAAGTGGCGACGATATCGTCGGTCGCGAAGGCGATGTGCTGCACGGAAGACCCGAAACTGTCGGCCATGAAACGGCCGGCAAAGGTGCGGTGGGTCTCAACCCCGTTCATGGTGATCCGAAGCTTGCCGTCCGGCGATTGTATCGCCCGCGAATGCACCAGCCCGCCGGGGTCGGCCACATCGACGATGGGCGTCCGGTCCACATCGAAGATCGACTGGTAGAACAGGGTCCAGGTCAGCATCTCGTCGTAGTTCATGGTCTGCGCGATATGGTCGATCCGGGTCAGTCCCGCCCCCCCGACGCGCCCTGCGGTTGCCTTGAACTCCCTGCTCCAGACCTCGGCCAGTTCCGAGGTTCGGTCAAGGAAGTGGAGCACCGAACCACCCACGCCCCGAACGGCAGGGATGTCGAACTCTTCCGCGCCGTGGCTCTGACGAAAGACGTTCGCGCCAAGCGCCTGCGCCCGTTCGACCGTTGCCGCGGCATCGCCCACCATAAGCCCGATATCGCAGACACTGGTGCCGTGCATGACATAGGCCGAATGGGCAAAACCCTCCTGCTCACAATTGATGACAAGCTTGATATCGCCCTGCTGCCACAGGCTCACCTGTTTGGAGACATGCTGGCCGGTCCTGCTGAAACCCAGCTCGTGCAGCATGGCTCCAAGGGTTTCGGCCTCGGCCGGGTTTGCTGTGAACTCGACAAACTCGATCCCTTCGGCACGCGACCGCGGGGGAAGAACCGGAAGATCCGTCCGCCGGTCGGGCTCGGCCCGGCGCACCTGGTCCATCAGATAGATCAGCGAACGATGCCCGTCGGCGGCAATGATCCGTGGCACGCCACCACGAAACTGGTCGTTCATGATCTCAATGCTCATCGCCCCGGCATAGCCCGTCGCCATGACCGCCCGTGCGAAATCAAGCACCGGCAAGTCGCCCTCGCCGGGCATGCAGCGGAAATGCCGCGACAGGTATTGCACGTCCATCCCGATCATCGGCGCATCCGAAAACTGGACGTGGAAGATGCGGTCACCCGGAATGGCGCGGATCGGCTCGGGGTCGACGCCGGCGGCCAGCGTATGGAAGCTGTCGAGGATCAGCCCGACATTGGCGTTGCCTGCGCGGCGCACCACTTCCCAGGCATCGCGGAAATCGGTCACATGGCGGCCCCAGGCAACCGCCTCATAGCCGATCCGCAGGCCCCGTTTTGCGGCCCTTTCGCCCAGCTCCCCGAAATCAGCCGCGATCCGGTCGATGCCGCCCAGGGCCTCGGGGCTGGTGGTCGAGCTGACCAGAAGCAGGTCGGTGCCCAGTTCTTCCATCAGGTCGAACTTGCGTTCCGCCCGATCGAAGGCCCGAAGCCGCGCGGCACCGGCCAGTCCCTCGAAATCGCGGAAGGGCTGGAACAGGTCGATCTTCAGCCCATGATCGGCGACAAGCGCGCCCACATCGCGGGGGGCGCCGTCATAGATGACAAAGTCCTGCTCGAAGATCTCCACCCCGTCGAAACCGGCCTTGGCGATGGCGGTCAGCTTGTCGCGCAGATCTCCGGCAATGGATATGGTCGCGATAGAGGTCTTCATATGCAGCCCTTTCTGTTACTGACTAGTCCGTGGACACATGGCCCGCGTTACCCTCGGGCGAATAGATGTCCAGGATGTTCCAGTGTCCCGAGGTCGGCGTGGGGTTGTTGATCATCGCCACGTCGATGACCGTCGGTCGTCCGCTGGCGATCGCGGCTTCCAGCGCGGGGCGGAACTCGGCGGCCGATCCGATGCGTACGCCTTCGCAACCATAGGCGCGTGCGATCGTGGCGTAGTCCGGTGTCTGTTCCATCGGGCTTGCCGCCTTCGGGAAGACCGTGCCGTGGGTCAGTCCGTAATTGGCCTTTTGCAACCCGGCGATGGTGCCGTAGGCGTTGTTGTTCATGATGACCCAGACAACGCCAAGCCTCTCTTCCGCCGCGGTGGCAAGCATGGCCGGGTTCTGCCCGAAGCCACCGTCACCGACCAGCGAGATCACCACACGGCCGGGTGCCGCGATCTTGGCACCAAGGGCCGCAGGCGGCCCGAAGCCCATCGTCGCGAAACCGCCAGGAATGAGGATCGAGCCAGGCGTCAGGATGTCGAACTGCTGCGCCACACCGTTCTTGTTCCAGCCCACATCCGAGGTCAGGATCGCATCGCGCGGCATCGCGGCACGCAGCTCGGCCAGGATACGCTCGGGCATCATCGGGAAAGCGTCCGAGGTCTGCATCGCGCTGTTCTTCTCGGCAAACGCCTTGCGCTCGGCAGCGATCCTCTCGGTAAGGCCTTTGGCCTTGCGCCCGCCCGGCAGCATTTCCTTCGCCACCCGGTTCAGCACCTTCAGCGCGGATTTCAGATCGGCGACCACGCCGATCTCGGTCGGGTAGTTGCGGCCGATTTCCTGCGGTTCGATGTCGATATGGATAAGCTTCGAGCCGCCCTCACCGATGTTGAAGGTGTATTCGGGATACCAGCTGGAACAATCCGCCTCCTTGAAGCGGGTGCCAAGGCCAAGGATCCAGTCCGCGCCCAGCGTTTGTTCGTTGGTGAACTTCATCCCCCAGAAGCCGGTCATGCCAAGGACCAGCGGATGATCGTCGGGCACCACGCCCTTGCCCATCAGGGAATGGGTGACGGGGATCTGCATGTGATCGACGAATTCGACCAGCTCGTCATAGGCCCGCGCCAATGCCACGCCGCCGCCGGCATAGATCACCGGAGATTGCGCATCGGCGAGGCGAGAGATGATCGCCCGCGCGGTCTCGTCATCGATCGAGGGCTTGGTCAGCGCCTTTGTGTTGGCTTTCAGCCGGTCCCATAGCGCGACATCGACCTCGGCCGAGAAGATGTCCATCGGCACGTTCACCAGCACCGGGCCGGGCTGGCCGCTTTCCGCCAGAAGGAAGGCCTTTTCCAGGATCTCGGGCAGCAACTCGGCGGTATCGACCCGCCAGGCACGCTTCACGAAGGGGCGGTAGATCTCGTACTGGCTGGCATCGGCATGCAGGTTCACCTCCTGGTGCGGATGGCGGCCATAGTAGTAGCTGGGAATATCGCCCGCGATCACCACCATGGGAATGCAGTCGAGTGCGGCATTGGCCACACCCGTCGCGGCATTGGTCAGGCCGGGCGACAGGTGCGACAAGAGGACCGAGGCCTTGCCCGTCACACGGGCATAACCGTCGGCCGCATGGGCGCTGATCTGTTCGTGACGAACGTTCACGAACTTGATCTTCGAATTCGCCAGTGCCGACAGCACGGCGATATTGGTGTGCCCGCACAGGCCGAAGATATGCTCGACCCCGCGCGCCTCCAGATAGCGCACCATCTGGGGGGCCATCAGATCCTTGTTGCCGGTCAGGTCGCGGGGCATCACAGCACCTCCGTGTTGTAGAACTCGCCGAACAGCTCTGCGTCCGAAGGCCGGTCCTCCGGGATCGGGCGCGCCACCCAGGTGACGTTCATGTAATGCTTCAGGCTCACGTTCTCGTTGGTGATATTGCCGCCCCAGATGCCGCAGCCCAGTGACGAGGTCATCGGCATGCCGTTCGAGAAACTGCCCGCATTGGCCTTCGACTGCGGCTGGCGCACCATCACGCGGCTGACCGGTGCGTTCTGCGCGTGACGCAGGATGCGGTCTTCGTCGAAGGAGTAGATGCCGCAGGAATGGCCCTTGCCGCCGACCTCGTAGATCTCGCGCACCATGCGCAGCGCATCGTCAAAATCCTTCGCGCGGTAAAGCGCCATGGTGACCGACAGCTTCTCCTTGCTGAAGAAGTGGTCCGGCCCGATCTGATCCTGTTCGACCATCAGAAACTTCCGGTCTTCGGGCAGGTCAAACCCGGCGACATCGGCGATCACCTTTGCGGCGACGGCCACCGTCTCGATCTTGCGCGAGCCATCGTCGTTCCAAAGCGCCTTCTTCAGCAACTCCTTCTCCTGGGGCGAGCACAAATAGCCACCCTCGGCGATCAGCGCGGCTTTCATCTGGTCATAGACCGCGTCGACGATGACAAGGTTGCCATCGGCCGAGCATCCTGACCCGAAATCCGACATCTTCGACTGGCGCGAATTCGCGGCGGCCTCGGCAATGTCGGCGGTCTCGTCGATCACCATGGTCGAGTTGCCGGCGCCAACGCCATAGGCGGGCTTGCCCGAGGAGTAGGCGGCTTGCACCATCGGCTTGCCGCCGGTTGCCAACGTCAGGTCGCATTGCGCCATGAGGTAGTTCGTGCCCGGGATGGAAGGCTTGCGCACGCATTGGAAGAGGTCTTCGGGCGCACCGACCAGGCGGCAGGCATGGCGCATTACCTCGACCATCTCGTTCGTGGTCTCCTTGGCGCGCGGATGCGGCGAGAAGATCACTGCGTCCTTGCACTTGGCGGCATAGATGCCGGTCACCGGCGGGGTCAGCTCGGGATTCGTCGTGGGGATCAGCGAGGCGATGACACCGGCGGGCTTGGCAATCTTGGTCAGGCCCTTCGCCTTGTCCTCCTCGATGATGCCTACCGATTTTCCACGCAACGCATCGCGCAGGACACCAAGCACCTTGAACCGCTTGCCCGCACGACCAGCACGATCGCCGATACCGCTTTCGTCGACCCCCTTCTGCGCGATGCGAACGAAGGTCTTTTCGTTGCCACAATGCCAGCCGATCGCGCGTGCAAGCCGGTCGACCTGCGCCTGATCCCAATTGGCGATCTGCTCCATCGCCTTGCGGGCGCGGGCGACCATCTCGTCGATCGTCGCGATTTCGTTGTCCGTAAGATCACGGGCCATAAGCTGTTTCCTCCTCTCGACGGGCCTTTCAGCCCTTCGTTCCATTTCGGGATTGCATTCCAGGATTCAGGACGGCGCGGGCGGCAGCAACGCAGCGCCGGGCGTGTTCCTCGTGGCCATAGGCCGCAGATCGCGCGGCATTCGGCAATTCGATCGCAAGCGGCAGGTCGGGGAACATGTAGCTGATCGCCGAAAAGTCGATCGCCCCCTCGCCCGGATAAAGCCGCGCATCGCGGGCGGTATGGATCATCGCGTCCTTGGTATAGGCCACGTCGTCGGCATCGCAGATATGCATGAAGTTGATCCACTCTTCCGGCACACGTTCGAGCGCAAAAAGCGGCGTCTTGTTGAAATGCATGTAGAGCGTATCGACCAGAAGCCCCTGGTTGGCCGCACGCGACAACTCCAGGATCTCGACACAGTCATCCAGCGACGAAAGGCGGGAGAAGGCGGGAAATTCAAGGTTGACGGTCAGGCCGAACGGCCGCGCCAGATCACAGATTTCCTGGAACCGCTCGACAATGAAGGCTCGGTCGTTGCGCACATCGGTCCAAGCCGAGCAGATAACCTGTCTGGCCCCCAGTTCCGCCCCCGCCTCGAAGGCGGGCACGAAATCCCTGGGCTGGATCGAGCGCAGGATGCGCATCAGCTCGATGTCGAAGCACGCAAGCCCCGTCGCGGCAAGCGCCGCTTTCGTCTCGCGGATGATCTGCGGCGAAACCGGGTCGACGTCGGGCTCGCCCGCGACACCAAGGTGGAACAAGCGATAGCTGACCATGTCATAGCCTGCGCGCGCGGCCAGATAGGTCTGCTCCGGCGGCGTGACGCCCGGCACCGTCAGATAGGAAAGCGCAAAGCGATGGGTCATGCCACGACCTCCATTTCCCAAGGCGGCAGCAATACGTGACTGGCCTTGGCGGGCAGCACCCGCCCAAGCGACGCCTCCGCCCTGGCGACAGGTCCGGCGAAGGCCTTCCAGTCGATTCCCGTTTCCAGACCCATCTGGGCGCAAAGGAACGCCGCATCCTCGGTTGCGATATTTCCCGCGGCCTTCGGAATGAACGGGCAACCGCCAAGTCCACCCATTGCTGCATCGAAGGTGCGGACCCCAGCCTGAAGCCCGGCAAGCATGTTGGCCAGGCCCAACCCCCGCGTGTCATGCAAATGCAGCGACAGTCCGATCCCCGGCGCAACCACGTCACGCAGCCTGCGGCACAGCGCAAAGACCTGCGCGGGATTCGCAAGACCCGCCGTATCGGCGACATTGATCTCGTCCACACCCAGATCGGAAAAGCTGCGCGCGATATCGACGACACGGGCAGGGTCGATCCGGCCTTCGAAGCCGCAGCCCAGCGCGGACTGGATCCCCGCACGCACCTGCACGCCTTCCGACAAGGCGCGCTCGATCGTCGGCCTGATGGCGGCGCGCGCCTCGTCCACGGTGCGGTTGGTGTTCTTCATCGAATGCGTCTCGGAGGCCGAGATCGAGATCGACAGATGCTTCACGCCAACACCAAGCGCCCGCTCAAGCCCTGCCTTGTTCAACACAAGAGCCGAATAGGTGACGCCGGCCCGGGGCGTGATCCGTTCGAAAAGCACATCGGTATCGGCCATCTGCGGCACCCACTTGGGATGCACGAAACTGCCCACCTGGATACGCCGGACGCCTACCGCCTCTATCGCGGCCAGAAAATCCAGCTTCTGTTCCACAGAGAACAGGTGCTTTTCGTTCTGCAAACCGTCGCGAAGGAACTCGTCCTCGATCAGGACATCACCCTGAAGGTCAAACATTGCGTTCCTCCCTTGCCCGCAACGGGGCTTGAAGGAAAATACGCATTACAAATCATAACGTCGAATATCAGTATTGGCGTAGTAGTTGCCTAAATGTTAATTTATGAAGCATAGCCAATTGGACCGGACCCATGCTTACCCTTCGCCAGATCGAGATCATCCGGGCGATCCTGCTTACCGGAACCGTCAAGGGCGCGGCGGAACTGCTGGGAATTTCCGCGCCCGGCATCAGCCGGGTCATGAAACACACCGAAAGCCAGCTCGGCCTTCGTCTTTTCTCGCGCGCCCATGGCCGGTTCGCCCCGACAGACGATGCCCGTGGCATCTTCAGCCAGATCAACGAGGTCTTCTCGAAGGTCGAACATCTTCAGGATTCGATCAAAATGCTGAAGCGCGGCGAGAACCGGCTTTTCGCCTTCGCCTCGGTCCCCTCCATCGGCCAGCGGGTCCTGCCACTGGCCGTGCGCCGCCTGAAGAACGCGTTCCCTGACCTCAGGATGACCATCAACCAGGTGAAGATCGAGGAATCAATCGACTACTTGCTTCTGCAGAGGGGCGAACTTGTGGCGAACTCCTACAAGATCGATCACCCGAGCCTGATTTCCAAACCGATCGGCACGAACCAACTGGTCGCGCTTATCCCGGCAGGCCATCCGCTGGAAACAGAGACTGAGGTTGCCATTGAGGATATCGCAACCTTTCCGATAATTGGCATAGCCCGAACCGACCCATATGGCGCAATTCTTGCACGCCCCTTCGAGAACGCGGGCCTTGCAGTGGATTTCTCGATCGAGGCGCGCTTCGGCCAAACCTTGATCGCGCTTGTCGGTCAGGGACTTGGCGCTGCCGTGATCGACGCGTTCTCCGTTCTCGATCAGGTCTTGCCAGGGGTCGTCATCCGCCCCTTGGCAAAACCTGTGACTTTCCGCAATTACGCGATCGTCAGCGCCGAAGCGCCTCGCTCGATCTTTGCAGACGCATTGATCAAGCATTTGCAGATGGAAATGGAAAAGGTCACGCTTTCGCGCCTAGGCCAAAGGCCCGCATGAAACCCAGCAGGTTTCGAAGCGGCGGGCTCGGAAGCCTCCGGCGGGGATATTTGAGGCTCTGAAAAAGCGCGCATCGTTTCTTCAGAGAAATAAATATCCCCCGCGGAGCGTCCCCGGCTGGGCGCAAACGCACGCTCAGGCGCGTTTCGCCACGACGACGCCCAGAACCTCGAGCACTTTCGCCTCGATTTCCGGGGCGTTCATGCCGGCGGCGGCATACATGTCTTCGGGCGACGCATGGTCGATGAAAGTGTCGGGCAGGACCATCGAGCGGAACTTGAACCCGCGGTCAAAGATGCCCTCGTCAGAGAGCAATTGCGCGACATGCGAGCCGAAGCCCCCGACCGCGCCCTCTTCGACACAGATCAAGGCCTCATGCTCCCGCACGAGGCGCAGGATCAGGTCGCGGTCGAGGGGTTTTGCAAAGCGCGCATCAGCCACCGTCGGGGCAAGGCCGCGTGCGGCAAGCGCTTCGCGCGCCTTGAGAACCTCGGCCAGGCGGGTTCCGAAGGACAGGATCGCAACCCGGCCGCCCTCGGCGATGATCCGGCCGCGGCCGATCTCGAGGGGGGTACCGGTTTCCGGCATCTCGACGCCCGAGCCCTCGCCACGCGGATAGCGGAAGGCCGAGGGACGATCGTCCAGCGCGGCGGCGGTGGCGACCATATGAACCAGCTCGGCCTCGTCCGCGGCGGCCATGACGACGAAACCGGGCAGGTTGGCAAGGAAGGCCACGTCATAGGCGCCGGCATGGGTGGCGCCATCGGCCCCGACCAGCCCGGCCCTGTCGATCGCAAAGCGCACCGGCAGGCGCTGGATCGCCACGTCATGCACGACCTGATCGTATCCGCGTTGCAGGAAGGTCGAATAGAGCGCGCAGAAGGGTTTCATCCCGCCCGCGGCAAGACCGGCCGAGAAGGTCACGGCGTGCTGCTCGGCGATCCCCACATCGAAGCAGCGGCGCGGGAATCGCTCTGCGAAAAGGTTGAGCCCGGTGCCGTCCGGCATCGCGGCGGTAACCGCAACGATCTTGTCGTCGGTCTCTGCCAGGCGCATCAGGCTTTCGGCGAAGACCCTGGTATAGGACGGCGCGTTCGTCGGCGTCTTGACCTGCGCGCCCGTCACCACGTCGAAGCGCGCGGTCGCGTGCCCCTTGTCGGCGCGTTTTTCGGCCGGGGCATAGCCCTTGCCCTTCTTCGTCACCACATGGATCAGCATCGGCCCGGTAGCGCGCGCCTTCAGCGTGCGCAGAAGCGGCAGGAGCTGGTCGAGATCATGCCCGTCCACGGGGCCGACATAGGTGAAGCCCAGCTCCTCGAACAGGGTTCCGCCGACGGCCATGCCCTTGAGCATTTCCTTGGCCCGGCGCGCGCCTTCCTGAAACGGTTCGGGCAAGAGGCTGACCGCCCCCTTGGCCGCGGCGCGCAGATCCTGGAACGGGCCTTCGGTATAAAGCCGCGTGAGATAGCTTGACAGCGCACCGACCGGCGGCGCGATCGACATCTCATTGTCGTTCAGCACCACAAAAAGCCGTTTGCCCAGGTGGCCTGCATTGTTCAGCGCCTCGAAGGCCATGCCCGCGCTCATTGCGCCATCGCCGATCACTGCGATCGCGTCGCCCGGATCGCCGCCCAGCTCGCGTGCCATGGCAAAGCCGAGCCCGGCCGAGATCGAGGTGGAGCTGTGGCCCGCACCGAACGGGTCATAGGGGCTTTCGGAGCGCTTGGTAAAGCCCGACAGGCCGCCCTTGCTGCGCAGGGTGCGGATCCTGTCGCGCCGGCCCGTCAGGATCTTGTGGGGGTAGCACTGGTGGCCGACATCCCAGATGATCTTGTCGCGCGGGGCATCGAAAACCGCATGCAGCGCCACAGTCAGTTCCACCACGCCAAGCCCCGCGCCAAGATGCCCGCCGGTGACGGAGACCGCGGCGATGGTTTCGGCGCGCAATTCGTCGGCAAGGCTTTTCAGCTCGCGGTCGCTCAGCGCCTTCATGTCCGAGGGCAGCTTCACACGGTCGAGGATCGGGGTTTTCGGCTTCGCGTCCATCTGCCCTCCAAGGGCGGTTTACATCTGCCGCGCAATAACGAAACGCGCCGCATCCCGCAAGTTTTCCGACCGCGCGCCATAGGGGGCAAGCGCGGCCTCGGCCTCGGCCACAAGGGCGGCGGCGCGTTCCTTCGCGCCCTCCAGCCCCAGAAGCGACACGAAGGTGGCCTTGCCCGCCTGTGCATCCTTGCCAAGGCGCTTGCCGGCCAGCTCTTCCGAGCCTTCCACGTCAAGGATGTCATCGGCGATCTGAAAGGCAAGCCCCAGGGCTGCGGCATAGGCGGCAAGCGGCCGGGGATCGGCCCCCGCCAGAACCGCGCCCGCCTGTGCGGCAAAGGAAATCAGCGCACCCGTCTTTCCCGCCTGCAATGCCGTGATCTGCGCAAGGTCAAGCGGCGCTTCGGCGGTTTCCGCCGCGATATCAAGCATCTGCCCATGCACCATCCCTGCGGCACCCGACGCGCGCGCCAAAGCCGCCACAAGGGCGATGCGCCGGTCGGCGGGCCCAAGCGCAGGGGTGCAGCACAGATCGAAGGCAAGGGTCTGAAGCGCATCGCCCGCCAGGACGGCCGTCGCCTCGTCCCATTTCACATGCACGGTGGGCTGGCCGCGGCGCAGATCGTCGTCATCCATGCAGGGCAGGTCGTCATGCACAAGGCTGTAGGCATGCAGCAGTTCCACCGCGGCCGCGGCCGGCATGGCCTGATCGTCGCCGATCCCGTGCAGCGCGGCACTTTCCAGCACCAGAAAGGCGCGCAGGCGCTTGCCGCCCTGCGCGGCATAGCGCATCGCGTCGCGCAACGGCCCCGGGGGCAGCGCATCCAGTGCCGCGTCGATCGCGGCCTGCACCTTCGACTGAACCTGCGAAAGCCGGTCGGGAAACATCAAAGACCTTCGACAGGGGTGGTGCCCGACGGTTGGCCGTTCTCGCCCAGAGTGATCTTTTCGACCCGCTCTTCGGCGGCCTTCAGCAGCCGCGCGCAATGCGCCTTGAGCGCGGCACCGCGTTCGTAAAGCGCGATGGACTTGTCGAGGGGCACCTCGCCGCGCTCAAGCTGGCTGACCACCTGCTCCAGCTCTTTCATCGCGTCCTCGAAACTCATGTCCTGGATTTCGCTCATCCGCCCCGCTCCATCAACACCGCCACATGGGCCGCAACACTGCGCCCAAGGGCTTCCAAATCATATCCCCCTTCGAGTGTCGAGACCACCGGCGCGGCACAATCCGCCGCCATGTCGCAGATTGCGTGGGTGATGGCGGTGAAATCGTCCTCGTGCCATTCAAGCCCGGCCAGCGGGTCGGCAAGATGGGCGTCGAATCCCGCCGAAACGATGACCAGTTCGGGCGCAAAGGCGCGGGCGCGCTGCAAGATGGCCTCCCACGCCGCCCGCCCCTCGGCGCCGTTCGATCCGGGGGCAAGCGGGACGTTCACGATCTGGCCATGCGCGCCGGTTTCCCCGGCCGCGCCGGTGCCGGGATAAAGCGGCATCTGATGGGTCGAGGCGAAGAAGGCGCGCGGCTCGTTCCACAGAAGATCCTGCGTGCCGTTGCCGTGATGCACGTCGAAATCCAGCACGGCCACGCGGGCAATCCCGTGATGGTCCAGCGCGCGTTTCGCCGCGATCGCGGCCGTGCCGAACAGGCAAAACCCCATCGGCCGGGTGGTTTCCGCGTGATGGCCCGGCGGGCGCATCGCCACGAAGGCATTGCCCGCCTGACCCGCCAGAACCGCATCCACCGCCGCATTCACCCCGCCAACGGCGCGAAGCGCGGCCTCGAGCGAGCCGGGCGAAAGGAACGTGTCGGGATCAAGCTGCACGACCTCTCCTTCCGCCACGGGCTGGCCGATCCGGTCCAGATGGTCTTGCGGGTGGCAGCGCAACACCTCGGCCGGGTCGGCCAGGGGGCAGGTGCGGCGCTCCAGCGCGGCGAAGGCAGGTGCATCAAGCGCGGCGTGGACCGCGCGCAACCGCGCGACCTGTTCGGCATGGCCCGCCGGCGTCAGATGCGCCAGCCCGGCGTCATGGGTGAAATAAAGCGTTGTCATGGGCGCAGGCTACGGCCTGCCGGGCAGGTCGGCAAGCATCGCGGCACGGGGGATCGGGCCCGGCGCAAAATAGAAGGGCCGCTCTGACGAGCGGCCCCCGAGATCTACGGAGATGGTCCGGTTAGGGTCTGGTCGATCCGCCGTCCCAGCCAAGGTTCTTTACCTTAGGGTTTGCCCTCAGGCCACGGCCCCCCTGACTGTCCCAACACCTCTCTCCAATATCACTCTAGACACTGGACCACCTCCTTTCACTGCGTTGCCGTTATCCACAGGCTGCCACATATTTTGTGTTTGTCAAAAACTTTTACGCAACCCTTGGCGATAGTTTTGTGACAAGCGCCCTGAACGGCACGAGTGCCGCAATTGACAGCACAAGTTTGACAAGCCAGTCCGCAACCCCCAGCGAAACCCAAAGCGGCAGCAGCGGACCCGCGCCCAGAAGCGGCACGGCCTCATTGGCCCAGGACACGTCATTGGCCGGCTCGATCCAGATCAGCGCGGCCGAAAAGGCCACCGAAAAGAAGATCGCGGTATCGAGCGAGGCCCCGACCAGCGTCGAGACCAGCGGCGCGCGCCACCAGCGCCCCGCGCGTAGCCGGTCGAATATGGCCACGTCCATCAGCTGCGCCACAAGGAAGGCGCTGCCCGAGGCAAGGGCGATGCGCAGCGTGACCAGCGGGCCGAACTCGCCCACGATCTGCGTGCCGATCAGCGAACAGATGACTCCCACGACAAAACCGGCGGCAACCACGCGGCGCGCGGCCGCGGGGCCATAGACGCGGTTCATCACATCGGTGACGAGAAAGGCGAAGGGATAGGTGAAAGCGCCCCAGGTCAGCCATTGGCCGAACAGGAACTGCACAAGGATGTTCGAGGCCACGACGATCGCGGCCATGGCAAGAATGCCGGGAAGATGACGGGTCATGCGATATCCGTTTTGACAAGGTTGCGGAGACTTGGCCCGCATAGGGCGCGGACGCGGCGCACTTACGCCCTGCCGCCCCTTGTGTCAATCGGTCAGGCGATACTCGACGAATTCGGTACGCTGGAAAAACCGCTGGTTGTCGTCCGAGATCAGCGTCAGCCGGATCGCCCCGCCCGCGTCGCGCCACACCGCAATGCCTTCGAGGTTGTCGTGCCGGCTGGCGCCGGTCTGCACCAGAACCTCTCCGCCTTCGAGACGGTCACCGCGCAGGTCGAATACGCGCACGCGGGTGAGGAAACCCAGAAGGCCCCAGAAATCGCGCTCCAGCAGGTAAAGCCGCCCGTCTGGGCCGAAATCGGCGCCCACGGCCAGCCAAGCCCCGTCGCGCGGGATGCTGAAGGGCTGATCCCATGCGCCGTTGCGGAACCGGTAGACAGGAAAGGGCCGGTCCGTCGCCCCCGACCGCTCGGGCAGGGTGTAAAGCGTGCCCTCCCCGTCGATCGCAAGCGCCTCGAGCGAAGAGTTCAGCTGCATTGCCTTGAACGCCTCGGGCCGGGGCATCAGCTCTGCCACGTCCCTGCCTTTCGGGTAGCGCGCGACGCGGTGGATGCCCTCGAACGAGATGTAGCGCGTGCCATCGCGCGCGACGGCCAGCCCCTCGGCATCGGCGGTGCGCCCCTTGAGCCGCTTTCCCTTGCTGTCGCGCAGACGCACGGGGCCGTCCACATCACTCACCCCGACAATCCGTCCGCCGGCATCGCGCAAAAGCCGCCCGGTCCACAGCGTGCCGCGATCTGATACGGTGGTGAAGCCGGTGCCCTCCGCGTCGATCTCAAGGCCCGAGAAGCCGCCGAATTCGGGGGCGGGTTCGTTCCAGACATAACTGCCAAGATAGACCGCGCGCGGGGCGGGTCCGGCAGGCAGCGCAAGCGCGGCCAGCCCCCCGACAAGCGCCGTCAGCGCGAGGCGAGCACGTTGCGACATTGCCCGGGCAGATCGGAAAGCGTGTAGGTTTTCGCATTGCGCGGCGGCGGCCCCTTCGGCTTGGCGCGCTTGGGCGGGTTGCGCAACTCCTCAAGGTAGGTCGTCACCCACCAGTTCAGCGTCTCGTCGCAGCCGTCGCGCCCCTTCGACAGCTCGGCGACCGAGGGTGTCTGCGTTTCGCAGGCGCCCGCGCCGGGTGGGCATTTCAGGCGCACATGGAAATGCGTGTTATGCCCATAGATCGGGCGGATCTTCTGCAACCAGCCCCGGTCGCCGCGCGGGGTGGAGTTGCACATGTCGATCTTGGCGGCCGCGGCAACGAAGATCCGGTCCACCCGCGGGTCCAGCGCCGCGGCGCGCAAAAGCGCCTTGTGCTGCGGCGTCCAGTTGGAATTGACGCGGGTCTGGTCCGCGGTGCGGATCGAGATCGAGCTGATCTTTTCGCGCGCGGCCCTGCTCAGGTCCAGCCGCTGGGGGGGCAGCATCCAGATATCGGCATCCAGCCCGATCTGGTGACTGGCATGCCCGCCCGTCATCGGGCCGCCGCGCGGCTGGCTGATATCGCCGATATAAAGCCCGCGCCAGCCGATCCGCGTGGCGGCGACCGACAGATCCTGAAGGAAGGCGATCATCTCGGGCTGGCCCCAGTTGCGATTGCGCGACAGCCGCATCGCCTGCCATGTCGGGCCGGTTTCGGGCAGCGCCACAAGCCCCGCCGCACATCCCTTGGAATAGAACCCGATCGGCGCGGGCGCCTGCTGCGAGGGGCGCGCATGGCCGCCGAACAGGTGACGGGCCAACTGCTCTGCCTGGACCTGCCCCGCGCCCATCCCCACCAGCAAGACGGCAATAGAAACAAGCTTATGCAAAAACATCCGTCGTCTTCTCCTTCGGCGGGCGTCCATCGGGGTTGACCCAGGCTAGCAAAACCAGGCCCAGAAGGAAAAGTGCGATAATCGGCGTGATGCCGATGGCCTGGTTGTCCGAGACCTGTGTCATCCAGCCGATGGACAGCGGCGCGATAAAAGCGGTGGCCTTGCCGGTCAGCGCGTAAAGCCCGAAACTTTCAGTGATTTTGTCATGTTCCGACTGACGCACCATCATCGTGCGGCTGGCCGACTGCACCGCCCCGCCACCCGCGCCGATCAGCCCGCCCATCACGAAAAAAGCGATATCCGGCAAGGCACTGTTCGCCCCGACCGCAATTCCGAATACACTTTCGCGTGAGATAAACACCACCCCCACCACGACAAGCGTCAGCGCGACGACGCAAAAGATGATGACCGCCCTGGGACCAAAGCGGTCATCCGCCTTGCCGCCAAGCCAGGCGAAGGTCGCGCCAGTGATCGTGCCCAGAATACCAAACAACCCGATCTGGATGATCGACCAGCCCAGAACCCCCGCCGCATAGATCCCGCCGAACGTATAGATCCCGTTCAGCGCATCGCGGTAGCACATCGAGGACAGAAGAAAGCTGAACAGGCTGCGGTTCGAGGGCAGGCGCGCCAATGTCTGGCGCAGCTCGGGCCAGGCCCCGCGCATCGCGCTGCGGACTGGAACCGCGTCGGGCCTGCGCCTTTCGCGCACCCACAGGAAGAACGGGATCATGAAGACGGCATACCACAGCGCAACCAGCGGCCCCACGGCGCGCGTGCCCTCGCGCTGATCGGGGTCGAGGCCAAGGATCGGGCTGATCCCGATCAGCGTCCTGCCGCTGGCATTCTCGGCGAAAAGCGCAAGCATGGCGATCAGCGCCAGCATCCCCCCAAGATAACCGAACGCCCAGCCCGAGCCCGAAACCCGCCCCATCTGGTCGCGGCTGGTCAGGTCAGGCAGCATCGCGTTGGTGAAGGTCGTGGCGAATTCCATCCCGATCATGCCGATGGCGAAGGATAGCATGATGAAGGTCAGGCTGAAATCGCCCGGCACCGCATACCAAAGCCCCCAGGCCCCGGCCACATACATCGCCGAGAAGATCCAGATGAACCCGATCCGCCCGCCGGACTTGTCGGCCACCGCCCCCAGGAACGGCGCCATCACCGCGATCGCAAGCCCCGTCAGCCCGATACCGTAGCCCCAGACCGTCTGCGCCGCACTGCCCGATCCGAGCAGTTCTTTCATGTAAGGGGCGAAGATGAAGGTGATCAGCAGCGTGTTGTAAGGCTGGCTGGCCCAGTCGAAGAAATACCAGCCCCAGATCCGTTTGCGCGCGCTTACCATCAGGCCCCCTTGCGGCCGCCTGTGCGGCCTTTCGGGCGATCAAGCCCGAAACCGCGGGCCGATGCAAGCGCGGGTTGAGATCACGCCCCGGCCAGGGGCGGCCACGGCCTTTCGGCATCGGCCGCGATCCAGCTTTGCACCCAGCCGGGCAGCTCGGGGCCCTGCGGGTCCTGCCCCATCGCGCGCAGCACCTCGGCCGGGGGGACGATGCCGTTCTTGCCGGTGACGGCGGCACGGATCAGGATGTGGCTGGAACATTCCCCGCCGCGCCACATGCTTTGCTCCATGTAGATGAACCGCGCATCCCAGCCGATGCAACGGCTGCGCATCTCCACGCGCTGGAAGGCCCGGACCCGGCGGCGATAGCGCGTGGTGTTGCCCGCCACCGCAATGCCCCAGCCCTGCCTGCGCAACACCCCGACCAGCCCGGTGCGCAGGACCAGAGGAATCCGGCCAAGGTCGAACAGGGTCAGCGTGCGGCCGTTGTTCAGCTCCATCCACGGGTCGATATCCCAAGGCCAGCAGATGTGATGGGACACATGGGTGCCCAGGATCGGCAATGGCGGCGCATTGCGAAACTTCAGCGTTTCCTTGACCAGACGGACAATCGGATACATGGCGACCTCCTGCTGGAACCGGGGTGCAATGCCGCGCAGGTGGCGTCAACCTTGAACGTTGCGGCACGGCCGCGGGCGGCTTGCGGTTGCAAGCGCGCCGCGTCTGGCATACCTCTGTGCGGATTGCTGCGCGGAGGTATTGCATGATCACGCTGTTTCAGGCGCTGAACCTGATCCTGAATGTCGTCTGGTTCATCATGATCGCCCATATCATCCTGAGCTGGCTGATCAACTTTCAGGTGCTCAATATCCGCCAGCCGCTGGTCGCCCAGATCTGGTATGGCCTGAACAACCTGCTGGAGCCGATCTACAGCCCGATCCGGCGCATGCTGCCCAATACCGGCGGGCTGGACCTGGCGCCGCTGGTCGCCTTCATCGTGATCATCATCGCGCAGCGCGCGCTGATCAACAATGCAGGCTTCTTCTACGGATACTGAGCGATGCCCCCGCCCGCGCCCGAGGCGCTTCTGGCGTCGGTCTTCGGTTTCCAAAGCTTCCGCCCCGGCCAGGAAGAGATCGTCCGCGCCGTCATCGCGGGGCGCAATACGCTGGCCATCATGCCGACGGGCGGGGGCAAGTCGCTGTGCTTCCAGCTGCCGGCGCTGTGCCGCGACGGGGTGACGGTGGTGATCTCGCCGCTGATCGCGCTGATGCGCGACCAGGTCCGCGCGCTTGCCGCGGCCGGGGTGGCGGCCGGCGCGCTGACCTCGGGCAATACCGAAGAGGAAACCGAAGAGGTCTTCGCCGCCATCGACGAGGGACGGCTGAAGCTGCTTTACATGGCGCCCGAAAGGCTGGCCTCGGGTGCGGCATTGGGCCTGCTGCGGCGCGCGGGCGTCAGCCTGATCGCCGTGGACGAGGCGCATTGCGTCAGCCAGTGGGGCCATGATTTCCGCCCCGACTATCTGCGCATCGGCGCGCTGCGCCAGGCGCTTGGCGTGCCGCTGGCCGCCTTCACCGCCACCGCGGACGAGGAAACCCGCGCCGAGATCGTCACCCGGCTGTTCGACGGCACCCCGCCCGAAACCTTCCTGCGCGGCTTCGACCGGCCGAACATCCACCTCGCGTTCGAGCCGAAGGACCAGCCGCGCCGCCAGATCCTGGGCTTTGCCGCCGCGCGGCGCGGGCAGTCGGGCATCGTCTATTGCGCCACCCGCGCCAAGACCGAAACCCTTGCCCGCGCGCTTCAGGAAGACGGCCATCCGGCCTGCCACTACCACGGCGGCATGGACCCCGAGGACCGCCGCGTGGTCGAGGCGCGATTCCAGCGCGAGGACGGGCTGATCGTGGTGGCGACCATCGCCTTCGGCATGGGGATCGACAAGCCCGACATCCGCTGGGTCGCCCATGCCGACCTGCCCAAGTCGATCGAGGGCTATTACCAGGAGATCGGCCGCGCCGGGCGCGACGGTGCGGCCGCCGAAACCCTCACGCTTTACGGCCCCGACGATATCCGCCTGCGCCGCGCGCAGATCGACGAGGGCCTCGCGCCCCCCGACCGCAAGGCCGCCGATCACGCAAGGCTGAATGCGCTTCTGGGCCTGGCCGAGGCGACCGGCTGCCGCCGCCAGCGTCTTCTGGCCTTTTTCGGTGAGGCGACCGGGCCTTGCGGGAACTGCGATCTGTGCGACACCCCGCCCGAGCTGTTCGACGCCACCGAGGCCGTGCGCAAGGCGCTTTCGGCCGCGCTGCGCACCGAGGAAAGCTTCGGCGCGGGCCACCTGATCGAGATCCTTCTGGGCAATGCCACCGACAAGATCACCGCCCGCGGCCATGACGCGCTGCCCACCTTCGGCGTGGGGCGCGATCTGTCGCGCGCGCAATGGCAGGCGGTGTTTCGCCAGATGATGGGCCATGACCTGATCCGCCCCGACGCGGCGCGCCACGGCGCGCTGGTGATGACCGAAACCGCGCGCCCGATCCTGCGCGGCGAGGCGCAGATCACCCTGCGCCGCGACCTGATCCGCAAGGCCACCGCCCGCCCCGCGATCCGCGCCCTCGTGGCCGAGGAGGACGCGCCGCTGCTTTCGGCGCTCAAGGCCAAGCGCCGCGCCCTTGCCGAGGCCGCCGGCGTGCCTGCCTATGTGGTCTTTCCCGACCGCACCCTGATCGAGATGGCGCAAGCCCGCCCCGATACGCTGGATGCGATGGCGCGGATTAACGGGGTCGGCGCGAAGAAGCTCGAAAGTTATGGCGCGGCGTTTCTGGCGGTGATCGCGGGGGCCCCGGCGCCGATGCATCCCGCGCGGCGAAAACTGGCCGGACGCGCGGCTGGCAGCCTTTTCGACCGCCTTCTCGACACGCAGCAGCAACTGGCGCGCGGCGATGACGGCACCGGACGTCTGCTGAGTTGCAGCCCCGCGACGCTGCGCCGGATCGCCGAGGCCCGCCCGCGCAGCCGCGCGGAGCTGGAGCGGCTGACCGGGCTGACGGGCCCCAAGCTCGACCGCTTTGCCGAGGCGTTCCTTGCGGTCATCTGCGAAGACTAGGCGCTTGATCCGGCGATCTGTCGGCAGCGCATCCTTGTCGGGCAACACGTCAACAAGATCAAACGCTTAGGAAATATCTCGATCCGATACGAGAAGACGGCACGCACTTGTCTCGCTGCCGTCCCAATCGCACCATCACGCATCTGGCTTGGGTTTTATGGGGCCGCGGCCTGGTCCGGGGCGGGAAGCGGCGGGCGCGCATCGGGCGGGCGATGTTCCTCGATCCGGGCCGCGATCGCGCTTTTGCGCAGCGGTTTGGTCAGGCACTGATCCATGCCCGCGGCCATGATCTCTGCGTGATCATCGTCCATCGCATGGGCCGTTAGCGCACAGATCGGGGTATGCCCGCCAAGCCGCCTTTCTTCGTCGCGGATCGCCCGCGCAGCCGCACGGCCATCCATTCGCGGCATCGAGATATCCATGAAGATGAGGTCGGGCCGGATGCTGCGCCACAGCGCCACCGCCTCTTGCCCGTTATCCGCGAAATGCAGCTCGATATCGAAATCCTCCACCATCTTGCGCAGGACAAGCCGGTTGGTGCGGTTGTCCTCTGCCGCAAGGATGCGCATCGCGCGCAACGGCGGCGTGGGCAGGGGCGGGGCGGGAAGCGCGGCGGGGGGCTGGACCGGCCCCTCGGGCGCGGAGAGCGCCTGAAGCGCGCGGAACAGGTCCGACCGCAGGACGGGTTTGTGCAGGCCGATCATGCGCCCGTCGGCCATGCCGCCCTCGGCGCCGCCGTCACCGGCACCAAGCAGAAGGACCGGAATATCCTGCCCCATCTCGTGCAGCTTCGTCGCAAGGCCCGCGCCGCCCACCCCGGACGTGTCCGTATCGACCAGGATCACGTCGAACGTCGCCCCCTGATCCAGAAGCCGGGCCGCCTCGGCGCAGGAATGGCATAGGGCGACCTCAAGGCCGTAGGTCTCGAGCTGGCGTTCCAGGATCACGCGGTTGATCAGCAGCTCATCCACCACCAACGCGCGGCGCAGCGTGATCGGCGGGGTCGGCTGGCCGATCGGGTCCGCCGGCTCGGCCACCGGCACGACGACCCGAAATCCGAAGCACGAGCCCTTTCCGGGCTCGCTGTCGACCCAGAGGGTGCCGCCCATCAGCCCGACCAGCCGCCGCGTGATCGCAAGGCCAAGCCCGGTGCCCTCATACCGGCGGCTGGCCTCGCATTCGACCTGATTGAACTCTCCGAAGATCTCCTCGACATGGTCGGGCGCGATGCCGATTCCGGTATCCTCGACCGACACATGCAGCTCATGGCGCCCGTCGGCCTTCTCGAACCCGACGACGCGCACAAGGACATGCCCGGCGGCGGTGAACTTGACCGCGTTGCCGAGCAGGTTCGTCACGATCTGCCGCATCCGCCCCGGATCGGCCACGAACCGCGTGGGCAGGAACATGTCGTAGTCGATCATCAGCGTCACGCCCTTTTCCTGCGCCGAGGGCCGCAGGAGCATCATCACCTCGTGCAGGCACCGCTCAAGATCGAAGGCCTCGGGGTAAAGCCGCAGCCGTTCGGCGTCGATCTTCGAATAGTCCAGCACGTCGTTGATGATCGTCAGAAGCGCATCACCCGAAGAGCGGATCGTTTCGGCGAACAGGCGCTGATCCTCGGTCAGGTCGGTCTGCGCCAGAAGCTCGGCCATCGACACCACGCCGTTCATCGGGGTGCGGATCTCATGGCTCATGTTGGCAAAGAAGGCCGATTTGGCGCGGCTTGCGGCCTCGGCCTTGCGGCGGGCCTCTTCCAGTTCGGCCTCGCGGGCGATGATCGGGGTGATGTCCTGGGCAAGGCAGACCAGATCGCCGGCTGCCGCCCATCGGTCGATCAGCCTGATATGGCGCCCGTCGGCGGTGCGCAGGACATAGGGCGGGATCTGCGTGCTGCGGATGCGGGCCACCATTTCATGGTGCCAGTCCGGCGCGTCGCGGCCCTGCATCTCCACCATGCCATGCGCCGCGATCAGCCGCAGGACCGCATCGTAGCTGACCCCCGGAACTACCGCGATTTCGCCCTTGAAGAAGGACAGGTAGGCACGATTCGCCGCAACAAGTCGCAGGTCCGCATCGAACACCGCGAACCCGTCGCGGATGGTTTCGAGCGCATCCCAGAGCCTGCGCTGCGCGATGCGCGCAACCGAATGGGCGCGCTCCAGATCGCCCCTCACGCGCGAGTTTTCGCCCTTGAGCGATTCGGCCTCGGTCAGCGCGAGTTGCAGGCCCTGGCGCTGCTGCACGATTTCGTCCGACAGGGCCTGCGCATGCAGGGCAAGCTGCTGGTTGGCCGCAAAAAGCTCGCGCCGCTTCTGGTCCAGCAGGCGTTCGGCCGCCAGGCGGGCCCGGCGTTCCTGCGCAAGCTTGTCGGCGATGTTGGTTGCCATGTCCGCCACCGGTTCCCTTCCTCCGCAATTCGCGGCAGGTTGGCAAAACGGTGTGAAGTAAGGCTTAATTGGCGCAAGATGGCCGCGCCCCTTTTCCGCCCCCGCAAACAGGAGGTCTTTTTCAATGCGTGCGATCCTTTCCGCCCTCCTGGCGCTTTGCCTTTCCGCCCCTGCCCATGCGCAGGACGATGCGCTGGTGCCGCCCCGGCGCGCGATCTTCACCGAGGGGCTCGATCTTGCGGGGCGGGATCTGGCACAGCTTTTCGATACCACGCTCGAGGCCTGCGAGGCGGCGTGCCTGGCCAATCCGGAATGCGAGGCCTTCACCTTCAATGCGCGCAACAATTCGTGCTTTCCCAAGGCGGGGGTCAGCGGGGCCTCGGCCTATCAGGGGGCCTATTCGGCCTATCTGCGCGCCGCGGCCGCCGGGGCCGGGGATCGCGCGCGCGCCCGCGCCGCCGATCTGGGTTTCCTGCCGCCCGGCGCGCTGTCGGGCGCCTTCGCCATGGCCCGTGCGCTTGGCCGCGATCACATGACCGGCGACTGGTCCGAGGCCGATCTGCAAACGGCCGTGGCCGCGGCGCGCCAGCGGGGCGACATGGCAGGCGCGGTACGGCTGCAAGGGGCGCTGCTGAACCTTGGGGACAGTGCCGATCAATGGCTGGAATATGCCCGCCTGACGCTGGCCGCCGCCGGCAATGACCGCCGTGCCAGTGCCGCGCGGGCCGCATCGGCCGCCCTCAACGGCTATTTGCGTGCACCGGGCGCCGCGGCGCAGGCCGAGGCGCTTCTGGTCTTTTCCGGGGCGGCCGAGCGCACCGGCCGCACGCAGGACATGGTGCCCGCGCTGCGGCTGGCCCAACGCCTTTCCCCACGCGAGGATATTGCCGCCGCCCTTGACGATGCGATCGCCCGATACGGCTTTCGCATCACCGAGCATCAGGTGGAATCAGATCTGGCCGATCCGCGTATCTGCGCGGTCTTTTCCGACGATCTCGTGCGGTCGGGCGTGGATTACGCAAGCTTCGTGCAGTTGCCCGAGCCCGGCCTTGCCGTCGAGGCCGAGGCGAACCAGCTTTGCGTCACCGGCCTGAAGCACGGCGCGCGCTATGCCTTGACCTTCCGCGAGGGGCTGCCCTCGGCCGGGGGCGAGGCGATGGCGAAGGATGTCACCATCACCGCCTATATGCGCGACCGCAGCCCCGCCGTCAGCTTTCCGGGCCGCGCCTACGTTCTGCCGCGCACGGCCGATGCGGGCCTTCCGGTGCAGACCGTCAATGCCGACCGGCTGGACCTGCGCCTGCTGCGGATCTCTGACCGCAACCTCGTGGCCGCGATGCGCGACGATTACTTCGCCCGCTCGCTCGATTACTGGGCGGCGGAGTATTTCACCGACCGCATGGCCGAAGAGGTCTGGACGGGTTCGGCCGAGGTCGCCTCCGAGATCAACCGCGACATCACCACCCGCCTGCCGATCCAGGAAGTGACCGGCCCGCTCGGCGCCGGGATCTATGCGCTTCAGGCCTCGATCCCCGGCGCGGAAACCTATGACAATCCGCCCGCGATGCAGTGGTTCGTGATCTCGGACCTCGGCGTTTCAAGCTATTCGGGAACCGACGGGCTGACGGTGGTGGTGCGCGGCCTGTCGGATGCCGCCGCACGCGCGGGCGTGACGGTCGAGGTGATCTCTCGGGCGAATGCGGTTCTGGCGCAGGCGCAGACCGATGCCGAGGGCGTGGCGCGCTTCGAGGCGGGCCTTGTGGGTGGCAGCGGTGGCGCGGCCCCGGCGCTTCTGAGCGTGTCGCAGGGCGAGGACATGGCCTTCCTGTCGCTGGCCGATGCCGAATTCGACCTGTCGGATCGCGGGGTCGAGGGCCTGCCCCCCGCGCCCCCGATCGACGTGTTCCTGACCACCGATCGCGGCGCCTACCGGGCCGGAGAGACCGTCCATGCCACGATCCTTGCCCGTGACGGCAGGATGCGCGCGCTTTCGGGCCTGCCGCTGACGGCCGTGCTGATCCGTCCCGACGGGGTGGAATATGCCCGGACCCTGACGCAAGAGGCGGGCGCGGGCGGCCATGTCGTGGCCTTCCCCGTCGCGGGCAGCGCCCCGCGCGGCACATGGCGGCTGGATGTGCTGGCCGATGTGAAGGCTGCGCCGCTTGCCTCGGCGCGGGTTCTGGTCGAGGATTTCCTGCCCGAGCGGATCGACTTCAACCTCTCGATGCCCGAAGGCCCGCTGGCCGCGGGCGACCTGCCGGCCGTGGGGATCGCGGCGCGCTACCTGTTCGGCGCGCCGGGGGCCGATCTGGCCGCCGAGGGCGATCTGCGCCTTGCCGCCGCCCAGGGCGTTCCGGGGCACGAGGGCTTTCGCTTCGGCCGCCATGACGAACCGTTCTCGCCGCGCTACGAGACGCTGCCCGAGACCCGCACCGATACCGCGGGCCAGGCCAGCCTGTCCGCCATCCTGCCCGAGATGGGCGCAGAAGAGGCCGCCCGCCCGCTGGAGGCACGCCTGTCGGTGCGCCTGCGCGAAGGCTCTGGCCGGCCGGTCGAGCGCAGCCTGACGCGCGTCATCCTGCCCGCCGGGCCGGTGATCGGGATCCGGCCGCTTTTCGCGGACGACACGGTATCCGAGGGCGCCGAGGCGCGGTTCCAGATCATCGCGCTTGGCCCCGATGCGGCGCCCGTGCCGATGCAGGCGCATTGGGTGCTGAACCGGATCGAGACGCGCTATCAGTGGTATTCGCTCTACGGCTCATGGAACTGGGAGCCGGTCACTCGCCGCAGCCGCATCGCCGAAGGCGAGCTGGCGCTGGACGGAACCCTGCCCGCCGAGATCGCCGCCGGGGTCCGCTGGGGCCGCTACGAGCTGGTGGTCGAGGGGCCGGGCATGGCGGCAGGCTCGGTCGCGTTCGATGCGGGCTGGTATGCGCCCGCCGACACGCTGGCCAGCCCCGACCGGCTGGAATTGTCGCTCGACCGTCCCGCCTACCGGCCGGGCGAGACCGCAAGGCTGCGGCTGGTTCCGGCGACGGACGGGGTGGCCATCGTCTCGGTGCTGTCGAACCGCGTGATCGCGCTGAAGACCGTGCCCGTCCAGGCGGGCGAGAACGTGATCGACCTGCCCGTGACCGAGGAATGGGGCACCGGCGCCTATGTCACCGCCTCGGTCCTGCGCCCGATGGCGGGTGCTGCGGCCGAGCGCACGCCCGACCGCGCGCTTGGCCTTGCCCATGCCGCGCTGGACCCCGGCGCGCGCCGGCTTGCCGTAGGCTTCGACATCGCGCCCGAGGCCGAGCCGCGCGCCACGCTGCCCGTCGCGCTGAAGGTCGAGGGCGTCGCCGCAGGCGAAACCGCCCATGTCACCATCGCGGCGGTGGATCTGGGGATCCTGAACCTGACCGCCTTCAAGGCACCCGACCCGGCCAACCACTATTTCGGGCAGCGCCGGCTTGGCGTCGGGCTGCGCGACATCTATGGTCGGCTGATCGACGGGCAGACCGGCGCCGAGGGCATCATCCGCTCGGGCGGCGATGCCGCGCGCGGTCTGCAAATGCAGGCCCCGCCCCCGACCGAAGAGCTGGTGGCCTATTTCTCGGGCCCGCTTGTCGTCGGTCCGGACGGATATGCACGCACCGAATTCGCGCTGCCCGCCTTCAACGGCACGGTGCGGCTGATGGCGGTGGCATGGTCCGACAGCGCCGTGGGACAGGCCAGCACCGATGTTCTGGTGCGCGACCCGGTGGTGGTGACCGCCTCGGTCCCGCGCTTCCTTGCGCCACAAGACAGCGCCCGCGTGCTGCTGGAGATCGTCCACGCCAGCGGACCCGCGGGGCGGATGGGGCTTGATGTCTCGTCCGACGGGCTGGTGCTTGGCGATGTGCCCTCGGGTGTCGACCTGGCCGAGGGGGGCAAGGCCACGCTCTTTGTCCCGCTGAGGGCCGGCGCGGGTGAAGGGCTGGAAGAGATCCGCATCGCCCTGACCACGCCCGACGGCAGGCTTCTGGAAAAGCACCTCGCCGTTCCGGTCGAGCGAAACGATCCGCCCGTGGCGCGCCAGTCGCGCTTCGATCTTGCCGCGGGCGCGACCTTCGTGCTGGACCAGGAGGCCTTTGCGGGCCTCGTGCCGGGCACCGCGCAGACGGTTCTGGCCATCGGCCCGCTGGCACGCTTCGACACGGCCGCGCTGCTTGCGGCGCTTGATGCCTATCCCTATGGCTGCACCGAGCAGATCACCTCGAAGGCGTTGCCGCTTTTGTATTTCGACGCGGTGGCCGGGGCGATGGGGCTGGCCGGCCCCGACGATCTGCGCGCGCGCATCGACACGGCCATCACCGGGGTTCTGACCAATCAGGATTCCAGTGGCGGCTTTGGCCTGTGGTCGGCCGGGTCGGGCGATCTGTGGCTGGATGCCTATGTCACCGATTTCCTCAGCCGGGCGGGACTGCGCGGCTATGCGATCCCCGCCGGGGCGATGCGCAGCGCGCTCGACAACCTGCGCAACCGGGTGAACTATGCCCCCGATTTCGACGATGACAGCAATGGCGGCGGGGTCGCCATCGCCTATGCGCTGATGGTGCTGGCCCGCGAGGGGGCGGCGGCGGTGGGCGATCTGCGCTATTACGCCGATGTGAAGGGCGATGATTTCGCAACGCCCCTTGCGGCGGCACAACTTGGGGCGGCGCTTGCCTCTTACGGCGATCAGGGCCGGGCGGATGCGATGTTCGCCCGTGCGGCCCGCATGATGGGCGCCGCCCCGCAAGACGAGGGCCAGCTTTGGCGCGCCGATTACGGCACCACCCTGCGCGACCGCGCTGCGGTTCTGGCGCTTGCGGCCGAGGCGGGGTCGGATGCGATCGCGCTCGATCAGGTGGGGGGGACGCTTGCCGACAGCCTCGCGCGGCGGCGGCTGTCCACGCAGGAAGCGGCATGGACGCTGATGGCCGCCCATGCCCTGATCGACCGTCCCGGCGCCGAGGGGGTCACGCTGAACGGTGTGGCCCTTGAGACCCCCGTGATGCGGGTGACGGACAGCCGGGCGGCGGACCCGCTGGCCATCGCCAACAATTCCGACCGGGCGCAGGTTCTGACGCTGACCACGACCGGCGTTCCCGAAACGCCGGAACCCGCGGGCGGCAAGGGCTATACGATCACACGCAGCTATTACACGCCCGAGGGTGTGGCGGTCGATCCGTCGCGCCTTGCGCAGGGCAGCCGGCTTGTGACGGTGCTTGAGGTCACGCCGCATGGCAAGGGCGCGGGGCGGCTTCTGGTGTCCGACCCGTTGCCCGCGGGCTTCGAGATCGACAACCCCAACCTGCTGCGCGCGGGCGATATCGCCGCGCTCGACTGGCTGTCGGTCGAAGAGGATACCCGCATGACCGAGTTCCGGCAGGACCGCTTCCTTGCCGCGCTGGACTGGCGCGAGGGACGGGCCTTCCGGCTGGCCTATATCGTGCGTGCGGTCAGCCCGGGCAGCTTCCATCACCCGGCCGCCAGCGTCGAGAATATGTATCGCCCCGATTACCGCGCCCAGACTGCGACGGGCCGGATCGTGATCGAATAGGCGATGCGTCGCCTTGCGCCCTTCGCCCTTGTGCTTGCGCTGTTTCTGGCGGCGCTTGGGCGCGATGCGCTGGACGATTGGGTCGCGCGCACCGATCTGCCGCCGCTGGACGTGGCCACCGGGTCCGAGGTCCTGGCCCGCGACGGAAGCCTTCTGCGTGCCTTCCCCGTGGCCGATGGCCGCTGGCGGCTGGCGCCCGGCCCCGTCGATCCGGGTTTCATCGACCTGCTGATCGCCTATGAGGACCGGCGCTTTTATTCCCATGCCGGGATCGACCCGCTGGCGGTGCTGCGCGCGGGCTGGCAATCGGCGCGCGCCGGCCGGGTGGTCTCGGGCGCCTCGACGCTCAGCATGCAGGTCGCGCGGCTGCTGGAAGAAGGCCCCACCGGCACGCTTTCGGGCAAGATCCGGCAGGCGCGCGTGGCGCTTGCACTGGAACGGCGGCTGGGGAAATCCGCGATCCTCGGGCTTTATCTGCGGCTGGCGCCCTATGGCGGCAATATCGAAGGGGTGCGCGCGGCATCGCTGGCATGGTTCGGCAAGGAGCCCCGGCGCCTGACCACGGCCGAAGCCGCGCTGCTGATCGCGCTGCCGCAATCGCCCGAGGCGCGCCGCCCCGACCGCTTTGCCGAACGGGCGCAGGCGGCCCGCGCGCGGGTTCTGGCCCGGCTGGCGCGCAGGGGGGCCATCACGCCGGAGCGTGCGGCGGCGGCGCTGCAAGAGCCGGTTCCCGCCGCCGCCCGCGCCTTTCCCGCGCTTGCCCCGCATCTGGCCGCGCGGCTGGCCCGCACGGCGCCCCCCGGCGCGCGCATCGCCACCACCATCGACCCGGCGCTTCAACGCGCCGCCGAACGGCTCGCCGCGCGCGCGGTGGCCGGGCAGGGCGGGCGGCTTTCGGCCGCGATGATCCTGGCCGATCACCGGACCGGAGAGATCCTTGCCCATGTCGGTGCCGCCGCATGGGCCGATGACGCGCGCGCGGGCTTTGTCGACATGACGCAGGCGCTGCGCTCGCCCGGATCAACGCTGAAACCCTTTGTCTATGCCCTGGCCTTCGATGACGGGCTTGCCCATCCCGAAACCCTGATCGAGGACCGGCCACTGGCTTTCGGCGGCTGGCATCCGCAGAATTTCGACCGCCGCTTTCGCGGCACCGTCACCCTGCGCGAGGCATTGGGCCTGTCGCTGAACATCCCCGTGGTCAGCCTGACCGAGGCGCTTGGCCCCGCGCGGCTGATGGCGACGCTGAGGCGCGCGGGCCTTGAGACCCGCCTGCCCGGCGACAGCCCCGGCCTTGCCATCAGCCTTGGCGGGCTTGGCGTCAGCCTCGAGGGGCTGGTGCAGGGCTATGCGGCGCTTGCGCGGATGGGCCGGCCGATCCGGATCTCGGCCGAGCCGGGGCGCGCGGAGATGCCCGAGGGGCGGCTTTTCGGCCCGGTCGCGGCCTGGCAGGTGGCCGACATCCTTGCCCATGTGCCGCCCCCGCCGGGCGCGGCGCCGGGCCGGATCGCCTACAAGACCGGCACGAGCTATGGCCACCGCGACGCGCTTGCGCTTGGTTTCGACGGGCGCCATGTCGGCGGGGTCTGGCTGGGCCGGCCCGATGGCACGGCCGTGCCCGGCGCCTTCGGCGGCGATCTGGCCGCCCCGATCCTGTTCGAGCTGTTCGGGCGCGCCAAACCCGGCCGCGATCCCCTGCCGCCGCCGCCCCCGGCCACGCTGCTGGTCTCGAACGCGCAACTGCCGCCGCCCTTGCAGCGCTTCCGCCCGCGCGAGGCCGCCTTTACCCGGCCCGAGGCCGATGCGCCCGAACTGGCCTTCCCGCCCGACGGCGCCCGGATTGCGGCGCCCGATGGCGCGCTTGCGGTCAAGCTGAAAGGGGGGGCCGCGCCCTTCACATGGCTGGCGAACGGCGCCCCCGTGGCGGTTGCGATCCGCAGCCGCGACACCGTCCTGACGATGCCCGGTCAGGGCTTCGTCACCCTGACGGTGCTGGATGCGAAAGGGCGCTCGGCCAGTGCGCAGGTCCGCATCGGCGATTAGCGCGGCGCGGCCCTAGCGCCCGGCAAGGCGGGCCTGCGCGGCCGCGATCGCATTCTCGACCGATTGGCGCGCACGCGGCGCGTTGGCCCAGCAGGTCGTGCCCAGATGCGCCGCGACAAGGCGGCAAAGATCCTCGGCCTGCGCGCCCGCAAGCGCCTCGAGAGAGCCGAAGCCGATCTCTTCGAAGCGTTGCAGGACGGTGGGGCCCACAAGGGGCGCGGCCAGAAGGGCGGCCCGGTCCTCGGGGGCAAAGGCCATCAGATCCGCTCGATGGCAAGCGCGATCCCCTGCCCGCCGCCGATGCACATGGTGACCAGCGCGCGCCGCCCGCCGGTGCGCCGCAGGGCATGAAGCGCCTTGACGGTGATCAGCGACCCGGTCGCGCCCACCGGATGGCCAAGCGCGATCGCGCCGCCATCGGGGTTCACCCGCGCCGGATCGAAGCCGAGCGCGCGGCTGACCGCAAGGGCCTGCGCGGCGAAGGCCTCGTTCGATTCGATCACGTCGAAATCCGCAACCGACAGGCCGGTGCGCGCCAGAAGCGCCTCGACCGCGGGGATCGGGCCAAGGCCCATGACTTCGGGGCGCACCCCGGCCAGGGCATAGCCCAGAATTCGCGCCTGCGGCACAAGCCCGGCGGCCTTGGCCGCATCGGCCCGCGCCAGAACCAGCGCCGCCGCGCCATCATTGATGCCAGAGGCATTGCCGGCCGTGACCGACCCGCCCTTCTGGAACACCGGCTTCAGGGCGGACAGCGCCTCAAGGCTCGTCTGCTTGGGGTGTTCATCCGTGTCGAACACCACCGTGCCCTTGCGCGAGGCGATCTCGACTGGGACGATCTCTTCGCGGAAATGGCCCGCGGCGATGGCGGCGGCGGCGCGACTTTGGCTTTCCAGCGCGAATTCGTCCTGCGCGGCGCGGCTGATGTCATGCTCGGCCGCGACGTTTTCCGCCGTCACGCCCATATGGCCGGTGCCGAACGGGCAGCTCAGCGCGCCGGTCATCATGTCAAGCGCGCGCACATCGCCCATCTTCTGGCCGAACCGCGCCTGTTGCAGGATGTAGGGGGCGCGGCTCATGCATTCGGCGCCACCCGCCACGGCGAAATCGGCATCCCCCAGCATCAGCATCTGCGCCGCCGAGACAATCGCCTGCGCGCCCGAACCGCAAAGCCGGTTCACGTTCATCGCCGGGGTGCCCACCGGGATACCCGCCTGAATGGCGGCCACGCGCGACAGATACATGTCGCGCGGTTCGGTATTGATGACATGGCCGAACACCACCTGCCCCACCTGTTCGGGGGCAAGGCCCGCGCGTTCCAGCGCGGCCTTGGCGGCGAAAGTGGCAAGGTCGATCGGCGCGAACCCCGAGAGGCTGCCGCCAAAGGCACCGATCGCGGTGCGCGCGCCGGAGAGGATGACGATATCGGACATGATTTCCCCCAGAGATGCAGATGCGCAAGCCTAGCGCCTGCCCCCGCCCCGCGCCAGCCGGACAGTTCCGCATGACGGGACGTAACAAGGCGGCTCAGCCCTCGGGCAGAAGGGGCTTGCGGCCGTCATAGCCCAGAAGCCATGCATCACGCCCCTCGATCACCACGGTGGACAGAGGCCCGCCATAGCCGGCCGATGAATCGATGTTCAGCCGGTTCCCGTAATGCCGCGCGCGCGAGATAGCGGTGTGCCCGTGCACCACGAGAAAGCCGTGATCGCGCGTGTCGTTGAGGAATACGTCGCGGATCCAGAGCAGGTCGTTCTCTTCCTGCTGCGCAAGCGCAAGGCCGGGGCGGATGCCGGCATGCACGAAGACCGCCTCACCCCGCCGGAACGATACGGGCAGATCCCTCAGCCAGTCCCGCACCTGCGGAGAAACGGCGGCAAGCGCCTCGCGGTGCACCTGGTCCAGCGGGCGGTTGCCCGGTTCGCGCAGCCCGAAGGATTTCAGCGTCTGCGCGCCGCCCAGCCGGGGGTGCAGCCAGCCGAGTTCGGAGCGCAGGCCGGGATCGCGCGCCCATGGGTCATCGAGAAAACCCGAGAACATGCGGTCGTGATTGCCCTTCAGCACGATCCAATCCTGCCCTTCGGCCTGGCCTGCGCGCAAAAACTCGATCACACCGGCGCTGTCGGGGCCGCGATCGACCAGATCACCGATATGCACGACCGGCGCCGCATCGGCCCCGCCATGCGCGGCCCGGTCCGCCGCGATCAGCTCATGCGCCTCAAGCAGAAGCGCAAGCTGGCCGTGGATGTCGCCGATGGCATAGCTGCGCATCATGCCCCCTTTTCAGAAAATGACCCCCGCCCCCGGTGGGGGCAGAGGCCGAAATGCTACACCATTCCGGTGGCAGGTTCGAGATCAGGCGACCTCGAATTCCAGCGGCTTGACCTGCTGGAACAGGCCCGTCGCCTTCAGCTCGGACAGAAGCGCCTCGCTGAGCGGCGCATCAAGATAGAGAAGCGCGATCGCATCGCCCCCCTCCTTGGTGCGGCCAAGGGTGAAGTTGGCGATATTGGCATTGTGCTTGCCAAGGGTGCCCCCCAGCGTGCCGATGATGCCGGGCACGTCCTTGTTGGTGGTGTAAAGCATATGCGCGCCCACCTCGGCGTCGATGTTGATGCCCTTGATCTGGATGAAGCGCGGCTTGCCGTCCGAGAACACCGTGCCCGCGATCGAGCGTTCCCACGCGGCGGTCACGACGGTCAGCTTGACATAGCCGTCGAACACGCCCGACTTGGTCTGCGTGGTGGTGGCGATGTTCACGCCGCGCTCCTTGGCCAGAATCGGGGCCGAGACCATGTTCACATCCGGGTTGGTGGCCTGCATGACGCCCGCGATGGCGGCGCAGTTCAGCGCTTGCAGGTTCATTTCCGTAACCACGCCGTCGTATAGGATGTTGATCGCCTGGATCGGTTCATCCGTCATCTGGCCCACGAAGGCACCAAGATGACCCGCCAGCTTGACCCAGGGGCCCATGACCGCGGCTTCCTCGGCCGTGACCGAGGGCATGTTGAGCGCGTTCTGCACCGCGCCGGTCAGAAGGTAGTCCGACATCTGCTCGGCCACCTGAAGTGCCACGTTTTCCTGCGCCTCGGTGGTCGAGGCGCCCAGATGCGGCGTGACCACGACATTGGGCAGATGGAAAAGCGGCGATTCCGTCGCCGGCTCCACCGCGAACACGTCAAGCGCGGCGCCCGCGACATGGCCCGATTTCAGCATCTCGGCCAGGGCCTCTTCGTCGATCAGGCCACCACGCGCGCAGTTGACGATCCGCACGCCCTTTTTCGTCTTGGCAAGGTTCTCGCGCGACAGGATGTTCTTCGTCTTTTCCGTCATCGGAACGTGCAGCGTGATGAAATCGGCCTTGGCCAGCAGCTCGTCCAGCTCCACCTTGGTCACGCCCATGGCCTTGGCCCGCTCTTCCGACAGGAAGGGATCATAGGCCAGAACCTTCATCCGCAGCCCCAGTGCACGGTCGATCACGATCGAGCCGATATTGCCCGCGCCGATCACGCCCAGGGTCTTGTTGAAGACCTCGACGCCCATGAAGCGGTTCTTTTCCCACTTGCCCTCATGGGTCGAGGCAGAGGCCTCGGGAAGTTGCCGCGCCACCGCGAACATCATCGCGATCGCGTGCTCGGCCGTGGTGACCGAGTTGCCGAACGGCGTGTTCATCACGATCACGCCCTTTTTCGAGGCTGCGGGAATGTCGACGTTATCGACACCGATCCCGGCGCGGCCGATCACCTTCAGGTTGGTGGCTTTCTCCAGGATTTTTTCGGTCACCTTGGTGGCCGAGCGGATCGCCAGGCCGTCATACTGACCGATGACTTCGGCCAGCTTTTCCTTGTCCTTCCCGAGATCGGGCAGATAGTCCACCTCGACGCCGCGATCACGGAAGATCTGGACGGCGGTCGGCGAAAGCTTGTCGGATACGAGAACCTTGGGGGCCATCTCTTGGGCTCCTGTGCAAAATGGGGGTTGATGGGGCGGGCGGCATCGGCCGCCCTGCCGTTCCGGATCAGGCTTGCGCCGCGATTTCGGCCTCGAAGGCCCATTCGAGCCAGGGCAGAAGCGCCTTCACATCGGACGTCTCGATGGTCGAGCCGCACCAGATCCGCAGGCCCGCCGGGGCATCGCGATAGGCGCCGACATCCAGCGCCACGCCTTCCTTCTCAAGGCGCTTGGCAACGGCCTTGGCGAAGGCGCCCGCATCCTTGATGCGATCGTCGGTGAATTTCAGGCAGACCGAGGTGGTCGAGGCCGTCGCCGGATCAACCGCGAGATTCGCGATCCAGGGCCTGGCGGCCACGAAGTCCCACAGGGCCCCGGCATTCGCCTCGGCCCGCGCGATCAGGCCTTTCAGCCCGCCGACGCCCCTGGCCCATTTCAGCGCGACCAGATAATCCTCGACCGCCATCATCGAGGGCGTGTTGATCGTTTCGCCGACAAAGATCCCCTCGATCAGCTTGCCGCCCTTGGTCATGCGGAAGATCTTGGGCAGCGGCCAGGCGGGGGTGTAGCTTTCCAGCCGCTCCACCGCGCGGGGGGACAGGACCAGCACGCCATGCGCGCCCTCGCCGCCCAGCACCTTCTGCCACGAGAAGCTCACCACATCGAGCTTGTCCCAGGGCAGGTCCATGGCAAAGGCCGCCGAGGTCGCGTCGCAGATCGTCAGGCCCGCACGGTTCGCCGGGATCGCGTCGCCATCGGGCACGCGCACGCCCGAGGTGGTGCCGTTCCAGGTGAAGACCACGTCGCGGTCGAAATCGACGGTGGAGAAATCCACGATCTCGCCATAGCCCGCCTTCTTCACGGTCGCGTCGAGCTTGAGCTGTTTGACCACGTCGGTCACCCAGCCTTCGCCGAAGCTCTCCCATGCCAGCATCTCGACCGGGCGGGCGCCCAGCAGGGACCACATCGCCATCTCGACCGCGCCGGTATCCGAACCGGGCACGATGCCGATGCGATAATCGGCCGGAACGCCGAGGACCTCGCGCGTCAGCTCGATCGCTTCTTTCAGCTTGGCCTTGCCCACGGCAGCGCGGTGCGACCGGCCCAGAGGCGCATCGGACAGCATGTCGAGGGAGAAACCGGGGATCTTCGCGCAGGGGCCCGAAGAGAAACGCGGATTGGCCGGCCGCGCGGCCGGGGTCGTCTTGTCGGTCATGGTATCCTTCCAGATAAACGCCCCTCGTTGGGGAGGGGTGTCCCGCTGCCGCAAATACGGCCCCTCACGCTCTGGCACAAGCGGGAAAATTGCGATAATGCGCCGCATCGGAACACAAATGCGACACGCGCCTCCACTATCGGAAACTTTCATGTTCACAGCGACCCTGCTCACCTCTCCGAAAACCGCCGGGCTTGACCGGGTTACCGTAGAATCGCTGCGCGATGCATGGGCGGGGGGCGCGGCGGAATGGCTCAACCCCGGCGTCGCGGCGGAATTCTCGCTGCCCGAGATCCCCGAAAACCGCTGGGACGTGTGGCAGGGCCTGCAAGGCATCGGCGTCGATCTGGTCGTGCAGCGCAGCGAGGGGCGGCGCAAGCGCATGCTGATCGCCGACATGGATTCGACCATGATCGAGCAGGAATGCATCGACGAACTGGCCGATGTGGCGGGCGTGGGCGCGCGCGTGAAGGACATCACCGCCCGCGCGATGAACGGAGAGCTGGATTTCGAAGGCGCCCTGACCGAGCGCGTGGGCCTTCTGAAGGGCCTGCCCGAAAGCGTCATCGACCGGGTGATCGCGGAACGCATCACCTTCATGCCCGGCGGGCACGCATTGCTTCGCACGATGAAGGCCAATGGCGCGTGGTGCGTGCTGGTCTCGGGCGGGTTCACGGCCTTTACCGGCCATGTGGCGCACAGCCTCGGGTTCGACGAGAACCGCGCCAATACCCTGCTGATCGCGGATGGCCACCTGACGGGCGAGGTCGGCCGCCCGATCCTTGGCCGCGCGGCCAAGGTGCAGGCGCTGGAAGAGATCGCGGCGCAGCGCGGCCTGCCGCATATGGCGGTGATGGCGGTAGGCGATGGCGCGAACGACCTGGGCATGCTCGGGCTGGCCGGGGCCGGGGTTGCACTGCACGCCAAACCCAGCGTCGCGGCGCAATGCGACATCCGCATCAACCACGGCGATCTGACGGCACTGCTTTACATTCAGGGCTATCGCATCGACGAATTCGTCTGAGCGGGCGGCTTGCCCGCACCGGGTTGCGCGTAACAATTCCGCACGCCCGCACGACTTGGCCCGTGTCCCACAAGCACAGGGCCGGCCAGATGAGAGAAAAGACGATGCGCAAACCCATGCTTTTCGCCCTGATCGCGCTTGCGGTGCTTGTGCTGGTCTGGGTCAGCCGCGATGCGCTGGATCTGGCCGGGCTGCGCGCCCTTCTGGATCGGGTGCAGGCATGGCGCACGGCCCATCCCGGCGTGTTCGCAGGCGCGTTCTTTCTGGCCTATGTCGCAATCACCGCGCTGTCGTTGCCCTTCGCAGTCTGGATGACGCTGGCGGCGGGGGCGGTCTTCGGCTTCTGGGGCGGGCTGGTGCTTGTGTCCTTCGCCTCCACGATCGGGGCGACGCTGGCCTTCCTTGCCGCGCGTTTCTTCCTGCGCGACTGGGTCAGCCAGCGCCTCGGCGCCCGTGCCGCGGCAATCGAGCGCGGGCTGGCGCGCGACGGGGCCTTCTACCTGTTTTCGCTGCGGCTGATCCCGGTGGTGCCGTTCTTCGCGCTGAACCTGCTGATGGGGCTGACGCGGATGCCCGCGCGCCGCTTCTACTGGGTCAGCCAGCTCGGGATGCTGGCGGGCACGGCCGTCTATGTGAATGCGGGCACGCAGCTTGGCCGGTTGCAGGGCCTTTCGGGCATCGTCTCGCCCGGCCTTCTGGGGGCGTTCGCGCTGCTGGCGCTGTTTCCATGGATCGCGCGCGGAATCATGGGCGCGATACGCCGCCGTCGTGCCTATGCGGGCCATACCCGCCCGGCCCGTTTCGACCGCAACCTGATCGTGATCGGAGCGGGCGCGGCGGGGCTTGTCTCGGCCTATATCGGGGCGGCGGTCAAGGCCCGCGTCACGCTGATCGAAGGGCACCGGATGGGGGGCGATTGCCTCAATTACGGCTGCGTCCCCTCGAAGGCGCTGCTGAAATCGGCGCGCGTGGCCCATCAGATGCGCCATGCCGACCGCTACGGGCTGACCCCGGCCGAGCCTGCCTTTTCCTTCCGCGCGGTCATGGCGCGGGTGCAGCGCGTCATCGCCGACATCGCCCCGCATGACAGCGCAGAGCGGTATCGGGCGATGGGCGTCGAGGTGCTGCACGGCACGGCCCGCCTTGTCGATCCCTGGACGGTCGAGATCACGGGCGAGAACGGCGTGCAGCGGCTGACCGCGCGCGCCATCGTGCTGGCGACTGGCGCCGCGCCGGTGATGCCGCCCCTGCCGGGGATCGGGGAGGTGGGCGCGCTCAGCTCGGACACGCTGTGGGAGCGGCTGGCAGACCGGGACCACGCGCCCGCGCGGCTCGTGGTGCTGGGCGGCGGGCCGATCGGCTGCGAACTGGCGCAGGCGTTCCAGCGGCTGGGATCGCGCGTGACGCAGGTCGAGATGGCCCCCCGCCTTCTGATCCGCGAAGACCCAGAGGTCTCGGACGCCTTGCGCGCCGCGCTGGAGGCCGAGGGCGTGCGCGTCCTGACCGGCCACCGCGCGCTTGGCTTCGGGACCGATGGCGGCAAATGGATCGAGGTGCAGCCCGAGGGCGGTGCCCCCTTCCGCATCCCCTTCGACGAGGTGATCGTGGCTGTCGGCCGCGCCGCCCGCCTGAACGGCTATGGGCTGGAAGAGCTGGGCATCCCGGCCGCGCGGGTGGTGGAAACCAACGACTACCTTGAGACGCTTTACCCCAACATCCTGGCCGCCGGGGATGTGGCCGGCCCCTATCAGTTCACCCATGCCGCCGCACATCAGGCATGGTTTGCCACGGTGAACGGGCTTTTCGCGCCGTTCTGGCGAGTCCGGGCCGATAACCGCGTGATCCCCGCCGCAACCTTCACCGAGCCCGAGATCGCCCGCGTCGGCCTGAACGAGACAGAGGCCCGTGCGCAGGGCATCGCCCATGAGGTCACGCGCTACGGCATCGACGATCTGGACCGCGCGATCGCCGACGGCACCGCCCGGGGCTTCGTCAAGGTGTTGACGGCCCCCGGCAAGGATCGGATCCTTGGCGTCACGATCATGGGCGAACAGGCGGGCGATCTGCTGGCCGAATTCGTCCTGGCAATGAAACAGGGGCTGGGGCTGAACAAGATCCTCTCGACGATCCATATCTATCCGACACTGGCCGAGGCGAACAAATACGCCGCGGGGGAATGGCGCCGTGCCCATGTCAGCGCCCGCGCGCTTGCGCTGCTGGAACGGTTTCACGGCTGGAGGCGCGGATGATCGACGCGATGATCCTGCCGCTGCAACGCAGCCTGCTGCACCCGCCCGCACAGCGGCTGGCCGCCCTTGGCCTGCGCGCCGACCAGATCACGATCGCGGGCTTCGTGCTGGGGCTTTGCGCCCTGCCCGCGCTTGCCTTCGGGGCGCATGGCGCGGCGCTTGTGTTCATCCTGCTCAACCGGCTGGCCGACGGGCTGGATGGCGCGGTGGCGCGGATCGTGGGTGCAACGGATCGCGGCGCCTTTCTGGATACGGCGCTGGACTTCCTGTTCTACGCGCTGGTGCCGCTTGGCTTCGCGCTGTCCGATCCGGCCGCGAATGCGCTGCCCGCGGCGGTCCTGATCGCCTCTTTCGTGGGAACGGGGTCTTCCTTCCTGGCCTTCGCCGTGATCGCGGCGCGGCGCGGGATCGTGTCGCACGGCTATCCCGCCAAGGGCATCTACTATCTCGGCGGGCTGACCGAAGGGGCAGAGACGATCGCCTTCTTCGTGGCGATCTGCCTTGTGCCCTCGGCCTTTCCGATACTGGCCCTTGTTTTCGCCGCCGCCTGCGCGGTGACCACCCTGACCCGCTGGCACATGGGCTGGCGGGCATTTTCGGATGAAGGATGACCCATGCGCCTGATGCTTGCCGCCCTTGCCTGCGCCGCCTCTGCCGCCAGCACCCCCGCCCTTGCCGACTGGTCCGGGGTGCTGGCGGCCGCGCGCGGGCAGACCGTCTACTGGAACGCCTGGGGCGGGGATCCGCGCACGAACGATTTCATCGCCTGGGTCGGCCAGCAGGTGCAGGAGCGCTACGGCGTGACGGTCGAGCAGGTGAAGCTGACCGACACCGCCGAGGCACTCAGCCGCGTCATCGCCGAAAAGGCCGCCGGCCGGGACGAGGGCGGCGCGGTCGACCTGATCTGGATCAACGGCCCGAACTTTCTTGCGATGAAAGAGGCGGGGCTGCTGCATGGCCCCTTCGTGGCCGACCTGCCCAATGCCCGCTTCGTCGATCTGTCGCCCGGCGCCCCGGCCGCGCTGGATTTCACCGTTCCGGTCGAGGGGCTGGAGGCGCCCTGGAGGCTTGCGAAATTCGTCTTCGCCCATGACAGTGCCCGCGTCACCCCGCCCGCAAGCATGGCCGGTTTCGTCGACTGGGCCGCCGCGCATCCGGGCCGGATGACGCATCCGCATCCCTCGAACTTCATGGGGGCCACCTTCCTCAAGCAGGCGCTGGTCGAACTGGCCCCCGATCCCGCCGCGCTTCAGGCCCCGGTGACCGAGGAAAGCTATGCCGTTGCCGCGGACGTGCTCTGGCAATGGTATGACGCGCTGCGCCCGCATATGTGGCGCGAAGGCACCGCCTTCCCCGAGAACGAATCCGTGCAGGCGCAGATGCTCAACGATGCCGAGATCGACATCGCCATGTTCTTCGATCCCGCCGCCCCCGCCGCCCTGATCGAACAGGGGCTTCTGCCCGAAAGCGCGCGCGTCTTCGTGCCCGGGGGCGGCACGATCGGGAATGTCTCTTTCGTGGCCATTCCCTATAACGCGGCGCATCGGGAAGGGGCGATGGTGGTGGCCGATTTCCTGCTGGACCCCGCCACGCAGGCGCGCATGCAGGATATCACGGTGCTCGGTTCTTTCCCGGTGCTTGATCCGGCACGGCTGGACGAGGCGGCACGGGCGGCCTTCGCGGCCCTGCCCACCGCCCCCGCCCTGCCCGCGCTGGACGATCTGGGCCCCACCCTGCCGGAACCGCATCCCAGCTGGATGACCCGCCTGACCGGGGACTGGGCTGCACGCTACACGCCGTGATGGCGGGGCGGCTGGTCGGCCTTGCGGTTGCGCTCGGGATCGGCGGGCCGATCGTGGCGGGGCTGGGTTTCACGCTTCTGGCAGGGTTCGGCTGGATGCCCGCGATCGGGCAGGCCGGGCTGGGCACCGCCCCCTGGGCCGCCGCATTCGCCGCCCCCGGCTTTGCGACCGGCCTGCGGCTGACGCTGTGGACGGGCCTGGGCGCAACCGCGCTGTCGCTTGGCCTGGCGCTTGCGCTTGCACAGGGGCTGGCGCACGATGGCGGGCGCCGGATGCGCCTGATCGCGCCGCTGCTGGCGGTGCCGCATGCCGCGCTTGCCATCGGGCTGGCCTTCCTGATCGCGCCCTCGGGCTGGATCGTGCGGCTGATCAGCCCATGGGCCACGGGCTGGACCACCCCGCCCGCCTTTGCCACGACGGGCGATCCGGCGGGGCTGGCGCTGATCCTCGGCCTTGCGCTGAAGGAGGTGCCGTTTCTCATGCTGATCACCCTTGCCGCGCTGTCGCGCGTGCCGGTGGCGGCGCATATGGCGGCGGGGCGGGCGCTTGGCCATTCCCCGGCCTCGGTCTGGGTGCGGGTGATCGTGCCGCAGCTTTACCCGCTGATCCGGCTGCCGGTCTATGTGGTGCTGGCGTTTTCCCTTTCGGTCGTGGACATGGCGCTGATCCTGGGGCCTTCCAACCCGCCCACGCTGTCGGTCTGGATCCTGCGCGGCTACATGGCCCCCGATCCGGCGATGGCGCTGCCGGCCTCGGCGGCGGCGGTGATGCAGCTTGGCATCGTCGCCTGCGGGATCGGGCTGTGGCACCTGGCCGAACGCGCCCTTGCCCGCATCGGCCGGGCCGAGCTGCGGCGCGGACGGCGCGGCGGGGTCCTGCCGCAAGGGGCGGTGCGGCTGGCGGGCGCACTTGGCGCGGGGCTGGCGGGCGGATCGCTTCTGGTGCTGATGCTCTGGTCGCTGGCCTGGCGTTGGCCCTTTCCCGCAGCGCTGCCCGAGACATGGTCGCTGCGGCACTGGACGGGGCGGGGCTGGGGCGCCGCCACGCTGGAAACGCTCTGGATCGGGGCGGCGGTCGTGGCGCTTGGCGCCCTGCTGGCCATCGCCTGGCTTGAGGCCGAAGACCGCGCCGGACGGCGCCTGCCGCTGACCGCGCTGGTCGCGGCGCCGCTTCTGATCCCGCAGATCGGCTTTCTCCAGGGCCTCAACATCGCCTTCCTGCATCTGGGCCTTCCGCCGGGCCGCGGCACCGTGATCTGGGCGCATCTCATTTTCGTCTTTCCCTACATGCTGCTGGCGCTGTCGGGCCCCTGGCGCGCGCTGGAACCGGGGCTGATCCGTTCGGCCGCGGCGCTTGGCGCGGGACCATGGCGGCGGCTTCTGGCGGTCAAGCTTCCGGTCCTGCTGCGCCCGATCCTGACCGCCGCAGCGATCGGCTTTTCGGTTTCTGTCGCGCAATATGTGCCCACGCTGTTCATGGGCGCGGGGCGCATCGCCACGCTGACGACCGAGGCCGTGGCGCTTTCCTCCAGCGCCGACCGCAGGGTCGTGGGGGTCTATGCCGTGCTTCAGGCGATCCTGCCGCTGGCGGCATTCATGCTGGCCATCGCGGTGCCGGGCGCCCTGCACCGCAACCGCCGCGCCCTTGCCGGAGAACTTACCCGATGAGCCTGATCCTGTCGCATGTCACGCTTGTTCCGCCGGGGGGCACGCAGCCGCTTTTTGCGCCGCTCGACCTGACCGTGGCGCCGGGGGCGGTCAGCACGGTGATGGGGGCCTCGGGCATCGGAAAATCCAGCCTTCTGGACTTTATCGGTGGCCACCTGCCGCGCGGTTTCGTCACGACGGGCGGCGTCACGCTGGACGGCATCGATCTTCTGCCCCTTCCGGCCGAGCAGCGCCGCGTGGGCATGCTGTTTCAGGACGCGCATCTTTTTCCGCACCTGTCGGTGGGCGACAATCTTGCCTTCGGCCTGGGCCCGGACCTGCGGGGCAAGGCGGCACGGCGCGCAGCGGTCGAACAGGCGCTGGAGCGGGCGGGGCTTGCGGGATTTGCCGCCCGTGACCCGGCCACCCTTTCGGGCGGGCAGCGCACGCGCGTGGCGCTGATGCGCGCGCTGCTGGCCCGGCCCCGCGCGCTGTTGCTCGACGAGCCTTTCGCCAGGCTCGATGCCGCGCTGCGCGCCGAAATCCGCGGCTTCGTCTTCGAGCATGTCCGGCGCGAAAACATCCCCGCCCTGCTGGTCACGCATGACGCAGAGGATGCCCGCGCGGCGCAGGGACCGGTCGTCACGCTTTGACAGGGGGCGGAATTATGGCAGTCTGGCCGCCCCTGCCGCGTCCGGACCGATCCGCAACCCCGAAAGGCCCCGCATGACCCAGCACCGCTTCGACAAGTCCCGCCTTCCCAGCCGCCATGTCACCGAGGGCCCCGCGCGCGCGCCGCACCGTTCCTATTTCTACGCGATGGGCATTTCCGAGGAAGAGATCCACCAGCCCTGGGTCGGCGTGGCGACCTGCTGGAACGAGGCCGCGCCCTGCAACATCGCGCTGAACCGGCAGGCGCAGGCGGTGAAGATGGGCGTCAAGAAAGGCGGCGGCACGCCGCGCGAATTCACCACCATCACCGTCACCGACGGCATCGCCATGGGGCATGAGGGGATGCGCTCCAGCCTCGCGTCGCGCGATGCCATTGCCGATACGGTCGAACTGACGATGCGCGGGCATTGCTATGACGCGCTGGTGGGCCTTGCGGGCTGCGACAAGTCCCTACCGGGGATGATGATGGCCATGGTGCGGCTGAACGTGCCCAGCGTGTTCATCTATGGCGGCTCGATCCTGCCGGGCAAGCTCGACGGCCGCGATGTCGTGGTGCAGGACGTGTTTGAGGCCGTGGGCCAGCATCAGGCCGGACGGCTGAGCGATGCCGAACTTGCGGTGCTGGAACGTGTCGCCTGCCCCTCGGCGGGGGCCTGCGGCGGGCAGTATACCGCCAATACCATGGCCTGCGTCTCCGAGGCGATGGGGCTGGCGCTGCTCAACAGTTCGGGCATGCCCGCGCCTTACGAAAGCCGCGACCAGTATGGCGATGCCTCGGGGCAGGCGGTGATGGAGCTGATCGAAAGGAACATCCGCGCGCGCGATATCGTGACGCGGAAATCGCTGGAAAACGCCGCCCGCATCGTGGCCTGCACCGGCGGGTCGACCAATGCGGGGCTGCACCTGCCCGCCATCGCGCATGAGGCCGGGATCGACTTCGACCTCTTCGATGTCTGCGACATCTTCCGCGACACGCCCTATTTCGTGAACCTGCGCCCGGGCGGCGAGTATGTCGCAAAGGACCTGCACGAGGCAGGCGGCGTGCCCGTGGTGCTGAAGGAATTGCGCAAGGCCGGCCTGATCCACGAGGACTGCATCACCGTCTCGGGGCGCAGCCTTGGCGAAGAGCTGGACCAGATCACGCGCAAGGCCGATGGCCGCGTGATCCATCCCGTTGAAACGCCGATCAGCGCGACGGGCGGCGTGGTCGGGCTGAAAGGAAACCTTGCCCCCGAAGGCGCAATCGTGAAAGTTGCGGGCATCGCGCCCGAGGCACAGGTCTTCACCGGCCCCGCGCGCGTCTTCGAAAGCGAGGAAGAGGCCTTCGCCGCCGTCCAGCGGCGCGACTACAAGGAGGGCGAGGTGATCGTGATCCGCAACGAAGGCCCCTCGGGCGGCCCCGGCATGCGCGAGATGCTGGCCACCACCGCCGCCCTGTCGGGTCAGGGCATGGGCAAGAAGATCGCGCTGATCACCGATGGCCGGTTTTCCGGGGCGACGCGCGGCTTTTGCGTCGGCCATGTCGGACCCGAGGCGGCGCATGGCGGGCCGATCGCCCTGCTGCGCAATGGCGACATGATCACCATCGACGCGATCCGGGGCGAGATTTCGGTGGCCCTGTCGCAAGACGAACTTGCCGCGCGCAAGGCCGACTGGCCCGGCCCGCGGCCCACGAATTACGGCTCGGGCGCGCTGTGGAAATATGCGCGCCTGGCCGGACCCACGCGCTTCGGCGCGGTCACGCATCCCGGGGCGAAGGCGGAAACACATGTCTACATGGATCAATAGCGCACGCAGCGGCGCACGAGCCGCGGCAGCGGCACTGGTTCTTTCGGGGCTTTTGTCGGCCTGCGTGATGCCTGCGGGGCTTGGCCTGAACCCCGCCGCGCCGCGCACCGTGGCGGTGGCCGGGCGCGCGCTGACCCTTGGCGCGCCGCAGGGATTTTGCGTGGATCAAAGCACGCTGCGCGACGACGGCGCCTCTGCCTTCGTGCTGTTTGGCAATTGCGCGGCGCTCTCGGGCAATGCGTCGGACCCGGTCCCGGCCCATCCCGTCGTGCTGACCGCCGCGGTCAGCGCCGGGGCCGAGGTCGGCGCATTGTCCGAAAGCTACCCGCAAATGACCGAGTTCTTCCGCTCGGATGCCGGGCGGGCGGCGCTCAGCCGCGACGGCCATGCCGACACGGTGGAGGTGCTGGACATCCGCCAGGAGGAAGAGTTGCTTTTGCTGCACCTGAGCGACAGCGCCCCGATGGGCGGTGCGGCCGTGGCCGAAGCCTATTGGCGTGCGATCACCGCCGTGAACGGGCGGATCCTGTCCATCGCGGTGCTGCCGCTGAAGGACCGGCCGACCGATCCGGAAACGCAGGCGCAGATCCTTCGGCAATTCGCCGCACAGATCCGCGCACTGAACCAGGTGCGGCATGCGCCCACAGGGGGCTTTGCGAAACCCGCCGTTCCGCGCTAACTGTTGCCCGGACCGATCAGGCGCCGGACGAACAGGTAAAGATGCCGAAGACCCCGAATTCCTTTCTGGACCGCCTTGCGCTCAGGCGTGCGCTGTCACGCTGGTCGCGGGCGGCGCGCGCGGCGCACGGCCTCGATCTGGCCGAGTTGCGCCAGCTGCGCAGCGACGCCCGGCAGATCCGGCGCGAGTTGAACCGCGTCCTGCATGTCGCCGATGCGCGCCTGACCCTGCCGGTGATCGGCGCGGACAGCATCCCGCGCCCGCTTGGAACCGACTGGGCATGGCGGCCCGAACTGTGGCGCGGCCCGATCGCACCCGCGGGCATCGCCGCCGCCGAAAGCCGCGCCCGGCTGGGCCAGGAAGCGACCCTGTTTCACGATTGCAAGGTATCCGAGCTGACCCTTCGCCAGATCCGCAATACCCGCGCCGAAGACCTTGCCCCCTTCGGGCTGCGCCTTGACGTGTTCCGCTTCGACGGCTCTTTCCTGTCGCTGGTGCTGGATCTGCCCGATTCCGCGCTCAGCGGGCTGCGCAAAAGCCATCTGGTGCGGCTTGATATGACGGTCGAGCTTGAAAAACCGCTCGAGATCTTTTGCCGGCTGAACATCAAGCACGGCCCCAATACCGAGCAGGTGGTGCGCGAACTGCCCCAGGGCATGGGCGAAAGCTGGGTCGAATTCGACCTTGCCTATACCCGGATGAACGAAAAGCGGGTGGAAAAGGCCTGGGTCGACCTGATCTTCGAAGGCCCGCAGATGAACCAGATCGTGCTGCGCGATCTGACCTTCTCACGCCGTCCCCGCGCCGAACTCTGAGCGAAGGAAGCCACGATGAAGCTGCATATGTCACGCATCCGGGCCGGGAACTGGGAGGCCGTGATCCTTGCCGATACGAGGCCCGAGATCGAGGTTTCGCATCTGGAAAGCCCACTGCCCGGCCTGACGGTCGAGCCGCAGCAGGGCAACCGCTGGCGGCTGTCACTGCCGATCCCGGCGGAATTGCTGAGCGACGGCGTGCAGACCTTCCTTGTCGCGCAAAAGGGAAGCGGCACGCGTGTGGGCCAGTTCACCATCGTCACCGGCGTGCCGCTGGAGGATGACATCCGCGCCGAGGTCGACCTTCTGCGCGCCGAGCTTGACATGCTCAAGCGCGCCTTCCGGCGCCATTGCGTCGAAACCGGCGCCTGAGCGCACGGGGCCTAAAGCGCGGCGGCCACCCGCGTTCCCTGGTTGATGGCGCGTTTCGCATCCAGCTCTCCGGCGACATCGGCGCCGCCGATCACATGCGGCTTGCGCCCCGCGGCGATCAGCCGGTCGGCCAGCCCGCGCTCGGACAGCTGGCCCGCGCAGATCACCACGGTATCGGCCTCGATCAGGGTCGGGTTTTCACGCGCCTCGCCGAAGCTGACATGCAGGCCCTCGGCGGTGATGCATTCGTAATTCACCCCGCTGATCATCTTCACGCCCTTCGCCGCAAGGGCCGCGCGATGGATCCAGCCGGTGGTCTTGCCAAGCGTCTTTCCGGGCTTGCCGGGCTTTCGCTGCAAAAGCGTCACCTGCCGTGCCGGCGCCTCGGGCTGCGGCGGGGTCAGGCCGCCCGGCGTCTGCGCGGGATCGCCCACGCCCCATTCGCGCCTCCATTCCGCGGGATGCAGGGTCGGGCTTTCGCCGGACTGGGTCAGGAATTCGGCCACGTCGAAACCGATGCCGCCCGCACCGATGACCGCCACGCGCGGCCCGGCAGTAACCGCCCCGGTCAGGATGTCGATATAGGACACGACCTGCCCGCCGCTTGCCGGAATCGCGGGATCGCGCGGCGCAACACCGGTGGCGACGATCACCTCGTCGAACCCGTCAAGCTGCGCGACATCGGCCGTTTCGCCCAGACGCAGCGTGACGCCGCTGCGCTCCAGCATGGTGGCGAACCAGTCCGTCAGGCCGTGGAACTCTTCCTTGCCGGGAATGACCCGCGCCATGGTCAGCTGCCCGCCGATCTGCGCGGCGCGGTCGAACAGCGTGACCCGGTGGCCGCGCATCGCGGCGGTGATCGCGGCGCTCATGCCGGCGGGGCCGGCCCCCACGACGGCAACGCTGCGCGGGGCGGCGGCGGGCACGATCTCCAGTTCGGTCTCGAAGCCCGCGCGCGGATTGACAAGGCAGCTTGAAATCTTGCCCTGGAATGTGTGGTCAAGGCAGGCCTGGTTGCAGGCGATGCAGGGCGCGATCTCGTCCGCGCGGCCCGATGCGGCCTTTGCCACGAAATCCGGGTCCGCAAGGAACGGCCGCGCCATCGAGACCATATCCGCCTGCCCCCGCGCCAGGATCTCCTCGGCCAGGTCGGGCGTGTTGATCCGGTTCGAGGTGATGACCGGAATACCCACCTCGGGGCGCAGCCGCGCCGTCAGCCAGGCGAAGGCCGCGCGCGGCACGGAAGTGGCGATGGTGGGCACGCGCGCCTCGTGCCAGCCGATCCCGGTATTGAGCAGGCTCGCCCCCGCCGCCTCGATCGCGCGGGCCAGCGTGACCACCTCGTCCCAGCTCGATCCGTCGGGAACAAGGTCGATCAGCGAGATGCGGTAGATCACGATGAAATCCGGCCCCACGGCCGCGCGCACGCGGCGCACCACCTCGACCGGCAGGCGCATGCGGTTTTCATAGGCGCCGCCCCAGCGGTCGGTGCGCTTGTTGACATGGCGCACGAGGAACTGGTTGAGGAAATACCCCTCCGAGCCCATCACCTCGACCCCGTCATAGCCTGCGTCGCGGGCGCGCGTGGCGGCGGTGACGATATCGGTGATCTGCTTTTCGATCCCCTCTTCGTCCAGCTCCTTCGGAACGAAAGGCGAAATCGGGGATTTGACCGCCGAGGCCGAAACGCAATCGGGCCCGTAGGCATAGCGCCCCGCATGCAGGATCTGCATGGCGATCAGCCCGCCCGCCTTGTGCACGCGGTCGGTGACAAGACGGTGGTTTGCCATGTCCGCATCGCTGAACAGGCCCGCCGCGCCGGGAAACACCCCGCCCTCGCGGTTGGGCGCCATACCCCCGGTGACCATCAGCGCCACGCCCCCCCGTGCCCGCGCGGCATAGAACTCGGCCACCCGGTTCCAGTCCCCCGTCTCTTCCAGGTTGGTATGCATGGAGCCCATCAGAACCCGGTTCTTCAGCGTGACATGCCCCAAGGCAAGAGGCGACAACATATGGGGATAAGGGTGCATTCGATCCTCCCTGGCTGGTGGCAATGTGGCGCGCGGGCCGGGCCGTGTCACGCCGAACGCCGCGTCATTCCCCTTTGGCGGCGGGTGCCGGGCTGTTGCCTCATTCGGGACAAGGCCTGCGAATTCCCCGGTATTGTCCGGCCCCGGCCCCAATTGCGCCTGATTTGCCGCCGATACCTTGGGAAGCTGCTTAAATGTTGACAAAGGTCTTACAATGGATCGCCTGACAGAGATGGAGGCCTTCGCCACGGTCGTGGATCAAGGCGGCTTCACCGATGCTGCCAAGAAGATGGGGATTTCCAAATCCGCCGTGTCCAAGCATGTCTCCGCGCTTGAGGCACGTCTGGGCGCGCGCCTTCTGAACCGCACCACGCGGCGGGTTTCGCCGACCGAGATCGGCCTGGCCTATTATGACCGGGCGCGGCGCGTCCTGAACGACGCGGGCGAGGCCGACGCGCTTGTCACCTCGATGCAAAGCGCGCCGTCGGGGCTTTTGCGGATCTCGGTGGCGACGGATTTCGGCGTCAACCTGCTATCTCCGGTGCTGGGCGATTTCCTGCAGGAATATCCCGAAATCACGGTCAACATGGTGCTCAACAACCGCTATGTCGAACTGATCTCAGAAGGGTTCGACATGGCCATCCGCGTCGGAGAGCTTGAGGACAGCACCCTGCGCGCGCGCAAGCTGACGGAAACCTCGCGCCGGATGATTGCCTCTCCGTCGTATTTCCAGCGCTTCGGCCATCCGATGAAGATCGACGACCTGAACGAGCACAAGCTGCTGCATTACTCGAACCAGTCGAACGGCAATGTCTGGAAGCTGACCGCCCCCTCGGGCGAGCGGCGCCAGGTCCGCTCGGCGGGATGGCTGACGGTGAATGACGGCCAGTCGCTGCTGCATGCGGCGATCGCGGGGCTGGGCATCGCCTATCTGCCCTCGTTCCTTTACGCCGATGCAATGAAACAGGGCCTCGTGGAAGAGGCGATCCCCGATCTGCCGATGGAAACGCTGGGGATCTATGCAGTCTATCCGCCGGGTCGCTTCACGCAGCCCAAGGTTCGCGCCTTCATCGACTTTCTGGCCGAAACCTTCGCCGACAAGGGCCCGGACAACTGGTAAGCGGCCCTATTCCGCCCCGGCTTCGGCCTGGGGTGCGGCGGTCAGGATCACCTCGACCCTGCGGTTGCGCATCCGCCCCTCGGGCGTAAGGTTCGACGCGCGCGGGGCAAGCCAGCCCGCCCCCTCGGCCCCGATCTGCGCGGGCGCGATGCCATGCGCCTCGATCAGGCGCCTGCGCACCGCCTCGGCGCGGCGTTTCGACAGCGCGACATTGCCCGCCAGCCCGCCTTCCAGATCGGTGTGCCCGACCAGCGTGACCCGCGCCTGCGGCGTAGCGTGCAGGAAGGCCGCCAGATCCCTGAGCGAGGCAAATTCCGCACCGCCCAGCGTATCCGCGCCGCTTTCGAAGGTCAGATCGTCGAGCGCGACGTGACCCTGTGCCAGCAGTTCCGCCGTCAGATCCCCGCCGCCCACGGCCACCGGCGCGGCGGTCAGGTCGTCCGGCGCGGGCGCGGTGGGCGCGGGGGGGGCCATCAGGCCTGCCGACACTTCCGTCAGTTGCACGAAACCCGATTCGGACGAGCGGCTGACCATCAGCGCCAGGTAGTCCTGCCCCTTCTGCGCCGAAAGAAAGCGGAAATCGCCCAGGTCGACATGCATCGCGGGCTCGGGCAGAAACTCGGCCTCATAGCGGAAATCGAACCCGCCACAGGCATCGGTCTCGCATTCGAAAAGGATCTCGTAGCCCGCGGCGGCGATCTGCGCGCGCAGTTGCACAAGGATCTGCGTCGGGCTCTGGCTGTTGGCCGGAAGGCGCCAGGCGCGGTCGGTGCGCGCGCCCTCAAGCATCTGCCGCGCGAAATCCGAAGCGGTCCACGGGCCGACCGGCAGCCGGTAGGCCGCACCTGTGCTCGAGGTGGCGGCGGTCTGTTCGGCATTGGCGGGCAGATCGGGCGTGAAGGCACGCGCAGCCTGCGCCCCCCCGGCGCATAGCGCAAGCGCCAGCAAAAGCCCGCGGATCAAGAGGTCTCTCCGGGCGCCAGACGATAATGATAGGCGCCGATCGCCTCAAACCCCATGCTGCGGTAAAGCGGGTTTGCGGCCTGGTTGGCCTGCGTGACAACAAGGGCGATGCGCGCAGCACCCTGCGCGGCCGCCCATTGCGCGGCCTCGACGATCATTACACGGGCAAGCCCCTTGCGGCGCATCTCCGGCAGGATGACAAGCGCGTGCAGCATGGCCGTGTCGCCGTGGATGGCGGCGAACATGGCCCCCGCCGCCCTGTCCCCCATGCGGCCCAGCACCGCGGACCGGGGCTCTGCCGCGCGCTCCATCACGGCCTGGCGCGCGGGGCCGATGCCCAGCTCGGACCAGAGGTCGCGCACGATCTGAAGCGGTGGCCAATGCATGAAGGCCGTCACGGGGGGCACGGCATCCGCGATCCGGTCGACCGGCGCGGCATAGATCGTGACCGGATCGAACAGGCTGTAGCCCCGCCGGTGCAGCGCATCGTCCAGCGCCTGTTCTCCGGGGCGGACCATGAATTTCGGCACCTGCCCGGCCGTGCGGTGGGCGGCCTCGGCCGCGGCGATATCGGCGGCGTCGAGCGGCACCTCAAGGCTGGCGCAACTGGCGCGGCTGCCACCGCCCGCGCCGAAGCGCACCTTGAACCCCCCCGCCATCTCATGCCGCGCGGCGGGCCAGGTCGTGTCGATCACCTCGAAGATCGGGGCATGTTCGGACATGATGCGATCAGTCTCCTTCCGGAAAAGCGGCGCGCAGCCGGGCCAGCCCCTCGGCCACGCGGGCAGGATCGGTTCCGCGCACCACGAGGTTGGTGCCATAGGCGCCATCGGCCACGAAGGGATAGGAGCCCAGCGAAAGATCCGGCATGGCCCCGGCGATCTGCCCCAGTTCCGCGGCAAGGGACGCCTCGGGCACCATCACGCGCCAGCTTGCGCTGACCAGCGGCAGCCCGCCACTCAGGCCGGGCAGGACCGAGGCGACCATGGCCTGAAAGATGCCGGGAACTCCGGCCATCACATGACAGTTGCCGATGGAGAACCCCGGCGCGGCGGATACCGGGTTCTCGATCAGCCGCGCGCCCTCGGGGATGCGGGCCATGCGCAGGCGCGCCGCGTTGAACTCGGTGTTGCGGGCGGCGTAGTGCGCGGCAAGGATCGCGCGGGCATCTTCGCGCACGCCGATCTCGGCGCCGAAAGCCTCGGCCACGGCATCGGCGGTAATATCGTCATGCGTGGGCCCGATCCCCCCCGAGGTGAACAGATGGTCATGCCCCCCCGACAATTCCCTGACCGCCGCCACGATGGTTGCATGCACGTCGCCGACGATGCGGACTTCCCGCAGGTCTATGCCGGCTTTCGCCAGTTCCCCGGCAAGGTAATGGGCATTTCCCTCGCGCGTGCGGCCGGTCAGGATCTCATCTCCGATGATGAGGATCGCGGCGGTGGGGTTGGGCATGGCAGTCTCCTGTTACACATCCCCTATATTGCCTGCGGCAGGGCACGAAAAGCCCGGCACTGGCCAAGGCGGCGATTTGTGACTATCTAGGGCCCGCAAGCGCAGGAGATTGACCGTGGACGACAACCGTGGCCGCCTGACCAAAGACGGCATCCGCATCCACGATGCGGCAGATTTCGAGGGCATGCAGGCCGCGGGCCATCTGGCCGCGCGGATCCTTGACGAGGTTGCGCCGCTGGTGGAACCCGGCGTCACCACGGCCGTGCTGGACGATTTCATCCGCAACCGGGTCGGGGAACTGGGCGCGACATCGGCCACCATCGGCTATCGCGGCTATCAGCATGCGTCCTGCATCAGCGTGAACCATGTGGTCTGCCACGGCATTCCGGGCGCGAAGGTGCTGAGGGACGGCGACATCCTGAATATCGACGTGACGGTGATCCTTGACGGCTGGTTCGGCGATACCTCGCGCATGTATGTGGCGGGCAACCTGTCGCGCAAGGCCGAGCGGCTGATCCAGGTCACGCATGACGCGCTGATGCGCGGGATCGAGATGGTGCGCCCGGGCAATACCTTCGGCGATATCGGCCACGCGATCCAGCAATTCGTCGAAGGCCACCGCATGAGCGTGGTGCGCGATTTCTGCGGCCACGGCCTTGGCCGCGTGTTCCATGCGCCGCCGAACGTTCTGCATTATGGCCGCGCGGGTTCGGGCCCCGTTCTGGAAGAGGGCATGTTCTTCACCATCGAGCCGATGGTGAACCTTGGCCGTCCGGAAACCAAGGTGCTCGCCGATGACTGGACCGCGGTCACGCGCGACAAGTCCCTTTCGGCCCAGTTCGAGCATTCCGTGGGCGTCACCGCCGATGGCTGCGAGATCTTCACGCCCAGCCCCGCGGGGCGGTTCCACCCGACCTGGGGCTAGGGCGCGAAAAGGCCTGACAGGACGGGCGGGATCGGGGTATCCCTATCGGACCCCCCGCATCCCCCGCAGGAAAACGGGGGCGGACCCGACCGAAGAGGAGGCCCCATGTCGACCCATCCCATCAGCCGCTTTCCCGTGCCCGATCTGGCCAGCCTGCCGCAGGACATCCGGGACCGGATCGTCGCGGTGCAGGAAAAGTCTGGCTTCGTGCCGAATGTGTTTCTGGCCCTGGCCCACCGCCCGGACGAATTTCGGGCCTTCTTCGCCTATCACGATGCGCTGATGGAAAAGCCCGGCAACCTGACCAAGGCCGAGCGCGAGATGATCGTGGTTGCCACCAGCAATGCCAATCAGTGCCAGTATTGCGTCGTTGCGCATGGGGCGATCCTGCGGATCCGCGCGAAAGATCCGCTGATCGCGGATCAGGTGGCGATCAACTATCGCAAGGCCGACATCCCCCCGCGCCAGCGGGCCATGCTCGACTATGCCATGAAGGTCTCGCTTTCCGCCTGGGCGGTGGAAGGCAGCGATCACGCGGCCCTGCGCGGGCACGGCTTCACCGATGAGGACATCTGGGATATCGGCGCGATCTCAGCCTTCTTTGGGATGTCGAACCGGATCGCCAACATGGCCTCGCTGCGGCCCAATGACGAATTCTACACGCTCGGCCGCGATCTGCCGGCGCGCGGGCCGGACCCTGCTGCGTAATCAGGGCAGGAACAGCCGGCGAAAGACGAAGCCGCCCACAAGCCCGAGCCCGGCGCCAAGAAACACCCAGCCCGTCGCAAAGGCCGTCGCCGACAGGATCAGCGGGACCGCCACGATCAGGATCCGCACCCAGAGGGGGCGCAGAAGCGGGTTCTGGAAATCGATCATGCCATCTCGCAATTCCACGGCACCTTGCCGCATGGGCATAGGATTTCAGGCGCCGGGGGCCTTGTCCAGAGCGGACGGGCAGGCCGCGCCATAGGTCGCACCCCGAAGGCAGGCGTCGATTTGCATGGTGAGCTGCGCCCTGCGCGGGCTATACCATGCGAAACGGGGGGTGAACGGTGCGGACAGGGGCATATCGACGGGCGGGGCCCAAGGCCGGGCGGGATTGCCCGGCGGGGGGCGGGCCATGGGCGTGACCCGCCGCCCCCTGCCGGGCGGCGCCGAGGCGATCCGCCTTGCCCTGCCCTCCGGCGCCTCGGCGACGGTGCTGAGCATCGGCGCCACGCTGCACCGGATCGAGACCCCCGATCGCCACGGCCATCTGGCCAACATCCTGCTGAGCCATGACGACCCCGCCGCGCACCTGACCGGGCGCAGCCTTCTTGGCGCGTCGATCGGGCGCTATGCCAATCGCATCGCAAAGGCGCGCTTCGTGCTGGAGGGGCGCACCGTCCTGCTGGATGCGAATGACGGCGCGAACACGCTGCACGGCGGCGCGGAGGGCTTCGACAGGCGCATCTGGACGGTTCTGGAGGTGCAGGAACATCCGCTGTCGCTGACCCTCGGGCTGCACAGCCCCGATGGCGATCAGGGCTTTCCCGGCGCACTGGACGCAACCGCGCGGTTCGACCTGTCCGAGGATGCGCAGGGGATCACGCTTTCGCTTCGCTACGGGGCCGTATGCGACCAGCCCTGCCCGGTTTCGCTGACGAGCCATGGCTATTTCAACCTTGCCGGGGGCGGCTCCGTGCTGGATCATCGCCTGTCGATCGCGGCAGGGCATTACCTGCCGATCCGCGCCGACGGCATCCCCGATGGCCCGCCGCGCCCGGTTTCCGGCACCCCCTTCGATTTTCGCGTGGCAAAGCCGGTCAGGCAGGACATCGCCGCCGCGTGGCTGGCGGCACAGGGCGGCTATGACCATAACTTCTGCCCCGATCCCGCAGACGGCACGCCGCGCCCGGTGGCCCGCCTGTCGGACCCCGGTTCGGGCCGCGCAATGACCGTGATCTCGGATCAGCCAGGGCTTCAGCTTTACACCGCCAACCGGCCGCCCCTTCCGGGCCTTCAGGCGCATTGCGCGCTTTGCCTGGAGCCTCAGGCATGGCCAGACGCCCCCAATCGTGCCGATTTTCCCGGCACCGTTCTGCATCCCGGCGCAAGATATCGCCACCGCCTTGCCCTGCGCTTCACGGCCGGCTAGTGCCCCAGCCCCCGGATTTTTCACCCGACTTTCAAGGAATTGTCCGCCGCGACCCGGCCCGAACGGAGCTTTGCATGGCGGAAAGACACCCGACCTCGCTCTCGCATGTTTGTATTTTTCTTGTCGACAAAAAAGATTTTTCGCGTCTACGATAAGAATCAGAAACCGTCGCAAGAAGCGGGCATGCGACAAACCGACACAGGAGGACTGAATGAACTACCCTTCGAAATTGCTGAGCCTGGCCGGTGCGGCCTCGATGCTGGCTTTCGCCGCTTCGGCGCAGGATGTGACTTGGCGGGTTCCGACCTCGGTGCCCGAGGGTTCGCCCTATTACGAGAATTTCCTGGTGCGCTTCGCCGATAACGTCGATCTGCTGACCGATGGCGCGGTCGAGGTCCAGCCCTTCGGCGCGGGCATCCTGGTTCCCGCGCTTCAGGTCTATGACGGCGTGCGCGACGGCATCGTCGAGGCGGGCCACTCGACCCCCAGCTATCTGGTCAACCAGAACCCGATCAACGCGATCTTCGCCGGCTTCCCCGGCGGCATGGGCCCCGAAGCCTATTCCACCTGGATCTACGAAGGTGGCGGCAAGGAAAAGCTTGAAGAGATCCGGGCCGCGGAGGGCATGAAATCCCTGGTCGTGGGGATCGGCTCATCCGAGATCATGGCCCATGCCAACAAACCGATCAAAAACGCCGAAGACCTCAAGGGCCTGAAATACCGCACCTCGGGCCCCTGGGCCGAGGTGATGCGCGACTATTTCGGCGCGGTGCCGACCGTCGTGCCGCCGGGCGAGATCTACACCCTGCTGGAACGCAAAGGCGTCGACGCGATCGAATGGGGCCCGCCCTCGGGCAACCTGCCCGAAGGTTTCCACGAAGCCGCGCCCTATATCGTGACGCCCGGCGTGCACCAGCCGACCTTCCTGTGGGAAGTGGTGATGAAGCAGGAGACCTGGGACCAGCTTGACGATGCGCTCAAGCCCAAGATCGAGGCCGCGGCCGAACTGACCACCCTGCAAAGCCTGCTGCATTTCTACGATCAGGACATGAAGGCCATGGGAACGTTCCGCGCCAGCAACGCCGAGGTAATCGAGCTTGACCCGGCCTTCGCCCAAGAGCTTTCGGCAGCCGGGGTCGACTGGATCAAGAAGACCGCCGAGGCACAGAAAGAGGCGGGCAACGGCCAGATGGCCGAGATCCTTGCCGACTATCTGGCCTATGAGGATCGCTGGACCACCGAAAGCGGTTACCTCATCCGCAACGGCAACTAAGACGGCGGGGGCGATCATGAAAGGGGTCTTTCTTGCGGTTGCGGACGGGATTTCCGCCGCATTCGGACTTGTCTCGCGTTTGATGGTCCTGATCCTGATCGCCTCCATGCTTTATGAGGTGGTGGCGCGCTATGCCCTTGGCGCGCCGACGCTCTGGGCCTTCGACGTGGCCTATATGAGCACCGGCGTGCTTTTCGTGCTGGGTGCCGCGCAGGCGCTGCGCGAGGATGCCCATGTGCGCATCGACTTCCTGTCCGCGCGCCTGCCCGCGCGGCTGCGCGGCTGGATCGACGGGGTTGCCTTCCTTCTGGTGCTGTGCCCGATCTTCACCAAGCTGGCCATGGTGGCCGGGGGGCGGGCCTGGCGCGCCTACCTGACCCAGGAGGTCGAAACCGTCAGCCCTTGGGCACCGCTGATGTGGCCCTTCTATTCGGCCCTGACCATCGGCCTTGGCGCGCTTGCGCTGCAACTGGCCGCCGAGGGGATCCGCGCCCTCACCACGCCGCGTCAGGACGACGCCTTCAAACTCGAGGCCTGAGATGCTGACCGCCGGATTGATGTTCCCTGCCCTTTTCGCGCTTATCCTTCTTGGCCTGCCGATCGCGTTTTCGCTGGTGATCGTATCCGTCGGGGCCGGCCTTGTCGCCTTTGGCCCGGCCGCCTTCAACCAGCTTTACGGATCGTTCTACTCGGCCTCGACGAATTTCATCCTGTCGGCGATTCCGATGTTCATCCTGATGGGCGCGCTTCTGGAGCGGTCGGGCATCGCCGAGCGGCTTTTCCGGGTCATGAACATGTGGCTGGGCCGCCTGCCTGCGGGTCTTGCGCTTGCCACGATCGCCATGGGGGCGATCTTTGCCGCCGCCGCGGGTGTCGTCGGCGCGGTCGAGGTGATGATCGGCATGATGGCCATTCCCGCGATGCAGCGCGCGCGCTACGACAACCGGCTGATCGCGGGCACGATCTGCGCGGGCGGATCGCTTGGCACGATGATCCCACCCTCGGTGATCGCGGTCATGTATGCCTCGCTTGCGCAGATCTCGGTCGGCAAGCTTCTGGCGGGCATGATGTTTCCGGGCCTGATCATGGTGGGCCTGTTCCTGGCCTATATCGCGCTTCAGGGCATGATCCGCCCGGCCGAGGCCGACACGGCCGCGCAGATCGAGGACGAGGTCGGCCTGGCCGAAAAGCTGCGCGCCACGCTGGTCACGCTCGTTCCCGTCTTCGCGCTGATCTTCGCGGTGCTGGGCTCGATCCTTGCCGGGATCGCCTCGCCGACCGAGGCGGCGGCGGTGGGCGCGGCCGGCGCGCTTCTTCTGTGCATCGTGAATCGCCGTTTCAGCACCGGGATGTTGCAGGAATCGCTGAAGATCACGGTGCGGATCTCGGCCATGATCCTTCTGATCGTGGCGGCGGGCACGATGTTCATGGGCGTGTTCGCGGCCAATGGCGGCGCGCGGATGATCCGTCAGTTCATCGAGGGCGCGGGCCTTGGCCAGACCGGGATGATCGTCTTCTTCCTTCTGGTCGTTTTCGTTCTGGGCTTCGTGCTGGACTGGACGGCGAATGTACTGATCTGCGTGCCGCTGTTCACGCCCTTCATCCGGGCCGCCGGGATCGACCCGGTCTGGTTTGCGACCATGGTCCTTGTGATGATCCAGACCAGCTACCTGACGCCGCCGATGGCCTCTTCGATCTTCTACCTGAAATCCATCGCGCCCCCCGACATGACCTATGGCCAGATGTGCCGGGGCGTGGTGCCGTTCATCATCCTGCAACTGCTGACGCTGGCGCTGATCGCGCTCTTCCCCGAAGTGTCGACCTGGCTGCCCTCGAAGCTGGTGGGCGTCTGAGGCACGCGCGCCCCGTATCGCGGGGCGCTGTCGAAAATGGTGCCGCCACCCAGGGGAGCGGGCGACGGCACCGGCCCCTCAGTTGAGCAGCACGTCCAGCGGGACGGGCTCGGAGAGGGTCCATTCGTCCACCCTTGCGGGTGTGCCGCCAGTGATCTCGACGATCTGCATCAGGGCGGTGTTCTGGTGGTGCAGCGCATCGGTGAAGCTGCGCGGGCCGAAGGTCGTGGGTTCGTCGCGCATCTTCTCCAGCTCGGCCGTGACCGCGGCCCCGTCCAGATCGCCCGCGCGCGCGACCGCCTTGGCCCAAAGGTCGATCAGCACATAGCCGGGATAGGCATACTGGCTGGCCGGGCGGGCGCCGGTGGCGGCCTGATAGGCCTGGTTGAAGGCCTCGACTTCGGGGCGCGGGTCGTCGCCATGGATCGAGCCCTGGACCGGAAGCACGAAGCCCGACAGATCCGGCACCGCGTCAAGCCAGTAGGACCCATCCACAGCCGAGCCGTTGAGGATCAGCGAGCCGACCCCGGCCGCACGCAGCTGGCGCACCGCCGCCGCGGCGCCCGGCATCACCGAACAAAGCATGATGACATCCGGCTCTGCCCCCAGCTCCTTGATCCGGGTGATCTGGCTGGCGATCGAGGCATCGTCGTTCTTGAACGTATCGCGCCCGACGATCGTTGCCCCCTCAAGGCGCGGGAACATCCATTCAAACCCGGTGCAGATCCCCTTGTTGTATTCGATGAAGGTATCCTCCAGCACATAGGCAGTGCGGGCGTCGCGCCGGCCATGGGACCATTCGGCCATCGTCGCGCCCTGCACCGGGGCCAGCACCGAGGACGAAAAACTGTTCGGCCCCACGCCCTGGATCCCGGCCTTCACATCCTCGGCGCACAGGAAAAAGCTGTTCATGCCCTCGGCCTCGGCGGCAAGCGCCGCGGGGGCGCCGAAATCGTAGTCGCAGGACACCACCATCATGTCGGCGCCATCGTCCAGAACCTGAAGCCCGGCCTTCGCGGCCTCGGCCCGGTCGGTGCGGGTATCGGCCTCGACCACGCGGATCTGACGGCCCAGCAACCCGCCGGCCGCGTTGATCTCATCGATGCGGATCTTGGCGGCAGTGGCGGCGGGGGTGTCATAGGCCTCCATCCAGCCGGATTTGGCAATAGCGAAGCCCACGGTGATGTCGTCCTGGGCTGCGGCGGGCAACGACCAGCCAAGCGCCAATACGACACCCATCATCAATCGGTTCGGTTTCATCGTTCTCTCCTGTTGGTTTTTCTGGTTCGGATCAGTTTTTCGGGCCACTGCCGCCCCGCGCGATCCGGCGCATGGGCAGCATCAGGTCGCGCCCGGCCAAAAGGCCTTGCGGGCGCAGAATGAGGACAAGGATCATCGCAATGCCGATCAGGATTTCCTGCGATCCGGCGGGCAGCGCGAACTGCGCCGTACCGATGGTGAAGCCGCGCTCCAGCCGCACCAGCGCCTCGACCGCGACCGAGACGACAAGGACGCCCGCCACCGCACCGGACAGCGATCCGACACCGCCAACCACCAGCATCGCCAGCATCACGAAGGTCAGCGGCAGATAGAAGGCATCGGGATTGATGACGCCGATGAAATGCCCCATCAGCGCACCGCCCACCCCGCAGAAGAAGGCCGAGACCGTATAGGCCAGCAGGCGGTGGCGGTAGCGGTCGATCCCCGAGGCGGCGGCCGCGACCTCATCCTCGCGGGTGGCGCGCAGCGCAAGGCCCGAGGCCGAGGCGCCGTAGACCGCCGCCACCGCAATCGCCGCCGCCGCCCAGCCAAACGCCACGCCGGGCCCGACATAGCGCGCAAGCCCCACGACGGACGAGGTGCCCCCGGTGACCGGCGTCCAGTTCGCCCAGATCGTGTTGACCATCGCAAGGAAGGCGAAGGTTGCGATCGAGGCCGCGATCCCCGACAGCCGGAGGATCGCCGCCCCGGTGATCAGCGCCACCAGTGCCGCCGCCCCGCCCGCAGCAAGTGCCGCGCCCGGAACCGGCCATTCGGCCCCGGCAACCCAGTCGGGCAGGCCGTCCAGCAGCAGCGTCTTCATCGCGGGCTTCAGCGTGAGCCAGGCCGAGACATAGGCCCCCACGCAGGCAAAAGCCGCATGCCCGAAGGAAACCACGCCGGAATTCCCGACGAAGATCCAGAACCCCACGACAAGCGTGACACGGATCAGCGTCTCGGTGGCCATCCGGGCCAGCGAGCGATCCCCGAACAGCAGCACAAGCCCCACGAAAAGCGCCAGAACCCCCATCAGGATCACGGGTGTCGTCATCGCCGCCCGGCGCCGGGCACGGTGATCGGTATTCGACAGATCGGTCATGGTTCAAACCCTCGGTTTGGCACTGGCAGCGGCGAAAAGCCCCTGCGGACGCAACAGCAGGACAAGGATGACAAGCGCGTAGAGAAAGGCATCGCGGAACGGCCGGGCCTCGGCGGGCAAAAGCGCCTGCAACGCCACAGAGGCCGCGCCAAGCGCGAAGCCGGCCGCGACCGCGCCGCCAAGGCTGCCCATGCCGCCGACCACGGTGGCGATGAAGGCCACCAGCATGATCTGGCCGCCCATGCGCACATCGGCCACGCCGGTCTGCGCCACAAGCACCAGCGCCACCGCCGCCGCAAGCGCCCCCGAAAGCGCAAACGCCCCCGAGATGACGGCGTTTGCCCGCACGCCCAAAAGCCGGGCCATGCCGAAATCCTCGGCCGCGGCGCGCATCTCAAGGCCGATGCGGGTATGGCGCAGCATCAGCGCAAGGGCCGCCAGCACCGCCAGCACCGCGCCGATCACGATCACCTGCAACAGCGGAACCGACGCCCCGGCGATCTGCACCGGACTGCCCAGTTCGGGCCATAGGCTCAGGGCCTTGGGCCGCCCGCCATAGCCGACCAGCAAGAGGTTCTGGATCACCACGCCAAGCGCGAAAGAGGCCACCATCAGCGCCACGGGGCTTGCGTTGCGCAGCGGCCGGAACACCAGCATCTCGGCCAGCACGGCAAGCGCCGCCCCCACCAGAAGGATCGCGGGCACAAGGATCGGCGCGGGGGCCGCCCCCAGCCCCATCACCGCGACCGCATCGGTCGAGGGTACGATCAGCGCAAAGACCGCGAAGGCGATGAACTGGCCATGCGCGAAATTGACCAGCTTCATCACCCCGAAGATCAGCGCGATTCCAAGGGCGGCCACCGCATAGATCCCGCCAAGCGACAAGGCGTCGAACAGAAGTTGCAAGGTCATGCCGCGGCCCCCTCTCCGAAATAGGCTTCCTTCAGCAGATCATGCTCGGCAAAGGCGGCGGCATCGCCATCGGCCGCGATACGTCCACCTCGCAGCAGGATCATGCGTCCGCCGACGCGGGCCGCGCGGGCCGAGCTTTGCTCGACGATCACAAGCGTGAGGCCGCGCAGGGCCTGCAAGGCGCAAAGCCGCTCATAGACCTCGTCCACCACCTTGGGCGCAAGGCCAAGGCTGGGCTCGTCCACCAGCATCAGCTTGGGATTGGTCATCAGCGCCCGGCCAATGGCGAGCATCTGCTGCTGCCCGCCCGACAGGGCCCCGGCATTGGCATGGCGCCGGTCGCCCAGAATAGGAAACGCCTCGTAGATCGTTGCCAGGTCGTCAGGGACAGAGCTGCGATCCCGGCGCAGGCCCACGCCCACCATCAGGTTTTCCTGCACGCTGAGCGCGCGGAAGATGCGTCGCCCCTCGGGCACCATCGAAAGGCCCCGCCGCGCGATCGCCTCGGGGACGCGGCCCGAAAGAATGTCGCCATCCATCTCGATCCGGCCATGCGCCGCGCGCACCTCGCCCGCGATCGCCCCCAGAAGCGAGGATTTGCCCGCCCCGTTCGGGCCGGAGATGAACAGACGCGCGCCTTCCGCGACATGAAAGGACACGTCGCGCAGCGCGGTCAGCTTGCCGTAACGGACGGAAAGGTCGAAAACTCCCAGCTTCGGCATCAGGCGGCCTCCGGTTCGGGGGCGTTGTGATCGGCGCCCAGATAGGCCTCGCGCACGGCGCGGCTGGCCAGGATCGCGGCACGGTCGCCCGCCTCGATCACCCGCCCGCCATCCAGCACGACGACATGGGCGCAGACCGACAGCACAAGGCCCACATTGTGCTCGATCAGCAGGACACCGATGCCCAGTTCGGTTGCGATGCGGCGGATCAGGGCGGCCAGATCCTCGGCCTCCGGCTCGGACATGCCGGCGGCGGGTTCGTCCAGCAGCAGGAAGCGCGGCTTGCCCATCAGCGCGCGCGCAATCGCCACGCGCCGCTCATCGGTATAGGGCAGGCCAGCGGCGGCGCGGCTTTGCAGATCGGAGATGCCGATCCAGTCCAGAAGCTCCAGCGCTTCAAGCTCGGCCGCGTGGCGGCTTTGCCCCAGACCCACGCCGGTCACGGCAAGGTTGTCCAGCACGTCGAGCCCGCCGAAAAGCCGCCCGGCCTGAAAACTGCGCGCCACACCGGCCCGGCGCAGCCGATGCGCGGACAACGCCGAAACATCCCTCGCCGCCAGCAGAACCCGTCCCGTGCTGGGCCGCTGAAACCCGGTCAGCACGTTCACGCAAGTGGTCTTGCCCGCCCCGTTCGGTCCGATCAGGCCGGTGACCAGCCCGGGCCCCAGCGACAGCGATACGTCGCTCAGGGCGTGGAAGCCGCCGAAGGCGACCCCCACCTTTTCCAGCGCGAGGGCCATGTCAGGCATCCTCGGTCACGGCTGCAGCCCGCACCGGGGGCTGCCCGGCCTCCTGGCCCAGCGTCAGGATATAGACCCCGGTCGCATCCAGTTCGGCCAGCCAGCCCGGTTCGATCACCAGCGTCGTGGTAACCTCCTGGATCACGGCCGGGCCGGAAATCCGGTCGCCCGCACCAAGCGCCGCGCCATCATAGACGGGGGTTTCATGCGGGATGCCCGACGCATCGAAGATCATCTCGCGCGTGCCGCGCAGCGCGGAATGCGCACCGTTTCCGGGGGCGATGGTCATCCGCGCGGGCTTGTCCACCGCGCCCGAGATCGCGCTTTCGACATTCACCACCTCGACGGCGGAATGCGGCTCGCAATAGGTGTAAAGCTCTTCGTGGCGGGCGTGGAAAGCGGCCTTCAGCCGTTCCAGCGCAGGTTCGTCGATGGGGAAGGGGTCAATGTCGACGGTGCATTCGTGAACCTGCCCGACATAGCGCATGTCCAGCGAACGGCGCACCGAGATGCGGTTGTCGTCGAAATCATCCCCGCGCAGATCGGCCACGCCGCGGGTTTCGAGCTGGTTGAACAGGCCATCGAGCTTTGCGGCAGCCTCGGCCCCTTCCAGACGCACGGGGGCGGGGGCCATGTAGTTGTATTTCACATCCGACAGGATCTGGCCGAAGGCGCAAAGCCCCGAGGCAAGCTTCGACACCATCACCTTGCGCACGCCCATTTCGCGCGCAAGCGCGGTGATATGCGCCCCCGTCGCGCCGCCCGCGCAGTTCAGCACGAAATCGCGCGGATCATAGCCCCGTTCGACCGAGACGCGGCGGATGGCGTTGACCATGTTGTTGTTGACGATGGTGAACATGCCATGCGCGGCCTGTTCCACGCTGATGCCAAGCGGATCGGCCAGATGCGTCCGGATCGCGCGGCGCGCCTTTTCAACGTTCAGCGGCAGCCGCCCGCCGACAAGCCCGTCGGGATTGAGATAGCCCAGAACCAGGTTCGCATCCGTCGTGGTGGGGCGGTCTCCGCCCTGGTCGTAGCAGGCCGGGCCGGGTTCCGAACCCGCCGATTGCGGCCCCATCTGCATCAGCCCCATCGAGTCGATCCAGCCGATCGAGCCGCCGCCCGCGCCCAGCGTCTCGACCTGGATCATCGGGATGCCGATGCGGTAGCGCAGGAAGTCGATGTTCTTCGACACATTGGCCTGCCCGTCGCGGGTCAGCGTGATGTCGAAGCTGGTGCCGCCCATATCGACGGTGATGATGTTCTTCAGATCCCAGGGCGCACCAAGGTAAAGCGCGGCCTGCGGGGCCGAGGCGGGGCCGGAATTGATTGCATAAACCGACTGGTCGGTGACGATCCGGCCAAGCGCCAGCCCACCGTTCGACTGGAAGTAGCGCACCGGCTGGCGCGCGCCGAGGCTTTGGAAATAGCCATCCACGGCCTGCACATAGCGTTGCAGGATCGGCGCAAGATAGGCGTTCACGATCGCGGTCGAGGTGCGGGTATATTCGCGCACCTGCGGGTAAAGCTGGCTGCCGATGGTCAGGTGCACATCGGGCATCATCTCGCGCACGATCTCGGCGGCGCGCAGCTCGTGCGCGGTATGCAGAACCGACCAGACGAACGAGATCGCCACCGATTCCACGCCCTCGCGGATGAAGTGGCGGCAGGCCTCGCGCACCTCGTCTTCGTTCAGGGGGGTGTGGACCGCCCCGGTCGAGATCACGCGCTCGCTGACGCCGCGACGCAGGTAGCGCGGCACGAGCATCGTGGCCGGCGGGTATTCCGGATCGTAGCGATAGCCGTCCTCCTTGTGGCCAAGGCGGATCTCGATGCTGTCCTCGTGGCCCTTGGTGGCGATCAGGCCGGTCTTCGCGCCGTTATGGGTGATCAGCGCGTTCAGCCCAACGGTGGTGCCGTTGATGCATAGATCCGCGTTCGACACGATCTGGGTGGGCGAAATGCCGGTTTCCTCTTCGATCAGGGCAAGCCCGTTGCGGATTGCGGCAGTCGGGTCCTTGGGGGTGGAGAGCGCCTTGAAGATGCGCACCTCGCCCTTGCGGTCGGCAAGGATGAAATCGGTGAAGGTGCCGCCGGCGTCGATGCCCAGACGATATTGGTTCTGCATGATGGGTTCCTTTGGGTTCAGGGACACCGGCCCCGGCCCTTGGCGGCCGAAGTGGCGGGGGGCTGTCTGCCCCCCGGACCCCCCGAGGATATTTGTGCAAAGGTGAGGGGGCCGGGTCGGTTCAGGTCAGGATCAGGCAGCGCGCAGGCGCGCGGTGGCCGCGTGATCGACGCTCAGGCTGTCTTGGTCGGTAATGACCACACCGTAATCGAGCCGGGCGCCCTCCAGGCTGACAAGGCCATTGCGCACGTCTTCGACAACGCTGCCGACCGGGCGCTCGAACGGGTTTCCGAAGCCGCCGCCGCCGGGATTGCGGTTGGCCGCACGTTCGCCCGGGTGGATGGTTTCGATCACGTTGTCGGTGATGATCTGGGTCTCGCCGCCGCGCGTGACCTCGAGCCGACCGACCTTGGGTGCGATCATGGTCGACTTCGCGCCGGCTGCGCCCATCGCTGGAATGCGCCGCCCTTCGCCGAAGGTGATGAGCGTCATCGGGCTGTCGAGCGGTTCGACCTCCCAGCAGGTGCCCGAGCCGCCGCGATGCTTGCCCGCGCCGCCCGAATCCTCCATCAGCGAATAGCGGTGGATGATGATCGGGTAGCTGTGTTCGAGCATCTCGATATCGCCCGAGGTGAGCGCGCCGAAGCAGCATTCCGGCCCGCAGGCGTGCCAGCCGTCCTGGCTGGCCGTCGCGCCCGCGCCCGAGATGATCGAGGCCAGCACCATGGTCACATATTCCTCGTCATGGCGTTTATCCCAGCCGGCAATGTTGCAGCCGTTGGCATGCCCCCAGCTGGCCGAAACCTTGTCGGGCGCGGCCTGTTCGAAGGCAAGCCGCACGGCATCAGTCAGGGTTTCCATGGGCGTGGTGGTGCAGTTCATGTGCGGCGCGGGGGATTTCGCATTACACAGCGTGCCCTTGGGCCCCATGTCGGTGGTGACGCAGCGATAGAGCCCCTCGTTATAGGGCGGTGGCAGCTGCGCGAACATCATCAGGCCGAGATAGACGCCCGAGTGGCTGTTGCCTTCGTAGCTGTTGATGAAATAGGGCACCTGCGGCGGCGAGGCGATCTCGATATGGCAGCCATCGCCCTTGATGGTGACGGTAGCCGTGATGTCGAAATCGCCAAAGCCGTGGCCCGCATCCTCAAGCACGGCGGTGCCGGTATAGGTGCCGTCGGGAACGCCTGCGATCAGCTTGCGCATATGCGCCTCGGCCATGTCCAGAAGCTCCGCGATGCAGTCCTGAACCACCTCCTTGCCGTATTTGTCCATGAGGTTGCGAAGATTGCGCGCGCCCACCTGGCAAGCACCGATCAACGCGTTGAAATCGCCTTCCTGATCGCGGCGGGCCCGCATGTTGGTCAAGAGAAGGTTCATCACGTCACGGCGCGGCTTGCCCTTGTCCCAAAGCTTGACGGGGGGAATGCGCAGCCCCTCGGCAAAGATCTCGGTGGCGTTCGGGTTGTAGCCCGCAGGCACCGGGCCGCCGATATCGGTCAGGTGGCCCTTGCAGACCGTCCAGAACACCAGCTCGCCCTGATAGAAGACCGGGTAATACATGCAGGTGTCGATGATATGGCTGCCGCCATAGGCCGGATCGTTATGCAAGATCAGGTCGCCCTCGTGGATGTCGCCCTCGAAAAAGCTGGCCACCGATTTCATCGCCGGGATCAGCGAGCCGAGGTGGATCGGGATATCCTGCCCTTGCAGGATCATCTCGGGTGTGTGGTTGAACAGCGCCGTGGAATAATCATGCGCAAGGTTGAACACCGAACTGCGCGCCGTTTGTTCCAGTGTCAGCGTCATTTCCCGCTGCGTGGTTTCCAGCACGCCGCGCACGACGGACAGGGTAATAGGATCGACCTTGCGTTTGCTCATCTGCAACTCCCTGAGGCGGCCGGGTTCAGGCACGTCATCAGGGCCAGCCCCTTGTCGGGACAGGTGCGAAGAACAGCTCCCTGAAACCGTGCCGGTTATCCGGCATCTGATTTGATCGCATCAGGCTGCCACGCGGCGGCGGTGCGGGCTTGCATCCCAGGGCGCGCTCTTTTGTCAATCCGTGCAGTTTCCTGCGGGATTTGACGCTGAGCGCACGGCTTTTTGCCGATCCGCGCATGATCGGTGGATCGGCACGAAATTTCCTTGCGCGAATCGCAAAGCTGGCCTTCGAATCGAAAAGCAATGCTATGGGAGCAGCGTTTGCATGGGATTGATTACGCAAAGCACGCAGGATGTTTCGCCGCCAAAGCGCGCCGGACGCTGGAGCGAGGTCATCTCGGAGGCGTACTTCCCCCTGCATTTGAGCTTTCGCGATCCCGCCCGTTTTTCGGGGCAGCTGGAGCGGCAGAGGCTGGGGCAGGTATCGCTGTCACGGCTGCGCACCGAACCGATGCAATATGAACGCCGCCCGGGCCACATCAGCGGCAGTTCGGACGAGGAATACCTTATCACCATCCCCCGCGTGGCCCCTGTCGAGTTCAACCAGCTTGGGCGCGAGGTGCGCTGCGATCCGGGCGGTTTCATCCTTGAGCGTGGGGACGAGCCCTACCGATTCTCTTATGCCGATGCGAACGACCTGTGCGTTCTCAAGGTTGCCCGGCCCGCGCTTTCGGAAAAGCTGCGCGACCCGGATCGGTTCTGCGCGCATGTCTTCAACGGGCGCGAAGGGATGGGGGGGCTGTTCACCACCATGGCGCGGCGGGTCATGCAGGATGCGCCGCTTGCCCCGGCCGGCGCATCGGACGAAAGCATATCGCGGATTTTGGGCCGGCATCTGATCGAATTGCTCTGCCTCACGCTCGATGCCCAGTCGGATCGGGACACCGGCGCCCGGTCGGCCGTGCGCGCGGCCCATCTTCGCCGCGCGCAGGAAGTGATCCGCCTGCGGCTGTCGGATGGCGATCTGTCTCCCGAAACGATCGCAGAGGCCTGCGGCATCTCGAAGCGCTACCTGCACGAGCTGTTCTCGGACGCCAACTGCACGGTATCGCAATATATCCGCGAGCAGCGCCTGATCGCCGCACGCGAATTGCTGGAACTTCCCGGGTCTCTGGCGATCGCCGAGATTGCCTATCGTTTCGGGTTCTCGGATCAGGCGCAGTTCTCGCGGCTGTTCAAGGCCGCGTTCAACGACACGCCCTCGGGCTACAGGGCGCGGGCGCGCGAACGCGCCGCGACCGGCGCAGGCCGCTAGCGGGCGCGCGACACGCGCTTGGCGCCGTCCCGGGGGCGGGTCAGGATCGGCCAGAACATCAGCGCGAACCCCGCAAAGCCCATGATCCACAGCGCTGCCGAAAGATGCAAAAGCCACGCCTGGCCAGGCGCAAGCCCCGCCGCGAAACGCAGGCAGACCCCGGCAAGCAGCAGCAGATAGGCCGCGCTCAGCCCCGGCCCGGCACGCAGCGGGCGCCCCGCATGGCCAAGGCTTGCGCGCGACATGACCGCCAGTGTCATCAGCCCGATCGCCCCGGCAAGCCAGACATGACGGGCCCCGGCCTGCGGCAAAAGCCCGAGCCCCGCCGCGCCCACAGCCAGAAAGCCAAGCGCCAGCATCGCATAGGCCACATGCAAAACCCACAAGAGCGGTTCTGCCCCCGTCCGGTGCCCCTGCCACCGCGACAGCCGCCACAGATGCGCACCCCCCGCGACAAGACAGGGCAGCGCCGCGGCATCGGGCGAGAGCACGAAGCACAGAAGGGTCGCCCCCGTCAGCCCGAGGATTGCACGATCCGCCCTGCCGAAAGGGGCCGGCAGCCAAGGGGATTTGCGCGCGGCCAGCCAGTTGCGGGTAAAGCTGGGAATGATGCGCCCGCCGATCAGCGCGATCAGCATCAGAACCGCCGCCAGCCCCAGCCGGAGGCCGTAGCCGTCCGAGGCGGCCGCACCCGACGCGGCCTCGGCATGAAACAGCCCGTTCGCGGCAAGGAATACCGCAAGCAGACCAAGAACCGGCAGGTTGCGCCAGTTGCTGCCTGCCACGACCTCTCGCGCCAGGGCCAGCCCCAAGACAAGGATCATGGCGCCATCGGCCAGCATCACCGGAAGCCAGGGCAGCCCGGCCGAAACCGCCACCGCCACGCGCCCAAGGACCCAAAGCGCCACCAGCCCCGCAAGCGGCCAGCCCACGATCGGCAGCCGCCCGGTCCAGTTCGGCACCGCCGTCAGAAGAAACCCGGCAATCACCGCCGAAAGGTAGCCGAAGACGAATTCATGCGCATGCCATGCGAAGGGATCGAACGCCGTCGGCAAGGGTGCATACCCGGCCAGCATGAAGATCCACAGCGCCATGGCCAGGGCTGCCCAGATCGCCGCAAGCAGGAAGAACGGGCGAAACCCGAAGCTCAGGATCGCCGGGCCGGTCCAGGCCCGCATGCGCTCGGTCGAGCTTACCATCTTGCCACCATCGGACGGGGCGGGGCCGGGATGCGCGGGTCGCTCATGCGGTCCCCCCGGCAAGCCGTTCCCGAAGGTAATCGCGCAGCACGGCGACATGGCTGTGTTCGGGCACCCTGGCCGCCGTCATCAGGGTCACGGGCCCCGCGCGGCACCAGTCAAGGCAGGTGGCCACCGCATCGGGCACCGCGGCCAGCTCGGCGCGGTAGCGCGGGGCGAAGCCGTCCCACCGGGCCGGATCGGCATGCAGCCAGCGGCGCAGATCATTGCTTGGGGTCAGCTCTTTCGGCCAGTGATCCGCCTTCAGCACGGCCTTTGAGATCCCGCGCGGCCAAAGCCGGTCAAGCAGCACGCGCAGGCCCTGCCCTGCCTGAGGGGGATCGTAGACCCGCGCGAGGTATATCGGATGGCCCATGATGCTCCGCGCCCTTGCGGTCGGGAAGCCGGCGCAGCCCGGCTTCTTCAATAGGTATGATACATACCTATTTATCGGGGCGTCAATGCAGCCCGATGCGTCACAAGGCCCGCAAAACCGGGGCTGGTCAGCGGGGCGGTTTATCTGGCAACCTGCCGCAGGAAGGGGGGAAGGGATCAGGCGCGCGCCGGTTGCACGGCGCCGCGGATCCGGGCCATGTGGCCAATGCCCCCGCCAAGGGCTGGAATTTGACGGGTGGGGCGATGAGTCACTTTCTCGGGGTTGATGTGGGAACGGGAAGCGCCCGGGCCGGCATATTCGATGCGGCGGGCCGGCTTGTGGCCACCGACAGCCACCCGATCGCAGCCACCCATCCGCGCGATACCTATGCCCAGCAAAGCTCTGCCGGGATCTGGGCGGCGGTCTGCCAGGCCACGCGGGGCGCCCTGCAAGGCTCTGGCCTGCCGGCATCCGCGATCCGGGGCATCGGGTTCGACGCAACCTGTTCGCTGGTGGTTTCGGGCGCCGGGGGCGTTCCGGTCAGCATCGACCCCGACGGCGCCGAGGGGCAGGACGTGATGCTCTGGATGGACCATCGCGCCCTTGCCGATGCCGCCGGGATCAACGCCATCGGCGGTGCGCCGCTGGCCCATGTCGGCGGGCGCATCTCGCCCGAGATGGAATTGCCCAAGCTTCGCTGGCTGAAGCGCGAGCGGCCCGAGGCATGGGCGCAGGCAACCCGGTTCTGGGATCTGCCCGACTGGCTGGTGCATCGCGCGACGGGGACCGAGCTGCGCTCGCTCTGCTCGACGGTGTGCAAATGGACCTATCTGGGCCATCTGGGCCAGGGCGGCGAAGGCTGGGACGACGCGTTCCTTGCGGCGATCGGGCTTGGCGATCTGGCGCGCGACGGCCATGCCGCGATCGGTGCGGCAATGGCGCCTCCGGGCACTCGGGCGGGGGGGCTTTCGCCGCAGGCCGCGCAAGAGCTTGGGCTGGGCCCCGGAACCGCCGTCTCGATCAGCCTGATCGACGCCCATGCCGGCGCCCTTGGCACGCTGGGGGTCGAAATGGCCGAGGGGCTGCCGGAACGGCGGCTTGCCGTGATTGCCGGCACCTCGAGCTGCCATATCGCGCTGTGCGACAAGGCGCTGTTCGTGCCGGGCGTCTGGGGGCCCTATTTCGGCGTGGTGCTGCCGGATCTCTGGGCGCTGGAAGGCGGGCAATCGGCGGCGGGGGCACTGCTGGATACGATCATCGCGCGGCACGGGGCCTCTGGTCCCCTGGCCGCGCAGGCCGGGGCCGAGGGACGGCGCATCAGCGATCTGATCGAATCCCATCTGGCGGGCATGGCGGCCGAAACCGCAACGCTGACCGCACGGCGCCACGTCCAGCCGGATTTCCACGGCAACCGCTCGCCGCTGGCGGAACCCTGGCGCAAGGGCGCGCTGGTGGGGCTTGGCCTTTCCACCGATCCTGACGATCTGGCGCTGGATTATCTGGCGGCGATGCAGGGGCTGGCCTATGGCACGCGCCAGATCATCGAGGCGATGCGGGCCGCCGGCGCCGCCGTGGATACCCTTGTGGTCAGCGGCGGCCTTGCGCGCAACGCCCTGTTCCTGCGCGAAAACGCCGATGCCACCGGCTGCCGGGTGGTGGTTCCCGACCAGCAGGAACCGGTCCTTCTGGGATGCGCGATGCTGGGCGCAGTGGCGTCGGGCGCGCAAACCGGCCTGACGCAGGCCATGGCCGCCATGGCGGGGGGCGGGCGCGTGATCGCCCCGCGCGGCGGCGAAATCGGCGCCTATCACGACAGGAAATACAGCGTCTTCAAGCGGATGCAGGCCGATTACGCCGCCTATGTCGCACTGATGGAAGGGGATGAGACATGACCAGGATAGCCCTTGTCGCCAGCGGCGACCTGCGCGAAAGCGCCAATCTGCAATGCTGGCCCGCGCAGTCCGCGATGGAGGCCCGGCTGGCCGAGGTGCTGGCCGAACGCGGGCACGAACTGATGCGCGCCCATCCCGTCAAGCCCGAGGGCCATGGCTTCATCGCCAGCCAGCGCGAGGGCATGGACATCTTTGCCGCGCTGAACCCGGAAATGCCGCTGATCGTGGCCGAGGCGGTCTGGCAATATTCGCACCATGTCCTGCCGGGCCTGACCTCGCATCGCGGCCCGATCCTGACGGTGGCGAACTGGTCGGGGCAGTGGCCGGGGCTTGTGGGGCTTCTCAATCTCAACGGCTCGCTGACCAAGGCGGGCGTGCCCTATGCGACGCTCTGGTCCGAACGCTTCGACGACGCCTTCTTCGCCGCCGGGCTGGACGAATGGCTTGCAACCGGAAAGATCCGCCATGACACCCGCCATGTCCGGCCCTTCGAGCACGCGGATCTTGCCCCCGAAGACCGCGCAACCGTTGCCGGGATCGCGCAGGATCTGCGGCGCAACAAGGCGATTCTTGGCGTTTTCGACGAGGGCTGCATGGGGATGTATAACGCGATCATCCCCGACGAGCTTCTGATGCCACTTGGCATCTTCAAGGAGCGGCTGTCGCAATCGGCCCTGTATCACGCCACCCTTCAGGTGCCCGAGGCCGAGGGCCGCGCCGTTCTTGACTGGATGCGCGCGCGCGGGATGATCTTCCACCTGGGGACCGATCCGGCGACCGAGCTGACCGAGGCGCAGGTGATCGACCAGTGCCGGATGTATGTCGCCGCCGTGCGGCTGGCCGACAGCTTCGGCTGCGAGGCGATCGGCATCCAGTATCAGCAAGGGTTGAAGGATCTTCTGCCCGCCTCGGATCTGGTCGAGGGGATGCTGAACAATGACGACCGCCCGCCCGTCACCCGCGCGGACGGATCGCTCATCCGTCCGGGCCGGGCCATCGTGCATTTCAACGAGGTGGACGAATGCGCGGCGCTTGACGGGCTGCTGATCAACCGGCTGCACCGCGCCCTTGGCGAGCCGGTCGAGACCACGCTGCACGACCTGCGCTGGGGCGGGGCGGATGCCTCGGGCAGCCGCGACGATTTCGTCTGGGTGTTCGAGATTTCGGGCGCCGCGCCCCCCGCGCACCATCCCGGTGGCTGGGCGGGTTCGGAAAGCCTGCGCCAGCCGCCCATGTTCTTTCCCGCCGGGGGCGGCACGCTGCGCGGCGTCGCCCGCGCAGGAGAGATTATCTGGTCGCGCATCTTCATCGAGGGCGGCGCGCTGCACATGGATATCGGGCGCGGGCAGGCGGTCGATCTGCCACCGGAGGAGCTGCGCCGCCGGTCCGAGGGCACGAACCGCGAATGGCCGATGATGAACGCCGTACTGACCGGTGTCAGCCGCGACCAGATGATGGCCCGCCACAAAGCCAACCATATCCAAGTGGTCTATGCCAGTTCGGCCGAGGGCGCCGACCGCGCGATGGCGGCCCGCGCGGCACTTGCGCAAGAGCTTGGGATCAAGGTCTGGCTTTGCGGCACCTGACCGCCCGCACCCGTGGGCGGGGGATCAGAAATCGAGGTTCTCGACGCTCAGCGCGTTTTGCTGGATGAATTCCCGGCGCGGTTCGACCACGTCGCCCATCAGCTTGCTGAACAGATCCTCGGCCTCGGCGACATCCTCGATCCGCACCTGCAAAAGCGTGCGCGCGGTGGGATCGAGCGTGGTTTCCCAAAGCTGTTCGGGGTTCATCTCGCCCAGGCCCTTGTAGCGCTGAAGCGACAGGCCTTTTTCGCCCTCTTGCAGGATCGCGCTCAAAAGCTCGATCGGGCCATGGATCACCTGCTCGCGGTCCTTGCGCAGAAGGCGCGCGGGCTGGGAATAGGTTTCCTGCAAGGAGTCGGTATGGGTTGCCAGACGCCGCGCCTCGCCCGAGCGCAGGATCGGACCGTCAAGCGTGCGCGCCTCTTCCACGCCGCGCAGCGAACGCGTGAAGCGCAGCCCGTGATCCTGCGTCGGGCGGCCGGCCCAGCCCCGTTCGTATTCCACCGCCACGGCATCGAGGCGTTCGGCGACCCGGTCGGCCACGCCCTGGGCATCGGCGTCGATGCGCCCCGGAACCAGCGCCCCGGCAATCGCCGCCTGTTCGATGATGTGCTGCGGATAATGCGTCGGGAAGGCCTGAAGGATCCGGCGCACCACGCGCGCCTCATCGACCAGCCGGGCCAGATCGGCGCCGGTGATCTCTTCTCCGCTGCCAAGGCGCAGGATCGCGCCCTCGATCCCCTGCTGGGCCAGGTAATCCTCAAGCGCGGACTGGTCTTTCAGATAGACCTCGGACTTGCCGCGGCTGACCTTGTAAAGCGGCGGCTGCGCGATATAGAGATAGCCCGCCTCGATCAGGTCGGGCATCTGGCGGAAGAAGAAGGTCAGAAGCAGCGTTCGGATATGCGCGCCGTCGACATCCGCATCCGTCATGATGATGATCTTGTGATAGCGCGCCTTCGCCAGATTGAACTCGTCCCGGCCGATGCCTGTGCCAAGCGCGGTGATCAGCGTGCCGATCATGTCGCTCGAGAGCATCCGGTCGAACCGCGCGCGTTCCACGTTCAGAATCTTGCCGCGCAGGGGCAGCACCGCCTGGTTCTGGCGCGAACGGCCCTGCTTGGCCGATCCGCCGGCCGAGTCACCCTCGACGATGAAAAGTTCGGACAGCGCGGGGTCCTTTTCCTGGCAATCCGCCAGCTTGCCGGGCAGCGAGGCCACATCCATCGCCGTCTTGCGCCGGGTCAGTTCGCGCGCCTTGCGGGCCGCTTCGCGCGCAAGCGCCGCCTCGATGATCTTGCCGACGATCATCCTTGCCTCGGCGGGATGTTCCTCGAACCATTCGGACAGCTTCTCGTTCACAAGGTTCTCGACCGCCGGGCGCACCTCGGACGAGACCAGCTTGTCCTTGGTCTGGCTGGAGAATTTCGGATCGGGCACTTTCACCGAAAGCACGCAGGTCAGCCCCTCGCGCGCATCGTCGCCGGTGAATTCCACCTTCTCCTTCTTGGCGATCCCCGAGGATTGCGCATAGTTGTTGATGGTCCGGGTCAGCGCGCCGCGCAGGCCCGCAAGGTGGGTGCCGCCATCGCGCTGCGGGATGTTGTTGGTGAAGGGCAGCACGGTTTCGTGGTAGCTGTCGTTCCACCACATCGCCACCTCGACGCCGATGCCGCGCACCTCGCCGGTCATATAGATCGGCTCCGGCATGACCGCGCTTTTCGAGCGGTCGATATATTTCACGAATTCGCGCACGCCACCTTCGTAGAACAGCTCGGTTTGCAGCAGCTCGGCGCCGCGATTGTCCTCGATAATGATGCGCACGCCCGAATTCAGGAAGGCCAGCTCGCGCAGCCGGGTTTCCAGCGTCTTGAAGCTGTAATCGAGGTTGGAAAACGTGCCCTCGGGGCTTGTCGTTCTGGACGAGGCCATGAAGCGCACCTCGGTGCCCTTCTCGCCGGGGGCATCGCCCACCTCATGCACATGAACGGTGCATTCGCCATGTTCGAACCGGGCGAAGTATTCCTTGTCATTGCGCCAGACGCGCAGTTCGAGCCAGTCCGACAGTGCGTTCACCACCGAGACGCCGACACCGTGCAACCCGCCCGAAACCTTGTAGGCATTGCCGCCTTCGTCGGTATTGTTGAATTTGCCGCCGGCATGCAGCTGGGTCATGATGACCTCGGCGGCCGAGACGCCCTCTTCGGGGTGCATGTCGACCGGAATCCCGCGCCCGTTATCGCGCACCGAGACCGAACTGTCGGCATGAATCCTGACGCGCACGAAATCGGCATGGCCGGCAAGCGCCTCGTCGATGCCGTTATCGACGACCTCATAGACCATGTGATGCAGGCCCGACCCGTCATCGGTGTCACCGATATACATGCCCGGGCGTTTGCGCACGGCCTCCAGGCCCTTGAGAACCTTGATGGAATCTGCGCCGTATTCGTTCGGCTTCTGGCTCTTGTCGCTCATGCCCGCTCGTCCTGTCTGCTGTTGCCGTCTTATAGGGTCTCGGGCGCGCAATGTCACGCGATAGACACAAGATTTAGCGGTGACGCGGCATCGCTCAGGCATTCTCTGGCAGCGTCAGGCTGCCATCGGGGGCAAGCGGCCAGAACGGGTTCATCGCCAGTTCCCAGACATGGCCGTCAGGATCGGCGAAATAGCCCGAATACCCGCCCCAGAATACGTCATGCGGCGCCTTGAGCGGCGTGGCCCCGGCGCCCAGCGCGCGCCGATAGGCAAGGTCCACCGCGTCGCGGGTATCGAAATTCTGCGCCAGCGTGACGGCGCCGGTGCCAAGGGGCGCGTCGGGGCGGCCCTGATCCTTGGCCAGGTCGGCCAGCCCGAACAACCCAAGCGCCAGCCCGTTCATCTGATAGAAGACCACGCCTTCGGCCGCGCTCGCAGGCTGCCAACCAAGCGCGTGATAGAAGGCGCGGGCACGGGCCAGATCGGCCACGCCAAGGGTTATCAGGGTCACGCGCTGCACGGGATGGTTCATGGCCGGTCCTCCACACGGACAACCGAGGTTCCACCGGACTCGGTCACCTCAAGATAATAGCCGCGCGGCCCGAGCGAGTCGAAAAGTTCCACACCCGTGCCGGTCATGAATGTCTGGGCATCGAGCGCGCAGATCTCGTCGTAAAGTGCGGCGCGGCGGTCGGCATCGAGATGGGCGGCCACCTCGTCAAGCAGAAGCACCACGCCCTCGCCCGCTAGGGCCCGCGCATTCGCCAGCATGACCGAGATCAGCAGCGCCTTCTGCTCTCCGGTCGAGCAATGCGCGGCGGGCATGTCCTTGGCGGCGAAGACCGCGCCCAGATCCGCGCGATGCGGCCCCTCCAGCGTGCGCCCCGCCGCCATGTCGCGCGCGCGCCCCTCGGCCAGGGCCGCGGCCAGATCTGCGGGGCCCTGGTTTTCGATGCCGAGCGTGGCGGCGGGAAAGGCCGTCGCGGCACCCTCCTGCGCGGCGCGGACATGTTCCAGCGCAAGGGCGCGATTGGCCATGATGCGCTGCGCCTCTTCGCCCATGCGGGCCTCGAGCGCGCCATACCAATGCGCATCGCGCACCATGTCCTTCAGCAGGCGGTTGCGATCGCGCATCGCCTTTTCATAGGCCAGGGTCGCATCGGCATGATCGGGCACGAAGGACAGCGTCATGCGGTCAAGGAAGCGCCGCCGCCCCTCGGCGCCCTCGATCCACAGCCGGTCCATCGCGGGCACCAGCCACAGCACACGCAAAAGCCGCCCGAGCGCGACCTGCCGCGCCACCTTGCCATCCACCAGAACCTCGCGCGGCTGGCCCGGCAGCGCGCTGGTTTCAATCTCGTGCCCGTCCACGGTTGCGCGCAGCTTCCAGCCCACGGCCTCGTCGCGGCGCATCAGATCCTCTGACGCGGCGCGGCGCAGTCCGCGCCCCGGCGACAACAGCGAAATAGCTTCCAGAAGGTTGGTCTTGCCCGCGCCGTTCGGCCCGTAGATCGCCACGGGCCGGCGATCGAATTGCAACCCCACCCGCCGGTGCGAGCGGAATTGCAGAAGCGTCAGGTCGGTCAGCACGGGCCCGTCCCTTCACCCCTTTCGGCGCAATGTCGACCCGCGCGAAACGGGGTCACACGCGCATCGGCATCACGACATAGACCGCCGAGGTGTCGTTGCCCTCGCGCATCAGGGTCGGATCGCCCGATGAGTTGAACAGGAAGACCGCGTTCTCACGATCCACCTGGCTTGCGATCTCAAGCAGGTATTTCGCGTTGAAGCCGATCTCCAGCCGCTCGTCGCCATAGGCCACGGCCAGTTCTTCCTCGGCCGCCCCCGAATCCGGGGCATTGACCGAAAGCACCAAGCGATCTTCGTCAAGGCTCAGCTTGACCGCGCGGCTGCGCTCGGACGAGACGGTGGCGACACGGTCGACCGCCTTGGCGAACTCGGCCGCGTCCACCTCGAGCCGGCGCGTGTTGCCGACCGGGATCACGCGGGTATAGTCGGGGAAGGTGCCGTCGATGACCTTCGAGGTCAGCGTGATGGCGGGTGTTGCGAACCGCACCTTGGTCTCGGACACCGAAACTGCGATCTGCGCATCGTCATCGTCCAGAAGCTTGCGCAATTCCCCCACCGTCTTGCGCGGCACGATCACGCCGGGCATGCCCTGCGCGCCATCGGGCAGGGCCGCGTCGATCCGGGCAAGGCGGTGGCCGTCGGTCGCCACGCAGCGCAGCGCCGGCCCGTCCTCGCCCTGCGCCACATGCATGTAGACGCCGTTGAGGTAATAGCGCGTCTCTTCGGTCGAGATTGCGAATTTCGACTTATCGAACAGGCGGCGCAGCTCGGCCGCCCTGGCCGAGAAATTCGCCGTGTATTCCGAGCTTGCCATGACCGGAAAATCTTCCTTGGGCAGCGTGGCAAGGTTGAAGCTCGACCGCCCGGCCTGCACCGACAGACGCCCCGCGGCGGCATCGTCGGACAGCTGGATCAGCGCCCCGTCGGGCAGTTTGCGCACGATTTCATGCAGCATCACCGCCGAAACCGTCGTCGCCCCGGCTCGTTCGACCTGCGCATGCGCCTTGTCGACGACCTCGATATCCAGATCGGTGGCGCGGAAGGAAACGGTGTCGCCCTCGGCCTCGATCAGCACATTCGCCAGAATCGGGATCGTGTTGCGCCGCTCGACGACCGACTGAGCCTGAGCGACGGCTTTCAGAAGCGCGGCGCGTTCGATGCTGATCTTCATTTCCATCCCCCAAAGATGCCGGGAGCGGAAAACTACCAGTTTTCCGCTCAGGCTCAAGATTTTTCAGGACATTCGGCCGCTTTGCCGCGGCCGTCAAGGCTCAGGACTCAAGTAGCCGCCGCAACATGTTGATATCTTCGGCCAGTTGCTGATCCGCATCCTGCAACTCTTCGACCTTTCGCACACCGTGCATGATGGTGGTGTGGTCGCGCCCGCCGAAGCGGCGGCCGATCTCGGGCAGGCTGCGCGTCGTCATCTGCTTGGCCAGGAACATCGCCACCTGACGTGGCCGCGCGATGGTGCGCTGACGTTTCGGCCCGATCAGATCGGACAGGCGCACGTTGTAATGCTCGGCCACCTTGCGCTGGATCTCCTCGATCGTCACCTTGCGGTCCGAGGCACGCAGGATATCGACCAGGCATTCCTGCGCCAGATCCAGCGTGATCTCGCGCCCGACAAGCGAGGCGAAGGCGAAAAGCCGCGTCAGCGCGCCTTCCAGAACCCGCACATTCGTGGTGATGCGATGGGCAAGGAATTCCAGCACGCCATCGGCCAGCTTCAGCCCGCCATATTGCGCCTGATAGGCCTCGGCCTTGGTTTGCAGGATCCCCAGGCGCAATTCGTAATCCGTCGGGTGCAGATCGACCACCAGGCCGCATTGCAGACGCGACTTGATGCGATCCTCAAGGTCCTTGATCTCTCCGGGCGCGCGGTCGGCGGAAATGACGATCTGCTTTTGCTGATCGACCAGCGCATTGAACGTATGGAAGAATTCCTCTTGGGTGCTGTCCTTGCCGGCGATGAACTGCACGTCATCGACCATCAGCACGTCGACCGAGCGGAACATCTCCTTGAAATCCATGATCTGACGCTCGCGCAGGGCCTGCACGAAGCGATACATGAACTGCTCGGCGGAAAGATAAAGGACGCGCAGATCGGCCCGGCGGGTCTGAAGCTCATGCGCGATGGCGTGCATCAGGTGGGTCTTGCCAAGCCCGACGCCGCCATAAAGGAAAAGCGGATTGAAGGTCACGGGGCCGCCCTCGGCCACGCGGCGCGCGGCGGCATGGGCCAGCTCGTTCGGCTTGCCGACCACGAAGCTGTCGAAGGTGAACCGCGCATCAAGCGGCGCACCGGGCAGATCGCCGGCATCGGCCACGCGCGCGGGTTTCCTGGGCGCTGCGGCGCGCGGCGCGGCGGGTTTGGGCGCGGGCGCATTCTCGGGCACTCGAATCTCGACCCGTTCGACCGCAACGCCGTGCTTTTCAAGCTCGCGCCGGATATGTTCCGAGAAGTTCCGCGACACCCAGTCACGCATGAACTTGGTGGGCGCGTCGAAGCGGATGATGCCGTCGGACAGACCGTTCAGGCGAAGAGGCTCGATCCAGGTGGTGAAGTTGTTCTTGCCCACCGACTTGAGAAGTTCATCGCGTACCCGCCCCCAGGTTTCCTCGGTCAT